>CAWFSJ010000001.1:0-1120072 GCA_963818505.1 uncultured Actinomycetota bacterium
TGAAGCAGGGGTGGTTGTCATGACTGATCGCCTGGATCGGACATTGACGCATTTCGTTGAAGAGGGGCAGGCTGACGCCCGACCTGGCATCGGACGTCAGTCGCGAGTACCACACCCATCACGTGGACGTACGTCAACGGCTCGCAGAACTGGCTGGCTACGCCGGGGCGGGTCTGGCCACGATCGGTCTGATAGTCATCGGATCCCAGGTGTGGACTGACTTCAGTCAGGTGATGCGCGCGGCGTTGCCCGCCGTGATCAGTGCGGCAATGCTCGTCGGCGTGTGGCTGGTGATCCGCCCTGTGGGCCACATCAGTGAGCACCCTGTTCGTGGGCGTGTAGCCCAGGTGATGGGTGGTGTGTCGGCGGTATTGGCGCTGCTGGCGATCATGGTCGGCTTCTCGCCCGAGACGGGGGAGCCTGCGGACTGGCTGCTGCTGGTCGGGTCAAGCACCGCGCTGCTGATTTCGTTGGTCGTGTGGCACTGGGTACCGGGCTTCATCAACACGCTGGTCACTGGTGTGCTGGCGTTGGTCACCGGGCTTTCCCTGGTGGATGTCCTGGGCGTCAGTGACGGGCCCCAGATGGCGCTGATGGTCGTCGGACTGGGCGTCGCGGCGAGTCTGCTGTTGAACAAGTTCTTCCCGCCTGAGTGGTTGACGCGCGCGATGGGCCTGATGGTGTGGTTGCAGGGGACCATCGTGCTCATGACGGCCGAACTTGGATTCAACGACCCGGACACACCCTTGCGCTGGACGGGCCGCGTCAGTGCTCTCGCGCTGGTTCTGATCGGTGCGTGGCTGTTCGCGCGCGGCGGGGACTGGTTGTGGGCGGTTGCTTCTGGGCTGGCGGCCGCGATCCTTGTTGGGCTGTGGTCCCTGGAGGCGGTGAATGCAGGTGTGGCCTTGATCATCGCCGGCCTGGTGCTCATCGCGGCCGGGCTGGTGCTGGCAGGCCTGCGCCGTGCCGAACGCGCGGCCTTGAAGGAAGACCGCTGAGTTGTCGGCATTCTCCGGGCGTGCGTGACTCTCGTCGCCGTGACCGACAGGGATTGCGCACGCCTGTGCAGATTCAATCGTCATTGACCTTGCCAAGAGCCAGACGTACGTTGGAGTCGAAAGGTGGGCGCAGGCCCGCCGGGGGAGGAGAGGAGCGAACATGAAGATGCGAGCAATTGGAGTTCTCGGAGCTACAGCACTGTTTGCCGTGGCGGGCTTTGCTGGCCCGGCTGCAGCCGAGAAACCGGCAGACGGCACCGCTGGCGGTGGCAACGCCATGATGAAGGCTCAGCCCAAGGGTCAGAAGTGGACGAACCCGGACGCAGATTCCAACGCGGGCTTCCGTTGTGACACCAACAAGGGTGTCGGCCAGGGCAACCCTGCCTTTGTAGGATGCGGCGAAGGCATCCCCCGCTAACCCAGCCACCAACACCCGATCGGTCACGCCTGCCAAGATGGGGGCGTGACCGATCTGC
The DNA here is from genome assembly GCA_963818505.1 of uncultured Actinomycetota bacterium. Lineage (GTDB taxonomy): Bacteria > Actinomycetota > Actinomycetes > S36-B12 > UBA10799 > JADKAV01. Next base: position 1,475 of record CAWFSJ010000001.1, read on the forward strand.
TTTCCGATCTTGAAGCCCGCGGCCTGATCGCCTCCTCGACCGACCTTGGCGCACTGTCCGAGTCCATGGCCGGCCCGATCACGCTCTACTGCGGGTTCGACCCGACCGCGTCCAGCCTGCACGTCGGCAACCTCGTTCCACTGCTACTCCTGCGTCGGTTCCAGCTCGCGGGGCACAAGGTCATCGCGCTGGTCGGGGGAGCGACCGGCTTGATCGGCGACCCCAGCGGCCGCAGCACGGAACGGGTTCTGAACACCGACGACACCGTGGCTGACTGGGTCGATCGGGTACGTGGCCAGCTCGCGCACTTCCTCGACTTCGACGGTGACAACCCGGCCACTCTGGTCTCGAATCTCGACTGGACGGCACAGATGAGCGCCATCGAGTTCCTGCGCGACGTCGGCAAGCACTTCAGCGTCAACGCCATGCTGAGCAAGGAGTCGATCTCGGCCCGCCTCAACGGTGACGGGATCAGTTACACGGAGTTCAGTTACATGCTCCTGCAGTCCATGGACTACCTGCACCTGTACCGCGATCACGGCTGTACGTTGCAGGTCGGCGGTTCCGACCAGTGGGGCAACATCACCGGCGGCTTGGACCTGATCCGCAAGGTCGAGGGCCCCGAGAGTCGCGCCCATGGCCTGACCGTCCCGCTGGTGACGAAGGCAGACGGCACCAAGTTCGGCAAGACCGCTGGCGGGGCCATCTGGCTGGACGCCCAGCAGACCTCCCCGTTCGCCTTCTACCAGTTCTGGCTCAACACCGACGACCGCGATATCGCGAGCATGCTGCGGTTCTTCAGCCTGCGGCCCGTGTCCGAGGTGGAGGAGGTCATCGCATCAGGTGAGGCCAACCCGGCTTCCAGAGCGGGTCAGCGAGCCTTGGCAGCGGAGCTGACAGACCTCGTCCACGGCCGGCAGGCGCGAGAGCACATCGAGGCTGCCAGTGCTGCTCTGTTCGGACGAGGAGAGCTCGCTGAACTGCCCGAAACGATCTGGCGCCAAGCCACCGAGGATGTACCCACGATGGCCGTGCAACCGGGCACGACCGTCATAGACGCCCTGGTCGCAACAGGCCTGTGCGACTCGAAGTCCGCAGCTCGTCGGGCGATCAAAGAGGGGGGCGCTTACGTCAACAACGAGCGCGTGTCCGAGCAGGACGCAACCCTGGAATCGGGCCTGGCTCTGCACGGCCGATGGGTCCTCTTGCGACGTGGCAAACGGGCGATCGGCGTGGCTGATCTGGGTGCTTGAGGGCCTTAACGGACCCCCCTTTTCGGCCCCCGAAAACGCCTGCTACATTTAATTCTGTTGCTCGAAAGAGCAACTCCCGACCACCTCGAGAGCCTGAAAAGGCCGACGAAACGCGCGGGAACCAGGGGGTGGTTGACACTTCAGCCCAACCTGGTACAGTGGAGAAGTTGCCCCGGAAACCTCCTAGCGAATAGCTGGAAGTGATGGTGTGCGCCCGCTCCTTGAGAACTCAACAGTGTGCCAAAAGTCAATGCCGAACCCCGTTCGGCGGCCGGTCTGACCGGTTGTCGGAAGGGATTCTTTTGAGGCATGACCAAATTTGATGTATGTCAGATTTGTTCTTGCCAGGCTTACAATTCGTGAGCGAAACACAAAATCATTCACGGAGAGTTTGATCCTGGCTCAGGACGAACGCTGGCGGCGTGCTTAACACATGCAAGTCGAACGATGAACCAGGGCTTGCCCTGGGGATTAGTGGCGAACGGGTGAGTAACACGTGGGCAACCTGCCCCAGACACCGGGATAACCACTCGAAAGAGTAGCTAATACCGGATATGACCACTTTGGGCATCCAACGGTGGTGGAAAGGATTCTGGTCTGGGATGGGCCCGCGGCCTATCAGCTAGTTGGTGGGGTAATGGCCTACCAAGGCGACGACGGGTAGCCGGCCTGAGAGGGCGACCGGCCACACTGGGACTGAGACACGGCCCAGACTCCTACGGGAGGCAGCAGTGGGGAATATTGCGCAATGGGCGAAAGCCTGACGCAGCGACGCCGCGTGAGGGACGAAGGTCTTCGGATTGTAAACCTCTTTCAGCAGGGACGAAGCGAAAGTGACTGTACCTGCAGAAGAAGCACCGGCTAACTACGTGCCAGCAGCCGCGGTAATACGTAGGGTGCAAGCGTTGTCCGGATTTATTGGGCGTAAAGAGCTCGTAGGCGGTTTGTCGCGTCGGATGTGAAAACCCAATGGCTTAACCTTGGGCCTGCATTCGATACGGGCAAACTAGAGTGTGGTAGGGGAAACTGGAACTCCTGGTGTAGCGGTGGAATGCGCAGATATCAGGAAGAACACCGATGGCGAAGGCAGGTTTCTGGGCCATAACTGACGCTGAGGAGCGAAAGCGTGGGGAGCGAACAGGATTAGATACCCTGGTAGTCCACGCCGTAAACGGTGGGCGCTAGGTGTGGGGATTGTTTCCACGATCTCCGTGCCGTAGCTAACGCATTAAGCGCCCCGCCTGGGGAGTACGGCCGCAAGGCTAAAACTCAAAGGAATTGACGGGGGCCCGCACAAGCGGCGGAGCATGCGGCTTAATTCGATGCAACGCGAAGAACCTTACCTGGGCTTGACATGGAGAGTAATCCGGCAGAGATGTCGGGTCATTTAGTTGGCTCTCACACAGGTGGTGCATGGCTGTCGTCAGCTCGTGTCGTGAGATGTTGGGTTAAGTCCCGCAACGAGCGCAACCCTCGTTCTATGTTGCCAGCGGATAATGCCGGGGACTCATAGGAGACTGCCGGGGTCAACTCGGAGGAAGGTGGGGACGACGTCAAGTCATCATGCCCCTTATGTCCAGGGCTGCACGCATGCTACAATGGCCGGTACAGAGGGCTGCAATACCGCAAGGTGGAGCTAATCCCACAAAGCCGGTCTCAGTTCGGATTGGGGTCTGCAACTCGACCCCATGAAGTCGGAGTCGCTAGTAATCGCAGATCAGCAACGCTGCGGTGAATACGTTCCCGGGCCTTGTACACACCGCCCGTCACGTCACGAAAGTCGGTAACACCCGAAGCCGGTGGCCTAACCCGCAAGGGAAGGAACTGTCGAAGGTGGGACCAGCGATTGGGACGAAGTCGTAACAAGGTAGCCGTACCGGAAGGTGCGGCTGGATCACCTCCTTTCTAAGGAGCATCTGGCCAGGTGGAAACACCAGGTCCAGAGAGCCGAAGAGACGAATGTTCTCAACGGTTGCTCATAAATGTGGAAACATTGACTATTTGGCCTCGTAGTAATTGAACGGATCTAGTACTGCTCGCAAGAGCGTGGAACGAGACGGAAGATTGCGACGGGGCCTGGCACGCTGTTGGGTCCTGAGGGAACGGTCGAGAGACCTGCAACTCAGAGTGGACCGAGAAAGCCTCCAAGGGGGGCTGGATGGTCCTCTCGCCCGTACCTTGAGAACTGCATAGTGAACGCGAGCATCTAGAAATAAATCTGTGGTCAAGTTACTAAGAGCAGATGGTGGATGCCTTGGCACCAAGAGCCGAAGAAGGACGTAGGAGGCTGCGATAAGCCTCGGGGAGCTGTCAACCGAGCTGTGATCCGGGGATGTCCGAATGGGGAAACCCAACTGGAGTCATGTCCAGTTACCCATGCCTGAACACATAGGGCATGCGGCGGGAACGAGGGGAAGTGAAACATCTCAGTACCCTCAGGAAGAGAAAACAAAAGTGATTCCGCGAGTAGTGGCGAGCGAAAGTGGAATAGGCCAAACCGAATCCGTGTGATAGCCGGCAGGCGTTGCGAATTCGGGGTTGTGGGGCCGCTTAGAGGATTCTGCCGAATCTTCGAAGAGTTAGAAATCCAGGATGTAGTCGAAGACCTTGGAAAGGGTCGGCAAAGAGGGTAACACCCCCGTAGACGAAACATTTTGGACTCTTGAGCGATACCCCAAGTAGCACGGGGCCCGAGAAATCTCGTGCGAATCTGGCGGGACCACCCGCTAAGCCTAAATACTCCTTGGTGACCGATAGCGGACAAGTACCGTGAGGGAAAGGTGAAAAGAACCCCGGGAGGGGAGTGAAATAGAACCTGAAACCATTTGCTTACAATCCGTCGGAGCGATGACTTCGGTTGTTGTGACGGCGTGCCTTTTGAAGAATGAGCCTGCGAGTTAGCGGTGTGTGGCGAGGTTAACCCGAGTGGGGTAGCCGTAGCGAAAGCGAGTCTGAATAGGGCGATTCAGTCGCACACTCTAGACCCGAAGCGGAGTGATCTACCCATGGCCAGGGTGAAGCGACGGTAAGACGTCGTGGAGGCCCGAACCCACCAATGTTGAAAAATTGGGGGATGAGCTGTGGGTAGGGGTGAAAGGCCAATCAAACTCCGTGATAGCTGGTTCTCCCCGAAATGCATTTAGGTGCAGCGTCACGTGTTTCTTTCCGGAGGTAGAGCTACTGGATGGGCTAGGGGGCCTACAAGCTTACTGAACTCAGCCAAACTCCGAATGCCGGAAAGTTAGAACGTGGCAGTGAGACTGCGGGGGATAAGCTTCGTAGTCGAGAGGGAAACAGCCCAGACCACCAACTAAGGCCCCTAAGCGTGTGCTAAGTGGGAAAGGATGTGGAGTCGCACAGACAACCAGGAGGTTGGCTTAGAAGCAGCCACCCTTGAAAGAGTGCGTAATAGCTCACTGGTCAAGTGATTCCGCGCCGACAATTTAGCGGGGCTCAAGCACACCGCCGAAGTTGTGGCATTCACACAACAGCTAGGCCTTCGTGGTCCAAGCGTGTGGATGGGTAGGGGAGCGTCGTGTGGCGAGTGAAGCGGCCGGGTGACCGAGCCGTGGATGCCACACGAGTGAGAATGCAGGCATGAGTAGCGAAAGACTGGTGAGAAACCAGTCCGCCGAATGACCAAGGGTTCCAGGGCCAGGCTAATCCGCCCTGGGTAAGTCGGGACCTAAGACGAGGCCGACAGGCGTAGTCGATGGACAACGGGTTGATATTCCCGTACCGGCTGTACCGCGACCCTGCCGAGGCAGAGGATGCTAAGCGTCCAAATCCGCTGCGACCTTCGGGTCAAGGCGGAGGAGCACGCGAACCGAATCTGTAGTAGGCAAGCAATGGGGTGACGCAGGAAGGTAGCTCAACCCGGGCGATGGTAGTCCCGGGGTAAAGATGTAGGGCGAGACGTAGGCAAATCCGCGTCTCACATGCCTGAGATCTGACGCCGAGCCGATTAAGGCGAAGTGAGTGATCCTATGCTGCCAAGAAAAGCCTCTAGCGAGTTGTACAGCCGCCCGTACCCCAAACCGACACAGGTGGTCAGGTAGAGAATACCAAGGCGATCGAGAGAACTGTGGTTAAGGAACTCGGCAAAATACCCCCGTAACTTCGGGAGAAGGGGGGCCGATTAGCGTGATGGGACTTGCTCCCTGAGCGCCGGTTGGCCGCAGAGACCAGGCCCAAGCGACTGTTTACTAAAAACATAGGTCCATGCCAAGTCGCAAGACGATGTATATGGACTGACGCCTGCCCGGTGCTGGAACGTTAAGGGGACGGGTTAGCGACTTCGGTCGCGAAGCTCAGAACTTAAGCGCCAGTAAACGGCGGTGGTAACTATAACCATCCTAAGGTAGCGAAATTCCTTGTCGGGTAAGTTCCGACCTGCACGAATGGCGTAACGACTTGGGCGCTGTCTCAACCACAGACTCGGCGAAATTGCACTACGAGTAAAGATGCTCGTTACGCGCGGCAGGACGGAAAGACCCCGGGACCTTTACTACAGCTTGGTATTGGTGGTCGGTTCGATTTGTGTAGGATAGGTGGGAGACTGTGAAGCGTGGACGCCAGTCCATGTGGAGTCAACGTTGAAATACCACTCTGATCGTGCTGGCTGTCTAACTTAGGTCCGTGATCCGGATCAAGGACAGTGCCTGGTGGGTAGTTTAACTGGGGCGGTTGCCTCCTAAAATGTAACGGAGGCGCTCAAAGGTTCCCTCAACCTGGTTGGCAATCAGGTATCGAGTGTAAATGCACAAGGGAGCTTGACTGCGAGAGTGACGGCTCGAGCAGGGACGAAAGTCGGAATTAGTGACCCGGCGCTGGCAAGTGGAAGCGGCGTCGCTCAACGGATAAAAGGTACCCCGGGGATAACAGGCTGATCTTCCCCAAGAGTCCATATCGACGGGATGGTTTGGCACCTCGATGTCGGCTCGTCGCATCCTGGGGCTGGAGTCGGTCCCAAGGGTTGGGCTGTTCGCCCATTAAAGCGGCACGCGAGCTGGGTTTAGAACGTCGTGAGACAGTTCGGTCCCTATCCGCCGCGCGCGTAGGAGTCTTGAGAAGGGCTGTCCCTAGTACGAGAGGACCGGGATGGACGAACCTCTGGTATGCCAGTTGTTCCGCCAGGAGCATGGCTGGTTAGCTACGTTCGGAAGTGATAACCGCTGAAAGCATCTAAGCGGGAAGCACGCTTCAAGATGAGGGCTCCCACAGGGTTAACCTGGTAAGGCCCCCAGCTAGATGACTGGGTTGATAGGCCGGAGGTGGAAGCACGGTGACGTGCGGAGCTGACCGGTACTAATAGGCCGAGGACTTGCCACACATATTTACTTCTGCTACGCGTTCACTATGCGGTTCCCGAGATACGGTCGGGAACGATTGATATCTCCATAGAGTTTCGGCGGTCATAGCGAGGGGGAAACGCCCGGTCCCATTCCGAACCCGGAAGCTAAGCCCTTCTGCGCCGATGGTACTGCCCTGGTGACGGGGTGGGAGAGTAGGACGCCGCCGGACATTTTTCCCGATGGGGGGCCGTAAGGCCCCCCATCGACGTATTTGTGGAGGTTTTTCATGGTTGATCAGCCAGGCCGTAAGCGGCCGGCCGGCCGTGGTGCCGATTCGTCCAAACCCCGTTCAAGTAGGCCCAGTTCAGGCAAACCCGGTTCAGGTAAACCCAGTTCGGGTAGACCCAGTTCGGGTAGACCCAGTTCGGGTAGACCCAGTTCGGGGCAAGCCGGGATCCGGCAAACCTGGAACCGGCAAACCCGGAACCGGCAAACCCGGACGTAAACCTTCATCTGACAGTGATACTCGGGGTCAAAAGTCCGATTCGCGCCGTGCGGGTGCGGGTCGAGGTCCGTCGGGCAGGGGCCGTCCCGACCGGGGTGATCCCGACCAGCGCGGACCGCGACGTCCGGCACGCGACTCCCAGCAGCGCGATGGCCGACCGCCTCGACGCCCGGAACGCGAAGAACGACCCGAACGTGACACGTCGAACGACCTGCCGTGGCCCGATGAGATCTTCGAGCTGGAACTCGAGCCGGAACTACTCAAGGAACTCGAGGCGGCTGGTGGTCGCACTGAAACCATGGCCAAACACCTGTTGAGTGTCCAGGTGCTGGCTGAGAGTGACCCCGAGCAGGCATATCTGCATTCCGCGCGGGTGCGCGAGCGGATCCCGAGGTCTGCCTTGGCGCGTCAGACGGCGTGCATCGCGGCATACCGCACCGGCCGCTTCAAGGAAGCCATCAAGGAAGAGGCTGCCTATCGACGTATCGGGGGCGGGCTCGATCTTCTGCCAATAGCGGCGGACAGCGAGCGTGGACTCGGTCGTCCTGAGCGGGCCTTGGCTCTGGTGGGGGAGTTCGAAGGCGCCAAACTCGACAGCGAAGCTCTCACGGAGTTGCTCATCGTGGCAGGCGGCGCACGCAAAGACCTCGGCGACGATCAGGCCGCGAGGGTCTTTCTGCAGAAGGCGGTACGTGCGGCGAGGTCGCCCATGTCCAGGGCAAGAGCCCGCTTCGCTCTCGGGGAGCTGCTGGCTTCCACCGGCCAACCGGAGGAGGCTCGCAAATGGCTCGAATCGGCCCTCGAGTTTGACGAGGACGGCTCCTGGACTGAGGCGGCGGATCTGCTGGAATCTCTGTCATGATCCACGACGGCCTGTTCGTCGACCTCGACGGCGTCGTCTACCGCAGTGACCGTCCTGTCGAACACGCCGTAGAGGCGCTTAACCGTTACGACGCTCAGATTGTGTACGTCACGAACAATGCCAGTCGAACCCCTGCCACGGTCGCTTCGCAATTGCAGGGTTTGGGACTGGCCGCAACATCAGCGGACATTGTTACGTCGGCGCAGGCCGCAGCAGCGCATCTGGCAGGTTTGGTCCCCGTTGGATCGCGGATCCTCGTAGTCGGATCGGACGGCTTGATCGAGGCTGTCACAGACGTGGGTCTTCGTATCGTGCAGGTGGCTGAGGAGGCAGATGCGGTCGTCCAGGGCTTCGCGCCTGCGGCCACGTGGAAGGACCTCGCCGAAGCTTCCTATGCCGTAGCCCGAGGTATCCCATGGGTGGCGTCGAACACCGACATGTCGGTGCCCACATCGCGCGGTATCGCGCCTGGTACCGGCACTTACGTCGCGGCTGTCAGCGCCGCCACAGGCGTTACCCCGGTAGTCACGGGAAAGCCGCATCGCCCGATCATGGACCTGGCGCGATCGCGTTCGGGCAGCCGGAACCCATTGGTCATCGGGGATCGGCTGGACACCGATATCGCCGCTGCCAACGCCGCGGGCATGGATTCGCTGCTCGTGTTGACCGGTGTCAGTACGTGGCAAGACCTGGTGGATGCCTCGGACGAGCACCTGCCGACGTCAGTCGCCCCCGACCTTCGCGTCTTGAGCGGCCATACCGACGACCTCACGGTGCAGCTGCAGGAATTACTACGTCGAAGGCGGGCAGGCCAGGATGTAGCCGCAACGGTCACGCGGCTACATCAGCTTTCGGAGGCGTAGCAGGTCTCGCAGACTGGCGTCGAGATGCAGTCGACCGGTCGCCCAGGCATGGGAGAACGTGATGCGCTTGTCGGTGAGGTCGATGAGATCGTCGCTGCTCATCGTCAGACGGATGTTCGGCTTGTCCACCCGTCCTTGGCAGATGTCCACCAACTGACCATCGTGGAGCTTGCCTTGGAAAGTGACGTCGATGTCAAGCAGGGTCAGTTCGACCGTGCGGTCAGGGATGTTCGCCTGGCGATCCTCGCGCGGGTACTGCTCGAGACGGCCGGCGAGTTCGGCCAAGGCCGCCTCACACTGCTCGACCGATGCCATTCGAACGCTCCCTTGGATACTTGCCACGAATCAGACCGTACCTGCCCATCGGCGGACCCGCTGGGATTGACCGGACCGCTGAAGTAGCGTGGAGTCAGGGTATCGAAGGGACCACTGGTGATCGAAACACTGCGAAGTTACATGCAATTGGCCGCTGGGCTACTGGAGTCGACCAGTGAGCGTGCGAAGGAGTCCGCAGGCGAGTTCCTTAGTCAAGGGATGGAAGCCGGTGCGCGCGGACCCGAGACTGTGTCCGCGCAGGTTCAGGAGATAGCCGAGGATCTGATCGAACAGGGCAGGACCAACCGGGAACTCGTTGTGGGCCTGGTGCGAACCGAGGTCGAGCGCACCGTTGGACGGATGGGCTTCGTGCGTGAGGAAGAGCTGGCTGCCGTACGCAAGCACGTGGAGCGACTCGAACGCGAGCTCAATCAGCGTGGCGACCAGGCATCAGCCGCAGCGAATCTGGCCGTGAGCACCGCCACCTCCGCGGTGCCGGTCGCAACCAGGGCCGCTGGCAGCGCTGCCGCCAAGGCGACGGGAACGGCCGTGAAGGCGTCGAAGGCCGCTGCAGGCACAGCACGAACAGCCGCGCGAACGGCCACTGGCACGAGCCGACCGGCCCCAGTTCCGGCCAAGAAACCCGCCGCTAAAGAGGCCGCACCGGCTAAGAAGGCGGCTGCTGCGAAGAAACCGGCTGTCAAGAAGGCGCAGTCATGAGCACCCCGGATCTGGGTCCACTCGAGGACAAGGTCGAGGCGGTCGCTTCGGACACGGGGGACCGCTACGAGCAACTGGTCGAGGTTCACGACGCCTTGCGTCAGGCGCTAGCTGAGACGGACAGTGACCCGGCGGCGCCTGGACGCTGAACTGGTCCGCCGTGGTCTGGCTCGGTCGCGCCAACAGGCCGGCGAGCTGATCGACGCGGGTCACGTGCAGGTGAACCGGCTGGTGGCCACAAAGGCCTCAACACAAGTTGGGGCTGGGGAGTCCATCAGGGTCACCACGCCACAAGATCACTTCGTTTCACGTGGGGCCCACAAACTACTCGGCCCGTTGACGCAGTTCGACATCGATGTGACCGGACGTCGAGCCCTGGACGCTGGAGCCTCCACCGGCGGATTCACCCAGGTCCTGCTGGAGGCGGGTGCCGCGAGTGTGATTGCTGTCGATGTGGGGTACGGACAACTCGCCTGGTCGTTGCAGCAGGACCCGCGGGTGGTGGTGCTGGACAGGACGAACATCCGACACATCACGGCCGAGGATCTTCCCTACCCACCGGACCTGATCGTGGGTGACCTCAGCTTCATCTCCCTGACCAAAGTGCTGCGGCCATTGACCGCCGTCGCCGCTGCCGATCCGGACCTGGTGCTGCTGGTCAAACCTCAGTTCGAGGTGGGCCGCGGACAGGTGGGCAAGGGCGGGGTTGTCCGCGATCCGGGCCAGCACAAGGGTGCCATCGAAGGGGTCGCGCAGTGCGCAGCAGATCTTGGCTTCGGCGTGGCAGGGCTGACGCGAAGCCCGTTGCCAGGACCTAGTGGCAACATCGAGTTTGTGATCTGGCTTCGACGCGGGGCGCCAGACATCAATGCCGACCGTGTGAGGGAGGTGGTGAGCGCGTGACTGAGATCAGAACGGTCCTGCTCGTCGTGCACCCGAGTCGGCAGGCGGCCATGGAGATGGCCCTTGCCTGCGCGACGGGACTGGGGCAGCGCGGAATCGAGGTTCTGGCACTCGACAGCGCCCCGGACGGCTTGGACGTCAAGCGGGCTGATGGCACGCAGCCGGTGGATCTGGTCGTTGTGCTCGGAGGCGACGGCAGCATCCTGCGAGGGGCGGAGATCGCCCGGACGCACGACGTGCCTCTGCTCGGGGTGAATCTGGGACACGTAGGTTTCTTGGCGGAACTCGATGAGGAGGACGCCGGCGACATCGTCGAATGTATTGCCAGTGGCGGGTTCATCATCCAGGAACGTATGACTTTGGACGTGGCCGTCGTGCGCGGTGGGCGTCAGGTCGCCACCTCGTGGGCGCTGAATGAGGCCAGCGTCGAGAAGTCCGCGCGTGAACGCATGATCCAGGTGATCGCCGAGGTGGACGGCCGCCCCTTGAGCCAGTGGGGCTGCGACGGTGTCCTGTTCGCCACCCCGACCGGGTCCACGGGGTATGCCTGGTCTGCCGGCGGTCCGGTCGTGTGGCCAACCGTCGATGCCATGCTGCTTGTGCCCGTGTCCGCCCATGCTTTGTTCGCCCGCCCGATGGTCGTCTCCAGTTCGACGCGGCTGGCTCTGGAGCTGCTACCCGGGTCCCCGCCGGCAGTCCTTTGGTGTGACGGGCAACGACTGGTCCCCCTGGTGCCCGGCGACCGCGTCGAGGTCGTGCGGGGGTCCAAGCCGATCCGATTGGCCCGCTTGCGCGAGTCCCTCTTCGTGGATCGGCTGGTGGCCAAGTTCCAGCTCCCGGTGCAGGGGTGGAGCGGGCGGGGCCGCCCGTGATCGTCGAACTGCGGATCCAGGATCTCGGGGTGATCGCATCGGCCACGGTGTCGCCTGGCTCGGGCTTCACAGCCCTGACCGGCGAGACGGGGGCGGGCAAGACGATGGTCCTGACGGCGCTGGAGATGCTGCTCGGCGGTCGCGTTGACTCGGCGATCGCCGAGTCAGCGGCCATTGAAGGGGTGTGGGACGTCGGAGCGGATCACAGGGTCGTGCACACAGTTCTCGAAGCCGGGGGGACGGCCGACGACGGCGAGATCGTGCTCTCCCGATCGGCGAACAAGGGCCGGCTGCGGGCTTTTGCGGGAGGCCGTATGGTTCCCGCATCCCTGCTTTCGCAGATCGGTGAGGATTTGATCACCGTGCACGGCCAGTCCACCCAGCAACGCCTGCGCGGCCCAGCAGCTCAACGAGGGGCCCTCGACCGATTCGGGAATGCGCAGCACCAGGATCTACTGCAGAACCACCGGGCGGCGCATGGCGTGTGGAGTCGTGAGGCGCAGGCATTGGCATCGGCACGAAGCGGTGAACAAGCGGCCCAGCAGCGGATGGTCTTTCTGCGATCTGCGCTCGAGGAGATAGAGAAGATCGACCCGCAGCCTGGTGAATCAGCCGAACTTGCCACGGAACTTCTTCTGCTGACCAACCTGGCGCAGATCAGCAGCGCGACCGCCCAGGTTAGGCAGATGCTGCTCGGGGCAGACGACCCGGACACCGCGTGTGCCGTTGACCTTCTGCACACGGCGGCGCGGGAATTGGCTGGCGTGGCGCAAGCCGACCCCGAGTTGGCGCGCATGCACGAAAGGCTGCTTGCCGGTGCTGAAGAGGTTGCCGACGTCGGTCGTGAGGTGTCGCTGTTCGCCGACGGTCTCAACGATGAACCGGGTCGGCTCGACTGGCTCAACGCACGCATCCACGACCTGCGTCTGCTCACGGCGCGCTACGGCCAGAGCGAATCCGAGGTGTTGGCGTGGGCGCAGGCTGCCGCGGCCGAGCTCACTGAGTTGGAACGTGGCAGCGACCTCGATGCTCTGCGGGAGCGCGAGCAGCGGGCTCGGGCCGCACTGGACGAAACCACCGCGCAACTCACGGCTTCGCGCACTCGCCTTGCCGGTGAGTTAGCCGCTCGCGCAACTGATGAGTTGAAGCACCTGGCGATGCCCAACGCGGCGTTCACCATCGGTGTCGAGCCGGGCGAACTCGGACCCGAGGGTGCCGACGAGGTGCGCTTCGCGCTCGCAGCGCACCCAGGAGCGACCCCTGCCCCGATCGGGAAAGCCGCCTCGGGGGGCGAACTGAGCCGCATCATGTTGGCTCTGGAGGTCGTGTTGGCCGACAGCGACACGGCCGGGACCTTCGTTTTCGATGAGGTGGATGCCGGCGTCGGGGGAGCGGCCGCAACCGCCATCGGGCGACGACTGGCAGCACTTGCAGAGCACGCCCAAGTCATCGTCGTCACCCACATGCCGCAGGTGGCCGCCTTCGCGGACACCCATCTGCGCGTGCTGAAACAGCAGGATCGCGGGGTGACGACCTCGGATGTGCGCGAACTGGACGCAGACGAACGCGTGGTGGAGATCGCCCGGATGCTGGCCGGGCAGGAGGACTCCGAGCACGCCCGCGAACACGCGCGAGAACTCCTGGCGATGAGGGCTTAGGGGCCTGAGGCGGGCTGGCTCGGGCTCGGCCAGGGGTCCTGGTTAGAGGTTGTGGTCCTGGTTAGCGAATCCACGCGTGTTTTTGCTAACGAACCGCACAACCTCTAACGCGGGCCGGTTTGGGGCGACGGGTAGGTCGGGGCCTGAGGCGGGCTGGCTCGGGCTCGGCCAGGGGTCCTGGTTAGAGGTTGTGGTCCTGGTTAGCGAATCCACGCGTGTGTTTTGCTAACGAACCGCACAACCTCTAACGCGGGCCGGTTTGGGGCGACGGGTAGGTCGGGGCCTGAGGCGGGGTGGGCCGGGCTCGGCCTACCACGAGGATCCGCAAGACCCAACATCGAGTGTCGTGCGGCAGATCCGGTCGGAGCCGGTAGTCTGGTGCCCCGTGGACAGTCCTGGTTCTGCGGTACACATTTTCGTCACCGGAGGCGTCGCCTCCTCCCTCGGCAAAGGTCTTACGGCCTCATCCCTCGGGCAGTTGCTGACTGCTCGGGGCCTGCGCGTCACCATGCAGAAACTCGATCCCTACCTCAACGTTGACCCGGGGACGATGAACCCGTTCCAGCACGGCGAGGTCTTCGTCACCGACGACGGTTCAGAAACGGACCTGGACATCGGTCACTACGAACGGTTCCTGGACCGCAACCTGGCCAGCATCGCCAACGTGACCACCGGCCAGGTCTACTCCACGGTCATCGCCAAGGAGCGTCGAGGTGAGTACCTCGGGGACACCGTGCAGGTCATCCCGCACATCACCAACGAGATCAAGTCCCGAATCCGCGCAATGGCCACCGATGACGTGGACGTGGTCATCACCGAGATCGGTGGCACGGTCGGCGACATCGAGTCCTTGCCCTTCCTGGAGGCCGCTCGACAGGTCCGCCATGACCTCGGCCGCGACCGTTCTTTCTTCCTGCACGTGTCGCTGTTGCCCTATCTCGGCCCGTCCGGGGAGTTGAAGACCAAGCCCACCCAGCACTCCGTTGCCGCGCTACGCACCGTGGGTATCCATCCGGATGCGCTGGTCCTGCGCGCCGACCGTCAGGTCCCGGACAGCATCAAGCGCAAGGTCTCGTTGATGTGTGACGTGGATCAGGAAGCCGTCGTCGCTGCAGTTGATGCCCCGAGCATCTACGACATCCCGCGGGTTCTGCACAGTGAGGGGCTGGACGCCTATGTGGTGCGCCGCCTCGGCCTGCCGTTCCGGGACGTGGACTGGTCGTCGTGGGGCAGTCTGCTCGAGCGCGTCCACCAACCGGCCAACTCGGTCGAGATAGCACTTGTGGGCAAGTACGTGGACCTTCCCGACGCCTACCTCTCGGTGACCGAAGCACTGCGTGCGGGCGGCTTCGCGAACAACAGCGCGGTGCGGATCCGGTGGGTCGCCTCCGACGACTGCGCCACGCAAGAGGGTGCCAAGGAGGCGCTCGGCGATGTTGATGCGATCTGTGTGCCCGGAGGTTTCGGGGTGCGCGGGATTGAGGGCAAGCTTGGCGCCATCCAGTATGCGCGGGAGAACAAGATCCCGACCCTCGGATTGTGCCTCGGCCTGCAGTGCATGGTGATCGAGTTCGCGCGCAACGTCGCGGATATGGCAGACGCCAACTCACAGGAGTTCGACGCCGAGACGACGCACCCGGTCGTGTCCACGATGGCCGACCAGACGGACGTCGTCAGCGGTGAGCGCGACATGGGCGGAACCATGCGACTCGGTCTGTACCCCGCCACACTCACCCCGGGAAGTGTGATCGCCCAGGCCTACGGCGAACTGGCGGTCGATGAGCGGCACCGGCACCGTTACGAGGTCAACAACGCCTTCCGTGAGCCTTTGAGCGAGGCCGGTCTGGTCTTCAGCGGAACTTCGCCCGACGGCCGGCTCGTCGAGTTCGTGGAGTTGCCCGCAGACACCCATCCCTACTTCGTCGCCACGCAGGCTCACCCCGAGTTCCGCTCGCGGCCGACCAGGGCCCATCCGCTGTTCGCCGGACTGGTGGCTGCGGCCCTGGTGCGGCAAAGCGATGGATGAGATCTGGCACGGACCGGTCGCCGACACCTATGAGGCCCACGAGGTCGTAGGGGTTACCCAACAGTTCCATGGCGCTGTTTGGGACGTGCGTTCCGATGATGTCGTTGTGGGAAGCCAGACCGTCACCAGAGACTTGGTGGTCCATCCGGGTGCGGTGGGTGTCATCGCGCTCGACGAGCAGGAACGGCTGTTGCTCATTCGCCAGTACCGCCATCCGGTTGGTGCCTACCTCTTCGAGCCGCCGGCAGGTTTGTTGGACACCGCTGTGGAATCCGCGTGGCAGTGCGCGGTGCGCGAACTTGCCGAGGAGGCGGGACTGCGAGCCGCCGAGTGGCATGTACTGATCGACTTTCTCAATTCGCCGGGGGGCACGAGCGAGACCTTCCGGTGTTTCATCGCGCGTGGTTTGAACAGCATTCCCGGCGGCCGGCACCACACCGGCGAGGCTGAAGAGGCCCATCTGCCGCAGGCGTGGGTCTCCATCGACGAGGCCGTAGGGCTGGTTCTGGCGGGCAGGATTCAGAACCCGACCGCCACCAACGGGATCCTCGCAGTGGCGGCGGCCAGAGCCCGCGGGTGGGCCGATCTTCGGCCTGCTGAGGCACCCTGGCCTGTGAGAGACTGGGTCGAATCTTTGGGGAACGTGCGCACGCCGCCGGCGTAGGCGCGACGTTGCCGGAAAGACCGGGCTGTGTATGCGTATCGGTGTTCCGACTGAGGTCAAGCAGCAGGAGTACCGCGTTGCGATGACTCCCGCGGGGGTGCAGGAACTGGTTCGGCACGGCCATACCGTGCTTGTGCAGTCCGGCGCCGGGGACGGCTCGTCGCTTCCCGATGATGAGTTCCTCAAGGCCGGTGCGACCATCCTGGACTCCGCCGATGAGGTGTGGGGACAGGCCGAGCTCATCGTCAAGGTCAAGGAACCCCTTCCCAGCGAGTACCGGTTGTTGCGCGAGGACTTGTTGCTCTTCACGTACCTGCACCTGGCGGCCTCGCGTGAGTGCACTGAGGCCCTGGTCAACAGCCGCACCACGTCCATCGCCTATGAGACCGTCGAACTACCCGACCGCACCTTGCCCCTTCTGGCGCCGATGTCCGAGGTCGCCGGGCGGCTGGCTCCCCAGGTGGGCGCACAGACGTTGCTGAAGGCGCATGGCGGGCGCGGCGTCTTGCTCGGCGGCACCCCCGGGGTCCACGCGGGCAAGGTCGTGGTCATCGGTGCGGGAGTGGCCGGTAAGAACGCCGCGGCCATCGCGTTGGGCATGCAGGCGGAGGTGCTGCTGCTGGACACCGACATTGCGAAGTTGCGCGAAGCCGACGTGGTCTACCAGGGGCACATGCAGACGGTTGCCTCCAACAACTACGAGATCGAACGGTGTGTGCGCGACGCCGACCTCGTCATCGGTGCGGTGCTTGTGCACGGCGCCAAGGCCCCGCGGCTGGTCAGCAACGAACTCGTCTCGAAGATGAAGCCGGGCTCGGTGCTCGTGGACATCTCCATCGACCAGGGTGGCTGCTTCGAGGACTCCCGGCCCACCACCCACGCCGACCCGACCTATCCGGTGCACAACTCGCTGTTCTACTGCGTGGCGAACATGCCCGGGGCGGTGCCGCACACGTCCACTTGGGCTCTCACGAACGTGACCTTGCCGTACCTTCTTGAACTGGCCGACCACGGCTGGAAGCACGCGTGCAGGCGCGACCATGCGCTCGCCCTCGGGTTGAACACCCACGCCGGGAACATCACCTACAAGGCTGTGGGCGACGCTTTCGAGATGCCCAGCGTGTCGCTGGACTCCGTGCTGGCCTGAGCCATGGCTGTGCCGGTGCCAGCAGGGGTTGACTCCTACCTGCAACATGTCGCCGTCGAGAAGGGCCTGAGCCTGAACACGGTGTCGGCCTATCGGCGCGACCTCGACAGGTTCGCCGTTTGGTTGAAGGAGAACCAGATCGACGACCTCGCGGCGGTGACTCCGGCGCAATTGGGGGACTTCATCACCCACGCCTCACGCGACCAGCACCTGAGCGCATCATCGGTGCGACGCACGGTGAGCAGTGTGACCGGTCTGTTCAGATACCTGGGCGGCGAGGGCTTGCTCGTGGTTGATCCCACCGACGACGTGGCCGCCCCGAGTGTGCCCATGCGCCTGCCGAAGGCGTTGTCGGTCGAGGACACTTTGGCTCTGGTGGAGGCTTGTGACCCGTCCACCGTTCCTGGGTTGCGCGACCGTGCGCTCATCGAGTTCCTGTACAGCTGTGGGGCGCGCATTAGCGAGGCCGTGACGATGACCGAGGATGCGCTGGATTTCGAGGACAGGTCAGTTCTGCTGCGCGGCAAGGGGGGCAAGCAGCGCCGCATCCCCCTTGGCTCGTACGCGATCGCCGCGCTTGAGGCTTACCTCGTGAGGTCGCGCCCAGCCCTGGCGGGGGCGCGCAGGTCCGGCAGCCCCGCTCGCGAGGTCTTCCTCAACGCCCGCGGTGGGGCTCTGTCCCGCCAGAGCGCGTGGGCGATCATCGCCGGTGCGGCCCAGCGTGCGGGCGTTCCCGATGTCTCACCGCACACGCTGCGCCATTCCTTTGCAACCCATCTGCTCGAGGGCGGTGCGGATGTGCGCGTGGTGCAGGAGTTGCTTGGCCATGCCTCAGTGACGACGACCCAGATCTACACGATGGTCACGATCGACCGGTTGCGCGAGGTCTACGCGGAATCGCACCCTCGGGCGCTACGGAAGGTCGGCCCTCGTTAGAGGTTGTGTTCCTGGTTAGCGCATCCACGCGTTGTTCTGCTAACGAAGGGCACAACCTCTAACCGCGGGATCAAGGGCGTGTGGCTACCGGGCCCGAACCGCCCATCGGGATACCGTTGCCTGGTGACTGCGATGGTGCACGAGGAGGAACCGATCGGGTTCGCCGTGCACCTCGAAGAGTTCTCCGGACCCTTCGACGCCCTGCTGGCGCTGATCTCCAAGCACAAGCTCGAGGTCACCGAACTGGCGCTGAGCCAGGTGACCGACGAGTTCTTGCAGTACATCCGCCAACAAGGGCAGACCTGGGACCTCGACGAGGCCAGCAGCTTCCTGGTCGTGGCGGCCACCCTCTTGGACCTCAAGGTGGTCAAGCTCCTGCCCGGCGCGCAGATCGAGGACGAAGAGGACCTAGCCCTGCTGGAAGCTCGCGATTTGCTGTTCGCGCGGCTGATGCAGTACCGGGCGTACAAGGACGTGTCGGCTGTCTTCGAGCAGATGATCGCCGATGCCCCCACGATGCTTCCCCGTACCGTGGGTCTCGATCCCGACTTGACCGGTCTGCTGCCCGACGTGATTCTCGGGCTGGGCCCTGATGCGTTCGCCGCGATGGCTGCGCTGGCCCTGACGCCCAAGCCCGTGCCCGAGGTCTCCACCGACCACGTGCACGCGCCGCACGTCAGCGTGGCCGAGCAGAAAGAGATCCTGGCCGAGGTCCTGGCCAACGCTGGGCGCGCGACATTCCGCGACCTCATTGCAGACGCGGACAACAGGATGATCGTCGTGGGCCGGTTCCTGGCCCTGCTCGAACTGTTCCGCGACGGGACCGTGCGCTTCGAGCAGGAGAAGGCGCTGGCCGAGTTGACCATCGTTTGGGAGGACGACAGTGACCCATCGGGTGATTGACCTGACGGACAGGCTGCAAGTTGCGGCCGAAGTCGTCGAAGAAGCTCCTGCCGAACTCGGAGCGCCGAGTTTGTCGGCGGCTGTCGAGGCCTTGCTGCTCATCGCCGATGAGCCGATGTCCGCCGAGGACCTCGGGACTGTTTTGCACACGCCCACTGACGAGATCACCGAGACAGTGGAAGCACTGCTGAGCGACTACGCGACCAGCGGCCGCGGCTTCACGTTGCGACGCGAGTCATCGGGCTGGCGTTTCGTGACCGCTGCGGACTGCTCGGACTTGGTGAGCCGCTACGTCAAGGACGGGCAGTCGGCGAGGTTGTCACAGGCGGCGCTCGAGACGTTGGCCGTGGTGGCCTACCGGCAACCGGTGTCGCGGGGACGGGTGAGCGCAATCCGGGCCGTGAACGTGGACGGTGTCATGAAGACCCTGGTCACCCGTGGGCTCATCACTGAGGTCGGCCACGACGAGGAGTCGGGGGCCATTCTCTACGCCACCACTGAGTACTTCCTGCAGCGTCTCGGCATCGCGTCGTTGGACGAACTGCCGCCGGTCGCCGACTACCTGCCCGACCTCGCCGATCTCGACTCGCCGGAACTGACCGGGGATCTCTGAGCCTGTGGAACCCCAGCGGTTGCAGAAGGTGCTCGCGGCCGCAGGGGTCGGCAGCCGGCGGGTGTGCGACGAACTGATCGCCCAAGGCCGGGTCACGGTGAACGGTGACGTCGCGATCCTCGGGGCACGAGTCGACCCACAGACGGCGGTCATCCACGTCGATGGCACCCGCATCCCGACCAGGGCAGAGCACGTGGTGCTGGCACTGAACAAACCCCGTGGCGTCGCCTCTGCGATGAGTGATCCCAAAGGCCTTCCGTGTGTGGGTGACTATGTCTCAGATCGCGCCGAGAGGGTCTTCCACGTGGGCCGCCTCGACGTCGACACCGAGGGCTTGTTGCTACTGACCAATGACGGCGAGTTGGCCAACCGGATCGCCCATCCGTCCCACGGGGTGCCCAAGAAGTACGTGGCCACCGTCAGCGGGCGGGTTGACGCACGGGTGCGCACGCGCCTGCGCAAACCGGTGACGCTGGAGGACGGTCCCGTAACCATTGACGCGTTCCGGATCGTCGATGTCAGCGATGAGCGCAGCGTGGTCGAGGTCACGTTGCACGAGGGCCGAAATCGCATCGTGCGCCGACTGTTCGAAGCCCTCGGCCATCCGGTAGCGCGGCTCGTTCGTGTCCAGGTCGGACCTGTGCGGCTGGGCCGGTTGCCGGTCGGCGGAACACGGGAGGTCACAGGCCCGGAACTGCAGCGTCTGTACACCGAAGTGGGCTTGTAGGCTTCGTCTGTGGCAGTTCGAGCAGTGCGCGGAGCGACGCAGGTTTCCGTCGATGAACGCGAACCGATCATGGAGGCGGTCGGGGAACTCATCGGCGAGATGTTGAAGGTCAATGCTGTAAGCCCCGATGACGTCATCAGCGTGATCCTGACCTCCACACCCGATCTGGTTTCGTGCTACCCCGCGACGGCCGCCCGGTTGGCGGGTCTGGGGGATGTGCCGCTGCTGTCCGCCACGGAGGTGGCAGTGCCCAATGCGATGCCCCGCGTGGTCCGGGTGATGGCGCACGTCGATTCGGATCTGCCTAGGGCAGCAGTCCAGCACGTCTACCTGCGCGGGACCGAGAGCCTGCGTCAGGCCACTGCCAATGAGTGATGTGCTGATCAAGGGCGCTGGCCTGCTGGGCACTTCGCTGGGCCTGGGGCTTTCGCAGACCGGCTTGAACGCGACCCTGGAGGATCTCAACCCCGAGGCCGTTCGTACTGCTGTGGCGATGGGCGCCGGGATTGACGAGCCATGCGTGGAGCCCGAGATCGTCTTCGTCGCGGTGCCGCCGGACCAGATCGTCGGCGAGGTGGCCGCGGCGCTTGTGCGCTTTCCCGACGCAACTGTGACCGATGTGGGCAGTGTGAAGTCGGAACCCATTCAAGCTCTGCTGGCCGCCGGGGTCGACCTGTCCCGCTACGTCGGTGGACACCCCATGGCGGGTCGGGAGGTCTCGGGTGCGGCCGCCGGTCGCGGCGACCTGTTCGAGGACCGGCCGTGGATTCTGACTCCGATTCCGCAGACCGACCCTGAGCGCCTGGCCCGGGTGGGGGAGGTGGCCGAGAGCCTGCGCGCGGTCGTGCGGCTGATGGATCCGGAGGAGCACGACCGGGCCGTCGCGCTGTGCTCGCACGCGCCGCAGGTGGTGGCTTCACTGCTTGCCGCGCAGTTGCTCGGCGCCTCGGCCGCTGACGTCAGCGTGGCCGGTCCTGGGCTGCGCGACACCACTCGCATCGCCGCCAGCGACCCGCAGTTGTGGAGTCAGATCCTGCTGGCAAACGCCCAGCACGTTGAGGCCCACATAACGCAGTTCGCCGCCGATGTGGATGCTTTCAGCAAAGCCTTGGCGGGCCGCGACCTGCAGGTTGTCCAGGAGTTGCTCGCACGCGGGGTCGAAGGGCGTTCAAGACTGCCGGGCAAGCACGGTGGCGAGGCGGCCGATGGGGTTACGGTTTCGGTCGTCATTGAAGACGCCCCCGGACAGCTCGCGGCCTTGTTCCAGAGGGCCGGTGAGGCCGAGGTGAACCTGGAGGACGTACGCATCGAGCACACCCTTGGCCGGCTTCGGGCGATCGCGCACCTGGTGGTCCGGCCCGAGAGTGAGATCCGGCTGCGCGATTCGTTGCTGGAAGGCGGCTGGTCGCTGCGCGGGTGAGGCGGTTGTACCGGTTGTGGCGTTGTTGCAACCCCTCCCTTTCCAATGTTGTGAAGTTGGGGGTTGGGGTGATCGAATCCCGCAACATCACAACACTCGCGCGGTCGGCCTGGTAACAACGCAACAACCGGACGATCGCCGGTGAACGGTAGGCTCGCACTCATGTCCGCTGTCATCGTCGCCATCGACGGACCCTCCGGTTCCGGCAAGTCCAGCGTGAGCCGCGGTGTCGCGAGTCGGCTGCGCTACGAGTACCTGGACACCGGCGCCATGTACCGCGCGCTGACGTGGTGGGCGCTGGACGAGGCCCTCGCGCCGGAGCACGTCGCCGACCGGCTCGCCGAGTGCGCCATCATGAGTGGCACCGATCCAGAGGCGCCGTTTGTCACGGTGAATGCCATCGACGTCTCCGAGGCGATCCGCACCCCAGAGGTCACCGCCGCAGTGAGTGCCTACAGCGCGGTGCCGCAGGTGCGCACGATGCTCGTGGAGATGCAGCGCGAGGCCGCGCGCAATGCCGGGGCAGGTCTGGTCGCAGAAGGTCGCGACCTGGGCACGGTGGTCTTCCCCAAAGCGACGCTCAAGGTGTATCTGACAGCCGATGTTGAGGCCCGAGCTCAACGCCGAGCAGCCGAGAACGCCCAGTTGGGACACGACGCTGATGTTGCCGATACGCATCAGTCGCTGGCCGCGCGCGACGCGGCCGACAGTGGGCGTGCGGTTTCGCCCCTGCAGATCGCCGACGATGCCGTGGAGGTCGACGCCACGTTCATGACCTTGCCCGAAGTGATCGACCGGGTGTGCTCACTGGTGGAGGAACGCCTTGACTGAACAAGAACCCGGCGACGAGGTCTATACCGACGACCTCGGCGACGACACCGACCTCGACGCCCTGGCGCAAGCCGCCGCGTCCGTGGCCGAGCAGGAGTTCGTTGGCGGTGACTACGAGCCGGATGAGTTCGAATGGTTGCCGGTCGTGGCAGTGATCGGGCGACCCAACGTCGGCAAGTCGACGCTGGTGAACCGCATCCTCGGGCGGCGCGAGGCAGTGGTTCAGGACGTACCAGGGGTGACTCGCGACCGAGTGCGGTACATCGCCGAGTGGTCCGGAACGCAGTTCCAGCTCGTCGACACGGGCGGCTGGGAGGCTGACGCCACAGGCATGCGCGCATCCATCGCGGCCCAGGCGCGGCAGGCCGTGGACGAGGCGGACGTGGTGGTTTTCGTGGTGGATGCCATCGTGGGCGCGACCGACGCCGATGAGGACGTCGTCCCGATCCTGCGGGCGTCTGGCAAACCGGTGCTGCTGACGGCGAACAAGGTGGACGATGCGGCCACGGAAGCTGACGCTTCGGCGCTGTGGTCATTGGGCCTGGGGGAGCCGTACCCCGTCTCCGGCCTGCACGGCAGGGGTAGTGGTGACCTGCTCGACGAGATCGTCGCCCGGCTGCCCGAGGAGGGTTCGGCGCAGGTTGCCATCGAAGGCCCGCGAAGGGTGGCGATCGTAGGTCGGCCGAATGTTGGCAAGTCCTCGCTGCTCAACCGCCTCGCTGGTCACGAGCGGGCCGTGGTCGACAGCGTCGCCGGCACGACCGTGGACCCGGTGGATGAGGTCGTGACGCTGGGGGATGAGCAATGGTTGTTCGTCGACACCGCCGGAATCCGCCGCCGGGTGCGAGAGGCGAGCGGCCACGAGTACTACGCGTCGTTGCGCACGCAGCGCGCTATTGAGCGAGCCGAAGTTGCGTTGGTGGTGATCGACGCAAGCGAGCCCATCTCCGAGCAGGACATCCGCATCATCCAGTTGGTCGTGGACGCGGGCCGCGCGATGGTGATCGCTTTCTCCAAGTGGGACCTCATGGACGACGAGCGCCGCCGGGAGTTGGCCCGCGAGATGGATCTGGACCTGGTGGGTGTGCCCTGGGTGAAGACCGTGAACATCTCCGGCAAGACCGGCCGCGGCGTGGAGAAGATCGCCAAGCATCTGCGCATCGCGCTGGACTCCTGGCAGACCCGTGTTCCGACGGGCCGGTTCAACAAGTTCCTGTCCGAGTTGGTGGCCGCGCACCCGCACCCGGTGCGTGGCGGCAAGCAGCCGCGGATCCTCTTCGGCACGCAAGCCGCGGTCGCCCCGCCGACGTTCGCCCTGTTCACCACGGGCTTCCTCGAGCACGGCTACCGGAGATTCGTCGAGCGCAGGATCCGCGAGGAGTTCGGCTTCGAGGGCACGCCGATGCGGATCAACTTGCGGATCAGGGAGAAGCGCAGGCGCCGTTGATGGCTGCGTGCGGCAGGGAGCGCGTACCTAGATTTCCCACACCTGCGGCAGTCGGTACCGCTCGTAGGCGGCGAGGTGGATTGCATGCAGGCCACCGACAACGGTGACCGGGATCAGGTAGTTGCTGAGCTCGCCATCGATAATGAAAAAGTCGTCTATCTCCTCCGGGCTGTAGGTTCTGCGTCTGCCACGACAGGTTGAAAGGTAAACCTTCCATGTGCACCCCACTCGTACCGTCGTCGTCTTCACCTGAACACGTCGGGCACCTGCGGGAGTGCTCACAAGGAGGTCGAATCGACTCGGCTCTAGTGGCCACGACACAGTCAGCCCACTCATTGTGAACCAAGCTGCGGCTAGCAGCGAACCAGCACTATTGAGGTGCGCGATGGAAGGTTGGAGGTTGTGTCGGGTCAATGTCGTAGGCGTAGGCGTTAGATGCGCGACGTCCAAGTTGAGCCTAGCCGCATGTCCCTTCAGCGCCTCGATGTCGCCGGTGTCGTCCAGCCCCAGGATCTCTGCCACCTCAGACCACGTGCTGCCTTGCGCCACGGCGGTCCGAAGGCCAACTTCGGTCCAACGACGGCCGCCACGGATGTGGTCATAGTCGAGTCCCAGAGAATCGGCGTGGAGACGCACGGATCTCATCGCTCCCGACGAGGTTGCTGTCAGACCAAGTTCACGCAGCACTCCTCGCCAGGAAGTCGATCTCGCGATGGCTCCGGCCAATTGGCCGTCGGTGTACTTGCGTGCACGTTGCATGGCCGGATCGTATGGCCGACCACCGACATGTCGTCCAGGTCAGTGGGGTCATCGCCCCGAGGCCGCTTCACGCCGCGGGTACGAAGGTCGAATCCTCGCGGGGGTACCGCGAGGATTTGTCTGGCTCACAGGTATCCTTTGGGGGCACGAGTACGCGTGCGGCGGGCTGTAGCGCAGCTTGGTAGCGCACCTGACTGGGGGTCAGGGGGTCGCAGGTTCAAATCCTGTCAGCCCGACGTTGCATGGGACCTGGGATGCTTCCTAGGTCCCTTTCAACGTTCGAGAGTGCACTTCAGGATTTGGGAGGAGGGTCGCCGAAGGTGACCCGACGGTTCCTGTCAGCCCGACCAAGGAAAAGCCTGATCAGAAGCACATTCTGGTCAGGGATTTTCTCGTGCCTGGGTAGTGCTGATACCCACGCTGATACCCAGGCTGATACCTACGGAGTCGATGCGGTGATACCCACGGGTCCTTCCGGGCCGCCAGGTCGACGGGCGGTGAAGGCGTGGGCGCAGTGCCAACGCGGAGTTCGGGGACTCCGTAGCGGGGCTGCTTGCCATGGGTGGCCCGGCCGATCGGTCCGCTCCGGCGTTGAGCGTCACAAGGTGAGTTCCTGACCCTCGGCTCACACCAAGGTCATCGTTCCCGTGACGACCACCCCGCTGTCCGTCCGGAAGGTTATCGTCACCTTTCCCGGTTTGGTCTTGGCCGGGATGGTCATGAGCAGCCCGAATGCCTGATCCGTGAAGCCGCCACCGGTGGCGACGATGCCCTTCGATCCGCGCGTAACGCTGATACTGCCGTAGTCCGCCGCCGGGCTCTTGACGTTAACGGGTAGTTTCTTGGGCTTCTTGCCGACGTCCAGCGACTTGGGGTACACCAATGTTGCCCCGCCGGAGCGGCTGGTCTTCGCAGGGCCGGCCTTCTGGATGTCCTTGGCCGGAATCTCCTCGCGGACACGCACGGTCTTGCAGGTGCCCAACGTGGCAGTGAACGCGTCCTGGATGCGTGTGTACAGCGGCTGGTACCGCAGGCTGATGTTCACGAACTCGATCTCGTGTCCCAGCAGCGAATCCTCGGCGGCCTGGTACGCAGGGTAGGTCTTGCATGACGCGTAGAGATCCCCGTCGTCCTCGATCAGCATGACCGATCGGCCGTATGCCGCGATCACATCCCTGAGGGCCGCGACGTCCCCTGCGGCCTGCGACGCGTTGGGGTCACCGGCGAAGGCCTTCTTCTGGGCAGCCTGCAGTCGGCTGAGCGCCGTGTTCGCTGCGTCGAGCGCAGGCCGGGCACCGTACGAGAGCCGCTCCACGATGAACTCGACGTCCTGCGGGTCCGCAGGTTTCGGCCCGGTCGAGTTCTCTTCGATGTAGCAGCTCCGGTGCAGATCCGCGGCCACGCCCCCGACGGTCAAGACCACCTGCTGGATCTGCTTCGTGAGCTCCGCCAGTGCGGCGCGGAACTCGTCGTAGCCGTCCGGGGCACGTTTACCGCACCAGTCCGGAACGTAGTTGGGAAAGATGGTGGCGACCGAAGCGCACGGTTCAAAAGGGGGCTTCGGGAACCCCTGTCAGCGGAGAAACCAACAGCGCGGCACTCGCCGCAGCGGCAATAAGACCAGTCATGAAGACCACCCCCCGGCCGTTTCAGAATACACCCGCTGATCAGGAGTCCGGTGACTCAAGACGGCACCCATGGTGACCAAGGTGCGTGAGTTTGCCAGGTCCGGCGCGGTCGGCCGGGTGAGTGTGTCGGCGCGATCCAAGGTCGTGATGACACGCCCAAGTGGGGGGGAGGACTTCAGGGCTCACGGAGTGTCGCGTATTCGAGCCACGAAGGCCATGGACACGGCCGCGTGCCGGTGCACACCATGACGAGGTAGGTAAGCCAAGCCTCATTAGGAGAGCCATGAACTCGAAACCGATCGTCAGGAGTTCGCTGGCCGTACTCGCGCTCTCGGCCGCGACACTCGTCGGATTCGCCCCGCTGGCGACCGCGGCCAGCGCAGCCAAGACCAAAGTCGTGATCATGCCGGAATCGCGCAGTTTCTCGGGATACGTGAAGAGCCGGAAACTCGTATGCAAGGACGGCCGGAAGATCGTCCTGCTGCAGCAACTCGGTTCCACGCAACAGCCCAAGACCGACCTGAGAGTGGCGTCGGACATCGCCCAGGCGAACAACGACGGCTACCAGTGGAACATGGGCAACCCCGGTCTCGAGCCCGGACTGACGTACTACGCGCGCGCTACCAAGGCCCCCGGGTGCCTTTCGGCGAACAGCGTCTCCATGCAAGCACAGGACTAGGCAAGGCGGCGATCGTCCTCTCTTCCCAGGCGAGCCGCACAGAGGGTTCGTCCTGACGATTCATAAACGATCGAGGCCGGCCCAAGCCGGCCACCATCGTCCTGGATCTGGGGCCCCACCGCGACAACTGAACCGCAACGTCGGTTCAGTGGCACCCCTCGGTCCCGGCGTCCGTTGCGCCGGCGGGTTCGGTGGGGACGAATCGCCACCTGACGTCGCTGGCTCCCAGAGTCAGCATCAACACACCGTGACTGTCGTTGAGTCGCACTTCCGAACCGGGGGCACTACCGGGAATGCTCCGAAGTGACGCCCCGCCGGTGCCCACGACGAACTCGCGGATCCCGGAAGGGCTTGGACGGCCGCTGGAGTCGAGGCGGGCGAACCGCTCGTAGTTGTGTTCGTGGCCGGTGAGCAGCATGTCCGCGCCATGGGTCAGGAGCAGCTCGTACAAGGCCGCCGTACTCGGGTCCGGGCCATGTGCTCCGCTCGACCAGCGGGGATGGTGCCACACCGCCGCCGAGCAGCGTGGCTGGACGCCGGACAGTTGTGCCATGAGCCAGGTGTATTGCTTCGATCCGACGTCACATCCACCCACCAGATCGCAGTTCGAGTTGAGCATGTAGAACCGCCATGCGCCGATGTCCACGGAGTACCAGGGCTGTTCGGCAGTGCCCACGCGGTCACCGAAGTAGGAGAAGTACGCCGAGGCTGCGGAGTTGTACTCGTGGTTGCCCGGCACGGGGAAGGTCACGTCTTTGAAGGGGCCGTAGAACGGGTCGTAACAGGTTGCGAAGTCCGTCGTCGTGCCGTTCGGATATGCGAGGTCGCCGGTGGCGATCAGCACCCCGGCGCTGGCGTCGATGAGCGCCGCGGTCTTGTCCGCTGCGCCGCCGCACTGGCCTATGTCGCCGGTGACATGGACGACTGATTCGGCGGTGGCGGCGGACGGCGGGGGAGCGTCGGGGGTGGCTGGTTGTGTGGTCTTCGGTTGCGGGGTTCGCACCACGATCCGCCGGGAGGCCGACCGCACCTCCCGGGCGAGACGGCTGGGTTGAACCCAGATGCGGAGCTTCCACGCGCCCGAGTTGGGGGCGGTGAAGCGCACAGTCATGTGACCGGCCGCGCTGGTGCGGTTGCGCGCGACGACCTTCCACTCACTGGAGCCGATGCGGGCCCGAAGGAGTGCGACCGTGCGCGGCGCTGTCCTCCCGCCCGAGCGGATGAGGATCCGGTCCGACAAGTGGGTGCCCGGCATCACTCGGCGTGAGGCATCGTTCCAGCCCTGGATCGTGGTGGGTCGCTTCACCGGGTGCGAAGTTGAGATCACCGCACCCGGTCGCGGCCCAGACGGCCCGATCGGGTGCGCATTCGCGGTCGAGACAGACATCACTAGGCATCCTGTCGACATCGACAGGACGGCGGCTAACGTTCCTGGCCCGCGGCTCATGGATCCAGCATGGACCGGAGATGGGCAGTTATCGAGGAGTTGCTGCGAAGCCCACATGATCGGATGAATTCCGCGCTGTTGTGGCTTTGACCGCAGGCAGACCGATCTGACGGTACTCGTCCTTGAGAGCCGCCCCGCAGCGTGTGGGCAAGCCGCTTCGTGGCGAACTGGCTGGGATCCACGCGGCCCGGCGCGGCACCTACTACCCGCTGTACCGAATCAACGACACAGTCCGCGAGGCCGTCGTGTGACTCACCGACCACCGACGCGACATCCACCGCTCACGGTAGACCCCGGGTCGTCGTGCACCGATTC
This sequence comes from uncultured Actinomycetota bacterium, assembly GCA_963818505.1. GTDB lineage: Bacteria > Actinomycetota > Actinomycetes > S36-B12 > UBA10799 > JADKAV01. The sequence continues at coordinate 30,262 of CAWFSJ010000001.1, forward strand.
CCTCCGGACGTCCGACTCTTGTCCGGTCAGCCCTGCGCCAAACTCGTCGGGATCACGTCAATCGCCAGTGGCCGGCGGATGCTCAGTACTTCGTCGCCACGTGCGAACCGGGTCTGCTCGTAACGGCCGTCAACCAGTTCGAGAAGCATGATCGATGGCTCGGCCGGGTCGGCGAGCCAGTAGTGGGCGACCCCGGCTTCTTCGTAGAGGGTGCGCTTGCGCCCCTCATCCAGCCATGCCGTCGACGGTGACCGGACCTCGACGACCAGCAGTGGGGCCGTCTGCAGGTCTCGCTCGGTGAACGCGGCTCGCGGGGCGATGACGATGTCGGGCTCCACGACCTGGGGTCCGATCACAACGTCGTACGGCGCCATCATCACCTTCAGGTTGGTGCCTTCGGCGGCCGCGTGCAAAGCCCGAGCCAGCGCGAAGGTGAAGTCTTGATGGGCCATCCCGGGGGCTGGCGTCATCACGAACGACCCATCGATGAGTTCGTGCCGCAGGCCATCGTCGGGCAGTGCGTCGAGATCGGCCCTTGTGAGCATCCTGCTGGCCATGAGAGCCATGCTGCCTCCTTCGCGTTCACCAGTCCAGTCTCAGCCGTGCGGTCGGGCAGTTTCGGGTGTCCACAGGGACGTACCGTGGGGAAGAGGTGAATCGATGACCGAACAGCAGCCGTACGAAGTGCTCAAGCAGTACCCGGGATTCGAGTTGCGGCGGTATCCAGAACACCTGGTTGCTGAAGTCGACGTGACAGGATCGTTCGGCGTGGCGGGCAACCTCGCCTTCCCCAAACTCGCCCGCTACATCGGCGGCCACAACCGGGCTTCGCGCAAGGTCGCCATGACCGCGCCGGTGGTACAGGAGCAGGACCCCCGCAGTGGCGTATTCGTCGTGGGTTTCGTGATGCCCTCGGGCATCGCCGCCGACGATGTGCCGCAACCTCTGGATTCCTCCGTGCGCACCCGTCGGATACCCGCGCAGACAGCCGCCGCATTGACGTTCTCCGGGCGCTGGTCACGCAGCACCTATGAGGCACGGACCGAAGAACTGTTGGATCTGTTGGCCAAGGCGCAGTTGTCTGTCGTGGGTCGACCTCGGTATGCCCGGTTCGACCCGCCGTGGACGCCGTGGTTCCTGCGGAAGAACGAAGTGGTCATCCCGGTCGGGGGTCGTGACGGGGACTGACTCGTGCACGGCCGGCCGCCCCTTACCGTAGGTCCGTGGGTCACGTTGACGTCTCCGGTGTGCGCTTCGAGTTGCCCGACGGTCGGGTTCTGCTCGACGACGTCTCCTTCCGCGTGGGCGACGGGCAGAAGGTCGCCCTGGTCGGGGCCAACGGGTCGGGGAAGACGACTCTGCTGCGCATCATCATCGGTGACCTGACCGCTCATGGCGGAGCGATCACTCGTTCGGGTGGGCTCGGGGTGATGCGGCAGTTCGTCGGCCAGGGGGTTGTGGACAACATCGCTGACCCGACCGTGGCCGACCTCCTACTCTCGGTGGCGCCACCGCGGGTGCGCGCTGCTGCAAGCGCCATCGAAGGGTGCGAATCGGCTCTCATGGAAACGGACGACAGTGCGACCCAGATGAAGTACGCCGAGGCTCTGGCTGAGTACGCCGACGCAGGTGGTTACGACGCGGAAGTGACCTGGGACGTGTGCACAACCTCCGCACTGGGCATGCCATTCGACAAGGTCAAGTACCGATCGTTGCGCACGTTGTCCGGCGGGGAGCAGAAGCGCCTGGTTCTCGAGTACCTGCTGGCCGGCCCCGACGAGGTGCTGTTGCTCGACGAACCCGACAACTACCTCGACGTCCCTGGCAAGATCTGGCTGGAGCAGCGGATCAAGGAGTCGGACAAGACCATCCTGTTCATCTCCCACGATCGGGAGCTGCTGGCCAACACAGCCACCCGAGTCGTCACTGTCGAACTCGGTGCTGCGGGCAACCAGATCTGGACCCATCCCGGCGGCTATGCGTCGTACCACGATGCACGGCGCGACCGGTTCGCGCGGCTCGACGAACTTCGGCGGCGCTGGGACGAGGAGCACCAGAAGCTCAAGACGTTGGTGAACACCTTGCGCCAGAAGTCGGCCTACAACGACGGAATGGCCAGCCGCTATCAGGCAGCCCAGACCCGGCTTCGCAAGTTCGAGGAGGTCGGACCGCCTACCGAGCAGCCGCGCGAGCAGCGGGTGGTAATGCGCCTGACCGGAGGACGTACCGGCAAGCGGGCACTGGTCTGCGAGAACCTCGAGCTGCGGCTGCCGGACGCGGAGTTGATGCGTCCCTTCGACCTCGAGGTCTGGTACGGCGAGCGTGTGGCCGTCCTGGGCTCCAACGGTTCGGGCAAGTCGCACTTCCTTCGACTGCTCGCCGCGGGAGGCTCGGAGCCTGACCTCGGACACTCACCGGTGGGTGAGGCCGACATTGCCCATGTCGCGCACACTGGCACCGCCCGTCTGGGCGCACGCGTGCGACCCGGCTGGTTCGTACAGACCCACGAGCACCCCGAACTGGCGGGACGAACGCTGCTGGACATTCTGCACCGCGGCGACCGCACCGCCGATGGTCGCGGGCGGGCCGGACTGGGCCGTGAGCAGGCCGCGCGCGTCCTCGACCGGTACGAACTGGCCCATGCCGCCGAGCAGAGCTTCGATGCGCTCTCGGGCGGTCAGCAGGCGCGGTTCCAGATCCTGCTACTGGAGCTGTCGGGGGCCACGATGCTGCTTCTCGACGAGCCGACCGACAACCTCGATGTGGAGTCGGCCGAAGCCCTGGAAGCGGGACTGGAGGCCTTCGAAGGCACGGTGCTGGCGGTGACCCACGACCGCTGGTTCGCCCGTGGTTTCGACCGGTTCCTTGTGTTCGGGGCGGATGCAGTGGTGTACGAGTCCGAAGTGGCGGTGTGGGATGAGGAACGGGTGCAGCGCGCACGGTGAGGCAGCATTCGGCGGATGCGACCGGTGCGGCTGAATCGCGGTCGTCGGCTACCCTGACCAGATGCAGTGGCTGGCTCGCGGCGAGTCGCAGGTGCCCCAGGGTCAGCAGTGGTTGACCGGGACCGAGGCGGCCCGGGCTTCCACGATGCGATTCACCAAGCGCCGCACCGAATACCTGCTGCGCCGCTACGCCGGGAAGTGCGCGGTGGCCGCCGCGGTGGGCCTGCCCCATGACCCGGGGAGTCTCGGCCGCATCGGAGTCCTCAACCGCATGACCGGTGCCCCCTACGTGGAGGTCGACGGCCGGACCCTGGGCCTGGACGTCTCCCTGACCGACCGGGCCGGCTGGGCGGTGTGCCTGGTCGGGCCGGACCTGGGTGCCGTCGGGGTCGACCTCGAGATCGTCGAACCTCGCAGCGACGGGTTCGTCCGCGACTTCTTGACGGCCGCTGAGCGTGACGTGGTCGCGGACGCCCCAGGCCCCGATGCCCACGATGCTGTAGCGAACCTGATCTGGTCGGCCAAGGAGAGCGCCCTCAAGGTTCTGCGCACCGGCTTGCGTGCCGACACCCGCACGGTCGAGGTCGTCCTGGACGACCCATCGGGGATCAGTACCGGGGTCGGCCAGTGGCAGCACCTGAGCGTGGCATCGGGAGCCGACCGGTTCCCCGGATGGTGGCTGCGGGACGGCGTCTTCCTGCTCACGGTCGTCGCGGCCAACGGCCTGGCCGAGCCCCCGAGGGTGCTGTCTGGCTCAGCGGACCTCTCGCAGGCCGAACCCATCCACTCGTGGGTGGATCAGCCCTTGGTGGACCCGGCCTAGTTGGATCGCGGGGGCCTTCAGCGATATGGGAGGTCGTGCCGGCGTCAACTCGGCGCCCAGCGTGGGCTTTGAGAACGAGTTTCCCCGACTCGCCGGGAACCTGGCGAACTTCTTCACAGAACGGCGATTCGGATTCGCGGGGCACTCGGGTGGTCCGGAAGGTGCCGCCCGCCATCGCCGCACTGTGGCTCTCGACCAGAAGTTACGCGGACGCCCCGGGCGACAGGGGATCTTCGTCTCAAGGCCGTCCCGGTTCGAGGCACCGTTCGCGTCAATCCCGCGCCTGTTCCGTGGCCATTCCGCGCTCGAGGGCGTCGATGACGTAGGGGCGCAACACCGCCGCCGAGATTATCCGGTCCACCGATCCCATGGCCAAGGCCCGGTCGATCGTGTGCACGGCGTCGAACTCGCCTGCCGCCTCGCCGAGTTTCTCCGAGCGCACGTGCTCGGTGATCTCGGCCAACTGAACTCGCCGCTCGGTCGCCTCGGCGCCGGCGGACTCGGCAAGTTGTTTCCTGGCCGCAACCACGCGGGGATCGGCGTTCACCCGTCCGCGAACCTCGCGGGCGAACACTGTCGCGGCAGCCGGGGCGCCCCCGATAACCGATGCGTACGAGCCCTCGACCGCCACGACTTCCATCTGGGGGTTCAGGGCCTTGGAGAACACGACGAACGCACCACCGTGGTACCGGGATATCACGACGAACACGATCGGGCCCTTGAAGTTGGTCACCGCCCGGCCGATCTCCGCGCCGTACTCCAACTGCCAATGCCGCATCGACTCAGGCGACCCGTCGAAGCCCGACAGGTTGGCCAGGACGACCAGCGGACGGTTGCCGCTCGCGGCGGTCACCGCTCGGGCGGTCTTCCGCGACGCCTGGGGGAACAGAGTGCCCGACGTCCATGACGGTGGGCCGTCGGCCGGGACGAACCCGCGTCGTGGGATCGGCCGGGACTCGAGGCCGAGCATGCAGACGCTGATCCCGCCGACGCGTGCATCCCAGACCACGCAGTTCTCACCCCCGCGCCAGCGCTCCCAGCGCTCCAGCGGCTCACTGTCCTGATCGGTCACCGACCGCATCACCGAGCGCACGTCGAAAGGCTTCTTTCGTTCCGGATTGCGCTCGGCGGAGAAGACGTCTCCCACGACAGTGAAGTCGCAGTCGGGCACCTCAGCATGCGGGAATGAGCGGACGTCGCGGTTGGGCGGGTCGCTCGTATGAATCCGGCGCGGGAACCGCTCGCCGGGCTGGACATACGTGTGCTCGTAGTGGTGAAGAAGCAACTCGCAGGCGTCGGCCAGCGATGGCGCCCAGTACTGCGCCTGACCGTTCGGGCCCATCACCCGCTCGAAGCCGCCGATGCCGAGGTTGTCGTCGGCGGACACGCCACCGGAGAAGTCCAGCGCCTGCTTGCCGGTGAGCACCATCGAACTGCCCGGAATCATGATGAGGATGCCGCGGGTGTGCATGAGCATCGTGGCCTCAGCGTTCCAATAGGGCTGGCCGCCGACATTGATGCCTGTGACGACGATGTTGATCTCGCCGCCCCCTTGGGTGAACTCGATGATCCGGCGCAGGGTCAGTGCGATCCAGTCCATGTTCTCCGTGCCGGACTCCATCGAGATCAGGGCGCCAGAGGAGACCGCGAACCACTCGACGGGCACGCCCATCTCCGCGGCCAGGGCCAGCGCCGCGTTGACGATCCGGCACTCCGGCTCGGCAAGATTGCCCAGCCCGCGGGTCGGATCGGACAGCATGATCACCCGGGTCATTCCCTCGGGATAGGCCACGGTGTAGGTGGTGAGCAGCCCGACTACCAGATTGGAGGTGTTAAGGCCGGGCTCCCGCGCCACCGGGACCAGGGCCTCGCCCGTCTCGTCGAGGTCGTGCTCCACGAAGTGTCCGGGGAGGAACTTGCCGACGATGCCCGGCTGGGGGGCGAACATCCGCAAGATCTCGAACGGGTAGGGCACCCCGAACCTCTGCGCGGTGAGCACCTTCTGCCGGTAACGGGTCAGTGGGCGCACGATGTCGTCACGGACGGGTTCCTCGGAGATCGTGATGTCCCGGGTGATGATGCCGTCGACATTGAGCACCGTGGGTTTCAGCGTCCCGTCGGGTTGGGGGATCAACGTGCGCAGGACCACCAACTCCAAGCCGGCGCCGCTGGCCAGTGGGATCATCATCTCCGCGAGGTCTGACCAATGCTCCCGGGGCACAGTCCAGGGCGGCCGCACGAACAGAGTGATCCGGTTGGCCAGAGGGCGGCCGCGCTCCGGGAACGTAGTCCGGGCCCGCCGCATCGCGATGATCGCCTGCAGGCCCATCCGCCACAGGTTCGGGTAGCTTGGGGCGCCGCCGCGCGGATCGGGAACGATCGTCATGTCGCGGACTTCTGCTAGCGCGAACAGGCGATGGTCCTTGGGGTTGTCGCGAGCCACGCCGTGGAACAGGTACACGTCCTCCAGCGAGGGTAGGCGGGTCAGTTCGAAGTTTCCCAGGCGCCATAGCTCGAGGCGCTTGGCGAGCATCGGGTGGAGGTTGCGGTAGAAGCGGTCCTCGGTCAGAGCGTCGTCCTCGCCCGCGCGGAACGTGAAGTATTGGGTCTGGATTTCGGGGTCGGCGTCGGCTGCCGTACTGGTCACGGTCACGTCTAGGCGCCAGATCGGTCGACCCAGATCCCAGTCGCCGACCAGATCGGAAACGACCGCCGAGAGGTCGTCGCCGTTCGGCTGGCTCTGCGCCCGCCACGTCATGAGGTCGACTATCGGGTGGCGTTTCGGATCAACGTCGACCAGGTAGCGAGCGATAGCTGCGCCGACTTTCCGCACGTCCTCCAATGGCGTGGACGCCAGAACCAGATGGATCGATCGCCCCTCGAAGTTGTAGTCGGCGTGGCAGAGCATGATCCCGTCGACTTCCACGACCTGCAGGTCGCTGGATCGGGCGAATCCTGTACCACCGCCGCGCCCGGATCTCCAGCAGTGCGGCCTGCAGGTCCTCGTCGGCGCCCGCCATGCGCCGGCGCAGGATCAGCTGGCGCATCGGTTGGGGGGCTTCGACCAGGGCCGCGATGCGCTCGGCGCGCTCGGGGCGGTTTGGGTCCTCCGCGAGGGCGTCCAGATGGGCCTCCATACGGGCCTGGGTCTGCGCCCGGCCGGCCTCAACAACCGGCTCGTCGATGAACCGGAACCGGGCGTCTCGCGCGAGGTCGGCCACATGGTCGATTTGCTCACGGGTGGATGCGATCAGGCGGTCGTAGCGGGTCTGTGCCGAGTCGTCGACGAACGGCAGGATTAGGTCTCGGTAACGCAGTCGTCGCTCGAGGATGCCCGTGACGACTTGGGCCAGTTGCGGGCGCCTCGCTTGGGCCCCGAACAGCAGGACGACTGCCTGCTCCAGGTCCGGGCTTCGATGCAGGTCGGATACGCCGTAGTGGCCCAGGACCTTGGACAGTCGGCGACGCATCTGGGCGGGCAGGCCCGCCCGGTCTGGGTCCAGCCACTGAACGTAGCCGAGCAGGTGCTCGCGTGCGGTGATCACCCGCAGGTCGGACTGTGCGCCACCCTCACGCTCAGACTGCCAGAGCAGGCCGAAGTCGGTGAACAGGTCCAGGAAGCCGTCCTCGGCCGCCAGCAGTTTGGTGTCGCCGGCGCTGGCGCGGTTGGCGAAGGTGTTCTGCTCGGCCAGCAGCGCCGTAAGTGCTACGGGGTCGAGTTCGTATCCCAGCAAGTAATCGCGCAGGGCGGCGTAAACCCGCTCGTACTGCGAGCGGCCGGAAGTGTCGGACAGTGCCATGCCGGCGAAGCTGACTCGCGAGCCGTTGCTTGGCTGTACGTGGCTCGCCGCGTCCCCGGGGGATGCCGGGCGGATCAGGACCAGTGGGACGCCGGAATGTACCTGCTCATTGGGCAGCACGGCCACGGACGTGATCGTTCCGGCGAAGGGCGCCCGCAGCGTGGACTCCATCTTCATCGCCTCGACGACGACGAGGGGATCACCCTCGGCCACCTGCTGCCCCGGGGAGACGAGGACCGCGACGACGAGGGCCGGCCACTGTGCGCGCACGGTGATGCCCTCGTAGCGGTCGACGAGGTGGGCGATCCCGTCGAGTTCGAGCAGGCAGCCGGTTCCATGTGAGGCGACCACGACATGGCGATCGCGACCGGCGGCCGTGACCGTCCATTCGAAATCGTTCGCTCTGTCGATCGCCACCTCGGCCACATCGTCGCCCGTGTCGACGCGGTACGTGCGCGGACCAGTCTGGAACACCCGCAGGGAGTAGTGCTGGCCGTTGTAGTTCAGGCTCGTGGACACGCCGGTCGCGTCAACTGGTTCCGGACGGCCCCGAGCGGCACGAGCGTGGAAGGTGGCCCGTTGGGTGTCGCGCTGGGAGTCGCTTGCCCGCACTGCGGCGGCAAGGACGACCACAGGGTCAGACACCGGGCGCGCTGGCCCTGAAACGTCGGCCATCGCGGAGGCAACAGCAGCGAGCAGCGCCGGGCGGTTGGTGGCGCAGTTCGCGACCACCACTGCACAGTCGGACAGTGCGTGGTGAAGTCGGGCCAGCGCGGTGGCCCGGTCATGGCCGTGAGCGACGATGCGCAGGACGATGCCCGAACCGACCGCGGCACCCACCTCCTTGCGCTCGACGACTTGTACCCCCGGACCCTGCGGTGCTCGCAGGTACAGCAACTGTGCGCCATCGGGCGCATCGGTCGCGGACACCCGCGCCTCGATGGCGTGACCCGAGGCGGTCGGGGGCTGCGCGTCCCCAAGTTCCGTCAGGTCGACGGCCAGCAGTTCCTCGGCCAACGCCCATCCGCCCAGGTGCGTGCCCGAGGATGCGTCGTAGGTCGCGGCCGCGGGGGCCGGATCCACCGTCACCGCCAGGCTGATGTCGTGGCGGCCCGGACCGAGTGTCAGCGCAGTCTCGCGGGCCAACCGGGAGGCCACATCAGCCGGACCGGCGTCGAGTGCTGGACTCTCCACGAGGGATCCGGGCGTCAGGCCGGCCCCGGCGAGTGTGCGGCAGACGGGCAGGGCCCACGCATTCCCGGACCCGTCGACGAGTACGGGTACTTCAACCCTGACAGCCTGTTCCGACTGCGGCACCCGCTTGCCCTTACGTGCTGCGCCCATGGTGCCGTCAGTCCGCCATCACCGCACGCAGGGGTGCCCGCACATCGTCGGGCAGAGGCTGGGGGAACTCAATAGTGCGGTAACCCTCCACTTGGACCAAGACCGAGCCCGAGGCATCGACGACGATGCAGTCGAACCCCGCGGGACCCTGCTCTGCGGTGACAGTCAGGGGGCCCTCGGCGGCCTCACCCGCCGCAGGCAGTACGACTGCGCGGGTGACGTGCGTGGGTAGAGCCATGCGCCCGTCGCGCCCAGCCTCCCAGAGCCCGGCGGCCTGGAAGCACAACTCGATCAGGCGCGGGGCAGCCTGCAACGGCTGGTCGCCCGGGGCATGGTTGGCCGGCAGGTCGGAGGCGAACTGCGCCGCCGATCGGTCCCCGTCGCGCCAGCCTGCGTCGACCACCTGGTAGGCGGGGCCGTGGAAGTACATCGCGTAGACGTCATCAGCGGTCACCTCGGCGCCCTCACGCGCAGGTGGGTCCGCGTGCTGCGCCGCCGGCTGCGATCGGGTGAGCCGGACCCGGCCGGTGAAGTGCGTCGTCCGGGTCGGGGCGTCCGATCCCGGTAACTGGCGTTCGGCCTCGACCCGGCACTCGGCCAGCAGGTCCTCGCCGTCGGGGTGGACCAGCGCGCTGATCGTCAGCGTGCGCGGCTCATCGCGGTAGAACTTCAGCGGTGCTAGGAAGTCAGCGTCCTCGACCGCAGCCAGGGCCCAGTCCGGCGCCAGCAGGCGCGCGGTTTCCACCATGCCCTCGATGCCCATGACAGCGGGCAGCAGGGCGGTTACTCGGTCACCACGGTGGTCGTTGAGGAACGGCTGCTCCTTCGGGTCCAGCGTTGTGCCGACGACCAGCCCATCGTTCACACTGGCCCGAAGCACCTCACCGACCATCGGGCCGGCTTGGGCGCAGGCATCCACGAACGCCTCGGGGTCGACGCCGGGTGCCGCGTCGAGCTCCTCGGCCATCTGGCCCAGCCTGCCGGCGACGACGACCTCGCCGCTCCCCGAGCCGCTGGTGAGTTCCCGGCGTATCCACGCGATCCCAGCCTCGGGCGGCAGCATTTGAACGCCCAGAGCTTCCATGATCTTGGGGATCGAGCCGCGCATGGCCATGCCGATGCCTGCCCATGCAGTCCAGTCCAGTGCGATGGCCCGGGTCTGTGGGCGGGTGCGCCGCATGCCGCTGGCGATGCTGCACAGCAGATTGTTGGCCGCCGCGTAGTCGGTCTGGCCGGGGTTGCCGAACCTGCCGGCCACCGAGCTGAACGCGACAGTGGCGCCGATCGGCATGTCGCCGGCAGCCTTCATGAGGTTGAACCAGCCGTCGGCCTTCACACCGAAGACCAGTTCGAACTCCGCGCGATCCTTCTTGGCCAGGCCCTTGCTGATCTCCAGGCCCGCCGCGTGCAGGAGCACGTCGATCCGGCCGTGGGCCTCGCGGATCTGATCTATGACTGCGGCCACGGCCTCGCCGTCGCGCAGATCGACGCAGTGGTAGTGCGCTGTGCCACCGGCGTTGGTGACCGCATCGATGGCGGACAGCGCCGAAGCCAGACGCTCGAACTTGGCCAATTCCCTTTCGATCAGCACCGGGGTCGGCTTCTGGCCGCGGGCGGTGATCTGCTCGGCGATGGTGCCCTTGAGTGAGTTCGGGTCGGCGAGGTAGCGCTGCAGGTCAGCGTCCGCGGGGTCTGGCGCAGGTGCAAGGTCAAGCAGATGGAACGTGCCGCCGGAGTGCGTCGCAAGGTCCGCGGTGATTGCCGAGACGATGCTGCCCGCTGCGCCGGTGATGACGAACACGGAGTCGCTGCCCAGATCCATCGCGCCGGGCTCCGGGGAGTCGACTGGTGGGAATGCGACCTCGGCAAGGCCGACGCCCCAGCGCTGGTCGTCGACGCGCCCGATTTCGACGCAGCCGGGGTCGGCCAGCGTCTCGTCGACCAACGTGTCGGCCAGCGCGGCGGTCTTACGGCTGGCGGGGAAGTCCACCGCCTTGACCAGGACGTCGGGGCGCTCTCGCTTGTACGACTTCGCGAAGCCGACCACAGCACCTCCGAGTGGCGAGGTCGCCCCGGCTGCGTCGTGACCATGGAACCCACCGAGGCGGGAGCCGGTGACGAGGAAAGGCTCGGCGTCGATGACCTGGTGGAAGAGCGCATGCAGTGCAACCACACGACGGCGTAGGGCTTCGTGCCAGCCGTTGAGATCGAGTTCGTCCAGCGGGCCCTCGTCGTCCAGCGATGGCAGCCAGTAGACACCCGTGAGCGGCTCCTCGGTGCTCCACTGAGCAACCTGGTTCAGCAGGTCGTCGGTGGCTGTCGCGGCCTCGATCGCCAAGACCTCGGCGCCACGCTTGGCCAGTTTCTTGACCAGAGCCGTGCCCACGCCGCCCTCGTCCAGCACGACGAGGATGCGTGAACCGGCGCTGAGTTCTACACCGGTCGGGACGCATGCGTCCAGGGACGGGCGCAAAGCTGGCAAAGGGATCCGCCGCGGGAGCGAGTCGACGGCGGCGAAGTCGCCCACGAACTTCGGTGTGGTGGGTGTTGCCGTTACCGGTTGCTCGGCGGGTGTCGCCACGGCTGGCGCGGCGGTCGGGGCTGGGGTGCCGGTTTTGTCGCGGACCCAGCCGATGACGTGGGTGAGGGTGGGGAAGTCGCGCAGGGCGAGGTTGTCGTCGCGTTCGACGCCGAAGCGTTCGCGCACGGCGGCGAAGACTTCGGCTTGTTTGACGGTGTCCACGCCGAGGTCGGCTTCGAGGTCGAGGTCGAGGTCCAGCAGGTCGGCGGGGTAGCCGGTCATCTCCGAGACGATGCCCACGACGGCCGCGGTGATCTCGTCGCCGGCGGGGGCCGGGGTCGCCACGGCAGGCGCAGCAGACGCGGCGGTCGGGGCTGGGGTGCCGGTTTTGTCGCGGACCCAGCCGATGACGTGGGTGAGGGTGGGGAAGTCGCGCAGGGCGAGGTTGTCGTCGCGTTCGACGCCGAAGCGTTCGCGCACGGCGGCGAAGACTTCGGCTTGTTTGACGGTGTCCACGCCGAGGTCGGCTTCGAGGTCGAGGTCGAGGTCCAGCAGGTCGGCGGGGTAGCCGGTCATCTCCGAGACGATGCCCACGACGGCCGCGGTGATCTCGTCGCCGGCGGGGGCCGGGGTCGCCACGGCAGGCGCAGCAGACGCGGCGGTCGGGGCTGGGGTGCCGGTTTTGTCGCGGACCCAGCCGATGACGTGGGTGAGGGTGGGGAAGTCGCGCAGGGCGAGGTTGTCGTCGCGTTCGACGCCGAAGCGTTCGCGCACGGCGGCGAAGACTTCGGCTTGTTTGACGGTGTCCACGCCGAGGTCGGCTTCGAGGTCGAGGTCGAGGTCCAGCAGGTCGGCGGGGTAGCCGGTCATCTCCGAGACGATGCCCACGACGGCCGCGGTGATCTCGTCGCCGGCGGGGGCCGGGGTCGCCACGGCAGGCGCAGCAGACGCGGCGGTCGGGGCTGGGGTGCCGGTTTTGTCGCGGACCCAGCCGATGACGTGGGTGAGGGTGGGGAAGTCGCGCAGGGCGAGGTTGTCGTCGCGTTCGACGCCGAAGCGTTCGCGCACGGCGGCGAAGACTTCGGCTTGTTTGACGGTGTCCACGCCGAGGTCGGCTTCGAGGTCGAGGTCGAGGTCCAGCAGGTCGGCGGGGTAGCCGGTCATCTCCGAGACGATGCCCACGACGGCCGCGGTGATCTCGTCGCCGGCGGGGGCCGGGGTCGCCACGGCAGGCGCAGCAGACGCGGCGGTCGGGGCTGGGGTGCCGGTTTTGTCGCGGACCCAGCCGATGACGTGGGTGAGGGTGGGGAAGTCGCGCAGGGCGAGGTTGTCGTCGCGTTCGACGCCGAAGCGTTCGCGCACGGCGGCGAAGACTTCGGCTTGTTTGACGGTGTCCACGCCGAGGTCGGCTTCGAGGTCGAGGTCGAGGTCCAGCAGGTCGGCGGGGTAGCCGGTCATCTCCGAGACGATGCCCACGACGGCGGTGACCAAGGGGTCGGCGGCCGGAGGGCTGGGAGCAGCGACCGGGGCCGGTGCGGGTGCTTCCACTTGGGCCGGTGCGGCCGGAGCCACGGGCACAGGAGGTGCGGTTGGGGCGGCGGGAGCCGCTGTCGGGGCACCCGCGTCCACGATGCGTAGTCGATGGTGGTCGACCTCGAGGCTAGCGCCCGAGCGACCGGCGGCGTCGGCCAGCCAGCGCTCCCAGGCGGCCGGGTCGATGATCCGGTAGGCGTATCCGAGTTCGCTGGGCGCGCGCCGTCGGCCGTCGGGCATGGGGGTCCAGCGCAGCAGGGTCATCGCGATCTGTGAACCGAAGCCCGCGGCCAGTCTCAGGGCGTAGTTCACCGGGTAGGCGCCGCCGACCGACAGATTCAGGGTGCCGAGTTCAGGGTCGGGCTCCTTGTAGTTGGGCACCGGCGGAACGATGCCTGTCTCCAACGCCTTGATCGCCACAACATCTTCGATGCCGGCGCCCATCGCGTGGCCCGTGAAGCCCTTGGTGTTGGTGATCACGATGGAACCTGCGGCGGTACCGAACACCCGGCGCAGCGCGTTGATCTCCGCGGCCGCCGAGCCGCCTCGAGCTGGGGTGTAGGTCTCGTGGGAGACGAAGACCGTCTCCGGGGCGATCTGTGCGCGGTCGATCCCGCGGGCCTCGGCTGTGCTGATCAGGCTCTCCATGACCTGGCCGACGTGGTCGACGTCCAGGCGCGTGCCGTGGAAGGCGCTGTTCGCGGTGACGGATGCGAGAACCTCGCATATCGGCTGCAGGCCCCGTTCGCGCGCGGCCCCGGCGGACTCGACGACGAACGCTGCGGCGCCCATCCCGACGATCATCCCGTGGCGGCGGCGATCGAAGGGGGTGGCGACCTCGCTGGCGACGTCCTCGATGGCAGCGGCACCGGAGGCCAGGAAGCCCGAGCCGACCCAGGGCAGAAGAACATCACTGCTCACGTCATCCGCGGACACCACGACCACGCGACGGCAGCGGCCGGTGCGAATCCAGTCCTCGGCCAGTGACACGGCCTGAGTCGTGCTGGCGCAGGCGGCGTTGATCTGAGTGTTCGGCCCGCGGGCACCGATCAGCTCGGCGAACTGCGAGTGGCCCATGGCCAGGCAACGGAAGATGAAACGGCGGTCATACTCGAAGCGCTCGACCTCCAGCAGGTGGCGCAGCTCCGCGATCCGGCGGTCGACCTCTGCCGCAGCGGGCTCGTCGCCGGTCATGCGTGCCCGGACGGCCTCCAGGGCAAGGACCTGCTCGCGCCGGCCCCGGTCAGTCATGTACTTCTCGATGTCGCTGGCAAACTCGCCATACCCCGGGAAGGCGGAGGCGAAGATCACACCGGTGTCGTCGCGCATCGACTCGGGCAGGCCCCACTTCTCGGGCAGCATGGTGCCCAGGGTGGTCGACCGGTAGCGCATTACCAGCGGAATGCCCGCGTCGCGCAGTGCGTCGAATCCAGCGCCCATCGCCAAGCGGGTTGTCCGGTCCAGGGCGGCGTCGCGGGCGGCCTCCACGCCGAACTCCTCGACGACGTCCAAGGGCGCTCCGCGGCCGGCAAGTTTGATGACGCCGGCCTCGTCTTCGATGGTCTCGAACACGGGGTCCTGCCCGGCCTTCTTGACCAGGCGGGTAATCCGCTTGTCGACGATCGCCTCGCGGAAGCGGTGTGGGATGACGTCGATGAACTGCTGCCCGTCGAGGATACGTGCGATGTTCTCGTCGTCGAAGACGCGATCCACCCCCGGCAGGCCCAGGGCGGCACCGGTGATGGCGACAGGGGCGCTCGGCAGCGGCGTCGCGGCAGCGGGAGCCGGTGCGCTGCCTGCGCCGGGCTCGCCGGAGTAGACCCGCAGGCCCTGCTCCAGCACACCGGCGAACAGCCGGCCGAGTTCCTCGTAACGGGCGGTCGACATGGGGATCCTCGGGGTTGTGGCGGAGGGCGCGGGGGCGGATGTGGCGGGCGTGGGTTCAGCGACGGGAGATGGGGTCGGTGCAGTCGCGGGGGCGGTCACCGGGGCGAGGCCCAGGCCCGACGCATAGAGCCCGCACAGCGCCTGGTTGAACGACGCGATGTCGCCGAGCTTCGGGTGGTTGGTGAACAGCGCAAGGACGTCGTCGTGCTCGGAACCGAGAACCTCCTCGACGAAACCGTGCAGCGCCTTCTTCGGGCCAACCTCGACGAAGACACGTGCGCCGGCCTCGTAGAGGGTTTGCAGTCCTTTGACGAACTGGACCGGCTCAGCGATCTGCCGACCGAGGATCTCGAGCATCGTCTCCGTGTCAGAGGGGACAGGGTAGAACTCGCCGGTCACATTAGCCACGATCGGCAGGCTCGGTCCGCGAACCTGCAGGCGGCGCATCGCGACCTTCAGGGGCCCGCTGGCTCCGGCCACGATCTGCGTGTGGAACGCGTGCGAGACCGGAATCCGCATGGCGGTCATCCCTGCCGTCTGGAACGCGGCCACAGCGGCCTCGACTGCGGTGGTCGCACCGCCGACGACCGCTTGGGTGTTGGAGTTGATGTTGGCCACAACGACGTACCCATCGACCTCGGCCACGATCCGCTCGATGTCGGACATCGGCCCGAAGACTGCGGCCATCGCGCCGTTGTCCGCCTGCGAGACGTTGGTCATCTCCCGGCCGCGGGCGCTGACAGCCTCCAGTGCTGCATCGAAGCTCAGCGCACCGGACGCCACCAGCGCGCCGTACTCGCCGAGGCTGTGGCCCATGACCAGGTCAGGGGTGATGCCGTATCCAGCCAGCAGTTCGGTCAGCGCCGCGTCGGTGGTCAGGACCGCTGGCTGGGTGATCTCGGTCTGCAGGAGCTGGGCGTTGAGGCGCGAGACTGCCTCAGAGTCCGCGGAGTCGGCGAACACGTAGTCCGACAGGGGCTTGCCCAGGAGTGGGGTCATGATCCGGTCGGCCTCGTCGTAGACCGCCCGCACGATTGGCTCCTGGTCGCGCAGCTCCGCGAGCATGTTGACGTACTGCGAGCCTTGGCCGGTGAACAGGAAGGCGACCTTCGGGGCCGGGCCGCGGCCGACGAAGACACCCTGCGAGCGAAGCAGCTTCCACATCGCCGGATTGTCGGCGCCGAATGCCTGGATGGCCTTGTCGGCCTTCTTCGCCAGATCAGCCGCCTCGGCGTAGTCGATGGCCACACGGATCGCAGCGTTCGCCAGGGCCGGGTCGGGTGCGACGCGGGCGGGCGGGCGGCCAGCCGCGGCCTCGGCAGACATCGCCTTCAACTGCGCCACGACATCGGCCTCGTCGCGGCCACCGATAACGGCGGCACCGCGCAGAGGCGGCTTGCGGACGGCGGCTGTCGCACCAGTGGCCGCGGGGACGGCTTGCGTGCCTATGTCGGCCCCGGCGAAAACACGCCCTGCGTCGGGTGCCTTGTGCCGGCCGGGCTCGTACTCCTCCACAGCGATGTGGAAGTTGGTGCCGCCGAAGCCGAAGGCGCTCACCCCTGCACGCCGCGGTTCCGGACCGGAGTGGGTCCACTCACGCAGCTCGGTGTTCACGCGGAACGGGGTCGATGCCCAGTCCACATTCGGGTTGGGGTCCTGGAAATGCAGACTCGGGGGCAGCACCTTGTCGTTGAGGCTCATCACAGCCTTGAACACACCTGCAGCGCCCGCGGCAGCCTTCAGGTGCCCGATGTTGGACTTGACCGAGCCCAGGGCGATGGATCCCGGAGCCACCCCAAGGGCCCCGAAGATCTCGTCGAGGGCGCCGAGTTCGGTGGCGTCGCCGACGCGGGTGGACGTGCCATGTGCTTCGAGCATCCCGATGGAGCCCGGATCGACACCGGCGTTGGTCCATGCCCGGCTGACCGCGAGCTTCTGGCCGATCGGGTTGGGCGCGGTGATGCCCTTGCCCTTGCCGTCCGACGAGCCGCCGATCCCCAGGATGACCGCATATACATGGTCCCCGGCCTTCTCAGCATCCGAGAGACGCTTGAGGACGAAGAGCGCAGCGCCCTCGCCCATGACGAAGCCGTCGGCGCCCGCGTCGAACGGGCGGGTCCCGGTTGCCGAAAGGGCACCGATCTTGCAGAACCTCACGAAGGCCCCGGATTGCATGTTGTGGTCGATGCCTCCGGAGATGCAGGCGTCGTAGTGGTGGGCCTGCAAGCCAGCGACCGCGGCGTTCATGGCGGCCAGCGCTGAGGCACAGGCGGCGTCGGTGGTGAAGTTGGGGCCGCGCAGGTTGAACAGGGCGGCGACCCGGCCGGCCATGACGTTCGACAGTTCACCCGGCATAGTGTCCTCGGTGATGTGCGGCAGCCCAGAAACGAACCGCTCGCGGGCCTCGGCGCGGATCGCGTTCTGGATGTCCGCCGGCAGTGCCGCGAACGACGGCGATGCCGCCAGCTCCCGGTCGAACTCCGGGTAGGCGATGCGCAGGGTCGTGCGCACGTACTTGTCGCCCCCGAGCGCGCTGCCGAGAATCACGCCAACTCGGTCCGAGTCCACGTCCCAGTCCGGCCACCCGGCATCGAGCAGGGCTGAGCGCGAGGCGCTGACCGACCACATCTGGCCCTCGTCGAAGTGCGCGGCCACGCTGGGCGGGATGGGCAGTCTCCAGGCCATCGGCTCCCAGGGGAACTCCCGGACCCAGCCGCCGATCTTCGAGTAGGTCTTGTCCTGCGCGGTGTGTGGGTCGGCGTCGTAGTACAGTTCCGGATCCCAGCGTTCAGTGGGAACATCGCTGATCGAGTACCGCCCGCCGCGGATGTTGCTCCAGAAGTCCTGGGCGGTCGGTGCGTCGGGCATGATCGCGCTGATACCGACGATGGCGATCGGCTCGGGCTGGGTCATCGTGGGTCTCCTGCTTTCGCGGGGTGTCGGTGGTCAGGCGTAGAGGACATCGGACAGGGCTGTCATGTCGGAGATGAGCCCAGCCTGTGCGGCTCGAATAGCGTCCAACCGCAGGGTGGTCGGCAATGTGGTGGCCAGTCCGAGGGCGGGGTCGGCGGAGCCGACGACCCAACGCAGGCCCTCCTCGCCGGCTTTCATCGCGGCCTCGCGGGCGAATATCCGGGCGATCACAGAAAGTGCGTCGGCATCGAAACGCCGGTTGGCCTTCTCCACCAGGGTGCCGTCTGCAGCGGCGGCGGCGCGTCGTGACAGCGCGGCGGCGCACTCGACGTTGGCCACGAGCTCGCCGAGGCGGAACAGCACATGCTGGTTGCGGGTGAGTCGTCCCGCCTGGCACGCCGCGAAAACACCCGCGAGGGCCTCCAGCGCCAGGGCGCAGGTGTCCGCCCCTACCTTCGGGTTGATCACGTGCAGGGCATTCATCTCTTGCGCCGCGTTCAGGTAGTAGCCGCCGCGGGACTTCAGGTGCTGCTGCCAGCGGTCGCGGGCGATCGTCATCTCGAGGATCTCCGAGGTGCCCTCGTAGATCGTGGTGATGCGCACGTCCCGCTTGATCTTCTCGACCACGTACTCGCGCGTGAAGCCGTAACCGCCGAGGGCCTGGATGGCGTCCTCGGCGGCGCGGTTGCCCGACTCGGTGGCCAGGTACTTGGCGATCGCGCCCTCGGTGTTGAGCGCCCCGTCGGGGCCCTCGCCGGCGTCGATGCGCGTCGAGGTCTCCTCGATGAACGCGCGCGCGGCCTCGAGCCGGGCGACGTGGGGGACTATCAGTTTGTGCGTGTAGCCCTGCTTCTCGGCCAGGGGGGACCCGCCGGAGTTGCGCGTCTTGGAGTACTCGATTGCGCGGTCGACGGCCTCCCAGCCGCCGCCGAGGCCGAATGCGGCCACCATCACGCGGGTGTAGCCGAAGACCTGCTGGGCCTGCACGAGGCCCTTGCCCTCGACACCGCCGATCATGTTCTCGAGCGGCACCTCGACGTTGTCCAGGAACAGTGCGGCGGTGTTCGACAGCCGGATCCCGTGCTTGTCCTCGGGCTTGGCGCTGGAGAAACCCGGGGTGTCCTTTTCGAGAACGAACCACGTGGGGCCGCCGGGGGCCAGCGCCAGGATGGTGGTGGCATCGGCGATGCTGCCGTTGGAGATCCACTGCTTCGCGCCGCTGATGCGGTAGCCGGTGACCTCACCATCGACTTCGATCGGGACGGCCTTGGTCTTCATGGCGCCGAGGTCGGACCCGGCCTCCGGTTCGGTGGCGCCGTAGGCGAACACGATGCCGTCCTCGGCGATCGCGCCCAGCCACTTCTGTTTCTGCTCCTCCGTGGCGCCGACCAGGATCGGATCACTGCCCAGAAAGGTGGCGAAGATGGCGGTGGCCAGCCCGATGTCCTTGCGGGCCATGACCTCGCAGAGCAGGTAGGAGTCGAACGCCCCGCCGCCCATGCCGCCGTAGGCCTCGGGGACGAAGACCAGTTGGATGCCCATGTCGGTCGACATCGCGCGCACCGTGTCCTCGGGGCAGACGTCCTCATGGTCGAGCTCGAGCTGGCGCTCGGGCGGTAGTACGCCGTCGAGGTATTCCCTGAGGCCGTCCAACATCTGGCCAAGCGTCTCGGCGTCCAACCCCTGGTCAGCGTTCATTCGTTTCCTCCTACGCAGGACTCACGCTCAGGCTAGTAGGTGCGCGGCGTGTGGAGATGTGGGTTCGTCGGACCTGGTCGTGGGAATCTGGTGGGACATTCCCGCCGGCATGGTTTCAGCCCGCGGTGAGGCCTGCTCGCAGGTAGTCCACGACCGCATGTGCAGGGTACGGTCCGCCGTCCGAGCCGTTCGACGCCAATGCGAGCACCGCCTGGAAGTCGTCGCCCGAGGTCACGATCGCCGGCTCGGTGGATCCGTCCGGACGCTGCTGGGGGAGGTCGGCAGCCGCAAGCAGGGCGTTGCACAGACACTGTCGGCCTTCTGAGTTCTGAGCGCGTCCACCCTTGCGGGTGTAAACAGCCAACGGCTCTGCCGGGCACCGGTAGTCGATGTCGCCGTTGGCCTTCTTGAAGGGGGTTCGAAGGGCGCCGAGGTCGCACACGGCCTTGCGGGCAGCTGCGATCTCGGGATCGCTCACGGTGCCCTCCAATTGGATTACCCGGAATGGAAAGCCGGTGGGGGAGGCGCGCCAGTCGCTGCGGACATCGAGGGTTCCGGCAAGCACCTCGGCGAGGACCTGTCGCTTGAGCGAGTCGGCGAGCCCTGACTCCCGACTGTAGGCGAACGCTGTGCCTACCTGGATGCCTTGCGCCCCAGCGGCGCGTGCCTCGGTCAATCCCGCCGGGGTGCCGTAGCCGCCGGCGAGCCAGAAGGGCAGACCCAGGGCGGCCATCGCGTCGAGGTCGACAGTGTCGCGTTCGTCGTAGACGGGCTGGCCGAGTTCGTCCAGCCGTCGTGGACCGCGTGGGGGCGCGTTGTGCCCGCCCGCGCTGGGCCCCTCGACGATGAAGCCGAACGGGCGGGTCGAGGGGTCACCGGCCAGGCCGGCGGCGAGATCGAGCGAGGCGATGATGGCCAGGAACCTGGGTAGGGCCAGACCGCGACCCGCGTCGCCCAGAAGTTCGGTCGGGCTACAGCGCACGGAAACGGGCGCATCCTCAGAGCGCAGTCCCTGAGTCCGCACGCCGAACTCGACGTCCTCGCCCCGTGACAGCCCGCGGACCACTGCGGGTATCTCCGAAGGGTTGCCTGCGCCGATCAGGATGTAGTCGACCCCGGCAAGCATGGCCCCGAGCAGGCCGAACGGCAGCGGGATCTCGATCTTGCGCAGGAAGTTGATCCCGACCGGACCCGAATGCTCCTGCTTGGCCAGCCAGACCTCGCAGAAGGCTCCCACGACGGTCAACTCCTGCAGCGCTACCGATGGCGTGACCGTGTAGCGCGGGACAGCCAGGAACGGCTCGTCGGCTGCCTTGCCGCCGTGGATGTAGTACCGCTTCATGACCCGTCGAGCCATCGCCGGGATCGGGAATGCGGAGAGGGCTTGGCGCACGTGTCCACCTGGGTCGCCACTCATCAGCCGTCGGGCGCACACCACGTCCAGGGCGGTGCCGGAGACAACGCCCAACTCGCCGGTTTGGCTGACGGAGCGGGCCAACTGCCACCCGGAAACCGACACGCCCATCCCACCCTGGATGATCGTCGGGAGCATGTTCTGGTCGTTCAATGCCACCACCTGTGTCGTTGCGGCAGACCCTAGCCCAGGTTGGCGTCGGTACGCCAGGGGCCGAATGGGCGGCGTTACTCCCGTTCCCTGCGGTTGTTGCGAAGTTGACGCGACACCCCGGCGTGTCCGGGCAACTTCGTGACAACGGGTGCAGTCGAGCGGTGGACGCGAGCCTGACCACTGGCAGACCTCAGGATCCGAGGGCTGGCTTCGCTGGGGGAGCCCGCCACGGTGTCGACCGACCAGATCAGCGGCATGTTCGATATTGGCGCTCGGGCGCCGTGGCCCATGGAGACGCCCGCTCGTGATGCGCACGGTCGCTCAGCGCCTAGTCAGCCAGCCGTGGGAGGTTGGATCGGTTTGACGCCGCGCACGAGTTGGAGTCTGAAGTACCTCGCAGGCAGTTGGGTGACCGAGACGTCGCTGAAGCCAGCCCGCTGCATCATCCGCCGCGAGTCGTCTCGGCTCCACTGCCACACGCCGTAGACATCGACCGTGCCTGACGTGTCGGGGGCCGTCGCCGGCGGGTCGGTGATGTGGGCGAACCGGCCGCCGGGTCGCATTACGCGATGTATCTCCAGCAGTGCCCGGTCGGGGTCCGGGACGAACTTGAGGCAGTCCAGGGACGCTACAGCGCTGAACCGTTCGGCCCCCCAGGGCAGTGCTGCGGCATCACCCAGGACGATCTCCGCAGTCCCAGCAGCGATTCTCGCCGCGAGACGTTTTCGGGCCAACCGGACCTGAATCTGCGAGGCGTCCAACCCTGCCACGAATCGCACTTCCGCAGCCTGGTCGGATAAGAACGTCCCCGCACCGCAGCCCACGTCCAGCAGCGCGTCATCGGGCCGCAGATGTAGTTCCTCGGCCGCCGCCTCGTATACCCGCCTGGCCGCTATGGGCAGGATTCGGGCGCCGACCCACCCGATCGGCCCGTTCGGCAGGCCCCAGAACGCTGAGAAGGCGTGTGCCCGCCAACTGTCGTGCAGTGAGGCCCGGGAGCCCCATGTCGGCGCTGAGAACCTCATGCCCGTCCTGCGCCTCCTCGATAGAACCGATACGCCCAGGAGATCATGACGGTGTCCGCCGCGCGGTCAACGCTCGCAAGTGCGGTGCACTCGCGGGAGCGGCTTCGGGACCGTCAGAGCCGGGCGTCGATCTCCGTGCGCACCTCGTCGAGGGTCAGGTCGTCGATCAGCCCCAGCTGAACGCAGATCTGCGCCATCTGCTCGGCGTCGCGCATGTGCATAACCACCGAGGGATCAAGGGCGACCTTGTCCGACGAAGCCTTACGTGAGGCGGACACGTCGCGGATCAGTGCGGCCTTGATGCGCGCGCCGTCCGACTCCAGAAACTCCTCGTAGATCTCAGCGTCGCGCTCACCGCTGTCTCCCACCAGCACGAAGGTGAGGTCGGGGTAGGCGTCGAGGATCCTGCGGATGCGGGCCCGCTTGTGCGCGCCGTGGCCCCCGGACTCGGTCGCGCCATCGGGGGTGCGACCCGGCCGCCAGTCAGTCATGAACAAGGGTCCGCGGGGGAAGCCACGCACCCCGAGGAACTGCAGATGCATGTCATACAAGTTCCAGGGGGCCGAGGACACGTAGAAGAAGGCTGACTCGGGCCGTCCCCCCAGGCCGCGGGCCAGACCCCGGTACAGGCTCGGCATGCCCGGGACGGGCTTGCGCCCATGGGCATCGCGCAACAGGGTGCGCTGCACAGCCTTGAGCCCCTCGGTCATCCCCGTGCGCAGCACCGTGTCGTCGAGGTCGCTGATGACCGCCACCTGCGACGCAGAGTCGGGCAGGAGTACACGGGCCTGGGCGGCGACCTCACGCTCGCCTTCCATCGCTGACATCTGCACGGTGTGCCAGCCCGGCGAGAGATCGCCCACGGGCACCTTGGCGATGACGAAACCATCGGCGTTGCTGGTTGCCGTGACCGACTGCCCGGCCAGCGAGAACGTCACCTCGACCCCTGGCATGTCCAGCACGACCCAACGCAGCAGATTCGCCGCCAGTGTGGCATCGATACGCAGCCCCTCAGGTGCCATGTCGAACACCGGCTGTTCCATCACGCGAGCCCGCACGTTCGCCACCCCGTCGGCGATGAACCCCCGATAGGGCTGGATCAGCATTGGCCGCAGCAGGCCGCTCTTGCGCTTGGCGCCCTTCAGCGTGCGGGTTGCCAACTCCTCCATGTCGGCACCGAGCCGCAGCCAATCAACCATGAAGTGATCATCGCAGATCACGGCTCAATGCCCCCGTGGAAGGACCTGGAGTCCACCGAGCCTGCGAGCCGGCAGACTCCACGTGCCACAGGTGGCCATAGGCCAACGCGGCCCCTGTCCGCCTTGGCCTGTGGATCGCGAGCATTGCCATCGGTACAGCCGCCGATGGCACCTTTCGGTGAATATGTGACACGTGAGGTTGCACATTCTCACCGAAAGCCGCCGCCGCACCGAGTCCGCTACGCCATGCTCCGCGACGGCACCTGCGAGCAGTCCAAGGCACCCGCCGCTGCTTGCCGAACCGCGTAGGGACACATCCCACGGAACCTTTCGGTGAATATGTGACACGTGAGGTTGCACATTCTCACCGAAAGCCGCCGCTGCACCGAGTCCGCTACGCCATGCTCCGCGACGGCACCTGCGAGCAGTCCAAGGCACCCGCCGCTGCTTGCCGAACCGCGTAGGGACACATCCCACGGAACCTTTCGGTGAATATGTGACACGTGAGGTTGCACATTCTCACCGAAAGCCGCCGCTGCATGACGAACCGCATAGGCACACCTCCACTTCCCACGGCCGCGAACTCGGCGAACGTGCAGGCGTTGCTCCACTAGTTGGCGCTGGTCAATGCCGCACACGAGATCACCCGGACACAAGCGACTGGCGCCGGGGCGGTGCCCGACGGCGGGCTGGGTCACACCTGTGGGATCGACGGGATCGGCACGGCGTTCTGTTGGGGGGTGAACAACAGTCCCAGCTCGACGGCCGGATCAGGATCCCGAACATCCCCACCGCGGTGAGCACTTCGGGGGGTGTTGGCCCGGAAGGCACTGATCGCGATCGGCGCCGGTGGCAACCACTGCTGCGCCCGGGACAACGCAGGTAGGGCCTACTGCTAGGGGTCCAGTATCTTCGGTCAGTTCGTTAACGAGGCCGACGCGAACCAGAACCGGCTGACGGGCTGTCCGACGAACGTCGGCGGTTCACCGGCCCTGCGCCTCGACGGTCACCACCACCTTGCCCGCAGGGTGGCCCTCGCGCACAAGGGCGACCGCCTCGGCGGCCCGCTCCAGCGGGAACTGCGAATCGATGACCGGCTTCAGGTGTCCGGCTTCGATCAGATCGCGGAGCTCGTCCAAGGATGCAGTGTCCTCCTTGGCCACAAACGTGGCGATGCGTTGCTTGGAGAACACGTTGAGCGCCGCTCCTAGCGCCATGGCACCCAGCGGCCCGGTCCACCGGTTGCCGTCACCGTGGGACTGGATGAGTGTGCCGCGCGGGGTGAGTGCTCGGCGTAGGTGGCGCGGCGAGTAGGTCCCACCGAGCTGCAGGATCAGGTCGTAGCGTGCCGAGCCCGACAGCGGGTCCCGCTGGGTGTAGTCGATGACGTGCTCGGCTCCGACGCTGCGGACGAGGTCGAGCCGGCCGGCGCTGCATACCCCGGTGACCTCGGCGCCGACATGCTTGGCGAGCTGCACGGCGAACGTCCCGACCCCACCGGACGCGCCGATGATCAGAACCCTTTGGCCGCTCGTGAGGCCGCCGCGACGCAGGCCCTGCAACGCGGTGATGGCGGCCAGTGGGACGGAAGCCGCCTGCTCGAAGGTGAGATTCGCCGGCTTGCGTGCCAGCCGCGCGGCAGGGGCCGCAACGAACTCGCCGAAGGCGCCGTCGGCGAACCCGTACACCTCATCCCCGACTGCCACGCTACGGACCGCGCCACCCACCTGCTCGGCGATGCCGGCGAAGTCCGCGCCCACGATACGCTGCGGGGCCCGGAACCCACCGAGCGCCGGGCGCATCAGCAATGGCTCGCCACAGATGAGATGCCAGTCGTATGGGTTGGCCGAGGAGGCTCGCACTCGCACCATCACTTGGTCGGCCTTCGCCCGGGGAGCCTCCGCCTGCCTCAGATGCAGGACCTGGCGTGGATCGCCGTATCCCTGCTGCTCGATCGCCCTCAAGGAACACCCCTTCCTGCCACCAGTCACGCTAGTCGCGTCACTGGGCCAGTGGGGTCGAACAGTGGATCGTTCAACAGTGGAACCCCGGCAGGGACCCGATCGGAGGACCATGTCTGCACGGCTCAACCCTCAGCGTCACGGAGTCGCTGTAGCCCGATCGGCGCGTTGGGTGGGACTCGTGCAGCTGGTTGACGTTCAGCGCACGACGAGCATCAACCAACTGCCCGAACGTCAACCAACGGGTGTTCGCGTTCGCCGACCGGCCGTTTTGCGACGCGTACCTGCTTTCCACGCGCACCTTGGTCAAGGAGTGGGACGCGTGGTTCCGCGACAGCCGCCCCAACGATGCCGCTCCGCGCACGATCGTTGTCAAGTTGTCCAAGCCCACCTAGATGCCCAAGACCGACACATTGCGTTTCACGGCCAAACATCTTCACAGGCAGTGAGTCGCGGTTCCGGCGGTCCTTGCACGACGGCAGAACAGTGGCGGCCGCTCGGTCGGTTGACATGGTCGTTGCCGGGAACTCGAATAACCCGGTCGCCGCGGATCTTGTGTCGCTGCCCCAACAGGCGTACCGTCAGGGCCCTGTCGAGGAGGCCGGTTATGAGGAAGTTCCTGGCGTTGGTGGGTGTCACAGGAATGGCTGCGGCGAGTATCGCGGTGGCGCCGGCGGCGCAGGCGAAGACGCTCAAGGCGTGTGTGAAGAAGTCCGACGGCACCGTGTTGTTCATCAATAAGAAGAACAAGAAGTGCAAGAAGGGTTGGGTCAAGGCGACTTGGAACTCCACGGGACCCACGGGCCCGCTGGGCCCGCTGGGTCCGCAGGGTCAGGTGGGCCCGGCCGGTCCGAATTGGACGGTCAAGGACAAGTCCGGGCAGACACTCGGCGCCTTCGGAGGGTTCTTCTATGCGGGGCCTCTCCTGCCCTACGTCTTCGTGACGCTCGATGACGGGGGCTCGTTCCTGTACCGAAACGACGGGCAAATCCTGGCGGACAACTCGGCCCTCTTCCTCAACAACGGATGCACCAGCGCCGTGCTGTACTCGGGCAGTAACCCGGGGCTGCAGCCGTATCTGCAGTCCGCGGGCGGTCCGGGGCGCACGGTGTTCCAGGTCACGAATTCCCCGACGCTCGATGCGTGGAAGATCGCTGAGACGACCACCACGTCGGTGCCGGTGGCCGCGAACAGTCTCTTCCAGAAGAACTCGACCACAGGGGTGTGTTCGGCGGCTGCCCACGCTGTCGGGTTCATCGTGCCGCTGACCCCGGCGCAGGCACCGAAGCTGGCCAACGGCGGGCTTCGAGTGATCCGCTAGAAGCGTCTAACAGGGAGGTCGGTTATGAGGAAGTTCTTTGCGTTGGTGGGTGTCACAGGAATGGCTGCGGCGAGTATCGCGGTAGCGCCGGCGGCGCAGGCGAAGACGGTCAAGGCGTGTGTGAAGAAGTCCGACGGCACCGTGTTGTTCATCAATAAGAAGAACAAGAAGTGCAAGAAGGGTTGGGTCAAGGCGACTTGGAACTCCACGGGACCCACGGGCCCGCTGGGTCCGCAGGGTCAGGTGGGCCCGGCCGGTCCGAATTGGACGGTCAAGGACAAGTCCGGGCAGACCCTCGGCGCCTTCGGAGGGTTCTTCTTTGCACCTCTCGTGCCCTACGTCTTCGTGGTGCTAGATGACGGCGGCGCAGTGCTTTACGGAACCGACGGGCGGATCTTTGCGGACAACTCGGCCCTCTTCCTCAACAACGGATGCACCAGCGCCGTGCTGTTCGCAAACACTAACCCCGGGCTGCAACCGTATCTGCAGTCCGCGGGCGGTCCAGGGCGCTCACTGTTCCAGGTCACGAACTCTCCGACGGTCGATGCGTGGAAGATCGCTGAGACGACCACCACGTCGGTGCCGGTGGCCGCGAACAGTCTCTTCCAGAAGAGCCCGACCACAGGGGCGTGTTCGGCGGCCACCCACGCTGTCGGGTTCATCGTGCCGCTGACCCCGGCGCAGGCACCGAAGCTGGCCAACGGCGGGCTACGAGTGATCCGCTAGCCGGGGGTGCTTTGCCTTAAGCCGTACGGATGGGTGGACGTGCCCCGCGCCAGCGAGCAGGCGGCGTGACCGAGCGCGACCGGCAGGATCGCCAGTGCGCCCAAGGTGGTCAGCACCTCGTACGTCAGGCTGCTGTTGGGGTCCGATGAGCCTCGAACCCGAGCCAGTAGCGAGCCCAGCGGAATCCCCGTCGCATTACCCCACATGATCATGCGCGTTGCGCGCAGGATGCACAGGGCGTGCTCCTCGCCATACAGTTGCGTCAACTCTGACCATGCAGTGGGATCGGGTCGTCCACGAGTATCGGCATAGTGCTGTGCGAAAGCCAAACCGTTGAGATCGTCGCTCGGCACGCCATCGGCCATTCCGGCGAGCAGGCCGCGCACCTCGGCTTCTGGCAGACCCATCTCCAGGGCCATGCGCGTGTGTGCGTAAGAGCACAAGGCGCATCCGTTGACTTCTGTGACGGCCAGCATGATGCGCTCGGAGGTCAGTTTGTCGCATCGGGTGTGGCGCGTTGTCCAAGCTGTGCGCGCCGCAAGGACAGTGATCCAGTAGATCTCGCGCACTGAGTAGTGCTTGGCCACATAGAGGTAACGCAGATACCAGGCAGGGGGTATTCCCGCATTGAACCTCGACCGCCCCCTGCGCCTGTGTCAGGATGGACGCTCACGCGATCCCAGGAGGTGGCCCATGGCTGGTAACGGCGATGGATTCAGCGAGGCTGAGCGCAAGGCGATGAAGCAGCGGGCCGAGGAACTGTCCGCCATGAAGGGTGTGAGGGGTGCGGCCAAGAAGGCCAAAGAGTACGAGGCCTGTATGGAGGCAATCGAGGCCCTCACTGGTCTGGACCGGACGATCGCTGAACGCTTCCATGTGGTCGTCGCCGAGGAGGCACCCCAGCTCGATCCCAAGACCTGGTACGGCTTCCCGTCTTACGCGAGGGACGGCAAGGTTGTGACCTTCGTCCAGCCCGCATCGAAGTTCGACGCTCGGTACGCGAGCATCGGGTTCAACGAGGACGCGCTGTTGGACGACGGTGCGATGTGGGCGACAGCGTTCGCCGTGGTGCAGTGGACCGAGGCCGTTGAGAAGCAGCTGCGGGACTTGGTGAAGCGGGCCGCGGGGTAGGGAGACCCGTACTCACGCCATTCCGGTCGGTGTCTTGCTTGGCTGACCCAGAACCTCTGACAACGCGTCGAAGATCCGAGCCGTGGCGGCCATGCAGGGCGCTTCGGTCGTGATGGTGGC
Source organism: uncultured Actinomycetota bacterium (assembly GCA_963818505.1). GTDB lineage: Bacteria > Actinomycetota > Actinomycetes > S36-B12 > UBA10799 > JADKAV01. The sequence goes on from CAWFSJ010000001.1 coordinate 58,776, forward strand.
GCCCCCGAATCCATCTGGGCAGTTGCCCGCAACGATGTCTCCCGCGGTCAGCACAACCGCAGCGACCTGCGCCTCAGGGTGGAAGTAACAGGCAGCGCGGTAACCGGGGATGTGTCCCGAGTGCCCGATCCAGCCGCTGATGCGCATCAGGCCGATCCCGTACTCCACTGCCGGCGCGAGAGCTGAGGCGTCAGCGAGCGAGGCGATACGCATCGCCTGTGACTCGGGGGTGAGCAGCGCGCCGGTTCCTAGTGCATTGGCGTAGGTGAGCAGATCCTCCGCGGTGCAGACCAAGGCGCCGGCAGTGCTGGCCCAGCACGGGTTGAAGTCGGTAGTGTCCACCGGGTGCTCGGGTGTGGCGCCCGGGAAGACCAGTGTGTAACCGCGGGCGAATGGGTCCGGCATGGACGAGGATTCCCCGGGCCACCACGTGTTGGACAGGCCCAAGGGGTTGAGAATCCGCTGGCGCAGCAGCGTCGCGAAGGACTTGCTGGAGACCCGCTCCAGGACCTTGCCGAGAATCGCGTAGTTGGTGTTGGAGTAGGCGAATTGAGCATCGGGGGCGAAGGCGCGGGGTGCGGCGAGACCGACTTTGATCACCTCGTCCGAGTCGTGGACAGCGCCGGGATCCGCGACGATGCTGGCGACCAATCCCGGGTCGGCCGTGTAGTCGGCGATCCCACTGCGCATCGTGGCCAGCAGGCGCAGGGTGATGCCCTCGGTGTCGGTTGCGGCGGGAAGGTACATGGACAGCGGGTCGTCAAGACTCAGCGCCCCCTCCGCAAGGAGTTGCAGAAGGATGGTGGCGGTGAAGGTCTTGGTGACCGACCCGATCCGCAGGTGCGTCTGCGCCGTGATTGCGGAGTCGGGATCAGCGTCTCCGTAAGCCCCGAACCAACTGCCGCCCGCCGTGCGAACGCCGACCACGGCGCCGGGGGTCCCAGCGCACAGGTCGAAGGCCGCGGCTGCCGCCCGGTCAAGATCGGACTCTGGTAGTGCGCCAATTGACATTCTGTGATTGTGGCAGGACATGTGCGCCTACGAGCAAGCTGACACCGATTGGCGTAAGGGTCGAGAACCCAAGGATTGTCGCGGCTTTGTGCAACGATGACGTCTTCGCCCCCTCAACCGCTAGGAGTGCATATGGCGCATATGAGTCGACGATCTTTCATGGCCTTCAGCGGTGTTGTGGCTGCTTCATTGGGTCTGCCGAGGTCCATGGTTGGCAGCGCCATGGCGGCACCACTGGCCCCGGCTGATGTGCCGACGACCTTGCGCCAGACCATCCGGCAGTCCACGACGGGCAATCGGGCCTACCGCACGTTGCTGTCCGCGCCGGGCGAGCCGTTCATCGTCCGCGAGGACCTCGTTGGGTCCCGGCCCTCGCCGGGGCGAGTTGCTCGTCGGCGTTCGCTGGCGTACCTGGGTCACACCTCCGACATCCACATCCAGGACACGCAGTCCCCAGCACGTCTGGAGCCGACCAACGCTTTCAGCATGACCCTGCTCCCCGGGACTTGCCGCCCGCAGCAGTCGATGTCGCTGTTCGTGCAGGCCCAGATGGTGCAGGCATTCAGCGAGGCGGCCAGCAGCCCCGTCACGGGGGCGCCGATGGCTGCGGTGCTCAACACCGGGGACTCCTCCGACCAGATCTCCAACCTCGAGACCCGTTGGTACATCAAGGTGATGGACGGCGTGCCGGTCACGGCGAACTCCGGTGCCGAGGGTCAGTACGAGGGGGTCGAGGTCTGGCCCGAGGCAACCTACGCCTACCACCCTGACGACCCGGCCGGGGACGTGTGGGGCGAGTACGGATTCCCGCAGATCCCGGGGCTGATGGATGCGATTGTGAGCACCGAGATCACCAGCCCGGGTATGCCGGCGCCTTGGTTCTCGGTGTTCGGCAACCACGACGTCCTGTTGAACGGGTTCGTCGGACAGGACGACTCCCTGCGCTCTTTGGCCACTGGCCACACGAAGTACTGGTCGTTCCCGTCCTGGATGACCGACCAGTTCACAGGGATGGCCACCGACACCAGCCCACTGCAGCGCGGTCTGGACTTCGTGCGTCAGCAGTTCGGTGTGGTGGGTGGCTTCAAGCGGGTGGAGGCCGATCCTGATCGCCAACTCCTGCAAGGCCAGGACTTCATGGCCGCACACTTCGAGGACACCGGCGCTGGGCCCGGCCCGGTCGGCCACGGCTTCACCCAAAGCAACCTCGATCAGAACACCACATTCTGGACCACGGATATCGGACCGAACCTACGGCTGTTCGGCCTCGATACGTGCAACCGGCTCACGGGCGCGGACGGGGCCGTACCCAAGAACCAGTTCGACTGGCTCGAGGCGGCCCTGCAGGAGTGTGTGGCGCAGGACAAGTTGGCGATCGTGCTCAGCCACCACAACAGCTTGACTTTGGAGAACACGGCTGAATCCGCGTTCCACCCCGGTGAGCCGCTGATCCACGCCGACGAGTTCATCGCGATGCTGCTGAAGTATCCCAACATGATCGCTTGGCTCAATGGGCACACGCACACCAACACGATCAAGGCGCACCCGAACGCGGACAAGACCGGCGGCTTCTGGGAGATCACGACGGCCTCGTGCATCGACTACCCGCAGCAGCAGCAGGTGGTGGACATCTGCGACAACCGCGATGGCACCATGTCGATCTTTGCGATCGTGCTTGACCACGCCTCACCCGCGCAGTGGACCGGTGGCGACTTCTCCCAGGTCGGTATCGCGACGCTGAGCCGGGAGTTGGCTAGCAACGACTGGACTGCCACTCCGTTCGCGCTGCTCGGCTCGGATCTCGACCGCAACGTGGAACTGATACTGCCAGCCCCGTTCGATCTCGAGAAGATCGCCGATTCGGATCTGAACCTTGAGATCGCGAAACGAAAAGCCGTGGTGTGGAAGAACACGAAGGGAGCCGGGGCATGAGGAGGATGATCGCTCTCCTGGCGCTGCTCCCACTGGCCGGTTGCACCCAGATCGCGCAATTGCAGCCGGTCGCGGGTGCTGAGATCACTGCGGTCCGGATCGCGACGAACGACGTGCTGGTCGATCAGAACGTCCCCATCGACGTGGCGCCCGTCTGCGAGTTGGAGGGGGAACTCTACGTCTGCCTAGGCACGACTCGCGTTGGCGCGCAGATCCGGTCGGAGGCCAAGATGCTCGAGGCCTTCGGAGCGACGAAGACCGAGTACGGTGCTGACTCGCCGGCGGTGATCTCGCTCAAGGTGACCGTGGGCAAGAACGAAATCTTCAACGGGCAGGTCGAGAGCCAGCTCGCCGCGAACGCACAGGAGGCGAAGTGAGTACTGATGTGGCGCAGCCGACCTCGACCACTTACCGCTTCTCGGCGTTGTTCCGGGCCTTGATCATCATGTGGCGCACCTCCGGGCCGGCGCTGTTGTTCATCGTCATCAACACGGTCGTTCAGTCGTTGCTCGTGTGGCTCAACACCCAGTCAGGGTTCAGCTTCAGTTTCCTTGTGGCGTTCCTCGTCTCGGGGGTCAGTGTGATGGCCCTATACGCAGTGCTCACTTCATGCGCGCTGGGAGCCGTTGATCGCGACGGGGCGTCTGTGCTCGGCCGGGCGAAGGCTCATGCAGGTGCTTTCACAGGGTGGGCTGCTCTGCAGTGGCTGTTTGTGCTGCTTGTGTCCCTGTTCCAGCCGGTGCTCGTGCTGCTGGTGGCCGCGCTGACACCGTTCCTGCCGATCGCTGCGATGGACGGCCGGCGCAACGCCCTGGGTGCCAACTTCTCCGCACTGGGACGCAAATTCGGGCGATGGCTGCTCACGACAGTCATCCTGCTGATCGCTGGGTTGGTCTACTTCCTGCTCTCGGCCGTGAACGTCTTCTTCATCAAGGGCACGCCCGCGGCGGTCTTCTTCTGGCTGATCATCGGGGTGGTCGCGTGGTGGACATTGACAGCCTGGACGCTGGTGTACCGCGCAGCCCGGAAGGACTGATCCGGTCTCCGGGCGGGTTTCCCAGCCCAATGGCCGTTGGTTAGAGGTTGTGCTGTTGGTTAGCGAATCCACGCGTTGTTTCGCTAACCAACAGCACAACCTCTAACGCGGGGATCGTGTGGCTGCGACCGGAGTGGCTCTCGCCGCTCTGCAGGGTGCCTCGGTCTGTGTACACCCCTAGCATGCCCACGAAGGTGCGCTGCGCCCCCTGAACACGCCCGTACCCGGTCTAGTCCGGGTACGCAAAGGCACGCCCCGATCCGGTCTTCTGGCCGAACTTCGGCCGAACGGGGGTGTCAGGTGGCCGGTGACTGAGGCAGACTTCCGGGAGTCGTCCATCCAGGAGGCAGTCATGTCAAAGGCTTTCAAACTGCTCGTTCCGGCGTTGGCCGCAGTTCTGGCCCTCGGTGTCGGCACCGCTACAGCCACGAAGGTCATCAGCGGTCGTTCGATCAAGAACGGGACGGTGACCGAGCGCAAACTCGCCCCCGCCGTGCGGGACAAGCTCAATGCCGCCGGCCCGCAAGGAGTCCCAGGACCGCAAGGACCTCAAGGTCTGCCCGGCGCCGCGGCACCGTCTGTTGGGTCGGCGGTTGCCAACACTACTGCGATCAATCCTTTGGCCCTGGGTTCGACGGCAACCATTCTTACGCTCAGCAGCCCTCCTGGCTCAGGGAGCGGGCCCATCGCAGTCAACGGCCCGACCCGGTTGATGATCACGGCGCAGGTCAACGCTTTCAAGACAACTTCGGACGCGACCAAGTTCGCCCGGATTCATTGCCAGCTGTTTCAGGACCAGATTGCCGGGCCGGGGACGATCGGCAGAAATGTCGAAGTCAGCCTGGGGCCTGTCTCGGTCGGTGCAGTGCTCGCAAGTCTGTCTCTCGTTGGCTCTGTAGACGTCGATTCAGGTCAGCACGATGTCGGCATACTCTGCCAGGCGTCCGCTGCCGGCTCGAATACCGGGGTCAGTTTCCAGAGCGCGTCCATCAATGTAGTCGCCGTGCCGCGATGAGGGCACCACGAGATCCGGAACTTCGCCCTTTCGGTTCTTGCGTTGCGCCAGCCTTGAAGTAGTGGCGTTGGTTGACGCTCGTCGGACGACAAACCTCAACCAACTACCCGAACCCACCCGACGCACGGCTGGCCCGCCCGCGCCAGACTCGTCATGTCCCTTCCCGGCGCCTTCGCACTACGAAGAACATGCCTGCCGCAGCCAAGGTGATCGCTGCGCCAACCAGTCCGTGCGCCCTGAACCCCACGAGGTATGCCTGGCGCCGGAAGTCATCGATCTCGCTCACGTCTGCGACGGGAACTGCGTAGAGCGACGAGATGTCCTCCGACGTGGCGCCCGAGGTGATGGACCGTGCTACCTCCATCGACGTGGAGGGATCAATCCCTGCGCGTACTGACTGGTCGTGCAGCGAGGACGACGAGGCGAGGACCACGATGCTGGTCATGCCCGCTACCCCGATCGCGGTCCCGAGGCTTGCGGCAGCGCCACGGAATGCCGACGCCGAGCTTGCCTTGCCGGCCGGAGCCGTGTCCATGACCGCGTTCGTCACTGCCACGCCTGCGCCTGCGGCCGCCGCCGCGTAGACGGACACGATCAGCACCGCAAGCCACAGCGGGCTGGTGACCCGCAGCAGGGCGCTGCACGCGAGGGCCACAGCGACCAGAGCCATGAGCCCTGACCCCGCCGCCGTTATGCCCCAGCGTCGCACCAATCGGCCGGAGACCCCTGCGCCTACCACTGCGCTGGCTTGCGCAGGTGCCATGGCGAGCGCCACTTCGACCGGCGCGAGTTGATAGACGTATTGCAGCGCCATCGTCATGTAGAAGAAGAGATTGGCGAACAAGGTCAGCACCAGTACCGCGAGCAGGAGCACAACGCCGCCGTGACGCAGTGGTGTGAGGTCCAAAGTGGGCTCCGGAATCCTGCGAAGTGCGACGATGAGCGCGACCACAGCCACGACGCACACCGCGAGTGGGACGAGGAACTGTGTCGAAAGACCCTTCTGTGACAGCACAGTGATCGCCTCGACGGCAGTCGCGAGGACCAGTCCCGCGAGTGCCGGTGTAAGCATCTCCCCGCTGGCCATGGAACGTGATCCGTCGGACGGCACGAGGCGCCAGATGAGCAACGTGGAAAGTGCGCCGCCGACAATCCAGACCACCGTGACCCAGCGCCATCCCGCCGACTCCACGATGGCGGCCGCGAACAAGGGGACGAACAGGTATGTGAAGGGGATGGCTGCTGAGAACGCCGAGAAGGCCGTCGCCCGCCCGTCGGAATCTTGGACGCCGGCGCTCAAGGATGCCAGGGCCACCACCAGCAGAGCGGACTTGCCGATGTTGGCCACAAGCAGACCGGCCGTGGCCATCGGCATTGAGGGTGCCAGTGCCACGAAACAGCTTCCGAGCACGTACAGCCCAGAGCAGGTCAATAGCACTCGCCGGGCGCCCAGGCGTTGTCCCAACGCGCCGGCGACGAAGATCACGAGCAGTGCCCCGACGGTGGGCATCTGGCGGGCGATATCGGATTGCGATCCGGAGGATCCCAGATCCCGCAGCATGTCGACCAGGATGTAGTTGAAACTTGCGCCCAGTGTTTGAACCATCACCGCGGCCGCCGTCATGGCGATGACCAATCGGACCTGGGTCTGGGTCAGGCCCGAGGATCCTCGCAGAGCGATTCGCACCTACGCAGGCTACGCGTGGTCACCGGTGACGCGCCGCGGGACTTGTCCCGCTACCTTGTCACCCATGCGTCAAGTCGGGTCCCTGGTCTTCTGGGCCTTTGTTGTCGTCAGTTCTGCGTTGCTCTTCCCGATCGCGGTGGTCATCTGGGTGGTCACCGTGGCATTCGACCGTCGAGGGCGAGCCTTGCACTTGTTCACATGTTTCTGGGCGTCCCTGTACACCTGGTTGAACCCTGCCTGGCGGGTCACGATCCACGGCCGGGAGAACATCAAGGCGGACACGACCTATGTGTATGTGGCCAATCACTTGTCGCTGCTGGACATTCTGGTTCTGTTCCGGTTGTTCGCCGATTTCAAGTGGGTGTCCAAGGCCGAGATCTTCCGCGTGCCGGTGATCGGCTGGAACATGCGCATGAACAAGTACATCCGGTTGCAGCGGGGTAATCGGGACAGCGTCGTGCAGATGATGGCGCAGTGCGAGCAAGCCCTTGGGCGGGGCAGTTCGCTCATGTTGTTCCCCGAAGGTACGCGCTCCGCAACAGGTGAACTGAAGGCGTTCAAGGCCGGCGCGTTCGAACTCGCCGTCGCTGCGCAGGTACCCATTGTGCCGATCGCGATCGAGGGCACCAACGATGCCTTGCCCAAACACGGGTTCGTGCTGCGCGGCCGTCATCACATCACCGTCACCGTTCTGCCGTCGTTCGAACCGGGGTCCTCCGTGGAGTCGGCAACGCAGCAGGCTCGTGCCCGGATTGCCGAGGTCGTTGGGGCTGGGTGAGACGCCGCCGGTGCGTTGGATGGGGTTTCTCGGCGTCTGAGCATCAAGCAACTGCACGAGCGTCAGCCAACGGGCTTTGACGGGGGGTCGTGGAGGGACGCCCATGACCGAGCAGCAGCCGTACGAAGTCCTGCACGCGTACCGGCGGATTCGAGGTGCGTCGCTACCCAGAACACCTCGTCGCCGAAGTCGATGTCACCGGACCCTTCGGAGCGGCGGGTAACCTCGCGTTAGCCAAACTGGCCCGCTACATCGGCGGGCACAATCGGACCTCTCGCAAGAGCTCTGGCGTCCTGCACACAGAGCCCCAACGGCGGTGTCGACTCCCTCGGCAAGCCCTTCATGAAGACCGTGCGCCTGGTAGGAGCTTCGTGACCAGCGTCCGGAGAACCTCCGCGCGGCGGCGGTCTGCGCGGGCACCTGGCGAGTCCGAACTGACGAATCCATCGGCTTCTCAGCGACGTCGTCGCGGTAGGGCTGGGGCACAAGCCGAACCAACGCGTCACGGAACCGGAATCACCACTTCGTTCCTACGCAGGAACCACGGTGTCCACGGCGGGTCATACCGCGCGAAACGGGGCCGACCGACGACGCTGAACCCGGCCGCATTCAGAAGGCGTAGCAGCTCGTCGGCCAGGTCCAGACCCATGCAAGTGGTGATGATCAGTGACATCCACGTGCCGGTACGACCTGCCCAGTCGCGGTACCAGGCAGGGTGTCCGGCGGAAGCTTTCGAGCCATCCACCACACTGAATTTCGCACTGGGGCACTCCTCCTGCAATGCCTGTGCCCCTCGACCATGCGCTGACGCAGCAACTTGGCGAAGTCGTCGTTGAAGAAGTCCAAGTCGCCACTCGTTGGGGCCGCCTCATGCAGGATTAGGGTTGAGGATCCACGGCAGAGAGGCCAGAACAATGACGAGTGCCCAACCATCGGATGCACTCGACTTCGCGCACGGGCCCGCTTGGTCGAACCGCATCGCGCTGGCTCCATTGACCAACAAGCAGAGCCACTCCGACGGCTCGCTCTCCGACGATGAGATCGAATGGTTGGTGGCGCGGGCTCGCGGTGGTTTCGGCTTGGTGCTCACCGCCGCCGCCTTCGTTTCACCAGCTGGACAGGTGTGGGACGGGCAACTCGGGGTCTGCTCGCAGGATCACCTGGCGGGCTTGACGCGGTTGGCCGACGAGATCACGGCCAATGGCGCGGTCTGCGCCGTGCAACTGCACCACGGTGGTCGGCGGGCCGAACGCCAGATCACTGGTCGCCAGGTCCAGTGCCCGTGGGATGATCCTCGCCACGATGCGGTGGCGATGACGCCGGATGAAATCGAGCAGGTGGTCGAGGACTTCGCGGCAGCAGCGGTGCTTGCTCAAAGCGCAGGGTTCGATGGGGTCGAGATCCACGGCGCCCACGGCTACCTGCTCGGGCAGTTCCTGGACAGCACCCGTAATCACCGCGCCGATCACTACGGTGGGTCGTTCGACAATCGCTTGCGGGTCGTCCTGGCAGTCGTCGACGCCATAAGAGCCGCGACCACGCCGGGGTTTCAACTGGGGCTGCGCCTGAGCCCAGAGGGCTTCGGGATCCCGCTGGAGGACGCACAGGCTTACGCACGTGTGTTGCTTGACACCGATCAGCTCGACTATCTGGAGTTGTCGCTCTGGGACGTGTTCGGCCGGCCGCGCGGTGGTGCTGAAGGTCTGCTCATCGACCACTTCGTCGACCTGCCGCGGGGTGGCGCGCGCCTTGGCGTGGCGGGAAAGGTGCTGACCACCGCAGATATCCAGTGGTGCCTGGACCGAGGGGCGGATTTCGTTTCGGTAGGCAGAGGCGCGATCTTGCACCACGATTTCGCATCACGCGCATTGAGCGATCCCGCCTTCGCGAGCCGTCCCGTGCCTGTGTCGGCGTCTGTGCTCACGACTGAGAAGTTGGGCCCGTCTTTCATCGACTACTTGACGACGGACTTCGAGGGCATCGTCGCCTGAGGTCGGGCCGTTTGGACCATGCTTCCGCCAGCCGGAAACCGGTAGTGTCGCTGCACCACGGATGGAGGCTCACAATGCGAATGTCGATGCGCTGGCTGAAGTACGCCCTAGCCATGCCGGTCTCCGCGGCTGTTGTTATGGCCGCCCTGCCGGCGCAGGCGACCCCCACGCCGGACACGCCAGACAGCGTCACGGTCGGTGCCGCAGCCCGGTTGTCGGGAGAGGCATGCGACCCGTCACCGCGGCAGGCCAAGAGCTCCACCAAGGGCGATTGCGTCACCCTGCGCCTTGGCAACAAGAAGAGCGCCCGTGTAGCCGCCGGTGACCAGATCGTCCTTAAGGGTGTGGTGCGCAGCCCGTTCGCCGGCCCGACTGTTCTCATCCAGGAGTTGCAGGGCGGTGGGCGCTTCGGGATCGTGCGTAAGACCAAAGGCCGCTGGAAGACCATCGAGAGGGTGCAGCACGACGGCAGTTTCAAGGTCAAGCGCAAGGTCTCGTGGGGGGCACATGTGTATCGCGCGAAGGTGCCTTTGACGCGGTCGGCGGGGGCTTCTTTGACCTCATCGTCGGGTGCTGTGACCTCGCAGACCACCGCATCCACAGCCGGAGCCTGGGGTTATGGCTACATCTTCGCCAACGACACAGGACGTGACCTGGACCTGACTTTCAGCAACGGGGATTCGACTACCGGCGCTTCTGCATCTACCAGCCCGATGGCTTTCGACAACAAGGTTCTCCTGTTGGCGATCCTTGGGGACCCGGCGGCGAACATCGCGACCGGCTTCACGCTCGAGGGAGAAGAAGCAGGGATCGATTACACCTACAAGTACGACGGGAGTTCGGGCAGCGACCCCTGTGCGAAGTCCGAGCAGCCCACTATGGGTGTGGGTCAAGTCGCCGTTGTCCTGTTCGAGAATCAGACCTTCGGCTACAAGGGCACGATCACCTGGCCGGACGACAGCTCCTGCACTTTCAACATGCTCACGTCTTTCGAGCAGTTCTTCGACAAGCAGGGCCCTTGGGCAATCGTGCTCGAGATCATCGCGGCCGTGTTGATCATCGCGGTCATCGTGGCGGTGACGATTGTGACCGGCGGGGCGGATCTGCCCGACCTGGCTGACGGGGCAGCTGCGGTGGCCGAGGGGGTGGAAGCCGGTGCAGACGTTGGCGACGCGGCAGCTGAAGCCGCTGAGGCTGTGGCCGAGGAACTCGAAGAGGACTTACCCAACGTGCAGACATTCGAAGGGTGGCCGCAGAACATGGGGACCATGCCGTCCTTCCCCGGCGGTTGGCAGTTCGTGTACCCGATCCCGTGGGTGGGTGGTAACTGAGGCCCCCTTCGCGGCCGACCGGGTCAAGACACCACAACGGCGGTGCCGCCCTGGGCCACAATGCAGTCGCGGCCGGTGGCCTTGGCCTGGTAGAGGGCAAGGTCAGCACGATGAACCGTCTGGCCGATCGGTTCGCCGGACTCCCGCGCCGTGTATCCGATCGAGACGGTTTGATCGCCGGGGGTCGCTTGACGCAGACGGTCGAGGACCGTCCCGGCTTCCTCGAGGCACACGCCCGGCATCAGCACGGCGAACTCCTCGCCGCCGTAGCGGGCGAGCACCGCAGGGGGATCTAGGTGTGAGCGCCAGGCGCGTGCACAGTCGGTCAGCAGAGCGTCGCCGGCCGGGTGGCCGAAACGGTCGTTGAATGCCTTGAAGTGGTCGAGGTCGAGCATGGCCACGACCAGCGAGGTCCCCTCCTCAGAGGTGCGGTCGGCCACGCGTTCGAGTTCGAAGTCCCAGGTGCGGCGGTTCGGCAGCCCGGTCAGACCGTCTTTGCGGGCCAGATCCGCAAGAAGCGCGGACTGCTGCTCGACCATGGAGATCAGCATGAGTGCGCCCCACAGGATCAGAAGAATGACTGCGATGGACACGACAGCCAGCAGGCGTGCAGCTGAGCCGACCTCACTCCACACCGAGAAGGCCATCAAGGTGGGAGCGGTGAGCGCGGCGATCGCCAGCCCGACGAGTCGCGCCTTAGTCCGATGAGTGGGCGGACTCGGCTTCGTGATTGTGGTCGCGCCGCGGGCGGTCGCGGCTGCGGCCAGCAGCAAGGTGGAGGCCAGGAAGAGCACGTCCACCCAGGCCGGCGCGTCCTCCACCAAACCCTGCGCGGCCAGGCTCTGGAAGACCAGATCGGCGGTCAACATGCAAGCGAGGGCCGCTGCCATTAGGGCAAGGGCGGGATTCATCCGTTCCACGTCGACCAGCAGTCGGATGAGCACTGACAAGGCGATGACGTCCAGCAACGGGTAGGCCACGGAGATGATGGTTGTCAGTGCCGGTGCCGCCGACTCCGTGAGCATCGGCATGATGACCACCGTGGCCACCACACAGGCGGCGGCCAGTGTCATCACCGCCGTGTCGATCCAAGTCTCCCGGTTTCGTCCCGGCTGACGACGGTGAACGAGCACCGCCAAGGCCCCGATCAGGGCGACGTACGAAGCCAGGTACAGCACATCGGCAAGGCTGGGAAACGGCTCAGCCTTGAAGCGGTACAGGTAGAAGTCGTAGACGATGTCCCCGGCCGTCGTCAGCACCATGAAGAGCCACAATCCCCACCAAACACCGCGAACCCGTCGTGGCATGCGCAGCAGAGCTACCAAGCACACCAGTACCGCCGCGAGAGCCGAGACGTGGATCAGGGTGACTCGTGAAGGCGAGCCGATGGGCAGCAGCATCACCACAACGCAAGCCACCCCACCGAGCCACACGCCCAGGGCCCATCTGTGTTGGGTGATCAAACCGATGACACTGCGGTCGGTCGCCTTTCGATCCATCTCCGGTCACCACCTCGTCGCTGGGCGGCATCCCAACCGCCATGAAGTACATCGGCACGAAGGTAGGTTCCCTGGAGACGTCTCTGAGCCACTCGGTCGGTGGCGGTCTCAAAGATCGATTGGTGTGCCGTCCTTGGGGACTTGCAGAGTCGTGTCGCTCGGGCCGAGCGACTCCAATAGACGCAGATGAAGCCCCAGACCCTCTTGCGAAAGCACGGCCGTGTGAATGGGCAGAGCGTGCCTCGGATTGACAGCGCGCTGGAAGTCGACCGCTTCTTTGAGCGCCATCCAGGGCGCGGCAGAGGGCAGGGCCAGGATCTCGACCGGGACGGCGGGGATGTGCAGGGCATCGCCCGGGTGCAGTAGGCGCCCACCGATGAGGTAACCCACGTTGTCCACCAGTGGGATGTCGGGATGGATCATGGCGTGGGTGTGACCGTGGACACTCACCTCGGTGCCTAGGCCGTCCAAGGAGTCACCGGACTGGACGGCTGTCACCGCGACCCCGTCGTCGTGCAGGATCTCGGCCGTCTGCGGATCGGTGTAGATCGCGACGCCGGGGTTGGCGGACAGCAAGCCGGGCAACCGCGAGCGGTCCAGATGATCGGGGTGCTGGTGGGTGATGAGGATCCCTGTAAGGCCTTGCAGGGTCTCGAATCCGTGTGAGAATCCGCCGGGGTCGATCAGCAGACGCGCATCGTCGTCCTCCACGAGCAAGCAGGAGTGGCCGAACTTGGTGATTTGCATGGGTTACGGCACCGAGCCGACGCGTTGGACCGAGAACGCCCATGACACTGCGGACACACTGCCAGTCGCGGCACCCCCGAATGTCTGCTTCGTGTAGACCCGCAGCGTGTGCTCGCCGGCCGACAGGTTCTCGAGTGTGCCGAACATGGTGATTTCGCGTTCAGTTGTACCCACCGTTGGGAAAGTGGTTGTGGTACCGAAGCTGCTGCCCTTCAGTGGCTTGCCGTCGATGGCCAGGGCCCAGTTCGTCGCGCAGTTGTAACCGGGGCCACCCGTGCCGCCGCAGTCGATGTTCAGCGTCACCGATGTCGAGGCCAGAACCGCTCCGGCCTCGGGAAGCGTGAACGTCTGTGGGTAGCCGGCCTCCGTGTAGCCGGTCAAGTTAGGCGTGCCCTCGGTGCTCTTCGATCCAGCCGTACCAGCGGCCGCCCAGCTGGGGCCGGCTGGCCCTCGCGCGCCTTGTGGGCCGACGTCACCCATGGGTCCCTGCGGGCCTGGCGCGTTCAGTTTGGTGCGCACTGGTTTGGCAAGGTCCTTCTCAGCGATGCTGCCGTTCTTGATGTCCTTGCCGGTGATAAGCCGGGCAGCTGTTGCGGTTCCGGCGCTCGCGAGGACGAGGCCGAGGATGAACGCGATGACGACCGTTCGACGGCGGGCGAGAAAAGTGGCCATGGGAACCTCCTCTTTCGAGGTGATCGTAGCGGCACTTGCCAACCGCTCAGGCCTCCTGGTTAGAGGTTGTGCTGTTGGTTAGCAAAACCACGCGTGGATTCGCTAACCAACAGCACAACCTCTAACGCCGTGGGGTGCGGCCGGTTTCACAGGCCCCAGAACGAACCCGTCAGACCGGCCTCGCGGAAGTAGGTGGCGGCTTCCGAGGGGTCGCGGCGCACGTATCCGCGGTCCAGACGTCCGGCGTACCAGCCGTGGGCCAGGTTCCACAGGGTGGTCAGATCCATCGTGTAGCCAAGATCGTTGCCCGTGCGCTCGAGCCAGTCGTCGACGCAGCCCATGGAGCAGAAGAGGCTCTGGTTGCTACAGGTGTGCACCACGTCGTCCCACATGTGCGCGACGGGGATGAGGAAGTGCGCCACCTCATCGCCGGCCGGGGGCGCCTGCGTATCCACGTTCCAGCAGAGTGCCCGACCACAGCCAGGGCATCGGGTTGCGACCAGAACCGGGCTCTGCGTCGGGATCAGATGGGGCAGCGCGAATGAGTCCCAGGCGCAGCCTCCCCACCACAAGGTGTCCGCGCCCATCGCGGAGAAGCCCAGCGGGATCGACGCGAACGGGTGGGCCATGACGATGTCCCCCGAGGAGTTCAGGACGATGTGCCTGGCCGCCGCCAAGTCCTGCAGACCTTGCGCGACTTCGTCTTCCTCCCAATCCCACTGTGTGGGCGCAAGCCCAGTGTTCGCAAACGACTGATAAAGCGCTACTCGAAGATCCTCGAGATCCATACGAGGAGTCTGCCGTTCGCTTAGGGTGGAGGCATCTCGCGGACGATTTTGGGGGAGTAGTGACAGCCAAATTGGACCCCCAGCAGCGGGCCATGCGCGCGGTCATCCGTGGCCTCGGGATGCTGCCTGAGCCTGCGCAGCGGGTTATCGCCGGCAAGCCGGTCGAGGTCGACGGGCAGCGGTTGCTCACGGAAGTGCAGATGGCACTGCGCCTGCTCAACGCCATTCCCGGCTCAAGCTTCGAGGAATTACCCATCGAGCAGGCGCGGCAGCAGATAGATGCGGAGTCGATGATCTTCGGCGACCCCGAACCGGTCGACGTCATCGATGACATCAGGATCCCCACCCGAGGTGGGTCGGTGGCCGGCCGGGTCTACATCGGCTCGGCAAGCAGCCCGCCCACGGGTTCGGTGGCCTACTTCCACGGTGGGGGCTGGGTCGTCGGCAGCTTGGTCTCGGTCGACTCGGTGTGCCGGTTCCTCGCCGCGCACACCGACTTGGCCATCGTCTCGGTCGACTACCGGCTCGCCCCCGAACACCCCTTCCCCGCGGCGGTCCACGACGCCGTCGATGCCTACCGCTGGCTACGCGAGCACCCCGACTGGGGCGGCACAGTCGCTGTGGCCGGTGACAGCGCCGGGGGCAACCTGAGCGCTGTGGTCAGCGCGGTGACCCTGGACGACCAGTTCGGGCCTCCGGACTTCCAGCTGCTCTTCTTCCCCGTCACCGACGTCAGCACGAAGCACGATTCGTACACGCAAATTCGCAAAGGGCTACTTCCTCACCGAGGCCCAGATGGACTGGTACATCGGTCACTACCTGCCGGATCCCGCAGACCGTTTCGATCCAAGCGCGTCACCCCTGCTCGGCGATACGACCGGGCATCCTCCGACGCACGTAGCCGTATCGGGCTTCGACGTTCTGCGCGATGAGGGCATCGCGTACGCGCACAAACTGCGCGCATCAGGAGTCCCCACGACTCTGCAGGTCGTGGAGGGTCACATCCATGCGTTCGTGAACGCCACCGGCGTGGGCAAGTGGAGCAAGCGGGCTCTGGCCGAGGCGACCTTGGCGCTCTCGGACGGGATGCGGCAGGCGCGTCAGCGCTGAGGCAGGTCGGGGCCCTACTCCTCGTCGGTGCGCAACTGCCGCGGCTCGTTGCCAGTACGCCGCTCCCATTTGGATAGTTCAGTCTCTAGGGCCTTCATGATCTCGAAGACCTGGGACGGCGGGATCCGCACCCGTGAGACGACCTGGGCCTGAACACTCTGGCCGCCTTCGTCGATCGGTTGGGGTGGCCCGGCAAACGCAGCGAAGTCGATGACGAACGTCTCACCCGACTGCCACACGACCACGAAGTCGGCGTAGTGGCCGCCCGCGTCAGTCGGAGGTGTGAGGTTGATGTTCTGGGGCTGCTGGGTCATAGGTCAAGGCTAGCCGCCGGATCGAAGTGCCTCGACCTTGTCGACCCACCCGCTTTGGGGGAAGCGTTGGACGTTCGAAGCAGTACCGTGTCCTGTGTGAATGGGCCCGATGACGCTGAGGACTTCGCGCCTGCAGAGCCCAATTCCCGGGCGCTCAACCGCCGGATCGTGAAGGCGGTGGGCATCGTCCTGGTGCTCATCCTGCTGTACTACTCACTCTTCGTGCTGCTGCCCAGCGAGCTGGACTGGAACACGGTCTGGGCGGATCTACAGGCGCTCACCGGTTGGCAGATCCTGGCGCTGGTGGTGTCCGGTCTGCTGACAGTGGTCGCGCTGGGCTGGACGTCGAAGGCGTCGCTTCCCGACTTGACCCTGTATCAAGGTACTGAGTCGTCAGCCACCAGCCAGCTGAGCGCCTTTGTGTTCCCGCCGCCTGCCGACATGGCTATCCGCTTCGCGATGTACCGGACCTACGGATTCTCCGACGAGCAGTCCGCGGTGGCAGTCATCATCGCCATGGTCGCGCGCTACGCGATGGTGGTGTTCATGCCCTTGCTCGGGTTGGGCCTGGTTTTGCTGGCCGGGCAGGGGAGTTGGACCGGATTCGCCTGGTTCCTCGGCATCGGCGTCGCCTTTGTGCTGGTGATGGGCCTGATCGTGCGGGTGGCACGCAGCGAGTCCGTCGCCCACAAGGTGGGTGCCTGGTTGCAGCGCGTTGCGAGTCGGGTGATCCGTCTGTTCCGACGTACCCCTCCCGAAGACCTCGAGAGAAGCGTCGTCGACTTCGGCCGGCGTACACGGGCCACCTTGGACAAGAACGGTCGTGTCCTGATCCTCTCCAACATGACCTGGGGTCTGGCCAACGCGTTGGTGATGGGTCTGTGTATGCGCTTCTCTGGGCTGGGCTCGGACGTCGTCACGTCGGTCGCGGTTGTCTTCGCCGCGGGGCTGGTGATGGCCATCAACATGCTGCCGATTCCCGGCAAGGATGCCCTGGCTATCACGTGGATCTCCACGATCCTGGGCATCACCTCAACCGTTGACGTCAGTGACCTCGGCACAGCGATGTTGTTGTACCGGTTGGTGACCTGGATCCTGCCCATGCCGGTGGGCGGCGTCACCTTCTTGCTTTGGCGAAGGCGGGTGCGCAAGCAGGGTCCGGTCGAAGCGCCTCAGGCGAGCTGATCCTCGTCCCACTTGAAGGGCACGATTTCATCGGCTGCCGCGACCCTCTCGGTGAAGGTTCTCTGCGTCGTCTGACTGCGAAGAACGTCAAGATCCTCCTCGTCGAGCGCGGCTATCGCAGGTTCAGCGGCGACACCGGTCCACGTGGCCCGGGCGGCAGGTTGGGTGTCCACGAGGTAGGCAGCCACGTACGCGAGAGCGGCTGCGTGCTTGCACCAACCGAAGTCGCATCCGTAGGGGCAGCTGCAGGTGGCGTCGATCCGGTCGCTTCCCGAGATCACCACTTTAGCCAGCCTGACCTCATAGGGGTTACGTGATGATCCCTGGATCTGTGCACTGAAACCCTGTTCGTCGGCTTGCAGGCCGAGAACCTGTCCGGCACGAGCGTATGTGCGCCCGCGCCCAAGGATGGTTGCGCTGGTCTCCATCGTGGCGGCTTCTACGATGCTCATTGCAGCCGGGTCCGTGACCTTTCCAGGTTTGGGCACCACAACGCCGCCCTGCACTGCAATGCGAGGTTTCGCCTCGAACCAGCCACCGCTGTTGCGCGGGCTCACTGCAAGACCTCATCGCGAACCAGGCCCACGAGGGCGCTGAGTTGGTCATCGGACAGTTCGGTGACGGCCGTGTCCGTGGATCGGATCACAGAGGCGGCGAGCTCGCGTTTTGATCGAAGCGCCAAGTCGATGCGATCCTCCAGCGTTCCCGGGCAGACCAGGACGTGCACGGAGACCTTCTGGTTCTGACCGATGCGCCACACGCGGTCGGAGGCTTGGTCCTCGACAGCTGGGTTCCACCACCTGTCCAGATGAATCACGTGATTGGCCCGGACAAGTGTCAGTCCGGTGCCGCCCGCTTTGAGCGATGCGATGAGGATCGGTGGCCCGGCGGGTGTGCTGAACTGCTCGACGGTTGCCGCGCGCGCCGTACGCGGGTCCGACCCAGTGAGGGTGGCGACCTCCACTCCAAGCGCCTGGCGCAGGTGGTTGGCGAGATCCGGGACGAACGAGGCGAACTGCGTGAAGATCACCACTGCTTGACCTTCGTCCACGATCTGGGTGCACAACTCCACCAGGCGGCTGATCTTCCCGGACCGCTCACCCAGACCGCGCCGGGACTCGGTCAGTAACGCCGGGTGCACGCAGATCTGCTTGAGCCTGGAAATCCCGCCGAGCACCGCAGCTCTGCGCCGCAACTTCGGTTCGCCCGCGCTGCCAGCTGTCCGGCGCAACTCGTCCAGGGCGCCCAGCATGTCGGTCACGACGGCCTCGTAGGCGCCCACCTGCTCGCGTGTCAGGGTGCAGTCGTCGCGGATGACCTCGCGGTCTGGCAGATCCGGCAGAATGCCCGGGTCGGTCTTGACGCGCCGCAGGATGAACGGCCCGACAACGGCGCGCAATCGGGTCAGGTCCTCGGTCTTGCCGTCGGCGAACTTGTCCATGAACTGTTTTCGGCGGGGGAGTAGTCCTGGTTGGGCGAAAGCCAGCAGCGACCACAGGTCACCAAGGTGGTTCTCGACCGGAGTGCCGGTTACGACCAGTCGATGAGTAGCGGTCAGGCTGCGGGCGGCGCGGGCGGCGCGTGTGTCTGGGTTCTTGATCGCCTGCGCCTCGTCCAGAACCACTCGGTGCCATGCGGTCTGCAGCAACTTCGCGTCTCGTGCGAGCAGTCCATATGTCGTAACGACGATGTCGGCATCCAGCGAACCGCGTTGCGACCCGTGGAAAGCCTGCACGCGCAGTCCGGGTGTGAACTGCGCTGCCTGCCGCGCCCAGGTGTCGACAAGCGTCACGGGGCAGACCACGAGGGTGGGACCTTCGTGGTCTGCTTGGATCAGTGTCAGGACCTGCAGGGTCTTGCCCAGCCCCATGTCGTCGGCGAGGATCCCTCCGACCTGGTTGTCCGCCAGCCAGGTGAGCCACTCGAAGCCAGCCCGCTGATAGGGCCGCAGCGTGGCCCTCACATCCTTGGGTGGCCTGGCCTTGCGAGCGGTCTTCAATCCTTGCGGTAGCAGGTCGCCGGCATCGATCTCCACACCCTCGAATGCCGGGTCGGCCAGTAGATCAGCTGGACTCACGCCGCGTCGGAGCCGACGGGCCAGCGCCGCCAGCCGGTCTGCGTCACCTGGACCGATCCGCAGCCACCGGCCCTTTACAGAAACGAGCTCGGACTTCGACGCTGCCAGTGCCGCGAACTCCTTCGCGGTGAGAGTCTGACCGTCGACCTCAAGGTCAGCCTGAAGGCCCAGGCTTGCGACCTCAAGGGTTCCGGTTCCACCTGAGGTTGAGAGCCTGCGACGAACCGGTGCCCGACGCAGCAGGCCTCCGGGCGCGATCACGTCGAAGCCCGCCGCCTGTAGACGTGGCGCAACTGCGTCCAAGAACTCCAAAACATCGGCGTCTGAGAGCTCCACGGACCCACTGGAGACGGCCTGCAACGTGGTCGGCAGCCATCTTCCCCATGCCCGGCGCACCATCTCCAGTTCGGTCTGCTGGAACGTGGCCCACCCGGTCTGGGTGGCGCCGAACATCTGTGGATCTGCGGTCTGCCACGGCAACCGGGTTGTCGCCTCATCAATTCGGATGGCCAGGGGCTGCAGCGACCACGAGGTCTCGGTCTCGCCGGGCGGGCTCAGGACGATCGCTAGGCGAGCGTTCGCCGCACACCGAGCGACCACGTGTTCCGCCCAGCGACGCATGGCGGCTTGCTCCGCGCGAGGGGGCGGGAGAGGCGCGTCCGCGGTGGCCGCCGATATGCGGGTGTCGACCACCTCCGCCACGAACTGGTGCAGCGTCGCGAGGGGCGTTTCGGTGTTGACCAGTCCTGCAGACAGACACTCCTCGACCGCCGCCTCCAATGCAGCAGCCGGGCCCGGGTCGGGTGCTGCACGCCATGTCCACTTGTCCGGACCGGGGACTGGAACGCTGCGGTTGTCCGCAGCACGCAAAGCCGCCGGCACCAAGCGGCCGAGAGCGACTGTTCGCGCACTGGTCTCGCTCGCCAAAACATCAGCGAGCCACACGGGAAACTCGGCATCAACCCGGCGCTTCCAGAGTTGCCCGCGCTTCATTCCCCCAGGTACCGGCAGGGAGCGCAACTGTCCGGAACCCTGCCCGGCCGCAGTTGTCCAGAGGCCTTCGTGGTCAAGGATGACGTCGACGGGGCCGTCCAGTTCGACTGCTCGCGCCACGCCCACAGGTTAGATGCTGCCCCCGTGTCCCGGATGACCGCGGTCAAACTCGGCGTTCGGGACCCATCTGACAACCGAACGGCCACTTGTGCAATCTGATCATGCGCGACATGGTGGCGTTTTCGGGAGAAGGAAGTCACGCATGGTTTCGAAGGTTGGTCTTTGCGTCGCAGCAGCGTCCGTTCTGGTTGCCGGAGCACCGGCGGCCGGTTGGGCAGACCCAGGTGGGCAGGGCAAAGGCAAGCCCACGGTGGGTGCACGCAGCCTCGGCGATCCTCTCCTGCCGCAGATCGGCAACGGCGGATACGACGTGCGGCACTACCGGATCTACCTCGACTACGACCCGGCTACGAACTCGTTCAAGTCCGCAAAAACCACTATCTACGCCAAGGCCTCGAAGAAGCTGAGTCAGTTCAGCCTTGACTTCCAGGACCTGGATGTTTCGTCCGTGAGGGTCAACGGTCGCAAGGCCGGATTCAGTCAGGTGGACGCGACCCCTCAGCTGAGCCAGAACCCAGACGTGACCCAGCCGATGAAGCTGGTGGTTGACCCGCACCCGTCGACGTGGCCGAAGGCGGGCAGGAACTTCACGGTCGAAGTCAACTACTCCGGCACCCCTGAGCCCATCACCGACGCCGACACGTCGATCGAGGGCTGGATAAGGGCGTGCCACCCGCTCGCACAACCGCAGACGTGTGATGGTGCTTTCGTCGTCAATGAGCCGATCGGCGCGCAGAGCTGGTTCCCGTCGAACAACTACCCCTCCGACAAGGCGACCTTCGACACTGATATTCGTGTCCCGCAGGGCAAGACAGCCCTCGGAGTGGGGGAACTGTCGCAGAAGAAGGTCAATAGCGACGGCACCGTCACTTGGAGCTGGCGCGAGGACGACCCCACCGCGACCTACCTCACCACGGCAACGGTCGGGGACTTCAACTTCGTGATCGACTCGATGACCGAGACGTCCACAGGCAAGACGCTGCCGCTCTACAACGCGGTTGACAGCACGGCCACACCTGCCCAGGCGCTGCAGATTCAGAACTCGTTGAATCAGGCTCCGGGTCAGCTGAACTTCCTCAGCGACCTCTATGGCCCCTACCCGTTCGACTCCAGCGGTGCCGTGGCCGACCGAGCCGCTGGTGTGGGATACGCCCTTGAGGTGCAGGGCAAGCCTCACTACTCCGGCAGTTTCACATTGGGCAACCCGTCGATCGGTGTCGGGACGCAGCTGCACGAGCTCGCCCACCAGTGGTTCGGGAACAGCGCCACGCTGGCGACATGGGGTGACATCTGGTTCAACGAGGGTTGGGCGAATTGGAGCGATTGGTACTGGACCAATCAGGTACAGGGCGGCGATGATCCGTCCGTCATCTTCGACGATCTGTACGCGAACACTCCGGCGGCGGATTGGGAGATCGCTCCGGCGATCCTCGATGGTGACCCGGCCAACCTGTTCGCCTTCTTCCCCACGTACGAGCGGGGAGCGATGACGGTACAGGGATACCGGGAGATCGTGGGCGACGACCGTTTCTTCGGGTTGGCGCGCGACATCCTCGATGACTACGGCTACTCCAACATCAGCACGAAGCAGTTCATCGCGGAGGCGAAGAAGGCAAGCGGGCTGAAGGGCGCCAAACTCGCGCTGTTGGACCAGTACTTCCAGCAGTGGCTGTACGGCCAGACCAAGCCGACGATCCTGCCGGAGGACTTTGCCTGAGATTGAGTGCAGCGGCTACGGGTTCGGTACTGGCCCCAACCCACCGGCAAAAATCGCCCCGGTCGTGGCATGACCGGCCAGGTGGTGCCCCCCGTCAGTGTCGCAGGTGCGGATCATGGCCAGTTTCGCAGCGGCCAGGCGTTGTTCCTGAGTGTGCAGCGCGGCGATGTCGGCGACCAGATCGACCAGCGATTCGTCGCGGTGGTCAGCGGCCAGCAGCCCGTCGACCGCCTCGGTTAGCGGGTCCAGCATGCCGGAGCTGCGACCGGTCACACCACCGATTTCGAACATGTGTCCAGTCTAGGGGCGGGGTGTTTCCGTCATCCTGTCCGACACCCGAACGTATGTCGGCGACGGTGGTGGCGGAAATGGTCAGCGAGGATCTGTGGACGACGCGTAGAGATATCAAGAGGCTGGCTCACCTGACCTGGAGGATCCCGTCCCCTTCCCCCCAAGTGCGGTCGGCGGTGAGGACATCGTCGGCGAGACGATGGGCCAGAGCGAGGCAGAGGCGGTCTCCCAATGAAAGTCCCTCGCCGCGCCGCCAGCGACGCGCTGCCCACTCAGCATCCGCGGCCTCTACCGGCTCGAGTCCGAGTCCGTAGGAGAGGAGCAGGGCGCGGCTGAGGTCCCAGTCGCCGCCCGCGGCCAATACTTTCTGGGCCACCTCGCTCCAGTTGGCGGTGCTACATTTTCCGCCTTCCTCGAGGGCTGCCTCGACCACATCGGCGCCGGGTTCACCGCCCAGGTATGCCAGCAGGGCCGAGGCGTCGAGGACCGTCACGCAGCGTCCTCAGCGGATGCGGCTGCCCGTCGGTCGGCGAGCAAGTGCTCCACGAGGTCCTTGCCCTCCAGCCCTGATCGGACGAGGTCGCGCAACTGTTCGCGGGTCAGCAGCAGCAGGCCCTGGGGAGTCTCCACGAGCACCACCGGTCGTCCCTCGTGCAGGCCGGCCTTCTCCCGCAGTTCCGCCGGAACGACCAGGCGGCCTCGATCGCCCATTGTTGCAGAATATGTCCCACTCACATATGCAAAGTACCACCGTATAGATCACGGTGGTATGACATCGGTCGGTCGCGAACGGCCTTGCCGGCAGGCCATGGCTCGGCGCCCTGGTTGCTCAATCCTCGCCGAATCGTCTGGGGTAAACCGCCGGCAAGGACGGCTACCGTGAATGTGTGGCGACCACCGGCGCGCTCGTTCCGCTCAGCCCGGGGTACTCGAACAGCGGTCCTGGGGGATCGGATCCGAGTTGTGCCCGCGCTACCAGTTCTGCAGCGATGACTTGAGTCCGGTCGACAGCCTTGCGGTCGATTTTGAAGCACTCAGCGGCTACCGCCCGGTCGTCAGGTCGGTCCAAGCCCGGCTGGGCGGGATCGGGCACACACATTTGCTGCTCCGAGCGACGAGAACTTGCCCGGACAGGCGCCGGCTGGCCTCGCCTCACCTCGACCAGTCCACTGGGCACGGTCGATCTGACCACCGCCCACAACCATCACCCGGGCTGAGGCTAGCGTCGTGACCAGATACCTGAGTTTCTGGAGGACTGATGAGCGACGTGATCCACTACGACCTGGACGATGGGGTCGCGATCCTGACTCTTGACAACGGCAAGGTCAACGCGATCTCACCCGCTGTGATCGAGGCATTCCACGCGTGTCTGGATCGGGCGCAGACTGACAACGCAGTCGTTATCGTGACCGGCCGGCCGGGCATCCTGTCCGGGGGGTACGACCTCAAGGTCATGAAGTCCGGGCCGCAGGAAGCGATCGATCTCGTGGCGGCGGGCTCGGCACTTGCCCGCCGGATGCTGGCGCACCCGTTCCCGATCGTCGTCGCCTGCCCCGGGCACGCTGTGGCCAAGGGGGCGTTCATCCTCTTGTCCGCCGACTACCGGGTGGGCGTCGACGGCCCCTTCAAGATCGGGCTGAACGAGGTTCAGATCGGAATGACGATGCACCATGTCGGGATCGAATTGGCACGTGACCGACTGCGTAAGTCCTACTTCAACCGTTCGGTCATCAACGCGGAGATGTTCTCGCCGGCCGACGCGATCCAGGCGGGCTTCCTCGATGCGGTCGTCGCCCCGGAGGACCTCATGACCGCGGCTCGCCAGGTCGCCGAACAGATGAAGGGTCTGAACATGACCGCGCATGCGAACACGAAACTGAAGGTGCGCAAGGCATTGTTGGAGACCCTCGACGCCTCGATCGAACTGGACCGTCAGCCGCTCTGGTAGTTGTCAGGACTTCGGGCCGGGGACTCCCCGGAATCGGTAGGGCTGGGCCGCATGTCCACTTTGGACCAGCCAAGCCTGACCGCTTTCAGTCGAGTCAAGGACCACACGCGCGGCCTCGACAACGTCGGCCACCTGCATGATCGGCCAGTGCGCGCCGACGAGCATCTCACGGAAGCGGCCCAGGATCGCCGTGTCGGTGTAACCCGGGCACAACGCATTGACGAGGATTCTTTCGCTGGCCAACCCGGGGGCGACCGAACGCACGAAGTTCACCACGGCCGCCTTGTTCGCCGCGTAGACCGGATCCTCTGGTACGGGGACCAGCCCGGCAAGGCTGGCCACTGCCAGCACCTGTCCGCCGCCCGATGCGCGCAAGGCTGGCAGAGCCGCGGTCAGTCCGAACACCACTCCATCGAGGTTCACACCCATCGCACGCCGGTAGCCGGCCTCGTCGAAAGCGTCCAGGCTCGGGCCGTCGGCGATGCCGGCATTGAGCACCACGATGTCGAGCCGGCCGTACGCATCGAGTGCCGCGGCCACCGCCGACTTGTTGTCCGCCAACGAGCTGACATCGCAGCGGACTGCCAGACCGCCGATGCCGTCGGCCACTTCCGTGGCAGCTTTGTCGGCGATGTCGGCCACGACCACCCGACGACCCTGGTCGCTGAGCATCCGGGCGATCCCTGCGCCGATGCCGGAGGCTGCACCCGTCACGAGGGCCACGGTTCTGTTCATGCCTGTTCCTTCCGCCACCGGTTCAGCTGGCCACTTGTTGGAAGATCCAGAGGGCCAGGCCGATGCCGACGAGAATCGCGATCGCCTGGATGACGGCCATGGCCGCCTTCCAACTGGTTGTGGACTCCGGTCCGTTCATCACTGACCCTCCAGGATCCGTTGTTTGGCCAGACGGAACTCCT
The DNA here is from genome assembly GCA_963818505.1 of uncultured Actinomycetota bacterium. GTDB lineage: Bacteria > Actinomycetota > Actinomycetes > S36-B12 > UBA10799 > JADKAV01. The sequence continues at coordinate 83,935 of CAWFSJ010000001.1, forward strand.
CGTCGCTGAGCGCCCCCGAGGCGTGCAAGCGAGCAAGCTGCTCGAGGGCATCCGGCAGGGAGTCGTCATCAGCGACCGGCGGCCCCGGCCGCGGCGCCATTGGTGCAACCGGCCGTGTTGTCTGTGGGCTGGACACATCCGCCCAGAACACGGCCTTGGCCGCAGTGCGGTTTGTCAAGGCCAGCAGTGGCAGTCCGCCCATCGCCACGAAGGCCACCCCGCAGATGATCCATCCCCATACGACCCCATCGGAACCGTCCGGGGGATTGAGCCCGTACTCCCAGAAGTTCCAACCGAGGCTCAGGAACAGGGCCGACCAAGCGAGGTAGATCAAGCGCGGTCCCGGCAGTCTGGCCGACGCGAGGGCATACATCCCCAGGCCGATGAGGCCGCCCACGATCCCCAGCGGCATGAGTGCGACGACTCCTTCCGGACAGGGCGTTGCCACAACATAGGGTCCGCCGCTGGCGCACATGCCGCCGATGTCCATCACAGCTCGCATCGTGAGGAAGACCAGCACGACACCGGTGGTCCCGATGACCAGGCCGGTGAACATCACCGCGATCCTTCGAAGAGTCGCTGTGTTCATGTGCCAATCATGCAGGTCGCGGCGCAAGGAATCGGGCAGCGATCGCATCCAGGATCTGGGGGTCCTCATCGAACACAGGGTCGCCTGGGCGTGGGTCGTGCACCACGACGTCTGTGAAGCCGAGGTCCTCTGCCCACGTGATGAAGTCCGAGAATGCCTCCAAGCTGCCCAGGGGTTTTCGCGGGTCCGTTCCGCTCAGGAAGATCCGGTCAAGTTCCCGGGGATCGCGGCCCATTTGCTCGCATGTCCGGTCGAGCGTGGCGACCTGCCGGCGGACTGCGGTGTCCATGCCCTCAGGTGTCGGATCGGCGTTGGCGGGGTCGCCGAACGTGACCCACGCGTCCGCGTGCTGAACGGCTGTGCGGATCGTGCGCGGTCCGGCAGCGGCGACGGCCAGGGGGAGCCGGGGCTGTTGCACGCAACCGGGGATCATCTGGGCCTCTTGCACGCGGTAGTGATCGTTCACACCGCTGAACTGCCGATTCGACAGCAATCCATCGAGCAGGCTGACGAAGTCCTCGAGGCGGTCGGCCCGTTGCCGTGGGCTCAACGGCTCGTCACCGAACACCGTGGCATCGAATCCGATGCCGCCGGCCCCCACGCCCAGGGTGAGTCTGCCCGCGCTGATGTGGTCGATGGTCATGGCTTCCTTGGCCAGTGTGACGGGGTGGCGGAAGTTGGGTGAAGTCACCAGGGTGCCCAGCCGAATTGTGCTGGTCGCGGCGGCGATGCCGGTGAGCCAGGGCAGGGCAGCGTGCCAGTCGTGGTCCCGGTAGCGCTGCCACGAAAGATGGTCGTAGGTCCAGAGGTGGTCGAAGCCGAGATTCTCCAAGTGCCGGGCTCGGGTGACTGACTGGGCCCATGGGTCGGTGGGGAGTAACGCCACGCCGATTCGCATGTCGCCCAGTCTGGCAGGCGAACTAGCCGGGCTCGGCCGCCAGCAGGTCCGCGGTCGTGAGGGTCTTCATCTGCTCGACTGAGACCTCGGCGGTGTCACGCAGACGCCAGGCGTGCTGGCGCACGGCAGCCTCGAACAAGTTGCGCATCTCGCGGGCGTTGCCGAAGTCCTCCTGCTCGGATGCCTGCCTCACCCGTTCGATCAGCTCTGGATCGTCGGGTGTCGCGATCTCGTAGTCGTTCTGTGCGGCGATACGGGTCAAGATGGCCAGCAACTCCTCGGGGGAGTAGTCCGCGAAGGTGATAGTCGTGGGGAAGCGTGACTGCAGGCCGGGGTTCGAATCGAGGAAGTCGTGCATCTGCTGGGTGTAGCCGGCCACGATCACCACGAGGGAGTCGCGGTTGTCCTCCATCGCCTTGACCAGAGTGTCGATGGCTTCAAGACCGAATTGGTTGCGGGTCAGTCCGTAGGCCTCGTCGATGAAAAGAATCCCGCCGAGCGCCTCGGTGATCTGTTCTGAGGTCTTGATCGCGGTCTGTCCTACATAGCCCGCGATCAGCCCTGAGGCGTCAGTCTCGATCAGATGCCCTTTGGGAACCACCGCCAGGGCGCGGTAGATGCGCCCGACGATCCTGGCGACGGTGGTCTTGCCGGTTCCAGGGTTACCCAGGAAGACCAGGTGACGACTCACGGAGGGGTTCTTCAAGCCAGCGCGCTGTCGCATTTGGGCAATGCGCAGAAGTTGCACCTGCTGGTTGATCTCACGCTTGGCCGTCTCCAGACCGACAAGTTGCTCGAGTTCGTCGAGGGCCTCTCCCACTGTCTGGTCATCCGTGACCGGTTCCGCCGGGCTGGGCGCTGGGGGTTCCAGTTGGGTGTTGCTGACTGGTGTGAAGCGCGTGATGCTGGCAGCGATCTCACTGGCGGCCTTGGCCGCGCCAGCGTCGCCCGGCGCGAACTGCACACATGCGATGCGGGTCACCTGGACGAGGAAGACGGCGTAGGTGGTGCTCTGTTGCGACAGTCCCTCAGCTACCAGTTTGCGCAGCAGTGGCGGCGGTGAACTTCGCCACGCAACAGCGCCCGCGGCCAATGCGCTGACCTCGTCCACCGACCAGCCGAGGTACCTGCTGTAGGCGCCCAGAGGCTTGGCGGCGTGATCGGCTCGAGCGAGGATCGCCGCGGCCGCTTGGAAGGCTTCACGGGAGGCCGTTTCAGCGTCGTCGAACATGGGCGTGGTCGTGCTGATGTACGCCTTGAGGTCATCGCTCAACGTGGCTCCTTCGGCTGACTCCTGTGCAGCCTAATGCGCCGAAGTAGACACACCTGTGGGACCGGTCGTTTCACAAATATGACCCGATGGGGTACATTAGGTGAACACAAGGTGAACAAGAACCAGACAACAGGGTTCGCTGTCCCGAGGAGGTTCACACATGAAGAAGATCCGTTCCTACGTCGCGCCACTGCTTTTCATCGATTGCGTGCCGCGCATCTACTGGGCTGAGGTCGTTGGAGACCGCCCCGGACGTCGCTGACACGGCGGACTTCCCCCGTCCATGAAAAGGGAGGGGTAGACCTGAGAGGGTCTGCCCCTCCCTTTTCTGTGGGGCGGTGGCCACGCGCGCAGTACAAAGGGGAAGAATGGGCCGAATGGAGCACTCCGAGAGCACGCATACCGCCCAGGATGGGGCCCAGATCTACCGTCAGACATGGTTGCCGGACGGCCCACCGGTCGCCGTCGTCTGCCTGGTCCACGGTCTCGGGGAGCACTCGGGGCGCTACGCACATCTGGCAGAGCGCTTCACCGATGCCGGGTATGCGGTGCTGGCCCTCGACCAACGTGGGCACGGCAAGTCCAGTGGTGGCCGCGGGGACCTTCCGATGGACAAGGCCGTTGCCGATGTGGGCGAACTGGTGCAGGACGCCCGTGGACAGTTCCCCGGAGTCCCGTTGGTCATCTACGGCCACAGTCTCGGTGGGCTGGTCACGATGACCTACACGAGCACGATGAAGCCGAAGATCACCGCACAGGTGGCCTCGGCGCCTGCCTTGGATTCCGAATTGCGCGACCAGAAGGTGAAGTTCACGCTGGCCCAGATCCTCGGCGGGATCATCCCCAGCGTCGCGATCCCGACAGGCCTGGATCCCGAAGGTGTCAGCCGCGATCCGGAGGTGGTGGCTGCGTACAAGGCGGACCCACTCGTGCATGACAAGGGTTCCCTGGGTCTAGCCAAGTCCACTTTTGCCGCGATGGACGCAGTCATGGAGCTGACCGAGTTCCCCGTCCCGTTGCTGATCATCCACGGCACGAGCGATCGCCTCACGGTTCCTTCGGCGAGCAAGAAGCTGGTCGATCACATGACTGGCGACGTGACGCTGATCGAGTACGACGGCATGTACCACGAGCCGCACAACGAGCCCGAGCAGGAAGAGGTCTTCGCCGACGTCCTGGAGTGGCTGACCCCACGCGTGCAGGGCTGACTCCGGTTCGACCCTTCGTGGTTGGCCTTTCGCGGATATCGTCGGGAGGGTAACTGGATTCGGAGGTTCGGATGAAGTCGGTAAAGGGCAAGACTGTTCTGATCACTGGTGCGGCGATGGGGCTGGGCAAGCTCTTCGCAGCGCGAGCCGTGGAGGACGGTGCCGCCAGCGTGGTGCTCTGGGACGTGAACGAGGAAGCGCTCAACGAGACTCTGCAGGAACTGGCTGCAGCCGGTGGCACAGTCCACGGCTACGTCGTCGATGTCTCGTCGTCGGATGCGATCGCAGATGCAGCCGCTCGCGTACTGGCGGAAGTGGGCACCGTCGAGATCCTTGTCAACAACGCCGGCATTGTGCGCGGGAAGTCCTACTTCTGGGAGATCAATGACCCGGCGGCGATCCAGCTGACCATGGCGGTCAACTCGCTGGCCCCGATGCTGATCACGGCCGCGTTCCTTCCCGCCATGATCTCCTCGGGCACGGACTGCCGGATCATGAACATCGCCTCTTCGGCCGGATTGGTGTCGAACCCCCGGATGGCTGTCTACGCCGCTTCGAAGTGGGCTGCTGTCGGCTGGTCGGACTCGGTGCGCCTCGAACTCGAACAGGCGGGTCATTCGAACATCACCGTCACTACGGTGTGTCCCACCTACATCAACACCGGGATGTTCGACGGGGCCAAGGGGATCCTGCTCACACCGATGCTCGAGCAGGAGGAGGTCGTCGACGGATCCTGGCGGGAGATGCTCAAGGGCGGCCCGTTCCTGTTGATCCCGTGGACGGCCAAGTTGAACAAGATCATCAGCGGTGTCCTGCCGGTCGGTATCCGTGACTTCGTGCTGGACAAGGTGGGCGTCTACCACTCGATGGATGAGTTCACAGGTCACACGGACGACCTCAAGTAGGCGACCATGGGCGTTGAGATTGAACGCAAGTTCCTGGTAGTGGGCGACTCGTGGCGCGAGCATGTGAAGAAGGCCACTCACATCATGCAGGGGTACCTGTCCGACGAGCAGGAGGCCACTGTGCGGGTACGGGTGAAGGGTGACATCGGTTACATAACCATCAAAGGCCACACCTCGGGGGTGTCGCGCAGCGAATACGAGTACGAGATTCCCGCTGACGATGCCCGGGCGATGCTGACCGAATTGGCGACCGGGCCGATCATCGACAAGGTGCGCCACCTCATCGACGTGAGTGGTCACACCTGGGAACTCGACGTCTTCGCCGGTGACAACGAGCCCTTGGTGATGGCCGAGATCGAATTGGCTTCCGAGGCTGAACAGTTCGAGCTCCCCGAGTGGGCGGGCCAGGAGGTCTCGGACGACTCCCGGTACTACAACGTGAACCTCGCCCGCGCACCTTACGGTAGTTGGGACCGTTGAGGACATGAGGCACGTGAAGCCTGTGGCGTTGGCGGTTGTGCTCTGCGCGTCGGGCATGGTGCCCGCGGCGGCCCTGCCCACAGAATTGCCCCCACGCTCGATCACCCATCAGAACTCGCAGTACTGGAGTTGGGCCGGACCGCGCAATTGGGTGTCTGCCGACGGTGCCTACGGGATCCTCATCACATCGGGCAACGGGCTGCTGTCGCTGGACTACGGTTTCAGTTCCATCGTGTGCGCCAGCGGGGCCACGGTCCAGGAGTCAGTTGCGAACTACTTCGCGGGGCAACGGACGAGCTTGAGGCAGTCCTTGCGGTCCAATTGGCGACGTTCGGCCATCGACTCCTCACGGATCCGCCAACTGCCCGAGGCTGCGTACGGTCCGTTGTACTTCCGGCAATCGTTCACAGTCAGTGGCCGGGCACAGGGCCGCGGTTTCGGTGGAGAGGTGGTGCTCGACTACTCGCTGGCCAGCGGTCCCACATACTGCTACTCGCGCAACCAGTCCCGCACGGCACCTGCGCAGGGTTTGCGCACATCGATCCGGCAACTGCGATCTGTACAGGGCTCGATCGCCTACTTCGGACCCGGCGTGCCAGGCGGCGCTCCTGGCACCGAGGATTGAGAGGAACACCGAAACCATGGCCAAACGACAGAACGTCACGTCGCGGGAGTACAAGGTGATGCTGTTGGCATCACGCTTCGACGGCGATGAGACCACACTCAACTCCACCATCGATGTCTTCTGGACTGAGTTCGGTGAGGCACTTGAGGCCTTGGGGATCCCGGTCGAGGGTAACTTCAACGAGGTCAAGGCGCGCAGGCTGATCCGCTTCTTCGACACCGACGCCCATCAGTTGAACGCCGATCAGTACATCGTGCGCGAACGCGAGGACGTGGCCACCGGCGAGCGCGAAGTGACGCTCAAGTTCCGCCACGCCGACCGGTACGTGGCAGCAGACCGTCAGATGCAGCCCGCTGAGGAAAGCGGGTCGAAGACGAAGTTCGAGGAAGACGTCAAGCCGCCGTTCGTCAGCGTATACAGCTTCTCCACGACCCAGCCCCTCGAGTCGGGCAAAGTGATCGAGCGCTTACGCGACGTTGCCGAGATGTTCCCCGGGCTTCCCGAGGACCTCGAGGACCTGCCCGCTGAGGCGCCGCTGGTCCTGGTGTCCGACTTCGTCGGCCGGGAGATCGTGCTGGAAGGGGCAAGCGTCCTGCTGGGCAAACGTGACGTGGCCAGCGAGTGCGCCATCGTCGCCTGGTACGACGAAGGTGAGCAGGACACGACTCCAGTGGTCGTCGAGTTCAGCTTCAAGTACGGCGACGACCTCGAGGACTACCGGGGATCGATCGCTCGGGACGCCTACACCGTGCTGGAGTTACTGCAGACCACCATGACCGATTGGGTCGATCCCAACCCTGTGACCAAGACCGCGTTCGTCTACCGGTAGTAGGGATCGCGACGGCTGCCACAGCAAGCCCTGCCAACTTCGCCGGTAGTGCGGCAACCAAGTCGCGATCGGCACCAGTCCTGCGTGGCGCCTGGAGGACATCGCTCAGATGACCAGCACGTAGGACACCGCGATCACGCTGATCAGACAGACCACGAACAGCGGAATGCCGAACTTCACGAACGACCCCATGCGGTAGCGGCCCGGTTGCATGACCATCATGTTCGACTGATGACTGAACGGGTTGATGAAGGTGAACGAGATGCAGGTGCCGATCAGGGCGAGCAGGACGATGGGGTCGATGCCCAGTCCTGCGGCCAGGGTCAGCCCTACCGGCGTGAGAATCGAGGCCGCAGCGGCATTCGTTGTGACGTTCGTCAGGATCGCGGTCGCCAATGCCAACGTGATCACGACCGCGGTGAGACTTCCCGCTGAGATCGTGGTGATCGCATCGGAGAGCAGATCCGCCAGGCCGCTTTCCACCACGACCGCACCCAGCCCGACCGACCCGGCCAGGATGAACAGCACGTTCCAGTCCAGGGCCCGCACTGCGGCACGGGGGGTCAGCACGCCGGTCACGACCATGAGTACGGCGCCGGTGAACGCGGCCACCTCCACCCGGGCCAGACCGAAAGTCGCCGAGATGATGACCGCGGCCAGGATGGCCAACGCCCACCGCGTGCGACCAGGCTGCGGGGCCTTGCCCGCGGCGTCCTGCCACAGGCCGATGTCGGAGTGCTCACGCAGTGCCTCGACACTCTCGCACGTCAGGTAGATCGTGTCGCCAGCTTCGGCCCGAGTCTCTGGCAGGGGTTCCTCGGTGCGTGCAGCGATGACGTCGACGTCGCCGTGGCCCTCAAGATCACCGAGTGTGCCGAGTTCGCCGGGGGCGACGGAGGCCGCATAGAGCCGCTGCTCGGAGAGCCCGAAACGGGGGCTGCCCCACAAGGCGCTGACCCCGGACTCGGTGGCCTGGAACACCAGGGTGTCGCCCGCGGCGAGCGGGGTATCGGTTTTGAGCCGTTCGTTGCCGCGGTGTATTCCCAGCAACCGGTACTCCTGGGTGGTCGCGATGCCGAGATCCTCAGCCAGCCTGCCGATTCCGATGGCGCCGGCGGCCACCGGCATCTCGACTCGCCAATCGAGGTCGAGGTCCGGTGACTCCTGCGCGGCGCTGAATGCTCTCGGTGAGGCGATGAGCAGCCATACCCAGCCGATCACGCACACGGGAAGAGCGACCGCCGCGAAGGAGAACATTCCCACCTCGACGCCGGAATTGCCGGCAATACCAGCGATCAGCAGGTTGGAACTCGTGCCGACCAGTGTTGTGGAACCGGCCAGCGTGGTGGCGTGTGCCATCGGCAGCAGCACCTGTCGAGCGGGGATGCCCCTGGTCTGCTGCAACTCCTTCACGGCAGGAATAAGCATGGCCACAATTGGCGTCGTGTTGATCAGCGCAGAGGTGATGCCGACGGGCACGACCAGGCGTCGTAGCGTCTGGCCGGCCGTTTGCACGGTCGCAAGCAATCGCCACGCCACACGTGAGACCACTCCAGTGTGGATCACGCCTTTGGCGATGACCAGCATCGCCGCGACGGTGATCACACCCCCGTTACTGAGCCCTGAGAACAACTGGGAGGGTTCGGCGATGCCCGTCACGGCCGCTGCCGCCAGACCGCAAGCGAGCGCCAGGACCGGCGGCACCTTTCCCGAGGCCATTCCCACCAGAGTCAGGATCACGATGGCAGCAGCCAGATAGATCATTGTGTTCCTCTCGGCGTGTGCAGCGAAGGTTACCGGAGAGTGAACGGTGGGTGCCGTTCATAGAGCAAAGTGCAACGGTTTGTTGGTGCAGCTGTCAGACGGCGCTGCGCGCTGCATCCTCGGAGAGTCGCTGTGCCAGGTAGATGGGGATGATCGAGATGATGACCAAGGCGGCGGCGACGACGTTCACAATGGGTGCCTGCTGGGGCCGGAAGAGGTTGTTGAAGATCCACAGGGGCAGTGTCTGAACCCCAGGTCCGGCAGTGAACGTTGTCACGATGATCTCGTCGAAGGACAACCCGAAGGCCAGCAGCGCACCGGCGACAAGTGCCGCGCGCATGTTGGGGAAGACCACATGGCGGAAGGTGAAAGCCCGCGAAGCGCCGAGGTCCATCGAAGCCTCGACGATGTCGCCGCCGAGCCTGCGAAGTCTTGCTGAGACGTTGTTGAACACCACGACTATGCAGAACGTCGCGTGGGCCACGACAAGCGTGAAGAACGTCAGCCCACCCAAGAATGACGTGAACATCGTGTTCAATGCCAGACCGGTCACGATGCCCGGCAGCGCGATCGGCAGCACCACCAGCAGCGAGATGGCGTTGTGGCCGAAGAACTTCGTTCCCGACAAAGCGAAGGACACCAGCGTTCCGAGTACCAGCGCAATGAGGGTCGCAGCAGTCGCAACCAGGATTGAGGTGAGTAGCGCACTGCGTACGCCCTCGTTGTCGAGCGCCTTAGCCCACCATTCGAGCGTGAATCCCGGCGGTGGCCACGTGAAGGTCAGGCTGGTGTTGAAGGAGTTGACCAGGATTATGAGCAGCGGGATGTAGATCAGCGCAAGCACGAGCGAGAAGATCGTCGCCAGTACCCACTTCATGGGCTTGGTCATGGTCATGAGCGCGACCTCACAAGTTGTCCAGGGCGCCCGTACGGCGCACTGCCGTCAGGTACCCGATCATGATGATGACGGTCATGCTGGCAACTGCCGCGGCGAAGGGCAGATCCGTCGAGAAGCTCTGGTACACGACGTTTCCCAGCATCTGCGACTTCCCTCCGACCAGCTGCACGGTGATGTAGTCCCCGAGGCTCAAGGAGAACGTGAAGATGGAACCCGCGACCAACGAGGGGAACACCATCGGAAGCAGAACGCTGCGGAAGGTTCGGGCTGAGGACGCGCCGAGGTCCGACGAAGCGTCCAACAGTGACTGAGGAACATTCTGCATGCCCACGTACACCGGAAGGATCATGTACGGCAACCACAGGTACGTCAGCACGACCACGACGGCCACCCAGCCGAAGCCGGGGCTTGCACCGAAGGTCGACTCCAGCACGCCTCCCTCAGGGCTGAAGATCACCCGCCACGCGTAGACCTTCACGAGGTACGAGGCCCACAGTGGCGTGAGCATCAGGGCAATGAGCAACGGCTGCCAGCGCGGCGATGCGACCCTGGCCATGAACAGGGAGATCGGTACTGCCAGGACCAGGCAGATCAATGTGACGGCGATCGCCACTGCGAGGGTCCGCAGTGCGACCGTGATGTAAGCGGGGTCGGTGAAGAGCCGCTGGAAGTTCTCTGTGGTGAAGGCCCTTACCAGTTCCCCGGTGAAGGAGTCCGTCGTCCAGAACGCAGTGACGAAGAGCATCACGAGGGGCAGGACGTATAGAAGCACGAGCCATGCCATGGGCGCAGCCAGCAGTCCGGCGATGCGCATGCCGCCGTGCCGGTGCAGGTAGCCCTGCCACTGGCGCACAGGGCTCGTGGCCGCGGAACTCACAGTGTCTCCTCCAAGGAACTGACGTCCGTGCCGGCGATGGGGTCACCGCCGGCACGGACGCGCTATCAGCTGGAACGCAGGCTCGTCCAGGTGGCCACCCAGTCCTTGTAGGGCACACAAGTGACGTCGGTACGCCCGTCGAGGCACTTCTCCGTGGGCGTCGTCCAGTAGTAGACGTTCGTCCAGAAGTCCTCATTGTCGGCGTGGAACTGGTTGCAGTGATCCTCGTTCTGCGTCAGGGCACACGACTTCTCGTTGGCCGGCGCCTCGCCGAAGTACTCCGCGATCTGCGCGTTGACCTCGGGCGAGACGATGTAGTCCATCCACTGGTAGGCGCAGTTGATGTTCGTGGTGTCCTTGGCGACCATCCACGTGTCCGACCATCCGGTGGCGCCTTCGGTCGGCTTCGTCGCGCCCACCAGTTCGCTGTCGGCGTTGGCCGTGTTGGCGGTCAGCTGCCAGCCCTGGCCCTGAACGATGGAGCCGGTGGCCAGGCCGTTGGCTTGCTTGGCGTAGTCAGCCCAGTACTCGCCGACAAGCGGCTTCTGCTGCTCGAGCAGCGCCTTGGCCGCGTCGAACTGCGTCTGGTCCAGGGAGTAGGGGTTGGTGATCCCCAGATCGGGCTGCGTAGCCATCAGGTATACGGCAGCATCCGCGATGTAGATCGCGTCGTCGTAGGGTGAGACCTTCCCGGCCAGGGGCGAGTCGGACTCCCACATGTCCTTCCAGGAGGTCGGCTCTGTCGACTGCTTCTCCATGTTGTACAGAAGCAGGTTGGCGCCGCGGCCGTGCGGGATCCCGTAGTTGACGCCGTCGACGGTGTTCCACTGCTTGTCCTTCAAGCCGGGGAAGATGTCGGCGTAGTTGGGCACCAGCGAGGTGTTCACCGGCTGTACAAGGTCGCCGTATACCAGACGCAGCGAGGCGTCACCGGACGCGGAGACGACGTCGTAGCCGCCCTTCTTGAACAGGTCGAAGGCCTCGTTGGACGTTCCGAAGGTCTTCACGTCCACCTGGCAACCAGTCTGCTTCTCAAAGGGAGTCACCCAGTCGACGGCCGGATCGGTGGAACCGTCCTCGGCGTAGCCGGGCCACGCCAGCACGCTCAGCTGTCCTTCGCCGGCGCCCACGGGCCCGGCGTACGCGGTCGCCTCAGGTGCCGCCGGTGAACTCTGCGACGAACTGCCACTGTCCGAGCTACACCCTGCCAGGGCGAGCCCGGCGACGGTCAACCCGGCGCCTAGCTTCATCAATTTGCTTCTTCGCACTTGCTTTCCTCCTGCGTGATTGGCTGACCGCCGGCATCTCCGACGATCAGTTGGTGACTGGGTGTGCAACGGGGTATTCGGAGCTCGTGTCCCACACGACCGTGACCTCTTCGCCGATCGGGGCGACCTCGTCGGCGTTCGCCCGGTTGGGGACATGGGCCACGAGGGTGTCGCCGGCCGGCGTCCGGATCGCGTACCGGGTGCCGGCGCCGAGGTACACGACGTTCGCGACGGTTCCGTCCGCGCAGTTCTCGCCGGGTCCGGCAGCAGTGCCAGTGGCTCGGATGCGCACTTTCTCGGGACGCAGGCTGAATGTGCCGGTTTTGCCCAGCAGCCTCTGCGCGCTCGCATCGTCGAGCAGGTTCGTGGTGCCGACGAAGCCCGCGACGAACTCGGTGGCAGGGTGCTCGTAGACCTCAGCCGCGGTTCCGACCTGTTCGATGCCGCCGGCGTTGAAGACGGCGACCCGATCGGACATGGTCAACGCTTCCTCCTGATCGTGTGTCACGAAGATGAAGGTGATGCCGACTTCACGCTGGATCGCCTTCAGTTCGATCTGCATCTGCTCGCGCAACTTCAGGTCCAGGGCGCCCAGCGGCTCATCCAGGAGCAGCACTCGTGGGTGGTTCACCAGCGCCCTGGCCAGTGCGACCCGCTGGCGCTGGCCGCCGGAGAGTTGCTTGGGCCGTCTGTCCGCGTAGCCCTCGAGGCGCACGCTGGCCAGGGCCGCGGTGGCCCGCTCCTTGCGTTGCGCTTTGGCGACCTTCTTCACTTTGAGTCCGTACTCAACGTTCTCGAGCACCGACATGTGCGGGAAGAGGGCGTAGTCCTGGAAGACGGTGTTCACGTCCCGGTCGAACGGCGGGACCTGGGAGACGTCCACCCCACCGAGGTGGATGCTGCCGGCACTGGGCAGTTCGAAGCCGGCGATCATGCGCAGCACCGTGGTCTTGCCAGAACCGGACGGTCCGAGAAGGGTCAGGAACTCGCCGTCGTACACGTCTAGATCCACGTCCGAGACCGCGACGACCCCACCCGGGAACTCCTTGCGCAGGCCGCGGATGCTGATGGCGACATTCGGGGTCTGTTGCTCAGGCATTCATCACTTCCACAGCAATTGTTCGGATCAGGTTAGAGAAGCGTAACCTACGGTTTCCGCAGTAAGCGCGAAACCGAAGGGTTGGAATCGAGTTTTTCCAGCGACCTGGCGCACCAATCCGCACTAGGGAATTGGCCGGGCTGTTATCTCGCCCATGCCTTGTCGAGAACATCGGCCAGAACCTCGGGTGGCTGGGCTCCCGATACGCCGTAGGTCTGGTCGAACACGAAGAACGGCACGGCGGAGATGCCGTAGGCCTGGGCTTGGGCGATGTCTCGCTCAACCTGGTCGGTGTAGGCCGAACTCGTGAGGGTCTCGCGCACGCCTTCGGCAGGCAGCCCGGCCTCGAGCGCCAGTAAGCCCAACGAGTCGTGGTCGAACACCGAGCGGCTCTGGGTGAAGTGCGCTGAGAAGATAGCTTCGGCCATTGCCGGCTGGCGGTCGTGATCGGCGGCCAGGTGCAGGACGCGGTGGGCGTCCAGGGTCTGGCCGGTCAGGGAGTTCTCCAGGTTGAACTCAAGGCCCGCTCCCGCAGCGACCGCCGTGACCTGGCGCATCATCGACAGTGCTTGTTCGCGTCCCCCGCCGTAACGCTGGGCGAGATGATCCACTGCTGAGGTGGGCTCCTCGGGCGCGGACGGATCGAGTTGGAACGACCTGAACACCACATCGGTCTCATCGCGATGTGCGAACCCCTGCAGCGCGAGATCCAGATTCCGCTTGCCGATGTAGCACCAGGGGCACACGACGTCTGACCAGATCTCGATCCTCACCCCCCGATCAAACACCATGGGTGGCGGCGGTTTCGCGGTACCTGCGAACTCGACGGTCATCAGGACAAACCGGGCATGACTAGGCGGTCGCTGGGTAGCCTGTCCGGGAGGCGTTGAACACGAAGGGATACGTCGATGGGCTGGAGACGTTACGTCGCGGTTGGGGACTCATTCACCGAGGGGGTGGGTGATCCTCGCCCCGATGGCAGTCAACGGGGCTGGGCCGACAGGACGGCGGAGTCCCTTGCCGTGTGCGACCCGCAGTTCCGCTACGCGAACCTGGCCATCCGGGGCCGGCGCCTTGCCCAGATCGTGGATGAACAGGTGCCTGAGGCCCTGCAGATGGGTCCGGATCTGGTCAGTTTCGCCGGCGGGATCAATGACGCTTTGCGCCGCCATTGGGACCTCGCGGCGATGGCTGGCAACCTCGACGCCGGCATCGCAGACTTGCGCGCTGCCGGGGCTGACGTGGTCATCGTGACCTTCGGGCGTCCGTCGGGCAGGTCGCGACTCATGGGTTCGATCGAGGGCAGATTGGCCGACTACCGAGAGGTCACCTACGACGTGGCGAGGCGCTACCAGTGCATCGTCGTGGATTTCTGGGACTATCACGTCTTCGATGATCCCCGCTTCTGGTCGCAGGACCGACTCCATCTGAACGAAGTGGGGCACCAACGGGTTTCGCAAGCGGTCCTTCACGCGCTGGGTGTGGATGCAAGGCCGTGGTGGTCTCCACTGCCACCCGTGCGCGCTTTGTCGCCGGTCGCGAAGATCGGCCGGGATGTCACCTGGGCGAGCAAACACCTCGCCCCGTGGTTGGGGCGACGAGCCACCGGTCGCAGTTCGGGTGACGGCGTGAGCGCCAAACGACCCGCGCTTGAACCGCTCAGTAATTAAGGGTGTAGAGCAGGGCCGCTGCGACCGATCCCAGGATCGGTCCCACGATCGGCACCCACGCGTAACCCCAGTCGATCTTCTCCTTGCCGTGCAGAGGCAACAGGGCGTACGCGATGCGAGGACCGAGGTCTCGCGCTGGGTTGATGGCGTAGCCAGTGGCGCCGCCCAGGCCGGCCCCGATGCCGATGACCGCGAAGGCGACACCGGCGTAGCCCAGTCCGATGTTGCCGAGGTTCGGTGCGGCGCCTTCGACTGAGGGCTGCCACGGAGCCTGCTGAACGATCCAGTAGACGAGCACGAAGGTGGCTACTGCTTCGCTGATGGTGTTCCAGCCCAGCGAACGGACACCCGGCTTGGTGTAGAAGATGCTGCCTGTGGTGTGCAACTCGTCGTGGTCGTCGAACTGCTTCTTGTAGACCACATACACGAGAAGGGCACCGACGAAGGCTCCCGCGAACTGGCCGAGGAAGTAGTAGGGGGTGACCGACCAAGCCACGTTGCCGGTGATGGCGAGCCCCACGGTGACGGCAGGGTTCAGGTGGGCACCGGACTCCCAGGCCACGCTGGCGCCGATGAAGACCGCCATGCCCCAGCCGAACGCGGTCAGCATCCAGTTGGCCGATCCGAATCCGAGGCTCTTCTTCAACGACCCCAGTGCGCCGATGCCGCATCCGATCAGGACAAGGACGGCGGTACCTATGAACTCATTGGCCGTGATGGACCGCAGTGAATCAACCATGGGTGAGTGTGTACCACCCCCAGCGCGGCTATTGCGCGGTCAGTTGATCAGGTTGATGGCCCGGCTCACCGTCACCAGGATCGTCAACAAAGACACAGTGGACTGGATTGTGAATAGGAGTTTCGCGCGGTGACTCAACGGCATGGTGTCGGTGGGGGAGAACGCGATGATGTTCGTGTATGCCGTGAACAAGTAGTCGGGTAGGGCGGGGGACCACTTCATGCCGGAAGCCTGCTGCGGGAACTGGAAGTCCCAGTCCTTGACGTCGCCAGTGGCCCGGGTCTTGGGCCCGCCGCCGTCGGTCCACCAGTAGACGATGCCGAAACTCAGGACGTTGATGGCCAACACCCCGAACCCGGCGAAGAGCAGGACCCCGCCGTCGTCCTCGACTCCTTGCAGCATCGCCACAAGCAGAAGGCTCGCGTTCAGGACACTGGCCATGACCAGGAAACCCAGGTACACCGTGATGCAGCGCCGGATCACCCGACCGGTCATTCCAGACGCCTGCAGGATCACGATGGCGGCCGGCACGCCGATGACTTCGATAGCCGGAATCACCCACTTGGCGCCCAGCGTCACCTCATCGGGCAGCAGCATCTGGATCGTGGCGATCGCCAGCACAACGACCGCCACTTGGTAGGCAGTTGAGCGGGAGATGGCACCTTCGGACACGGGCGCAAACGTATCGGCAGGTGCAGGCGCATTGCTCGCCGTGCCCCGGAGAGCAGGAATAGACTGACACCGTGTTGGCCGCACTACCGCCGCCCTCGCCTTGCGAATTGCCCCTGGGTGCGATTCATCGGGTGGATGCCGATCGTCATCAGCAAGTCGTCATTGCACGCGGCCGGGGTGAACATTCCAGCTACACCCGCCTCTCGCGCTGGGCCTACGACGGTTCCTGCTGGGTGAAGGTGGGTTCGACGGCGGCACGCAACGGTGCCCGCGGATGGCATCACCGCCCGTGGGATTACAGCTACCTGTCACCGATCGGCACGTTCGGGCTCACCGACGCGGGTGGGCGCCTGCGCAAACCCAAGGGCGCCACGCTGCCGTACGACCACGACCGGTCCGGTTTCACCGGCCCGCCAGGGCGCGAGTGGGTCTTCGACTATGTGGTGGCGGTGAACTTCAATCGGGTGCCGGGTCGCAGCCCGTTGAATCTGTACCGGCCCAACCCCAAGATCAACGATGGCGGCATCTGGCTGCACGTGTCGGGGCCTGCGGCCACCAGAGGCTGCATATCGGTGAGCCGCAAGCAGATGCGCAAGACCCTGAAATGGCTGGATCCGGCGGCCGCGCCGGTGATCGTCATGGGCCCGGGCTCAGTGCTGGACAGGTGAGCCTCAGGCGGGCAGTGCCTCGATGGTGCGCGGCGTCTCCTGCCCGTCGTCGTGAGCAACGGCCATGCCTGCTGTGATCGCGGCGGACGCGTAGACCACCACGGTCTCCAGGTACAGGACGAACAGCATCGCGATCGGTGCGGCGAAGGCGCCGTACTGAGGTTTGTCCACCGACCACCCGATGATGAAGCTGAGCAGGTACTTCAGAATCTCGATGCCCACCGCGCCGATGAGCGTCCCGGCCAAGCGTGGCCCGCGGGACGGACGGATCCCCCCTAGGTGCCCCAGGATCAGCCACACCACGAGTGCGTTGATCGCCACGGACAGCAAGCCCGTCAGCAGGATCAGCAATATGCGGGTGAAGTCCCCCTCCAGGCCCAGGAAGTCCAGTACCGGCTCGGTGAAGATGCTCACCGCTACGTTCGGGATGAACGAGATCGCGATCAGCGGGGCCAGCAGTAGCAGCCAGCCCAGTAGGCGCACTTTGCCCAACACGAAGTTGCGCGGATCCTTTGGGGCCCCGTAGATCAGATGGATGGACTTGCTTGCCGCTGTGATCGCGCCGCCACCGGAGTACAGCAGCACGAGCAGACCCACGATCGATGTCGTCTGCCCTATCTCCATCAGGGTTTGCGGCGACAGTCCCTGGTCTCCGATCAGACCAGGAAAGGCATTGCTGACGCTTTGCGTGAGTGCGTCTGCCACTCGTTCGCTTCCGAGAACTGCCGTGAGGCCGAACGCGAACGCCAGCAAGGCGAAGACCGACAAGAAGATGTAGTAGGCGGTGCCGGCTGCCAGAAGAGAGGCATTCGCGTGGCTGAACCGCAGGAACCCCCTGTAGCCGCCTCCCGCACTGGTGCTCTTCTCGTCGAGCTTCTCGAGCATGGCTTGGACGGCTTTGGGCTCCGGGTCGATCCGCTGTCCGGGTATCGGGGGCGGGACGGCGGCGATAGCCGGGGCTTCGTCGGGCATGCGGGTCTCCGATCTGGGTGGGGGCACAGTGACATTCACCGATGTGGCGCACCTGATACGGCAAACTACGCCTATGTCCGCTCCCGTGGGAGCCCGCGCGACCATCGTGGTGCTCGAAGTGCTCCAGGTGTTGTCTCTGCCCGCTTGGTTGTTCGGTGCCGTCTTCGCTGTCTCGGCCTTAGGAGAGGATCAAGCGAACCTCGGGACGTATGTGGCCGTGGGGGTTCTCTTGTCCTACCCTGTCTGGCTCGTCGGTCTGGGGGTGGGTTCGTGGATGCAGGTGCGCCAGGGGCACACAGGCGTAGCGCTCGCACTGACGGGACTGGCCAGCCTGCCTTTGCTGCTCCTGGGGGTCCTCACGATCTTCTCCATGTGAGTCTCGGCGATGGGCGTGATCGCGCCGCCGTCGTATCCTTCGACCATGCGCACCTTGGCAGCCGCAGTGCTGATCGCCCTCGGACTTGCCGGGTGCGCCAACCACGATGGCGCCCATGATCCGGGCCCTGGCGTCGCCGAAGACCACTCGCAGATGCAGATGACGCCCACGCCCGATGTTCAGACTGTGGCGCTGGAGGCAGGCCGCGACGAACGCATCGTCACAGTGGGTGTCCCGGTTGGCTTCCAGCCCGTTGCTCCGCAAGGGGCGACCGATGAGTACAGGTGTTTCGTGGTGGACCCGGGTACCAAGTCCGACACGATGATCACGGGTACGGAGTTCCTGCCGGGCAACCCGGCCATCGTGCACCACTCCATCCTTTACACCGTCTACCCGGAACAGATCGAGGCCGCCGAGCAACTCGATGCCGAGGACCCAGGGCCGGGCTACGAGTGTTTCGGTGGGTCGCGGCTGCCCGCTCGCGGGGGGATGCTGGCCGGACTCGATCAGGCGGACTGGATCACGGCATGGGCACCTGGGGGCGGACCGAACGTCATGCCCGCGGGCCATGGGATGGCACTGCCTGCCGGCGGCCGGGTTGTGATTCAGATGCACTACAACCTGCGTTCTGAGCAGGGGGCCGACTCCACGCAGGTGCGCCTGCGGGTGACCGACGAGAAACGCAAGCCGCTTACGACCATGCTGCTTCCGGCCCCGGTTGAGCTGCCCTGCGCGCCCGGTGAATCCGGTCGGTTGTGCCAGCGCACGGACGCCGTCGATGATGTCATCAGTCGTTTCGGGGTGGACTCCGGTGCGACCATCGCAGGACTGCAGTTGCTGTGCGGGGGAGATCCTGACGACCCCCGCGCGGGTTCGGTGCAGACGTGCGACCGCGTGATCGGCGAGCAGCGCAAGATCTTCGCCGTCGCCGGGCACATGCACCTTCTCGGCCGCGAGATCTCGGTGACCCTGAACCCTGGGCGCGACGACGAACAAGTGCTGCTGGACATCGACAACTGGGACTTCGACCAGCAAGGCGCGGTACCCCTGGCGAAGCCCGCCATGGTGCAGCCTGGCGACGTTTTGCGGGTGCGCTGTCGCCACGATGCTGGTCTGCGCTCACAACTGCCCGCACTGCAGGGCACTCCGGCGCGCTACGTGGTCTGGGGTGAGGGGACCACCGACGAGATGTGTCTGGCAATCCTGATCACGGGGTGATCGCGCTGGCACGGCCATACGATCGGGCTATGGTCTTGCACACATTCGGCGATGACGCGCTGGGCACTCTGGACATGGTCGGGATCCGTGACGAACTGGCCGCGGGACGCGTGAGTGCAGCTGAGCTGCATGCCGCCGCGCGCAAGAGACTTGAGCGGGTCGAACCGCTGAACGCCGTGGTGACGCTCACTGAAGGTCAGGGGGGCTCGGAAGGTCCTTTCGCCGGGATCCCGTCGTTCGTGAAGGACAACGAGGACATGCGTGGTTTCCCCACGACCTTCGGCTCCCGGGCGATCCCCGACGTGCCCGCCAAGGCCGATACCCGCCTGGTGGCACACTGGCGCGGCCTCGGATTCGACATTCTGGGCAAAACAGCCCTTCCCGAGTTCGGACTGACGGCAACCACCGAACCTGAGGCACATGGGCCCACCCGCAACCCGTGGAACCTCGACCATTCCACGGGCGGATCGTCCGGGGGATCGGCGGCTCTGGTGGCGGCCGGGGTCGTGCCCGTCTGCCACGCGAATGACGGCGGAGGTTCGATCCGGATCCCGGCGTCCTGCTGTGGCTTGGTGGGTCTGAAACCCTCCCGGGGTCGTATGCCCCAGCCCGAGGCCATGGACAGGATGCCGGTCAACATCGCCGTCCAGGGAGCTGTGACCCGCAGTGTGCGCGACACCGTGGAGTTCTACCGGGCCATGGCGGTTCGATTCCCCGCTGCGGGTCTGCCCCCCATTTCCGCGACCGGCGACGTGTCGGGCCTTCGGATCGCCATGGTGACCAACGGTGTGGCCGACCTACCCGTGGACCCTGTTGTGCGCGAGGCCGTCGAGTCGGTCGGGCTGTTGTGCCAAGAGCTGGGCCACCATGTCGAGGCGGTGGACAACCCCTTCGGCGACCAGATCGCACGCGACTTCCTGCGCTACTGGGGGATGCTCGCTTTCGCCTTGCGCAGGTTCGGATCGCGCCTCTACGGCCCTGACTTCTCTCAAGGTGACCTTGAGGCCTTCACCATCTACCTCGGCGAGCATTTCGCTTCGGTGGCCGCGACAGTGCCGGCATCGCTACGCCGACTACGACGTTTCGGCGCGGGCTACGAGCAGGACATGTCCGGCTACGACCTGGTGCTTTCCCCCGTTCTTGCCACACCGCCGGCTCCCATCGGCTACATCGGACCCGACGTTGCCGTGCGCACCCACTTGGTGCGGTTGCTGCGGTATGCGTCATTCACGGCGCTGCAGAACATCTCAGGGGCACCGGGCATCTCCTTGCCCCTGGCGAGCACTGCTGCGGGGCTGCCCATCGGCATCCATTTCGGTGCCAAGTGGGGCCAGGAACAGATGCTGCTGGATCTGGGCGCCCAACTCGAACAAGCCCAACCCTGGCAACGCATAGACCGGGCGGACGCAGGGGGACAGGGCGTAGATTTGCCAATGGGGGGCGAGAGCTCCCCCTGACGACAAGCAGGGAGTTCTGATGGCAACGGTGTCGATGAGTGTGCAGGATGCCCTGTGGCTGACCATGGACCGGCCCAACAACCTGATGGTCGTCGACGGTTCGTTGGTGCTTCGCTCGACTCCGGACATCGATGACGTCCGTGAGATCTTCGCCGGGGCCGTCGAGCGATTCCCAGTTCTGGGCCGCAAAGCGGTGAAGTCCGGGCTCGGCTGGGCCTGGCAGGACGATCCGGATTTCGACCTCGATCGTCATGTGCACGTTGTGGAACTCGATGAGGGCATGGGTGTTGCCGACCTGCAGCGGTTCATGGCCGAACAGCGCTCGCAGCCCCTGCCCAAGGATCGTCCGTTGTGGACGGGTTTCCTGGTGACACCCATCACCCTTGCCGACGGTACGCAAGGGTCCGCGGTCATGACGCGGTTCCACCATGCGATTGCCGACGGCGTGCGCCTCACCCAGGTGCTGCTGGGCATGTGTGAGTCGGAGAAGGCCGAGGTCGGGGCCCGGGTCGTTCGCAAGGGCGTCGAGGCAACCGAGGCGCCCAGCCCTCCTGAGGAGATGGGACGGGTGGCAGCGCACGCCGCCGAAGAGGTCGCCCACGTGGT
The DNA here is from genome assembly GCA_963818505.1 of uncultured Actinomycetota bacterium. GTDB lineage: Bacteria > Actinomycetota > Actinomycetes > S36-B12 > UBA10799 > JADKAV01. The sequence goes on from CAWFSJ010000001.1 coordinate 105,026, forward strand.
CGAGGCCGGTGTGGAAGGTGTGGCACACGAGGCCGCCCAAGCGCTGCGCAACCCGCTGTCGGCGCTGGCCCACCTGCCCGGCCGCGCGTTGGGTGTGGCCAGGGCTGGAGTGCATCAGGTCGACCAGGGCTGGTCTTTGGTGCGCCACCCGGACCGGCTGCTGGATGCACTGGAGGTGCTCGGTGCCGAGCAGCATCGAAGTCTCAACGACCTGTCGTCGGTGACCAAGATCGCCCTTGCCAACTCCGACGAGACACTCTGGAGCGGCAAGCCAGGGACAGAGAAGGCACTGGCGTGGTCGCAGGCTGTGCCGATCGAGGATGTCAAGGCCATCGGCCGGGCGGCCGGGGCGACTCTCAACGACGTGCTGCTCAGTGCGATCTCCGGTGGTCTGCAGCGTTTCCTGAGCGAGCACGGGGAGTCGCTCGACGAGGTCTCCTGGATGGTCCCGGTCAATCTGAAGCCGTTCGAGGACAACCTGCCACCGGACCTGGGCAACTACTTCGCTTTGGTCTTCTTGCCAATGCCGCTGGATGAGGGCGATCCTCGTACGCGATTGGAACAGATGCACCACCGTATGCAGCGGATCAAGAACTCCGACGAGGCGGTTCTGACATTCGGCCTGCAGCGTATGGTTTCGATGTCTCCGAGCCAGATCGCGTTCTTCTTGACCAACTTCTTCGCCAACAAGGCCGTCGGGGTACTCACCAACGTGCCCGGTCCGACGGGTCTGCTGCGGTTCGCGGGCGCGGACGTGGACCAGGTCGTGGGCTTCGCTCCGTGCTCGGGTAACCAGCCGATGACCGCAACGATCTTCAGCTACAACGGGTCGGTGACCATCGGGTTCGCCACGGACGCAGGGCTGCTGCCTGATCCAGACGTCCTCGTCGCCTACGTCATGGCCGAACTGACGAGGATGAGCGAGGAGATCCTCCAGTCCTGACTGTCCCCGGGGCACACCGGACGGCGAATGCAGCAATTGCGGGTCATAAGGCGTCTGACAGACTGGCGCAATGATGCTTCCGGCTGCCGCGGTAAGCGGCGGTGAACCTACGTTGTTCGTCCCTGCTTGGATGTGGGCCCTCACTGTCGGGATCGTGGTGGTCCTCATCACGTTCGAGTTCATCCAGGCGACCCGCAACCCCCACGAGGTGCAGATCCGGGAGGCGGCGGTCCAGTCCGTCATCTACGTGGCGATCGCGATCGCCTTCGGTGTCTTCTTCGCGTGGTGGAGTGCCGACCAGACACCGGCAAACGGCGGGTCCTTCGGTTTGGAGTACTTCGCCGGGTGGCTGATCGAGAAGAGCCTGTCCGTCGACAACCTCTTCGTGTTCGTGATCATCATGAGCGCGTTCGCAGTGCCCAAGATCTACCAGCAGAAGGTCCTCATGGCGGGGATCGCAGGTGCGCTGGTCCTGCGCACGATCTTCATCTTCGTGGGTGCCGCAGCCCTGCAGGCCTTCACTTTCACCTACGTGGTCTTCGGGGCGTTCCTGATCTACACGGCCATCGGGCTCGCGCGGCACCGCGATGAGGATCCCGAGTTCAGCGAGGGCAAGGTCGTCAAACTGGCCAAGCGGGTGCTTCCCTTCACCGACGAGTACGACGGCCCGCATCTACACACGCGGATCAACGGAAAGTTCTACGGCACACCCCTGTTGATGGTGATGATCGCCATCTTCGCAACCGACATCATCTTCGCTCTGGACTCGATCCCGGCGGTCTACGGCGTGACCAACGAGCCCTTCATCGTCTTCGCGGCCAACGCCTTCGCCCTCTTGGGTCTACGCGCCCTGTACTTCCTGGTCGCGGGACTGCTGGACCGACTGGTGTACCTGTCTCTGGGCTTGGCGGTCATCCTCGCGTTCATTGGGGTGAAACTGATCCTGGTGTTCTTCGGCATCCACATCGACATCTGGTTGTCCCTGGCATTCATCATCGGGATCCTGATCATCACGACCGTCGCCTCGCTGATCAAGGTTCGTAAGGACCCGTCAGCGATCGCTCACGCGGGCACGATCCCCGGCTTCGATTCCACCAAGGAGAAGCCCAAGGGCACGCCCGAGGCCTAAGTCACAGCAGCCGGATCAGGGCTGCCGTTGCGGCGCCCACGAACACCACCACCAGGAACGGCGCTCGCAGGACAAGAGCCACAGCAGCTGCGCCCACGGCTGCGACGCGGGCGTCGATGACAACGGCCTGACCGTCGCCGAGAGTGACCACAGCTAACAGCGCTGCCAGCAGCGCGACCGGGAACATCGGTACCAGCGCTGCCACTATTCGGTTCTCAAGGAAGTGTTCAGGGATGACATATCCGAGGAGCTTCAGCAGGTAGCAGGCCACACTGCCCGCCACCACGGCCGCCCAGATCACTTCGCCCCCTTGAGGAACAGCAGGGGTACCAGGGCCGCGCAGAGGACCGGTAGGCCGGCCGACAGTACCGGGGTCATGGCGATCCCCACCACCGCCGCCACGATCGCGACCCCCAGCAGACGCCTACTGGTGATCTGGGGCCACAGAAGCGCCAGGAAGGCGGCAGGGACCGCGGCGTCCAGACCCCAGCGGGTGGGGTCGCCGATGCTGCTGGCCCCGACAGCACCCACGAGAGTGCCCGCATTCCACAGGACGAACACGCTCACCCCGGTGGACCAGAAGGCCAAGGCGGGCCGGGGGACGGGCCGGTCGTAGTGCGCCAGGGCCATCGCGGACGACTCGTCAATCGTCATCTGGGCGGCCAACCCGGACAGCGCGGGGCCGGGCTGCAGGATCTGGCGCATCCGAAGGCCGTAGAAGAGGTTGCGCGCCCCGAGCAGTGTGCCGCTGGCCACAGCTGCCATCGCGGAGCCACCGCCGGCCAACACAGTCACGAGGGCGAACTGGGAAGCCCCGGTGAACATCAAGACGCTGAGCGCCACTGTCTGCCACAGGTTCAACCCGGATGTCACTGCAAGCGCGCCGAAAGGAATCGCGTAGGCCCCTGTCGTCACTCCTATCGTGATCGCCTCGATGACGACGCCGCGAGGGGTGTCGTCGGTGCTCTCGACGCCACCAATCGGGGCTTCGTTGGGTTGCATGGGCGCAGTATCGCAGCGCCTAGGTACCGTGGAACGCATGGTGGGTGTGCTGGCCGCAGGTGCTGCGGCCGTCCTCGGGCTGGCTGCACTGGCAGCGCCTTCGGCACCCACGGTCGAAGAGGGCGGGCTCAGTGGTTTCAACGACACCCCACGGCAGAGTGCCGTCGATGCGGATTTCTACCTCGTGGACGCGTCGGGCAACTGGGCCCAGCCACGATGTGTGGGCGATGGCGTCAGTGGCCCCCGGGTACAACCGGTCTTCGTCTACCGTCAAGGGTCCAACAACCGCTACCGGCATTTCCGCACGGTCCTACAGAGGTCATTGTCCCTGACCACGGGCATCTTCGAACGCTCCTCGGGCGCGCGCAGGACGGTGCGATGGGTCCACGACGAGTCCTGTCGCCCCGTGATCTGGCAGGTCGGGGTTCCCGCGTCAGTCAGTCACAACCTCGTGGATCTGCGCGAGTACCTCCAGGGCGCTCAGCCCCGGTTCCGCAACCCGAACCGGGTCTTCTCAATGTGGGTCGACTCCACAACCAGCCCGGAGTGGTCCGGGCTCGGTGACGACCGGTGGTCGGCTACCTGGAGTTCTTCCTGGGGTTTCGTGTGGGTGGATGCCCACGAGCTGGTCCACGCGATGGGTGCGCTGCGCGCAGACGCCCCCCATTCGACGGGCAAGGGCCACTGCTACGACGCCTATGACGTGATGTGCTACCGGGACTCCGGGCCGTCATGGCGCAAAATGATCGTCTGCCCGGACCCCTCGTCGCAGTACCGGCTCGACTGCGGCAACGACGACTACTTCGCTGTGAAACCGCGCAAGGGCTCGTGGCTGGCCAAGAACCCCGGTGCCAACGTGGCCCGTTCGCGATTCCTGGCAAAGGTGCCTGCGCGCACGCTGCCCTCGGAGCCGCCTGCACCCGTTGGGGTCGTGAGAGACGCGGACAGCGTGCGGTGGGCGGTCCAGCCGCAGACCAGGTACGACGTGGGGGTCACTGACGGGGACGGCAGCATCGCGTGGCTCGCCCAGGACACCGTCACTGGAAATGTGGCGACCTGGGAGGTGCCGATGACCAGCCGGGTCTTCGTGCGGGCGGTCAATGACGCTGGATATTCCAAACGGGTGCGGGCCACCATGAGTGTCGTGCCTTTCGCGCTCACCGGGTGACTTACCGTGGACACGTGAAAAGGCTGGTTCTTGGTGTTCTGGGCGCGTTGATCGGCCTTGTGGGTTTGGCGCTCATGGGGACGGCGTCGATGATTCTGGCTCTGTTCGGGACCGACGGTCAGGCGGAAATCCCGATTGGCAACGTCTCGGAGGCGCAAGGGCGCGCGATAGTGCTCACCGACTTCCAGATCAGCACATCGACTGCTCTGCCCCTGGACGAGTCATGGTTCGACCTTCAGGTGGAGGTCAGCGGTGACGAACCGCTGTTCGTGGGGGTCGCACCCAAGGCGGACTCCCTGGAGTACTTGCGCGGCGTGCCGTACCTGCTGATCACCGGGATCGACAGTTCCGCGGACAACCTGGACTCCACGAAGATCCCCGGTGACGCAACCCCCGCCCCGGCCACGCAGCAGACATTCTGGACCGATCAGCAGCAAGGCAGCGACGTCGTAGTGGGTTGGCCGGTCAGTGACACGAACACAACCCTGGTCGTGATGAACGAGGACGGCAGTCAAGCCGTGGCCGCCGACGTCGGGGTGCGGGTGACGGTCGGATGGGCCAGCGCCGCGGCGATCGGCATGCTGGTGGCAGGTCTGGTCGTGATCGTGGTGGCGATCTTCGTGTTGGTCCTGGCCTTCCGGTCATCGGACAAGGACGCGGTGGGTCCCAGCGGTACCAGGGCTTAGGCTGGCCTGCGTGGAGGTTCAGGAGACGCAGGTCCAGACCGACCGGGTCCTCACGTTCCCGAACGTGTTGTCGGCGTTGCGTCTGCTCGGCGTGCCGCTCTTCCTGTGGTTGATCCTGGTCCCCGAGGCCGACGGGTGGGCCGTTGTGCTGCTCATGGTCTCGGGCTTCACGGACTGGCTGGATGGCTACCTTGCCCGCAAGTGGAACCAGATCACCCGTGTTGGACAGCTGCTCGATCCCATCGCGGACCGTCTCTACATCCTGGCGACTCTGGTGGGCCTGCTCATACGCGGGATCATTCCGCTCTGGTTCGTGGTGCTTCTGGTCTCCCGCGATGTCGTGCTGGCTGTGGTGCTGGCCTTCCTGAAACGGCGCGGCATCACTGGTCTGCCGGTGCATTTCCTGGGCAAGGCCGCCACCTTCTGCCTTCTCTATGCGTTCCCCCTGCTCCTTCTCGGTGCCGGTGACACCTGGTTCTCTGACCTGTCCAACGTTGTCGGGTGGGCATTCGCCGTATGGGGAACCGCGCTGTACTGGTGGGCTGGAGTGCTCTACATCGGTCAGGCCAGGCGCATCTTGGCCTCGACGACGTGAATCGCCACGCAGGCGAGAGTCTGCTCGACCGTCTGATCGCGGAAGCTCAGGCCGATGACTACGCACTGGCCATCGAGCAATCAGGACAGCCATCGGGGGGCACAGGCCGTGCAGTGTTGGCAGCGCTGTTCTTCGCGGTGATCGGCCTGCTTCTGGCTGCATCCTTCTGGCAGACGCAGAGTGTGCAACCCGCCGCGGCGGAACGGCGACAGGCGTTGGTGGGTCAGATCGAGTCGGCCACCACCGCAGCCCAGGACGCAGAGGCGAAGGCCGCTGATTTGCGCTCCTCCGTTTCAGAACTGCAGTTGCTTGCCACCCGTGGGCTCGGAGACGAATTCGCCGATCAACTGCAGGCTCTGGAGGTGGCATCGGGCTTCGTCGGGTTGGAGGGCCCCGGCGCCGAGCTGATCATGCAGGACGGGACACCACCGCTGCCCAAGGGGGTGGCCCAGGATGAGGCCACGGTTTTGGACATCGACATGCAGACCGCCGTGAACGGACTTTGGGAGGCGGGCGCGGACGCGATTGCCATCAACGGGATCAGACTCACCTCCATGACGGCCATCCGGACAGCCGGCCAAGCCATTCTGGTCGACTTCCGGCCTTTGGAACCGCCCTACCGGATCGTGGCGATCGGCCCGGAGGACCTGGCCAAGCGCTTCGCCAAGACCCAGGCGAGTGAGGATCTGGATCAGTTGCGCAAGGACTACGGCATACAGTCGGAGGTGGTCGCCGCCGACGTGGTGACAGTTCCGGCTTCCACGGCGAACCTGCCGACGAAGGCGGAAGTTGTGAAGGGTGGTGGCCGGTGATCGCATTGATCGGTTTGATCGTGGGCATTGTGCTGGGTGTGGTGTTCTCACCGGAGGTCCCCACCTGGATGGACGCCTATCTGCCAGTGGCCGTCATCGCGGGCCTGGATGCTGTGTCAGGTGCCCTGCGCTCGATGTTGGATGGCAACTTCTCCGACAAGGTTTTCGTCATCTCCTTCCTGGGCAACGTGGCTGTGGCCAGCGTGTTGGTGTGGCTCGGTGACCAACTCGGCGTCGGGGCCCAGATGTCCACAGGTGTGGTCGTGGTCCTGGCCATGCGGATCTTCGCCAATGCCGCGGCCATTCGCCGCAAGGTGTTCAAAGCATGAGGCGGCGCAAATGGGGCGTGGCGCTGGTCGCGGTCCTCATCGGGATGGGCACGGTCGCAGTCGTTCAGGGCCAGGACACCAACGAGTTCCTCGCCACGGCACGCGAACCTGACCTCGTGCGACTGCTCGATGACCTGCAATCGCGCCAGACTCGCCTCGACGGCGAGATCCTGCGACTGCAGGGCGCCGAGCAGAGACTGCGCACAGGTACGACTGCCGAGGCGCTGCAGGAGACCCAGGAACGGGCCAACGATCTGCGGGTCCTGGCCGGTACGACGCCAGTGCGCGGCCCCGGGATCATGATGCGCATCGATGGGCAGGATTCGTTCTTCGCCTCGGACCTGCTGAACACCGTGCAGGAGTTGCGCGATGCCGGGGCGGAGGCCATCGAGGTCAATGGACGCAGGGTTGTGGTGAACACCTGGTTCGGTGACACCGCCACGGGGATCTCGGTCAGCGGGGCCGCGATCGGTGCCCCTTATCAGCTGATGGCCATCGGGGGACCGAGCACGATGGCCACCGCGATGCGCATCCCCGGAGGCATCGTCGACACCGTCCAGTCCCAGGACGGATCAGTGGTGATCACTGAGCTGGAGAAGGTCGAGATTCTGGGCACAGTCAACCTGCCCGAGCCCGACCCTGCGGTCAGCGTCACCGACTAGGCTTTGAGCCATGACCGCACCTGATGATCGACGTTTCACCCGTGAGCACGAGTGGATCCTGTCGCTGGAGAACGGAAACCTGAGGATCGGCATCACTGACTTCGCCCAAGACGCGCTCGGTGATGTTGTCTTCGTCTCGCTGCCGGAGGTGGGCACAGCATTTCGAGCCGGTGATGCCTGCGGAGAGGTCGAATCGACCAAGAGCGTCAGCGAGATCTACGCGCCGGTGGACGGAACCGTTGTGGCGCGCAACGACGCTGTCGAGACGGCGCCGGAGACGATCAACGCGGATCCGTACGAAGGCGGTTGGCTGTACGTGCTGGAACCCAGCGATCAGGAGGCGGTGGAGGCACTGCTCAGCGCCCAAGACTATGAGGAACTGGTCGCCGGGAAGTAGTCAACTGAAGCCGGATAACCGACCAGATCTAACTGTCTACTAGAGGTATAGTTTCACATCGGTGCCGAGATCCGAGGGAGTTTTGTGAACAACCAGTGCACGCGGTGTGGGCGTCCGCTTGAGCCCGAGGACCGATTCTGTTCCGCCTGCGGTGCTCCACGGCCCCGGGACGAGAGCGACGCCACGGGCGTGGTCATCGCGGAGGCCCAGGACACAGGACCGATTCCCGTGGTGGAGGGTCTGTCCGGGTTGACCAAGGGCATGAGCGTGATCGTCGTGCAGCGAGGACCGGAGATCGGGCAGCGCTTCGAGTTGGCTGGCCCGCGTCTGACGGTAGGACGCGCCGCAGAATGTGACATCATGCTCGACGATGTCACGGTGAGCCGTCATCACGCCGAGTTCGTGTCTCAGGGCGATGGCTGGGCATTAGTGGACCTCGGATCGCTGAACGGCACCTACGTCAACCGCAATTCTGTGGAACGCCACCTGCTCACCTCCGGCGACCTCGTTCAGATCGGCAAGTTCCGCCTGCAGTACTTGCATGCCGATGAGGATCACCCGGCTGAATGAGCAATCAGATGTTTGGCATCGGGGAGACCGTCTCATCGTTACGCGCGCAGTTCCCGGACATAAGCGTGAGCAAGATCCGGTTCTTGGAGGCCGAAGGGCTGGTGGAGCCGCTGCGCACCCCCTCCGGATACCGCAAGTACACACCTGCCCATTTGGACCGGATCCGGTATGTGCTCACGATGCAGCGCGACCACTACTTGCCCTTGAAGGTGATCGCTGAGCACCTCGACGCTCTCGACAGGGGTCTCAAACCGCCAGAACCCGCCGATTCCACACCTTCGGCAGCCGCGGTCACGGCCGCCGATCCGGATCTGCGCAGTCTCGACACCGGGGTCCGGTTGCTAGCCGAGGAGTTGTGCCGGGAATCCGGGCTTTCCAGCGAAGAGTTGACCGACGCCATAGCGATCGGTGTGCTTCCTGCGGCCGAGGTCTACTCCCTGGATGATCTGGAGACCGCCCGAGGGCTCGCGGCGTTGGTCGAGTGTGGGGTTCCGGTGCGCAACACTCGACCGATGGCGCTGGCGGTCACTCGTGAGCTCGATCTGTACACCACCGCATTGGGTAAGGCCCGTCGCGGCGAGTCGGATGAGGAGTTCGCGCAACGGTCCCAAAGCCTGGCAACAGCCATCATCAGGGTGCATGTTGCTCTGCTGCGCGCAGGTCTGTGAAAGCCGGCGTCGCGCGGCGGTGGCCCCGGGCCCGGTTGGGCGTAGAGTGAACGGGTGCGCGCGGTTGAGGTCGTCGGAGTGCGGGTTGAGATGCCATCCAACCAGCCCATCGTCCTGCTTCGGGATGCGGAGTCGGAGAAGTTCTTACCGATCTGGATCGGCGCGGTCGAGGCCACCGCGATCGCTTTCGCTCAACAAGGAGTGCAGCCCGAGCGGCCTCTGACCCATGATCTGCTGCGCGATGTGCTCGATTCTCTGGGGCGTTCGGTGGTTCGAGTGGACATCACCGATCTGCGCGACGGGATCTTCTTCGCCGAGTTGGTCTTCGACAACGGCGTGACTGTCTCAGCCCGGCCATCCGACGCGATCGCCCTGGCGCTACGCACTGCGTCTCCCTTGTTCGCGGCCGAATCCGTGCTCGACCAGGCCGGTATCGAGATGCCCGCCGAGGAAGAGGAAGAAGAGGCCGAGGTTGAGGCTTTTCGGGAGTTTCTGGACCAGGTGACGCCGGAGGACTTCGAAGGTGGAAGCGACCAGTGACTAAATCTCTACTAGAGGTTGAGACATTCGTCGCCGTTAAGTGGGCGTGTCGGTCGCGTGGTGTGCACCGATCGCCCTACGTTGTGACATGAATAGTCCCGCTGGGGTCACCAGGACAGCCGAGGAGAAGTAGATGAACGAGGCAGCCGCCGACTCGCCAGCCGTGGCCGACGCCGAGCAGCAGGAACTGTTCGCCGATGACCGGCAGGTTCCTGACGACGCCGGGTACAGGGCTCCGGTTGTGGCCAAGTTGGTCGGGATCACCTACCGCCAACTGGACTACTGGGCCCGCACGGAACTGGTAGAACCCAGCCTGCGTTCGGCGTCCGGCTCTGGCTCACAGCGTCTCTACAACTTCCGGGACATCGTCACTCTCAAGATCGTGAAGCGACTGCTGGAGACCGGGGTGACGCTGCAGCAGATCCGCACGGCTCTGGAGCATCTGCGGTCCAGCGGAGTGACGGACCTGTCTCAGATCACCTTGATGAGCGATGGTGCCAGCGTCTACGAATGCCGCAGCGCCGAGGATGTGATCGACCTCGTCCATGGTGGTCAAGGGGTATTCGGTATTGCAGTTGGCGCGGTGTGGCGCGAGGTGCAGGCCGATCTGGCCTCACTGCCCGCAGAGCACGCCCAAGGCGGTACTAGCGTTGGTGAGGACGAGTTGTCGCGCAGACGCGCACGCAAGATTGGATAGTCGCCACGTTCACCGACCGACACATTGGCCCTGACCTCCCCGACCAGCAGCGCATGCTGGCCGCCCTGGGTTTCAGCAGCCTCGACGAACTGATCAATGCGGTGGTCCCTGCCGACATCCGCACCCTGGCACCCTTGCGCCTGCCAGGCCCTCAGGAGGAGCCGCAGGCCCTCGAGGCACTGCGCAAGCTCGCCAGCCGCAATCGACCGCGGAAATCGATGATCGGACTGGGGTATCACAACACGATCACTCCTTCGGTCATCAAGCGCAACGTCCTGCAGAACCCTGCGTGGTACACCGCGTACACGCCCTATCAGCCGGAGATCTCCCAGGGGCGCCTCGAAGGTCTTCTCACGTTCCAGACGCTCGTGTCGGATTTGACCGGACTGCCGGTGGCGAACGCCTCATTGCTCGATGAGCCCACCGCCGCCGCTGAGGCGATGGCACTTGCCCATCGCAGCGGCAAGGGCGACGTCTTTGTCGTGGACCGTGACGTTCACCCCACGACGATGGCCGTGCTCGAGACCCGCGCCGAGCCGATCGGGATCATCCTTGAGATCCGGGACGTGTTCAGCGACGATCTGCCCGAGGACTGCTTCGGCGTACTGGCCGGTTACCCCACGGGTACTGGCGCGGTACACGACCTGACGGCGCTGGCTGAGCGGACCCACGCCTGTGGCGCGCTGCTGGCGGTGACGGCCGACATCCTGGCCATGGTTGCACTGCGCGCCCCGGGTGAAATGGGGGCCGACATCGTCGTGGGGTCTGCCCAGCGGTTCGGTGTGCCGATGGGGTTCGGTGGACCGCATGCCGCGTTCCTGGCTGTGCGCAAGGGGCTTGAGCGACAGATCCCCGGGCGCATGGTGGGTGTGAGCGTGGACTCGGCCGGCAACCCCGGTCTACGCCTGGCACTGCAGACCCGTGAACAACACATCCGCCGGGACCGGGCCACCTCCAACATCTGCACGTCGCAGGTCCTGCTGGCGCTGGTCGCGGCGTTCTACGCCCAGTACCACGGTCCAAGCGGGCTGAGCAGAATCGCGCAGACCGTCCACGCAAGGGCGGCGAGCCTGGCATCAGGGCTGCAGGCGGGGGGCCATCAGCTGCTCCACGAGGAGTTCTTCGACACGGTTGTCGTGATGCATCCCGACCCGGATGCGGTGATCGCGGCGGCGGCGCAACGCGGTCTGGATCTACGTGCACTTGACGGCGCGGTCGGGATCACCTGCGATGAGGTGACCACCAACGAGGACATCGAGGTGGTGCTCGATTGCTTCGGCTGTGCACCAGTCGCGGGGACCAGCAGGATCGCCGCCTCCATGCAACGCACCGAGCCGCTGTTGGCCTACCCGCCGTTCAGCGGGTACCACAACGAGACGGCCATGATGCGCTACCTGCGCCGCCTGTCGGACATGGATCTTGCGCTTGATCGCACGATGATCCCCTTGGGCTCCTGCACGATGAAGCTGAATGCCGCCACCGAGATGGAGGCGATGACCTGGCCGGAGTTCGCGCAGTTGCATCCGTTCGCCCCGGAGGACGAGTCCCAGGGGACCCGGGCGCTGATCAAGGACGTTGAAGAGTGGCTGGCCGAGGCCACCGGGTACGACAAGGTCAGCGTGCAGCCCAACGCCGGGTCGCAGGGGGAGTTCGCCGGGCTGCTGGCGATCAGGGGCTACCACCGCTCCCGTGGCGACGAGGACCGGCTGGTGTGTCTGGTGCCCAGCAGTGCGCATGGCACCAATGCTGCGAGTGCGGTCATGGCCGGGCTCAAGGTGGTTGTGGTGCGCTGCACGGACGACGGCGATGTCGACATCGAGGATGTGCGGGCAAAGGTCGAAGAACACGCCGATCGCCTGGCTGCGATCATGCTCACCTACCCCTCCACGCACGGTGTCTTCGAGACGGGTCTGCGCGAGATCTGCGAGGTCGTGCATGGTGCAGGCGGGCAGGTCTACGTCGATGGGGCGAACATGAACGCCCTTCTTGGCCTGGTGCGACTGCCCGAGGCCGGCGCGGACGTCTCACACCTCAACCTGCACAAGACCTTCTGCATCCCCCACGGAGGTGGCGGACCAGGGGTCGGTCCCGTGGCCGTCAAGGCGCACCTGGCCGACTTCTTGCCAGGACATCCACTCGTGCCCGAAGCCGGACCGAAGGGTCAGGGGCCGGTGTCCGGGGCTGCCTGGGGCAGTGCCGGTGTCCTGATGATCCCGTGGATGTACCTGCAACTCATGGGAGGCGACGGGCTCACGCAGGCCACGAAGGTGGCCATTCTGTCTGCCAACTACATCGCCACCAGACTTGCCGATCACTTCCCCCTGCTGTACTCCGGCGAGGGTCTGGTCGCTCACGAGTGTCTGCTGGACCTGCGGGGGATAACTCGCGCAACGCAGGTGACTGTGGACGATGTGGCGAAGCGGCTCATCGACTACGGATTCCACGCCCCGACCATGTCGTTCCCCGTGGCGGGCACCCTCATGGTGGAACCGACCGAGAGTGAGGATCTGCGCGAGGTCGATCGGTTCTGCGAGGCGATGATCGCTATCCGCGCTGAGATCACCGCGATCGAGGAGGGCCGGATCTCGGTGGAGGACAGCGCGCTGCGCCATGCGCCGCACACCGCCGATTCGCTGGTCGGCGACTGGGACCGCGCCTACAGTCGCCGCGACGCCGTGTTCCCGACCGGGACCGTCGCCGCCAAGTACTGGCCACCTGTGGGCCGGATAGACAATGCGTACGGTGACCGGAACCTGCACTGCACATGTGCGCCTGTGAGTGATTACGCCTGAGGCGCGGGTTGCGTAGGCTGCTCATCAATGTTCAGCACCGAGACCGTGAATGTCGCCACCTATGTGATCCTCGCTGTGGCACTGGCAGGAATCTGTCGTAACCGGGGCTGGTCGACAGCGATCCCCCTGCTCATCTCCGGGATCGTTGTGGGGCTGGCGCCCTTCGGCCCATCGGGGCCGGCCGAACCCGAGTTGTTCCTCGTGTTGATCCTCGCGCCGCTCCTGTTCGGGGAGGGCTTGACCAGTTCCATCGTGGATCTGCGCCGGGTGAGTAAACCCGTGATGGCCCTTGCTATCGGGCTGGTGGTGTTCGGGGCGGTGCTGGTCGGGATCGTGACCGCGTGGCTGATCCCCGGGATCTGGGCGCCCATGGCGTTCGCCCTCGGGGCCATCCTCGGCCCGACTGACGCGGTGGCGGTCTCGGCGACCGCTCGCAAGGCCGGCCTGCCACGACGCCTGGTCAACGTCCTCGAAGGGGAGAGCCTGGTCAACGATGGAACAGCGCTGACGCTCCTTCGTGTGGCTTCGGTTGCGGCGGCCGCCGGCAGTGTCACGGCGCTGGAAGGGACGCTGATCCTGCTGAGTTCGGTGGTGGGCGGTGTGCTGGTCGGGGTCGGGACGGGATGGATCCTGACCCAGGTCGTCAAGCGTGGCCGGGACTCGACGGTGACCAACGCGTTGATCCTGATCGCACCCCTGCCGGTCTACATCGCAGCTGAGGCCGTCGAGGGTTCTGGCATCCTCGCCGTCGTTCTGGCGGCGTTGGTGGTGGCCCATGGAAGTTCCAACGAGGTGGAGTACACCGGGCGGTTGCAGGCGTCGGGGCTGTGGCTGACCATCACGTTCGTGCTGCAGTCGGGTGCGTTTTTCCTGGTGGGCCTGGAGATGCCGCTGGTCATCGAACAACTTCCGCAGGACCAACTGCGGTTGTTGGCCATCGCGGTGCCCACCGTCTTCCTGGTGTTGGTCGCGGCTCGGTTCGTCTTCGTCTACCTGATGGCAGTGCTCAGCGGGGGCGACCTGCGCAGGGGCGAGTGGTTGGTGGCGGCTTGGGCGGGAACCCGGGGGCCGGTGTCGGCCTTGGCCGCGTTCACGCTGCCCGTGACCACGCTGGCCGGGGAGATCATCCCGGGGCGCGCCATGGTCATCAGCATCACATTTGGAGTAGTGCTCCTGTCTTTGCTGCTGGCACCGACGATTGCATGGCTCGCGGCTCGCTTGAATCTGGAGCAGGACGACGATTCAGCCACCCGCCGTCATGTGCGGGTGACGCTTGCCCGGGCGGCGCTCGACCGTCTCGAGGAGATGGAGGAGCAGTCCGAGCGGGCAGGCGAACCCTTGTCGGGCACGGTGGTCCGGCGCCTGCGGGAAGGCGCTGAGGCCAGGTTGGACCGTGCTGCGGCGATCGCGGAGGGGGACAGGCGTCGCCATGAGCACATGGTGAGTGCAAAAGCGGTGGGCGTGGAGATGATGCGCGCCGAACAGGAGGAACTGCTCAGGCTGAGGGACAGCGAGGGGCTGGCCGACGAGATCGTCCGCGAGATGCAGCAGGAGATCGATGCCCGGATCAGGGCCCTCAACTAGGTCCTGCCCTCTTCCTCCTGGGCCTGGGCCAACAGATCGAGTTGCTGGACTGGTTCGTCCATCCAGGTTGCTTGAAGCACCGGAAGACCAAGTTCGCGCAGGTGTTCGACCACTCGCAGGTCGTCGTCGATGACTGCAGCGATCGTGGAGGTCGCTGCAATCTGCGCGATCACGTCAGCCTTGTAGTAGCGGGCCGGGCGACGATCCCGGTTCGGGCGCATGTGGAGTTCCGCCTCGGGGAAGCCCTGCGCGCGCAGCCATTCGCGGGTGTCGCGCCGGCAGCGACTGGGACGCCCGGTCACGTACACGATCCGCGAGCCGGCGGCGACGGCCTCCTCGACCGCGGCCCGACCCTGCTCCAGAACGGGGTCGTGAACAGCAGCGGAGAAGAAGCCGTGCCAGTCCTTCGGCCTGCTGGCCAGGAAGTGCAATCGGTGCCGGACGTCGGCGAGCACTCCATCGATGTCGAACACAGTCACCGTCACCCCCCGACGGTAACGGCTCTTCGGCCCTGGTGGGATGCTCGTGGCCATGGATTTCGAGGCCGTGAAGGCGAGTCTGCCCACCCTGGTTCCGATGGTCGCGACGCTGTCGCTGGAGTTCTTGGAACTCGATGCCAATACTGCCGTCCTGAGGCTGCCGGACCAGCAGGCGTATCACAATCACATCGGCGGGCCCCACGCCGGAGCAATGTTCACCCTGGGGGAGTCCGCTTCCGGTGCCCTCGTCCTGGGCAACTTCGCAGAGCACCTGTCGGTTGTCACACCCTTGGCGGTCGAGGCCAACATCGCCTACAAGAAGGTCGCGATGGGCCCTGTGGTGGCGACTGCTGTGATGAGCAGGCCAGCTGATCAGATCCTCGCCGAACTACAGGGCGGTGCGCGACCGGAATTCCAGGTGGACATAAGCATCGCGGACGAACAGGGCAGCGTCACCGGTCAGATGTATGTGATCTGGACGCTCAAGCCCAATCGTTGACCCAGTCGGGGCTCACTAGACTGGGCACGTATTGGCGTAGAAGGGTGTGCCCGTGTCCGTTGATGTGACAGTGTCCGGTGAGCAACGGTCCGTGCCTGCCGGGACCAGTGCGGGCGAACTGTTCGACGGTGATCGCGCGGTTCTCGTGGCGAAGGTCAATGGAGAGCTCAAGGATCTGGACTACGCGCTACGGCCGGGCGACGAGGTGCAGCCGGTCTCCGTGCAGGACCCCGAGGGTCTGGCGGTACTGCGTCATTCGACGGCGCACGTGATGGCTCAAGCCGTCCAGGACCTGTTCCCCGACGCCAAACTAGGGATCGGTCCGCCGGTCAAAGACGGGTTCTACTACGACTTCAGCGTGCCAGTGCCTTTCCACCCCGACGACCTGGTCCGCATCGAGAAGCGGATGGTCGAGATCCTCAAGAGCGGTCAGAGCTTCCACCGCCGGGTGGTCACTGATGCAGAAGCACACAGGGAGTTGGCCGGGGAGCCCTTCAAGATCGAACTGATCGGCAAGAAGGGGGGCAACAGTGACGAGATCATGGAGACCGGCGGCTCCGAACTGACGGTCTACGACAACGTGAACCGCAAGGGCGAAGTGTGCTGGTCGGATCTGTGCCGCGGCCCCCATGTGCCGAACACCCGTTACATCCCACCGAACGCCGTGAAACTGATGCGCACGGCTGCGGTGTATTGGCTCTCCGACGAGCGCAACCCCCAATTGCAGCGGATCTACGGGACGGCCTGGCCTTCCAAGGAAGGCCTCAAGGGGTACTTGACCTTCCTGGAGGAGGCGGCGCGACGCGACCATCGCAAACTCGGCAACGAGCTCGACCTGTTCTCGTTCCCCGAGGAGATCGGCTCGGGTCTGGCGGTGTTCCACCCGAAGGGCGGGATCGTGCGAAACGTCATGGAGGACTACTCCCGCACACGCCACATCGACGCCGGTTACCAGTTCGTCAACACCCCGCACGTGACCAAGGCGGCCTTGTTCGAGAAGTCCGGGCACCTCGACTGGTACGCCGACGGGATGTACCCGCCCATGGACATGGACAACGCGCAGTACTACCTCAAGCCGATGAACTGCCCGATGCACAACCTGATCTACGGTGCCCGTGGCCGGTCCTACCGGGAACTGCCGCTGCGGTTGTTCGAGTTCGGGACGGTTTACCGGTATGAGAAGTCCGGGGTGGTGCAGGGCCTGACCCGGGCGCGTGGATTCACCCAGGACGACGCGCACATCTACTGCACCAAGGAGCAGATGCCGGCCGAGCTCGACAGTCTGCTGACGTTCGTGCTCGACCTGCTCAAGGACTACGGCCTCACCGACTTCTACCTCGAACTGTCCACCCGGGATCCGGAGAAGAGCATCGGGGCCGACGAGGAGTGGGAGCAGGCCACCCAGATTCTGTTCGAGGCAGCCAGTCGCCAGAACCTGGAACTGGTGATGGACGAGGGCGGCGCCGCCTTCTACGGGCCGAAGATCTCGGTTCAGGCGAAGGACGCCATCGGGCGGACCTGGCAGATGTCCACGATCCAGGTGGACTTCCAATTGCCCCAGCGCTTCGATCTGGAGTACCAGGGCCCGGACGGCGCCAGGGAGCGGCCCATCATGATCCACCGCGCCCTGTTCGGCTCCATCGAGCGGTTCTTCGCGGTGCTTCTGGAGCACTACGCGGGCGCCTTCCCGCCATGGCTGGCGCCGGTGACCGTGGTGGGTATCCCGGTCGCAGATCAGCACGCGGAGTACCTGCAGCAGGCGGTGCAGCGGCTGCGGGCCGCCGGAGTGCGCGCCGAGGTCGATACGAGCACAGACCGCATGCCCAAGAAGATCCGCAACGCGCAGCGGCAGAAGGTTCCTTTCATGTGGATCGCAGGCGACGAAGACATCGCCGCCGGAGCGGTGAGCTTCCGCTACCGAGACGGGCAGCAGCGCAACGGGATTGCGCTGGACGAGGCCATCGCCGAGGTGGTCGGCGCAGTCGAAGACAAGCGGCAGGTCTGATGGCCGGCGCCTCTGCGTGGGACCGGCTGTGGACGCCGCACCGGATCGCCTACATCAAGGGCGAGAACCGGCCCGACCACACTGAGCCCGGCGATGACTGCCCCTTCTGCAGGGTGCCCGGTCTAGAAGACGGACCGGCGCTCATCATCACGCGCGGGGCACTTGCGTACGTGGTGTTGAACCTCTATCCATACAACCCGGGACACATGTTGGTCTGTCCGTACCGGCACATCCCCGACTACACACAGTTGACCGCGCAGGAGTCCGAGGAGTTCTCCAGGCTCACCCAGCAGGCGATGACCGCGATGCGTTCGGTGGCTGGTCCGCAGGGCTTCAACATCGGGATGAACCAGGGTTCGATCGGGGGCGCGGGTATCGCCGGGCATTTGCACCAGCACGTTGTACCGCGCTGGGGCGGGGACACCAACTTCATCACCGTCGTGGGCGCAACCAAGACGATGCCCGCCCTGCTGGAGGAGACCAGACAACTGCTGGCAGACGCGTGGCCGCAGGACTAGTGGACTCAGTCGCCGAGCAGAAGGGCGCCCGGCACGGGCAGGGGTGTCATCCGTGCCGATGCGATGGCCCCCGCAGGCAGATGGGACATCAACTGCGGCGCCAGCAGGTCGGCCAGCGTCTCGATCCGCGACGTGCTGGTCGTTGTGCCGGTCAGCACCATCACCGGGCCCAGTCGCAAACCTTGCGGACCTGCTGCCAGCAGTACCGCGTCTGAGCCGTCGCCGGGCAGGACCGTCGTCGCCGCGGGCAACGTGCGGGTGGGCAAATGCTCCGCCAGCCACCCGACGCCTGCGCCACTGCGCACATCCACGCTTGCTGCGACGACCATCGCCCCGTCAACCACGGCGGCCTGCGGGGTACATCCGATGGCGTCGGCCTCATCGAACAAGGAGTTGGTCTCCATGCCGACGGCCTCAGTGAAGTCATCGCGGGGTGGTTGCGTGGTGCCGTCAGGGAAGACCTGCTCGCCGGTCATCGCATCGAGCACCCCGATGACTGCTTCGTCGTCGTCGAGAAGGGGGAAGGTCGCCGGCAGCACATCCTCCTCGAGCACCCGGCCGGCGATGGCCGCGGCCTCGTTGATGTCCAGAGCGGCCGGGGTGAGCTCGTGCACCGCGACCAGTCGTGCCTTGCCCGCTTCGGCGAGCAGTTGCCAGTACTCCAGGAACGTCCCATCCATGCCGGACATGGCGCTCACGACGTGGATCCCGGCGTCCGCGGCCGAGCAGATCGCCTGGGCTGCCGAAGGTCCGAGATCGGCTGGCATCACGACGGCCGCCACTCCAGCGTCGCGCAGTCGCAGCGTCAGCCAGCGGACAGCGGCGCCGTCGAGACCGAACACGAGAGCGACGGTTGGCGTGCCGGAACCAGAAGTACCCACGGGCTGACTAATAGCATGAGTCGGTAGCCCGTCGCCGCCTCGGAGGTAATAGCGCATGCTGAACCAGACCAATGCGCGCAGTGCCGTGGCGCGAGTCGTCGATCCCGTGGCAAGGGGATTGCTCAAGATCGGGCTCTCGCCGGACGCCGTCACCGTGATCGGGACGGCCGGGGTGAGCGTGGCTGCGGCTTTCTTCTTCCCGGACGGACGATTCGTGCCCGGGATCCTCATCATTGTCCTTTTCGTCTTCTCGGACATGCTCGACGGGACCATGGCCCGGTTGCAGGGACGTACCGGCGTGTGGGGGGCCTTCTTGGACTCCACGCTGGACCGGGTGGCTGATGGTGTGATCTTCGGGTCGGTGCTGATCTGGGCGGTGCGCTCGCAGTCGGTGTGGGTGCAGGCTGCCGCCTTCGTGTGCCTGGTGGGTGGTTTTGTCATCTCCTACGCCCGCGCCAGGGCCGAGAGTGTGGGTCTGGACTGCAAGGTGGGGATCGCCGAACGCACAGAACGGCTGCTCATCCTGCTGATACCGGCCTTCATCTACGGCCTCGGCGTCCCGTACGTGCTGCCCGCCGCGCTGATGGTGCTTGCGGTGCTGGTGGTCGTGACCGTACTGCAGAGGTTCATCCACGTATACCGACAGGCGAACGCATGAACATCCAGGACGAAGTCACATATTGGGCGTACTCCACCGGCTGGCGGGTCGTGCGGGCCCTGCCTGAACGCGCTGCCTACGGGCTCTTCTCGCAGGTCGGTGACCAGCTCTGGCGCCAGCGGGGCAAGGGCGTCAAGCAGTTGGAGAAGAACCTCCGGAGAGTGCTTCCGGACGCAACCGAGTCGGAACTCCGGGAGGTGTCGCACGACGGAATGCGCTCCTACATGCGCTATTGGTGCGATGCGTTCCGGATGCCGTCCTGGAGTCCTGAGGAGATAACCCACCGGCATCGCGCGGTCAACGACCACTATCTGGCGGAGGCACTCGCTGGGGGCAAGGGGGTGGTCTTCGCGGTGCCTCATGCGGGCAACTACGACCTCACGGGGGCATGGGGGACCATCCACTTCGCACAGGTCATCAGTGTCGCGGAGCGGTTGAAGCCCGAGCGGCTCTACGAGGAGTTCCTGGACTACCGACGCAGCGTGGGGATGAAGATCCTCCCGCACGCCGGGGCGGAGGGCATCTTCGACCAACTCGTGGACCTGGTGGCTGACAACGGTCTGCTGGCTCTGCTCGCCGACCGCGACCTGAGCCGCCACGGCGTGCAGGTGGAGTTCTTCGGGGAGACAGCGAAGATGCCGATCGGCCCGGCTGCCATCTCCATGATCACCGGTGCCCCATTGTTGGCCACCGGTCTGTACTACACGGGACCGCGTGCACACGTTCATGTCTTCCCCCCGGTCGAACGCCCCGCCGGCGACTGGGTCGGTGCAGACCGTTTCGACGAGGACTTCATCGAAGCGGCGCATGAGTTCACCCAGTCGATGGCGGTCCGGCTGCAGGAGGGCATCGCCAACCACCCGCAGGACTGGCACATGCTCCAGCCTGTCTTCCTCGCGGATCTGGACCCCCGGCGCGCCACGTGAGGATCGGAATCGTCTGCCCTTATGACTGGACCTCCCCGGGGGGTGTGAAGGCACATGTGCACGACCAGGCTCTGACCCTGCAGCGCTTCGGCCACGAAGTCAGCGTGCTGGCCCCGGTCGACGATGATGAGTACCCGCTTGAGGACTTCGTGGTCGATGGCGGCAAGCCTGTGTCAGTGCCTTACAACGGATCGGTGGCGAAGGTCAACTTCGGCCCCGTGTCGGCGGCCAGGGTCCGCCGCTGGATCAAGGAGGGGCAGTTCGACGTACTGCACGTACATGAGCCGGCATCACCGACGCTGAGCGTCCTGGCCTGCTGGGCGGCAAGGGGCCCGATCGTTGCCACCTGGCACAGTTCCCAGGCCCGCTCGCGGGCCCTGTCCGCGGCGTACTACCTGGTGCAGACCGCCATGGAGAAGATCTCCGCGCGGATCGCAGTCAGCGAGGCCGCCCGACAGACACTGGTCAAACACCTGGGCGGTGACGCGGTGCTGATCCCCAACGGGGTCACCTGCTCTGACTTCGAAGGAGCCGCGCCGCTGCCCGGATACCCGCGGACAGGTCCGACGATCTTCTTCATCGGCCGCATCGACGAACCCCGTAAGGGCCTGCACGTGCTGCTGGCGGCGCTGCCCGCGATCGTGGCCGCGCACCGGGACGTGGAGGTCCTCGTGGCAGGTCCTGGGGACCAGGAGGAGGCGACCGAGGGCTTGGCGCAGGACCTGCGCACCCGGGTGCGCTTCCTGGGTCTGGTCAGTGACGCCGAGAAGGTAAGCGCGTTCGCCAGCGCCGACATCTACGTGGCCCCCAACACCGGTGGTGAGAGTTTCGGGATCGTCCTGCTGGAGGCGATGGCAGCGGGCACCCCGGTGGTGGCGAGCAACCTTGAGGCCTTCGCAAGGGTGCTCGACGATGGCCGGGCGGGACAGATGTTCGTGAGCGAGGACTCGCAGGACCTGGCCGTCACCGTGAACGCACTACTGGCCGATCCCGCCCGCCGCGAGCAGTTACGTCGAGCTGGCCACGCACGTGCCCGGCAGTTCGACTGGGAAGTGGTGGCCCGCGAGATCGAGCAGGTCTACGAGAGCGTCACGACGACCGGCGAGCGGGTCGAGAACGACATGCGCGGCCAGTTCGTCGGCAGACTGGCCCGGCCCCGGGACGATCTCTGATGGACATCACCGCAGTCCTGCTGGTGCTGCTGCTGGTGGCGCTTGTCGTGCTCTATCTCTCACAGACGGCCGCTCGCCTCGACCGACTCCACCACCGGGTCGACGTCTCGCGTCAGGCCCTCCAGGGCCAGTTCACCGACAGGGCCAACGAGGTGCTGTCGCTGGCCAGCTCAGGACGGCTTGATCCGGCCAGCAGCGTCCTGCTGGCTGATGCCGCCGATTCGGCCCTGGCCAGATCGCGTGCGACCGGCACGGACTTCGACCTCACCCGCTGCGCGGCCGAAAGTGCTCTGACCAGCGCCGTGGAGGCAGCCCTTGGCAACCCCGAGGTCACAGCCGACCTCGTCGCGCAACCCGACGGTGAGCAGACTCTGGCCGATGTCGCATCCGCTGTCCAGAAGGCCGCATGGTCGCGTCGCTTCCACAACGACGCCGTCCGGTCGTGCCTGGCGGTGCGCAAACAGCGCACAGTACGCCTGTTCAGACTGGCCGGCTCCGCGCCGCTTCCGCAGACCGTGGAACTCGACGACGAGGTCCCGCTGACCCTCCGCAGTAGGTGAGCCTTACACCTCGCCCCTACCATTGGGACAGACGTGAAAGGAAACCCCAATGACTGACCCCACCCACGTGACCGGCTCTGCGCGAGTCAAGCGCGGCATGGCCGAGATGCTCAAGGGCGGTGTGATCATGGACGTGGTCACCGCTGAGCAGGCCAAGATCGCTGAAGACGCCGGTGCTGTGGCCGTTATGGCCCTCGAGCGGGTACCCGCCGACATCCGGTCCCAGGGCGGCGTGGCCCGGATGAGCGACCCGGACCTGATCGACGGGATCATCGAGGCAGTGTCGATCCCCGTGATGGCCAAGGCCCGGATCGGTCACTTCGTGGAAGCCCAGATCCTGCAGTCCCTGGGTGTGGACTACATCGACGAGTCGGAGGTCCTGACCCCGGCCGACTACGCCCACCACATCGACAAGTGGGGATTCACCGTTCCCTTCGTTTGCGGGGCGACGAATCTGGGTGAGGCGCTTCGCCGCATCACCGAAGGAGCTGCCATGGTTCGCAGCAAGGGTGAGGCCGGAACAGGCGATGTCTCCAACGCCACAACCCACATGCGCACGATCCGCGATGAGATCAAGCGCCTGGCGAACCTCCCGAGTGATGAGTTGTACGTCGCCGCCAAGGAGTTGCAGGCGCCCTACGACCTCGTTGCGGAGGTTGCTCGCACTGGCGCACTGCCGGTGGTCATGTTCACCGCAGGCGGGATCGCAACGCCGGCCGACGCGGCCATGATGATGCAACTCGGTGCGGACGGTGTCTTCGTCGGAAGCGGTATCTTCAAGTCGGGCAATCCCGCCCAGCGCGCCGCGGCCATCGTGGCTGCGACCACTCACTTCGACGACCCCGACATCCTGGCGAAGGTTTCGCGGGGCCTCGGTGAGGCGATGGTGGGGATCAACGTGGAGGAGATTCCCGAGCCCCACCGACTGGCCGAACGCGGTTGGTGACCCCGCGGATCGGCGTTCTCGCAGTTCAAGGCGACTTCCGTGAGCACGCCCAGATGTTGGCAAGTTGCGCTGCTGAACCTGTCCTCGTGCGGACACCGGCGCATCTGAGCCAAGTCCAGGCGATGATCATCCCTGGGGGCGAATCGACAACGATCGGCATGCTCATCCGGCGCAACGATCTCGAGGCGCCGCTGCGTGCGGCCATCGGCGCAGGGATGCCTGTGTTCGGAACCTGCGCGGGCATGATTCTTCTGGCCGAGGAAGTGCTTGACGGACGCAGTGACCAGTTGTCGCTGGCGGCGATCGACATGACCGTGCGGCGCAACGCGTTCGGACGGCAGGTCGATTCCTTCGAAGCGCCGGTGGAGGTTCCGACGCTGACCGGTCCGGCGATCACAGCAGTGTTCATCCGGGCGCCCTGGGTGGAGCGCGTGTCAGAAGACGTCGAAGTCCTCGCCACGGTCCGCGACGACGCAGCGACCGATAGGATTGTGGCTGTGCGCCAGGGTAATGCCCTGGCGACGTCGTTCCACCCCGAGGTGACCCAGGACAGGCGGTTCCACACCCTGCTGGTGGAGATGGTTTTGGAGGATTCATGAGCGGCCATTCCAAATGGGCCACGACTAAGCACAAGAAGGCGGCGATCGACGCCAAGCGCGGGAAACTCTTCGCCAAATTGATCAAGAACATCGAGGTCGCTGCTCGCACCGGCGGTGGGGATCCCGACGGCAACCCCACCTTGTACGACGCCATCCAGAAGGCACGCAAGAACTCGGTGCCCTTGGACAACATCGACAGGGCGGTCAAGCGCGGGTCAGGGGCCGAGTCCGGCGGATCGGACTGGGAGACGATCATGTACGAGGGCTACGGGCCGAACGGGGTGGCCGTGCTGGTCGAGTGCCTCACGGACAACCGCAACCGTGCCGCCGGTGAGGTGCGTGTGGCCATGAGCCGAAACGGTGCCTCGATGGCCGATCCCGGTTCGGTTTCGTACCTGTTCACACGCAAGGGTGTGATCCTGGTGCCTGCAGAGGGGCTCACCGAGGACGACGTCCTGACAGCCGTGCTCGATGCCGGCGCTGAGGAGGTCGCCGACCTGGGCGGGACCTTCGAGATCACCAGCGAACCCACTGACCTGGTTCCCGTCCGGACCGCCTTGCAGGAGGCCGGGCTGGACTACGACTCCGCCGAAGTGCAGTTCGTCCCGAGCGTTACCGTTCCGCTGGATGTGGAAGGTGCCACGAGGATCTTCCGGTTGCTTGACGCGCTCGAGGACAGCGATGACGTCCAGAACGTATACGCCAACTTCGACGTCTCCGACGAAATCATGGAGCAGGCACAGGCCTGAGCTCTGGCGGGTCGCTTGTGCGCGAAATGCGCTCGATCGATTTGCGGCGATAGCGTAAGCGAAGGTCCACCAAGGAGGAACTGTGCCCGTCAACCCCGAGGAGTCCAGCAAGGCGTCGCCGAAACCGGCCAAGCCTGCTGCCAAGAAGGCTGCGAAGAAGGCCCCTGCGAAGAAGCCTGCTGCGCGCAAATCCTCGGTGGCCGTCCCCGTGGCCAAGAGTCCGAAACCTGCCAAGAAGGCACCGGCCAAGAAGACGCAGAAGAAGGCTCCCGCCAAGAAGACTGCAAAGAAGACCGCCCGCCAGCCCTCACCACTGCGGGGTAAGCAAGCCGTCACCGAGGCCAAGCGACTATCGGGTTGGGACTTCGCCACCTGGCGGATGGCCACCGACGACCCGGTCATGCGTTCCACGATCATCGGATTGCTGGTCATGGAGTCCAGCCCGGACTGGGAGCGGATGAAGCAGCGCTATGAGCGGGCGACCAGGCTGGCACCCGTCTTGCGTTCCACGGTCGTGGAAGGCCCGATCGGGCTGCAGTCCCCGCGCATTGTGGTGGACCCCAACTTCGACCTGTCATTCCACATGCGCCGCTTCAGTATGCCCAAGGGATCCACCTGGGTCGATGTCCTTGAGGACGCGCGGCGGCAGAGCATGGCCGATTTCGACAGGGACCGCCCACTGTGGCGAGTGACGCTGCTGGAAGGGCTTCCGGGAGGCAAGTCGGCGCTCATACTCAAACTGCACCACGCTATTGCCGACGGCCAGGGTGCCGTCCAATTGGGACTGGCCCTGCTGGACTTCACCCCCGACGGAGTCGACCTCGGTCCCATGCCCAACGCACCGGAGCCGGCTGTTCTGGACACCACCGGGTTCCTCGAAGCCGTGATCCGCAACAACGTGGGTTGGGTTGCGCGCACGGCCCAGGACGTGATCAACGGGCTCGGACCGTTGACGATGGCAGCAGTGAAGAACCCGGGAGAACTGATCGGTCGGGTACGGGAGACCGCGGGCTCGGTGGCGCGTTTCACGCGGGTCCCGTTCGGTCCGCTCTCCCCGATCATGCAACAGCGCAGCATCAACTACCACTTCGACACCATCGACATGGATTTCGCGGCTTACAAGGCCGCTGCCAAGCGCCGCAAGCGCAGCGTCAACGACCTCTTCCTGGCGGCCATCAGCGTGGGGATGAACCGTTACCACGAGCGCATGGGCCGACCGGTGGACGAGTTGCGCATGAACATGCCGATCTCCCTGCGCACGTCCGGTGATGACGCGGCCAACGCGGTCACGATCGCGCGATTTGAGATCCCGGTCTCGAACGTGATCGACGATGTCCTGGAAAGTGCTGCGGAGACCGTGCGCAACTGGCGCGCGGAGCCAGTACTGAAACTCGCCGACAATCTCGCCGAACTCTCGCGATTCCTGCCGCCGGAACTGCTGTCGGCGGCAGCCCAGACCTCGGACCTGACGGCATCCAATGTTCCGGGTCCACCCATCCCCGTGTGGCTGGCCGGGTCCAAGGTCGAGCGCATGTACCCACTGGTGGGCACGATCGGCGCGGCGATCAACATCACGATGTTGACGTACAACGGGATCGCCAGTGTGGGCGTCAGCACCGACGACGCAGCAGTTGATGACCGCGACGAGTTGATCCGTAGCCTGCGGCACGGGTTCCGCGAGGTGATCGGGACACCGGTGCTGGCTGGCAACCCTCTGACGATCCGCAAGCCCGACTGATTCGCGTGTCGACGGCCCCCGCGGCCGACATGGCGGGGTAGGCTTACCGAACAGTTGTACGATCTCGGAGGTCTCATGCGCGTGTTGGCAGTGGACCCGGGGCTCACCCGGTGCGGTGTCGCCGTGGTTGAGGCCGGATTCGACGGGAAGGCCCGGGCGGTACTGGTCGACGTGATCCGCACGGATCCGGGAGCCGAGCACGCAGTGCGGCTGCAGGAGGTGTTCGACGGGGTCCGGGAACTGCTCATCAGCACACACGCCGAGGTCATGGCCGTGGAACGTGTCTTCAGCCAGAACAACGTGCGCACTGCGATGGGCACGGCCCAGGCGGCGGCTGTGTGCATGCTGGCCGCCAATCAGCTCGGCCTGCCGGTCCACCAGCACACCCCCACCGAGGTGAAGGCCGCGGTGACCGGTTCGGGACGCGCGGACAAGACCCAGGTCGCTTTCATGGT
Source organism: uncultured Actinomycetota bacterium (assembly GCA_963818505.1). GTDB lineage: Bacteria > Actinomycetota > Actinomycetes > S36-B12 > UBA10799 > JADKAV01. The sequence continues at coordinate 131,785 of CAWFSJ010000001.1, forward strand.
CTCGCGCATCCTTGGGCTTCGCGATGTGCCCAAACCAGCCGATGCCACTGACGCGCTGGCTTTGGGGATCTGTCATGTATGGCGTTCTAGGGCCAGGACAGGAGCAGCAAGATGATCGCGCAGATTCGAGGTTCTGTGGTCGTGCGCAAACCTGAAGAGGTGGTCGTGGAGGTCGGCGGGATCGGCATCAACGTGATCGTCACGCCGCGGACCAGTGCGGGCCTGCAACTAGGGGGTGAGTGTGTGCTGACGACCGATCTGGTGGTCAGAGAGGACAGCCTCACGCTCTACGGATTCGCCGACTCCGCCGAGCGCGAGGTCTTCCGCACGGTTCAGACCGTGACCGGAATCGGTCCCCGGTTGGCGCTCACCATGCTGGCCACCTTGTCCTCCGACCAGATCCGTCAGGCGATCGCGACCGAGGATCTGGCGATGCTGTGCACGATTCCCGGGGTGGGGCGCAAGAGCGCGCAGCGACTCGTGGTGGATCTCAAGGACCGGCTGGCGCCGACCGTCGATGTGACAGCCGTCCAGGCGGGGGCTGGCTGGCGTGCCCAGGTACTGGCCGCATTGACCGGCCTGGGCTGGCCGCCGGCGCAGGCCCAGGAGGCGGTGTCCCGCATCGCCGCGGGCCCCGACGCTGCGAGCCTGAGCGTGCCTGAGGCGCTCAGACTGAGCCTGCAGATGCTGGATCACACACCCGCGGTGACCCCGTGAACGATCCGCTGGTGTCTTCCGGAGCCGACGATTCCGAGCGCGTGGTCGAGGGCGCCCTTCGGCCCACAAGCCTGCACGACTTCATCGGTCAGGGCCGGGTCAAGGACCAGTTGCGCTTGGTCCTGTCGGCAGCCAAGCAGCGAGACCACGTGGCCGACCATGTCCTGCTCAGCGGTCCGCCCGGTCTGGGGAAGACCACCCTGGCCATGATCATCGCAGCGGAGTTGGGCACCGCCCTGCGCTTGACCAGTGGACCGGCCATCACCCATGCGGGCGACCTCGCATCGATCCTGACTGCTCTGCAGCCCAACGATGTGCTGTTCATCGACGAGATCCACCGGTTGGCGCGCCCGGCCGAGGAGATGCTCTACATGGCCATGGAGGACTTCCGCGTGGACGTGGTCGTGGGCAAGGGCCCCGGGGCGACGTCGATCCCATTGGACCTGGCACCCTTCACTCTCGTGGGTGCGACGACCCGTTCGGGGTTGCTGCCCGGGCCGCTGCGCGACAGGTTCGGCTTCACGGCGCATATGGACTTCTACGAGCCGCAGGAGTTGCAGCAGATTGTGGCCCGCTCGGCCGGGCTGATGGACATCCCCGCCCAGCCGGAGGCGCTGGCGGTGATCGCTTCACGCTCGCGGGGCACACCACGCATCGCGAACCGCCTACTGCGTCGAGTGCGCGACTATGCCCAGATCCACGGGGACTCCCGCGTGGACGTTCCCGCGACCTCCGCGGCCTTGGCCCTGTTCGAGGTGGATGAGAGCGGCCTGGACCGCCTCGACCGGGCGGTTCTTACCGCACTGGTGGCCAACTTCTCCGGTGGTCCGGTCGGGCTGTCCACACTGGCGGTGGCTGTGGGGGAGGAGGCTGAGACCGTGGAAACGGTGTGTGAACCCTTCCTGTTGAGGTCCGGTTTCCTGGCACGCACGCCCCGGGGACGGGTCGCCACGGCGAAGGCATACGCTCATCTGGGGTTGTCCGTGCCGCTCGGCCCGGACCAACTCACGCTGACCGATCCGCAGGACGCCGTCCAGGGCTAGATAGGATCGGGCAGTGGAATTCGTGATGCTGGCCATTCCGCTGATCCTGTTGGGCGGACTCTGGTTGGTGATGATCCGGCCCTTGCGGCAGCGGCAGAGGGAGGCGGCGTCCGCACAGATGGCGGTGCATGAAGGGGCGCGCATCATGACAACGGCCGGCATCTTCGGCACAGTCATGTGGGTGGAGGAAGAGACCATCGGTCTGGAGATCAGCGATGGTGTGGTCGTGAAGTATGCGCGCGCGGCAGTGGCCGACGTGCTGGATGACGAGGGGTAGCCTGTGGCACCGAATGCACGACCGAAGCCGTGGCGGCCATTGCTGGCACTGCTGGTCATCATCATTGGCCTGGGGGTCTGGGCCCTGTGGCCCGGCACCTCCCACGTCCCGCGTCTGGGACTCGACCTGCAAGGCGGGACCCAGGTCATCCTGGTTCCCAAGCAGGCCGAAGGCACCGCTGACATCACCGACGAGCAGTTGCAGCAGACCGTCGAGATCATCCGGCAGCGAGTCAACGGTTTCGGAGTTGCCGAAGCGGACGTGGCAATCCAGGGGTCCGGTAACGACGCTGCCATCGTGGTGTCGGTCCCCGGGGTAAACCAGCGCGAGATCGCCCAGCAGCTCAGCCAGACGGCCCTGCTGGACTTCCGACCCGTGTCCACGATCGTGGATCCCGCGATCATCGACCCTTCGACGCTGCAACCGGCCGACACGACGCCGAACAACAACAACAAGAAGAAGAACAACAACAACAGCTCCAACAACAACTCCAACAACAACGGCGGAGCGTCTGGCGGGGCCAGCTTCGCTGAGACCTCTCCGAGCCCGACAGCCAGCCCCAGCCCGACGGCCAGTCCTAGCGCAGCCGCTGACAACACCAACCAGACCGACAAGACCAACGGACTCGTGCCGCCGGTCGAAGGCGACAGTGCCAACGACCCGGCGCTCGAGGATGCTCTGCTGAACCTCGACTGCACGAATGTGGCCAGCCGACAGGGTGGCAAGCCGGACAACCCTGAGAAGTGGATCGTCACCTGCGACCGCGAAGGAACGGGCAAGTACTTGCTGGAGCCCGCCTTCATCAAGGGCACGTCCATCACGAACGCGACGGCGGAACTGGCCCAAGGTGGTGCCGGCTGGGTCGTGAACCTGGAGTTCGACGCGGAGGGCACCGACGCGCTGTCGGAGATCTCCAACCGGCTCGTGAGCCTTCCCTCGCCGCAGAACCAGTTCGGCATCGTCCTCGACGGCCTGGTGGTGTCCGCTCCGTTCTTCCAACAGCCCATCAACGACGGCCGGGCACAGATCAGCGGGAACTTCTCCCCTGAGGAAGCCAAGAACCTGGCACAGGTTCTCAAGTTCGGTGCACTGCCGCTCACCTTGAACATCGCCTCCGTCGAGACGGTCACACCAACATTGGGCGCGGACTACCTCAAGGTCGGATTGTTCGCAGGTGCGGTCGGGCTGTTCCTGGTCATCCTGTACCTCTTGTTCTACTACCGGGCCCTCGGAATGGTGGCCGTCGTCTCCCTGGTCATCGCGGCGATCATCACTTACTTCGTGTTCGTGATCCTGGGTCGCACGGTCGGGCTGGCCCTGACGTTGGCCGGTGTCGCGGGCGCGATCGTGGCCATCGGTATCACGGCGGACTCCTTCGTTGTGTATTTCGAACGCATCCGGGACGAAGTCCGTGAGGGCCGCAGCCTTCGTGCAGCATGTGACGCCGGCTGGGCGCGCGCCAGGAACACTATCCTGGCCGCCGACTTCGTCTCGTTGCTGGCGGCGGCGATCCTCTACTTCCTGTCGGTGGGGGCCGTGCGAGGCTTCGCGTTCGTGCTGGGTCTGACCACGCTCATAGACGTGATGGTGGCCTTCATGTTCACCCGTCCCATGGTGACCTTGTTGGCTCGCAACAGGTGGTTCACCAGTGGACATCCGCTTACAGGCCTTGATCCGAAACGGCTCGGGGTCAAGATCGATCCCGAGCAGCCGGATTCTCGTACCGGCGAAAAGGTGGAGGTCTGATGTCCAAGTTCGGTGATCTTGGCGGCAAGCTCTACCGCGGTGAGGTGTCCTACAACATCGTCGGTCGTCGCAAGACGTGGTACATCGTCTCGGCGCTGATTCTGCTGCTCGCACTCGGGGGGATCTTCCTTCGCGGCCTGAACCTCGGAATCGAGTTCAAGGGCGGTGCGGAGTTCTACGTCCCCAGCACGTCGTGCACCATCCAGGACGCTCGTGATGCTGTGACCGGCGCCGGCGTCCAAGTGGCGGCCGTCACTGAGATCGGCTCGGACAACATCAGAGCCCAGACGCCCAACGTAACGCCGGAGGAGAGCACGGCCGTGGTCGACGCCTTGTCGAGCGCGTGTGGTGTCACCGCCGATGAGATCTCCAGCCGGGACGTCGGCCCGACGTGGGGTGGGGAGATCACACGACAGGCCTTCATCGCGCTAGGGGTCTTCCTGCTGGCGGTGGTCATCTTCTTGTCGGTCTACTTCCAGTGGCAGATGGCCGTGGCCGCTCTGGTGGCCCTGATCCACGACATCGTGATCACGACAGGCATCTACGCGCTGGTCGGGTTCGAGGTCACACCCGCGACCGTGATCGGGCTGCTGACGATCCTCGGTTACTCGCTCTACGACACCGTGGTCGTGTTCGACAAGGTCAAGGAGAACACCCGGGGTGTAACGGGTCAGAGTCGCTACACCTACAGCGAACTGGCCAACCTAGCGCTGAACCAGACGCTGATCCGATCGATCAACACCAGCATCGTGGCGTTGCTGCCCGTGGCCTCGATCCTGTTCGTCGGCGCGGGTCTACTCGGCGCGGGCACCCTGAAGGACCTGGCACTGGTTCTGTTCATCGGAATGGCGGTCGGTACATACTCGTCGATCTTCGTGGCGACTCCGGTGCTGTGTCAGTTGATGGAGCGTCAACCTGCGATCAAGGCGCTGGATGCCAGAGTCACCAAACGTCGGGCCTCCCGCGGGGAGTCCGGGCCGTCGATGGCGAAGGTCGGCTCCGGGTCCGGTGCTGACTCCGCGCCTGTTGCCACCGGTGGCCTCGCCGCGCCGGTCGATCGCCAGCACCGGCAGAATCGCGATGCTTCAGGTCGTTCGCAGCCCAAACGGTCCACGCGGTCCAAGCGGCGCCACTGAGCAGATCGTCGCCCACCCCGTAGACTTACGTACCTAGGCGAGGCGGTGAGCACGTGGCCAGGGACGCGCAGGCTTCGGACACCGAGGAATCGGTGCCCACTCCAGCCAGCCTTGTCCAGGACCTGCCCCGCCGTCGGCAATTGCTGTCGCGTCTGACGGGAAGCACCCGCAGTTCGGTCCCCGAACTCGAGCCACTGCTGCGCACACTGCGCCAGTTTCATCCGAAGGCGAATCGGCAGGTCGTGGAACGCGCCTACGTGATGGCCGCATACTGGCATGCCGACCAGGTTCGGCGAAGCGGCGAGCCCTACATCACCCACCCCCTGGCTGTGGCCACGATCCTGGCCGAACTCGGTATGACGCCGACCACGCTTGCTGCGGCCCTGCTGCACGACACGGTGGAGGACACCGGTTACGAACTCGAGAAACTTCGTGAGGATTTCGGCGACGAGGTGGCGCGCCTGGTCGATGGAGTGACGAAACTGGACAAGGTCCAGTACGGGGACGCATCCGCGGCGGAGACGGTCCGCAAGATGGTCGTGGCCATGGCCCGGGACATCCGGGTGCTCGTCATCAAGCTGGCCGACCGTCTGCACAACATGCGCACGATCGCCTGGCTGCCGGAGAAGAAGCAGCAGAAGAAGGCCCGGGAGACCCTCGAGATCTACGCCCCTCTCGCGCATCGCCTGGGCATGAACACCATCAAGTGGGAGTTGGAGGATCTCGCCTTCGCCACCCTCTACCCCAAGATGTACGACGAGATCGTTCGGCTCGTCGGTCAGCGCGCACCGTCGCGTGACGAGTACCTAGGGCAGGTCCTGAACCTCATCGACGAGGAATTGAAGACCAACCGGATCCGTGCCAAGGTAAATGGCCGGCCGAAGCACTACTACAGCGTGTACCAGAAGATGATCGTGCGCGGGCGCGACTTCGCCGACATCTACGACCTGGTCGGTGTGCGGATCCTCGTGGACTCCATCCAGGACTGCTACGGGGTGCTGGGTCTTCTGCATGCCAAATGGAATCCGGTGCCGGGGCGGTTCAAGGACTACATCGCCAGCCCTCGATACGGCGTTTACCGGTCTTTGCACACAACTGTGATCGGCCCCGAAGGTAAGCCCGTGGAGGTGCAGATCCGCACCCAGGAGATGCATCAGCAGGCTGAGTACGGAGTGGCTGCCCACTGGCGGTACAAGCAGGGCCGAAGTGCCACGGAAGGCCCCGACGAGTTCGCATGGCTGCGCCAGTTGCTCGAATGGCAGCGCGAGACCGAGGACCCCGACGAGTTCCTGGACAGCCTGCGCTACGAACTCGGTACCGGCGAGTTGTTCGTGTTCACCCCCAAGGGCGACGTGATCTCTCTGCCCGCCGGCTCAACGCCAGTTGACTTCGCATACTCGGTTCACACCGAGGTCGGCCACCGAACAATTGGGGCCCGCGTGAACGGGAAGCTCGTTCCCTTGGAGTCGCAACTGGACAACGGCGACACCGTGGAGATCTTCACGTCGAAGACCCAGGGGCAGGGACCTTCCCGGGATTGGCTGAACTTCGTCGCGTCGCCGCGGGCGCGCAGCAAGATCCGCGCATGGTTCTCCCGGGAGCGCCGCGAGGAAGCCGTGGAGCACGGCAAGGACGCGCTATTGCGCGAGTTGCGACGGCGATCACTTCCGATGCAGCGCCTGTTGAACACCCCCGACCTGCTGAGCATCGCCGCGTACTACCGCATGTCGGATGTGAGTGCGCTTTACGCGGCGATCGGGGAGAGCCGTCTGGATGCCGCGGTCGTCGTCGATCGCCTCATCGCCGGCCGTGGGGGCACCGAGGCGGCCACCGATGACGCTGAGGAAGAAACCCCACCGCCGTCCATCCGCTCCGGGCCGACAGGGGACCCAGGGGTGGTCGTGGCCGGCGCCGACGACGTGTGGGTACGGCTGTCCAAGTGCTGCACACCTGTGCCGGGCGACGAGATCATGGGCTTCGTGACCCGCGGAAACGGCGTCTCGGTTCACCGGCGCGACTGCGTGAACTTCCCCGAACTCGCCGCGCACAAAGACCGTCTCGTGGAGGTCGAGTGGCGGCCCAGCGCCCAGTCGGTGTTCCTGGTCAATATCCAGGTCGAGGCCCTCGACCGTGCTCGCCTGCTCTCGGATGTCACCAGGGTGTTGTCCGATCATCACGTGAACATCCTGTCGGCTAGCTCCACGACGAATCGCGACCGCATAGCCATCTCGCGGTTCACGTTCGAGATGGCCGACCCCAAGCACCTCGGTGCGGTGCTCAAGGGAGTACGCGGGGTCGAAGGGGTCTTCGACGCCCAACGGGTCTGAGGCGCGGACCTACAGCGTCGAGAGGCTCTGCTCGGCCGACTGCAGCATGAGTTGCTGCTGTGCCAGTGTCTGCTGGGCCTTCTCGATGCGACCGGCGTCTCCTGATTCCTGCGCGCTGGCCAATTCCTTCTCCAGCTTCGTGACCGAAGCCCGGTAGGCGTCGACCAGTCCCTGGGCGCGGTCGCGGATCTCCGGGTTGCTGCGCCGCCACGACGAGGTCTCCGCGCTGCGAATGGCATCGTCCACCGCCCGTAGCCGGGTGTCAATCTTGCGCATGTCGGCTCGGGGAACGTGACCGATGTCCGACCACTCGCCCTGGATGTCCCGATACGCCTTGCGTGCTGCCTTCGCGTCCTTGACCGGCAGCAGGGCCTCCGCCTTCGCGACCAGTGCCTTCTTGGCTGCCAGGTTCTGCTTCTGTTCCCCGTCGCGGGCGTTGAGGGCTGCCTTGCGGGCGGAGAAGAACTTCTCCTGCGCGCCACGGAACCGCTGCCACAAAGCCTCGTCGTCCTTCTTGCCGGCGAAACCAGCTTTCTTCCACTGCTCCATGAGTTCCCGGAACTCAGTGGCTGTCGCCTGCCAGTCGGTGGAATCTGCCAGCGCCTGCGCCTTGTCCGCCAACTCGGTCTTGGCCGCGATCGCGGCGACACGTTTGCGGTCCTGCTCGTCGCGGTGGGTCTTGCGGGCCTTGTCGAACGTCCTGCGCGCGGTCCGGAACCGTTCCCACAGTGCGTCAGTCTCCGGACGCTGGTCGGTGCCGGGCTTCGGGAGCACCTTCCACTGGTCCACCAGCTCGCGGAACTGCTCTCCTGTCTGCTTCCAGGAGGTGGATGTGGCAAGGGCCTCGGCCTGCTCGACGATCGCCTGACGGGCCTGTTGAGCCTGCTCTCTTGCCGCTTTGCGTTCCTCGTCGAGGATCTGCGTGCGGATGTGAGCGAGGACCTCGAGCTGACCGATCCGGGCCATCAGCAAGGAGATGTCGCCGACGAAGCCGGGTTCCTCTAGTGCCTGGCGTGCCTTGCCGGCAACGGCCAGGGCTTCGCGGGGGGAGCACTTGTTGTCGGCCAGGCGTGTGGCCGTCAGTTCCAGGGAGTGGCTCAGGTCGGTGTATTTCAGCGCGTAGTACTGCAGCGCCTCCTCGGGGGTGCCGGCGGCATACTGTCCGACTGGGCGTTCGCTGCCGTCGGGAAGCCGCAGGAAGACGGTACCGTCTTCGCCGACGCGCCCGAACGACTCGGCCGGTGCCGGCCCAGGGGTGGGTGTCTGGTCGGTCATTTCAGTCCTAGTTCTCGATTGCTGCGGTCTTGATGACGATGGGCTGTGCAGGTGGGCCATCAGTTGCATCCGATGATCCGGGTTCCACCCCGCCTGCTGCAACGTACTTAACCACGGGAAGCCCCGAGGTGACCTTCCCGACGATCGTGTAGCCGGCCGGCAGGGTCGTGTCCTTGTACACCAGGAACACCTGGCTGCTCGCGGTGTCGGGTCCTCGGTTCGCCATCGCCACCGTGCCCGCGGGGTAGTTGTTCTCACCCTCGGCGGGAAGGTTCTCGTCGGGCAGCTCGAAGCCGACGTCGCCGGTCCCATCGGCTCCAGGCGAACCGCACTGCAGGACGAAGATGCCAGCCGTGGTCAGACGGTGGCAGAAGTTGCCGCTGTAGTAGCCCTCATCGGTGAGGAAAGCGATGCCGTTGGCGTTCTTCGGTGCGGACTTGGTGTCCAGGGCGACGGTGATCTGCCCGCAGTTGGTGTTCAGCACCCATGTGGCGTCCGGGCCCAGTTGTTGGTCGGCGGGTTTGGGCCATGTCCGGCCATCGGTGCGAGGCTCACCTGCGTCCTGGCAACTGACACCCTCCGGGGTGGGAACCGGACCGGGTGTGGCCTCTTGGCTGGCGGAGGGCTCAGGTGAGGCTTCCGCGCTGACCTGATCTGTACCCGAATCCGGCCAGACGGCCCACGCCACAGCGCCGGCGATGACAACCGCGGCAGCGCCCATTCCGATGATGCGGTTGCGGCGGGCGCGCTGCGCGGACTCGATGCGGCGCTGCTGCTGGCGATCCGCCTTCGCGCGCGCGAGTTGTTTGCGCCGCTTCTCGCCTGACATGGTTCCTCCTGACCCCGACCCCCTCACAGGCGGGCAGGAGTGAGTCTACGTGGCCGCTGGATCCGTGGCGCCGCGTGTCACGGATAGTCTTGTGTGTGTGTTGATCGCAGGATTCCCGGCCGGCCCTTGGGGGACCAACTGCTTCGTGGTTGCCACCGGGCCCGGCAGCGAGTGCATCGTTATCGACCCGGGCAAGGACGCCATGGACCCGCTGGACGAGCTCGTGCGCGAGCACGGCCTACAACCGGTCGCGGTGCTGCTCACGCACGGCCACTTGGACCATATGTGGTCGGTGACGCCGGTGTGCGAAGCCCGTGACATCCCGGCCTTCATCCATCCTGCCGATCGCCACCTGCTGGCCGATCCGATGGCCGGGATCTCCGGCGACACCCGTTTGATGTTCGAGCAGATGACCGGGGGTCGTCTGCAGTTCGCAGAACCCGACGATGTGCTCACCCTTGAGGACGACAGCCCGATCGAGGTGGCCGGCCTGCAGATCGACGTCCGGCACGCTCCGGGGCACACGCCAGGCTCGACGGTCTTCCTCACTTCGGGTGAGGCGGACGTCCCGCCGATCATGTATTCAGGTGATCTGCTGTTCGCCGGATCGATCGGGCGCACCGATCTGCCCGGTGGGGACACCGCACAGATGATGAAGTCCTTGGCGACAGTGGTGCTGACTCAGCCGGAGGAGATGGTGGTGCTTCCCGGGCATGGGCCACAGACGACGATCGGCGAGGAGCTGGCGGCAAATCCGTTCCTGGCCCAGGCGCGAGAGAATCACCTCCAGATGCCCCCAGGGCGGGGCCTGTGAGCGGTCTGCAAGCCCCACGGGGCGTACCGGAGTACCTGCCGCCGGTTTCTGAGGACTTCTTGGCAGTGCGCAACACCCTGGGTAGGGCCGCGCAGCTGGCCGGCTACGGGTACATCGAACTAGCGGTGTTCGAGGACACGGCTGTCTTCGTGCGCGGTGTCGGTGAGAGCACCGATGTCGTCAGCAAGGAGATGTACACGTTCACCGACCGCGGGGACCGGTCGTTGTCCTTGCGCCCGGAGGGCACGGCGCCGGTGATGAGGTCGGTGCTCGAGAACGGTCTGCACCGCGGCAGTCTGCCCGTCAAGCTCTGGTATGCCGGGCCGTTCTTCAGAGCAGAGCGCCCGCAGCAGGGCCGATACCGGCAGTTGCAGCAGGTCGGCCTGGAGGCGATAGGAGTCGATGACCCGCTGCTCGACGCCGAGGTCATCGCCGTCGCCGATGAGGGATACCGGCGCCTCGGACTTCGTGGCTTCCACCTGCATGTGTCCTCGATCGGCTGCCGGACCTGCCGGCCGGTCTACCGCGCAGCCCTGCAGGAGTTCCTCGCCGGACTTGACCTCGATGAACCGACCAGGCAACGCGCCGAGTTGAACCCGTTGCGCGTGCTGGACGACAAACGTCCCGCGATCCAGGAGATGCTGGCGCAAGCGCCGCTTCCGCCGGACTACTTGTGCGACGAGTGCCGTGAGCACTTCGCGCGGGTACAGCAGGCGTTGACCGCCCTGGGGGTCAGGTTCAGCCTCAACCCTCGCCTGGTGCGCGGCTTGGACTACTACACGCGCACGACCTTCGAGTTCGACCATCCCGCCCTCGGTGCCCAATCGGGTATCGGTGGTGGCGGCAGGTATGACGGGCTCATGGAGTCCCTGGGAGGCCCGCAGCTGTCCGGTATCGGCTTCGGGCTCGGCACTGATCGCACCCTGCTTGCCTGTCAGGCGGAGGGTCTGCACCCGGCGCCCGGTCGGCCGGTCGAGGTGTTCATCGTCGGCGTTGGGGAGGCCGCCCGCGACGCCGGAAGTGCCCTGGCCGGTCGCCTTCGTGCTGATGGGGTGCCCGTCGACATGGCGTACGGGGGGCGAGGGTTCAAGGGTGCGATGAAGGCCGCCGACCGAAGTGGCGCCCGTTGGGCTGTCATCATCGGGGAGCGCGAACTGGCCGATGGGATCGTCCAGTTGAAGGATCTCGAGACAGGAGCCCAGTCGGCGGTCGCCGCCGACAAAGTCGTGGGCAAGATTGTGACAGGAGAATGACGTTGATCAGAACGCCAGCCGGAAGCCTTCGCGCCGCCGACGCAGACCGGGAGGTGTCACTGTCCGGGTGGGTGGCACGGCGCCGCGACCACGGAGGTGTCGCCTTCATCGACTTGCGGGACGCGTCCGGGGTTGTCCAGGTGGTCATCCGCGACGAGGCAGCCCACGGCCTGCGTTCGGAGTTCTGCATCAAGGTCACCGGCACCGTCGGAGTCCGTCCGCAAGGCAACGACAACCCCGAGCTGCCGACCGGGGCCGTCGAGGTGATCGCCGCCGATGTTCAGGTGCTGTCAGCAGCCGCACCGCTGCCCTTCCCGATCGACGAACACGTCGAGGTCGGCGAGGACACCAGGCTGCGCCACCGTTACCTGGACCTGCGCCGGACCTCACAGGCCAACGCCCTTCGTATGCGCTCCAAGGTCAATCAGCTGGCCCGCGACGTTCTGCTGGCCCGCGACTTCGTGGAGGTCGAGACCCCGACGCTGACCCGTTCGACCCCTGAGGGCGCCCGGGACTTCCTCGTGCCCGTACGACTGCAGCCAGGACACTGGTACGCCCTGCCGCAGTCGCCCCAGTTGTTCAAGCAGCTGCTCATGGTGGCGGGTCTGGAGAAGTACTTCCAGATCGCCCGCTGTTACCGCGACGAGGACTTCCGTGCCGATCGGCAACCCGAGTTCACACAGTTGGACATCGAGATGTCCTTCGTCGACCAGGACGACGTGATCGAGGTCGGCGAAGCGGTTACACGTGCCCTGTGGCAAGGGGTGCTGGGCCACGAGATCGCGGCGATCCCGCGGATGACCTACGCGGAGGCGATGCGCCGCTTCGGCTCCGACAAGCCGGACCTGCGTTTCGATCTGGAACTCACCGAACTGACCGAGTACTTCGCACAGACGCCGTTCCGGGTCTTCCAGGCGCCCTACGTAGGAGCCATCGTGATGCCCGGCGGTGGCACCCAGCCCCGGCGGGCGTTCGACGCCTGGCAGGAGTGGGCCAAGCAGCGTGGAGCCCGCGGGCTGGCCTACGTCACCGTCGGCGAGGACGGCACCCTGGGTGGGCCGGTGGCCAAGAACATCTCCGAGACCGAGCGGGACGGGCTTGTTGCGGCGGTCGGCGCCGATCCGGGCGACTGCATCTTCTTCGCGGCCGGAAAGGCCGCAGACGCGCGCGGTCTGCTGGCCGCTGCGCGCGACGAGATCGCATCCCGGCTGGGTCTGATCGACGAGTCCGCATGGTCGTTCGTGTGGATAGTGGATGCCCCCATGTTCGAGGAGATCGACCTGGACGACGGGTCCACGGCCTGGACCGCAGTGCATCACCCGTTCACGTCGCCGAACGCCGAGTCGATGGCCAGTTTCGACAGTGATCCGGGATCGGCGCTGGCGTGGGCCTATGACCTGGTGTGCAACGGCAACGAGATCGGTGGGGGTTCGATCCGTATCCACCAGCGTGACGTCCAGCAGCGCGCATTCGAAGTCCTCGGCATCGATGAGCAGGAGGCCGACGACAAGTTCGGCTTCCTGCTGGAGGCCTTCAAGTACGGACCTCCGCCGCACGGCGGGATCGCGTTCGGGTGGGACCGGATCTGCATGCTCCTGGCGGGGGCGAGTTCTCTGCGCGACGTGATTGCCTTCCCGAAGACGGGCGCCGGGCACGACCCGCTGACTGCGGCTCCCACGCCGATCACCGCTGAGCAGCGTGCAGAGGCCGGCGTCGACTTCGTCCCGGAGGACGACGGGCAGTAGCCGTGGACCTGTTCGACGAGAATGCACCCGCGCAACCCCTGGCCGCGCGAATCCGTCCGGAGTCGGTGGAGGAGGTCATCGGCCAGTCGCATCTGCTCGGCCCCGGATCGCCGCTGCGCACGCTGTTGAGCGATCCCGATGCAGCCACGAGTGTGGTGCTGTGGGGTCCGCCGGGGACGGGCAAGACGACCCTGGCGCGCCTTGCCGCCGAAGTATCGGGGCGCAGGTTCGTCTCGCTGGCCGCCGTGAGTGCCGGTGTGAAGGAAGTGCGTGCTGCGATCGAGGCCGCCCGGGAGATGGCCCGGATCCAGGGGGAGCGCACGGTCTTGTTCATCGACGAGGTCCATCGCTTCTCCAAGACCCAGCAGGACGTTCTCCTGCCCGCGGTGGAACACGGCTGGGTCACGCTGATCGCTGCGACCACGGAGAACCCGAGCGTCAGCCTTGTCAGTCCGCTGCTCTCGCGCTCGATGTTGCTGATCTTGCAGGCATTGACCGACGAGGAGATCCGGCAGGTCGTCGACCGGGCGCTGGACCACCCCGATGGCTTGCCGGGGGTGTCGATCGACGATGAAGCCGCCGGTTTGATCATTCGCTTCGCGGGCGGTGACGCCCGACGGGCGTTGACGGCTTTGGAGGCTGCGGCGGCCGTGGCTCCGCAGATCTCCGCCGCCCAGGTCCGCGACATCATCGGCCAGGTCGCGAACCGCTACGACCGTGACGGGGACCTGCACTACGACGTGACCAGCGCTTTGATCAAGAGTGTGCGTGGTAGTGACGTCGACGCGGCGCTGCACTACTTGGCGCGGCTGGTGGCCAGTGGCGAAGATCCCCGGTTCATCGCCCGGCGACTTGTGATCCTGGCCAGTGAGGACATCGGTCTGGCGGATCCGAGCGCACTTCCCCTGGCGATCGCGGGTCTGCAGGCTGTGCAGTTCCTTGGGTGGCCCGAGGCGCGCATCACGCTCGGACATGTGGTCATCCACCTTTGCCTCAGTCCCAAGAGCAACGCGGCATACATCGCGATCAACGAGGCGCTCGAGGACGTCAACAGCGGCCGGATCAGTCCAGTGCCTGCGATGCTGCGCGACGGGAGCCTGAAGTCCTCGCGGGCGACCGGTGCCGGCAAGGGCTATCGCTACCCACACGATGAGGGTGGGTTCGTCCCGGTTCGCTACGTGGGTGAACCCATCGTCGGGCGACAGTACTACCGGCCCAGCGGGCATGGGGCCGAGGTCCGGGCAGCGGCAGCGGTCGAGCGCCTGCGGGCGGCATTCGCCGACGATCCGACCGACTGAACGCCGCCACCCGGCCGTAGGCAGCGTCATGTGCTGGCCCGGGTTTGTGGTGTTGTCGCGAATCCGTGGACACCCTGGTCACCAGCCCGCCCCCTGTCGGCCTTTTGGTTCGCTCAGGTCAATACAGTTGTGGATCGCCAACGCCCACCTACACTGGGCCGATGAGTCGAATCTTCTGGGTCGGGGTCGGGGCCGCCGGCGGCATCGTCGCCTACCGCAAGGGCACACAGGCCGTGAACGGGGTGCGCGAGCGTTCGTTCCGCGAGAACCTGACCAAGGTCGCTCGCACGGCCTCCAACGTGGCAGCCTCAGCCCGCTACCTCGCTGCGCTGTCCGCGGACGAGGAGCAGCAGGCAGGCGTGGTGGACATCCGCACGGCCCCCACCGCCGCCCGCAGGTAGCGCACTGGCCCTGCAACTAGGCTGGCCCCTATGGAGTCTGCCGAAATCCGACGACGCTTCCTGTCGTTCTTCGAAGATCGCGATCACACAGTCGTCCCGAGCGCGTCACTTCTACTCAACGACCCGACCCTGCTGTTCGTCAACGCCGGCATGGTGCCCTTCAAGCCCTACTTCCTGGGAGAGGCAGTCCCTGACTACAAGCGCGCGACCAGCGTGCAGAAGGTCGTGCGCACCCTTGACATCGAGGAGGTCGGCAAGACGACACGACACGCGTCGTTCTTCCAGATGTGCGGCAACTTCTCGTTCGGCGACTACTTCAAGGAAGGCGCCATCCCGATGGCGTGGGACCTTCTGACCAAGTCCGAGCGCGAAGGTGGATACGGCTTCCCCGAGGACAAGCTCTGGGTCACGGTTTACGACGATGACGACGAGGCAGCGAGCCTTTGGCAGGAGCTCGTGGGACTGCCGCCCGAGCGGATCCAGCGACGAGGGATGCTGGACAACTTCTGGTCGATGGGTGTGCCGGGTCCGTGTGGCCCGTGCAGCGAGATCTACTACGACCGCGGGCCCGAGTTCGGCAAGGAGGGTGGCCCAGTCGTCGACGAGGACCGGTACCTCGAGGTGTGGAACCTGGTCTTCATGCAGTTCGAACGGGGAGAAGGTCCGGGCAAGGAGGGCTTCCCGATCCTGGGTGAACTGCCCGCCAAGAACATCGACACCGGCCTGGGTCTGGAACGGATGGCCGCGATCCTGCAGGGCGTGGACAACATCTACGAGATCGACACCACACGCGCCACCATCGACACTGCTGTGGACATCACGGGCAGGCCGTACGGGCGCAACCACGCCGACGACGTGGCGCTGCGGGTTGTGGCTGACCACTCGCGGACCTGCGCATTCCTCATCGGCGACGGGGTCCTGCCCGGCAACGAGGGCCGCGGCTATGTGCTTCGGCGGCTGCTGCGACGTGTGGTGTTCAACATGCGACTGCTCGGCGCCCACGAGCCGACGATGGGTGCGCTGATCAGAAGTGTTATCAGCTCGATGGCGCCCCAGTACCCGAGCCTTACAAGCGAAGGTGGCCGGATCGAGACGATTGCGGTGGGCGAGGAGGAGGCCTTCCGGCAGACCCTGCGCTCCGGAACGTCGGTGTTCGACACCGCAGTGGCCAACACGAAGTCCCGGGGTGCGGCAACGCTGTCCGGCGCTGATGCCTTCTCCCTGCACGACACCTACGGTTTCCCCATCGACTTGACCCTGGAGCTTGCGGCCGAGCAGGGACTGGAAGTGGACCGCGACGGCTTCGCCGAGCTGATGACCGAGCAGCGCCAGCGGGCGAAGGCCGATGCGGTCGCGCGCAAGGCCGGGGTGACGCCGCTGACCGCCTATCGGGAGGTCATGGAGTCGGCCGGTCGCACGCAGTTCACCGGATACGACGAGTGGGAGTCGGAGAGCCTGGTCAAGGGCCTGTTGAAAGACGGCGAGTCGGTGGCTTCGGCCAAGGCTGGCGAGCAGGTCGAGGTCATCCTGGACCGTAGCCCGTTCTACGCCGAGGCCGGCGGGCAGCTCGGTGACCACGGGATCATCCGTCTTGACGATGCGACCGTCCTGCAGGTGGACGACGTTCAGACCCCTGTGCCGGGTTTGTGGGTCCATCGGGCCCATGTTCTCGAAGGCGAGGCCGCCGTCGGGGCGCACGCGGTGGGCGAGGTTGATGTCGAGCGACGCCGGGCCATTTCGCGGGCGCACACAGCGACCCACATGATCCACAAGACCTTCCGGGAGATGCTGGGGGAGACAGCCACGCAGATGGGCTCGGAGAACGCACCCGGTCGGCTGCGTTTCGATTTCCCGTTCCCCAAAGCCGTCCCGGACAGCGTGCTGCGTGATGCCGAGGAACGGGTCAACACCCTGCTGCTCGAGGACATGACCGTCACTGCGCGGTACATGACCCAGCCGGAGGCTTTGGAGATGGGCGCGATGGCCCTCTTCGGCGAGAAGTACGGCGACACGGTGCGCGTGGTTTCGGTGGGGGATTGGGCGCACGAGTTGTGCGGCGGCACCCATGCACACCGCTCCGGCCAGTTGGGTGTGGTGTCCTTCATCTCTGAGGGGTCGATCGGTTCGGGTGTCCGGCGCGTCGAGGCGCTCGTGGGCTCGGATGCCTACCAGTACCTCGCCCGCGAGCACCTGCTGGTTTCGGCACTGAGTTCGATGCTCAAGAGCCCTCGCGAGGACCTTGTCGAGCGGGTGGGCAGCACGGTCGAGAAGTTGAAGAACGCCGAGCGGGAGTTGGCAAGGCTCAAGCAGGAGGCGATGATGGCCAACATCGACTCCATCATCGGTGACGGGCGTCAAGTCGGGGAGTTCCGGCTGTGGACGATGCAGGCCCCCAGCGGCACCGAGGCCAAGCAGTTGCGTGAGATCGCTCTGACCGGTGTTCGCAAGGCCGGAGCGGCGACGCCAGCGGCCGTGCTTGCCTCAGCCGTGGCCGACGGCCGGGTCAGCCTCATCGCGACGGTCAATGCCTCGGCCCAGGAAGCGGGCCTGTTCGCGAACGATCTGCTCAACATCGCGCTGCCCTTCGTGGACGGCCGCGGTGGCGGCAAGAAGGACGCCGCCCAAGGGGGAGGGGCGAAACCGGAGGGGGTGCCGGAGGCGTTCGCGGCGGCGACCGCCTACGTCGAGAGTCTGCGGTCCTAGTGCGCAGTGGCGTGCGACTGGCCGTGGATGTTGGCTCGGTGCGCATCGGGGTCGCGCGCAGCGACGCATCTGGCACCTTGGCGGTCCCCGAAGTCACGTTGGACGCACGCAAAGCCTGGCTCGATGCACTGGCGGCCCTTGCGGCCGAATACGAGGCCTTGGAGATCATCGTGGGACTGCCCGTCTCACTCGACGGTCAGGAGCGAGATGCAGCAGTCCGGGCCAGACACAGCGCATCGCAGATCAGTGCCATACTGCCCGCGATCCCGGTGCGCCTGGTCGATGAGCGCCTGACAACTGTGGCAGCGCAGAACCAATTGCGCGATGCTGGTATGTCGACACGGAAGGGGCGCGCGGTTGTGGATCAAGCGGCCGCTGTCATCATGTTGCAGGAAACGCTGGACGCTGAACGCGCCTCGGGACACGCCCCGGGCACACTGATGGACGGACACTCATGAGCGAACTCGGCCTGAACATGGAGGTGGAACCTCCCAGAGGCTCGGATCCGGAGAAGAAGGGCCGGGGGGCCGTGGTGTTCGCAGTGGTGATCTTCGGTGTAGTCCTGGCCGGAGTCGCCGCACTGTTTCTGAAGGATCAGGTGTTCGGCGCCGAACAGGACTTCGCAGGGGAGGGCACCGGTGAGGTGGTCGTGCAGGTCGAAGCGGGCCAGACCCTGTCCGACATCGGTGTGACACTGGCTGAGGCCGGTGTGGTGGCCAGCGACGGATCCTTCATTGACGCAGCGGCGGCCAACGACAAGGCCCAGACCATCGCCCCGGGGTACTACACGCTGGCCAAGGGTATGAGCGGACAGGCCGCGGTGGAGGCGATGCTGGATCCCGCAAATCGCGTCGTCTCGCGTGTTGTCATCCCGGAGGGTCTGCGCCTCGATCAAGTACTGAAGAGGTTGGAGCAGGCCACCGACATCCCACAGGCGCGCTTCGTGGCCGCGCTCAAGGATGCTGACGCGCTCGGGCTGCCGGGATTCGCGGACGGCAACCCCGAGGGCTTCCTGTTCCCGGCAACCTACGAGTTCGCACCCGACGCGTCGGCCCGAGACGTCATCGCCGCCATGCTCACCCGCTACAACGAAGCGGCCGACAGCCTGAAATTCGTCCAGAGGGCCAAGAAGACCGGCTACTCACCGTACGAGGTGATGGTGATCGCGAGTCTCGTTCAGGCCGAAGGTCATCCTGACGACTACGGCAAGGTCTCGCGGGTCGTCTACAACAGACTGGCAGCGGGCATGCCTCTGCAGTTCGACGCCACCGTGAACTACGTTCTGAAGAAGTCGGAGATCAACCTCTCCCCGGACCAGATCCGCACCGAGTCCCCGTACAACACCTACACGAACACCGGACTGCCACCCACTCCGATCAACCAGCCGGGAGAGGCCGCCATGGAGGCCGCTCTGGAACCCGACAAGGGCGACTGGCTCTACTTCGTCGCCGTCAACCCCGACACCGGCCAGACCAAGTTCACCAGCGACTACCAGGAGTTCCTGAAGTTCAAGAGGGAGTTCGAGGCCTACATCGCGGAGAACGGGTGACCCGAAACGCCGCTGTCGTCGGTTCGCCAATCTCGCACAGTCTGTCCCCGGTTCTGCACAGAGCCGCCTATCAGGCTCTCGGGCTGGACTGGGTCTACTGGGGTCTCGAGGTCAACGAGGAACAACTGCCGGGCTTTGTCGAAAGGCTCGATGACTCCTGGGTGGGGCTGTCCCTGACCATGCCTTTGAAGGAAGCTGTGCTCACCCTCAGTGAGGACATCAGTTGGGCTGCGCGGGTGACCCGTTCGGCCAACACACTGCTCCTGCCGCAGCGTGTGGCGCTCAATACCGACGTCGACGGGATCGTGATGGCGCTGCGCCGGGCCGGGTTCAGCGCGCAGCCCGGGTTCACGGCCACGATCGCCGGAGCCGGCGCGACTGCTCGCTCGGCGGTGGCGGCGCTGCACGAACTCGGCGCCGGTGAGATACACATCCTGGCCCGTCGTCCCGAGGCGATCGACCCAGCGCGTGCCACGGCCGAGCAGATCGGGATCTGTCTGCAGGCGCATGGTTTCGACGACCCTGCCCCGCTGGGAGTCGATGTGGTCGTCGCCACTGTCCCGTCGGGAGTGGCCGATGTGCTGACCCCGGGGATACCCGACGCGCCCGGCTGGTTGCTCGATGTCGTGTACTCACCGTGGCCGACCGTCCTTGCGCAGGCCTGGTCCGCGAGGGGTGGTCAGATCGTGTCGGGGCTGGAGATGCTGCTGGCTCAGGCCGAACGGCAGGTGGAACTCATGACCGGGCAGCCTGCGCCCACCGACGCCATGCGCGCGGCGTTGCCTTCCACTCACGCCTGAGGGCTCGGGTTTCGGCCATACTCGTCACAAGTACATGTGGAAAGGATTTGGTCGATGGCTGACATAGAGGTTCCCCATCCTGGTGCCTCCGATATCGTCGGTCGACTGCTCAGCGACGCCCTCAGTGAGCACCCGGACGTGCAGTGGCTCGGCCTGGTCTCCGAGGACGGTTTCGCTATTGCGTCCGAGGGGGCCGTGGCAGTGGACGACGATGCCGTAGCGGCGGGTGCGGTCCGGATGATGATCCAGGTGCGGACCTTGTCCAAGGCGCTCGGGCAGACAGGGACTTCGCAGATGTTCCTGGAGGGCAACGAGAGCGGCATCTGTGTGATCGACAAGGATCCATGGGTGCTGGTCGTCGTCGGTGCCCCCGGCGTCCCCATCGGACTGTTGCGCTACGAGGCCAGGGAGATCGCAGAGGCGTTCCCGATGGGCCAGCGAACTGCCTTGACGGCGACCCCGTACGAGACCGATGACCACGCAGAACCCGAGTGGTCGGTCGTGACCGGAAGCTTCCCCGAAGGGTCCTTCGAGGACTTGGAGTCTCAAGCCGCGCCCACAACTGCCGATGAGAGCGTCGTGACCGATGGTGAGGCGCAGATCCGCTGGGCCGACGAGCCCGCGGCCTTCGACGCGCGACCAGAGCCGGACATCTTCGGATCGCCGGGAACTGAGGAGATCGAGGACCTCGAGATGCCCTCGCTCGCGGACGTGCAGGTGGAAGACTTCTCCGGGTGGGATGCTCCGGCTCCCCTGGAACACAATGCGATGTTCGATCTACCTGCCCCGGACTCCGAGGTGCCGGTGTCCTTCGAGATGCCGGCTCCTGCCGTCGCGGAACCGTTCGACCTGGCTGGTCTGGCCCCGCCGAGCGGGCCCGCCATCGACCTTCCACCGCCGGTCGGACCCGCATTCGAACTGCCTCCACCGGAGTAGCCCGTGCTACTGTCCGGCTCGCTCGAGGCCTTCCGGGTCCAGGATCTTCTGGGCCTGGTGGGTCGCAAGCCCGGGCAGTGGCTGATCAGTGTGAACTCGGGGCCCAAGCGTGCCTACATCGGGCTTCGTGATCGGGCTGTCGTGTGCGTCTCAGCCGACGTCGCCCACGAGGATCTGGCCAGGCGCCTGGTGGTCGAGGGTGCCGTCGGAACGACAGGTCTGGCCGAAGCCATGAAGCACGCCAACGAACAGGGGCTTGGGTTGGTGCGTGCTTTGGTCGATAGCGACAAGGTGGACCCTTCCGGGATCGAGCCGATGGTGCGCGCCCATGTTGTGAGCGCGCTGGCTGCGCTGAGCCATTGGCGCAGCGGGGCGTTCACCGCGGATGTCGTGGATGCGCTGCCCGACGATCTGGGTCAGGCCTTCACTTTGGCCGACATCGGACCGGAGGTCAGCCACCTTCTCCAGCGCTGGCGTCCGGCCTCCGATGCTCTGGGGGGTCCGAAGACGGTCATGGCCGTGTACCCGGGCCAGGTGCCTGTGCGCCTGACCGGACTGCACTCGTTGATCGACGGCCACCGCAACGTGATGGAACTCATCGAGGCCTCCGGGCACGGCGAAATCGGTACCGTCGTGGACTTGGCCGACCTCGTCGAAGCCGGGTGCGCAGCCCCGATCACGGGCAAGGTCGGTGCCGTGGAACAGCGTCTCGCGATGCTCGCGGCCCTGGAGCACTCCGGACCCAAGCGCCCCACCGAACAACCGCGCTTCTCAGTCATCGAGGGCGGCGAGAGTAAGCCGGTTCCCCCGGCCGAGGAGCAGCCTGAAGTCGACCTGCTCACCGCACTGATCAAGGGGGTGCGGGGCGTATGAAGCAGCTGGGCGAGATTCTGGTGTCCCAAGGCCTGATCAGCCACGATCAGTTGGACAAGGCCCTGACCGAGCAGCGCGGAGCCGGGCACTCTCTGGGCCGAGTGCTGATCGACCTTGGAATGCTCACCGAATCGCAGGTGGTTCAGGCGCTGGCTGCCCAGATCGGGATGCGGTTCGTCGACCTCGCCGAGTTCACCCTTGACGGCGCGGCCCTGACGAAGGTGCCCGGCAGTGTGTGTCGTCGACATAGCTCCATCCCCATCGGCTTCGAGAACGGGCGTCTGCTGGTCGCGATGAGCGACCCCGCGAACGTCTTCGCCATCGATGACATCCGCTCGGCCAGTGGCATGAGTGTGCAGGCGGTGGTCGCCACCCGCACCGATGTCCAGGCAGCCCTCGATCGGCACTACCGGGCCGACGGTGAGATGGACGAGTTGACTACCGCGCTGGATGCCGACGAGGAGGACGAGGACCTCGCGAGCATCAAGGAGGTCGTCGAGGACGCCCCCATCGTCAAGTTCGTGAACCTGCTGATCACGCAGGGTATTCAGGACCGCGCCTCCGACATCCATCTGGAACCCACCGAATTCGATCTGCGCGTGCGGTTCCGTATCGACGGCGTGCTCCACGAAGTGATGCGATCGCCCAAGTCGATCCAGTCCGGGGTGATCAGTCGCCTCAAGATCATGTCCGACATCAACATCGCCGAACGCCGGATTCCCCAGGACGGTCGCATGAGCGTCTCAGCCAATGGCCAGAAGATCGACCTGCGTGTCGCGACGTTGCCGACTGTGTGGGGGGAGAAGGTCGTCCTGCGTATTCTCGACAACTCCACAGCCATGCTGGATCTGGCAGATCTGGGCTTCCGCGACGTCAACTACGAGCGTTACTCCGCCAGCTTCGGCAAGCCGTACGGCATGATCCTGGTGGTCGGCCCGACCGGCTCGGGTAAGTCGACGACGCTCTACGCGACGGTCAACATCCTCAACCGTCCTGAGGTCAACATCATCACCGTCGAGGACCCGGTCGAGTACAGGTTGGCCGGCGTGAACCAGGTGCAGACCCATGCCAAGGCGGGGCTCACGTTCGCCGCCGCCCTGCGTTCGATCCTGCGGTCCGACCCCGACATCGTCCTTATCGGTGAGGTGCGTGACTACGAGACGGCCCAGATCGCCGTCGAATCGGCCCTCACGGGCCACCTGGTTCTCACCACGTTGCACACCAACGACGCGCCGAGCGCGATCACCCGATTGATCGAGATGGGGATCGAACCCTTCCTGGTGGGTTCGGCCGTCGACTGTGTGCTCGCCCAGCGTCTCGCCCGGCGTCTGTGCCCCAAGTGCAAAGAGGCCTATCAGCCCACGGTTGCCGCGCTGCAGGCCGCCGGTCTGGCTGTGGAGCCCGGGCAGAGTCCGCCGCGGATCTACCGCCCGGTCGGCTGCTCGGTCTGTTCGCGCACCGGTTACAAAGGCCGCGTGGCCCTGCACGAGGTGCTGCCGATCACCGAACGTATCGAACACCTGGCCGTCGAGCGGGCGTCCTCAGCCACTATTGCGCTCGCCGCGCGTGAAGAGGGCATGCAGACCCTTCGCCAAGACGGTCTGGCCAAGGTGCTTGCCGGCGTCACCAGTCTGGACGAAGTCCTGCGCGTGGTCGCCTGACACGCTGCTGCCTCAAGGCCATCCGTCGATGTGCCGACACCGACTGTGAGTCCTCGTGGAGGTTGTCGATGTCGGTTCAGAACATGCACGCGCCCCCTGCCCCAGCGCGCCCCACGACCGAGCAGCAGGTGCGGTCCGGTGACATCAGCCTCGTTCAAGCACTTGAGGCGATGCTGGATCTGGGAGCAAGTGATCTGCACCTGACCGCAGGTGCGCCACCCACTGTGCGCGTGGCTGGCAACCTGCGCCCCCTGGCCGGGGCGCCGCGCATGGACCCTGCTTCGCTGCAACGGGTGCTCTACGCGATGCTCACGCAGGAGCAGCGGGAGGCCTTCGAACAGGCCCTCGAACTGGACTTCTCCTATGCCCTGCCAAGGCGTGCCCGGTTCCGCGTGAACCTCTACCGGCAGCGTGACGCCCTCGGGGCGGCCTTCCGGATGATCCCGTACGAGATCAAGGACCTGGATTCGCTGGGAATCCCGCCGGCCGTGGCGAACTTCGCTTCCCTTCCCCGCGGTTTCGTCCTGGTGACCGGGCCCACCGGTTCGGGCAAGAGCACCACGCTGGCGGCCTTGATCGACATCGTCAACACGAACCGCCACGACCACATCATGACGGTCGAGGATCCCATCGAGTTCTTGCACAGGCACCGGAACTGCCTGGTCAACCAGCGCGAGGTCGGTCACGATACGCACTCGTTCGCCGAGGCGCTCAAGCACGTACTGCGCCAGGACCCCGACGTCATCCTGGTCGGTGAGATGCGCGACCTCGAGACGATCCAGGTGGCGCTCACCGCCGCCGAGACCGGGCACCTGGTGTTCGCCACCCTGCACACCCAGGACGCGGCGCAGACCATCGACCGCATCATCGACGTCTTCCCGCCGCATCAACAGCAGCAGATCCGCCAGCAGCTTGCCGGGACCCTTCAAGGTGTCGTGTGCCAGACGTTGTGCAAGACCGTCGATGGGCGAGGCCGGGTCGCGGCCGCAGAGGTACTTGTCGCCACGCCCGCCATTCGCAACCTGATCCGTGAAGGCAAGACCCACCAGATCTACTCCGCAATGCAGGCCGGCGCGAAGTTTGGGATGCAGACCATGGACCAGAATCTCGCCGAACTCGTCCGACGCAACAAGATCACCTACGAACTAGGGGTGGACAAGTGCCATCACGTGGAGGACTTCAACCGGCTCATGGGTAGGGCCTCATGAGTCTGGCCACGTTCGACTATCAAGTTCGAGACCGGAGCGGCAAACTCGTTCGCGGACGCATCGATGCCGAGTCGGCGTCCGTGGTGGCCACGAAACTCAAAGGCATGGGTTACGCGCCGATCTCAATCGCTGAGGCGAACGCGGGCCTGAACAAGGAACTCCACATCCCTGGGATGGGAACGAAGGTCAAGCTCAAAGACCTCGCAATATCGTCACGGCAGTTCGCCACGATGATCAACTCGGGGCTGTCCCTTCTTCGCGCCCTGTCGATCCTTGCCGAACAGACGGAGAACAAGAAACTCGCGGAGGTCTACGCGTCCGTAAGGATCGCAGTGGAGCAGGGGTCCTCGTTGTCCCAGGCGCTGGGACAGACACCCCGACGTGTTCCCACCGATCATGGTCAACATGACCCGGGCGGGGGAGACCGGTGGTTTCCTGGATACCGTCCTGCTGCAACTCGCGGAGAACTTCGAGGCCGAGGTCAAGCTTCGTGCCAAGATCAAGTCAGCCATGACTTACCCAGCGGTTGTCTTCGGCTTCGCGATCATCTCGATGACGGCGATGCTGCTGTTCATAGTCCCCGTCTTCGCGGGCCTGTTCGACAGTCTCGGTGGGATCCTGCCATTGCCCACTCGCATACTCGTGGCGCTGTCCTCGATGCTGAAGATGATGATGCCCGTCTTCATCGTTCTGCTCATCGTCGGCATGACGCTCTGGCGCAAGTTCAAGAACGATCCGCGCGTACGCAACGTCGTCGATCCCATGAAGCTCAAAGCGCCCGTCTTCGGTTCCCTGTTCCAGAAGGTCGCCCTGTCCCGGTTTAGCCGGAATCTCGGCACAATGATCCACGCCGGGGTGCCGATCCTGCAGTCGCTTGACATCGTCGCCGACACAACGGGAAACGTGGTGATCGCCCGGGCTGTGCACGATGTTGAGAAGTCGGTTCGCCAGGGCGAGTCGTTGGCCGCGCCGTTGGTCAATCACGAAGTATTCCCGTCGATGGTCGTGCAGATGATGGCTGTTGGGGAGGACACGGGCGCCCTCGACGCGATGCTGCACAAGATCTCCGACTTCTATGACGCGGAGGTGGAGGCCACCACTGAGGCGCTGACCTCAATCATCGAGCCGATCATGATCGCAGTGGTGGGCGGCATGATCGGGGCGATGATCGTGGCTCTCTACATGCCGATCTTCAAGGTCTTCGACCTGATTGAGTAGGCGTCTCGTCAATCGCAGCGCGACTATGCTGCGTATCCCAGAGCGTTCGGCGGCCTAGTTCGGTAGGTCCGTCCCGCCGGGCTCGTCCACTCAAGTTCGTTGTCACCCAAATGGGTGACATGCCAGCCGGTCTGGTGCTTGATGCGGTGGTGGCGTCGGCAGAGGCAGTGGAGGTTGTCATCGGTGGTCTCACCCTCAGGCCAAGCGACCAAGTGGTCGAGGTCGCACCTCGCCGCAGGCGTGTGACAGCCGGGGAAGCGGCAGTGCTGGTCCCGGGCGCGGACCGTGCGAGCCAGCGCCGCCGGGATCCGGTACTTGCTCGGCGTTGCGTTGATGACTCGGCCATCGGGTGCGGCCAGCCAGGACGCCCATCGCGCACCAGCGCTGATCGCCAACTGCCAGGCAGCGGCCCAGGGAATCGGCGTGCCGTTCACTGACGCGCCGATGCCGGTGGCAGGTAGGACCACATTGACCTGAGTCGAGACGTCGGTGCGCTCGTCGAGCAAGTCCGCAATGGCGTCTGCCCGACGTTGATCCAGCGTGCGGGTCTCGTCGGGCACCACGTTGTCGCGCGCCAGCTGATCGAGGGTGTCGAACAGAGACTCGGCGACATCGCTGGGCAGGTAGGCGTAGAGGTCGCTCATCCCGTCGCGGTCCGGGGTGATCTGCACACAACGCTTGTCGAAGGCCGTCTTGCGCGCAGCGTCGTCTCCGGCCTCAGGTAGGCGTGAGAGTAGCCAACGGCGCACCTCGTGGGTCGTGTGCGTGCTCGCGTAAAGGATCGCGCCCTGCTCG
The DNA here is from genome assembly GCA_963818505.1 of uncultured Actinomycetota bacterium. Classification (GTDB taxonomy): domain Bacteria; phylum Actinomycetota; class Actinomycetes; order S36-B12; family UBA10799; genus JADKAV01. The sequence goes on from CAWFSJ010000001.1 coordinate 158,389, forward strand.
AAGAGCACCTGCAAATCCTCCGTGCTGAGCAGGATCGCGATCAGTTTGGCGCGGGTCAGGTCGATCCGGCCTTCGCCCAGGGCGGCATAGATCGCCGGCCGCCCACAGATCAAGGCGGCCTCATCGCACATCCGGGCAGCTGTTCGGGTGGAGACGTGCAGCAGTGCCGCAACCTCCGACTCCACGCCCTCGGCGACCACCGTTGAATCGTTGGCGCCGGCAGTCGCCATCAGTGCTTCGATGCAGGCCAGGCGGTGTGCCTGGGCTGCGCGCAGTGTCAGTTCGCCGTCCTCTAGTTCATCGACCAGGGTGTTCAGCGTGTTGTAGAAGGTTCCCCGTTTCATGTCCTGAGTCTACCACGTGGGTCGTACATATGTTCGATTCATCCACAAGCGATATCCTCTGTTTCGCTCGATGTCATCCCCGCGAAGTAGCGTGTGGATCGTGCATATGTACTTGGTCCGTCACGGTCAAAGCCACGTCAACCTGGGCGATCTGACCGTCGAGCATCGCGACGAGCCGTTGACAGATCTGGGGCAGGAGCAGGCGGCCAGGGCAGGGCACTGGATCAACCAGCACCTGCACATCACCGAGTTCTACGCGAGCAGCGTGGCAAGGACGGTCCAGACGGCGCAAATCATTGGCGAGATCATTCGCCAGCAGCCCGAACTGCAGGACGGTCTGCGCGAGATCGGGACCTGTCATGGTGATGGGTCACCGGTGCCGGCCGCAGAGTTCGAACCTTTCACACCTGAGCTGTGGGGAACTCTTGACCCGTACACCCCTGTTACGGCGACGGGTGAGAGCTGGATGCAGTTCCGGTCGCGCGTTGGTGCGTTTATCGAGGAGATCGTCCCCAGCGCGCGCCGGCACCGGATGGGAATGACTGCCCCCGAGGGCGACGAGCGCCGGATCCTGCTCGTTGCCCACGCCGGCGTGATCGAGGCGGTCTTCGAGTACATCTTCGAGAAGGGCCCGTGGAGTGTCGTCGCGGTGGAGACGCACCACACCGGCATCACCCACGTCGAGTACCGGCCGCAGCTCAACCGGCCCGACTGGTGGCTGCACTACCACAACCTGACCCATCACCTCACCGACGAGATGCGCACGTAGCGCGTGAGTGTCACCTGATTGGGCCGTGTCACCCGTTCGGGTGAGTGAGCCTCACGATGCGTCCGAACGGGTGAACCGCGTCGATTGGAACTCTAAGTCGTGATCGCAATGGCCGATGCCTTCAGCGTCATTGCAATTGGGGCCCGACAGCTCCACATCCGAAGGAGTCAGAAATGTTCGCACGCATCGCAGCGGCGCGGGAGAAGGAAGAGGGCTTCACCCTCATCGAGCTCCTCGTCGTCATCATCATCATCGGAATCCTGGCAGCCATTGCCATCCCCGTGTTCCTGAACCAGCGCGCCAGCGCTGCCAAGGCATCGCTCACCAGCGACGCGCGCAACGGCGCGATCGCGATCGAGACGTACTTCACCGACAACCAGGCGTACCCGGCCAACACGGCTGCGGTCACGGCGCTCAACCCCTCGCTGTCGGCGAACAATGCGGTGACCGACCTATCGCTCACGCGCGGGCACCGGCTTCACGTACTGCGTCGAGGCCACGGGAGGTGCGCCTTGGCTGGTCGGTCACGCTACGACTCCGCCAGCTGACGGCACGCAGCCGCCGGATGCAGGCAGCTTGCTAATCCCTGACCCGGACAGCGGGACCCCGATCCACCGGGGTCCCTTCTGCTGTGTAAAGACACCCGGGCAATCTGTCGAAGACAAGCGTGTGGGACTGAACCAGTGGATCGAGCGCGTGCGAGGCAGGATCTCGGCCGCCGGCGCCGACGCCGGCTTCGGCATGATCGAGATGATGGTGTCCCTGGTCATACTCGGGATGGTGTCTGCCGGGTTCGCATATGGGCTGCAACTCACGCTCACAGTTACGCAGGAGGACCGAGCCAGAGTCCAAGCCTCAAACCTCGCGGCTCGTGAGTTGGAGATCGTCCGGAACCAATTCGGATCCTCCAAGACCGCACCGACGACCATTGGCGCCGACAGCCAGGTCGTGAATCCCAATCCTCTCAATCCTGCGGCGTTGACCGGCGCGCCCCTAGATCTTGACGGCCAGGATTTCACGGTCGTTCGCACCGTTGAGTGGCTGCCCGCGGGGACCGGAACGAGCCCGTGCGACGGCGGTTCAGCGGTGACATACCCCTCGCTGGGTGTCAACGTCGTCGTCTCCTGGAACGACCGGGGAGTCACCAAGGACGTGGAGTCCAACACGGTCCTGACGCCCCCCAAAGGAACGCTTGCCACCATCAAAGGGTTCATCGCCGCCAAGGTGCAAGGCGCCGATGGTCAGGGGGTCGCTTCCGTGCCGGTGGACGTGTCGGGCCCGGGGGGTAGCCAGACGCGTGTGACGGCAGCTGACGGCTGCGCTGTGTTCGCACTAAGCGTTCTGGGCGCCTATACAGTGACTCTCGACGAGCCGGGTTACGTGAGCTTCGACGGCCAGCCGACGACCTGGAAACCAGCCACAGTCACCAACGGCTCCATTCAACTCGTTCCCTTCAGCTACGACCGGGCCGCGACCCTGGAGATCGAGGACGTCATCACCGACGATCCCGGATCCCAGTTCCAGCTGCCCACGGGGTCGCATTCTGTCATCATCTTCAATCCAGGCCTTCCCACCATGGGCCAGATGATCGTCCCGGGCAATCAGAGCACCGTGACCGGTCTGTGGCCGTTCCCAGATGGATACTCCGTGTGGGCGGGAAGGTGCACGATTAACGATCCCGCCGTGACGGGCGGGACGCGCGCAGACCCGGTCGCCCCCCATCCCGGTGGCACTGAGGCCGCCCCAGCGCACTGGAAGCCGTTGCGCGTCACGTATCTGGATGAAGACTCGACTCCGGTCGACGGGGCCCTGGTGCGGGCGACGATAGATGACACCTCGGGCTGCAGCGGTGAGACGACATTCACCCTGGGGACCACCGACTCCGACGGTGTCGTGGAGTCGGCCCTTCCCTATGGGCAGTGGACCATTGGTTCCTCGGATGCCAGTCCGACGATGGTCGAAGTCTCCGCCGATCCCGTCGTCAGCTACCCCCTTGAGGTGGCCCTTGAGAAACTCCAGGAGGGACCATGAAGGCTTTCCTGAAGTGTTGCCGGTCCCAGGATCGGGGGGTGACGTTGGTCGAGATGGTCGTCGTGGTGGGCATCCTTGGGACCGTCATGGCGATCGTGAGCCAAGGGCTGATGATGGCGCAGAGCACTCTGAGTGAGAACTCCTCACGGCTCGATGGATTGAGTCAGACGAACCTGGCGATGGAGGCGATGACGCGTGTGCTGCGCACAGCGATCCTGCCCAGCCAGGTGCAGGCGACCTGCACAGGGTGCAATTCCGCGGCTTTCATCGCCGGCGACGACACCAAGGTCGTCTTCTACGCCAACGTGGACAACGATGGGATCCTACCGGCCTCTGGAACGACCAACTACGGCCCGCGCAAGGTGACGTACGAGCTGAAGAACGGCCAGCTCGAAGAGATGATCCAGAAGCCCAACGTCCACGCGGTGACTGACTTCAACTACCAATACTGCTCGAACCCTGGAACCTCGGGATGTCCTGCCACCAAGCGCGTCCTGGCACGCGATGTCACGACCATTGACAGTTCGACCGGGCTCGACGGCCCAGTGTTCACTTATTACGACCGCGATGGCGGCATGCTGGCCACGCCGCTGGCAGCAAACTCCCTGCGGGCAGTCGACAGCATCGATGTGCTCCTGCGGGTCAAGCCTTCGGACCGGACGAAGCCGGTCACCGTGGTCGCGCGGGTGACGTTGCCCAATGCCGACTCCCTCATCCAACCCACCCCGACACCGTAGGGAAGTGATCACGATGCGCAAGCAGAAAGTCGTCGACGATCGCGGCGCGGCCCTCATCATGGTGATGGGAATGATCTCGATCATGACGGTCGTCGTGGCCGCCGCACTGAGTTATGCCGTGAACGTCGCTCCCCAGGTCCGCCGCGACGAGAGTTGGCAGGCAGCACTCGCCGCCGCACAGGCAGGAGTGGACGACTACCTGGCCAAGCTGAACCGCACGGACGCGTACGCCCAGACAGTCGATTGCTCGAACGTTGCGCTCAAAGGCCCGAAGGCTGAGGCGAACACGTGCGGATGGAACAGCGGCACGGAGCCCGGCTGGGTCAATGTGAAGGGTGGGGACGCGACTGCAGGGAAGTTCCACTACGACGTCAACACCGCGAACTTCTGGAAGGACGGCTCGGTGTGGGTGGAGTCGACCGGCAAGGTCCGCGGGGTGTCCCGGACCATTCAGGTCCGGGTCGGTCGCGGCGGCTCCACGGACTTCCTGTACTACACCGACTTCGAGGACGCTGACCCTCAGAACCTCGTGGCCTACCCGCCGGGGGGGAGCAATTCACTTGCCGGCGGTGGAGCGAAGTACGACGTGTGCGGAAAGAGCGGACCGACGCTGGCGACCTACTGGTGGCAAGGTGGCACCCGCGTCAACAGCAGTTACTGCCAGGAGATCCAATTCGCGGGTAACGACGTCCTGGACGGCGACGTTCACTTCAACGACACCCCACTGATGGGCGGTTCTGGAAGTTCGCGGCCGCGGTTCCTGAAGGGGTTCGAGGTCGCCGACCCCAACTGCACCGAGGCTCTGGGTGCACCGGACAGCAGCGGCATCGGAAAGGCCGCGGGCAAGGGCAAGTGCTGGCGCAACACCTCAAGTAACACCCCCTACGTGGGCACTGCGGGTGCGCGTCCTGCGCTGCCCCTGTACCTGCCTGACAACTCCGACAAGTTCGCCACGTACCCCGGTTGCACGTACTACGGCGACACCAGGATTCGATTCAACAGCAACGGCACGATGACCGTCTGGAACACCAAGAGTGCCGGTCGGACGCTGACGGGCCCTGACTCGCCTGCTGGGCTGAACTGTGGGAATGCGGCGCAATTCATTCCCGCATCGGGGCAGAAGTACCCGGCTTCCGGTCAGACGATCCCCGTGCCAGACGACATGGTGATCTACGCCCAAGCATCGACCTCGGGGTCGGCGACATGCGTCCCAGGTCAGATCATCAACGGCACGGCTTCAGGTAGCACTTCCAACGATCAGATCCCGAGCGGCACTGGCAACACCTTCCAGGGCGTCACTGACATCAGCTACTTCAACCCCAGCTCCAGTTCATTCACAACCACCAAGAAGTGGAAGCGGGGCAGCAGCACTTGGGCCCTTGACACCAGCTTCTCCCCGAATCCCCAAACCAGCACCGAGGTGCCCAGCGGCGATACCCATCCGACGACCTTCGACTGCGGGTTGGGCAACATCTACGTTGAGGGAGTCGTGAAAGGCCGCGTGACGATCGCGGCGCAGAACAACGTCATCGTGACCGGCGACCTGTCCATCAGCAGCACGACGAAGGGCAACTCCGCCATCGGCCCGGACATGGTGGGACTGGTGGCTGCCAACTCCGTGGTCATATACCACCCGGTGTCTCGTTCGAGTTCGTCCGCCGAGTCGCTCACCAGCACGGTCAAGAACCCGACCAACCTCGGACGGACCTGCCCGACGACCAGTTCGGGCACGTCGCTGGGAGGTAGCGGGGGCAAAGACGGCAACACCGTCACCTGCACATGGACGACGACCAAGACCTTTGGCAGTGCCTACACCGACATCTCGTATCCGGGTGCAACCATGAGCTCCGGTTCGCGCTGGGTGTACGCGTCGATCCAGACCCTGCAGCGCAGCTTCTGGGTGCAGAACTACAACCAGGGCGCCGACATCGGGACGCTGTCGGTACGCGGCTCCATCGCCCAGAAATGGCGTGGTGCGGTCGGCACCTCCGGCGGTACCGGGTTCGACAAGGACTACTCCTACGACTCCCGGCTTCAATTCGCCTCGCCGCCCTACTTCCCGCAGTGGACGAACGCGGCGTGGGGAGCGAAGGTGACCGGTGAGCTCAAGGCCCGGTACTGATCCACAGGCCACGGCGTGAGGGTGGCGTTCGGCAATAGGCTGCATCCGTGGTGGTGATCGCGGGGCTGTTCGGGCTACTCATCGGTTCGTTCCTCAACGTGGTGGTGTGGCGGTTGCCGCGCGCAGAGTCCTTGTCGCATCCGGGCTCGCACTGTCCGGAGTGTGACCACCCCATCAGGGCCTACGACAACCTCCCGGTGGTGTCGTGGCTGGTCTTGCGCGGCAGGTGTCGGGATTGCGGGACGCAGATCTCTATCCGGTACCCGCTCGTGGAACTTGCCACGGGTCTGTGTTTCGCCGCGACCGCGGCATGGGTCGGTCTGTCAGTACTCCTGCCGTTCGCGCTCTGGTTCGTCGCGGCGTGTATCGCGATGACGCTCATCGACCTCGAGCACCACAGGCTGCCCAACAGTCTGACCGCCTCAACATTCGCGGTCGTGGTTGCCGGCCTTGTTGTGACCGCTTGGGTGGAAGAAGACTGGGGCGACTTCGGCCGGGCTATGGCCGGTGCGGCGGCATTGACGTTGTTCTACGCACTGCTGGCATTGCTGTACCCCAAGGGGATGGGCTGGGGAGATGTGAAACTGGCGGCGTCGCTGGGCGCCGTAATGGCCTGGTACGGCTGGGGCAACCTCGTAGTGGGCGGGTTCGCAGCCTTCGTTCTCGGGGCATTTGTCGGCCTTGCAGGCATCCTGCTCGGACGCGCGGGGCGCAAGAGCGCCATCCCCTTCGGGCCGTTCATGATCCTGGGCGCTGTGCTCGGCGTCGTTTTCGGCGCCCAGCTCGCAGATTGGTACGCCAACCTCGTCATTTAGCCGTTTCCAGGCTCAACCGATCGGGTGAACTGGCCGATGCCACTGTGACGGATCATGGAGGTCACTGTGGCCAGGACGACTTTGGGCATGGAGGTAGGGTCTTCCGCCGTGCGGCTGGCTGCGGTCTCCCGCTCTCGTTCAGGCCCGGTCCTCGAGCACATCTCGCATGCTGAACTGGCGGAGGGCGCGGTTGTCGACGGCGATGTAATCGATCGCGACTCCCTGCGTGACAGCGTGCGCCAATTTGTGAAGGCCGCCAAGCCCGGTCGCCGGCAGGTTCGTCTGGGCGTGATGGGGCAGCGCATGGTCGCCAGGCAGGTGGACCTGCCCTGGGTGCCGCCCAAGGAGTTCAAGAAGGCGCTGCCGCTGCTGGCGGCCGACCTGCTGCCGATGCCCGTGGATCAGTGCGTGCTCGACTTCATCACCTATGAAGACGTGGTGGACGAGGACGGCTCGCACATGGTGCGTGGTTTGCTCGTGGCCGCCGAGGAGGACGGGATCCTGCGTCTGGTGGACGCGGTCGAGGGTGCGGGCCTCCAAGTCGTCTCCGTCACACTGACACCGCTGGCCAGCCTCGGAGCCGTTGCGGACCCCCTGGCCGCCGGACCGGAGGCGGTCATAGACGTGGGCTACTCCATGACCAGCGTCACCATCCATGAGAAAGGCCAGCCACGATTCGTCCGCATCCTCGGCCGTGGCGGCAGAGAGACCACCGAATCCCTCGCGGCGAGCCTCGGGATCAGTGATGCCGATGCGGAGCGCTGGAAGTGCGCACTGCCCGCCATGTGGGCGAGCATGGGTCCATCAGACCAGTCGGCCACCGAGAACGCGGTGCGTTCGGCACTGTCCGAACTCGTCACCGAGATCAGGACCTCCATCGGCTTCTACTCCACAAGTGAGGGGTCGCGTTTGACGAGGGCGTACTTGGTGGGGGGAGCGGCATCCATGCTCGGGCTAGCGCCGATTCTCGCGTCTGTTTTGCATGCTCCTGTAGATGTGTCAGCAGCCCATGGTGTGCGACCTGCGAAGTCCCTATCGCCCGAGGGGTTCGTCGCCGCCTCGAGCCCTGCTTCGGTATCGGCCGTCTCTCTGGCCCTGGAGACGTCATGACCACCTACTACAACGATCCCGCGCCGGCCGATCCGCCACCGGCTGAGTCAGAGCCCCTGGTGCACGTGGCGGTGCCTGATGGCTTGGCCGGACTACTGCCCAAGAAGTCGTTCCCCATCCCGGAACTGATCCCCCCATCGGTGATGAGGCGTCGTGCGGTGGACATGGCGAAGCGCCGCACCGCGATGGCTGTTGGCATCGTGCTGGTGATGGTTGTTGCCATGTCCGTGTTCGGCCGTATTGAGCTCAAAGCCGCGCAGAGCGAGCTCAGCTCGGTGCAGGTGAGTCTCGCGGCCGCCGAGGCCGAGAAGGAAAAGTACAAAGACGTGCCCGTGGTCTACGCGGCGGTGGACGCAGCCAGAGCAGAACTGGCCCAGGCTATGGGTACTGAGGTTCAGGTGGCTCGCCTGATCACGGACTTGAGTTTCACCATCCCGCCGGACGTTTCGCTGACCGGTGTGTCCGTGGTGGTAGGCGGCGAGCAGGATGCCCCCGCCGCGGGGACCACCGCGCAGCAGCCCGCTACCGTGCTCATCGGGACCGTCGCATTCTCCGGGGAGGCCCGGGCATTCACTGATGTCTCGGCGTGGATCGACACGCTGCGCAGCCAGCCCGACTACACCAACGTGATCCTGACCGATGTGTCGAAGGATTCCAGCACTGGCATCTACACCTTCTCCAACACCGCGGAACTCACTGACCAGGCGCTGTCCGGCCGATTCGTTGAGGAGACCCGATGAGAAGCAGCCCGCGTTTCTGGACCATCGGTGGCGTCATCCTGGTCGTCATCGTCGCGCTGGTCGGATATATGTTCGCGATCCGGCCGGTGTTCCAGAACGTCGCCGCGGTCCGGGTCGAGATCCAACAGACCCAGGAGCAGACCGACCGCGTGATGCTGCAGACCCGGCAGCTCGCTCAGCAGGAGAAGGATCTGCAGGAGCAGATTGAGGCGCTGGAGAGGATCCGCGCGAAGATCCCGAAGGACGTCAACGTTCCAAAGCTCATGCGGACAATCCAGGCCGAGGCACGTGCTGAGGGGGTCGAACTCGACTCCCTGCAACCGGGACAGATCACGTTGTTCGAGATCGTAGAACCCAGCCCTTCGCCGACGACCGCGGACGGGGCGTCACCCAACGCGTCGGCACCTGCGCCAGCCCCGGTGCCGTCTGCCAGCAACCTCGGCCAGGGGGTGGCCCCCAAGAACATCGGGGTCGCCTACGTGCCGCTCAGCCTCACAGGTCAGGGGACCTACAGTTCGGTGCGCCGCCTGACACAGCGACTGGAACAGCAGCAGCGAGCTTTCCTGATCACCACCTTGGACATCACCCGGCAGAGCAGCAACGAGACCGATCTGCCACTGGTGTTCACCATGCAGGCGCGAGTATTCGTCCTCAACGGCGACACGGTGAACCTGCCGGCCAGCGTGAAGGGGGAGTGAGGTCATGTCCGAGTACCTTCAGGAGAACCGGCGAGCAGTCATCATGCTTGTTGTGACCTTGTGTGTGGCAGCACTGGTGGGCCTGTACCTGCTTCTGTCCTCGGGCGGAGGGACCGAGTCGGCCGGGGGGTCTGTCGCACACGAACCCGCTCCCACCCCGTCGGTCACGGTTGAGGAACTCTCGGCTCCGCAGCAGGCCGTTGTACGATATGGGCACACAGGCACCGGCTCGGACCCCTTCGTAGCTCTGGAGGGAACCGACGAGCAGGAATCAACGTCCACGAGTTCGCAGAGCTCGTCCACCACCACAACGAGCAGCAATACCTCCTCCTCCTCCTCTTCCTCGTCCTCCTCCTCGTCGGGTAGCAAGTCGTCGACCGAACAGCCCGTCTACAACCCCCCTGCCGACTCCGGCGGGTCCTCGAACAACACTCCTAACAAGAACCCGAAACCCAAGGACCCGGAGCCGATCAGCAACGGCGACGGTCCCCAGGTCGTCGTGATCCAGACTGGCGATACCTTCGCAGTCGTGAAGATCAACGGGGAGCGCACGAAGTTGTACCCCAACGTGGCAGGGCCCAAGGGCGTGACCTACATCGCCCCGCTCACTGGCGGCTGCGGATGGTTCGGGACTCCGGACTCCAAGGTCCGGGTCAGCGTCTGCCGCGCAGAGGCCCAACGGCTCTGACTGGTCGGCCGTCCGGGGGGCGGCGCATGACAACATGGGGGAATGCTCAGGTGGTTGACCGCAGGTGAGTCCCATGGCCCGGTGCTCACGGCGATCCTCGAAGGTGTGCCCGCGGGCGTTCGTATCGGCACCCAGGATGTGGCAGGCGCGCTGGCCCGCCGGCGCCTCGGCTATGGCCGGGGGGCACGGCAGAAGTTCGAGGCCGACGCGGTGCGCCTGCTCGCGGGGGTTCGTCACGGTCTAACCCAGGGTGGTCCGATAGCCATTGAGGTCGCCAACTCCGAGTGGCCGAAGTGGGAGCAGGTCATGTCGGCCGATCCGGTGGACGCCGAGGTGCTCGCCAAGCTGGCGCGAAACGCCCCATTGACGCGGCCGCGTCCCGGGCACGCGGATCTGGTGGGCATGCAGAAGTACGGTTTCGGCGACGCTCGGCCGGTCCTGGAGCGAGCCAGCGCCCGTGAGACCGCCGCCCGGGTTGCTCTGGGTGCAGTGGCGAAGGCTCTTCTGGAACAGGCGGCTGGGGTCCGCGTATTCAGCCATGTGGTGCGAATAGGCACGGTGGCCAGTTACGCGCCGACGCCGACCTACGACGACCTGGGCAGCATCGATGAGGATCCTGTGCGCTGTGCCACACCGTCGGTCGGCCAGGCGATGGTCGCCGAGATCGACGCGGCGAAGGCCGAGGCCGACACTCTGGGTGGCGTCGTCGAGGTCGTGGCGGAAGGACTTCCGCCTGGGTTGGGCAGTTACGTGCACTCGGACCGCCGGCTCGACGCCAGGATCGCCGCCGCATTGATGGGGATTCAGGCCATCAAGGGTGTGGAGTTCGGAGACGGCTTCGACCTGGCCGCGATGCGCGGGTCCCAGGCGCAGGACGAGATCCTGCTGGTGGATGGCAAGGTGAGCAGGCAGACCGGGCACGCCGGCGGTACCGAGGGTGGCATGTCCACCGGTGAGCCGCTGCGGGTGCGGGCGGCGATGAAACCGATCTCGACGGTGCCTCGGGCTCTGCGCACCATCGACGTGGCAACCGGACAGCCAGCCACGGCCATCAATCAGCGTTCGGACGCCTGTGCTGTGCCTGCCGCCGCGGTGATCGCCGAAGCCATGGTCGCGCTCGTGCTGGCCGATTGCCTGCTCGAGAAGACCGGCGGCGATTCAGTGACTGAGGTGTCGCGCAACCTGAGCGCGTACCTGGACACACTGCTTTGACAGCCCGTCTGGCGCTGGTGGGAGCGCCCGGGTCGGGCAAGACCTCCGTGGGCCATGCACTCGCCGAGGTGTGGAGCTGCGAATTCATGGACAGCGATGCCGTCTACGAGGCCAACAGCGCCAAGACAGTGGCCGAGGCGGTCATCGACGATGAGGCGACATTTCGCGGGGCCGAACAAGAGATCGTGCTGGACCTCCTGGGCCGTTCTGGCGTTGTCGTCGCAGTTGGAAGTGGCGCAGTGCCCGCGGCAGTTGACGCGCTCAAGGCAGTACCTGTCGTCTGGTTGGAGGTCGGGCTTGCGGACACTGCTCGACGCACTGGGCTCTCGGGTGCTCGTCCATTGGCGCTGGGCAACATCCGAGGGCAGTTGCACGAGATGCTGAAGGCCCGCGCGGAGATCTACGGGTCGGTGGCCGATCTCGTGGTGTCCACCGACGGCCGGACGGTTGATTCGGTGGTGGCTGAGATCACGGATTGGGAGGCGCAACGTGACGACCATTGAAGTGGCAGGTGCCCGGACGTACCCGGTGATCGTGGGTCACAACCTATTCGATTCGGTGGTGGCCAGTATCCCGGCAGCCGCAGCCCGGGTGGCGGTGATCCACCCGCGCGCACTGCGGACGACGGGGGAGCAGATCCGGGCCGACTTGTCCGGCGGCGCCAACGCCATCTCGATCGAGATCCCGGACGCCGAGGACGCCAAGACGGTGGAGGTTCTGAACTACTGCTGGTCGGTTCTGGGCGAGAACGGTTTCACCCGTTCCGATGCGATCGTTGCGGTCGGCGGGGGGACAACCACGGACCTGGCCGGATTCGTCGCGGCGACATGGTTGCGCGGCGTCCAGATCGTGCAGGTGCCGACCACCCTGCTGGGCATGGTCGATGCGGCGGTGGGCGGTAAGACCGGCATCAACACCGCCAGCGGGAAGAACCTCGTCGGAGCCTTCCACGAACCGGCCGCTGTGGTCTGTGACCTCGACACTCTGCGCGAGCTGCCGCGCGCTGAGATCATTTCCGGGCTGGCGGAGGTCATCAAGTGCGGTTTCATTTCTGACCCCCGGATCCTGGAACTCGTGAGCGCGGATCCGACCGCCATCCTGGATCCCGAGTCCGAGGCCCTGCACGAGACCATCACCCGGTCGATCCAGGTGAAAGCTGATGTGGTCGCCGCTGACTTCCGGGAGGACCGCCCGGAGGGGCTGGGCAGGGAGGTCCTGAATTACGGCCATACGTTGGGGCATGCGATCGAACTCAACGAGCGTTACCGCTGGCGACACGGCCCGGCGATCTCCGTGGGCATGGTCTACGTCGCAGAGCTGGCGAGTCTGGTCGGCCGGCTCGACGACAAGGTCGTGCAGTTGCACAGGGACGTTCTGGGCAGTGTTGGGCTGCCCATCTCCTACGACGGCCAGTTCCCACGCCTGCTCGAGGCCATGAAGCGCGACAAGAAGACCCGCGCTGACACGTTGCGATTCGTCATACTGTCCGGTGTGGGTAAACCTGAGATGCTGGTCGGACCCGATCCGGCGCTGGTAGCCGCCGCGTACGCGCAGGTGCAACCGTGAAGATCCTGGTTCTGAACGGGCCGAACATCGCGCGGCTCGGAATCCGTGAACCCGACGTCTACGGCGTAACGAGTTACGACGAACTCGTTACGCAGGTGGTGGGGCACGCAGCTGGCAGAGGATTCGACGCCGAGGTACGGCAGACCGACAGTGAGGCCGAGCTCATCGGCTGGCTTCACGAGGCCGCCGACGCCGCCATCCCCGTGGTCCTCAACCCGGCCGCCTTCACGCATTACAGTTACGGCGTTCGCGACGCGGCCGCCCAGTTGCGTGCACCCCTGATCGAGGTCCACATCTCCAACCCCGCAGCCCGCGAGGAGTTCCGGCACACCTCGGTCATCGCGGGGGTCGCCACCGGGACCATCGCGGGGTTCGGGATCAGCAGTTACCTGCTGGCCGTCGATGCCCTGGTGGCACTGGGGGATTCGTGATGGACTTCGCGGGGCGCCGGGACACGCTGCGGACGCTGATGGCCGATGATGTGTGCGAGGCGATCCTGGTCACGAACCTGCCGGACGTCATGTACCTCTGTGGCTTCTCCGGCTCCAATGCTGCACTGCTGGTCCTGCGCGACGGCGTCTACCTGGCCACCGACGGTCGTTACGTTGTCCAGGCGGGGACTGAGAGCCCCGATGTTGAGCTCATCGTCACCCGGCAGTTGCTGCCCGAGTTGCTGAGGACCGCGGCGGCTCTCGGGGTGCAGAACGTGGGCTTCGACCCCAACACGATGTCGGTGGAGCAGTGGCGCCGCGTTGCCGAGGACGTTCCCGAGGTGGAACTTGAGACGGTCGGGATCGACATCAGTGGGCTGCGCCGCGTCAAGCAGGCGCCGGAGGTGGAGGCCTTGCGCGAGGCGTGCGCCATCAGCACGCGTGCCCTGCAGGCACTGCTCGAAGAGTTGGCGGTGGGGATGACCGAGCTCGAGATCGCGCGCCGCCTCGAGCTGCACATGGGATTGGGCGGAGCCGCCGACCGGGCGTTCGACAGCATCGTGGCATCGGGGCCGCACAGTGCGGTTCCCCACCATCAGCCGACACAACGGCCCATCGCCGTCGGGGACCTGTTGAAGATCGATTTTGGTGCGAAGTTCGCCGGTTACCACGCCGACTGCACGCGCACGTTCGTTGTCGCTGCGGATCCAGACGACTGGCAGCTCGAGATCCACGCCGTGGTGGCGCGCGCGCAGCAGGCCGGTTCGGATGCGCTGGTGCCGGGATGTGTCGGTCAGGATGTCGATGCCATCGCGCGCGCGGTCATAGAGGACGCCGGCTTCGGGCAGTACTACGGGCACGGTCTAGGGCACGGCGTGGGCCTTGAGATCCACGAGGCGCCGTTCTTGGGCCCGAACTCCACCCATACAGTGGAAGCAGGGGTTCCCGTGACTGTGGAACCCGGCGTCTATCTGCCCGGACGGGGTGGAGTGCGCATCGAGGACACCGTGATCGTCCATGACGACCATGTGGAAGTCCTGACGGATTTCCCTCGCGGCCTCGCGAGGGTCGGATAGGAAGACACGAACAGTGGCAACGACCAACGACCTCAAGAACGGCTTGGTACTCAACATCGACGGACAGTTGTGGGCCGTCGTGGAGTTCCAGCACGTGAAGCCCGGAAAGGGCGGCGCCTTCGTGCGCACCAAGCTGAAGAACGTGCTCTCGGGGAAGGTGGTCGACCGGACGTTCAACGCCGGCGTCAAGGTCGAGACCGCCAACGTCGACAAGCGCGCGATGAGCTACCTGTACAGCGACGGTGACGATTTCATCTTCATGGACGCCACCACCTACGACCAGATCCCGGTCTCCGCGGCGACTGTTGGCGACGCGGTGAAGTACCTGCTGGAGAACCAGGAGGCGATCGTCGCGCTGCACGACGGGACGCCGCTCTACGTGGAACTGCCCGCGAGCGTCGAACTGCTTGTCGAGTACACCGAGCCAGGTCTGCAGGGTGACCGCTCCACCGGTGGCACCAAGCCCGCCCGCCTGGAGACCGGGGCCGAGGTGCAGGTGCCGCTGTTCCTGGAGACCGGCGAGAAGATCAAGGTCGACACCCGCGATGGTTCGTACTTGGGTCGCGTGAACGGTTAGTGGCTGCTCGCAGCAAGGCCCGGCGGCGTGCCGTCGAGGTGCTCTACGAATCAGATCTGCGCGGCAGTAGCGTCGACGAGGCGCTCGAGTCGCTCGACGCGCGAGTCCAAGCCTCGATCAACCCCTACACCACGCAGATCGCCCAGGGCGTGGCATCCCGGCAGGCGCAGATCGACGAGACCCTTTCGACCTACGCGCAGGGCTGGACCCTGGACCGGATGCCCGCGGTCGACCGGGCGATTCTGCGGGTGGGGACCTGGGAGTTGTTGTGGGGCGACGTGCCCGAGTCGGTAGCGCTGGCAGAGGCCGTGGTGCTTGCCAATGAGTTGTCCACCGATGAATCAGGCAAGTACATCAACGGGGTGCTGGCGCGTGTGCGCGACGTGAAGCCCCGGATGGTGCTCGACTGAGGGCTGGTCAGCGGCTAGGACCGCGTGGTGCCCTCGGTGGGATTCGAACCCACACTGTCAGGATTTTGAGACCTGTGACTCTGCCAGTTGGTCTACGAGGGCGTGTGTCCTATGTTAGCGGCGCTGCGTAGGCTGATCGTCGCAGGATCGAAGCAAACCGCACGGAGGTGGAGATGCAAGGGCCGCGCACCGTTCTGGTGGCTGAGGACGAGGCCCTGATCCGGATGGATCTGGTCGAGACGCTTGCTGAGATTGGCCTGGATGTCGTGGGTGCCGTGGGGGATGGGCGCTCCGCGGTCGAACTCGCTACCACGCTGCGTCCGGACCTGGCCCTGCTGGACATCAAGATGCCCGACATGGATGGCCTGGCCGCCGCCTCGCAGATCATCGAACTGCGATCGACCGCGGTGGTCATGCTGACGGCCTTCAGCCAGCCCGAGTTGATCCAGCGGGCCGTCGCCGCCGGGGCGATGGGGTACCTGGTCAAACCCTTCAAACCCGAGGAGCTGCGCGCCGCTCTGACTGTGGCGTGGCAGCGCTATTCGCAGTTGCGCGAGGAGCAGCAGAAGACCCGCGAGCTCGAGCAGACTCTGGCTGATCGCAAGACGATCGAACGGGCCCGCGGTGTGGTGCAGGAGCGCCTGGGGCTCACCGAGAACGAGGCGTTCACCTGGTTGCGCAAGGCTGCCATGGACCAGCGGGTCAGCCTGGCTGAGGTGGCCAGGCGCACCCTTGAGGTCTGAGTACCTGCAGACCGAACACCAGAAGTCCGCATCACAGAAGTGCAACATGTGTCGGGCGGTGTTTGTGCCTGGTTCATTTATCCGTAGAGTAAGCGCAATCGGTGCGACAGTCGTGCCGGCAAAACTCACAAAAGGGGTAAGAATGACCCGACCGTTGATTCTGCGGTCGCTTGTGGTTGTAGGGGCCGCGAGCCTGGCGCTGGCTGGGTGTAGCAGCGATTCCGGTTCCTCCGACACTTCCGCAAGCCCGTCCGCAGACACCTCCGCCGCCGCTGGCGACGGGACCTTGAAGATCGGCACCTTGTTGCCGCAGACCGGCTCTCTGGCGTTCCTCGGGCCGCCCGAGTTCGCAGCAGTCGACCTCGCAGTCCAGGAGATCAACGACGCCGGTGGCGTCAACGGCGCACCGGTCGAGAGCGTTGTCGGTGACTCCGGTGACACCTCGACCAACATCGCCTCGCAGACCGTCGACCGCCAGCTGTCGCAGGGAGTGGACGCCATCATCGGTGCCGCTTCCAGTTCCGTCTCGCTGACCGTGATCGACAAGATCACCAGCGCCGGTGTGCAGCAGGTCTCTCCGGCCAACACCTCGCCGGAACTGTCGACCTACCCGGACAAGGGCCTCTACGCCCGTACCGCGCCGCCGGACACGTTCCAGGGCCAGGTCCTTGGTGACCTGGTAGCTGGCGACGGTCACACCAGCGCCGCGATCCTCGCCCTTGACGATGCCTACGGCACCGGCTTGGCCGACAACGTGGAGAAGGCGTACACCGCCGCGGGCGGCACCATCGCCTCCAAGCAGATCTACGACCCCAAGGCTGCCTCCTACGAGGCTGAGGTGTCCGAGGCCAAGGCTTCGAACCCCGAAGCTGTGGTGCTGATCGGTTTCGACGAGTCCAGCAAGATCATCCAGGAGATGATCAAGCAGGGCATCGGCCCGAACAAGGTCCCGCTGTACCTGGTGGACGGCAACCTGTCCAACACCCTGTACACCGACCTGCCGAAGGGCTCCATGGAGGGCACGCAGGGCACCCTGCCCGGCGCCGAGGCCAGCCAGGAGTTCCAGAACAAACTCAAGGAGATCAACCCCGACCTTGAGGACTTCTCCTACGCACCTGAGGCCTATGATGCGACGGTCATCATCGCGCTGGCCGCAGAGTACGCGGACAACGACAGCGGTCGCGCCATCGGCGACACCATCAAGCAGGTCACTGCCGATGGTGACAAGTGCACCACCTTCGCCGACTGCAAGAAGTTGATCGATGACGGCAAGGACCCCGACTACGACGGTCAGTCCGGTCCCATCGACCTCAACGACGTGGGTGACCCGAGCAAGGCGATCATGGGCATCTACACCTACGGTGCCGACAACACCTACACCCGTACTGGCTCCCAGGAGGGTGACGTTCCGGACGCCTCACAGGGCTGATCCGACAACGCCGCACCGGCGCCCGTTCCCGAAAG
The DNA here is from genome assembly GCA_963818505.1 of uncultured Actinomycetota bacterium. Taxonomy (GTDB): domain Bacteria; phylum Actinomycetota; class Actinomycetes; order S36-B12; family UBA10799; genus JADKAV01. Next base: position 175,922 of record CAWFSJ010000001.1, read on the forward strand.
GGGCGGGCGCCGGTCGCGTTTGGGGGAGCCCCGGGGCCGTTGGTTAGAGGTTGTGCTGTTGGTTAGCAAAACAACGCGTGGATTCGCTAACCAACAGCACAACCTCTAACGCGGGCAGGTGGGCCCCCGCGTTACGCCTTGGCCAGCGTGCCCAGGTAGAGCTCGACCACCTTCGGGTCGTTGGCCAAGGCCCGGCCCGTGCCTGTGTAGGCGTTGCGGCCCTGGTCCAACACGTAGGCCCGGTCACAGATCTGCAGGCAGCGTCGCGCGTTCTGCTCGACCATGATCACAGTGACGCCGGTCTTGTTGATTGTCTTCACTCGCACGAAGGCCTCGTCGGTGAAGGCGGGGGAGAGGCCGGCGGACGGCTCGTCGAGCAGCAGGACCTTGGGTTCCATCATCAACGCCCGGGCCATCGCCACCATCTGGCGCTCGCCACCGGACAACGAACCCGCACGCTGCTTGCGACGCTCAGCGAGGGCGGGGAACAGCCCGGCGACCTCGTCGAAACGATGCTGGAAGGACTTGGGGTCCTGGTAGGCCCCCATCTGCAGGTTCTCCTCGATAGTCAACGACGGGAAGACGTTGTTGTTCTGCGGGACGAAACCGATGCCCATTCCGACGAGGCGGTCGGCGCGTTGGTTGGTGATGTCCTTGTCGTCGAAGCTCACCTTGCCGCTGCGGACCTTGACCAGGCCGAACAGGGACTTCAACAAGGTCGACTTGCCAGCTCCGTTGGGACCGATGATCCCCACCAGTTCCCCGGATTGGGCATATAGGTCGCAGCCGTTGAGGATGTTCACCCCGGGGAAGTATCCGGCGATGACCTCATCGATGCGCACGAGCGCGCCTTGCGCACCGGCGAGGTGTTCCTCGCGGCCTTGAATCGTGGTGCCGGTCATCACGCCTCCTCCGGGTGGGCTGTCAACGCCTCGCCGGAATCGGTGAGAGGTTTGTCGTGGTGGGTTCCCAGGTACGCGTCGATGACCGCATCGTCATTCATCACGTCGTGCGGTGGGCCTTCGGCGATGACCTTGCCCTGGCTCATCACGATCACCCAGTCACTGATGTCGCGGACCATGTCCATGTCATGCTCGACGAACAACACCGTGGTGCCGCGATCACGCACCTGACGGATGTGGTCCAAGAGGCTCTGTGTCAAGGCCGGGTTCACCCCAGCCATCGGCTCGTCCAGCATGACCATGTCCGGTTCCACCATCAGCGCCCGGGCCATCTCGAGCAGTTTGCGTTGGCCGCCGGACAGCGATCCAGCGAGGTCGTCCTGCTTCTCGGCGAGGTTGAAGCTCTCCAGCAGACGCAGGGCTCGTTCGGAGATCTCCGACTCCTGCCCACGCCAAAGGAAGGGGAACACCGAGACGAGCAGCTTCTCGCCCCGCTGGTGTTGGGCACCCAGGCGCATGTTCTCCATGACGGTCAGCCGGGAGAGTGCCTTGGTCAGCTGGAACGTGCGGACCATGCCGAGCTTCGCGACCTTGTGGGGTCGAACGCCGGCCAACTGGTGTCCTTCGAAGGTCCACTTGCCCTCATTGGGCCGGTCGAATCCCGTCAGCAGGTTGAAGAACGTGGTCTTGCCCGCACCGTTCGGACCGATCAGCGCGGTGATGGTTCCGCGCTGGACCTCTGCGTGCTCGACGTCAACAGCTGTGAGTCCGCCGAACTGCCGCCGGACGCCGTCGGCAATGAGGATTGGGTCAGGTTTGGCCACCCCTGGCTCGTGCGGGACGTCCTTGAGGGCTTCGATGAGGTGCCTGAGGTCATCTGGCATCGAGGCTCAACTCCTTCTTGTCGCCGAGGATCCCCTGCGGTCGGTAGATCATCAAGAGCATGAGACTCAAACCGAGGATCCAGTAACGGATCTGTCCGACCTGGTCGCTGCGGATGAAGTCGATCGTCCCGCTGGAGACCAGTCCGGACAGGGCCCCGTCGATGAAGACCAGCATGAACCAGAAGACCACCGACCCCACGATCGGGCCCAGAACTCGGGCAGCCCCGCCCAGGATGAGCACCGCGTATGCGAAGAACGTGAGGTCGGTGCTGTAGTAGTCCGGCTGGATCGACTGGAACGCGATGGCTGCGATGAAACCGCCGAAGCAGCCCATGACACCACCGATGACCAGCGCCTGCAGTTTGTAGGCGTAGACGCTTTTACCCAGCGAACGAACCGCGTCCTCATCCTCGCGGATCGCCTTGATCACGCGGCCCCAAGGGGAGCGCATCAGCAAGAAGACCAGTAGGGACAGGATGACGACGAGGATCCAGCCGATCGTGACGACCCACATGTCGTTCTCGCTGAAGCTCGCCGGGCCCAGGTTCACCTCGCCCGAGTACGGGTTGTACTTGAAGAAGTCGTCGGCGAAGCGGTTGATTCCGTCAGAACCGCCGAAGATCGGGTCGAAGGACACCGATCTGAACACCAGCCGCAGGATCTCGGCTGCGGCAATGGTGACGATTGCCAAGTAGTCGGCGCGCAGGCGCAGCGTCGGGATACCGAGCAGCAGCGCCAGCAGGATCGCGGCGAGGATACCGACGAGCAGGCCGACCCACAGACTCCAGCCGGCGTAGGCGATGGACACTCCCAGCCCGTACGCGGCGACCGCGAGGAAGGCCGATTGGCCGAAGTTCAGAAGGCCGGTGTAACCGAACTGGACGTTCAGCCCGATGGCCGCCAACGCGAAGATGACTGCCTGGATGCCAATGCCCTGAGTGAGGGCCTGGCTGAAGACGTTGCCCCAATCCATGACTATCCCACTCTCTCGCTGCGGCCGAGGATGCCTTGCGGTCTGATCATCAGGATCACGATCAAGACCGCGAGTGCGCCGACGTTCTTGAGCTCCGAGGGGATGAACAACGTCGACAACTGGATCATGGTGCCCACGATGATGGATCCGACGATGGCGCCCACTGCGGTACCGAGGCCACCGAGCGTGACACCGGCGAATATCAATAGGAGCAGCTGGAAGCCGGCGATCCAGTTGACCCCCAGGGACATGCTGTAGATGACCCCGGCCAGCGCTGCCAGCGCCGCGCCAGCCATCCAGATCACCGAGATGACCCGGTTGACGTCGATGCCGGACGCCGAGGCCAGAGCCGGGTTGTCCGCGATGGCTCGCGACGCCTTGCCGACGCGGGTCAGTTTCAGCCACAGGACCGTGCCGATGAGCACCACGATGGCGACCAGTGCTCCCACCAGCGCCTTGGGCGTGATGTCCACGGGACCGAAGACCAGACCGGCCTGACCGCTGTACGAGGCGAACTGGCGGGTGTTACCACCGAAGATGAACAGGTAGACGTAGCGCAGGAAGATGCCCAGACCGATCGACACGACCAGCATGGCGATCAGGCCAGTGCCGCGTTTACGCAGCCAGCGCCAGAAGAATCGGTCCTGCAGGTAGCCGAACAGGCCGCCCGCCACGACCGCACCTGCGGCAGCGATCACGAAGGGCAGCCCCAACAAGTTGTTGAAGAAGTAGGCCATGAGCCCGCCGAACGTGACCAGCTCACCGTGGGAGAAGTTCGTCAGTCCTGTGGTCCCGAAGATGAGGCTGAGCCCGACTGCCGCCAGTGCGATCGTCAGACCGAAGATCAGACCGTCCACGGTCAACTGGATCGCGCGGTCCAGCGTTGACTCGCTGGCTGTGCGCGCCTCCCCGGTCGGGAAGAGCACTGACTTGGTCTGACCTGGCCCCACGACAACCTGGGTGCTGACCCGGTCCGGGTTGGTCAAGGTGACACCGGCTGGCAAGGTCGCTGTGTCAAGGGTGACCGTGTAAGTGCCTGCACCGGGCAGTTTCACCCGCCATTTGCCCTCATCGTCGGTGATCGCGTTCTCCTGAAAACCCTCTTCGTCGGAGACGTTCACCGTCACATCGGGCACCCCGGTCTCGGCCGTCTTGATCACCCCGCCGATGGTTTCGCCTGCCGCAGAAGCGGCCGTGGCTCCTCCAACGAAGGCCCACAGGGCCAGGGCGACCGCGCTGATAGTCAGCAGCAGTCGTCGCACGTGCACACCTCTACTTCCATCGTCGTGGGCCGTTGTGGCCATCCCACAGTCAAGCGCAGAACCCACGAAGCCTGCTACATGCTAGGCGGTGTGTCCTGGGATGTCGATCACCACCTGTCGCGCGCAATCAAACCGTGTCGCTACCCTTGATAGGGACTTGGAGCATATATGGACATCGCGGTCGCAGATGTGACCATGGATCAACTCGAGCAACTGGCACCGCTGTGGGAACAGGCTTGGCGTTCTTCAGGGCGACGTCGCACCGGCGTGCCGCTGGCGCTTTCAATGGACCGCCTGCGCCGTCGCGTGGAGCTTGCGGCAGGAGGCGGCTACAGGTTCCTCGCCGCCTGGGACGGCGACTCACCGGTTGGGATCGCGACCGTCTCACTGACCGACGGTGGGCCGATGATGGACGCCCCTGGTGTCCATGTGCACGTTCTGCACGTCGCTCAGGAGCACCGCAATCGCAGGGTAGGCACGGCATTGCTCGCAGCAGTCACGGACTGGGCGGCGCAGCTGGGATCCGATCAGGTTGTCGTAGATGTCCCACCGGCGTCGCGCGACGTGATGCGGTGGTACGCCAAGTGGGGGTTCGGCCCTTACCTGAACCGTCGTGTTGCTACCACGGCCACCATCCGCCGCAAGATGGGCGGCCGTCCGCCCTTGCGTCTCGCACTGGCCGGCAACGGGCGGGCTCTGTCGGTCAGCGGACTGCGTCGCGCAGCAGGCAGGTAAGCCGGCCGGTGGCAATGCGCCGGCCCTCGTCGTCCTCGACCGGAACCACGTAGGAGATCAGCGTGCGCCCGGCGTGGACCAGTTCGGTGCGCGCAGTCACGAAGCCAGCCGAAGCTGAACGGTGATGTGTGACGCTCAGTTCGATCCCCACGGGGAATCTCCCGGGGTTGGCCAGGGCGGACGCGACCGACCCGATGGACTCGATGAGTACCGCGGTGGCCCCGCCATGCAGAATCCCGTAGGGCTGGGTGTTGCCGACTACCGGCATGCGGCCCACGACCTCCGTGCCGTCGCGTGACACCTCGATCCCCATCTTGTCCGCGAGGGCGCCCATCCCCATTTGCTGAAAGTCGTCGGGCCAATCCGTGTCCGTCACACAAGCACGGTAATCGCCGGCAGGTGAGTGGACAGCAACCCGGGTCGCTTCATACCCACGGCCTAGACTCGACACCGATGAATGACTCACGAGGCAGGCTCCTGCTCCTGGACGGCCACTCACTGGCCTACCGCGCGTTCTACGCACTCCCGGTGGAGAACTTCAGTACCTCCACGGGGCAGCCGACCAATGCGGTGTTCGGCTTCACGTCCATGCTCATCAACGCGTTACGAGATGAGAAGCCCACGCACATCGCGGTGGCCTTCGATGTGTCGCGCAAGACCTTCCGCAGCGAGACCTTCCCCGAGTACAAGGCCAACCGGTCGAAATCCCCCAGCGAGTTCGCCGGACAGGTCGACCTGATCCGCACGGTCCTGGACGCGATGTCGATCCAGGCGTTCGCCGTGGAGGGCTTCGAGGCCGACGATGTGATCGCGACTCTGGCAGGCAGGGCGAAGTCCCAGGGCCTGGAGATCCTCGTACTCACCGGGGATCGTGACTGCTTCCAACTGGTCGATGATTCGTGCACAGTCCTGTACCCCAAACGGGGGGTTTCGGATCTGGCGCGCATGGATCCGGCGGCGGTCGAATCGCGGTACGGACTGACCCCGACTCAGTATCCCGACTTCGCCGCACTGCGCGGCGACCCGTCCGACAACCTTCCCAACATCCCGGGGGTGGGGGAGAAGACCGCGGCCAAATGGATCACGCAGTTCGGTTCGTTGGACGCGTTGGTCGAGCACGTGGACGAGGTGCCCGGCAAGGCGGGTGCGGCGTTGCGCGAGCACCTGGGTCAGGTCATCACCAACAGGTCGCTCACCGAGCTGGTCAGCGACGTCCCCCTAGACGCGGACGTGGCTGGTTTGGAACGCGTGCCCATCTCCAGGCAACGAGTCCACGAGGTGTTCGACAGCCTGCAGTTCCGGGTTCTGCGGGAGAGGCTGTTCGAGTCGCTGGGGGAGTCGGTCGGGCACGAGCCGGTCTCGCAGGTGGCCAGTGTGACCTTGGCCGACGACCCGGCCCAGTGGTTGGCGCAGCACGCGGCGGGCACGTTCGGCGTCCATGTGCAGGGGAGCTGGGGTGCGGGGACGGGCCAGCTGGATCGCCTTGCCCTGGCCGCCGATGACGGCACCGCAGCAGTGTTCGACGGGATCGAACCGGCCTTGGCCGCGTGGTTGGCCGACCCGGCGACAGGCAAGGTCCTGCACGATGCCAAGGGCCCGTTGCTGGCGGCACGGGCCAGCGCGACGCCTATCGCGGCCGTTGTAGGGGACACGGCGCTGCAGGCATACCTGCTTCTGCCCGGACAGCGCTCGTTCCAGCTCGGTGATCTGACGGCCCGGTTCCTGCACCGGGACCTGGTCGAGGCCACGGTCACCGATCAGTTGACGATGGACGGCCTGCAGGACACCTCGGCCCAGGAGATGGCGGACTGTGCCGCAGCAGTCCTGGACCTGCACGTCGAGCTGATGACTCTGCTCGGTCCCGTGGGTCGCGAGCTGCTGACCGGGATGGAGCTACCTCTCGAGGCCGTCCTAGTCGACATGGAGTACGCCGGCATCGCCGTGGACCTTGAGCGCCTCACCGACCTGCGGGAGGGGTTCGACGCCCAGATCGCCGAGGTGACGCAGGAGGCGCACAGCCTGGCCGGACGAGAGTTCAACCTGGGATCACCCAAGCAACTGCAGGAGATCCTGTTCACCGAGCGCGGTCTGCCCAAGACGAAGCGGATCAAGACCGGGTACACCACTGATGCCGATGCCCTCAGCACGCTGTACGCCAAGACCCAGGACCCGCTACTGGAATGCCTGCTTGTGTGGCGCGACAAGAGCAAGCTGCGCCAAACCGTGGCCGGGTTGATCCCCCTGGCTGACTCCAGCAGCCGGATCCACACCACCTACAGCCAGATCGTGGCCGCGACCGGCAGGTTGTCCAGCACGGATCCCAACCTGCAGAACATCCCGGTGCGCACAGCAGAGGGCCGACGGATCCGCGCCGCCTTCGTGGTGGGTGAGGGCTACGACTGTCTACTCACCGCCGACTACAGCCAGATCGAGATGCGGCTGATGGCACACCTGAGCCAGGACGAAGGCCTCATCGAGGCGTTCAGGTCGGGGGAGGACCTGCACAACACGGTCGCCTCCAAAGTGTTCGGGGTACCTGTCGACGGCGTGGACGCAGAGCAGCGACGGCGGATCAAGGCCATGTCCTACGGGCTGGCCTATGGCCTGTCTGCATACGGACTGTCCCAGCAGCTCGGAATTGCCACCGATGAGGCCGCAGCGATGATGCAGGACTACTTCTCGCGGTTCGGCGGGATTCGCGACTACCTGGCCGAGGTCGTCGAGCGCGCACGTGTGGACGGATACACCCAGACCCTGTGGGGCCGCAGACGCTACCTGCCGGACCTGAACAGCGACAATCGCCAGCGCCGGGAGATGGCAGAGCGGATGGCGTTGAACGCCCCCGTGCAGGGAAGTGCTGCCGACCTCGTTAAGGTCGCGATGCTCGATGTGCAGGCGGCTCTTCGCGAAGCGGGGCTGCGCACGCGGATGCTCCTGCAGGTACACGACGAGTTGGTCCTCGAGGTGGCGGCCGGTGAGCAGCAAGCGGCCACCGAACTTGTGGTGCAAGCCATGACGAACGTCCGCGACCTCTCCGTGCCTCTCGAGGTCTCGGTCGGGGTCGGGCCCGATTGGGACTCAGCCGCCCACTGAGACGCCTTCAGCAGCGGGGACGTCACGCTCGCGCACGAGTCGCACGACGCCCACCGCCGTGACCGTCGCGACCACAAGCAGCATGAGGGCCGCGACCTGGGCCACGCTGCTGTGCCACACCGCCACCAGGGCGATCAGCGCGGCCGTGCCCGCCCAGATGACAGGGATGAGTTTGCGGTCCCGGATGGCCACCAAGCCATAGACGACGAACTGCAGCAGTGCAGCGCATGCCCCGATGAGTGCGAACAGGGGAAGCAGGTCAGCCATGCCGGCGTATTCGGGTCCGGCGATGATCGCCACGATGAGGTCGGGCACCAGCCACACCACTGCCGTGCACAGCAGGCCTATGGATGCGACGACCCCCAGCCCGACCAGCGTGGTACGTCCCCGGCGTGCGTCAACCATGCGGGCGTAGGCCATCACCGCGACGAACTGGGGCAGCCACGTGACGACCTTCGCCACGATGATTCCCACGCCGTACTGTCCGGCCTCGTCGGGGCTCAGGAAAGCCCTGCCCAGGACGATGTCGAGGTTCGTAAGGCTGAACAGGGCGAGCATCGCGTACGTGGCCGCTGGGATCTCGCGCAGCATCGTGGAGTGCCGCGCGGTCCCTCCCCGGAATGTCGGTCGCACGATGAGCCAGCAGATGAGTGCCCCCATGGTGCAACCCAGCGCAAGGCCGAGCATGCCGCCAGCAAGGGTGGACAGAGCCAGAAGGAAGCCGATCGTCACCAGGGCCTTGGGAACCCCGACCGCCAGGTAGACCCCTGCCAGCCGGATGTGCATCTCTTGGCCCTGCGCAATGCCAAGTGCACCGCCCATGAGCGTCAGGGGGAAGAAGGTCAAGGCCAGCAGGATGTAGGTCTCGGGGGAGTCCAGGCTCAGCGCGATTCCGACCAGCGGGGATATCAGAAGCCAGAAACCCGCCGTGACGACCGCGGCGACCAGGGCGGTGCGCCAGGCGGCGGCAGCCTCGTCTCGGCGATGCTCCGGGTCGATGGCAACGATGTGGCGGGCGGTGACGGCTTGAGCAGCAAGTGCCACCGTGTTGCCGATCAGCAGCAGAGCCAGCAGGGCACTGAACGCCCCGAACTGGGCCGGCGACAGGGTCCTGGCTGCCACCAGGGTCTGGGCGTAGGCGAGTACCTGCCCTATGCCCAGAGCCACGGCGACCATCAACCCGCCGCCCACCAGGCGTTGGGCGGTCGAGGTCGTGGTCGTGTCTTCTGCGCTCATCAGCCCTCCCGGATGCCACCCTAGGCGAGTGCCCGTCACCCTCAAGCGACACGCGGCCACCGTGTGGGTGGTTGTGTTGTCGCTGCTGGTCCTGGCGCCTCTGCTGGCTCCCGGATTCGTGCTGCACCTGGACATGGTGTTCGTGCCTCAGCAGACGCTTCTGCCCTGGAACCTCGGAATAGGCGGGGGCCTTCCTCGATCCGTTCCGCAGGATGGCGTTGTCTCTGTGCTCGCGGGCCCGCTGCCCGGTCAACTGCTGCAGAAGGTTCTTCTGGTAGCGATCTTCGTGCTGGCCGGATTGGGTGTGGCCAGGCTCTCGGGAAGCAGCCGAACACGACAGATCGTGTCCGTTTCCCTGTACCTGTGGTCCGCGTACCTCGCCTCGCGACTACTCATGGGCCATTGGGGGCTGCTGTGGGCGTTTGCGCTGCTTCCGTGGGTGGTCGTGGCGGCCCGGACAGCACGAGAGCACGGGCGCTGGATTCCGGTGGTCCTGCTGTGTGGGGTCGGAGCACTGGTGCCCACCGGGGGCCTGATTCTGGCGGTAGTGGCGATCCCGCTGGCCGTCGGGTTCGGCAGCCGGCTCGCCCCCGGTGTGCGTTGGGCGTTGGCCGGGTTGGTCGTCTTCGTCAATGCCCCTTGGTGGTTGCCGGCGTTGCGCAGCCCTGTCACCGACGTTTCAGATCCGTTGGGCCTCACCGTCTTCGGTGCGCGTGCTGACGGGCCCGGCGGGGTGCTGCTCAGCGTGCTGGCTGGCGGTGGCGTCTGGAACAGCAACGCCACGCTCGGGTCGCGCACGACGTGGTTCGCGGCGCTAAGCGCAATCGTGGTGTTGGCACTGGCTGTGCTGGGCTGGACGCGCTTGCGACGCGAAAGTGGCCCCGAGGCGGTGTGGCTGGGTGCGGTGGGCCTGGCAGGTGTCGGGTGGGCCTGGTTGTCGGGGGTCGCCGACGATCAAGCGTGGGCGCGCGAACTCGTCTCAGCGCTGCCGGGCGGCGGGCTGCTGCGCGACGGGCAGAAGTGGTCCATGGTCTGGGTGCTTCTCCTCGCGCTGTGCGCGCCTCGGGGGTTGGAGCGGCTCACCCACGGGCTCGACCGCGCCTTACGGCTATTCCTCACCGCGGCCCTTGCCCTGCTGCCTCTGGCGACCATGCCCGACCTGCTGGCCGGCGGGTTCGGCGCTTTGCGCACGGCGTCCTACCCGAGGCAGTGGGACGAGGTCCGCGACAGGATCCAGGGAACCTCCGGTGACGTCCTGTCGCTTCCGTGGGCTGCGTTCCGGCGGTACCAGTGGAACCACGACCAAGTGGTCCTCGACCCTCTGCCCCGGTATCTGACGAACACCGTCGTCTGGAACGACCGTCTGCCGGTGACGGTGGCCGGCGACCTGGTGGAGGTGGGCGGTGACGATCCGCGGGCCGCTGCGGTGTCACAGGCCATCGACGGTGGTCGCCCACTCGCGCCGGTGCTGGCCGGGCTGGGGATTCGCTGGGTCGTTGTCCAGACCGACCAGCCCAGCGCCAGCCGAGAACCCGACCTAACAGGCCTGACGCAGGTCTGGAGCGGCTCGGGTCTGCAGTTGTTGCGGGTGGAGGGCGAGGTCCGGATCGTGGACCCGCGTGATCCGGTCGTGGTCGTGGTGGACCTGGCTGTCCTGGCGACGATGGGAGCGCTCACGGTCCTCGTGGTGCACCGCCGTCGCCGCGCCCAGCGTCCGTAATCGAACCGTGTCGTTGTAAGACCTGCGTGTCGACTGTAGAACGTGCTACTTTCATCGGGCTACGGAAACGTTTCAATTAGGAGGCTCTCGATGGGTGGTCCCGCTGGTGCAATCATCGCAGCCGTTGTAGGTGCGATCCTTGCTGTTGGCGCCGCATTCGGCATCGCAACTTCCCAGTCGGCGACCCCGGCTCCGGTCGACAAGCCGTTCATCGTCTACGGCGACGGCTGATCCTGTTCGATCGCCTCGGGCAACTGGTGTTCCAAATGGCCCGAGGGTGCCGGTACGACTGAGACCCCGAAGCGCTCTCCGGCGGCTTCCGCCAGAACCTGTGCAAACGCATGCGTAGTTGCTGCCCAGGTGAACTCCTCAGACCTGTTCTTGGCTTCTGCGCCCATCTGCACCCGCAGGTCGTGATCGTCGATCAGCGACTCCAGCGCTGAGGCGAATTCGCTCTCTGCGCCGTCGACCAGCAGACCGGTCCGGCCATCGACGATCGACTCGGCCACTCCGCCCGCATCTCGATAGGCCACGGTCGGGATCGAGTGCGAGGCAGCCTCCATCACCACGATTCCCCATCCCTCCTTCAGCGACGGCAGTGCCAGTACCCACGCGGACGCGTAGACCCGGTGCTTGGTCTTCTCGTCGACGAAGCCGAGGAAATCGACCATGTCACTGACGCCGAGAGTTTGCGCGACTCGCTGCAGGCGCCCAGACCACCAGCCGTCCCCGACGATCGAGATCCGCAGATCCGGGTGCGCGTGCCGCATGATCGCCGCTGCCCGCAGGACGTGCTCGACGCGCTTGTGGGGAACAAGGCGCCCCACGACCGCAACATGGGGGTAGGCGCTGGGTTCGACGTCCAGACCAGGCGCTGCTTCGATCCCGTTGTGGATGACGTGGATGCGCTGGGGGGCAACTCCGAGTTCGGACAGTTCCTGACGGGTTCGCTCGGAGACCACTACGTACGTGCAGTCGCGGTAGAGGCGGGGTGCCAGCACTGACTCGATCCACCAGCCGACACGGGCACGGACGCGGTCGTAGACCACCGGCCACTGCTCGCGGTGCACATGGTGGACCAGAACGACCACAGGCGTGCCCCCCGAGACCGCCCTTGACATGAACGGAATCCCGTTCTGGACGTCCACGATGACATCGATGTCCCCGAACGCCTTGCCCCGCACACGACGGATGGCCTCGGCGTACACACTGAGCTTGGTTCCGGCTCGCACGAAACGGATCCCGTCGACCGTCTCGCTGGGCGTGGCGCCGGGGTACATGGCGCAGAAGATGGTCACCTCGTGGCCAGCAGCAGCCAAGGACCGCGCCACGTTCTCGACGTAGACCTCGGAACCGCCTCCCTCGGGATGACGGGTGTCGCGCCAGTTCAGGAACAGGACGCGCAGTGCTGCGGACATCGGCCCTCCTTGTGCGTGACACGGTACCTGGAAGGCGCCTCGCAACGACGTGACTTGGCCTAGGTTCGAACGGTGAGCCCGAATCCCACCGAAGACCCGAGCGCGCGACTGCGTTCGCTTGCCACAGTGGGTCGTGCGGTCAGGTTGTTCAAGGACTTCCAGGTCGAGCAGACTGACCCCGATCGGTTCTATTCGGCGATGGCCGCCGATTCCGTCGCGCAGATGTTGTGCTTGATGGATCTGGATCAGGCACATGTACTCGATGTGGGTGGTGGTCCGGGGTACTGGGCGGACGCCTTCCACAGTGCGGGTGCCCGATACACCCCGCTCGACGCCGATGCCGGCGAACTTGCGCTGCACGGCAGGGTGCCTATGCCAGGAACTGTGATCGGGGACGGTCAGCGCCTTCCCTTCCGCGCTGACGCCTTCGATCTGGTCTATTCCAGCAACGTGGCAGAGCACGTCCCGGACCCCTGGGCGATGGGCGACGAGATGGTGCGGGTCTGTCGTACCGGCGGATTGATCTTCTACTCCTACACCTTGTGGTACGGGCCCTGGGGAGGTCACGAAACCGCGCCGTGGCACTTCGTCAACGGTGAGTACGCGGCACGCCGTTACACCAGGGTCAACCAGAAGCCACCGAAGAACCGCTACGGGACGTCGTTGTTCCCCGTCACCATGGCTCAGGGGATGAAATGGGCCCGGACGCGCTCCGATGCCGATGTCGTGGACATCATTCCCCGCTACCTTCCCTCCTCTCTGTTCTGGTTGCGCGCGGTTCCGGTGGTGCGGGAGGTCGTGACCTGGAACGTGGCACTCATACTGAGGAAACGATGACGCTTCTGCAGGACCCAGCTCGCACAGTCCCCGAACCGCAGCCGCCGCCACCGGCACCGGCATGGCGGGCGCGGGTATTGGCGACATGCTTGGCGCTGGTCACCTTGGCCTTCCTGCAGGACCCCGGTCGCGTGGCCGCCGACACGAAATTGGACCTCACAGTCGATCCGTGGGGATTTCTTGGCCGTTCCTTGCAGTTGTGGGACCCGGAGGGCTTCTTCGGCCAGTTGCAGAACCAGGCATACGGATACCTGTGGCCGATGGGTCCGTTCTTCGGCATCGGGCAAAGCCTCGGGATTCCCGACTGGGCAGTGCAACGGCTTTGGTGGTCCTTGGTTCTCGTGAGCGCGTTCCTGGGCATGTACCTGCTGCTGCGGGCGCTGCGGGTCGGCTCGGGGTGGCCCGTGCTGATCTCGGCGGTCGCGTACGCACTGGCAGTGCGCCCGCAGTCGGCCATCGGTGCGATCTCCGTGGAGGTGTGGCCGATGGCGGTGGCACCGTGGGTGCTGCTGCCGCTGGTGCGCGGTGCTCGCAAGGGCAACGTGGTGCGCGCCGCTGCCTTGTCCGCACTGGCCGTCACCACTGCTGGTGGGGTGAACGCAGTGGCGGCTGGGGCGGTTCTGCCCCTAGCGGTTTGGTGGTTGATCACGCTGCAGCCAGGTCCACGTCGGCGCCAGTTGGCCTTGTGGTGGTCGGGCCTCACGACGCTTGCGGTCCTTTGGTGGCTCGTGCCGTTGGTGGTGCTCGGTCGGTACTCACCACCCTTCCTGGACTGGATCGAATCGGCGTCATTCACCACCTCCATCACCGATCCGACAACCGTTCTGCGGGGAGCCGATCACTGGCTCGCGTACCTCGGTAACGCATCCATGTGGAAGGCCGGATGGATGCTGGCCACGCAACCGTTGTTCGTGGTGGCGACCGGGATTGTGGCGGCCTTGGGAGTGGCAGGGTTGGCGATGCGCTCCCTGCCCCACCGGGCGTTCCTGCTCGGGGGCGCACTGGCCGGTCTTGTCCTGGTGGGGATCGGGCACACAGGGGTGTTCAGTGGCCTGGGCAGCGAGCAGATCCAGACCTTCCTCGACGGTGCCGGCGCCCCCATCCGCAACGTCCACAAGTTCGACCTCGTCCTGCGGATCCCCCTGATCATCGCGTTCTGTCACGTGCTGACGACCGTGTGGCCCGTGGGAAGGCGGCCCCGCTGGCGAGTTGTCGTGAGTTCGGCCATCCTGCTCGCCCTGGTGGCCTCGTGGTGGCCCGCGCTCACAGGTCAGTTGGCCAGGGGGCGTTCTTACGTCTCGGTCGCGGACCATTGGCGGGAAGCCTCCGAGTGGTTGAACAAAGTGGCTGACCCGGGCCGGGCTTTGATCATTCCGGGGGCATCTTTCGGCCAATATGTGTGGGGCCGGACCCAGGACGAGCCTCTGCAGGCCTTCGGGGGTTACCCCTGGGGGATCCGGGACGCGGTTCCTCTGTCCAGCGCGGGCAACATTCGGATGCTCGACGCTGTCGAGGCACGACTGGAGGCTGGAAGAGGCAGCCCGGGGCTGGCTGCCTACCTCAACAGGATGGGTGTTGAGTACCTGGTCGTGCGCAACGATCTGGCGCCCAGCGCGGCCGCACCCCTGCCGATCCGCATCCATCAGGCTCTGGATGACAGCAAGGGGCTGCAACGCGTCGCGTGGTTCGGCCCGATCGTGGATATCGCCGGGTCGGGTGTGACTCTGACCGATGAGGGCCTACGAGCCAGCTACCCGGCTGTGGAGATCTACAAGGTCGAGTCCAGCAATGCGCCCAGCGACCAGCGACTGTTGCTGCGACCGGCCGATACGGCCATCGAGGTCGATGGTGGGCCTGAGGCCCTGTTGCCCCTGGCTGATGTGGGCGGGCTCGGCAACCGCGTGGCCCTGCTCACCGGTGACCCGGAAGCGATCGGGCTTGCCGCGGCCACCGGTGTCGTCACCGACACAGACCGCAGACGCGAGATCACGTTCGGGTACATGCGGGGCAACGAGTCAGCGACTCTGACTGAGGATGGGCAGTACGAGCAGTTACGCGCTGTCCACGACTACCGCGTGTCCGGGGAGGCCGGGGACACCGTGGCCGAGCCGGGCCTGACGTTCGACGCGAGCAGTTCAGCCTCGGATGTGGGTGCCACATGGAGACAGCCGCGAGGGGCGACCCCGGGTGCGGCGATGGATGGCGCCCTTGACACCTACTGGCGCCCGGGTGCGCTGGATGAGCAAGGTTCGTTCTGGGAAGTGCGCTACGACCAACCGGTGGCGCTGGGGGATACCCTTCATGTCGCGCTCATGAGCCGCGGCTCCAAGGCCGAGACGGTCATCGGTCTGACGATCGAAACCGATGCCGGGAGCCACCGCTGTGGATGCCCGGAACAACTCCCGATGGCAGACCGTGCCCGTTGCCGCCGGTGACACTCGATCGGTGCGCATCGGGGTGGCCGACGAGGATGCCAAGGTGACGTTCGGCATCCGGGAGGCGAGGCTTCCTGGTGAGGGGACCAGCACCTTGCGTCTGCCGGATGGTGTTTCAGGTGACGCGGTGTTGCTCACGGCGAGGCCCGGTGACGCAGGTCAGTGCACATCACGGGACTCCACAATCATCTGCACAGACGCCCTCGGCAGGTTCTCCCAGGACAGGGTCGGGCTGCACAGACTGGTCAATCTGCCCTCCGCTGTGGTGTCCAGTCCTCGCATCATCGTCAGTCCACGTGACACCGCTGAGGTCGCCACGGCCATCGCGAGCAAGGTCGGCGTCGAGGTGGCCGACAAGTTCGACTCGTACCCCGGAGGTCGCTGGATCTGGATTGGCAGCCTTCGACCGGGACCTGGGAACGGCGTGGCAGGCAGCCCCGGACGACAAGCAGCCTTCGATCACGATCGGCCTGCCGGAATCGCGGACATTGCGCGGAATCAGGTTGGTCAACCGGGACGGACTCAACGCGTCCTCGCCGTTGGAACTGCAGGTGCAGGCTGGAGGCGAATTATTCACCGGCTTCACCGATCAGAGAGGGCTCTTCCGCTTCAACCCCGTCGAGGCCGACGAGGTGGAGGTCACGTTCCTGTCGGGCAACCAGGTCAGGATCGCGATCCGACTTGGGCGAGTTCGGACTTCCCCTCGGGGTGTCTCGGAGGTCGCCTTGATCGGTGCGGACGACTTGCGGCGAGCACTGCCGATGGACGAGCAGTTGTCCCTGCCCTGCGGGATCGGCCCGGATGTCGTGATCGATGGTGACACCGTGAGCCGCACATCCGTGTCGGGCCGGGTTGAGGACTTCATGCGAGGTAGAACGCTGAATGCGCAGGCGTGTTCCGAACCGATGACCATTCCGGCGGGGGAGCACCGGGTGGAAGTGGTCAGCAGCACGGCCTTCCAACCTCTCGTGGCTGCGTTCGCCCCCGAGCAGGAATACGGACCGACGGGCCGGCCGGAATCTCCGTCGATACAGACCTGGGACGCCACCAAGCGCACCGCCGAGCTACCCCAGTCCGACCAGAACCGGGTGCTCGAGCTTGCTGAGAACTTCAATCCGGGTTGGAGTGCCACAGTCGGTGACCAGGCACTCGCGCCGCTGCGTGTTGACGGTTGGAAGCAGGCGTTCGTCGTGCCCGCGGGGGTTTCTGGACCGACCACGATCACTTTCGCGCCGAACAGCACCTACCGCTGGGGGCTTCTTGCTGGACTGGTCGGAGTGCTGGTCGTGCTTGGGCTGGCCCTGCGACCACCCCGGACGGTGTCGACTGCTGCCACCAGTGTGCGGGCTCTTCCGCGCGTCTTGACCGTGCTGGTCGGCCTGGCGGTCGTGCTCGTGCTGGGGCCTTGGGGACTGCTTGCCTGGGCGGTCGCCACGCTGCTTGTCCGCAGGTTGAACCTCCCAGTCGTCGCCTTCGTGGCCGTGACCGTCGCCGTGCTGCTGTCGGCGGTTGCTGGTGTCAGGCCCGCGTCCGTGGTGGTTGTTCTGCAGGGGTGTGCTCTAGCGACGGCTCTGGCGGCGCTTGCGTGGGCGGCGCAGCGTGACCGGACCGGGGCCAGCGCAGACGGCGCGACGAGTGGGAGTAGCGCTGCGCCGGACGTTCGATGAGCACGTAACTCACATGCGCGAAGCCGACGGTGCCCAGCACTGTCAGCGGCCACAGCAACCAGAACCACCCGCTGAAGCCGGGGATGCCGAAGAGGTGTGAAGCGCTCTCCAGTACAAACAGGTGCCACAAGAAGATGCCGTACGAGATTGTTCCGAGGTATGCCATCAGCGGTGAGGCGAGGAACTTGCGCCAGTTGCCCCAGCCGTCGGTACCGAGGAACCCGGGCATCAGAAAGGCCACGGCCGCGAACAGGTACAGGTAGTGGCGCATGAATGCCTGTGACGCCGACCCCTCGCCGAACGTGTATGGACCGGCCAATGGCGTGGTCGCGAGCAAGAAGAAGCCCGCGGCAACCACCAGGCAGGTGCCCACGTCGTCGGCCAGCCTGTTCACGGCGCGCATCCAGGCCGGCGGGTCTGGCAGTTGCAGCCTGTTGTGGACCACGGCGAAGAACATCCCGGCCGCGAACCAGTCCATGAACGCTGGGAGCCACATGTTCACCACCCCGAGGTCATGCAACGGGGAAAGTGTGCGCAGGAGCAGCCAGACGAAGGCCACGGCCACGCAGGTGCCCAGCAGCCACAGTTGCCGACGGACACTCGCGTCGATGTCCCCGCGATGTCGACGCCCCACCCACCACGCGAGCAGAGGCAGTACGAGATAGAACGAGAGTTCGGTGGCCAACGACCAAGTCTGCGTCAGGCCGTTTATGAGTAACTCGGGGTAGTAGATCTGCGTCAGTGTCAGGTGCGCGAACCAGTGCTTCGGAAGCACCTCGATCCCGGGCATCACGGCGAGTACGACCACCACGAGCAGCATGTAGGCGGGAAGGATGCGCCACAGGCGACGACGGAAGTAGGTCCGGGTAGCCGGCCATTTCGTGTCACGCATAGCGGCTAGGGACCACGGACGGAAGAGCAGGAATCCCGAGAGGAGGAAGAAGATTGTGACGCCGATG
This sequence comes from uncultured Actinomycetota bacterium, assembly GCA_963818505.1. GTDB lineage: Bacteria > Actinomycetota > Actinomycetes > S36-B12 > UBA10799 > JADKAV01. The sequence continues at coordinate 194,043 of CAWFSJ010000001.1, forward strand.
TCCAAGCGCGAGAAGGCGTGCCCCCAGGCCGTAACGACGACGACACCGCTGAAGTAGGCGACGTGTGTGGTGACCACGACGAGGGCGGCGATCGCGCGATATCCGTCCAGCGTGCTGAAGCGATGCGGGACCACTGTTTCGATGCGGAAGAAGCTTCTCAGAGCGTTCCGCCGCTCGGCAAGGCCCATGGTCACCAGGCAAGGCTACTTCTTAAGGGCGTGTCTTCCCATCATGCTGCGAAACACTTCTCTGATCCGATAGCGTTCCGTTTGCTGATGGTCAGCCGACGATGGAGGCGTAATGAAGCGAGTGGTGGGACTCATCCTGCTGGCGCTCGGTGTGATGTTGCTGGTGCTAGCTCCTTTGCTGAAGTTCTATGTTTTGCCCAGCGCAGCAAAAACCCCGACCGACCAGTACACCGAATCGACAGCTGACGTGACTTTCCGTCAGTTGCTTGTGCCGGCGAAGGTGGCTGCCGGTGACCCGGATCCGTATGACAGGGATGTTGCCGCGACCCAGTCCATCTTCGTACGCGGAGACGTCCCGGCGGCCGAGCAGCCAGAAGCGAAGTCCGAGGATCTTGCGGTTTTCGACTACTTCATGCGCGTGAACAACAACGACACCGGTGAACTGATCACCGCGTCCACTGCCCGATACCCGTTCGACCGGGTCTCTTCCGAACTGGCCAATTGCTGTGGGGCCAGCGTCGATGACGAGCCAGTCGACATGACCGGAAGCATCTTGCCGATCAAGTGGGCCTTCGATCTGCAGCAGACCGACTACCAGGTCTTCAACTCCTCGATCAAGGGGCCGACCACTTGGTCGTTCCAGGGCGAGGAGAACGTGTTCGGGATCAACACGTACGTGTACACCAACGAAGTCACCCCGACCATGGTCGGCACCCTTGAGGTCCCGACCGCAGCCATCCCCGGCGAGAAGAAGAACGCCGAGGGCAACACGGTCCTTGACGAGATGTACTCCTCGAAGAGCACCTACTGGATGGATCCGGTCACCGGCCAGATCGTCAAGGGTGAGTCCAGCGAGTTCACGACTTACGACTCCGATGGAGAGCAGAAACTCGTCAAGGCCGACTACACCGGTGTCAGCGGCGATCAGGAGAGCGCTGACGACATCGCCGCGTTGGCAGGTCTGGTCACTTTGATCGGAACCACTCTTCCGCTCGTGTTCGGTGTCCTGGGGATCGTGTTGATCGTCATCGGCCTGCTTCTGCTGCGAGGCGGAAAGAAGGAGACCGATTCCACAGGTCGCGACGAAGATCTCGTCCCGGCCGGAGGCGGATCGTCAACCGACACCGCGACCCAGGTGTTGAACGACACCAAGAAGCCCGACACCACTTGATCTGGTAGCCATCAGCAGCAGGGGCGGTCCCACCGATGGGTGGGGCCGCCCCTTCGCTATGCTTGATGAGGGCGTTTGCCCTGACAGCGTCGTGCCGTGAAACCCGGACCTAGGGGTTTCATGCAGCGGTTCGGCGCCGAGACACCTACTAACAGACCGGCTATCACCACTTCATGACTGACAACCCCGACCTCACCGCAGTACCCACTTCCTCTTCGGCCCGTCAAGTGGCCGTCAACGACATCGGCGACACCGAGGCCCTTCTGGCCGCCATCGACGAGACGATCAAGGACTTCAACGATGGTGACATCGTCGAGGGCGTCATCGTCAAGGTCGACCGCGACGAGGTCCTCTTGGACATTGGCTACAAGACCGAAGGTGTCATCCCGGCTCGTGAGCTGAGCATCAAGCACGATGTCGACCCGTCCCAGGTCGTGGAGGTCGGTGACCGCGTCGAGGCTCTCGTCCTTCAGAAGGAGGACAAGGACGGCCGTCTGATGCTGTCCAAGAAGCGTGCCCAGTACGAGCGCGCATGGGGTGACATCGAGAAGGTGAAGGAAGCCGACGGTGTTGTGACCGGAACCGTGATCGAGGTCGTCAAGGGTGGCCTGATCGTGGATATCGGTCTGCGCGGCTTCCTGCCCGCATCGCTGGTGGACATGCGTCGGGTGCGCGACCTGCAGCCGTTCGTCGGACAGGAACTTGAGGCCAAGATCATCGAACTGGACAAGAACCGCAACAACGTGGTGCTGTCCCGTCGCGCATTCCTCGAGCAGACCCAGTCGGTCGTACGCACTGGTTTCCTGAACCAGTTGCAGAAGGGCCAGGTGCGCACCGGTGTGGTGTCCAGCATCGTCAACTTCGGCGCCTTCGTCGATCTCGGCGGCGTGGACGGTCTCGTGCACGTCTCCGAACTGAGCTGGAAGCACATCGACCACCCGCAAGAGGTTGTCGAGGTCGGCCAGGAGGTCACCGTCGAGGTTCTCGACGTGGACATGGACCGGGAGCGGGTCTCGCTGTCGCTCAAGGCGACGCAGGAGGACCCGTGGCAGCACTTCGCACGCACCCACGCCATCGGCCAGGTCGTGCCCGGCCGGGTCACCAAGTTGGTGCCGTTCGGCGCGTTCGTCCGTGTGGCCGAGGGCATCGAGGGCTTGGTGCACATCTCCGAGCTGGCTGAGCGCCACGTGGAGATCCCCGAGCAGATCGTCCAGGTCGGCGACGAGATCTTCGTGAAGGTCATCGACATCGACCTCGAGCGCCGGCGCATCAGCCTTTCGCTGAAGCAGGCGAACGAGGACGCTGGTGCGGAGACCACCGACGAGTTCGACCCCTACCTGTACGGCATGCCCGCCTCGTACGACGAGAACGGCGCGTACATCGGCCCCGAGGGCTTCGACCCCGTCAGCGGTGAGTGGAAGGTCGGCTTCGAGGACCAGCGCACCGAGTGGGAGCAGCAGTACCAAGAGGCCTACGCACGCTGGCAGCAGCACAAGGAGCAGATCTCGGAGGCCAAGAAGGCCGACGAGGAGGCCGAGGCCGGTGGCGACTACACCGCCGCACCAGTCGAGCCGTCGGGTTCCTTGGACGAGGACGCGAATGAGGCCCTTGCGGCGCTACGGGAGAAGCTGCAGAGCGAGAGCTGAGCGACTTACCCGAAGGGTGTAGTTGAGTCCACGCGGACTTGGCTACACCCTTCGGCCATTCCTGAAGCGCTCGACGGTCGCGGTGCCGGTCGCAACGCCGGCGCTGCGTTTGTGCCAGAGTTGCTGCGATGAGCGCAGTTGACCAGCACAGTTCGCAGCACAGAACTGTGGGTGTGAAGGGCCCCGGCCGGATCGCCGGACTCGATGGTCTTCGTGCGGTTGCCGTGGTTGCGGTGATGCTTTTCCACACCGCGGCGACGCCGTTGCAGGGCGGGTTCCTTGGGGTCGATGTGTTCTTCGTCCTCAGCGGATTCCTGATCGCAGGAATACTGCTGGAGGAACGGCAGCGAACGGGAGGGATAGCCCTCGGGGCGTTCTGGTTGCGCCGTGCTCGGCGATTGGCCCCGGCGTTGCTATTGCTGCTCGTGGCTGTAGGTGTGGCTCGTCTGGCGGTGCCCCACCCCGATCCGGCTGATGGACGTGCCCAGATCCTCGCCGCGCTTACCTACACGACGAACTGGTTCCAGATCGCCTCCGGCAGCGACTACTTCAGTCAATTCGGCCAGAGCCAACCGCTTATGCACACGTGGTCCTTGGCGATCGAAGAACAGTTCTATCTGTTCTTCGCCGTGCTGATGGCGGTCTTACTCAGGCGTGTCAGTACGCGGACGACAATGACGGTGTTCGTAGGTCTGATTGTTGTCTCCGCGGCCTGGATGTCCGCACTGTCGCAAGCAAACCCGGTGTGGGCTTACTACGCGACCACGACACGTGTACAGGCCCTGCTGGTCGGTGCTGTGCTCGCTGTGCTCGTGAGACGTTCCGGGCGTAGGCAGGTCAGCGGCGGTCGTGCGTTCTCTCTCGCCGGCTGGGTCGGTGGCGCAGTTCTGGCAGCATGCTTCATCAGCCCCCTGTCCAACGAGATGATGTTTCGCGGGGGATTCTTGCTGGTCGCCGTGGCGTCGGCGATGGTGATCCTCGGCATCCTCCAGGGCGGGACCTTGGCCTCTCTTCTTTCGTGGCGCCCGCTTGTCGCCCTGGGAACGATCTCATACGGCGTCTACCTGTGGCACTGGCCCGTGTTCCTGCTACTGGGCGCAGACGACTCCGGTGGGCCCGGTTGGATGAAACAGGTGTGGGCCTTCGTCCTGACCGTCGTGGTGGCCGCGGCGTCGTACTTCTGCCTGGAAGGACCAGTCCGGCAGGGTAGGTTCGTGGCTCTTCCTCCCGCGAGGCAATGGGCTGTTTATGGCATCGCGTCAGCAGGGGTAGCTCTTCTGGCGCTGCTTCCGGCCCGCACACCTGAAGGACCAGAGCAGATCGTTTGGCCCCAGGCATCTGAGGTACCCGCGCGCGTCCTCATTGGTGGGGATTCAGCGATGTTCGCCCTGAACAAGTACTTCCCGCGCGATCTGTATCCGGACACGTTGGCGGATGGGCCTGTGTCACTGGGGTGCGGATTCATGGAGATCCCGTTCTCGCGCAAGGGCGGGGTAGAGCTCACGGAGAAGTGCCGAGGCTGGCAGGACGCTTGGCGGCAGAAGGTCAACGAAGTTGACCCGCAGGTCTCATTCATCGGCAGCACTGTCTGGGACTCGTTCGACCGTCTCGTGGGCGACGTGATCTACGCGCCGGGTACACCGGGATTCGACCAACCGTACATTGCCGCATACAGGCAGGCCATCGCGTTGGCTGGGCGGAACGGCCAAATTCCTGTCTACGTTGCAGGTCAGCCGTGTATGGCCAATTCCGTGGACCCGATGTTGAATGAACCGCTGAGAGCGCGCAAATTGGACGAACTGACCCGTGCTGCGGTCGCTGGGATGCCGAATGCCTATTACTTCGAGACCCGGTCCTTCACGTGCGCATCGGACGGGACCGCCTTAGGCGTTGCTGAGCGACGGCGTCTGCGTGATGACGGAGTGCACTGGAACCAGTACGGAGCACAGGTCTTCTGGTCGCTCGCTTTGTCTGAGATGGTTCGGGACCAGCGCGCCACACCGTCCGTGCCACCGACCCCTGAGCCCAGTAAGTAGTCTGAGCAGGTGGTTCTGACCTCCCAGATATCGCAGGCAGCCGACGCCCGCAGGTTGCCACCTGTGCGGACGGTGCTTTGGGTTGCGATCGTGGTCTCCTCGGCGATCAGGATCTGGGCGATCAGCGGCAGCTTCTTCTGGCAAGACGACTACGTACACATGTGGAGTGCGTGGAATCAGCCGGCCTCGACATTCCTTCTGCAAGAGTGGAACGGCCACTTCGAGCCCGCGTCGTGGGTCTTCTACTGGGTGTCAACACGAGCATTCCCGCAGCAGTGGTGGCCCGCAGTCGTGCTGCTTTCGGCGTTGGCCGTGGGCCTAACGCTGGCGTGGTGGTGGCTTGTGCGCACCTTGGCAGGCTCCAATTGGTACACGGTGGCCGTGACCGTCGTGTTTGCCTTCTGGCCCGGACTGTTGGTTCCGCAGGTGTGGCTGGCCACGGGCTTAGAGATGATGGCGCTGCTGTTCGCCATACTCACGGTGGCCGCGGCCGTTCACGAGAGGGGCCGCGTCCGGGCTCTCGCGTTCGTCTTCCTGCCATTGGGCTGCATGTTCAACGAGCGTGCCCTGTATGCGGTTCCTCTGTTACTTCTCACCCTGATCATCTTCGCGAAGGGTGACGGTCTGCGCGCGCGCGTTGCGCAACGTTGGTCCAGTCACAAGAAAGTGATCGTGGGCCTCATCCTGGAGGCCGTGGCTGTCGTCTGGGTGCTCTCAGCACTGATCGGGGACACCGCCAACGACGGTCGGCTGACAGCCAAGGGCTATCTTGAGGGGCTCTGGCTCGGAGGGCCCCAGGGAGTCCTGAAGTCCCTGCTGGGTCTGGAGTTGTTCTGGCCCGACCAGAGGGTCACCACTCCACCCGGACCGGCGATGTGGGCTCAGGTGGCCACCCTGGCCGTCACGCTGACGCTCATCGTGCTCGCCTGGCGCTCCGACAGGCGACAACTGCTGATCTGCGCCGCCTCTGTCTTCGTCATGTTCGCCCTTGAGGTCCTGCTTGTGGCGGCACTGCGCACCGACTTCATGGGCATTGCCCTGATCCGGGATCCGCGCTACACGTTCGCCACAGGCATTTTGATTCTGCTCAGCGTGTTGTCCTTCCCAGATCGGCATCCGCCGACCGGGAAAGGCCGCCGGGGCACCAAGTTGTGGATCGCGTTCGCTGCGATCATCGCGACTACGGGTTCAGTGAGCATGTTACGGATCGCGAACATAGTGGACGGTGAGAGCTCACGGGTCTGGTTGGAGACGGCCCGTGAGGCATTCGTGCAATCAGGCGCTCCGCTGGTGTCCACGCCGAGCCCTCCTGCGATGTTGGCAGGGTTCTTCATCGGGGAGACGCCGCAGGGATACCCGCAGGACCTGGGCACGACCCGCACACTGCTCGCTGTCGGTCCTGAACAACCGGACTTCGCAAGCACAGCGGTGCTACCCGTCGCCGCCGGTCTGACAGGTGCCCCGACCGCCGTGGATATCTTCCCGGTCACCTCGAGTACCGCGCCCGGGTTCGGCGGCAACTGCTCGGTGACTCTGTCCACTGAGGATTGGACCGATGTTCCCATGGCGCCGGCCACCCTCTCGAACCCGGCGGTCGTCATCGACTACCTCGCAGCCTCGGAAACGAACGTGTTGGTGGACGTCGACGGGTGGCGCACTTCTGTCAGGGTGCCGCCCGGCTTCCAGTCGATGTGGTTCTTCCCGCCTGCGGGGCCCTTCGACGGGCTGCGGCTGAAACTCGCTGAGCCATCGGGCCGCTTCTGCGTGGGGGCGGCGAAGGCAGGTTCTCCGCAAGCCGTGAGTGGACCGTGACCGATCGCACAGGGGGCGTTCGCTACGCGGGGGAGGGATAGTCATGCGCTATCAGCCATCCCTCAGCGGGCCAAGCGTCTTTCCAGGCACCAGGCGGCGCGAGGCCCGCCGATCATGAGGCGCTGGTTGCTGCTGTCGGTGGTACTTGCTTCGACTGTGCGGCTACTGATCGCTCTGCCCGGCTGGTACGCCGCCGACGATTTGGTGTTCAAACTGCAAGCGTGGACTCTGCCGTTCTGGCAATCCGTGCGGATGCCGCACTTCGGCAATCTCATGCCCGGTGGACTCGCGGTGGACTGGGTCCGCATCAGGATCGCACCCGGTTATGAGTCGGCCGCTGTGCTGTCGGTGGTGGCACTGGCCGTTGCTGCTGTTCTGGTCGGGGTGCTTCTGCGCGACCTCGGCCTGCCCGTGCGCGGACAGATCGCCGGCGTTGCCTTCTTCTTGATCACTCCGTTGACCGCTGAGGCGACGCTGTGGTGGTCGGCAGCCATGAACTTCGTGTTGTTCCTGCCTTTCGTACTAGTGGCGTTGATCGCCATGGTGCGATACTCGCGCTCCGGCGCGGCGGCTCCGATCGTGGTGATGGCGCTGTCGCAGGTGACAGCCCTGGCCTTCTTCCAGAAGGCGATGCTGATGCCGCTATGGCTGGCGGCCATCGCGTTGCTGGAACGCGGAGGAGTCCATCGGGTACGTCGCCTGCTGCTCGTGAGCGCAGGGATCTCCACTGTGTACGCCGTCGTCTATCTCGTTGCGGTGCCCAGCGAATCGTTGAGGTCGCCTGGCGTTCCGCGCATCGACCGAATGGTGCAGGTGTTCGTATCGATGCTAGGCAAGCAAGTGCTCCCAGCACTCGCCGGTGGTCCGTGGAATTTCGTCACAGGAGCCGGTCCATCGGCTGTGAGAATGTCGATTCTCGCCACGCTGCTCGGCTTGATCGTGATGGCACTTGTTCTGTACGTGCTCCCCAAGGGACGCCGGTGGCGTGTGGTGGCGATGGTCCTTCTCTGGACAGCCGCCGATCTTGCCCTTCTGGCGCTTGGGCGCGGCTCCGATCCCGATCGCATCGTGCATGCCAGTGATTGGACGCGCTACGTGGCCGATGTCAGTGTGCCCCTGTCGGTTGCGATCGGTATGGCGGCCTCGGTTGTGGCGCTGAGATGGGTGATCATGTCGGGCGCGGCGCTGGTGGTGTCGGCGGTCGTCGGGTGGGCGCAGGTGGGGCAGATCTGGTGGGCCAACCCGGGTCGGGCATGGACGAACACGGCAATCGATTCGGTGGGTGGACGCACACAGGCCCTGCTCAGTCAGTCTGTGCCAGAGCCGGTGGCTCCTCCAGCCTGGGGCCCAGCGGCTGCGGGCCAAGGCTACCTGGCCGCTCTGGTCCCCGATGATGCATGGCGTCAGCAGGCGCCTCAGCCGTACGGACTGACCACGAGCGGTGGACTGGGAAATGCTTTGGGGGGGCAGGTGGCGCGCACTACTGGTGCCGTCTGCGCCGATGCATCGGCCACCGTCCCGCTGACGTCCCGCGTGCCCGACGGGACATGGATCGCCCGCCTTGATGTGACGGGTTCTGGTGTCCTGAGCGTACGGCTCTCCGAGTGGTTCTCTGAACCTGTCGAGATCCAGCTCACTCGACGGCCCACTTCGGTGTTCGTATCGTTTCGTGGCGCCGGCGACTCCTTGTATGTCGCAGGTGCAGGCGCTTGGTGCATCGAGACGGCGGAGGTCGGTCTTGTGGTGGACGGATCAGTTGGACAAAGCAAGTGAGCGCCAGAAGTTGATTACCTGAGCGATCAGGTCTTCCTCTCGGGTGTAACGACTTCGCGGGCGATGACGTCTTGTCCGCGCCGGCCCCTCCAAGCAGCCCGATGCGCAGCAACACACAAACCGACTGCCTGCGTTGACCAGGCACTCATCCTGCAGGAACCGCCGGACCCACTTCGACTGCCGATACGCAGACATCGTTGGCTCGTAGAACCAACACGTCGGGGCGCCCGTCTGCGGCGAAGTACACGGTGTGCTCGCCGGCAATCATAGGGAGGCGGATTGTGTCAGCTGCGACCTCAACGGTGGCCGATCCTGCAAGCTCGGCCGAATAGGACAACGCGTACATGGGCCAGTTGGGCTCCCTCGGTTCGGGTTGGCGCAGGGTGAGCTTCCCGTCCACAGGGACGCAGGAGCCGGAGAGGAGGAATGGTTCGCCGTCGACGGTCGCGGGCACGCGGTTGCCGTCGGTGTCCAGTATGGACGGGGCATCCGTCGAGGTGATCCAGTTGCCATCGATACCGACGAAGTCAAACGTGTGTGCGGAGGTGTCCCATGGGTCCTCGTACACGAAGACATCGAACGCCCGGCGTGGCGAGGATGTGTTCAGCGTGGGTGCCGCAAGGCTTGCCTGCGCATTCTCAAGGTACTGCCTCGAAGGGCTACTGGGCACTGACTTGGCGTAGTTCACGTGGCTGATGCTCATGGACGCAAGGAGGATGGCTGCAGCAGTGAGGCATGCTCCTGCTGGTGGTTCGGCGCGACCTGGGCGATCGATGGGCAACGCGCTGGGGAGGTATGCGACCGCGAGGGTGGCTGCGAGCAGAGAAACGATGCCGATTGCGTAGTAAGGGTTGCGCACAATACCGGGACCGTAGGTGGCCACTCTGGCGGCAGACAGGGACAGGATCATGACTGCGAAGACGACGGTGACCGGCCACCAGACGCGCCATCGTGCCCTGCGGCCGACAAGGACCAGAGCCCCGGCTGCCATGACCAATAGCAATGTCACCGGAAGCGTGTAGACACCGACAGGTGCCGCAGCCGCGTTCCAGGACCAGGGTCCCAGAAGGGTCATGGCGGGCAGTGCCTGGAAGGCCGTGATCAGCAGACTCTCGACGATGCTGTCGGTGGCTGCGCGATCCGCGGGGAGAGTCTGGTTTTCGACGGCCAAAGCCAGGTACAGCACCAAGTAGACAAACCCGATCGAGATGAGGCTCATCCAGAGCCCACGCGCTCGACGCCACGCCGACCCGATCGAGGCTAGGGGGCCTGCCGTCTCCCACCAGGCGGCCTGGACCGTGAACAGAAGCAGCGGGATGAGCAGGGACAACTGCGAGGCGAGAAGTCCGACCACCACAGCCCCGACCACGATGAACGGTCCACCACGGCCGCTTATCTGGTAGCGAAGATAGCCCCACAGGGCGATCGCTGTGGCCGCGAACAGCGCCGACATGTACACCGATGGCGCGGGCCACACGACCGCCGTCATCACGGCAGGAGCCCATGCGGCGACAAGGAAAGGCACGACGGCCTTCACCCGGGGGCCGACCAGCATTCGGATGCTGAGCCATGTGAAGGTGAGTCCGATCGTCGTGAGCGTCAATCCCACACACACCAGTGGCCACCATGGAGTTGGTCCGCCGATCGCCCGCGCAGCCCAGAAGAACGCCAGTCCAAGCGGCATGAGGTGGCTGCCATAGGGCACGAACAGATCCGTCAACCCGAACTCCGGCCTGCTGACCAGCGTCAGCAGCAGCCAGTCGTCACCTCGCAAATACGCCTGTGTGCTTACCGCGACGATCGCCGCAGCCCCGGTCAGGATCGCCAAGACGGCCAGGGTGTCAGCCAGGTTCCAGCGCTCGCGTCCCCGGGTCAAGGGCACCGGGACCCCTTGGGTGAACGTGGACATCGCCACGAGCCTAGTGCCTCACCCGGGCGCCGAGGAGGCCGACGAGGCGCCCGGGCTCGCTGCGGCAGCCCGTCGGGCGGCATCATGGCTGGATGGACCCATCGTCTGACGGCACACCCGTGTGGTGCCGCGTGGTCGTCGGTCTGGCAGGGGTCGGTGTTGCACTGGGCTCGAAGGCCAACTCGGCGCTGACCACAGTGGGTCAGAACGACCCCACCGGCGCCGGCCTCCGAACTCGATCCGGACCATCTTCGTGTTGCAGGACCCGGCCAAAGGGCCTGAACCGTTGCTGAGCGAGAGTCCTGAGGAGCCGAAGAGAAACCTCGCCTACAACCCCGCGCTCGACGGTCTGCGGGCGGTTTCCGTTCTGGCCATCATGGTCTATCACGGTGGGACAAGCCTGGTGCAGGGCGGCTTCCTGGCAGTCGACATCTTCTTCGTGCTTTCAGGCTTCCTGATCACCACGCTTCTGCTGATCGAGTACGAGAACCAGGGCCGGATCGACTTGAAGGCCTTCTGGGGGGCACGGGCCCGGCGACTGTTGCCCGCCCTCTTCTTGGTGTTGGTGGCCGTGCTGCTCTACGGCGCCTTCCTGAGCGGGGAGGCGGCCAACGCCGTACGGCGAGACGCCCTGGCGACGTTGTTCTACGTCAGTAACTGGTGGTTCATCGTCTCGGGCAACTCCTACTTCGAGCAGTTCCAGGATCCTTCTCCGCTGACCCACACTTGGACTCTGGCGATCGAGGAGCAGTGGTATCTGCTGCTCCCGATCGTGCTTGTGTTGCTTCTGCCCCGGCTTCGGTCACGGCGCGCACTTGCCATCGGCTTCGGCCTGCTGGCGCTCTTGTCAGCCATCGAGATGGCCTGGCTGTTCGACCCCGAGGTCGATCCTTCACGCGTGTACTACGGCACAGACACCCGACTGCAGGCACTTCTCGTGGGGGCAACTGCGGCAGCGGTGCTCACCCCGGGAGTACTGGGTCGTCTGAAAGCCTCGGCCAAGTGGCTTGGACCGCTGGCTGCGCTATTGCTGCTGGGGTTCATGTTGATTGCCACCGACCGAGCCCAGTGGCTCTATCGCGGGGGCTTTCTGGTGATGGCGGCGGGTGTGGCGCTGTTGGTGGCCACCGTGACGGCGCATCCGAGCGGATGGACTGCCCGCGCGTTGTCCGTCGCCCCTTTGGTCTGGGTCGGGAAGATCTCGTACGGGCTGTACCTGTGGCATTGGCCGGTCTACGTTCTGTTCAGTCCCGCGCGCGTCGGGATGCAGGGGATGTCCCTGCTTATCCTGCGCTTCTCGGTGACCTTCGCTATCGCGGCCCTGTCGTACTACCTGGTCGAGATGCCAATCCGGCGCGGCGGGCTCAATCGGTTGGGGTCGGGACAGCGCCTGGCGGTGGCAGTGGGTGCGCCCGTAGCGATCCTGGCCTTGATGGGGGCCACCGCCGCGACGACCAGACCCCCGGCGCCCGACTCCCTCGAGGCGATCCGGGACAGTGCCACAGCGGCGCCGACGGCCTCACCCAGCACCACAGCGACGCAGCCGGATCAGGATGTGCGAGCGATCCTCGTCGGTGATTCGGTCGCCCTGTCGTTGTTTGCGGCCTTCCCCGGCGACATCCCGGGCTTCAGCGTGCTGCCGGGTACGGAGTTCGGTTGCGGGTTGGTGCCGTTCGAGGCTGCCGTTAACGGCACTCCCATGCCGTTCCGCCCCGAGTGCAAGGCCTGGGAGGAGCAGCGCGCCTCGCGTATCGCTGCCTCCGGTGCCAATCTCGGGGTGCTCTTCGCAGGGCCGTGGGAACAGTACGATCGTTGGATCGATGGGCGGGCGGTGCCTTTCACTGATCCGAAGTGGAAGGAGGAGACGGTCAATGCGTACGCCAGGGTCATCGCGGAAATGACGCCGGTGACCGAGCGCCAAGCCGTGGTGTTGAACACCTGCCACGGTGCGCCCGACATTGATCTGCCGGACGCGGCGCTCTACCAAGCTGGTCGCTTCCCCGCGGTGGTCAACGACCCAGCCAGAATCGCGGCCGTCAACGAGGCCGTCACCGAGGCGGTGCGCCGTTCGGGTCGCGACATCCCGATCATCGACCCCAATCCGTTCCTGTGCGACGCGGACGCATACCGGTCGACCATCGACGGTGTGCAGATGCACACCGACGGGGTCCACTTCACAGAGCAGGGAGCGGGGCTCTACTGGGAGTGGCTGGGGCCCAGGCTGCTCAAGGCCGGTCGAGAAGACGTGGCCACGCCCTCTCCACCTGCTCCCTGAGGTGCTCCAGAGTGCCGCCGTTGTCGATCACGACGTCCGCGATCGACAGGCGTTGCTCGCGGGGCGCCTGAGCAGCGATGCGTGCTCGGGCATCCTCCTGCGACAGACCACGCTCGACCAGACGGGCCACGCGCAGTTCATCCGGGGCATCCACCACCACGACGAGGTCGTAGGCGCCCTGCAACTCCAGTTCCGCAAGCAGCGGTACATCGTGGATGAGCACCGAGTCTTCAGGGACCGCAGCCATGAGTTCGGCTGTGCGAGCGGCGATGCGAGGGTGAGTGATCGCGTTGAGCCGGGCGCGTGCGGAATCGTCGGTGAAGACGAGTTGGGCCAGCGCCGCCCGGTCCAGTTCACCAGCGGGGGTGATGATCCCGTGCCCGAACTCCTCGACGAGGGCGTGGAGTGCCGGCGTGCCCACTGCGACGACCTCGCGCGCGATTGCGTCCGCGTCGATTACGGTCGCACCGAAGCTTGCGAACATCGCGGAGACGGTCGACTTCCCCGAACCGATGCCGCCTGTCAGGCCCACGCGCCGCATGATCCGAGGGTAGTGCTGATGACAGGTTCATTTCGTGGGCGCATCATGGCTGAATGGACCAATCCTCCGACGGCACACCCGTGGGGCGCCGCGTGGTCCTCGGGCTGCTGGGCCTGGCAGGGCTCGGTGTTGCGCTCGGTTCGAGGGCCAACTCCGCCTTGAACGCTGTCGCCGCCAACGACCCGACCGGACTGACGGGCCTGATCCCGGGCGGCGGGAGGTTCCGCTTCTATTCCGTGGCCGGATCCGTCGAGGAAATCCCAGCGAACGCATACCGGCTGCGGGTCGACGGCGAGGTCGAACGGCCGATGGACTTCTCCTTCGCTGACCTGTCCGCCATGCCGCAGACCAGGCTGGTCAAGGACGTGCAGTGCGTGACCGGGTGGCGCGTGCCCGCAGTCGAATGGAGCGGAGTCCTGCTCTGCGACCTCCTGCGGGAGGTGAGGCTTCGTGAGAGCGGAGCAGCACTGGAGTTCGGATCCTCCGATGGGGTCTACACCGAGTCGCTGACTTTGGAGCAGGCGATGCGCCCCGACGTGCTGATCGCTACCACCATGGACGGGCAGCCGGTTACGAACGACCACGGTGGACCGGTGCGTTTGTACGTTGCGCCCATGTACTTCTACAAGTCCCTGAAGTGGCTCGACCGGATCACCGTGACAACTGAGGTGGTTCCCGGTTACTGGGAGGAACTCGGCTACGACGTCGACGCCTGGGTTGGGGGGTCGAATGGCCGGGACGACACACCAACCGCCTGATGTGCGGCGGCGTTTCACGCGCGGAGAACGGTGGTTGCACGCGAGTTTCGGTGCGGTGATGGGGGTGCTGATCGTGACGGCAGCACTTCTGTACGTCGACCCCTTGAGTCAACTTGTCGGCAGACGCGCGCTGTTGGCGGGCATCCACTTCTGGGCGGGTCTGCTGCTGCCGATCCCGCTGTTCTTCGCAGTGCTGCTGTCCCAGGGTTTTCGTGGGGACGCCGCGCGCCTCAACCGCTTCCAACCCCATGACTGGGTGTGGCTGCGCCGCGCGTTGCGCCTGGACACGTCGGGGCCTTCGGGGAAGTTCAACGCCGGCCAGAAGTTGAACAGCGCGTTCGTGCTGGGCGCGACGATCGTGATGTTCGTGACCGGGCTGATGCTGCATTTCTTCGAGCCTCTGCCCGACACGGTCCGCACCGGTGCCACCTTCGTGCACGACATGTTCGCCCTTGCGGTCGTGGTCATGGGGGTGGGGCACATCTGGATGGCTTGGAACGACCCGCAGTCCCGGCTTGGTCTGCGCACGGGATTTGTGAGCCGTGATTGGGCCAGGCGAAAGCACCCCCTGTGGGAGGATTCGTGACCGCAGACGCGTCTTGGGCGGCGGGAATCGGGGGTGTCCCGCCCTTGTCGCAACCCCGACGTAGCGTAGGGACATGGCTCGACCCGTCACAGATCTTCAGCGCACCGTCGCGCCGTTTCGTGTGGTCAGTGAGTACCAACCGGCCGGCGACCAGCCAGCGGCCATCGAGGAGATCTCCCGGCGAATCGGGGCGGGTGCGCAAGACGTCGTGCTGCTCGGCGCCACCGGCACGGGCAAGAGCGCTACGACGGCGTGGATCGTCGAGAAGTTGCAGCGGCCGACCCTGGTGATGGCGCCGAACAAGACCCTCGCCGCACAGCTTGCCAACGAGTTCCGGGAACTCATGCCCGACAACGCGGTGGAGTACTTCGTCAGTTACTACGACTATTACCAACCCGAGGCCTACATCCCGCAGACCGACACCTTCATCGAGAAGGACAGCTCGGTCAACCAGGAGGTCGAGCGGCTTCGGCACAGCGCCACAAACAGCTTGCTGACCCGCCGCGACGTGATCGTGGTGGCCACCGTCAGCGCGATCTACGGCCTCGGGACGCCGCAAGAGTACGTGGATCGGATGCTTCGGTTGCGGGTCGGCGACGAGGTCGACCGGGACTCCATGTTGCGCCGGCTTGTGCAGATCCAGTACGCGCGCAACGACCTGTCCTTCACCCGCGGGACTTTCCGGGTACGCGGAGACACGGTAGAGGTCTTCCCGATGTACGAGGAGCACCCGGTGCGCATCGAGCTTTTCGGCGACGAGGTCGAGCGACTGATGACGTTGCACCCCGTGACCGGTGAGATCCTGACCGAGGACAACGAGCTCTATGTGTTCCCCGCGACTCACTACGTGGCGGGCCCGGAGCGTATGAACCGCGCGATCGTGGGTATCGAACAGGAACTGCAGGACAGACTGGCTGAGTTGGATCGATCCAATCACCAACTCGAGGCCCAGCGACTACGGATGCGGACGCAGTACGACGTGGAGATGATGCAGCAGGTCGGTTTCTGCAACGGCATCGAGAACTACTCCCGGCACGTCGACGGTCGCGCCCCCGGGTCTGCACCGAACTGCCTTCTGGACTACTTCCCGGAGGACTTCCTGCTCGTCATCGACGAGTCGCATGTGACCGTGCCGCAGATCGGGGGCATGTACGAGGGCGACATGAGCCGTAAGCGCAACCTGGTCGAACACGGGTTCCGCCTTCCGAGCGCGATGGACAACCGGCCCCTGCGTTGGGAAGAGTTCGTCGAACGGATCGGCCAGACGCTGTACCTGTCGGCCACCCCCGGTCCCTACGAGTTGAGCCGGGTGGGCGGCGACGTCGTCGAGCAGGTTATCCGGCCTACGGGGCTGATAGACCCGGAGATCATCCTCAAGCCGACTCGTGGGCAGATCGATGACCTGATGACCGAGATCAACGCCCGGGCGCAGCGCGACGAACGGGTGCTGGTGACCACTCTCACGAAGAAGATGGCCGAGGATCTCACCGACTACCTGTTGGAGAACGGTGTGCGGGTGCGGTACCTGCACTCCGAGGTGGATACTCTGCGTCGGGTGGAACTGCTACGGGAACTGCGTCTGGGCGAGTTCGACGTGCTGGTGGGCATCAACCTGCTGCGCGAGGGCCTGGACCTGCCCGAGGTGAGTCTCGTCAGCATCCTGGATGCCGACAAGGAAGGGTTCCTGCGTTCTCAGCGCAGCCTTATCCAGACCATCGGTCGCGCCGCGCGTAACGTCTCCGGGCAGGTGCACATGTACGCGGACACCATCACCGACTCGATGCGCACGGCGATCGACGAGACCAACCGGCGAAGGGCGAAGCAGGTCGCCTACAACACCGAACGAGGGCTGGACCCGCAGCCCATCCGCAAGAAGATCGCCGACATCACCGACCTGCTGGCTCGAGAGGACGCCGACACCAAAGAGCTGCTCGCCGGGTCCGGACGAGGTCTGAGCAGGGGAGTGGGCCCCAAGGCCGCGGCCGCAGACATCGGCCGTCATGCCGGCACATTGGCCTCGATGCCCGCCCAGGACCTCACGGATCTGATCGAACAACTCACCGCGGCCATGCACAATGCGGCCGAGGAACTGCAGTTCGAGGTAGCTGCCCGTTACCGCGATGAGATCGGTGAGTTGAAGAAGGAGTTACGGGGCATGCAGGACGCGAGTTCGTGACCGTTCCCGGCTGGCTCTGGGCCGGCACGATCGTGTTGTTCGTGGTTCTGTTCACGCTCGACTTCCTGATCGTCGGCCGACGGCCTCACGTTCCGAAGACCCCGGAACTGCTGCGCTGGCTCGGGCTCTTCGTCGGCTGTGCCATAGCGTTCGGGCTCTTTTTGGGCTGGCAGTTCGGCGGTGACATCGGCGTGCAGTTCTTCGCCGGCTGGCTCACCGAGTACTCATTGAGCGTCGACAACCTGTTCGTGTTCGTGCTGATCATGTCGCGGTTCTACGTCCCCCGACATCTGCAGCAGTACGTGCTCATGTGGGGCATCGTGATCGCGTTGATTCTCCGAGGGATCTTCATCGCCCTCGGTGCGGCGATCATCGCCCAGTTCTCCTGGGTCTTCTACATCTTCGGGTTCTTCCTGATCCTCACTGCAGTGCGTCTGGCCACGCACGGCGAGGACGATGACGAAGAGTACAAAGAGAACTTCATAGTTCGTACGGTTGCCCGGATCGTACCCGTGGCCCAGGATTTCGACGGGACACGGATGCGGACCGTCATAGACGGCAAACGCATGTTCACACCCATGCTCGTGGTTCTGATCGCCATCGGCACCACGGATGTCCTGTTCGCCTTGGACAGCATCCCGGCGATCTTCGGGCTCACCCAGATCCCCTTCATCGTCTTCACGGCCAACGTGTTCGCCCTGATGGGTCTGCGGCAGTTGTTCTTCTTGCTGGGCAATCTTCTGGATCGGCTGGTCTTCCTGGGTCTTGGCCTTTCAGCCGTGCTGGGCTTCATTGGTGTGAAGCTGATTCTTGAGGCCATGCACGAGAACTCCTTGCCGTTCCTCAACGGCGGAGAGCCGTTCGACGTGCCGGTGATCTCGAACTGGGTGAGTCTGGCGGTAATCGTCGTCATCCTGTCGGTGACTGTGGTCGCAAGCCTGGTGCATGAACGCATCGTGACCAACCGGGGTGCCGATCAGCAGGGATGAACCCCTACACTCTCGTGCGTGCCGAAGGAGGAGCTCGCAGGGGATGCGCCGCCGCCGGATGACAGCCGTGAGGCAGGCCTGGTGCGGTTGGTCGTACTGTCGGCACTCGGTGGGGCTCTGACAGGTCTGGTTGGCGGCGCGTTCCGGCTCGTCCTTGCTGAGAGCTTCCGGGTGTGGCAGCAGTTCCTTGAGTGGGCACGAGATCTCGGCGGGTGGCGAGTACTCCTTCCGGTGGCCGGTGCTGCGTTGGCAGTCGCGCTCGCACGCCTGATCGTCCGCTGGGTGCCAGAGGCCGCAGGAAGCGGTGTGCAACGCGTCGAGGCGATGATGCGCCACGAGGGTGATCCTGCGCCTTTGCGCGTCGTACCGGCGAAATTCGTCGGCGGAGCGCTTGCCCTCGGGGTCGGCATGGCCTTGGGCCGGGAGGGTCCCAGCGTCCAGATGGGTGCCTCGATCGGCGGTGGGATCGCCGCCCGTGCGGATCTGGATGACCACGACACGCGCACCTTGTCGGCGTCGTTGGCGGGCGCGGGCCTGGGGGTGGCGTTCAGTGCCCCTCTGGGCGGTGCGATGTTCGTCATCGAGGAACTCGCACGGGCGATTCGAACCCGCTTGCTGGTGGCGACGCTGGTGTCGGCCAGTGTTGCCCTGGCCGTCGCATACCCACTCGTGGGCAGCCGCCCCGTCTTCCCGGTTCCGCTGATCCAGGACCCGCGACTGTGGCACCTGGCCCTGTACGCCCCGCTGGGGCTGCTCGTCGGGTTCATGGGCATCTACTACAACCGGCTCGTGATCTGGAACTTGGATCTGATGGATCGACTTTCCCGGGTCCCGCCTGAGGCCCGCGCCGCGGTCATCGGTGGGCTGGTGGGCGCGCTCGGAGTGATCGCGCCGTGGTTGGTCGGTGGTGGTGAAGTGCTCGCCGACCGAGTGCTCGCCGTCGGACTGCCGCTCACAACCTTGATCGTGATTCTGGTCGTCCGCTGGTTCCTCGGGCCACTGTCCTACGCCGCGGGGACACCTGGTGGGTTGTTCGCGCCCCTGCTGGTGGTCGGTGCCTCGATCGGCGCCATTTTCGCTGCCTCCCTGAACGCCCTTGTCCCGGCATGGGATCTGTCACCGGAGGCTTTCGCCATCGTTGGGATGTCAGCGTTCTTCGCCGCGGTGGTGAGGGCGCCGGTCACCGGTGTGATCCTCTGCGTGGAGATGACGGCAACCACCTCAGTTCTCGTACCAATGCTGCTGGCCTCTGCCTTGGCCGTGCTGGTTTGTACCTTGCGCAAGGCCCCGCCCATCTACGAGACGCTGCGCCTGCGAATGGAGGGTCTCTCAGTGCGTGGTTGAGGAACGCCGGCGCCGATAGCCTTGGGCGCCCGTCCGGGCAGGTCGTCCATCACGATTCTCACTTACTCGGGGAAACCTGGCGCGTGCAGAGCGGTTGTGAGGTGGGCGACGTACTGGAAGACGTTGAGACCGCCTGAGACAAGACCCTGCCCGAACTCCCACGTTCCGGTGCTGGCCCCCGGCCCCCATCATGGCGCCAACACTCCTTGGCGGCGGCAGAGATCGTGCTGATGTTCGGCTTGGTCTGGGTCACCATCCACGCTGTTCCCATTCGGCCAACGCAGGGCGCTCAGTACCCACGGTTGTGTCCCATCCGTGGCCCGGATACACCCACGTCTCATCGGGTAGAACCTCGAAGATCCGGGTTCGGACATCCCGTAGGAGTGTCTTGAAGTCCTCAGGGGCCCACGTCTTGCCGATGCCACCGGGGAACAGGCAGTCACCTGTGAACAGATGCGGCTGACCCAGGGGGTCGTCGTACAGCAACGCGATGCTGCCCGGGGTATGCCCGACGAGGTGGATGACACGCAGCCGGCATTGACCCACTGCGATCTCGTCGCCGTCGCGGACCGTGTGGTCCACGGTCGCGCCGATCGCCGGTGCGTCGATCTCATGGGCGATGCTCGTGGCTCCCGACTCTGCGCGCACCGATTCCAGGGCGCCCCAGTGGTCGGGATGGGCATGAGTCGTCACGATGGAACGCAATCCGTCGGGGCCCACCATGTCGAGGATGTGCTCTGCATCCGCGGCCGCGTCGATGAGTACCTGATCGCCAGACTCGCGGCAGCGCAGAAGGTAGGTGTTGTTGTCCATGGGCCCGACGGACAACTTCGAGATGGTCAAGAGGCCGAGCTCATGTACGTCGGCAGGTCCGCCCATACGCGTTCGACCGGTGTATGTCATGGCAGCGAATCTACTCCCGCGCGCCCTCGGGCGTCCGACGCGACTTGAGGTCGTTCACCACCGCCAGGGCCAGCGCAACGGCGGTGGGCGCCAAGGCGGGCAGCGTGGGCTCGTCGGAACCCAGGATCCCGGAACCCCATGCGATGGCGCCGCAGAGGAACCCGATCGTGATCATCACGGCCGAGATCACCGGCTGTCCGGTGGGCTTGCGGGCAGAGCGTGACTCGAAGACGGTGTGGACGGTCGTGAGCACGGCACCGGTGTTGGCGGTTATCCAACCCCTGACGGCGGGAACCCTCAGGACTGCTGTGGCCAGGCCCGCGAGGGCGGTGCTGGTGATCGGCACGAGGACCTGAGGGGGGCTGTCGAGCCACTGCCGCATCGCAGAGGTGATGAGGATCAGTACGATCATCGCGAACAGGGGAACAGCAACCTGTAGCCACTTGTACCGGCTCAGAGCCCGTTGCATCAGCGTGGCCAGCGCCACCCCGACGACCGCGCCGAGCAGGGATAGCGCGGCCAGCGCCGCGCGGGAAGGGTCCTTTGGGAGCTGGGTGCCCAGCACCACCAGGTTGCCCGCCTGGTTGGAGGTGAAGACGCCGTATTCCTCGAAGGAGTAGGCATCGATGACGCCCACCGTCCAGGCCAGGGACAGTGCAGCCAACCAGGGACGTGCAAAGAACCGGTAGGTATCGGTGCTGTCGGGCGGAGTCTCGGCCACTCCACGACGCTAGCGGAACGTGCACGGGCGTCCGCCCTTCGCGGACACCGACATGCGATGTCGCACCCCGCGGTTAGCCTTATGTGGTGCAGGATCGACTCATCGTCCGGGGTGCCCGTGAGCACAACCTGAAGGACATCCACGTCGAGTTGCCTCGTGACGCCCTCATCGTCTTCACCGGGTTGTCCGGATCCGGGAAGTCGAGCCTGGCGTTCGACACGATCTTCGCCGAGGGTCAGCGGCGCTACGTGGAGTCCCTGTCGGCGTACGCGCGGCAGTTCCTCGGTCAACTCGACAAGCCCGATGTGGACTTCATCGAAGGTCTGAGCCCGGCGGTGTCGATCGACCAGAAGTCGACCAATCGCAACCCGCGCTCGACCGTGGGCACGATCACCGAGGTCTACGACTACCTGCGCCTGCTTTACGCGCGTATCGGCCGGCCGCATTGCCCCAAGTGTGGGAAGCCAGTGTCGCGTCAGACGCCGCAGCAGATCGTTGATCAGATCCTGAAGATGCCGCAGGGCACGAGGTTCCAGGTCCTCGCCCCGGTCGTGCGCGAGCGCAAGGGCGAGTTCGTCGACCTGTTCCGCTCCCTGCAGACCCAGGGATTCGCCCGCGTGGAGGTGGACGGGCGCACGTATCCGCTGGACTCCGTGCCCAAGCTGCGCAAGCAGGTGAAGCACTCCATCTCAGTGGTGGTCGACCGGTTGGTGGCCAAACCGTCTGGCAGGCGCCGGCTGACCGACACGGTGGAGACCGCGCTGCGCCTGGGTTCCGGGGTCGTCGTGATCGACATGGTGGATCTTGCCGAGGACGACCCCGCACGGCAGGTGACGTTCAGCGAGCACCTTGCGTGCCTGGACGACGGGCTCAGCTTCGAGGAACTCGAACCGCGCAGTTTCTCGTTCAACTCCC
The DNA here is from genome assembly GCA_963818505.1 of uncultured Actinomycetota bacterium. GTDB lineage: Bacteria > Actinomycetota > Actinomycetes > S36-B12 > UBA10799 > JADKAV01. The sequence continues at coordinate 215,786 of CAWFSJ010000001.1, forward strand.
CGTTCGGGGCGTGCGCCGAATGTGGCGGCCTGGGCACGCGGATGGAAGTGGACGCCGAACTGGTGATCCCCGATCCTGGTTTGAGCCTGGAGGACGGGGCGCTGGCGCCGATGACCGGCGGCAGTTCCTCGGAGTACTTCCAGCGGCTCATGTCGGCCCTGGCAGACGAACTGCACTTCGACATGGCTACCCCGTTCGAGCAACTGGGAGAGGACGTTCAGCACGTCTTGCTCCATGGCCGGGGCGAGCAGGTGGTCGTGCGCTACCGCAACCGGTACGGCCGCGAGCGAACGTACGCCACCGGGTGGGAGGGCGTGATCCCCTTCGTCGAGCGCCGTCACGCCTCCTCCGAGTCCGACAGCCAGCGGGAGCGTTTCGCCGGTTACATGCGCGACATTCCGTGCCCGGCCTGTCACGGCGCCCGGCTCAAACCCTTGAGCCTGGCCGTGACCATCGGCGACAAGAACATCGCCGAGGTCGCGGGGATGCCGATCGCTGCCTGCAGCAGTTTCCTCGACCAACTGAGCCTCGACGACCGCGACGCCCAGATCGCAGCCCGTGTGCTCAAGGAGGTCAGCGCCCGGCTGCGGTTCCTGGTGGATGTGGGACTGCACTACCTGACGCTGGATCGTGCGGCGGGGACCCTCGCCGGGGGTGAGGCCCAGCGGATCCGGCTGGCCACCCAGATCGGCAGCGGGCTCGTCGGGGTCCTCTACGTGCTCGACGAGCCGAGCATCGGCCTTCACCAGCGAGACAACCACCGGCTGATCGAGACCCTGGTGCGTTTGCGCGACCTCGGCAACACGTTGATCGTCGTCGAGCATGACGAGGACACCATCAGAGCCTCGGACTGGGTCGTGGACATCGGCCCCGCCGCGGGTGAGCATGGCGGCCAGGTGGTCGTCTCCGGGCCGCTCAAGGAGTTGCTCAAGAGCAGGGACTCGATCACTGGCGCCTACCTCTCGGGTCGCAAGTCCATCGACGTACCGACCATCCGCAGAGGGGTCGACCTGGAGCGGGTGCTCACGGTGCACGACGCGCGTGAGCACAACCTGCAGAACGTCACCGTGGACTTCCCACTCGGTGTGCTGGTGGCGGTCACAGGCGTCTCGGGCTCGGGCAAGTCCACCTTGGTCAACGATGTGCTCTACACGGTGCTGGCCCGGGAACTGCATTCCGCCCGCACGGTTCCAGGCAGGCACAGGGCTGTGACCGGGGTGGAGTTGCTGGACAAAGTCGTCCACGTGGATCAGGGGCCGATCGGCCGCACGCCCCGCTCCAACCCTGCCACCTACACCGGTGTCTTCGACCACATCCGCAGGCTCTTCGCCGAGACGGAGGAGGCGAAGATCCGCGGGTATCTGCCGGGCCGGTTCTCCTTCAACGTCAAAGGTGGCAGGTGCGAGGCGTGCAGTGGGGACGGCACGCTGCGCATCGAGATGAACTTCCTGCCGGACGTGTACGTGCCGTGTGCGCAGTGCCACGGCGCCCGCTACAACCGCGAGACGCTGGAGGTCCACTACAAGGCCAAGACCATCGCCGAGGTGCTGGACATGCCGATCGAGGAGGCCGCGAGTTTCTTCGAGGCGATCCCTGCGATCCATCGTCACCTCAAGACCCTGGTGGACGTTGGCCTGGGTTACGTGCGACTGGGACAACCCGCCCCGACTTTGTCCGGCGGTGAGGCCCAGCGCGTCAAACTGGCCAGTGAGCTCCAACGTCGTTCAACCGGACGCACTGTCTACGTGCTGGACGAGCCGACGACCGGCCTGCACTTCGAGGATGTCCGCCGACTGCTCACAGTGCTGCATTCGTTGGTCGACAAGGGCAACACCGTGATCGTGATCGAGCACAACCTCGATGTGATCAAGACCGTCGACTGGATCATCGATCTCGGTCCGGAAGGGGGTAGCGGCGGCGGCCTGATCGTCGCGCAGGGCACCCCCGAGGAGGTCGCGGCGATCCCTGACAGTCATACCGGCGCATTCCTGGCACCCATGCTCAAGCGGTAGCCGGACACACGTGCGGTTGGCCGGCAGACGGGCCTGGATCACGTAGGCTAACGCCAAGCGTAAGGAGAGTCCCGTGGCTGATCTGACCAGACGTAACGTGTTGACCGCAGGTGCCATCGGTGTGGCTGGGGCCGCACTGGTCGGGTGCTCGTCGGGTGATGATGCGTCCCCGGCTCCCACCGAACCGGCCAGTGCAGCGCCCGAGACGTCGCCGGCTCAGACAGGCGGGGACGTCACTGCTGTGAGCGACGTCCCTCTCGACGGCGGCGTGATCGTGGACTCCGGTCAGACGAAGATGGTCGTCACCCAGCCGACAGCCGGGGAGTACGTCGGGCTCAGCGCTGTGTGTCCCCACCAGGGGTGCCTGGTCAACCAGATCGACAACCAGGCGATCATCTGCCCGTGCCACGGTTCGCAGTTCTCGATCACTGATGGTTCGGTGATCCAGGGTCCGGCCACAACAGGTCTGGAACCCATCCCCGTCAAGGTCTCGGGCGACCAGATCGTTCTTGGCTGACCTGAGTTGATGTGAGCGGACACGACGAGGAGCCCCTGTCGCAGAGGCTGCCCACGATCCTGGGCGGGGTGCTAGCCACTCTTGCGATGGTCGTGGCGGGGCTATGGATCAGCGGCAAGGCGGGTTTGCCGTCTCCGCAAGCCGTTCTGTCCCTGGCCAATCCTCTGTCCGACCCTGTGCTGGAGGGCCCCGTTTACGCGATCGGGGACTCGGTCATGCTGGGCGCCAAGACCTGTCTGGCGAACACGGACGTCCACGTCCACGCTCAGGAGAACCGCACCATGCGCGAGGGTGCTGCGCGGGTGGAGACCCGAGTGGCGAAGGACCGTCTGCCACCGCGCGTTGTGGTGGCTTTGGGCACCAACGGCCCCTTCGGGTACAAGGTGCTGGACCGGATCATGCGGGCAGCAGGCCCCGATCGGGCGGTGTACTGGATGACGATCGAACTACCCGAGATCGACCGGTACGCCTACGAGGATCCTGTGAACCAGAGATTGAGGGCCATGCCCGGGCGCTGGCCGAACGCCCATGTCATCGACTGGAACGCCAGTGTCCTGGCCACTGGCTTGTATCCCGACGGGATCCATCTGAACCCGGTTGGTTGCCAGGCCTACGCGAACCTGATCCTGCAGGGGGTCGAGAAGGGCTGAAGCCCGGTCGAAATAGTTGCCTCAGCGCCCCGAGACCAACAAGGAGCGCACGGCCTGCGCGATCATGCGGCCCCGGATCTCGTAACCAGCCGCCGTGAGGTGGATGCGGTCGGAGGCCAGCAGGGCGGGGTTGGTCCGGATGTACTGGTCCCAGCGCAGCACCGAGAGTTGTGACGAACTGGCGTCCAGCCTGCTCAGCATCGTGTTGACCTTCGCGTACGCCGGGGAGCGCCAAACCGAAACCCAGAGAACCGGCCGGTGTCCGGCGCGCTTGAGTACGGTGCGCACGTGCTGACGCATGGCTGAGGGGCTGGGGGCGTCATTGGTCCCGAGGGCCACGACCCAGACCGACGCGTTGCGTCCAGCGCTCAGTCGACTGATGCCGGTGGGCGTGTTGCGGCCCACCTGAGCGTCGACGGTGATCTGGCGGAAGTCGGCGCGCAGATGGCGTTTGATTGCGGCCGAGGAGCCAACGGTCAGTGAGTCGCCTTCGACGAACAGCGAATCGGCGCTCGCCGGAACTGCTGCCGTCAGACCCACCACTGCGCTCGCGGCCATGGCCACGGCAGCGGCTATGAGCGTAAGTCGCACGACGTTTGTCCCTCACTGTCCTAGCCTGTTGATGTGGCAGACCCGATGTCATACCGGCCGCCTGCGGGCAGCATTCCGCCCTTACCAGGTGTCTATCGTTTCAGAGATTCTGACACGCGCACTATTTATGTGGGAAAGGCCACAAATCTGCGCAGTCGTCTTTCCAGCTACTTCCAGAGCCCTGCTGGCATGCATCCCAGGACAGCGGCCATGGTGCAGACGGCGTGCTCGGTCGACTGGGTGGTGGTGGATTCGGAGACCGAGGCGCTGCAACTGGAGTACCAGTGGATCAAGCAATTCGCGCCGCGTTTCAACGTCAAGTACCGCGATGACAAGTCCTACCCGTATCTGGCCATCACCTTGTGGGAGCAGTACCCGCGGGTGATGGTCATGCGCGGCGACCGACGCAAGGGCGTGAAGTATTTCGGCCCTTACGCCCAAGCGTGGGCGATCCGGGAGACGGTGGATCAGGTGCTGAGGGTGTTCCCGGTGCGAACCTGCAGCAACGGGGTCTTCCGCCGATCCGAGCAGATGGGAAGGCCTTGTCTGCTCGGGTACATCGGCAAGTGCAGTGCGCCGTGCGTCGGGCGCATCTCCCCGGAGGAGCACCGGAGTCTGGCTGAGGACCTCGTGTCATTCCTTGGTACCGGGACCGATCGTTTCATGCGGGACCTGGATGCCAGGATGCGTGAGGCCTCGGCGCAACAGGACTACGAGACTGCGGCCAGGCTGCGTGATGATCTCGGCGCGCTTCGCAAGGCCATGGAACGCAGCGCTCTGGTTCTGCCACCGGACACCAGCGCAGACCTTGTCGCTTATGTCGAGGACGACCTTGAGGCCGCCTTCCAGGTGTTCCACGTGCGGGCGGGTCGTGTGCGCGGACAGCACGGCTTCGTCTTGGAGAAGGTGGCCGACGAGGGACCCATGGAGCTGATGACAGGTGTGATGCAGCAGCTCTACGGGGATGAGGGGGCCGACATCCCTGTGGATGTCCTGGTCAGTGAGATGCCGGAACCCGCGGTCCAGACGTGGTTGACCACCCGGGCCGGTCGCCGGGTCAACGTCCGGGTCCCGCAGCGTGGGCGCAAGCGGGCGTTGCTGGAGACGGTGGCCAACAACGCGGGACAGACCCTTGCGTCGCACAAGTTGCGGCGCGCGGGCGACCTGAGCGTTCGTGCTGCAGCTCTCGAGGAGATCGGCGAGGCACTGGAGATGACCCAGGCTCCTCTTCGCATCGAGTGTGTGGACATCTCCAACCTGCAGGGCAATGATGTCGTGGCCTCCATGGTGGTCTTCGAGGACGGCCTGCCGCGCAAGTCCGACTACCGCCGCTTCTCGATCCGCGGGGTTGCCGGTCAGGATGACGTGGCCAGCGTCGCTGAGGTGGTGCGGCGCCGGTTCACCCGCTATCTGGCAGAACGCGCGGAGGCCACAGACATCGAGTTCGGTCCCGCAGGAGGTGCCAACGATGAGCGCAAGGCGTTCCGTTACCCGCCGCAGTTGTTACTGATCGACGGGGGCAAGCCGCAGGTCGCCGCGGCCAAGGCAGCACTTGCCGAGCTGGAGATCGACGATATAGCCGTGGCGGGACTGGCCAAACGGCTCGAAGAGGTCTGGGTACCCGACAGTGAGGACCCGGTCATCTTGTCAAGGCGCAGTCAGGGCTTGTACTTGCTCCAGCGCATCCGTGACGAGGCACATCGTTTTGCGATCACCTATCACCGTCAGAAGCGCAGCCGCCGGCTGTCTGTCAGCGTCGTCGAGGACATCCCCGGCGTAGGCCCGACTCGGCGCAAGGCGTTGATGCGTGCCTTCGGCTCGCTGTCGCGGTTGCGCAAGGCCTCGGTCGAGGAGCTCGAGTCGGTGCCCGGGATCAACCACGGCCTCGCGGAAGCGATCGTGGCGCACATGGCCTCGGAGGCGGTCGCGCCGGCAGTGAATGTGACGACCGGTGAGGTTATTGACCAAGATGGTGCTGGGAGGCCCGCATGAACAACCCGCAGTTCGAGGTGCTCATCGTCACGGGGATGTCCGGGGCGGGACGCAGCACAGCCGCTCGCGCGCTGGAGGACGCCGGCTGGTTCGTGGTGGACAACCTCCCTCCGTCACTGCTGCAGTCCACCATCGACCTGCTGCAACCTCGCCCGGACGTTCAACGGCTCGCGGTCGTGGTGGACGTTCGCGGGGGGCCCTTGTTCTCCAACCTGGTCACGGTGACCCAGGCACTGCGCGAGGCGCAAACCAACGTGGGGATCCTCTTCCTGGAAGCCTCCGAGGAGGTCCTCGTGCGCCGGTTCGAGTCGTCGCGCAGGCCGCACCCACTGCAGGAGGGCGGCACTCTGCTGGACGCGCTGCGCGAGGAACGGGTCATGCTGGCGGAGTTCCGGGCGGGTGCGGACATGGTCGTCGACACCTCGACGAAATCCGTACACGACCTGCGACGGGTGATCGACGCCAACTACCGCGGACCCGGCCCGGAGGTCATCCGGGTGTCGGTGCTCAGCTTCGGATTCAAGTACGGGATTCCCGTGGACGCCGACATGGTGGCCGATGTGCGGTTCCTGCCGAACCCCTTCTGGGTCCCGGACCTGCGCGAGCAGACGGGCAGGGACGCAGAGGTCAGCGACTACGTGCTCAGCCGGGAGGGGGCACTGGACGTCCTGGATCACTATGCGGCCATCGTGAACCTGGTTGCTGAAGGCTATGTGCGCGAGGGCAAGCGCTACGTCACGATCGGGATCGGGTGCACTGGCGGCAAGCATCGCAGCGTCGCCACCACCGAAAGGCTGGCCGAGATGTTGCGCGAACAGGGCCATCAGGTGGTCGTCCAGCATAGGGATCTGGGGCGGGAATGAGCCCGCTCACGCCGGCTTCGACCTGGTCGACTGGGCCGTCGGTCGTAGCCCTCGGGGGAGGCCATGGGCTCGCAGCCACACTGCGGGCCTTACGACGTGTCACAGACTCCGTGACGGCGGTAGTGGGCGTGTCCGATGACGGGGGCTCGTCTGGGCGGATCCGCCGGGAGTTGGGGCTCATGCCCCCGGGCGATCTGCGCATGGCGCTGGCGGCGCTCTGCGGGGACGACACCTGGGGACGGACGTGGTCGCGGGTCCTTCAGCACCGGTTCGAAGGCGTGGGTGAGTTGTCGGGCCACGCGGTGGGGAACCTACTCATCTGCGCGCTGTGGGAGGAGACCGGCGACCCTGTGGCGGGCCTCGACTGGGTTGCGGCTCTGCTGGAGGCGCAAGGCCGCGTGCTTCCTGTGGCCTGCGAACCCGTGGACCTCATCGCGGATGTGCGCGGTCTCGAGGGCCCGGACTCGATCTCGGTGCTGCGCGGGCAGGTGGACATCGCCACGACCGCCGGTGAAGTCGTGGCCTTGCGGATCGAGCCGGAGGAACCTGCCCCCTGCCTGCCGGTGCTCGAGGCCCTCGACCGCGCTCGGATGGTCGTGCTGGGTCCCGGTAGCTGGTTCACCTCGGTGCTGCCGCATCTGTACGTGAAGCCGGTGCACGACGCCTTGATCAAGACACGGGCCGTGCGGGTTCTGGTCGTGAACGTCGCCCCCCAGCCGGGTGAGACCACCGGTTACACGCCCGCCCGCTATCTGCGCAACCTGGCCGAGGTATTTCCCGAGGTGCGTCTCGACTATGTGGTGGTGGACCCGAGTTCGGTGATCGACGCTGCGGAACTGAGCGCTGCCTGCACGGCTGTGGGCGCGCAGTTGCTCGTCGAAGAGGTCCGAGCGCAAGAGGCCGGTGAGCCCAAGTCGGTTCATGACACGCTGCTACTCGCCTCCGTTTTCCAGCGGATCTTGGACTGAGTCTGGCCAGCCTGGACCTATCTTGGGGTTTTCCATTCGGGTGCTTGACGCTGCGTGTGAGAATCAGCCCATGGCCATGACCGCCGCCGTGAAGGACGAGCTGAACCAACTCGAGATCACCAAGACGTGCTGCCGGAAGGCGGAAACCTCAGCGATGCTGAGGTTCGGCGGGGCTCTGCACATCGTCAGCGGCAAGATCGTGGTCGAGGCGGAGTTCGACACCGGTGCCGCCGCCCGTCGACTGCGGGCCAACCTTGCTGAGATCTTCGGCCAGCAGGCCGACTTTGCCGTGGTGCACAAAGGGGGATTGCGCAAGGGCACCCGCTACATGGTCCGCGTCGCCTCCGGCGGTGAGCAGCTCGCGCGACAGGCTGGTCTGGTCGACGCATCCGGTCGTCCCGTGCGTGGTCTGCCGCCGCACGTGGTGACCGCGGGGATCTGCGATGCCGAGGCCGCCTGGCGAGGTGCCTTTCTGGCGCACGGTTCCTTGACAGAACCTGGCCGGTCCTCCGCGATGGAGGTGACGTGCCCCGGTCCGGAGGCCGCGCTCGCGCTGGTCGGTGCGGCCAGACGGATGGGCATCCCCGCCAAGAGCAGGGAAGTGCGCGGCGTGGAACGGGTTGTGATCCGCGATGGCGACGCCATCAGCCAGATGCTCGCGCGGATGGGCGCCCACTCGTCAGTGCTCGTCTGGGAGGAACGCCGCACCCGCCGCGAGGTGCGGGCAACCGCCAACCGCTTGGCCAACTTCGACGACGCGAACCTGCGGCGATCGGCGCGGGCTGCGGTTGCGGCCAGCGCCCGCGTGGAGCGGGCGCTGGAGATTCTGGGCGACGACGTGCCCGATCACCTGGCTGCGGCCGGTGCGTTGCGCATGGAGCACCGCCAGGCTTCGCTGGAGGAACTCGGCGCCCTGGCGGACCCGCCTATGACCAAGGACGCGATCGCCGGGCGCATTCGACGCCTCTTGGGGCTGGCCGACCGTCGGGCCCGGGAGTTGGGCATTCCGGACACTGAGGCGACCTTGGTGACCGACGACGAACTTGTCTGACCTCCCGATAGAATTGAAACATCCAACCTAAGGAGTGATCAGTGACAATTCGTGTCGGTATCAATGGTTTCGGACGTATCGGTCGCAACTTCTACCGCGCGGTGGAGGCTCTGGGGGACTCGCAGACTGCATTCGGCAATGAGCCCATCGAGATTGTTGCTGTCAACGACCTGACAGACATCGCAACGCTGGCGCATTTGCTGAAGTACGACAGCGTCCTGGGGCGGCTCCCAGGTGAGGTGTCCTCTGAGGATGGCATCATCATCGTCGACGGGAAGTCCATCAAGGTTCTGGCGGAGCGCGACCCCGCCGCACTGGGCTGGGGCGACCTGGGCGTCGACTACGTGATCGAGTCGACCGGGCACTTCACGAAGGCCGAGGACGCCAAGAAGCACCTCGACGCCGGCGCCAAGAAGGTCATCATCTCCGCACCCGCCAAGGGTGAGGACGCCACGTTCGTCATGGGTGTGAACCACACCGACTACAAGCCGGCAGAGCACAACATCGTCTCCAACGCATCCTGCACCACGAACTGCCTGGCCCCCATGGCGAAGGTTCTCCTGGACGAGTTCGGCATCGAGAACGGGCTCATGACCACGATCCACGCCTACACCAACGACCAGAACGTGCTGGACTTCCCGCACAAGGACCTGCGTCGTGCGCGTGCCGCCGCCATCAACATGATCCCGACCACGACCGGTGCGGCCAAGGCGATCGCCCTGGCCATCCCGGAACTGAAGGGCAAGCTCGACGGCTACGCGATGCGCGTCCCGCTCCCGACCGGCTCGGCGACCGACCTCACCGTGAACCTGTCCAAAGAGGCTCCGGCGGACCAGATCAACGCGGCGATGAAGGCTGCTGCAGAGGGGCCTCTGAAGGGGATCCTGCGCTACACCGAGGACCCGATCGTCTCCAGCGACATCGTCACTGACCCGGCCTCGTGCATCTTCGACGCCGGACTGACCAACTCGCAGGGCAAGGCGGTAAAGGTGGTCGGGTGGTACGACAACGAGTGGGGTTACTCGAACCGCCTCGTCGACCTGCTGCGCTACATGGCCTCCGTCGACTGATGCACACACTGAGCGACCTCGACCTGGCAGGCGCTTCGGTTCTGGTCCGCCTTGATCTGAACGTCCCGCTGGCCGATGGCCAGATCACCGACGACGGCCGGATCAAGGCGGCCCTGCCGACCCTGCAGGAGTTGTTGGCGGCCGGTGCCAAACCCGTTGTGGTCGCGCACCTGGGCCGCCCCAAGGGGCACGTGAACCCGGATCTCTCTCTGGCGCCCGTTGCCGAGCGGATGTCGACGTTGCTGGGCGTACCGGTGGATCTCGCTGCAACCGGCGAGATGCCTGCCGGTGAGCCCGGACGTGTGGTCCTGCTGGAGAACATTCGTTTCGACCCCCGCGAGGCCAGCAAGAACGTCGAGGATCGTGAGGCCCTGGCCGCCGAACTCGCTGCGGGCAGGGACGCGTACGTCGGTGACGGCTTCGGTGTGCTGCACCGTGAACAGGCCAGCGTCACCGATGTCGCAAAACTGCTGCCGAACGCAGCCGGGCGCCTGGTCGAGAAGGAGATCAGGTCCTTCGAGACCGTGCTCAAGGATCCCGCCCGGCCCTACACGGTCGTCCTGGGTGGTTCCAAGGTCTCGGACAAGCTCGGTGTGATCGACAATCTGCTGAAGTCGGTGGACCGCCTCATCATCGGTGGCGGGATGTGCTTCACCTTCCTGGCCGCGCAGGGCCATGCCATCGGCGACTCGTTGTTCGAGGCCGACTGGGTCGACGCGTGTTTACAGATCCTCAAGGACGCGCAGGCATCCGGCGTGACCGTCATGCTGCCGACCGACATCGTGATCGCGCAGGAGGTCGACCCGGACGCCCAGTGTGAGGTCGTCAAGGTCTCCGCGGGGATCCCGGATGGCTGGAAGGGCCTGGACATCGGCCCGCAGACGGCCGCGGCGTACGCTCAGGCCGTCCTGGATTCGGCCACCGTGGTGTGGAACGGGCCGATGGGGGTCTTCGAGATGGCTCCGTTCGCCGCGGGGACCAAAACCGTGGCGGAGGCGCTGACGCAGACATCAGGCTTCACCGTCGTGGGCGGGGGTGACTCCGCGGCGGCCGTTAGGCTGCTGGGGTTGGACGCGCAGGCCATCGACCATATTTCGACGGGCGGCGGTGCCAGCCTGGAGTTGCTGGAGGGCAAGACACTGCCCGGGATCGCTGTACTGGAGGACGCATGAGCCGCAAACCGCTGATGGCGGGCAACTGGAAGATGCACCTGAACCACCTGGAGGCCATCGCCTTGGTGCAGAAGGTCGCCTTCCTGCTCAAGGACGACGACTACGCGGCGGTGGATGTCGTGGTGCTGCCACCGTTCACCGACCTGCGCAGCGTGCAGACCCTCGTAGAGGGCGACAAGTTGCACATCGGCTACGGCGCTCAGGACCTGTCTGCGCACAAGGCCGGCGCGTACACAGGCGAGATAGCCGCTCACATGCTGTCCAAGCTCGGTTGCACATATGTGACGGTCGGCCACAGCGAGCGCCGGAGCTACCACGACGAGACTGACGCCGTGGTGAACGCCAAGGCGAAGGCCGCCCTGGAGAACGGCCTGACGCCCATCGTGTGTGTGGGCGAGCACCTTGATGTTCGGCAAGCGGGTAACCACGTGGAACACGTGACCGACCAGCTGACCGGCAGCCTCGAAGGACTCACTGAGGAGCAGATGCTGTCGGTGGTCATCGCCTACGAACCTGTATGGGCGATCGGCACCGGCGAGGTGGCATCACCTGAGGATGCTCAGGAGGTGTGTGCGGTTGTGCGCCAGTGGGTGGGCGAGGCCTACGGCGCTGGGGTGGCCGAGCAGGTCCGGGTCTTGTACGGGGGCTCTGTGAAGTCCTCGAACATCGCCGGAATCATGGCGAAGGCCGACGTGGATGGTGCTCTGATCGGGGGCGCGAGTCTTGACGCCGACGAGTTCGCCACGATTGTGCGGTACCGCCTCCACCCGCAGACCAGTGCCTGAGGTTACTCTGGGCTGTACCCGGAAGGAAGGACAGCTCGGTGATTCTTGCACTTGAGGTACTGCTGCTGGTCACCAGCGTGCTGCTCGTCGCTCTTGTGTTGTTGCACAAGGGCAAGGGCGGCGGACTGTCCGACTTGTTCGGTGGTGGTGTGAGCACCTCCCTGGGTGGATCGAGTGTTGCTGAGCGCAACCTTGACCGAGTGACTGTCGGTGTTGGTCTTATCTGGGCGGCGACGATCATCGCGCTCGGGCTCATCACCAAGTCCTAAACGGAAGGATCTCTACGCGTGGCCGGAGGAAGTGCGATCCGAGGTAGCCGGGTGGGTGCCGGACCGATGGGTGAGGCTGAACGGGGGGAGGCTGCGCCCCGCAAACAGATCCCGTTCTACTGTTCCAACGGCCATGAGAGTCGGCCGAGTTTCTCGCAGGACGCAGCAGTGCCCGCCGAATGGGACTGCCCTCGATGTGGTTTGCCCGCGGGACAGGACCAGCAGAACCCTCCTGCGCCGCCCAAGGTCGAGCCCTACAAGACGCACTTGGCCTATGTCAAGGAGCGGCGCACGGGGGGAGAGGCCGACGCGCTTCTCGACGAGGCGATGAAGAACCTGCCTGAGGTCTGAGCCCGATCACAGGACCGGGAAGCTCCTCGCTGGCCACTCAGTGCTCGCGGGTGAGCCCTGCAGGTAGGTGCGCTGCGGCGTCCAGGTCGACGGCCAGCAGGGTCAGGCTGCGTCCGTGAACCCCTGCCGCCGGAACCGCCAGCGGTCCGGGGTCATTGATCAGCATGCCGACAGCGTCGGCCTTCCCCGCGCCCGAGGCGATCACGACCACCTCATCGGCGCGATTGATGACATCGAAGGACATCGAGACCCGCACGGGCGGAGGCTTCGGTGAATCGGTCACTGCGAACGCCGGACGAGTCTCGCGCAGACCAGGATGCTCGGGGAACAACGAGGCGACATGGCCGTCCTCGCCCAGCCCGAGGATGCTGATGCAGAACGGTGGGCAGGGATTGCCGAACCCGGCCAACTCTGCGGTGTAGGCCTCAGCCGCCTCTGTCACCGTGGCGTACTGGTCACTGGAGGGCATCGGGTGAACGTTCGCGGCGGGCAGGTCCACAACATCCAGCAGTGCCTCCTGGGCCATCACGTCGTTGCGCTGGGAGTCGCCAGCAGGCACGAAGCGCTCATCGGACCACCACACGTGAACGCGATCCCAGTCGATGCCGGCGTCGCGGGCAAGACTGGCCAATGCCCCGTGACCGCCACGTCCCCCGGTGATGCAGATGTGGGCGAGGCCCTGGCTGGCCAGAGTGCGCAGGATCGCCCCCGCCATCCGCGTCGCAACGGCTTCAGAAACAGCCGCGGCATCGGGGTAGACGCCGATCTGTATCGAGCTCACGATTGCGACTCGGGAGCCTCGGCCCTGTGCGCGGGTTTCGCCGTCGACTCGATCTTCACGGCGGCCAGGGACTCAGCGAACATCTCGTCCGGATCCAGGCGGCGCAGTTCTTCGCCGATCAGGTCCCGGAGGTCGCGGCGGGCCAGAGGCACGTCGTGGGCCGTCACCCCGGGCCGCGACAACCGACCGGTGCGACCATCCGGGCGCGACAACGTGATCGGTCCGTCGTCGGTGTGGATGAGGACACCGGTTATCCCGGGCCCCTGACTGCGATGCAGTTCCACCGGGACGTTGAGACGGTTGCCCAACCAGGCGACCAGCAGCGCCGACGACGGATTGGAACGTTCCGAACTCACCTCAACGCTGGTGATCCGGGCGAACGGCAGATCGAGCGCCGCCGCGAGCATCGAGCGCCAGACAGTGGTCCGGGTCCAGGCCAGGTCGGTATCCCCGGCGGTGTAGCCGTTCTGCCGCTCCAACAGCGCGTGCATGGGGTGGTGCTGAGCCGCGGCGTCGGTGATGCGCCGCTGGGCCATGCTCCCGATGGCATCCCTGGCCGGCACCTCCGGACAGTGAGTGGGCCACCAGACAACCACCGGGGTGTCCGGCAGCAGCAGTGGCAGGGCCACCGAGGCCCCGTGTTCGGCCAGGTCCCCACGTAGACGCAGACGCACCGTCTCGCCTGGCCCCATCGTGTCGCCGACGTCGATGTTCGCGTCGAGTTGGGGCTCGACCCTTCCGGGCCGTGGGATCAACGTGATGATCCGGCAGGGGTGCTCCCTGGCGGAGAAGGCCGCCGCGCGGGTAGCGTCGGACTGGTTCTCCTCGTCGGTGACGATGATCAGGGTGAGCACCATGCCGGTTGAGGTAGCCCCGATGCGGTGGCGTTCGGCGTTGATCGAGCGGACGATCTCGCCGGTGGTCGTGTTCTCCAGTCTGGTGGTCATGGCCGGCGCCAAACCCGGCCATCACGGGCCAGCATCTCGTCGCTGCCCACAGGACCCCATGTCCCCGACTCGTACGTCTGGGGTTTGCCGTGGCTGGCCCAATGGTTCAACACCGGATCGAGGATCCGCCATGACATCTCCACCTCCTGGTGCCGGGGGAAAAGGGGCGGATCGCCGAGCAGGACATCGAGGATGAGCCGTTCGTAGGCTTCAGGGCTGGACTCGGTGAACGAGTCGCCGTACATGAAGTCCATCGTCACGTCGCGCACCTCCATCTGTGTCCCGGGGACCTTCGAGCCGAACTTCATCGTGATGCCCTCATCGGGCTGTACCCGGATGACCAGGGTGTTCGATCCCAGTTCCTGAGTGTCGGTGGTGGCGAAAGGCAGATGTGGCGCCCGCTTGAACACGACAGCGATCTCGGAGACTCTGCGGCCGAGTCGCTTGCCCGTTCGCAGGTAGAAGGGGACACCGGCCCAGCGGCGAGTGTCCACGTTCACAGTGATGGCGGCGTAGGTCTCAGTGGTCGACGTCTGCGGGATGTTGGCCTCCTGCATGTAGCCGACGACCTCCTCGCCGCCCTGCCATCCGGGGCCGTACTGCCCGCGGGCGGTGTAGGCGTCGAGGTCTTCAGGCAGGACCACGGAAGCCAGTACCTTCTCCTTCTCGATGCGCACATGCTCGGCGGAGAAGGAGACCGGTTCTTCCATGGCCGTCAGGGCCATCAATTGCAGGAGGTGATTCTGGATGACGTCGCGGGCTGCTCCGATCCCGTCGTAGTAGCCGGCCCGGCTGCCGATCCCGATGTCCTCGGCCATGGTGATCTGAACGTGATCGATGTAGTTGCTGTTCCAGATCGGTTCGTACAGGGTGTTCGAGAAGCGCAGCGCCAGCAGATTCTGCACTGTCTCCTTGCCCAAGTAGTGGTCGATCCGGAAGATCGATCCGCTGGGGAACACCTCGTCAAGCACATGGTTGAGCTCCTGGGCGCTGTCGAGGTCGTGACCGAACGGCTTCTCGACGACCACGCGACGCCATCCGCCTCTCTCCTCAGAGGCCAGACCGGACCTCTTCAGTTGCTGTACGACCAGGGGGAACATGCCCGGTGGGATGGAGAGGTAGAAGGCCGTGTTGCCGCCGGTGCCTCGCTCGTTGGCCAGGTCGGTGACAGTCGCCGCCAGAGCGTCGAATGCGGCATCGTCGGTGAAGTCGCCGGCCACGAAACGGAAACCCTGTGCCAGTTGATTCCAGACGTCCTCGCGGAACTCCGTGCGAGAGTGCTGGCGCACAGAGTCGTGGACCTCCTGGGCGAAGTCCTCATTGGTGAACTCGCGGCGGGCGAACCCCACCAGGGCGAAGGACGGTGGGAGCAGCCCGCGGTTGGCAAGGTCGTACACAGCAGGCATCAGCTTCTTACGCGAGAGGTCGCCGGTGACGCCGAAGATGACCAGCGCACACGGACCGGCCACACGTGGCAACCGTCGATCGGTGAGGCTGCGCAGCGGATTGGTGTTGGTGTAGGTGGCCTGTCTCACTGTGCGTCCCGGTCCTGTGCGAGTGCAGCGTCGACGGTGGCGAGCAGGTCCTCCCAGGCGACTTTGAACTTGTCCACGCCCTCCGTCTCGAGTTTCTCGAAGACGTCGTCCAGGTCGACTCCGAGCCTCGCGAGGGAGTCGAAGACCTCCTGGCTGCGTGGCCCGTAGCCGGTGAGCGTGTCTCCGGCCAGTTGCCCGTGCTCAGCGACAGCCCGCAGAGTCGGTTCCGGCATCGTGTTCACACAGCCCTGTCCGGCAAGGCCCACCACGTACATGTCGTCGGGGAATGCGGGGTCCTTCACCCCGGTGGATGCCCAGAGCGGACGTTGCGGACTGGCACCAGCGGCCTTCAGCGCCTGCCAGCGAGGGCTTGCACGGAAGTCTTCGTATGCCTGCCATGCCAGGCGCGCGTTGGCCAGGCCAGCCCGACCGCGCAACTCGGCCGCGGCGTCCCCGCCGATCGCGTCAAGACGAGCGTCCACCTCGGTGTCGACGCGGCTCACGAAGAACGAGGCCACGGAGTGCACGTCCGAGATCGGCTGTCCGGACGCCAGTCTGCTCTCCAACCCTGTCGCCCAGGCATCAATGACCTGGACATATCGGTCGACACTGAAGATGAGGGTGACGTTGACACTTATGCCTTCTGACAGGGCCTGGGTGATCGCGGCCAACCCCTGCTGGGTACCGGGGATCTTGATGAGGACGTTAGGGCGTCCGACCTCGTTCCACAAGGCTCGCGCCTGCTCGATGGTGTGCTCGGTGTCCCGGGCCAGACGTGGATCGACTTCAATGGACACCCGGCCGTCCACCCCAGCGGTTCGCGCGGCCACATCGGCCATCACGTCGCACGCGTCGCGCACGTCCTGGGTGGTCATCTCCCGTACTGCGAGGTCAGCGTCGGCTTGGCCGCTGGCCAGACTCGCGACCTGCATGGCGTACGCGTCGGCTCCCGTCGAGATCGCCTTGGAGAAGATCGAAGGGTTGGTCGTCACCCCGACGACGTGGTCCTCCTCGATCATCCGCGCCAGCCCGCCGGTCGTCAGGCGACTGCGATCCAGGTCGTCGAGCCAGATCGAGACACCGAGTGCGGACAGTTCTGCCAGTCGGTCTGTCATGGGTTCCTCCTTAGACGGGAACGGTATAGGTGTTCAGAGGGCTTCGCCCGGCGGGAACTGTTGTGGGATTCGCGCGCTTTGGTTGCCTGTTTCCCGCTTTGGTTGCCGCGGGCCTGGCGAACCTCGGGCAAGGGACACATCATGCGGCGGACATTCCCAGCGCACCGACAACCAACAACATCACCGCGAAACTGCTCAAACCGATCAGAGGTCCAAGTGCCCGACGACCATCGTCGGGCGTGGATGCAAGTTGCATGACGGCAACGCCAGCGAGGTAGAGCCCGAAGACCAAGAAGAGAGCCGCCAGGGCAGCGATGCCCCAATCGAGCACCACTGCGAGTACTGCCACGCCGCCCCAGGCGAGGTTGGCCAGTCCGACCTCGATCTGGAAGTTGTTTCGCTGGCCGTAGTCCCAGCCCATACGCGCGGCGTCACTGCGATGGAAGACCGCGTGGCGCACGAACGACAGCACCCCCGTCAACCCCACAGCCAGCAGACAGGCCAAGCCCAGGCGCGGCGGGTCGGACAGAACCGTGGCCATCCCGATCGCGATCCCAACGGCGCCGACGGCGTAGGTCGCGATCATCAGTCGCGCCGATACGGTCGGGTCAGCTGTCCTGGTCTTCGCCTCAGGCACCGGAGAGGCTCTCCCTGGCCGCCGCAACCACCGCATCCGCAGTGATGCCGAACTCCTCGTACAGCTTCTCGTAGGCAGCTGATGCCCCGAAGTGCTCCAGGCTCACCGCCCGTCCCTTCGTGCCGATGTACTTGTACCAGGGCATCGCGCGGCCGGCTTCCACGCTGACGCGCGCGCTCACCGCGGCTGGAAGGACCGATTCACGGTACTCGGGTGGCTGTTCGTCGAACCACTCCGTACATGGCATGGAAACCACCCGGGTGGGGATGTTCTCCGATTGCAGAGTGTCTCGAGCGGCCAAGGCCAACTGAACTTCGGAGCCGGTGCCGATGATGATCACCCGCGGGTCGCCACCGTCCGCCTCCGCCAGGACATAACCGCCCTTTGCTGCCGCGCCGACATCA
Organism: uncultured Actinomycetota bacterium; assembly: GCA_963818505.1. Taxonomy (GTDB): domain Bacteria; phylum Actinomycetota; class Actinomycetes; order S36-B12; family UBA10799; genus JADKAV01. The sequence continues at coordinate 233,496 of CAWFSJ010000001.1, forward strand.
CCGGCGGGCAGTGTGGGCACATTCTGGCGGGTGAGGGCCAGGCCAGCCGGGCGCTTTTTGCGCAACACCTGCAACCAGCACACGGCGGTTTCGTTGGGATCGGCCGGGCGCACCACGTCCAGTCCCGGAATGGCGCGAAGAGCTGTCAGGTGTTCGACCGGTTGATGGGTCGGTCCGTCCTCGCCGAGGCCGATCGAGTCGTGGGTCCACACATAGGTGACCGGTGCCTGCATCAGGGCTGCGAGGCGAACTGCACCTCGCATGTAGTCCGAGAAGACCAGGAACGTCCCTCCGAAGGGCCGGGTCAATCCGCCGAGGGCGATCCCGTTGAGGATGGCACCCATCGCGTGCTCGCGGATCCCGAAATGCAGGATGCGCCCGTACGGGGTCTTGCCGGGCGCGTGCGAGGTGGCCGGCAGGAACGACCCGCCACCTTCGATCGTGGTGAGGTTGCTTTCAGCGAGGTCGGCAGAACCGCCCCAGAACTCGGGCATCACCGCGGCGACAGCGTTGATGACCTCACCGGAGGCCTTACGCGTGGCCATGGGCTTCGTGGGGTCGAAGGTGGGGATGGCCGCCTTCAGGCCTTCGGGTAGTTCCCCGGCGACCAGGCGGTCGAGCAAGTCGACCCGGTCCGGGTTTGCTGCGCGCCACGCCGAGAAGGTCTCGTCCCACTGCGCGTGGGTCTGTGCCCCACGTCCGGCGACCTCCCGGGCGTGTGCGAGCACCTCGGGGTCGACATCGAAGTCCTTGGTTGGGTCCATGCCCATCACGACTTTGGTCTTTGCGACCTCTTCGGCCCCCAGCGCGGAGCCGTGTGACTTGCCGGTGTTCTGCAGGTCTGGCGACGGCCACGCGATGATCGTGCGCAGTCCGATCAGCGAGGGCCGGCCCGTCTCCTCCATGGCGTTCTGCATGGCCCGGGCAAGGGCCTGAATGTCCACGTCGCCGTCCACGGCGAGATCCACGTGCTGGGTGTGCCAGCCGTAGGCTGCGTGCCTGGCCAGCACATCCTCGCTGAAGGAGACCTCGGTGTTCCCCTCGATGGAGATGTGGTTGTCGTCGTAGATGACGATCAGATTGCCCAGTTCCTGATGGCCGGCCAGGCTGGCAGCCTCACTGGTGATCCCCTCCTGCATGCAACCGTCGCCGGCGAAGACCCACACGTGGTGGTCGAACGGGCTGGTGCCCGCCTCTGCGACCGGGTCGAGCAAGCCACGCACGTAGCGGGAGTCCATCGCCATCCCCACACCCGTGGCGTAGCCCTGGCCCAGCGGTCCGGTGGTCGTCTCAATGCCCACGGTGTGGCCGTACTCGGGGTGTCCCGGGGTCAGACTGCCCCATGTCCGGAAGGCCTCCAGGTCCGACAGTTCAAGGCCGTAGCCGGACAGGTACAACTGGATGTACTGGGTGAGGCTGGAATGGCCGTTGGACAGGACGAACCGGTCGCGTCCAAGCCAATGGGGGTCGGCGGGGTCGTGCCGCAGGAAGCGCTGGAAGAGAAGGTAGGCGGCAGGCGCAAGGCTCATCGCGGTGCCCGGGTGGCCGTTGCCGACCTTCTGCACTGCATCCATGGCCAAGGCGCGAACGGTATCCACCGCTCGTGAGTCCAGATCGGTCCATTCGACGGTCACGCGGGCGTCCTCTCAGGTTGTGCAATTGCGCCTCAGCGTATCCGCCGGGGCGTGTCTGGCGCTTGGTCAGTCGCGGCGGCGATCAGGCTGCGGCGTCATGCACCAGTTGCCCGGCTTGCCGACAGATATCCGCGATCTGTTGCATGCCGCCCGGCAGTACGCCGATGGCGAAGAATCCGTGGACCTGATCTTGCGCGCAGCGATAGGTGCAGTCGACGCCCGCCTCCTGCAGGCTCAGCGCGAAGTGCTCACCCTCGTCGCGTAGGGGGTCGAAGCCTGCGGTCCAAAGCAGCGTGGGGGGAAGGCCACTCAGGTCCGGGGCTAGCAAAGGGGAGACGAGCGGGTCGAGCGCAGAGCGCAGATCAGTCAGATACTGCTGGCGGTACCACAGCATGTCTGCCTTGCTGAGCATGAAACCCTCGGCGAACGTCTCGATGGACGGGTGGCCCATCCGAAGATCAGTGGCGGGGTAGATCAGGATCTGCGCCGTCGGTGCTCGCCCGGCTTCGCGTGCGAGCAGACTCGTCGCGGCGGCCAGGTTGGCACCGGCGCTGTCACCCATGACCGCGACCTGCCCGGGCACGCCGCCGAACGATGCAGGATGGTCGCGCACGTAGCCGAACACCGCGTAGGCATCATGCAGGGGTCCGGGGAAGGGGCTCTCGGGTGCCAGACGGTAATCGACCGAGACGACAGTGGTGCCGCTGTGGCGGGCGAGCATCCGGCAGGTTCCGTCATGACTGTCCAGGTCGCCGACAGCCCAACCGCCTCCGTGGTAGTACACGATCACGGGCGTGGGCCCCACAGTGCGGGGGTCGCGGTAGACACGAACGGGTATTGGCCCAGCGGGACCGGGAACCGTGCCCGGCGTCACGCAGATCCCTAAGGGCGTCGGCATCACCAGTTGGGCGGACTTGCGCAACCCCTCCCTGCGCTTGTCCAGATCACCATCCTTGCCGGTGGCGTTGAGACGTTCGTTGGCCTTGACCAACAGATGCACGGCCGGCGACAGGGTCCGCCCGTCGATCTGTGGTGGAGGACCGACCAGGCGCTCGATCCAATGAGGCGGCATCGCCAGCATCCGGCGCAGGCCTCGTGCACCCGGTGTCACCCGGAAGGAGTCGGTCACATGCCCACTGTGCCCGTTGGTGTGCGGACCTCGCCAATCCGATCCCGGGATGCCCCCAGTCGCCTGGCGCCCCTGTAGTCTGCAGTGGTGGCCAGCACGCACGTCCAATCCCCCCAGACGAAGGGGAACAGCACTTGGCGGGCGTACTTGGCGCTCACGAAACCGCGCATCATCGAGTTGCTGCTCGTAACCACGGTGCCTGCGATGGTCCTCGCGGCACGTGGTCTACCTTCACTGGGAACCTTGGTGGCGACCCTGATCGGTGGGTCGCTGGCAGCTGCAGGCGCCAACTCCATGAACAGTGTCTACGACCGCGACATCGATGCGGTCATGAAACGCACGAGCGCTCGCCCCATGGCCACGGGCCGGATCAGTCCCGCCGCCGGGTGGGCTTTCGGCAGTGCCCTGAGTGCGCTCTCGGTCGTCTGGCTGGCGCTCACCACGAACCTGCTGGCTGCTGGTCTCGCGGGCCTAGCCATTTTCTTGTACGTCGTGGGATACACGATGATCCTGAAACGGCGGACCTCGCAGAACATCGTGTGGGGTGGGGCAGCCGGCTGTTTCCCGGTCCTCATCGGGTGGGCCGCGGTGACCGGTCACCTGTCGTGGACGCCCTGGGTGCTGTTCCTGGTCGTCTTCCTGTGGACTCCACCTCACTACTGGCCGCTGTCGCTGCGTTTCCGCGAAGACTACGGTTCTGCCGGGGTTCCGATGCTGCCCGTCGTGGCAGAGACCAAGCACGTGGCTGATCAGATCCTGTGGTACTCGGTGGCCACCGTGGCCGCCTCGCTCGCGCTCGTTCCCGTCGCACCCATGGGCTGGATCTACAGCGTCAGCGCAGTTCTGCTCGGGGCTGTGTTCCTGTGGGAGGCGTACCTGCTGCGTCGACGCACACGCGCCGGTGACGACCCACGTCCCATGCGTCTGTTCCACTGGTCCATCACGTACCTCGCGTTGCTCTTCCTCGCAGTGGCTATCGATCCGCTGCTGCTGGGCTGATGCTGCCGAGGGTCGCGTACGTCACCGATGCCGGTCACGGCGATCCGGAACTGTCGCTGGCCATCGCGGCGTTCGAACGCACAGGACTCGAGGCTGTTCCTGTTCGCTGGGACTCCGGCTCGCAGTGGGGCGACTTCGACCTCGCGATCGTGCGACGCACCGATGCCGCTGAACGACGTCAGGACTTCCTGCGCTGGGCCCGTCAGGTGGAGGACGAGACTCTGCTGGCCAACCCAGGGGTCGTCCTGGCCCGCAACACCGACCGCAGCCAGATCCGTGATTTTGCGCGCATGGGGGTGCCCACCGTCGAGTCGGTGTGGATGGAACCCGGGGATTCAGCCGAAGATTTCGGGGCTCAGGTCCGTGAGCGCGGCTGGTTGCGGATGAAGGTGCTGCCCAATGTGCGCGAGCCCCGCAGGCGGGCCGTCGTCGTGGAGTCGGTCGAGCGTGCTGAACAGGTGGCTTCCGAACTGGTGTCGCGGGGCTGGATGGCGCTTGCCCAGTCGGACGCCTTCGAGAACACCCGATCCGCAACCCTTGTCGTGATGGACGGACGGGTCGCCGCCTGCCTGGACGCCGATCGGGCCGACATCGAGCTGGATCAGGATCTGGTGAATCTCGCCGACCGGGTGCTGGAGTTGGCCGGGGGTGCCGAACACATCGTGCAAGCCCGCCTCGATGTCGTCGGTGGCCCGGGGGACTGGCGCCTCCAGGACTTCGACGCCACCGAGCCTGACTTGGAGTTCACGACCCACCAGAAGGGCGCCGACGAGCTAGCTTGGGCGGTGCGCAGGCGCGTCACACCGGACGCGAGGCACTCGTTCGAGTAGTGAGGCTCAGACGCAGTCTCCACACACCCACCCAGACCAGGCAGGCGCCGAGCAGGTGCAGGCTGACCAGCACCCAAGGCAGTCCAGTGAAGTACTGGACGTAGCCGATGCCCGCTTGGAGCACCGCGAAAACGACGACCCAGAGAGCCCGGGTGCGTGCCACGCGAGGGACGTCGTCGACGTGGAGCAGCGCCAGCATCCCGACCAGAAGCCCGATGAACAGCAACACCACGTCCGCGTGCAGCCAACTGACCAGTCGTGGGTCCAGATCCAGGCGAACCGTCGCGGCGTCACCGGCGTGGGGACCCGATCCCGTGACCACCGTGCCCATCACGACGATGACCGCGGTTACCGCGATCAAGGCGTTGCCGAGGACTCTCGTGGTGGGCCGTGTTGCAGGTGTGCCGGGCGGGTCAGCGGTCTCGGACCCGAATTGGGCCAACGCCACGCAGGCTGCGATGATTACCATCGACAGAAGTAGATGACTGCCCACGGCCAGCGGATGCAGGTCCACCAGAACGGTTATCCCGCCCAGGACCGCTTGGGCCAGTGTGCCGACCAGGGGTACGGCTGCCAGCCACAGGATCCAAGGCCGCGACACCCCGGAACGACGCCACCAGACGACCGCGCCGACCAGTGCTGCCACGGCCAGGATCATCAGGATCCCTGTGAGCGTGCGGTTGCCGAACTCCACGTACTTGTGCCACGCCTCGGTCTGCGCAGAGGTGGGGGTGATCGACCCGTCGACACACTCTGGCCAGGTGGGGCACCCCAGACCGCTTCCCGTCACTCTCACGATGCCGCCGGTGATCACGATCCCCACTTGGGCCACGAGGTTCGCCCAGAAGACCCGTTGCAGCCATACAGGCGCGGATGTTGTCAGATTCACCGACTCGCGAACCGTGTCCACTGCCACGGCAACGAGCCTACGCAATGCATCGCCGCACGACGGCAGTCGGGGTTGTCAGGACTCCCAGTTGAAGAACCGGCTGGCCAGGGCCGTGCCCACCAGGCCCCAAACGCTGAGCACGACGATCGGTGACCATGCCACCACCGAGTCGGTCATGCCAGCTACCAGCGCGCCCGTCGGAAGCCAGCCGGTGAGAGCTGCCCACGGCAACGAGTCTGCCGGGATGATCAATCCGCCACCGAACATCAGGATCAAGAACACTGCGTTCGCCACGGCCAGCGTGGCCTCCGCCCGAAGAGCCCCGGCCAGGGTCAACGCCCAGGCCGTCAACGCCCATACCGCGAGGAGCACCGCCAGGGCCGACTGGGCGATCTGAGCGGGGTCGCTGGGCCACCACCCGGTCAGCGCCCCGGTGAGAAGCACCAGGAGCACGCTCTGCAGGGCGATCAGGAGCAGACTGACCAAGACCCGGGCACTGAGCAGGCCACGTAGCCCGAGTGGTGAGAGACCGAGCATCCGCATGACGCCGTAGCGCCGGTCGAATCCGGTGTTGATGGCTTGTGACGTGAAGGCTGTGGCCAGCACCGCGAGGCTCAGGGCCGCGACCAGCGACTGCGCGTCCGTGCGGTCCCCGCCCAAGGGGGTCTTCAACCCGAGAATCAGGACACCCACGGGGATCACGAGTGTCAGCAGCAGGTTCTCACCGTTGCGCAGAAGGTTGCCCGTATCGAAGATCGCCTGAGCCCAGATCCTGCGCGCGGCAGTAGCACTGTTGCTGCCTGCGCGCATGTCCAGTGTCACCATGGCGCGCCCCCGGTCATCTCCAAATAGGCCTCTTCCAGGCTGCGGACCACGGTGACCGCTTGGCGGCCGTCCCCGTGACCGGCGACCCATGCTTCGATGGCCGACAACTGCGGGACGTCCACATCCCCGCGGACCCGGTACCGACCAGGTTCGACCTCAGCGACGTCGTAGCCGTCACCGAGCACCTGTCGCAGGGTGGAGAGGTCGAGGTGGCGAGAACAGGTGAACCACACCGGTGAGGCCTCGATCAAGCGGCCCGGGGCGTCGTCGGCGATCACCTTGCCCTGGTGGATCACGGCGATCTGGTCAGCCCGTGAGCCGGCCTCGTCAGGCTGGTGGGTGGTCATCAAGGTCGTGACCCCCTGCTCGCGCATCTCGTCGATCAGGGTCCAGAAGACCCTGCGGGCAGCCGGGTCCATACCCGTGGTGGGTTCATCCAGCACCAGCAGTTGGGGTCTGCCGACCAGGGCGACAGCCAGTTTCACGCGCTGTTGCTCCCCGCCGGAGAGCCGTCGGTACGGCTGATCCAAGTGAGCCAGGCCCAGTTTGTCCAGAAGTTCGGGTAGGGGAAGGGGATTGCTGTACAGCCTCGCGAAGTGCCCGACTATTGCGGCTGGCTTGGCGGCGACGGGCAACCCGCCGTCCTGTAGGACAACCCCGATGAGGTGTCGCAGGGCGGGATCGTCCGGCGTGCGGTCAAGGACTCTCACCGAGCCGTAATCGGCCGGACGCAGCCCTAGAAGGACTTTGAGAGTTGTGGTCTTACCTGCACCGTTGGGCCCGAGAAGGACACAGGTCGTGCCCGCGACCACCGTGAGACTCAGGTCCTGCACGGCCGGTTTCGAACCGTACGCGGCGCTCAGTGCCTCGATGGTGACCGCATTCACTCCTCAATCGTAGGTAGTGCCCGGCCGGTCGCTGAGCCCGGTCCGTAGGCCTGCACAATCCGGGCGACCTCATCGAAGGCGGCCCGGGCATCCTCGGCAGTGGCCCCCCGCCCCGGCACGCGTACGGTGCTGCGGGCACGGCGATCCAGCCAGAACAAACCTGTCGGGACCTCGGCGTACGTGAGCCATACGGCCGTGTCAGCGCCTTGGTCGGGCGTACGAAGGATCGGCCGCGTGATGCGTCGGAAGCCGGGCAGTGATTCCTGCACGCCAGGGGTGTCGGCCCAACCAGGGTGCATCGCGGCGAACAGTGGGCCGTCGGGCAGCCGCTGTGCCCACTGCTGGTTCAGGGTCACCTGGACGCGCTTGGCCCGTGCGTAGGCGCCGACTCCGTCGTAGTCAGCGGCCGTCATGATCATGGTCGCTGGATCGAGTCTCTGGCTGTACATTCCGCCCGATGCAACTGTGATGATCCGCCCATTCGGACCCATCTGTGGCAGCGCGAGGGTGGTGAGCAGGAAGGGGCCGAGGACATGCACGGCGAACGTCTGCTCGAGACCGTCAGAGGTGGTTGTGAAGTCGTGGGTCAGAGCGCCGGCGTTCTGAATGACCACGTCAAGGCCGCCGAGGCCGGACACGGCCTGCTGGAATCCCTGTTCCACCTGCTGCAGTTCGCCCGCGTCGACCTCAACGGTGGTCGGTCGATTCCCGGCGGCATTTATCTGCTCTGCCGCGTCTTCGAGTCTCGACTGGCTCCGGCCGGTGATCGCCACGCGAGCGCCGGCCGCCGTGAGTCTGGTTGCTGCCGCGAGGCCCAGGCCACTGGTGCCCCCGGTGACCAGCACCCTCATCCCTGACAGATCAGGGTCTGGCGGCCAGGCGAAGAGTCGAGATCGCGCTGCGTAGCCCACCCGGCTGAAACCGCCGACGACGGTGGCTTCCAGTCCAGCGTCGATCAGTCCGGCGCCCTTCATGCGACCGGACGCATCTGAACGGCCGCCGCCAACCCGTCACGAGCCCGGTCTCCGATGACACGGAAGGCGAGCGACAACGCGGGGTCGAACGGGCGACGTACGCCCTTGAGCGCCAGGTCCGCGTCATAGGTCACCGTGCAACCCGAGCCGCGCGGGGTGACGGTGATGATGTCGTAGGACCGGAAGTCCGCGGTGTGCGCCTCCAGGACAACCCTGCCCCCGAACGTGCCCTCAGGTTCGACGGACTCCAGGATCTCGTACTCGAGGCTGATGGTGCGGGCCAGGAAGCGGACCTGCACGCGGTATCGGGCCCCCGTACGGCCCGGTTCACCACTGATCAGCTCTGCGTCTGAGACACCCGGATCCCATTGCGCGACGGAGGCGAAGTCGGCCAGGTAGCTGTACACCTTGGCAGCGGGCTGTTGGGAGTCGACGGTTGTGCGGTAGTGAGCCATACCTCAACGGTCCGGTATGTCGGGAAAGTCGGCAACAGCAACCTGGGCCTTTCAGTGACCCGGCTCTTGCGCTGACAGGGAATTACGCAACAATGGAGTTGTGAAATCGGAAACCGGCGGACAGGAACGGGTTGTCCGCAGCCTGCTGTCCGACGGTCCTGCGACGGCCGCGCAGTTGTCCCGACGCCTCGGGATCACTGCGGCAGGGGTTCGCAAGCAACTCGATGCGCTCGAGGCCGCCGGGCATGTCATTGCCGGTGACCGTCCGGCGTTCGGACCGATGCCGCAGCCGCGGCGTGGGCGGCCGGCGAGGATCTATTCGCTGACCGAGTCGGGGCGCGCACGCTTCGACCAGGCCTACGACGATCTGGCCGTGAGCGCGATGCGCTTCATGAACCAGGTGCAGGCCGATGCACTCGAGGGGTTCGCGGCCAAGCGTGCCGAGGAACTCGAACAGCGGTACCGCCCACACCTGCGCGGCATCAGGGATCCGCACCAACGGGCTCAGCGGCTCGCGGCTCTGCTCACAGCTGACGGGTACGCAGCCTCGGTGGAGGAGGGCCCGACCTCGGTCATGCAGGTGTGCCAGCACAACTGCCCGGTCTCCCAAGCCGCCCACGAGTTCCCGCAACTGTGCGATGCGGAGGCGGCTGCCTTCGCGCGGCTGCTCGAAACGAACGTCACCCGACTGGCCACGATCGCCCATGGCGACGGGGTCTGCACCTGCCTGGTCTCGCCGTCGGCGACCCATGCCCGAACCGAAAGGGTCTCTTCATGAACGACGTTGATCAGTTGGCCGATCTGGGACGGTACGACTACGGATGGAGTGACTCCGACGCCGCGGGCGCCCTTGCCAAGCGTGGCCTGAGCGAAGACGTCGTGCGTGAGATATCGGCGTTGAAGAATGAGCCGGAATGGATGCTCGAAATGCGCCTCAAGGGTCTGCGCCTGTTCGAGAAGAAGCCGATGCCGACTTGGGGCGCGGACCTGTCGACCATCAACTTCGACTCGATCAAGTACTTCGTGAGGTCCACGGAGAAGCAGGCGACGTCGTGGGACGAGTTGCCCGCGGACATCAAGAACACCTACGACCGGCTCGGCATCCCGGAGGCTGAGAAGCAGCGGCTGATCGCCGGTGTGGCCGCACAGTACGAGAGTGAAGTGGTCTACCACAAGATCCGTGAGGACCTCGAGGAACAGGGTGTGATCTTCCTGGACACCGACACCGGCCTGCGTGAGCACGAGGACCTCTTCCGGGAGCACTTCGCGTCGGTGATCCCAGCCGGGGACAACAAGTTCTCCGCACTGAACACCGCTGTGTGGTCGGGCGGTTCATTCATCTACGTGCCCAAGGGAGTCAAAGTCGACATCCCGCTACAGGCGTACTTCCGCATCAACACCGAGAACATGGGCCAGTTCGAGAGGACGCTGATCGTCGTCGACGAGGGTGCCTACGTGCACTACGTCGAGGGCTGCACGGCGCCCATCTACTCAACGGACTCCCTGCACTCGGCCGTGGTCGAGATCATCGTGAAGAAGGACGCCCGCTGCCGCTACACCACGATCCAGAACTGGTCGACCAACGTCTACAACCTCGTGACCAAACGCGCCATCGCCGGACAGGGCGCGACGATGGAATGGATCGACGGCAACCTCGGCTCCAAGGTGACCATGAAGTACCCGGCGGTCTGGCTGATGGGCGAGCACGCCAAGGGCGAGACGCTGTCGGTGGCTTTCGCCGGCGAGAACCAGCACCAGGACGCAGGCGCCAAGATGGTGCACGCCGCGCCCAACACCTCCTCGACCATCGTGTCCAAGTCCGTGGCCCGGGGTGGTGGCCGGACCTCCTACCGCGGGTTGATTCAGGTGAACCCCGGCGCGCGTGGGTCGAAGTCGACTGTGAAGTGCGACGCGCTGCTCGTCGACGACATCAGCCGCTCGGACACCTACCCGTACAACGACGTGCGCGAGGACGACGTGTCGATGGGCCACGAGGCCACGGTGTCCAAGATCGGTGCTGACCAGCTGTTCTACCTGATGTCGCGCGGCCTCACAGAGGACGAGGCCATGGCCATGATCGTGCGTGGGTTCGTCGAGCCCATCGCCCGGGAACTTCCCATGGAGTACGCGCTCGAGCTCAACAGACTGATCGAGCTGCAGATGGAAGGAGCAGTCGGCTGATGGGCGAAGTGTCCATGTCCAACCTGCGTTCTTACGACCTTGCCGACTTCCCGGTCCCGACCGGGCGCGAGGAGGTCTGGCGCTTCGCACCCCGCGCAGCCCTCAAGCCGCTGCTGGAGGACGTCGGATCCGACGGCCACCTCGAATGGGACACGACCCTGGCCGACGGGGTCGTCCTGCGCGAGATCGATGCCGAAGAGGCCCGCGACCGCGCGGCCAGCGCGCCCGTCGACCGCATCTCCGCACTGGCGGCCGCCCACAGCGGGAAGTCCATGCTGCTGGAGGTGCCGGCAGGGTCCGACCATCCCGAGCCGCTGCTCATCGATCTGCGCGGCACCGGCCGCGAGCCGGTGGTGTGGGGCCAGTTGCTCATCGACATCGGCAGGGGCGCCAAAGCCACGGTCGTCGTGCGGCACTCCGGCACCGCCCAGTACGCAGGCAACCTCTCGGTCGTGGTGCATGACGAAGCCAGGTGTGATTTCGTCTCCATCCAGAACTGGAGTGACGACTCCGTGCACGCCGGGCACATCGCCACCCGAGTTGGCCGTGACGCCACCTTGCGCAGCGTGGTGGTGACCCTCGGCGGTGAAGCCGTGCGGCTGGTGCAGACGGTCGACTACGACGCCCCGGGCGGGGATGTGGACGTGCGGGGGCTCTACTTCGCCGACTCCGGCCAGCGCTTCGAGCACCGCTCGTTCGTGGACCACTCGCAGCCGCGTTGCCGCAGCAACGTGGTGTTCAAGGGCGCGCTGCAAGGCGATGGTGCCCGCAGTGTCTGGGTCGGTGACGTACTCATCCGGCCCTCAGCCGTGGGAACCCAGACCTACGAGATCAACCGCAACCTCTTGCTCGATGACGGCGCGCGGGCCGACTCGGTTCCGAACCTGGAGATCCTCACCGGGGATGTCATCGGTGCCGGGCACGCCAGCACCACGGGGCGTTTCGACGAGGAGCAGGTCTTCTACCTGCGTTCGCGGGGTATCACAGAGCAGGATGCGCGGCGTTTGGTCGTGCTGGGCTTCTTCGCCGACGTTCTCGACGGGATCGACGTGCCCATGATCCGCACCGAGCTGATGCGTGCAGTGGAGGCCGAGTTGGGCTACACGAACGAGCTGGTCCAGTGATGGGCAGTGCTTCGGTACGGCTCGGGGATCTGCGCGAGAACCAGCCGAGACGCATCAGTGTGGACGGCGTTCAGGTCGCCGTCGTCCGCACCGGCGGACAGGTGTACGCCGTCAGTGACGTCTGCTCGCATGCGGAGGTCTCACTGTCCGAGGGGGAGGTGGCCGGCTGCCAGATCGAGTGCTGGCTGCACGGCTCCCGCTTCGATCTGCGCACCGGCGAACCGTCGGGGCCCCCAGCATTCGAATCCATCGCCACATACCCAGTCCAGATTGAAGGCCAAGGCGACGAGGCAGTAGTCCTCGTCGCAGTTCCCGAGGAGGCACGATGAGCCAACTGATCATTAAGAACCTGCACGTCGAGGTGGAGTCCGACGCCGGGCCCAAGCAGATCCTGCAGGGGGTGGACCTGAGCGTCGCCAGCGGTGAGACCCACGCGATCATGGGGCCGAACGGCTCCGGCAAGTCGACGCTGGCCTATGCCTTGGCCGGTCACCCCGCCTACACGATCACGCAGGGTTCAGTGAGCCTGGACGGCGAGGACGTCCTGGCGATGAGTGTCGACGAGCGCGCACGGGCGGGCCTGTTCCTGGCCATGCAGTACCCCGTCGAGGTGCCCGGGGTCTCCGTGTCCAACTTCCTGCGCAGCGCTGTGACCGCGGTGCGCGGTGAGGCTCCCGCCTTGCGCGGCTGGCTCAAGGAGATGCGTGGGGCCATGGCAGACCTCAGCGTCGACCCGTCGTTCGCCGAGCGAAGCGTCAACGAGGGCTTCTCCGGCGGTGAGCGCAAGCGTCACGAGATCCTGCAGATGGAGTTGCTCAACCCGCGCTTCGCTGTGCTCGACGAGACGGACTCCGGTTTGGACGTGGACGCGCTGAAGGTCGTGTCCGAGGGAGTGAACAGGGTGCGTGCCGGCGGAGACGTCGGAGTGGTGCTGATCACGCACACGACTCGGCTGCTGCGCCAGATCCCGGTCGAGTACGTCCACGTCATGTGGCAGGGCCGCATCGTGGCCGAGGGTGATGCCGCACTGGCCGACGAGATCGAGGCCAACGGATACGAACAGTTCACCGGTGCGGCGGTATGAGCCCACTGGACGTCGCGACCCTGCGCAAGGATTTCCCAATCCTGTCGCGCACGGTGCGTAACGACCGGGACCTGGTCTACCTGGATTCCGGTGCGACGTCGCAGAAGCCGGTCATGGTCCTGGACGCCGAGCGGGACTTCTACGAGACGCGCAACGCGGCCGTGCACCGAGGTGCCCACCTTCTGGCCGAGCAGGCCACCGACGCCTTCGAGGTGGCGAGGGCCAGGATCGCCGACTTCGTGGGTGGGCGCGCCGACGAGATCGTCTTCACCCGCAACGCGACCGAAGCATTGAATCTGGTCGCCTACGCCTTCACGAATGCAACTGCCGACGGTGGCCCGGATCGTTTCGTTCTGGGTCCGGGTGACGAGATCCTGATCACCGAGATGGAGCATCACGCGAATCTCGTGCCCTGGCAGCAGGTGGCGAAGCGCACTGGAGCGACGTTGCGCTGGTTCGGGGTGACCGATGACGGGCGACTGGACGTGGACCCGGCGATGATCACCGAGCGGACCAAGGTCGTCGCGCTGACCCACCAGTCCAACGTGCTGGGAACGATCAACCCGGTGGCCGCTGTCGCCGCAATGGCTCACGCTGTAGGCGCTTTGGTGGTTGTGGACGCCTGCCAGTCGGTGCCGCACATGCCCGTCGACGTACATGATCTGGATGCCGACTTCATCGCATTCAGCGGGCACAAGATGCTCGCCCCCACTGGTGTGGGCGTCCTATGGGGCCGGGCGGAACTGTTGGCGCTGATGCCTCCGATGCTCACCGGCGGTTCCATGATCGAGCAGGTCTTCATGGATCACTCGACGTTCGCGGCCCCACCGCAGCGATTCGAGGCCGGGGTTCCCAACATCGCCCAGGCGGTCGCCCTCGGGGTGGCCTGTGACTACCTCTCCAACATCGGGCTCGAGGCCATCCACGAACACGAGGTGCACCTCACGGGCTTGGCGCTGGAGGGTCTGAGGCAATTGCCCGGGATCCGCATCATAGGGCCCACGGATCTTGAGAACCGCGGGGGAGCCGTCTCGTTCGTGGCCGAAGGGATCCACTCCCACGATCTCGGCCAGGTGCTGGACGACTCCGGTATCGCGGTGCGGGTCGGCCACCACTGCGCGTGGCCGCTGCACCGCAGGTTCGGCGTGGCTGCCACGACCCGCGCCACGTTCTACCTCTACAACGATGAAGACGATGTCGCTGCCTTGATCGACGGCACAGGGCGGGCCTTGGAGTTCTTCGCATGAACCTTGAGAGCCTCTACCAAGAGATAATCCTGGACCACTACAGGCGCGGCCGGGGCAAGGGTCTGCGCGAGCCGTACGCAGCGCAGGTGCATCACGTGAACCCCACCTGTGGAGATGAGATCACCTTGCGGGTGGATGTGCGCGACGCGGTGGTCCGGGACATCTCCTACGACGCGATGGGCTGTTCCATCTCGCAGGCATCCACATCGGTGATGTACGAGCTGCTCGAAGGCCAACCACTGGAGAAGGTGTGGCCCATCCACGCCGCCTTCCTGGAGCTCATCGAAGGCCGCGGCAAGGTCGAGCCCGACGAGGAGGTCCTCGGTGACGGGATCGCGTTCGCCGGTGTGGCCTCCTACCCGGCGCGGGTCAAATGTGCCCTGCTGGGATGGATGGCTTTCAAAGACGCAACCGTCCAAGCATTAGGAAAGGACTTCACATGAGTGTGACTGAAGAGGAACTGACAGAGCGGATGCGCGACGTGGTCGACCCCGAACTCGGAATCAACGTGGTCGATCTGGGGCTGGTCTATGGGGTCCATGTCGATGATGACCAGATCGCCACCATCGACATGACGTTGACCTCGGCGGCCTGCCCGTTGACCGATGAGATAGAGGACCAGACCCGAGTGGCTCTGTCGGATGTCGTCAGCGACTTCCGGATCAACTGGGTGTGGATGCCCCCGTGGGGCCCGGACAAGATCACCGACGAGGGCCGCGAGATGTTGCGCGCACTGGGGTTCAACGTTTGAACCAGCCGTTTGCGACAGTAGAGCGGTGATCCAGGCCTCCGACATTGAACTGCGCGCAGGTGCCCGGTTACTCGTCGAGGGTGCGAACCTGCGTGTAGGCCCAGGCGACCGGGTTGGCCTGGTTGGGCGTAATGGGGCCGGCAAGACAACACTCATGAGGGTTCTGGCCGGGATCACCACACCGGCAGCTGGGGTCGTGACACGAAGCGAAGTCGGGTACTTGCCTCAGGATCCCGCCGCAGCCGAAGGCACCCAGTCTGCACTTGCCCGCATCATGAGCGCGCGCGGCCTGGACGCGGCAGTGGAACGGATGCGCAAGTACGCGGCCCGGATGGAGGATCCCGACCACCGCGAGCAAGCGATGAGGCGCTACGCCAACGCTGAGGCGGAATTCCTGGCCCAGGGTGGGTATGCAGCCGAGGCGGAGGCGTTGGCGGTAGCAGACGGGCTCGGACTGGGCAGCGAATTGCTGCGCCGCGAGTTGGGAACGCTCTCCGGTGGTCAGAGAAGGCGTGTGGAACTGGCGCGGATCCTGTTCGCCGGTGAGGGCGTGCTGTTGCTGGACGAGCCCACGAACCACCTCGACGCCGACTCCATCACGTGGCTGCGTAGCTTCCTGGGCACCTACAGTCACGGGGTAGTGGTCATCTCCCACGACGTGGATCTGCTGCGCGATGTCGTGACCCGTGTGGCGCACCTGGACGCGACCCGTTGTCTGCTCGACGTGTACAACATGGGCTGGGACGCCTACCAGACCCAGATCGAGGTCGACACCAGGCGGCGCAAACGTGAGCAGGCCAACGCAGCCAAACAGGCGGGAGCCCTGCGCGATCAGGCCGAGCGGATGCGCGCCAAGGCGACCAAGGCCAGGCAAGCACAGACCATGCTGCGCCGTGCCGACGCCCTGGATGCATCTGTCGAGCCGATGCGCCAGCAGGACCGGGTGGCTGCCCTGCGTTTCCCTGAGCCGAAACCCTGCGGGAAGGTGCCGATCACCGCCGAGGGACTGTCCAAGAGCTACGGCTCCGCAGAGGTCTTCGTGGACGTCGACCTCGCGGTGGACCGGGGTGCCCGGGTCGTGGTGCTCGGTCTCAACGGCGCCGGCAAGACCACCTTGCTGCGAATCCTGGCGGGGGAGCTCGCAGCGGACACCGGCCAGGTCAATGCCGGGCACGGCCTGGTCGTGGGCTACTACGCCCAGGAGCACGAGACGCTGGACCGGGACCGCAGTGTGCTGGACAACCTGGTGTCGCAAGCGCCGGAACTCACCCATCAGCAGGCCCGTTCAGTCCTCGGGCGGTTCCTGTTCACCGGGGACGCGGTCTTCCAGACAGCCCAGACTCTCAGTGGCGGCGAGAAGACCCGATTGGCCCTGGCCTGCCTGGTCGTGTCCGGTGCAAATGTGCTCCTTCT
Organism: uncultured Actinomycetota bacterium; assembly: GCA_963818505.1. GTDB lineage: Bacteria > Actinomycetota > Actinomycetes > S36-B12 > UBA10799 > JADKAV01. The sequence goes on from CAWFSJ010000001.1 coordinate 249,918, forward strand.
CGACGAGCCGACGAACAACCTCGATCCTGCCTCACGCGCTGAGATCCTGGCGGCCCTGCGTGAATACGAGGGCGCGGTGGTGCTGGTCACCCACGACCCGGGGGCAGTGACCGCGCTGCATCCTCAGCGGGTTCTGTTGCTCCCCGACGGAGCCGAGGACCTGTGGGACACGCAGTACCTGGATCTTGTGACCCTTGCATAATTGGAGACGAGGCGTAGCGTAGGTTTGGGGCAAGTGGATCTCTATCGAAGATTGGTGATACTGGGATGTCGGAAGTCAAAAAGGGTCGCCGAATCACGGGCGCTGAGCGTGAGAAGATGACCGCATCGCTGAAGAAGCGGTACGACAAGGGGGCCAGCATCCGGGAACTGGCAGCAGAGACGGGTCGGTCCTACGGATTCATCCATCGACTTCTGGTGGAATCAGAAACGAAGTTGCGCGGCCGTGGCGGAGCAACGCGCTCTAAGAAGGCCTGACGCCGCGGGAATCTTTGACGCCTCCACGCGGTTGGCGGGGGTGGGCAGTGACTGACTGCCCAAGTTTGGGGCAGTCATGTCGATGATGCGCTCGCACTCTGCGATGCGTTCGTTCTCGCGCGACGAAAGTGTCGTCGAGCACAAGTTGGCGCCCGGTACTGTGCGCCGCATCCTGAAGTACGCGACCAAGTACAAGCCGTTGATCATTGGCTTCTTGGTCCTGCTTGTGGTCGATTCCCTTCTCGTGGTTGCTCAACCGCTGCTGTTCCGGCGCATCGTCGATGAGGGGATCACACCGGGCAACGCACAGGTCGTGACCGTCTCGGCGCTCATGGTGGCCCTGCTAGCGGTCTTCGACGCGGTAGTGGGGCTGATCAGCCGCTGGCAGTCCGCGCGCATCGGTGAGGGGTTGATCTTCGATCTGCGGACCGAGGTCTACTCCCACGTGCAGCGCCAACCCATCGCCTTCTTCACCCGCACCCAGACCGGCGCCCTCGTGTCACGGCTGAACAACGACGTGATCGGTGCGCAGCAGGCCTTCACGTCGACGTTGTCCGGGGTGCTGGGCAATCTGATCAGCCTGGTGATCGTCCTGATCACCATGTTCGCCCTCTCCTGGCAGATCACCCTCGCAGCGCTTGTGCTCGTGCCGCTTTTCATTCTTCCCGCGAAGTGGATGGGCAGGCGGCTGGCGGGGCTCACGCGCCAGCAGATGCAACTCAACTCCGACATGAGCACTCAGATGACCGAGCGGTTCAACATCGGCGGGGCGCTGCTCACCAAGCTCTTCGGACGGCCGGCCGCCGAGGATGCCGACTTCGCGGGCCGGGCCTCCAGGGTGCGCGACATCGGTGTCCAGATCGCGATGGCCAACCGCTACTTCCTCACCGCGCTGACCCTTGTTGCAGCTCTGGCTACCGCCCTGGTCTACGGGCTAGGAGGCAACCTCGTCGTGACCGGCGCACTGAGCCTAGGCACGCTCCTGGCGCTGACCGGCCTGCTCGCCCAGTTGTACGGACCCCTGACCGCGCTCAGCAATGTCCGGGTGGACGTCATGACCGCGCTGGTCAGCTTCGAGAGGGTTTTTGAGGTCCTCGACCTTCCACCGCTTATCAGCGAGAAGCCGGGAGCCGTGCCGCTACCCGACGGGCCGCTAGCGGTCAGATTCCGTGACGTGGACTTCCACTACCCCTCGCCGTCCGAGGTCTCCCTGGCCTCGCTGGAATCGGTTGCAGTCGAGGAAGCTCGCTCCAACGAGCAGGTCCTGCACGGTGTTGACTTCTCGATCCCGGCAGGTGGCCTGGTCGCGCTCGTTGGTCCCAGTGGAGCGGGCAAGACCACGATCACCCAGTTGGTCGCCCGGCTGTACGACGTCGACACAGGTGCGGTTGAACTCGGTGGTATGGATGTGCGCGAAGCGACTCTGGATTCGCTGCGGGCAAGCGTCGGGTACGTCACGCAGGATGCCCACATGTTCCATGACACGATCGAGGCCAACCTGCGCTACGCGGCGCCGGATGCGACCGAGGAGCAGATCTGGGCAGCCCTCGAGGACGCCCAGATCGCCGAGCTTCTACGCAGTCTCCCGGATGGACTGGGCACGGTCGTGGGGGACCGCGGATACCGCCTTTCCGGTGGGGAGAAGCAGAGACTGGCGATCGCCCGGCTGCTGCTCAAGCGCCCAGGGATAGTGGTCCTGGACGAGGCGACGGCGCACTTGGACAGCGAGAACGAACGTGCTGTTCAGCGCGCGTTGTCGGCCGCGCTGACCGGCCGCACCTCTCTGGTCATCGCCCACCGTCTGTCCACGGTGCGCGACGCAGACCTCATTCTCGTGATCGAGGACGGCCGTATCGCGCAACGAGGCCGCCATGACGAGTTGTTGGCCGAGGGCGGCCTGTACGCACGCCACTACGAGCAGTTCAGCCTCAGCGCGAGTAGCTGAGCCGGTTCGCCTCAGACTGCCCGCAAAGCCCCGCCGTCGACTGCCACGACGCTGCCGTTGACGTAACTGGAGACCGGTGACAGCAGGAAGGCGGCCACCGCACCGAACTCCTCCGGCTCGCCGTAGCGCCTCAGGGGAATGGTTGCCTCCTTGCGCTTGCGCACGGTCTCCGGGTTACCGCTGCGCGCGTCCTGGGCGAAGACGTTGTCCGTTGCGATCCGCCCGGGCAAGATGCCGTTGACGCGGATGCCCTGGGGGCCGATCTCGTCCGCGAGGTCTTTGACCATCATCGCCAGACCGGGACGCAGTCCGTTGGATAGCGACAGACCTGGGATGGGGGAGCGCACCGATGTGCTGAGGACGAAAACTATGCTGGCGCCGGTCCCGGAGGGACTGGCTTCAGAAGTGGTTCCGGAGACCGTAGCGCGTGCGATCCGCATCGCACCGAGGAAGACCGTTTCGAACGCCTGGCGCCATGCATGTTCGCTGGAGTCCATGGGTGTCCCGGGCGGCGGACTGCCCGCACTGATCAGGGCCCCATCCAGTCGCCCGAAGCGCGCAAGCGCGGCCGCCGTGGCGATCTCGGAGGTGTTCTCGCCGGCCAGGTCGGCAGCGATTCCCACAGCGTTGTCCGGCCCGAGGCTCTTGACCGCCGCGCTGAGTACGTCCTGGTCGCGGGCGACCATCACAACCTTGGCGCCCTGGGCCACAAGGGCTTTCGCCGCGCCGAATCCCAATCCGCGAGATGCGCCTGTCACGACGATGCAACGATCAGTGAGGCCTAGGTCCATGCCCCCATGCTGCCGCACTCAGGCGTTAAGTGCAGTTTGCGCCTGCCGCGATTCCTTGACCTCGCGACGCAGAAGGATGACGTAGCCGATGGGCAGCATCAGCGCGAAGATGAGCCATTGCCCGGCGTAACCGAGGTGGGGCCCCACGCCTGGCCCCTTTACAGGGATGGGCTCGGCGGGATCTGCCGGCGTCGACCCGGTGAGTTGCAGGTAGGCCTGGAAACAACCCTGAGGACAGATGGCCTCGATGTTCAGCGAAGTCGCCTCCCCATTGCTGAGGATGCCCGATCCCCGACGTGCCTCCGAGGGCTGCAGGACCCCGGTGACCGTGACCTCACCAGGCGGAGGCGCGGGAGCGATCGCCTGCTCGACGTTGTCTCGGGTCGCCGCCATCCAGCCTCGCAAGACCAGGATCGACGACCCGTCGGTCAGGCGCAGCGGGTTCACGATCCACATTCCCCGCTCCTCGTTCAGGGAGCGATTGCGGATCAGGACCGACTGCTGGTCGTACACGCCGGTGGCAGTCACCGGCGTGTACTGCGCCTGCGGGGACAGTGGCTCGGTGGGCCCAAGGACGGACTCCAGGGACAGCGGGGTGGCCGTCTTGGACGCCTCCACCTGCTGTTCCTGTGCCGAGCGCCGCTCGTGGCGGGCGTACTGCCAGTTGGCGGCGACCACGCACAGCCCCATCAGTACAGGAAGGGCCACGAGCATGCCGAGCCACTTAGGCTGGCGCATCACCGCCCAGACTTCTGACATCGTCGACTACTCGTCCTCGAGCCGGAAGCCGATCTTCATGGTCACCTGGTAGTGGTTGACCGAGTCATCGCGCACATAGCCACGGATGTCGGTCACTTCGAACCAGTCGATGTGGCGAAGTGTCTGGGAGGCCCGGCCGATGCCGTTCTCGATGGCCTTGTCCACGCTCTCTGGCGAGGTGCCGACGATCTCGGTGAGGCGGTAGGTCCTGCTGCTCATCTGGTGCTCCCACAATTGTGTGCGGCGGCCGAACGGACGACTATTGGCCGAGTTCCTGCCTCAACTGGTCGGCGAGGTCCACGTCACCACCGTACGGCAGGTCACTGGGGATGACCTTGCCCACCTGCACCTGGCTGACGCACATCTGCGCATCCGTGGACGTCACCGTGATGCTGGACTCTCCGCCCTCGGCCCGCACGAAGACGTCGTGTTGGCCGGCCACAACGTCAGCCGCCACTGGTTGCCCCGAGCCGATTCGCACACTGATGAAGCCAGGGGCCTGCGCCGAGTAGCGCAGGCCCACAGTGTGGACCCAGGGGATGATCGCGTGCTCGAGTTGGATGGTCCGCGACGCACCAGGGACAACCTCGTCGCAGTCACCGCTGAGCAGCCCGGCAGGGCCGTCGATACGCGCAGGCACGAGCTTGCCCCGGTTGTCGATGAGCTGCAGCCGGTTGGTGGTCGCCGCGAAACCTGGCTGGTCGGCCAGAGGCGCCAGGAACCAACTGGCTTGGTTGTAAGGGTTGGTGACGGGAAGCAGGATGAAATCCGGCACGTCCTGATCCAGCAGAGGACTTCCCGGATCGGCTGCCGCAAGGTCAGCGCGAGCGTTGTTCACCCACGGCTGGGCCGGGTTCTTCGACCAGACGGCGGCGTACTGCAGTGTCGAGAGCAGCGTGAGAAGAGCGATAGCGCCGAGGGCGCCGACCATGGGCCAGCGGAACCTGGGGGAGCGCAAATCGGGAAGGTAGGCCGCCACCGTGGCGCCCACGGCAATGCTGATGGGGATGAGCGAGGTAGCCACGTACCGGCCCGCTTGCACAACGCCGGGATCACCGTTTGGGCCGAGTCGGCCAACCGCGAAACTGGCAAGGTCGGCCAATAGGTAGATGCCTGCCACCACCCATGCCTTGCGGGCCGTCCCGGCACGCCGAACACCGGCGAACACGACCGCGCCCACGCTGACGGCTGCCAGCAGGATGAGCCACGCGGGCGGATCCGCATACGAGGCGCTGAAGTCGACCGGCGTCCACGTCAGCGGCCCACCTACCAGCGCTGGCGCCAGGGTCTTGAAGACCGCCAGGACGATGAGGTCCACCACCTGGCCGGGACTGCTCGGTAGCTGGGTCCGCCCCGAGGCCACCTGTGCGAAGACAGCGAAGTAGACCCCGAGCAGGGCCAACCAACCCAACCACAGCCGCCAGTGTCCGGCCACCACGTCGCGCAGGGAACCGCGCACGGAACGCTTGCCGCTCATGAGGAGCGTGACTAAGAACAACCAGCCGGGGATGAGCACGCTCTTCTCGAAGAACCCGAGGGCGACGATGACCAGTGCGAACGTCGTGATCAGCGCGGAGGACGACCCCGTCGTCAGAAAGCGGACATGGCTCACCGTTGCGAACAGGGCACAGGTCATCAGCGGCACTAGTGTCAGGGCGGCCGCCCACCAGGTCAGCCCGGGCACCATGATCGGGCAGAGCAGGAAGACGCTCAGAGCCGCGATTGTCTGCCAGCCGCGCCCCAGCAACGTTGTGAAGGCCCACACCGCGGCCCAGATCAGCAGGAACTCTCCCACAAGCATGGACACGGCTACCAGTGCGTAGTTGAGTCCGGACAATTCCTGCAAGAACCAGACCACGAAGTAACTCAGCGGCATCACGTGGCCGTCGTGGTTGTTCAGCAGTAGTTCCGAGGACAATCCACGTCGGGCCGCCTGCCCCTGCAGGATGAAATCGTCCCAGTACAGCCACCCACCGATCATCACGATCGTCCACAGGAGCAGATGGGTGCCGGCCACCACCATGACTGCGATGCGGAAATGCGAGCCGGTGGTCGCGCTTTCGGCGGTCGGCTCGGAGATCGTGGCCGTCGTCATCACACCCCCGGGCGTTGGCAGGTTCTCGCGGGCGAGACTACCGTGGAAGTGTGGCGCGATCGAACGAGAGTATTCCGATCACCGGGGCGCCGGTCCCGATGCGGGAGGATCAGCGCCAGCGGACGCGACGGTATCTGATCTCGATGGCCATCCGCACGGTGTGTTTCATAGGAGCGATCATCGCCGACGGGTGGCTTCGTTGGACGCTGGTGGCCGGCGCGGTATTCCTTCCCTACGTCGCTGTGGTCATGGCAAACGCAGGTCGCAGCAGGTCGTCCGGCACGAAGCCGGTCCTCATCCTCAACGAGCAGCGCCAGATCGGCTCCGTCGACGACCGGTAGGGCCCTCAACGCGCCTCGCTCGGGCTGCTCAGATTGAAGCCGTCCACCACCAGGGCCGGCATCGCAGTGCGTGTGAACCAGTCAGCCCACTCCCGCGGCAGACAGGGTGAGGTGGTACTGGCGTCGCTGATTCGCGACAACATGTCCGGCACCGAGACGTTGAACCGGAAGTTCGGCAGGGAAGCGACGATTTCACCCTCCCGGACGCGGTAGACCCCATCCCTGGTGAGCCCGGTGAGTAAGAGGTTCTGGGGGTCCACCTCGCGGATGTACCAAAGGCAGTTGATGAGCACTGCATCCTTGGTCCTGGCGATGAGTCCGTCCAGATCGCCCTTGGCCTCGTCGTCGACCATGATCAGGTTGTCGGCCAAGTAGGTGGGTTCGAGACCGAACTTCGCCGCCGTCGGACGGCTTGCCCGCAGGGCCGTAAGTGCGCCGTCCTGGATCAGTTCGCAGCGGCTCAGCGCGAGGGCGTTGTCGAACACGGACTCCATACTCGAGTCCGCCTCGATCACCGCGTGGTTCCCGGTCTCAAGGCCGACGTGCCCTGGGTCGGAGAACAGGCTGAGCCTACGGGTGGTCAACTGCTGGCCCAAACGGGTGCCTCCGCCGGGCAGAGAGAACACGTTGTGGCCCTCGACAGCATCCCTGCCGTTGGCAGACCAGGTCAAGTAGATCAGCAGGTCCGCCACTGCTGAGGGGGTCAGGATGACACGGTGACGCCCGGCGGCCAGGTCCTCGCGTCGCGCCGAGACCGCCAGCAACTGGGACTGCCGCGCGGCAGCCTGGGCGAAGTCCGCGTCCAGGGTGTTGGAACCCCACCACGTAGTGCCGGTGTCGGTGCGGGCAGAAGCCTCGAAGCGCGGTGTGGTCTGCACCGTGCGCAACCGGTGCCCGGCGACCGAGGCCAAGTAGGTCGTGGTGCTGTCGATCTGGGCGTATCCGAACTGCGCGGCGGGCTGGCGCAGGAACAGGTCCACGGGTGCCACGAGCCTGTCGGTGGTTTCAGGGTCGAGGTGTGCGGGTGCATCCGGGAAGTCCACATCGACGACCGTCTCGGTGCTCGCAGCTGAATCGGTGGGCGTGGCCTGGTCGGCAACCCGAGCGGCCTCGGCGGCAAGTCGTTGTGCGTCGTGCTCGTCGGCGACCTCACCGGAGACCACCCCGATGGCGGCCTGTCCGTCCTCGCGGCGCACGGCCACCACGGTCAGGGTCTGCGACAACATGTCGCCGTTGGTCGTGAGTGCCGAATTCGCCCAGCGCAGGTTGAGGCTGTGTTCTGCGCGCAGGATCGCGTAGCCCTGCGCCAACTCCTCCAAGGCGGCTTCGGTGATGGCAGCGACGTTCATGCCACCGCCTCCTTCTTGGTGTTGAGGATGTTCACAGCGCTGAACAGCGCCGACGGGCATCCATGCGACACAGCCGCCACTTGGCCCGGCTGACCCTTACCGCAATTGAGTGCACCGCCGAGCACATAAGTCTGCGGACCACCCAGACCGGTGAGGGAGTTCCAGAACTCGAGAGTGTTGGACTGGTAGGCGACGTCGCGCACCTGCCCGGCTAGGCGCCCTGAGCGGATCAGGAAGAACCTCTGACCTGTGAACTGGAAGTTGTAGCGCTGCATGTCGATGGACCACGACTTGTCCCCGACCACGTAGATCCCGTTCTCAACGCCCCCGATGAGCGACTCGGTGTCCGGACCGTCCGGGGCCGGGCGCAGACTGACGTTGGGCATGCGTTGGATGGGGACGTGGGCGGCACTGTCGGCGTAGGCGCAACCGTTGGATTTGCCCAGGTTGCCGGCCATCTGCCTGTCCAGCTGGTAGCCGACGAGAACCCCATCGCGCACCAGGTCCCATTCGCCGGCCTCGACAGCCTCGTCGTCCCAGCCCACGGTCGACAGCCCGTGGGCTGCGGTGCGGTCCGCCCGGATGTTCATGAGCTCACTGCCGTACTGCAGCGTTCCGAGCCGATCCACGGTGGCGAAGGAAGTGCCCGCATAGTTCGCCTCGTAACCCAGAGCCCGGTCCTTCTCCGTAGCGTGGCCCACGGACTCGTGAATGGTCAGCCACAGGTTCGTGGGATCCACGACCAGGTCGTACCGGCCCGCAGTGACGGAAGGCGCAGCGACCTTCTCAGCGAGTAGGTCGGGAAGTGCGAGCAGCTCATCGCCCCAGTCGTCCAAGGCGTACTCCCAACCGCGACCGATGGGCCCGGCCGTGGTGGACATGTCGTCGAAACCTGTGTCCGTGAGCGCGATGGCCGTGTAGCTCGGGTGTGACCGCACCCTCTGCTGCACGATGCGCGAGCCGGAAAGATCCGCCAGGAAGGTCGTCTCCACAGCAGCTTCGTAGGTGGCACTCGTGTGATCGGTTCCGGGCGTCAGGCGCGCGCTGTTGTCGGTGAGCACCTCCGATACGACATTGATGGGGACGTCGAACGGATTGATCTGGTAGGCCGACACATGCGTGCCCTGTGCCGGCGGGTTGTCGGCCAGTTCGACACGGGGTCCGGGCAGGGCTGCGCATCGGCGGGCGAGCTCGCATGCGCGCGCGGCCGCATCGCGCACAGCGACCGGGTCTGTGGTTCCGCACGCCGCGAAGCCCCATGCTCCGTCGAGGACCACCCTCACACCGACGCCGAAGTCGCGGTGGTCCGCGGCGGTCTCAACCTGCCCGTCGCGCACGTGCACGAAGCGCGAACGGGTGAGGGCAACGCGCACGGCAGCGTAGGAGGCGCCGAACCCGGAGCAGACGGTCAGGGCGGCATCGGTGATCGCATCAAGATCGAGGACGGCGAAGTCCGGTGCGATTCGTGGATCGAGGGTCACACCCCGCATTCTGCCGTGAGGTCATGCCACCCTGGTTGTTGTGACCGTCATTGTCGACATTCGTGTCCTGGGGGGTCCTAATCCCGATATTCCGGGTCCAGCCGTGAGGCTGACCGTGGCGGGTCCCTGGGATGGCCACGAGGAGGTGGTCGAGACCGTGCTGCGTGCTGCCTCGGTGGTGGACATGCCAATTCGCGCCGAGGACATCGTCATCCGCCCGACCGACGACGGATATGTGGTGGCTTGGCCTGTGTCCGACCGGCGGGCTGCCCGTGCCCATGCGGCGGCCACCAGCGCCATGATCTACGAGGCCCCAGCCCCCGACGTGGCGGCTGGGCCGGCTCAACCCTTCGAGTTGCTGAACCCGCACGTGCCCTGTGTCGCGATCAGCGGAACGAACGGTAAGACCACGACAACCCGTTTGATCGCGCACTGCGCGCGCACCGCCGGGCTGTCGACGGCGTGGTCCAGTACCGATGGCGTCTTCCGTGACGGCGAGCTCGTCGAGGCCGGTGACTTCAGTGGCCCTGGCGGCGCTCGTCGGGTGCTGGCCGTGGACGGCCTGGGCTTCGCCGTGCTGGAGACTGCTCGAGGCGGCCTGCTGCTTCGGGGCATGAGTGTGAGCCGGATCAATGTCGCGGTGGTCACCAATGTGGCCGCCGATCACCTGGGCAGCCATGGCATCAACACTGTGGAGCAACTGGCGATGGTCAAAGCCACCGTCGTGCGAATCGTCGACCCCGACGGCTGGGTGGTCCTGAACGCCGATGAGCCCCTTGTGAGGCACATGGCCGAGCAGTCCCCGGGCCAGCAGTGGTTCTTCGGGCTCGACAGCGAGCCACAGGGGAGCCGGTTCACGACCGTGCGCGACGGCCGGGTCGTGGTCCTGGGTGGAACAGATCTGGATCTCGGACGGCTGGTGGACATGCCGATCACGGTGGGCGGGCGTGCCCGCTTCAACGTGGCCAATGTGCTGGCCGCTGCCTCCGCGGCGCTGGCCGCTGGCATAGAGCCCGCAGATGTTCGCAAAGCGCTCGTTTCGTTCCGCCCTGATCGCACCTTGTCCTCCGGGCGGTTCAACTGCTGGACGATCGACGGCCGCTTGCTCATCCTCGACATGGCGCACAACACCGAGAGTCTGCGCGAGCTGCTCACGACGGCGCGCTCGCTGACCCCCACCGGCAGGCTCTGGGTTGCTTTCGGCACCGCTGGGGATCGCGAGGACGAGGTGCTGCAGGGTATGGGTTTCGCCGCTGCGGACCTGGCCGATGAGGCCTTCCCGCTCGACAAGCCCAGCTACCTGCGTGACCGCACCCCCGATGAGATGCGCGCGCAGTTCCTCTCCGGTATGGCCGTGGCCGGGTCGACCTCCCAGGAGTGCTTCGGTGGTGAACTCGAGGCGGCCCGCGAGCTCGTCCGACGCAGCTGCGAGGGTGACGTTGTGGTGATCACCGTGGCCGAACAGTTGCCGCAGATCGAGGAATGGCTCATCGGTCACGGCGGCGTCGAAGTCGACCCGGGACAGTGGCTGAGCGCTGCCCGCGACTGACTTCGCCGGCATCTACCGGACGACTCGAGGCGCACGGCGCCTACGACCGGGTGGCCGTCCAGGAGAAAGTTCCGGTGTTCCCGGACACCATTCCGAACCCGGTGCAGAACATCATCGCCTTCATCGTTCCCGTCCCGTGTGCACTCGTCGGTGAGTCGAAGGTGCCGGTCAAAGAGCCGATGGCCTGACCGGTCCAGGCCCCCGTGGCTCCGGTGGGGTGCTGGAACTGCGCGTTGGCGATCGGCGACGGAGGCGGGTTCGCCGAACTGAAACCGCCTGACGAGCACGACGCGAAGGTGAAGGTGTACCCGAAGCCGAGCGTCGTCACACTTGCCTGGTCGGCGCCCACGGTGAAGGTGAGTTCGGTCACCGTCGCGCCGCCGCCACTGACCGGCCCGCTGAGGACCGTGGAGCGCCAGGTTCCCGCCTGGGGGGTGACCACGGCCGGTTCGGGTTGCGTCACGCTGAAGCCAAGGGTCGTGTGGCCGACGTCCGCGCCGACCTTGAGCCGGTAGTCACCTATCTCGACCGGACTGCCAGCGAACAACTTCGTCAGCGCCATCGTGTGCGAGCCCTTGAAGCGTCCGATCCGCTGCACGCGGTGGACGGTCTGCCATGTCCCATTGCGCTTGACCATGAGACGGTACTGGAAATGCCTACTGCGTTTGGAGAATGAGTACACGAGCCTTACTGCACCGGCTTCTGAAGCGGTGAACTCCTGGTCGGTCAGATGTGCGGAGATTCTGGCCTTGGCCACAGCACTGGTGCTCGTCGGGCGCTCGCTAAGCGCCGGGCCAACTGCTGCCACCTGAATCGGGATGGCAAAAGCAAGAGCCGACGAGAAGGCGACGATTGCGGAGAAACGGACCATGATGACCCCCTCACGCGAGGCGGGCATCGAAGGCGATGTACGCCTCACCTCCAGAGTACGCCCATTGATCGGGTGGGGCAGTGTCCGCGATCGCGCTATCCGTGTGCTGCCTGCATGAGAACGTCCGCGAGGGCCTGCGTGTCGTCGCCCATCACTGCGAGAACGTCGCCGGGATTGGCAACGCCGAGCGCGTACTCGGCCGCCTCGACCTCATCGAGGATTGTCGTGACCTCACGGGTGCGTCCTGCTCCCTGTGAGACACCTTCGGCGATGAGTGCGGCAACACTGCCCTCATCGCGGCCCCTGCGTTTCCTGTCCTCACGCAGCACCAGCACGTCGAAGAACTCACTGGCCGTGCGCCCGAGTTCGATGATGTCCTCGTCCCGGCGGTCCCCGGCGGTTCCGATGACCCCGATGCAGCGACGGCGCCCGATGTCCTGGTTGCTCTTGGACAGCCCTTCCAGATAGGACTTCAGAAACTCCCCGAGCGCGCGTAGTCCCGCTGCGTTGTGGGCGTAATCCACGAAGCCGTGGACCCCGTTGATGTCGATGTAGTTCAGGCGGCCAGGGGCCGAGTCCCAGGTCGGCAGGAACCCGGTGAGGCCAGCCCTGATGTCGTGCAGATGAGCACCTTGCGCGAAGGCCGCACCCGCTGCGGCCATGGCGTTCATGACGTTGAACCGCGCCTTGCCGTTGTAGGTGGCCGGCAGGCGGTCGCAATACGTCAGGCGCATCTTGCGCCGGCCCTGCCGCAAGAAGATGTATTCGCCCCGCTCATCGTTGTCCAGCAGAACCGCTGTTCCGCCGCGGCGGCAGTGCGCCTCGGCCAGTTCTCGTCCCTTCGAACCTGGATCGCCCATGCTCAACCAGATCACGCTGCCACTGCAGCGCCGGCGCATAGCCGCGACCAATGGGTCGTCTGCATTGAGCACGGCTGAACCCTCGCGGGGGACAGCCTCCACCACCACGGCTTTCACGTCGGCGAGTTGCTCGAGCGTGTTCACTCCGGAGATGCCGAGGTGGTCGGGAGCGACGTTGGTGACCACTGCCACGTCGTTGCGGTCGTAGCCCAGGCCCTCGCGCAGAATCCCGCCCCGGGCCACCTCCAGAACCGCGAGGTCGACCCGTGGGTTCTGCAGGACCATCCTGGCGCTCTTCGGACCGGAGGCGTCGGCCTGGATGATGAGTCGCTGGTCGATCGTGATGCCGTCCGTGGAGGTCATCCCGACCTTGCGGCCCATACCCTTGAAGATCGCGGCGATCATGCGGGCGGTGGTCGTCTTGCCGTTCGTGCCCGTCACGGCGACGATCGGAACTCGCGAACGTGAGCCCACGGGGAACAGGTTGTCGATGACGGCCTTGGCGACGAACTGGGGTTCGCCGATCGTGGGGTGGGTGTGCATGCGGAAACCCGGGGCGGCATTGACCTCGCAGATGCCGCCGCCCGTTTCTCGGACGGTCTCGGCGATGTCAGGACAAATGAAGTCGATGCCTGCCACATCCAGTCCCACGACTCGCGCGGCTTCCTCGGCGATCTCCACATTGTCCGGGTGGGCGTCGTAGGTCCGATCGATCGAGATGCCCCCGGTGCTCATGTTTCCGGTCGCAGCAAGCCTCACGTCGACACCGGCATCCGGCACACTGTCCATCGCAAAGCCCTGCTCCGCGACCAGTTCCACCGCCGCTTCAGTGACGCGAATCCGGGTGAGGACCTTTTCGTGGCCCACGCCGCGCCGGGGGTCGGAGTTGACGATCTCGACGAGTTCGCTCACCGTGTGCACGCCATCGCCCACGACGTGCGCGGGCACCCGCTCGGCCACCGCCACCATGTGACCGCCCACGACCAGGACGCGGTAGTCCTTGCCCGTGTAGTAGCTCTCCACGATCACCCGTCCGTTACGTGCTTGCTCCTTGGCCGCGGCGAAACTGGCCTCGACGGCGGCCGCGTCGCGAAGGTCGAGCTGCACCCCACGGCCGTGGTTGCCGTCGGCGGGCTTGATCACAACCGGGAAGCCGATACGTTCGGCCAGGCGGACCGCTTGCTCGGGCGTGCGGCAACTGTGGGAGCCGGGCACAGGCAGGCCCGCGGCAGCCAGCAGTCGACCGGTCAACTCCTTGTCCGATGCGATGTCGACGGCCAAGGCGCTGGTCTCGGATGTCATCGTGGCCCGAATCCGGCGCTGGTGGACACCCTGACCGAACTGCACCAAGGAGCCGGTGTTGAGCCGGATGTAGGGGATGTCCCGGCTCGCAGCCTCGTCGACGAGGGCCTGGGTGGATGGCCCGAATGCGTAACGTTCGGCGTCGAGCAGGAAGCGCTCGAAGGCCACGTCGAAATCGAAGTCGGGATCGGGTTGGACGAGGTGATTGACCAGTCGCACGGCGAGCCTGCCCGCCTCGACGCCCACCCTCTCGTCCAGATATCCGTAGATGACGTTGTACTGGCCGGGTTTGTCCGCTGAACGGGTCTTGCCCCGGCGGATCTCGTGACCGGCCTCGGCCTGCAACTGCAGGGCGACATGCTCGGCGACATGGCCCAGCCACGTGCCCTCCTGCAGGCGCTCCAGGAAGCCACCCCGCTTGCCCCGCGAGCAGGAGTGGTCGCCCACGCCCGGCAACACGTGCATGAGCCGGTCGACAAACCCTGGTATCCGGTCGCTGGGCCACTCTTCGAGTTCGCCGAGGTCCACCAACAGGTGGACACACTGGTCGTAGGACCACACGTTCGGCCCGCGGTAGACCCGGGTGCGAAGGATCTCCAAGGTGCCCTCGGGGCTCTCACTCATGGGCTCTCCTAACTAGGTGGACGCAGTCGGCGTCGCTTCACACCACGTTCAGCGTTACGGTCGTGGGCCCCCTCGGAATCGACGCGTCGGGTGGCTGTGCGCGCCGGGACGTGTTCGGAGGTCCTTCGGGCGGTTCGCGCCTGTTCAACGGCCGTCCGGTACTCGACCAGTTGACGATCCAGCAGGTCGAAACGGGTCCCGGTCGGCAGGAAGTGGACCTTCGCCCCGGAGATCAGAATCGGTTCGCTGCCCCGGGCCGCGTACGCGTTGGTGACGGCCTCTCGGGCATCGGCCAGGAAGACCGCACCCCGGCCGTACACCTCCAACGCCCGCTCATCTGTGACGATCGCACTGGTGTCCTCATCGACACCGAGGCCGAGGAGGTTGGGGCTGGCCGAGACCAGGGACAGCAGTCTGCCGAACCGACCCCTTTCGGCGAAGTGCTGATCCACGATGACTCCGGGAAGCAGCCCGAGGCCCTGCGCGAGGTTGGCCATGCGTTGCTTCGGGGTCTCCCCGCTGGCCCCAAGCGCGACCATGTGTTCGCTGACCACGGACGCACCTGCGCTGGTCCCGCCCACGACCACGCCCTCGCGGTACATGGCGGCCACGCGGTCACCGAGATTCGTGCCGCGCAGGACCCCCGCCAGGCGTGCCTGGTTGCCTCCGGTGAAGAAGATCCCGGTTGCTCCCGAGATCGCCTTGGTCGACACGAGGCTCTCAGCCTCGGCGCGGTTGACCGGCCGGACGGACAGCACCTGCGCTGCACCGAGTTCGTAGAAGACCCTCTCGTAGAGGTCGGTTATCTCATCACCCAGCGATGAGGCCGTGGCGCAAACCGCGATCACGGCTTCGCTGCCTCCGGACAGGGAGACGAAGCGGCGCAGGATCCGGCGATGCCCGAGTTTGTCCTCCGCGCCACCGATGATCATCAGTCGGCGAACCGTGTCGGACGTCACGCAGGCAACAGTACGGTGTGCCCTCGGATGGTCGCACGGCTGCCACGCTGGCAGAATGCGGGCCATGCCCACCACCCTTGTCCTTTTGCGCCATGCGAAGAGCGCCTATCCCGCAGGAGTGGGCGACCACGAGCGTCCGCTCAGTGGCCGGGGCAGGCGCGATGCGCCGGTTGCTGGGCGCTTGATCGCAGCACAGGTGCCCTGGATCGGTGCAGCGATGGTCTCCACCGCGACCCGCACTCAGCAGACCTGGGACCTTGCCTCCCCGGCCTTGACGGTGGACGAGAAGCGCGACATGCCGGAGTTGTACCTGGCCTCTGCCGAAGCGATGCTGGGGCGCTTGCGGGCCGAAAGCAGCAGCACCTTGCTGATGGTGGCCCACAATCCGGGAACCGAGGTCCTGGCCGAACGCTTGACCCGCAACACCGGCAGTCCGGACTACCGTCGCATGGTCGCCAAGTTCCCCACTGCCGCCTTCGCCGTCCTGACCAGCGACGAACCTTTCGGCAACTGGGGGTTGGGCAGCGCCCGGCTGGAGACGTTCGTCGTGGCCCGCGGTTGAGACCGGCTCAGGCGAGGGCCTGGACCTGCTCTCGGCTGATACCCAACAGGTAGAGCACCGAGTCGAGGTAAGGCGCTGTGACAGATGCGTCCGCGGCCGCAGCAACGGCGGGTTTGGCGTTGAAGGCGACCCCAAGCCCAGCGGTGGCGATCATGTCCAGGTCGTTGGCGCCGTCCCCGATCGCGACGGTCCTCGACAACGCGAACCCGAACTCCTCGGCGAACTCGCGCAGCGCGAGGGCCTTGCCCGCCCGGTCCACGACCGGCGGGACCACCCGACCGGTCAGCTTGCCCGCGGCGACCTCCAAGGTGTTGGCCCGGAACCGGTGGACACCCAACTGCTCGGCCAGCGGGCCCACGATCTCGGCGAAGCCCCCGGACACCAGGGCCAGTTTGTAACCCAGCGAATTGAGCGTGCGGCACAGGGTGCGCGCGCCCGGTGTGAGCCTGACGGAGTCACGCACCTTTTCCAGCGCTGACACCGGTGTGCCCTCAAGGGCGGCGACACGCTGCTTGAGGGACTGCTCGAAATCCAGTTCTCCGGCCATTGCCCTGCGTGTCACCTCAGCCACGACGGCCTCGCATCCGGCTTCGCGCGCCAGCAGGTCGATCACCTCGTCCTGGATCAAGGTAGAGTCCACGTCCATTACGACCAGGCGCGCACCCTGCCGGATGATCGTCGCCGATTGGACGGCGACGTCCATTTTCAAGCGCGTGGAGACCGGCGCCAAAGCCGTCTTCAACGCTGTGGCGGGCACGCCGCTGACGGTGACCTCCACGGCCGTGACCGGGTAGTCCGCTGTGCGCACGATTCGCTCGATGTTCCCTCCGAGCCCCGCGATCTGCTCCGCGATGAGCCCGACGTGGGCGGCATGCAATTCGTGGGCCATGAGTACGACCAAGGCACTTGCCGAACGCCGGTTCACCACGTCGTCACATTCCTGCCGGACATCGACTGCCAGCCCCAGTTGCTCTGCCAGTCGGCTCAGGTTGTCCGAGTCAGTCCTGTCCACGGCCACGGAAAGCACGAGCCGACCCTGTACGACAAGTTGTTCGATGTCGTGAATGGCCACGGCGTCGCCCAAGCCAGCCAACAACTGGGCGGTGATACCCGGTCGGTCCCACCCCGTGAACGTGAGTGTCGTGTTCACACGAACCTCCGATCAGCCCTTGACGGCTGGCGTGCGGCGACCGGCTCGACGTAGGCCGACAACGTCGCCCTCGCAACCGCAGTGAGAAGCGCCTGCAACTCCGGCGTGCGACTTTCGAGCGCCGCGACCGCGGTCCACAGTCGCACAGCGCGCACCAGAAGGCCGCGCCGCTGAGAGGAGGCGTCGGGAGGTAGCGGCCGAAGGCGGGCGGGTTGTGGCGCCACAGGTGCGACAACCTCCTGCAGGCGCAGTTGCTCCTCGGCGACGAGGACGGCGCAGGCCATGTCGCTGGCAGCCTGTTGAAGGTCAAGGTCGATCGGCCGCGACGGGCCTGCCTGTAGGAGCGCCCATTCGGTGCCGCTGGGGATGAGCAGGGTGGCCGGTTCGCCGGGTGGTCCATGCAGGATCACAGCCTCGCCGGCGGCCACAGCCGCCTCAGTGGCCGGTTTTGGTCCCGGCAGGGCGGCGACCCCCAGTTCCGGGCAGTAGGCGCTCACCGCGGCAATCTGCCCGCGTCGTGCTGCTAACGCGTCCAGAGTCGCCGGACCCACGAGATCGAGTAGGTCATCGCCGCCGACAGCTGCCCGCCACCAGGCCGGCAGCCAGCCGGCGATCTGGAAAGATGCGGGAACGACCGTCATGGCTACCCAGCGTAGGGTTATGAGTCGTGTCGGATGTCATCAACCTGGTGGATGTGTCCGTGATGCGATCCGGGCGCGAAATCCTGTCCGGGCTCAACCTGGCGGTGGCCGAGGGACAGAACTGGGTGGTGCTTGGCCCCAATGGTGCGGGCAAGACCACGTTGCTGCAGATCGCTGCGACGCTCATACACCCCAGCCGGGGAACTGCGGAGGTTCTGGACGAGCGCATCGGCGCCGTGGATGTCTTCGAGGTGCGCCCCCGGATCGGACTCGCCAGTTCGGCGCTTACCGCCCGCGTGCCGGATTCAGAGAGGGTGCGCGACGTTGTGATCACATCGGCCTGGGCGGTTCTCGGCAGGTGGCGCGAGTCTTATGAACCCGCGGATGCCAGTCGCGCCGAGTACCTGCTCGACCTGTGGGGGCTGGCAGCGCTGGCGGACAACCGCTTCGCGACGTTGAGTGAGGGGGAACGCAAGCGCACGATCATCGCACGGGCACTTATGGCCGATCCTGAGTTGCTTCTGCTGGACGAACCGGCGGCCGGTCTGGACATCGCCGGTCGCGAGGATCTCCTGATGCGCATCGATGCTCTGGCCGAGGACGATTGCGCGCCCACCCTCGTGATGGTCACCCACCACGTGGAGGAGATCCCGAAGGCCACGACCCATGTCCTGTTGCTTCGCGACGGGGCCATGGTGGCAAGCGGACCGGTTGAGCAGGTCCTGACGTCCGAGAACGTGTCCGCCACATTCGGCCTCGGTGTGACCGTGGCGCGGGTCGGATCCCGCTGGACCGCTCACGTCACCGCGCGATGACCACGACTGAGGCGCTGCTGCTCTTCGCGGCCGGATTCGCGGCGGGCGCAGTGAATGCCGCCGTGGGTTCCGGCACGCTGATCACCTTCCCCACACTGCTGGCCCTGGGCGTTCCCCCCGTGATGGCCAACGGGACGAACACGCTGGGTCTCGTGCCGGGCAGCGCTAGCGGGGCGTGGGCCTTCCGCGATGTACTGCACAAAGGGTTGTTCCGCTGGGTCGTTGTCGTTGCGGTGGCCGCGATGGCTGGGGCCCTGTTGGTGTTGGCTTTGCCCAGTGAGGTGTTCAGTGCAGCTGTCCCATGGCTGATCCTGCTGGCCGTGGCCCTGGTGGCAGTGCAACCCCTGGCGGCCAAACACCTACCCGAGCCGAACCCCCGGACCAGTGGGGTGGCCATGGCGGCATCCGGTTTCTACGGGGGCTACTTCGGCGCAGGTCAGGGCATTGCGTTCCTGGGGGCGTTGGCGGCCAGCGGTGTGAAGGACATCCACGAGGCCAACGGCGCGAAGAACGTCCTGGCAGGTGTGGCGAATGCGTGTGCGGCGCTCGTGTTCGTGATCGGCGGACAGATCCTGTGGAGTGCGGCGGCCGTGCTCGCCGTCAGTTCCCTGCTGGGGGGCTTCCTCGGTGGCCGGCTGACGCGTCGCATGCCACCGGCGGCACTGCGTGTGCTTGTCATAGTGGTGGGGGTCGTCGCCGCGATCTCGGCCTTTGCGAGGGGGTCCTGATGGTGATCATCGACGTGGAGTCGATCGAAGACCCCCGGATCGCGCAGTACAACGGGTTGACGGACATGCAGATGCGGATGGTTACCGAACCGGCCGCCGGGATCTTCCTCGCCGAGGGCGAGAAGGTCATTCGCCGCGCGCTGGCCGCCGGGCTTGAGATGGTGTCGGCGCTGATGGAGGCGAAATGGCTGCCCCCTCTGAAACCCCACATGCCCGCCGATGTGCCCGTCTTTCTCGCGCCGACCCCACTTCTTGAAGGCATCACCGGGTTCCGTCTGCACAGAGGTGCTCTGGCTGTCTTCGCCCGGCCGAAACCGCAGGCCCCAGAGCAGGTGCTGGAGGGTGCCGACACGGTCGTGCTACTCGAGGATCTGGTCGACCACACTAACGTCGGGGCGGTCTTCCGGTCGGCCGCCGGCCTCGGGATCGACGCCGTGCTCGTGACCGCTCGGTGTGCTGACCCCTGGTATCGCCGCAGTGTGAAGACATCGATGGGAGCGGTGTTCACCCTCCCATGGGCCACGGTCGCCGATGCGGGCACGGCGATGTCGCTAGCCCGGCGCTGCGGTGTCTCGACCATTGCCCTCGACCCGGCGGCAACCACATCGATGCGTGAATGGCGACGGGAAGGGCCGACGATGCTTCTGATGGGCACTGAGGGCCCAGGGCTCAGCGAGAGCGCCAAGGCGGGCACCGATCAGACGTTGAGCATCCCGATGGCCCGGGGGACCGACTCGCTGAACGTTGCCATGGCGGCCGCTATCGCTTGCTACGTGCTGACGTCCTGATCCGGTAGGGCCTGAACGCCGCCGTACGAGTCACCTTTGCCAGCCCTGCGCCAGAGGATGAAGATGTACAACGGCACACCGAGCACGACGAGTATCCACAGCCAGTAGATCTCCTCTTGACCTCCGCCGATGAACGCCAGAATGGTGAAGAGCAGCGCGAGGATCGCGACTGCCATCTTCCTAGCCAGGTGGGTCACTGGGATCTTGCCTCTGTCCAGCGCGAGGTACTTGATCTCAGCGGCCGCACTGAACGCGTACGAGACCATGGTGGCCACGGCTGAGACGAGCACCAGTGTGCTGACGACCTCGCCGAGTCCGCTTCCGCTGAATGAAAGGATCAACAGGCCCGCGGAGAGCGCCCCGCTGATCAACAGGCCCGTGGACGGCGCGTGCTTGACGTTCAACTTGCCGAAAACCTTCGGCGCCAGGCCGTCGAACTCCGCTGCCATCGGGATCTGCCCGCTGAGCAAGATCAGGCCGTTCATCGCACCGAGGCAGGAGATCACCGCGACGACAGAGACCGCATTGCCGGCCCAGGACCCGAACATGTTGCTCGCGGCCAGGGCGAAGGCTGCGTCACTGCCGGCCAGTTCGCTGCGCTCTACGGCCCCGAAGACCGCTGCCGTACTGAGCAGGTACACAGTGGCAGCTGCGACCGTCCCGATCAGGGTGGCCCGGGGGATGGTCTTGTCGGGCTCGTGGACATCGCCGGCCGGGATTGTGGCCGCCTCGACGCCGATGAAGGAGAAGAGCGTGTAGGCCATGACGGCCGTGAGTACTTCGATCGGTGGCAGCGACGATGCGTTGAACGGCCCGAGGTTCTTGGTGTCGAACGCAATGAATCCGATCGTGCCGATGATGAGAAGGGGCACAACCTTCAGGATGGTCAGCAACAAGGAGATGAAACCCCCGGTCGCAACGCCCCGGGTGTTGAGGACGGTTAGCGCCGCGATCGCGCCGACGGACACGGCGATGCTGACCAACTTGTTGTCCCCGACGGCGGGGATCAGCACCGCGAGGTAGCCGATCATCGCCGAGGCGATCGCGCCGACACCGACCCAGGCGCCGATCCAGTAGGTCCAAGCAGACTGGAATCCGACGAAGTCGCCGAACCCTTGGCGTGAGAACGCGTATGGCCCACCGACGTCGGGAGTGCGGCGGGCCAGTGACGAGAAGACCAGGGCGAGCATGAGGCTGCCGAAGGCTGTCAGTGCGAAACCGAGGATGCTGATCGGACCGTACTGTGCCAGCCAGGAAGGCTGGGTGAAGATCCCCGCCCCAATGATGGTCCCGGTCACCAATGCGGTGGCCGGCCACAGGGTCAGCGTCTTGGTCTTTGCCGGGGCCGATTCCTTCTCGTCGATCTGTGTCATCTCATGAACCCCCGGAATTCGTCAGCAAGATCCGCCTCAGCATAGGTGGCAGAGTAGTGCCTCATGGCAGGCATAGTGATGCTCAGACACGGTCAGACCGCCTGGAGTCTCTCCGGGCAGCACACGGGTCGAACGGACATTCCCCTGACCGATGCTGGGCGCGCCGCCGCACAGGCACTGGCGACCCACTTGCAGGGCCACAACTTCCCGCTTGTGGTGTGTAGTCCGCTGCAGCGTGCACGCGATACCGCAGCCCTGGCCGGACTGACCCCTGACATCGTGACCGACGATCTGCTGGAGTGGGACTACGGCGCGTTCGAGGGGCGAACCACCTCGCAGATCCGCGAGCAGGAGAACGATCCGCAATGGGTCATCTGGAATGCCCACATCCCGTCAGGCACGACGCCAGGGGAGCAGCCCGAGGATGTCGCAGTGCGCTGCCGACGGGTGATCGAGTTGTGTGAGCCATACCTGCAGGACGGGCACGAGGTCGCCCTGGTCGCCCATGGCCATGTGTTGCGGATTCTCACCGCCACGTGGCTGGGGCTCGCGGCCCGCGACGGCAGATTGTTCGCTCTTGAGACCGGGACTGTGAGTCTGCTGGGTTACGAGCGACTCCAGCCGGTGATTTCGTTGTGGAACGCACCGGGTCTGCCGTGACTTGATTTCCAGTTTGTTTCGCGGTCCCTGATTACGCCCTGACGGGGTTCCGCTGTGGCAGAGTGTGACCACAAAGTAGGGAGTGACCATGTCCAAGAGTTTCAAACTGGGTCGATTTGCGGTGGTGGCGATCGCCGGCGCACTGGCCCTGAGCGCATGCGGCGGGGATTCGTCCTCCGGTGATGCCTCTGCATCCCCGAGCGGGGTCCCGTCGGTTTCAGTCGATGACGCGCTGGCAGCGCAAGTCCCCGAAGCCATCAAGTCCACAGGAACGTTGTTGTACGGCACCGACGCGAGCTACGCCCCCAGCGAGTTCTTCGCCGAGGACGGCAGCACCATCGTCGGTTTCGACATCGATCTCGGTAAGGCCATCGCGGCCAAGCTCGGTCTGACCGGCCAGTTCGAGAACGCGACCTTCGACTCGCTGATCGTGGGTGTGCAGAACGGCAAGTTCAACGCATCCATGTCGTCCTTCACCATCAACCCGGAACGCATCAAGCAGGTCAACATGATCAGCTACTTCAACGCGGGCACGGGCTGGGCGGTACAGACAGGCAATCCGTCGGGCATCTCGACCGAGGACCCTTGCGGCAAGACGGTTGCGGTTCAGAAGGCAACAGTTCAGGTCGACGACATCGAGGCCAAGAACGAGGAGTGCAAGAGCGCCGGCAAGCCGGAGATCAGCATTCAGCAGTACGGTCTGCAGTCCGAGGCCACGACTGCCGTGGTGAGCGGCAAAGCAGACGCGATGCTGGCTGACTCTCCAGTGGTCGCCTACGCGATCCAGCAGTCGGGCAAGCTCGAGCAGCTCGGTGAGGTGTACGACTCGGCGCCGTACGGCGTGGTCGTGCCCAAGGAGGACACCGAGTTCGCCACCGCGATTCAGGGTGCCATCAACGCGCTGATCGCAGATGGCACCTATGGGGCGATCCTCGACCAGTGGGGCGTCAGCAATGGTGCGATCACTGAGTCCGAGGTCAACCCCGCCAGTTAGTCGTCAACCAGCAGGAGGTCGATCGTGAGCACCGACACCCCAGAGGACGTGGCTGAAGAACGAGAGAAGCCACCCATCGAAGCAGTGCCAGTAAGGCACCCGGGTCGATGGGTGGGGGCTGCCATTGTGGCCTTGTTCGCAGCGATGTTGCTGCACAGTCTCCTGACCAACCCCAACTGGGGATGGTCACTGATCGGCGAGTGGATATTCTCCCCGCCGATCGTCAAGGGTGTCGGTGTCACGATCCTGCTGACCATCCTGGCGATGGTCATCGGCCTGGTCCTGGGCGTTCTGCTCGCGATCATGCGATTGTCGCCCAACCCGGTGTTGAACGGGACGGCGTGGATGTTCATCTGGGCCTTCCGTGGCACCCCGGTGTACGTCCAGTTGTTCCTCTGGGCGAACATCATCGCGCTGTACACGACCATCTCGCTGGGCGTGCCGTTCGGCCCGGAGTTCTTCACCCTGCAGACAAAGACCCTGATTCCGGCCTTCGTGGCCGCGCTTCTCGGGCTGGGTCTGAACGAGGCCGCGTACATGTCCGAAATCGTGCGTGCAGGCATCCTCAGCGTCGATGAAGGGCAGGAGGAGGCGGCCACCGCCTTGGGCATGAGCCGCATGCAGACCTTGCGGCACATCGTGTTGCCGCAGGCGATGCGGGTGATCGTTCCTCCGACCGGCAACGAGACGATTTCCATGCTGAAGACCACCTCACTGGTCATCGCGATTCCGTTGACCACGGAGTTGTTCTTCCAGGCCAGCGCGATCGGCAACAGACTGTTCCAGCCCTTCCCGATGGCCATCATGGCCAGCATCTGGTACCTGGCCCTGACGAGCATTCTGATGGTGGGTCAGTACTACATCGAGCGCTACTACGCCAAGGGTGCGATGCGTGAGCTCCCACCGACGCCGATCCAGAAATGGCGCCGCCGTCTACGTATGGGAGGTGCGTCATGACCGAGAAGCCGATCAAGGTTCTGGCCGACAACGTCCACAAGGCCTATGGCCGCAATGAGGTGCTCCGGGGCATCGACATGCAGATTCGCACTGGAGAGGTGGCCTGCATCGTGGGCCCGTCCGGTGGGGGCAAGTCGACCTTCCTGCGCTGCATCAACCATCTGGAGAAGATCGACGCCGGGCAGTTGTCGGTCGACGGTGAGTTGATCGGCTACAACCAGAAGGGCGGCAAGCTCTACGAGATGCACGACAAGGAGGTCGCTGCACAGCGGCGTTCCATCGGCATGGTTTTCCAGCGGTTCAACCTGTTCCCGCACATGACTGCTGCGGAGAATGTGATGTGCGGACCCGTCGTCGTGCGTAAGGACAACAAGAAGATCGCCAAACAACGCGCGATCGAACTGCTCGGCAAAGTCGGCCTCGGCGACCGTGGGGACAGTTACCCCATGCAGTTGTCCGGCGGTCAGCAGCAGCGCGTGGCCATAGCCAGGGCACTGGCCATGGATCCGGACTTGATGCTCTTCGACGAACCGACATCGGCGCTGGACCCCGAACTTGTGGGTGAAGTGCTGGATGTCATGAGGCAGTTGGCGGAGTCCGGGATGACGATGATCGTGGTGACCCACGAGATCGGATTCGCACGCGAGGTGGGCGATGTGCTGGCCTTCATCGACAAGGGTGTTGTGGCAGAGATCGGCGAGCCGCGCGAGATCCTGGCGAACCCGAAGAGCAAGAGGTTCCAGGACTTCCTGGGCAAGGTGCTCTGAGCAACTCGTCTTCGCGCCACGGTCGTCCGAGTCGGCCACAATGGGCGCATGTCCGTGGTTGTCATCGGTGAGGGTGCGCTCGCAGGTCGTGCCTGCCGGCAGTTGACCTCTGAGGGGCACACCGTCAACCACCTGCGCGGTGCCGGCGACAAGGAACTCGAGGTTGCGCTCGCGGCCGAGGTCAAGGCGGTCGCTGTGCTGCTGCATGACGACACCTCCGCCATCCGCTACGTCCTGGCCGTCGAGCACATCCGGCCCGGCGTTCGGATCTATGTGGCTCTGTTCGACCGCACGGCCGCCGATCAATTGCGCGCGGTCGTTCCCGAAGTGACGATCATCTCCCCGGCCGATGCTGCACTGCCCACCCTGCTGGGCGCTGTGATGGGCCCTGATGTTCTGGCAGTCGGTCCCGGGCTGCCGGACGGCGGCTCCGGGCGCAGCGCCGTTCGACGAGCCAACGGATTCCTGCAGGTGAGCGGTTTCACTGTGCCCGAATCGATGCGACGTGCGGGGCTGGTCGGCCGGCTCAAAGGCCAGTTCCGTCCGCATGACGGGAACTCCGCCATTCTGCTCACGGGGCTGCTGGGAATGGCAGCGATCATCGTCATCGACACGTTCCTGCTGATGGCCTTCAAGCACAAGGGCTGGCTCGAGTCAGTCGCGGAGGCAGTGGCTGTGCTGTCCACGGTCGGCCCGGCGCCGGACGCGGGGGGTTACCCCTGGTACCAGGGATTCACCATCGTCGCCATGCTGGCCGCGATCATTTTCCTCGCCGTGTTCACAGCCGGCATGGTCGAACACCTGCTGTCGGGACGCTACGTGGGTCTGTTCGGAAGGCGGGCCATGCCCCGGTCCGGCCATGTGATCGTCGTGGGGCTCGGGCAAGTCGGATTCCGGTTGTGTCAGGAACTCAGTGACCAAGGGCTGGCCGTCATCGGCCTGGAACGCTCGGCGCATTGCCCGAATCTCCCGCTGGCTCGTGCCATCGACATCCCCGTGCTTATCGGCGACGGCGGGATGCGCAGAGTCATGAAGAAGCTCAACGTCGACCGGAGCCTCGCAGTGGTGGCTGTGGCCAGCAACGAATTGGACAACATCGCTGTGTCCATCACCGCGAGGGCGTTGGCAAAGGGAGTGCCGGTGATCATCCGGGCTGGCACGCACGACGCGATCGAGGAGACGGCCTCCTTGTTCAGCATCGGGTCGGTGGTCGACGTCGACGGACTTACCGTGAGCGCAGTCTCGGACTGGTATGCAGGCGACCATCCCGCGTATCTGGCCGACGTCGGATCAGATATCGCGGTCATCACCTGGGACGGGGGCCTGGTCACCCGTCCGAAGACTGTGGGAAGCCAATGCCCCCACGTGGAACGGTCACAAAAGGAGCACTGACCTGCGTCGGTTGGACCTTCACCGACACAACAGCCGCGAGTGCGGCCTAAAGTCGTCCCCGGAGGGGAGTCAGCCATGAGACTGCATCGATCGACCCGAGCCGCGATTATCACCAGTGGCCTGCTCATCACGTCCTTGGTAGCCGGTGGGCCTGGATGGAGCGCCCCGCCCAGCAATGACAACCGAGCGGATGCCATTCGCCTGAATCTGCCGGCACAGGTGACAGGGACTTTGGTCGACGCCACGCTCGACCCCGACGAGCCCGAAGGCTGCGAGGAGATCACAGGATCGGTGTGGTACCGCTTCACCGCACCCAAGCGCGGCGCTGTGATCATCGCCCTGGATGCCGCCGGGGAGATGGACGCCAACTTCGTGTTGTACCGACAGGTCCGCTCCAGGCTCGACTTCGAGGACTGTGCTTCCACCGACTCCCGCGGACTGGCCACTCTGGACACCGAGGGCTTGGAGCCGAACGGCGAGTACGCGATCCAGGTGGGGCTGAACCGAGGGTCGGTTGCTGACTCCTTCGACCTACGCGTTCTGATTCCGAGCCCGCCGCCGGAGCCCCCGGGCAAGCGGCTGCCATCCGGAGGAGTGCGCAACAAGGTCGACCGGTTGCTCAACTCCGGGGACGCGTATTGGATGCCCATGCGGGAGGGCCGCACGATGCGCCTGAGCCTGCGCACCAAGAGGTGCACGGCACTTGAGGTATACGGTCCGGGCACCAAGGACTTCGATGGGTCGCCGATCAAGTCGCTGAACTGCGGTGGCTACTCCCTGTTCACGCCTAGTGAGTCAGGTAGGCATTTCCTGGTAGTGCGCGCTGGACGCAGTCGTGAGCCGCAGCCTTACCGCCTGCGCGTGGCACAAGCTCGACGTGACGACACCATTCCCGGCGTGTTCATCAGGAACAACTCACGTGTTGCCGGCCGCGTCAACGGGGGTATCGACTCCCGAGACCTCTACCGCTTCGACGTGACCCGACGCAGCAAGTTGACCTTGACGGTGACTGGCGGGCCGGAGGTGCGCCTGGTGACCGACAGCGGACGCAGGCTCGGCCGAGGCGACATCTTCGACCGGACATTGGCCGCGGGTAGGTACTTCGTGGCTGTCGAAGGTTCGGGCAAGTACACCCTCAAGCGGGTGTCGCGTACGATCACGAACTCCTCCGTTACGTTCAACGGCCGTCGCCGAGCGGTGATGAGTCCGGGGGGCAGCGCGAGCCTTGCACTGCAGGTTCGACCGGGCGTGTCAGGTCCTGGTGTGATGGTGGTGGAGCGCTTCGACCCGTTCGACGGTTGGCAGTTCTCCAAGCGGTACCGGGTGAGTGTGAGCAACGGTTCGGCCACCGCGTCCTATCAGCCGGCCAGCGTCGGGCGCTACCGCGTGTTCGCACAGTTCAAAGGGTCCTCGACGGCGGCCCCGTCAGATGCCGGTTGGGCAAGGCTGCGGGTGCAGGAGCCACTGAGCGAGTAGTCGCTGCCGATTTCCTGATCTAATGCAGCAGTGACCAACGCCTGCAATGTGGATGCCCTGACGTTGCACGATGTGGTTGAAGTTGCGCGCCACGATGCCAAAATTGTGCTGGAGCAACCCGTTGTGGATCGCGTTGCGGCCGGACGTGTCACCGTGGAGGGTTTGGCGGCATCGCCGAAACCCGCGTACGGGATCTCCACGGGTTTCGGGGCGCTGGCCACCATCTCCATCGCGCCGGAGCGCCGCACGGCACTGCAGGTGAGCCTCATCCGCAGCCATGCGGCGGGCACTGGACAGCCGGTCGACGAAGAGGTGATCCGGGCCATGATGCTCCTGAGGCTCAAGACCCTCGCCTCAGGCTCGACAGGCGTGCGCCCGGTTGTGGTACAGACCTTGACCGCCATGTTGAACGCGGGCCTTGTCCCAGTCGTGCGCGAATACGGTTCGCTCGGCTGCAGCGGTGACCTTGCCCCCCTCGCGCATGTGGCCCTGGCCGCGATGGGCGAAGGTCAGGTGCAGGTGCGTGGTCGGGTCCAGGAAGCCGGACCTGCGCTGAGCCAGGCCGGCATCGAGCCACTGGTCCTGCAGGAGAAGGAAGGCCTGGCCCTCATCAACGGGACCGACGGCATGCTGGGGATGCTCGCCCTGGCCCTGTCCGACCTCTCAGAACTGCTGACTTTGTCCGACCTCACGACAGCAATGACCGTGGAGGCCCTGCTGGGCACCGACCGTGTGTTCGCAGCGGACATCACCGCCCTGCGACCTCACCCGGGCCCGCAGGTCAGCGCGGCGAACATCCGGGCTCTGCTGGACGGGTCGCCGATCATGGCCAGCCACCGCGACGACACCGAGCACCTCGTACAGGACGCGTATTCCTTGCGGTGCTCGCCGCAGGTGACCGGCGCCGCCCGCGATACGGCGGCCTACGCCAGGCTGGTCGCTGAACGCGAGTTGGCCTCTGTGATCGACAACCCTGTCGTGCTGCCCGACGGGCGGGTCGAGTCCAATGGGAACTTCCACGGGGCACCCGTGGCCTACGTACTGGACTTCTTGGCCATCGCGGCAGCCGACGTGGCATCGATCTCCGAACGGCGAACCGACCGGATGCTCGACCGTACGCGCTCGCAGGGATTACCGCCGTTCCTCGGCCAGGAGGCCGGCGTTGACTCCGGATACATGATCGCCCAGTACGCGGCCGCCGGCATCGTGTCGAGCCTCAAGCGCCTGGCCACGCCAGCCAGCGTCGACTCGATCCCGAGTTCGGCCATGCAGGAGGACCACGTCTCGATGGGGTGGGCAGCGGGCCTGAAGTTGCGCGAGGCGGTGGACGGCCTGCGCCGCGTGCTGGCCATCGAACTACTCGTGGCTGCACGTGCTCTGGATCTGCGGGCGCCCATCGAGCCAGCACCCGGAACTGCCGCTGCCGTGTCGACCGTTCGGGCACGTGTGCGGGGCCCTGGTCCCGACAGTTTTGTGTCCCGGGAGATCGAGGACGTCGTCGAACTCGTCCGGGATGGCAGCGTGCTGGCGGCGGTTCGCGCTGTTGTTGACCAATTGCAGTAGTCAAACCAGGAGGTCTCATGTCGCATGAACTCGGCACACCCATCCCGATGCGCGCTGCTCGCGGTTCGGAGCTCACTGCGCGGGGATGGCCGCAGGAGGCGGCCATGCGGATGCTGGCGAACAACCTCGACCCCGAGGTCGCCGAGGATCCCGACCGGTTGGTGGTGTACGGGGGGACTGGCCGTGCGGCGCGCGACTGGCCCAGTCTGAACGCGATGATGCGCACGCTCACGACTCTGCGCGACGACGAGACGATGCTGGTTCAATCGGGGCGGCCCGTGGGGGTCATGACAACCCATGAGTGGGCCCCGAGGGTGCTCATCGCGAACTCCAACCTCGTGGGCGACTGGGCGACCTGGCCGGAGTTCCGCCGCCTGGAGGCCCTCGGCCTGACGATGTACGGGCAGATGACGGCCGGCTCCTGGATCTACATCGGCACCCAGGGGATCCTGCAAGGCACCTACGAGACCTTCGGGGCGGTCGCTGCGAAGCGCTTCGGGGGCACGCTGGCCGGCACCCTCACACTCACCGGTGGTTGTGGCGGGATGGGGGGAGCGCAACCTCTTGCCGTGACCATGAACGACGGCGCGTGCTTGATCGTCGACGTGGACGCGACGCGTCTGGCCCGGCGGGTCAAGGACCGGTACTTGGACGAGTGGACCGATGACCTCGACGTGGCGATCGAGGCGGCGGTGCGGGCCAAGACCGAGCGCCGCGGTTGGAGCGTCGGGGTGGTCGGCAACTGCGCCGACGTGGTCCCGGAGTTGCTTCGCCGCGGGGTGGAGATCGACATCGTCACCGACCAGACATCGGCGCACGACCCGCTGTCCTACCTTCCCAGCGGAATCGCCTTCGAGGAATGGCACGCTGAGGCCGAAAAGGATCCGCAGGGGTTCACCGACCGAGCCCGAGAGTCGATGGCCCGTCACGTCGAGGCCATGGTCGGCTTCATGGACGCGGGGTGTGAGGTCTTCGACTACGGCAACTCGATCCGCGGGGAGGCCCAGCTTGCCGGCTACTCCCGAGCCTTCGACTTCCCAGGTTTCGTCCCTGCCTATATCCGCCCGCTGTTCTGTGAGGGCAAAGGCCCCTTCCGATGGGCGGCGCTCTCGGGAGACCCCAAAGACATCGCTGTGACTGATCAGGCGGTGCTGGATCTGTTCCCGGAGAACGAGGCTCTGGCCCGGTGGATACACGCTGCTCAGGACCGTGTGGCCTATCAGGGACTGCCCGCGAGGATCTGCTGGCTCGGTTATGGAGAGAGGGACAAGGCCGGTGTTCGTTTCAACGAACTCGTCGCCTCCGGTGACATCTCCGCCCCGGTGGTGATCGGCCGCGACCATCTCGACTGCGGTTCGGTTGCTTCGCCGTACCGCGAGACCGAGGCCATGATGGACGGCAGCGATGCGATTGCGGACTGGCCGTTGCTCAACGCGCTGGTCAGCACCGCCTCGGGCGCGTCGTGGGTGTCGATCCACCACGGCGGGGGAGTCGGGATCGGGCGATCCTTGCACGCCGGCCAGGTGTGCGTGGCCGACGGCACGCCATTGGCGTCGGAGAAGCTGCGCCGGGTCCTGACCAATGACCCGGGCATGGGTGTCATCCGGCACGTGGATGCGGGCTACCCGGAGGCGATCGCGGTCGCCCACCGCGACGCAGTGACCATACCGATGGCGCAGCAGTGACGTGTCCAGTGTGCTGCTGGACAACATAGGCGAACTGGTCACCAATGACCCCGAGGTCGTCACAGCCGACGGGTTGGGGACCATGTCGGACGCGGCACTCGTCGTCGACGAGGGTCGTGTGGTCTGGGTGGGTCCGGCGGCCAGTGCACCCGCCAGTGACGAACGACTGGACTGCGAAGGTGCCGCCGTACTCCCCGGCTTCGTGGACAGCCACTCCCACGTGGTCTTCGCCGGTGACAGGTCCGCGGAATTCGCAG
Organism: uncultured Actinomycetota bacterium; assembly: GCA_963818505.1. Lineage (GTDB taxonomy): Bacteria > Actinomycetota > Actinomycetes > S36-B12 > UBA10799 > JADKAV01. The sequence goes on from CAWFSJ010000001.1 coordinate 281,129, forward strand.
CGCGCATGGCCGGGACCGCCTACAGCGCCGGCGGCATCCGCACGACCGTGCAGGCGACGCGTGAAGCTTCCGACGGTGCCCTGCGGGAGAACGCGCGCCGGTTGACCCAGGAGTTGCTGCGCAGCGGCTCTACGACTTTCGAGATCAAGTCCGGGTACGGGCTGACCGTCGACGACGAAGCTCGAAGCCTTGATGTGGCAGCGGGGTTCACCCCGGAGGTCACGTATCTCGGGGCCCACGTCGTGCCCGAGGAGTTCGCCAGCGATCGCGCGGGGTACGTGGATCTTGTCTGTGGTCCGATGCTGGATGCCTGTGCCTCCAAAGCGCGATGGATCGATGTCTTCTGCGACCGTGGCGCGTTCGACGCCGATGAGGCGCGCACGATCCTGGCCGCCGGTTCGGCCCGGGGCCTGATCCCAAGGGTGCACGCCAATCAACTGCAGCAGGGTCCCGGTGTGAAGCTCGCAGTGGAACTCGGCGCCGCATCCGCGGATCACTGCACCCACCTGGACGAGGCGGACATCGCAGCCCTGGCCGACAGTGACACGACCGTGGCAACGCTGCTGCCGGTAGCCGAGTTCTCCACCCGCAGCGCGTACCCCGACGCCCGCAGACTGCTCGACGCTGGGGTCGAGGTGGCCTTGGCCACCGACTGCAACCCTGGCACCAGTTACACGACCTCCATGAGTCTGTGCATCGCCTTGGCGGTTCGGGAGATGAACATGACGGTGCCGGAGGCACTTCGCGCGGCCACTGTCGGCGGGGCCGCTGCGCTGCGCCGTCCGGACCTCGGAAGGATCCGTGATCAGGGTGCGGCGGATATGGTCCTGTTGAACGCGCCGTCATACATACATCTGGCCTACAGGCCGGGGGTGGATCTGATCCGGCAGGTCTGGCGCCAGGGCCGGCCCGTGAGGAGCCCTGATGTCCGCTGATCTGCCGCACGACCCGCTGTGGCCGCGTGCCAGTACGTGGCTGAGCCGCGGAACGGACACGTGGGATCGCGAGGGTGGCCTCCCGGAACTGGCGCTGGTGGGCGTGCCCGCGCATAGGACGTCTATCTCCAAAACACATGCAGATCAGACCCCGGATGCGGTGCGAACTGCCATCGCGCGCTACTCGACATGGGTTGCCTCCGAGTCGCTCGACCTGCAGGAGCTGTGGGCCGTTGACCTGGGAAACATCCACGAACCAGACGGCCCAGCAGGCGAGCAGCGCACGACTGAGGTGATCCAGAGGTTCCCCGGTCAGCTACTCGTGGCACTCGGTGGCGACAACTCACTGACCTACGCAGTCGCGCAGGCCCGTGCGGCCACGGGTCTGATAACGCTGGACGCCCATCACGACGTGCGCGACGGAACGTCCAATGGCTCACCTGTGCAGCGATTGGTCGAGGCGGGTTTCGACGGTTCGCAGATCGTCCAGATCGGGATCAGCGACTTCGCCAACTCGCGCGATTACGCCCAGCGGACCAGCGAATACGGGATCACAGTCATCCATCGCGACGAGGTTGAAACCCGCGGGATCGCGGGGGTAATGGCGCAGGCGATGGAGATCGCAGGCGCAGGTCCGCGTCCGCGTATTCATGTGGATCTCGATGTCGATGTGTGCGATCGCAGCGTCGTGCCCGCGTGTCCTGCGGCGCTGCCCGGTGGCTTGAGCGCTCGCGACCTGCGACAGGCGGCTCGTATCAGCGGCAGCGACCCGCGAGTCGTCAGCGTCGATTTCGCCGAGGTGGACGCATCGGCCGACTCTGCCGACCAACGCACCGTTCGGCTCGTGGCTCTGGGTTTCCTCGAGGTGGCCGCGGGCCTTGCCGGGCGGCTGCGAGGTTAGCGCTCGCCTTGCTCTTCGGGTTCCTCGGCTTGGGCAGCCTCCGCCTGCTCCTCGCGAAGTTCCTCCAGGTCTTCCTGCGAGTCGACCTCCATGCCCGATTCCAGGTCGAGGGCGACGGCACCCTCAGGAAGGTTGGACAAGTCCGGTGCGATGATCACATCGGGCAGGCCGCTGTCGGGCAGACGCAGCGCCGCACCCTCAGCCGGGATCTCGAGGATGAGGTCGCTGGCACTGCGGCGGGGCAGTGTCTCGCCGCGGAAGAACGCGGGAGCGGCTGCATTCCAGCCGACCATGAGGACCACACCGAGCAGCAGCGAACCGATGCCGATGATGAACACCCCGCCCACACCGAACAACGTCGTCGTGCCGTAGTCCGGTTGTGCGTACTGGTACGAGGCGATGATGAACGCACCGAGCAACATTACGCCGCCAAGGAAGGGATACAGACCCTTCATCAGGAAGTCACGTCCGCTGTCGAAGATGTGATGGCGGTAGAACCACACCGCTGCGAACCCGGTCAGACCGTAGTAGAACGCGATCAGCAGCCCCACTGCCGCGATCGTGTCACCGAGTATGTTCTCGCTGACCAACGTCATGCCCACGTAGAAGGCGATGGAGACGATCCCCATCCAGATTGTCGACACGGTCGGAGTCAGGTACCGCGGGTGGATGTTCGCGAACGACGATGGCAAGGCTTTGAAGGCGCCCATGGCCAGGCTTGTGCGAGCGGTCGGCAAGATCGTTGTCTGGGTCGAAGCCGACGCGGAAGACAACACCGACAGGATGAGCAGGATCTCCAGGCCTTTCCCGATCGCGGAGTCACCGAACACCGTCGGTCCCAAGGCGGCGAACACATCGTCGGAGTTCTCCGGGTTGGCAAGTCCGAGGCCTTCCTCCCCCGTGCCGGCGAAGGCCACTGTGGCCACGCTGACAGTGGCGTACGTGACGAGCAGCAAGATCGTCGAGATGATCGCTGCGCGGCCCGGGGTCTTGTCAGGATCTGAGGTCTCCTCGTTGACGGCCACTGCGGTGTCCCAGCCCCAATAGATGAACACCGCGATGAGGGTGGCGGTGACCAGCGCGCTGAGACTCAGACCGGATGGCCACAGCCACGACAGGCTAGGCGTCAGGGACTCGGCGGTCGCAGTTCCGGCGTACACCTTGAACAAGGCGATGATGGAGAAGGCGATGAGGACCACAACCTCGATGCCGAGCAACGCGTACTGCAGGCGGGCGGACACCTCGATGCCTCGGTAGCAGATGTAGGTCATGATCACGATCCAGATCACGCCGGCGAATGTTGTCCAGAAGGTTGACTCCAGCAAACCGTCCCACCCGAAGAGCTGGAAGGTGTACGCACCGGCGATCTGGGCCAGGTTGGCCATGACGATCACGTCGGCAGCGATGATTCCCCATCCGCCCATCCAGCCGATACGAGGACCGAATGCCCTTGTCGCCCAGGTGAACGTCGTCCCGCAATCGGGCTCAGCGCGGTTGAGTTGCTGGTAGGCGATGGCGATGAGCAGCATCGGAACGAAAGCCAACAGCATGATGGATGGTGCCTTCTCGCCAACGATCCCGTCACCGTTGGCTGTCGCCACAACGAACCCCAGGCTGGCGGCCAGCGAGTAGGCCGGAGCCGTGGATGCCATCCCGATCACGATGGAGGAGACCAGTCCCAGGGCTCCGGACTTCAGGCCCTTTTCCTCGGTGATCTCCGGGAAGCCGATCGGCGCTGCATCGTCAATATGAGACATCTGCCCTCCCGAGGTGTTGTCGCACAATTCCGCAGGGTAGTCCTCTGCGCCACGTTTGTGCGGGTTATGCCCGCTTCCAGTCAGATGGGAAGTGCACCAACGACGCTCAGTTCTGTGCCAGGTCCTTGGCGTAGAAGTTGGTCGCGTCCGGGTTGTCGTTGTACCTTGCCACCGCCTCGTAACCAGCGGATTGGTAGAGGCGCATGGCCGCGGCCAAGAAGTCGTTGGTGTCCAACATCAGCCGCTGTAGACCCAGTCGCTGCGCGTGGGTTTCGATGTCGCTCAGCAGCGCACGCCCTAGCCCGAGGCCACGCCAGTCGGGATGAATCCACATCCGTTTGACTTCGCCGACTGTGGGGGACAGGGTGCGCAGACCAGCGCATCCTACGGTCAGCGTCTCATCGCTGGCGAGCAGGAAGACCCCCTTCGGGGGACGGTAGTCGTCGAGGTCGGCCACGATGGACTGCTCGTCGATGTTCTGGATACCGCGGACTTGGGCGACTTCGAACATGTAACTGCGCAGGGCGGCAATCGAGGCACGTGCGCCCGGGTTCGCCGTCCGGATCGAAACATGCGATGTGGTCACCCGGGAAGTCTAATTCGTGGGAATCCGCAGGATTGAGGCATCCATGCCACCGAATTAGTTGCTGGAGCGCTCCTTAGGAGTTCCAAAACGTTGTGAACCTTGGTACCGTCTTGTCCAACCAGCATCAATCGAGGCGCCAGGAGCAGTCGCAAATGACTCAAGCAGATAATCCGGTCAGCACGTTCGCACCCCACGACCCCGCGACGAAGCGGACGATCCCGGACTCCTCCACGCCCTTGGACCCGGCTCGCGTCGCGTCCTTGATGGCTCAGGAGTGGGACCGGTTCACAGCCAGCACCGGTGGTTCTGCGGCTCATCACGACCGCGCATCCAAGCCGCTGCCGCTGGGCGTGACCTCCAGCTTCCAGTACTGGGACCCGTACCCCATCGCTATCGAGTCGGCCAAGGGCGCCTGGCTCAAGGATGTGGATGGTCGCGACCTCCTCGACCTGTCGATGGGCTTCGGGGCGATGCTCGTGGGGCACCTGCACCCGACCGTTGTCGAGTACGTGACCAAGGCGCTTGAGTCCGGAACCCTGTTCGTCACTCCGTCCCCGTCGACCACCGAGGTGGCCGAGCGGTTCCAGCGCCGGTTCGGACTTGAGCAGGTCCGTTTCGCGAACTCCGGCACCGAAGCCACGATGTACGCAGTGAAGGCCGCCCGTGCCTTCACGAACAAGCACGGCATCATCAAGATCGAGGGCGGCTACCACGGCGGCTACGACGCGCTTTCGGTGTCGGTCAAGCCCGACATTGCTGAGGCCGGCCCTGAGGACGCGCCCATTCCCGTGGTGCCTTTCGAGGCCGAAGCGGGAATCGTCCACGTCGTGCCCTACAACGACCTCGAGCGCCTCGAGGCCGTACTCGCAGCCCACTCCGACGAGATCTCGTCGGTGGTCATGGAGCCCGTGCTCGAGAACATCTCCATCGTGCTGCCGGACGCGGGCTACCTCGCAGCAGTCCGTGAGGCCTGCGACCGGCACGGCGTGCTGCTCGTCTTCGACGAGGTCAAGACTGGTCTGACGGCCGGTTACGCCGGCGCATCACAGCGTCTGGGAGTCACCCCCGACCTCGTGACCTTGGCCAAGAGCATCGGAGGCGGACTGCCGCTGGCTGCGTTCGGTGGGCGCAAGGACATCATGTCCACCATCACGGACGGCAGGATGTGGCACTTCGGCACCTACAACGGCAACCCGTTGGTCATGGCCGCCGCCGCTGCGGTCGATGACATCTGCACCGCCGAAGTTCTCGACCACGCCGAGGAGATCAACAACGGTGCACTCGATGCGATCGAGACCATCATCGACAGGTACGAACTGCCTGCCCACACCGTCGGCTTCGGTGTGAAGGGTGCGGTCACCTGGGCGACCACGCCGGTTCGCAACTACCGCGACTACAAGCGCACCGATTTCGAAGCCGCCGAACTCAGCTGGCTGTGGGGCGTGAACCGTCGCATCCTCACCCCACCCGGCCTGGACGAGCAGTGGCTGGTTTCAGTCGCACACACCCAGCAGGACATGGGACTTCTCGTCGAGTCGTTCGACGAACTGGCTCAAGCACTGCGCGCCTGAGACCGCCCCGGCGCATCGCTGGCGGGATGCGCCGGGCCTCAGGCGGCCTGGGCTTTGGAACAGATCGGCCGGGATCCGACAGGTGTGACCAGATGTGTGCCCAGGATCGGCATCCGGGTCCGCATGGACTCATTCAGGCACGCACTCCACGCTCTGTCTCCGGCCCGAAGACGCAGGGTGCCAGGTCGGGCGACGGCGCACAGCGCTGAGGCTCCTGGAGACCCCGAGACGATTGTCTGAACGACCCTGTCAATCATCGTCTGTGCCTTCAAGTCGGGCAGATTCGTGATCTCCTCTATGGCGATGGGCTGGAACGGCAACCCGTCGCCATCGCAGACCAGAATCATCAACGAGCGCGCCAAACGTGCCTGCATGTCGACGATGAGATCCAGCAGGTCGGCGATGTAGACCGCATCGCCTCGGCGTTCGGTCAGTGGGATCGTGCGCCAGTCCGGGGGCAGGTCGTGGAAGGTCATGAGTCCAGCGTGTACTTCAGCCACGACGCCCACAATGGCCCGATTTCGATCTGTGGATGAGCCGGAGGACCTGCTAACCGACAGCCACTAAAGCGGCCGTGATCAAAGGTGCCACCAACAGCGCGGGAAGCATGTTGCCCACCGGCACCGCCTTAACAGCCAGCAGGCGAAGACCCACTCCCAGCAGCAGCACCCCACCGGTCGCGGTGAGCGCCGCCACGAGCGCATCAGACATCACATCGCCGAGCAGGACCGCCAACACGGTCAACAGGCCCTGCCACAGACCCACCGACAGAGCCGAGGCTGCGACACCCCAGCCAAGTGATGCGGCGAAGGCGATGGCAGCGAACCCGTCGAGAGCGGACTTGAGAACCAGCTCGTCGATGCCCTCACCCAGTCCGTCGCTGAGCGCTCCTAGAACCGCAAGTGGGCCGATGCAGAAGATGAGCGACGAATCCACGAAGCCCTCGATGAATCGCGCTCTGGACTGTGAGGCCTCACCCGGGGCCAGTCTGCGCTGAAGCCACCCACCGGCGTCCTCCAGACGCTGCTCCAGTCGCAAGAGGGAACCCGCGATACCCCCGATGAGCAGCGCGGCGAGGACCACCAGCAGCGTGATGCCTTCGCCCACAGCGTTCACAAACGCATCGTCCTGCAGTGCCATGACGTTCAGCCCGCCGATCACCAGCGTCACCAGGCCCAGCGCGTCGGTCACCGTGACTCGGGTGTGTTCCGGCAACCGGTGACCGATGAGCACGCCCATGGTGGCACCGAGAAGTATGGCGCCCACGTTGATGAGCGTGCCCAGACCGTACATTGATCCCTCCTCGCCGGACTCTAACGATGCGTGCGTTACGCCCAGGTGAGCCGCATGCCAGCCTGCTCGGCCGCCTCCCGCGGTGTCACACCGTCGAGGTCCGACATCAGGTCAGGATTGGCGCCGTTGTCCATGAGGAACTGCGCGATCTCCCGGTGGCCAGCCAGGATCGCGGCCACCAGCGGTGTGGAGAGGAATTCAGGATGGGCGTAGTCGACATCCACACCCATGTTCACGTGATAGCGGACCAACTCCAGATCTCCGTCCCGGGCCGCGTAGTACAGCTCCTTCCAGTTCCCGCCAGACATGCGCACCTCCGAGACGCAGCGTTGACTGCTGCGCCGTTGCCGATTCCCGGTCACCAGAACCGTAACAACGCAGCATCCAACTACGGGGAACCGCGTTCGGGTCGGCAGGGCACCAACCAGACGATGCCGGCCACCACGCCCACGCTCAAAGGCAACTCCATGGCATGAGGACTGCCCATCCGGCCGTCCAGCTGATTGGAGGGCACGGTGAACTGGTACCTCAAGACAGGGGAGCGCTGGCTGGACAGCGCCTCCGAGAATCGGCCGGCCGGCATCGTGAAGCGCACACCACTGATGGCGTCCAGTCACGGCTGTGCGTGCGGGCGCACGAAACGCCCGCAGGAACCTTGGTGTCCGAGGGTGGATTCATGTGCCCGACGTGTGGAAGATCCCCCGTGGCTGACTTCTTCACCGGGCACCTCCGCGGCGGGGTACCTCGTGGCGTGGATGGCCCGCCGATACCTTGGCCGCATGGCTGACAACGGAGCTTCGGACCTTCGCTCGGCGGCCTGGGCGGTCGTTGCGGGGGCAGGCGTAGGTCTGCTGGGTGGTCTTGTCGGGCTGGGCGGGGCGGAGTTCCGGCTGCCTCTGCTCATCGGAGTCTTCGGGTTTGTTGCGCTGTCCGCGGTCATCCTCAACAAGGCGATCAGCCTGGTCGTGGTCGTGGCGGCGATACCCGCACGGATGCTCGCGGTGCCGCTGGACGAGGTTGCGGGGCACGGCTGGGTCGCGGCCAACCTGCTCCTCGGAAGTCTCCTCGGCGCGTGGGTGGGAGCGAACTGGGCCACCAGGATGCGGTCGGCCACCTTGTACCGCGTGCTGAGCGTGCTGCTCGTCGCCATCGCAGCCGTGTTCGCCGCCAGCCATCAGGGCTGGCTGCCGCAGCCATCGCTGTCCGGCTTGGCGCTGTTCCTGGTCGGCGTGGCGGCGGGTTTCGTCATTGGGGTGGTGGCTGCGGTGATGGGGGTGGCCGGCGGCGAACTGCTCATCCCGACCATCACAGTGCTGTACGCCGTCGATGTGAAGGTGGCGGGTAGCCTCTCCCTGCTGGTGTCCCTGCCCACGATGCTGGTCGCGTTCTTCCGCTACAGCCGGGACCAGGCGTTCAGTGTCCTGGGAGACCACGCCGGTTTCGTCTTGGCGATGGCGGCGGGGTCGGTCTTCGGAACGCTGGCAGGGGGACTGCTACTGGGCGTCGTTCCCAGCGCGGTCATCGTCCCCTTGGTCGTTCTGCTCCTCTTGGCAAGCGCGTGGCAGGTCTGGCAACACTCGCACGACTGAGCCCGGAGTCCGAACCCAGCGAGGGTGGTGCGCAGGCCGTGGCCTCTTGACACGCCCTTGGTCGTGAAGCAGGACCCCGGGTGACTTCCATCACTCGAGGTCGAGAAGCTTCCCCACTTCTGGTGTCCGAGGGGGGATTTGAACCCCCACGCCCTATTACGGGCACTAGCACCTCAAGCTAGCGCGTCTGCCTATTCCGCCACCCGGACTTGGGCCGGGTACCAGAGTAGCAAGGGCCTAGGGCGCCCCGTTCACGGCAAGGGCGCGTCGAGCGATCACTTCGTAGGTGGGTCGAGGACCGAGAGTGGAGCGGACGAGGGTGTAGTCCGACGGCGTCCAGGCGGGACTCGTGAAGGAGGCCAGATCGTCCATGGCTAGGCGCAGTTGCCGGTCGCCTGCGTTGGACCTCGATCGCGCCACGGTGATGTGCGCGGCGAAACGACGTTCGTCCACGCCCATCGTCGTTTGGACCTCACGGACAAGCCGACCCAGCCATTCCCCGGCGCGCATCCCGACCCAGAGGACGGCCCCGAAGCGCCCCGACCCCGCCAGCGCCACCGGCTCGGCCGGGACAGTCCGGATGTGCCCGAACCGTTGCAGCTCTTTGGCCACGCCGCGCTCACCCAGGAACGCAAGCGTGATGTGCCACCTCTCGGGCGCTTGCCATTTCAGATCGGGATACCGAGGTCTCAAGTCCGCCAGCGCCTCTTGGAGGCATCCAACGACGGGTGCCGGTGGCCAAAGCGCCACAAAGAGCCGGTCAGCCATCCGTCCACTGTCCACCAACCGTGTAGCGGTGGCAAAGTGAACCCATGACCTCGCCTGTCGCCCGCGTGTGCTCCGAACTCATCCGGCTCGACACGTCGAACTACGGCGATGACTCCGGTCCCGGCGAGGCCAGTGCTGCCGAGTATGTGGAAGCCTTCCTACAGGGCAGCGGCCTGGAGCCGGAGAGGTTCAGCACCACGTCGGCCAAGCGCCAAGTCGTTGCCTGCCGCATCCCGGGTCAGGACCCCTCTGCGCCGGCCCTGGTCGTCCATGCCCACACCGATGTGGTGCCAGCTATCGCCGCGGACTGGACTGTGCCGGCTTTCGAGGGAACCATCCACGACGAAATGGTCTGGGGCCGAGGTGCGGTGGACATGAAGGACATGGATGCCATGATCCTCACGGTCGTCCAGCAGTGGCAGATGCACGGGATCAAGCCGCGTCGAGATGTGGTTTTGCTGTTCCTTCCCGATGAGGAAGCAGGCGGCAAGCATGGGGCGCACTGGGTGGTCGACAACCGTCCTGAGTTGCTCGCGGGCGTCAGCGAGGGGATCGGCGAGGTCGGCGGTTTCTCCGTGGAACTCGACAATCACAAACGCCTGTACATGATCGAGACGGCTCAGAAAGGTCTGGCCTGGCTGCGCCTGCGGGCCACGGGCACGGCTGGGCACGGCTCCTTGATCGCCGACGACAATGCTGTGACCCGACTGGCCAAGACGGTGACGCGCATCGGGGAGCACCGTTTCCCGGTGCAACTGACACCCACCGTCGCCCGGTTCCTGGAGGCGGTGTGCGACGCCGCCGAGATCGACTACTCACCGGACGATCCTGAGGCTTCCCTTGCCCAATTGGGCCCGATGGCGCGCATGATCGGGGCGACGTTGCGGCACACAGCGAACCCGACGATGCTCGACGCCGGTTACAAGAGCAACGTCATACCGGGGGTGGCCGAAGCTGTGATCGACGGCAGGTTCCTGCCCGGTCTGGAGCAGGACTTCTTCGAGCAGTTCGATGCGCTTCTTGAACCGGGGGTGACATACGAAGCCGAGGTCAAAGACGTCAGCGTGGAGGCGTCCTTCGACGACGGCATTGTTGCGGTGATGACCGACTCCCTGCGCGCTGAGGATCCTCAAGCGATCCCGGTGCCGTACACGTTGTCCGGTGGTACCGATGCAAAGGCTCTGAGCCGACTGGGCATAACGTGCTACGGCTTCGCGCCCCTGCAACTCCCGCCCGATTTGGACTTCAGTGCCTTGTTCCACGGCAACGACGAACGGGTGCCCATCGAGTCGTTGGAGTTCGGCACCCGCGTCCTGGACCGGTTTCTACGCAACGCGTAGGCAGTTGACGGGTCCTTCTGGGCGCGCGCGGGGGTGTCCCATGGGTCTGTCAAGCGCGGCGGTTGTCTTGGTCTGGGAGCAGGTGCCGTCGCGGAGGTTGGCGTAGACGATGTCGGTCCGGCGATGCCTTTCGGTGAGAATGTGCAACCTCACGTGTCACATATTCACCGAAAGGTGCACCGGGGGCGGCGTGGCGGCGTCGGCTGGCGCAGGTGTCGTTGCGTCCGGCGGCGGCTTTCGGTGAGAATGCCTGTTGGCGTCCGGGTTTGCGGCGCGGGCCTCACCTGAACCTGGCGGGCGAAGCCGATTTGCGACCGATCTGGTTGGCGCTATCCGTTGATCAACCTGTTTGGTACGCCGAATTCGGCATCTTTGCGGCATTCGGGCGCGAAACCGTACCTACAGGTTGATCAAGGGGCTTTCAGCGTGCGGCCCAACCAGAAAGGTACGCCGACGGCCCCCTTCTGACCGCCGCCCGAGCTCGAATCACATATTGAGCGAAGGGTGCCCGGGGGGCTGCACCCACCCGGGTCGTCGAGCGCACCTGCGAGTGGGAGTCGCTCTCGTACTGGTTGATCACCAGACCGGAGCAGGCCCGCGGGATCTACCTGGTCAACTCAAAAGGCTGACGCCGCCGGGCCCGACGAGCAGGCCCACGACGATGAGGATCACGCCGAGGATCACCTGGCTCCTGACAAGGGCGACAATGCCGCTGACGACGAGAATCACTGCGAGTATCCAAAGTAGAAGATCCATGGATGATCAGTACCCGGTGGCCTGAGGGGTAGACATGGAAGAAGGAGAACGATCTCGGTGGGCGATACTGGGTTCGAACCAGTGACCTCTTCCGTGTCAAGGAAGCGCGCTACCACTGCGCCAATCGCCCGGTATGTGTAGCGAGGTGGAGACGGGATTCGAACCCGTGTAGACGGCTTTGCAGGCCGTTGCCTCGCCTCTCGGCCACTCCACCAGAAGCCGTGTGGCCTCTCGAGCGGACGACGGGATTCGAACCCGCGACCCTCACCTTGGCAAGGTGATGCGCTACCAGCTGCGCTACGTCCGCGATTGCGCCAGGATGACCCGACGCCCCCAAGCATAACCGAGGCCGCGTTACTGTGGGCAAGCGGGACACGGGAACCGAGCGTTCGGACATGATGGGTTCTGTGCCCTCCGGCCCACCCGAAGCGCGCTTCGGCTCCGTGCGCGCGACCGACCTGATCGAGGTGTCCGACGACCTCGATCGGCTGCGCGATGGGGGACGTTGGGCGGTGGCGGTTGGTTTCGAGGGCCGCGTAGTTCTCGCGCGGTTCCGCGACTGGCGACGCACCGAGGCGCCGAACTCCGGCTGGTCATCACCGCAGGGAAAGTGGACCACTTCTCTGGACGAAGCCTCATACACCGAAGGGGTCCGAACCATCCAGGATCACATCGCCGCCGGGTGGGTCTATCAGGTCAATCTGTGCCGAGTCCTGAGTGCACAGACCAACGCCACTAGCCTTGCTGGGCTCTACGAACGACTAGCGGTGATGGATGCGCAGTTCGGGGGGCTGCTGGAACTTCCCGAGCACGGCGTGCACATCGCCTGTGCCTCGCCCGAGAGGTTCCTGAGTAGGCGAGGCACCGAAATCGCTTCAAGTCCGATCAAAGGCACCGCAGATCATCCCGACCGTTTCCTGCCCAAGGACCGGTCGGAGAACATCATGATCGTTGACCTTGTGCGCAACGACCTGGGTCGGGTGGCCCGCACGGGCTCGGTGGCCGTGCGTCAGTTGCTGGCCCTCGAGCCGTATCCGGGGCTCTACCACCTGGTCAGCACAGTCACGGCTGATCTGGGTTCAGCAACGTGGGCGGATTTGTTCGGCGCTACTTTTCCGCCGGGCAGTGTCTCCGGGGCGCCGAAGCACTCGGCGCTGGAGGTGATCCGGGAGATCGAACCCTGCGATCGACAGTGGTACTGCGGGGCTTTCGGATGGATCGACGCCGACGAGCAACGCGCCGACTTGGCCGTGGCGATCCGCACGTTCTGGCTTGCTGAGGGCATGCTGAAGTTCGGGACAGGAGCCGGGATCACGTGGGGGAGTGATCCCCGCGGTGAATGGCTGGAGACGCGACTGAAGGCGCGGCGGCTGATCGAGGTCGCGGCGCCGGGAAGTGGAGACTGAGATGTGGTGCTGGGTGAATGGCCGGGTCACAGCCCTGGATGAAGCCCGGGTCAGTGTGATCGACCACGGCTTCACAGTCGGAGATGGGGTATTCGAGACCCTCAAGACACGCGACGGTGTTCCTTTTGCCCTGACTCGTCACCTGCGCCGGCTCGCGCGGTCCGCCGCAGGACTGGGACTGCCGGTCCCCGATGAGCAGCAGGTCCGCGAAGCAGTGGCTGAACTGATGCAGGTCCAGGCGTTCCACCTCGGGGTTCTGCGGATCACCTACACGTCCGGGCCCGGACCGCTCGGTTCTGGCCGCGGAGATCAGGGCACAACCCTGGCGTGCGTGAGCATGCCGGGTCCACCCTGGCCGGCGACCACCCAAGTCGCGGTGAGCCGCTGGCCGCGCAACGAGCGCTCCCCGCTGGCGGGCCTGAAGACCACCTCGTATGCGGAGAACGCCGTCTGCCTGGCCGAAGCGAGAGAGGCCTCTGCGAGCGAGGCGATCCTCGGGAATCTGGCTGGCAACCTGTGCGAGGGAACGGGCAGCAACGTTTTTGTCGTCCTCGACGGTGAGGCCATAACCCCTTACCTGTCGGACGGTTGCCTGGCCGGGATCACCCGCGATCTGGTTCTCGAATGGTCGGAGGTCACGCAGCGCACGTTGCCGCTGGGAGTTCTGCAGAGAGCCCAAGAGGTGTTCATCACATCGTCGACCCGCGACGTGCATCCCGTTGACAGGGTGGGGGACAGGAGCCTGCAGGCGCCGGGTCCTGTAACCGCGCGCATCGCAGACCAATTCGCGACTCGCAGCGCGCAGGATCAAGATCCTTTGTGATCCCACAGCAGATCGGTCGTTAGTTCGCGCAACTCGCGGGCGCCCAATAGGGCCATGGCCATCCGCAACTCCGTGTGGAGGATCTCCACCACACGCTGAACCCCCGCGGCGCCGTGCGTCGTCAGCGCCCACAGGTACGGACGCCCGATCATGACCGCGCTGGCCCCGAGGCACAGTGCCTTCACCACGTCGGTACCTCGGCGGATACCCCCGTCGACGATGACTGGCAGATCTGGGACGGCCTCGGCCACCTTCGGCAAGGTCGAGGCGGTGGCAGGCACCGTGTCAAGGTTGCGCGCTCCATGGTTGCTCACGCAGATCGCAGCCGCGCCGGCAGCGGCCGCAGTACGCGCATCGTCGGGACGTTGGATCCCTTTCGGGATGACCGGCACACCGGCGATCTCGACCAGCCATGCGAAGTCGTCCCAGGTGATGTCCGGTGCCAGTAGCGGGTTGTACACCCGCCGGTGGGCGGGCACATCCTCAACCTCCAGGACGACGTCGGCCAGGATCGGATATCCCTGGCCTGCCTTGAGTCCCAGCGAGTCCCGACGATCCCGGTCGCGCGCACCGAGGGTGGGGGTGTCCACCGTCAGTACGAGAGCCCGTGCACCGGCCGAAACCGCCGCCGCCACCAGCTCGGCGGTGAATCCACGGTCCCTCTGTACGTACAACTGGAACCACCAGGGCTGCTCAACCGCCGCTTGCGCAACCTCGGCGAGTGGGGTTGTGCCGAGGCTGCTCTGGACGTAAAGGGCATCGGCCTGTCGAGCACCTTCGATCGTGGCCAGTTCTCCGCCGCAGTGATACGCACGATGCCGGGCGGTGGGCGCCAGCAGAACAGGGTGGTTCAGATCCACCCCCAGCAGTCGCAGGCGAGTGTCGATGGAGCTCACATCTCGCAGGACTCGCGGAGAAAGCTGGATCTGCGCCCATGCTTCGTTGTTGCGTGCCAGGGTGATCTCGTCGGCAGCGCCGCCGGCCACATATGACCAGATGGCCGCATCCAGCAGCCCCTGCGCGACCGCCTCGAAACTGCCCAGGCTCACCAGATCATCAAGGGGCGGTGTTGCCATGTCCGGCAGACTACTGGTCGTAATCGTCCAGCAGGTCGCTGATCAGCCCGTCAATGTCCAGGAAGTGGCCCTCGGCGTCCCGCGGCACGACCTCGAAGGATCGGGCCAGGAACGCGGCGATCTCATCGGCCGGCGCTTCCAGCAGGGCCTGCCCGGTGGGGGAGCGAAGGGCGATGCAGACGACGCGCTGCCCAGCGATGCTCGCTGGCCAGCAGGTGACATCGCCTTCGCCGACGGGGTGCACTGTGCCGCCGTCGAGCAGGTCGCGGCCGAACACCCAGGCCACTGCCGTGTCGCCGCCGGAAAACTCAGCGGTCACGGAGAGTGGTTCGTCCGCGCTATACCGGAATTGCGCGCGCACAGGCATCCCGTAGTCGGTGCCGATCACGAGATTCAGCGTGATGTCGGCTGTGACAATCAAAGGGATGGGTCCTGTGTGCATACGTTCCTCCACTGCTATGACGTACATGTTGTGCCCTTTGGCACCAACGCATAACCGAATTAGGCTGTGAACCGTGACACAACCGCAGACCGATTTGCCCTGGAACAGGCGTTTCCGGGCATGGTTGCGTACCAATTGGCTCCTGGACACCGCCTGGCGGATCACGGTGTTCATGGTGGGGCTGTCGCTGATGTGCGTCGGGGCCCTGCTGCTGGTCCTTCCAGGTCCGGGTTGGGCCATGATCGCGCTGGGCCTGATCGTGCTCGCCTCCGAGTACGTCTGGGCTCAGCGTCTACTCGCGCCGTTGAAGCAGAAACTCCAGTCGGCCAAGAACCGGGCGCAGCGTCCGGAGTACCGCAACCAGGTGCGGGCGGCCTCGGCTTTCGCGTTGATCGGCTTCAGCGTCGCTATCGGGGTGTACTTGTGGCGCTACGGTCTTTCCTTGGATGGTGTGCGAGGCCTGTGGCCCCTGTGAGGTAGAGTGTGTGCATCCCAGGGCGATTGGCGCAGTGGTAGCGCGCTTCGTTCACACCGAAGAGGTCACTGGTTCGAACCCAGTATCGCCCACTGGACGAAACCCCTGCTCAGGCAGGGGTTTTCTCATGTGTGGCACAGTGTCGTGCAACGCAGCCAAGGTAATTGGAAGCAGACCTGGCGGTTCGAAATCGAACTGCACACCCCGCCACCGGCCGTCAGGGATTGGCCTGCACGGTGAGCGGGCCTTTGAGGGTCGGCGGGGTGTTCACAGGCTCCAATGCAAGGGTGAAGGACGCCGCCACTGGGAAGACATCGCACTGTCCGCCGAAGTTGAAGATGCGGCTCTGGATGGCTCTGTCTTGCGGGGGAGCGCTGGTCACTCGGTAACCCTGACCGTTCGAGGAGCGAACCGCTGTCTGTGGATTCGGCGGTGGGGTGTTGCTGAGCAGTGGCGGCGCACCGACAAGCGCCGTACCAGTGCAGTTGGGACCGGTGAAGAAGACGATGTCGTTGGAGAATTGGCCATCCCAGCGGTACTCCCACAGCATGTCGTCCACCTCGCGGATGAACGTGGTCTCACCCACGGTGACGAATCCGTCCACAGCCTTGCCGTCGCCGTCTTTGATCACGAAGCCGCCGGGTGCCGGGGTTCCCGGGTCGCCCTTCGGCCCCTGCGGACCCCCGGAGTTCAGCTTCGCCTTGACGTCTGCCGAGAGGTTCTTCTCGCCGATGGTGCCGGCCTTGATGTCCTTGCCCTTGATCGTGCCGTTCTTGATGTCGGCGCTGGTGATCAGTCTGGCTGCCGTGGCGGTTCCGGCGCCGGCCACGATCAGACCCAGCACGACCAAGACGACGAGTCCAGCCGCGGACTTGAAGAACTCACGCATGGATGCCTCCTGACGAACGGGGTTCCGCAAGACTAGACGCTCGGCTCGTTGTCCGCCCACTTGAGTAGAGGCGGACCCGTGAAACGATTGAACGGTCGCGGTTGTCCACAGGGCGTTCGGCCCTGGCCCATTTGTCGTACGTGTGTTCTATGATGAGGGCAGATGTTGAATCAGCCCCAGGTAGGGGGCGAGCCGTCGCAGGGTCACATTGCGTGGCCGCTGATGCGACCCACAAACACGTCACAGCAGACACGTCGGAACGGAACGGGGGGTGTGCACAGTGACCTTCTTCCAGACTTCGATACCGGCCTCCCGCCGGGCCGCCATCCGCGCCGAACTGCCCACTGTCCACCCGGCGGGCTTGGATCGGGTGGGGGCCGCGATCTGTGCCCTGCAGGACCCGGACACGTTGAGCGGTCACGAACTGGCTGCTTCCATGGCTACCACCGCCCGGCTGCGCAACCAACTCGACGCCTACCTCAGCACCCTGGCCGACGCCGCCGACCGGGTGCGGGCCTCTCGCACCCTGCGCGCTGGGACCACCGGCACGCTGATCGCCACAGCCACCGGCGCCACGCCGGCAGCTGGTTCAGCGATTGCGGCCACTGCGCGTGCCTTGCGCGGCCTGCCGCGTGTCCAGCAGGCCTACCAGGCGGGGGACTTGAGCGCCGCCCACGTGGCCGTGATCACCCGTGCTGCAGCCGGCCTGCCCGGCTTCAACGCTCTGGAGCAGGCCATAACCGCGCTGGCGGCAACCACCGACCCGCTGGAAACGCGCCGGGTGCTCGAAGTCATCACGGACCAGGTCAACCCGACCAGCGGTGAGCTCGACGCCGCCGAACAAGCTGCACGACGCAACCTGCACCTGTCCGCACGCCCCAGCGGCATGTGGCGACTAAGTGGGCTACTTGACGATGTCAGCGGATCGAAGCTGGCAGACCTCCTGGCCGGCTTCACCACAACGCCCGACACGCTGGACACCACCACCGGCGCTCAACGCCGCGCCGACGCCTTGGACACCCTGGCCGACGCCGCCGCAGCCAACACCCGACCCCTGGGGGTGTCCGCGGTGAACATACTGGTCGACCTCGACCAACTTGACACCGGCACTGGCGCGCATCTGCCCGACGGGACGCTACTGACCCGCGCGCAGTACCAGGCCTACACCTGCGCCGCGGCCATCAGCATCATCTTGGGCATCCACACACAGCAAACGTTCGTGCCGCTGGGCCTGGGACGCACGCGACGCCGGGCCAGCGCCGCCCAATGGGCAGCCCTTACCGCCCGCGACCGCGGCTGCATCCGCTGCGGACGCGCCCCTCGCTACTGCCACGCCCACCACATCATCGGCTGGGCCAGCGGCGGTTTCACAGACCTGGAAAACCTCTGTCTGCTATGCCCTCGATGTCACAATGACCTTCACCAGGGCAACTACACCATCACCGTCGGCCAACATGGCACCCCGACCATTACTCCCACGAACCGACCACCGCCATGACCATTCCCGGCACCATGCCGGGGGATTGAGTTACCCCTTGGCGAACTCGGCCAGGAACAAGGCCTCGGCGACCATCGAGTCACGCAACTCCTGCAGGTGGATACTTTCGTTGGGCGCGTGGATCCGGGCCAAGGGGTCCTGGGCGCCGACGCCCAACACCTCCAACTCGGGCAGCGCCTCCAGAAGGTTCGCCACGAACGGCACGGCCCCACCCATGCCCTGTTGTGTCGACGGGGTTCCGTAGGCGAACTCCATCGCCGCGGCGTACGCGTCGTGGGCGGGCCCGCCGACCGGAACTGCTGATCCGTTGGCGGGTGGGCCTGGGACAAAATCCACGGTGACGCCGAATGGCGCATGGTTGCGCACGTGCTGCTCCAGCAACTCAGTTGCACGTTCGGAGTCCAGGCCGGCGGGAATGCGGACGCTGATCTTGGCGCGGGCGCTGGGGATGATCGCGTTGGGTGCGGTGGCAACTTCCGGGGCATCCAGGCCGACGACGCTCACAGCCGGCTTCGAGTAGAGCCGCGACGCGATGGAGCCGCTGCCGACGAGCGGGACGCCCGGCAGGACACCCGCCAGATCCCGGTAGGCGTCCTCGGGGAAGTCCGCACCTTGCCAGTCAGAGCCGGTGATGCCGTCGATCGTAGCGTTGCCCTCGTCGTCCATCAGGGTCGCGAGCAGCTTGATCAGAACCATGAGGGCATCCGGAGCCGGGCCGCCGAACTGGCCGCTGTGACGAGGCTCGGCCAGGGTGTTGACCGTCACCACGCCTTCGATGATCCCGCGCAGCTGCGTGGTGAACGTCGGAAGGCCGATGCGCACGTTGCCCATGTCGCAGATGACGGCGGCGTCGATGTCGGCGAACACCTCCGGCCGGGTGGTCGGCCAATCCTCGAAGTCGCCGCCGTACTCCTCCTCACCTTCGAAGAGCACGCGGACCGAGCACGGGGGAGTGCCGTCGAACGCGCGTAACACCGCGAGGTGCGTGATGATCCCGGACTTGTCGTCAGCCGCGCCCCTGCCGTAAAGGCGGCCGTCTCGCTCTTGGGCCTGGAAAGGTTCGGTAACCCAACTCTGCGAATCTCCTGCGGGCTGCACGTCGTAGTGGGAGTAGAGCAGAACGGTTGGGCTGCCTGGGGGACCGGCGATATCGGCGCGTACGGTGGGCACGCCGCTGCTGCTCGGAATCAACTGTGGTTCGGCTCCCACCGAGCGCAGAAGGTCGGCGCAGTACTCGGCGCACCGGATGACATCGGCCTGGTCGTAGCCCGGGAAGTTGATTGAAGGAATCGCAACCAGGTCGTCCAGTTCGGCGCGCAGTTGCGGCATGAGATCGTCGATGCGAGATGCCAGCGCCTCGGCCTCGTCCAGGTTTGATTGCAGCGTCATGCCAGCAGGTTAGAACGGGCGGGGCTGGCACGCTGGCCGAGGCGTGACCCCAGGTGTTCTGGCTAGGCTCGCGGCATGGCTTCCTTGAACTCGCTGGCGCCGGTGCTCCCGGTCAGTGACGTCCTCGCGGCACTGGACAACTACTCCCTGCTGGGTTTCCGGGCTAAGCCCTACCAGCGTGCGGAGGTGGTCGAAGGCCGCACGGTGTCGGAGGTGATGTACGGGTTCCTCTATTCCGACGCCATCCAACTGCATGTCTGCCAGGTGGCAGGAATCGATGCGCGAACCAACCTCAGCGAGGTATACCTGTACGTCGACGACGCCAGGGCCTTGCACCAGCGTTGGCGCGATTCCGGAGCTGCCGGGTCCTTCGTCGAGCCAGCCGACACCGAGTACGGCCTGTGTGAAGGGGCATACCTGGATCCCGACGGGAACTCGCTGCGTTATGGGTCCTGGTTGCCCGGGTATCCGAAGGCCGCCCAGACATGAGCCAGGAGAAGCAACTTCTGCACCGCTACCTGCAAGACGGTCGTGAGGCTCTGCTGTGGAAGGCGCAGGGGATGTCGCAGTACGACATGCGCCGGCCGATGACGCCGACGGGCACCAATCTGTTGGGACTGGTCAAGCACGTGGCCAGCGTTGAGGCAGGCTACCTGGGCGATTGCTTCGGGCGCCCCTTCGGACAGATGTTCGAATGGTTCGCCGAAGATGCCGAGGACAACGCGGACATGTGGGCGACCGAAGTTGAATCGTCAGATTCGATCTTCGATCTCTACCACCGGGTCTGGGAGCACTCTGACGCGACGATCGACGCGCTCGATCTCGACGCGCCCGGAGAGGTCGCCTGGTGGGCGCCGCAGAAGCGTGTCGTGACTCTGCGTCAGATCCTCGTGCACATGATCGCGGAGACGCACAGGCATGCCGGTCACGCCGACATCGTGCGTGAGCAGATCGACTCACTGGCCGGCTGGAAGGCGGGAAACGACAACCTGCCGGAGGCGCAGCGGGGCTGGTGGGAGCAGTACCGCGCCCGAGTCGAGGCGGCAGCACGGGCCGCTGACTCCACAGAAATGTCATAATATCGATTATCGGTCAATAAGGTTCCGAATGGGAACGAGGCCAATGCACACCTTCCCCGATTAGTCTTACGTCCATGCGCCATGACGAGTACGCACGTTACGACGGTCTGGGCCTAGCAGCACTCATCGAGGACGGGGACGTCACTCCCACCGAGGTGCTCAAGGCAGCCATAGCCCGCCGGAACGCGGTCAACCCGATCATCAACGCGGTTGTCGAATCCTGGGACGACCAGGCCCTGACAGCCGCCCCGGGATTGCGAGGTAGCGGTCCGTTCGCGGGCGTGCCATTCCTGATCAAGGACATGGACGGGATGCTGGCCGGGCACCGGTGCACATTCTCGAGCCGCTCGCTGGAGGACTGGATCCCGTCGCGCAGCAGCGAACTGATGGTCCGGTTCCAGAAGGCCGGCCTGAACATCTTCGGCAAGACCAACTGTCCTGAGTTCGGGATCATGGGGATCAGCGAGCCCGAGCTGCGTGGACCGGCTCGCAACCCCTGGAACACCGACCACACCCCAGGTGGGTCCAGTGGAGGCTCGGCCGCGGCCGTCGCTGCCGGCATCGTGCCTCTGGCCCACGGAGGTGACGGCGGCGGATCATTGCGGATCCCGGCCTCGCACTGTGGTCTGGTCGGTTTCAAGACCACCAGGGGCCTTGTCCCCCTCGGTCCGGACGAGGCCGAGGGTTGGGACGGACTGGTCGTCCGGCTTCTGATGTCGCGCTCTGTGCGGGACACAGCCGCTGCTCTGGACGCGGTTGCGGGCATGGATCCCGGCGCTCCGTATGCCGCACCTGCCGGTCCGAAGTCCTTCCTGGCAGTCGCTGGACGCAAACCCCCGAAGCTGCGAATCGGGTTCTCCACACGCAGCATCTACGGCCGCACCATGCACCCGGACGCCATCGAAGCTGTGGACAAGGCCGTCGCCCTGCTCGCCGACTTGGGCCACGAGGTGATCGAGTACGACTTGCCCGTTGATCCCAGCGAGGGCGCGCGGGCCTACATGACGATAGTGGCCGCCAACGTCGCCAATCAGGTGGACTGGACCGAGACGGTCACCGGGCGCAAGCCCGATCCGCACAACTTCGAGCGTGCCACGTGGTTCCTCAAGCAGGCCGGCGCGAGCATGAGCGCTGCCGAGATGAGTGCCGCCCGGGCATACGGGCTCAACATGAACCGCAAGTTCGCGGACATCTTCGGCCCGGAGTTCGATGTGCACCTCACCGCCACCGTGGCCAAGCCCCCGGTACGGGTCGGCGAACTCGCGACCACGGCGGTGGAGCAGGTGGGGCTGTCCGTGCTCCAGAGGGTCGGCCCGGGCCCGGTCCTGCGCAAGGCGCTTGCTGACCTGGCGGAGAACCGCCTTGAGGCGACCCCGCAGACGCAGATCTACAACATGACGGGCCAGCCGGCCATCAACGTGCCGATGCACGTGACCCGCGACGGCTTGCCACTCGGTGTGCAGATCGCCGGGCGTTTCGGCGATGACGCGCTGCTGCTGCAGATCGCGTCGCAGATCGAGGCTGAGCAGCCCTGGGACGAGTTGCTCCCGACCACAAGTGCGCTGTGACACATCCCTACCTGAGCCAACCCGGCCCTATCGCAATGGCCCATCGCGGGGGCGCCCGGGAAGCGCCGGAGAACTCGCTGCGGGCCTTCCGTCGCGCCGTCTCCATGGGCTTCACTTACATCGAGACCGACATCCGCGCCAGCGCCGATGGGGTGCCGGTCGTCTTCCATGATGAGACCCTCGGGCGCGTCACAGATCGTGTCGGCCGGATCAGGGACCTTCCCTTCCGCGAGATCAAGAAGGCGCACATCGGAAACGCTGAAAGGGTGCACTCCCTGGCCGAGGTGCTCGAGCACTTCCCGGACACGCGTTTCAACATCGACATCAAGGAAGAGAACGCAGTCGAACCGGTGATCGAGTTGTTGGGCCGCTGCGACTACCTGGACAGGGTGTGTGTGGCGTCCTTCTCGTGGTCGCGGCTGAGGGCAGTCCGCACGGCCTTTCCCGGAGTGGTTTGCACGAGCCTGGCGCCGCCGGAAGTTGCTGCACTGGTCAGCCGTGCCCGATTGGGGCCGCTGTCGGTTGCCTCGGGATTCTTGCTCCCCGAGGGCCCGATCTGCGTGCAGGTCCCCCGTCGCACCAATCGTGTCCCCATAGTCACCTCGCGGCTCCTGAAGCAAGCTCACGACCGCGACTGGCCCGTACATGTGTGGACGATCAACGATCCTGACGAGATGCACAGGCTGCTCGACCTCGGTGTCGACGGCATCATCACCGACCGGCCATCGGTCCTGCGCCAGGTGATCGGCGATCGCAGAAAACGATATGTAAGGGATCTGTCAAGCACGGACGTTGGGCGCGCCGGGGACCCCCTGTAACCGCCATGGTGGACAAGTACAGCACGGAGACGTACGTGATCAGCATCACAAAGTGGTTTGATCTTCGATTCCGTGGGGAATGAAAAGGGAAGGCATGTCGTTTAGACATGTGACACCGGAAGGTGTCTGGCGAAGTGAAGGAAGGCACCAATGAGTGAGGCACTGCGTGGTACACGTCTCGGAGCGACGAGTCTGGAGAACGACCGCGACGTCGAATTCGCTCCTCGGATGACGGTGACCTATAACTGCCCGGCTGGCCACGTCATCAACATGCCGTTCGCAATGGAGGCCGAGGTTCCTGTTGAGTGGGAATGCGCCTGTGGCGAGGCTGCCCTTCTCGTGGACGCTGTGAAGCCCGAACCGAAGCCCGTCAAGCACGTTCGTACCCACTGGGACATGTTGCTGGAGCGGCGCACGATCGCCGAACTTGAAGAACTGCTCGAGGAGCGCCTGGCCCTGCTCGAGTCCGATGAGGACTCCAAGCTTCGCAGCGCCTGAGGGCCGGGGGCTACTCCCCCGCTTTCCGCTTCTTCACGGCTGACCGGATTTTGTTCGTCCGCTCGCGTGCGCCCCAAACGGTGACCCGCCAGAGCGCCTCGGAGACGATCTTCCGGTTCATCTTGCTGTCGCCGATCTCGCGTTCAATGAATTCGATGGGCACTTCCTTGACCCGCAATCCCTTGCTGAGCGTCCTGTAGGCCAAGTCGACCTGGAAGATGTAGCCCGCGCTCCCGACCCCGTCGAGATCCAGAGATCGCAGGGTATCTGCCCTAAATGCCCGATATCCGCCTGTCGCATCCTGAAGAGGAATGCGAAGGGCCCTGCGGGTGTACCAGTTGCCGCCCTTGGACAGGATCTCGCGTGACTTGGGCCAGTTGACCACGGTGCCCCCGGGTACCCAGCGTGAACCCAGGACCAGATCCGCGGTGCGCAAGGCGTCCAGCAGCAGAGGCAGTTGTTCGGGCTGGTGGCTGCCGTCGGCATCCATTTCGACAACCACGTCGAAGCCGTTTTCCAGCGCCCAGGAGAAGCCGGCGAGATAGGCGGCTCCGAGGCCCTCCTTGCCCAGCCGATGCATGACGTGGATGTGGTCGTCGTCGGCGGCCAAAGCGTCTGCGATCTTCGCAGTCCCGTCCGGGCTGTTGTCGTCCGCCACGAGGATGTGCGCCTCAGGGACGCTGGTCCGGACACGCCGGGTGATCAGGGGCAGGTTCTCGACCTCGTTGTAGGTGGGAATCACCACCACTATTCGGCCGAGATCCTCGAAAGTCGCAGGCACTGTTCGAGCCTAACTCTCCCGAACGCGCCGACCTCGACGCACCCACAGGCCCGCACCAATGGCGCCCAGGCCCATAATGCTCAGGCCCCCATCGACCAGCCCACCGAACCGGACGGCCGGTGTCCAGGAGTCCCGCAGCTCTACCTGCGAGTTGATCCATCCGGACTGCAGTTGCGGCAGGGTCTGGAACGCTCCGTCGGGTGTCACGACTGCGGTGACTCCGGTCGTTGCTGCGACAAGGACCGTTCTACCGGTCTCCCGGGCTCGCAGACGGCTGATGTCGAACTGCTGCTCAGGTTGCGCGGTGTTCGCGTAAGTGGCGTTGTTCGTCTGGACGACCAGTGCGCGGCCACCTTCCCGGATGCCGGTGCGCACGATCTCGTCGTTGGAGACCTCGAAGCAGATCACGTCGGCTATGCGAGCCGGCCCGAGTTGCAGCACCCCGGGCGATGAACCGGCGATGAAGTCCCTCGGCACCCGGTCGAACCGGGTGATGAGACGCGACAACAGGGCCCGCATGGGCAAGAACTCCCCGAAGGGCACCGGATGTTGTTTGACGTACGCATCGGTGGGACCGTCGACCGGATCCCAAACCAGGCCCACATTGGCGACCCGGTCCGGCTGTCCGGGGACCTCCTGCACGGTTCCCACCAGGATCGGAACGCCGATCGCTTGGGCAGCCGAATCCACCAGAGCCCCCGCCTCGGGCCGGGTCACAGGGTCGATGTCTGCGGAGTTCTCCGGCCAGATCACTGCCTCCGGTGCCGGTTCCTTGCCCAGCTGGACCGACGTGGCCAGTTCCAGGGTCGTCTGCTGGTGGTTGGTCAACACTGCCAATGGGCGCCCGAGGAAGTCGATCCCTGGTTGCGCGACGTCGCCCTGGATCACCGCGAGCTGACTGGTGGCAGGTTGTTCGTCGGTGCTCGGCTGCGGTTCGACGAGCAGCCCGACCGCGACAATCGCGCAGATCCCGCCGATGGCCACAAATGCGCCACGGCGACTTGCGACCAGAACGAGCAGCAGGCAGCCTGTGAGCGCCACGATGAAACTCAGTAGCGTCGCCCCACCCAGGCTCACCCAACCGGTCAGAGGCGAGTCCGGCTGGGCGAATGCGAGGCGGCCCCACCCCAGCCCACCCCACGGGAAGCGGGAACGTGCCCACTCCTGCAGGACCCAGACGGCCGGGATCGCCAGCACCCACCAACGTGGTTCCAGCGCCGCATTCAACCCGACTCCGAGCAGGGCGAACCAGAGCCCCATGGCCAGAGCAAGGGCCAGCCAAGCGTCCCAGCCGAGGACGGTGAGCCAATGCAGCAAGGGCAAGAAGAAGGCCCACCCACAGACCAGCCCCAGTAGCGCCGACTGTTTGTAGGTCGTGTCCTTCACCGCCCAGACGAGAAGTGCGACGCTCACTATCGACGTCCACCACCAGCTCACTGGGGGGAATGCAGTGAACTGGAGAAGCCCGGCGGTCACTGCCAGCAGGTACCGTTTCACTGTCCGGACCGCCACACCCGTCGCGCTGCGGGCAGGCGTTGACCTTCAAGGGGTGGCAGGCCGGGGGTGGCTGCACGTGGATCCGTGGACCAGTTGCTTATGCGTTCGTCCGGGGCCTCGACCACCAGGTCGCCGACCTCCCATTGCACGAAGGTTGCCTCGGCACCCACTGCCAGCACACCCTGGTCGGTGCGCCCGAGCAGCCTCCACGCGCCGCGGGTGAGCGCCGAGAACGCAGCCCTGGCACTGATCCGCTCATCAGGGTCGACTTCGTAGACCGCCGCCCGCAATGTCGACCACCCGCCCGCTTGCCCAGGAGCTGGCACGAGCGCAGTGGGTACACCTGCGGTGATCCGCGAGCGCAGCCGGCAGGGGTCTCGCGGTACGACCGCCAGGGCGCTGCCTGCCGCCTCCTCCCAGCCTCCGGGCTCCCATCGGTCGGCGATCGTCGCCGTGCCCTTGTCCCCGTGCACGAAACCTGCGGCAGGGTCCGGTCGGGTCTCATCGAGATGGACGAATCCTGGCGCCACGAGGTCACCGTTCAGGTCCACGACCGTGTCGACGTCATCGACGTGGACACGGGCTCCAGCATCGGTGCCGATCCAGGCGATGGTGCCGTCGGAGATCAGAAGTGCTGTGGCGAAACGCTCAGCAGCCGAGTACACCTGCCCCGACACCAGAAGCGTTCTCACCGGCGCAAGTCTACGGACTTGACTCAGCCCGTCAGTGCGCGCCCGATGACGAGCCTCTGAATCTCGTTGGTCCCCTCGACGATCTGCAGCACCTTAGCTTCGCGCATGTAGCGCTCGACCGGGTAGTCCTCCACGTAGCCCGCCCCTCCCAGCACCTGCACAGCGCTGGTTGTGACAGCCATAGCCATGTCGGTGCAGAAGAGTTTGGCCATCGCGGCTTGTGTGGAGAAGGGCTGCGCGGCATCACGACGCCTGGCCGCCTCGAGGTACAGCGCGCGGCCTGCGGCGATTCCGGTGGCCATGTCGGCCAAGGTGAACGAGACGCCTTGGAACGCCGCGATGGGCTTGTCGAACTGTCTGCGCTCGCGGGCGTATGCGACGGCCACATCCAGTGCCGACTGGGCCAGGCCAACAGCGCATGCTGCAATCCCCAGGCGCCCGGAGTCCAGAGCATCAAGGGCTATCCGGAAGCCAGCACCATCGGGCCCAAGCTGACGGTCCTCGTCGATCAGGACGTCGTCAAGGATCACCTGGGCGGTCACCGATCCCCGCATCCCCATCTTCCGTTCAGGGGTGGCAGCACTGAGCCCACTGGCATCCGCGGGCACGAGGAAGGCGGTGATCCCGTCGGTGCGGCCCGGCGCGGTCCTGGCCATGACGGTGTAGAAGTCCGCCACTCCCCCATGGGTGATCCATGCCTTCGTCCCGTTGATGCGGAAGCCCCCGGCCTCGCGCACGGCTGATGTCTTCAGACCGGCTGCGTCCGAGCCGGACTGCGGTTCACTCAGGCAATAGGCGCCCAGCAGGTCCCCGCCGAGCATGTCGGGCAGCCAGCGGTCACGTTGCTCGTCAGTGCCGACTGTGGCAAGGGCGTGGCACGACAAGGTGTGAACGCTCACGCCGAGTGCGACTGTCAGCCATCGGCGAGACAGTGTCTCCAACACCTGCAGGTAGTCGACGTAACCGACCTCGCCCCCGCCCCAGCGCTGCGGGTAGACCAGCCCCAACAGCCCCGCATTTCCGAGGGTCCTGAACGCCTCGCGCGGGAAGCGTTCTTCGCGTTCGTATTCGGCGGCGACCGGAGCCAGTTCCTTGTCCGCGATCTGACCGGTCAGCTCCAGCAACTCGTTCATACGACGATCAGATCATGGGGCCTTCGGTTGCAGTTGAGGTGGCCGTCCGGGGTGCAGATCACGATGTCCTCGATGCGGGCGCCATGCGAACCCGCCCGGTAGACGCCGGGCTCGATGCTGAACGCCATGCCGGCTTCCAGGATCCGGTGGTTGCCAGAGACGATGTACGGCTCCTCATGGGTCTCCAGGCCGATTCCGTGGCCCGTCCGGTGGATGAAGTACTCCCCCAGCCCCGCCTCGTCCAGGTAGTCCCGGGCCACGGCATCAATCGCCTCGCAGGACATCCCAGGCTTGACGCTGGCCACCGCCTCGGCCTGTGCCAGTCGAAGAACACTGAACTCCCGGTAGGCCACCTCGCGGGGTTCGCCCACGCAGTACATGCGGGTCGAGTCGCTGCAATAGCCGTCTGGCATCGTTCCCCCGATGTCGACGACCACGGTGTCACCGCGTTCGATCACCCGATCAGACAACTCGTGGTGTGGGCTTGCGCCATTGGGCCCGGACGCAACTATGACGAAATCGACGGTCGAGTGTCCGGCGGCCAGAATCGCGTCCGAGATGTCGGCACCCACTTGGCGTTCGGTGCGACCCGCCTCGAGGAAGCCGCCGACCTGCGCGTGGACGGCGTCGATCGCGGCGCCGGCACGGACCAGTGAGGCGATCTCGGAAGCGGACTTGCGCATCCTGAGTTCCTGGATGACCGAACCAGCCGCCACTTGGTGTGCGTCGGGCATCGCGTCGCGCAGAGCCAGCACCTTCGATGCCCACATGTGGTCGTCCACTGCCACCCGCTGTGCCTTGCCCACCAGCGAGGCTGTGAGTGCGAAGGGGTCATCGGTTTCTTGCCACGCGACGATCTCGAGGTCGAGTTGGTTGATGGGGCTGGCCATGGCGGCGGGCACTTCCAGCGCCGGCACCACGAGGCGGATATCTCCATCGAGTGGGACCACTAAACACGTGAGACGTTCCAGGGCGATCGCGTCGTAACCGGTGAGGTAGCGCAGGTCGGGCCCCGGCGACACCAGCAGGGCATCGACGCCTGCGATCTGGGATGTCTCGCGCACCCTTTCAAGGCGGTCTTCGAGGTCCGGGATGTCGATGTTCGTCACGCCTGCGACACTACTGCCTGTGCCAGGACCTCTCATGCTGTTGGACACCGCCTCGTTGTACTTCCGCGCGTTCTTCGGCGTGCCCGATCGGCGCAAGAGCCCCTCAGCGCCACCCACCAACGCCGCGAGCGGCCTGCTGGACATGATCGCCAGGCTCGTGCGCGAGTACGAACCTGGTCGAGTCATCGCCTGCTGGGACGATGACTGGCGTCCGGATTTCCGGGTCGATCTGATACCGAGCTACAAGGAACACCGGGTGGCGACCGGAGACACCGAGCAGGTACCCGATGCCCTGTCCGAGCAGATCCCCCTGATCGAGGCGCTGCTCATCGCTACGGGTATTCCCCGGGTGGGTGTTCCCGGTTACGAGGCTGACGATGTCATCGGCACCTACGCGACCGTCGCGACAGGGGCCGTGGACATCGTCACCGGTGACCGGGATCTGTTCCAACTCGTAGATGACGACCGTGACGTGAGAGTGCTCTACACGGCTCGCGGCATCGCCAAACTGCAGGTCGTCGACGACGGATTCGTTCTCGAAAAGTACGGCGTTCGCGCCGCTCAGTACGCGGATATGGCAGCTCTTCGAGGTGATGCGAGTGACGGTCTGCCCGGGGTGCGCGGCGTCGGGGAGAAGACAGCGGCCTCGTTGTTGCGCACGTTCGGCTCGTTGCAGCAAGTGCGCACCGCTGCTGGTGATCCTGCCAGCGCCATGGCACCACGGCTGCGCGGTTCCCTGACTGAAGCCGCCGACTACCTGGACGTGGCCCCACAGGTCGTGGCCGTGGTCCGCGACCTGCCGGTCCCTGCGATTCCTGCACGGCAGCCGGACCCCGATCTGGCGTTCCTGCAGGCACTCGGCGAGGAGTTCGCGATCAGTTCGTCCATCGACCGCGTCGTCGCGGCACTGGCGGATCACACCTCTGAGGAGTAGTCGACAACACCGCGCCGAAGCAGGTCGGCGGCGGCCCTTGCCCGCACCCGCACGGGATCGTCGACTGCCGCTGCGGCGGACACCTGCCCCAGTGCGTCGATGACCTGCTTGCACCAGCGCACGAAATCCCCGGCCGGCAGATCGGTTCCGGCCAGGACCGCTGACAAGGATTGCCCGTTGGCCCATTGGTAGGCGGCCCAGCAGAATCCGAGGTCGGGTTCGGGTGTGGGCGTGACTTTGAACTCGGACTCCAGCGCCTCGATAGATGCCCAGATGTGGACCTGTTCGGCCAGCACGTCCCGGACCCGACCGTTGGGCAGCCTGGGCACCTGCTCTTCGTCGGTGCGCGAGGAGTACACGAGCGCGCATACAGCGGCGGCCAGTTCTGGTCCGGTGAGTTCACGCCACAAGCCGGTACGTAGGCATTCGGCGATGACCAGGGAGCGGTCAGTGTAGATCCGCCCCAGCATCTGGCCGTCCTGGGTGACCTGCAGCTCCTCGCCGTCTGCACGCAGGTACTCCAACTCGACCAGCACCCCACAGATGCGGTCGAACTGCCTGGCGATGGTGTTGGTCCTGCCCTCCACACGCCGGGACAAGGAGTCATTCTCGCGCTGGAGTTTCGCGGCCCTTTCGGCCCAGCGGGCGTGCAGCTCACGCTCACCGCAACCATGGCAGGGGTGTTTGCGCAGACGGGCTCGCAACCGTGCGATCTCCACGTCGTTGCCACTGTCGCGCACCCGTGCCGGCCGCACGTGTGTGTGTCTGCCGGTGAGTTCGCGCAGCGTGGACGAGAGCGCCTTGCGCGCGTTCGCGCTGCGGGCGTGGAAGTCCCGCGGGATGCGGATCCGGTCCACCACGACCGCTGGTGCCGGGAAGTCCGCCACACTCAGGCGGCGCACCTGACGGTCCACCGTCAGCACCTGTGGCCGCGGTTCACCGGCGTCGTCCACGCCGGCTTCCAGCACCACTGCGAGTCCGGATCTGCGACCCGTGGGGATGGCGATGACATCACCCGGGGTCAGCTTCTCCAACGACTGCGCCGCATGCGCCCGTGTGAGTCTGGCCGACTCCCGCGATGTGTTCTTCTCCAGGGCGGACAGTTGCGCGCGCATCCCGGCGTACTCGGAGAAGTCACCGAGATGGCAGTGCATCGACTCCTCGTACCCGGCGATCACCTGGTCGTTGCGCTTGATCTGAGACGCAAGGCCGACCACGGACTGATCACTTTGGTACTGGGCGAAGGACGTCTCGAGGATCTCGCGCGCGATGCGACGGCCCACCCTGCGCACCAGGTTGACGCCCATGTTGTACGTCGGGCGGAAGCTCGAACGCAAGGGGTAGGTACGGGTCGAGGCCAAGCCCGCCAGATGGTTCGGCTGCACGGACGGTCCGAAGAGGACCACGGCGTGACCTTCCACGTCGATGCCTCTGCGCCCCGCCCGTCCCGTGAGCTGGGTGTACTCGCCGGGGGTGATGTCTGCGTGGGTCTGCCCGTTCCATTTCACGAGCCGTTCCAAGACCACTGTGCGCGCCGGCATGTTGATCCCCAGCGCGAGTGTCTCGGTGGCGAACACCACCTTCAAGAGTGCGGCTTGGAACAACTCCTCGACGACCTCCTTGAAGATCGGGAGCATGCCCGCGTGGTGGGCGGCGATACCGCGCTGCAGTGAGTCGCTGAACTGCCCGAACCCCACAGCCAAGAGGTCGGCCTCCGGAATGACTGAGCACCTGCTCTCGACGACTCGTGCGATTCGGTCGCGCTCGTCGGGGGTGGTCAGTCGCACACCACTGTCTGTGAGAAGGCGTACGGCGTCCTCGGTACCGGCACGCGAAAAGATGAAGTAGATGGCCGGCAGCAGTTGCGCTGCCTCCAGGCGATCGACCACGTCGATGCGTGACGGGGTACGGACGGGACGCGGTCGCCGCCCAGATCGCCCCGGCCGGTCACGGGAGTCCCGGCGCGACGGCCGTTGTCCGTCGCGAGACATCCGCTGGAGTTCCGGGTTGACCACCTGCTGCTCGTCGTCGATGAACAGGTCGTACAGCCTGTTGTTGGCCATCAGCTGTTGCCAAAGCGGAACGGGTCTGTGTTCCTCGAGCACGATCTCGGTGTCCCCGCGCACGGTGGCCATCCATGCGCCGAACTCCTCCACATTGCTCACGGTGGCCGACAGAGCCACGATCGCGACCGACTCCGGCAACTGGATGATCAGTTCCTCCCAGACCGCGCCCCGCTCCCGGTCCGCGAGGTAGTGGACCTCGTCGAGCACGACGTACCCGAGACCGGTGAGGTCCGAAGACCCTTCGTACACCATGTTCCGCAGGACCTCGGTGGTCATCACGACGGTGCTGGCGTGGCCGTTGATGGACACGTCGCCGGTGAGCAGACCCACCTCACTGTCCCCATAGAGTTCCACGAGGTCGCGGTACTTCTGGTTGGAAAGGGCCTTGATAGGCGTGGTGTAGAAGGCCTTCCTACCGGTTCTGCGTGCGCGGTGCACCGCGTACTCCCCCACCACGGTCTTGCCGCTGCCTGTGGGGGCTGCCACCAGAACGTCACTGCCTGCGTCGAGCGCTTCGCACGCCTGGACCTGGAAGTCGTCGAGAGCGAAGTCGTACAACTCGCGGAACTCGACGAGGTGATCGCTGGTGAGGGCGCGGCGCTTGGCCGCTGCATAGCGTTGTGCCGGCGTGGCCATAGCGCTCAGACTACGGGCTAACCCACTGGGGCGAAGACCCTGAGCGCGTGTGGCACGACGCGGACATCGACCGGCAGCGGCCCGACCCGCTCCCCGTCGGCGTATGCCGTTTGCCCAGGTGCTTCGACCCGGATGGACGCGCCGCGAAGTGTGCGCACGAACGGACGGTCGATGTGGGTGCCCTTGAACACACTTGGGAACGTCCGCAGGAAGGTCGCCTTGCTGGTCTTGGACAGGAAGGTGAGGTCGAGTTGGCCGTCGTCGAGATCGGCGCGGGGACAAACCAGCATCCCGCCGCCGTAACTGGGGCCGTTGCCGATGGCCAGCATCATGCCCTGCTCGTGCATCGTCACGCCGTCAATCGTGATGGTGAAGTCCGCTGGTTTGTAGACACGCAGCTCGGTGATGGTTGCGAGCAGATAGCGCGACTGCCCGGTCGGCCAGGTCATGGTGTTGGCCCTCTCGGTGACCTGTGAGTCGAAGCCGGCGCTCATCACGGCCAGAAACGCCCGCTGGACCCCGTCGGCAGCGTCGATGAGGCCGTAGTCGACGGTGCGGATCCTGGCGTCAGCGATGACATCGGCGGCTGCAACAGCGTCGTCGCGCGGCAGCCCCAGAGCCCGTGCGATGTCATCGCCAGTCCCAACCGGGATGATTCCCAGGGCGGTGTCAGTCCCGTAGACGGCCTGTAGCGCCAGATGGACCGTACCGTCCCCGCCACACGCGATGAGAGCGTCCAGCCCGCCGGCGACCGCCTGCCGGGCCAGTTCCAGACTCTGCGCAGCGCTGCCGCTCTCCAGGGTCGTCACGTCAAGACCGCGGTCCCGCAATCGCTGTACGGCCATCGGCGCGTTCTTCGCGCTGCGACCTTTACCGGAAGTCGGATTGATCACGATCGCTGCCTTCAGCACGTGATCACGTTACCCGCGTGGGATGTCCTCGTTGTCGACCGACTCGGGAATGGGTGAGATCTCATCGTCGTCGAAGTCTTCGTAATCTGGCTCAGCACCATTGCGCCTGCGGCGCCGGTCGTTCAACATGCTGAACACGACTGCTGCGGCCACCAGTACGAGGACGGGTGCCGCGAGAACGGACATGGTGATCGGGTCACCAGTGGGCGTGGCGACGGCCGCGAAGACGAATACCCCGAAGATGATGTAGCGCCAGGCGCTGGCCAACCGCTTGCCGCTGAGAATGCCCAGCATGTTCAGGCCGACGATGAACAGGGGTGTCAGGAACCCGATTCCGAAGACGATCACCATTCGGATGAAGAAGGACAGGTAGCGGTCCACCGGCAGGTAGTTGCCGACGTTCTGGGGTGTGAAGCCGAGCAGGACCTCGAGTCCCTTGGGCATCAACACGAATGCGAGAACGACCCCGGCCAGGAAGAGGGGCACGGAGATGGCAACCAGCACGTACACCCATTTGCGTTCCCGCGAATGCAGGCCCGGGGTCACGAACGCCCACAACTGGAACAGCCACACCGGGGAGGCCAGGACCAGGCCACTGATTACGGCCACCTTCACCTGGAGCATGAAGGCATCGGTGACGCCTGTGACAACTAGACGCACGTCGCGCCCGCTTGCAGCAGCTTCAGCTACGACCTGATTGATCGGCTCGGAGATGACGTCGAAGATCTGCGTGTAGTAGATCCAGCCGACGACCGTGCCGGCCGCGATGGCGATGAGGCTGATGACCAAGCGCCGGCGCAACTCCCGCAGGTGCTCGGCCAGGGGCATTTGTGCGCGCCGGTGCGCAACGGGCGCTGACATCGGTCAGGTCTGGGTGGGGGTTTGCTTGCCCTGCTCAGCGGTCGGCTGCTCGACTGCCGGCGCCGGGGTTGTCTGCGGGTCGCCGTTGTCGGCCGGCTTGGCCTCGACTGCCGCTTCGGGCTCCGAGTCTGTGAGTCCCTTTGTCTCAGCTTTGAAGATGCGCAACGACCGGCCGAGGCCGCGAGCAGCGTCGGGAAGACGCCGGGCGCCGAAGAGCAGTACCACGATGAGGATCAGGATCAACCATTCGGACCCTCGTAGATTCGAGAACATGAGACCCAGAGTACGACGTATCGCAGCGGCGCGGGCAAACCCTGTTCCATGCGTTGACGATCAGTGGGCAACCAGGTGGGGCACGATGACGTCGTGGGTCTCCAACCAGAGCGCCAGGTCGAGGATGTCGTCGTAGCAGATCGGCGAGCCGGGATGGGCCTCGAGGACCTCCCCTGGCACTCGGTCGATCATGACCCCGGCCGAGGACAGCAGTGCGACGACCTCGTCGTCGGCGGCTTTCTCAATGAAGTCCTGACAGGTCCCGCACTTGAACGTGTACGTCGCCCAACCGGCAGCTTCGGCCACTGTCAGGCGCACATCAGACGGGGTCAGGTCGACGTCCCCGCATATCGGGCAGGTTGCCTTTATCGTGGTCATCTTCCTCGCCTCCCTCTGGCCCTTGTGCTAGTGCCTTCGGCAGGAGACTGCTGAAAGTTGAGCGGCGTGTCCTGTTGTGGAGAACGCGACTACGCAGCGTAATGTAGAAGTGTCTACGCCCCGAGGAGATCGATCACAAATATCAGGGTCTTCCCTGACAGACGGTGACCGCCGCTCTCGCCGTAAGCGAGGGCGGGTGGGATGATCAATTGGCGTCGACCACCGACCCGCATCCCGGGGATCCCTTCCTGCCAGCCCACGATCAGACCGCGCAGCGGGAACTCGATCGGCTCGCCCCGGTCCCAGGAGGCATCGAACTGCTCACCGGTCTCGTACTCGACGCCGACATAGTGAACGGTCACTGTCCCACCGGGCTCGGCGACAGCACCGTCGCCCTCGATGAGATCGGTGATGACCAACTCGGTGGGCGCCGGACCCTCCTGGAAATCGATCTCGGGCTTCTCGCTCATGACGACACCTCTTCCACATCGACGACGAATACCAGGGTTTCATCCGGGGCGATCCCAGATCCGGGCGGCGGGTTGGAACCATAGGCCATGTCCGGTGGGATGATCAGCAGCACCCGGCTGCCAGCCTTGACGCCTTGCAGGCCTTCCTGCCATCCGGGGATAACGCCGTTGATCGGGAACTGCGCGACGCCGCGACCCCAGGAAGTGTCGAACGTCTGCCCGTTGGACCATGAGACACCGGTGTACTGAACGGTCAGCTGAGAATTCGGCCCCACGGCCTTGCCGTCTCCGGGGGTGATCTCCTTCACGACGAGCTCCGTCGGCGGCTGTGCGGCGGTGTCGACGGTGATCGTCGGTTCGGCCCCCGGCTCACCGGTCACGGTGACGCCATCGGTGCTGGACGCGTCGCCGGTCGGGGCGGCACTTGTAGCCGCCGGGCTAGGGCTGGTGGACGTGTCCGAGGATCCGGAGCTGCAACCGGTCAGGGCCAGGGCCGGTACCAGCAGGACCGTCGCCCACAGAGTTCGATGCATGCAAGAAACCCTATTGGTCGCATCTGCCACGCCGAACAGACGGGTCACATCGATGCGATGAGCCGTTCGACGCGCTCGTCGACGTTCTTGAAGGGGTCCTTGCACAACACGGTTCGCTGTGCCTGGTCGTTGAGTTTGAGGTGCACCCAGTCGACGGTGAAGTCGCGTCGCTTCTCCTGAGCCTTCTTTATGAAGTCGCCGCGCAGTTTCGCCCGGGTGGTCTGCGGCGGCACGGACTTGGCTTCGAACACCTCGACATCGGTGCTTACCCGCTCGACCAACCCCTTGGCCGACATCAGGTAGAACAGCCCGCGCTTGCGGCTGATGTCGTGGTAGGCCAGGTCGAGTTGGGAGATCCTGGCATCGGTCAGTGACAGCCCGTGCTTGGTCATGTAGCGCTCGATCAGCGTGCGCTTGATCACCCAGTCGATCTCGCGAGCAACATCGGACAACCTGTCGGATTCGATGGCGTCCAGAGTGCGCGACCACAGGTCCACGACCCGGGAGGGAACACTGTGGGGGTCGATCAGAAGTCCGTTGGCCCGAGCGAAACCCTCGACCTTCGACAGGTATTCGCGCTGCATGTCCAGACCGCTGATCGACTTGCCGTTGGCCAGTCGCACGACCTTGCGGCCAGTCGGGTCCTGGCTGATGTCGCGGATGCTGCGGATCGGGTTCTCGAGGGTGAGATCCCGCAGAGGAACACCGGCTTCCAGCATCCGCAGGACGAGGTCGGCACTGCCCACCTTGAGCAGCGTCGTGGTTTCGCTCATGTTGCTGTCGCCGACGATCACGTGCAGCCGCCGGAAACGTTCGGCGTCGGCGTGCGGCTCGTCGCGGGTGTTGATGATGGGCCTGCTGCGGGTCGTCGCGCTGCTCACGGACTCCCATACGTGCTCGGCGCGCTGGCTCACGGTGAAGGTGGCCCCGCGTGGGGTCTGCAGGACCTTGCCCGCCCCGCAGATCAGTTGCCGGGAGACCAGGAAGGGGATGAGCACCTCGGCCAGCCGGAAGAACTCCCCCTGCCGGGCCACCAGGTAGTTCTCGTGGCAACCGTAGGAGTTGCCGGCCGAGTCGGTGTTGTTCTTGAACAGGTAGATGTCGCCCATGATCCCTTCGCCGGCCAGTCGCTGTTCGGCATCCACCTGCAGACCTTCGAGGATCCGTTCGCCGGCCTTGTCATGGGTGACCAGTTGGATCAGGTCGTCACACTCTGCGGTCGCGTACTCGGGGTGGGAGCCGACGTCCAGATACAGCCGGGACCCGTTGCGCAGGAATACGTTGGAGCTTCGACCCCAACTGACGACCCGGCGGAACAGGTATCGAGCCACCTCGTCCGGGGACAGTCGTCGTTGGCCTTGGAACGTGCACGTCACGCCGTACTCGGTCTCAATCCCGAAGATCCTGCGTGACAAGGTCATGGCCTACTCGTCTCGCAACAGGGCGACCAACGCATCGCCGACCACGCGCTTGAACGCACGTCGTGGCCGCGTCCGTTCCAGGACCGCGACCTCCAGTTGTTTCTCATCGAGCGTGCGTGGGCCTTGCCCGCCGTGCTCGGACAATGCCTCCACAGCCATCTTCAGTGCCCCCGCCAGCCCCAGGTCGGCCTGCCAAAGGGCCTGCAATTGCCCGGAGATGGCCTCTGAGGCGCCACCCATTGCCACGAAGCCGTGTTCATCGCCGACTGAACCGTCGAAGGTCAGCCGGTACAACTGGTCACTGTGCTGATCGGGGCCGACCTCGGCCACGATGATCTCCACCTCGTACGGCTTCTGGGCCTCGGTGAAGACGGTGCCGAGAGTCTGGGCGTAGGCGTTGGCCAGACCCCGACTGGTCACGTCAGCGCGGTCGTAGCTGTATCCGCGCAGGTCGGCGTAGCGGACCCCGGCCACCCGCAGGTTCTCAAACTCGTTGTACTTGCCGACAGCGGCGAAGGCGATCTTGTCGTAGATCTCGCTGATCTTGTGCAGTGCCCGCGACGGGTTCTCAGCGACGAAGAGGATTCCCGCGTCGTACTGCATCACCACGACCGAGCGGCCACGGGCGATGCCTTTTCGGGCGTAATCGGCCTTGTCCTTGATGATCTGCTCGGGCGAGACGTAAAACGGCATGGTCATGGTCAGCTCTGCCCCTGCTCGTCGGCCGCCGGACCGTCCGGACGCTGGAACCGCTGTTGGACGACCTCGTCGACCAGGCCTGCCAGGTCGCTCTCCTCGAGCCGTCGCACACCGGCGCAGTCCACTGTGTAGACCACCGGGAAGATCCCCCGGGTCAGATCCGGTCCACCGGTGGCCGAATCGTCGTCGGCGGCGTCATAGAGCGCCTGCAGACATACCCTGACGGCTTCCCGGTCATTGAGATTCTGCCGGTAGAGCTTCTTCAGCGAGCCCCTGGCGAAGGGGCTGCCCGAGCCGACTGCGTGGTAGTCGTGTTCCTCGTAGCGTCCGCCAGTGACGTCGTAGGAGAATATGCGGCCGCGCGACTGGGCCTGGTCGTACCCGGCGAACAGCGGGACGACGGCCAAGCCCTGGAAAGCCATGCCCAGGTTGCCACGAATGAAGGATGCCAGGCGATTCGCTTTGCCCTCCAGCGACAGGCTCATCCCTTCGATCTTCTCGAAGTGCTCGACCTCGGTCTGGAACAGCCTGACCATCTCCACGGCCAGACCTGCGGTCCCCGCGATCCCGACCACCGAGTACTCGTCGGCCGGGTAGACCTTCTCGATGTCCCTTTGCGCGATGACATTGCCCATCGTTGCGCGCCTGTCCCCTGCCATGACGACGCCGCCGGGGTACTGGGCGGCCACAATGGTGGTTCCGTGTGGCGCCTCGACCCCGCGCACATCCCGGGCCTGGGCCCACGTGGGATCGTGTGCGGCCAAGAAATCCACGAACGACGAGCCCGGGCGCAGGAAATGGCCGGGCAGACCGGACGACTGTGTCACTGGCCGCCCTTCTGTACGAAGCTGGCCACGAACTCCTCGGCGTTCACTTCCAGGACGTCATCGATCTCGTCAAGGATCGAGTCGACGTCGGCGTCCAGTTCGGCTTTTCGCGCAGACGCAGCCTCCAAGTCCTCGTTCACAACGTCTTCTGTCTGCGCCGTCGAATGCGACCGGCTCTTGTGCTGTTGTTCGTCTGCCATGTGACACCTCCGTACGTCAGACACTAGTCGCATGTCCGCCGATTCGGCATCTGCGCCGCAGTCATCAATCCGGCGATAGCCTGGAACGGTGAGTGTCATCAGGGTCATGGGCATAGAGACCGAGTACGGGGTCTCCTCGCCGGGGCATCCGCATGCCAACGCGATGCTGATGTCCAGCCAGGTAGTGACGGCTTACGACCGCGCCGCCAATGCCGCGCGCAACACCCGTACCCGCTGGGACTACGACGTGGAGACGCCGCTGCGCGATGCCCGCGGGTTCGACATGAGCCGGGCTGAGGCCGACCCGACCCAGCTCACAGATGACGACATCGGGATGGCCAACGTCATCCTCACCAACGGGGCCCGCTTCTACGTCGACCATGCCCATCCGGAGTACTCCAGCCCGGAGGTCCTGACGCCGCGCGATGCGATGCTCTACGACCGCGCCGGACAGATGATCATGGCCAGGGCCGGGCGTCTGGCATCATCGGAACCCGGGGCACAGGAGATCAGGCTCTACAAGAACAATACGGACAACAAGGGCGCCTCCTACGGCTGTCACGAGAACTACCTGATGCGGCGCACGACGCCGTTCCCGCGAATCGTCTCGACGATGATTCCCTTCTTCGTCTCCCGTCAGGTGATCACCGGAGCCGGGCGGGTGGGCATCACCCAGGATGGCAAGGTCGACGGGTTCCAGCTGACGCAGCGGGCCGACTACTTCGAGGTCGAAGTGGGCCTGGAGACCACTCTCAAGCGCCCGATCATCAACACCCGCGATGAACCGCACGCCGACCCCGAGCTCTACCGGCGTCTGCACGTGATCATCGGCGATGCCAACCTCAGTGAGTACGCGACATTCTTGAAGATGGGCATCACGTCCCTTGCGCTGAGCATGGTCGAAGAGGGCTGGGACTTCACAGGATTTGCGCTCGAGCGGCCGGTGCGGCAATTGCACGCGGTGTCCCACGACCCGTCGCTGCGCCAGCAGCTGGAACTGCGCGATGGCCGGCGTCTCACCGCCGTGCAGATGCAGATCGAGTTCGTGGAACAAGCGCGCAAGTTCACCGACGACAGGTTCGGCGCAGACGCGGATGCGCCGACTCTCGAGATTCTCGACGAATGGGAGTCCACCCTCGACGCCCTGCTA
Source organism: uncultured Actinomycetota bacterium (assembly GCA_963818505.1). Lineage (GTDB taxonomy): Bacteria > Actinomycetota > Actinomycetes > S36-B12 > UBA10799 > JADKAV01. The sequence goes on from CAWFSJ010000001.1 coordinate 321,157, forward strand.
CGCGACCCGTCAGAACTGTCCGATCGCCTCGACTGGGTCGCCAAGAAGGTTCTGTTGGACGGATACCGCCGCAGGGACGCATTGGAGTACGGGGATCCGCGTCTGGATCTGGTCGACCTCCAGTACGCCGACGTCGACCCGGGCCGCGGGCTCTGGGCGCGCTTGGAGAAGCACTCCCGCCTACGTCGGCTGACCACCGACGAGGAGGTGACCCGGGCGATGTCCCATGCCCCGGTAGACACGAGGGCGTACTTCCGCGGGGAATGCCTGCGCCGGTACCCGCGGCAGGTGACAGCGGCCAGTTGGGACTCAGTGATCTTCGACCTGCCCGGGCGTTCAGCGCTGCAGCGGGTACCCACACTGGATCCATTGCGCGGCACCCAGGCACACGTGCAGGAACTGCTGGACGCCAGCGCGACGGCCGCTGAGTTGATCGGCGCGCTGCAGTCGATGTCGGGCTGATCACCGCCGCTCGGGCTGCGTGGGCCCAGAACCAAACCGGAGCCACTGATCCGATCGGGTGACCGTTGATCGGGTGAAGAGGTGAACATGGGCCACTGCCGGCACCGATTCAAGGAGCATGCGCAAGACGGCAGTGACGTTGACAGTAGCCGGCCTCATGATGGGTCAGGCGGCCGTCACAAGCGCTGCGTCTGCGGTCTCCCCGGTGCCAGCGGGCAATCACAACCTCACCGCGGCAACGACCACCAGCCTCAACGTGAGCATCAGCGGCGTGGACAAGGCACGGGTCAAGGTCAAGGGTCACGGCATCAAGCGCGTTGTGAGGTCATCCACGGTCCTTCGCCTTCCCGAGGGCATCTACCGGGTGCGCGCATTCCGTGTGCAGAGCGCCGGGACCGCCTACTCCCCCAAGCATCGCCAGTTCCGGTTGACCGCCAAGGGCGGCACGTCAGTGCTCGTGGCCGTGCACTATGACGAGGTCACCGCGCCGGCAACCACGGACAAGCGTGTTCCTGCCTCCCGGATCCCGGACGGCGACATCGCCACCATGGTGCAGCTGGTCAACGAGGCCCGCGGCCAGCAGCAGCAATGCGGAACCAAGACCATGCCGCCAGCGCCTCCGGTCCTGTACAACGCCGACATCGCGAAGGCCGCCCAGGCCCACGCCGAGGACATGGCCGCCAAGGACTACTTCGATCACACATCGCTGGACGGCCGGTCCTTCGTCGACCGGATCCGCGCCACCGACTACTCGGGCTCAGCGGCCGGTGAGAACATCGCCAGTGGCTTCCCCACACCGCAGGAAACGATGCGTGGCTGGCTGAAGAGCCCAGGACACTGCGTCAACCTGATGGATCCTGAGTTCGACCACATGGGTCTCGGTTTCGCCGAACGCAAAGACCCGAAGTACACCCTCGGCATCACCTACTGGGTTCAGGACTTCGGTTACGACCGCAGCAGTTACTAGGCCCTACAAGTACTGGCCGGTGTTGGCCACATTGTCGATGGTGCGTCCCGGTTCGTCGCCTTGCTTGCCCTGGACCAGCGTGCGGATGAAGATGATCCGTTCGCCCTTCTTGCCCGAGATACGTGCCCAGTCGTCCGGGTTCGTCGTGTTGGGCAGGTCCTCGTTCTCCCGGAACTCGTCCACGCAGGCTGAGAGCAGGTGCTGGAGGCGAATGCCCTTCTGGCCGCTGTCGAGGAAGTCCTTGATGGCGTTCTTCTTGGCCCGGGACACGATGTTCTCGAGCATCGCCCCGGAGTTGAAGTCCTTGAAGTACAGGACCTCCTTGTCGCCGTTGGCGTAGGTGACCTCGAGGAAACGGTTCTCGTCGGCTTCGGAGTACATACGTTCCACGGTCCGCTGGATCATTGCCGCCACGCACGCATGTGGGTCCTCGCCGTGCTCTGAGAGGTCGTCGGGGTGCAGCGGCAGGTGGGCGACCAGGTACTTGGCCATGATGTCGGCTGCGGCTTGGGCGTCGGGGCGCTCGATCTTGATCTTCACGTCGAGGCGCCCGGGGCGCAGGATGGCCGGGTCGATCATGTCCTCACGGTTGCTCGCCCCGATCACGATGACGTTCTCGAGGCCCTCCACACCATCGATCTCGGAGAGCAGTTGCGGCACGATCGTGTTCTCGACGTCACTGGAGACACCCGAGCCGCGTGTGCGGAACAGCGAGTCCATCTCGTCGAAGAAGACGATCACGGGCATCCCCTCGCTGGCCTTCTCGCGGGCCCGCTGGAAGACCAGGCGGATGTGTCGCTCGGTCTCCCCGACGTACTTGTTGAGCAACTCGGGGCCCTTGATGTTGAGGAAGAAGGAACGGCCCTGCTCGATGCCTTCGCGCGCCGCCACCTTCTTGGCCAGCGAGTTGGCAACCGCCTTCGCGATCAGTGTCTTGCCGCACCCGGGAGGGCCGTACAGAAGGATCCCCTTCGGGGCGCGCAGCTCGTGCTCGCGGAACAGATCCGCGTGCATGAACGGCAACTCGACGGCATCGCGGATCATCTCGATCTGGGAACTGAGCCCACCGATGTCCTCGTAATCGATGTCCGGCACCTCTTCGAGGACGAGTTCTTCGACCTCGGCCTTGGGGATCCGCTCGACGGCGAAACCGGAGCGCGTGTCGAACAGCAGCGAGTCGCCCGCACGCAACTTCTGGGTGCGCAGCGGTTCCGCGAGGTGGATCACCTGCTCCTCGTCGGTGTGGGCGATGACCAGCGCCCTCGCACCGCCCTCGAGGATCTCCTTGAGCATCACGATGTCCCCACGCCTTTCGAAACCGGCGATGTCCACGATGTTCAGGGCTTCGTTGAGCATGACCTCCTGGCCAGGCACGAGACTGCTCGCGTCCACCGTCGGGGTGGCCACCACCCGCATCTTGCGCCCGCCGGTGAAGATGTTGATGGAAGCGTCCGGCAGGGTCTCGAGGTACACGCCGTAGGCGCTCGGCGGCTCGGCGAGGCGGTCCACCTCGGCTTTCAACGTCAGGATCTGGGCTCTGGCCTCGCGCAGCGTGTGCGTCATCCGCTCGTTGTTCGCGCGCTGCTTGGCCAATTCCGCGCGGACCTGCTCCAGTTCGTCGCTGCGCGCATCGTCGGACATCTGCGGTCCACCTTTCGCAAGCTATGGGGCTTGTGAACGACCCTATACGTCCTGGGGAGGATTTCCACCCGGTGATTTGTCGGCCGAGCGCGGCCCGTCGTAGTCGGCGCCATACGCGCCCTTGGCCGGTCTTGTCCGCTTAGCGGGAGCCTGGACCCCGGCGGCCAGTCGGCGTGAGTAGACCAGGAAGCCGGTGTGGCCGATCATGCGGTGATCGGGGCGCACCGCCAGGCCCTCCACGTGCCAGCTTCGGTGCATCGTCTCGGAGGCCTTGGGTTCGGTCCACCCGCCACGGGCGCGCAGTTCTTCGACGACGCGCGACAACTGGGTGGTGGTCGCCACGTAAACACACAGAACCCCGCCGGGAACCAGGGCGGCTTCCACCGTCGGCAGGACCTCCCACGGAGCCAACATGTCCAGCACTGCCCGGTCGAAGGGTCCCGTCGGTGCGACCTCCTCCAGCGCGCCGGTCAACAACGTCCAGTTGTCAGGTTCGCCGTCGAAGAACTTGCTCACGTTGCGGTGTGCGATCTCGGCGAAATCCTCTCGTTTCTCAACGGAGGTCAGGTGCCCTGAACCGGCGATCGCGCGCAGGAGCCAGCAGCTCAAGGCGCCTGATCCGGCGCCCGCCTCAAGGACCCGGGCGCCCGGATGGATGTCGGTGAACGCGATGATCAGGGCCGCGTCTTTGGGGTAGATGATCGTGGCGCCGCGCGGCATCGACATGACGAAGTCGTTCAGCAGTGGCCGCAGCGCCAGGTACGCGGTGCCTTTGCTGGAGCTCACCACGATTCCCTCGCTCTGATCGATCAGGTCGTCATGGTCGATCCCGCCTTTGGCCGTGTGGAAACGCTGCCCGGCCTGCAGCGTGATCGTGTGCATTTTGCCCTTCGCGTCGGTCAGTTGGACTTGTTCACCGGCCGCGAACGGGGCTGCCTCGGGGGTTTGCGTCACAGTTGAGCACAGTATCCGCAGGTAGTGTCGCTGGTGTGGGCGACGGCGGACTGCGATTCCAGGTGGCGGGGTTCCCGGTGCATCTGCCACTGGGCGGAATCCTCGGCGTGCTGCTCATCGCGTACCTGTGGGCACCGGCCTTCGAGTCCCCTGGAAACCCGGGATTCGCCCTGGCGGGGGTATTCGCCGCCCTGCTGTACGTCTGTGTGCTGATCCATGAACTCGCGCACGCGTGGGCCGCACGAGCATTCGGGTATCCGGTGCACGGAATCACTTTGTGGTTGCTCGGCGGCTACACAGTGTACGAACGCCGGGACAGTCGGCCGGGCGCTGAACTTGTGGTGGCCGTTGTCGGGCCGTTGAGCACCCTCGCCATCGCGGCACTGTGCTGGCTCGCCTCGGGTCTCACTGGCGGATCTGTCGAGATGGTCCTGGCCGCACTGGCCTGGACGAACCTGTTGCTGGGCGTTCTGAACCTGCTTCCCGGCGCCCCGCTGGACGGGGGCGGAGTGGTGAAGTCGATCGTCTGGAAGGCCACCGGATCCGAGGCGAAAGGGGCCAAGGCCGCCGGATACGCCGGGCTGGCGATCGCTGCGGCCCTGGGTGTCGTGGCGGTGATCGCGTTGCTGGGCGGCTCCACGAGTGCTCTGCTGACCGGAGTGCTTGCAGCATTCATCGGCTTCGGCGCGTATCAATCACTCAAGTCGGCCAAGGACTCCCAGGTCGTGGACCGGCTCTCGTCACGGATTCCGGGGCTGATCGTGCCGGTGCTCGCGGTCAGCGACAAGGAGACCCTGGGTGCGGCACTGGCCCGGTGGGACCGGACGAGGCAGGCGGCGATAGTGACCGTGGATGATGCCGGCCGGTTGCTTGCCGCGCTGTCGTTGCCGTCGGCGCAGGCAGTGCCCGCTGACCGCCAGGACGACGTCGCGATCGGTCCGTTCACACTGATGATCGCGGCGGAACAGCGCGCGGTTCTCGGCTCCGACCCGTCGGGTCTGCTGCGTGCGCTGGCCGAGAGTGGGCAGTCGATGGTCTTCGTGGTCGACGAGGGCGGCAAGCCGCTCGGGATTCTCACTGCGGCCGATGTGAACAACTCGCTGGACCAGCGCTGAGCGTCCACAACTGGCGCGCGGCGAGGACGACTTGTCACGGGTGCGGCCTACTGTGATCTCGTGACCTCAACACCGCCAGAACTCAGCCAGACCGAACCCGGTGCGGGCGCAGTACGCGAGCGCAAGCGCAGCGGTCTGCAGGGACACCCACTTCTCGGAGCCCTGTCTCCCAGTCGTGCCTCGGACTTCCTCACCTGTCCCCTGCTATACCGTTACCGCACGATCGACCGGCTGCCCGAGCGCCCAGGCCTCGCCGCTTTTCGCGGGACGTTGGTCCACGAGGTCCTCGACCGGTTGTTCGCCCAGCCAGGATCGCAGCGGACGCCGGACACCGCAGCCGACCTGGTGGTGCCCACGCTTCAGGACCTGCTCGATGCCGAACCGGAAGCCGCCTTTGCGATCGTGGAGGACGCCGCATGGCCTGCGGAAGCACCGCCTGACGTGCCGGAGGGCTCCAGGGACAGGCTGATCCAAGAGGCCCGAACGCTGCTCACCTCATACTTCGCGATGGAGGATCCGAGCGCCATCGACGGCGTTCGCCGCGAGCAGTTGGTCGAGTCCTTCCTGGCTGAGGACTTCCTTTTGCGCGGATACGTCGACCGGATCGACGAGGTGGACGGCAGGTTGCGGGTCGTGGACTACAAAACCGGGAAGGCACCGGGACAGGCATGGGAACAGAGCGCCATGTTCCAGTTGCGCTTCTACGCCCTGGTGGTGCAGCGCTCGACCGGCAAGGTGCCCGAGCGGCTGCAGTTGCTCTACCTGGGTAACCGGGAGGTGCTCACCTACCACCCGGACGAGGAGGACCTGGCACGCTTCGAACGCAAACTGCAGGCCTTGTGGCAGGCCATCACGCGGGCCGCCGAGCGCGGCGACTGGCGGCCACGGGCGTCCAAGAAGTGCCAGTGGTGCTCCCACCAGGCCATATGCCCGGAGTTCGGCGGGACCGTGCCACCCCTGCCCCCTGCGCCGGTTGCCGAAGATTCACTTACGGTGGAACAGTGACTTCTCAGACTGCAGCGTCGGCTTCCGGGCTCTCGAAGATCTACGGCGAGGGCGAGGCGCAGGTCGTGGCGCTGGACGACGTGGACATCCAGATCGAAAGGGGACGGTTCACGGCGATCATGGGCCCCTCGGGTTCGGGCAAGTCCACCCTGATGCACTGCTTGGCGGGCCTTGATTCGGTGACCTCCGGCAAGGTCATGATCGGCGATGTCGACCTGACCACCCTGAAGGACAAGGCGCTCACTGCACTTCGCCGAGATCAGGTGGGTTTCGTATTCCAGAGCTTCAACCTGATTCCGACGCTCACGGCACTGGAGAACATCACCTTGCCGATGGACATCGCCGGCACGAAGCCCGACCAGCAGTGGTTGGACACGGTCATCGACACGGTTGGTCTTCGCTCACGGTTGTCCCACAAGCCCAGCGAATTGTCCGGCGGACAGCAGCAGCGCGTGGCATGCGCCCGGGCGCTGGCGAGCCGCCCGGCAATCATCTTCGCCGACGAACCCACCGGGAACCTCGATTCGCGCAGCGGAGCCGAGGTGCTGGGCTTCTTGCGGCGCAGCGTGGACGAGTTCGGTCAGACCATCGTGATGGTCACGCACGACCCGAACGCGGCGTCGTACTCGCAGCGGGTGGTCTTCCTGGCCGATGGGCGGATCTCCGACGAGATGAGTGATCCCACCTCCGAGAGGGTCCTGGACCGCATGAAGCGCTTCGATATCGAGGGTCTGTCCGCGCCGACACCGGCCTGATGCTCAAAGCCGCTCTGCGCAACCTTTTCGCGCACAAACTCCGCCTGCTTCTCACTGGGCTGTCGATCGTGCTGGCCGTTGCTTTCGTCGCGGGGACCTACATCTTCACCGACTCGCTGCGGGCGTCCCTGGACACCCTCATCAGGCAGGACCAGCCGGATGTCACCGTACAGCCGGCCAGTGCGGAATTCTCCCCGGAGTTCCAAGGGGCGGGAAAGTTGCCGACCGTGCCCACGACACTTGTCCCGCAGATCTCGCAGCTGGCCGGTGTGGCCGATGCGGTGCCCACTATCCAGGTCCCCAACATCGTGGTTCTCGACAAGCAGGGCTTGCCGCTCGGGCAGGAGTCCGGGGGCTTCGGGGGTGGGACCGCCCTGGGTTCGAGCTGGGTGGACCAGCCGGAACTCAACCCGACGGAGGTGGTGACCGGTCAGCCGCCCGCGGGGCCAAAGCAACTGGCCCTGGACACCAGTAGCGCGGAGCAACTGGGCGTGGTCCCGGGAGACGAAGTCACAGTGCTGCTTCCGGACGGTGGGCGCGAGACCTTCGAACTCAGTGGCCTCACGCAGATGCAGAACAGCAGCGGTTTCGCCATCACGTTCGTCTACTGGGATTTCGACACCGCTGCGAGTCTGTTCCTTGAACCGGATCAGGCCAGCGCCATCGCCGTGCTGGCAGATCCGGGAGCGGATCAGGTGCAGATCCGCGACGCGATCGTGCCGCTGCTGCCGGCGGGGTTCGTTGCTGTCACCGGGGATGAGCAGGCCAGTCAGATCTCTGAGCAACTCGACTCGGGTCTGGGCTTCCTCAACACCTTCCTGCTGGTCTTCGCGATCGTTTCCCTGTTCGTGGCGGCCTTCCTGATCTACAACACGTTCTCCATGCTTGTTGCCCAGCGCACCCGGGAACTGGCGTTGCTGCGTGCGATCGGAGCCTCACGCAGTCAGGTCCTGCGGTCCATCCTCGCCGAAGCCGTGGTCCTCGCGGTGCTCGCCAGTGCGCTCGGAATCGTGGCAGGCGCCGGTTTCGCCAAAGCACTGCAGACACTCTTCTCGGCAGCCGGCGCGCCCTTCCCCGCAAGCGCGCTGGTGTTCGAGCCACGCACCATCGTGGTCGCGATGCTCGTCGGCCTGGTCATCACGGTCGTGAGTGCTCTGTTGCCGGCACGACGTGCGTCTGTCATCGCCCCGGTGGCCGCGATGCGCGAGGGATCCACGGTTTCGGGATCGGGTTCGCGCCGCACCACGGTGGGCGGCTTCCTGCTCGGGGCCGGCATCGGCCTAGCCGTCATGGCCCCCCGGGTGGCGGCCAACGAGACCATGCAGGGCGCGCTGGTCGCGGGGGTGTCCGCCGCAGGTGTGCTGATCGGTGTCCTCACGCTGTCCCCCGAACTCGCCCGTCCAGCCACCGCGGCGATCGGCGTGGTCTTCAGGGGGGTCAGCGGAAGGTTGGCCGGTGGGAACACGCGACGTAACCCACGTCGCACAGCCGCGACCGCTGGTGCCCTGACCATCGGTGTCTGCCTGATGTCAGCGATCAGCGTTCTCGCGTCCAGCACCCAGAAGTCGGTGTCCGGGATCGTGGACGACGTGATCGGCGCCGACTTCGTCATCACCGGCTATGGGTTCCAGCCGTTCCCAGGCGCGGTCGGCGAGGCCGTGAAGGCCACCGACGGCGTCGCAGCGGCCGCTGTGGTGCGTCAGGCTCCCATGCGCGCCCCTGGCAGCGGGGACACCCTTGTGACCGGGGTGGATCCGGCGCTGATCCAGCAGGCGCTCTCCTTGACCGTGCCGGAAGGTTCGTTCGACGATCTGGGCAAGAACGACGTGGCGCTGGACGCTGACACCGCTAGCTCTATCGGGGCAGGCGTCGGCACGACCATCCAGGTGCTTTCCGTGGCGGGGCCGGTGGATCTCGAGGTGGTGGCGCTTTACGAACCGGCCGGGGGTTTCACCGGTTACGTCACGGATCTGCAGACGGCCGCCCGCCTTGGTGCCGCCGACCAGGACAGCGTCGTCTACGTCGTCAAAGACACTTCAGTACCGGCCGAAGCCGTTCAATCGGCCTTGGAGGTCGCCCTCGAGCCCTATCCGAACGTGCAACTGCTGGATCAATCCGCGTTCAAGCAGACGATCAGCGATCAGATCGGGCAACTGCTGAACTTCCTGTTCGCGCTGCTGGTCCTCGCGGTCCTGATCGCTTTGCTGGGCATCGTCAACACCCTGGCGCTCAGTGTGTTCGAGAGAACCCGCGAGATCGGGCTGCTCCGGGCGGTCGGTATGGGGCGCAGGGGCATCCGCCGGACCATCGTGATCGAGGCCTTCATCATCGCCGTGTTCGGCGCTGTTCTGGGAATGGTGGTCGGGGTGGCGTTCGGGGCATTGCTGCAGCGCATCCTGGCCGATCAGGGCATCGAGCAGTTCGCGGTGAACGTGGGGCAGTTGGTCCTGTTCCTGATCCTGGCTTCGGTGGGCGGCGTGCTGGCTGCCTTGTGGCCCGCGTGGCGTGCGTCGCGACTACGGATCCTGGATGCCATTGCGTCCGAGTGACTCGAGTCTGACCTCTGTCAGAGAGTCGACGTGCAACAGCCTGGGATCGACCAGATCGCTCACAGCTGGACCCACCGCCAGTACGTGGCACCCGGCAGCGATGCCTGCTAGTGCTCCGGTCGGACTGTCCTCCACCACCCACGTACCCTGCGGGCTCACACCGAGGTTCCTGCAGGCCAGCAGGTAGGGCGCGGGGTCGGGTTTGGGGGCTTCTGCCTCGGTCGAGCTGACCGTCAGGTCCACCTCGGAGTCGATGTTGAGCACCAGCAGGTCCAGCAGCACCCGCCAGGAGTTGCTCACTATCGCGGTCGGGACACCGGCCTGCTGCGCGGAGGCCAGCAGGTCGCGTGCGCCGGGCATCCAGTGAGCGGGTTGAGTGGCGACACGATGCTCGATCTCGGAAACCAGGATGCGTGCGATATGCCCAGGCTCCCCGCCGGTTCGCTGCGCGATGTGCGCCACGACCTTCTCGATGGGCCCCCCGATACTGCAGGCCTGATCCTCGGCGGTCCAGTCGAGGCCGAAGTAGGCCATGGTCGCGCTCTGGGCGTCTTCCCAGAGCACCTCGGAATCGAGCAGCGTGCCATCGAGGTCGAACAGCAGTGCTTCAGGTCGCGTTGAAATACCCGGCCTCCGGATGGTGGAAGATGATGGCCGAGGTCGACTGCTCCGGATCGAGTTGGAACTCCTCCGACAAGCCCACCCCGATCCGCTCGGACCCCAGCAGCTCACACAGTGGTTTCTGCTGGCTCAAGTCGGGGCACGCCGGGTAGCCGAAGGAGAAGCGCTCGCCCCGGTAGGACTGTTTCAGGATCGACTTGATGTCGGCAGCGTCCTGGCCACCGATCCCCAGTTCGGCGCGCACCCGGGCGTGCCAGTACTCAGCCAGCGCCTCGGTCAGCTGAACGGACAACCCGTGTAGTTCCAGGTAGTCCCTGTAGGCGTTGCGCTCGAACAGTTCAGCGGCAGCCACGTCAACCTTCTTACCCATCGTGACGATCTGCAGACCCACGATGTCACCATCGGGGCGCACGTAATCCGCCAGACAAAGGTGCCGACCGCGCTTCTGACGTGGGAAGTCGAACCGAGCGATCTCCGTCTGCGGATCGGCGGGATCTCCCACGACGATGGAGTTGCCTTGCGAGCGTGCGGGCCAGTAGCCATAGATGACCGCGGCCTCGAGCAGACCTTCGCTGGCCACCCGACTCAGCCACGACCGCAGCCTTGGCCGACCCTGTGTCTCCACGAGTTCCTCGTAGTCCGGACCCGTCTTGCCGGGGCTGAGCCCCCATTGACCCCGGAAGAGGGCGCGCTCGTCCAGATAGGCCACGTAGTCCTTCAGGGCGATGCCTTTGACGATCCGGTCGCCCCAGAACGGTGGCGTCGGCACGGGTGTGTCGCGGGCCACGTCCGACACGGCATCGGGGTCCTCGGCAGCTAAGGGACGGGCAGTGGCACGCACCCTGCGCTGACGTCGTTCGGGTAGGGCAGCGCCAGGCTCTCCTCGTTTCACAGCCATCACCGCGTCCATCAGGGCGAGGCCTTCGAAGGCGTCCTTGGCGTAGCGGACCTCACCGTCGTACATCTCTGCCAGGTCCTGCTCCACGAAGGCGCGGGTCAGGGCTGCGCCACCCAGCAGCACCGGCCACTTGTCCGCCACGCCGCGCGCATTCATCTCCTCCAGGTTCTCCTTCATGATCACCGTGGACTTGACGAGCAGCCCGGACATGCCGATCACATCCGCTTGGGCGTCGTGGGCGGCCTGCAAGATGGAGTTGACGGGCTGCTTGATCCCGATGTTCACCACCGAGTAGCCGTTGTTGCTCAAGATGATGTCGACGAGGTTCTTCCCGATGTCGTGGACATCGCCCTTGACCGTGGCCAGAACGATAGTCCCCTTGCCCGACTCATCGGTCTTCTCCATGTGCGGTTCGAGGTGAGCCACGGCGGTCTTCATGACTTCCGCGCTCTGCAGCACGAACGGCAACTGCATCTCCCCTGCCCCGAATAGATCCCCCACGGTGCGCATGCCTGGTAGCAGCACATCGTTGACGATGCCCAAGGCGGGCTTCTCCTGCAGGGCCTCATCCAGATCCGCGTACAGACCCTTGGCCTCCCCGTCGATGATTCGGCGCTGCAGGCGCTCCATCAAAGGCAGGCCCGCCAACTCGTCGGCCCGGCTGGTGTTGACACTCTTCGCGTCGGCGAAGACCTCCAGGAAACGTGTCAACGGGTCGTGCACAAGGTTGGCCTCGTCGTCGTACTGGCGACGGTCGTACACCAGATCCAGCGCGGCTTCGCGCTGCTCGTCGGAGATCCGGTTCATCGGCAGGATCTTCGAGGCATGCACGATCGCCGAGTCGAGGCCCGCCTCTACACACTCGTGCAGGAAGACCGAGTTGAGCACTTGGCGAGCGGCCGGGTTGAGCCCGAACGAGACATTGGAGACTCCGAGGACGGTGTTCACTTGGGGATACAAGGTCTTCAGTTCCCGGATGGCCTCGATGGTCTCGATGGCGTCCCGACGGGTCTCCTCCTGGCCGGTGGCGATCGGGAAGGTGAGGGTGTCGACCAGGATGTCGCTGACGGCCAGACCGTGATTTGCGGTGAGGTCCTCGATGAGCCGGCGGGCCACGCCGACCTTCCACTCACGGGTGCGTGCCTGGCCCTGCTCGTCGATCGTCAACGCCACAACCGCGCAGCCGTGCTCGCGTACCAACGCCATGATCCGCTGGAACCGGGAACCCTGCGCGTCGCCGTCCTCGTAGTTGACGGAGTTCACTATTGCCCGCCCGCCGAGGTGCTCCAGGCCCTCGCGCAGCACCTCCGGTTCCGTGGAGTCGAGCATGATCGGCAGGGTGGTTGCCGTGGCCAGTCGGGCGGCGAACTCGGCCATGTCGGCCCGTCCGTCGCGGCCCACATAGTCAATACAGACGTCGAGCACGTGCGCGCCGTCACGCTCCTGGTCGCGGGCTATCTGTACACACTCGTCCCAGTTCTGCGCAAGCATGGCCTCGCGGAAGGCCTTCGACCCGTTCGCGTTCGTGCGCTCGCCGACGGTGAGAAACGTGGCATCCTGACGCAACGGCACGCTGTGGTACAGCGAGCTCACCGATGAAGGGGCGCTCGGAGTCCGGTCCACCCGGCCGTGATCGTGAAGGCGCTCCACGACCTGTCGCAGGTGTTCCGGCGTCGTCCCGCAGCAGCCACCGATGAGGTTCAGGCCGTAGTCGGCGACGAAAGTCTCGTGGGCGTCAGCCAATTGGGTCGGCGACAGCGGATATCGGGCCCCGTCGGCCGTGAGCTCGGGTAGCCCGGCGTTGGGCATACACGTGAGCATCACCTCGCTGTGGCGGCTCAGGTGGCGCAGGTGCTCGCTCATCTCTGCCGGCCCTGTCGCGCAGTTGAGCCCGATCGCGTCGATTCCCAACGGCTGCAGCGCGGTCAGGGCCGCTCCGATCTCTGAGCCGAGCAGCATGGTTCCGGTGGTCTCGACGGTGACACTCACCAGGATCGGCACCCGACTGCCCAGCTCGCGCATGGCTGCGTGGCTCGCGAGCACTGCGGCCTTGGCCTGCAGCAGATCCTGGCTGGTCTCGATGAGTACGGCGTCCACCCCGGCCTCGAGCATGCCGAGAACCTGCTCGGTGTAGGCGTCGCGTAGGACGGAGAACGGGGCGTGACCCAGCGTCGGCAGCTTGGTGCCCGGGCCCATGGAACCGAGCACGTAGCGGCGGTGGCTGGCCGTGGACCAGTCACGCGCCGACTCCACAGCGATCGCCGCGCCCGCCCGAGCGAGTTCGCGGATGCGGTCCTCGATGCCGTACTCGGCCAGGTTCGCGAGATTGGCCCCGAACGTGTTCGTCTCCACGGCATCCACGCCAACCTCGAAGAAGGCGTCGTGCAGCGAGCGAACCACGTCCGGGCGAGTCACATTGAGGACCTCGTTGCAGCCCTCGTGCCCCTCGAAATCATCCAGGCTCAGGTCGTGTGCCTGCAGCATGGTCCCCGTGGCACCGTCGGCGATCAGAACCCGGCGCGAAAGTGCAGTCAGAATGTCGTCGGTCATGGTGGTGTCAGCCTACGTGGCGTCGGTGCCCCGCCCATCGGGGCGTTTAAGGCTTGTGCTCCCGGTAGCGCTGGGCCAGAGCGGTCGTGGAACTATCCAGGCCCTCCTGCGAAGCGTTCCCTGTCAGCAGGGGCACGATCTTCTTGGCCATCGCCTTGCCCAGCTCCACGCCCCATTGGTCGAACGGGTTGATCCCCCACACGACCCCCTGGGTGAAGACGCTGTGCTCGTACAGCGCCACGAGCTTGCCCAGTGTCCGGGGGTCGAGGCGATCGGCCACGATGGTCGTCGAGGGCCTGTTGCCTGGCATCACCTTGTGCGCCACCAGGTGCGCCGGAACCCCTTCGGCGGCCACTTCTTCGGCAGTCTTGCCGAAGGCCAGAACAGCAGACTGCGCCAGCGCGTTGGAGATCAGCAGGTCGTGGTGGTCGGGCGCGTCGGAGGCGGCCAGCGGGTTGACCGGCTCGAGGAAGAACAAGAAGTCGCAGGCGATCGTCGAGGTCCCCTGGTGGATCAACTGGTAGAACGAATGCTGGCCGTTGGTGCCGGGCTCCCCCCAGAAGATGGCGCCGGTCTCACAGCCGACCGGCGACCCATCCAGGCGCACCGACTTGCCGTTCGACTCCATCGTGAGTTGCTGCAGGTACGCCGGGAAGCGCTTCAAGTACTGCTCGTACGGCAGCACCGCGCAGGTGGGCAGGCCCAGGAAGTTCCGGTTCCAGACCGCCAGCAGGCCCATGAGCGCGGGGAGGTTCGCCCGCGTGGGTGCTGTCCGGAAGTGCACGTCCATCTCGTGGAAGCCGGCGAGCATCTCGGCGAAGTTGTCCGGTCCGACGGCCAGCATCGTGGACAGACCGATGGCCGAGTCCATTGAGTACCGGCCACCCACCCAGTCCCAGAACCCGAACATCTGGTCGGTGTCGATGCCGAAGGAGCGGACCGCTTCGGCGTTGGTGGAAACGGCCACGAAGTGCTTGGCCACGGCGGTCTCGTCACCGAGGGTGTCGAGCAACCAGGACCTGGCGGAGTGGGCGTTGGTCATCGTCTCCTGTGTCGTGAACGTCTTGGATGACACGACGAACAAGGTCTGCTCCGGATCGAGGTCGAGCACGGCCTCCACGAAGTCGGTGCCGTCCACGTTGGAGACGAAACGGAAGGTGAGGTCGCGATCGCTGTAGTGCTTCAGAGCCTCGTAGGCCATGACCGGGCCCAGATCCGACCCGCCAATGCCGATGTTCACGACGTTGCGGATGCGCTTGCCTGTGTGCCCGGTCCAATCACCAGACCGGACCCTGTCGCAGAAGTCGGCCATTCGGTCCAGCACCTCGTGCACTTCGGCGACGACGTCCTTGCCGTCCACGACCAGAACCGCGTCGCGTGGCAGTCGCAGCGCGGTGTGCAGCACAGCCCGGTCCTCGGTGGTGTTGATGTGCGCTCCGGTGAACATGGCCTCCCGGTGTGCGACGAGGTCCACGGAATCGGCCAGAGCGACGAGCAGGTCCAGGGTCTGGGCGGTGACCCGTTGCTTGGAGTAGTCGAGGACCAACCCGCAGTCCTGCAGGACCATCTGCTCGCCGCGGTCCGGGTCGGCCGCGAACAGTCCGCGTAGATCCTCGGTGCTGTGGGCTTCCAGCTCCTGCCAGGCCGGGTTCTGCACGACGGACATGTACTCCTCCAAGGGTGAATGGGCGAGCGCGGGCGAACCCAGTTGCTCTAGGTTCGAGCCTAGTGAACCCTGCGACGGAAAGCCCGACGCGCTAGTGCTGGAGGTACAGATGACAACGGATGCTCCGATGGAACTCGGGATGGTCGGTTTGGGGCGTATGGGGGCCAATATCGTGCGTCGCATCATGCGCGACGGGCACAAGGCCGTGGTCTTCGACGTTTCCGCCGATGCAGTCGCGGCACTGGAGGCCGATGGTGCCACAGGCTCTACCGTGCTGGCCGACTTCGTCGCCAAGATGCAGCGTCCCCGCAACGTCTGGATCATGGTGCCGGCAGGGAAGATCACCGAGTCGGTCATCACCGAACTGGCAGGGCTGCTCGAGCCTGGCGACGCGATCATCGACGGCGGCAACTCCTACTACCGCGATGACATCCGGCATGCGGCGAACCTGAAGGACAAGGGCATCCACTTCGTCGATTGCGGCACATCCGGCGGCGTGTGGGGTCTTGAGCGCGGGTACTGCCTCATGATCGGCGGCCCGGATGAGGCCGTGGACCGGTTGCGGCCGATCTGGCGCACGGTGGCGCCGGGCGTCGGCGACATCGAACGCACACCTGGACGTTCCGGTGAGTTCACACCCGAGGAGGAGGGCTGGCTGCACTGCGGGCCGAACGGCGCCGGGCACTTCGTCAAGATGGTCCACAACGGCATCGAGTACGGGATGATGGCCGCTTACGGCGAGGGGTTGAACATCCTCAAGAACGCCAACGAGGGCAAGCGCAGTAGGACCGCCGACGCGGAGACCGCACCCATGGAACACCCCGAGTTCTACCAGTACGACATCAACGTGGGCGCTGTAAGTGAGGTGTGGCGCCGAGGTTCGGTCATTGCGTCTTGGCTGCTCGATCTCACCGCCATCGCCCTGGTGGAGAGTCCCGGCCTTGAGGAGTACGAGGGCCGGGTGTCCGACTCCGGTGAGGGTCGCTGGACCTCCATCGCCGCGATCGATGAAGGTGTGCCGGCGCCTGTTCTCACCTCGGCGCTGTACTCGCGCTTCGACTCACAGGGCAATGCAGCCTTCGCCAACAAGGTGCAGTCCGCAATGCGTAAGCAGTTCGGCGGGCACGACGAGAAGAAGTAGGCCCGGCTGAGTTTCGGCCAGGCGGTTTTCGCAGTCGATTGTGGTGTTGTTACGACTGGGGGCGCGCGATTGATGCGTTGTTGCTGATCTCACTGCCGGAAACCAGCAACAACGCGACAAGCGAGAGTGGCCACCAGCAACAACGCGACAAGCGACCCCCGTGGGTCAGGCGATACCCAGCAGTGCGTCGATGGCCCGTGACATGAGCCCGGGTCCGCCGGGGTCGTCCCCGCCACGCAGTCTCTGTTCGTCGGCCCACTGATCGACGACCGCCAGTGCCTGCGGTGTGTTGAGGTCATCGGCGATTGCCGCTGCCAACTGGTCCACCGCGCGCACTGCGGAGGGACCAGTCGGTTGTGAGAGTGCGGCCCGCCAGGAGTCAAGCCGGGCTTGCGACTGGACAAGAAGCTCCTCGCTCCACGGCCAGTCCTCGCGGTAGGACTGGGACAGAAGCGCAAGGCGCACGGCCATCGGGTCTACCCCTTGCTCGCGCAGCACCGACACGAAGACCAGATTCCCCAGCGATTTGCTCATCTTCTCGCCCTGGAACGAAACCATCGGAGCGTGGACATAGGCCCGCGCGAACGGCCAGCCCTCGAGCACCTCGGCCTCGGCGGCGCTCATCTCGTGGTGGGGGAAGATGAGGTCCCGGCCACCACCCTGGACGTCGATGGCCGGTCCGAGACTGTCCAGGGCGATGGTGGCGCACTCGATGTGCCAGCCGGGGCGGCCCGGTCCCACCTGACTGTCCCAGGACGGTTCACCCTCACGCGGTGCCTGCCACAGCAAAGGGTCCAAAGGGTTGCGCTTGCCCGCGCGTGTCGGGTCTCCCCCACGCTGGGAGGACAGTTCGAGCATCGCCTGCTCGTCCAGATTGCTCACGCTTGCGAAACGGGCCGCGGCCTCGACGTGGAAGTACACGTCGTCGTCGACGAGGTAGGTCGCACCAGCCTCTTGCAACTGCCCGACACGGGCCGCCGCTGCGTCGATCGTCTCGACGGCACCGAGTAGTTGGGTCGGGGGCAGGATGCGCAGGGCCACCATGTCATCGCGGAAGCGCTGGATCTCCAACTCGGCCAGCTGACGCCAGTCCACAGCGTCGCGGGCGGCGCGCTCCAGCAGAGGGTCGTCGACATCAGTCACATTCTGGACGTACTGGACTTCGCGACCTGTGGCCAGCCAGAACCTGTGGATGGTGTCGAACAGCAGGTATGTGGAGGCATGCCCGATGTGTGTCGCGTCGTACGGCGTGATGCCGCACACGTACATCCGCGCCACCGGCCCCGGATTCAGCGGTCTCACCGATTGGGTGGCCGTATCAAAGGCTGTGAGTTCGAAGTCCAGGGCGGGCAGTAGTGGCAGATTCTCTGCTGGCCAGGAGCGCACCAGGCAAGCCTAGTCCGAGTCCCTCGACAGCGAACCCTTGCCTTAACGGTGCACGGCGGGTGATGGTGTACCCCAGGGTGGTGACCGAATGAATATTCGCAAAATTGCACTGTCAATCCTCAGCACGGCAGTAGCCGTGGTCGCGGTGCCTGGCTGGAGCGCGGCGTCATGGCCCGGCCAGAACGGTCAGATCGTCTTCGTGTGCCGCGGACCTGGCGTCGGCTATGCCGGACAGGACATCTGCTCGATGAACCCTGATGGATCGGCATTGGTGAATCTGACCAATACGGCCACAGTGTCCGAGAGCATTCCGGACGTCTCGCCGGATGGGGCGCGGATATCGTTCATCCGGATCGGAGCGGACTCGAAGCCCTACGTCTGGGTCATGAATGCTGACGGTTCTGGTGCCGTGCAGGTGACCTTCACACCCAGCGACGGCGCGGCGTGGACGCCCGACTCGAGGATCGCCTTCCGGGCGCAGACTGGACCGACCGACTATGAGTTCCAGACCGTTGCGATCGGTGGCAGCCCCACGGTCCTGCTCGCCCCGGTGACCGGCAGCCACTTCCCACCTCGTTTCAATGCCGCCGGCGCATGGCTCTTCGCTGCCTTTGTGCCCGTGCCAGCCAAGCCCAGCGACAACACCTCGCAGATCTTCGTGGTCGCCGGGGGTGCGCCTACGCAGATCACGTTCGGTGCCGTGGGCGTGAACTCGAACCAGCAACCGTCCTGGTCGCCGGATGGCACCAAGATCGTGTACTGGCGCTCCACCACGGGCCAGGATCTCTATTCGGTTCCCAGCGCAGGCGGGTCCGAGACCCGGCTGACAAACAATGTCGGCGTCAAGGAGGGGTGGCCTTCCTACTCGCCCGACGGCACCAAACTGGTCTGGGAACAAGAAGATGCCACCCACGACTTCTTCCACAAGCACATCGTGATTGCCGACGCCAACGGGACCAATCCGATCCCTGTGCCCACCCCGGGACTGGACGCAGCGATGCAGCCGGTCTGGGCTCCGATCAAACCCGTGAACCCGCCGCCCGCCCTTATTGCGGCCTTCACGGCTTCGGCACCAAAATCGGTGCGGCGCACAGCCGCCCTGCCCCTGACGCTGCAATGCATCGGGGATACCGCCTGCGATGTGCGCTACAGCGCTAGCGGAAAGGTGCCACGCAAGGGCAAGAAGCCCCTGAAGTTCGTCATCAGTGAGAAGGCGGCTGCTCTGTCCGCCAAGACCGAACAGACTGTGAACGTGAGGATTCCGAAATCCGCACAATCGGCCTTGCGCAAGGCATTGAACGCGGGGAAGAAGCCGAGGATGACCGTGGTCGCGGCGGCGCGTCAACCGAGTGGGCCACCGATCAGGGAGGTCCGTCTGGGTGTCCGGATCGTCCGTTGACCGTCCTCAGATCAACGGCCAGGGCACCGCTGGCCAACTACCGCTAGGCGCCGGGAACACCGTGGTGTCGAGAAGTTCCTTTGCGCGACGACGGGTTGCATTCACCTCCGACGGTTGCAGCCACTGCCCCAGCTCCTCGAACTGGTCGAGGGCTGCCTGAAGGTCGTGAAGATCTGATCGAGGGATCTCCGCGCCGACCATCCCCCACAGGACTGTGCGCAACTTCGGCTCGACGTGGAAGGTCACGCCATGATCGATGCCGAAGAGGTCCGTGTCAGTGCGCAGAAGGTGACCGCCTTTGCGATCGGCATTGTTGGCGACCGCATCGAACACGATCATCCTGGCGATGTGCGGATCATTGCGATGAGCCACCACCACTGGTCCGTCGTCCGTCTGGGCATCCAGTACGGCGATCCAGTCCTGCGGCACGGAACGAGGGGGGAACACGGCGATGTCGATGCTTCCCTGTACCCACTGCTGGACCACGCCCGGTCCGGCCGGTCCGGTCTCGCGCCATTGTGTCGGGGGCACCAGGCCCCAGCCGAGCAGTTCGTCCAGAAGTGCCGCCGCCCGCTCCCGCCGACACAAGGTGCCGGTCGGGAAATCCCAAAGGGGCTGCTCGCCTGCCTGGGGCTTGTACACAACACGCAACGGAGCGTTCTGCGTGTCGATGCTGCACAGCAACGCGTTGTTCGACGAGTCGGGCAGACGCCCCAGCACGCGCATCGGACCAGCGCGCAGGAGATCGTCCTCGGTCATGTGACGTGGCGGCGGTACCCGTTGGCCCGCGGGCAGATGTGGCCCTGTGGGTCGATGGGCAGATGGCAGAACGGACATTGGGGTCGGCCTGCAGCCACCACCCGACTGGTTCGGATGGAGAAGGCCAAGGCGTCCATGGGGGTCATTCGCACTCGCAGCGTGTCCGGGCCCTCACCCTCGTCGTCGCCGATGTCGGGCACATCGTCACTGTCGTACTCGGCGTGGGCCTCGATGATCACCGCCTCGTCCGAGGGATCCCATCCGATGCCCATCGAGGCGATCCGGAATTCGCTGTCGATCGGCTGATCCAACGGTGCGGTGTCGATCAGTTCCTCGTCGGCCTCCTCGGGCACCTCGACGCCGGACCTGCGGATCTGGTCGAGCAGTTCTATGACCTTCTCAGCCAGAACAGCCGCTTGCTCCTTCTCGCACACCGCGCTCACCGGCTGCCCGCCGTCGCTCACCTGCAGGAAGAACATGCGATCGCCAGGCTCCCCCACTGTGCCGACCACGAAGCGCCGTGGATGCGAGAACGACAGGATGCGACGGGTCACGGGCTAGAGACTACTGCGATCCACGGCCACCGACGACCGCGTCGGAGCCCTTATCGGGTTCTTTACGCCCAAGGCGAAGAGCGCCCGTGTCGTTGAACCGCTCGACGAAGGGCCTCTTGGGCGTGTAGTGGATGACACTGACCGAGGCGGTGTCGACCACGATCCGCTGGAAATGGTCGAGATGAACCCCGAGCGCGTCGGCGAGTATCGCCTTGATGACATCGCCGTGACTGACGACCCAGATGATCGAATCAGGGTGCTCCCGCACAAGGCTGTTCACCGCGTGCGTTGCCCTGTGGGCCATCTGCGCCATGGTCTCGCCCTCCGGGAACCGGGCGGCGGAGGGCAGCCATTGCACGATCTCCCAGGCCGGTTCAGTGGCCAGTTCACTCAGCGCCGTGCCACTCCATTGCCCGTAGTCACATTCGGCGAAGGCCTCGTCGACAACCGGTTCGGCGCGTCCGCCCACGACCAGTTCAGCGGTCTGACGTGCGCGCAGTTGCGGGGAGCTGACCACCAGGTCCAGTGGCACGTCGGCGAGCCGGGCGCCCAGCGACGACGCTTGTTCCCTGCCCGTTTCGTCCAGAGGTGTCTCACTTCGCCCGGCGAGGACTCCCTCGGCGTTCGCGACGGATCGGCCGTGTCGGATCAGAAGCACAGTGGTCACGTGGCTCAGGATAGGCCGCATACGGCAGACTGCGAACGTGATCCGCGGCTTGGGCGTCTACAAAGACGGGCAACTCGTCGGCGAACAGGAGTACCGCGACGTCGCCGGTGAGATTCCCGGGGATGCGGCGTTGCTGCGCCAGCAGTTGGAGCAGCTCTACAGCGACGCATGTGCGCAGCCGGGACAGTTCGTTTGGATCGGGCTGTTCGAACCCTCCCGCTCAGAGATCAGCCTCGTCCAGGACGTGTTCGCGTTGCCGGAGTTGCAGGTCGAGGACGCCGCGAACCACCGGCAGCGGCCGAAGGTGGAACTGGCAAACGGCGGCGCTCTTGTGATCTTGAAGATCCTCTCGTATTACGAGTCGACCTCGGATGTGGAAACCGGTCAGATCTCGATCTTCCTCGGCGAGCACTTCATCATCACCGTCCGGTTCGGCCCTCTGGGCGAGGTGAGGTCAATCCGGGAGCACCTCGAGGCCCACCCGGAGTTGCTCGCGCACGGGCCCACTTCGGTGGCACATGCGATCATGGACACCACCGTTGACGGCTATTTGAACGTGGCCGAGGAGGTGAACCGGGACATCGAGGAACTCGAGGAATCGGTCTTCTCACCCGCCCGGACAAACGACGCCGAGAGCATTTACCGGGTCAAACGCGAGAACCTCGAGATGCGACGAGCCGTCAATCCCCTCGTCAGCGTGGCCCACAGTCTGGTGCGCGGCGAGGTCAACGGGATCCCTGCTGAACTTCAACCCTTCTTCCGCGACCTCGGAGACCACGTGCTGCGTGTGGCCGACCAGGCCGAAGCCAACGACCAGTTGCTGATGACGCTTCTCATGGCCTCGACCTCGCGGCAGGACCTGCAGCAGAACGCCGACATGCGCCGCATCAGTGCGTGGGTCGCGATCGCCGCCGTGCCCACGATGATCGCGGGCATCTATGGGATGAACTTCGACTCCATGCCCGAGTTGCACTGGCGTTTCGGGTACCTGCTGATCCTGTCGCTCATGGCCGGGGCCTGCCTGTCCATGTACCGGGCATTCCGGCGCTCCGGCTGGTTGTGACGGCTCAGGCGCTGATCACGCCAGCCGACAGCAGCACCAGCAGCAGGCTTCCCAGTGCCACCCGGTAGATCACGAATGGCAGGAAGGAACCGTGAGAGACGTAGCGGATCAGCCAGGAGATGACCGCGTAGCCGACGAAGAAGGCCACCACGGTCGCGAGAATGGTCGGGCCCCAGGAGACGTTGGCGTCCTCGCCGATCTTCAGCGCCTCGTACAACCCCGAGATCACGACCGCCGGGATGGCCAGCAGGAACGCGTAACGGGTCGCTGAGGGCCTGTCGAAGCCGAGGGCCCGACCGGTGCTGATCGTGGCGCCCGACCGGGACACCCCCGGGATGAGGGCCAGTGCCTGCCCGAAGCCGAAGATCAACCCGCTGCGCACGGTCAGGTCGTCCAGGGTCTTCTCCTGTCGGCCCCACTTGTCGGCCGCGCCGAGCACCAGGCCGAAGACGATCAGCACGGTGGAAACGAGCCATAGGTTGCGCGCCGCGGTCTCGATCTGGTCGCTGAACGCCAGCCCGAAGACCCCGATCGGGATCGTGCCGATGATCACGTACCAGCCCATCCGGGCATCGATGTTGCTGCGCAAATCAGGGGTGTACAACGACTTGGTCCACATCGTGAGGATGCGCCAGATGTCCTTGCGGAAGTACACAAGCACCGCGGCCTCGGTGCCAAGCTGGGTCACCGCTGTGAACGCCGCACCGGGGTCACCCCAGCCCGCCAGGGTGCTCACGATCAGGATGTGGGCACTCGAGGAGATCGGCAGGAACTCGGTCAGTCCCTGCAGGATCCCGAGGATGAGCGCTTCGAGGTAGCCGATGGGGTCGCCCATCAGGCCAGTCCGGCGGCTTCCACCACCTCGGCCATCGTCCGAAGGGTCTGCAGCCTCTCATCGAGCGAACCCGCGTAGGTCGCCACGGTCAGGGTCGTGACCCCGGCATCCGCATAGGCGTGCAGCCGGTCCCGGACCCGGTCCGGTGGCCCGATTAGGGATGTCTTGTCGATGAAGTCGAGGGGCACTGCTGCCATCGCCGCGACCTGATCCTTGGACAGGTACTTGTTCTGGATGTCGATAGCGGCCTCTTCGTATCCCATGCGGGAGACCAGCTTGTTGTAGAAGTTCTTGTCGCGGCTGCCCATACCGCCGATGTACAACGCCGAGTAGGCGCGCAAGGGCATGGCACAGGCCTCGACGTCGTCGCCGAACACGACGGGCACGGTCGGCACCACATCGAAGCCCTCGAGGGACTTCATGGCCTTCTCGCGCCCGGTTGCGATGTTGGCCAGCAACTCGGGGGCGAACTCGGGGCTGTAGAAGATGGCCAGCCAGCCGTCGAACAGTTCCCCTGCCAGTTCCAGGTTCTTCGGGCCGATCGCAGCCAGATACATGGGGATGTAGTCGCGCACGGGATGGACCGTCAGCGTCAATGCTTTGCCGGGACCGTCTGGCAGAGGCAGGGTGAAGAACTCGCCGTCGTACTTCAGGCGCTCACGGCGCAGTGCCTGGCGCACGATGTCGGTGTACTCGCGGGTCCTGGCCAACGGCTTGTCGAACTTGACGCCGTGCCAGCCCTCGGACACCTGCGGCCCGGACACTCCCAGACCGAGCCGGAACCTGCCGCCGGAGAGGGTGTCCAACGTCGCCGCGGTCATCGCGCAGTTCGCCGGTGTGCGACCGGGGATCTGGAAGACCGCACTGCCGATATCGATCTGCTCGGTCTGGGCCGCGATCCAGGCCAGGACCGTAGCGGCGTCCGACCCATAGGCCTCAGCGGCCCACACCACGGCGTAACCCAGCTTGTCGGCCTCACGCGCAAGAGCCAAATTGTCGGCGTCGTTACCGGCGCCCCAATACCCGAGATTCACTCCTAGTTGCATGACCGCAGCCTATCCGCGGTGCGCGTCGGTCCGGCTGAAAGGTCGTGCGATGGGCAGCCCGCCCCGGGGGCGTTGGGGTTTGCCGACCAGTTAACTGCCTGAAATCCCCAAAGGTCTCCCGAGCCCCGCCCCCCCGGGGCGTTGCGGTTTGCCGACCAGTTAACTGTCTGAAATCCCCAAAGGTCTCCCGAGCCCCCCGCCCGCCCCGGGGCGTTGCGGTTTGCCGACCAGTTAACTGCCCGAAATCCCCAAAGGTCTCCCGCGCCCACCGCCCGCCCCGGGGGCGTTGCGGTTTGCCGACCAGTTAACTGCCTGAAATCCCCAAAGGTCTCCCGCGGCCACCGCCCGCCCCGGGGGCGTTGGGGTTTGCCGACCAGTTAACTGCCTGAAATCCCCAAAGGTCCCCCGAGCCCACCGCCCGCCCCGGGGCGTTGGGGATTGCCGACCAGTTAACTGCCTGAAATCCCCAAAGGTCCGAGGGCGAAGGACGACCCCACGCACCTCGTCACGATGCGGCAGCGATTCGGGGATGACTCGGATACGGTTTCGGTGTGGAGATCAGATCAGTGGGTCGCTCGGGCCTGCGCGTCAGCCGCATCGGCTTGGGCACGATGACTTGGGGCCGCGACACCGACGAGCATGAGGCCTCCGAACTGCTGGACCTGTTCTTGAGCAACGGCGGCACGCTGGTGGACACTGCCGACGTCTACGCGGACGGGGAGTCGGAGAAGATACTCGGGCGCCTGCTGGTCGACAGCGATCGCAGGGACGCGGTTGTGCTGGCCACGAAGGCAGTCTCAAGGCCCAGCAACGCGCGACGATTCGATGCCTCCCGTGCCCATCTGCTGAACAGCCTGGACGGGTCACTGCGTCGCCTGGGGGTCGACCACATCGACCTGTGGCAATTGCACGCATGGGACCCCCTGACCCCCATCGAGGAGACCCTCAGTGCCGTGGACGCCGCGGTGAGTTCCGGCAAGGTCCGTTACGCGGGGATCAGCAACTACTCCGGCTGGCAGACCGCAACGGTGGCCTCTTGGCAGAGTGCGGTCCCGGGACGGGCGATCCCGATCAGCACGCAGGTGGAGTACTCGTTGTTGCAGCGCGGCGTCGAGCGTGAGGTGGTGCCGGCTCTGCGCGCCCACGGTATGGGCATGTTCGCCTGGTCCGCCCTGGGCCGTGGTGTCTTGACCGGCAAGTACCGCGCGGGGGTTCCAGCGGACTCGCGTGCCGGCAATCCCGTGTTCGCCAGCTTTGTGCAGCCCTACCTGACAGATGCCGCGCGCAGAATCGCTGACGCAACGGCGACAGCGGCCGAAGGACTCGGGGTCAGCCCCGCAGAGGTGGCACTGGCCTGGGTCCGCGACCAACCCGGCGTGACCTGCGCGCTTGTGGGCACTCGCACGACCGCGCAGTTGCGCACCGCACTGGCAAGCGAAGAACTTGACATCCCCGACCAGATCGCCGCTGCCCTTTCGGACGTTTCCGCTCCGCCCATGTCGTACCCGGAGTTCGGCTGGAACCAGCGCTCCTGAGGGCTCAACTGTCCGCGAGCGCCGCCAGCGCGCGCAGCGGGATCCCGACCCAGCCTGGGCGGTTACGCTTCTCGTACACCGCCTCGTATGCAGCCTTGTCCAGCAAGTAGGCCTGCAGGAGGATCTCGTTCTGGGCGGGGTCGGCACCGGAGATGGCGTAACCGGCCAGGAAACCCCGCT
Source organism: uncultured Actinomycetota bacterium (assembly GCA_963818505.1). GTDB lineage: Bacteria > Actinomycetota > Actinomycetes > S36-B12 > UBA10799 > JADKAV01. The sequence goes on from CAWFSJ010000001.1 coordinate 346,905, forward strand.
CGCAGTCCTGCTGCCACGCCCGGGCCGCCGGAGTGTCCCCACCACCCTGCCAAGCGGCGTAGGCGAAACTGCGGATCATCCCGGCCACGTCGCGCAACGGATGGTCCAGGATGCGCCGGTTCTCGAAGTCCCCTCCGGGCTCCCCCTCGAAGTCCAGAATGCGCCATCCCCGGGGGGTGCTCAGGGTCTGCGCGAGGTGGTAGTCGCCATGTACCCGCTGCACTGTCATGTGGCTCAGCTGGGCCACTTGGTCCAGATGACCGTGCAGTTCTTCGGCCATTGGACGGATCTCACTGACCGTCTCAGCGGCGAAGGTGAGCCGGCGGTGCAGACGATCAGTCATCAATCGAATCTGCGGATGATCGAGTTCAGCGACCTGGAACCCCTCGGCCAGCGAGCGGTGCACTCTGGCGGTGGCCTGACCCAGCGCATGGGCCTGTACCGAGAAATCCTGACCACCGGCGACGCATTGGAGGGCAAGGTTCCAGCCGTCGGTCGAGTCCGCGAAGAACTCCTGAATCATCGCGAGGTGCCCGTGCACCCGCACCTTGGACTCTGGATCGGTCCAACTGGAGTTGATCCACCCCTGCAGCCGCCCCACATCCCGGCAGCCCACGCGCGATAGACCCTCGTGGACCTCGATGTCGGGATTGACGCCAGGGCTGAGCATCCGGAACATCTTGACCAAGGAACCGCCCACGACCATGGACGTGTTGCTCTGCTCGACGCGCAGCACCCGGTACCCGTTCAACGACGGTGGTCGCTGCAGCCATTGGGTGTGCGGTTGCTCCTCGACGGGGACTAGATGGGGTACTTCGGAGACCTGGCCCAGCATGCCCGCCAATACCACTTCGTAGGCGGTCCCGTCGTGGACGTGCTGTCGGCCCACCGAGCCGATGAAAGTCGCCGGATCCATGGTGTCCAGCACCACCACCGGGATCTGGTAGACCTGCCAGCGTTTCCCATCGGTCTGAACCGCGACGACGAGGTGCTGCCCCTGCCGTGCGCCGAGGATGCCGTGGCGGGCGCTCATACGCATCTGCGTGATCAGGTGGCCCTTGCCCGCGTACCAGCGCCGGCCGGGAAGCCACTGCCGAATGATCGCGAGCAGCTCATCGTCTGTGATGTCCACGTTCTGAGTCTGCCGGAGGCGCCGAGCATTCGCCCCCGCCAAACCTCCCTGCGCCACCGCAGTCGGGTCTACCGTGGAACGGTGAGCACCCACACAGTGACGAACCAACCCCCGGAACTCGTGCACAACGCGTTCCTCGACGACACCGCCCTGCGCGAGGCGATGGGGGCATTCGGTGCTGATCCCGACGACGGGGGTCTGGTCCGCTTGGGTGAACTGGCCGGTTCGAGTGCGGTCCGGGAGTGGGGCCGGCTTGCCAACGAGCACACGCCGGTCCTGCGCACGCACGACCGTTACGGCAACCGCATCGACGAGGTCGAGTTCCATCCGGCGTGGCATCAGTTGATGACGGTTGCGGTGGATAACGGGTTGCACGCAGCCCCCTGGACCGCCGACGACAAGGCCGCGCACGTGCGACGTGCGGCCGGGTTCATCACGTGGTCCCAGGCGGAGGCCGGCCATGGTTGTCCCATTTCGATGACGTATGCGGCCGTCCCGGCACTTCGCGTCGATCCGCTTGTGGCCGCGCAGTGGGTCCCGGGGCTTGCCAGTCGTGCTTACGATTTCGGTTTGCGCCAGCCGGGGGCCAAACAGGGGCTCATCGCGGGCATGGCCATGACCGAGAAGCAAGGCGGCTCCGATGTTCGCACGAACACCACGGTGGCCGTTCCTGACGGCGACGGCTACCGGCTGACCGGGCACAAGTGGTTCTGCTCCGCGCCGATGAGCGACGTCTTCCTGGTTCTCGCACAGGCCCCGGGAGGCCTCACATGTTTCGTCGTCCCCCGGGTGCTGCCGGACGGCAACCGCAACGATTTCCAGATCCAGCGGTTGAAGGACAAGTTGGGCAACCGCTCCAACGCCTCCAGCGAGATCGAGTTCGAGAACACTTACGCACAACGTCTCGGCGACGAGGGTCGCGGCGTTCGGACCATCGTTGAGATGGTCTCAGCCACACGACTGGACACCGTGCTGGGATCCACGGCCCTGATGCGCAAGGCGTTGTCGGAGGCCATGTGGCACGCAGAACACCGAGAGGCATTCGGCGCCCGGTTGATCGACCAGCCGTTGATGCGCAACGTTCTTGCGGATCTGGCTTTGGAGGTCGAGGCCGCCACCTGGCTGGGTCTTCGCTTGGCCCACGCCGTCGACGCGGCTGAGGCCGGATCCAGCGAGCAGGCTGCGTTGCGACGGATCGCGTTGCCGATGTCGAAGTACTACGTGTGCAAGCGCACGCCCGGCATGACCTTCGAGGCCATGGAGTGCCTCGGCGGGGTCGGGTACGTGGAGGAGACCGGCATGCCCCGGTTGTACCGGGAGGCCCCCGTCAACTCCATCTGGGAGGGGTCCGGCAACGTGAATGCTCTCGACCTCCTACGGGCCATCGCCCGCAACCCGGAGAGTCTGGACGCATACCTTCAGGCCCTTGCCCCTGCGGCTGGTTGCGATGATGCCTTCGACGCGACGCTGGCCGACATCCTGAACGCCCTGGCCCAGAACCCCGCGGAAGCGCCGGCGCGCGCCCGGTGGCTGGCCGAACGGATGGCCTTGCTGCTGCAATCGGCCATCCTGGTCCAACACGCACCGGCCGTCGTGGCTGAGGCGTTCATCGCGAGTCGGCTACAGCAGTCCGAGGGCACCTTCGGGGTGGTCGATCTCGGGGCACAGGACGTCGAGGCCCTGCTTGAACGGGCGGGCGTCGGGCACACCTGACCGGTGCCAACGCGCGTGTTGGCGCGGCGCGGGGTGTGGCCATCGGGCAAGATCGGCGTATGCCCGCCCAGATCGACGAGGTTCAGACCTACGACGCAGACCCCTTAACCGTGTTCGCGATGTTGTGCGACGAGGAGTTCATCCGGCACAAGAGCACCCAGAGCGGTTCGCTTGAGGTCGAGGCGAGTGTGACCGAACATGGTGACACGATCCAGATCCACAACCGCCGCGTCATGCCGGCCAAGGTTCCGGGCTTCGTGAAGCGGTTCCTGGGAGACACCATTCCGCTCGACGAGACCCAGCAGTGGGGGCCCGCCGACGAGGACGGAACCCGGACGGCCGAGTTCACCGTGGACTTCGACGGCCAGCCATTGAGCTTCGGCGGGACCATCACCCTTCGTCCTCACGCCGGCGGCGGGACAGCGGTTGAGACCTCCGGACCGATCAAGTGCTCGGTGCCCTTCGTCGGGGGCAGGATCGAGAAGTTCGCGGCGGAGTGGATCGGCAAGTACCTGAACAAGGAGCAGCGGGTGGGCGCCCAGTGGCTCACCGACCACGAGTGATCGGGTGCGGGGGCCGGCGTGGGCCGTTGGACCCGGCCCCGCCCGGTCCGGTTGGTTAGAGGTTGTGCTGTTGGTTAGAGAAACAACGCGTGGATTTGCTAACCAACAGCACAACCTCTAACCAGGACCTGAGCGGGCCAGTTCAGCCAACGCCGACAACCGTGAAAGCGCGCGGAAGTACTTCTTGCGGTAGCCGCCGCGCAGCATCTCGGGGCTGAACAACTCCCCCAACGACTCCCCCGCCGCGGCCACCGGCACATCCTGGTCGTAGAGACGGTCCACCAGCACCACGAACCGCAGCGCCACGTCCTGATCCGGCAAAGGGTGAACCCCCAGCAGTCCCACCAGCGGAATCCCGTGTACCAGGCGTGCGTACTTGGATGGATGCACCCCGGCCAAGTGGTCACACAACGCGTCGAAGTCGTCAAGCGTGGCACCGGCCGTGCGCTCCACCGCTGCCACAACGTCCGCGGGCGACCACGGTTGGGGAGCGCGCGGTACACCCCGGTGGCGGTAGTCGACGCCGTCGATGCGGATCACGTCGAAGTGCGCCGACAGGCCTTGGATCTCGCGCAGGAAGTCGTCGGCGGCGAACCGACCCTCCCCCAATGCGTCCGGCAGCGTGTTCGAGGTTGCGGCCAGCCGCACCCCTCGTTGGGTCAGAGCCATGAGCAGCGAGCTCATCAGAACCGTGTCCCCCGGGTCGTCGAGTTCGAACTCGTCGATGCACACAAGGTCATGCCCCCCGAGAGCTTCAACCGTTCCCGCAAAACCAAGTGCCCCCACAAGGTGGGTGTACTCCACGAACGTTCCGAACGTCCGCAGCCCCGGGGTCGCGTGCCACAGCGATGCGAGCAGATGGGTCTTGCCCACGCCGAACCCGCCGTCGAAGTAGATGCCCGGGCGCAACTCGGCCGGTGCGGCCTTGCGCAACCACCCGCGGCGTTTGGGTTGTGCTCCAGCAGCGACGAATGCCCGCGCCCCGGCCACCGCGGCCGCTTGGCTCACGTGCTGCGGGTCGGGAACGTAGGAGTCGAAGGTGACCTCCCCGAAATGGGGTGGGGGCACAAATCCGGCCACCAGGTCTGTCGGGCGGAGTTCGGGGATCCGCTGCGTGAGACTCGACGGCACCCATGGAATCTATCGCTGCCGACTCGCCTGGCCCGGCACAAGGGTGGTCAGATGGTCCGGTGGAGGACGACGAACTGTGGCAGGCGTACGCATGGCCCGAGCTCTGTCTGCGGGTGAACTTCGTGACGAGCATGGACGGTCACATCCAAGGCGCCGACGGACTATCGGGGACCCTGAGCACCGAACACGACCGGCGACTGTTCCACATGCTGCGGGCGGGTTGCGACGCCGTGCTCGTGGGCGCCGGAACAGCCCGTCGTGAGAAGTACGGTCCCATCGGGATCAAGGCCCCGTGGGATGAGATGCGCACTCAACCGACCCCTCCGGCATTGATCATGGTCTCAGCCAGCGGACACGTTCCCGCTATCGAAGGTGCAGTCCTGAGCGACGGGACCGACCTGCCATCACTCAAGGCCCGCTATCCCCGGATCCTGTGTGAAGGAGGCCCGCACCTCTTCACGTCCCTGTTGGAGCAGGGCTTGGTCGATGAGCTGGCGCTGAGCATCTCAGGGCGGCTGGGAGGATCCGGAAGCCTGGTCACCGACGCCGCCACAGCACAGGCGGTACCCATCCACGTCCATCACAACGCCGACGGCGTCTTCTCCCGCTGGAGCATCTCGTGATCGCACCCATGCTGGCGAAAGCCGTCGGTGACAAGATCCCCGAAACCACTGGGTTGCTCTTCGAGCCGAAGTGGGACGGGTTCAGATGCTTGATCTTCCGCGACGAGGACGGCGTTGTCCTGCAGAGCCGTAAGGAGGAGGACTTCTCCTACTTGTTCCCGGAGATGGTCGAGGCTGCACAGTCCCTGCCGCCGGGAACCACACTCGACGGCGAGTTGGTCATCGTGGGCGAGAAGGGCCTGGAGTTCGAGACACTGGGCAACCGTATCCGCCCCCGGTCCGAAGCCGGCGGTTGGAAGATCAAAGCGTTGTCCGAGGACACCCCTACGCAATACGTGGCCTTCGACATCCTTCGCTGGCGGGGCGAGGATGTCGGCCAAATCCCCTTCGCCGAGCGCCGCCGGATCCTGGCTTCGGTGGAGCTCCCGCAACGGTTGCACCTCACCCCGATCACCGAAGACCGCGAGGTGGCCCAGGACTGGTTCAACCTGTTCGAAGGCGCCGGCCTCGACGGCGTTGTGTGCAAACCTGCGGACCAGCCTTACGCCCCCGGCAAACGAACCATGCTGAAGGTCAAGCACGTACGCACGGCCGACGTCGTGGTCGCTGGCTGGCGACCCTACAAGAATCCCGCCCCCGACGGTTCCGAGATGGTCGGCGCGCTTCTGCTGGGCCTGTACGACGAGTCCGGTGTGCTGCACAACGTGGGCGCCGCCGGGGCTTTCAGCCGCGAGAACCGGATCGCGCTGGCCAAGGAACTGTCGCCAATCGAAATCGGCCCGGACGACGATCACCCTTGGAAGTGGGAGACAGCCGGCCAGCGCACGCCGGGCATGCAATCGCGCTGGACGGGCAAGAAGGACATGGGCTTCCACCCGTTGCGCCCAGTGCTAGTAGCGGAGGTGAAGTACGACCACATGCAGGGCAACCGTTTTCGACACGTCGCGTCGTTCATGCGCTGGCGCCCCGACCGGGAACCGACCAGTTGCACCTACGAGCAGTTGGACAGACCCGTGAAGTTCGACGTGGCGGCTGTTCTTGAAGGGCAGGTGCGCTGATGGCCAAGGAGGCGTTCTTGGAGGTCGGCGGACGCGAGGTTCGCATCTCCAGTCCGGACAAGATCTATTTCCCCGAACCCGGTTATTCGAAGCTCGACGTGGTCTCGTACTACGCCTCGGTCGCAGAGATGATGTTGCCGTACGTTCAGGATCGGCCCACGGCCCTTGAACGCTGGCCCGATGGCGTTCTGCCCGGGGTGACGATGGCCCAGCGCGGGCGTCGGGTCAACCCCGGCGAGGCTTTCTACCAGAAGCGGATCCCGACCCACGCCCCCGATTGGATCCACAGCGCGGAGATCTCGTTCCCATCAGGTCGCACGGCCAACGAGATCACACCCACTGAGCCAGCTGTCATCGCCTGGTGCGCGAACCTGGGGACGATCGTCTTCCACCCTTGGGCTGTGACCGCCCCGGACGTCGAACACCCCGACGAGTTGCGCCTGGATCTCGATCCGCAGCCGGGCACGGACTTCCGTGACGCCGTCGAGGCAGCAGGCGTCATGCGCGAGATCCTCACCGAACTGGGGATGGTCGGCTGGCCAAAGACCTCCGGGGGCCGGGGCCTTCACGTTTTCATCCCCATCGAGCCTCGCTGGGACTTCATCGACGTCCGGCACGCGGCCATCGGCATCGGCCGCGAGATGGCCCGGCGCGCGCCCGACCTTGTGACGGTCGAATGGTGGAAGGAGAACCGCGGTGAGCGCATCTTCTTGGACTACAACCAGAACGCCCGCGACCGCACGATCGCCAGTGCCTTCTCGGTGCGCCCGAGACCCAATGCTCCGGTGTCCACCCCGCTGCGCTGGGACGAATTGGGGCACACCGAACCTGGGGACTGGACGATCGCCACTGTGCCCGGGCGCCTCGCGGAATTGGGTGATGTGCACGCCGATCGCTGGGGCCAGGCCTTTGACCTCACTCCCGCCATGGAGCTATACGACGGCGACGAAATGCCCTACCCCCCGGACTATCCGAAGATGCCCGGCGAACCGAAGACGGGTGCAGCCGAGCCGGGCGCGGGACTGAGTCCATGCTGCTTACTGCGCCAGGTGGCGTTCGTGCAGTTGGGTGGGGTTCGTGCAGTTGGGTGGGGTTCGTCGCAGCCTGAGCGTCAACCAACTACCCGAACGCCATCCAACACGACAACCCGCGACAACATCGGCATCGCTCGCGCGGGGGGCCACGACGATTCGCCGGAATATCTTGTCGCACAGCGCACCCCACTACCCCTCACAACGCGCACCGTCACCCCGTGAACAATGGCGAAGATGCCCGGCGAACGGTCGGAACGGGACTTCCCGAAAGCTGATTCTGCCGATAGCCTCGTCAGCATCGTCGGACGGAAGGCCTTTGATGGATACGCGAGGCGTGGTGGCGGTGCTTGTCTGGTGGCTCCTCGGGGCTGTTGTCGCACTACTGGCGGTCGTAGGCCTGGCGGGCCCCTCGCACGCGGCCGACACCGACTTCGTCACGACCTGGAACCCGGCGAACACAAGTCCCGGTTCCTCGGCCAACAACCAGATCAGACTGCCCCTCGATCCCAATGGAACCTACAACTTCTCCGTCGATTGGGGTGACGGGACCAGCGACACGATCACCACGTGGAACCAGGCGCAGGTCACCCACACATACACCACCCCGCAGAACGCCCCGTTCACGGTCACCATCAGCGGCCCCCTCACGGGCTGGCGGTTCGGCGATACAGGAGACCGGCTGAAGATCCTCACCGTCGAACAGTGGGGAGACGTCAACTTCGGCAACAACGGCGGTTACTTCCATGGCGCGACCAACCTCACCTCCGACGCCACCGACGCCCCAGACCTCACCGGCACCACCGACCTGACCAACGCCTTCCAAAACGCGTCCAAACTGAATGGCGGCTTAGCCGCTTGGGACACCAGCGACGTCACCGACATGGATTGGGTGTTCTATGGGGCCAGCGCGTTCAACCAGGACATCGGCAGTTGGGACACCAGCAAGGTCATAACGATGGGCGGCATGTTCGCTGGCGCGGCGGCGTTCAACCAGGACATCGGCGCCTGGAACACCAGCAACGTCACCGCCATGAACGACATGTTCAACGGGGCGAGCGCCTTCAACCAGGACATCGGGGCCTGGAACACCGGCAGCGTCACCACGATGAGCCTGATGTTCCAATTCAGCGCGTTCAATCAGGACATCGGCGCCTGGAACATCAGCAACGTCACCGACATGGACAGCATGTTCGCCTTCTCACCGTTCAATCAGGACATCGGCGCCTGGAACGTCAGCAACGTCACCGACATGGAGCAGACCTTCCGCAGCGCGAGTTCCTTCAACCAGGATCTGAGCGCCTGGGACACCAGCAAGGTCACGACGATGAGTGGCATGTTCCTCGAGGCCACGGTGTTCAATCAGGACCTCGGCGACTGGGACGTCAGCAAGGTCGCCGACATGTCCAACATGTTCGACACGACGGCGTTGTCCACGGCGAACTACAGCAAGACCCTGGTCGGATGGTCGAACCTGCCATCGCTGACGGCAAACGTGCCGCTGGGTGCCGCTAGCAGTTCCTACTCATGCGCCGCCATCTACGCGTGGGATTCACTGACCTTCGATCACAACTGGTTGATCACCGACGCGGGCGAGGCCGCAGGCGGGTGCTTCGAGAGCTCGTGGGACACCCTGAATACCAGCGCAGGGTCGTCAAATGACGACCAGATCCGGCTGCCGCTGGAGTCCGATGGCGTCTACGATTTCGTCGTCTCATGGGGCGACGGCACCAGCGACGTGATCACATCGTGGGACCAGGTGGAGGCCACGCACACCTATCCGTTCACCGGCAACGTCACCATCAGGATCTCCGGCACTCTGAAGGGGTGGCGGTTCAATGACAGTGGCGACCGCCTGAAGATCCTCGACGTCAGTCGGTGGGGCGACCTGAACCTCGGCAACAACGGCGACTACTTCCACGGCGCCGCCAACCTCGTCGGGACCGCCACCGATTCCCCGGACCTCACCGGCACCACCAATCTCACAAATGCATTCCGCTTCGCCAGCAAGCTCACTGGCGGGCTCAGCGCCTGGGACACGGGCGACGTCACCCAGATGGACGGCATGTTCGCTCAGGCGGAGGCATTCAACGGGGACATCGGCAGCTGGGACACCAGCAAGGTCACTCAGATGGACCAGATGTTCAACGGCGCTGACGCGTTCAATCAGAACATCGTCTACTGGGACACGGGCCATGTGACTTCAATGTCCGCCATGTTCGCCGGCGCCAGTGCATTCAACCAGGACATCAGCGGCTGGGATGTCAGCTCTGTGACCGAGATGACCACCATGTTCCTTTTCGCAAGCGCCTTCAACCAAGACCTCAGCACCTGGGACGTCAGCTCGGTCACCGACATGAGCAGCATGTTCGCCAGCACCGGCGCCTTCAACCAGGACCTCAGCACCTGGGACGTCAGCTCGGTCACCGACATGAGCCGCATGTTCCAGTTCTCAAGCGCCTTCGACCAAGACCTCAGCACCTGGGACGTCAGCTCGGTCACCGACATGAGCCGCATGTTCCAGTTCTCAAGCGCCTTCGACCAAGACCTCAGCACCTGGGAGGTGAGTCAGGTCTCCGACTTCAGCGACGTGTTCAGCGACTCAGTACTGTCCACCACCAACTACGACAAAGTGTTGATCGGGTGGTCGGCATTGCCTTCTCTGCAGGCTGGCGTTCCCTTCGGCGCAACCAACATCAGGTACTCGTGTGCGGCGGAAGCGGCGCGGCAGTCGCTTATCGACGACCACGGCTGGATCATCACCGACGCGGGCGCCGGTCCATGTGTCTCCGTCGCGCCCAACCCGATCGGGTTCTCCGCCACGACTGTGGGACGAACGGACACCCAGACGGTCACAGTGTCGAATCCGGGTGGCGCCGACCTGGAGCTGCCCGCCGACGCGATCACACTGAGCGGAGCAGATGCCGCTCGATTCGGCCTCAGCGCAGATACCTGTTCCGGCGCGACCGTGGCGGCCGCCGGGTCGTGCACGGTGACGGTGTCGTTCTCCCCCACCACCACCGGCGAAAAGACCGCGGAACTGCAGATCGTGTCCAACGCCTTGAGCAGTCCCGACACCGTGCCTGTGACCGGGACCGGAGTGCTGCCCGGCTTCAACGCCAGTCCTGCATCACTGGAGTTCGGGAAGGTGACGATCCGCACGTCCGGGGAGCCAAAGACAGTGACGGTGACCAATGGTGGCCCTGGAGTCTTGACCGTCACCAGCACCAGCATCACCGGTGACGGGTTCGACATCACCGCGGACACCTGCAGCGGTTCGAGCATCAGTGCCGGCGCCACATGCACGGTGAGTGTGCGCTTCTCCCCCACCACCATCGGGGCGGCCAGCGGTCAGCTGTCCTTCACCTCGAATGCCCCAGGCAGCCCACACGCCGTCCCCCTGACCGGCACCGGCATGACGGCTCCGGCGCCACCGCCGACCGTGAAGAAGAAGCAGACCCTCACCGCGAAGCTACCCAAACGGATCAAGTCCTCGGGGCTGACTGTGATCACCCCGGCCAACGCCCGAACCAACGCCGGCCAACGCGTGCGCACCACCGTGCGCGGGGGACCCGTCAAACCCACCGCCGCCGGCGAGGTCCGCTACTTCACCGTCGTCCGCGGACCCAACGGCAAGACCTCCATCCGCACCTACGGCTATCCCAACCTGCGCTTCAAGGTCGTCCAGAAGGCCTCGGCTACGGAGGGCTACAAACGATTCACCCGCAGCGCCACCTACACCGGAGGCAAACGCGGCTGACTGATCCGCCGGAATATCTCGTCGCACAGCGCACCCCACTCCCCCTCATGACGCACACCGTCACAAGGTGGACCATCCGAAGACGCCCGGCGAATCGAAACGGGTGCGGCCTTCACGAAAGGCCTAGGTCACGTGGGTGCCCTGCACTCCCTGGAAAAGGGGCGTGCCCCATGTTCTCGAAGACATCCGTGGCGTTACTGACCGGCATGGCGGTGGCCGAGCCGGGCGCGTGATTGACGTCCCCGCCGGACGGAACGGGACTTCCCGAAAGCTGATTCTGCGGATAGGCTGCGTCAGCATCGTCGGACCGAAGGCCTGTGATGGGTCGGGCGAACGACCGGAGTCACGAGCCGGTCGGCCGGTGCCGCGACGCTGTCGACGCGCGTAGGGTCCGACACATGAGAAGTGCGATCGCAAGCGCCCTGGTGACCGCTGTCGCCGCCGTGGCCATACCGCTGGTGGCCGCGCCGGCGGCCGCGGATCCCTCTTTGCTGGGCGAGATACCGGTTCAGTGGGGTGTGACGCCCAACGGACAACTCGCGCAGGGTCCGGATGGGAACATGTGGATGCCGACCGACACCGGCTTCGTGCGCATAACGCCGGACGGTGTTGTCCAGCACTTCGACGGCGCCAACTCAGTCGGAATGGCGGCCGGCCCCGGGGGGACCATGTGGATGACCCAGTACGGCGGCGTGGCGACGTTTGCGGTGGGCGACCCGGCGAGCGTCACATCCGTTCCGATCCCCCACCTGACTGACCCTCGGGCCATCACCATGGGTCCGGACGCGAACCTGTGGACTGCCAGCGGAGACAAGGTCTACCGCATCCCACCGGCCAATCCTGCGGCGTTCACCGAATTCACCATGCCCGGGGTGAACCAGGCACGTGCCATCACCGCCTCCGCCACGAGCATCTGGGTGGCCTACCTCGACGGCGACAAGGTCCTGCAGATCAACCCTGCCGACGGACATGACACGCCGTACTCCGCGCCAGGTGGGATGCAGGGGATCGCGGCTGGAGACCCGATCGGCGGACTCGACCAGGTCGCGTACACGCAGTCGCTCAACCCGCCCCAGTACGTGGCCCGGCTCACAGCCGGAGGCGCCGCAACCAATACGGACGTGCCCACCGTGGATCCGTTCGGGATCACCTTCGGCAGGGATCATGCGTATTGGATCGCGCAGTTCAACGGTGACAACCTCGGCCGGTTGACCCCGGACGGCACGTACAGCACCCCGATCGCCTTTACCCCCGGCTCGGGACCCCGGCAATTGGCACCGGGACCCGACGACAGCCTGTGGGTCAGTTTGGACTCCTCGGACAGGGTGGCCAAGGTCGGCTCGGGCCCACCACTTCCCATACCCACACCACCGCCCACGACACCCCCCACTCCGGCCCCCTTGCCAGTCATCACGGCCAACTTCATCGTCAACCCTGAGAAGATCTACTGGGTGGGCAACCGGAAGCGTGGTGCGGTCGTGCGGATCGGTTTCAGGTCCACACCCAGCGGCGGGGCCTTCCAGTGCCGGATCAAACCCACCCACGAGTTCAGACTGTGCACCTCTCCCAGGACCTACCGGCTGAGACCGGGCAACTACACGTTCGAAGTGCGCACCTTCAAGGCCGGCTATCAGTCCGGGCCGTCGGTTGCGCAGGCCTTCCGAGTGGTCTATGTACCCCAGGTACGGGTGCGCTTCGTCGGGGCTCCACAGGACTTCTTCATCAGCAAGGGCGCCTCGCGCGCCCAGGTCCAGATGGAGTTCAAGTCGATCCCGCCGGGCGCCGACCTGAGTTGCCGCATGGCCAGGAGTGCCAGCGGCAACTTCCACCGGTGCACATCCCCGGAGAGCTACCGCCTGCGAGTTGGCGACTGGACGTACTACGTGAAGGGCACGATGCCCGGCTTCAAAGCCTCGGTGGCCGAGCACCGCTCATTCACCGTCTGGAGGCAGTAGGGCCGGCGGGAGCCGTCGGCGGCGGCGTGTGACGCAGGCCTGCGTCACACCTCCCCCACCCCCGCCGCTGAGTCCGCCCAGCAAGGTGACGGGCGTGCAGGCTAAAGCCAGCAAGGGCGCAGTGAAGATCACCTGGAAGCCTGCCACGTGCCCCGCGACCCATGACCTGTGGCGGCCTACTTGCCTTTGAACCGGATGGTGGTGGTCGGCCCACGGCCACCGACCCCGACCGCAGCCACCTGGAACCGGTACTTCTTGCCTTTGCGGACAGTGGTCTTGAACACGTGTTTGCTCGTGGTCTTCCACGCCTTGTACTTGGTGCCGCCCGGTTTGGAGATCCGGGCCGCGTAGGAACTGGCGTTCGGTACCGCCCTCCAGGTGATCTTCACCGTGCCGTTGCGCACCTTCGACTTCACCCCGGTCACCTTCCCCGGCATGGCGTTTGGGGGCGGGCTGACTGGTGCAGGCGGCGTCACCACGGCGATACCGGTGCCGGACAACTCCACAGTGTTCGGGCTGGAGGCCGCGTTTGAGATCACCCGCAGACCGGCGGCCTTGTCCCCGATGGTGGTGGGCCAGAACCGCACCGCCACCGTGCACGAGGCGGCCGGCGGCACGATAGTGGCCGAACAAGTGTCACCGGTGATGATGAACTGCCCGACATCGGCGCCGGTCAGGCTGACCGCGCTACCCGCTAGCACCAGGCCCGCCCCACCCGGGTTGGACACCGTCACCGTCGCGCTGCTGGTCTGCCCCACCGGGGTGGCGACAAACCCGACCGGATCAGGGGTCACCGACACGCACGGACCCAGCCCGGCATCGCTGATCACCCACCCGTGGCCATCGATCAACGACTGGCGGGCCGTCGTCGCCGCACACGAATAGTGGATCCCCGCCGCGCCCAACCGCACGCTGGACTGCACCGACGGCAGCGCCGACCAGCCCACCAGGACCGTGTCGTAGTTCGCGGTCGACAACCCAGACGCGTTGAACATGCCGTCCATGTCGATGACGTTGCTGGTGTTCCAGGTGCCGACGGGTTGGTTGAACGCCGACGCCCCGTTGAACATGCCGGACATGGTGGTCACGTTGCCGGTGTTCCAGGCTTCGATCGGCTGGTTGAACGCCTTCGCACCGTAGAACATGAAGGCCATGGTGGTCACGTTGCTGCTGTTCCAGCCGCGGATCGGCTGGTTGAAGGCCGACGCCCCGTTGAACATGGCGTACATCGTGGTGACCTTGCCGGTGTCCCAGTCCCCGATCGGCTGGTTGAACGCCTTCGCCCACCAGAACATGCCGGCCATGTCGTTGACGTTGCTTACATCCCAGTCGCCGATGTCTTGGTAGAAGTCTGTGGCGAAGGTGAACATTTGGTGCATGGTGGTGACGTTGCTTGTGTTCCAGGCTCCGATCGGCTGGTTGAACGCCGACGCCCCGTAGAACATGGCGGCCATGTCGGTGACGTTGCCCGTGTCCCAGTCTCCGATCGGCTGGTTGAACGCCCGCGCCCAGGAGAACATACTGGCCATGGTGGTCACGTTGCCGGTGTCCCAGCCGCCGACGTCCTGATTGAACGCTGACGCCCCGGCGAACGTGGCGTACATGGTGGTGACGTTGCTGGTGTCCCAGCCGCCGATGTCCTGGTTGAAGTTGGTCTCGCCGCTGAACGTGGCGTACATGTTGGTGACCTTGCTCGTGTTCCAGCCGCCGATGTCCTGGTTGAACGCGGTCGCCCCTGAGAACATGAACGCAAGAGAGGTCACGTTGCCGGTCTTCCAGTCGCCGATGTCCTGGTTGAACGCCGACGCCCCGGAGAACATGCTCGACATGTCGGTGACGCCGGCGGTGTTCCAGCCGCCGATGTCCTGGTTGAACGCCGACGCCCCGGAGAACATGCTCGACATGCCGGTGACGCCGGCAGTGTCCCAGTCGCCGATGTCCTGGTTGAACGCCGATGCCCCGGCGAACATGCTCAACATGTTGGTGACCTTGCTGGTGTTCCAGTCGCCGATCGGCTGGTTGAAGCTGGTCGCCCCGTTGAAGGTACTCACCATGGTCGTGACGTTGCTGGTGTCCCAGCCGCCGATCGGCTGGTTGAACGCCTGCGCCCCGGCGAACATGGCGGCCATGTCGGTGACGTTGCTGGTGTTCCAGCCGCCGATCGGCTGGTTGAACGCCTGCGCCCCGTAGAACATGCCGGCCATGTTGGTGACCTGGCTGGTGTCCCAGCCGCCGATGTCCTGGTTGAACGCAGACGCCCCTGAGAACATGCTGGACATATTGGTGGTGCCGGTCAGATCGGGACCGTCTTTGGCCGAAGAGGTCAGGTTCGCCGCGCCTGCGAAGTAGCCGCCGTTGTTGCCGAAGTTGATGAGCCCGCCCCACTGGGTGACGTCCAGGATCTTCAACCGGTCACCGCCGTTGGCGAACCGCCACCCCTTCAGTGTGCTGTCCTTTTCGGGATAGCTGATCGTGATCGTGTAGGAGTCCGCCGGGGCGTACGTGTGGGTGGCTTTGTCCCAGGTGGTGATGGTCTCATCGACGATGCCGTCGCTTTCCCAGTCCACAGCGAAGTTGTAGGTGCCTCCGGATTCCAGCGGCAACCTCACCTGGTCGGCCGCCGACGACCCGGAACTGGTGTTGTCGGTCTTCCAGGTGCTGACGAAATCGGTGGTCCCGGCGTGCGCCGGACTGACCACAACCACCCCCGCCAGCACCACCACCCCGGCACCCATCAGCCACCCAAGCACCGACACAACCCCGGCCCTGCCAACTGGTGACGCCACTGATGCCTTCGTTAACATGACACACCCCCACCTCGGGGAGGTGCCGGGCATCCGGCCACCGGGTGCCGACCCAACCCCCTTGTCGGCTACGTCTTCAGGGTACGCCTCCCAAGCCCAACAACCCACCTGCGCGAGTCGACCGGCACCCGGCACCTCCAGCCCCGGTCGACAGGCAGTGGCTTGCCCAGGCCAAGCAGCCAGTTCACGCTGCTCGATGATCCGCGGTGGGCCCCCTCCGCGTCGTTCGGTAGAGGGAATCGGCGCTCACGATCGATAATCGCCTCATCCCGCGATCTACTCTGGAAGGGCGTCCATACGGAGGTCCATGATGGAGGACGACACGACACCGGTGTGCAGCGAATGCCGGCAGCCGATCCACCCGACCGACAAGTTCTGCCCCGAGTGCGGCCACAAGGTGGACGTCGTCGAGATCGTCGCAGACGATGCCCCGACCGACGAGCTGCAGCCGACCGACGAGCCGGCCCCCGAGCCGAAGCGCCGTTCCCGGCGCCCGGTGCTGATCGCCGGGGTCGCGGCGCTCGGGCTGATCCTGGTCGGTGCGGCATGGTGGGGGCTGACGCAGAACAGCGCGGCCAAGGACCAGTACAACACCTCCAGCCCGGTGCTGATGGCCGCGCTGGACGACATATCGGCGGTGCAGTCCACCGAGATGGTGCAGGAGGTGGCCGACGGCGCGCGGGCGGAGTTGACGACGATCAACGCGACGTTCCAGGAAGACCCGGCCGCCTCGGGAGTGGATCGGCTGTCGACGCTGCGTGACGCGTTCTCGGCCCTGGCCGCCCTGCAGGCCTACGAGGAGACGAACACGCAGGTGTGGACGGACAACCGGACGGCCCTGGTCAGCAGCCTGGACACCCTGTCGACCTACGGCGGCACCACGCAGGCGGCGACCGCGGAGGGTGAGGACGCGGTCCGCACCCTGGACGACCTGACCCGCCGCGTCGACCAGGCCATGGCCCGCTACCGCAAGCAGGTCAAGAAGGTGAAGGCCGCAGCGAAGTCCGAGCGTCAGGACGTGCGCGGCTACCACGCGCAGATGGAGTCACTCATCGACCAGTACACCGCGCTGCGCAACGACACCGGCGCCTACGTCGACACCATGTACGCCCAGGATCTCTACATGTACGAGGTCATCGACTACTTCACCCAAGCCGGCACCGACCGCCGTGAGATCGCCAACCAGATGGCCGCGCTCAAGGCGCCCACCGAGATGCGCGGCCTGCACCAGCGCATCGTGACCGTGATCGGTGACGGCGCTGACGCCATCAACTCCGCGGTCGCCGCGCTGGAGGACGCCGAGTGCTACTACGGGGAGTGCTACTTCGAGTTCGACGCGCAGTGGGAGCAGTTCCAGACCGAGTCCGACCGGATCACCGCCCGCTACGGCCAGGCCTACGACGCGTGGCAGGCCGCGATGGCGAAGGCGCTGAAGCAGGCGAAGGGAACCGACCTGCCGCAGCAGCCGGACCTGTGATCCGCCCCTCCAGGTCCGGCAGCCCAGGTTCGCGATCACGCACAGCGCCGGCGTGGCCGGGGCGGTCAGCCTCAACATCTGGATCACCGGTCGCCGGTCGTCGTTCGCGGCGCGGAACTCGGTGCGACTTCTTCTGCGAGCATGATTGACTTCAGGTGCCCTTTGCCGCGGTAGCGGATGAGCGTGCAGTCCAGGATCAGGGCGACGGTCTCGTCGACGATCTCATGGGTGAAGAACAGGTCGTCCGCTCCCGGAGACGAGAAGAACTGGGACGCTGATCCGCGGCAGGGGGGAACTCAGGCCGAGAGAGTCGTTGGAACGGTGGATATGGATGGGTACAGGTGGCAGTGGGAGATTCCGGGGCCGCCATGGCCCCTGTTACCGGCCGTGCGCAAATTCGCCGGAGTATCTCTTCGCACAGCGCACCCACTGCCCCTCTGAACACAGGCCGTCAGCCCGTGAACACTGGCGAAGACATCCGGCGAACCGCTGCGGCCCCCTGGTTTGGAGGGGTCGCCAGGAACTGGGATGTTGACAGACTGTCTATTCCCAGACAGAATGTCTAGTCATGAGTGCATCAGTCGGCGAAGACCTCGAGCGCGTGGCAGACGCGATCAGCACTCTGTTCCGCCCGCATGTCGAGGTGGCGCTTCACGATCTCGTCTCTGGCAGGATCCTGCGACTGTGGAACCCCACTTCCGGGCGTCGTCCGGGTGACGAGTCCCTCATCGCGCCGGAGTTCGAGACCGCTGGCGCAGGTGCAGCCGTGATCGGCCCGTACGAGCAGGTAGACGTGCGTGGGCATCGGACCACGTCGGTCAGCGTGCCTGTTGATGACGGCCGGATGCTTCTGTGCATCAACTTCGACCGTTCGGCGCTCGACGGCGCGATCGGGGTCTTGATGTCGCTGGCTGCTCCTCAGACCGAGCAACCGGCTGAGTTGTTCGCGCGGGACTGGCGAGTCCGCATCAACGAGTCGATCGCCGACTGGTGCGCTTCTCGCAACCTTGTCGCGCGGGACTTGGACAAGGGCTCTCGTTCGGATCTGGTGAAGCACTTGGATCACGCGGGCGTCTTCGATACGCGCCATGCCGCTGAGCATGTCGCCGCTGCATTGGGTGTGTCCCGAGCGACCGTCTACAACCTGCGCAAGGAGTTGTCCTGATGATCGGTGCATTGCCGGACTTCCGGCTTGAGACGTGGTTCTCGAAGTGGGAGTTCGCTGCAGCCCACTCGTTCACCGCGTCGGACGCGCAGACCATGAGCGTCGCCGAGGTCCTCCGCCTCGCAGGTCTGACTCTCGATGACATCGGCGGTATCGACTTGGGCTACCGGCCGACCCACGGCACACATGAACTCCGTGAGGCGGTGGCGACTCAGTACGACGTCATCGCCCCAGAGGACGTCCTCGCCTTTGCCGGAGCGCAGGAGGCGTTGTTCTGGCTGCTCGCCGATCTCCTCCGGGACGGCGGCCACGCGGTCGTCACCGTCCCGAACTACCAGTCGATCGAGACCGTCCCCCTGGCGAGTCCGGCGAGCGTGTCCGGTCTGCCGCTGTGGACGGGGACCGGCGCGGACCTGCGGTGGACGCTCGACCTCGACCGACTGACGGAGCTTCTGCGACCCGACACCCGCGTGGTAGCGGTGAACTTCCCGAACAACCCGACCGGGTTCGTGCCCGACCGTGACACCTTTGTCGCCCTGGCGCGGATGTGCCACGACCGCGGCATCGTTCTGGTTTCCGACGAGGTCTACCGGGGCATTGAGGTCGACCCCGGTACAACGCTGCCGCACGCGGCCGATGTCACACCATCGGCTGTCAGCGTCAACGTGATGTCGAAGTCCTACGGGCTGCCTGGCCTGCGTGTCGGCTGGGTCGCAACCCGGGATCGGGCACTCCTCGACCGTCTCGAGCGCCGCAAGCACTACACGAGCATCTGCAACCCCGGCCTGACCGAACATCTCGCTGCCGTCGCGCTCAGCGTGGGTGGGGTCATCCACGACCGCAACCGGGCCATCGTCGCCGGGAACATCGACCTGGTTCGCCACTTCTTCGCCGAGTATCCCGACCTGTTCGAGTTCGAGGCCCCGATCGGCGGGTGCGTGTCGTTCCCCCGCTACCTCGGAGCCGACGGCCCGGAGGTGTTCGCCCGCCGGGCCATCGAAGAAGCAGGCGTTCTGACCCTGCCCGCCTCCATCTACTGCAGTAGCCTCGCGACGGTGCCGCGCGACCGGTTCCGCATCGGATTCGGACGAACCGGACTGCCCGCCACGCTCGCGGCACTGCGCCCCTACCTCGACAGCCGATCCCCGTGATCGGCGTCATCGGCCCGGACCGGTTGCGCCACGCCGTCGACTGGCGCCAAGCCGTCAACGCTGTCCGCACACGTCCAAGCGCGCGTTCACGGGCAAGGTGCACAAGGCCAAGAAGTACCGCTTCCCGGCGGCCGCGGGCCGGTCACCACGACCCGGTTCGAAGGCAAGTACACGGCTAAGGAGTCGCCGGAGTATCCCGTCGCCCAGCGCACCCCACTCCCCCTCACAACGCACACCGTCAGCCGGTGAACACTGGCGAAGATGCCCGGCGAACCGAAACGGGTGCAGCCGAGCCGGAACACCGATCTGACCAGGGGAAACGAAGGCAGAGACAGCGAGTCGTGGTAACACACAGCGCAAAATCGCACCACCTCTGTGTGGACGATGTGAGACCTCTCCAAGCCCCCGGCGGTGTCCTCATCACAGATGATCTTGATTCTTGGATGCTTCACACGGAAGCCGACGGGCTTCCAGAACGCACGATCCAGACTGTCTGACACAGGGTCACGGCATGGCGAAAGTGGTGGGAAGGCACTCGTCAGCAGCCCGCCGCGTGGCGCGAGAACTGGTTGGTTGGGGTTTCGAATCCCTCCGGTCGCCCCACCTGCGTGGTCAGAGATGGTGATCGCAACGAATTGATCGTCTGGCTGACGAAACCACACCGTGGCCCGGCAGCCCAAAATTAGTTCGTGCGTTTCGGTCCCGACGCCGTTCTACCTGGAAGGTCAGAGTGGTCAACGGTCAATTCGGGCCAGATTCGCCAGCCCGCTGCTGGATGGTCTGGTTGAGCCGCGACACCGTTTCCCGAAGTTCAGCCACCTCGGTGCGTAGGGCCTGCGCAACTTCGGTGGTCAAAGCAGAGCCTTCGGCGGGGCTATTCTTTTCGTCACCGAGAATCCAGGCGACAAGTTTTGCGGTGAACATACTCGCAGCCAGGATGCCGCACACGCTGACAACCACACCCAGGAACTTCCCGTCCGCCGTGGTGGGCACGAAGTCCGTCCCAGTGTCGACGTGCAGCAGACCGCCGAAAGCCCAAACGAAGGCGTCCCCGGGCCCATGGATGCCGGAAGACTGCTGATTGTTCTCCAACTCCACCATCGTCAGCGCGGACATAACGCCCACGAACACGATCAGGACGAAAGAGAACGTGAAGCCGTCGCCCGCAGACAGTTTCCGCAACTCCAGAATGAAGGCTACGACGATCAAGATGAACCAGATTGGATCCCAGAAGAGAATCAGGAACAGCGGGGCGATCAGCAGCATCGGTAGCGCCGGATGGCGCAGGACGAACGTGCGTCGACCCGTTTGGCCGCGCACTTGCCGGATCCACGTGATCAGGAGCAAGCCCCACAGGACCGCCACTATGGCGTTCAGAATCCGCACCGTCGAAGGGCCCCAGTGGCCGAAGCCGGCAATGATGATCGTCAGGCAGTAGACGGATATGAAGGCAAGGCGCGCGATCGCAGGCCAGGACTCCGACAGCGGCGGGCGTTGCGTTGGCTTTGTGTCAGCCGCCTCGGAAATCTCTTGAGCGGAGGACATGCCGGCGAGCCTATCGGGTGGAAGGACTCCGGACGCCGCGTTTGGAGATCCGCACCCGGCAACGGACCAGGCGAGGTCGTGGCCGAACGTCAGGCGCAACACTGGAGGTCGTAGCACCAGATTCGACACTGGCCGCGCCTTTGAGTGACCCAAACTGCAAACTCGCCTCCAGCCCGTTTATGGTCGATGCTCAACGCATGGATGACGACTCAGCGGTAGCGCCGCTCGACCGGTCGATGCTGGATGCGGGCAACGACACGCTGGTGACGGCCTTCATGGACGATTCGATGTGGAAGTGGGTGTTCCCCGACCCTGCTGCCCGGGCACGCGGCTTGGGCCGACTCAACCGGGTCCCCCTCGAGTACGGGCTGCGCTACGGCTACGTCCGGCAGTCCGACGGAGGCCGGTGCGTCGCGATCTGGATCCCACCCGGGGAGCCGATGTCCCCCGGACGGATGGTGCGCTCCGGAATGCTCGCCGTGCCCTTTCGGACCGGGCTGCGGCCCTTGGCCCGGTTTGGAGGTGCGAACACAGTCATGGACAAGATCCACAAGCGTCACATGAGCGGACCTCATTGGGAGCTGCTGATCGTCGCAGTGGACCCTGCGCTGCAGGGTCGGGGGCGCGGGAGCGCACTGGTGCGGGACGGCCTGGCCCGGGCGGATGACGCGGGGCTGCCGTGCTACCTCAATACGAACACCCCCTCCAACCTGCCGTTCTACGAGCGCCTCGGGTTCACCGTTCTGGAGCAGGCATCGCTGGGCAAGGGAGGGCCGCCAGCGTGGGCGATGCGCCGGGAGGCCACTCCGCGCCCCGAAGCCTGACGGTTGGGCGGATCTGCCCAGGCGAAATGACAGAAGAGCGACGATTCGCAGCGAAACGCCATGAACTCGATTGGGAAGTCAGTGCCCTTGGCCCGCCCGCGCGGTGATGGCGACCGTGTTTGCGTGCTCGAAAATCCAAGCTGCCACGGAACGGGCGATCCCGAGGGCCGAGGATCCGCGATCGTGAGCAGAAGCGTGACGGCGCTGTGGTCGGTGGGCGTGCTGGGGATGACTGCGGTGGCTGTCGGGGCGGGCCCGGCGCAGGAGGCGATCACCACGATATTCTGTCGCAGAGCGGCGGCACTTCGGAATCGCGCGGGGAGTCTGGCGGTGCGGTAGTGGTCGGGTTCGCGTACTTTTCGGGTTGGCGGCACCCCTTGATCAACCGGAAAGGTACGCCCATAACCCGTCAAATCATGGCAATTCGGACGTGTTCATGTCTTTTTCGGGTTGATCAAGGCGACCTAGGCGCCGCCCTCAACCGCAAAAGTACGCGTACGGCTAATCACCAGCCGCGCCGCCCAGCCCACACCGGGTCCAGACCCCAGGCCGAGGTCAAAGGGGGGCGCACTGGTGTTCACAACCGGCGAACCATCGGTGAATTCGGAGTTGACTCCTGCCGCGTCAGGGGACGATCCCGGCTGCGGCCAAGCCCCAACCCCCGCCTGGATACTCCAGAATCTCCTCTTCAGCTACGAGTACTACCACCGAGGGAAACTCGGCGTTTGCGGCGTGCGCCAACAGGTTCAACGAAGGTCAAATGCCGGCTGCGCGGCTCAGGCGGCCGACAGATCCACCTCACCGCTGGGAGTGACCGTCACCCGGCGTTCGCGCACGACGAGCACGATCAGGGCGATCAGCGCGGACAGGACCACGGCCCCTTGGATCGCCAGGTTCGTGGTGGCACCGGTGTCACTGGCCGGCAGGAAGGTGGACATGTCCCACAGTCCGTGGGCAATCATGCCGGCGATGAGCAGTCCACTGAACCTCCGGTAGAGGTAAAGCGTCGCTCCCACCATCGAGGCCATGAGGCATTGGACGATCACCCCGCCAAGGGGGGAACCGTTGAGCACATTCGTCAGGTGGAAGAAGCCGAACCACAGCGAGGAGATGAGCACGACCCATGCCTCGGCGCGGTTGTTCGTGCGCAGGCTACGCAGGATGATGCCGCGGAACAGCGTCTCTTCGGCGAAGCCGACCAGCACGCCCGCAGCGACGATCGCGAGCAGTAGGTCCGTTGGCACCTTCGCCCAGTCGACGCCGATGAAGTGTCCGATGATGCCCAGGCCGAACAGCGCCACCGGGATCCACAGGATGAAAGTCATACGCAGTCTGACAGGATCGCGGAACACAAAGTCCCACCGCGCCCACCAGAGGAAGAGGATCAGCGACGACTGAGCCGCCGACAAGCGGGAGCACGGCCGATCGGAACGCGTTGCCTCCTGTGGCGAACCACTGGTCGTAGGCGATGCCCGATGTCGACGACAACCCGATGAAGGCGATCACGTAGGCCACAAAGACGCCGAGCGCCACTGGAACCGAGGGAGCGACCCGCCAGTTCTGCGCCGGCGTTGCGGTGTCTGTTCCAGGCTGAGAGGTCTTGCTCACGAGACTCCCGTTGTCTGTTCGACCCTCATCGGGTGTCTGCTATTCAGGTGCGGATGCGCCGGTCAGCCTTCAGGATACGGCTTGCCCGCCGTATCCGGCACATGGTGCACCCACTCGTGCTCAGAACCACCCCGGATCTGACACAGCAAAGGGCCGAGCCAACAGCCCTGCGATGAGGCCGATGCCGGTCAAACGGTTACCCGCGGACAAAGACCCCATCTCCCCTCAGACCGCGCTGCCCAGTCCCCTATCTGATCATCTGCGGCCTGCGCACCGCCTACTTGCGCGGCTTGCCGACGTACTGCGTCACCTTGTCCTTGTTTGAGGGGGTGACCGAGATGTTGCCCAGGAACTGGACCGTCACCTTCACTTTCCCATTCCGCCCTACCTTCGACCACTTCTTAGGCAACGAGATCGTGCGGGTCCCGTCCTTCGGCAGGTTCACGGACGTGTAGCGCAACACCGCGTTCGTGTTCACCGCCCGCACGCCGATACTGCCCGACTTCGGCCCCTTGGTCGTGACCTTGACTTGCAGCCGTATGGGCTTGCCCGCCTTGATGGTCGCCGGGCTGAGCAGTTTCGCGCGGATCTTCGAGCTGACGGAGGCACCCAACGGCTGCAGCGTGGTGAACGCCCGCACAACCGGTGGCGCCTGACTCACCAGCGTCGTCGACAGCATGTTCGCGTACTGCTGCTGGCCCACCTCGTTGGGGTGGAACCCGACGCCGGTGCCTTTGGCGGCGGTCGTCTCGATGATGTAGTCGGTCAGACTCGTGATCCACCGGTTCGCAGAGCACATGCCGTAGGGATGACTCGAGCGATACATCGAGAAGGCCGTGTTCCAGCCGTACGTCGCGCCGTTGTTCTGAATCTGGGCGACCAGTCCGTTGACGGGCACCTCGATGCGGTTGTCCAGGCGCGTGTTCGGCGCTGCGAGGGGTGGATCGGTGGCCGGGTTGAACGGCCCGAAGCCGGTCACCACCGGACTCAGCGCCGGCACGTTGTTCGGGAACGTTGTGTTCTGAGGCACCGCGACCACGTCCTGGCCGGCCTGCCCCTCGTAGAGCACGTTGTGCGCCCAGGCGTTGTCTATCTGGTTGAGAGGCGACATCAACGGGTTGGTGAGTATCTGCTCCTGTGTCGGGAAGTTGATGTTGCTCGGTGACGGCAGCCCATTGGGATCCTTCAGTGTCAACTGTCCTCCCCAAGGCTGGGTCGGATCCTGTTGGACACCGCAGAACTCAGTATTGCCGGGCGTGCCCTTCTGCGTGAGGTCGGGATACATGGCCTGAGTCAGGTTGGAGATCTTGCTGTAACGAACCGGGTCGGAGTTGGTGAAGCCCGGCTGCGGCACCCCGTTGACCAGTTTCTGGGTCATGCACTGCGCAGCGCCCCCGGTCGCACCGAAGCAGGGCGCGAGCTTCGCGTAGTCCTTTTGCAGGACCTGCAGGTTGTTGAAGACCGCCTCCTCGAGTTCAGGGTTGTCCTGGACGGGGGTCGCAGCGTTGGGATCCGAGGTGAGGCAGCGGTACCCACCGTCGGTACCGGGGGTGATCAGGTTCATGTCGCCGATCAGGGTCAGCAGCCCGCCAAGGTCGTTGAACGAACCGCCGGGTCCGTTGGGCTCGCACGTGAACTCGATGTCCTGGAGGTTGGCGAGGTCCAACTTGCCGGACACCTGCGCCCCGTCCTGGCAGTTGGGGAAGCCCTGGATCTTGGACTTGAGGATCCCCGCGAGACCGCTGTTGGGGAACCCGTTGATAACCACGGGCAGGACGTCGGTGGCGACGCAACTGAGGATGACCGGGGACAGGCCCGCGTCGTTGCCGCCGATCGAGAGCAGCCCAGCGTCGTAGGTCTGGCTCCCCGCGATAGCCGCCAACTGGTCGATCTGCGGGGGCATGAAGTCGCCAGGACCCGTATTGCTCTGTTGCGACGGCTGCTTGATCTTCTTCTGCGGCGACAGCAGCCCACCGTTCGGGGAGACCGTCGGGTTGTTCGCCTGCTCGAGTATCTCGCCGCCGGAGCACGCCACATCCACCACCGTCACGTTGGAACGGGGATCCGACTGCTCCAGGGCGAGTCCGGCTCGCACGAACCCACTCCAGCGAGACCTGTCACAGGCCGGTTCGTCCCAATCGATCGTCCCGTCGGGGTTGCGGAAAGGGGGGAAACCCTCTCCCGATGCGTAGGAATCCCCAAGAATACTCAGCAGTGTGTTGCGCACGGTGATGCTGCTCGACACGGTCTTGGTTACCGAGGTCTTGGTGTCCTTGACGGCCAACTGCAGCCCGAAGTTGCCCTCCGGGAGCATCACGTCCAGCGGCGTGCCGCAGGGCTTACCGGCGTACGTGGTGACGGGGGCGGTCGCGATCGTCCAGCTGCACTTCAATCGGGTCTTCGACCCGCCGCTGACTGTCGTCGCGCTCGCGTCGAGAGTGACTTGGAAGAGCCCATCGCCGGGCAGCGGACCGTACAGCGCGTTCCCCGCGGCTTGATAACCGGGGACGGGCTGCATCGGTTCATCGGGGATTCCCGGGTATTGGTCGTTGTCGGTCATCGATGCAGGCATCGACCAGTCCCACTGCACGTCTATGCGGCCCCAGTCCGCAGCGGCCTTTGTATTGGCGTTCTGTCCGATGTCCGCGGCCACATTCGCCGGAGTCATGACCGCTGCCGCCGCGGCGACTGCGGTCAAGGCCGCAGCTGTTCTACCAAGTCGCACTCCGAGCTCACTTTCCTGGGGATCGGGCGATGCACGTAATGCTAGGGGCACGCAGGCACCTTCGCCGTTTACTACGTGGATGATTGCTGCCCGGCTTGCAGAAGTAGCTGAGAATCGAGCATCGTGTGATGGGTGGTCACGCCGGCCCATCAGCGCAATCGCGACCATCAGATGCGAGGTCCGTCGAGGCGCCCCGAATTTGGGTCATGAACCACGACTGGTGTGGCCGCAGTCAGCGGATGGGCGTGATTCCCGCGTCCTTGGCCTTGATGGCTGCGGCGGTGCGGTCGGGCACCTGGAGTTTGAGCAAGACGCCGGACACATGATTGCGAACGGTCTTCTCCGACAAGCCGAGACGGGCGGCTATCTCAAGGTTGCGGGCACCGCCGGCGAGTTCGCTGAGGACTTCGCGTTCGCGGGGGGTCAGGTCGGGGAAGGGATCGCCGCCAAGCGTCCCACTGTGGAAGGCCAGGATCCGCCGGGCCACCGATGCGCCGTACACCGCCTCCCCGGCCGCGACGGCGCGCACGGCCCGGATGATCTCAGCGGAGTCCGCACCCTTGACCAGGTACCCGAGCGCGCCGGCCCGCAGGGCGGCGAAGACCGACTCGTCGTCCTCATGCATAGTCAGGGCGATGACACCGGTGGTCGGCGCTGCATCCCGCAGCCGGCGCATCGCCGCGATGCCGTCGAGGCCGGGCATCGTAAGGTCGGTGACCGCGACATCCGGCGTTTGCTGGGCAACGGCGACAAGCAGCTCGTGGCCGTCGCTCGCTTGTGCTACCACGTCGATGTCGTCGGCCTGGTCGAGTACCGCAACCAAGCCGAACAGGTACATGGGATGGTCGTCGGCGACGACGACGCGGATGCTCATCTGCTCACCGGCGCGAAGGGCAGGATGGCAGAGACCTCCGTGCCGGTGGGTTTGACGGGCACGACTGTCACACTCCCGCCGAGCCTGGCCGCACGGCGACGCATGGACGCGAGCCCCACGCCAGTCGTCGACCGCTGATCCGGCATCCCAGCGCCGTTGTCGCGGATCGAGAGGGATAGAGCCTGCGGGTCGCGCCCGACACTCACCCAACAACTTGTCGCCCCCGAATGCCGCGCCACGTTCGTCAGCGCCTCGGCAGCGATCCGGTATGCCGCCGATGCGACTTCGGGCGGCAACGTCGTGAGATCGCCCTCCACTTCCACGCTGACATTGGCGGCCACACGATCTGCGGCCAGCCCGATCGCCTCGCCGAGTGCCGCGGAGTCCAGGGCGGAGGGGCGAAGGTCGTCGATCACTCGACGCACCTCCTCAGTCGCCGCGCTCGCCTCCAGCCCGATCCGATCGATCAAGGTGACGGCGGCGTCTGGGTCGGTCCGGACCAGGCCGTGCGCGGCTTCGGCCCCGAGCGCGATGCCGCTGAGAGCTGGGCCGATGCCATCGTGAAGGTCCTGGCGCAGTCGGGCACGCTCGGACCCAGCGGCGAGCAGAACCTGTTGGCGCTCGTGCTGGAGGTCGCGAGCCAAGGCCTGCGCGCGCAGGGCCGCGACCCAGTACGGGGCCACCACGGCGAGCAGACGTGCATCCGCTGGATCCAGGCTCCGCTCACCACGACGGGGTGAGAGCACCAACTCCCCCGCGGACCCATTGCCCAGAGGCACTGACCGGGCGCGCTCAGTGAGCGTTCCCACTGTGGCCAATGTCGCACCGGTCGCGTCGCGCAGTTCCGCGCCGGGCGAGCGTACTGATTCGGCCAACACACGCAGCAGCACCTCGGGGGCTTCCAGATCAGCGCCCCCGATCTGGCCAATCACGGCAACGGGGTCGCTGCGTCGGCCGTAGAGCAGCCGATCCGTGGACCGCACGAGCACATCCCGAAGCGGCAACACCAGGACCGCGATGGCGATCGCCGCGATAGCGATGCCGTACTGCGAACCTGCGGTGCGTTGGCTGATCAACGCCGAGATCACACCTACAAGCAACGCGACCACCACGGTGAGAGGCAGGTACACCAAAGCGCGGCGGACTGTGACATTGATGCCGAGCAGGTCATAGCCCAGCACCCCGATGGCAACCGCAACCGCGATCAGCGGATACCACACGTGCAGAACAAGGTCCTCGAATGGCAGGAAGACCGAGAAGGCGGCCAACACCACCGGCAGAAACATCCAGAGGATCTGGCCACGAGCCTGCGATCCTCCGCGACGGAAACGTACGACCAGGCCGACCAACCCTGCCACGATTCCGCTCAACAGTCCGACGAAGCCGAGCGCGAGCAGCGCAATGATGAAAGGCGCTAGCCAAGGCGGCCAAGCGAAGGGCAGGGTGAGTCCCTCAACCCAGTCATCCACGTTGTCCGTGCTCAGAGCCAGGACCAGGGTGACCGATGCCAGACCCAGCACGTTGAGACGCAGCGCCCACCGCCAACGTGGGCCCACGGGCTTCCCGTCCGGGTACACCTGGGGAAGGACGGCGAACGGCAGCAGCAGGGACGGAAACCAGAGAAATCCGGCCGTCCACACCGCAAGGAGGCCGAACGGCCAGGACACGCTGGGGTCGGCCAATGCGCGGGTCCCATAGATCCCGAGCACTTCCGACAGGCTGCCGAACAACGCGGACAGAAGCAGGATCCAGCCGATCGGATTCTTGGGTCGTTCCAGCGCGACCATCAGTCCCGCGACACCGAAGCTAACGCCCCAGAGAAGCGTCCACGGGCCGTTGGCCGGATCCTTGGGGACCCCGGCAAGTGGGTACGCGTCGGGCCCGATCACAAGAGACACCAGTGCGAAGGCGACCGACAGCCCGGCGATGGTGATGGCCATCGCCGGCAACCAGTCCTCGGACGGACGTCTCATCACACCCATGTCGCTCCTCTCGTGGTCAGTGTGACCCAGCAGTATCCGACTTGTCCCGGGACTCGAGTCCCGGGCGACCCGGGCACGTTTCCCGAACAACCGGGGCTCCGTGCCGTTGTGGGGGTCTGGGTCGGACGGCTGTGCTGAACCCGGCACCTCCGCAACGCCAGATCCACTGGCAGCAGCCAACAACGAAGGAGAAGCACCATGAGCAAGACCGATGTTCACGACTTGGACAAGTCCGTGACGACTATGAAACCGGTATTGGCGCCCGCTGCGGGCCTTGCCCTCTACCTGGGGGCTGTGGTCCTCAACCTTGCAGCCGATGCTGGAGGGCCTGACGAGCAGAACCTGACCGACTGGGTGGTCACCCTGGCCATTGCGGGTGTCGCAGTGGGTATCGCCACTTGGGCCTCCCGCCGGGCCATCACAGGCGGAACGGGCAAGATGGCGAGGACCTCGCTGATTCTCGGTGTGGTCGCGGTGCTCACGATGGTGGTCTTCTGGGCCGGGCTCCCTTGTGTTTTCGGTGCCGCGGCCCTAGCACTCGGCTGGGCGGCGCGTCGGATCGGTGAGCGTCCGAGCGCGCCGGCAATAGTAGGCATGCTGCTCGGCACGCTGGCGCTGTTCTCAGGTGCAGTCACGATGGTGGTGGGTTGAGATGCGCCGCGTCGTGACCCAGGCCCTGGTCGGCTGCCTGCTGATGGCCCCCTTGACGTTGGTCCACTCAGCTGCAGCTGGGTCTGTGACGCGGGGCGTCTACATCGAGGAGTTCGACGCGGCCACCCAGTTCGCCGCGGGAGAGAACCCTTGCGTGGGCTACGCAGGGGCTCTTCACGAGACCCGCTCGGGTAGCTACGCACTGATGGCGCCGGGAAAGGGGCCCCGCAGCGCGGAGCTCAAGGTCCGCGGAGCTGTCGACGGCTTCATGGAGATCACACCCACGAACCCCTTCGACGGACCCAGATATGTGGGCAGGTACTCGGAGCGGGTTGTGGGGTGGCTCACCGAACTGGAACCGGACACGTTTCGAGTCGGGAACTTCCGTCTGCAGGGTCGCCTCGCGGGCAGCGACGGCACCTCGGTCGTCTTCAAGATCACCTTCAAGGTGACCATGAAGCCTGACGGCACTGCTGTCGTGGAACGCCAGTCCACTTCCTGCCAGTGACGCGGAGAGTGGTCGGGTCCCGTGGTCAAGCCGGGGATCCGACCGCGTGCGCGCGTGATCAGGTAGTCGAGGATGTGCCAGTCACAGAGGAATTGTCGGCGACCCTGGCCTCGGTGACCCCCGCGCCCATCCAGCGCGCATACCAGAGCCAGTAGCAGCCGATCAGCACGGTGGTGCCGAACTCCGAGCCCAGGATCGCCACGAACCCGCCCACTGCCAACAACACGGCCGCCCATCCGGGGATGCGCAGCGCTCGCCATCCGGCCACCGCGGCCAGGATGAAGCCGATACCGGCAAGGAGGTTTCCCGGCAGGCCCAGGACAGCGAACCACGCGGGGTCCTCACGCAGGGCCAGGCCGGCCGCAACCCCGAGGACAAGCAGCCCGTAGCCGACGGCCACGAGCAGCGGGCCCTTGCCGGGAAGATCACCCAGGCGCCGGCTCACGAGGACCGCAGCAATGCTGAACAGCAGCAGTGAGAGCATCAGGACCTCCCGCGTCAACCCCGCAGGTGTCTCGTAATCCGCAGTCGGCGGGCCCGGAGTCAGAACCTGGGTAAGTGCCATCGCGATGGCACTTACCCCCGCGCCGATCGGAGCGACAGTTTGTAGGGGCGAGGGATGAGGCCGGGTTTGTGTGAGTTCCATGCACGAAGACTGACCTGGCACCGATGCGAGCACATCGCCCCACAGACCAGTCCTTCACAGCAGTCCGCTGCCCCAGAAGGACCATCCGAGCCAAGGAAATGTCCTCCGCAAGGACGAGGCCCGATTCCGTCGGGGGCCATACCCTGACGCATATGCCCACGATCCGCCTCGCCCCGTTCGTCACGGTAGTCCGCCTCATCGCGTTGGCGGCCGTCCTGATCTGGGCCGTGGTGGCGTCAGCAGATGCCACGCGGCCGTCACTCGTGATCGCGTGTGGCCTCGCCGGTGCCACCTCGGTCCTGGTGGGACCAAGGTGGCCGGTGCTGCCCCCGGCCGTCTGCACGACTGCCCTTCTCGTAGCCGGTACCGCTGGCGGCCTGCCGGAGGATGGCCGTAGCGACTCGCCATTCATCCTGTTGCTGATCTGGTCAGCCTTTCTGGCCGGGCGCCACACTGCGCCGAGGTGGCAACCGTGGAATGCAGCGATCGGCTTGGCGTACGTCGCCATGGTCGCCAGTGGACCCAGTTCCGACATCGGCGAAGTCGTGTTCCCCGCCTTGCTCTACTTCGGGCCTTGGCTTGCCGGGCTCACGGTGCGGACCTTGACCGCGCGTGCTGAGCAAGCACGCCTCTGGGCCGTCGAGGCCGAGGCGGCCCGTGAGACCGCGGTGCGCAATGCCATCCTCGAGGAGCGCCTCGACATCGCCCGCGAACTCCACGACGTCGTGGCCCACCGGATCTCTGCAGTCTCGCTGCAGGCGCAGGTGGCCCGACGGCACGCGGAAGCTGGGCTGGCGGTCAACGCCGACCAGCTACACACCATCGAGACCACGGCAAGGCAGAGTATGGCCGACATGCGCCGACTGCTGGGTCTGCTCCGTCCCGAGGACGGCTGCGCCACGTTGGACCCGCAGTCCTCGCTGGCCGACCTTCATCGCCTGCTCGAGACGGCCCAGGCGTCAGGCCAACGCGTGCAATTCGAGGAGATGGGGCATGCCCGTCCGCTTCCGCCAGCGGCATCGCTCGGCGCCTACCGGATAGTTCAGGAGGCGCTGACGAACGCCCGCAGGCACGGTGCACCGGGCGTCACCCTTCTGCGGGTTTCCTGGAGCGACGCGCTTCTGCAACTCGAGATCACGAACCCTGTGGGCAGGGACCAATCAGACGTGGCCCCCAGCCACGGCGTTCACGGCATGGTCGAACGCGCAGCGTTGTTCGGAGGGACCCTCACTTCCGGGCGGGAGGGCGATCATTGGGCAGTTCGCGCTGCGCTGCCCGCCCCGACGATCGTCCAGGCGGTCCCGTGACCATCCGCGTCCTGGTCACCGACGATCAGCCCCTGATCCGAGAGGCGTTGGCCGCTCTGCTGTCCGCAGTGGACGGGATCGAGGTGGTTGGCAGCGCCGCCGACGGCGCCTCCGCGGTGCGCCTGGCGAA
This sequence comes from uncultured Actinomycetota bacterium, assembly GCA_963818505.1. GTDB lineage: Bacteria > Actinomycetota > Actinomycetes > S36-B12 > UBA10799 > JADKAV01. Next base: position 379,268 of record CAWFSJ010000001.1, read on the forward strand.
GAGCCTGGAGCCCGATGTCGTCCTCATGGACATCCGCATGCCCGTCATGGACGGGGTCGAGGCCACGCGTCAGGTGCGTTCCCTACCGCACCCGCCTGCGGTGGTTGTCCTGACGACGTTCGACCTCGACGAGTACGTCCTGGCCGCGGTGAGGGCCGGAGCCTCCGGATTCCTCGTGAAGGACGGCGACGCCGAAGATCTCATCGCCGGGATCCGCAGTGCGGCAGCAGGGGAAGCCGTCCTGGCACCCCGGGCGGCCCGGGGCCTAATGGATCATGTGGCTGGCCACAGCGGCCCGGATCCCGATGCAGCGGCGGCGATCACGCGCCTGACAGAGCGCGAGCGTGAGGTACTGGTCCATCTTGCTCAAGGGATGACCAATGTGGAGATCGCCCGGGTCATGGTTGTCAGCGACGCTACGGCCAAGACCCACGTCAGCAACGTACTGGCCAAGCTGCAGGTCCGCGACCGCACACAGGCCGTGATCGTGGCTTACACGAGCGGCCTGGTTTGAACGGGCGCCATGAGCGCGGGTGTCCTACAGGATGTTGACGGCATAGGCGATGACGAGAGCGCCGAGTGCCAGCGAGGTCAGGGACTCCGAAATCATCATGAGCTTGGCCCACGGCCGGATCGCTGAGACATCAGTCGGACTGAAGGCGAGGGCCGTGTTGAACGACATGGCAACGTAGTCGACGAACTGCGGATACCAGCCTTTCGGGACGGGGTCGCCCATCGAATGTTCGGGGAACACGAATGCCGGAGGGATCGATGTATCGCCATTGGCACGTGCGGCCGCGCCGCCTGCGTCGAGATCCCAGAACCACAGGGCATACGCCACGACGTTCGAGACCCAGATGATCCCGCCGATCGCCAACAACTGACCGGCGCTGTCGAATGACGCCTGGGTCAGGATGCCAACCACCAGGCGAACAGCTTGAAAGGCCGTGGCCACCGTGATGGTGGCGATCATCAAGCCGGTCGTGACCCGTAGCCAGCGGCGCTGCCGGTCGATCCTGCCCGGGTCGCCCACGATGAGGACAACAAGAAAGACCGCCAGGAAGGCCGGGTAGACGAAGGTCAGGTCGGGGAACATGCGGAAGTCCTCGGGCAGCAGTTCGAAAGCGAACCCGACGACCATGACTGCCAGTGCCATCGGCCAGCGCCGCTCTGCACGCATGCGAGGCTCGGCAGACGATGCCGGCTGCGTCACAGGTCCTCCCGATTCATGGCCCGATCACGTAAACAGAGACTGTCACGTCCGTGAACCGGTGTGCGCGTCATGCCACACCGACTACACCTGGCGAGCTGGCAGGCAAGAACGTGACCGCGCTCGCTGCGGGGTGAGGTGGGGACCTCGTTCATCGCCCGAGAACCTTGCCGAACGAAGACCCGCCGCAGGTCTATTCGACCCGCTTCATGTCGCCGTCCTGCGCTTTCACGTTCGCATAGGACTGTTTGAGGATCTCCTCGAGCACCGGCACCTCGATGTCGCTCAGGCGTTTCAGGTAGACGCAGACTCGACTTGTCGTGTGCTTGCCGAGGTCGCTCAGTAGCTGGGAGTACCTCGCCGTACCGTCCATCAGGTAGACAGTGATCTTGCCCTTCCTGGGGTAGAAGCCGATGGCCTGGGCATCCCCTTCACGGCCGCTGTCATACCGGTAGTGGTAACTGTCGAATCCGATCGTGCCTACGTTCCACACACGCGGTTCATGCCCGCTGATCGCGTGCATGATCTCAACGAGCGCCCTGCTGTCTGCGGCCAGCTGCTCGTCGTCGAGTGCGGCGATGACATCTTCAGCGGGCAGACCCTCAGCCATGAACCCAACGTACAGCGGGTCTGCAAGTCCCAAACCAACCTTGGGTGGGGGTCGGAACCCGTCGACCAACGGGCCGGTCAGCAGGTGCGGATTCGCGCAAATCTCAGCCGTTCGTGGCTGTCCATGCCTGGTCCGGCTGGCGCATACTCGGAGGCAGCGGGGCGTGACCACGCTCGCGGATTGGATACAGCAATGAGCATGCACAAGATCGTGGCGCTCGGTGCCACCGCAGCAGTCGCTGGCGGAGCACTGATCACGGGCGCGGGCGTGGCCAACGCAGCTGGCGACCCGGACTTCAAGAAGCTCTCGGCACCATCCAGCGTGACGGCTGGTCAGATGTTCCGCATCAAATGCCAACTCAACCCCAAGGTCAACTGGTCGGGCGCCGTTGCGCAACTTGCTCAGAAGCGCGCCACGATCAATGCCAAGCGCGACGTCTCTGCGGGCGGTAACTGCAGCATGCGCATAGTCCTGTCCGCAACTGGCAAGCAGAAGATCCGAGTGATCGTCACCCAGAACGGCGGCGCGCTGGAGTCCTCCTGGCTGACGATCAGGGTCAAGCCGGCCAGCTGATTTCGGTTTCGGGCGCCACGGCCCGCGATTGTTGCGTTGTTGCCGGGTCCGGCCTTCCAATGTTGCGTTGTTGCTGGTTTCAGGTCTAGAGAACAGCAACAACGCAGCAACCGCCTACCCGGACGTGCAACAACGCGACAACCCACGTGGCGGGCCAGCGCTGATCTGCGAAGGACGCCCAAAGACCGGGGCCCGAGGCGCCGGCGGGTCGAGTTCAGCCGAAGATGGGACTACGCACCTGCAAGACTTCGAGCATGGCTTCGCGCGCGTACCAACCGCCAGCGTCCTTCGTAAGCACCGACGGGGTTTGGCCTCACGGACCCTTCGTCGACAATGCTCCCGCCTATGCCGTTGTGACCGCCCGGCTTGTCCGCACACTGCAGCGCGAGATGACCCGGCGGGGACTGTCATTGCGGGCCGTCGCGATGCCAGCCGGAATCGACCCCACCAGCCTGTCGCGCTTGATCACCGGCAAGGTGGTTCCAGATCTTGCCACCATCGCCAACCTGGAACGTGAGCTTGACATCGACCTGTGGCCCGGACGGGTGTAACAAGTGGCCCGCCCCTGGGAATAGAGGTATGTGATGGGCGACCAATCCCGCGATGAGACATGGTTCGAGGCGATGTATCGGCGTTGTGCGCCAGCCGTCCTCGCCTACTCTCGACGCCGGCTCATGCATCAGCAGGACAGCGAGGATGTGGTGGTCGACGTCTTCGCCACGGCTTGGCGGCGCAGGGATGACCTGCCGCCCGAAGAGTTGCCGTGGTTGTACGCCACCGCGGCCAACACCATCGCCCACACGAAACGCGCCGCCCAACGCCGAACGCGACTGAACGCCAAAATCGCGGCTCAGGATCCGGGGCTGACCGTGCTCGGCACCGAAGACCGGGTCGATCACGCGTTAGATGCTCGCACCGGACTGGCCGATGCCCTGGAGAAGTTGTCCGACAACGATCAGGAGGTTCTGCGCCTGTGGGCCTGGGAGGGTCTCGATTCCTCCGACTTGGCTGTTGCGCTCGGATGCGAGCCGAACGCCGCACGCACTCGGCTCCATCGGGCGAAGACCCGCCTGCGCACAGTCCTGACCGCTCCGGCCGCCCAAGGAGACCTGGCATGAACACCGACTTCACCGACGAGCAACTACGCGCGGCGCTGCAGACCCTGGACCCAGAGCCCGGCGACGACTCCGGTCAAACGGTGGACGAACTCTGGGCGCGCTTGGACCTGCACGAGCAACGTGAGACTGCACGTCGGCGCTGGCCACAGATCGTCGCGGCCGCTTGCCTGGGAGCTGCACTGACAGTTGGGGCCGCTGCGGTGGCTGACCAATTCAGAGGCACCACAACCGCGGACAGCGCACCTCAATCCACCATGGTCGCACCGGAGTCCATGGCCGATGCGCCGGTGAGCGGGTCGGCCAAGGGACCTGCGGATGCCGCACAGGAACCGAGGCTGCTGGCCCGGGATGCTTCGGGCGTGGTGGCGACCAAGGACGTTCAGCAGGCGCGAGACTCGTTCGTACGCACCATCGAAGAACTCGGCGGGCGGATCACCAGCGAGACCGTCAACACGGACGGCAGCGACCTGACCGGTGGCTCCCCCGACATCGCTGTGTACCCACCGGTGCCCGTCAGCCCGGGCATCAACGTGTCCGTTGAGGTCCCGGCCCAGGCATACGACGAAGCCGTGGGCGCTATCCCCGCGCTTGGCGAGATCGTCCAGTTCAGTTCCTCCTCGGTTGATGTCGGCGCGGAGATCTCGGACGTGCGAGCCCGGGCTTCAGCCCTGCGCGCCTCGGTCGCCACGCTGCAGGACTTGCTCGGCGACGCGACCTCCATCTCCGAGGTGATCCGTTTGGAGAACGCCATCACCGATCGGCAGTCCGAACTCGACGGTCTGATCGCCCAACAGCGCTATCTGGAGAACCAGGTGTCCCAAGCCCGAATCGCGGTGGAGTTCATCACGGCCGATGATGCAGCCGCACGGTACGGGGACCAGACCACGGCCTGGGAACGTTTCACCGAGGCACTGGGTCAGGCCTGGTTGTGGGTCGGTTGGATCGTCTTGATCACCAGCCCCGTGTGGATCGTGGTGCTGGTGTGGTGGGGCCGCTGGCGTCGCCGCCGTTCATGACCGCCGCAACCCGCCCGCGTTAGAGGTTGTGCTCCTGGTTAGCGAATCAACGTGTGTTTTCGCTAACCAACAGCACAACCTCTAACCAGGTGCCATAGGGCCGACGAGTGGGCCGTTCAGTGGTTGTTGGGCTGAGTCATGCAGGCGTAGGTTGGGCCACCTAGGTCGCCTGTCGAGATCGTCTGGCACCCCTGGTGACGGCCACGGTCCGCAAGGGCAAGGCCCGGATCACGTGGAGAGCCGACCCCGCGGCCAGCTCCTACCGGGTGCGGATCTCCAAACCGGGTGCAAAGAAGAGCACCACCCAGCATGTATTCACGGCCAAGGTGCGCAAGGGCGTGAAGTACCGCTTCCAGGTGGCCGGACAAGGCCCCGGCGGCATTGGGCCGAACACGACGATCCGCTTCAACGGCAAGTAGAGCGGGCGACACGGCGCCAGCGACTAGCCGACCCTCCACAGTCGGCTCTGGCTGAACGCCTTGAACCCTTGAACCCCGGGTGCTCGCAGTGAGATACGCACGAAGAGTCTCTTGGAGTTACCCGTCGTGCGGATGACCACCCGTCCGGACTTCGACGTCACACGTGCCTGCGAGCGCTTCTTGCCCATCTGAGCGCGGGTAGTCCCCCAGGAAACCCTCACAGAGGCTGTCTGGCCGGCGTTGGTCACCACGGGGCGCTTCAGTAAGGTCGTCCGGCCCTTCTGCCGGATCCTCTCGGGCAATTTCACAGACGCGGTCTGAGCTCGCGCTCCGCTGGCAGTGATATTCAGGTTCCCACGCCAGTACCAGCCGATCCCCCGAGTCAGATCCAGGAATTCGTCTGCTCGCGCGCACAGTTTGCCTGTCAAGATCGGCGCCGGCGAGGTGCCTGCAACGGCGAACGTGTTGCCGTTGAGGGCAGATCCTTGACCGCCCCCAATTGCGTCGATGCCCGCTGAGGACAAGGGGGCAGAGCCCGTAATCGTGCAGGAGCCGAAGACACCAGCATTGATGGTGGCCGTCAGCGGCAGCGTCAATGTCACAGTCCCAGCCGGGTCGATTGACCCGTTGATGTCTGCCTTCTTGACCTGCACCGAAGCCAGTCCGCTGGCGAAGGAAAGCCCTGGCCATGACTGGCCGGCGGCAGGGAGATTTAGGTTCCCACCGGAAAGCGAACCGACCATTCGGATCTCACCGCCGGATGTCAGGTAGGCGTAGTAGGCACCGCCGCCCTTCTTCGGCAGTGCTACGTAACTGCAGTCAGCGACGAGGGTTTCGCCCACCGGGGTGTCCGCGGCGCAGCTCGGCAAAGTCACCGTCGCCGCCCCTTCTGCCAGGGAATCACTTGCGTTGGCCGGCGGTACCGCTAGGACGCTGGCGGCCAAGGCCAAGGTCACTGGGACGACGAGTTTCACCTCACTAGCAAACCACGAGTGCACTATGTGCGTGGTGGTCCGCAGTCTTCAGGGCTTACGCAACGGCCTTGGTGTGACGCAGATGCACGTGCAGACCGTGCAGGGTGGTGAGCTGCTCCACAGTGGTCTGCTCCGCGACGCCTGCACACAGGTTCTCGAAAACCGTCATCTCATAGCCGCCCGCCTGCGCGTCCTCAGCCGTGGCACACGCAGTAATCGGTGGCGATGCCGACGATGTGCACGGTGTCGACCTGGTGCACATCCATGACCTGCCGAAGTGGGATCCCACCAGCAGTGAACCCTTCGAAGGCCGAGTATGCGGTTTGCCTTCGTCCTTCATGACTTGGAGGGTTCTGGACACAATGCACGGGCCACGTGGGTCGTGAAGTTGGGGGCCTCACCCGGCTCGGCGAAGTGTCCACCGTTGTCACTGTTGGGCCGGTGCCAGTCGCGGGAGGCAACGATCAGGCGATACCGACGATGTTGGTGCTCCAGGTACTCAGCCACATGCTGGGCCACCGCCATACCGCCCTGGACTGCGAGCGCTCCGCCTTCACAGAAGTCGTTCTGAACGTCCACCACGATCAAGGCCGTGTGCGGTGGCTGTTTGGTCATGATGTCCGCCCCTTGGCTGAGATCTCATATGTCGTCACTGAAATTCCGTCGCATCGCAACGGCGACTTGAGCCTGCGAGTCTTGCTTCTCGCTTACGGGCTAGGGCGATGCTCGCGCGGAACAACGTCGACAAGCAGATCGTCGATCTCGCCAGTCGCCGTGGTGCCGGCCAGCACACTGCGCTCCCCCAGCTTGACCACGACAACGCCCCCGAGGATCAGCCCGGCGCCGAGCAGCTGGATCGGTCGGGGTTGCTGGTCCAGCAGGATCCAGGCGAAGGCCAGTCCGGCTGCCACTTCCGACAGGGCCACGAAGGAGGCCAGCCTTGAGCCCAGATGGCGAGCGGCAGCGATCCCAGTGACATAGGCAAGGGCCGCAGTGATCAGGCCCAGCGCCAGTACTGGAACCCACCATGGGACTGTCGCGACGGTGAACGTGACGTCTGCAGTCGCGAAGGTCAGGGGAAGCAAGCCGACCAGTGCAGCCAGCCCGAAGACGACTGACGCGAACACCAGGCCGCCAGCTGCCAGCGTGATCGGGGGCAGACCGCTGGTGTCGTCGGCGGAGATGACGAAGTAGGTGGCCGCGCCCACCATGGCTCCCAGCGCCAGAAGCACACCGATCACATCCACTTGGGCTCCGCCGATGACATCGAGCAAGAGGACCAAGCCCACACCGGCGATCGCCGCTCCCAGGAAAGTCAATCGACCCGGCTTTTGCCCACGGGCCGCCCACATGTACAGCACGACGGCCACGGGCGCGGTGTATTCGATGAGCAGTGCCACACCTACGTCGAGTCGGGCAACTGCGAGGAAATACAGCAATTGAGCCCCCGCCACGGCGAGCAGTCCGTAGAGCGCAATGGTTCGTGCGTTCGTCGCGAGGAGACGCATTCGGCCGCGAACTGCAAGGAGCCCGGGGACGATCAGCACCAGGGCCGCGATGCCGACGCGTAATGACACCGCGGCGGCTGGCGACCAACCGGAGTCCATAAGCGCGCGCGCCAGCGATCCCGACAGCCCGAACGAGAGGGCGGACGTGAGGGCGAGGCCCACCCCCACGCCGGTACTGCGCACAGGGCGCGTTTGCCGTTCGTCAGGGGCATTACTGCTCATGACTCATGACACTAGGCGAGTTCGGGGTAAGGTGTCAAAGTGCTTTTCGCCCCTGACGTCCAAGAAGCCCTCGGTGCGGCCGTGGCCCTGGTCAACTCCGCCGAACCGGAGAGTCTTCCCGCACTGGCGGAACTCCTGGAGTTCTACGACGCTTGGAACTACACGGGCTCGATGCCTCGCACGGCCCGCGACCTCGAGGCGGTGCGCGCGATCCGGGCACCCTTGCGCGAGTTGCTGACCGCAGACCGCGAGACGGCGGTGAGGCTGGTCAACGCAATACTCGCCGAGCAGAAGGCCATCCCCCGACTGGTTCGACACGATCACCTCGACTGGCACATCCACGCGATCTCACGGAAGCGTCCGATGGACGAGCGGATTCTCGTGGAGACCGCGATGGCGATGGTGGATCTGATCCGGTCCGACGAGTTAAGCAGGCTTCGAATCTGCGCTGCTGGGCAGTGCGAAGGCATCGTCTTGGACCTGTCGCGCAACCGTTCCCGAAGGTTCTGCAGCACGACCTGCGGTAACCGAGAGGCACAGGCCGCACACAGGGCCCGGCGCAGGTAGGCCGTCAGTCGCCGGTCAAGTCCCGGACCATGATCCCGTTGAAGTCGACGAACCCGATCCTGGCCCAGTACTTCGACAGCGCCAGGCGGGCAGCGGACCGTTCTTGGAGGTCGGACAGGCCAGGCTGCATGGGGAACAGAGCGGCAACATCAGCCTCAACCCCCAGTGCGTCGACCACGAGTTCGGTGGCCAACAGACCGTAGCCCGCGCCACGCCAGGTGGGGTCGATCTCCACGTGGTTGACTATCAGCGCCCGCTGGTGCTCGAGGTCGTAAGCGGCCTGCAACTCGTCGAGGTCGAACGCCTCTCCAAGCAACGCGTCCCCAATGACTCTCACGTCGGGTCCGATACTGGCCAATTCGTCCCAGCAGGTAGGCGCAGCGAGATCGGCAGTTACGAAGTCCCCGCGGCCCACAGGGATCCGAAGGGTCTTGGCCAGCAGCCCCCCGACCTCGGGGAGGTACCCTTCGGCGTCAAAATGGGCCAGCTCTGAGAGAACGGCCAGGTCCACCTCCGGACCCTGGTCGGGTGACCAACAGACGGCGACCTTGGCTGTGAAGTCACGAACCGCGCGATGACTCGGGGTTCGCGTCAGATCAGTGCTGAGAGTAACGAGCAGCGTCGTGGCAAGAGCCTCGATGACGGCTTGTTTGCTCGCCTCTGATGCCACGGGGGCCACCCTCCCTGTGAGGCAACCGTTCGAGCGCCGGGTGGCGCTACTTTCCACGGTACGCCGACGACTGGTCCCCATCGAGGCAATACGCGCCCTCGTTAGAGGTTGTGGTCCTGGTTAGCGCGCTAACCAACCGCACAACCTCTAACCAACAGGCCCGATCCGGCGGCCCCGGCTCCAACGACCCTCGACGCCCGGCCCGTCGCGCCCTCGTTAGAGGTTGTGGTCCTGGTTAGCGAATCAACGCGTGTTTTCGCTAACCAACAGCACAACCTCTAACCAACAGGCCCGATCCGGCGGCCCCGGCTCCAACGTCCCTCGACGCCCGGCCCGTCGCGCCCTCGTTAGAGGTTGTGGTCCTGGTTAGCGAATCAACGCGTGTTTTCGCTAACCAACCGCACAACCTCTAACCAGGGCATCGGGGGCGGTGCTGCGGCGGCACCTCACGCCCATGAGTGGCGGGCACGGAAGCACTAGAGTTCTGCCCATGACCCCTGAACAGGCGCAGTATTTCGCGCAGCGATTCGAGGCCGTTGTGAGCAACGTGGAGCGGTTCATCCAGGGCAAGGACGACGTGGTGCGTCTGGCGCTCATCTCGTTGCTGGCCGAAGGTCATCTGCTCATGGAGGACGTTCCCGGGGTAGGCAAGACCTCGCTGGCCCGCTCGCTCAGCGCGTCCCTCGGTCTCACCGGTAGTCGCATCCAGTTCACACCTGACCTGCTGCCTTCCGACGTCACCGGCGTCACGGTCTTCCACCAGAGCAAGGACACCTTCGAATTCCACCCGGGCCCGGTGTTCGCCAACGTGGTGCTGGCGGACGAGATCAACCGGGCCTCCCCGAAGACCCAGTCCGCGATGCTCGAAGTCATGGCTGAGCGCACAGTCACGGTGGACGGCCGTAGCCACCCGGTCCCCCGGCCCTTCCTGGTGCTGGCCACCCAGAACCCGGTGGACATGGACGGCACCTACCCCCTGCCCGAGGCGCAACTCGACCGTTTCATGATGCGCATATCCGTGGGATACCCGAACCCCGCAGCGGAGACCCAGATCCTGAAGAATGCGCATGAAGGTCGGCGCCTGGAGGACTTACGCGCGGTATCCAACATCGAAGAGGTCACCGGAATGGTGAAGGCCGCGGGCGGTGTTCACGTCGCCGACAGCGTCATGACCTACATCGTCGGGCTGGTCACCGCCACCCGCAATTCACCTGGCGTGCGGCTCGGTTCCAGTCCGCGCGGAGGTCTGGCCTTGCTGGCCACAGCCAGGGTCCGGGCCGCCTCCCGCAGCCGTCACTACGTCACTCCCGAGGACGTCGGGGCACTGCTGCAGCCCGTTCTCGCCCACCGCCTGGTCCTGTCGCCCGAAGCCATCGCCGGGGGTGCCACGTCCGAACAGGTACTGGCTGAGGCCACGCGTGGGGTACCGGTCCCGCAAGCCTGATCATGTCGCAGACCAAAGAGGAGCCGGCAGTCGTCAATGCTGCTGACGACGAACCCGATTCGGTGCGCGAGATCTCAGCGCGTACCAAGGGTTTGCTCATCTGCGTGCCGCTGCTCATGGCCCTTGGTTTCGTGATGGGCTACCCGGCGCTGGTCGCCGTGGCACTGGCCCCACTGCTGCTGGTCGCGATCGCGCTGTTCATGGTCGGCCGCCGTCCAGGGGGGAACCTGCGCCGGGCGGTCGAGCCGTCGCAACTGACCCGCGGTGAGACGGCCACCGCACTGATCACCAGCGTCAACAACCGGGTCACACCGACTGGTGTTGTGGAGGCCATCGACAGCATCGGGGGGCAGCCGGTCGAAATCCTCATTCCGCCAGTGCCACCGCGGCGCGAGGTCACCGTCACCTACAAATTCGTGCCTCTGAAGAGAGGTGAACTGAACCTCGGCCCAGTCACCCTTGAAAGACGTGACCCCTGGGGGTTGTTCGTGCGCAGGGCGACCGCCTCGGCGACCATGTCCGTGCTGGTGCATCCGCGGGTCCTGCCAGTCGAGATCTCGCTGGCCGGCAACCGGATCGGTCAGGAGGGCGGCACGGCGGACCGGGACGTCCTGGGTTCCAATCAATTCCACACGCTGCGCGAGTACGTGATCGGTGATGAGTTACGCCAGATCCATTGGCGCAGTTCGGCGCGGGTGGGCAAGTTGATGGTCAAACAGCTCGTGGACAACCCGCTGCCCCGGGCGCTTGTGGTACTCGACAATGACATCCGGTCATACGTGCGCCCCGAGGATTTCGAACAGGCAGTGGACGCCGCTGCCTCGATCGGTTCGGCCATCGTGCAGGCTGGCCTTCCTATCGCCCTGCGCACGACCGGAGAGGACGCCGCGGTCGAGGTCGTTCGAGCCGATGACATCACGCAGTTGCTGGACGCCTTGGCACTGTCGGACCCCCGCGTACTCAAGGTGTCGCCCCCCGCCCTTCGCCAAGTCCTACTGGCGACCCGTTCGACGTCATTCTTTCTGATCACCGGCCCCAACACCGGACTGGTGCCAAGCGCAATCGCAGCGCTGGGCCTGGTCGGTGAGGGCACGATCGTGCGGATGGGCCAGGACGGTGGCCTCACCCGGCCCAGACGCGGTCTGGTGTTCCGCGACGTGCGCACCTGCGAGGACCTGACGATTCCGATCCTGCCCGGCGGCCGGGCATGACCAGGATCGATGTGGTCCGGCGAACCGTAGCCGTGGCGATCATGTGTCTGGGTGCAACTGCGGTGTTCATCCGGCTCTTCGGGATCACGCCGGTCCTGGCACGACTCTTCCCTGTGATCATCTTGTGCTGCGTGGGCTACGCGCTGGGTACAGCGGGCGGTCAGCGGGTACAGCGCGGCATGGGGGCTCTTGTCGGTCTGCTCACCACGGTGATCGGCAGCGTCGTGCTCGGCGCCATGACGATCCCCAACCAGGATGGCAATGTTGGGATCGGCAACTTCTTCGGCGGACTCGTCGAGGGGTTCGGGCTGATCATCAGTTCGGTCGTTCCGGCCCCGGTAAATGCCGAGACAATCACGGCCGCGATCCTGCTGAGCGCCTACGGGACTCTCGTCGCCTGCCTGCTGGTGACCACGTTCCTGCCAGCCTCGTCGCTGCTGCCAGCCACGGTGATCTTCGTCATGGGGTTGATGCTGTCGCAGGGTTCGGCGATCAGCCCTCTACCGTTCGCGGCCGCTTTCGTTGCCAGTGTGGTTGCAGGACTGGCTCTCATGCCGGCCGCGAAACAACAGAACAGGATTGAGGACGGCGCGGAGTTCGCAGACGTCGAAACCACCGCTCGCCCGGGCCGCCCGTTGCGGGTGGGCATGGTGACCGTGGCCGCCGTCCTGATCGCGGTGCTGGCGGCGGCTCTTGGCCCCGTGACCGGCATCGGCTCGCTGCGCACGGCCTTCGACCCGCACAAGAAGGAGAACTTCCGCCCGGACACCGACCTCGATGGCGACGATGTCGTGTCGCTGGCCACGAAATGGCAGACGTTGCGCCGCGAGGAGCCCTTCGACGTCTTCACCGTGACCGGTCCGAACATCCCTTCTGCTGTGAACTGGTCGATAAACTCCAAGTTCGACGGGATCGCATGGAGCAGCCTGACGACATTCGACCAGGTGGGCGAGGAGGGCATCCCCTACGAGGGGCCTCGGCCCCGCTACACAATCGACGGCAGCACGGGCTTCGAAACCGGAGCCGGGCTGCCCGGGCCATGGCTGCCCGCGAGTTTCAGACCCACGAATGTCACCGGGGCGTTGAGCCGCGCCGACCCGGAGGGCACCGTCGTCGCCGGTGACGACAAGGGCGCCGACAAGCAGTACCAGGTCGATTTCCGGGCCCTGGCGCTGCGCTCGCTGGAACCTTTGGACACCGCCCGCCCCGTGGACAGTCCAGAGTTCGGCACGCTGCGTGAGTTGCCGACCGGCTTCCCGCAGGAGTTGGTCTTCTTCGCGGCCAGTGCCATGGCCCGCGGAACCACCCCCTACGAGAAACTCGAGGCGCTCGCGGACATCCTGTCATCACCGCCCTACGAGGAGAAAGTCGATTCGGTCCAGAACTCCCTGACGAATGAGGCGCTGCTGAACCTTGTACTCACATCGAGAACCGGCACGCAGGCCCAGTACGCGACCGCTTTCGCAATGATGGCGCGCAGCCAGGGATTCCCCACCAGATTGGTCGTCGGCTACTCCACAGCGGGCAAAGCCGACACCCGGACCATCAAATCGACCGATGTACTGATCTACCCAGAGGTGGAACTGACGAAAGTGGGCTGGGTGCCGTTCGCCCCGGGCCCTCGGGACCTGGCACGTGGCGTTCCGGTGGTGCAGAGGTTCAAACCGCCGAAGCAGGACAAGCCCCCCAAGGAGACGCCAACCCCGACGCCAACTCCTACACCCACGCCCAGCGAGACCGAAAAGCCCGACGAATCCAGCGGCGGTCTCAACCTTGCCGTGTTCCTCGTGCCCTTGCTGGTGGTCCTTCTATTGGTGGGCTGGCCGCTGCTGGTCACCTGGAGACGCTCCCGCATCCGCGCGGGACTCAACGCCGGAACCGACGATCAGCGCGTTGTGGGTGCATGGTCGTATGCACGCTGGTCCTCGCGGCGACTTGGTCAGGCCATGGATGACACGGTCTCGCCGGCGAGCTATGCGGCCGACCCCAACACTGAGCCCAAACTCGCGTCGCTGGCAGGTCTGGCCGAGACAGCGATGTACGCCCCCGAACAACTCAGTTCTGATCAGGCCAATCATGCGTGGGAACTGTCAGACGACGTTGTCGCAGTCCGTGTTCGCCGTTCGGCATGGACACGCAGGCTCCGCTGGTGGCTGATCCCGTCGCGCGGTCCCCGCTGATCGGCGGATGCACCGCCGACACGAACGACCTACCGTGGTAGTCATGCACAAGAGTCCCGCTGATGACACCGCTCAGTTCCCGCAACGCAAGTCCGAGGAGCAGTGGCGCGTCGAGTTGAGCCCACAGGAGTATCACGTTCTGCGCGAGGCCGGGACTGAGCGTGCCTTCAGCGGCGAGTACACGGACACGGAGGATGTCGGGGTGTACTCGTGCCGGGCGTGCGGGGCCGAGTTGTTCCGCTCGTCGGAGAAGTTCCACTCGGGGTGCGGGTGGCCGTCGTTCTTCTCGCCGCTGGCCGGTGACTCCATCGTCGAGATCGAGGACCGCACCATGGGCATGGTTCGCACGGAGGTCCGGTGCGCCTCCTGCGGTTCACACCTAGGCCATGTCTTCGCCGGTGAGGGCTACGCAACACCGACCGACCTTCGGTACTGCATCAACTCGGTCTCGCTGCGACTCGAGCCGGAAGGCTCCTGACGCGTCGGCTACGGCAGTCGTTCCAACAGGTCCGGCAGATCCCACCTGCGGCCGGTGTAGAACGGTATCTCCTCGCGCACGTGCAATCGAGCGCGTGACCCGCGCAGATGACGCATGAGATCCACGATGCGGTACAACTGCTCTGCCTCGAAGGCCAACAGCCACTCATAGTCGGACAGCGCGAACGTGGCGACGGTGTTCGCACGCACATCGGGGTAACCACGTGCCATTCCACCGTGCTCTGCCAGAAGTTCCCGCCGCTCGGCGTCGGGGAGCAGGTACCACTCGAAACTGCGCACGAACGGGTAGACGCAGACGTAGTCAAGGGCCTGTTCCTCGGCCATGAAAGCCGGGATGTGCGACTTGTTGAACTCAGCCGGCCGGTGCAACGCCTGAACCGACCAAACAGGCTGCAATCGCTGGCCCAAAGTGGTGGAACGTACCGCGTGATAGGCCGCTTGCAGCGTCTCGCTCTCGTCGCTGTGCCACCACACCATGAGATCCGCGTCCGCACGCAGACCTCCCACGTCGTACCAACCCCGGGTCACAAGATCACCCTTGACAGCGCCGAGTTCGCGTTCGATCTCCTCGACGAGATCCTGCCTGCGCGGGCCCAGTTGTCCGGTCACCGAGAAGACCGAGATCTGCATGTACCGGATCGTGTCGTTGATGCGGCGCGTGGCGGCCGCTTTCGATTCAACCATGTGCCCATTCTCTGCGTTCTGCCAATTGCTGCAGCACGGTGCTCACGGCCGCCTGGGCCGAGCCGATGCAGGCAGCGATACCGACCCCCTCGTACGCGGCACCACACACGGCCAGTCCAGGGCTGTTCAGCAACCACTCGCGAGCGTCGGCGACCCTGGTCCGGTGGCCGACGTTGTACTGCGGCAGGCCCATTTCCCAGCGCGTCACGGCCTGCAGAGCAGGACGGCGGGGCAATCCAATAAGGCCGTGGATGTCTTCGGCGGCAGTGCGAGCCAGTTCCGTGTCGGACTGGCTGTCGGTGATGGGGTCGCCAGCACGGCCAAGGGAAGCCCGCAGGATGACCAGGCCGTCAGGCGCGGCACTTCGTGCATGACGCGACACCCAACTCCACTTCGAACTCGAGTAGGTCACGCCCTTGACCGATCGGCCCTCAACCGGGGGCACCAGGAAGCCGCTGCCATGCAGAAGTCGCGCCTCGGCAGCGGGATAGCCCAGCGTGACGACTGCAACGTCTGCGTACTCGACGGATCGCAGTTCGTCCGCGGCTGAACGGTTGATCGGCTCCAGCAGCGCCCCGGTCACGGGGGCGGGAGTCGCGAACAGAACCGCGTCGGCAGTGTGTGTGACGTACTTGCCGCGACCGTCGCCCACCACGACATCCCAGCGGTTCGCGCGGCTGCGGACCTGCTGCACCACAGCAGATGTACGCAGTTCAACTCCACGGCCCCGCAAACCGTTCACAAGCGCCCCTGGCAGCTGACCGACGCCGCCTTCCAGGCCGACGAAGATCGGCCCCTTGCGCGGGCCCATCGTCTTCTTACCGTCCTCCAGCACCGACCGGGCCGACTCGATGGCCGATCGACGTTGACTTGCCGCGCGGTAGAGCGCCGGTACGGTCATCTGCAGGCTCAGGTTCTCCGATCTACCGGCGTAGACCCCACCAAGCATCGGCTCCACGAGCCTTTCAGTGACCTCGGTGCCCAATCGTGTGCTCACGTAGTCGCCGACGGAGACATCCCCGTGCAACATCGTTCGCGGGATCACATGATCCAGCGGAAGCCGCAGTAGACCCGGCAGCGACAAGATCCCACTGGCCGCCAGTTTGCGCAGGTCCGTGGGTACTCCAGTCAGCAGCCCACGCGGAATAGCGCGCATCTTCCCCCGGCTGTAGATCGCGGCCGAGGTGGTGGCAGCAGGCACAGTCTCCAGACCCAGTTCCCGACACAGGTTGGCGGCCTCCGGACGGGTGGCCAGCATCGACTCTGCTCCCACGTCGACGCTGAGCCCACCGAACTCCTTGGTCCGCAACTTGCCGCCGAAGTAGTCGGCTGACTCCAGAACGGTGACTGTGGCTCGAGGACCGTTCGGTCCCTGGGTCAAGAACCAGGCCGCGGCCAGACCACTGATCCCGCCTCCGACGATCACGACATGAGGCAATTCGGGATTCACATCCGCTCCTCTCCCATGGGCTCGCCGTAGGTCCGCACCGCGTCAACCGCCGCGGTTACCAACTCCGCGGGCGTGGCCGGCAAAACCCCGTGTCCCAGGTTGAAGATGTGCCCTTTCAGACCGCGTCCGCTGGCGAGTACGCGCTTGACCTCCCGGTCGATGGTCGGCACGTCGGTGAGCAAGACGGTCGGGTCCAGGTTGCCCTGGAGCGGCATCCGAGAACGGATTGCGGGGTCCACATCCTGGAGGTCGATCCGGAAGTCGACTCCCAAGACGTCGCACCCTGCATCGGCCATCTCCGGGGCCAGATGATTGGCACCCACCGCGAAGTGAACCTTCGGCACTGCGAGATCTGCGACCCGCTCGAACACCGACCGACTGTGCGACGCCACGTGCTCCACATAGAGCCGCCGCGGAAGCGCACCCACCCACGAGTCGAACAGCTGGATCGCACTGGCCCCTGCGAGGATCTGCGTGCGCAGGAATCCGGCTGCCAGGTCCGCCAGGCGGGCCAGCAGATCGCCGAACAACTCGGGCTCACGCACGATCATGGCCTTGGTTCTGGGCAGGTCCCTGGATGGACCACCTTCGATCAGGTACGACGCAACGGTGAAAGGCGCTCCTGCAAATCCGATAAGGGGGGTACCGGCCAGCTCGGCCACCGTGTTGGCGACACCGGCGGCGATCGCGTCGAACATTCCCGGCTCGGGTGCGGGGATGCGGTCGAGGTCGGCACGGGTCAGGAAGGGCTCAGCAACTACGGGTCCGACCCCGGGCGTGATGACGACATCGACGCCGGCCGCTCGGACGGGTACAACGATGTCGCTGAAGAAGATCGCCGCGTCCACGCCGTGTCTGCGTACAGGCTGCAGCGTGATCTCGGCGGCGAGCGCGGGATCGAAGCACGCGTCCAGCATGGGGATGCCGGCACGGAGCTCGCGGTACTCAGGCAATGAGCGCCCAGCTTGACGCATGAACCACACAGGGGGTCGGTCCACCGGCCGCGCCTGCATCGCGCGGATCAGCCTGCTGTCGGCAGTGTTCTGGGCGTGCCACGGGTGGTCTTGAGCAAGTGTCACCCCTTGATCGTGGCATGGTCACGACACGATCAGAGCGACCCCTCCCAATGCCAGCGCCTCGGCGACGTACTGGATCTGCTTGAGCCGCTCGCCCAGTAGGCGCCACGCCATCAGCACAGTTGCCACCGGGTAGACCGAACCGATCACAGAAACCAGTCAGAGGGCTCCCATGGCGGTGGCCGCGTAGACAAGGTTCGCCGACGCACCGAGGACGCCGATCGCGGCCAGCAGCCCGAGATCGCGTCGGTTCGCGATGCTCTGCCGACGGCCGCCCAGCAATGCCACTATCGCGTCGACGACCAGGATCGTCACCGTGCTGGCCCGCATTGCGGTCGTCGCCTCGTCACCGCTCAACAGCCCCAGAACCACGGGACACATGCGTGCCCCACGCGAAGCTGCTGATGAACGCAAGCAGGCCAGCCGTACCGGGACACGCTAATCACGCGAACCCGCCTCCATCGCGCCTGAGCGACTTATGGTGGCAGCGTGACCACGAACCGCGAGCAGTTCTCCGAAGCCATTGCGGCGATCGGTGATGTCGTGGTGCATCCCGAGATCGAGATCAGCGAGGCCCCCGCGCCCGGCCGGTTGGCACCCTTCGCGCATGCCGTCACCGCCCAGATCGGACTCGATCCGGAGGTGGGTTCCGGGCGCTTCGTGTTACTGCACGACCCGACGCACCCACCGGCTTGGGACTCCGACTGCCGTGTCGTTGTCTATGTCGAAGCTGACATCGACGCTGAGATGGAACAGGACCAACTGCTCACCGACGTGGGCTGGACCTGGGTCCAGGAGTGCCTCGCGGACGCCGGGCTGGGCTACCAAGCCCTCGGCGGCACGGTGACCGCCACCCGATCGACTTCTTACGAGGCCCTGTCGGCCCGCGGACACGAGAACAGCATCCAGATTCGCGCGTCCTGGTCACCCGAACGGGTGAGCGATGTACCGGAGCACTACGGGGTGTGGCTGGACCTCATGCAGACCTGCGCGGGGCTGCCACCGCACCATCCGGGGGTCAGCCATATAGGTGACATCTCCTGATCGGATCGGCCCCGGCTAAAGTCGCGTGCCCTGAGCGTCGATGCACTGATTACCACCAGTGCAGGAGGTCATCATGGGTGCTGTCGTCGTACTGCCGACAATGTCCGTGGCAACTCCGCGCCGGACGCGGGTCACGAGCCTGTTCATCGGCGAAAGCCACACACATGACCTGGCAGACGCGGCCAAGAACCTGGGCGCGAGCACGACTGTCATGGCCACTGCCCACGAGGCCAAGCACTACGCCGACCGAAGTTCCGCACCCGACACGTGCTTCGTCGTCACTCCACTGTCCGACGGTCCGGTCCTTCCCCTCATCCGCATGTTGAGGCAACGCGGATGGATGCAGGTCGGAGTCCTCTCGGGCAAAGCTGATGCGCGAGCCATCCATTCGGCTCTGCTGACCGGCGTCCGGATGGTCGTGGTGCGACCGGCCGAGTCCCCTGCCAGGCGTCGGGTCAATCCGTCGAAGGACGGCATTCGCATCAGCGCACGCGAACTCGAGGTCCTGACGATGGTGGCCGATGGCCAGACCAACCGCGAGATCGGCGAGCACCTCGGGCTGTCAGCGCTCACCGTCAAGTCGCACCTTGCCCGCATCGCCCGCAAACTCGGCTCTGGGGACAGGGCCCAGATGGTGGCCACCGCGATCCGCAGGGGCTACATAGGCTGAGCCTGCGCCATCCTGGCCACCTGCATGCGTAGGTTGGCTTCCGTGAGTACTTCGCAGGCAGGGGCCCCCGCAGTGGTGGGCTCCCCGGATGCACTGCACACCGCTGTCGAGTCTCTTGCGCACGCCACGGGCCCCATCGGGGTGGATGCGGAGCGTGCCGGCAGCTACCGCTACAGCCAGCGCGCGTATCTGATACAGGTCTACCGACCCGGGGCTCCCGTGCTGTTGCTCGACCCGATCCCACTGGCGGATCTGCGCGAGCTGTGCGCAGTGCTCGACGATGCCGAGTGGGTGATGCAGGCCGCCCATAACGACCTGGACTGCCTGGCCGAGATCGGCCTGCGACCCAAAGCCCTGTTCGACACGGAGGTCGCCGCCCAACTGCTCGGCATGGAGAAGGTCGGGCTCGCGTCACTGGTTGAGTCCGAACTCGGGCGCACGATGCGCAAGTCGCACGGGCAGGCGGACTGGTCGCGTCGGCCACTGCGTCCTAGTTGGCTGGATTACGCGGCCCTGGACGTCGAGGTTCTGCCAGACCTGCGCGAGTCCCTGGCCGCGCGCCTGGAGGAGGCCGGCAAGACGCAGTGGGCGGCTGCGGAGTTCACCCACCAGATGCGAGAGCGAACCCCACCGGACCCCGAGCAGAGATGGCGACGGACCAACGGTGCCGGACGGTTGCGCACGGACGCGCAGCGAGGGGCTCTGCGCGCCCTCTGGTTCACCCGCGATGAACTCGCCCGCGAGCGTGACGTCGCAGTCCACCGGATCCTTCGCGATCCGGTCATGGTCGACGTCGCCAAGGCGCTGCCAACCGACATCGAGCAACTGCGCGCTGTCAGTGACGTGCCGGAACCGGTGCTGCGTCACCATGCCCGCTGGCTGGACGCGGTAGCCCGCGGGATCGCTGATCCGGTGCGACCGCTGCCTCGCACCGACGGTCCCCCGGCTCGCACCTTGAAGGCCTGGGAGCAGCGCGACCCACAGGCGGCCGTGCGCTGGGTGGCCCTGCGCGAAGCTGTGACGCAGCGCGCCCTGGACTTGCAGGTCTGGACCCAGACGCTGCTGGCCCCGGATGTCGTGGCCGACCTTGCGTGGAACGAGCCGACCGACGTGGCGCAGCGCATGCGAGAACTCGGCGTGCGGGATTGGCAGATCGAGCACACATTGGATCTGTTCGAACCGAAGTAGCCCCCACCGCGATGTCGCGGTACCCCCTCCCGGCATGTTGCTACTGGCGAGTAACATAATGCCCAAACTGGGTTTCCATATGCCCCGCAGGAGGTCGTGATGCCACAGGCTGGTCGCAATGTCGTTCTCGTAGACGGAGCCCGAACACCGTTCGGCAAGTCCGGGCCCAAGGGCCTCTACGCCGAAACCCGCGCCGACGACATGGTCGTGCGCGTGATTCGGGAACTGATCCGGCGCAATCCCAACTTGCCGCCGGAGCGCATCGATGAGGTAGCGATTGCGGCAACCACTCAGATCGGCGACCAAGGACTGACCATCGGGCGAAGCGCCGCACTGCTGGCAGGGCTGCCGAAGTCGGTACCCGGCTACTCGATCGACCGGATGTGCGCAGGAGCCCTGACAGCGGCGACGTCGGTGTCCGCCGGAATCGGCGTGGGTGCCTACGACGTGGCCGTCGCCGCCGGGGTCGAGCACATGGGCCGCCACCCCATGGGAGAGGGTGTGGATCCCAACCCCCGCTTCCTGGCGGAGAAGATCGTCGACCCGGAGGCGTTGCTGATGGGCAAGACCGCCGAGAACCTACACGACCGGTTCCCGCAGCTGACCAAGGAACGCTCCGACGCATTCGCCGTGGCCTCCCAGGAGAAGACCGCAAAGGCCTACGCCGACGGGAAGATCCAGCCGGACCTGGTACCCATGTCGTTGCGATCAGCTGAGAAGGGCTACGGCCTGGCCACCGTGGACGAGCCCCCGCGACCCGGGACGTCCATGGAATCGCTGGCTGCCCTGAAGACACCCTTCCGCCCGCACGGGCGGGTCACAGCGGGCAACGCCGCAGGGCTCAACGACGGTGCCACCGGCGCGATTCTTGCTGCCGAGGAAGTGGCCGACGAACTGGGTCTGGACAAGAAGCTGCGCATGGTCTCCTTCGCGTTCGCCGGTGTGGAGCCCGAAGTCATGGGTTACGGACCGGTGCCGAGCACCGAAAAGGCTCTGGCCAAAGCCGGACTCAGCATCGACGACATCGGAATGTTCGAGATCAACGAGGCGTTCGCGGTGCAGGTTCTCAGCTTCCTGGACCACTACGGCATCCCCGACGACGACGCCAGAGTGAACCCGATGGGTGGGGCGATCGCGGTCGGGCACCCACTGGCCTCCAGCGGCATCCGTCTGATGACCTACCTGGCCCGGGACTTCGCCGACCACCCGGAGGTCCGGTACGGGATCACGACCATGTGCATCGGCCTTGGAATGGGCGGCACGGTCATCTGGGAGAACCCCAACTACAAGCAGGAGGCCTGAGACCATGACCGAGAGCATCTCCAAGCCCATCCCGCAGTCCCCTGAGGACGCAGCACTGGACGAGTCGATCCAGTTCGCCGACGAGGTGGTCACCCACGCCAAACTGCGAATGGTCGAACTGCCCCTCGGGGCCGGTATCGCAGCGGTCATCACCTTGGACAACGGGTTCGACCACACCAAGCCGAACACCTTTGGCCCAGGCGGTCTGATCGAACTCAAGGCGGCCATCACACAGGCACAGTCCGAACCGGGACTCGCGGCGATCTGCGTGGTGGGCAAACCCTTCATCTTCGCGGTCGGCGCCGACCTCAGTGGCGTCCCCCGTCTGACCGACCGCGGCCAAGCCGTGGCGATGGGCAGGCTCGGCCACGAAGTGCTCGGGATGCTCGGGGACTCCAAGGTCCCTACGTTCGCCTTCATCAACGGTGCGGCCATGGGCGGCGGCGTGGAGGTTGCGCTGCACTGCTCGTACCGCACAATCTCATCGGGTGCGGCGGCGTTCAGCCTGCCCGAGGTGTTCCTCGGACTGATCCCCGGCTGGGGTGGCGCCTACTTGCTGCCCAACCTGATCGGCCCGGAGAAGGCGTGCACGGTCATCGTGGAGAACCCACTGGCCCAGAACCGGCAGTTGAAGCCCAAGCAGGTCCTGGAACTCGGCATCGCAGACGCCATGTTCGAGCCGGCCGATTTCCTCGAGGAGTCGTTGACGTGGGCAGCCCGGGTCGTCACCGGCGACCTCGTGGTGGAACGCCCTCAGATCGACCGCGGCGCTGCCTGGGACGAGGCCGTGGGCAAGGTCCGTGCCGGCCTCGACGCCCGGCTCAAGGGCGCTACACCTGCGCCCTACCGTGCCCTGGACCTCATCGCTACAGCGAAGACCGCCACCCAGGCCGAGGGGTTCGCAGCCGAGGACGAGGCACTTGCCGACCTGATCATGGGCGACGACCTCCGGTCGGGTCTGTACTCGTTCGACCTCGTCCAGAAACGCGCCAAGCGTCCCGTCGGCGCTCCTGACAAGAAGCTGGCGCGTCCCGTGACGAAGGTCGGCGTGGTCGGAGCCGGACTCATGGCCAGCCAGATGGCGCTGCTGTTCGCACAGCGCCTGCAGGTGCCTGTGGTGATGACCGACCTCGACCAGGCCCGGGTGGACAAGGGCCTGGCCTACGCACACTCCGAGATCGACAAACTCGCCGCGAGAGGCCGGGTCAACTCGGACAAGGCGAACAGGCTCAAGGCCCTGATCACCGGTTCGGCCACGAAGGACGCCTTCGCTGATGCCGACTTCGTGATCGAGGCCGTGTTCGAGGACCTGTCGGTCAAGCAGCAGGTCTTCGCCGAGGTCGAGGCTGTCGTACGACCGGACACGATCCTGGCCACGAACACCTCCTCCTTGTCCGTGACAGAGATGGCCAGCGGACTGGCCCACCCCGAGCGGGTCGTAGGGTTCCACTTCTTCAACCCGGTGGCAGTGATGCCTCTGCTGGAGATCGTGCGTGCCGAGCAGACGGATGACTCGACACTGGCCACCGCGTTCGTGGTCGGCAAGTCACTGAAGAAGTCCTGTGTTCTGGTCAAGGATGCCCCCGCGTTCGTCGTGAACCGGCTGCTCACCCGCTTCCTGGGCGAGGTCACGAAGTCTGTGGATGAGGGCACGCCCTTCGAGGTGGCAGACAAGGCCCTCGATCCGCTCGGCCTTCCGATGTCGCCGTTCACGTTGCTGCAGCTCGTGGGGCCGGCCGTCGCCTACCACGTGTCGGAGACGATGCACGAGGCCTACCCGGACCGTTTCTACGTCTCGGAGAACCTGAAGAAGATCGTCGATGCCGGCAAGAGCGCTATCTGGACCTACGACACCGGTACCCCCGAAGTGGATCCCGAGGTGGCCGCGCTCTTCGCGCAAGGTGACGCACCTCTGAGCGAGGAACAGGTTCGAGACCGGGCGCTCACCGCACTGGCCGAGGAGATCCGGCTGATGCTCGACGAGGGGGTAGTGGCCGAGGCACAGGACATCGACCTGTGCATGATCCTGGGAGCCGGATGGCCTTTCCACCTCGGTGGCGTGACCCCGTACCTGGACCGGGTGGATGTCAGCGAAGAGGTGACCGGCAAGCGGTTCCTGCCCGCAGGGGTGGCCAGCCTGCCGTAGGCAACGCTCAACGCATCGCCGACGCCTCCAGCAGACCGGCCACGGACTCTGGGGGCGTCGGCGCGCTGTTGACAAATCCCTGAACCTCGTCGCAGCCCAACCCGGCCAGGATCTGCACCTGCTCGCTCGTCTCCACCCCCGTGGCGATGGCGCGGATACCGAGGTCGTGAGCCACGGTCACGATGGCCGCGACGATCACCAGATCCTCCCGGCTGTCGCCCAGATCGTTGATCAGGCTACGGTCGATCTTCACGTAGTCGGCCGGGATCACCTTCACGGCATCAAGTCCACATCGACCAGCTGCGAACCCGTCGATGCCCACTCGGAAACCGAGGTCGTGCAGACGGTTGAGGTTCGAGATGGCATCTCCTTCGTGCAGCTGGGGTGAGTCGGCGACCTCGAAGCACAGCCACGATGGATCGGCCCCGTGGTCGCTGACCACGCGAAGCACCTCGTCGGCGAACCCGTCGGTGCACAGTTGGCTCAAAGATGTGTTCAGGTGCACCCGCAGGCGCAGGCCTTGTCGTGCCCACAGGGCTTGGTCGCGCAACGCCACCTCCAGGACCCGACGGCCCAGTTCGGGCATGAGTCCGTTGTCCTCCGCGGCGCGGATGAAGTCGACCGCAGGCACGGGCGGATCGGCGCAGATGCGAACGAGACCTTCTACCGCGCTCACTTGGCCGTCGCTCACCGCGGTGATCGGCTGATAGTGGACACCTATTCCGTCGCCGGCAAGCCGGTCGCGAAGTTGGGCCAGTACGTATTGCCGGGAGAGCGCAGCGCTCTCCATCGCGTGTTGATAGACCTCCACGCGGTTGCGCCCAGAGTCCTTGGCGCTGTACATGGCAAGGTCCGCCCGGCGGACCAGGGTCTCGGGGTCAGCCCCGGGATCCGTTGTCAGGGCGACCCCGACGGAGATGCCCAAGCGCACATCCCGCTCCTGCACGACGAACGGCTCGCGCATTCCTGCCAGAATCCGCAGGCCCAACTCGGATGCTCGGTCGGAGTCGGCCAACCCCTCAGCCACGACCACGAACTCGTCACCCCCGAGTCGTGCCACGAAACCGGGCTCCCCGACTTCTCGGGACAGCCTGCGTGAGGCCTCCACAAGCACCGCGTCCCCGCAACTGTGTCCAAGTGTGTCGTTGACGCCCTTGAACCCGTCGAGGTCGCAGAAGAGCACGGCCAAGACCCGCCCGGTGGTCCACAACCTATTGATCGCGGCTTCGAGCAGCGGGTTCAGGGCATGACGGTTGGGAAGCCCGGTAAGCGCGTCGTGCTCGGCCTGCTGGATCAAGCGGGATTCGGCCTCGCGTCGCGCTGTCCTGTCCTCAAGGACTGCGATGGCGAAAGCCCCGTCGTAGTCGGTGGCCTGCAGGACCGACACCGTGGCTTGGACCCAGAGGACTTCGCCCCCGCCGGTGACCATCCTGATCTCACGGGATCTGCCGTCGGCGACCAAGTGATCACCCGGATGCAGGTAGTCCGCCAGCTGCGTGCCGCGCAGGTCCGCCAGCGTTACCCCCAGTAGGTGGGCCATCGCTTGATTGGCATCGACCAGTGGGCCGGGCCCCACCTCCGTCACTGTCAGCCGAGCCATCGGAACAGGCGAGGAGTCGAACATCATGCGCAGTAGGCGGTCGCGGTGGCGGTGTCCCCCGATGTCCAGCGCGACCATTCCCACGGCACGTTCGTCGCCGGACTTCGTGGGGAACTTCGAGGCCATCAGAGTCCATCTGTGACCCCCGCCGGTGACCGGAAGCGTGAACACCCGCGGGGTCTGCGCGTCCAGCACAGCGAGGTCCTGTTCGACCATCAATTGACCGTGGCGTCCCAGCAGGTCGGGCCATGCTCGACCCACGATCTCGTCGGTCTCCAACCCGAGCAGGCGGCTCAGCGCGTCGGAGGCGCACACGACACGGCTGACACCCTGCGAGTCGTACTGGGTCACGGTAACGACCGCGGCGCTGTCATGAAGTGCCTCGCCGATTCCGTCGCCCCTCGGGACGCCGAGCGCCGCGAGCACCGCAGCAGCGACGATGACAGCAACGCTCACGGCCAATGGGGCAGACAGCCAATTGCCGATGGCCAAGGCGGTCAGCGCCAGCACAGCGAACCAGGCGCCGTCGATTGGCGGAATCGACCGGACATCTCCGGCGGTCATGCACTTAAAGTAGCGGGGTGCCTACTCGCTGTGGTCCAAGCTACTGGGCGTGTCGGCCTCCATTGCCTGCTGGCTGGCCGCCACCCACCCGATGACTTTGTGCCCGATCTGTTGGGCGGTCAGCCCGGTTCGTTCCAGAAGTGCGGTGCGACTGGCTTGGTCGAGGAACTCCTGGGGAATCCCGATCGTCCTCACGGGAGTCGCAATCGAGGCCTCCTGTAAGGCCCCGGTGATCGCCGAACCTACTCCCCCAACCACTCCGTTGTCCTCGAGTGTCACCACCAAACGGTGGTCACGGGCCAGTTCCACGATCTCCGACGGGACCGGCTTCACCCAGCGTGGGTCGACGACTGTGGCCCCGATGTCCTGGGCGGAAAGCCGAGAGGCGACCTCGACACCGACTCCTGCCATCGAGCCGACCGCCACAATCAGCACATCTGGGCCCCCGGACTGCGCCAGGATGTCCACTGATCCATGCGCTCGCATCGCAGGAATGTCGTCGGGCAGCGAGCCTTTCGGGAATCGCACAACGGTGGGTGCGTCTGACACATCGAGGGCCTCACGCAAGCTCTCACGAAGCCGGGACCCGTCGCGAGGTGCAGCCAGTCGAAGGCCCGGGACGACTTGCAGGATGGACATGTCCCACATGCCGTTGTGGCTGGCCCCGTCGTCGCCGGTGATGCCGGCCCTGTCCAGGACAATGGTGATCCCCGCCTTGTGCAGTGCGGCGTCCATGAGCACTTGGTCGAAGGCGCGGTTCAGGAATGTCGCGTACAGCGCGATGACCGGGTGCAGGCCGCCCATGGCCATACCCACCGCGCTGGTGACAGCGTGCTGCTCAGCGATTCCGACGTCGAAGACCCGTTCCGGGAACGCCTGCTTGGTCGCCGCCAGGCCTGTCGGACCCAGCATTGCGGCGGTGATGGCCACCACATCGGGCCGCTGGGCTGCCGCCTCGACCATCTCCTCGGAGAACACCGAGGTCCAGGTGGGCCTCGCCGCGACTGTGGGACGGCCGGTGGCCGGGTCGATGACGGGCACACCGTGGAAGCGGTCGGCCTCATCCTGTTCAGCGGGCGGGTATCCCCTGCCCTTCTGGGTCAACACATGTACCAGCACCGGCCCGTCGTATCCCTTGGCCCGGCCCAGTGCCTGCTCAACGGCTTCGAGGTCGTGGCCGGGTACCGGACCGAGGTACTTGAGGCCGAGGTCCTCGAACATCCCCTGCGGCGCCACCATGTCCTTCACGCCCTTCTTCAAACCGTGAAGGGTGTCGAAGGCGGGTCTGCCGACCACCGGTGTCCTGTCCAGAACCCGGCGTCCCCACTCGAGGAACCTTTCGTAGCCGCCGGTTGTTCGCAGGGTCGCCAGATGGTTCGCCAGACCGCCGATGGTCCGGTCGTAACTGCGCTCATTGTCGTTGACCACGATCACCATCGATCGGTTCGAGTCGGCGATGTTGTTCAGCGCCTCCCAGGCCATTCCACCTGTCAGTGCACCGTCGCCGATCACGGCCACGACCTTGCGCGAGCCGAGCAGGCCGCGTGCCTGCCAGGCCTTGGCCAGTCCATCGGCGTAGGACAACGACGTGCTTGCGTGGGAGTTCTCGATCCAGTCGTGCTCGCTCTCGGCACGACTCGGGTAGCCGGACAGCCCGCCTTCCTGGCGCAGCGTTTCGAAGCCTGCCTGTCGGCCTGTCAGCAACTTGTGGACGTAAGCCTGGTGGCCTGTGTCCCACAAGATGGCGTCCTTCGGTGAATCGAAGACCCGGTGCAGCGCCAGCGTCAGTTCAACCACACCCAGATTGGGCCCGAGGTGGCCCCCGGTACGCGCCACCTTGGCCACGAGGAACTCCCGGATCTCCGCCGCCAGCTCCTGCAGCTGGGCGTCGTCCAGGGACCTCAGGTCCGCAGGTGATTGGATCTGCTCGAGCACCTATTCAGTGTACGGTTACGCCGCCCGAGCGCCTGTTGACCGCCGTCGGCAGAACCGTCGAACCTATCGACGCAGCCGATCACAACTTCGGCGTCCACACCCGGCCGCGCAGCGCCTCTTCCACCAACTCAACTTCGCGCACCGTACGTCGGAACTGCGCGGCGAGTGCCTCGAGAGCCGTTAGGCCGGCGTCGATCTCCGCGGGCTCCAGACTGTCCCGCAGACCCGCCCTGGCACCCCGGTACACCTCCCGGGTGGCCTCCAGCGTGGCCTGCGACTGACTGCGGGCTGCCATGGCCAGAAGCAATGGGTGCCGGCGCGCCGCGGACAATCTGTACTCCGGCGGCAGACGGTCGAGCAACCACCCGACGACCTGCTCCTCGAACTGCTCCCCCGCGTGCGGGAGGTCGCCAGGCCAGCCGGGTGGCGCCGAACGGGTCACGCCTCGAGCAGCGAGCGCAGCACGTACTGAAGGATCCCGCCGTTGCGGTAGTAATCCGCTTCGCCCGGCGTGTCGATCCTGACCACCGCTTCGAACTCGACGACCCGGTCACCCGAGGTGGCCCGCACCGTGACGGTGGCGGGGATACGACCCTCGTTGAGTCCGGTCACCCCGGTCACGTCGAACGTCTCGTCGCCGGTGAGTCCCAGACTGTCGGCGTTCTCGCCCTCAGGGAACTGCAGGGGCAGCACACCCATCCCGATGAGGTTGGAGCGGTGAATGCGCTCGAACGACTCCGCGATCACAACCTTCACACCCAGAAGCGAGGTCCCTTTGGCAGCCCAGTCCCGCGACGACCCGGAACCGTATTCAGTGCCGGCCAGGATGACCAGCGGGATGCCGGACCGGGCGTAGGCCTGGGCGGCGTCGTAGATCGTCGTCTGCGGCGCACCGGGCACTGTGAAGTCGACGGTGAATCCACCCTCGACCCCTGGCACGAGCTGGTTGCGCAGCCGGATGTTCGCAAACGTCCCACGGATCATGACCTCGTGGTTACCCCGGCGCGAGCCGTAGGAGTTGAAGTCCTTCAACCCGACCCCGTGCTCTGCCAGGTACACCCCGGCCGGGGAATCGGCCTTGATTGCGCCGGCCGGTGAGATGTGGTCGGTCGTCACCGAATCGCCGAGCTTGGCGAGCACCCGGGCGCCGGTCACATCGACGACTGGAGCAGGGCTTGGCGCCATGGAGTCGAAGTAGGGAGGCTTGCGCACATAGGTGGAGTCCGCGTCCCAGTCGAACTGCGAACCGGACGGCGTCGGAAGGTTCTGCCACTTCGCATCGCCTGCGAACACGTCGGCGTAGCGTCGCGCGAACATGTCCTCGTCGATGGCCTGCGCGATGACATCGCTCACTTCGGCGTCGGTCGGCCAGATGTCGCGCAGATACACGGGCTCACCGTCCGTGCCGATCCCGAGGGGTTCGTTGACGATGTCAACATCCATGCGTCCAAGCAGTGCGTAGGCAACCACCAGCGGTGGGGATGCCAGGTAGTTCATCTTCACATCGGGGTTGATGCGCCCCTCGAAGTTGCGGTTGCCGGAGAGCACGGAAACGGCGGCGAGATCGGCACCCTGGATCGCTTGGCTCAACTCCGTGGGCAGGGGCCCGGAGTTGCCGATGCAGGTGGTGCAGCCGTAGCCGACCACGTCGAAGCCCAGCTTCTCCAGGTAGGGCAACAGCCCGGACTTCTCGTAGTAGTCGGTAACGACCTGGGAGCCTGGCGCAAGGGTCGTCTTGACCCACGGCTTGCGCGTCAGACCTGCCTCTACGGCCTTCTTGGCGAGCAGCGCCGCACCCAGCATCACCGACGGGTTGGACGTGTTCGTGCACGAAGTGATGGCCGCGATAACAACCGCGCCGTGTCCCACGGTCACGTCCTGACCCTCAAGGCTCAGGCTGGCTGTCGCCTGCGGATCGTCGGTGTAGGTCGGCAGGGCCTGCTTGAAAGCAGTCGCCGCGCCGTCCAGCAGTACACGGTCCTGCGGGCGTTTGGGCCCTGCCAGGCTCGGCACGATAGTCCCGAGGTCCAACTCGAGGTACTCGGAGTAGACCGGCTCCTTGTCCGGGTCGTGCCACAAGCCCTGAGCACGCGCGTAGGCCTCGACTGTCGCGATCTGTTGGTCGCTGCGCCCGGTCATACGCAGGTAGGCCAGCGTTTCGTCATCGATCGGGAAGATCGCCACCGTGGAGCCGTACTCGGGGCTCATGTTGCCGATGGTCGCCCGGTTTGCCAACGGCACCGCCGCCACGCCCTGGCCATAGAACTCGACGAACTTGCCGACAACGCCGTGCTCCCGCAGCATCTGCGTGATCGTCAGCACGAGGTCGGTGGCAGTGGCACCTGCGGGCAGTGCTCCACTGAGCTTGAACCCGACCACCCGCGGGATCAGCATGCTGACCGGCTGACCGAGCATCGCGGCCTCAGCCTCGATCCCCCCGACTCCCCAGCCGAGAACCCCGAGCCCGTTGACCATCGTCGTGTGCGAATCCGTCCCGACGCAGGTGTCCGGGTAGGCCTGTCCATTGCGCACCATGACCACCCGGGCCAGGTGCTCGATGTTGACCTGGTGGACGATGCCGGTGCCCGGAGGGACGACCCGGAACTCGTCGAACGCGCTCTGGCCCCACCGCAGGAACTGGTAACGCTCTCGGTTGCGTTCGTACTCCAGCTCCACGTTCAGACGCAGTGCCTGCTCGGTACCGAAGTAGTCGGCGATGACGCTGTGGTCGATGACGAGTTCGGCAGGCGCCAGGGGGTTGATGCGGGCGGGGTCGCCGCCCATCTGCGCGAACGCCTCGCGCATCGTCGCGAGGTCCACCACACACGGCACGCCCGTGAAATCCTGCATGATCACCCGCGCGGGGGTGAATTGGATCTCCTGGCTGGGCTGCGCTGTCGCATCCCAACTGGCGAGCGCGCGAATCTGCTCGGCGGTGACGTTGGCTCCATCCTCCGTGCGCAGGAGGTTCTCGAGCAGAACCCTGTGCGTGTAGGGAAGACTCAGGTCCCCAAGTGCGTCGAGCCGGAAGATCTCGAAGGACTCATCCCCCACCTGCAACGTTGTCTTGGCACCGAAACTGTCGAGGCTGGCCACGCATTTCTCCCATCGCCGATCCGATGGCTCCCAGCCTAGTTCCTCGTCTTTGCGGCGCCGACCGGGCTGGTCTGGGCGGCTGAGCTCATGGCCGATCTCAGGGGACCTCGCTATCTCGTGACGTGCAGACCTGGGCCTGTGGCGGGACCCTCTGGTTTGTGACGTCGTTGGAGCGGCGAAAGCGCGGTTGCTGCAATGTTGCTGCTTCTCGGGCTTGAAAACAGCAACAAGGCGACAACCGAGAACGCCGACGTGCAACAACGCCACAATCGCAAGTTCCGTCTTCAGGGACCGGTCGGGGTTCCCCCTGGCTGGCCCTCAGCCTCGCAACCTAACCACCGTTTCCAGATGGGCCGTCCCTGGGAACAGATCAAAAGCCTCGACGTGGTCGGGGGTGAAACCGTGGTCGGCGAAGTATTTCAGGTCGCGGGCCAAAGTCGAAGGCTCGCACGATACGTAGACGACAGTGTCGGCTCCGGTTGCAGCGATGCCCGCAACGACCTGTCGGCCAGCACCGGCTCGAGGTGGATCGAGCACAACCACATCCGAGCTTGCGGGTCGTCGGCGAGCCCACACCTTGACGTCCTGACGCACGACATGGACCCGGGGGTCACCGGCAGCATTGCGGACGGCGAACTCGGCGGCTCTGCGGTCGCCCTCGATGAGCAACAGCTCCTGGGCACCGGCCTCTAGAAGGCTCAGCCCCAGAACGCCGACCCCTGCGTAGAGATCGACAACTCGTCGGGCTGGTCCCGCCAGATCCACAACGCAGGCAGCCAGAGTATTTGCGCCATCCCGGTGCGACTGCCAGAAACCATCAACACCGCACTCGAAGTCGCGGCCCAGCACGCAGTGCCGGTGTTCATCGGGACCCGTCACCACACGCTCTTTGGAGTCGGTCACGACCACCGCGCGGCCGGCGTCGCTGACACTCACGTGTACCGAGGATCCCGGTGGCCAGTCACGTTGGAGCAACTCCGGCAGGTCCAGGCGGGGATCCGCCTGCAAGCAGTCGGTCAGAGGCACCAGATCGTTGGACCGGGCGGCATGGAACCCGGCCCGGCCGCTGGCGTCGACGTGCAGGGTCACGCGAATGCGCCAGCCCTTTTCAACACCAAGACCCCGGACTTCCAACTGCGGCCACTGGACCCCACCCAACCTGTCCAGGGTCTCGATCAGGATCTGAGACTTCATCCGCAGTTGCGCATCGGCGCTGGCATGTAACCACGAGCATCCGCCGCAGAGGCCCGGTCCGAACCAGGGACACGGGGTCGCAACCCGGTCTGTACTCGAGTGGTCGATGACCTCGATCGCCTCGGCCCGCCAGAAGCGAGCATCGGCCTCGCCCTCGGTCACAACAGCACGGACGGTCTCTCCGGGCATGCCGTAGCGCGTGAAGACCACGCGGCCGTCCAATCGTGCGACGCAGAAGCCGCCGTGTGCAGGCGGGCCCAGCTCGAGAACGGCCTCAGCCACGGCCTACTCCCGGGTCTGGACGGGCAGCCCGCGGTACAGCGCGCCGGGCGCTTCGGCCTCGGCTCTGTCCACCACACGATCGCTGGACTCCAGCTGCCATGGAACGCTGACCACCATGACACCCGGGGTGAACAGGAGCCGGGATTTGAGGCGCAGCGCACTCTGGTTGTGCAGCAGGTGCTCCCACCAGTGGCCCACGACGTACTCAGGTACATAGACGGTCACAAGGTCGCGCGGGCTGTTCCGGCGGATGCCTCGGACGTAGTCGACGATAGGTTTGGTGATCTCGCGATATGGGCTCTCGAGCACCTTGAGCGTTACCGGGATGTCCCTGCGGTCCCACTCGTCGATGATCGCCTGGGAGTCCCCTGGGGCGACCTCCACAGTCAGGGCTTCCAGGGTGGATGGACGCGTGGCACGCGCGTAGGAAAGTGCGCGCAGTGTGGGTTTGTGCAACTTCGCGACCAGCACGACCGCGTGGACCCGAGCAGGCATCAGGAACCGTTCGTCGTCCTCGGGGGTCAGTTCGATCGCAACCCGCTCGTAGTGTCTCTGAATGGACTTCATCACGATGAAGAGAACCGGGATCGCGATGCACACGATCCAGGCGCCCCGCGTGAACTTTGTGGCCAGCACGATGACCAGAACCGAGCCGGTCATCACGAAGCCGATCCCGTTCACCACCCGCCTGCGCACATACGAACTGCGCACGCTGGGATCCTCCTCGGTGCGCAGCAGCCGGGTCCAGTGCCGGATCATCCCGAGTTGGCTGAGCGTGAAACTGATGAACACGCCCACGATGTACAACTGGATCAGCGCGGTGACACTGGCATCGAAGATGTAGACCAGCACGATCGCCAGGAATGCCAGTGTCACGATCCCATTGCTGAACGCCAGCCGGTCGCCGCGGTTGTGCAACTGCCTGGGCAGGTAGTTGTCCTGCGCCAGGATCGAGCCGAGCACGGGGAAACCGTTGAACGCCGTATTCGCGGCCAGCACAAGGATCAGCGCCGTCACTGTGGACACGAAGATGAACATCGGAGTGAAGTTGCTGAAGACCGCTTGCGCGATCTGGGCGATGACTGTCTTCTGATCCTGGCCGGGCGGTAGACCGATGAGATCCTGGTCGTACTCCGCGACCTTGACCTTGGTGACCAGCGCAAGAATCGTGATCGACATGAACATGGTCACGCTGAGCACGCCGAGCATCACCAATGTGGCAGCTGCGTTCTTCGACTTCGGTTTGCGGAACGCCGGCACGCCGTTGGAGATGGCCTCGACGCCGGTCAAAGCGGTGCAACCGGATGAGAAGGCACGGGCCAACAAGAAGACAAGAGCCGCACCGGTGAACGTCGCCTCCGGTTTGATCTCGTAGCTGGCGGACTCGGCCAGAAGTTGATCCCCGGCGGCCAGGCGCACGCCCGCCGTCACGATCATCGCGAAGATCCCGAAGATGAACGCATAGGTGGGCACCGCGAACAGGGTTCCCGATTCTCGCACGCCGCGAAGGTTGAGCAAGGTGACTACCACGATCATCCCGATCGTCAGTGCCACGAGGTGCTCACCGAACCACGGGATGGCCGACGCGACGTTGGCCGAAGCCGCCGACATCGAGACCGCCACCGTGAGGATGTAGTCGACGAGCAGGGCGCTGGCCACGGTGAGACCTGAGTTCGGCCCCAGGTTGGTGGTGACCACCTCATAGTCACCGCCCCCACTTGGGTAGGCCTGCACGTTCTGCCGGTAGGAGGCCACCACGACAAGCATGACCCCGACCACCCCGAGCGCCACCCAGGGCGAGAAGGCGAAGAATGCGAGCCCGCCCAGCGACAGGACCAGCAGGATTTCCTGCGTGGCATACGACACCGAGGACAAGGCGTCGGATGCGAAAACGGGCAGAGCGATGCGTTTCGGTAGCAGGGTGGCGTGCAGGTTCTCACTACGCTGGGCCCGGCCGAGCAACATCTCCTTGGGTGAGCGCACGACTTGATCGTAGGACCCCGCCCACCGCCAATGCGCGCAAGGCAGCACTAACTCTGCACCCGGACCAAGCCGGGCGGTACCGTTGAGGGGTGCACTTCGTGGTGATGGGATGTGGCCGTGTGGGTTCCCGGCTCGCGCGCAATCTGGACGAGATGGGCCATTCGGTGTCCGTAATCGACCGGCTCGAGACCTCTTTCAGCCGTTTGGGGTCCAAGTTCGAGGGGGCCACCATCCAGGGCATCGGCTTCGACCGTGACACCCTGCTGGCCGCCGGCATCGAACACGCCCAAGCCTTCGCCGCGGTGAGCAGCGGCGATAACTCCAACATCGTGGCCGCCCGTGTGGCTCGCGAGAAGTTCATGGTCGAGCGGGTCGTGGCCCGCATCTACGACCCCCGTCGGGCCGCCATCTATGCACGATTGGGGATCCCGACCGTGGCCACCGTCGCCTGGAGTTCAGAGCAGATCATGCGGCAGCTTCTGCCAGGTGATCCCGAGCAGATGTGGATCGATGACACAGGTGCGGCGGTGCTGCACCGCGTCAACCTCGACCGCACCTGGTACGGCCATCGCGCCGAAGATCTGACCTTCGCTCTGCCGTCACGCGTGGCGATGATCTACCGAGAGGGTGGCGTGATATTGCCCACTGCCGACAGCGTTCTACAAGAAGGGGACGACCCCGTCCTGCTCACAGCCAAGGAGTCGGTTGACCAGGTCTGCCAGCACTGCGCAGGGAAGGCGGTGACGCCGGAATGAAGGTCGCCATCGCCGGGGCCGGGAAGGTCGGCAAGTCCATCGCGCGCGAACTCGTCGGCATCGGCCACGAAGTGTTGCTGATCGATCGGGACACCGACATCGTCTCGGGCACCACGATCGAAGGCGCGCAGATAGTCAAGGCGGACGCCTGCGAGATGGCCTCCCTGGACCAAGTGGGCCTCGAGCATTGTCAGGTAGTGGTCGCCGCGACCGGCGACGACAAGGTCAACCTCGTCGTGTCGCTGCTGGCCAAGACCGAATACGGCGTGCCTCGCGTCGTTGCCCGCGTGAACCACCCCAAGAACGAATGGCTGTTCGACAGCATGTGGGGCGTTGATGTGGCGGTCTCAACGCCACGGTTGCTCAGCGCCCTGGTCGAAGAGGCAGTGGCGGTCGGGGATCTTGTGCGGCTGATGACGTTCCGGCAGAGCAAGACGAACCTCGTGGAGATGACGCTTCCCTACGACTCGAATGTGATCGGTCGCGCTGTCGGCGATGTTGTGTGGCCCCCGGACACCGCCTTGGTCGCCATCCTGCGCGAGGACCGAGTGATCCCGCCCAGCGACGACGACCCGCTAGAAGTTGGCGACGAACTGCTGTTCGTTGCGACCGACGAGCAAGAGAAGGCCTTGTCCGACCTTCTGCACTGAGCCCGTCTTGGCTGCTCAGAACCCTCAACCGACTCGGGAACAGGGCTTAGGTCCCTTGACGGGAAGGCCGCCGAGATCACCTAGTTCTCCTGCGATCGCTTGACCAGCGGCCCAACCGGACGCAGCGACATCGCCGTAGGTCAGAACCCGCTGCCGCGCCCCGGAAGTCAGCGCCCCGTAGGGCGAGCCGGTCGCGACCCAGATGTCGGCGCCCCCCGGCGAGCCCGACGACACGACCACCCGGGTCCGGCCCGGTCCGACACCTGCCGCGCGAAGACCCTGCCTGACACCTTCAGCCGCCGCCCCGGAACCGAGCACTGTCGCGCCGTTGCCGACCAGCGACTGGCAGGTACCCAACACCGTGATCCCCGCCTCCGCCGTCTGTCGGGCGATCTTGCGCGTGGCCTTCGTCGACGGTTGCGAGGGGTAGGTGGGAACCGCCTCGAGCAGGCCGAGCCGCTGCTTGGCCTCCAGCACGTGGAGCACGGCATCGCGCACCCTGGCTGGGCTCAGACCGTTGCCCTGCGCCTGCAGTACCTGCGCAACCGCCCGGGTCGGCTCGTTGGGCATCAGCAGGACATCCCCACCAGCCTTGATGACCTCCACGGCCAACTGGGGCCGACTGGCAACGGCTCCCATACCCAAGGAGTCACTGACCACCAAGCCGTCGAAGCCCATGCGCTTACGCAGGATGCCGGTCACGATCTTCTTGGAAACCGTGGCCGGACGGTTGTCGTAGGCCGGGACGGTCACATGGGCAACCATGATCGCCGGCACCCCGGCGTCAACGGCGTCCTGGAACGGCGGGAGGTCGATGCGAGCCATCTGCTTGCGGGAGTGCGTGACCTTGGCCAGCCCGAGGTGGCTGTCCGTGGCGGTGTCGCCGTGGCCCGGGAAGTGCTTCGCTGTGGACAGCACACCCGCTTGATCGAATCCCTGCACCTGACCGGCCACAGCGCGGCCCACGATCCCCGGGAATGCCCCGGGTGACCTGATCCCGATGACCGGGTTGCTGGGACGCACGTTCACATCCGCAACCGGTGCGAAGTCGATGTTCACACCCGCCGCTGCCAGCCACCGCCCCGTCAGATCGCCCATGGCCGAAGCAGCCTGGGTGCCTCGCTGGGAATCGCCTGCCACGGCTGCCCCGAGAACCATCGCCCCGGGCAGGGTGACGGGCATGTTCAATCGCCGCACCAGTGTGCCGTTCTCCTGGTCCGCGCCGATCAGCAACGGCGGCAGACCGAGCTGGCGTGCTTCGTCCTGAGCCGCCTTCACCACTGCGCGCCACTGCTTGGCAGTTCCCGGCGCCATGATGATCAAACCGCCTGGCCGCGTTTGGCGCACTACCGTTCGGGCGTTCCCGGGGTCAAGGC
Source organism: uncultured Actinomycetota bacterium (assembly GCA_963818505.1). Lineage (GTDB taxonomy): Bacteria > Actinomycetota > Actinomycetes > S36-B12 > UBA10799 > JADKAV01. The sequence goes on from CAWFSJ010000001.1 coordinate 416,483, forward strand.
TGTCGATCGACGGCATGATCAGTTGCCGCACCCTCTGACCACCGGACATCTGCTCGTAAACACTGGCCACTGGGTCGGTCTGCGCCGACGGCGAGGTGGACACCGCTTGTGCTGCCGGATCCGTGGTAGCACCACCGCCGCAAGCCGTCAGAGCCGCGACGCACCCGACCAGAAGCATCCTTCGCACCTGCCAAGCCTAGGTCAGGATGCGGGGTCGGATCGCCGAAGACCCGAATCAGCGACAACGAAGCACGCCCGTGAGGCACAATGAGGTGCGAGCGGACACACCCCGTCCGATCCGTTGACGTCCGCCGGAGATCCCGGCTGACATGGAGGTGTCTAGATGAGCGTTCTTTCCCAGATCTTTGAGCCCCTCGGGCTGCACACGGCGACGGACCAGGACGCCGAGGTGATCATCCTGCGTGACGTGCCTTCGGCCGAGCTGCTCGATGCCATCGGCCGTCGTGAGCACGCGATCGTGTGCTCGACGAACCCGCAGGCTCTCAATGCCCTTGGGATCCGCACCACCAGGCTGCCTGCCCGGCCCTCGCACGACCCACTGGTCGCCGACCCGGTGCACGAGGTTTCAGCCGGCGAACTCGACGTTCCCGCTGGCCGGTGCCTTCGGGATCGAATGCGATGAGGTCTGGGCCACCGCCGATGGGATTCCCGTTGCGGGAAAGGTCGGGCGCGTGGCCGTTCTGGCCGGGCGCTGGGAGGACGTCGCAGCCACGGACGACGGAGCGGTCTTCTGGACCGAAACCGTCTTGGACCGCCATGATCCTGACCTCGTTGCATCCGTACTGTCGGCCCTGACCCGTCCTGGACCGCAAGTGGAGCATCCACCGGTCACCGTCATCGAGGGTTCGGGCTGGACCGTTCCGGTCGTCCCTGAGGTGCAGATCAACTCGACCGACTTCCTGCGCGCCGTCGCCCACGCGGGGCGAACGCTTCCGGAGGCGGTCTTCGACGCACTCGTGGACTTCGTCGACGTCGCTCCCGCTTCTGGCGCGCTGCTGCTGGAGAACATGCCTCTTGGCGACCTCCCCCCGACGCCGGAAGACCCGCTGCTGGCAGACAAACCCGATCAGGTGTCCGAGTTCACGCTGCTGACGGTGGGCCGCCTGCTGGGACGGCCCGTGGGCTACTTGCCCGAGCACGGCGGGGACGTGGTGCAGAACATCTCCCCCACCAAACGCAATGCGGATCGCCAGGTTTCGACGTCCAGCAAGTCGATGCTCGAGTTCCACACCGAAGCTGCATTCCACCCGCACCGTCCGCGCTACTTGCTGCTGCTGTGCCTGCGCGGCGACCCCTCTGCCGCCACGACCCTGTGCAGCATCTCCGCGGTACTGGACACGTTGACACCGCGCTCGCGCGCGGTCCTGTTCCAGCCACGGTTCACAACCGGCATCGACGAGTCGTATGCCGGAGGACGTTCCGAGGCGCGTTCGGTCCAACGCCCGGTGCTCTACGGGGACCCGGAGAACCCGAAGTTGTGGCTCGACGCCGACCTGATGAGCGGCATCGACCCGATCGCTCAGGAGGCGCTGGACGAACTGGCCCGCCTGGTCCGCGAGCACGCTACCGGCGTGACGCTCAAGGCCGGGGACCTGCTGGTGGTCGACAACGACGTCGCCGTGCACGGGCGTACCCCGTTCAAGCCGCGTTTCGATGGCACTGACCGCTGGCTGCAGAGGACGTTCGTCGTGGCCGATCACACGGCGGCTGACGGCTCGCGCAACGGCCGGGTCATCACAACGGAATTTATCGCCTAGCCACGCCGGCCGGGGCGGCCATAGGGTCGGATCACGGCGACTGTTTAGAGAGGCGGCCGGGTGAAGACCGAGAACATCAATCACGCCTTCTTGGATCCGGTGCTGACCGGTGAACAGGTCGACACCTACTACCACTTCGGCGTGGCCAGCGACGACCCACTGCTCGACGGGCTGCGTGACGTGAAAGCCGTCATCAAAGCGGGCTCTGGTCACCGGATCCACGAGTTCGCGCAGACCTGGAGCGCGATGCACGACTCAGCGCCGATCATCGCCTTCCCCAAGGAGGAGCGATTCGTCACGCGCTATTGCCATGGCGTCCTGTTCGCCTCGCACGGGATGGGCATGCCTAGCGCGAGCATCGCCCTGCAGGAGCTCATGCGGATGGTCTACTTCCTCAAAGCCGGTGACCTAGATGCTCTCGATGACGTCTTCTGGGCCAGGGTGGGCACCAGCGGTGGCGTCGGCCTCGAAGGGGGCACGATAGTCGCGACAACCGAAGGGGTCATGGCCGACCTTGCGCCCTACCGGGTTCTCAACGGCGGCATGGGCGAGTACTGGTTCGACAGCACCTACCCGCAGGCGGTGATCGACGAGGTCGTCGCGGTCAATGAGACCCACGGACTCACCGTCGTGTCGGGCAAGACCGTGGCCGGCAACGAGTTCTTCCTCGAGCAGTTCCGCCTGGATGGCGCTGTCTGCATGGAGACCCCCGAGACCAAGATGGCCTGGCTGGAGTGGATCTACGACAACGGGGTGCGCAACATCGAGATGGAGGGCGCCATGATGGCCGGCTACCTCAACCACTGGGGTTTCAGCAAGTTCGCGATGATCTGCACGACCCTGCTGAATCGGCTCCACGGCGACCAGGTGACCGCAACTGCGGAGGAACTGCACCGGTACAGCGAGGAGTCCGGCCAGGCGATGTTCAACTACCTGAAGGCCACCATCTCCTGAGTCTGCAGGAGTCAACGCCCCGGTGCGGTGGCCAGGCCTTTTGCCTGCGGCAGCCAGCGTGCCACCACTGCTGCCAGAACCGCCTTGGCCACGGGTTTGGCCACGAAGTCGTCCATCCCCGCCGACATGCACTCCTGCCGGGTCTGCTCCAGGACATTGGCGGTGAGCGCTATGACCGGAGTACGCGTGGAACCCTCCATGGCCCGCCACTGGCGAACGGTCTCCAAGCCGTCCATTCCGGGCATGTGAACGTCCATGAACACCAGGTCGAAACGCCGCCGGGTCAAGGCCTCAAGAGCAGACGGACCGTCGGCCACGACCTCGACGACACACCCGATCCGCTCCAGCATGGCCTTGGCCACCATCTGGTTGACGGCGTTGTCCTCGACGAGCAGCACCGCGGTGGTGTCTGCTTCGTAGGGCGTCAGGCCGTCCGGGCCGCTGACCATCGATGCCCCGGCCGGCAGACCCAGCGGAATTCGCACCGTGAACCGTGAACCTTGACCGAGTCGGCTCTGGACGTCGATCCGCCCACCCATGCCGACCACCAGTCGATGACAGATGGCCAGACCCAGTCCCGACCCGCCGAATCGCCTGGATGTGGACGCGTCGGCTTGGACGAACGAGTCGAAGAGGGTGGGAAGTGCTTCCGGCGCGATGCCGATACCTGTGTCCTCCACGACGAAACACAACTCGTAACCCTCGGGCAGGGCGTTGCCACCCACCCGCAACTGAACCCCGCCGGAGGAAGTGAACTTCAAAGCGTTGCCAACCAGGTTTGTCACGACCTGACGAAGTCGAGTGGCATCGCCAAGTGCTTCGTGGGCAAGGCCGTCCTCCACGAGTACGTCGAGCCTGACGCCTTTGGCCTGGTACTGGGCACGCAGCAGGCCCGCGGCGTCTGTCAGTTCCGCGGCAGGAGAGAACGGCAGGGTCTCGAACTCGACCTGTCCGGACTCAAGTCGTGAGAGGTCCAGGACACCGTTGATGACCGACATGAGTTGATCAGCGGAGTCGTGGGCCACGTCGATGTAGCGATTCTGCTCATCTGTCGGGTCGCAGTCACGCAGCAGCTCAAGCATGCCCGTCACACCGTTGAGCGGTGTGCGGATCTCATGGCTCATCGTTGCCAAGAACTCGCTCTTCGCCCTGCTTGCTGCCTCAGCGCGTTCCCGGGCCTCATAAGCCGCCGTCACATCCACATGGATCCCGACCATCCGTGTTGCGCGCCCTTCGGCGTCGCGCAGAACCGTCCCACGCGACATGACCCACACGTAGTGGCCGTCAGCATGGCGCAGACGGTGGGTGTTCTCGTAGTGATGTCCCGGTTCGCGCAACGTCGACTCCACCCGGGCGATGGAGGCCTTGCGGTCCTCCGGGTGGATACGTGTCTCCCACTCCCGGAGCTCGTCGCCGATCTGGTCGCTCTCGTAGCCGAGCATCTGCTTCCATCGTTGTGAGTAGTACACCCGCGCCGTGTCGACGTGCCAATCCCAGAGCCCAGCCGCACTGCCGTCGAGCGCCAACTTAAGGCGCTTCTTCTCGACCTCGAGCTGCTGGACCTGCTGGGCGATACGCGCACTGTGCCAGCGCGCCTGGATGAGCGAACCGATCTGATGAGCCATCAGGGACAAGGGGCCGACCTGTTCGCGCTCGATGCGAGGGAAGAACCGGCTGCCTGTCTCACGCACCCCCACGACCAGTAGTGCGATCTCTGTGCCGTCCGATCCGCTGCAGACGGTGGCCGCCAGCTGACTGAAGCCGGGGCCCACCAGGTTGCGTGCCTCGGCGCTGGCCCACAACGATGCCCGCCGGCGATCGGCGCCCACCCCTGCCCGCAATGCGTGCGTGGAGCGCAGGTCGAACATCTTCGGGTCCGCGCCGTGGCATACGACAACCTGGCCGACGGCACGTTGGGGCCAGTCGACGGCGATGAGGGCAGCTACCTCCACCTCGAAGATCTGACACACCGCCTCGACACTGAGGCGCGCGAGGTCCGTCTGGTCGTCGGTGGCCATGGCCGCGGCGTAGAACTCGTGCATCTGCTCGAAGCGCGACACCTCGCGATCCAGCCGATCACGTGTCGCGATCAACTCCTGTTGTTGCTTGGCCAGTCGGGCGACCTGCTGCTGCAGTCCGGCTTCAGGCTCGGGCTCGGGCTTGGGTATCACTCAGCGCACCAGCGCGTAGATGGCGGTCGTGTAGTTGTGGTAGGCATTCTCCCCGCCCAAACGCGCGAACTCCCCGAACCCGTACATGCCCAGCCAGGGGGGCACGAGCCCGTCGGTGGTCAGCGGATACTGCATGCGACCGACCAGTTCCTCCTTCATGACCCTGTTGAAGAGGAACCGGCCCCGCGCCAAGCAGTCCGCGTGGATCACCGCCACGACCTCGCCGTCGCCGATCCGTTCGGTCATCTGGACCATCATGCGGTCCATGTCGTTGAAGATGCGCTCCTCGTCGCGCACCGTGAGCCACAGTTGTGTGCCTTCGGGACACGAGGTCGGGTAGTGCATGGTCCCGTCGGGGTCGAACTTCGTGATCACCCGCAGGATGTGATCGTTGCCGTACTCCAATGCCAGGTCTTCGGGCAGTTGTTCTGCCAGCGCGCCGATCGGGATCGTGTCCCCGCAGGTAGCGTCCGGGGACAGCGCCAGTCGCCGGGTGTACTGTTCCCAGGCGGGCTTGCCGTCGAGCTCGACGATCTGATTGCCCTTGGACAGGGTCACCGTCATCGGCTCACCCACCGCAACGAAGCCGTGGGTGGCCTGAGTCACCGTGCGCAATGTCGGATCAGCGAATCCGACGGCCCACGCACCATGTTCCATGACCACGCCATCGGCCATCTGAAAGCTTGTGATGCCCTTCATGTTGTCCGACGAGGTCGCCCCGACCACAGTGACATCTGCACCCAGGACGTCTTCGATCCCGCTGATGACCTGATCGTTGGCGATGTCGATACCGGAACCCAGGAAGAGGACCACGTTGATGCCGGGGTTGGTCTCGCGAAGGGAGCTGGCCAACTGCTGCCCGCACTCGCGACTGTTGTCGCCATGGATCCCGTCGAGTGAGGCCACAGCCAGTTCCGAGGCGCCTCGCACAGTCATGAGCGCGACGTCGTGCATGGACTCGCTGACGCCTTCGCTGCCCACTACTCCGCAACAGGACGAACCCACCACGGTCGCGTTCGGTGCCAACAGTGCTGCCTGGTCGATCAGCGCCTGATGGTCGTGACCCATCGATGCGAAGATGATCACGAGGTCGCAGTCGGTGTCGGTGCCCAGCGCCGCCTGCATACATTCGGTCACGGCTGCCGATGAGTTGACCATCCGTACGCTCGCCGACGCGAAATCCAACATGAGAACCGCCTTCCCTGAGGACAACGCTCCCGCGGGCGGTTCAGGCCAACTTCAACGAACCCTCAAGAAACCCTCAAGATGAGCCGCCGCCGCAGCACACCGTCCAGCCGGAGTTGCACAAACGCTCGAACTCCTCGCGTCGACGCTGTTCGCCACGAGTGGGCAGGGGTTGTTCCTTATCAGCATCAGCCGCGACGCTAGGAGCCGTCGATGCGCCGGCCTCGGTCATTGGCTCTGGCTGTGAACCGGAACCGCCTGCTGGCGTCCGGCAGCCCGCATGACGGTGGCTGCGATCAGACCCAGGATGGCGGCATCATCTGCGATGCCCAATGGTCCGGCGATGATTTCAGGAATGAAGTCGAACGGGGAGATGACGTACAGCAGGCCGAGGATGATCATGCTGACTTCGGTCTTCGAAAGACGGTTCATGTTTATATTCTCGGTGAAGAACAACGTTCTGACAAGACAATTGGCAAACGGGGATTCTATTTGACCAATTCGCAGAATCCATAATGGTTGCCCCGGTCCCAAGCCGCGGCACCGGGGACGTACCAGGTGCGCAGGGTCCAGCCCTTCTTGGACAACTTCTGGCAGGCCTTCTGGGTCTTCGAAAGCATCTTCGTGGTCCCCACATAACGCCCGGACGAGATCCACACCTGATTGGTAAGACGCACCGCATCAGGTTTTCCGCACTTCATCCCTCGCCAACCCAGCGGGTTCAGGCACACGTACGGCTTCAACCCGAGGCCTTTGACCGAACCAGTGCGGATCGCAGGCGCGGTCAACTTCTGGTTGCGGCTCTGCCCTAGGCACGCGGCCCACCGCTCTGAGGCGTTCCACTGATCCAGTGAGGGCAACTGCACGTTGAGCCGCGCAGAACGAGGTAGCACGTAGCTGGCCTTGGGGTACTTCGGTTTGGTCTTGCTCCAGACATAGTTCACCGAGACCGATTGGCACGTTTGGAAAGCCCATGCCTTGACCGAATCGGCGGAGTAACCCGCGGCGGCCACCTCGGCGGGGATGGTCACCACGCCCAGAACCTCCCCGTTGTGCGCCACGGCGCAGTCACCAGGGGCAGCAGTGAAGCTGTCCTGCACCCACTGATCGGCCGAGTACGTGAAGCATGTGCTCACCGGGGGCGGGGCTGCCTGTGCCACACCAGCCACTGCGGGCAGGCAGACGGCCGTCGTCATCGCGGCTATCAACGTCCTGTTCACTGGTTCTCCTCCGACATCCAGACGAAAAGGCGGTCGCGCGTGGCGGGGGTGCGCGCCTGGGGGCAGAGAAGGTCATGATCGCGCTTGGTGTCCCACCATTGGGCCACGAGGATGTTGCCACCCTGCACCGAACTCACACGGCACATCCGCCGAGCATCTGAGTAGTCGGTCTGGGACCACGGATGCCCGCCGGCCGTGCGCCACTCGGGCAGGCCGTAACGGGCGGAGCCGATGATGTCTCGCCAGGGACCCGGTGAGGTGTAGAAGCCGACGTCAAGACCGGCGTCGTTGTAGCCGCGCAGGACACCATCGAGGACCGCCTTGTTGCGCTTCGGTTTCGAGGTCCAGGGCGCCACGGGATAAGGCTCGACATCGACCCAGATGAAGGTATTGGTGAGACCGACTCGTTGCATGGTCGCCATGTTGAAAGCGGCCTGCGCGTATCCGGTGTTCCGCAGTCGGTTCGCTCCCGATGTCGGCGACCAGGGCCCGTCCGCGCCGAATTCCTTGATCTGTTTGGCCTTGGGGAAGGTGGTCATGGCGTAGGTGCCCACCCACATTCCGCGCTGCTTGGCCCAATTGACCTGGCGCACGATGCAGGGGTTGGGGTAGAAGCCGGGGCCGTTGGTGAGCCCCAGGATCACGAATTTGGCATCGGCCTTCGGCATGGGCAGGCCTTTGGTCCGCCGCGACGGGATACCCATCCCTTTCGGACAGTTCGGCCAGGAGGCATCAGCACCCTTTACGGGGATTCCATCGGGGTCCGCCGCAGTGACGGGGGTCGCCGGACCGGCCAGCGTCCCGAGCAGGACAACCACGGTCAACAACCATTTCACGATCTCTACCTCCGGCAATGCCTCTCCAGAAGGGTACTCCAACGCCCGCTTGCGGTCGGTCGGCACTACTGTGGGGCCCATGTTCGCCGGTATCGAGACCGGAGGCACGAAGACCGTCTGCGCTGTCGGTAGCCCTGATGCGATCGTGGCTCGTACCCAATTGCCGACCGGCTCCGACCCTCAACTGCTGATCCAGGCGTGTGCCGAATTCATAAGCCGATACCCGGTTGACGTGGTCGGCCTGGGGTCCTTCGGTCCATTCGACACAGACCCTGCCTCCCCCACGTTCGGCCATGTCACTACGACGCCGAAACCTGGCTGGGCGGGCGCCGACGTCGTCGGCCTGTTGCAGCGACTGTTACCTGGCGTGCCGATCGCAATCACGTTGGATGTGTCTGCGGCCGCACTGGGCGAGTCGCACTACGGGGCCGGCCGGGGTGTCTCGTCCATGGTGTACCTCACCATCGGGACCGGAATCGGCGCCGGCGTCGTGGTTGATGGCAGGTTGGCCGCGGGCACCCGCCATCCGGAGGCGGGCCACATGCTGGTTCCCACCTCTGGTTTCGCCGGGGTGTGCCCCTACCACGGCGACTGCCTCGAGGGCCTGGCCAGTGGGCCGGCCCTGGCCGCAAGGACCGGTCGACCTGCCCAAGAGTTGCCCGACGATCACCCGGTCTGGCCGCAGCACGCGGCACTGGTGGCACGAGGTCTACACAACCTCGCGCTGACGTACAGGCCGCAGCGTGTTGTCCTGGGCGGCGGAGTGGGTAGCCGTGATGTCCTGCACCGTCTGGTGCCCCCGCTGCTGCGCGAATCCCTCAAGGGGTACATCCCGGTGCCTGATCTGATGCCGCCCGCTCTCAGAAGCGACGCCGGCGTCATCGGCGCGCTGTGCCTGGCGCGCGATCACAGCCAGGGCTGATGCCAGCCGCCCCAGTGGCGGATCATGGAGTCGGCGGCTTCCGGACCCCAACTGCCGGGCTGGTACTGCTGCACCGGGGGCGGCTGATCCAGCAGCGGCTGCACGATCCGCCACGTCTCCTCCACGGAGTCCTGGCGGGTGAAGTTCGACTGATCCCCACGCAAGGCCGCGTAGAGGAGCTCCTCGTACGGTGTGGGACCCGCGCCGCCCTCGTCGGCGAAGTCCATGTCCAGATGGATCTGGCGAAGAGCGTCGTCGTCAGGGTCACGCGCGTTCAGCACCAGTGACGACCCGGAGTTGGGGTCGATGCGCAGAACCATCTGGTTGGCGGCCAACTTGTGGTTCTTGGAGGTGAACCGCAGCGTCGGAGCCCGCTTGAAGACCAGGCGCACTTCCGTGACCTTCTCCGGCAGGCACTTGCCCGTCCGGATGAAGAACGGCACACCGGCCCAGCGCCAGTTGTCGATGTCCACGCGCAGCGCCACGTACGTCTCGGTGGTCGAATCGGGCGCTACTCCGTCCACATCGCGATAGCCGACGTACTGACCGCGCACGCAGCGGGATGGATCGATGTCCGGCATCGACTGGAAGACGTCCCACTTGCGGTCGTTGACGATGTCCAGGCTGTGCCCGGATGGCGGTTCCATCGCGACCATGCTCAGCACCTGCATCAGGTGGTTCTGGACGACGTCGCGCAAGGCTCCGACGTCGTCGTAGAAGGAACCACGGTCAGCGACATCCAGATCCTCGGCCATCGTGATCTGGACGTTGTCGACGTACTTGTTGTTCCACAAGGGTTCGAGCATCACATTGGCGAAACGCAGGTGCAGGATGTCCTCGACGGACATCTTCCCCAGGAAGTGGTCGATGCGGAAGATCTGCGGTTCCTCGAGGTACTGATGCAAGGTCGAGTTGAGTTGCTGGGCTGAGGCTGTGTCGTGCCCGAACGGCTTCTCGATCACGACCCGTGAGTTGTCCGTCAGGCCTACACCGTTCAGGCCCTCGACGACCATCGCGAACAGGGATGGGGGCACCTCGAGGTAGAACATGGGCGACTCAGCGGTGCCGATCGTCGCTTTCACCTTCGCATACGTGGAGCTGTCCGCGAAGTCGCCGCTGACGTAGGAAAGCCGGGCCGCGAACCGGTCGAACACGGCCTCGTCCAAGTCGATACCGGCATCCACCACACACTTGCGGGCATGGCGCACCAAGTGGTCCAGACTCCAGGCGTCTGCTGCCACACCCACCACAGGCACGTCGAGTCGGCCCGCAGCTTCCAGCAGGTAGAGCGACTTCAGGGTCATCCTCTTTGCCAGATCCCCGGTTATCCCGAAGACGACCAGTGCATCCGAGGCAGTCACGGCGCTGGGTGCTCCGTCACGTTCTGCAAGTACAGGGCCTCGCCGAGTCTCTCGAGTAGTTCGAGTTGGGTCTCCAGGTAGTCCACGTGCGTCTCCTCGTCCGCCAGGATCGTCTCGAAGATCTTCGCGGAGGTGACGTCTCCCACCGAGCGCATGTAGTCGATGCCGGCACGTAGCCGCTGCAGTGCCTCAACCTCGATCTGCATGTCGGCGGCGAACTGCTCGGGCACGGTCTGGCCGATCCGAACCGTCCCGAGACGCTGCAGGTTGGGAAGGCCTTCGAGGAACAGGATTCTGTCGATGAGCACCTGCGCATGACGCATCTCGTCGATGGATTCGTGCTCGGTGTACGCAGCCAGCTTGGTGAGCCCCCAGTTGTGCTGCATGCGCGCATGCAGGAAGTACTGGTTGATGGCGGTGAGTTCCGCGGTGAGCTGGTCGTTCAGGTAGGTGATGACTTGTTGGTCGCCTCGCATGGCCGTAAGGCTATCTGCGCATCAGGACCGACTGCTCATCAGATTGGACTCGAGGTCAGACACTCGGGCGCACAAGGTCTCGCGGCACGAACCGCACCCGGTCGAGGCCCCGGTGTGCTCGGCGATGGAGTCCGCGCAACGGTTGCCCAGGTCGAAGGCGCGCTGAACGTCGGTGTCTGTCACGGCGTGGCAAATGCACACGTACATCCCCTGGGACCTCCTCAGTAGTTAGGTATACCTTACCTAAGAACTTACCGTCTCGCGATACCCGTCAGGATCCGATGCCAAACCAGGCTCACCAAGCGAAAGCGGGAGGGCGCCACCGGGCGCGCTGACATCAACTGCGCTAATGGGTCCATGCAGATCCGTGTGGCCAACCCCGAAGACGTCGCGTCGATGGTGGCATTCGTCCACGATCTCGCGCAGTACGAGCGGGAACCGGATGCGGTGAAGATGAGCAACGAACAACTGCACGTCGCATTGTTCGAGGCACCGGTCCATCTCTTCGCCCATGTGGCCGAGCAGGACACCCACGTGATCGGGATGGCCATCTGGTTTCTGAACTTCTCCACCTGGGAGGGCACTCACGGCATCTACCTCGAGGACCTCTACGTCCACCCGGGAGCCCGAGGGCAGGGGGCGGGCAAGGCACTTCTGTCGGCTTTGGCCGGCATCTGCGTCGAACGCGGGTATGCCCGACTCGAGTGGTCGGTCCTGGACTGGAACGAGCCGGCCCTGGGCTTCTACCGCAGCATCGGCGCTGTAGGCATGGACGAGTGGACCGTCCAACGCTTGGACGGTCCGGCGTTGCAGGCTTTGGCTTAGACCTCCGGCAAGGGCCGGGATGGCCGGTCGGCCGGCGCCGCTCGACCGGCGATCGCGGCGGCCACGCGGTGGCCATGATCATGGCAGTTCTCGATGAACACCCCGAACCTGTCCTGCGTCCCGGCGGTGGCCGTGCCCACGACGAAGACGCCGGGCACGTCGGTTGCCATCGTCGCTGCGTCGAACACGGGCGCAGACTGCGGACCGGCGATCCCCACCCCGAGCATGTGGAAGATCTGCGGGTCCTGGAGATAACCGATCTGGGTGATGACGTCGTCCACCTGCACGAACGCTCCGCCCCGTAGCCGGATACCGTCAGTCGTGATTTCGGTGATCTCGTCGGGCATGTGGCCGACGATCCGTCCTTCGGCCAACAGTGACTCCACCTCTGGGCGCAGCCAGAACTTGACGCGTTCGTGCAGGGCGCGACCGCGATGGATCAGATGAACCTGCGCGCCGACCCGGTAGCAGCGCAGCGCGGATTCGGCTGCCGAGTTCCGGCCGCCCACAATTGCGACGCGACGTCCGGCGTATCGATGCGGATCGTCCAGATGGTCGCGAACATGCCCTAGGCCCTCCCCCGGCACACCGAGGCGCCTTGACGCGTGGGTGCCCCCTGTCGCAAGGACCAACCATCTGGCGGCGAATACCTCACGTTGTCCGGACAGCGTCCGCGTGAACAGCCGCCCGTGCTCCGGCTGCGCCCCGACGACGTCGGTGAAGGTGCGCAGACGAATGCCCATTGTGGCGACGTACTGGCGCAAGTAGGCCAGGTACTGCTCACCGGTGAGTTTCTCCTGGGATGGCGCCACGATCGCGCAGCCGCTCAGTTCGAGCCTCTCCGGGGACGTGAAGAAGCGGGTATGGGCGGGGAACGTCCGGGCGATCGTGGCTCCGATCGGACCTGCGTCCAGGACCGTGACGTCCAAGCCGTCGGCCATCAGGATCGCGGCGGTCTCCAGGCCGATGGGTCCGGCCCCCACCACAAGCACGTCCGAGCGAAGTTCCTCCACGAAGCGCAACCATACTCACCAGTAATCCACCGAACGGACCGTTACCCGCGGGTAAGGGTTGGCAGGGGTCGCTCAACGTGAACTGATGGGGGCGGAGGCCAACAGACCGCAACGAGAGGCAAGAACATGAACGCATTCACACCCCCCGAGGTTTTCGATCTCGGAACCGACGAATTGGCGACCAGCAGCACCCTCGAGCACGTCAGCGACGGGGTGGAGCAGTTCGAAGCAGCTTCGGAGTAGCCCCTACCTCGCCGCGGCCGGCTCGGCGACCCACGGTCGAGCCAGACTGTCTGCGAAGCGGGTGATGATCGGTCCGCCGACGGCCAGCAGCAGCACGTAGGTGGTCGCCAGCGGTCCGACATCGGTGAAACCCGCACTCACCGCCAGACCAGCGATCACCACACTGAACTCACCACGTGCGATCAAGACCGTGCCCGCCCGCATCCGACCTTTGGGGGCAGCACCCTGGCGACCCGCGGCGTACCACCCCGTGATCACCTTGGTGAGCGCGGTGACGACCGCGAGCAGAACTGCCTCGGGCAGGACGCCGGGGATCGCGGACAACGTCGTCTGGCTGGCGAAGGCAAGGAAGAACACCGCCGCGAAGAGGTCGCGAAGTGGGCTCATCACCCGCCGCGCCCGCTTCGCAGCACCTGCCGGTATCGCCAAGCCGACCAGAAATGCCCCGACCGCCGACGAGATCCCCGCCATCTCCGCCACACCAGCCACGAGCAACGTCAGGCCGAGCACCCGCAGCAGAACCTGCTCGTCGTCCTCATGGTTGATCAGCCGTTCGGCCAGGCGCTCACCTCGCTGGGCGATCAGAATCACCAGGACGACCGCGACCACTGCGAGAACAGCGCCCACCCCACCTGCCAGAAGCCCACCGCCCACCAGTGCCACTCCCAAGACCGGCAGGTAAGCGGCCATCGCGACATCCTCGAGGACCAGGATCGACAGCACCGCAGGGCTCTCCCTGTTACCCAGGCGCCCCAGATCCCCCAACACCTTCGCGACGATCCCGGAGGAGGAAACCCAGGTGATCCCGGCAAGGGCCGCGCACGCGGCGGGGTCCATGCCCAATGCCAGCCCCATGATGAAACCCGGAGGAGCATTCAGCACGAAATCCACCACCCCGCTGGGGGCATGCCTTCGGATAGACGCGGTGAATTCCTCGGCGGAGAACTCCAGGCCCAGCGCCAGCATGAGCAGGACCACCCCGACCGCCGCTGCGGAATCGAGGAACGGTTCGGCACTTGTGAGCTCGACCGGGCCACCTTCGGCAATCACAAGCCCGGCAAGCAGGAACAAGGGAGCTGTCGACAGCCCGATCCGCAGAGCGAGCGCACCGGACAGGCCGAGCAGGATGAACAGGAAGCCCAGCTCGATGAGGAAAGCGGGCTCGCCCTTCATCAGTCTGTGTTCTCGATGAGTGTGTGGACTCTGCGAACGCCCGACGAAGTCCCGATCACCACCAGGATGTCGCCGGCCAGCAGGATCTGTTCGGGCAGTGGTGACGAGATGACCTCTTCACCACGGACCACGGCCACGATGCTGGCACCGGTGAGGGTCCTGCAGTGCGTCTCGCCCAAGGTCTGCCCCACGAAGGGCGACGTGGAAGGAATCCTGATCTTCTCGGTGTGCAGCCCCGGGATCTCCCGGGTGAGATCGGCGAGCTTGCGTGCGAATCTCGGCGCTCCCAGGATCTCCGAGATGATCTCCCCCTCCTCCTGGGTCAGGCGAGACACCGTCGAGGCGGCATCAGGGTCATCGCGGGCGAACTCGACGATCTCCGAGCCACCGTCGCGGTAGACGATCAGGCCAAGATGCTGGCCCGCAGCGGTGACGAGTTCGTAGCGGATCCCCACGCCCGGCAAGAGTGTCTCGGAAACCTCCATGTCCTCATCGTGCCGTACACCGCGGCCGGTCAACACCCGAATGGCTCGCGTGCGCAGCCCTGCAGACTCGCCGACCTCAACCTCACGCATATGCATGCCGATGTGTGTTATGTCACAGTGGTTCGGTTGCTTGATCAACCACCGACCCGATAACGTCCAGCGACGTGGAGTGTGAAATGCGAGTGATGTCGGTCGCCGCAGCCCTTGCGGTGTCGATCGGCGGCCTCACGGCCCCGGCTATCGCCGACAGTGGACCCGCCGACCCGTTCAAGGAGATCTCCACCAAGCCCGTTCGCGAGACGACCACCCTGAAGGGTTTCAAAGCATCTGTTCGAACCACCGTCGACGGCACGGTGCACCGCAACCGACTGCAGGTGATCGGGGGCACCCCCCGCAAGGTGCAGGTGCAGTACAGCAGCGACGGGACCACGTGGGTGACTGCGCGCACAAGGACGACGGATGAGAACGGCAGCGTGCGGGTGGCCATGGACGTGGCCCCCGACCGCAACCGGTGGCGAGTCTTCGTGCCTGCCACCGAGGACCACACAAAGGCCCGTTCGGGAATCAAGACCTTCGCTGTTCAGGAACCCGAGAGTGAGTCGACAACCCCGCCGTTCCCGTCCATCACCACCTCGCAGATCGAAGCCAACAAGGCGTACGCCCGTGTCTACATCCTCAGCACCTACGGCTGGGGCGACGACCAATGGGTGTGTCTTGAACAACTGTGGACCCGTGAGTCCGGCTGGAATCACCTGGCTGTCAACCCGAGTTCAGGGGCCACCGGAATCCCCCAGTCGCTGCCTGGCGACAAGATGGCCACGGCCGGGGCTGACTGGCGCACCAACCCGCAGACCCAGATCCGCTGGGGTGCCTCCTACATAAAAGGTCGTTACGGCGATCCCAAGGGTGCCTGGGCGCACTTCACGACGAAGAACTGGTACTGACCCTGCGCGGGCCCGCAGCGCTGGGCAGCGTTGCGTTGTCGCCCAGGTACTCCACGGACACCTGAGTGACCCGCTTGGGGCTCACGAACCGGTAACGTCCGTCCTTGCGCGCGTAGGTGCGACCGAGTACGCGCCACCGCCCGTTCTTGAACCCACTGACCTTCACAGTCGCCCGGCCTGCCCAGGAGCCAGCCAGAACCTCTCCGCGGACCCGGGTGCCAACAGGAGTACGCCGGGCAACGTCGATACTCGCCGTGGTGACGGCCTTGCTGACAAGGAAACCGACCGCGAAGTCCACTGTCGACAGTCCGATCCTGCCCGTGACCTTCGCAGTCCAGGGACCACCACTGTCGGCGGGGCACAGCAGGAGGCTCCCACCGATCGACTCGGTGCCGAAACCGGCGAACGCCACCGCGTCCAGCCTCGAACCGGCCGTGGGACCGGCCTGCACGGCCACCAGCCAGCCGACAAGATTGCCGGCCTTGGCGCTGACCGTCACAGGCTGGCTCACACATGCGTACCCGGGCCACACCAGGTCGTCAACCGACACGGTCAACCCATTACTGGAACCACTCCCGGCTTGTGCCGGTGAGGCAACGACCACCACAGCCGTCAAGCCCGCTAGGACTGCTCGCACAGTGCCCCACACTAGTCCTGTGACTCAGGGCGTTGGGCCTTTGTCACGCACAGTGCGCACCGATTCCATGGCGTCCTGGAGTTCCTTGAGCCATTCGGCCTCGTGCTGACCCACGAGTCGCACGCACCAGGCCAGCGCATCCGAGCGCGACCGAGCCACCGACGCCGCGACCAGGGTGTCGAGCACGACTCGGTCGTCCTGACGCAAACGGGTCATGACCGGGACACTCAGGCGCGTGAACATCGTCTGCGTTCGGGCGCATCGCGCACCCCAGGCCACCTTGCGACCCGTGGCGTGCTCGAGCTCACGAGCGATGCCGATCCGCTCATCGCGGGTGTCCTCACGGAACCGGGTGATCCTGCCGGCAGCGGCGGTGTCATCGTCGAGTCCATCGCTGGGCAGCTGACCGATGATGCTGATCTCTTCGCGGTCCACGACCACCTCGAACTGCTCGAACCAGTCTCCAAGCCGACCGGTGAGCCATTTCTCAATCTGTTCTTGTGTAAGCATGTAATCACTGTTGCACGCAGGGCCCGGCCTGACCAGCCGTGTTCACCGCGGGAAGAATCGAACGCATGCGGACCAATCGCAACAGGATCGAATTCGAATCCCGCCTGATCCGTAGATATCCGCTGCAACCTCACGACCAGCAGGATCTTGCCCTCAATGCCCACAAGCACGAGGTCGCCCGGCGCGCTGGACTGCCGGTGCCGGCCATTCTGGCCGTGCACGATGAGCCGCCCCTACATCTGGTGATGGAGCGGGCCAACGGGACTCCCCTGATGGAGACCGAACTGACTCTGCCCGCTCAGCGGCGCCTCGGTGAGCAGCTCGCCACGTTCACCGAGCAGATGCGGCGCATGCGCGATTGGGAATCCATTGGACCCACCTGGGCCACCTTGTGGTCCGTGCTGGCACAGGTTTGCGACTCCGCTGCTTGTGATGCGGCGGCAGTGACAGCAGCCGAAGTGACCACCACGCTCGTGCACGGCGATCTCAGTGCCGGCAACCTGCTGGTGAGCCAGGACGGGGACCTGGTCGCTGTCATCGACTGGGACGGCGCGGCGTTGGCGGATCCGGCCATGGACTGGTCGGCGCTCAACGCCAACTGCGGGCCGGCTGTGGTCGAGGCCCTTCGTCAGAACACCGCGGAGGCCGCCGAGCTCGATCGACGGGCGGCCATCTACCTGGACACCTGGCCTGTGCAGCACGACCTGTGGGAACAGGGTCGCCATCCCTGGCTATCCGGGGACCGGCCCGTCTCCGAACCGCGTCTTTGACGGATTGAGCGGATGCTCGGCCCCACGGGGGATGTCGTCCCACGCACGGGGGTCCTCCAAGGGCTCGATGTGGATGCTGACCACGGCTCCGGGAAGTCGCTCCCCGATCTCGTCCTCTACCTGCTGGGCAAGGTCGTGGGCTTCGCGCACACTGCTTGCGCCGGGCACCAACATGTGAAGGGAAACGAAGCGCTGGCGTCCGGCCGCGCGGCTCTGCAAAGCGTGGAAATGGACCTCGTCGGATTCGTGGGACTCCAGAACCGCTACCACCTCGTCGATATCGGCATCCGAGAGTCGCTCGTCCAGCAGTCCCGACACCGACTCGCGCAGCAGCCCCCAGCCGGTCCACAGGATGTTGGCGCCGACCAGCAACGCGATGATCGGGTCGAGGCGCTCCAACCCCGTGAGCGCCACCGCACCGACACCTACGACGACCCCGGCTGAGGTCCAGACGTCGGTCAACAGGTGCTTGCCATCAGCGATCAGGACCAGTGATCGATGCTTGCGGCCCACCCGAAGCAGAATGAACGCCACGGCACCGTTGAGGCCCGAGGCGAGCACCGAGATGAGCAGACCGATTCCGACTTGTTCCAGCGGCTCGGGCGACAGCAAACGATTGATGGCGGTGGCGATGATCGCCGCTGAGGCGGCCAGGATGAGGAAACCCTCCACCATGGCCGATAGGTACTCGGCCTTGCCATGACCGAAGTGGTGCTCGGCATCGGCCGGTCGGTTGGCTGCCCGCAAAGCGAACACGGCGACGAGTGCGGCCCCGATGTTGACCGTCGACTCAAGGGCATCTGATAGTAGACCCACGGATCCGGTGAGTTGCCACGCCCAGGTCTTGAGCCCCAGCACGACGATCCCGGTGACCACCGAAAGCCACGCGAAACGCTCGAGGTACCTACCGGTCATAGACTCATCCACCGCCGAAGTTCGGACACGGGGACGGATCTGTCGACTCTGGCGCGCAGTCCCCGGTCGCTGGTCACAACAAGAGCGTTCTCCAGACTACGCGCACGCTCGGCAATGGTGTCGTCACCGGCACCCGTTGCCCGGACGATTCGGACCAGCGAATCGGGTCCAGTGTCGGCCACGGCAACCGCTTGCCCCTCCACCACCAGTTCAAGGTGCGCGATCAGCGTGGGCTTGTCATCGACAACCACCGGGCGTCCGGCGATCGCCGCGACCTGAGCACCCAGGCGCTGCGTCGCGCCCACCCGGTCGTGCCACCACCCGTCCGGGGTACTGCCCACCACATTCGCCGAGTCGATAACCAGACTCACCCAGGGCAGGAGCAACTCTGGCAGCGACGCTTCGAAACCGGGATGCAGCCGAATGAGGCCGAGGTCGTCGACATCCACCCAGCGCAACTCAACGCTCTCAGCGTGCGCGGTGACAGGTGGGCGCTGCTGTGCTGTGGCGATCACTGTGTCGTAATGCCAGTCGGGGTGGGCCATGCGATGTACGCCTGAGATCCTGAGCAGAGCCGGGTCGACTGCGGCCTCCTCTGCGGCTTCCCGCAGCGCCGCTGCAGTCACCGACTCATGGGAGTCCTTGGCCCCACCGGGGATCGCCCAACTCCCGCCTTGATGGGCCCAATCAGGCCGCAGCTGCATGAGTACCGCATCACCGACTCGAAGGAACAGCCCCGCCGCTCCGTACTTGCCCCAATGGCGGTTCCCGCACGCACAGCGCACCCAGCCATTGCCGTCGTGCTCCACCGGTCAGCGCAGACCGGCACGACATGCCGGCAGGACGGACTCCAACGTGTCAGCGGCCTTCGTGGCACCTGTCTCGATGTCGGGGCCTGAATGGATCTGCGCCAGTGCCTTGATCCCTGCCGCAGAGCACGTCTGAGCGTTGGACAGCTGGAAGCGGATGGCAGCCGCGCGTGCTCGCGCCTTTCGGGCCGCCGAGTCGGCTTGGCGTGCCGCCTTCTCAGCCACGCGCTGGGACGTCACCTGCCGAGCGACGTTGGCCTCAGATGCAGACAATTGCTTCTTGGTCAGGTTGAGCCTCTGCACGAGCCCCGAAAGTCGCTCCTGGGACGTGGACAGCTGGGTCAACAGTTGATCGTTGCGTCGTGTCAGATCGGCGTTCTCCGAGCGCAGGTCCTCAGCAGTCGCTGTTGCCCCAGCCTCGCTCGCCTTCGCGCTGTCCAGCCTGCTTCGAAGAACCACGTTGATCAGCAGCAACGTCAAGGTCAGGACTGCGAGGATCGCCACAGCCACCTGCCATCGGCGCAATACGGTGACCTGCCCGCCCGATTGTTGCGGCACCTCAGCCATCGCTGTCCCTTCGGTCGCTGCCGGCCCCCACGCTACCCCGTGGCCGGTTCTCCCCCAGCTCTGCGCGTGTCACCCTTGCTGCTCGATGAGTCCTTCGCACCGCGCGACCAAGTACGTGACCGCCGGACCGAAGAGTTTGAAAGCAGGATTGGTCGTCTGTCCGTGGTAGTACCGATACCAGATCTGCTGGGCGATGCCTGCCAGCCGGAACAGGCCGTACACCTCGTAGAACAGCCAGTCCGGACGCTCGCGGCCGGCCATCTGGCAGTACTGGTCGACGAACTCCTCGCGGGTCGGCATTCCAGCGGCGTTGCTGGGCTGCCGACGGAACGCCTGCATTCCCGCGTCGTCGCCGGGCTCGACCCAGTAGGCCATCGCAGAACCCAGGTCCATGAACGGATCGCCCACCGTTGCGAGTTCCCAATCGAGAACCGCCTTGATCTTCGACAGATCATCGGGATCGAGCACCATGTTGTCGAAGCGCCAGTCGTTGTGAATGACACACGAACCGACATCTTCGGGCTGGCGAGCGGACAACCAGGCCATCACCGACTCGGCGTCGGGCACGTCGTCTGTGAGTGCCTGCCGATAGCGGGCACTCCAGCCCTCTACCTGGCGGCGCACATAACCGTCACCCTTGTTGAAAGCGGCAAGCTCGGGCACCGACGCATCCACCGAGTGCAGTTCCACAAGTGTGGATATGAACGTCCTTGCCATCGCTGCCACCGGCGCGTCGTCGTCAATGTCGCGGCGCAGGATCTCCCCCGACACGTACTCGCACACAAATGCAGGCCGGCCGATCGGCGAGTCCTCACCGCCCACTGCGAACACTTCCGGTACCCGGCTGAACTGCGGGCGCAGACCCTGCAGAAGCCTGGCCTCACGCTGCATGTCGTGCGCGGAAGCCGCCTTGCGCCCGGCTGGTGACGTGCGCAGGACCGCTGAGCCCTCAGAGCATTCCAGCAGGAAGGTCAGGTTCGAGGCGCCGCCGGAGAACTGCGTCACGACTTCCAGTGCACCCAAATGGGGGACCTCACGAGCCAACCATTGCGCAAGGGCCTCGAGATCGAAGCCGTCCTGTTCGCGCCCGCGGTATTCAGCCACCGATGTGCCCTCTCAGTTCCAGACGTGCCACATCTCGCAGATGGACTTCATCGGGCCCATCAGCCAGTCTCAGGGTGCGTAGACCAGCCCACATCTCCGCAAGCGGAGTCGTCTGGCTCACCCCGGCCCCACCGTGGACTTGGATAGCGCGGTCCACGACGTCCAGCGCCATTTGGGGAACGACCGCCTTGATCCCTGCGATCTGTTGACGCGCCGCCTTCGCACCCTGCCGGTCGATCACCCACGCCGCGTGCAGGACCAGCAGGCGCGCCTGGTCGATCGCGAGCCGGGAACGTGCGATCCATTCCCGCACGACACCCTGTCCGGCCAAAGGCTTGTGAAATGCGACCCGCGACAAGGAACGTTCGCACATCATGTCCAGCGCCCGCTCAGCCATGCCGATCGCGCGCATGCAGTGGTGTACCCGGCCCGGGCCCAGACGCGCCTGCGCGATGGCGAAGCCCATCCCCTCTTCGGCGATCAGGTTGGAGCGCGGTACCCGGACATCCGAGAACGCGATTTCGGCATGACCTTGCTGCTCGGTGTAGCCGAACACTGTGAGGTTGCGCTGCACGCTCACCCCAGGGGTGTTCAGGGGGACGAGGACCATGCTCTGCTGCTGGTGGGCAGGCGCCTGCGGGTCGGTCTTGCCCATCACGATCAGCACCTGGCAACGGGGATCCATAGCCCCGGTGGTCCACCACTTACGCCCAGTGATGACGTACTCGTCGCCCTCAGCCACGATCCGGGTCTCGATATTGGTGGCGTCCGAGGACGCCACCCCCGGTTCGGTCATGGCGAAGCCACTGCGAATGCGCCCATCCATGAGTGGTTCGAGCCATTGCCGCTTCTGATCCGGGGTCCCGAACATGTGCAGGACCTCCATGTTGCCGGTGTCCGGGGCACTACAGTTCAGCGCTTCCGGGGCGAGGTGGGGGCTGCGGCCGGTGAGTTCGGCCAACGGGGCGTAGTCGGTGACCGACAGACCTGATTCGTCAGGGAGGAAGAGATTCCAGAGCCCGCGTTTGCGCGCCTGTGTCTTCAAGTGCTCGATGATCGGCGGTGGTTCATGAGGTGTGCCCGCCCTGGCCGACCGGGCGGTCTGCTCCGCGTACACAGGCTCCGAGGGATACACCTGCGCGTCCATGAACTCGGCGAGTCGATCGAGGTACTGCCCAGCTCTCGGGCTTGGTTCGAAGTCCACGATCCGATCCTATGGGGCCGTCGAAATGGGTGGTTAACGAGCGCAACTGACTGGATTTCGACAGGATGGCGGTACCGGAAAGCACAGGAGGAACCGTGGCTGACGACCCGCGCATGGATTGGGCCGACGCAGTGATGTACGGGGTCGAGGAGGACCCCCTACTGCGTTCTGTGATCACCTTGGTGATCCTGTTGGACAAAGAGCCCGACGAGGCGATCGTCCGTGATCGCATCGACCGCATGTCGCGCATGATCCCCAAGTTGCGCCAGCGTGCCGTAGGCAATCCGCTCAGCCTCGCGCCACCTCGCTGGGAGGTCGACCCCAACTTCGACATCGACTACCACTTGCGCTGGGTCAGTGCACCAAACCCCGACGGCACCATGCGACCGGTGTTCACCATGGCTGAGCAGATGGCCGAGGGAGACTTCGACCGCGCTCGCCCACTATGGGAGATGCTGCTGCTCACCGGACTGGAGGACGGGCAGGCGGCATTCATCGCCAAGATCCACCACTCGGTCACCGATGGCATCGGCGGTCTGCAGATGGCGGCGCTGCTGTTCGACTTCGACCGTGCCGGTGCCGACCTCGGCCCGATGCCTGCGAAGCCGACCGGTGAGACGGCTTCTTTCGGCGAGCGCTTGCGACAGGGTGTCGACTTCCAGGCACGCACCACGGTCTCTGACGTGCGCAGCGCGCTGGGGTCAGGAACGGAGTTCGTCAAGGATGCCGTCACGGACCCGATCGGTTTGGCGACCTCCGCCGGCGAGATGGCCTCTTCCTTGTCGCGCATGCTTGCGCCTGCTTCTGAACCTCTGTCCACAGTGTTCGGCGAACGCTCTCTGTCGGTCTACTTCGACCTGATCGACGTGCCGCTCGACGACCTCAAGAAGGCCGGCAAGGCCGGGCGTGGAACCCTCAACGACGCATTCGTGGCAGGTGTCGTCGGTGGGCTTCGCCGCTACCACGAGCGCCACGGAACAGTCCCCGACGCCTTGCGCGTCAACATGCCCGTCAACCTGCGCAACCCCGGAGACGCGAATGCCCAGGGCAACGCGTGGGTTCCGGCACGGTTCCCGGTCCCCATGAACGAGGCGGACCCCGCCAAGCGCATCCAGCAACTACACCCGGTGTTGCGCCAGGCCCGCACGGAACCCGCCGCGGTCCTGACGGATCAGGTCTTCCGGCTGTTGACGATGCTGCCCCGAAGCATCTCCACGGTCGTGGCCGGCGGTCTCATGAAGGGCACGGACTTCGTGGCCACGAATGTCCCTGGGCCGCCCATCCCGGTCTACTTCGCGGGCACACAGATCCTGCGCATGCTCCCCTACGCGCCGAAGGCCGGTGCGGCCGTCAACTGCGCGCTCATGTCGTACAACGGGGTCGCCCAGATCGGGGTGAACATCGACACGCTCGCGGTGCCCGACCCGCAGGAACTGATCGACGACCTGAAGGCCGGTATGGCGGAGGTCGTGGCCGTGGGGACTGTCTCGAAACCGGAACCTGCCCCTTCGGCTAAGAAGGCTGCTGCGAAGAAGGCGCCGGCTAAGAAGGCTGCTGCCAAGAAGGCGCCGGCTAAGAAGCCAACCGCCGAGAAGTAGGTCGTCTTCAAGGGCCCGACCGTCACCCGCCGAGAAGCAAAGCGGAAAACGGACCACTAAAGCGCACGAATCCCACAACGCCCAACCGGACGGTTACACCTCAACCACCCGCCGAGAAGCAAAGCGGAAAACGGACCACTAAAGCGCACGAATCCCACAACGCCCAACCGGACGGGACGGCGCAACGCGCCAAGACGGCGGGACGGGCAACGCCCGACGGCGGGACGGCCCCAACGCCCATCAAGCCTCAGGAGCCGCCTTCGAGTTCCGCGCGATCGCCACCCTTGAGCTTGAACCGTGCCCGGAACTCCTCCAAGAACATCTTGCGGATGGAGTCGATGTCGCTTAGATCCCCCTTGACCAGGTAGCGCTCCAGCACGGACACCCATGCCCACCCCATGGCAGTCGTCATGCTCGCTGCCACCGTCCCGGAGATGACCATCGCAGCGGGCTGGCCACCGGGAACCACGCGAAGCAAGGAGGAGACCATCCAGCGTCCAGCAGTGGTCGCCCCGCTGGAGAGCATCAGCGAGCCAACCAGAGATGCCAACTGCGCAGAGGCGAGACGGCTGCCGTACGCGGCCGTCAAGCGAGCGATCATGGCCACTTGAAGCGGGACGAGGATCGCCGCGTCGGAGAACGGAATCGGGGTCGCGCCTGTGGCCAAGGCAGACGACGCGCTCGTTCTAATGATCTTCTTAGCAGCCTGTCTTTTACGCCCCCAGTCCAGCTGCTGCGCGGCCGAAAGCGCAGAGACAGCTACCTCGGGGATGGTGTCGAAGGTCGCGTCCAACAACTCCTGCAGCCCGAAGACCACTGTCCGCAAGAACGGGTCATCCTTGGCGTTCGTGAGGAAGACCCTGCCTCCCGCGGCCAGGGGCAGACCCAACCCGGCGATGAAGCCGGCGAATTCGAGGGCCTCCTCGTGTATCTGGCCCTGCTCGTTGCAGGGGACCTGGGTGAGAACGAAGATGACCGGTAGACCCAATTCGACCAGACGGCGAACGAAGGCGGCCTGATGCTCCTCGAACCGGCGGTCACTCCAGCGCAGCGTGTACCACGCGACGTGGATCTGCTCACCCGGCGTGGCCAATCGGGTGGTGGTCACGATGTCTTCGAGCGCTGCGAGAATGCGGTCCCCGGCCTCACCGGTCTCGAAGCCGCGCGAGTCGTAGATCCCCAGCACACCGTTGGGGTGCACGTAGTAGTCCAACCCCGTCGTGACCGGCCTCCCCGTCCCCGTGGCGGCGACGTCCTCTCCGAAGATCGCGTTGACCAGGGTGCTCTTTCCGGTTCCCGTCTTGCCGAAGATGGCCAGGTTGAAGCGTCCTAAGGAGTTCAACGCCTGCGCATATTCCTCCCGGTACATCCGGGTCACGTCGGCGCTGGCGAAATCCTTCATGGCATCAGGCTATGGGTCACGGCAGGTGCGCGCTCAGAACGGCCACGTCCAGTCCCGAACCTCTGGCATGTCCTCTCCGCGTTCGCGGATGTAGTGACGGTGGGCCAAGCGCCGATCGACCATGGCCTGGCGCAGTCCAGCGGCATTCGCGCCGAGCCCAGGCACCCGGTCGATGACGTCGATGACCAGGTGGAACCGGTCGATGTCGTTCATCACGCACATGTCGAACGGCGTGGTTGTGGTCCCCTCCTCCTTATAGCCGCGCACGTGGAAGTTGTCGTGACCGTTGCGCGAGTAGGTCAGGCGGTGTATCAGCCAGGGGTAACCGTGGTAATTGAAGATCACGGGCTTGTCGGTTGTGAACAGCGCATCGAACTCCGTGTCGCGTAGCCCGTGGGGGTGTTCGGTGTGCGGCACCAAGCGCATCAGGTCCACCACGTTGACCACCCGCACTCGAAGATCGGGCAGGTGCTCGCGCAGAATCGCCGCCGCCGCCAGCACTTCCAACGTGGGCACGTCCCCGGCGCACCCCAGAACGACGTCGGGTTCACCGCCTCCGTCCGTGCTGGCCCAATCGAAGATCCCGATCCCCCGCGTGCAATGCAGCCTGGCTTGCCGTGCGTCCAAGAGATCCAGAACCGGCTGCTTGCCGGCGACCACGACGTTCACGTAATCCTTGCTGCGAAGGCAGTGATCCATCGTCGACAGCAGAGTGTTGGTGTCCGGCGGCAGATAGACCCTGATCACATCCGGCTTCTTGTTCACGACGTGGTCGATGAAACCGGGGTCCTGGTGTGAGAAGCCGTTGTGGTCCTGGCGCCACACGTGGGAGGTGAGCAGATAGTTCAACGACGCAACGGGCGCGCGCCAGCCGATATCGCGAGTGGTCTTGAGCCATTTCGCATGCTGGTTGAACATCGAGTCGACGATGTGGATGAACGCCTCGTAACAACTGAACAGCCCGTGGCGCCCGGTCAGCAGGTATCCCTCGAGCCAGCCCTGGCAGGTGTGCTCGCTCAGGATCTCCATGACCCGTCCGTCGACAGCGAGGTTGTCGTCCCACTCCTCACCGAGTACCTGAGCCTGCCAGGTCTTACCCGTGACCTCGAGGACACCACCCAACCGGTTCGACTCGGTCTCATCCGGGCCGAAGATCCGGAAGTTGGCGCTCGGCAGGTTGTCCCGCATCACGTCTCGCAGGAAGCCACCGAGAACCCGAGTCGGCTCGTGCCAGGTCTTCGCCGGCGACTCCACCGGGACGCAGTGTTCCATCCAGTCCGGCATCCTCAGAGCCGTCATCAGCCGACCACCGTTGGCGTACGGCTGAGCGGACATCCGCTTCGTGCCCGACGGGGCCATCTCCAGGAGATCTTGGGCTGGTCGGCCGTCAGCGTCGAACAGTTCTTGAGGACGGTAGGACTTCAGCCACTGCTGCAGCAGCCTGGCGTGCGCCGGGTTGGTGCGCGTGTCGTGCAGCGGAACCTGATGGCTGCGCCACGTCCCCTCCACCTGCTTGCCGTCAACGGTCGTCGGCCCGGTCCAACCCTTGGGACTGCGCAGAACGATCATGGGCCACTGCGGGCGGGTTGTTCTGCCCTCCTCACGGGCTGCACGCTGGATGGCGTCGATCTCAGACATCGCCGTATCCAACGTGTGGGCCATCAACTGGTGCATCTGATCGGGATCGCTGCCCTCGACGAAATGCGGCTTCCAGCCGTAGCCGACCA
Organism: uncultured Actinomycetota bacterium; assembly: GCA_963818505.1. GTDB lineage: Bacteria > Actinomycetota > Actinomycetes > S36-B12 > UBA10799 > JADKAV01. The sequence continues at coordinate 443,312 of CAWFSJ010000001.1, forward strand.
ACAGTGCGGTCAGCTCCTCGTGGGGGATCCGCGACAGCACCGTGGGATTGGCGATCTTGTAGCCGTTCAGGTGCAGAATCGGCAACACCGCCCCGTCGGTGACCGGGTTCAGGAACTTGTTGGAGTGCCACGAGGTGGCCAGAGGACCTGTCTCGGCCTCACCGTCGCCGACCACGCACGCAACAACCAACTCGGGATTGTCGAACGCCGCCCCGAACGCGTGTGAGATGGCGTATCCCAGTTCGCCGCCTTCGTGTATCGAGCCGGGGGTCTCCGGCGCGACGTGGGACGGGATGCCCCCGGGGAAGGAGAACTGTCGGAAGAGTTCGGTCATGCCGACTCCGTCTTGGGAGACGTCGGGATAGTGGTGGCTGTAGGTGCCCTCGAGCCAGGCGTTGGCCACCAGGCCCGGACCGCCGTGGCCCGGACCTGCGATATAGATCACGTCGGTGCCGTCGCGCCTGATCACCCGGTTGAGGTGGGCGTAGACGAAGTTCAGACCAGGGGTGGTCCCCCAGTGGCCGAGCAATCGCGGCTTGATGTCGTCGGCCTTCAGTGGCCTGCGCAGAAGCGCGTTGTCCAGCAGGTAGATCTGCCCCACGGACAGATAGTTCGCCGCCCGCCACCAGCGGTCGAGGGCCTGGACCTCCGTGACCGAAAGCGGCTCGGCCGTGACCTTCACCCGGTTGGTCGAAGGGTTTGTGCGTTTGGTCTTGGAAGCCATGCCCCCACCTTGGCAAGCCGCGGTGCTGTTCGCCAGTGGCGGATCTGCAGTTGGTGCCCGGTTCGGTTTGTGTTCAGATGGACATATGAGCAGCGACGACGACATCGAGCGACTTCTCAGGGAGATCGACGGTGCCACGAGCAGTCAGCCGTCGGCACAACCCCCTGCACGGCGGGAATCCTCGGAGGTGGCCACCACCAAGGGCGGATCCAGTCAGGCGATGGCGCTGGTCTTCTCAGCGGTCATCGGCATCGTGGGCCTGCTGCTCGGCTTCCTGCCCTGGGTCCCGGGGATCTGGCTGGGGCTCGGCGGTTTCGCGGGCTCCTACTTGGCTCTCACCCTCGGCCGCCGCTTCGGCGGCTGACCTGCGCTCGTCGAACACGGGTTTGAGCAAGCGGTAGGTGACGTAGGCGCCGAACAGGAACAGCGGCCAGCCCATCAGGATCTTGGCAGTCCCAAGCGCGCCCACCCAGCCCGCCAGGTAGAGCGGCACTTGCACGAGGATGCGAGCGCCGAAGACGAACACCCAGACCCACGTCGCGGCCGCGAACGTGCGGCGCAAGGCAGGGTCGTCGCGCCAGCCTTTGGGATCGCCGGTGAAGGCACCGACAACCACTCCCATCAGCGGCCAACGCACCGCCAGGGAGATGAGGAACGCAGCGCCGTACGCGACATTGACGATCAGACCCCAGAGGAAGAAGTCCCGAGCCTGACCCGTCCTCGAACTCACGTAGGCGGAGATGGCCACACCCGCGAATCCAGCGAGGATCTGGGTCAAGGGCTGGCGGCGGAACAAGCGCAGCACCAGGATGACCAGACCAGTGCCCAGTGCCGCCAGTAGGGCGGGTCGCAGAACCCGGCCATCGAGCATGTAGACCAGCACGAAGACGACCGACGGAAGCGCCGAGTCGATCATTCCGCGCCAGCCGCCCAGAGCACGCTCCAGCAGAACGGCTTCCGGGTGAGCCTGACTCACCCGGCGCTCGGAATCGTCAGTTCATACTCAGGGTTGAAGATCACTTTGCGGCCGTCGCGCTCGGCGACCCTTCCCCGCGCGCTGATGCGCCTGCTGGGAACGATGCCGGTGAGTCTGCGACGCCCCAGCCAGACCAGGTGCACGACCCCGGTGTCATCGGCCACGTCCGCCTCGAACGACTCAAGGCCACCACTGGGGTGCAGCGTGACGCTGTGCACCCGGCCGGAGACCTCCACGACCTCACCGATGGAGGCGTCGCAGATCATCACATGCTGGCACCTCTGACCGGTGCTCGTGCGCGCACTCCAGGATTTGTCGGGACTCACTGTTCCAGCGTAAGCCCGTAGCGCCTGCAGGACACAATGGAGGCGTGGCAAGGTGTGTGCTGCTTCATGGAGCCGGCTCGACCCCTGAGTTCATCGAGCGTGCCTTTGCGCCCTTGGCCGCGGCTCACAACTGGGAGCTCGTCGCACCCGATGTGCGCGGCACGGACATGGCACGGATGGTCGACCTGATCGCGCAAATGCGGCCCGGACCCGCGGATGTGGTCGGGGGGGTCTCCTTGGGCGCTCACGCCGCAGCCCGCTTCGCGAGTCATACGCGGTTTCCCGGTCGACTACTGGCCGTCATGCCAGCCTGGATCGGTGAACCCGGCGCGGTGGCGACGCTCACTGCCAGCACGGCCCAGGCCATCGACCGAACCTCCACAACTGAGGTCCTGGCCGACATCGCCAGGGGCACGACCGAAGACGACTGGATCGTCGCGGAACTGCGCACGGCATGGATGTCGATGGATCCACAGGATCTGATCACCGCATTGCGAACCGCCGCGGCCCAGCCAGCGCCGGACGTCAGCGAACTTGGGCGGATCGTTGCCCGGACCGACGTCGTTGCCCTGCTCGACGATCCGACACATCCGGTTTCCGTGGCTCAGGTCTGGCAGACCAGCATCCCGGGAGCCCAACTGCACTTTCTGCCCCGCGACCTCGACGGGAACGCACCGTCACACCTCGCGGCGCACCTGCTCGCGCGGATCAGCGAATCTCAGTGATCTCCGGGCCACGCTCGAACGGCTCCATGTCCTCGTACTCCCCTGGCTCGTCGGACTCCTCAGCCTCCTCACCCTCATCGGGCTCGAGGCCCTCGGGCGGGCTCAATGGAATCAGATCACCTGGGGCCATCGGACGCTCACCGCGGTTGACGATGCACCCGGACAGGATGTCCTCGAAGAACTCCCCCATTGCCGGGCTTGTGGCCGCGGCACCCATGAACATGCCTCTCACGAACCAGCGGTTGCCTTCAGCCCCCACAAAACGGGCCACCTGCAGGCCTTGGTTACCTTCTGCATCCTGAGCCGGGACCTGTCCGGACAACTCCGGGCCGAAACGTCCCTCCGAACGGCTCATGGTTCCGCCGGCACCGACGATCTCCGCCTCAAGTTCGTCCATCACCTCTGACCAGTAGCCGCCCGACCGCGGGGCAGCAACCGCCATCAACTGCAACGCGGCCTGCTGCTCTTCGAGGACCACGATCGCCAAAGCAAAGGTGTTGTTCTCCTCGTTGTGTCCTTCGAGGTGCAACTGCATGTTGTCCACGATGGGGATCTGCAGTCCGCCAAGGTCGACCCTTGCCAACTCGTCCGCGGGCGCCTCGCTGATGTCGTAGGGGCCTTCTCCCGAGGCCTCAACGGCCTGGGGCTGCACCTCGTCGGCGGCCTCTGGGGCCTGCGCCGATTCCTCAGTCACCTCAGCCACCTCGCCGGCATCCTCAGAGGGTAAGCCGCCCTTACGTCGCTTGAACACGTCTTCTCCTTGTGTTGATCCATTCCACCGTAACGCGCCGACCGCGCTCACTGCGAGCCGCGATGCCCGCCCGTCGACCCGAATCCCCCGGTGTCTCTGGCCGAGCCTGGCAAGGCGTCGACCTCCACCACGGACACCTCGGGCAACCGTTGAACCACCAATTGGGCGATCCTGTCGCCGCGATGCAAGCTCACCGGGTGTTGCGGGTCGAGGTTGATGAGGCACACCTTGATCTGCCCTCGGTAACCCGCATCGATCGTCCCCGGCGCATTGACCACACCTACCCCGTGTTTGGCGGCCAAACCACTGCGCGGGTGGACGAAAGCGGCGTAACCGTACGGTAGGGCGATGGCGATCCCCGTGGGCAAGAGAACGCGCTCACCGGGTTCCAGCACTGCATCGACGGTTGTATAGAGGTCCAGCCCTGCGTCACCGGGATGGGCGAATTGCGGCAGGGGCAGGTCCGGATCGAGGCGGTGCACGAGCAGGTTCACGGGTTGACCTCCAGACCGTTACCGGGCGCGGTGCGTTCCGCGGCGGCCGTACGCACGTCTTCCGGTCGACCGTTCTGCAGGAAGTGCTCAAGGCCCACCTGGAGGAACAGGGCACTGGCCGTGAGTGCCACCGGCCCATCCTGACCCAGACGCCCGACCGCTCGGGTGAACACCTTGCGTCCGAGCTGGCCCACGATATGTGCGTCGATGTGCAGCACCGACCCCACCGGCACCGGCCTGCGGAAATCGGTTTCCAGACGAGCCGTGACCGCAGGAACCAGCAGAAGCCAGTTCAGGGCCCCCAGTGCCTCGTCGAATGCTGTGCTGAGCAGTCCTCCGTGAGCAAGACCGGGGGCTCCTTGCTGCAGCGCGGTCACTTCGAACACGGCATGCACGCTCAACTCACCGGCTGTGACCCGCATGTGCAAACCTGCCGGGTGCTTGCTCCCGCATCCGTAGCAGCGGTCGTAGTGACTGGGGATCTCCTCGCCCACTGCGACGGCCTGTGGATGCCGGGCGGGCATCACGGCCTGCAGCGGCGGGGCCGTCGGACTCACCGGCCAGATGACATCGTCACTACCCACAGTCACGAGTCTACGAAAGAGCGCACCCGGGTCGGTCGGGCACACCGGAGCCCCACCCCCGGCGATGCGTGCCGGACAGCGGTGGACAATCAGGACATGGACTATTCCGAAGTGATCCGGCCCCCGTGGTGGGCCTACGGTGTGTTCGCCGGCCTGGCTGGGCTGCTGTGTTTCACCTTCGCCGCGGTAGTGACGGTGCCCCCAGCCGTGGTGCTCTTCGTACTCATCTGTGCAGGTGGCTTCTGGGTGATCTCACGGCGCTCATTGGTCCTGCGCGTCGACGACAAAGCGCTTCACGTCGGAAAGTCGTCCATCGCGATCTCGCAGATCGAGGACGTAACGGCACTGGACGCTGCAGGCGTGCGTACGGCCGCGGGTCCGCAGGCCGACACCCGTGCACAGCTGGTGCTGCGCAACCTCGCCACCAGCACCGGGGTGAAGGTAGATCTGCGTGATGGCGATGTGCCCTACTGGCTGATCAGTAGCGAGCATCCGGACCAACTCGCCTCGGCCATCACGACCCAGTGAACCCTCAGGAGCCTCAGCGGCCCGATAGGATCACGAATACGACAACTGGAGGTTGAGTGAACCCGCGAATTCTGACGCCGCTGGTCTCCGCCGGCGCTGCTTGGGCCACGAGAAAGTCCATGAACGCTGTGTACGCGAAGCGTCATGACGGGGCGATACCGACCCGCGACGACACCGATGTGCCGTTCACTCGCGTCCTGGTGTGGGCACTGGCAACTGCGGTTGTCGTCGCCCTCGTGGACGTGGCGATCCAGCAGGCGATGGCCCGCTACCCCGAGAAACCGCAGATCACCACCGCCTGATCGACGCGCGGTTCAGCCCGCGCACTCCGTGCACACGTAGACACCGTTCTTCTCAGTGGCCAGTTGGCTGCGGTGATGCACGAGGAAACACACCGAACAAGTGAATTCATCCTCTTGCTTCGGGACGACCTGAACCGTCAATGCCTCGTTGGACAGGTCAGCTCCGGGCAGTTCGAGGCTCTCCGCGATCTCCGTCTCGTCCTCATCGACCCCACCGGACGCGGTCTTGACACGACCCTGCAACTCCTCGAGGGAGTCCTCCGACATCTCTTCGTCGGTCTTGCGGGGTGCGTCGTAATCGGTAGCCATGCCCTCTTCTCCTGATCGCTTGGTTGCTGCACTGTCAACACCGGAATGGAGGATTTCATGCCCGGATTCGGACACTCCATGCCGTACTGAGGGCAGATGCTGCCACACACGCGAGCAATATGTAACCCCGGGGGTCACTAATCACCCTCACGGTGACACCCCCGGTGGGTGACGGTGCTGTTCGTCAGGTGAGATAGGCCCATGCCTCTTTACGCTCTGGGCGACCGGGTTCCCACCATCGACCCCACCGCATTCGTTCATCCCGACGCCGTCGTGATCGGTGACGTCCACGTCGGCCCTGAATCGTCGATATGGCCCACAGCGGTGCTGCGCGGCGATCACGGCACCATCCGAGTCGGGGCACAGACGTCCGTGCAGGACGGCACCATCGTGCACTGCACCCGAACGCTCGACACCGTGATCGGAGATCGCTGCGTGGTGGGTCACAACGTGCATCTGGAAGGTTGCATCATCCAGGACGACTGCCTGATCGGCTCAGGTTCGGTTGTCCTGCACCGCGTTGTCGTGCACAGCCACGCCCTCGTGGGCGCGCAAGCGATGCTGACCAACGGCACCCAAGTGCCCTCCGGCGCCATGGCCCTCGGCGTCCCAGCCAAGATCAAGCCCGACGTGATCAAGCCGGGCGACTTCGATGACGCGGTGGCCGTGTACGTGCACAACGCCCACTGGTACAACGCGGACCTGCGGCGCCTCGATTGAGGCTGTTCGGCCGGACTAGCCCAGACCTGTGCCGACCAACCGGCCGAGGATGTAGGTGACGCCAGCGGCTCCCCCACCGACGAGCAGCTGGCGGGCTGCCGAGCGGAACACCCCTAGCCCTGACAGCCGTCCCACCGTCGCGCCCACCAGGACCAGCGCCAGCATCGCAAGCACCACGGCCAAAGCCAGGGCGGCTGTACCCGTCAGGAAGATGTACGGGATCACAGGCACCGATGCCCCCACCGCGAACGCAGCAAAACTGGAGGCAGCGACACGTTTGGGGTTGCCCAAGTCGTCGGGGTCCAGGCCCAGCTCTTCGCGTGCCAAGGTGTCCAAGGCGGTGGCAGGGTCGGACATGATCTTGGCCGCTGTGGTCTTTGCTGTCTGCGCATCCAAGCCCTTGGCCCGGTAGAGCAGTTCGAGTTCGCGCTGCTCCTCCTGGGGCTTCTCCTGCAGTTCACGGGCCTCCAAGGCCAACTCCCGACGGAACAGATCAGTCTGGCTTGCCACGCTCACGTACTCGCCGGCCGCCATGGAGAACGCTCCTGCCAGCAGTCCGGCCAGACCCGCGAAGGCCACGGTGCCGGAGCCTGCGCCTGAGCCGGCGAAACCCATGACCAGAGCGGTGTTGGACACCAGCCCATCACTGACACCGAAGATGGCAGCACGCAGAGCGCCGGACTTGTCCGTGCGGTGCCACGGTTCGGCCTTGTTGAGCGCGCCGCGGACGTCCTCGGGGGCTGTGGGTTCGGACGTTCCTGCCAGACCCGCGAGGATCTCAGCGTGCTCGCGCTCGTCCAGCGACATGGCTGGCAGCGCGTCGGGCTCGGCGTCGTACATCCCTGCGCCCTCGCGCTCGGCCTGCTCCAGGTCCCCCAACACCGCGGACAGGCCCATCTGGCGCGCCCGGGCAACCACTGCCTCATCGTCGGGCGACAACGCACCCGGATCCTCGGGAATCTCCTGCCCTGCGCTGTGCAAAAGTGCCATCCAGTGAGCCGCATGGCGGTCCTCTATGGCCGCGAGTTCCAGCAACGCCTCGCGACGTTCCCCGTCGGTCATGGCCGCCAGAGCACGGTACATACGCGCAGAGGCCCTCTCAGCATCCAGGTAACGCACGTAACGCCGCGTCTTGTCACTCATCGCTGCCCTCCAGCAGTTGCGACCGTATTTGCTCGACAAGCCCGGGGTTGCCAGCCAGCGTCATGGCGTCGCTGGCCTCTGCACCGTCCAGGCCGATCACCGCCGCGCCAGCTGCCCCACAGATGACCGTCGCCGCTGCACGGTCCCAGATGTGGGTACCCCGCTCGAAGTAGGCGTCGACCAGGCCTTGTGCCACCCAGCACATGTCCACGGCTGCCGCCCCCGCGCGACGGATGTCGCGAACCTGTGGCAGCAGTCGCGCGATCACAGCTGCCTGCTGTGCGCGCACCTCACTGCGGTACCCGAAGCCTGTGGCCACCAGTGCCTGATCCAAGCTCGAACACCTGCCGGTTCTGATCGGGCTCCCGTTGTGCGTGGCGCTGCCAGATTCCCCTGCTGCAGCTGCCCACACCGAACCCAGAGCTGGCGCATTGACAACTCCCACCTCGGGCCTCCCGTCGACGAGTACCCCGACGCTGACAGCCCACACGGGAAGGCCGTACAGGTAGTTCACGGTCCCGTCGAGGGGATCGATGACCCATGTGACCCCGGTGGACCCCTGCCTCTGCGCACCCTCCTCACCGATGACGCCGTCCTCGGGTCGTTGGCCCAGGATGGTCTCGATCAGCAGGGACTCACTACCACGGTCCATCTGGGTGACCACATCGGTGCCCGAGCTCTTGGTCGAGACGACCTCGCGCCGCGACCAGCCTTCGACCAGGAAGTCTGCGGCCCTCTGCGCCGCGACACCCGCCAGTTCCAGCAGTTCGCTCATGTTGGCTGCTCACACAACGCGGGTCGCGCCTGACGGGGGTTCGGGCAACAGGCATGCACGCATGGCGACGGCAACGGGTCGTCGAACACGGTTTCCAGCGGTTCACCGGCACGCACAGCCCGGATCCATGCGGCAAGCCCTTCGACGAAGGCCGGCTGCACGCCTACCGTCGGGACCCTGCCCAAACCCAGACCGAGTCCAGCCGCCGTCGCTGCCGCCTCCGTGTCCAGATCCTGGACGACCTCCATGTGGTCGGACACGAAACCGATAGGGGCCACCACCACCGACGACGTACCGGTTTCGGCCAGATCGCGGAGGTGGTCGTTGATGTCGGGCTCCAGCCAAGGCACCCGCGGTGGCCCCGAACGGGATTGATACACAAGGTCCCAACGGTGATTGCGACCAGTGCGCAGCTCTACCTGCCGCATAAGGTACCCGGCCAACGCCCGGTGCTGAGCGACGTAGCCGTTGAGCTGCGGGCCACTCGCGCTCGCCATCGCGACGGGTATCGAGTGGGTCGTGAAGATGACCCGGCTGGACGGATCAGCACCAACGAGTGCCGTCAACAGGTTCTCGAGGTTGGCCTTCACGAACCCGGGGTTGTTGTAGTAGGCCGGGATCTTGACCGTCTCGATACCCGGCACTTGGGCCTCAGCCAGATTCTCGCGGTACTGCCTGCACCCGGAGTAGGACGAGTACGCGCTGGTGAACACCGCGATCGCACGGTCCACACTCGCACCGGCCATCTCGGCGTAGGCATCTGCCAACCAGGGCTGACTGTTTCGGTTGCCCCAGAACACGCGTAAGCCATCGCCGTCCAGCACCGCCTGCAGGGCCTGCTGCAACGCCGCCGTCTGGGCGTTGATGGGCGAGACCCCTCCACGGCTGAAGTAGTGCTCTGCAACCGACTGCAGGCGTTCATCGGGGACGTCGCGACCCGCCGTGACCTTGCGCAGGAAGGGCATCACCTCATCCATACTCTCGGGGCCACCGAACGAGACCAGCAAGACAGCATCCATAAGCCCATCGTGCCCACACGCCCGCTGTATGCGCACGCCGCCCGCACCCTTCGGCTCTGGTGGGCAGCAAGTAGATTCGGCCACGTGTTCAACCCCTATGGGCGGGTGCTGCGCACCCAGGGGGCCCCCGCCTTCACGACCGCCGGGTTCATCGGGCGTCTCCCGTTGTCCATGATCAGCCTGGGCATCGTGCTGCTGGAGACCTCCAAGGGTGTCTCCTATGGCGTCGCGGGGGCGATCGCGGCAGGTTTCGCCGTGTCTGCCGCGGTCGGTGGGCCCATCGTCAGCGGATTCGTGGACAGGCACGGCCAGCATCGAGTGCTGCCGTGGGCGGCCGGGGTCTACGCCATCTTCATGGTTGCTCTGCTGGTGGCCCTTGATGCGGGATCGCCCCTGTACCTGGTGATCCCGCTGGCTGCCGGTGCGGGCTTCATGATGCCCAACCTGGGTTCGCTGGTCAGGGCACGCTGGGCGTACGTGCTACCCGGGTCGGACGGGATTCACGTCGCTTACGCATGGGAGAGCATCCTCGATGAGGTCGTATTCGTACTCGGCCCGCCCTTAGCCACGATCCTGGCCCTTCAGGTCGACCCGCGAGCAGCGCTCATCGCCTGTGTCGTTCTCGTCCTGATCGGCACCGGTTGGCTGTTCCCACAGCGGCGCACCGAACCGCCACCGCACGGCCGGGCCAAGCGCAGCGGCCGCTTGGCGGTCCTAGTACCCGGCATGCCCTTCCTCTTCGTCACCTTCATCTTCGTCGGCGGTATCTTCGGATCCTTCGAAGTGGTCACCGTGGCCTTCGCCCAGGAGCAGTCGGCGACGTCGGCAACCGGTCTTCTCCTGGCCATCTACGCTTTCGGCTCCCTTTTGGCCGGCTTCGTGTACGGCGCGTTGCCGTCCCCTGCGTTCCACGGTCGCCGGATGACCCAGATGCTCTCCGTGATGGCAATCGTGACCCTGGGTTTCCCGGTCGCCGCGAACGTGGCGGCCCTGGCTCCTGTCGCCTTCCTCGCCGGGCTGTCGGTGTCGCCCGTGCTGATCTCCGGCACGGCACTGGTCGAGCGCATCGTCCCCGGAGCCCAACTGACAGAGGGGATCACCTGGACCTCCACGGGCCTGGGTCTGGGCCTGGCGCTGGCCACCCCGCTCTCGGGTGCCATCATCGACGCCCGCGGGGCACATGTGGCCTATCTGGTCACGGCCGGCTGCGCCATAATGGCCTGCCTCACCAGTTGGACGGGAGCCACCACTGTCCACCGGGCGGAAGTGCGGGCGCTGGCCATCATCGCTGCCAAGACCGGGGCCTGATCATCGGACACGCCGCCGGGCGCGCAGCGGCAGTGGTGGGTGCGGCATCTGCGACACTGTGTCAGAAGCCGTTTCGTCTCCTTTGGGGGTTTGCCCACTATGCGGGAACTGCAGTTCGATCGGATGTCCGAGGATGGAACCCACTTCGTGCTGCTCGACAGCCGAGGGGTGCACTACTCGTTGCCGATCGACGAGGAGCTGGCCGCCGCCGCGCGCCGCGGTCTGCAGCGCACCACGGCCCGCAACGAGCCGGGAACGATCACGCCCCGCGACATCCAGGCGCTCGTCAGGCAGGGGATGACGATCGAGGAGGTCACGGAGAAGACCGGCCTGGCAGCCGACTTCGTCCAGCGTTTCGCCGAACCGGTCGTGGCCGAGATGGACTTCGTGATCCAGCGGGCACGGCGGCTTTCGATCTACGCGGCCGGCCAGCAGATCGCGGTGGAGGACCTCGTGGACCGCGCCGCGGCTGAGGCCGACCTACCCACCGAGGAACTCGTGTGGACGTGCCGCAAGACCGAGGACGCGACCTGGCGCATCGATGCCAGCACCGGCGACCGGGACTTGGTCAGCCTGGTCTTCCGGGTCAGCGAAGGCACCGTGACGCCGGCAGATGCCACCACCGCGGGTTTGCTGCGGGGCAGGCGCGTCGTAGATCTGACCGAGGGTCACGATGACGGACGAATCCCTGAGCATTGGGACGCCCAGCACCCCGCTGCGAAGGCAGCCGCGGCCGCTGCGCGCTCACCACGAGTCCCCGACGGCGAGCCTATGGTGATGCCCGACGATCCCAGCAGGATCTTTTAGTCAGCGAGGCTGCGAGGTCGCTGCGATCAGCGACCCGGCGAACCGAAGTGCCGCCTCGACGACGTCATCCCCGTCGGCTGTTCTGGACACCCGAAGACTCCAGTCGTCCACCGCGACGGCGCCCGTGTACCCATGGTCGGCCTCACATTGGGGGTCGCCACAGGTAGCAGGTTCGAGATCTATGCGGCTGATGCTGCCCCAATTCACGGTGAGTACGACCTCTGAGGGCAGATCCCCGGGCCGGAAGTGCGCGGGGTTGTCCACGACCCGCTGCACGACCACCGGACCGATGCGTGAAACCGGGACACTCTCCGTGGCCGAGGTCGCCTGCAGGCTGGCCTCGGGCTGACCGTCCGAGTGTTCATCGACATGGACCACGAGCAGACGAGTGTTCGTCAACAGCAGGACCGTGATGTGTCGACGGATCTCATCGGCCCGGTCGAACGTCGTCTCATGCTGGACGATGAAGTCGGCAACGGACTCCTGTCCCAACGCACTGTCGAGGACGTCCTGGACCACGTCAGGGTAGTAGCCGGTGCGTTCGATCGCCTCCCGCAATGTGGGTCGGGCTGCCGCCGTTGAAGACATGTCCCCCATCTTCGCACTCTGCGCGGCCGTGACGACCCGACACTTCGCGATTGTGGGGTTGGTGCTGCGGATTCAGCCGGGTAGTCGGCGGGCTTCGAGGTCGGCACGGATGAGCGCGGGCCCGCTCCAAGCGGCTGCACCCACAACCGACAGGCTGCGTCCCGAGACGATGATCGGGTTGAGTTCCAGGCGGGTCAACTCCGGGAGATCGTCTGCCAGTTGTCCGACCCGATGGATCAGCCCTGCCAGCAGCTCGATGTCCACGGGGGGCGAGTCTCGGTATCCGAAGAGCAGAGGGGCTGCCTTCGGAGCCTTGATCAGATCGTCCACGTCACGGTCGGTGAGTGGCGGGATCCGGAAGCCTCGGTCGGCGAGCAGACGAGTCACCTCGCCCGCGATGCCGAAGGAAACGACCGGACCGAAAAGAGCATCCTCTCGGGTCTCCACCACGGTCGCAACGCCCGTGGGCGCCTGCTGCTGCAGGAGCAGGCGCTTCTGAGCTTCCGGTGGCAGCGTGGCGATCATCGACAGATACGCGGTGCGTACCGCCGCCTCGTTCTCCAGGTTGACGCGCACACCGCCGAGGTCGGGGCGATGCACCAGACCTGGATGGGCTGTCTTCAGCACGACGGGATAGCCCACCTCCGAGGCGACGGCCACTGCCTGGGCCTCGGACGTGACGAGGTGGGAGTCCCACAAGTGGATTCCGTAGCAGGCGAGCAGTTCCTTCAAGTCATCGTTGTCGACCGGCACCAACGCCTGCTCGCCATGAGCGGTCGTCGCCCTCTTCCGGATCTCGCGGATCTTGCGCCGAGCCTGCTCCGGTGAGACGTCGGGCAACTCCGGCACCGTTCCGCGAGGCGTGTCCAACCACCTGGCGTACACAACAAGGGTGGCCAGGGCCTTGACCGCCGGTTCCACCTCGTGGAAGACGGGCACAGAGCCCCTGCCCGGCAGACCGAACGGACCCGGCAGGTCTATGACGCGCCGGTCCTGCTCTTCGGCCATCAGAACCGCCAAGATCGGCTTGGTCGAGTTCTCGGCCAACTCCGCGATCGTCGCCCGTACGCTCGGGTTCTCCCCACGGATCACCGGAACGTGCAAGACGACGACCGAGTCCGACTCCTCGTCAGCGATGGCGGCTGCCACAGCATCACGCAACTCGTCCAGATCGGTCTGGTGGCCGAGCAGGACGGGATCGCCGGCAACATCCAGGCCGTTGGCCTCGCAGGCGTCTGCGGTCAGGACCCCGAGGGCGTCGCTGTTGCCCACGACCGCGACGCGCCGGCCCTGGGGCAACGGCTGGAAGGTCAGCAGGCTGGCCACGTCGAAGAGTTCGGACAGGGAGTCGACCTGCATGACACCGGCCTGCTCGAACATGGCGTCGACCGCCGGTCTAGGTAGCGCCGTACGTCGCACGGTGTGCCCCAAGGGCAAGGACTGGGAACTACGTCCCGAGCGCACCGCCACGATCGGTTTTCGCGCCCCGAGTCGCCGGGCGACCCGCGCGAACTTGCGGGGGTTACCGATGCTCTCCAGGTACAGCAGAACCAACGTGGTGACATCGTCGTCCTCCCAGTACTGCAGAAGGTCGTTCGCGGACACGTCGACGCGGTTCCCCGCCGATACGAACGTGGAGACCCCCAACCCACGTTGCTCCGCGGTCATGAGCAGGGAGAGTCCCAAGGCGCCGGACTGCGCGAAGAACCCGATGCGACCGCGCGGCACGTTGGCCGGGATCAGCGATGCGTTGAGTTGTACGTGTGGGTCGGTGTTGATGATGCCCAGGGCGTTGGGGCCGATGATGCGCAGTCCGTTCGCCCTTGCGTGCGAGATCAGGCGCTTCTGGAGCGCGCGCCCGGGTTCTCCCGACTCGGCGAAACCAGCCGAGACCACCACTGCGCCGAGTGCTCCGGCCTCCCCGCAGGCTGTGATCGCTTCGAGGACCTGCTCTGCGGGAAGGGCGATCACAGCCAGATCGATCGGCCCGGGTGCCTGCTCCAGTGTGCGGTAGCACGCAACCCCGTCGATGCTGTCGGCCTCAGGGTGGATGGCCACCAGCGACCCAGTGAACTGCGCGGAAGCCAGGTTGCGCAGAAGTGTGTTCCCGACTGTCCCTTCGCGCCGACTGGCACCCAGCAGCGCCACAGAACGCGGTGCCAGCAAGGAGGCCACAGAGCGGGCCTCAGAGCGATGTTCGCGGGCCTGCATGACCTCACGGGAGTCCTGCGTCGGACTGATGTCGAAGTGGAGTTTGACCACTCCTTCGTCCATGGCCTGCGTGGGCTTGTAGCCGGCCTCTTCGAACGTGGCAAGCATCCGTCGGTTGCTCGGCAGGACCTCGGCGACGAACCGGGTGATGCCACGTTCCCTGGCCGCAGCGGCGAGATGTTCCAGCAGGATCGAGCCGAGTCCCCGGCCCTGGTGGTCATCGCTGATCACGAAGGCGATCTCGGCCTCTGCCCGGTCGATCCGGTCGTAGCGACCGACTCCGATGATCTCACCGGCCATGACAGCCACAAAAGCGACACGATCGGTGTGATCGACGGTCGTGAAACGGTCGAGGTCCTTGTCCGTCAGGCGGGGATATGGGGCGAAGAACCGGTAGTAGACGGTTTCTGCCGACAGCGACTCGTGGAACCTGGCCAGGGCTTCGCGATCAGAGGGCTGAATAGGCCTGATGTGGCAGATCCGTCCGTCCCGGGCGATGACATCCGCCTCCCAGTGTTCCGGGTAGTCGGGGGAGGCAGCGGGCATATCCCCACCGTATCGATGAGCGACCGGGAGTGCCGTTTTGCTGTGGACCGACCGAATGGCGCGCGACACGACTTGGATATAATTTGCGGCACTGGACACTTATCACTATGTTGTCTTCGGCCGATACTTCGGTCGTAAGGCTTTGAACGCTCATTCGGAAACTGTTGGGAGGTGCGAGATGACCACCGACCTTTTGCTGCTGCAACAAAGGCAGGAGTTGCTCTGCGCGCGCATTGCGAGTACTACTGATCCCTATCTGCGCGAGAACCTTGAAAGTGACTTGCGCGCGATCACCGACCGCATCGAAGCGCTGTCGAGCCCGGCCGCCTGACAGCGACGCCGACCTTTCCACAGCCCGCCCACACGCACGACCCATTGCTCTGGTTTGTCCGTGCCTTGAGTGAGAATGAGGCTCATGGCCTCTGGAACTCTCATCCCTGCCGACGAGGGACACGTCACCGACATTGACGTGTCCGCGGAGATGAAGTCCAGCTTCCTCACCTACGCGTACTCAGTCATCTACTCCAGGGCGCTGCCCGACGCCCGCGACGGGCTCAAGCCCGTCCAACGCCGCATCCTTTACCAGATGGGGCAGATGGGACTTTGGCCCGATCGCGGACATGTGAAGAGCGCCCGCGTGGTCGGAGAGGTCATGGGCCGCCTGCACCCGCACGGCGAGTCGGCCATCTACGACGCGCTCGTGCGCATGGCCCAGCCCTTCTCAATGCGATTGCCCTTCGTGGATGGACACGGGAACTTCGGGTCTGCCGATGACGGACCCGCTGCGATGCGTTACACGGAGTGCCGGCTGGCTGCGTCGGCCAGACTCATGCTGGCCGGGATCGACGAGGAGGTTGTGGACTTCAGCCCGAACTACGACGGCCGCGAAGTCCAGCCCGACGTGTTGCCGGCTGCCATACCGGCCCTGCTGGTCAATGGCACCACCGGAATCGCGGTGGGCATGGCCACGAACATGGCCCCGCACAACCTCGTGGAGGTCGTCCGGGCCGCCCGACACCTGCTGAAGCACCCCAACGCTGAGTTGGACACGCTGATGCGGTTCGTGCCGGGCCCGGATCTGCCCACCGGCGGGCAGATCATCGGCCTTGAAGGGATCCGCGACGCCTACGCGACGGGGCGAGGTTCGTTCAAGATCCGGGCCACGGCCGTGGTCGAGTCGCTCACCCCACGTAAGCGCGGGATCGTCGTCACCGAATTCCCTTACAACGTGGGCGCCGAACGCATCATCGAGAAGATCAAGGAACTGCACAACGCCAAGAAGATCAGCGGCGTCTCCGCGGTCACCGATCTTTCCGACGGCGAGCAGGGCACCCGTTTGGTGATCGAGGTGAAGAGCGGGTTCAACCCGGACGCCGTCCTGAGCGATCTGTACCGTCTGACCCCCCTTGAGGACAACTTCACCATCAACGCTGTCTCCCTGGTCGAGGGTGCGCCGAAGACCCTGGGCCTTCGCGAACTGCTGCAGGTCTTCCTGGACCACCGTGTGGTTGTCATCCGCCGGCGAAGCATCTTCCGACTGCGCAAAGCCCAGGAGCGCCTGCACTTGGTCGATGGCCTGTTGATCGCGATCCTCGACATCGACGAGGTCATCCAGGTGATCCGCGGCAGCGACGACACCGCAGCCGCCCGGGAACGGCTGATGAGCGTCTTCGACCTGAGCCTCGAGCAGACCAACTACATCCTCGAGATGCCACTGCGCAGGCTCACCAAGTTCTCCAGGATCGAGCTGGAGTCAGAGCGTGACGAACTGAATGCGACCATCGCAGGGCTCAACGAGTTGCTGGCCAGTGACGAGGTCCTCAAGAACACCCTCGACGGCGAACTGGCCGATGTGGCCGACATGTTCGGGACGCCGCGTCGCACGACACTTCTGGACTCCGCCGGACCGTCGCCCCAGGTCGCATCACTTGAGATCCCCGATGAGCGCTGTCACGTCCTGGTCTCTGTGACTGGCATGGCGGCCCGCACTGGCGCCGACGAAGTACCCCATGCTGGCTCCAAGCGTGTCGCCCATGATGGGCTGCTGACGATCCTTCCTGCCACCACCCGGGGCCAAGTCGGCGTTGTCACCTCAAGCGGCGCTCTCCTACCGCTCGAGGTGGTGGATCTGCCTGCCCTGCCGGACACGGCGGACTCGCCATCGTTGAGGGCCACCGCAGGACTACGGGAGTTCCTTCACCTCGACGCGGACACTGCCATCTGCGGGGTGGTCGGATTCGGCAGCACAATTGTGCTGGTCACCGCCACGGGCAAGGTCAAACGATTCACAGCCGAACCGTCCGCCAAGACCGTGATGGCCTTGGACCCCAAGGACCACATCGTGGCAGCGCTGACGGTATCGGAGGATCAGGACGTTGTCATGATCAGTTCAGCCGGACAGTTGCTCCGGACACCGGTCGCAGGTGTTCCAGTACAAGGAGCAGGAGCCCGCGGTGTTGCTGGCATGCGGCTCAAGGACGGTGCCGTCGTGGTGGCAGCGGGCGCCGGTGAGCCCTCGTCACTGGTGGTCACTGTTGCCGGTTCTGGGGCGGCAGCGTCCAGCGTGAAGGTGACACCGCTGCTCGACTTCCCGCGTACGGGCAGAGATGGCGTCGGCGTGCGGTGCCACCGCCTTCTGTCCGCAGAGTCGGGCCTGCTCACCGCGACTGTTGCAACCACGCCGGTGGCGTGCTCACCGGCGGGAAAGCCTCTGCCTCTGCCCGATACGGACCATCGTCGCGATGCCTCCGGCACCGCAAGTCCGGCGTCCAAGATCCTGTTGGGTTCGGCGGCACCGCCCCCGGTTGCTGTGGACGGCCTGCTGTTCACGTGAGCTGCTCGGAAGAAAGCCTTCGGGCAGCCGAGGAATTGCCTGGAACGGCCACCAGGGCCTCCTTCATCCTCGCCGTGGAACAGCCCGGGGCCTATTCGGGCCGAGAGGCGG
The DNA here is from genome assembly GCA_963818505.1 of uncultured Actinomycetota bacterium. Lineage (GTDB taxonomy): Bacteria > Actinomycetota > Actinomycetes > S36-B12 > UBA10799 > JADKAV01. The sequence goes on from CAWFSJ010000001.1 coordinate 461,092, forward strand.
CGCTGAGCAGCGGTATGCCCGTCGAGGTGGGGTCGGCCTTGCTGGAAACAGTCAGCCGGCTGGACGGGAAGCTCCTTCTGACACGCACACCCGGGCGCCACCCCAACTCGGCATCGACGCCTCGCCGGGTGTGGTGGTGTTGGCCCCGGTATCCCTGGCCCACAGTCTGGACCGCGCAGATCGACGAGGTGGCAACGCTTCCTATGCTCTGCGACGGGCGGCCTGAGGATCCACCTGTGCCCACGGCTGTCCGGGTCACAAGACCCGTCCTGTTGGTGTGTACTCACGGCCGACGGGATGCCTGCTGTGCGACCTCGGGCCGCAAACTGCTCGCGAGCCTGACGGATCACACCGATGTCTGGGAGTCGTCGCATCAGGGTGGCCACCGCCTGGCGCCGGTGTTGCTCGACCTTTTCACCGGATATCAGCATGGCCGGGTGACTTGCGATGACCTCGGTGCGATCGGCCGGGCCTCGGCGCGCGGCCAACTTCACCTGGCCACGGCGCGCGGGCACGTGGGCCTCGCGCCGGATCTGCAGGCCGTGGATCTGGCGGTTCGCCAGCAGCTCGAGCACCTGAGCCTCGACGGGTTGACCCTGCACGCCGAAGACGACGCCACGGTGACTGCCGACTGCGTCGACGAGCGGCTGAAGGCCACCGTGCGACGCGAACGTGTCCCCGCCCGTCCCGAGTCCTGTGGGGGCACGCTGGCTGAAGGCGAGAACTTCAGGGTTCTCCTGACACCAGCGCGCTGATCGGCTGTGGACCCAGCGGCCCAGGCGTACCCTGGAATCGGGGATACCCGCGCAGATGTCGCCGATCGTCGTTCGAGGCACAGGCACACAGGCGTTGGGTGACACGGGTTTCGCCCTTCGAGGGGAGGCACCCATGTTGTCCCACCGTTCACCCCGGCCACTCGGACGACTTCTCGTCGCGCTGCTGGTCGGCGTCTGGCTGCTCGGCGCTCCAGTCAGCGTTCAGGCTATGCCAGTGGCCGAACCCCCGCCCACCTCACCCTTGGAGCAGGTGCAGGCCCTAGTCCAGCCAGCCGTCGTCTACGAGCAGATCACGTGGACGGCCTACGTCTACGACGAGACGAACAAGGGCTATTTCACCACTGACCCGTTCGTCGCTTCGTTCCAGTGCACCGGCTTCGTGGTCAATCCCGACGGCTACGTTGCCACCGCGGGTCACTGCGTCGACTACGACCAGGCCGTTCGTGAGTCCATCTTGACCCAGGTCGTGGACTGGGCCTACCAGAACGATTACTACGAGGCCAAACCCTCCCCGGACACCATCGCCACCTTCACCAAGAACTGGCGTATCGACGGCGCATCGACTGAAGGAACCCCCGATCTCGACGTCTCCGTCGCGTATGGCGTGAGCGTTTCAGGGGAGCCCTCCGGCAAGGCGTTGCCGGCGCGTGTCGTGGCAGTGCGACCGGTGGGTGAGGGCGACGTAGCGCTGTTGAAGGTCGAGGCGCGGGATCTGACAGTCGTGCCGCTTTCGGACAACGCCGACACGGGGGTGGGGACCCAGGTCGTTTCAGTGGGGTACCCGGCCTCCGTCGACCTGGTGACCGATGCCAACTTCAACCCGAGTTTCAAGGAAGGTGCCATCAGCGCAGAGAAGACCGTCGAAGGCGGGCTTCTGTCGGTGTACGAGATCAGCGCGGCCGTTTCGGGCGGGATGAGCGGAGGGCCGACTGTCGGACTGGATGGCGAGGTGATCGGGGTCAACAGTTTCAAGATCGAGGGTGAGACGCAACCGTTCAATTTCGTGCAGCCATCGCAGAATCTGCAGGAACTGATGCGTTCGGAAGGGATCGAGAACACGTTGGGCAATGTCACCGATCTCTACCGCTCAGGGTTGAGCGCCTACTTCGCAGGCGAGAAGCAGCAGGCCATCGAGAACTTCGAAGCCGTGTTGCAGGTCGTCCCGAGTCATCAATTCGCCCAGGAGTATCTGCGCAAGGCCCAGGATCTACCCGGAGGCTCCAACACCAGCGCCTGGCTGCTCTGGGGTGGCCTGGCACTGCTCGTCGTCGTGTTGCTGGCGGTGGTGGGGGCCGTGTTGGTTCGCAACTCCCGCCGCTCCAAGGCCGGCTCGCCGCCGCAACCGCCACAACCCCCGCAGGAACCGCAGCAACCGCAGACCGAGGAGACCGAACCCGGCAGCGACAGGTTCTGCCCCAACTGCGGAAAGCAGCACGATCAAGACGCACACTTCTGCCCGAAGTGCGGTCACGTGCTCAGTTGATCGGTGTCAAGAGCACCAGTTGGCTGGCCCGAAGTGCGCCAGCCAACTGATTGCCGACTTACTTCTTCGTCTTCCAGGACCGCGACCAGCTGTTCTTGGCCACGTCCTTCTTGGATGACTTCGCAGTGTAGGTTGCGGTGACCTTGACCGGATCGCCGTAGGTGGTGATCTTCAAGGAGCCGTTCTTAGCCTTGGCCGTCGAGATCTTGGCCTTCCCACCGCTCAACGAGGTCTTCTTGATCTTCACCGTGACCTTGCAGGATCCGGTGGACGTGGTCGCCTTCTTGACGACCTTGGCCGTGCCCTGCTTGGGCAACTTGTAACTGCTCTTCTTCGCCTTCACGGTGAGGGTGCATTGCTTCTTCGCCGTCCCGGTCACCGTGGCCTCGCCATCGGGGTAGCCCTCGCGCGTCGTTCCTACCGTGACGGTCGCGGACTTCCCGGAAGACAACCCGGTCACGGTGATCAGACCGGTATCGCTGATCGATACCTCTCCCGCCGATGCCGTCACCGTCCACGTGTATTCGCCGTTGTAGTTGGTGACCGGTACCGTGAAGCCGCCCACCTTGGACGTGACAGGACCGAACTGGGCGTTCAGGGCCTGCGTCACCGTTAACGTCAGCGAAGCCGTCGCGCTCTGCCCGAGACTGTCTGTGACCTTGAGCGATATCTGCTGCTCCCCGGCTGATGTGGGCGTGTAGTCCACCGTCGCCGCCGATGATGTGGTGCCGTCCGGCAACGTCCACAGCAGCGTGGTGCCTCCGTAGGCTCCGGATCCGCTACTGCCGAACGTCAGTTGCTCCCCTACGACGGCGCCGGTGGGCCCTTCGATGGCCGCCACCGGATCCAACGGCAGCCGGTAGGCGCCCCGACCGTGCGTAGCGGCGTACACGACGCGCGCGGAGGCGTCGGTGGTGAGCCCGTAGGTCGCTACCGGTGGAAGGTCGCCGGCCGCCGCGGACCAACTCGTGGCTCCCGACGCCAGGCGCGCCACCCCGAAGTCGGTCGACGCGTAGACGTCACCGCTGAGCCAGTCGACGCCCAGACCGGTCACGGGCTGATCACCAAGGTCATTCGACCGATCGGTGAAACTGGCTGTGGCCGTCTGCGGGTCATACACGGCTTCGAAGACGTGACCCGGTTGGTCCGGGGTGTATGCGCCGTACCCGCTGTAGGAGATCCAGGCGTGGTTGGGGTCCTTAGGGTCGACCTCGATGCCGCTCACGAAGCGCCCAGGAGTGTCGGCGGTGTCGATCTCATCAAAACTCACCTGCGTGCGCCCGGCGTCAGCGTTGGTGGTGACGAACAGGTCCCCGTAGCGCAGCCCGGCCCACAGCGTGCTCGTGTCAGCCGTGGTGCGCCCAAGCGCAACGATGTAGTCCGACGGCGCCGGTGCTAGCTTGGCTCCGATGTTGATCCAGTCTCCACAGGTATCGTCAAAGGGACCGGTGCCGGTGAACTCGTTGCACTGCGTCTCGAGCTGGGTCTGATCGCCGCCGCTGTCGTTGGTTCGCCACACCGACTCCGCACCCATGAAGTAGGTTCCTGAGAGGGCGGGATCCGCGATCATCGGCACGTAGAACGAGGAGTTCTCCCCGGAGTAATCCATGGGCCCGGTCACGTAGTTCCATGCCTGCGGGTTGTTCCCGTCGAAGTTCACGTCACCGGCTGTGCCGTAGTACGTGTGCATGCGGCTGTTGGCTCCGGGACTGATCCCGGACTGCCCGCCGTCGCCTCCGACGGACTCGAACCAGCTGTCAAGGTTCGTGGTGCCGTCCCACGCCCAGGTCCCGTTGTCCTGCGTCCCGCCGATCACATCGTTGAGCGGATCGGTCGAGTTGACCGACAAGGACTGGAACTGCAGGGTGTTGAGTCCGACGTTGAGCGAGTCGATCCGCTGCGGAACGAGGGCGGTCACCGAACTGCAGAAGGCCTCCTGCTCGGCGGTCAGCGGCGTGCCGAAGACGTCCTCACGGGTGGCGCAGTCGTCCCCATCGGCATACGTGCCGTTGGTGCGCACGAGCCCACCGTCCGACCCGATGAACGTCTGTGCGGTGTTGGCCGGGTTGAAGACCAGCGCCCGTTGGTCGGGGTGCATGCCCTGCGGCGGACTCTGCAGGTCGTTGGTCATATCGGTGAACGAGGTCCCGCCGTCGGTCGACCGCACGACGGCACGGCCGTTGGAGACCGGGGCTTCGCCGAAGACGTACAGCTCGTTGTAGGCCATGGATCCGCCCAGCCACACGGTGTCTGGATCGTTGGGGTCGACCTTGACGAATGCGTCGTAACTGCACTGTCCGTTCTGGCACCAGTTGTACGAGCTGTACCCCTGCGGATCGGCCATGTCCTCGTCTGACTTCAGATCCCAGGGCGCGACCAGCGGGTTCTCCGCAGCGACCAATGCCGAGTTGGAGTATGTCTGCACCTTTTCAGCGGCATAGAACGTCGCGATCCCGTAGTCGTCGCTGGTGTCCCCGACGTAGATGCGGGTGTCAGCACCGGTGTCAGCGAGGTCGAAATCAGTGAAGGCTCCGTACGGATCGGGTGTCTCCCCCGTCGGGCTGTCATCGCCCCACTCGGAGGCGTAGATCTGATTCCAGCTCGCGGGGTTGGCGTCGTTGCTGTTCCCGTGTCGGTAGAGCCCGTAACCCTGGATCGAGGCGTAGATCTGGTTGGTGTCGTTCGGGTCGAAGACGAGCCGGCGCACACCACCTGTGAAGAAGTCCAGACCCGTGTCCGGTGGCGTCGGATCCGCTGGCTCGCTGAAGTCGAGTGCGAAACTCGTCCCGCCGTTGGTCGACTTGTAGATCCCAAGAGTGGGCGCGTTCGGAGGGGTGCGCCGTCCACCGTTGACCGACGAGGACCCGTGCCTGGCCAGAGCGGTTCCGATCCAGATGTTGTTCGCGTCGTTCGGATCGATCAGAATGGCCGCGATGGAGCGCTGCGCAGCGACCGCCGCACTGCCCGGGACCAACGTCCACGTGTCGCCTGCGTTGGTGGACTTGAACAGCCCAACCCCGGCCTCAGAGTCCGAAGAACCGCTCGGTTCGCCCGAACCCGCGTACACCGTGTTCCCGCTGGGGTCATTGGGATCCAGCGCCAAGGAACCAAAGGTGTTGGTCGTCAACCCGTTGTCCAGCGGGGTCCAGTCCGGCTGCGTGGCAGTTGCGTCCTCGGTGCGCCACACGCCACCGCCGGCAGCAGCTACCCAGAGCCTGCAGTCCGTGGGAGCACACGTCGGTGCGATGGCCAACGCCGTGATGCGCCCGGAGTTGGTCGTCTCCGCGCCTGTGTAGGTGACCTCACTGGGGACCAAGGGGTTCTGCGGCCCGAGCTCCTGCCAGTTCTGCGACACCGACGCCTTGTGTACTCGCTTGGAGGTACCACGTTTGAAGTCTTTGAGCGGGGTACTCGTCGGCAGATTCGCGTATGCCCGGCGGGCGGCGTTGGTGCGGGTGAGGCTGATGTAGCCGCGCGGGTAGGAACGCTGGTCGTACTGCTGTTGAGCTGGGCCGTCGAGATTCTCGTTCTCCGCCTCGCGAGCCTCGCCCTCACCGGGTTCGAAGCCCTCGCCTGCCGCTTCGGCTGCGCGCTCGCGTTCGGCCTCGCCGGACTCCCGTACCTTCTCCTGCACCACAGACCGCGGCATCTGCCGTGCGCTGCGGGCCACGGTCGTCGCACTTGGTGCGGTGCTGTCCGCCACACCCATCCCGACCACGAGAGCCGTCGCGCCGGCTACGGCCGCGATGACAACGCCAGTGTCCTTCTTCATGAGCCCTCCCAGGCAATCAGCCCGACGCTATCGTGACCTCGCCGCAGCCTGGAGCCCAATCCCCAATTAGGCGTCAATCGGACTATTGGCACACGGGTACCGGCACCAGCCGATAGCCCTGCTTGTCCCACCGCGACAGCATCGCCTTGACAGCGGCAACCGTCTGACTGTGCGTGTCGTGCATGAGGATCACCGCACCCGGGCGCGTGTCCTTCTGCAAACGATGCACCGTCCACGCGAACGAGTGGGCTACCCAGTCGTCGATGTGCGCCGTCCACAGGACGGGCTGAAATCCCTCGGCGATCGACGCTCTCGCCACTCGTTGGTCGATGAGTCCGTAAGGCGGGCGCATGCAGTCAGCCATGACGGGGCCTACCGCGGCCTTGGTGGTACGCAACTCCTTGCGCACCCGCTTCGTGCTCACCTGCGTCAGTCGGGGGTGGCTCCAGGTGTGGTTGCCGATCGCATGTCCGTCGCGGTGCATGCGCCGGATCAGCGACCTATGAGTGTCGGCAGGGCCTCCTGCGACGAAGAACGTGGCCTCGGCTTTGTGTCGTCGAAGAGCCTTCAGCAGGTCGGAGGTGTGCCGCGACGGCCCGTCGTCGAAGGTCAGGTAGAGGACCTTCTTCTGGGTGCGGGGACCGACTGCCGCCGCATACCAACCCGGGGGGTTCGGCAAGCCCTTGTCCATCTGCGCCGGCCCACTTCCCTTGTTCCACTGCACGTCGTCCTCGACAGGAGGGGCCACGAGAGTCGCCCCGAGCGCGAGCCCCAACGACGCCGCAAGGACACCCAGCATGAGTCCACCTTCGCAGGCAGCCGGTGAACACGTCCACCTCGCGCTCGCGGCTTCACCTGTTCAAGGAATATGGCCGATAACCTGAAACCATGGCTGTGCAATCCGGGATGGTCCCGCTCGGGACGGCGTTGCCGGACGTTGAGCTACCCGACCTGGAAGGGCACGCAGTGAGGCTGCGTTCCGTCGCGCACGGCTCGCCCTTGTTGGTCGTCTTCGCCTGCAACCACTGCCCTTACGTGCGGTGGCTCGAGGTGATGCTCGGACAACTCGCGTCACGAACGGGGTTGGCAACAGTCGCCATCAATCCCAACGATGCCCTCACCTACCCCGAAGACGGATCGGACGGTATGCGCGAACAGGTCGCCCGGGCGGGTTGGGACTTCCCGTATCTGGTGGACCAATCCCAGGACGTCGCGCGGGTGTTCGGGGCGGTCTGCACACCTGACTTCTTCCTGTTCGACGCACACGGCCTGTTGGCCTATCGGGGCGCGTTCGATTCCTCGACACCCAAGAACGGGCAACCGCTGACCGGCGAGTTGCTGCGTCAGGCAGTCACGGCAGTCCAGGCAGGCGAGCCGGTACCCGAACCGCAGCAACCTTCGATGGGATGTGGGATCAAGTGGACGATGTGACGCACACGGCAGACATGATCATCATCGGCGCCGGGCCCGTGGGGCTGTATGCCGCCTACTACGCAGGATTCCGCGGTTTCACGACCGTGGTATGCGACACCCTCCCCGAGATCGGGGGGCAGATCTCCGCGATGTACCCGGAGAAGATGATCTTCGATGTCGCTGGCTTCCCGGAGGTTCGCGGTCGCGACCTCGTGCACGGACTGGCCGAGCAGGCAGGTGCCTTCAACCCGAACTACGTGCTGGGCGAGCAGGTCGTCGAGTACGCCGACACCGGTGAGGGTGTGCGGGTGACCACCGCCGCGGGCACCCGGATCGATGCCAAGGTGCTCGTGATCACAGCGGGGATCGGCGCCTTCAAGCCCCGGCCCCTGCCAGCCGCCGATGACTTCGACGGCGACGGGATCGTCTTCTTCGTCCCCCAACTAGACGTTCATGCCGGCCAGGACGTGGTCATCGTGGGCGGTGGCGATTCAGCGTTCGACTGGGCGCTGTCGCTGCACCCCATCGCCGGCAGCATCACTCTGGTCCACCGCCGGGAGGCTTTCCGCGCCCACGCTGCGACCGTGGACCGGGTGCGCGAGCTGGGGGTACGGCTTGTGACCTCCAGCGAGGTGACGGCCATCGAGGGCGACGGACATGTGACCGGCGTGCGGGTTGCGCACAAACAGACTGGCGCCGAACAACACCTGGACGCAGATGCCGTCGTGGCCGCACTCGGCTTCATCGCCTCGATCGGCCCGATGGCCGACTGGGGTCTTGACCTCGAGAAGCGACACATCCGGGTGGACACCACCATGGCGACAAATCTTGGGCGGGTGTACGCCGCCGGTGACATCGCGACGTACCCGGGGAAGGTGCCGCTGATCAGCGTCGGTTTCGGCGAGGCCGCTTTGGCGGTCAACAATGCCGCCCCGCTGATCGACCCCACGCACGGCGTTTTCCCAGGTCACTCTTCGGGCGAATCGTCCGGCTAGATACCCTCGAAGTGCCATGGACAACACGACTTTCGACGATGTGATCTCGGGGAACCACCGGTTCGTCGAGGAGTACGACGGCCCTGGCCTCTCAGGTCGTGCCGCCAAGGGTCTGGCGCTGATCACATGCATGGACTCGCGCATCGATCCTCTCGCCGTTCTGGGCATGCGGGCTGGCGATATGAAGATCCTGCGCAACGCCGGAGCCCGGGTGACAGACGACGTCTTGCGGACGCTGGTGCTGGCGACCTACCTGCTGGACGTGAAGCGTGTGATCGTGATGCCTCACACCGACTGCCGGATGGCCAAGAGCACCGAATCCCAGGTGCACGAGACCATCCTGGAACAGTCCGGCGTCGACACCCGTTCGCTGGAGTTCCGCACGATCGACGATCCGTTGAACACCCTGGAGGCCGACGTGCAGCGGATCCGCTCGTTCCCCTTCATCCCGGAGGGCATCGTGGTCGCCGGCGGGATGTACGACGTGGATACCGGCAAACTCACGATGTACGACTTCTGAGACCAGCCGAGTTCCCGATTGGTTAGAGGTTGTGGTCCTGGTTAGCGAATCCACGCGTGGAAACGCTAACCAACAGCACAACCTCTAACCAACGCCTCGTGGCTGGCCTAGACGTCCAGCATCTGGCGGTCCAGGCCGTCGGATTCGGCGACAATGAAGCCCCGCCTGGGTCCTACGTCGTTGCCCATCAGTAGGCCGAAGACGTCATTGGCCGCAGACGCGTCGGAGACCGTCACCCGTCGCAGTTGTCGCTTGGTGGGATCCATCGTGGTCTCGCGCAGTTGTGAGGCGTCCATCTCGCCGAGGCCCTTGTACCGCTGGATCGGGTCCTTGACCCTCAGGCCCTTCTTCTGCAGTTCGGCGACCAATCGGTTCATCTCCGCATCGGAGTAGGTGTAACGCAGTTCGTTCTTGGCCCCGGGCTTGACGATCTCCAAGCGGTGCAGCGGCGGAACAGCGGCGTAAACACGTCCGGCGTCCAGCAGTGGAGACATGTAACGGTGGATCAAGGTCAGCAACAGACATCGGATGTGCGCACCGTCCACATCGGCGTCCGTCATCAGAATGATCTTGCCGTAGCGGACCTGGGCGAGCTCGAAACTGCGTCCGGTCCCGCCACCGATGACCTGCAAGATCGAGGCGCATTCAGCGTTCTTGAGCATGTCGGCCATGGATGCCTTCTGGACGTTCAGAATCTTGCCCCGGATCGGCAGCAAGGCCTGGAACTCCGAGTTCCGCGCCGACTTGGCGGTACCCAGTGCGCTGTCGCCCTCCACGATGAACAACTCGGTCGCTTCGGTGACATTGCTACGGCAGTCGGCCAGTTTCGCCGGCAGGGCAGAAGACTCCAGAGCGTTCTTGCGCCGCTGGACATCACGGGTCTGGCGTGCGGCCAGCCGGGCACGCGCGGCGTTGGCGACCTTCTCCAAGGCGGCTTTTGTGCTCGCCTTCTCACCGCGCGGCGGCTTCGTGAACCACTCCGTGAGCCGCTTGGCGACAACGCGGGACACGATCGCCGACACCTGCGGGGTGCCCAGCACTTCCTTGGTCTGCCCTTCGAACTGCGGCTCGGACAAGCGCACGGTCACGACGGCTGTCAGCCCCTCGGTGATGTCGTCCTTGTTGACCGAGTCCTCACTTGCCCGCAGTACCCTCGCGGTTCGCAACTGCTCGTTGACGGTCTTGGTGAGCGCGCGCTCGAAGCCCGCGACGTGTGTTCCACCCTTCGGTGTGGCGATGACGTTCACGAACGATCTGGTCACCGTGTCGTAGCCCGTGCCCCAGCGCATGGCCACGGAAACCACGCAGGTCCGCTCAACGTCCTGGGTGCTCAAATGGCCCCGACCGTCCAGTACTGGCACGTGCTCGGTGAAGTGCCCCTCCCCCTCGAGCCGGATGACACCGGTGACGGGCTCGTCGTCGGCAAGGAACTCCACGTACTCCCCGATTCCTCCCTTGAACCGGAAGGTCTCGGACAGGTGGTCCTGGGGCTCACGAACGTCTTCGACGTGCAATGACAGGTCCGGCACCAGGAATGCGGTCTGCCGTGCCCGCTCCCACAGGACGTTTCGGTCGAAGGACGTGTCCTTGGTGAAGATCTGGGGGTCGGGCCAGAACCGGATGCGCGTGCCGGTGCGGTTCTTCGGCACCGAACCCCGCGGATGCAGCCCCGCCTTCTTGACGAACGCCGCGTCAGGGCCGTCCCCGTCGAAGATGCCGGGGACCCCACGACGGAACGACATGCCATAGGTCTTTCCTGCCCGATCGACTTCGACATCCAAGCGAGCCGACAGCGCGTTGACCACCGAGGCACCCACTCCGTGCAGACCCCCCGTGGCGCCGTAGGAGCCGCCGCCGAACTTCCCTCCGGCATGCAGTTTGGTCATGACCAGTTCGACACCGGTCAACCGCGACTTCTTCTGCACATCGACAGGGATGCCCCGGCCGTTGTCGCTGACCAGGGCACTGCCGTCGGGCAGCAACGTCACAGTCACGGTGTTGCAGAAGCCGCCCAGGGCCTCGTCGACTGAGTTGTCGATGATCTCCCAGACGCAGTGCATGAGTCCGCGCGAATCCGTGGAACCGATGTACATGCCCGGCCGTTTGCGCACCGCGTCCAGACCCTCGAGGACTGTGAGGGCATCAGCTGAGTAGGCGGCAGCTTTGGTGGGCACTCGTCCACATTAGGGCCCACCACCGACAAGACCGCCGAACCTCCCCGGCGGGTGTGGACATTCGCTGGCGGCGAAACACGACTTATCTCCGATGCGGGAATCACCGATGCCTGTAACAGTGTTGAGTACGGTAGACGTCAATCCGCGAAGGAGGTGGTCCCAGTGGTAACCACACTGTCCCCCAGCCCCTTGACGGCCAGCGACCGGTGTGACCGGTGCGGCGCGCAAGCGTATGTGCGAGTGACTCTCACCTCAGGTGGGGAGTTGCTCTTCTGCGGTCACCACGCGCGCAAGCACCTTCCGGCGCTCGAGCCGCTCACGGCGCACATTCAGGACGAAACAGAAGTGCTGGAGAACCTGAACTGACCTGTTACCGGGTCAATTCCCCCGGAAATCGGGTGATCTGCGTTCTCCAAAGGCCTTGATTCCCTCCGCGAGATCCTTACTGGTCCATGCCCGGGCAACAGTCTCGTCGACCCGGTGTGCGACTTCCGGAGGCAGGTGAGCATCGGAGAGTTCCGCCAAAGCCGCCTTGGTCGCGGCGATCGTCAACGGGGCGTTGCGCACGATCTTCTCCGCCAACAGCCTCGTGGCCGGTTCCAGATCCTCCTCGCGGCCCACTATCTGGGTGACCGCGCCGAGTTCGTAGGCAGTCTGCATGGTCACCGGCTCGGCCGTCAGGAACATGCGCGCCACCACCTGGGCCGGCAGACACGCCAGGAAGCGTGCGACACCTGAGGGCGGATAGCCCACCCCCAACCGCGCTGGTGTGATGGCCATGCGCGTGTCCGCTGTGGCGACGACCAAGTCACAACTGAGAACCAACTCGCAGGCTCCGCCCCACACATCCCCGCCGACCTCGGCGATACTGGCGATCGGCAGTCGACGGAAGTACTCCAAGAACCCCTCCAGCGGATTGGCCCACACGTGCTCACGGGCCTCGACAGGGATCTCACTGATGTCGTGACCGCTGGACCAGGTTCCCTTGATCGGCTCGGCTCGCAGGATCACCACCCGCACACCGTCCAAGACCGCCTTGGTCAGGATGGCGCGGGCCTCTTCGAGCATCGGAGTTGTCAGGCGGTTACGGCTTGCCGGGTCGCAGAAGGTCATTCGTAGGACAGTGCCGTCGCTGTCAGTCGTCCATTCGCTCACGCCTCCTGAGTCTAGGGGGCACCCACCCGGCCGATGGGCACGGCGCATGTCGTCAAGGCGGATGCTCATCGTGCCGAAGTAGCGTCGTGGAGTCCCTGGCAGCTCGGGTGATTGGACGAGTCGCCGCGCTGGTCGTGGCGGCCTCCTTTGCGTGGGGCACGCCCTGCGCATCATGGGCCACACCGGCACCTGCACCGGAGCTCCTGCGCCCAGCGGCCGGCGCTGTGGTGGACGTTCCCCGCCTGGCCTGGCATTCAGTGAAGGGCGCCAGTCTCTACCGGGTCGAGGTCGCGACCGATCCGTCCTTCGCCAACGTCGTGCACACCGCTGTGACCCCTGCCAACCGGTACGAGGACACGATGACCTGGCAGCAGGGGGACTACTGGTGGCGCGTAAAGGCCGTGGCCCCCTTCACCAGCCATTACTCATCGCCGCGATCGGTCAAGCGCCAGTGGCTCACCTCCAACGGTGGTCGCGTCGCCCGACCTGAGAATGTGACGGTGGCCGACTTCTCCTCCGAGGCCGGACTTCAGGCGCCGGCTAATGCACTGGAGGTCTCGTGGAGTCCCGTGCCGAATGCCGCCTACTACGAAGTCCAGTTCGACGGTCGCCCGCAGACCACCTGCCTGACCTGGCACACGACTTTCACTCCGTATCTGAGTGGGTTCTCTTCGGGAGGTACGCAGCCGTGCGATCCACGTCTGGCGCTGGGCAGTCACACGGTGCAGGTGCGAGCGGTCGATCAGATTCCCGAACGTGAATCCGTCTTCAGCCTGTGGTCCGGTCAAGCACGCGGGCCGTCGGAGTTGGCATCGGGACCGCTGGTGTTCACCGTCGGACCGCCGCGTTCCGGGACGGTCGAGTCCGGGCCGGCAACCCTGACCAGTCCGGCAAACGCAACCGTGTTCGAGGACGCCCCGGTTTTGAAGTGGGATCCGGTGGCCAGCGCGACCGATTACCGGGTGCTGATTGCGCGCGACCGCGCCCTTGCCAAGGTGGTTACGGATCTGCGAACGCCCAACACGCGGGTCATCGCGTCGCTGAAGCCCTCCAAGAAGCCGCTGCGGACCTACTACTGGGCCGTGCTGCCCTGCTCGGCCAGTGGCGGCGGGGCTGTGCAGTGCCTTGAGCCTGGCGTAGTCCCCTCCAGCTCGGTTCGTTGGTTCCGCAAGCAGACAGTCGAGGTGGATACCGAATCCGCCCGTCGCACAGCAGGCCCCTGGAGTCGGTTCGGGTGGCAGTCCACAACCACGACGGCCAGCCGCTTTGCGCATCGCACGGGTGTACCGCACGCTTCGACCGCTGGTGTCCTCTGGTACGAGATCGGCCTGCGCGCACAGGGTCAACCGTGGAAGCAGGGCCGGCTGGTCGTGGTCGATCGCACCCAGTACCTGCCGTCCAACCTGGCCTTCGGAACCCGCTTCGAATGGAGGGTTCGCCAGGTCGCTGCCACAGGCGCAGGGGTGTGGAGTGCGGCCCGGCGCATACGCACCCCCAGCGCGGTCGCGTCCCGTCCCTTCGATCTGCGCGCCAACCGCATCGGCGCGCGTGTGGTCATCAACTGGGGGCGGCCCCCGAGCGCCTTCTTCCCGGTGGTCGACTACACCGTCTACATGTCGCGAGCCGGCGTCCGGTGGCGGCCCCTGCTGCGGGTGGCCGAGACGCGCGCGGTGATGCGTCTGCGCAAGAACCAGCGGTACTGGTTCATGATCACCGCCAACAATACTGCCGGTGAGAGCCGTCCGACCAAGATCTTCGTCCCGGGATGAGGGGAATGACCATGACAACTCAGGTGCGACACCAAGTGGCTGCAAGCATCGGCGTCGTCGTGCTGGCATTCGTTGTGTCGCTGCTGCCACGCACCGCGTGGGGTGTCACACCGCCAGCCCCGACACCTCTGTCACCGGCAGCTGCATCGGTGGTCGACCAACCGTTGTTCTCCTGGTCGGCGGTGGCCGGTGCCGACTCCTACCAGGTCCAGGTGGCCCTCGACGAGGACTTCCTCACCATGACCGACCCCCTCGACGGAACCGAGTTCCAGAGCGTGGCCGTGCACGGCACCGTGTACATCCCGACTTTCAGCTACACGGCCAAGACCCACTACTGGCGGGTGCGGGCGGTCGACAACAACATCGTCGGGGACTGGAGCACCGCGACGGCGTTCACGCGTCGTTGGACCAACAACGACGAGGCGCCTGGAGTCGCAACAGCCCAGCCCGCATCCAGGGTCGAGAACGTGCGCCTTGTGGATGGCACAGCAGCCAACCGGATCGCGATCACCTGGGATCCGGTCCCTGGCGCCTCGGGATACGAGGTGCAGATCAGCGAGGACGACGCGTTCCAGAACACAGCCCTCGCCCCGCGCTGCATCACACCACACACCACGCTGACACCAGTGTTGAGCGGCAAGTACGTGCGCAGGGAGGAACCCGAGTCCCGCTGCTTGACGCCAGTCGCCGGAAGTACCTACTACGCCCGTGTTCGGGCCGTCGATGTCATCGCCGAGTCCGACTATCCGGCGCCCGAAGAGCAGAAACCTCCGATCAACGGCCTGTGGTCCGATCAGCGCCGTGAGCCCTCGGAGTCTGATCCCACTCCCCTGACCTTCACGGCGACAAATCCGGAAGGTACTGGTTCCGTGGGAACCGCCGCGACGCCGCTGGCCGGGTCAGGTATCCATCCCGACATCCCTCTGCTGAGTTGGGAACCGGTTCCAGCCGCGAGCAGTTATCTGGTCGTCATCGCCCTTGACCGGGACTTCACCGACAGGGTGGCCACGTTCGCAACCACCGCAGCGCACCTGATGCCCGAGGTGACCTTCGACGACGTGAACTCCGGGCAGTCCTACCACTGGTTCGCACTCCCGTGCACCCAGCCGGATCCGACGGTTGACTGCGACACCGCCGAACGCACCGCGATCAACCACGCGAACAAGGTGGGGACGTTCGGCAAGCGAAGTGTGGCGACGACGGGGCTTGCGGCCAACCTCGGCGACGCCGGTACCAACGTGACCCTGTCCTGGCGCGACGCCCTGTCCGTGGCCCACACCGCCGACGCTGGCTACACCCCGGGCGGGGTCACAACCTACGACGTCGAGGTCACCAGTGGCGAGTGGAAGGCCGCCGGCCAGTACATCACAGACAACCTCGCACTGAGCACATCCCGGCAGCCACTGAGCCCAGGCACCTACCGCTGGCGGGTACGAGCACGCGATGGTGCCGACCAGCCGTTGAAGTGGGCGTACGGTCCCGACTTCACGATCGCAGGGGCAGCGACAACACCTGGTCCTGGTCCTGGCCCGGTAGACCCCTCGCCACCCGCGGATCCGGGCCAGACGCCGGGCCCGCCTGCGCAATCCACTCCGCCGACGGTGTACGACTCGCCCCCAGCCGATGAGCCATCCGCGGCCAAGGTCCCGCCGACCAAACCAGGCAAACCGCGTATTCAGGCAACCGCGGCACGCAGGTTGAGCGTCAAGTGGGCTGCGGCCCAAGCCCTCGGGGTGCCGGTCGGGCACTATGTCGTCTACCGATCAAAGGATGGGAAGCGCTACTCCAAGGTCCGGACCACGAAGACCACTACATCCAGTCTCAAAGCCCTACCGGGCAAGGTGTACTGGTTCGTCGTTGTGGCTGATTCCTCCGCGGGAGAGAGCAAGCCGAGTCGCACAACCCGTTTCCGCATGCCTTCGTGAGCGTCATAGGATTCCAGGGACTGTCGATGAAGGATGCCACTTGGACGTTCTGCCTGTCACACCGCGCACGACCCCGCACCGGGAGAAGCACCGCATTCGGTACGACCGCGCACTTGTTCACTCGGTGCTCGACGAAGCGCTGATCTGTCATCTCGGGCTTGATGTCGACGGTCCGCTGACGCTGCCTGTGATGCATGCGCGCATTGGCGATCACCTGTACATGCACGTCTCCACCGGCTCCGGCATCGCCTCGTGCTGCCCCACCCAGGTCTGCGTCACTGTGACCCTGCTCGATGGACTGGTTCTGGCGAAGAGCCAGTTCAACCATTCGATGAACTACCGGTGCGTCGTGATCCGTGGTGAGGCCGAAGTCGTTGAGGACGAAGACGAGGTGGCTCGTGCGCTCGACGCCATCGTCGAACGGGTAGCTCCTGGACGTTCGAAGGCCAGCCGTCGCCCCAACCGCAAGGAACTGGCGGCCACCACGGTCCTTCGGGTGCCTATCGTGGAGGCGTCGGCCAAGATCCGGACCGGCCCGCCGGAAGACGAGCCGGAGGACGCCGACCTCCCCTACTGGGCCGGTGTGATCCCATTCACCACCGTCCGCGGGGCCCCAGAACCGACACCCGAAACGCTCACTTCAGGTTGGGATGCGCCCGCCTGAGGCGCCAACCTCAGGGTGGACTGCGACTGGCCGTGATCTGCGGCACGCCGGATGCCACCACGATCGTGTACCGGCCGTCGTGCAGGTCGTGGTGACAGCGAGAACACAAGAGGCACAAATTTGTCAGGTCAGTAAGTCCGCCGTTCTTCCAATGCACGACGTGGTGGGCCTCGCAGAAGCGTGGCGAACGTCCGCAGCGGATGCAGCCCCGGTCACGTGCCACGAGCGCTGCCCATTGCGCGGCAGTCGCGCGCCGAGCGGCGCGACCCATCGCCAGCGGAACGAATATGCCATTGCGACGGGTGCCGAAGATGACCAAGCACGCGACGGCGCAGGAGTAGAGCTCGAACTGGCTGGGTGTCAACGGGTGCCCGTCTTCCAGGTGCGCACCCCTACCCTCGGGCAGATCCTCGACATCGACCAGGATGCTCAGTCCGCTCACCCCGGTCGGCCGCGCGTTGGCACACCCTGCTGAAGCCAGATCCGCCAGAGCATCGGCGCGTCGCTGCTTGGCCGTCCGAGCATCCTCCGGTCCACCCCGATGAGTGAACGCCGCAAGCGCATCGGCCAGCCGCCGGCCTTCCACGCCGTCCAACCAGCCGTCCAGACGCCACATGCCGTTGGGGGTCTCAGATAGCGACACGCCCCGCCTCTCGCGCTGACCGGCCACGTCCTTCTCCGCAGCGTCAGGCGCACACTGCCCGATCAAGACTGACAACAACCGCCGCAGTTCGGCTGGCTCGATGGTCGCCGCCAGATCGACCAGCGCTTCCTCGAGAACGCCGAAACCCTCGATCCGCGCCGCTGCGTCGCGCAGGGCTGAGACGTGTAGGCTCGACAAACGCCCAGCACGGAACGCGCCGTCCACGAAGGGCAACATGCGCAGATCCCGAGCGGTAGCGACGACGGCAGAGCCTGCAGCAGGGTTGGCGATGGTCGCGATCGCCACGAGCATTCCGCTGGTCCCCGCATGTGCCGACCTGGACAACTTTCTGGTGTCGACCTCACCTGCCACCGAAGTCAGCCACGCATCAATCCGATTGCGGATCCGCGTAGCCTCAGCCAGCGCACCGATCAGTTCGTCCGATCCCAGATCGGCCGGCGCCGGAACAGCGCCGATGGCAGCATCGAGTCCATCCAACGCCACCGGTCGATCCTGGGGCAGCCTTTCGCGGATGCGGGCGCGCCGCACCGCGGGCTTGGACAACTCGAGCGCATGCATCACGACCCCCCGGCTCACCGGACCTGACGTCGAATCGGGCCGTTGCCCGCCACTCAGATCTTCTTTGTGCTTGCACTCTCGCACAGGGGTACGACAAGACCTGTCGCCGTTGTGGATCAGTCCAGGTAGTCGCGCAACACCTGACTGCGTGAGGGGTGGCGCAACTTGCTCATGGTCTTCGACTCGATCTGGCGGATCCGCTCGCGCGTGACGCCGTAGACCTTACCGATCTCGTCGAGGGTCTTGGGCTGGCCATCGGAGAGCCCGAAACGCATTCTCACGACACCTGCCTCACGCTCCGAGAGAGTGTCCAGAACGGACTCGAGTTGTTCCTGCAACAGCGTGAATGAGACGGCATCGGCCGGCACAATCGCCTCGGAGTCCTCGATCAGGTCACCGAACTCGCTGTCCCCGTCCTCGCCCAGGGGCGTGGACAGTGAGATGGGCTCACGGCCGTACTTCTGAACCTCGACGACCTTGTCAGGTGTCATGTCGAGCTCGGCGGCAAGCTCCTCAGGGGTGGGCTCGCGGCCGAGGTCCTGGAGCATCTGACGCTGGACGCGCGCTAGCTTGTTGATGACCTCCACCATGTGCACCGGGATGCGGATAGTGCGTGCCTGGTCTGCCATCGCGCGAGTGATCGCCTGCCGGATCCACCATGTGGCGTAGGTCGAGAACTTGTAACCCTTGGTGTAGTCGAACTTCTCCACAGCGCGGATGAGGCCGAGGTTTCCCTCCTGGATCAGGTCCAGGAACAGCATCCCGCGTCCCGTATAGCGCTTGGCCAGGCTGACCACCAAACGAAGGTTGGCCTCCAACAGGTGATTCTTCGCGCGACGACCGTCCTCGGAGATCCACTCAAGCTTGATCCGGGTCTCAGTGTCCAGCTCGGGGTTGTCGGCGAGTTTCTCCTCGGCGAAGAGTCCCGCCTCGATGCGCTTGGCCAGTTCCACTTCCTGCTCGGCGTTGAGCAGGGGGACCTTGCCGATCTGCTTGAGATAGTCCTTGACGGGGTCGGCCGTGGCGCCGGCCTGGGTGACCTGGGCGACCGGCTCGTCGGAGTCGTCACTGTCGGACAGGGTGAAGGTCTGGCCTTCTTTCTCCTTCTCCTTGTCCTTGTCCTCGGCCAACGCCTTGAGATCCTTCTGGAGGTCGGCCTCCAGATCCTTCTCAAGCACCGCGGCTTCGGTCATCTGCTCAGATCCAACAGCATCCGCGCCCGCCTTGCCAGCGGTCTTCTTGGCCGGAGCCTTCTTTGCGGGAGCCTTCTTCGCAGCAGGCGCCTTCTTTGCTGGAGCCTTGGCAGCGGGGGCCTTCTTGGCAGGAGCCTTTGCGACCGGAGCCTTCTTGGCAGCAGGGGCTTTCTTGGCAGGAGCTTTCTTCGCGGCGGTCGTGACCTTCTCTGCGCTCTTCTTGGAGGCGGCCGTGGTGGCGGTAACCACCTTCTTCACCGCAGCCTTCTTCGCTGCTGCAGGTTTGGAGGCGGCCTTCTTGGCCGCCGGTTCGGCCTTCGACTTGACAGTCGGCACGTAACAACCTCTCGTCGAGGATCTCATCGGGGGTGGTCGCAGTCTTGTACGGCTGCTCTCGCCTATTAGAACATTCTGTCACGCCTCTGCTATTCCGACTGCGACCGGCCATCTTCGCCCCCACCGTGTGTCTCATACCCGAAGTACCGATTCAATTCCCAGCGAGGTCAAGCGCTGCGCCTGACCCGGCCCCGCAGGACGTCCATGGGAATCTCACGGCTGATCTTGGCCCATGTCGTTGGCGGCAGTCCGTGGGACAACGCGTGACAGACCAACGGGGCGAGGCTGTTCTCCGGGTCGAACTCCAAAGCGGCGTCGGCAGCAACCAGCGCGGAGGCCCCATCACCGTCGGCCCAGGCCAAAAGGGCCAGCGTGGCTGCGAGGGGACCGGCGAATTCCACGGGAGTGTGGATCAAGGCGTAGGTCAACCGGGTACGGATGGATCCGAGGACCGACTCGGCCCTGTCCTGATCCCCCAGGATCAGAGCCAGCAGGGGGTCACGCACATGCACATCGGCGCAGGCACGCGCGAGCAGGGCGACCGACGCCGCGTCCAGATCCTCGGCGGACATCAACAGCGCCAGGGCCTGCGCCTCCATGTCGTCGCGCTGGGTCTCGTAGTCGAGAACGGGGCGCATCCTTTCGCCCAGCATCTGCGCGACCGCCTCAGACACGGAATCGTCCACGGGAAGAAGCTGATCCTCAAGATCGATGCGACGGTTGAGCCGGGTCAGTCCGGCCGCGACGCATTGCGCGATCACCGGGTGGTCTTCGAGGTCATCCACGGCGGTTCCGTCACCGTCCATACAGTCCTCGCATGGGCAACTCACGGACATGACCCTGCCGCCACAAATGAGCAGGATGTCCGCGACCTCCATCAAAGGCGACAACACGTCACTGAGCCAGTGCGCGATGCCAATGGCGAGCACCGAGTCGGCCTCGTGGGCGTACGCCAGCATCACCAAGCGGGAAGGCATGGGCTCCGGCAGGCCCGTCAATATGCTCTTCAGCCATTCCACGTCGGGGCTCCACGGCAGGTCCACACGCATCGTGACGTTCTGTCCGTCGCCATCGATCAGGATCAGGACCAAGGAGTCCTCTGGGGTGAAACCGAGCAGGTACGGCGTCGCTGCTGCGGCGGCTTCCGGGGAGTTGAGAGTGATCGTCATGGCTTCACCCTCGCCGTTGGTCAAGACCCTCCGAAAGGCCCACAAACAGATCTGTGGACAGCCCCGCGAGTTATCCCAAGCCGTAGTCGGCGTTGGCGATGGCTTGGGCGCTCTGCTCGATCGTGAAGTTCTCCGAACCCCGGATCACCGGGACGAAGCCGACGAGCATTCCGTCCGCCATCACCTGCGCTTCGAGGCCTGCTGCAGCATCTCCGTCCCAGATCGCCTCACGCCCGCCCGGCAGCACCACCCGGATCGCCGAGTTCTGCAATCCCGTGGGATGGACGTGCGCCATGATTCGCTGTTGCCTTAACAATTCGACGATCTGGTCAGCTTCTGACGGTTGCATGCTTCTCCTGGCGCATAGGTCGTCCGAAGATGGGGCATTAGATGTTGTGAGCTGGCCATCCGCGGGAACTCTGATAGGACAAAGGTATGCGTAAGGCAGTCGTACCGCTCGTGGTGTCGGCCCTGTTGCTCGGCGTGTCCCCGGCGCTGGCAGCTGGACCGGACCCCACCGACTCGCCAACGCCCACGCAATCCCCGATCACCGAACCGACCCCTCAGCCCACGACCGGGCCGTACGGCATCCCTATGAACGAGAAGATCCGCGAGGATTCCTGGTGCCGACTCCTGATATCGAACAACAAGGGCGACGCCGCCGACGCAGACTCGATCATGAATGACAACATCGCCAACCTCGGCCAGTACGGGTACTACCGGCTCAGTGCGAACCCGGACTGGAAGCCCCAGAACACCCTGGACTCCTCGGGTAACACGCACATCAACGGCCTCTATTGGACTGTGCCGCTTCTCTACACCGGTGCCCGTCGCGGCGATACGCCGATGGTGGATCGATTCTTCTCACTGATCGGCGACTGGCTGAGCAAGCACAAGAAGAAGAAGACCCGAACCTGGTCGGTGACCCAGCCGATCGTCGCGGGCGAACGACTCTGGACTCTGACGTGCGCGGCCGACATCAGCGACGGGGCACGGTTCGTGAAGGCCACCCGCAAGGAAGCCAATACGCAGATCAAGGGTTTCAAGATCGGCGGAGGAACCAACAACACAGGCATCCACTCCCAGGGTTCGGCCTTAGCGGCCTTCTGCTACCTGGGTGAGACCACCAAGATGAACGAAGCGGCGGACAACCTCAACAGGCTGGCCGACTACCTGATCCTGCCGGATGGCAGCGACCGGGAGGGATCACCCTGGTACGCCTACTACACCCTGCGACTGCTGATGAGACTCGCGCCGATCTACGATCGCTGCGGAGTCCCCTACGACCGCATATTCACCGCCACGAAACGCCTTGAGCACTTCTTGGCTGTGAGCGTGGACCCCAACTTCCACCTCGCCATGATCGGCGACACACATCGCTCGAAACTGTCCCCCAAGTGGTTCGCGCCCGACTCCGAAGCCCTGTGGGCGGCGACCGAAGGTGCGCAAGGGCAGCCGCCGAGAAAGTTGTACGAGGCCTTCAGCGGTGGTTACGTCTTCGGGCGCAATGGCTGGGGTGATGTCGACGGGCACAAGGCCACGTTCTACTCCGTGCGGGTCTCCAGGCCCTATGTCACAGCACACGTCCATAGCGACCTCGGATCGGTCACGTTCAACAGTTACGGCTCGGAGTTCATCGGCGATCCGGGCCCCTACCGATACGACAGTTCGGCCATTCGGGACTACATGGTCAGTCGTTCAGGTCACAGCGTCATCCGGATCACAACACTGAAACCCAAGAAGAAGCAGAAGGCCTCGGCGCTCGGCCTCGCTGCTGCACCACCCACTGCATCGGAGTCCTCGGCCGTCCTGTCGGCCAAGGGCGGGCCGTACGACCAGACGTGCCTGAGGGACCGCACCTACACATCAGCCAAGATCAAGCGCTGCGTCTACTACGACAGCGCGATCGATGGGCTCGTGGTCGTGGACTCCGTGAAAGCCCTCAAACGAATTCGGGCCGATCAGCGGTGGATGGCACCCAATGGGGTGAACGTCTCACCGGCCTCCAACGGCGCGACCCTGACGACCCCGACGGCTTCGGCACGAATGGTATTCAAAGGCGGTGGCACGGTCCGGACTTACACTCCCAACGGCAAGCGCCCTGACGGCTGGTTCACCAACGGTTACGGCGAGTTGGTCAAGGGGACCGTGTTGCAGAGGCGGACCACCTTGAAGAAGGGCGCCAAACTCACCTGGGTCAGTGTGCTCGCGGCAGGGACGTCGACCCCGACAGTGTCTGTGAAGAAGAGCGTCGTCTACGTCACCCGCGAGGGCGCGGCGACGAAGGACTTCCCACTTCCGTAGTTCAGGTCCTGGCGTCCTTGGCAGCCATCGTGGCCAACCCCATCAGCAGTTGCATCGCCACATCCACCGGCACTGTGTTGACAGGCCCATCGTCTGCGGTCGGCGCTGCCGCAACGATCAGGTCGTCGAGGTTGCCTTCGACCCTCACCCCGAGACCCTGGATGCCCGCGATCGCGGCGCGGGTTCGCTCATCGACTTGCTGCATCGCCCACTCGGGCGTCCGGATGGCGTGTTCGTCGGCACCCGGGGAGCGACCGTCCACCAGTCCCCAGAGCGCACCGCGCCGGATCCACTGGTGGTACTGAGCCTGCGGCATCGGCAGTTCCTTCTCCACCCTTACCAGCCACTGACGTACCAGGGCCGCTTCCTCGTACGACAACGAGCGGTTGGTCTTGGTCGTGACCCGGTCGAGAGTGTCCGGTTCAAGACCGATGATCTGTTCGGCGTCGCGCAGGATACGCAGCGGATCACCGGAGTCCACCACGATGACCGCGACCCGGTCTGCCCCCACGATCCCGGCCCAACGTTCCACGAGTGCTGCGTAGTCAAATCGCAACCAGAACGTCGAGTTCTTGCCATTCAGGGTCTCTCGGAGCCATTCGTCATAGGGCTTCACGACCCGTGACTTGGCGTGTCGCAGCGGTCCGGGCAAGGGCTTGGGTGCTCCTGACTTCAAAGACTGCTGCCAGGAACTCGGAAGGATCATGGCCAAAGGTCGCAGAGTCAGCAGGACACGAACCTTCTGGGTGCCGCCGAGATCGTCGATGATCCTTCGAGCCAGTTGCGGGTCCGCGTCGGCGAATTGCTCGCTGGACACGACGGCCCGGTCCTTACGCCGCCCAACCCGAGCGACGAACTGCTCCCACACCTCGGGCGGCACCGGCGGATCGGCCGGATGTGTTGTGGTGGCGATGCCGAACACCGAGCACGACGGCGTCCAATGCGACGCCTTGTTACCGGGGTAGAGAACGCCCTGCGCCTTCATCTCGGGTCTGGCCTGCGCCATCGAGTGCTGCAGGGCTGTGGTGCCGGTCTTCGGAGGGCCGATGTGAAGCAGCACTTCGCCGGCTTGAAGGAATGGTGTCATCGAGACCTGATCCTGCCACACGCCGCCGGTCACTGGCCGTAACCCGCTTGGCACAAACACCGTTCAAGGCCACGGTCTGCTTACTTGCAGCAGATTCCCACTGCGTCAGCCCGGAGCACCGACGAGGACATGGCGCGCGGGGCCGGGGGTGACGCGGTGATACCGCCAACCGGCGCGGATCCTCGCCGCCGATGCCGGGCCCGGCCCCGCGTTAGAGGTTGTGCTGTTGGTTAGCGAATCCACGCGTTGTTTCGCTAACGAACAGCACAACCTCTAACCAGGGCACCCGAGCGGCGTCCACCGAAGTTGCCACCGCCGGCGGGTCGCAGTCGCAGCGTCGCGCCCTCACGGACGTGCCGAGTGGTCAGAAACGCAAAAGGGGCCCTCGCCAGGCTGGCGGGGCCCCCTTTTGCGTCATTCGGCAATCAGCTGCAGCCGCTCGTCGATCCGCATCCTTCGCACACATAGCAAGAACCAGCTGGGCGCATCTTGATCCCGCAGGTCATGCACAAAGGGGCGTCAGCGGTCTTGCCAGTGATCGCCTCAAGCAGTTCGGCTGAAGAATGCACCGAGGCTGGGACGCTGGCCGCGCCCGCCTCATGCTCGGCAGTTCCTGCGCTCAGATCCTCGAATACCGGATCGTCCACGACGGCGGTCGGGGACTGTGCCGCGTGTCCGTTGGACTCGTTGAGCTGCTCGGCACGCTCCTCCGCGGTGAAGATGCCCAGAGCGGCACGCTTCTCGTACGGCAGGTGGTCCAGCGCCAAGCGCCGGAAGATGTAGTCCATCATCGACTGCGCCATGCGGATGTCGGGATCGTCGGTCATACCCGAAGGCTCGAACCGCATGTTGACGAACTTCGCCACGTAGGCCTCGAGCGGCACCCCGTACTGCAGCGCGATCGACACCCCGATCGAGAATGCATCCATCACTCCGGCCAGCGTCGAACCCTGCTTCCCGAGCTTCAAGAACACCTCGCCCAGACCGTCGTCGGGGTAGGAGCCGGCCGTCATGTAGCCCTCCGCGCCGCCGACGCTGAAGGAGATTGTCTGGCTCGGGCGCTTCTTCGGAAGCCGCTTGCGCACCGGACGGTGGTCCACCACGACCTCCGCGGCGGCCGTCTTCTTCTCCGCCTTGCCGTCGGAGAGGGGCTGACCCACCTTGCAGTTGTCCCGGTAGATCGCCAGGGCCTTCAAACCCGTCTTCCACCCCTGGAAGTAGATCTCCTCGACCTCCTCGATGGTGGCCGTCTCCGGCATGTTCACCGTCTTCGAGATCGCTCCGGACAGGAAGGGCTGGACCGCCGCCATCATCCGCACGTGTCCCATCGGGCTGATCGCCCGCTCCCCCATGGCGCAGTCGAAGACCTGGTAGTGCTCCGGCTTCAGTCCGGGCGCATCCACCACATGCCCATGGCCGGCGATGTACTCGACGATCGCTTCGACAGTCTCCTGGGTGTACCCGAGCTTGCTCAGCGCCCGCGGGATCGTCTGGTTGACGATCTGCATGGAACCGCCGCCAACAAGTTTCTTGAACTTCACCAGGGAGAAGTCAGGCTCGATCCCGGTCGTGTCGCAGTCCATCATGAACCCGATCGTTCCCGTGGGCGCCAAGACGCTGGCCTGGGCGTTGCGCCAGCCGTTCTTCGCGCCGATCGCGTTGCCCTGCTCCCACATTTGCGACGCGAGTTGCAGCACATCGCTGTCCAGGGTGGATACCGAGCGCACACTGTCGGTCGCGGCGGCATGCTTGCGCATCACCCGGGCGTGCGCCGAGGCGTTGCGAGCGAAACCGTTGTACGGCCCTACAACCCCGGCAAGTTCGGCGGAACGCTTGTAGGCCGCACCGGTCATGAGGCTGGTGATCGACGCTGCAAGCGCACGACCACCATCGGAGTCGTACGGCAATCCACAGGCCATCAGCAGCGCACCAAGGTTCGCGTAGCCGATACCCAGTTGCCGGTAATCGCGGGTTGTGGCACCAATGGCCTCGGTCGGGAAGTCCGCGAAGCAGATCGAGATGTCCATCGCAGTGATGATCATCTGGACGGCCTTGTTGAACTTCACCGCGTCGAACGACCCATCCTCCTGCAGGAACTTCATCAGGTTCAGGGAAGCGAGGTTGCACGAGCTGTTGTCCAGCGACATGTACTCCGAACACGGGTTGGACGCAGTGATGCGGCCCGTCTCCGGGTTGGTGTGCCAGTCGTTGATCGTGTCGTCGTACTGGATGCCCGGGTCTGCGCAGGCCCACGCCGCCTCGGACATGCGGCGGAACAACTTCTTCGCATCGATGGTCTCGATGACCTCGCCGTTGGTGCGTGAGCGCAGTCCGAACTCGTCGCCGTTCTCAACTGCCCGCATGAACTCGTCGGAGACGCGCACGGAGTTGTTGGCGTTCTGGTACTGGACACTGTTGATGTCCTTGCCGCCGAGGTCCATGTCGAAACCGGCGTCGCGCAACACGCGGATCTTCTCCTCCTCGCGCACCTTGGTCTCGATGAACTCCTCTACGTCCGGGTGGTCCACATCGAGCACGACCATCTTCGCGGCCCGCCGTGTGGCGCCGCCCGACTTGATGGTGCCGGCTGACGCATCGGCGCCGCGCATGAAGGAGACCGGGCCGGAAGCTGTGCCACCCGATGAGCGCAGGAGTTCCTTGCTGGAGCGGATGCGGGAGATGTTCAGGCCAGCCCCGGAACCACCCTTGAAGATCAGGCCTTCCTCGCGGTACCAGTTCAGGATCGAGTCCATCGTGTCGTCGACAGCCAGGATGAAGCACGCGCTGACCTGCTGAGGTGCCGTCGTCCCTACGTTGAACCACACCGGGGAGTTGAAGGAGAACACCTGGTTGAGCAGCATCCAGGTCAACTCGTGCTCGAACACCTCCGCGTCAGCCTCGGTGGCGAAGTAGCCGTTGTCCTTGCCACCCTTGACGTAGGTGAGCACGACCCGATCGATGAGCTGCTTGAGACTCCACTCGCGCTGATCGGTGCCCAATGCTCCGCGGAAGTACTTCGTCGTCACGATCGTGGAAGCGTTGAGTGACCAGAAGGCGGGGAACTCCACACCTCGCTGCTCGAACACGACCTCATCGGTCTTCCAGTTCGTCTGGACGACATCGCGACGCTCCCACTCGACGTCGTCATAGGGGTGCACCCCCGGCGTCGTGTACAGCCGCTCGATGGTCAAACCCGTGGTCTGCACGGTCACCTCGGCTCCTTTCACGCCCGCAGTGCGCGCCTTGGGAATGGACTGATCGGTCATGCGTCCTCCTTCTGGACAACAGTGGCGAACGGCACTTTGTGCCCTTCGGTGATATCGATTCGTACGTGCCGGGAGGTGCCCGCGGAGGCATCCCGGCTGGCCTTCAGCAATGCGATTTCCTGTTCGAAGTCGGCCAGGCAGTCAAAGGCGCGGTACACCGAGGCGAATCGCAGATAGGCGACCTCATCCAGGTCGCGCAAGGGGCCCAGGATCGTCAGACCGATCTCATGGGCGGGAACCTCAGCGCATCCGGAATCACGCAGTGCGTCTTCCACCTGCTGGGCGAGCACGGCCAGCTCATCCTCAGTCACCGGCCGGCCCTGGCACGCCTTGCGAACGCCAGAGACGATCTTGTCGCGGCGGAAGGGCTCGACCACACCTGACCTCTTCACCACATTCAGTGCTGCCACCTCGATCGTGGTGAACCGACGCTGGCAGGCACCACATTGGCGCCGCCTGCGCACCGCAGAACCGTCGTCGGCCATCCGGCTGTCAACGACCCTGGAATCGTCGCTGCGACAGAAGGGGCAGTGCATGTGTTCCCGCTTTCTGGGCTCTCAACCCAACGTCTGTGGATGAAACGGCGGACTTCCTGGGGGAAACCTGGGTACAAACTGTGCCGAAACAACCACAACCTGTGGATGAATAACATCGGTGTAAGTACTACATGTGGTGGTAACCGTATGCGGCCACCATCGGTTGTGCAAGCACTTTCGCCACAGTGTCGTCAGGACCGACCAAGTGGGCGATCCTGCATCACCAGAACCACCTCACCGACTTGCAGCACATGACCTGGGCCGAAACCGTTGATTTGTTGCAGCTGCATCACGACCTCTCGCGGATCTTCACCAGCAGACACCTGGGTAGCGATGCTCCACAGCGTGTCGCCCGGGGCCACGGTCCAGGCGGGCCGGGCCATGGACTCCGCCACGACCGGGCCCGTCGACGAAGTCACGGCGGGGGCCGACGCCGTCGAATGCGGAGCCATCACGAAGCCGGCAAGGGCCAGAACGAACACCGATGCGATCGCGCTCGCCCATCTCACCGCGTCGATGTCGCGCAGGCGTTGCGGTTCCTCGACTGGCTGCGCGGGCGCTGGCGGCAACGTCGCCGCGCGCGTCGCCTGGAAGTTCACGCTCAGTCGGGGGCGCCGAAGACGGTCGCTGACCACCTGGGGGGAAGCACTAATGGTAGCCATGTCCAACTCCAATCCTTCGTACAGACGTTCTTATGAACGCATGTTCGATGTCTACCAGATGGGTGCGACACGTTTCCACCCCTATCGAACATATGTTTGAGTTGGGCGGCCGAAATGGCTATGGTGAACGCAGCGAGGCAATCCGCAGCAGGTCACCGGGAGGACAGCATGGCCAGAACCGCAGACAACAAACAGGCGAGCACATCAGGGCAATCGACACCGGAGGTGGTGGCACTGCCCGACGCCGCCCCCGGCCGGGACGGTCTCACAGAACGCCAACGCATGATCCTCGTGGAGATCCGGCGGATCGTCGCGTCGAGGGGTTATCCCCCGTCGGTTCGCGAGATCGGTGAGATCGTCGGCCTCACCAGTCCCTCGAGTGTCAATTACCAACTCAAGGCCCTGGAACGCAAGGGCTACATTCGCCGTGACCCACACCGACCGCGGGCACTGGAAGTGCTCCTCCCCTCCGAGGTGGACCAGACCGACAGTGGTGACGACCGGCCGACGCCGAGGTATGTGCCTTTGGTCGGGCGGATCGCCGCAGGCGGGCCCATCCTGGCCGAGGAGGCCGTGGAGTCGGTCTTCCCACTGCCGGCGGAACTGGTGGGCGACGGAGAACTGTTCCTGCTCAATGTCGTCGGCGACTCGATGATCGAAGCGGCAATCTGCGACGGGGACTGGGTGGTCGTGCGTCGGCAGCCCGATGCGGACAACGGCGAGATCGTGGCGGCCTTGCTCGACGATGAAGCAACGGTCAAGACCCTCAAGCGCCGCGATGGGCACGTGTGGCTCTTGCCGCACAACCCGGCCTTCGAGCCGATCGATGGTGACCATGCGCAGATTCTGGGCAAGGTGGTCGCAGTCCTGCGCCGGGTCTAGTCCTGCTTGTACCCGGCATCCAGGCGGGACAGCGCCTGGGCCACTTTGGCAGGGTCGGTCATGTAGCTCAGCGGGGGGAGGCTTCGCCGCAGGTATCCCCCGTATCGGCGGTTGGCAAGGCGACTGTCCAGGATCGCAACGACACCGCGGTCGGCATCCGATCGGATCAATCTGCCCGCCCCTTGGGCCAGGGTCATGGCTGCCAGCGGCAAAGAGACCTGCATCCAACCGGACCCGCCCCGGGAGTCGATCGCCGACTGCCGTGCGCTCACGACCGGATCCGTGGGCGGCGGGAAGGGCAACTTGTCAATGAGCACCAGCGTGCACGCCGGTCCGGGGACGTCGACCCCCTGCCACAAGCCCAATGTGCCGACCAAGACGCTCTCGTGGTTCGCAGCGAAGGCGCGAATGAGCGGCGTGGTCGGCTCTCCTTTGCGCTGAACCAGCAGATCGGGGGCGATCCCTTCCAGCGCGTCCTGCATCGCATCGACGCCACGCCAGGACGCCATCAGCACCAGCGCGCGGCCACCCGCCGCGGCAACCAGATCACGGGCAACATCCAGGGCAGCCGGCGTCGGCCAGTCGGGACCCGGTGGGGCGAGCCTGTCAGGGACGAAAAGAATTCCTTGAGTGGAGTAGTCGAACGGGCTACCTACGTCCTCCCCCTCCCATTGTCCGGGGCGAAGCCCTAGTTGTTCTGCGATCGTCGTGAAGCTGCCCCCGAGTTGCAGCGTGGCTGAGGTGAAGACTGCTGCCCGTTCGCCGATGATCCCTTCGCGTACAACCCCTGAGACGTCGAGGGGCAACACCACCAGACGATCGCCGCGCCGCCACATGACGCTGGACTCATCGGCACCGAGCAGTTCCCCAGCAGCATCGTGGACCATCTCCACGGAGGCGAGCGCCCGCTGTCGGCTCGCAGGATCGGACTGCGTGGCACGGCGAAGCGATGCCATCGCCAGACCGCATGCCTCACGGACTGTGGACAACGCGGTCAGTACCGCACGCGGCAGTTCCGCTACGCGGCGGCCGTCGGCGGCGTCCCAAATAGTGAATGCGCCCTCCAGGGCGTCCGCAGCGTCCTGGATCCGATCCGCCTCATCCGCGCTGCCAGCGGCCTTGGTTCGCCGGGAAGCCCGGGCCAGCGCCTCAACGGACAGCTCATCGGTAGCCGCTCGCTGAAGTGCCCCCGGAAGGGCATGGGCCTCGTCCACGATGACCGCGTCGTGCTCGCCGAGGATTCCCTCCTGAACTGCATTGAGAGCCAGCAAAGAGTGGTTCGTGACGACAATGTCAGCCGCGCGGGCTGTTGCAATCGCCTTCTCGGCCCAACACTGCTCGACGAAGCCGCAACCTGAACCCCGGGAGCATTCCTGGGCGTTCACCGAGAACGCCTGCCAGACCATCCCAGAGACGTCCTCGAGTTCGTCGCGGTCACCGGTGGACGTCGTGGCCGCCCATTCGTTGACCCGCTGCGCTTGCTTCTCCGTGGCCGTGCGATCCAGGGTTTGCTGTTCGGGATCGGCCGCACCACCCGAGGACCGGGCCAGACACAGGTAGTTGCTACGTCCCTTGAGGGTCGCGAACCGAACCTCCCGCTGCACCATGGGCGTGAGGACGTCGATCATCTTCGGCAGGTCACGCTCGACCAGTTGGTGCTGCAGGGCCAAAGTGGCCGTCGCGACCACGACGCGCGACTGGCCGGGATCTGCCTGCGCAACATGTGCGATGGCGGGTACGAGGTAGCCCACCGATTTGCCGGTTCCGGTTCCGGCTTGGATCAGCACGGTGCCTTCGTGGTCAAGTGCGCGTCCCACCAGCTCGACCATTTCAAGTTGTCCAACCCGGTGCGTCCCGTGCAAGTCCGCCACCACTGCTTCGAGCAACTCCGGCAACTGCTGCATCCGTCGATTGTGTCAGCCGTGGTCGGTAGCGATCAGTCGTGTGCCTCGCCTGTGGGTTGTCCGCTGGCCCTGGTCATGGCCGCAGCCAGGTCGGCGGGAACGCGCGCCCGGACTGAGGTGCCCGCTTCGCCATGCTCCATGTGGACCTCCGTGCCCACTTCGTAAACCCGCGAGACCAGGTCGCCGCGATCGAAGGGGACCGTTAGATCGACCTCGACCATCGGGTCTGGTAGGGCTGCATCCAGGTGCCGCAGCAGGTCATCAAGGCCCTCCCCCGTCTTGGCGGACACCTCCAGACTGTGGGGCAGTTCCCGACGGATCTGGGCCAGTGTGTCGGTATCGGCCACATCGACCTTGTTGGCCACGACGAGTTCCGCGGCGTCGTGCTGACGGGTATCGCGCATGGCGTCACGCACGGCCTGCAACTGTCCGAGGGGATCCGGATCGGTGGCATCGATCACGATCACCAGGAGATCACCAGCGGCCACCTCCTCGAGCGTCGACTTGAAGGCCTCCACCAGAGCGTGGGGCAGATGGCGCACGAAGCCGACCGTGTCGGTCACGGTGAAGTAGCGTCCCGACGCGGTCTTGCCGCGCCGCACGGTCGGGTCGAGGGTGGCGAAGAGGGCATCGTCGACGAGCTGGCCGGCTCCGGTCAGCCGGTTCAAGAGGCTGGATTTCCCCGCATTGGTGTATCCGGCCAGCACGACCGAGGGTTCATCTGAGTTGCGCCGCAGAGCCGCCTTGGACTCACGAACCTTGTCGAGTTTGCGCAGTTGTCGGCGCAGTCGGCTCATCTGGGAGCGGATGCGCCGCCGGTCTGTCTCGATCTTGGTCTCGCCCGGGCCGCGGGCCAGGACGCCGGCACCTTGCTGGCTCAAGGATTCTCCCCAGCCACGCAGCCTGGGAAGCATGTACTCCATCTGAGCCAGTGCCACCTGCGCCTTGCCCTCCTTGCTGCGGGCATGGTGGGCGAAGATGTCAAGGATCAGCCACGTACGGTCGACGACCTTGACCTTGAGCACGGCCTCGAGTTTGCGCAACTGCCCAGGTGTCAACTCACCGTCGCAGATCACGGTGTCGGCCCCGGTGGCAGCGACGATGTCGCGCAACTCCCGTGCCTTGCCCGACCCGACGTAGGTGGCGGGGTCCGGCACAGAGCGTCGCTGAACCACCCCTTCGAGGACCACTGAACCGGCCGTCTGCGCCAACCGGGCGAGTTCCTGCAGGGAACGTTCGGCGTCAACCGCGCTGCCCTGGGTCCACACCCCGACCAGCACGACGCGCTCCAGCCTGACCTGCCGGTACTCGACCTCCGAGATGTCCTCAAGTTCGGTGGACAGGCCCGGGACCCGGCGTAGTGCTTGCCGATCGGCCAGTTGATCTTCGATGCGAACGTCGTCTTCAGCCACGCAACAACTCCGAGAGTCTTGGGGAGAGTTGGCCCTCAGCCACCAGTTCAGCCGGGCCGGTGAGAATCAACGAGCCCCGGTCGGTGCGGCGTACGCTCAGCGAGCCGCCGGGGACGTCCACCTGCACGGTGGCTGGCCCATCGACGCTGGCGGCGGCCAAGGTGCGGTCGGCCACCGCGCAGATACCGGTCCCACACGATTGGGTTTCACCCACGCCGCGCTCGTGAACCCGCATCGCCACCTGCCGCCCGGGTTCTGCCACGACGACGAACTCCACGTTCACCCCATCGGGGAACACCTCGGACTCCACGTCGGGGGGTTCGATCAGTGAGCCGGGCGATTCGAGGTCGTCCACGAAGACCACCGCGTGCGGATTCGGCATGAAGACCGCATCTGCGGGCCACTCGTGGCCGTTCGCGCGCACCCGCACGCTGGCAGCTTCATGACGCGCGGAACCCATGTCCACGCTGACGACGTCCCCGTCCATCGAGATCCCACGCTGGCCGCCCCTGGTGGAGATGGCGAACGTGGGACTGTTGACCAACGCGTTCGACCAGAGGTACGCGGCAAACACTCGGGCTCCGTTGCCGCACATCTCTCCGGTCGAGCCATCGGCGTTGTAGTAGTCCATGAACCACAGGCCCTCGGCGTCAGGCACCACGCGGATGAGCCCGTCCCCGCCTACACCGGTCCGACGGTCGCAGATCGCGCGAACGGCCGGCTCCGAGACCTTCAGACGGTCCTCAAGATCGGGGACCAGGACAAAGTCATTACCTGTCCCGTGCCCCTTCACGAAGTCAACGCGTCGGTCACTCATATCCCTAGCGTGCCAATGATCTGACTTGCATGCGACGGGGATTCCACCCACACCACCTCGGGATCTCGCCGGAACCACGTTCGTTGTCGCCGCGCGAGCCGCCGCGTGGCCACATTCGTGGGCTCCTTTGCCAGCTCCGGGTCCTCGTGAGCGACCAGTGCCTCGAGGATCTGCCGGTACCCCACGGCGCGACTAGCAGTGCGACTGAATCCGAGGCGCGGCTGCAGACCAACCACCTCCGCGACGAATCCCTCATCCCACATCTTCTGCACCCGTGCAGAGATCCTGGCATCCACGATCTCCACACCCGGATCCCAGCCGATCCGCACCGACGGCAACCAGCTTCGTCCACGCTGCAGTGCAGCCCGAAACGGCTCGCCGGTGATCTCGTTGACCTCGAGCGCACGCACAATCCGGCGCCCGTTCGTGGCTGCGATCAGCGAAGCAGCCTGGGGATCGACCTCGCTGAGTCTGCGGTGCAGGTGCTCGGAGCCCATTTGCGCGAGTTCCTCCTCCAGGCGCGCACGCACTGCCGCGTCTGTGCCCGGGAACCGCAGATCGTCCAGCACTGACTGCACATACAGACCGGATCCACCGGTGAGCAGGACCGGCACCCCCCGGGCTTGGATGTCGACGATCGCCTCGCGCGCCAGTCGTTGATAGGTCGCGACGTCCACCGACTGTTCGACCTCGACCACGTCGAGCATGTGGTGCGGCACTGCAAGGCGGTCGGCGTCACTTGGTTTAGCGGTACCGATATCCATGCCTCGATAGAGGCAGAAGGCATCGGCGTTGACGATCTCCATCCCGAATCGCGTCGCCAACTGGATGGCCAACGCCGACTTGCCCGCCGCGGTCGGGCCCACGAGCGCCACTATTGCGACGACAGGTGGGTTCGACACCTTCCGATTGTCCTACCTATCCTGCAAGAACATCCGAACCGGTAAGGGAGTCAACCGTGGGCGCCTACGAGGACGTCAAGAAGCAAGCAGACGAGTTCATCGACAAGGCCAGGGGCGCCGTTGGCGACATCGCCGACACCTCCGCGGACAAGATGGCAGGAGCCGTCGACAAGGTCACTGACCTCATCGACGACAAAACCGGCGGTAAGGCGTCGGCGGCGACCGCTATGCTCGACCAGACTGTTACCGGGGCACTGGACAAAATCGGTTCGGCTACGCCGAAGGTCACTTCGTCGAAGAAGGACGAGTCCTGAGCGTTCGCCTGGCATTCCTTCCCATCACACCCCTGCTGATCCCGCAGATCGCCGCTGGTGCCGCCGACGAACTCGACGGGCTGCGCACGCAGGCCCGAGAGGCCGTCAACTGGGCGCTGAAGGGTGCCACATCGACCGCCATCCTGGCGTCGGAACCCGCTGGGGCCAGCGCGGGATGGGCACTGTCCGGGTTCGGGCGCGACATTGGTGACGGGCCCCCGGTTGCATTGCCGAGGGCCATCGCTCGCTGGCTTCTTCAAGGCCGGCCAGCGACCGATGTGGACGACCACGAACAAGATCTGCAGCGTTTCGATTCGGTCTTGGTCATGGGTGACGGCAGTGCCACCCGCAGCGACAAGGCACCTGGAAGCCTGCACCCCTTGGCCCACGACTTCGACGAACAGGTGATCACCGCTCTGCGCACCGGTGACCCATCCCTGCTCGCACACCTGGACCAGGCAATCGGTGCTGAGGTCCAGGCAGCAGGCACGCAATCCTGGCGGGCTGTCGGGCGGGCAGTCGGCGAAGTCGATCAGGCGTACCTGGACTTCTGCGACGACCCGTACTCGGTGCTTTACCTCGTCGCTAGATGGCGCGCACAGTGGGCAAGCCCAGCATGACCCCTGGGGCCGGCTGAGCTGAACGGCCCGCGTGCGCATCGCCACCCGCGGTGCGTTCGACCTGGATCTCCAACGCATCAGCGACCAGGTGGTGCGGCGCTGCATAACTGATGGTCGTGCGCACCAGATCACCGGGGCGCGCACGGTCCTCGGCATCGAGGAAATGGACCAACCGGCCGTCCTGAGCCCTGCCGGTCTTGCGGCGGGTGGCCGCGTCCTTGCGCCCCTCTCCCACGGAGACCAGTAGTTCCACTTCGCTGCCCACGAGTGCCTTGTTCTCCTGCCACGCGATGTCGTCCACCAGTGCGACGAGGCGTTCGTAGCGTTCCTGGACGACCTCCCGAGGAACTTGGTCCGGGTATTCAGCAGCAGGCGTGCCTGGACGCGCGGAGTACTGGAAGGTGAATGCACTTGCGAACCGTGCGGCCTGCACCACCTCGAGTGTCTGCGCGAAGTCGGATTCCGTCTCTGAGGGGAAACCCACGATGATGTCGGTTGTGATCGCCGCGTGCGGCATGGCGACGCGCACCCGGTCGAGGATCCCCAGGAACCGATCGGATCTGTAACTGCGGCGCATCCGCCGCAGGACATCGTCGCTGCCGGACTGCAGTGGCATGTGCAGCGAGGCCATCACGTTGGGGGTGGTCGCCATCGCGTCGATCACATCGTCGGTGAAATCCCGGGGGTGCGGGCTGGTGAATCGCACTCTGCGCAAGCCCTCTACATCACCGCAGGACCGCAGCAGGTCCGCGAAACCGTGCCGGCCCGCGTGCCGGTAGGCGTTCACGTTCTGACCCAGCAGGGTCACTTCCACGACCCCGTCATCCACCAAGGCCCGAACCTCGTCGAGGATCTCCGCAGGTGAGCGGTCCTCCTCCTGGCCCCTAAGCGATGGGACGATGCAGAAGGTGCAGGTGTTGTTGCAGCCGACGCTGATCGCGACCCAGCCGCTGAAGGCGGATTCGCGCCGTGTGGGCAGGTTCGACGGGAACTCGTCGAGCTGCTCCAAGATCTCCACCTGCGCCTCGTTGCGCAGACGCGCCCGATCGAGCAGTTGTGGCAGCGAACCCAGGTTGTGGGTCCCGAACACCACATCCACCCACGGGGCCTTCTCGACGATTACAGAGCGATCCTTCTGTGCCAGACAACCTCCCACGGCGATCTGCAGATCGGGGTTGGCCGTCTTCATCGGACGCAGGTGGCCGAGGTTCCCATACAGCCGGTTGTCGGCGTTCTCACGTACGGCACAGGTGTTGAACACGATGAGGTCGGGTTGCTGTCCCGGGGCTACGCAACGGTACCCGGCCTCCTCCAGCAACCCTGAGAGGCGCTCAGAATCGTGCACATTCATCTGGCAGCCGTACGTGCGGACTTCGTAAGTGCGGGACATGGTCCTCCCAGGGTACGACGATGTCAGGAACTCTCCTGACCCACGATCTGCTCCTCGGCTCGCCGCAGTGCCGCACGGGCAGTCCCCCCGGAATGTCCGCGGCGCATCAGGAAGTTCATCAGGCGCTGTTGATCGCGTCGTGAAAGGGGCAGCTCACAGCGCGCGACCCGGGACCTGACCTGGTCGGTCGCGGCCTCGAGGGCTTCATCGGCATCGATGCCTGCCAGGGCCTCATCGATGATCGGGTCAGGCACCTTGTGGCGGCGTAACTCCTGACGAAGAGCCATCGGCCCGAGCCCCCGGGAACGCATCCGGGACTCGACCCACAGTCGCGCATAGGTCCGATCGTCAAGCAGACCTACCTCTGTGAAGCGCTGGACAAGATGATCGGCGACCTCTTCGGGCACGCCACGATCGCGCAGGGTGGCATGGATCTCAGCACTCGTGCGGGGTTTGAGGTCGATCTGCTGCAAGGCGATCAGCCGCGCGACCTCGTAGGGGTCGGACTCCGCAGTTGCGTTGCTCACAGATTCAACGGTCCGGGCTCCGCCGCCGTCAGGTCAACGGTCTCTTCGGCCGGCACATCGAGCCTGGCACCGATGCCCAACTTCTCCTTCAACCGCTTCTCAAGTTCATCGGTCAGATCAGGGTTGTCGCGCAGGAAGGCCCTCGCGTTCTCCTTGCCCTGCCCCAGCTGATCGCCTTCGTAGGTGTACCACGCACCCGACTTGCGCACCAGACCCTCTTCGACTCCGAGGTCGATGAGCCCGCCCTCCCGGGAGATGCCGATTCCGTAGAGGATGTCGAACTCGGCCTGCTTGAACGGCGGCGCAACCTTGTTCTTCACCACCTTGACCCGTGTGCGGTTGCCCACAGCCTCAGTGCCGTCCTTCAGCGTCTCGATCCGCCGGACGTCAAGACGGATGGACGAGTAGAACTTCAGCGCCCGGCCACCGGTTGTTGTCTCCGGGGAACCGAACATCACACCGATCTTCTCGCGCAACTGGTTGATGAAGATCGCCGTAGTGCCCGTCCCCTTCAGCGCACCGGTCATCTTGCGCAGCGCCTGGCTCATCAGCCGGGCCTGCAGGCCGACGTGGCTGTCGCCCATCTCGCCTTCGATCTCAGCGCGTGGGACAAGGGCCGCCACGGAGTCGATCACGATGATGTCGATGGCGCTGGAACGCACGAGCATGTCCGCGATCTCCAGTGCCTGCTCGCCGGTGTCCGGCTGGCTTACCAGAAGGGCATCTATGTCCACACCGAGTTTGCCGGCGTATTCCGGATCAAGGGCGTGCTCGGCATCGATGAAGGCCGCGATTCCACCTGCCTTCTGGGCACTGGCGATGGCATGCAAGGCAACGGTGGTCTTACCGCTGGACTCAGGTCCGTAGATCTCCACCACACGTCCACGCGGCAGGCCGCCGATCCCCAGCGCCAGATCCAAGGCGATCGACCCAGTCGGGATCACCTCGATAGGAGCCCTGCCTTCATCGCCGAGGCGCATCACCGATCCCTTGCCGAACTGCTTGTCGATCTGAGCCAGCGCCTGTTCGAGGGCCTTCTCCCGCTGCGGGGCGGAGTTCTTGGTGTCCTGAGCCATGGTGGTCCTTCCGGGTCGGCGCCGGTTACCCGACGTCATTTGGCAGTCACGGTGACGCTACCTGGGCGGTACGACATTCACGAATGTGACGCGCTCGCTTGTGGGCAACACTACCGAACGCCTGTTCGATGTGGATAACCGACACGCGGGAATCAGCGGTAGGTTGCGGGAAGACCTAGATCGGCCACGACCGCGCGCCAAACCGTCTTGGCATCATCACCATCGGCCAGCGCCTGCTCCACTGTTCGACCGCCCAGACCCGCCAACACGTGATCACGGGCCCACGAGCCGTAGTACCCGGGACCGAGGACCTGTTCCATCCGTTCCCAGAAGTCGGTGAGTCTCACCGGGTCAGTGTGCCACTGGCGCTGACACCAACCTGCTGGCGCTGTCCGACCTGAACGGCACAATGGGCAGCGTGACCAAGGCCCCTCCCGAAGCACTCCCAGGCTTCGGGCACGCCACGAGCAGCTGGTTCGCAAGGGCCTTCAAAGCGCCGACCGAGGTCCAGGTTCAGGCCTGGGAGGCGATCGCCAGCGGCGACGACACCCTCGTGGTCTCCCCCACCGGCTCAGGCAAGACACTGGCCGCTTTCCTCTGGGCACTCGACGACCTGTTCGCCAGTGACGACAAAGGCTGCCGGGTGCTGTACGTATCTCCCTTGCGCGCCCTGGCCACAGACGTGCAGCGGAACCTGCGAGCGCCCTTGGCGGGGATCGAGCAGGTCGCCCGATCAGTAGGAGACGATCCCCGGCCCGTGCGCACCGGGATCCGCACCTCGGACACCCCTGCGGCAGACCGGGCGCGTATGGCTCGCACCCCACCCGACATCCTGATAACGACCCCGGAGTCCTTGTTCTTGCTTCTGACTTCCAAGGCCGGTGAGTTCCTGCGCGAGGTGCGCACGGTCATCGTCGATGAGATCCACTCCGTGGCAGGGTCGAAACGTGGATCGCATCTGAGCCTGTCTTTGCAGCGCTTGGACCTGCTGACCGGCACCCCCGCCCAGCGCATCGGTTTGTCCGCGACGGTCACCCCAGTCGAGACGGTGGCGCAGTACTTGCACGCCGACGTGCCGGTTCGAATCGTCAAGCCGGATCTGCGCAAGGACATCGACTTGCGCCTCAAGGTCCCGCTGGCCGACATGACGGTGTTCGACGAGCCAGTTGAAGGACAGCCCAAACGGGCCTCGATCTGGCCTGCGGTGGAGACCTCCATCCTGTCGCAGATCGAGTCACACACATCGACGATCGTCTTCACCAACTCCCGACGGGTGTGCGAGAGGTTGTCGAGTCGGCTCAACGAACTGGCAGCAGACGAAGACGCAGACGACTCGATCCCCGCCCAGATGATGGCCCAAGCCGGTGTAGCCGGGGGCACCTCGAGCGTCATCGCGCGAGCCCATCACGGCTCGGTCAGCAAGTCCGAGCGAGCGATCATCGAGGATGACCTCAAGTCAGGTCGGTTGCCCGCGGTAGTGGCGACGAGCAGTCTCGAACTGGGCATCGACATGGGCAGCATCGACCTGATGGTTCAGGTCGGTTGCCCGCCCTCTGTCGCCTCTGGACTTCAACGCCTCGGTCGCGCGGGCCACCGCCTGGACGCAGTGAGCCGGGGTGTGTTCTATCCCACCCACCGGGGCGACCTGCTGGCCACCGCGGTCGCAGTCGAGCGTATGGGCCGCGGCAGCATCGAGCCCACCCGTGTCCCCCGCCACCCTTTGGACGTCTTGAGCCAGCACATCGTCGCGATGGTCGCCATGCGGGACTGGGGTGTCGATGACTTGTACGACACGATCACCCTGGCCTCCGGGTATACGGACTTGCCGCGTGGCGCC
This sequence comes from uncultured Actinomycetota bacterium, assembly GCA_963818505.1. Classification (GTDB taxonomy): domain Bacteria; phylum Actinomycetota; class Actinomycetes; order S36-B12; family UBA10799; genus JADKAV01. The sequence goes on from CAWFSJ010000001.1 coordinate 501,194, forward strand.
TACGACGCGGTGCTCGACATGCTCAGCGGCAAATACCCCTCGGATGACTTCGCGCAACTGCGTCCCCGGCTCAATTGGGACCGCGCCACAGACACCCTCACAGCTCGGCGTGGCGCACAGCGTACGGCTGTCATCTCCGGTGGCACCATCCCCGACCGAGGGCTCTTCCCCGTCTTCATCGTCGGCACCAAGGACAGCCGCGTCGGCGAACTCGACGAGGAGATGGTCTACGAGTCGCGCGTGGGTGATGTCATCTCGCTGGGCGCCTCGTCATGGCGCATCGAGGAGATCACCTACGACCGGGTCCTGGTGACCCCCGCCCCCGGAAGGCCGGGCAAACTGCCGTTCTGGCACGCCGATGCGCAGGGGCGCTCCTACGAGATGGGCAAGGCCATCGGGTCGTTCCTTCGGGAGGTGGAGACACGCAGCCTGGACTCCCGATTGGACGGCGGGCCCGTGGATGGCTTCGCGCTGGACAACCTGCGGGCCTACTTGGCCGAACAACGGCAGGCCACCGGGGTTCTTCCCACCGATCGCCGGATTCTCGTGGAGCGCTTCCGCGATGAGATCGGCGACTGGCGGGTCGTGGTACACGCCCCCTGGGGGGCTAGGGTCAACTCACCGTGGGCGCTGCTGGCCGGGTCCGCGATCCGCGCACGACTCGGCATCGACGCCGACGTGATGGCAACCGACGACGGCATGGTCCTGCGCCTACTCAACACCGAGCAGGACGACCAGTGGTGGGACGGTCTTGTTGAGGCCCTCGTTCCGGACGCCGACGAGTTGACCCGCACGCTGAGCGAACACATCACTACCAGCGCCCTATTCGCCGCCAAGTTCCGGGAGTGTGCAAGCCGGGCGCTGCTTCTGACCCGCAACGCACCAGGCAAGCGCACACCCTTGTGGCAGCAGCGTCAACGCTCGGCACAACTGTTGTCCGTCGCAGGACGCTATCCAAGTTTTCCCATGGTTCTGGAAGCGGTCAGGGAGTGTCTGGACGACACCTACGACGTGCCTGCTCTCAGAGAGGTCCTCAAAGGACTGGCGTCTGGTCACATCGAGGTCGACGTCGTGGAGACAGAGCGGCCGAGCCCCATGGCCCAGACCCAGATGTTCTCCTACGTCTCGGTCTTCATGTACGAGGCCGACAATCCGCTGGGACAGCAAGCCGCGGCACTGGAACTCGACCACGGGCTGCTTTCCGAACTTCTGTCCGATGCCGACCTTCGTTCGATCATCCCGCAACAGGCCATCGACGAGGTCGAGGCCGATCTGCAGTGGCGCCACCCGGGGCGCATTCGCAGCGCTGACGACTTGGCCGACCTTCTGCGTCACGTGGGCTTCCACACCGACGAGGAACTGGCGGTAAACGATGTGGCGCCGGAGTTCATCGAGGACCTCATCCGAGCACGCCGCGCATTCCGCGTGAGGGTGTCGGGTCGAGAAGTGGTCGCCGCTGTGGAGGACATGTCCCGGTTGCGAGACGCCTTGGGTGTGGTGCTTCCCCCGGAGGTTCCCTTTGCCTTCATCGAGCCGGTCGCCGACCCGGTGGCGGACTTGTTGAGCAGGTACACCCGCACCCACGGGCCCTTCTCGACCCAGGACCTCGCAGGCCATCTTGGCCTCGGAAATCGCGTGGCCGAAGCGCTGTTGCAGGAGCGCAAGAAGTCCGGACTGCTGCGGTGGGGACGGTTCACGGCCGCCAGCGACAACGGCCAGTGGATCGACCCAGAGGTGCTGCAACGCATCCGACGACGCGCCGCAGCGATTCTGCGCGGTGCTGCCGAACCTGTGGCGTCGAACAGATTGTGCGGTTTCCTGCCGCGCTGGCAGAAGGTGACCGCCCCGCGCGCCGGCGATTCGGCTCTGGCATCGGCCATAGGCCAACTGGCCGGGTACGTGGCGGCCGCGACTGTCTGGGAACGGGATCTGCTGCCGGCCAGGGTGAGCCACTTCGAACCCCACCTGATCGACCGCCTGACCGCCTCCGGCGAACTGACCTGGTGCGGGGCGGGACGGCTGGGTGCTGGCGACGCGCTCATCTCGATGGTCCCGGCGGGGATGGAGGACCTGCTCCCGACCCCTGACCTGGACGACCTGACCGCCGCAGAGCAAGAGGTGTGGGCGGTCTTGGCCGGTGGGGGTGGCTGGTTCTTCCGTGATCTGGTCGTGAGACTCCCACACGTCGAGCACAACGAGATGGAACAGGCGCTGTGGGGCCTGGTGTGGCGATCCATGGTCACCAACGACTCTCTGGAGCCCTTGCGGCGTTTCCGCCCACGTCCGGCACCCAGCACCAGGCGTCGCGGGCCGCAGCTGCCCATGCCGGGGCGTTGGTCAGCTGTGCACCGGCCCAAGCGAGCCGATCTTGGACTGGTCTGGGCACAGACCCTCTTGGACCGTTACGGGCTGGTGGACCGCACGGTGGTGGGTAACGAGCGCGTACCAGGGGGCTTCCACGCCCTCTTCGGGATCCTGCGACGGATGGACGAGGCTGGCTCGTGCCAGCAGGTGTACGCGGTCGACGGCCTCGGGGGTGCGCAATTCGGCACCAACCTGGCGTTGGAGCAACTCAGACAGGAGCACAACGTCAATTCGCAGGGCGTGCTGCTTGCCGCAACAGATCCGGCGAACCCACTCGGTGTCACTGTCGCCTGGCCGCAAACCACTGGCCCGCGACCTCTTCGAAAAGCCGGAGCCCTCGTATGGCTTGGCCCCGAAGGCCCGGATTTCTACCTCGACGCGTCCGGCCGGTCGCTTCTCATATGGCAAGAACCTGGCCCAACCGCTGCCGCCTTCGTGGACGCTTTGCGTCGGCGTCGGCCACGCGTTGGCATTCGTCGAATCAATGGTGTTGATGCCTTCACAGCCGAGCAGACGCAGACGCTGGTTGACGCGGGTCTGAAACTGACACCGTCAGGATTGAGGTGAGGTCCCAGAGCCGAGAGTGAGGCTCAGTTACCGGCCCGGGCGACGTTGTCACTCACGGAACGCATGACTTCGGAAAGGGGGACTTCGAGAGCGCCACAGATGGCCGACAACAACTCGCTGGAGGCTTCCTTCTGGCCGCGTTCCACCTCGGAGAGATAGCCGAGGGACACACGTGCGGACGTCGACACATCGCGCAAAGTTCGTCCTTGATCCATGCGGCGGCGACGCAGTTCGTCACCGACTACTTGCCTGAGTACGACCATCACTCCTCCTTCCGTTGGATCGACTGTACGCGAAGGATGCGACACGAGCATCAACACGATCAGGTGTTAACCACACATTTACTCCAACGAAACGGCCACTCCGGGCTATTCCCAGCGGCCAGGGTTACATGCCTAAGATCTCCGACAGCATCCCGAGGGCCAGCTCACAGGTCTGTTGCCGGACCGCATGCCTGTCGCCGTCAAGGGCCAACTGGCGCACAACGTCCTGCGGCCCGTCGATTGCGACAAAGACAGTGCCAATCGGCTTCTCCTCCTGCTCAGCAGGCCCGGCAACCCCTGTTGTGCTGATCGACCATGTTGCGCCGAAGATCTCGCGCGCCCCTTGGGCCAATTCCCGGGCAGCCTGTGCTGAAACCGCACCGTGGACGGCCAACGTCGCGGCATCCACGCCCACGACGTCGTGCTTGGCGTCCATCGTGTAGGCAACAATCCCACCGCGAACCACTTTGGACGCACCTGGCACCTCGGTGAGTTCGGCGCACAGCAGCCCGCCGGTCAGCGACTCGACGGTGCACACCGACTGGCCCCTGCGGGTCAGTTCAGCGATGAGTTCACGAGCCGCCAGCACGTCGGGCTCTCTTCATCGCGGTGCGCTCGCTGTTCTCGCGCAGGCGGACCGCTCTGACTATGTAGTCGAGTCCGGTCAGGATGGTGAGCAGCACGGCGATCAACATGATCGGCCAGCGCAAGTCGGCCAGCAGGCCGGTGACCGGGATGATGTACAGGAAGATCGCCAACATCTGCGAGACGGTCTTCGCCTTGCCACCTCTGCTCGCCGGGATCACGCCGTGGCGGATCACCACAAACCGGGCCAGGGTGATGCTGACCTCCCGGCCCAGGATTACCACAGTTACCCACCAGGGCAACTCCCCCAGCCAACTCAAGCCAAGCAGAGCCACACCGGTGAGGGCCTTGTCAGCGATCGGATCCGCGACCTTGCCGAACGTCGTGACCAAGTTGCGTGAGCGTGCGATCGCACCATCGGCCAGGTCGGTCAGGCTGGCGATCACGAAGACGACCGCAGCCCACCAACGAGCCTGCGACGATTCACCGGAGTCCACAAGCAGCAGGTATCCAAAGACCGGAACCAGAACCAAACGCAGCATGGTGAGCCCGTTAGGCAGGTTCCAGAGGTTCGACGGGCTTGGCGGGTCGGCCATGGGGTCCGGGATGCCCCATTTGCGGCCGGACTCAGTCATGCAGCACCTCTGCGATCAGGTCGGCGCCGTCAGAATCGACTACTCGGGCCACGACCACGTCCGCGCTGGACGAACCCAGAAGCCGGGTCGAACCGTCTTCAGGACCCTGGAACTGCGTCTTGCCGACGTCCACGAGCACGCGCACGCATTCACCGACGCGCGCAGCGGCCCGCTGGGCCATCACCTCGTCGGCGATCGAGGCGAGGGTATCTGTGCGCAAGTCGATCTCGTCGGCATCCAAATGGCCGGGGAGCGCCACGGCCTCGGTCCCTTCCTCATCGGAATACCCGAACACCCCGATCGCATCCAGTTGGGCGAGATTGAGGAACTCGATGAGCATGTCGAAGTCGCCTGGGGTCTCCCCCGGAAAGCCGACGATGAAGTTGGACCTGATCGCTGCGGCCGGGTTCGCGTCGCGGATCTGGTCGATGAGTCGCAGGAAGTCCTCACTGCCACCGAACCGCCGCATCCGTCGCAGCACCTCTGGACTCGAGTGCTGGAACGAGAGGTCGAAGTACGGCGCAACCCCTTCAGTCGTCGCCACGAGCTGGATCAGGTCGGGACGCATCTCAGCCGGCTGCAGGTAGGCGACCCGAACACGTTCGAGTCCCTGCATACCCGCCAGGTCCGCGAGCAGGGCCTCCAACAGGCGCAGATCACCGAAGTCCTTGCCGTACGACGTCGAGTTCTCGCTGACCAGATTCACTTCCAGAACACCTTGGCCGACCAGCCATTCAACTTCGTTCACGATGTCGGTCGGTCTGCGGGAGACGAACGAACCACGGAAGGACGGGATCGCGCAGAACGTGCACCGGCGGTCGCATCCCGAGGCCAGCTTCACCGACGCTACGGATCCATCCTCAAGGCGGCGGCGCAAGCCGATGTGACCGGGAAGCACCGCCAGATCCGAGGATCTGTCCGTGGGAGAGACGGGCTGTAACGTGCGGCGATCGCGAGGCGTGTGGGCCGCCGGATGTTCCCCTGCAAGGATTCGGCGCAGGGACTTCGGCAGGTCGGGATAGGCATCGAACCCGAGGACCGCGTCGGCCTCGGGCAGCGAGGATGCCAACTCCTTGCCGTAGCGCTCAGCCATACATCCCACCGCGACAACCTTGGCGGGCAGATCACTGGCACTGAGCACGGTGTCGATCGAGTCGCGTTTGGCGGCCTCGATGAACCCGCAAGTATTCACCACCACCGTGTCCGCCTGAGCGGGATCAGTCACGAGGTCCCAGCCGTCCTCGGCCAGGGCCCCCGCGAGTTCCTCGGAGTCGACCTCGTTGCGGGCGCACCCCAACGTGATGATCGAGACCGAGGGGCGGCTCACTGGGTGCCGCCGCCCACCCCGCGCAGATCGGCGATCACAGCCGGCAGGTCATCTGGGGTCACAAGGACCTCACGAGCCTTCGAACCCTCGCTGGGCCCGACCACGCCGCGCACCTCGAGCAGATCCATGAGACGTCCGGCCTTGGCGAATCCGACCCGCAGTTTGCGCTGCAGCATCGACGTGGATCCGAACTGGGTGCTCACGATGAGTTCCGCGGCCTGGCACACGAGCTCTAGGTCGTCTCCGATATCGCCATCGATGATCGCTCTCGAGCCCGCAGCCTGGGAGATGTCCTCGCGGTAGACCGGTGCCATCTGCGCGCGGCAATGTGCCACGACGCTGCGGATCTCGTGCTCGGGGACGAAGGCACCCTGCAGCCGGATCGGCTTACTGGCGCCCATCGGCAGGAACAACCCGTCACCCTGGCCGATGAGCTTCTCTGCACCCGGCTGGTCGAGAATGACCCGGCTGTCGGTTTGGCTTGACGTCGAGAACGCCAGTCTTGAAGGAACGTTCGCCTTGATCAGTCCGGTGACCACATCCACGCTGGGACGCTGCGTGGCCAGCACAAGGTGGATACCTGCCGCACGGGCCAACTGCGTGATCCGAACGATTGCGTCCTCGACATCGCGTGGTGCCACCATCATGAGGTCCGCGAGCTCGTCCACGATGATCAGCAGGTACGGGTACGGCTGCAGAGCGCGTTGTGTGCCCGGCGGGGGCACAACCGTGCCGGCCGCCACCGCCTTGTTGAAGTCGTCGATGTGGCGGAACCCGTAGGCGGCCAGATCGTCGTAGCGGGTCTCCATCTCCTTGACAACCCACTGCAGGATGTCGGCTGCCTTCTTCGGGTCCGTGACGATCGGCGTGATCAGGTGCGGGATCCCGTCGTAGATGCTCAGTTCGACGCGCTTGGGGTCTATGAGCACCATCCGCACCTCGTCGGGAGTGGCGCGGGCCAGGACCGAGGTGATCAGCGTGTTGATGCAGACCGACTTACCGGCACCTGTGGCACCGGCGACCAGCAGGTGAGGCATCTTGGCGAGGTTGCCGACCACGAAGCCGCCCTCGACGTCCTTGCCCAAACCGATCAGCATCGGGTGTGAATCCGACTGGGCCTTCCTGCTGCGCAGAACATCCGACAGGCTCACGTTCTCGCGATCGGTGTTGGGGATCTCGATGCCGATCGCCGACTTGCCGGGGATGGGCGAAAGGATCCGGACCTCAGGGCTCTTGACCGCGTAGGAGATGTTCTTGCTCAATGCCGTCACTCGCTCCACCTTGACGGCCGGACCGAGTTCCACCTCGTAGCGCGTGACTGTCGGTCCGCGACTGAAGCCGGTGACCCGTGCGTCCACTTCGAACTGGTCCAGCACAGCGGTGAGCGCACCAACCACCTGATCGTTGGCAGCCGTGGCCGCTTTGTGCGGCGGTCCCGGCTTGAGCAACTCCAAGGGTGGGAGGCGATAGACGACATCACCGGACAGAAGCAGTTGCTCGGCCACAGACAGATCGAACTCATCGAACTGCGAAGGGTCTACCTCGACGGTCAGGTCCTGGGCCATCGGAACCATTGCCGCCGGGTCGATCTGTTGGGTGCTGTCGTCATCCACGAACGGGTCGACGGGCTCCTGCGCCACCGGCGTCACGAAAGCCTCATCGCCGGCAAGGTCCTCGGGGATCTCTTGCGACTTCTTCGCCGAGCCGTTTCCGAGCCGCGCCTTGACCCAAGCAGTGGCCGCAGCAGTGTCCACCGTCTTGGCGCGGGTCCGCAGATCGGCCACAGAAGTGCCAGTGGCCATCAGCAGACCCGCAACGAGGACGAGCACCAGGATGACGCCGGTCAGGATCGGGCCGAGCAGAGTCAGGAACGGAATCGTGGCCAGCCAGCCGGCCCACCCGCCGCCGGCACGCATGGCCTGCTGGCCGTCGATGGGCTGGGCCGAGCCGTTGAAGAGATGCAGCAGACCGGCGGCGGCAAGTACGACGAGCAGGCCGCCGATCAAGTGATGGGCCTTGAACTTGCGCTCGGGGTGGCGAAGGGTGCGCCACGACAACCACCCGAGGAAGAGGGGCACAAGGGCGTCGAGCGAGCCCACCGCGCCTGTCACGACGAAAGTAACGGCCGGTTCCAGCCCGCCGTCGGCACCCCACCAGGCCACCGCGGCAACGACCACTGCCAGCAGCAGGTAGAGCAGACCGATGCCGTCGCGCCGAAGTCCCGGATCAAGGTCGCGTGCGCTGTGACCAACACGCCTGGCTGCACCGCCTATGAAGTGGGCGGCTGCGAGCCAGGCAGCCACCAGGCCTCGCAGCACTGTGCGCAGGAAGGCGCTGAACCCGCCGGACTTCTTGGCTGCCGTCGAGGACTTCTTCGCCGACGCGGTGGACTTACTCCCCGTCTTCTTGGTCGGTGGTCTGGAGCGGGAACTCTTGGAGTTCGGCCGCGAACTGCGGGTGGACGTGCGGGATGCCATGGGGTCCAGCGTATCGGCAGGATCGGACTGCACAGCGCCACGACGATTCGGCGCACGGGCGCGTGTCGCCGCGCGGATCAGCCCTCGATGACGACCGGCACGATCATGGGCCGACGCCGGTGCTGACCGCTGACCCACCTTCCGAGCGTGCGCCGCACAACCTGGCCGAGGGCATGCTGATCCGTGACACCGTCCTTGAGGGCGGCTGTGATCTTGTCTGCGATCACAGGAACCACCTCATCGAAGACCGAATCGGAATCTGCGAAGCCTCGGGCGTGGATCTCCGGTCCGCGCAGGATCTTGCGTTCCACGTGATCCACAACGACGACCACCGAGATGAAGCCCTCTTCACCGAGGATGCGCCGGTCTTTCAAGGATCCCTCGGTGATGTCACCGACGCTGGCTCCGTCGACGTACACGTAGCCGCATGGCACCTGGCCCACGATCTGCGCGTGGCCGTCGACCAGGTCGATCACGGACCCGTCTTCAGCAATGACGATCCGATCGGCGTCCACGCCGGTCAGCCCGGCGAGGCGGGCGTTGGCGTGCAGGTGGCGCACCTCCCCGTGGACGGGCATGACATTGGCCGGCTTCACGATGTTGTAGAGGTACAGCAGTTCACCGGCCGCCGCGTGCCCGGAGACGTGGACCATTGCGTTGCCCTTGTGCACGACGCGGGCACCGGTCGCCGTCAGTCCGTTGATCACGCGGTTGACCGCGTTCTCGTTGCCGGGGATCAGCGAAGACGCCAGGACCACCGTGTCACCCGGGCCGACCCGGATGTCGTGGTCATGGGCCGCAATCCGCGACAGCACGGCCATCGGCTCTCCCTGCGACCCGGTGCAAACCAGCACTATTTGGTCATCTGGGAGTTCGGAAAGCCGGTCTGCATTCACCAGGGTGTTGGCAGGCACCTGCAGATACCCCAGGTCGCGTGCCACGTTCATGTTGCGCACCATTGAGCGGCCCACGAGCGCGATCTTGCGTCCGTTGCGCGTGGCCACATCGATGACCTGCTGGATCCGGTGCACATGACTGGCGAAGCTTGCGACGATGACGCGCTTGGGCGTGCTCACCATGACCTGTTCCAACGCGGGCAGGATTTCGGCCTCACTGGTGACGAAACCGCCCACTTCGGCGTTGGTCGAGTCCACCAACAACAGGTCGACGCCCTCTTGCCCGAGCCGGGCCAGCGCCCTCAGGTCGGTGATCCTGCCATCCAGCGGGAGTTGATCCATCTTGAAGTCGCCGGTGTGCACTACCCGCCCAGCGGTGGTGTCGATACAAACGGCCAAGGCATCAGGGATGGAGTGGTTGACCGCCACGAACTCGACTCGGAAGGCACCGAGCCACTCAGTGTCGCCTTCCTTCACCACTTGCAGGGGCGGCTTCTGGCGATGCTCGCGCAGTTTGGCCTCGAGCAGTGCCAAGGTCAGACGGGATCCGTATATGGGGATGTCGGGGCGTTCACGCAGAAGGAACGGCACAGCACCGATGTGATCCTCATGGCCGTGGGTCAGCACCAACCCGACGACGTCGTCCAGACGTTCACGGATGTACTCGAAGTCGGGCAGGATCAGGTCGACGCCGGGTTGGGATTCCTCGGGGAACAGCACCCCGCAGTCGACGATCAGCAACTGCCCGTCGCACTCGAAGACGGTCATATTACGACCGATCTCACCCAGTCCGCCGAGCGCGACCACGCGCAGCGCGCCCGGGGCCAGCGCCGGCACCGGCGTGCTCATCGCCGCGCTCCGAGTGCCTGCACCACCGCACTGATCTGCGCCTCGCTGGCCGTTACCAGTGGCGAGCGGACTGTGCCTCCCGGCAGCCCGAGCCTGTTCAATGCCCCCTTGACCGTCATTACGGCCTGGGTGGCGAAGACCGCTTCCGTGACGGGCAGTGTCGAGAAGTGCAGATCTCGCGCTTGCTCCCAGTCACCGGACAGGAAGGCCTCGCGCATTCGGGCCAGAGTCGATCCGACGAAGTGGCCGATAACGCTCACGAAGCCAGTAGCCCCGAGCGACAGCAACGGCAGATTCAGCCCGTCCTCGCCGGAGTACCAAAGCAGGTCGGTCTCAGCCATGACTTGTGCAGACGCAACGAGGTCACCCTTCGCGTCCTTGACCGCACGGATGTTCGGATGGGCTGCGAGGCTGATCAGCGTAGGCGTGGCGATCTCGGTGGCCGAGCGGCCGGGGATGTCGTAAAGCATGACGGGCAGGTCGGTGGCCTCGGCGACTGCGGTGAAGTGCGCCAGCAACCCTGCCTGCGGAGGCTTGTTGTAGTAGGGCGTGACCGCCAGCAGAGCATGTGCACCGGCGGCATGGGCCTGCTTGGCCAACTCGATGGTGTGCGCCGTGTCGCTGGTTCCGACCCCGGCGATCACCTTTGCCCTGTCACCCACCGCGTCCACCACGATGCGCACGACCTCGAGTTTCTCGGTGTCCGAAGTGGTCGGTGCCTCACCGGTGGTCCCATTGACGACCAAGCCGTCATTGCCGATGTCCACCAGGTGCCCCGCCAGAGCGGCCAACCCCGACTCATCAAGGGCACCCTCATCGTCGAAGGGGGTGACCATAGCTGTGATCACCGAACCGAAAGTCGACTCCATGGCTCCCACGCTACCTTCCGACACGGCGGCTACGGCGCCACCCGGCCGTTGCGTTCGAAGGCCTCGTGTGTCAGTGGCATGAGCTCGGCCCAGCGGTCTTCCATGACGTCGGCGACCATCTCGATCTCTCTTTGCGGGAAAGACGGGAAGGCCGCATCCGGCCGCTTGGTCCGCAGGGACAAGAAGTTCATGAGTGACCGCGCGTTCATGGTCACGTACATCGAACTGTAGGTCCCCACGGGAAGCACGGTTCGGGCCACCTCACGCGCGACTCCCGCGTCGAGCATCGCCTGGTACGCCGCGTACGAGCTCAAGCACGCGGCCTTGGTCTGCTCGACGGTGATGCGGTACTGCTCGGGGGTGCCGTCGACGAAGTCGTACGCCCCTGGTTTGCCCTCTTGAACCAGTTTCCGTTCGGGACCTGGAACGTAGAACACCGGCCGCAGTTCGCGGTAGCGGCCGCTCTCCTCGTTGTAGGAGGCGATCCTGTGCCGCATGAACTCGCGGAAGACAAAGATGGGCGCACTGACGAAGAACGTCATGGAGTTGTGCTCGAACGGTGACCCGTGCCGATCCCGCATCAGATAATTGATCAAACCCTGGGAGCGCTGAGCATCACCATCGACATCGTCGAGGGACAACTCTCCCTTCGTCGACACCCTGGCCGCGAACAGTACATCCGCGTCCTGGGCCGCGGCCCTGACCAACTCGACCGTCACATCACTGCGGAATTCGACATCTGCCACGAGGACACTCTAGGCAGCAGTGGTGCCCGGCCGCGGTTGCGGCACGCGGTGGTGTTGGGCCGACGCAGAATCGCCCCTGATCAGCCCTTCTGCTTGGCAACCTCGGCGCGCACGACGTCCATGTCGAGTTCCTTCACCTGTCCGATGAGATCGGCCAGGGCCGGTGCAGGCAGCGCACCTGGCTGGGCGTACAGCAGGATTCCGTCGCGGAAGGCCATCAGCGTCGGGATCGAACTGATCTGGGCCTGGGCTGCCAACGACTGTTCCGCCTCAGTGTCAACCTTGCCGAACACGATGTCGGGGTGCTCCTCGGAAGCCTTCTCGAACACCGGTGCGAACATCCGGCAGGGGCCACACCACGCGGCCCAGAAATCCACAAGAACGATGCCATTGCCGTCCACAGTCGAGGTGAACGATTCAGCGGTCAGGTCTACGGTTGCCAATGTCTTCTCCTATACCCTATGCAGGTATTCCAACAGACGGGTTTCGCCTGCTATTCCCAGCGCGGTCCGGCCCGCCCGGGCGGTTTGCACCGACACCGCCATGGGCCAGCGCCGTTGGTGGCAGCGAGTCGAGTCATGGGCCAGGCCGTTGGTTAGACCCTCCACCATGGGCCAGGCCGTTGGTTAGAGGTTGTGCTGTTGGTTAGCGAAACAACGCGTGGATTCGCTAACCAACAGCACAACCTCTAACGCGGCGCCGACAGTGACGCCGCAGGCAAACCACACCGGCCGACACCTCAGAGGGTAGCCAGCCAGTTGCGCAGCAATCTGATGCCCGCCTCCCCCGACTTTTCGGGGTGGAACTGCGTGGCCGACAGGGGTCCGTTCTCCACGGCGGAGACGAACCGCTGCCCGTACTCGGTCCAGGTCACGAGCGGGTGTTTGACCGCGGCCGTACCGGCATCGCCCAAGTCAAGGGACTTGGCGGCGTACGAGTGCACGAAGTAGAAGCGCTCCTGAGCCAATCCGTCGAAGAGCGCCGACTCCGCGGGCGGTTCAACCGTGTTCCAGCCCATGTGCGGCAGAACTGGAGCCTGGAGTCGCTCGACGCGACCGGGCCACTGGGCCCAGCCCGGACTGACGAGCCCGTGCTCCTCGCCCGCCTCGAACATGACCTGCATACCGACGCAGATGCCTAGAACCGGCCTGCCCCCTGCCAGTCGTCGTTCGATCATTCGCGCGCCGCCAATCGCGTACAGGCCGCGGGCGCAGGCCTCGAAAGCCCCGACTCCGGGGACGACCAAACCGTCTGCGGTCGCCGACGCCTCCGCAGAGGCGGTCACCTGCACCGTTGCCCCGGCCGCCTCGAGAGCCCTCTGGGCCGAGCGCAGGTTGCCCGACCCGTAGTCGAGCACGACGACGTTCTTCATGACCCGAGCGTGCCTTTGGTCGACGGGATCCCGGTCATGCGCGGATCGAATGCGACTGCCTGCCGCAACGCCCGCGCGAAGGCCTTGAACTGCGCCTCCACGATGTGATGTGCGTTTCGCCCGGAGTCCACGCGCAGGTGCAAAGTGATCTGGGCGGTGGCGACGATCGACTCGAAGATGTGCCGCGTCAAGGTCGTGTCGTAGGTCCCGATGAGCTCGACGAGGTCCGGCTCGTTGTGCACCAGGTAAGGCCGGCCCGACACGTCGACGACACAGAGGGCCAACGCCTCATCCAGCGGAATCATCGCATTTCCGTAGCGCTGGATCCCGGCCTTGTCGCCGAGGGCCTCACGCAGTGCCTGCCCCAGCGCCAAAGAGGTGTCCTCAACGGTGTGGTGAGCGTCCACCTCCAGATCGCCGCGTGTCCGCACCATCAGGTCGAGACCACCGTGACGGGCCAGTTGATCAAGCATGTGGTCGAAGAACGGCACACCCGTGTCCACTTGTGAGCGTCCGGTGCCGTCGAGGTCCAATTCGACGAGGACGTCGCTTTCCTTGGTGGTGCGGGCAACGCGTGCAGTTCTGTTCATGCCGTCTCCCTGAGGTCTGTGCAGTGGGCAAGTTCGGAGGCCAACACCGCCATCTGCTCGTCGGTGCCGATGGTCACGCGCAGCCAGCGCTCGAGGCCCACGTCACGCACGAGGATCCCGGCGGCAAGCAAACGCTTCCAAGCTTGAGGCGGATCGACAAAGGGTCCGACCAGGACGAAGTTGGCATCGGAGGGTCGGCACTGCCAGCCCTGGGCCTGCACGCGAACCACGAATTCGTCACGTGTCGCGCGTAGGTGGGCCACCTGTTCGGTGAGCCGTCCGGCATGCCCGATCGCCACAGTCGCCGCAGTCTGGGTCAAGGACGACAGGTGATATGGCAGTCGCACCAGCAGTAACGCGTCGACCACGACTGGGTCGCATGCCAGGTATCCGACCCTGGCACCCGCGAACGCGAATGCCTTGCTCATGGTCCGGCTGACCAGCAACCGAGGACGACCTTCAAGCAAGTGCACGGCGCTGGGAACACTGGCGAACTCCGCGTACGCCTCATCGACCACGACTATGCCCGTGTCTGTGCTTGCCACAGCGTCGTAAGCAGCCTCGATCACCGAAAGCGGCAACGACTCCCCTGTGGGGTTGTTCGGGCTGCTCAGGAACAACACATCGGGCCGGTGCGCCTGGACCGCCGCCACGATCTGCGCCGCGTCAAGGTCCAGGTCATGGCGCGCGACCGGGACGAAGGCCGTACCGGTGGCCCGGCTGATCAGTTCGTGCATCGCGTAGCCGGGTGTGAAACCCAGGGCAGTGCGCCCGGGTCCGCCGAAGGCCTGCAGGATCTGCTGCAGCACCTCATTGGACCCGTTGGCGGCCCACAACTGGTCACTGGAAAGGTGCACGCCCGTTTGAGCACTCAAATAGCCGGCCAGCGCCGTGCGCAACTCGCGGGCGTCGCGATCCGGGTAGCGGTTGAGATTGGGGTCGATGGCTTTCGCGATATCGGCGATCATCTCGGGCGGGGGCGGGTAGGGGTTCTCATTGGTATTGAGCCTTACGGGCACATCGATCTGCGGCGCACCGTAGGCCGCACGCCCGATCAACTCCGGGCGCAGGGGCAGATCGCTCACGGGCTACTCCGACGCCGGATCGTCACTGCAGCGGCGTGCGACGGCAGGTCTTCGGCGTTGGCAAGCGCCTCGATGCGATCGGTCACTTCTTCAAGGCCCTGCCGGTTGTACTCGACCACCTGCACGCTTCGAAGGAACGTGGTGACGTTCAGACCACTGGAGTGACAGGCACATCCCGCAGTGGGAAGCACGTGGTTGGAGCCCGCCAGGTAGTCGCCCAAGGAGACCGGCGTGTACGCGCCGACGAAGATCGCCCCGGCGTTGCGGATGCGCGCCGAGTGCTTGGCCGCATTGCGGGTGTGGATCTCCAAGTGCTCCGCGGCGTACTCGTCGGCGATTGCAAGAGCCTGGTCCAGGTCCGCGGTCAAGATGATCGCACTCTGCTGGCCCGTGAGGGCCTGCCTGATCCGCTCGCCGTGCTTCGCCTGCGGAACCTGTCGCTGCAACTCCGCTGCTACCGCATCGGCCAGATCGTCGGAGTCCGTGATCAGCACGGATGCAGCGACCACGTCGTGCTCTGCCTGCGAGATCAGGTCGGCCGCCACGAACGCCGGATCGGCACTGTCGTCAGCGACGATCGCGATCTCGGTGGGTCCGGCCTCACTGTCGATGCCGACCTTTCCCTGCAGCAGACGTTTCGCCTCCGTGACGTAGATGTTCCCTGGCCCGGTGATGATGTTCACCGGCTCGACGGTCTCAACCCCCAGGGCAAGCATCGCGATCGCCTGGGCACCGCCTGCGGCGTACACCTCGTCCACACCCAGCAGCGCACACGCGGCCAGAATCGTGGGGTGCGGCCAGCCTCCATGGTCAGCCTGAGGCGGACTGACCACGGCCATCGACTCAACGCCGGCGACCCGGGCCGGCACGACGTTCATGACCACGCTTGATGGGTACACAGCACGACCGCCGGGCACGTACAGTCCGACTCGGCGCACCGGCCGCCACGTCTGTGAAACCTCGGCACCCGGGCCGAGCACCGTTCGCGCAGGACTGGGCAGTTGGTCGGCGTGCACCGTCGTGGTGCGCTCGATGGCCGTGCTCAAGGCGTCTCGAACCGCCGGATCAAGTGAGTCCAGGCACGACGCAATCACCTCGCCGGGTACGCGCAGAGAGGGTGGGCGCACACCGTCGAACCTCTCACCGAACTCGAGGACCGCCTCGGCCCCACGGCTGCGGACCTCGTCGATGATATGGGTGACCGCGGCAGCCTCACCCTCGGGCAGAGCACGGGGTACGTCGAACTCTTCGTCGCGGCGAAGATCGATGCGGCGCAGCATAGGTACATCGTACGGAGGGGGTCCGGTCGCGAACATGTGAGCATCCGTGCCGCGATAGGTTCAGCAGGTGGCTGCCAAGAAGAAGGACAAGGGCCGAGCCGCGACTCCTGCGATGCTCGCCCTGACTGAGTCCGGTGTCCCGTTCGCCGTGCACGAGTACCGCCACGACCCCGACGACACCGCCTTCGGGCAGGAAGCGGCCAAAGCCCTCAGACTCGACCCCGACCGGGTTTTCAAGACGCTCGTGGCTGATGTCGAGGGCCAGTTGGTCGTCGCCTGTGTGCCCGTGAGTTCGCAACTGAGCCTGAAGGCGCTGGCCTCTGCAGTGGGCGGGAAGAAGGCGGTCATGGCCGACTCCAAGTCAGCGGAGAAGAGCACCGGTTACGTCGTTGGCGGGATCTCACCGCTCGGCCAGAAGAAGCCGCTGCCCACCGTCATCGACGCCTCCGCGGTGGATCACTCGACGATCTTCGTTTCAGGCGGCAGACGCGGCGTGGACCTGGAACTCAAGCCCGAGGACCTGATCACAGCCACCAAGGCCAGAACGGCCCCGATCAAGACCTGACAGGTTCACGGGCGAAAGCCGAGTAGCCCAGGATCACCAATAGGGCCGAGAAGACACCCAACAGCAGCACGCCTTGGGCACCGATCGTTACCGGGAGCTCGAAGGTGCCGTCCGGAAGGCTCGTGGTCTGCATGCCAGCAAGCCACCAGCCGAGCACTCGCGCGACAGCTGCGCACATCACCGCCCCAGCCATCGCCCCGACGACCTGCGACCACCCTTTGACGAAACCTGTCCGTCGCAAACGGGCCGCCGCCACCACGCCGACGACCAGTCCGGCCACCAACAGCAAAGCGCCCAGGATCAGGTCGGCCACGGCGAAGCCCTGCGGATAGCCCTCGACGAAGGAGGTCGTTTCCAGCGAGGAGACAACGACGCGCGGCGCCCACCAGATCCAAAAGATGGCCACCGGCACACCCATCGCAGCGCCCAGCAGCACGTACCTCGCGATCACTGCGACCGGGTGGAAGGGTGGGGTCACGCCGTGGGTAGGCAATTGGGCCCCAGCAGCGCTTTGAGATCCGCGCCCAACGACGGGTCGGCCGAGACCCGGAAGGCCTCATCGAGGCGTAGGACGGTGGTTCGGGTCCCGGTGGCCATGCGCAGATGCACCTCGGTCGATCCCGGATGTGCGCTCAGCACCCCTTTCAAGCGATCGACGGTGTCGGGCGTGCATTGTTGGGCGGCCACTGTGACCACGAAGGGACTGTTGCGCTCCAGGGACAGGTCCGGCACGGAGACTTCCATCGCCATCAGCCGCGCGGACTCCTCACTGGCATCGAGGCGTCCTTTGACCACGAGGATGGCATCGGTGTGGCAGTACGGCGATACCGACTCGTAGACCTTGGGGAAGACCATCACCGTGATCTCTCCGGTCAGGTCCTCCACGGTCAGCTGGGCGTAGGGCTTGCCGCCCTTGGTGATCCTGCGGGCGACCTGAGTCACCAGCCCTGCCACATTCACGATCTTTCCATCGGAGTTCTCCGAGCCCGCCAGATCGGCGATGTTGCCGTCGGCCAGGCTCCGCAACTGCGCCTCGAGGCCCAGCAACGGGTGGTCGGACACGTACAGCCCGAGCATCTCGCGCTCGTGGGCCAGCAGGACCGACTTCTCCCACTCCCCCACGGGGATCTGCAGTTCCATGCCTGCCCCGGTTTCGGAGCCCTCCTCGACATCCCCGAAAAGGTCGAACTGACCGATCGCTTCGGCCCGTTTGGTGCTCAGGGCTTCGTCGACGGCCGCCTCGTGCACCGTCATCAACCCTCGTCTGGTGTGACCGAGGGAGTCGAACGCGCCGGCCTTGATCAGCGATTCCACCACACGCTTGTTACACGCGCCTGCCTCGACCTTGGACAGGAAGTCCTTGAAATCCAGGAAGCGACCCTGCGCCTCCCGGGAGGCGATGATGGAGTCGACGACCGCTTCCCCCACGTTGCGCACCGCCGATAACCCGAACCGGATGGTGTCGCCGACCGCAGTGAACTTCGACTGTGAGTCGTTGACGTCTGGAGGCAGCACCTTGAGGCCCATATGCCGGCATTCGGCCAGGTAGATGGCGCTCTTGTCCTTGTTGTCCTTCACGGACTCCAGCAGCGCAGCCATGTACTCGGTCGGGTAGTTCGCCTTCAGGTAGGCAGTCCAGTAGGACACCAGACCGTAACCCGCCGAGTGAGCCTTGTTGAATGCGTAGTCGGCGAACGGGACAAGAATCTCCCACAGCGTGTTGATGGCCGCGTCGCCGTACCCGTTGGCCCGCATACCCTCGGCGAAGGGCCCGAACTCCTTGTCGAGGATCTCCTTCTTCTTCTTGCCCATCGCCCGGCGCAGAAGGTCGGCTTGTCCGAGGCTGTAGCCGGCCACCTTCTGGGCGATCGTCATGACCTGTTCCTGGTAGACGATCACGCCATATGTCTCGGTCAGGATGTCTTCGAGGGAGTCTGCGAGTTCCGGGTGGATCGGGGTGACCGGCTGTCGGCCGTTCTTTCGGTCGGCGTAGTCGTTGTGCGCATTGGCACCCATCGGTCCCGGACGGTACAGCGCCAGCACCGCGCTGATGTCATCGAAGGAGTCCGGCTTCATGGATCGAAGCAGGGCTCGCATCGGCCCTCCGTCGAGTTGGAACACCCCGAGAGTGTCACCGCGACCCAGCAGCCGATACGCCTCGGCGTTGTCCAGGGGCAAATCCTCGAGCACCACCTGCTCGCCCTTGTTGCGCTCGATGTTCACCAGGCAGTCGTCGAGGACGGTGAGGTTGCGCAGCCCCAGGAAGTCCATCTTCAGGAGCCCGAGTTCCTCACAGGCTCCCATGTCGAACTGGGTGATGATCGACCCGTCATCGCGTCTCCACAACGGCACGACGTCCAAGAGTTTCGCACGCGACAGGATGACACCGGCCGCGTGAACACCGGGCTGGCGCTTCAGACCTTCGAGCCCGCGCGCCGTTGCGACAACCTGTTGGACCTGAGGATCCTCGTCGTGCAGCGTGCGGAAGTCCGCGGCCTCACCGTAGCGGGGGTGTTTGGGGTCGAAGATCCCGGACAGCGGGATGTCCTTGCCCATGACCGGATCCGGCATCGCTTTGGTGATCTGGTCGGACAGGGCATAGGGAAGCCCGAGTGCCCGCGCGGAGTCCTTGATCGCGGCCTTCGCCTTGATCGACGAGTAGGTGACGATCTGGGCGACCTGATCCTCGCCGAACTTCTCAGTCGCGTAGCGGATCATCTCCCCACGACGGCGCTCGTCGAAGTCCATGTCGATGTCGGGCATCGAGACGCGGTCCGGGTTGAGGAACCGCTCGAAGATCAGTCCGTGTTCCAGCGGATCCAGTTCCGTGATCCCCATGGCCCATGCGATCAGGGCCCCGGCGGCCGATCCACGACCCGGGCCGACCCGGATGCCATTGCGCTTGGCGTAGCGAACTAGGTCCGCGGTCACCAGGAAGTAGCTCGAGTACCCCATCTGGGCGATCACGGACACCTCATAGGCAGCCTGCTCACGGTGGGTCTGCGGCACGGGGTTCGGCGCAAATCTCTGCTCGAGACCGCGATAGACCTCCTTGGCCATCCACGAGTCCTCGGTCTCGCCCTCTGGCACGTCGAAGCGGGGCATCAGGTTGGCGGAGTCGTCGAAGGCCACGTTGCAGCGCTCGGCGATCAGCAGGGTGTTGTCACACGCCTCCGGCAGCTCCGACCAGACCGCGCGCATCTGCTCAGCGGGTTTGAGGAAGTACCCGGATCCGTTGAAGCGGAAGCGCTTCTCGTCGTTGACCGTCGCCCGCGTGCCGATGCACAGCAGCACATCGTGGGCGTTGGCATCCTCTTCGCGCACGTAGTGAAGGTCGTTGGTGGCCACCAGCGGGAGGTCCAGTGTCCGCGCGATCTTGAGGAGGTCCTCACGGTGGCGGCGCTCGATGTCCAAGCCGTGGTCCATGAGTTCGCAGTAGAAGTTCCCGTGCCCCAGGATGTCGTTGAAATCCGCTGCTGCTGCGAGCGCCCGGTCGTACTGGCCCGCCCGCAGCCACATGTTGACTTCCCCGCTGGGACATCCGGTGGTGGCGATCAAACCCTTGCCGAAGCGGTCCAGCAGCTCCCGGTCGAAGCGCGGCTTGCGGTAGTAGCCCTCCATGCTGGCCAGACTGGACAGCCGGAAGAGGTTGTGCATCCCTTCGGTGGTCTCGGCCAGCACGGTCATGTGCGTGTAGGCCTGCTTGCCCTTGATCGCCGGCACGCCGTCCTCGCCGACGTCGTCACCCGGGACGTCACCGAAGTCGTACGGAGCCCGAGTGTGCCTGCCCTGCGGGGCGTAGTACCCCTCGATGCCGATGATGGGCTTGACCCCGTGCTGCTGACCCTTCTTGTAGAACTCGTAGGCGCCGAACACGTTGCCGTGGTCGGTCATGGCGATTGCCGGCATGCCCAGCCGGGCGGCCTCAGCGAACAGGTCGTCCAAGCGCGCCGCACCGTCGAGCATCGAGTACTCGGTGTGGACGTGCAGATGGACGAACGAGTCCGGCATGAATCGCCTCCGGGTTGCGATGAGAGGACTCCAGAGTAAGCCGATCCCCTGACAGGCCACCGGCAAGACTCGCCAACCGGTGGCGGGCCGGGGTTCTCGTTCGCCGCGTTGCCGGCACCCAAACGGCCCGCGTTAGAGGTTGTGCTGTTCGTTAGCAAAACAACGCGTGGATTCGCTAACCAGGAGCACAACCTCTAACCAGGGCTCAACCGGCCCGGATCAGGTCCAAGGCGTGGGCAAGGTCGGACGGGTACTCGCTGCCGAAACTGACCACGGCACCCGTTCCGGGGTGGCGGAACTCAAGACCTACCGCGTGCAACCACTGCCGTTTGAGCCCGAGCCGTGTGGCCAGGGTGGGATCGGCGCCGTAGACAACGTCACCGCAGCATGGATGCCGGATTGCGGACATGTGCACCCGGATCTGATGGGTGCGGCCGGTCTCAAGCCGGATCTGCAGCAGCGAGGCATACCGATGGCTCTCGAGGGTCTCGTAGTGGGTCACACTCGGGCGGCCGTCGGCCGTGACCGCGAACCGGTGCTGATGGCGCGGGTCCCGGCCGATGGGGGCGTCCACCGTGCCGACCGACGGATCCGGGCGGCCCTGCACGAGGGCGTGGTAGGTCTTCTCGACCTCGCGGTTCTTGAACGCACGCTTAAGTGCCGAGTAGGCCCGCGCTGATTTTGCCACCACCATTACCCCGCTCGTACCAACATCCAGCCGGTGCACAATTCCTTGGCGTTCGTCGGAACCCACGGGGGCGATCTGGTACCCGGCACGGGCCAGCGCCCCCACGACTGTGGGACCCTCCCAGCCCGGACTGGCATGCGCGGCCATTCCCACCGGTTTGTCGACGACGATGATGTCCTCGTCCGCGTACAACACGGGTAGTTCCATGGCCGGTTCGGCGGCCACCGGTTGGTCGAGGTCGGTGACCACGATCACCTGGTCGGTGAGGACCCGCGCGGACTTGGGCATCAGCTCTCCCTCGACGGTGACCTGGGCCAGATCCACGAGTTCCGCCGCCCGCGTGCGCGACAACCCCAGCATCCGCGACAGCGCCTGGTCGAGCCGCTGCCCGTCGAGGCCCTCCGGAACGTGGTACGAACGCTCGGTCATGCCGCCGCAGACTCCGCCGGTTCGTGGCGGGGACGGTCGTAAGGAACGTTGAACAGGCTCAGGGCGACAATCAGGACCGCGGAGGTGACCAGGCTCATGTCCGCCACATTGAACACCGGCCAGTTCGGAAGTCGCAGGAAGTCGACCACGTGGCCCTGCAGGGGTGCAGGTTCACGCACTAGCCTGTCGATGAAGTTGCCCAGCGCCCCGCCCAGCATCAGCCCGAGGGCAACAGCCCACCACATCGAGACCAGCTTGGTGGACATCCGCAGCAGCACCACGACAACGGCAACCGCCACGAGGCTGAACACGATGGTGGCCCCGCCGCCCAGGCCGAAGGCAGCGCCCGGGTTGCGCACGAAGCTGAACCGCAGCAGGTCACCGATGATCTGCTTGTCGGGTTGACCCTCCAGGGTGGCCACCGCCCACACCTTCGTCAGTTGATCGATCAGGACCACCACCGCAGCGGTGCCCCAGGCGACCGGTACCGCTGGATGCCTCATTCCGCCAACGGTAGACCGATCACCGAATCGGTACGAATAGCGGGTTCACACAGCCCCCAGTTGCTCCCATCGCGTCGTCAAGCCCGGTGGCGGATCGCTGACTTCGATCCGCTTGGCGCGAGCCGTATGGCCGGACACGATTGCCACAGTCCCCCGTCGCACCCCCAGGGCGGACGCCAAAGCATCCACGACGGCTCGGTTGGCCGCGCCGTCTGCGGCAGGCGCACTGACCCTCACCACCAGGGCCGGGGGCTGGCCATGAGTCCCGCCGACCTGTGTGCGCCGCGACCCCGGCTTGACCCAGATCGAAGAACAGAACACCGAACCACTCACCAAGCCAGGGTACGGCCGTCGGGCACTGGGACTCATGCCCTTGGCGCCCCCGATACCCTCGTACTACAGCGACGAAGGAGCCGAATGTACCGTCCGGTGCCACCGAAGACAGACTTGCCCGCGATGGAACGCGAGATCATCGCTTTCTGGCAGGCCAACGACGTGTTCCACCGATCACTGCATCAAACCGCTGACGGTCCGCGCTGGACCTTCTACGAAGGGCCGCCGACTGCCAACGGCACCCCCGGGGTCCACCACGTCGAAGCCCGCGTCTTCAAAGACCTCTATCCGCGTTACCGGACCATGAAGGGCTATCACGTGCCCCGCAAGGCCGGCTGGGACTGCCATGGCCTGCCCGTGGAACTGGCGGTAGAGCGCGAACTCGGATTCAACGGAAAACCCGACATCGAGGCCTACGGCATCGCGCAGTTCAACGAGAAGTGCCGGGAATCCGTTCTGCGCCACGTCGACGCCTTCTCGGAGATGACCTCCCGGATGGGTTACTGGGTCGACATGGACCAGGCCTACTGGACGATGTCCGCGGACTACATCGACAGCGTGTGGTGGTCGTTGAAGACGATCTTCGACAAGGGTCTGCTCGAACAGGATCATCGGGTCTCTCCCTACTGCCCCCGCTGTGGCACCACGCTGAGCGACCACGAACTCGCCCAGGGCTACGAGAACGTGGTGGATCCCTCTGTCTACGTGACATGCGAGGTTCTCGATGGCCCTCTGGCCGAACGCCACCCAGGGGTGCAACTGCTGGTGTGGACGACCACGCCATGGACGCTGGTGTCCAACACAGCGGTCGCGGTGTCGCCCGAGGCGACCTACGTCGTGGCGCGCGCTGGCGAGCGGACATTGGTCGTCGCCGAGGATCTGGTGGGGCCCACCCTGGGCGAGGATGCACAGATCCTTGAGCGGTTCAGCGGCCGCGACCTCGAGGCAGTGCACTACCGCCGGCCCTTCGACCTGATCGACATCCCAGACGCCCACTATGTGATCCTCGGGGACTTCGTGACCACCTCCGACGGTTCGGGAATCGTGCACCTCGCGCCGGCTTTCGGCGCCGACGACCTCGCGGTCTGCCGGGCTTACAACCTGCCGGTGGTCAACCCGGTGAATGCGGACGGTCATTTCGCGGCTGATGTGCCCCTGGTCGGTGGACAGTTCTTCAAACACGCCGACGAGGACCTGGTCGCCGACCTCGCAGCGCGCGATCTGTTGTTCAAGCGAGTCCCCTACGAGCACGCCTACCCGCACTGCTGGCGCTGCCACACTCCCCTGATCTACTACGCATTGCCGTCCTGGTACATCCGGACGACCGCGATCAAGGAACAACTGCTGGCTCAGAACGAGGCCACGAACTGGTACCCGCAGACGATCAAGTGGGGGCGTTACGGGGACTGGCTGCGCAACAACATCGACTGGGCGTTGTCCCGTTCGAGGTACTGGGGAACCCCGCTTCCCATCTGGAGATGTGAGAACGACCACCTGACGGCAGTGGGCTCCCGGGCCGAGTTGTCCGGCCTTTCCGACAGTGACGTCAGCGACGTGGATCCGCACAGACCCTTCGTCGACGACATCACTTTCGAGTGTCCGCAATGCGACTCGGTGGCCACCCGCGTACCGGAAGTCATCGACTGCTGGTACGACTCCGGGGCGATGCCGTTCGCGCAGTTCGGTTATCCGGAGAACAACGCTGAGCAGTTCGAACAGGCCTACCCGGCCGACTTCATCTGCGAGGCGATCGACCAGACCCGCGGCTGGTTCTACACGCTCATGGCCGTCGGCACCCTCGTCACCGGGCAGTCTTCCTACCGCAACGTGCTCTGCCTCGGCCACATCCTCGACGCCGACGGTCGCAAGATGAGCAAACACCTCGGGAACGTCCTTGAGCCGATCCCCCTGATGGACGCCCAGGGCGCCGATGCCTTGCGGTGGTTCATGCTCGCCTCGGGCTCTCCGTGGCAGGCCCGTCGAGTGGGTGCCGAGGCCTTGCAGGAGGTCGTCAGCAAAGTCCTGTCGACACTGTGGAGCACCGCCTCGTTCCAATCCCTGTACGGGGGCTTGTCGCAGTGGAGCCCCGGCGAGACGGGCGAGCCGACGATCATGGACCGCTGGGCGCGCTCCCGCACGAGCAGCACGGTGCGCGACGTTGACGCAGCCTTGGATGTCTTCGACTCCCAGACGGCGGGGCGGTTGATCGCCGAGTTGATCGACGATCTGTCCAACTGGTACGTACGCCGGTCCCGGCGCCGCTTCTGGGACGGGGACCCGGCAGCCCTTCAGACGCTGCACGAGTGCCTTCGTGACATCACGTTGATCATGGCGCCGTTCACGCCGTTCATCACAGAACGGCTGTGGCAGGACCTCTTCGCTGCCTCCGAGGGCGTCGACAGCGTGCATCTGGCTACGTGGCCCGAAGTGAGCCCTGCGCAGATCGATCCCGACCTGGAGCAGGACATGGCACTGGTGCGCCGATTGGTCGAACTGGGCAGATCGGCGCGGGCTGAGTCGGGGATGAAGACCCGTCAACCGTTGTCACGGGCTCTGGTCGCGGCCTCAGGCTGGGCCAGCCTGGACGAGCAGGCGCGGGCGCAGGTCGCTGAGGAACTGAACGTGCTCAGCCTGGAGTCGTTGTCTGATGCCGACGCCCTGGTGGACGTCACCGTGAAGCCCAACTTCCGCTCTTTGGGCAAACGGTTCGGCAAACGCACGCCGGTCATTGCGTCAGCCATCACCGCAGCGGATCCGACTGAACTCGTTGCGGCAGTACGCAACGGTAAGGGTCAAGTAGAGGTTGAAGGAGAACGGATCGATATCGGGATCGACGAAGTACTCGTCACCGAGGTTCCGCGGGAGGGCTGGACGGTTGCCAGTGGCGGCGGAGAGTCCGTGGCCATCGACCTGCACCTGACCGACGAACTGCTCATCCTCGGTACCGCCCGCGACCTGGTTCGCACCCTGCAGCAAGCCCGCAAGGACGCGGGCTTCGAGGTGACCGACAGGATCACCGTGCTGTGGGAGTCCGACGACGACCTCGTCGCGAAGGCCTTCGCCGATCACACGGAGATGATCGCGCGGGAGGTTCTCGCCACCGAGATCGTCGAGGCCAAAGCGCCGGCAGCCATGAAGGTCGAGGAACCCGATGTGAAGGTTGCCCTGCGCCGCTCCTGACGCCGGATCGGTCGCTCACCGCATCGCCTCTGCGCGGATCTGCACCAGCTACCGAGTGATCAAGCCCAGGTCCGGATTAGAAGCCTGAACCATGCGCCTGGAAGGGCGCCACGATTCCGGTCTCATCTGCGGCTCGGGCCAGCGCCTCGGAGGGGGCGAGTCCCGCGGAAAGCCCGACGTGCACGACTGGTAGGAGCTCACAGGCGACATCGTCGGCGACGATCGCTGGCGATGCCACGACGCACCGGGTGCCGGCGTGTAGCCAAGCGCGCGTCATCCCGATCGCCTCTTCCCCCCATCGCACAGACGAGCGACCCAGCTCGCACGCGGAAAGCACGACGATCCGTGGCACCGTCGCGATGAGGTCGATGTCGTAGCCGAACAGGGAACCGTCGGCGAGTTCCAGACCTGAAAAGAGCGGGTTGTCGGCGGCGTGTCGTCCGTGCGCCGCGATGTGCAGCGTCCCCACGCGGGCTGCCAGACGTTCGGTCGCCTCGACAGTAGCGCTCGCCGGGTTGAGGACCATCGCATCCTCCCAGGCAGACGCGGCACTGGACACCTCCTCCATTCCGCGCGTCACACGCGGTCCCGCGACGAAACCGACGCCGGACGCAGGCTGGCGGCCATCACGGTCCCCGGCCCACTGGCTCGCGGATGTGGCGATGGTGAAGGTCCGTTCGCGCATCGCGGGCAACATCCCCCACGGAATCCCGCCGAGAATGCCGGGGACGGTGATCACCGTGCGCCGCTCGCCGACGATCTGCCGCAGAGGATCGGCGAGAATCGTTGAAAGTGCCGCGAGTCGTTCCTTGAGAGATTCCTCCACTGCGCGCCGGAGTGGTCCGGACCTGACGGCCGCGCCGACGTCGAGATCGGCGCGCAGCCCTGCGTGCAGGGATCGGATCCGTTCCCATGGCGCGATGTCGACCACCTGAGCCCGCTCGCGCGTGGTGGCGATTGCGGTAACCCCTGCTCCGTCGTAGACGTAGGCGACCACAGCGGTGTCATCGGCGAGGCCGGAGCGCAACCGATCCAGGGAGAGGCGCTCGCGAGATCCGTGGGCGCCGCTCGCAGACCACTGCCGGCGCCGGACGCGCTCGCTGATTTCTGCAGCACGTTCAGAGGTCAGCCACTCGTCCGATCCCGCTTCCACCCGCAGTCGACGCAACTCCGCGAGATCGGCAGCGAGCTCTTCGTCGTGTGGCGGTCGCACCGGGATCGCCTGCTGGCTGAGGTGTCGGGCACGCTCCGACCACTCGAAGACGACATCGGGCCTGCGTGAACGCACGGCGGATCTGAGCCCTGCGAACACGAGTGCGCCTCCGTGCATGACCAGCGACGTAGCCAGGTCGAGACTTCCGAACGATCGTTGCCAATCCGCCAGCGCATCGAGGCCCAAGCCGGCGTGGCGCCGCGCGTCGTATGCCTTGCCCCGGGCTGCCGCGCGCGCTGAACGTACCTCGTGGGCCAGCAGGCGCTGCGGCAGAGTGGCGTTCGGCGGGGTGCGGATCGGTGAGGACCCGGGTGCATCCAACTGATCAGCGAGCCGCAGCGCTCTGGTCAACCGCAGGCTCGCCGCCTCACCCCGCAGCCCCTTCGCATGCAGGGCAGCTGCGACTAGTTCTGCCTCCCGCAGAGTCTCGGGTGACACAGGAGGACCCGACACGGCGCCTTCGCCGTCCGGCAATAGCAGCCCCCGCAGGCGCACCCCCTCGGCGCGAAGGGCCCACCACTGGCTGTCGACCGCACGGAAGGTCGTGGCGGCGCCAGCGGCAATCGCGGCTGCCCGGGCCGGTGAATGCGTGAGCGTCGACAGAGCGAGGTGGAACCGCGCCTCGCCCTTGGCCTGCCGCATGCGATGGGCGGCGAAGACGGCCACCACCCGCTCCAGGCTCTGCTCGGCTTCGCGGGCTAGTCCAGCTTCACGAAACACTTCCGCGCGGTCGAGGTCACAAATGGCGGCGTTCACCGCCGATGCGCTAGCGAGCGCGCCGCGCGCCCTGCCCATCGTCTCGAGGGCCTCGACGAGGTCCCCCTCAAGCAGCGCTATGTAGCCGGCGTTGTGCATCGCCATAGCCCGCTCGACGTCGCCGCCGACCGTCTCGTAGTCCCGGGCGGCCGCCTCCACGTCTGCGCGGGCCTGGGCGAGGTGGCCCGCCTGGCAGTGTGCGACGCTGCGGTTCACCAGCATCGGGGCGCGGTACTCAGTCTCCTCGCCCACCCCGCGGACCCCCCGGTCGAGAAGTTCGATGGCCTCGTCGAGTGCCCCCTTCTCCAGTGCCAGAAGGCCCAGTTGCCCATAAAGAATCGCGGCCGTCACATCGGACACGCCCTCTAGGCCCAGTGCTTGCCTGCAGAGCAGCTCGGCGGCATCCGGGTCACCCTGACGGATGGTCAGCGCAGCCAGCGAACCGGCGATGCGGGCACGCAGATCCGCGTCGGCGGTTCGCTGCGCCGCCAACTGCAGCACCCGGCGAGCGGAGGTGTTCCGCCCAGCATTCAGATGCGCCCGGCCTCGACGGTGCAGCTCGGCGGAGGAAAGCTTCACGATCTTAGGATGGCTGGGGTTCTCATGTTTGCCGCGAGTGGTCGCGAACGGCCAGCGCGGCCTTGACGGAATCCTTAGCCTCCTCGGGACTCTGCCCCGCCACCATGGCATCCGCGATGCGGGCCGCCACGACAGGAGCCGCGAACGAAGTACCGCTCCACACTCCGAAACCGCCTCGGAAGTCATCGACGTCGAGGGTCTCGCGGCGGCGTCCGTCGCGGTCGTTGCGGGTTCCTGCTTGCAGACCGCCATCGAAGCCGACGGGCAGCGTCGAGACCAGACAGACACCGGGTGCGAACACCTCGACCCACGCCCCGACGTTCGAGAAGAGAGCGGTCGAGTGGTCGGAGGGATTGAGCGCGCCCACCGAAACGTGCCTGTTGGGGTCGTTCGAGGCGATGGCCGCAGGGTAAGTCGGCCTGGAGGTGGCTTCATTGCCCGCGGAGCACACGACGACACAACCACGGGCTCGGATCTCGTCGAGTAGCCTGCGCAGCTCCGAGACCGTATCGAGGTCGTCGGGTGTCTCGTGGAAGTAGCTGAACGACAGGTTGAGCACAGCGACCCTGGAACCCCCGCGCCCAGTCTCGAGCGTGTCGTCGTCCATGAAATCGACGAGCCGGCCGAGCGCGCCGATCAGGTCGTTCTCCAGAATCACGCCCTCCCCGTCGGCGATGCGGACCGCGAGGATCCTGGCATCCGGGCACTCCTGGCGGATGATCCCGGCGATGAAAGTCCCGTGGCCGGCAGCATCGTCGAAGATGCCGTCCAGCGGCTCGGCCACAGAGGGCTGCTCCTCGGGGTCTGTCGCAGAGTCCGGGTCCAACCCGATCGGCTCCCCCGAACTGAGTCGGGGCTCGACCACCACACCGTCCAGCCACGGGTGATGACCGATCCCGGTGTCGAACACGGCCACGATCGGCGGCGTCGCGTCGGGGTGTCGCGGGCTCGGCTCGGTTCCGAGGAAGGTGACGGGCTGCAGCCCCCCGAAACCGACCGTCGCATAGCTGTCGATCCCGACCGTCGCGGCGTTCGCCTTGAACGGGTTCGCCTTGAACGGATTCGCCTTGAACGGGTTCGCCTTGAACGGGTTGAGGCCGAGCGGGTCCGTCGTCAACACGTGATTGAGACTCAGCCCCGCCTTGCCCCAGTCGTTGCGCCGCGCCTGTCTGAGCAGCGCCCACGCATCAGGGGTGGCCGCGATGCGATCCTCGCCCGCCGAAACACCGAGTCGCAGGCGCACGGATCTGCTTGCTCCGCGCGACCGCGGCACCGCGCGCCCACTGCGGGCGTCGGTGCGCGGGTCCTCCAGCGATCCTTCGCCGTCGCCGAGTTCGACCGTCCAGCCAGCCGATTCGGCGAGCGCCCGGAGGCGGTCGAGTGCTGCGGGGTCGGCGGCACCGGTGTCGACCAGCAACTCATCGGTGACGTACACGGTCGGCAGAACGCTACCCGCGTGTTCGCCCGCTGGGTCGAGGATCGAGAACCGCGGCACCTTCCTCCAGTCGTCCGGGCCGTTCACCGATTCCATGGGCGTGTCACTCACGGCTGCTCCTCACTCACACTTCGAACTGCTGTGTCTCGTACTCGTGCAACTGCCCTTCGCCGGTGCGCACGACGATGCGCAGCCTCGAGACTCCCGGGGGGATCTGATCGAACGCGAAGCGTCCGTGTTTCCCAGGTTCGGCCGACCAGCCGCGCCCGCCCTGAACGAGTCGCAGGGCGAGGGCCTCGTCGGCCACCCAGCCGTCGATGCGCCGCGATCCGGCCTGCGTATTCGCCACATGCAACAAGACGCTGGTGTGACCGTCGCTGAACTGCAGCGTCGCGGTGTCTGCGTCGCTGCGCACCGCGTCGAGGGCCGATCCCTCGACGACGGTCAACAGCGCGTACTCCCGCGAAAGATCCTCTACGGCGACCGCCGCCACCATGCGATCGACGAGGTCTGCCGGCTCGGGATCGAGCTTCTCCCACATGCCGCGCAGACTTGCCATCAGCTCGGCGTCGGAGATGCGGTCGTCATGCTCCACCTTGATCACGTCCTATCCATCCTTCGCCTGCCAGCGAGGCACGCAGTTTGGCCAGACAGCGCTGGCGGGTTGGTCCGATCGACCCGACGGGTATCGCAAGGTCGTGGGCGATGCGCGCGTAGTCGGGTCGATCGTCGAAGGCGACGATCCGCAGCAGGCGTTGACAGCGTTCGCTGAGTCGTGCGACCGCGTGCCACAGACGTCGGGAGTCGTCGTCGGCCACCGCGGTCAGCTCGGCTGCGTCGTGTGCAGGCAGACCCGCCTCGAGGGCGTCCGACTCGGTGGCATCGGCGCGGCGATGGAGTTTGCCGACCCGCCACGCCTCGCGGCGCGCGCACATGCTGAGCCACCCCGAGACCGCTTGCGGTTGGACGATCGACTCGTGCCGGCGCACGAGAGTGAGCCAGGTCGTCTGGACGACATCCTGGGCAAGGGCGGCGTCGAGACCGTAGGAGCGCGCGACGTGCCAAAGGGTCGGGGACATGAGCCGCACCAACTCGTCCATCGCCCGGCTGTCGCCTTCGCGCCACCGCAGCAGAAGGTCCGCGGCACGCTCCCACCGCGTGGGCGCGACGGACTCCACCGCTGCTTCGCCCTCGGACTGCGCCATAGCGCTCATTGTGCCCACACTGTGTAGAGCGAGGTAGATCATCGCTGATACACCTTTCCGTGCGTCGGCACTCGATGCGCCCTTGCAAGCGGGTCGACGGCTGCGTCTGAAGTCGATCAAGGGCCATCAACATCACCTGCTTCGAACATGTCGATTCCGGTGAACGAACAGTTGCGCTCGACATCGGGGTCGGTCCGGATCCCTCGATGAGCTCCGGCAGCCGGTCGACGGCCTGTCAAAACCCGACGTATCAGCAGCCCCTATGCGTGCTCTTCATGTGTGGCTGGCAAATGTCGGCCACCACCGGCCGGGCACTGGTTCCGGCCCCCGAACAAAGGAGCCCAAATCATGTCTGAGCCGCTATCCCACGAGCCGATTTCGAAACGTTGCCTGAAGTCCGGATCGGTCAGTTTCCGGGCCCTGGATAAAGCCGCGGGCACCCCGCTGCGGCGAAGTGCGGGAGTCACCCCCAGGACGGCCGAGAAGCATTTCCTTCCGGAGGTACCGATGTCCATCCAGAGGCTATCGATCCGCATGCGAGCCGGTGTCGCCGCGCTCGCCTTCCTGGCAGTGCCGGCGGCGTTGACCGTGTGGACCTCGCCCGCCTCCGCCGAGCCGCGCCCTTGGCACAACCCCGAACTTGTGGTCCAGGTGCAGCAGACCGGCCAGGTGTGTGCCGAGCGCGACGGCTCGTGGACGACGCGTTCCCGTTGCCCGGTCCCGACGAAGACTCCGACCGCAGTGATGCCGAACAAGGCGCAGGTGGAACACGAGGAGCGCTTGGCCACGGTGGCGCCGAACAAGGCGCAGGTGGAACACGAGGAGCGGGTGGCCGCAGCTGGCTGAGCCGGCCGGAGCCTTTCGGTGAAGATGCGACACGTGACGTGTCAAGATTTCACCGAAAGGCGGTGGGTGGCCATGCGGCATCGCTGTGCGGACCGGAACTAGCAGAGCAAGCCCGCAGGACCTCAGAATCGCGCAACGACGGCGATCAGCACCTGCAGTCCGATGAACAGGACCAGGAAGGCCACGTCTAAGGAGATCCCTCCGAACCGGATCGGCGGGATGATCCGGCGCAGAGCGTTCAGCGGCGGGTCAGTGAGGGTGTAGATGATCTCGGCAATCACCAGGATCACACCCTTGGGCTGCCAGTCACGGGCCAACATCTGCACGATGTCGAACACGAGCCTGGCGATGAGGACCAGCAGGTAGAGCCAGAGAACGTTGACTACAACGCTGGCGACAGGGCTCACAGTCTCACGTTAAGGGATGAGGCTCGAGCGCACAGACGTTGCCACTTCGACCGCTTTCGGGGTGAGTAGGAACGTCTTTCCGCCGAGGCGTTCGATGGTTCCCTGCAGCCCGAACGTCAAGCCCGATGCAAAATCGATCATGCGCTTGGCGTCGTCGGCCGTCAGACCCGACAGATCCATGGAGATGACATCCCCGGCACGGAATCCCTCACCGATCGACTTGACGTCGGAGTATGCCGACGGAGTCATGCGCACCACATCGTAGGCCGCCTCGATCCTGCGCGGACCGGTCAAGGGCACCCCGGGTGCACTCTGGTCCACGGAGAGGCCACCACTGGCGCGGTCTGCAGTGGCGTGCGCATCGCGGGACTTCGGCTCGTCATAGTCGAATCCGTAGTCATCCTCCTCGGTGAGTCCGAGGTATACGGCTACTTTCTGGCGCAAGTTGCTCACTGCGCTTCTCCTTTGTTGTGCGTTCCACCCTGGCTTTGACGGTACCTGACGTCTGGCCGGCTGCCCATGACAGCCGTGCCAATCCGAAGGTGTGTCGCCCCGTAGGACAGCGCCACCTCCATGTCCGAACTCATTCCTGCCGAGACGATGTCCGCCCCTGGCACGTGCGTCTGCAGCGACGCCGACATCTGCGCGAGCTTGGCGAAGGCGGGTTCGGGATCCTGCCCCAAAGGCGCCACGCCCATCACACCGCGCATCCTCAGCGCCTCCGCTGCCGCAACGGCCTCCACCAGTTCAAGAAAGCCGTGCGGATCGACCCCACCTCGAGCCTCTGCGGGCACGGGATCGAGGTTGACCTGTACGAGCACGTCCTGAACCTTGCCCCGTGCCGCAGCGGCCCGATCCAGCGCCTTGACCAGGCTCGCCCGGTCCACCGTGTGCACAAGATCCGCATAGCCGACCACGGACTTCGCCTTGTTCGTCTGCAACTGACCGATGAAGTGCCAGGTGAGATCCAGATCTGCGCACTGCAATCGCTTGCCCGACGCCTCCTGGTCGCGGTTCTCCCCCACGTCGGTGACCCCAAGGCCGGCCAAACGGTGGACGTCCTGCGCGTCGAAGAACTTCGTGACCACGATCAGGGTCGCCATCGGCCGGTTGAGCGCTGCGCAATCCGCCGCAATACGTTCGCGGACCGCGCTGAGGTTCGCAGCCAACTCATCGGTGCGCGGGTCGTTCATCACACTCTCCTGGCGATGACTAACGCCTGCCGACCGGTGACACCGTCGCGGCGGTAGGAGTACAGATCCGGGTCTTCGGCGGTACAACGCCGGTCCCAGGTCGCCGCCACACCAGCGACCTTCAGTTGGGCCAAAACCCCGGCCCGGACGTCCAGAAGATCATGGGAGTCGTCCTGAACCACGGCTTCGGCCACAACTTCGGCGACGGCTGCCGCCCGTTCCACGGGCACGACATAGCACTGAGCGCAGATGCTCGGGCCGAGGTGCGCTTGTGCGCCCTCCAGGTCACAGCCAGCGTTCGCCATGGCATCCAGTGTGGCGGGCACGATACCGGCCACCAAACCCTTCCAGCCGCAGTGCACAGCAGCCGACCAGCCGTCCCGTGACGCGATCCCCAACATCACGCAGTCCGCTCCTTGTGCCGCGATTCCGATTCCCGGTGTGCGCGTGATCAGGGCATCCACGCCTTGAACATCACCGCCAACCGATTCGACGTGTGCGACTTCGCGGCCGTGGGCGGCAGCGGCGAAGACGACGTGCTGAATGTCCATCCTCACGGTGAGCGCGGCTCTGTTGGCAGCCACTGCATGCGGGTCATCGCCGACGTGGACCGCGAGGTTGTTAGATGCGAACGCCCCCCGGCTCGCCCCGGCCTTGCGGTCGGTGACGAGCCAGGAGGCGTCATGCATGGTTCCAGTGGTCACTTCATGAAGTCGGGGACGTCCAGGTCGTCGGCATCGCGCGACGGGCTGTCCTCGAATGACACTGCCCGGTTCGCGGGTGTCAACGGACGTCCGATCTCCTCACCACGGCCGGAGAGATCGATCGACTCGCCCTGGGCCGGCGCGGTGTTGCTGGAAACGAATCCCTCGGTCACACCGGCACGGTTGCCTGTGGTCAGGCGAGGCAGCGGTGCACCGCCGTCGAATCCTGCCGCGATAACCGTGACGCGCACCTCGTCGCCGAGGGTGTCATCGATGACGGTGCCGAAGATGATGTTCGCCTCCGGGTGGGCGGCGTCGGACACCAGTCGTGCCGCGTCGGTGATCTCGTGCAGTCCGAGGTCGGCGCCACCGGCCACACTCAGAAGGACACCGTGGGCACCTTCGATGCTCGCCTCAAGCAACGGCGAAGAGATGGCCATTTCAGCGGCCACCTGGGCGCGCTCGTCGCCACGGGCAGAACCGATGCCCATCAGCGCGGAGCCAGCTCCGGCCATGACGGACTTGACGTCGGCGAAGTCGAGGTTGATCAGGCCCGGGGTGGTGATGAGGTCGGTGATGCCCGAGACACCCTGCAGGAGGACCTGGTCTGCCTGCTTGAACGCGTCGATCATGGAGATCGTCCGGTCGGCCAATGCCAGCAAACGGTCGTTCGGGATCACGATCAGGGTGTCGACGTCTTCGCGCAAAGAGTCGATCCCACTCTCGGCCTGGGTGGCACGACGACGTCCCTCGAACATGAACGGACGCGTCACCACGCCGATGGTGAGCGCGCCGAGCTCCTTGGCGATGCGCGCGACCACGGGCGCGCCCCCGGTGCCTGTTCCGCCGCCTTCACCGGCGGTGACGAACACCATGTCGGCACCGCGCAGCACCTCGGCGATTTCCTCGGCGTGATCCTCCGCCGCACGACGACCGACCTCGGGGTCAGCGCCCGCGCCCAAGCCCCGGGTGAGTTCGCGGCCGATGTCGAGCTTGACGTCCGCATCGGACATCAACAGGGCCTGTGCGTCGGTGTTCACAGCGATGAACTCGACGCCCTTGAGGCCGAACTCGATCATGCGGTTCACGGCGTTGACGCCGCCACCGCCGATGCCGACAACTTTGATAACTGCCAGGTAGTTCTGGGGAGCGGCCACCAGAGATCCTTTCTAAGGTCAAAGACTGAACTGCCTCTCAGGCTCAGGTCGACCCTGAGAGGGCTGTGATGCCGCGCAGTGCGCAGCACGACATCACTGTGTGCTGGTGCAGTCCCGGCCCTCACAGGCCGGTTGGGGGAAGTAGCCATCCAGGTGGAGTGTCAACCTCTAGTTGAGGCTTATATGACCTCTCTGGAGGGGCTCTGCAACGCAGACTAATGGACTGACCCGCCGACGCAAGCAACTTGGGGCAAGTGGCGTGAGATTTGTGGAAAACATCCGCTGGAAGGGGCCTCAGGACTAGCGATTCAGGGCAAGTCTGACTCTTAATCTGAGGGTTAGTTTGTCTCGAACTCATTGGCCTCGTGGCCTCTGGGCACCTTCGGCGGGGCGATGACCAGCCACACCCAGAAGCACAGGGCAACATGGTGATCCCCAACCCGCCCACGGTGCCAGATTCACGCCCTGTGCCTTGGCCAACTGCATCGTCCGATCCACCACGGCGATTCTGACGGCCACGGGCCGACGATGTTCCCTTTGCGCGCCGTGGCCCGGGCATGCTCGTGTCGGGGTGTGCGGCACAATGAAGTCGCCATGTCTCGATTCCCCGCCCTGACCGCCGCTGCCCTGGTGCTGCTGGCCGCGTGCGGTGCACCCGGAGGCGGCGCGGACTCTGTGTCGGTGCGCGCAGTGGAGGCGAGCAATGCCCTACCCATCCCCGAACTGCTCGAGGGGTCGCAAAGTTCGGGACAAGTGGTCTATGACCTGCAGGCCCAGCCCGGCACCACCGATTTCGGGCAGGACGGCGGGCCCGCTGCAACGATCGGGATCAATGGCACGTACTTGGGACCGACCCTTCGGATGGTCGACGGTCAGCAGGTGCGGGTTCGGCTGACCAACGCGTTGGACGAGATGACCACCCTGCACTGGCACGGGATGCACGTGCCGGCGAAGATGGACGGCGGACCGCACTCGATGGTCTTGCCCGGCCAGACCTGGATGCCGCATTGGCGCATCGATCAACCCGCTGCGACGCTCTGGTACCACTCCCACCCACATGGACAGACCGCCCAACAGGTGTACCGCGGCCTTGCAGGGATGATCATCATCGAGGATCCGCAGGCACCTGACGTCGGGCTACCCTCTGAGTACGGCGTGGACGACGTGCCACTAGTGGTTCAGGACAAGACCTTCCTGCCCGACGGGCAATTGCTGGTCGATCCGCAGGCCGGGCCCTCGACCGGATTCCTGGGCAACACCATCACGACCAACGGATCACTGGGCTCCTACTTCGACGTCACCACGCAGGCGGTTCGGCTGCGGGTCCTCAATGGCTCCAACGCCCGCTTCTACAACTTCGGCTTCGATGACGGCCGACAGTTCGACCTGGTGGGCACCGACGGGGGCCTGCTGCCGAATCCCGTGCCACTGGATCGTGTGCAGCTCGGCCCCGGGGAACGCGCCGAGATCGTCGTGCGGATGAACGCTGGGGAGACCGTGGGGCTCAACAGCACGCCGCCCGAACTGGGCACCGGAAACGATGCTCTGTACAGCGGGGGCACCTTTGAGGTGCTCCAATTGCGCGCGGCGCCGACCCTGACGAGCTCCCCACAGCTGGCCGGTCAACTCACGCAGATCGAGGCTGCCGATCCGGCCACAGCCGTGACCACGAGGACATTCCGCATCCAGGGCAGGGCCATCAACGGTCGTCCTATGGCGATGGAGCGCATCGACATGGCGGTCCCAGTGGATCAGACCGAGATCTGGGAGATCACCAACGCTGATCCCCAACCACACAACTTCCACGCCCACAACGTGCAGTTCCGGGTGCTCTCGGTCGGCGATGAACCGCCTGCACCGGTCCAGTCCGGTTACAAGGACACCGTTTACGTGGCCCCACGTACGACCGTCCGGATCTTGCTGAAGTTCACCGATTACACCGACCCGAACTGGCCGTACATGTTCCACTGCCATCTTCTGCTGCACGAGGACATCGGTGTAATGGGCCAGTTCGTGGTCGTGAAGCCTGGCCAACAGGCAGGCTCCCCACCTGACACCAACGAGATGTCCCACTCCGGCGGCCACAATTCCGCCATGCAGCACTGAATCAGTCAGTCTGCGGAACTACCCCCACGGCAGACTCCGCCGGTGCCGGAGTCGCTGACGGCGTCGGCGTCGGTGTTGGTGTTGCTGTTGGTGCCACTGCCTCAGGGCTGGCGGTCGGTGACGCGAGTGGGTCGTCGGCGCTTTCATCCGTCGGGGCTGGGGCAACACGGCTCGGCTCAGCATCGGCCGTGGCAGGAGTGTCCGGGTTGGACACGTCGTACCAGCCAGCTTTCACACTTAGCAGGACTGCCAACACTGAGGACTTGTAGTCGGACTGCTGGGCATTGCCCCAGTTGACGATCGCGTCGGACTTGCGAAGTACCAGCCGGATGGATTCGGGCGTAGCCGCCGAGATTGAGGCGACTTGGGCGCGGACCTCGTCGGACATCGCGTTGAGAGCCGTCAGCATTGCGGTGTTGGTGGCCTCGTCGGCGGACTGCTCCATCGTGGGCAGATCCTTCGGCTTCTGGGCCACCACAGCGAAGGGAACACCGTCGGAGTCAACCAGCTCCCACGAATCACCAGAGGTCTGCACCACGACAGCCTTGCGTTCGGTGACCTCCAGGACCACCGTGCGGGGCCAGACGCGGCGCACATCCACCGAGGCCAACTGCGGAAGATCGGCCAGCCGAGCCGTTGCAGCACGCAGGTCGACCTTCATCATGGGCGTTCCGGGCTCAATGTCAGCAGTGGTGATGAGCTCGGACGCCGATAGTGTCGAGGTCCCCTGGACTTCGACTGTCTTGACTCCCATCGCCGACGTCCAACCCGCCGCGTAGACTCCGGCGCCCCCCACGAGCACGAGCCCTGACAACCCCACGATCACCGGGATGCGTGAACGCCTCGGTGATTCCGGTGCAGTCTCGCGCACCTCGTCGGTGACAGTCATGGGCCTACCTCGTCGAACTTGGCAGCGAGCAGATCCAGAACTTCCGGCACGAGCAGGCTGATGTCGCCCGCGCCCAGAGTCATGATGATGTCCCCGGGCTCGGCGCCTGCGGCCAAGTGGCCAGCGACCGCGGACCACGAGGGTTCGAACACGACTTGGGCCGACTCCAGTGGTACCGCATTGGCCATACCCTGCCCACTGGCCCCTGGAATCGGGACCTCGCCGGGCGCGAACACCTCGAGCACCACAACGAAGTCGGCCAGGCCCAGCGCTTGACCGAATTCGGTGAGGTACATCGCTGTGCGGTAGTAGTGGTGCGCCTGGAAGGCGACGCGGATCTGACCCTCTCCGACCACCGCCCGGGCCGCCCGCAGAGTGGCGGCGATCTCCGTCGGGTGATGTGCGTAGTCATCGAACACGCGTACCCCGGCAATCTCCCCGCGGTACTCGAACCGGCGTCGGGTCCCCAGGAACTGGCCCACCCCGGAGACGATCTGCGCCGCGGGTAAACCCAGACCCACCGCAGCAACCATCGCGGCGGTGGCGTTGCGAACATTGTGAATCCCCGCCACGCCCACCGAACACGCTATGTCGTCGAAGCCCGCACCACTGACTCGGAAGTCCGAACCCGAGGCGCTCAAGTCGTCGACGGTGATCCGGTAGTCACTCTCGGGGGCCGTCCCGTACGTTCGGATGTCGGCACCCGCCGAACGCGCCGCAGCAGCCAGGGCAGCTGCTCCTGGGTCGTCCTGGCACATCACCACGTAACCCCCACGTCCGGCGATGCCCATCACAAAGTCGTGGAAGCCGGCGTTCATGGCCTCAGCGGTGCCCCAGTAGTTCAGGTGGTCCGGTTCGATGTTGGTGACGATGCCGACGCGGGCGTCCAGGCGCAGGAAGGAGCCGTCGCTCTCGTCGGCCTCGACCACGAAGGCCTGGCCCGTGCCCAGGTGTGCGTTAGAACCTGAGTCGTTGAGTTCACTGCCGATCGCGAACGACGGATCCTGGCCACACGCTTGCAGGACCACCGTCAAGATCGAGGTCGTCGTCGTCTTGCCATGTGTGCCGGCAACAGCCAGCACATCCTTGCCGGTCATGGTCATCGCCAGGGCCACGGATCGGTGGATCACCGGGATGCCACGTTCGCGAGCCGCGACCACCTCCACATTGGAGTCTGCGATGGCCGTGGAGACGATCACAGACTGCACATCACCGACATTGGAAGGGTCATGACCCACTGCGCATTGCGCACCAAGGGCTCGCAGTGCGGCGAGCCGGCGGGAGTCCTTCGCGTCCGAACCGCTCACCTCGACCCCACCCGCAAGCAGCAACCGAGCCAGTGCGCTCATCCCCGCGCCACCGATCCCCACGATGTGGGCCGACTCACCGATGCGTGCAACAGGCTGTTCGCTCACACTTGCCCCTTCGCAGCGGCCGCGAACACCAT
The DNA here is from genome assembly GCA_963818505.1 of uncultured Actinomycetota bacterium. Lineage (GTDB taxonomy): Bacteria > Actinomycetota > Actinomycetes > S36-B12 > UBA10799 > JADKAV01. The sequence goes on from CAWFSJ010000001.1 coordinate 540,745, forward strand.
GTCCGCCAACCGGGACGCAGCATCGCGTACCCCGTGTGCGGCAGCGTTGCGTGACATCTGTTCCAGTCTGCCTGCCGAGGTGATGACCGGCAGCACAGCCCCGGCCAGCGTGTCGCCTGTGAGTTCGGCGTCGGCTATGAGAAGACCGCCGTCAGCGTCCACGACGGGCGCGGCGTTGAAACGCTGCTCCCCATTGCCGATGGGAAGCGGCACGTACACCGCGGGCAGGCCCACCGCCGCCAACTCCGCACAGGTCATGGCCCCTGCCCGGCACACGGCCATGTCGGCGGCGGCATATGCGTCGTCCATGCCATCGATGTAGTCCACGCCGTGGTAGCCCTCGACATCGGCTACAGATACCACCTGGTCGGCGTTCTTGGGCCCGTAAGCGTGCAGAATCTGAAGGCCGGCAGCCGTCAGGGCAGGCACGGCTGCCACCGTGGCAGCGTTCAGGGATCGCGCACCTTGCGAGCCACCGAACACCAGTAGGCACGGCCGGTCCTCATGCAGCGACCAACGTCGCCGGGCCGAACCTTGGCGCGAAGAGCGGTCGAGGTGGGCGATGGTGTCGCGCAGGGGGATCCCTATGCGAACCGCGCCGGGCAGGCTCCCGGACGTGGCCTCGGCGACAAAGGGCGTGAACCGACGACCGATCTTGTTGGCCAGACCGGCCTTCGCGTTGGCTTCGTGGACCACGATCGGCACCCGACCACGTGCGGCCAAGTAGGCCGGCAGAGCGACAAAACCCCCAAAACCGACCAGCACGTCGGCGCCACGCTCTTCGAGGACGTCGCGGCTGCGGCGCACTGCGCTGCGCAGTCGTGATGGCAGGGTGAACAGATCCCCTGACGGCCGGCGCGGCAAGGGAACGCGTGGGATGAGGTCGAGTTCGTACCCGCGCGCCGGAACCAGCCTGGTCTCCAGACCTTCGGCGGTACCCAGTGCGGTCACCACCGCATCGGGGTCGGCGCCAAGAACCGCATCAGCGAGGTTGAGCGCAGGTTCTACATGACCGGCGGTCCCGCCGCCTGCCACCACGACCCGCAGTCCCGGACTCAGTGGTACCCCCGACGCCTCAACAGGCGCGTGCGGGCGTCACCCCGACGCGAACGAAGCGCTGTGGCAGCGTGCGGCTCTGCGCGAGCGAAGGCCAACAACACTCCGATTGCGCACAGGCACATCAACAATGACGAGCCCCCGTAGGAGACCATGGGCAGCGGCAGTCCGGTGATGGGCAGCAGTCCGAGTACCGCCCCGATGTTGACGATCGCCTGCCCGACGATCCAGGCGAGAATGCCTCCGGTCGCCAGCTTGACGAAGAGGTCGTCGGAGTTGCGTGCCACCCGCACTGCCACGATCGCGATGATCGCGAACATGCCCAGAACACTGATCGTGCCGATCAACCCGAGTTCCTCACCGACCACGGCGAAGATGAAGTCGGTGTGGGCTTCGGGCAGGCCACCCCATTTCTCACGACTGGCTCCCAGTCCTGTGCCGAACAGGCCACCGGTGGACAGCCCATACTGACCATGGATTATCTGGTAGCCCGCACCGCTGGGGTCGGACGCGGGATCCAGCCATGTGCGGAATCTCTGCATCCGGTAGGCGACTGTCACCGACGCCAGCGCCACCAGCGCCAGAAGACCCGCGAACGCAACACCGAAGACCCGCGCAGGGGCACCCACGACGAACAGCAGGCTGGCCAGGATCGGGAACATCACGATGGTCGTGCCGAGGTCGCCCTCCATGACGATGAGCACGACGATCGCGCCCCACACCGGGATGAGGGGTATGAGCAGATGGCGCCACTCGTGGATCACTTTGCGTTTGCGGGTGAGCAGGTCGGCGCCCCACACGATGATCGCCAACTTCGCCAGTTCACTGGGTTGGAACTGGAAGGGACCGCCGAAACTGATCCAGTTCCTCTGCCCGAACACCGACACCCCGATGCCGGGGACGAAGACGAGCAACAGCCCGACGAAGGCGGCGATCAGCAGGAAGGGTGCGGCTCGCCGGATGCCGGCCACCGAGGACCGTGAGATGAGGACCATCGCGGCCAGGCCCAGGCCGGCGAACATCAACTGCTTCTGGGTGACGGTCAGTCCAACCCCGTCACCGGCCGCGTAGGTCACGACGTTGCTCGCAGAGAAGACCATGATGATGCCCAGTACCAGCAACAGCATCGTCGTACTGAGCAGGAGAGCGTAGTTGGCCAGTGGGTGGTTCCACCAGCGCCGCAGCGTCTCGCCACCGGGCACCAGGTGCCACGCCCCGGGGGCTGCGGCAGCTGTCGGACGCGGGTTCCTGGACGTGCGCTCGGTCGCCGACATCATTCGTTCCCGAGTTCGGCAACCGCCGATGCGAACGCCCGGCCGCGTTGCGCGTAATCGGTGAACATGTCCCAAGAGGCACACCCGGGCGCCAGAAGTACGGTGTCCCCGGCGCTTGCCAGTCGCGCTGCCGTGCGCACCACTTGTTGCATTGCACCAGTGTCCGTGGCGCTCACCTCTTCGACAGGTACATCCGGGGCGTGTCGCCGCAGTGCCTCCCGGATGATCTCCCGATCAGTGCCCAGCAGCACAACCGCTCTCAACCGCTGCGCGTGGCGTTGTACCAGATCGTCGAATGTCTGACCTTTGGCCAGGCCGCCCGCGATCCACACGACAGGGTCATAGGCCCGCAACGACATGTCGGCAGCGTGCGCGTTCGTCGCTTTGGAATCGTCGATGTAGAGCACCTCGTCGACCCGTCCGACCTCGGCGATGCGGTGTGCGGCCGGGGTGAACGTCCGCAGTCCGTCGCGCACATGCCGCGGGTCCACTCCGAAGGAACGGGCCAGGGCGGCGGCGGCCAGCGCGTTCGCGATCTGGTGCGGAACCGCAGGTCGCACGTCGGCCAGCGTCGCCAGTTCCAGGGCGTGGGTGTCGCGTTGGTCCAGGAAAGCCCGGTCGGCGAGGATGTCGTCGACCACACCCACCTCGGACCTTCCGGGAATCCCGAGAGTGAAGCCGATAGCGCGGCAACCCTCGACGACCTCGGCCTGCTCGACCATCTCCATCGTGACCGGATCTTGGCTGTTGTAGACACAGGCGACCTGTGTCCGTTCGTAGACGCGAGCCTTCGCTTGGCGGTAGGAGTCGAAGGAACCGAAGAAGTCCACATGGTCCTCGGCGACGTTGAGGCACGCCGCCGAATAGGGGGACACGGTGTGGATGAACGGCAATTGCGGCGCGCCCACCTCGACCGCGAGGACATCGTGAGGTTGCGGGTCCATCACGGTGGCCACCAGGCTCACCCCGATGTTGCCGACGGCGTCCGTGCGCAGCCCGGCAGCGCGCAGCATGGACGCAAGCATCAACGTGGTTGTCGTCTTGCCGTTGGTCCCTGTGACGAACAACCACGGCGCTCCGGCGGGATCGCGTACCCGCCACGCCAGTTCTAGCTCACCCCAGACCGGCATTCCCACGCTCTGGGCGGCACGGATGACCGGCGCACCGGGCGGCAGCCCCGGCGACACCACCAGCAGGTCCGCGTCGGGAAGTGTCTGCCCGTCACCCAGGACGACCCGCGCGCCGAGGACTTCCAGTATCTGGGCCTTGTTCTGCTGGTCGGGGCCCTGCTTGTCATCGATGACCACAACGTCGGCGCCGCGCTCAAGGGCAGCGTCGGCACAGGAGAAGCCAGCTATCCCGATACCCGCGACGACGATCCGCAAGCCCGACCAGTCGCTTTGACCGGGCTCGGGCAGGGCCGTCACAGCCTGATCCATTCGGCGTAGAACAGCGACAGGGCCGCCGCCACGAACAGGGCCTGGATGATCCAGAAACGCACAACGATCGTCACCTCACCCCACCCCTTCATCTCGAAATGATGATGCAGTGGAGCCATTCGGAACATCCGTTTACCCGTGAGTTTGAAACTGCCTACCTGGCCGATGACTGACAGCGCGATGATCACGAACAGTCCCGCCATAAGCGGTAGTAACAGTTCGGTGCGGCTGAGCACGGCCAGTGCGGCGATACCTCCGCCCAGGGCCAGGGAACCGGTGTCACCCATGAAGATCTGCGCCGGTGAGGCGTTCCACCACAGGAATCCGACGCACGCCCCAGCCATTGCCGCTGCGACCACTGCGAGGTCCAGTGGATCCCGTACGTCATAGCAGCGCACGAACCTGCCGAAGGAGCAGTTCTGCCCGTACTGCCAGACACCGAGCAACGTGTAGGCCATGAAGGTGATAGCACTTGCACCGGCGGCCAAACCGTCCAGGCCATCGGTGAGATTGACCGCGTTCGTGGCCGCCGTGATGAGCAACCAGATCCACACGAGCAGCAAAGCCGTGGGAAGCACGATCGGGGTGTCGCGCACCAGCGAGATCGCGTTGGATGCAGGCGTGCGCCCATACTCGTCGGGCCACAACGTCGTGCCGTAGGCGAAGGTCAGCGCGACCACAGCCTGCCCGATGAGCTTGGTCCGGGCCCGAATGCCGGTCGACCGCTGCTTGAAGATCTTGAGGTAGTCGTCGGCCATTCCCACCAGACCCAGTCCCACGATCAGGTACATCGCGAGCAGACCGGAGGCCGACGGGACTTGCCATGCGTAGAGGTGCGAGACGGCATAGCCCAGCACCAACGCGATGAGAATCGCCAGGCCGCCCATCGACGGGGTGCCCCGCTTGGCTTCATGCTCGGGATACGGAACACCCTCGGTCGACACGCGGATAGCCTGCGAGTACCCGTGGCGCAGGAGCAGTTTGATCAGCAGTGGGGTTCCGAGCAAGGTGACGAGCAATGCGATCAGCCCGGCGATGACGACCAGTTTCACGAGTCGTCCTCCAGAAGTGCCGAGGCCACGTGTTCCAGACCGACCGCTCGCGAGGCCTTCACAAGGACCACATCGCCTGGTTGCACCTGCTCGCGCAGGACCGCGATCGCCTCATCGACATCTGCCACGGCCATGGACTCCCTGCCCCAGGAGCCCTCGTGTGCCGCCCCCATGTGGATGAGACGGGCGGCCGGACCCACCGCGATGAGCCGGGAGATGTTCAAGCGCACGCACAGCCGGCCGATCGCGTCGTGCTCTGCTGCGGAGGTCGGACCCAATTCGCGCATCTCCCCCAGGACGGCCCAGGTTGTATGTCCACGGCCCATGGACGCAAGAGCGCGCAGTCCGGCAGCCATCGATTCGGGGTTCGCGTTGTAGGCGTCGTTGATCACGACGACTCCGTCAGAACGCTCATGGACCTCCATGCGCCACCGACTGTCCAACCGGACTCCCTGCAGACCTTGAGCTGCAGCCTGGAAGTCGAGCCCCAGAGCAACCGCCGCGGCCACCGCTGCGGCCATGTTCAAAGCCTGGTGCTCACCGTGCACCGCGGGCACCACCTTCACCACTGCGCCGTCGTGGGCCAACGTCACGTGTGGGACCCCGTCCACGAGGTCCAGCGCAGTGATGCGCACCTGAGCCTGGGCCGACTGGCCGAAAGTGACAACCCGGCCCGGGGCCTTCGCTGACATCGCGAGCACCCGCGGGTCGTCGGCGTTGAGCACGGCGACCCCGTCTGGAGCAAGTGCTGCGACGATCTCTGACTTGGCTTCGGCTATGCCGTCCTGACTGCCGAACTCGCTCAAGTGGGCATGGCCGACGTTGAGCGCCATGGCGACGTCTGGCGGGGCGATGCCGCACAGATAGGCGATGTGACCGGTTCCGCGCGCACCCATCTCCGCGACGAGGTACCTCGTTTCCAAGGTGACCTCGAAGACGGTTCGTGGCAGGCCGAGTTCGTTGTTGAACGAACCCTGCGGAGCCACTGTCGCTGCGAACCCGGACAGCAGTACCCGTAGGAGGTCCTTGGTGCTGGTCTTGCCGGACGAACCGGTCAGCGCCACGACCTTGAGGTCCGGGCAACCATCGATCACGGCTCGAGCGAGCCGGCCAGCCGCGACCACCGTGTCCTCGACCTCGACGCGGGGTCCAGCGGTCGGCTTGCTCACCAGCGCCGCGAGGGCACCGGCTTCCAAGGCCGCCTGCACGTGATCGTGGCCGTCGTGGGTCTCACCGACGACCGCCACGAACAGGCTGTCATTCTGGATCGCCCGCGAGTCCGTGCAGACTGCGCCGATCACAGTTGACGGGTCGACGTCCTGGCACTGCCCGCCCACCGCCTCGGCTACTTGGGCAAGCGTCATCGGGATCATCTGGTACTCCCCAGGGCATCGCGGGCAACGCGGCGATCATCGAAGTCGTGGATCACACCAGCCACCTCCTGGCCGGCTTCATGACCCTTGCCAAGGATCATGACGCAGTCGTGCGGCCCAGCTGCCGCGATGGCGTCGTGGATCGCGGTGCCACGATCGCCCTCTTCGCGCACGTGCGCCCCGCCGACCGCACGGGCACCTTCGAGAACCGCAGCTCTGATGGCAGCCGGGTCCTCTGACCGAGGGTTGTCGTCGGTGACGATGAGATGGTCTGCGTGCTGCGCGGCAATCCTGCCCATCACCGGCCGCTTCTGCGAATCCCGGTCTCCTCCACAACCCAGCACACACCAGATTTTGCCTTGTGTGAGCGGGCGAACTGACGACAGCGCCCTCTCAACGGCATCTGGGGTGTGTGCGTAGTCGACGATCACGGCCGGTTCGTCCGGATTGTCCGATGTGACGACCTCCATCCGGCCTGGAACGCCGCCGAACGCGCTCACCGCCTGCGCCGCGTCCAACGCGTCAAACCCCGACGTGGTCAGAACCGCCACGGCGCATAGGGCGTTGGCCACGTTGAACGTTCCGGGCGAGCCGACTCGGACCTGCACAGTGCCCTCTGGGTGGGTCGCTCTGAAACGGGAACCTCGGGCCTGCGCCACGATCTCGGTCGCCGTCCAGTCCGCGTCGGCGGCCAAACCGTAGGTCAGCACGGGAACCTCTGCGGTTCTGGCCAACTCACGGCCCCAGTCGTCATCGACATTGACCACACCGCGCCTGCAGTGCTCCTTGGTGAACAAGGACGCTTTCGCCTCGAAGTACTCACGCATGGAGGGGTGGAAGTCCAAGTGGTCGGGGCTGAGGTTGGTGAAGGCTGCGACATCGAACACAAGAGCATCTACCCGGCCAAGAGCCAACGCATGGCTGGAGACCTCCATCGCCACCGTGTCCATCCCTGCTTCAACCATGATCGACAACAGTGCCTGGACATCGGGAGCCTCAGGTGTGGTGCGCACAGTCGGCAGCCGACGAGAACCAACGAAAGTGCCTGTTGTCCCGATCAAGCCCGACCGCAGGCCCAGGGCCTGCAAGGCGGCGGCCAGCATGTACGTGACGGTGGTCTTGCCGTTGGTTCCGGTGATTCCGAAGGTTCGAAGGGAGTGCGCGGGGAAGCCATAAACGAGAGCACTGACGGCACCGAGCACCGCTCGCGGATCCGGACACACCAGCACCGGGACCGGCAGAGCGGAGGCATACGACAGACCATCTTGGTCGGTCAACACGGCGGCAGCACCGGCCGAGACCGCATCTGCGGCGAAGCGGGCACCATGGGTGCGAGCCCCGGGCAGCGCAGCATAAAGGTCGCCGGGGTGCACGCTCGCCGAGCTGAGCGTGACACCGGTGACCTGCCCGGCAACCTCGTCGATCCCCAGCAACTGGCAGATCTGCGGCACACCGACCGGCGCAGTCGGCTCTCGTTGGAAGACTCCGCCGGCGTCAGTCACGGCCGGATTCACTCACCCAGATCCGTGGAGAAGATGGGCATCTGTGGTGACTTCTTCCCTGTCGGCGGAACATTCATGCCCTGAAGACCGTGCACCATGACCTCACGGAAGACCGGGCCGCCGGTGAGGCCTCCGTACCTGGACTTCTTCGGGTTCTGCACGATCACACCGACCACCAGTTTCGGGTTGTCGGCCGGCGCCACTCCGATGAACGAGGCGGTCACGGAGTTGTCATAGCAGCCGCACGCATCGTTGATCCGGTACGCGGTGCCGGTCTTGCCCGCCACCCGGTAGCCGGGGATGGCTGCCATCTGTGCGGTGCCTTCCGACCCCACGACCTGCTCCATCATGCGCATGGTCTGCTTTGCCGCTTGCTCGTCGACCACACGCACACCCTCCGGTGCCTGCGCCGGCTGAACAACGCCCTCGGGGCTGATGTAGTTCTTGATCAGGGTCGAAGGCATCCTGACGCCACCGTTGGCGACGGTTGCGAACACCGACGTGGCCTGGATGGCGTTCACCGAAAGACCCTGGCCGAACGCGATGGTGGGAAACGACGTGGGTGACCAATCTGCCGGAGGCGGGACATAGCCGTCGGACTCCCCGGGGAACTGAAGTCCCGTGGGTTCGCCCACCCCGAACTTCTTGATGTATTCGTATAGCTTGTCGCCGCCGATCTTCTCGGCCGCCTCGATGGTGCCGGTGTTCGCAGACTTCGCCAGGATCCCCGCGAGCGTCAACTGGTAGGTCGGGTGGGCATCGTGGTTGCGGAAGACGCTGCCCCCGCGGGTGAAACTGTAGGGAACGGTGAAGACGGTACGCGGCGTGGCGGCGCGCTCGTTGAGCACGGCGGCCATGGTCATCACCTTGCTCGTGGACCCGGGTTCGAACACCTCGGTCAGCGCGCGGTTGTTGCGGTTGGCGTCGTTGGCCTGCCCGGGGAAGTTGGGGTTCATCGTGGGCACCGAGGCCAGTGCCTTGATCTCGCCGGTGGTGGGGTCGATGGCAACCACGGTGCCGCTGTCGGCGTCGACCTCCTTGACCCGCTGCTCGATCGCGCGCTGGGCGACCCACTGCAGGTCACTGTCGATGGTCAGCTGAACCGATGTGCCGGGCACGGGTTCGCGTTCGCGCTCCGAACCGGTCGGGATCTGCCGGCCACCGATTCCACTCTCGAAGATCTTCTGGCCGTCTTGTCCGCGCAGTTCCTTGTCGAGGCCGTACTCAAGGCCGGCACCCGCTTCTCCGTCCTCGCGCACATAGCCCAGAACGTTCGCAGCGAGTTCACCAGAGGGGTAATAGCGCTTCGTCGTCCGCTGGCCGAAGATGCCGCGCAGATCAAGCGATGTCACCGCATCCCAGGTCTCCGGGGTGACCTGCTTGGCGATGTACACGAAGTGCTTGTCGGTCGTCAACGTCGCGACGATCTGCTCTTTGGGGATGTTCAGGATGGGTGCCAGGTAGTCGGCCGTTGCGTCCTTGTCGGTCACCAACCGGGGGTCGGCGGTCACATCCACGGCCTGTACAGATTCGGCGAGCGGACGCATCTTGTCGTCGTAGATCGTGCCGCGGGCTGCGGGCAGTGTCACAACAGCGGTCCGGTCGGCCACTGCCTCCTCAGCGCGCACAGACCGGTTCAGCACCTGCAGATCGACCAGCCTCGCGGCGAAGATCGTGAGCACGAAGGCGACCAACAGCCCCAGAAGACGCAGTCGCTTGGAGGGGTCACCCGGGGAGTATGTGCGGGCCGGACCCTCACCGCCACCGTCAAGCCACCGGTTGAGCCTCGGTGGTCTGGTGGATGTGCTCACGTCGTTTCCTGTGGGTCGAGGATTGTGGGTCAGCGACCCGTGATACCCAAGGGTTGCTCAGTATCGGTTCCCGGCGCGGTTGCCACGCCGGGCGACTGCACAACAGGTGCGGCCGGGGCTGCAGGAGCGGTCGCCGCTGGGGCGAGCGCGGGGTCTGGCGACGGTTCGACCGCGCCCGGTGCGACCGGCGCCACTGTGGTGGACAGCTGTCCAGTGACCGGATCCACCGGCGTGCCGGCCGGGTATGCCTCGCCCAGGATCTTGCCGTCGGACAACCTCACGAAGACCGGGGTCGCCGCAGCCACGAGGCCGAGGTCCTTGGCACGCTTGGACAACGTCACGGGCGAGGATGCGTTCTGGATCTGGGTACGCAGCAACTGTTCTCGCTGAGCCAGGTCCGCAGTCTGCACCCGCAGCTCATGGACCCGGAAACTGCCCTTGGCAAGGGCGGTGTTGAGGACCAGAAGTACAAGCAGTCCGATACTCATCACAGCCACGGAACCGATGACGAATGAACTGGAACTCATCACGCCGGTCCGGCTCGCACGGGCCGCGGGCACGCTGCGTTTGAGCACCGTGCGGCGCGAACCCGCGTGGGGTACGACCGTCATGATGCCTCCCGCAACTTCTCAGCGGCCCGGATCCGGACCGAGCGGGCCCGTGGATTCGCCGTGATTTCCTGCTCCGACGCTACCTCTGAACCTCGCGTTATCAGCCGAAGCCAAGGCCGCGAGTCGGGCGGGATTACGGGCAGATCAACCGGTGCCGAATGCTCGGCCCCCCGTCTCAACACCTGCTTGACCATCTTGTCCTCCAGAGAGTGGTAACTCAAAGCGATGAGGCGTCCCCCGGGACGCAACCGCTGCAATGCTTGGGGAAGCGCCGAGGCGAGGCTGTCCAATTCGGAGTTGACCTCGATCCGGACGGCCTGGAACGTCCGCTTGGCCGGATGGCCTTTACGTCGCGCAGCAGCCGGGACCCCGGCCTCCACTGCCGCCACGAGGTCGTCGCTGGTGTGCAGCGGCCTTCGCGCCACGATCTCGCGGGCAATCCGGCGGGCGAACCTCTCCTGTCCGTACTGCCAGAGCACCCGGGCCAGCTCGGACTGTGAGTACGTGTTCACCACCTGCTCGGCCGTGAGGTCGCCATCAGTGTCCATTCGCATATCCAGGGGGGCGGTCCGGGAGTAGGCGAACCCACGGTCGACCTCGTCTATCTGCATCGACGACACCCCCAGGTCGAACAACACCGCATCGACTCGGTCCACAGTCAGGTCGTCGAGGACCTGGGCCATCTGGTCGTAACGGGCGTGCACGATCGTGGCGCGCCCGGGGAATCTCTCGAGGCGTTCGCGCGCCGCTGCCACGGCCTGGGGGTCGCGGTCCAGGCCGATGACCCTCGTATGGGCGAACTTCTCGAGCACTGCCGCACTGTGACCGCCGAGGCCGGTCGTGGCATCCACCATGACAGTCTCCTGGTCGTCGGGGGTGAGAAGTGCGGGGCTGAGGAGTTCGAGCACACGCGGCAACGCCACCGGCACGTGGCGTTCGTCCATCAGGCACTCCTGGGTCTCGGTTCACTGCGTCGAGGTCCCCGTCCGCGCTTGAGCGGATGGGGCCACCGTGGGTCCGGGGAAGTGATCCACGATGTCGGTGCGCATCTTCGAGCACCGGGTGTAAGGCGTCGGCCGGGGGCCACAGCGCAGTGAGGTTCGTCGGGTCGGGCTGGCGGGGTGAACTCAGAACAGGCCCGGCACCACCTCCTCGGAGAGAGTGGCGAAGTGGTCGTCCTGTGTTGTCAGGTAGTCCTGCCAGGCTTGCTCGTCCCAGATCTCAACGGTGTTGTGGTTGCCCACGACCACACACTCGCGGTCGAGTCCGGCGTACTCGCGAAGTGATGCCGGCACAGTGATGCGTCCCTGCTTGTCCGGCACTTGGTCGAAGGCACTGGAGAAGAGGACGCGGGAGTAGGCCCGAACCGACGCGTTGGACTGTGAGGCCTCGCGCACGCGAGCTGCGGCCGCCTCGAACTCCGCGATCGGCCACAGGACCAAGGACCGGTCCTGACCCTTCGTGAGGACCACACCATCGGTGAGACCGGGGCGGAACTTCGCGGGAAGGATGACCCGACCCTTGTCGTCGACTTTTGGTGTGTGCGTGCCCAGAAACATGCCCACCTCCCTCAGTCGTCAATCCCGAAGCCCCACAGTACTCCATTTCCCTCCACTAAGCACCACTGATCGCCAGAAGCCCCCAATGGGCAACCCAATGGGCCCACCGAGGCATTGATGAACTCAGAAACGACGCCCCGACTGAGGCGCAGTTGGATCAGTCGACGCGAACGACCTGGTCGCGTCCCTGCTTCTTGGCGAGGTACATGGCAGTGTCCGCACGCGCCACCAACGAGTCGACGTCGTCGCCGGGGCGCATCATCGTCAAACCGATGCTCACTGTCGTCGGCGAACCATCCGCATCCGGCTGGCTGACACTGGCCCGGATCTTCTCGGCCACCCCGACTGCCACGTCGAGATCACCGATACCGCGCATGAGCAGCAGGATCTCGTCCCCACCCATCCGGGCCACGACATCGGAGCCGCGCACACAGCCGAGGATTCGTTCGGCGACCTGACGCAACACGACGTCACCGGCCGCATGTCCGAGTCGGTCGTTGACAGTCTTGAACCGGTCGATGTCGATGAACGCGACGGCCAGGCCCTGAGCCTCCCCGCCATTGACCCATTGGGTCAGACGGGCCAAGGCCTCACGACGGTTGACCAGTCCGGTGAGGTCGTCGGTGCGCGCGAGCAGGTCCAGCGCCTGCTCCGCCTCGACCTGGGCCTGCACCTCCCGTAGGCCCCCGACGTAGGCGATAGGTACACCTTGCTCATCACGAACGGGGTGGATGGCCACCTCCACCCACACCGCCGGGCCGGCAACTGCGTGCAGTTGAGCCCGGACCGTCCTTCGATGACCGGTCACCACCAAGGAGATCGCCGACATGATGTCTTCCACGTCCTCCGGCGCTACGAGGTCCCATCCACTGGTTCCCACTAGCTGGGCGGGCTGCAATCCGAGCAGTCCCTGGATTCCGTCGGACACCCATTCGATGGTCCCCCGCTTGTCCGTGCGATACACCACATCGATGGTGTTCTCGGCGACCAACCGGTATCGGGACTCGGAGTCGGACAGGGCCTGCTCGAAGTCCATCTGATCCTGGATGTCCCGGGAGATCACGACCATCGCATCCATGTGATCGACGTTGTTACGCACCGCCCGGGCAGTGGATTCCATCCAGCGGTAGCTGCCGTCGCAAGCACGCATCCGCAAACGTGTCGCGGCCGTCGCCTCCCCCGAAGCCAGGCGGTCGCGGGTGGCCCGGACCCTGTCGATGTCATCGGGGTGCACCAGCCGAAGGATCTCGCGTGGGCTCAGATCGGCGGGCCAGCCCAGCACCCGGTGGATCGCCGGGGACACCCACTGGACGTAACCGTCCGGATCGTGGAAGGTCGTCACATCCGAACTCTCCTCGAGCATCAGGCGGTACTTCGCCTGCGAGATTTCCAGTTCGCGGGCGGCCCGGTATCGCTCGGATACGTCGGTCCACGACAGAGTGACGCCATCACCGGCAGGGATCACCCGGACGTCGTAGCGCCCCTGCGACTGCTCATTTGTTCCGTACGGATAATTGCTGAGGACAAGCGGTTCACCAGTCGCGACGACCTCCAAGCACAGCCCCAGCAGCCCGGTCTGCAACGTGTGGGGATGCAGAGCCGACATCAACCCGCCCACCACTTGGCTGCGCTGGAGTCGCAGCGCACGACAGGCTGCATCGTTGGCCTCGACGTAGGAAAGGTCCACGACGCACCCGTTGTCGTCCACCACGGTCTCGAGCAGGACCAGCGGATCTGGCTGGGCGTCGAGGGTGGCACGCAGGATCGCGCGCTCCGCTTCCACATCCGTGGGCCCCGAGTGTGACGCCGAGGAATGCAGCCGATTGAGCGTCCCTGTCACGAGTGTGGATCCGTCGCGCGCACGCGATTTGGACGCCTTGTGCGAAACCACGACCCGGGACCCGTCCGGCAGTAACAGGTCGAGCGTCTGGGAGAGAACTTCACCGTCGAGGGTCTGCAACCCCTCCAACACCGCCTGGCGGGCATCGGGATCCAGCAGGTCCCACCAGAATGCTGCCGACGCCAGTGCGCCCAGGGGTTCAACTGCGTGGATCACTTCAAGATGCAGATCAGGCAACATCCGCAGGGTGTAGACGACGTCCTGCAGCGCAACCACTCGCGAGTCGGTGGACTCCGCGCGCTCGATCATCGACTTCTCCCCTCTCGGGGAACACTACGCCGGATGTTCGCTGGTCACATCAATACGGCGCTCAGGGGGGTTCGGTGTAACGGTTAACGCCGGTTCGCAGGTCCGAATCCTGCGGATTGCGTACGAGCCAGCCTCAGGAGTCGCGCTCGTCGCGACGGTTGCGGTCCTGCCAGCGCTGCTCGAATCGGGCCATGAAGCCCGACTGACCCTTGGCTGGTTTGGCTTGCGGGGCCTTGGTCGCCGGGCCGCCAGTTTCAGCAGCCGCGCCTTTCGGCCCGCTGCGCATCCCAGCGATCACCAGGAACACGGCCGCGAGCATCACAAGGAACCCCAAGACACCCAGAGGTGCCAGGCTTGCCGAAACACCCCACAACATCAGGCCTAGGCCGAGCAGGGCTCCGACGACTCCGATAACCACTCGACGGCGGTCGGCGCCGGAGGAACCATGCCGCAAGGACGTGGCGAACTTCGGGTCCTCGGCCATGAGGGCCCGCTCCATCTGCTCGAGCAGTCGTTGCTCATGCTCTGAGAGGGGCACGTTCCTTCCTCCGTACTTGAGGTTCGATATGGGTAACGATACGGGTACGTGCCCCGTATGGAAACCCGAGAGGTGCCATAAGTTGCATCAAGACTGCCTCAAGGCGTCGGGATCGTCCGAACGGCCCATGTCCAGCAGGCTCGCCGGCCGCACAGCGCCACTGCCGAATCGCGCGACTGCGCGGTCGACGGCGGTCTCCGCCTCACGCCAACCGGCGTCCGGTTCGTCCCAACTGATCTGGTGGCTGGACCCTGATGCCACGGCCAGTTTCTCCATGCGCACCCCCACCAGACGAAGACGGGCACGTTGCAACCCCAGCGCGTCGTAGAGTTGCGCGGCCAAAGCGTAGATCTGTCGGCCCACGTCAGTGCCTTCGGACATCGTCTTGGAACGGGTGATCGTGGTGAAGTCGGCAAATCGGACTTTGATCGAGACGGTCCTCCCGACCCATCCGGCGGCTCGCAGTCGCGCTGCCACGCTGTCGGACAGCCCCAGCAGTTGTCGATGGATGAGATCAGGGTCGTCGACGTCCCCGGCAAAGGTGTGTTCGGATCCGATGCTGCGCTCGGTGACCGCAGGAGTCACTCGCCGACGATCGCGGCCCCAGGCCAACTCGGCCAGGTGGTCACCGGCCGCCTGTCCGAGCGCGCGGCGCAGAACAGAACTCGGCAGGTGTGCCACATCGGCGACGGTGCGTACCCCCAGGGCATGTAACTGCTCCTCGGTCCGCGGTCCCACGCCCCACAGTGCGCCCACGGGCAACGGGTGCAGGAAGGCGACGATTGCATCGGCCGGAACCAGAAGCATGCCGTCCGGTTTGGCATGGGCGCTGGCGACCTTGGCCACGAACTTGTTGGGCGCTCCCCCTACCGAGCACGTGATGCCTTGCTCGTCGAAGACTCTGGCACGCAACAACTCCGCGATGTTGCTGGGCGAGCCGAACTGGCGGGTGGCCGAGCCGATGTCCAGGAAGGCTTCGTCCAGCGAGATCGGCTCGACGAAGGGCGTGAAGGCGGCGAAGATCTCCATCACCCCTGCACTGACCCTGGAGTAACGCCGATGGTCAGGGCTGATGATCACTGCGTCCGGGCACAGGCGGCGAGCCCGTCCCATCGACATGGCCGCTCGCACTCCGTAGGCGCGCGCCTCGTAGGTCGCGGACAGCACGACACCCCGAGACCCCGCACCGCCGACGATGGCCGGTTTGCCCCGCAGCATGGGTCGGCTCAACAACTCCACCGACGCATAGAACGCATCCATGTCGACGTGCAGGACAGTGCACGTCGAGTCGTCCCGGGGAGCTGGGAAGTCCAGCCTGCCGGATTCTCGTCTGCTCACGTGTCCTCCTCTCCTAGCCTGCACTGCCAGGGCTCGAGTGCCACAACTTCGGGGGCGACTCCAGCCGTTTCGAGGAGGATCCGGCTGGCTTGGTGTCAGCGTACGGCGACTGCCGGAATCCGCTGGCGTGCACAAGCACTCTGCGCACCCCCGGATCTGCCTGTCCCGTGTCCTCGGTGATGTCCTCGAGCCGGTCCGGACCGGCGGTCATCGCCACGGGCGCTTCAATGATGGCCCGTACCCCTGCCGCACCCTTGCTACGCCACACGGCATGCAGGTCCGGCAACGACCAGCACCCAGTCGCCCGTACCGATATCCCTCGCCGGCCTGTGCGCCGGATGACCCCTGTGGCCAGAAGCAGCCAGGAGTGGAAGACCGTATGCGCGAACGGCCCCTGGGCATCCTCGAAGAACGTCAGGTCGACCGGTCCGGTGGAGTCATCCAGGGTCAAGAAGATCACTCGTCGGCCGCTGCGGATCGGTGGGGTCTGAGTGGCCACCTTGATCCCCGCGACCATGACCTTCGCCTCAGAACGGTGCGTCAGCAGGTCTTTGGCCCGCACAACCCCGAGATCGGCGAACATCGCCTCGTAGAACGAGATCGCATGCCTGGTCACATCCAGGCCCAGGATCTCGACCTCTGCCTCCACCCGATCGGCGGCCGACATCTCCGGCAACCCGGCAGCCTGCTCGGACTCCGGCATCGGCAACGTCAATTGCGACGATCCGGTCAGGTAGGTCTTCGGCGCCTGCGACTGGGCCGCCACTCTCCCGGCCAGCCCGGCCGCGGCCTCGGGCTGGACCTGTGCCCGCCGGACCCGTCGGCGACCGCCTGCACGGTGCAGATCTGCCACCTGCAGTAACAAGTCCCGTCGCGTCACCCGCCCGCTGCGGCGGGTACCGGTGATCCCGTAGACCACGTCGAAAGCACCCGTCCGGATCAGACGATCGACCACCGGCCTGGACACTGCCGTCCGGGTCCAGAAGTCGGCGAGGTCGATGAACGGCGCAGCGGTCTGGATCTGCTGAATCTCCACCTCGCTGATGCCTTTCACGTCAGCCAAGGACAGCCGGATCCCATAGACATCGCCCGCCTTCTCCACCTGGTACTGCCCACAGGACTTGTTGATGTCCAGTGGCAACACGCTCACATCGCAGTTGCGGGCCTCGTCCAGGATGAGCCTCTTGGGGTACATGCCGGGGTCATGGGTCAGAACTCCAGCGAGGAAGGCCGCCGGGTGGTGACGCTTGAGCCAGGCCGAGTGGTAAGTCGGCAATGCGAAGGCTGCGGCATGGGCCTTGCAGAACCCGAAACTCGCGAACGCCCGTAGGACACCCCACACCTTCTCGACGGTGTCGAGGTCGTATCCGTTCTTCAGCGCCAGTGGGACGAACCAGGTCCTGGTCAGGATCTGCCCGTCCGGGGTGCCTAGTTGCCTGCGTACTTCGTCGGCCTCTGCCAGTGAGCACCCGGTCATGATCGACACCAACCGGAGGACCTGTTCGTGGAAGACGACAACACCATGGGTCTCGCGCAATGCGGGCTCAAGATCTGGATGGAACCGCAAGGGTTCACGCCAGCCGTGCCGGGCGGACAGGAATGGGGTGATCATGTCGCTCTTCACAGGGCCGGGCCGGAACAGGGAGATGTCGATGATCAGATCGTTGAAATCGCGCGGCCCGAACTTCCCGATCAGTTCACGCTGACCCGGGGACTCGATCTGGAAACAGCCGAGGGTCTTGGCCTTCCCGATGAGGTCGAAGGTGTCCTCGTCATCGAAGGGCAGGTCATCCAGGTCGACCTCCACGTCATCCACTCGGCGGATCTCCGCGACCGCATGTGCCATCGCCGACTGCATCCTGATCCCGAGCACGTCGAGCTTCAAGAAGCCCATCGCCTCCACCTCGTCCTTGTCGAACTGACTCATCGGGAAGCCCATCCAACTGGCCTCCACCGGGGTGCGGTCCAACAAAGAGGAGTCGGACAACAGGACTCCGCAGGGGTGCATCGCGATATGCCGTGGCAGGCCGTCGAGCGACTCGACATGGTGCAGAAAACCGTCGAGCATGCCGCGCTCGGCCAACCTTCCGACCACCGAACTGCGTAATTCCGGAAGTTCGGCCACAGCAGCCCTGGCATCGCGGGCTGCGATATGGGGGAACGCCTTTGCGAACTCGTCGATCTCCGCGGCCGGCAGCCCGAGCGCTGCGCCGACATCACGGATCGCGTGCCGGACCTTGTAGGTGTCACGCATGCTCACACAGGCGCTGCGATGGGCCCCGAAACGATCCACGATCCGCCGGTAGATGTCGGTGCGGCGCGCGGACTCCACATCGATGTCGATATCGGGCAGTACCCGGCGCAATGGGGACAGGAACCGTTCCATGAGCAGGTCGTGGCGGATCGGATCCACCCCGGAGATGCCGAGCAGGTAGTTCACCAGACTGCCCGCGCCGGAGCCTCTGGCGGCCACCCGCACCCGCATGGTCCGGATGAGGTCCACGACCTCGGCGACGGTGAGGAAGTAGCCGGCGAACCCCAGCGTGGAGATGGTGGCCAGTTCCTCCTCGAGGCGCGTCGTGGCCGCCCGCACGTCCCGGCCGCCGAACCGACTGTTCAGTGCCGCCTCGCAGCGCGAGCGCAGCAGGACGTCGGCCCGGGTGGCTTCCGCCCGCCGCTGTTCATGACGGTGACGGCGGGCGGCGTAACCAGCCATCACCGGCCCTGTGGGTTCAGCCGGAGCCCGACCGGACAGCAGCACATCGAGTTCTGGGACATGGATGTCCCCGATGCCGAAGTCAGCTACCGGGTCCAGCACACACCGTTCGCCCAGGTCATTGGTCACGCCCAGTAGTCGGCTGGCATCCGACCCGGCGATCTGTTCGGCGATCCCCTGCATGTGAGAGGTAGCAGCCAGGAACCCCCCGGAGTTCTCCCGGTCCAGGTGTCTGCTGTCCAACGGCACCAACCTGCGGATGGCATCGAGCAGGTCGGCGGTGGCCGCCTGCCGAGGATGGCAGTACCTCACCGCGTTGGTGAGTACCGCCGGAATCCCCCGGTCCCGGGTGTACTCCCAGGTGCGTCGGGCCATAGCAGTGGACAGATCCGGACCCGGTCTTTGTTCCCCCCATGCTCGCGGCGGGGTGCGGTGGTTCACGATTCCGACATGGATCCGGTCTCCTGCAACGTGGCGCCAACGGTCCAGTAAGCGGTCGGCCAGATCGAAACGGTGACGGCTGATAGCCCGGCCGACTGAGGAATCGGGGCCGAGCACAATCTGCAGGTCGCCGGGCTGTACGAACTCCTCCAAGAGATCCCAGCCGACGACGGGGTTGCCGCGGGTGCCGGCGATATGGGCCGCTGACACCAGCCGGCTCAGCGCCGACCAACCCCTGCCCCCGCTTGCCAGTAGGACCACCCGGGGGCCACGGGAGTCACGCCAGGTACCGCCCCGTGCAGGCGTGCGGACCGCTGCCGGGGCTGGGTCCTCGGGCTGGGCCAGATCTACCCCGAGAATGCCGGACACCCCTTGCTCCTGGCAGGCCTGCATGAACCGCACCGCTCCATAAAGCCCGTCACGATCGGTAAGCGCCAGCGCCGACTGGTCGAGTTCCACCGCGCGCTGCACCAACTCTCGCGGGGAGCAGACACCGTGGCGCAACGAGTAGAAGGAGGCGACATGCAGGTGAGTGAACATCATCCCGCCGTGCGCCAGGAGGACGGGATGGGCAGGCCCACTTCGAGAATGCCGGCGATCTGTTCCAGGAACGCCTCGGCGTCTCGCACGAGGTCATCCGCCTGCCTCTGGGTGACATACTCACGGCCGATCTCCACGAAGATCCGGCGCTGGCCGATCGCGTCGAAGTAGGCACACCACTCCCCGAGCTCCGGGGCGACGCCCGGAACCATCTGCCACACACTGCGGATGCGTGCCGACCGGGCGGGCTTCGCCCGGATCGCCAGCAGCGCAGCTCCTGCCCGCAGAGCCGCAACGTGTGCAGCGACATAACGCTGTGAGGGGGTTGAGGCCTGGTAGGCGTCGTCGAGGGCTATCAATGCGGTTCGCAGCAGATCCTTACCTGCGTAGTTCAGGGCAGTCATGATCCATCCCCTTTTAGTCGAAGGTCCTCAGCAGGAACCATCTGCCGGCCGTTGGATCAAAACTCAGGTCGTACACGCCATCAGCGGCACACCTGCCGGCTGATGCCTCGACCCGCCACATCTGCACATCCCGACCGCTGGGCGCAGTACCTATGTCCTTCCACCACACCCCGCACCGGTCCCACTGCTGCAGCACCTGTTTCACGCGGTACAGCCGGTCACGCCAGACGAACTGTTCAGGAGCTCCCACCCCTTGTGCGCACTTGACATCGATGGCCCCGGCGGACCGGTCATAGGATCGACTCATCACCGCATCTCCCTCTGCATTTCGTACTTCTGTTCGATAACAAGCAGAACATTGCCAGAGGGGTACGTCAAGAGATTTTCGAACATATGTTCGTTGTGGATAACAAGAGTGTTCGTCCACCTGTGAGCGTCTGGCACGACCACCCACAATGTGACCCCCACCGGCGATACCGTTCATACGGACCCAGAGGAGGTCGCCATGGCGCAGCAGACCCCACAACGCACCGAACACCACCTGCGACCCACGGCTTTAGGCACGCGCACATGGCTGGGCATCATCATCATCGGCCTGGTCGGGCAGATCGCCTGGACGGTGGAGAACCTCTACCTCAACGTATTCGTCTACGACACCATCACGGACAATCCCAACACGATCGCGACCATGGTGGCGCTCAGCGCAGTGTCCGCGACGACTGCCGCGATCCTGATCGGCCCGCTGTCCGATCGCATCGGCAAGCGCCGGGTCTTCATCGCAGGCGGCTACCTCCTGTGGGGTATCTCCACGATGCTCTTCGGCTTCATCACAGTCGACGCCCTCGCCGCTCTGGTACCGGCCGCAAGCGTGGTGGTCGCGACCGCCACGGCGGTGATCCTGCTGGACTGCCTGATGAGTTTCCTCGGCGCCAGCGCGAACGACGCCGCCTTCAACGCCTGGGTCACCGATATCACCTCCCCAGACAACCGGGGCAGGGTCGAGTCGGTACTGGCCATGCTGCCCCTGCTGTCGATGCTGCTGGTGTTCGGAGGACTCGACGGGCTCACCAAGAACGGCGACTGGGAACTGTTCTTCCTGGTCACCGGGGCGGTCATGATCGTCGCCGGCCTCGTTGCCTTGGCGCTGATCCGCGACGTGCCGGGCGAGCCCCGCCAGCCGGAAAGCCTATGGCGCGCCATCGTGCACGGACTGCGCCCCGACGCCATCCGGGACAACCCACCGCTCTACCTGACACTCGCGGCATTCGCCATCCTGGGGATCTCCACCCAGGTGTTCCTGCCGTATCTGATCATCTACATCCAGCGGTACCTGCAGATCGAGGCGTACGCCCTGGTGCTGGCGGTGGTGCTCGTGGGTGCAGCCGTGGTCAGCGTGCTGGGTGGACGCATCATCGACCGGGTCGGCAAGGTCAACTTCATGCTTCCGGCGGCGGGAATCTACCTTGTCGGGCTGTTGCTGATGGTGTTCGCACGCGGACTGGTCCCAGTCATCCTGGCCGGCCTGGTCATGATGTCCGGGTTCATGCTGAACATGGCGGTCATCGGTGCGGCGATCCGCGACTACTCCCCGCCGGACCGAGTTGGCATGGTGCAGGGATTGCGGATGATCGCGATGGTGCTCATCCCCATGGTCATCGGGCCCTTCATCGGTGCTGCAGTTATCTCCGGGGCCGACGAGTACTACGAGGATCTCGGGCAGCTCAAGCAGGTCCCCACCCCCGCGGTGTTCGTCGCCGCGGCGATCGTGATTCTGCTGATCATCATTCCCGTCCGGGCCCTACACAATCGCCAACAGCCGTGAAGCCAGCACACACGGCCCTGCTCACCGCCTGGGGCGAGGCACTTGATTCCGACAACCCGCTGCCCGAACATCCTCGGCCGCAGTTGCGTCGCGCTCGGCACTTCAGTCTCAACGGCCGCTGGGACTATGCCTTCCGCATCAGTGAGCGTGAGCCGACCGACTGGGACGGTCGCATCGTGGTGCCCTTCTCCCCCGAGTCGCTTCTTTCGGGGGTGGGCAGGCAATTGCAGCCCGGAGAGCACCTGCACTACCGACGATCCTTCGATTCGCCCGAGAACTTGGACGGCAAACGCCTGCTGCTGCATTTCGGCGCGGTGGACCAGTGGTGCCGGGTCAGCGTGAACGGGATCGTCGTCGGCGAGCACAGGGAGGGCTACCTCCCATTCACCTTCGACATCACCGAAGCCGCGCGAGCCGGCGAAAACTGGCTGCACGTGGTCGTAACCGACCCCACGGACACCGGCACGGGCACGCGGGGCAAACAGAAACTGCAGCCCGGCGGCATCTGGTACACCGGACAATCCGGGATCTGGCAGACCGTCTGGTTGGAGGTCGTCCCCGAGCAACATGTTGACTCGTTACGTCTCGACCCCGATATGACCGGCTTCACAATCACTGTGAGCCTCACCGGTGAGCCAGCTGAAGTCGCGGTGAACGTCACCACTGAGGACGGCCCGGTCTGTTCGGTCACGGGCCAGTCGGGCCAACCCCTTCGAGTCGATCTCGACGCTGCGCACCTCTGGTCGCCGGAGGATCCCTTCCTGTACGACATCGAGGTGCGCGCCGGGTTGGACCATGTCTTCAGCTACGTGGGCCTGCGCACCTTCGCCATCGGACCCGATGGGCACGGAATCCAGCGTTTCCTGCTCAACGGCCAGCCCTACTTCCACGCTGGCGTGCTGGATCAGGGCTATTGGTCCGACGGCCTTTACACCGCTGCTCATGACGACGCGCTGATCCACGACATCGCCACCATGAAGGACCTCGGTTTCACCATGCTGCGCAAACACATCAAGGTGGAGACGCAGCGGTGGTACTACCACTGCGATCGCCTCGGGATGCTGGTCTGGCAGGACATGGTGAACGGCGGGGGCAGCTACAGACGACGGGTCGTGGAGCTACCTGCAGTCACTCCCCTGACCTTCAACGACCGGCACCACCGCCTGTTCGCGCGAGGCGACGCCCAAGCACGCGAGCAGTGGCTGCAAGAACTAGAGACGATGATCGAAGTGCTGCACAACGCCACGAGCATCGCGGTGTGGGTTCCCTTCAACGAGGGCTGGGGGCAGTTCGACGCCAACGAAGTGGCGCGGCTCGTCAGCCGTATCGATCCGAGCCGACCGGTGGATCACGCCAGCGGGTGGCACGACCAAGGGGGCGGCGACGTACAGAGCCTGCACGTCTACTTCCGGGCCTTCCGACCGCCCCGAGGGCGTGACTCTCGCGTGCTGGCACTGAGCGAGTACGGCGGATACAGCTGGCGCCTGGCCGACCACAGCGTGAGTCCCGATGAGTTCGGCTACCGTCGCTACACATCCTCAGCCCAGCTCGCTGAGGCGTTCAGATCACTGCACACCGGTCAGATCATTCCATCGATCCGCGCTGGCCTGGCCGCCACGGTCTATACGCAGTTGTCGGACGTGGAGGACGAGACCAACGGCCTACTCACCTACGACCGAAGAGTGCTGAAGATCCCGGCCCCTCAAGTTCGTTCGGTCATCGAACGGCTGCGCCTGGCCGACTGAACCGCTGCCAGCGTCACCGCAGGTGGCTGATGACCTCACGACCGAACCGGTTGTCCATCTGCAGGCGCAATTGCGGGTCAGCATCCAAACCACCGCCGAGGACGATCACGTGGTCGAGGCCCAGGCCAACGAGTTCACGCAGCCGCTCGACGCACTCGTCCGGCTCGCCGATGACGCAGAACCTGTCGATGAACCCCTGCGGAAGATCCTTCGCCTGCTGCGACGAATGCGCCGAATGTCCGTACAGCTCGTAGTCATGGTCGACTGCCTCGACCACCTTGCGGTCTGCCGCGTTGAGCACGTCCTCGGCTCCGCGACGGAAGTGCGTCGAGATGCTGGCATTGCCGCGGACGTACTCGCGCAGATCGGGCCGGTTCATCCCGGTCGCCGCCACGATCAAGGCCCCGACGGGCACATCCGGATCGACCGCTCGCACCTGCTGCAGACCCCACGAGATCTGCTCAGGTTCGGCGCCGATCGACATCGTGACCAAGTCCCCAACGCGGGCTGCCAGCGCGAGGTTCTTCGGCCCCGACGCGAACACGTTGATGGGCACCCGGGCAGGCTCGTCCAGCCAGGCGACCCGGCTTGACACTTCACCGAACTCCACGCTGTCGCCGCGCAGGTAAGCCCGTGTGTGCCCGACCAGATTGGCGAACTCCTCCAGATGCGGTGGCTGCTCACCGATCAGGTGCAACGCGGTGTCACCGCGAGCGACACCCAGCATCGCGCGACCATCGCTGATCATGTCCAAAGTGGCGAAGGCTCCCGCCACAACCGCCGGGTTGCGCGTCACGAGGTTCGTCACAGCAGTCCCCACGACCAGCTTGTCCGTGGCGCGTAACGCCATGGTCAAGGCCACGACGACATCCGGAGACAGGTTCTGGCTGTCCTGCATCATCAACCCGTCCCAGCCGACTGCCTCCGCCTGCTCGGCCACCACTTCAATCACCTGCGGAAACGAGTAGCTGCGCAGGAAGAAGCGGGTCACGTGGGCAACCTACACCGTTAGTGCACGTCTGGACCGCCCGCCTGGACCGCCCGCCCGGACGGCCCGCGCCTGGACCGCCCGCCTGGACCGCCCGCGTTAGAGGTTGTGGTCCTGGTTAGCGAAACAACGCGTGGATTCGCTAACCGATAGCACAACCTCTAACCAGGGCGCCAAGCCGAACGGTTTGCAAACTGGCGAGTCGAGAGGCGACATCCGAGGCAAGCAATAGGGTGAAAACATGGACGGGATGCCGGGCGGCGTGCGCAAGGTGCAGGGCGCGCTGGCCGATCTCGGAGTGCGCGACCGGGTGAGGCAACTGCCTGACTCCGCGGCGACGGCGGCCTCTGCAGCGCAGGCGCTCGGCATTGAGAAGGCAGCGATCGCCAATTCCCTGATTTTCGAAGCCGACGGTGAGCCGCTGCTCGTGATCATCTCCGGGGCACATCGGGCGGATCTGCTGAAACTGGCGGCACTCACCGACAGCCGGAAGGTGAACCGGGCCGACGCTTCATTTGTACGACTCCACACCGGACAGCCGATCGGTGGAGTCTCACCCCTGGGTCATCCGCGACCGATCCCGACGCTCGTGGATGTGACGTTGTCGCGCCAGCGGGAGGTGTGGGCAAGCGCCGGGCATCCCCAGTTCGTCTTCAGTACCAGCTACGACGAGATCCTGCGAATGACCGCTGGAAACGCCGGCGAGGTCGGTGAGGCACCGGCGGAATGAGCGTTGTGCTCGATGTCTGGACCGTGCGCACATCCGCAGTCGGCCGGGCGTTCCTCAGGATGGCGGCCGATCCGCGCGCGCTCAAAGTGTTGCCCGGACTCACATTCCATAAGTCGTTGGGAACGGGCGCGGGCAGACGCTTCACCGCAGCTGACGCGGATCTTCGGCAATGGGCACTTCTGACCTGTTGGACCGATGATGATCGGGCACTGGCGCCCACACTGGCCAAGTGGAACCGGCTGGCGACCTCGCACACACGCTTCAACCTGGCCACCATCGCCAGCCATGGCCAATGGTCCGGCCAGGAGCCCTTCATGGCCGATCCGGAAATGCGGCGGTGGTCAGGACCTGTGGCAGCCGTGACACGCGCCCGGGTCCGAACACGGCGGTGGCGCGAGTTCCAGAGCGCCGTCCCGGCGGTCGCACAGATCATGGACGACTGCCCCGGCTTGCGCTTCCGGATCGGGATCGGCGAGGCTCCCATCGGACTGCAAGGCACGTTCAGCGTGTGGGACTCCGCAGCGGACCTGAAGCAATTCGCCTACGGCACCCAAGTGCATCGCGACGTGATCGACCAGACCCATCGCCGCCAGTGGTACTCCGAGGAACTCTTCGCCAGATTCGCGGTTCTTGAAGTCGACGGGCACATCCCGTGGTGACCCAGTCCATTCGCGCCGATCGCCGCTGGCTGCCTACTGCTCTGGTGGGCGCCAGCATCCTGGCCCAGATCATGTGGATCCTGGTCCCAGCTGGCCAAAGGCAGGCAGTCACAGCGGCGGTGGTCGTGTTGTTCACGGCTGCGAGTCTGAGCCACGCCTATCAGCAATTCGGGGCCGGGTGGACCCTCCGATTCGCCGTGATCAGCGTGGGCTTCGGACTGGCCATCGAGGTGCTCGGCCACACGACCGATGTCCCCTTCGGTCCCTACTCCTACAGCGACGAGTTGCAGCCGCAATTCCTCGGAGTCCCAGTCATAGTGCCGCTGGCTTGGCTCATGATGGCCTACCCCTGCCTTGTCCTGGCACGCTGGGTGACCCATCGCTGGACAGTGCTTCTGGCCGCATTGGGGCTCACCACATGGGACTTCTTCCTCGACCCGCAGATGGTCAATGAGGGCTACTGGATCTGGGAACGCACCGAACCCGCGCTACCGGGTATTCCCGGAATCCCTTTGCAGAACTACCTCGGCTGGCTGGTGGGGACGCTGGTTCTGATGTGGCTGCTCAACCGCTTACCCCGTCGCGACGCTGATCTGCGCGTGCCCTTGCTCCTCTATGTCTGGATGTGGATCGGCGGGGTGATCGCCAACGCCGTTTTCCTGGATCGCCCGGGGGTGGCCGTCGTAGGCGGAATCGGGATGGCGATCCTGGGTGTGCCCGCGATGGCCAAGTGGTGGCGGGAACGGTGAAACCGCTGCAATTGGCTACGGGTGCTGCCGCAGGCCTGTGCGCCGCTGCGACCGCGCTGAGCCTGCTGAACCTTCGCCACCTGCGCCGTCCACGAAGGGGCGCGAGCGAAGGCCAACGCATCAGTGTGCTGGTGCCCGCTCGTAACGAGGCAGGACGGATCGGGCCCACACTCAACAGTCTGCAGCGCCTTGAGGGCGTGGCCCAGATCCTGGTACTGGATGACAATTCCGACGACGGCACAGCGGACCTGGTGCGCGCGGCGGGCCTTGATGTGATCAGCTCAACCGAAGAGCCGCCGGAGGGCTGGTACGGCAAACCCTGGGCCTGTCAGCGCCTGGCCGAAGCAGCAACCGGCGATGTCCTGGTCTTCATCGACGCTGACGTCGAACTTGAGCCCGAGGCTGCCATAGCCGCTGCTGGACTACTGGACGACGTGGACCTGGTGTGCCCGTACCCGCGGCAGTTGATCAGCGGACCGCTTCAGCGTCTGGTCCAGCCGCTGCTGCAGTGGTCTTGGCTGACGTTTCTGCCGCTGCGGCTCTCGGAGACGTCCTCGCAGCCTCTGCTTTCGGCCGGCAACGGGCAGTTCCTGGTCGCCAGCCGCGATGCCTACTTCGCTGCCGGCGGGCACGCTGCAGTGAGGGATGCCGTGCTTGAAGACCTTGAGCTGGTGCGGCGGTTCAAGGAGGCTGGCTTCCGGGTGGCGATGGCAGACGGCACTCAGATTTCCACGTGCCGCATGTACACCGATGACGCCGAGTTGATCGACGGATATGTGAAGTCGTTGCACGACGCGTTCGGCCCCGCCACGGTGGCGTTGTTGTTGTTCATGTATGCGTGGCCACCGATCGCCGCGGTCAGCAGTCCGCACCTGCGACAGGCCGGCCTGCTGGGTTACGCGGTGGCCGTGACCGGGCGCCTGGCCGTGGCCCGACGCACGCAGCAGCGGCCACTCGACACGCTGGCGCACCCGCTTTCTGTGCTCGCTCTCGCCGGGCTCTACGTGCGTTCGGTGGTCGCCCACCGGCGCGGGATGATCACTTGGCGGGGGCGCGCCCTGGATCAGGGCAACACCGCACGGCCAAAACGTACGGGTTGACCAGTTGCTGCGGCCCAGTACCGGGTTCCGAACTCCCAGTGCCACCACTCTTGAGGGTGTTGCACGAATCCCGCCTCGGACATGACCTTTGCTTGCAGCCGGCGCAACTGCTTGAACGGTTGCGGACCATCGGGCTCCAACGCCGCAGCCGCCGCCTGGGGCACGAAGGCGTCGAACCGCGTGCCCAGCGATAGCGCATCGCCGCGCCAGGTCAGGGTGAGGTCCACGGTCGCGCCACTGGCGTGCGGCGGGCAGTAGCGGGGGTCTGGGTCGGGGTAGGCCACAAAGCCGGGGGCGAGGGTGGTGTCCTGATACACCCGATCATGCAGCGCCGCCTGTAGACGTGGGTCGCGCCAGGCGTCCCACACCGCCAAACCAAACGGCGCCGGCAGGGCTTCGACCGCCTGGAGCAGCCTGTTGAAGGCCTCCGGGCGCAGCCAGGCGCCGGGTACGGCATGCGGCCAGTCCTCGTGCCAGTAGGCCCCCATCACCCGGATCCGCGGGTGAACAACCTCCACGAGGTCTGCGGATTCGGCCACCGGCGCGTCAGGCAGGTCCTCGACATTCGGCCCGGGGATCACCTCGGCCAGGCCCTGACCCCAAGCGCCCAGGGTCAGGCCGACGTCGGCGGGCTCGACACTGGCCCAGGCGTAGTCGGGCAGGGGGTCGTCATTGGATCGCACCGCA
The DNA here is from genome assembly GCA_963818505.1 of uncultured Actinomycetota bacterium. GTDB lineage: Bacteria > Actinomycetota > Actinomycetes > S36-B12 > UBA10799 > JADKAV01. The sequence goes on from CAWFSJ010000001.1 coordinate 569,028, forward strand.
CCATCCAAGCCCTTCGGCGCCGGTCATGCCCGGTTGGTTAGAGGTTGTGCTGTTGGTTAGCGAAACAACGCGTGGATTCGCTAACCAGGACCACAACCTCTAACCAACGGCCAGGCCGACCGCCCGCTCCACCTCCTCGGCCGGTGAGCGTGGGCAGATAGCCTCGGTGCGTGGCGAAGGTAGCTGTGATCGGCGCCGGCATGGGCGGGCTGGCCGTGGCCGCGCGCCTGGCGACCAAGGGCCATGAGGTCACCGTCTTCGAGCAATCCGAAGCCGCGGGGGGTAAGAACGCCGGCCTACAACGCGACGGCTTCCGCTTCGATCTCGGCCCGAGCACCTTGACCTTGCCAGCTGTGTATCGCGACCTGTTCCTCAAGACCGGTCGCAGCCTCGAGGAGTCGGTGGATCTGGTCGAGGTGGACCCCGCGTTCGCCTACCACTTCACCGATGGCACCACCGTCACAATGCCGGGCGCCGGGGTGGGTGCCTGTGCCGCTGCCCTGCAGGCGACACTCGGCGGCGACACCGAACACGAGTGGCGAGCCCTTCTGAAACGGGCCGGCGACATCTGGGGACTCACGCGCAAGGACATTCTCGGGCGATCCCTGGACGGGTACCGAGACCTGCTCCCTCTGGCGCGTTCGGCCACAAGCCTGCGCACTGTCGCGCCCTGGCAGACCATGCGCCAACTCGGCAATGCCACACTGCAGGATCCGCGAGCGCGCATGATCCTGGACCGCTATGCCACCTACACCGGCTCCGACCCCCGTCGCTGCCCGGCTGCGCTGGTGACGATCCCCTTCGTCGAGCAGACCTTCGGTGTGTGGCACATCGCGGGGGGTCTGCACGTCCTTGCCGAAGCGCTGTACGCGCGCTGTGAGCAGCGAGGGGTCAACTTCCGCTTCTCAAGCCGGGTCCACCGCATCACCACCGATGAGTCCGGGGTCACGGGCGTCGTGACGGACGCTGGACACGCACCCGCTGACGTCGTGGTCGCCGACGCCGACACCCGCACTGTCTATGCCGAACTGCTGGACGACCCCCGGACACGTTCCCCGCTGCGTCGGCTCTCGCGGATGCAACCGTCCTTCAGCGGGTTCGTCCTGCTGCTGGCCCTGCGCGGCTCGACTCCGGGGATCCGTCATCACAACGTGTGGTTCCCGAAGGACTACGACGCCGAGTTCGACGCGCTGTTCAGCAAGAACCCGCGTCCGGTGCCCGATCCCACCATCTACGCCTGTGTGCCCGATGACCCGCTGATGCGCCCCGACGGCCACGAGTCGTGGTTCATCCTTATCAACGCCCCGACCCATCAGCCCCCATCGCTCGACTGGGCGATCGAGGCGCAGGGGTACGCCGACCATGTGCTCGACGTCCTGGCGACTCGCGGTGTTGATGTGCGCGAAAGACTTCTGTGGCGCGAGATCCGCACTCCGGAGGACCTGCAGAACGCCACTGCATCACCGGGCGGGAGCATCTACGGGCTGTCGAGCAATGGCCGTACCTCGACCGCACTTCGACCGTCGAACCGCAGCCCCGTACCTGGACTGTTCCTCGTTGGCGGGTCGGCCCATCCCGGCGGCGGCCTACCCCTGGTGGGCATGGGTGCAGAGATCGTGGCAGACGAGATCGGCCGCGCTTAGGCAGTGGGCTCACGGTCGTCGAGCCTGCTGTACGTCATCCGCATCACCTGCGCGAATCCGACCAGTGCCACGACCAGCGCGACCCAGCCACCGACCTGCGCCCACACCGTCCCCGCCGCAGCGGTGGCGATCAGGAACATCCCGGCGATCAGTACCCGGGTCGGGCGTTCCGACATGCTGATGACGCCGATCTCGGTGAAACCGACCGCCCCCGCCCGGGCCCGGGTGTATTCCTGCAGGAACGAGAAGATCGCCGCCGCGACGGCCGGCCATGGGTTGCTCGCAGCCAGACCCAAGGCAACGAGCAAGGCCATGTCCCCCACGCGGTCGACGACACTGTCGAGGACGTAGCCGAAATCCGAGGACTTGCCGGTCAGGATGGCGACCGCACCGTCGAGGTTGTCCACGATGCCCGCGACCAGCGCGACGAGCCCTGCAATCAGGTACCACTGCCTGTAGGACAGATAGGGAACGCTCAGGGCCACGAACATGCCCAGGATCGTTACCGCGTTGGGCGACAGTCGCAGCAGGGCAAGCGGCTTGGCCAATCCGTACGTCACGGTGAGCCACGTCTGAACAGGGATGGAGGTACGTGGATCCAGTCCCCCGTGCAGGACCGCCCAGCGCTCGAAGTAGTCGCTGCGCGTCACACCGTCAAGCCTAGATCCCGATAAACCCGCAACGTGGAGAACGAGCGGTTCAGCGTGTAGAAATGTAGGCCAGGTGCGCCCTCCGACAACAGCCGTGAACACATCTGCGCCGCGACCTCCACCCCGAGTTCGACCACCGCTGCCGGATCATCGGCAATGGCCTCGAACTGCTCGGTCAACTGCACCGGCAGCGCCGTCCCCGACAGCATGGCGAACCGCTGCAACTGCCGAACGTTGGTCACCGGCATGATCCCCGGAATGATCGGCATCGTCACACCTGCCGCTGTGGCCCGTTCCACGAGGCGCAGATACGAGTCCACGTCGAAGAAGAACTGCGTCATCGCGAAGTCCGCACCGCGGTCCTGTTTGCCCTTGAGTACCTGCACATCGAAGTCCAGCGAAGGCGAACTCGGATGCACATCGGGGAACGCCGCCACGCCGACGCTGAACCGTCCGAGCCGTTCGACGAGTTCTACCAACTCGTCGGCATGCTGCAGACCACCGGCCGTCGGGGTCCATTGCGCCTGCGGCCCCCCGGGGGGATCACCGCGCAGAGCGAGCACATGGTGGACGCCGGCTGCCGCGTACGCGGCCACGACGGCACGCAACTCAGCCACCGTGGATCCCACGCAGGTCAGGTGGCCCATCGGGGTCAAGGTCGTCTCATGGGCGATCTGCTGGGTGATGGCCACAGTCCGGTCGCGGGTCGTGCCGCCAGCTCCGTAGGTCACGGACACCAGAGTCGGGTTGAGCGGTTCCAGGCGCCGGATCGCGTCCCAAAGATGACGGGTGCCATCGGGTGTCTTCGGCGGGAAGAACTCGAATGAGAACGAGGCTGCACCACCATCTATCCGCTCACGCACGGTGGATCGGGGCATGCGTCGGATTCTAAGCGGTCTCTCCTGCAGGCTGACACGTGGCATTTGCTCAGGCCCGGACGCGGCGGATGCCTGACTACCAATAGGGCCGTAGATTTGAGGGTATGCGCCCAACCACCAACGGGATCGACGCACAGTTGCGCGATCTGCGCGACACGTTCGCCGGGATCATCGACGAGTTCGTGCGCGAACAGGTCGACGTGCTGACGGGGATCAGCCCGGATCTGCTGCCGTTACTGGACACGCTCGAGGATCTGCTCCAAGGAGGCAAGCGACTGCGTCCCACGTTCGCCTATTGGGGCTGGCGCAGTGCCGGCGGGCCCGAAGACGGACCCATCATGCACGCCGCTGCTTCGTTGGAGTTCCTGCAGGCGTGTGCACTGATCCACGACGACGTGATGGATGGTTCGGACACCCGCCGGGGCAAGCCGGCAGCACACCGCCGGCTGGCAAGCATGCACCGCTCGAACGGATACCTGGGTTCCTCGGAGGACTTCGGCGTCGGCTCGGCCATCCTGCTCGGGGACCTGTGCTTGAGCTGGTCGGACGAGATGCTCGCCTCCAGCGGGTTGAGTGAGAAGGCGCTACGGGCGGCCAAACCGATCTTCGACGAGATGCGCACGGAACTGATGGCCGGACAGTACCTCGACCTGCTCGAGCAGGTGCGCGGCGAGTACGACCTCGACAGCGCCCTGGTAGTCGCGCGTTACAAGTCGGCCAAGTACACCGTGGAACGGCCGCTGCACATCGGTGCGGCCGCCGCGGGTGCCGACGCTGCCCAACTCGAGGCGTTGTCCGCATTCGGCATCCCGTTGGGCGAGGCGTTTCAACTGCGCGACGACCTTCTTGGTGTCTTCGGCGACCCGAGGGAAACCGGCAAACCAGCCGGCGATGACTTGCGAGAAGGTAAGCGCACCGCCCTGGTGGCGATCGCCTGGCACAACGCCGACGCCATCGCCCAGGACATGTTGCGCAGGCACCTCGGGGACCCGGCCATAACACCAGCAATGGTCGAAACGCTGCGGCAGGTGATCACCGACACCGGTGCCCAAGCCGCGGTCGAGACCATGATCGAGCAACGTTTCGAACTGTGTCAGCAGGCGATCGAGGTCATCAACCCTGATGCGGCGACCCGTTCGGCGTTCGAGCGGCTCACTGTGCTGGCGACAAGGAGGACGGCCTGATGTTCACTGTGCAAGGCGCGACACAAAGGGTCGTGGTCGTGGGCGCCGGTTTGGCTGGACTGTCTGCGGCCATGCGGCTCGCGGGGACCGGCCGAGAAGTTGTGCTGCTGGAACGCGAAGACCGACCGGGAGGCCGAGCAGGACGCCTGGAGATGCAGGGTTTCTCCTTCGACACCGGTCCCACCGTTCTCACGATGCCCGACCTGATCGACGACGCGTTCCGAGCCCTCGGTGAGGACTACCGGGACTGGCTGGACCTCGTCCCCCTCGATCCGGCCTACCGAGCGTTCTACCCCGACGGTTCAACCCTGGACGTCTTCGCCGACCCAGAGCGGATGGCGGCCGAGATCGAGGCCAATCTCGGTGCGGCTGAGGCGGCCGGCTACCGGCGGTTCGTCGACTACGTGGCCACCATGTACCGACTGGAGATCCGCGACTTCATCGACCGCAACATCGACAGCCCACTGGACCTGGTCACCGCGAACCTGCCGCGACTCATCGCCAAAGGCGGGTTCGGCCGCCTGCAGCCCAAGGTCAACACCTTTCTGAAGGATCCGCGCACTCAGCGGCTCTTCTCGTTCCAGGCCATGTACGCCGGCCTGTCGCCCTACAAGGCACTGGCGCTCTACTCGGTGATCTCCTACATGGACTCGGTGGCCGGCGTCTATCTCCCCCGCGGCGGCATGCACGCACTGCCCGTGGCCATGGCCGACGCCGCGGTCAAGCACGGGGTCACGATCCATTACGGGGTCACCGTCGACTCCGTCGAGACGGTTGGCGACCGGGCCACTGCGGTGATCAGCACCGATGGGGAGCGCTTCCCCGCAGACGCAGTGGTGCTCAACCCGGACCTGCCGGTGGCGTACAGGGACCTGCTCGGTCAGGACAACCCCCGCTTTGGTCGCTTGGATTACTCCCCGAGTTGCTGGCTGATGCTGGCCGGCTCCTCGGCCCAATACTCCAAGATCGCCCACCACAACATTCACTTCGGCAAGGCTTGGCGTTCGTCCTTCGACGAGGTGCTCTCGGGTGGACTCATGACCGACCCGAGTTTCCTGGTGACCAATCCGACCCATACAGACCCGTCGCTGGCCCCGGCGGGCAAGCAGAGTTACTACGTCCTGTTCATCACGCCCAACACACGCGGCCGCGTCCAGTGGCCGAACCAAGGTTTCCGGGAGCGCGCTCTACAGACAATGGAGCAGCGCGGCTACGTGGGGTTCTCGGATGCCATCGAAGTGGAGAACATCACCGACCCGGCTGACTGGGAAGCCCGGGGCATGGAGGCGGGCGCGCCATTCAGTGCTGCCCACTCGCTGTTCCAGACCGGACCCTTCCGATCAGCCAACCACTGGGGACAGAACGTCGTGTTCACCGGTTCTGGAACCCAGCCAGGAGTAGGGGTGCCGATGGTTCTGGTCAGCGGTCGGCTGGCCGCCGAGCGGATCACCGGCCCGGATCCGAACTACCGGTCGGCGGCGTGGCGCTGATTCAGCGTTGCATGATCATTTGATCGAAGCGCGCCTGGGCCGGTCGGTCAACCGGAAGTAGTCCTGGATCGTCGGCATCGCCGAGCAGCAGGACCCGTTCACGCGGCGAAGCCCACACGATGAGAGCCAGCAGACCGGCCACGACCACTAGTCCCAGGCCATCGCCGAATTCGAACAGCGCATCGCTGGTCGCACTCGTGCCCGCCACACCGTGCAGCGTCAGCACGGCGGTCAGCAGCAGGGTCGCGTGCAACCAGCGGGCAGCCAGACCGGCTGCTGCCAGCAAAGGCAATGACCACAGCAGATACCACGGCTGAACGACCGGACCGAGGACCACCACCACCAGCAACGCAAGTCCCGCCCCGCGAAGTGCCGACCGACCCTTCGGCCGCAGGACAAGCAGCGCCAGGATGACAACGGCCGCCAATGTGGCCACTCCTCGGAAAACTGCCACGGCAAGGTCGACATGGTCGCCCAGACCCACAGCCCTAACGAGACCGCCCACGATCATCCCCGCAGCAGTCGGTGGCGAGAGCCAAGTCCGGATGGCGCCTGGCGTGGAAAGGGCAGCCACCCACCCCAGCCCGGTTCCCGACAGGATTCCCAGACCCACGACGACGACCGCTGAGATGACCCCCGTGATCAGCCACTTACCGATCCGCTGCCACCACCCGGCATTGACGCCGGCCCAGATGAGACCAATGAACGGCAGCGCCACAAGGGCTATCGGTTTGACGGCGATGCCGGCCGACAACGCCAGTGTCCCCGCTATCGGGTGGTAATCGACCGCCCAGAGCAGGCCGACCACGACCGCCGCGGCCATGAGCGCATCGTTGTGCGCCCCTGCGACGAAATGCATGATGACCAGCGGGTTCAGTACCGCCAGCCACAGCGCCTTTGGCTGACTGATGCCGTGGCGGCCGGCCAAGGCAGGCACCGCGACCGCGAGAATTGCCACAGCCAGCATCGCCCACAAGCGGAAGGCGATCGCTGCCCACACCGGGTGAGGGCCGACGAACTGCGCCACACCCCTTTCGATGAGCAGGAACAGCGGGCCGTACGGCGTGGGCGACTCCGCCCACAAGGGGTCCGCGCCGTCATTGAACCAGCCGGATTCTGCGGCCACCCCTACGTCGTAGGGGCTCAATCCCTGAATCAGCAGCTTGCCCTGCGTGAAGTAGGCGTAAGCATCCCGGCTGAAGAGCGGCGGCGTCAGCAGCAGGGGCGCCGACCAGGCGAACAGGGTCCACCAGAGCGCCGACAGGTCCTTGACCCGGCCGCGCAGGACGTCATAGCCGAGCACCAACCAAGCCTGCAGGATCAGGGCCATGCCGACGATCACGCAGAACCGGGCAAGGGCCACGCCGGCCCCGGGGGTGCGCAATGCCATCACGACAGGGTTGCCGTACAGGGAGGTGTTGACTGGCAGCCAGCCCACGCCGAGGGCTCCGATAGCCACGATGATCGACCCTACGAGCCCCACCACGACGTAGTGCACGAAGAAGGAGTGTTGACGCCCAGCGTCGGTCACCTCCGTCATGTGTGCCTCCCACGCGATCAATCCTCGCTACAGACGCAGCGGCGTTAATCGCAATCCTGTCACGAAGCCTCCTTCACCGGACTGCCCGTTGGGCCACGAAACGGGCACGGGTCACAATAGCCACATGTCGATGCGCGAGTTGACGGCGGCAGGTATCACCGACCCACGCCTGCAGCAGTCCTACTTGCGCTGCCGCACGCTGAACGCCCAACACGGCAAGACCTACTTCCTGGCCACCCGCTTGCTGCCCGCTGCCAAGCGACCGTTCGTGCACGCCCTTTACGGCCTGGCCCGCTACGCCGACGAGATCGTCGACGAGATCGACCCGACTTTCACACCGGTCCAGCGCGCAGACGCCCTGGCAGCGTGGTCGCAGACGTTCATGGCGGATCTAGCTAGAGGTCACAGTGACGATCCGATTGCGGCCGCGGCAGTGGACACAGCCACCCGGTGGTCCATACCAGCCGACCACTTCGAGGCCTTCTTCCACTCCATGCGGATGGACTTGACCGTCGAGCACTACGAGACCTACGAGGCGCTGTCCGAATACGTGTACGGGTCGGCTGCTGTGATCGGGTTGCAGATGGTGCCAGTCCTGGAACCCCGCACCAAACGTGCCTACGATCATGCCCGCGACCTGGGCATAGCTTTCCAGTTGGCCAACTTCATCCGCGACGTCGGCGAGGACCTGCAACGGGGACGTATCTATCTGCCCCTGGACGAACTCGCTGCCCATGGCGTCACCGCGGCAGATGTGAGGGCCCGGCGGGTGGATGACAACTGGCGCGAGGCACTGGCCGAACAGATCGGCCGGGTCAAGATGCTCCAAGCGCGTGCGAATCCGGGGATCGCGATGCTGGCGGCCTCATCCCAGCCCTGCATCGAGGCGGCCAGCACGCTCTATTGCGGCATCGTCGACGAAGTCGAAGCCAACGACTACGACGTCTTCACAAAGCGGGCAAGCGTTGCGATGTCGCGGCGGTTGGCAGTGGCTGGGCCTGCTGCGGTTCGCGCAGTGCGCGCACGGCGCTAGGAGCCTCGGCCTCAGCGCCCAGGCGTCTCCCGCTCCCACACCGGGGGCCCGGACATCGGCTCGCGCTGGACACCACGTCTGCCGAACCAGATCCACAGGACCTGCGACCACAGCACCATCGCGAACCCGAACAGCAGATCCTCCACCGGCGCGAAAGCCAGTCGGCCGTCACCGATGAACGGTGGCCGGGCCCCCTCTGGACTGGAGGAGCCGAGGATCACTTCCCCGTCGTAGTGCACAGTCCCACTACCGGTGAGCACCCCGTTGGAGAGCAACTGGAAGAACACGATGATCGCGTAGGAGACCCAGAAGACCTTGCGGGTCACCAATCGGGTGCGCAGGACCATGTCGAGGGCCAAGGCCAGGAACACGGCCATGACTGCGATCTGGGTGTAGGTCATGGCTGCTCATCCCCGGCCGGCCAGCGCCTCACAGCTCTGACCGCCTCGAGGCTGAGGATGCCCGCGATAGGCACCACGATGAAGAACAGCAGTTCCTCCACCGGCAGGATCCCCAGCATGACCCCGGTCATGTCGTGGAAGTGCCAGTGCTCACGCGATATGGCGTACCAGTCCCACACGACCAGCGGCACGATCGTGAGCACGAGCGCGAGCGACAACCGCCGCCAGCGGCGGAACACCCGGGTCTTGACCACGATCTCCAGCCACGCGCTGGCCAGGAAGATCCCAACCAGCACCACCAGGTAGACCATCGCCTCAGGCCAGCTTCCCGTGGTCCCATGACACGATCCGTTCCAGCGGCAGGCTCAGGGCCACCTGCTTGGGGGCCTTCTGTCGGTAGGCCGATTCCAAGGCCGGGATGTGTTCGGGGTCGACGCCCTCGTACTTGACCATCAGCCGCGCGGCCACCCAGCAGATGCGGTCCACGTCCTTGCTGATCTGCAGGTCGCCGGTCACTTGGACCCCACGAAGTTCCAGGTAGCGATCCCCTCGCTCCAGCACCAGGCAACACCGAGGGTCACGTTCGGCGTTGATCACCTTCTGGCTGCGGGCGTACGTGCGCATCCAGATCGCACCCTCGTCGACCACGAACCACATGGGGGTTATGTCCGGATAGCCGTCGGGGCCGTAAAGGGCCAGCTGGATGTTCCCGCCGCCGGCGAGGAACTCCTGGACCTCTTCGGCGGACATGGCGATGTCGCTGCGCTGATTGGCCATGACCACATCATGTACGCCCGTTGCGAATCCCGACACCGGGGTCGAACGTACACTCATTAGGTGCGCACCACCTCCGACCTCTGCGGCCGAGTGCTCGACGCGCGTTACCGCATCGACAAGGTCGTGGCGACCGGTGGTATGGGCACGGTCTACCAGGGGTTCGACTCCCGCCTCGAACGGGTCGTCGCTGTCAAGGTCATGAACGACGACTTGGTCTACGAACCGGGATTCACCGAACGGTTCGTCACCGAGGCGCGGGCTGCCGCTCGCCTTTCCGACTCACACGTGGTTGCCGTGTACGACCGCGGGCGCTCAGCCGATGCCGTGTACCTGGTGATGGAGTACGTCCCGGGCCGGACTCTGCGCCAGGAGTTGACATGGGGCGGTCGGCTTCCGGTAGCCCGCGCCCTGGACATCCTGACCCCAGTCCTGAAGGGACTGCAGGCGGCCCACTCGGCCGGTTTCGTGCACGGCGACATCAAGCCTGAGAACGTGCTGCTCGCCGACCGGGGGGATGTCAAAGTCACCGACTTCGGCCTTGCACGCGCCATCGAAGCTGGAGATCATCGCGCCTCCATGCTGCTGGGCACCGCAGCGTACCTGGCACCTGAACAAGCCCTGGACCGCGTGCCCGATCCCCGCAGCGACCTCTACAGCGCGGGGATCCTGCTGTTCGAGATGCTCACAGGGCACGTGCCTTTCCGCGCTGACAGCGCTGACGACGTGCTTGCGCTGCATCAGACCCAGCGAGTGCCCGATCCCAGCACATTCGTGGAGGTGGACCCCGCCATCGACCAACTGTGCGAGAAGGCCACCGAGAAGAGCCCAGGCGACCGCTTCCAGAGCGCCACCCAGATGCTCATCGCCGTGGCGAACCTGCGTCGGCAGGCTGATCCCAGCGCGCCCGTGCCGGCTTTGCGGGCAACACCACCACCTGTCCCTTCTGCGCCGAGCGCACCGGAGACGGTGGTGGTAGCCAGCGAACTGCCGCCTCCGGTTGTCGATCCTCAACCGACGCTCAAGCACGAGGAGCCCGCCGCCGCACCTCAACCCGCCGTTGCAGTGCTCAGTCCCCCTACCAAGGCACCAGCGAAGACCGCCGTCAAGACGGGCAAGAAGCGTCGCGGACTGTGGGTGGCACTGTTGGCTGTGTTCGCGGTCGCCTTGGGGTTCGGTGCCTGGCAACTTGGAACGACCGACACCGTACGTACTCCCAAGCTGGTCGGGAAGACGCGGGCCGAGGCACTTGCCTCGCTGCAGAAGGTCGGTCTGTCCATGACCGTGTCCGAGGAGCAGTTCTCGGAGAAGCGCGAGGCGGGCACCATCATCAGCAGTGACCCCGGGGCCGGGGCGCGGGTCGAGACCAACGGGACAGTGGCGGTCATCCTCTCCAAAGGACCAGAGAGATTCCGGGTTCCCGACGTCAAGGGGATGAGCCAATCCGGGGCCACCTCCGCGTTGGAGTCGGTGAGTCTGCAGGTCGGTCAAGTCATCCAGGACTACAGCCGCAAGGTGCCAGAAGGCCAGGTCGTGCGCACCGATCCAGCGGTCGGCACCCCCCTCAAACGCGACACCCCTGTCTCCTTGACCCTGTCCCTGGGCCCCGAGCCGGTCGTGGTTCCCGACGTCACGGGCATGACCCTCGACCAAGCCCAAGCCACCCTCATCGGCGGCGGGCTCAAACCGCGCACGATCGAGCAGTTCGACGAGACCGTGCCGTTCGGACAAGTGATCGGCACCGACCCCGCCGGCGGCACAACAGCCTTCAGGGGCGACCGCGTGCGCATGCTGGTGTCCAAGGGCTCTCAGTTCGTACCCGTACCCAGTGTCGTCGGGATGGACACCGAATCGGCGCGCACCACATTGGAGAGTGCAGGCTTCGAGGTGGTGACCCAGGAGCAGTTCGGGGTCACGATCGCCAACCGTGTGTTGTCACAGGACCCGTCTGGGGGAAGCCGCGTCGCCCGCGGCACGTTGATCACGTTGACCATCACCTGAGATCAGCCGGCATTACCGCAGCATCAACCCCGTTACCTTCGTGGCGGCTTCATCATTGGGTAGCGGACGGTCCAACAGTCGCGTGCCCGCGGCGTTCAGCGTGATGCAGTGAGATGCGGTGCTCGCCAGGAAGCCTTCGGCGTATGCACGCAGCCCTCGGTGAGCAGAGCGTCGTTGTCGCGGGCACCACTGCCGTCGAGGCGATCCTGCCCAGACGCCCGCCGCGGCTTGACAAACCGTATAGGGACACCCTCGGGCACCTTTCGGTGAATATGTGACACGTGACGTTGCACATTCTCACCGAAAGCCGCCGACGGACCGACGTTATCTACCCGATCCTCCCCGACGGCACCTACGACCGCCAAAGACGCCCGCCGCGGCTTGACAGACCGCATAGGGACACCCCCGGACCTCAGCGCAGCCCGTCGAGCCAATCTGCAACCTCGAAGGCCAGCTCAAGGCTCTGCACCCGGTTCAGCCTCGGATCGCAGGCGGTCTCGTAGCGGTACGGAAGATCTTGCTCCTGGGGTCCATCGATTCCGCCGAGACACTCAGTCACGTCGTCACCGGTCAGTTCGATGTGCAGGCCGCCTGGATGGGTTCCCAGGCTGGCGTGCACCTCGAAGAAACCGTGCACCTCCGAGGAGACGTCCTCGAACTGTCGGGTCTTCACACCACTGCTGGTCTCACGGGTGTTGCCGTGCATCGGGTCGCAGACCCACACCACGGGATGGCCGTCGGCGTGAACCTTCTCCACGATCGCAGGAAGGACATCGCTGACCTTGTCGGCGCCCATCCGGGTGATGAATGTGAGCCGACCAGGCACCCGATCCGGGTTCAGGGCCTCCGCGAGTGCCAAGGCGTCCTGCGGGCTGGCGGTGGGGCCGAGTTTGACGCCGATCGGATTGTGGATCAGGGATGCGAACTGGACATGTGCGCTGTCCAACTCGCGGGTGCGCTCCCCCACCCACAGGAAGTGGCCGGACACCGAGTACGGACTGCCCGTGCGCGAGTCGATACGCACCAGCGGGCGCTCGTAGTCCAGCACCAGCGCCTCGTGGCTGGCGTAGAAGTCCACCCTTCGGAACTCCTCGGGGTCTGCTCCGCAGGCCTTCATGAAGGCCAAGGCGTTGTCGATCTCGCGCGCGATGCGCTCGTACCGGATGCCCGCCTGCGACTCCCGCACGAAGTCCTGGTTCCAGGCATGGACCTGGTGCAGATCCGCGTACCCACCCTGTGTGAAGGCACGCACGAGGTTCAAAGCCGCGCTCGAGGCGTGATAAGCGCCCAACAGCCGGCCAGGATCCAACTCTCGCGCCTGCGCCTGGAACACCTGGTCGTTGACGCCGTCTCCGAAGTACGAAGGAAGAGTCACGGAATCACGAGTCTCAAGCGGCTTGCTGCGCGGCTTGAAATACTGCCCGGCCATGCGCCCGATCTTCACAACGGGCATCCGAGAACCGTAGGTCAGAACAACGGCCATCTGCAGGACCGTCTTGAGCCGGGCCCGGATGGAGTCAGCCGTGTTGGCCGCGAACGTCTCAGCACAGTCGCCGCCCATGAGCACAAAGGCCTCGCCGCGCGCTGCTGCCCCGAGGTGTCCCATGAGCTGGTCGCACTCGCCTGCGAACACCAGTGGCGGCACCGTCGCAAGCTCGGCGGTCACCTCCGAGAGGCGTTGCGCATCGGGCCACAACGGTTGTTGCGCGGCAGGTAGATCCGGCCACGTGATCACGTTGTGGGAGGGAAGATCGGACACCCCTGAAGGGTAACCCACCGCCTTGATCGCGACGTCGTGCCGTCTATGGGCCTACAGCGCCTGAGCTGCCGCGGCCGCCTGCACTGATTCCCCGTCGGCGATGACCTGTTTGGCCCGCGATGCATACAGATCGACGTATTCCTGGCCCGACAACTCCATCAGTTCGTACATGATCTCGTCGGTCATGGAGCGCAGGACGAAACGGTCGTTGTCCATGCCGTCGTAGCGGGAGAAGTCCAGCGGTTTGCCGATCTTGATGCCCACGCGCCGGACATTGGGGATCTTCTGGCCGGCGGGCTGGATCTCCCGGGTTCCGATCATGGCCACCGGGATCACGGGTACACCGGCTTGTAGCGCCATCCTGGCCACACCGGTCTTCCCCCGGTACAGGCGACCATCAGGCGAACGTGTGCCCTCGGGGTAGATGCCCAGCAGTTCGTTGCCCCCCAGCACCCGTAGTGCGGTATTGAGAGCGGCGTCACCGCCCCCGGAGCGGTCGATAGGGACCTGCCCCACGCCCTTCATGAAGGCTCTTGTGAGCCAGCCCTTGATGCCCTTGCCCGTGAAGTACTCGGCCTTTGCCAAGAACGTGATGTGTCTCTTGCACACGAGGGGCAGGAAGATCGAATCGGAGAAACTCAGGTGGTTGCTCGCCAAGATCGCGGGCCCGTCGTCGGGGATGTTCTCCAGGCCCTCCACCCGGGGCCGGTACAGAATCCGCAGCCAGGGCCCAAGCAGGATGTACTTGAACACCCAATACAACACTGGCGGCCTCCCGGATCTGTTGGATACGACCCTACGGGCACCTGCGACATCGCGGCAACGACTCCCCGCCAACCTGTGGGCGAACGGACCATTCCGTTACCTTCCACTGGACTGGGCCTCGTCTCTGCGCTATGAGCCGTGAGACGATCGAGACCGGCGAAAGGAATAGGACGTGCCGCTGCTCACCGGCGCAGAGCCGTTCACCGCCGAAGGCGACCGGCTCGGAATGCTCGTGCTTCACGGTTTCGCCGGCTCACCGGACTCCGTGCGGTCGTGGGCGCAGTACCTGGCGCAGGCGGGACACACTGTGGCCGCACCCAGGCTCCCCGGCCACGGAACCCGCTGGCAGGACCTGAACATGACCCGCTGGCAGGACTGGTACCAGGAGACCGAACGCAACCTCTTCTGGCTGCAGGCGCGCTGTCGCGACATTGTGATCATGGGCTTTGCCAACGGCGCGACGCTGGGCCTGCGTGTGGCAGAGCAACAGGGCAAGCAGGTCCGGGGGCTGGTGCTGGTCAACCCGGTGGTGCAAAGTGAGCGCGCCGAGCGACGGCTCCTTCCTTACGCACAAAGAGTGCTACCGGCGATGCCTGCACTCAACAACGACATCAAGAAGAAGGGCACCACCCACACCAGTTACAACCGGATGCCACTTCGGGCGGCGCACTCCATGACGCAGCTGTGGTCACTGGTGAAGTCGGACATCCACAAGGTGGATCAGCCCCTGCTGCTCCTGCGCAGCGCGGACGATCATCTGGTGGAACCATCCAATGCGGCGTGGCTGCTGGCCAACGTGGCGAGCACGGATGCCGTCGAGATCCTGCTCGAGGACTCCTACCATGTAGCTACTGTGGACAACGACGCCCCGCTGATCTTCGAGCAGAGCCTGGAGTTCGCGAGGAGGGTGAGCAACCGATGAGCAGCAATGAACCGTCGGATGCCGTGCCCTACGACGAGAACGCCTGGGAACGCATCGTGGCCGAATTGGGCGACGGGATGCCTCAGCTACCCCCTGATCTGCCACCCACGCCTGAGGAACCGGAGGAGAACTTCGTCCCGCCCGAACCCCCGCCCCTGCCGAAGGTCGACATGATCGCACGGTTGGCCTGGATCGGGACGATCGGCGGTCCGTTGCTGCTGTTCGGGGGCGTGTTGGCACCGGGGCTGGTGGGACCCGCAGCCGTCACCGCGGGCATCGCAGCGTTCGTGCTGGGCTTCCTCACCCTCGTGCTGCGCTCCCCCAACGAACCCGAGGACGGCTGGGACGACGGATCAGTCGTGTGAGACGTGCCTCGCGGGCGGCGCCCGTGACAGGATTGCGGCCATGACCATCAGCGAAGTCGTTCAGATGCAGGGCCACCTCATCGACTCCGGGCTACTGAGCAGAGCCCTCGATGACATCCTCGAGTCGGGCGCTGACTACGAGATCTCAGATCTGGTGTTCGGCAAGACCAAGGACGATGAGTCGACCTCGCGGATCACGATCACCCACGATGACCCCGAACAGCTCAACGACTTGCTTGTCCGGCTGCAGAGCCATGGCGCGAACCCCGTGGAGACCGCCGATGCGGTCATGGTTCCGGCACCCATGAACGGCGTCTTCCCCGAAGGTTTCCACTCCAGCACCAACTTCGAGACGTATGTGCGCGTCGACGGTGAGTGGATGCCGGTGAGCAACCCCGAGATGGACTGCGGTCTGGTGCGCCGCGACGGCGTCTTCACGACCGTGGCGATGTCCGACGTACTGGCCGACGAACCCGTGGTCATCGGCTTCATGGGCGTCAAGGTCCTCGTTCCTCCCCCGCCCCGGCCCTCGTCGGAATCCGTTTTCGAGTTCATGAACTCGGTCGTGTCCAGCGAGAAGCCCCAGGCGCTGCAGGTCCGGCAGATCGCCGATCAGATGCGCGAGTGCAAGGCGGCAGGCAAGCGCATCCTCTGGGTCGGCGGTCCGGCTATCGTCCACACCGGCAGCGCCCCGGCACTGTCGCGACTCGTCGAGCACGGATACGTCGATGTGCTGTTCGCAGGTAACGCCCTGGCGGTTCACGACATCGAGTCGAACATGTACGGGACGTCCCTGGGCGTTGACCTGAGCAAGGGCTCCGGCGTGGACCACGGACACGAGAACCACATCCGAGCCATCAACCGCGTCCGGTTCCACGGCTCCATCGCACAGGCCGTTGAAGCCGGGGCCATCACCGATGGCCTGATGTACTCCATGGTCAAGGCAGGCAAACCGTTCGTACTCGTCGGTTCGGTGCGTGACGACGGGCCGCTGCCCGACGTCTACACCGACGTGATCGAGGGCCAACGGGCCATGCGCGCCGAGTTGGCCGACGTCGGCTTCTCGATCATGGTCGCCACCATGCTGCATGCCATCGCGACAGGGAACATCCTTCCTGCGTCGATCCCTCTGGTGTGTGTCGACATCAATCCATCAACCGTCACCAAGCTGTCCGACCGCGGCAGCGCACAGGCGCAAGGGGTGGTCACCGACATCGGCCTGTTCCTCGAGCAACTGGCCATGGAGTTGACCGGGCGTTCATCGGACTGACTTGGGCCAGGTCCGCGCGTATTGGATGATGGCCAGCAGCGCTGCGATCTCCAGGACGCTGCCCAGGAGGTAGTAGTAGTTCGTCTCGCCGACTGCCCCTCCGACGACGGTCAGTGCATACAGCCCCGCGAGGCCCACGTTGGTCAGGCGCGCGATCTTGGCCGGTAGGACCAGTGTCAGGAAGACCATGGCGCTCGGGATCGCGATATAGGCGGTGACCCCGAACAAGAACCCCTGACCGATAGTGAAGCCCGACATCGTCCCCGCCTCGAGATCCGCGCGCACGTCGGCGCGGAAGAGACTGAACAGGTCCACATAGACGTAGACGAACAACATGCTGATCCACAGGGCGGCGATCTTGATACGCACACTCACCGGGGCGGGTTCGAGTTCAGCCCGCTTGACCTCCGTGGCGACTGTCTGTGTATGTGTCGACATGGCTGACTCCCTTTCCTCTTGGCTTACATTGTAATCCTACGCCTTACTTAGTAAGGTGTAAAGCGTGTCCAGCCAATCGACCCGTCTGCCCCTGACCCGGGATCGCGTGCTGCGCGCGGCCGTCGACATCGCGGATCGCGACGGTCTGAATGCTCTGACGATGCGCCGGCTGGGCAATGATCTGGGCGTCGAAGCCATGTCCCTGTACAAACACGTAGCGAACAAGGCCGAGATCCTCGACGGGATCGTGGCACTCATCTGGGCAGAGATCCTCACGCCCCAGCCCACCGACGAATGGAAGGAAGCGATGCGACGAAGGGCGAGTTCGGCACGTGCCGTGCTCCTGCGGCATTCGTGGGCCGTTGGCCTGCTGGAGAGCAGAGCAACCATGAGCCCGACCGTCATGGCCTACACAAATGCGGTCCTGGGCAATCTGCGCGCCGCCGGCTTCTCCATAGCCGACGCAGCCCATGCGTTCTGGACTGTGGACAGTTACGTGTACGGTCACGTCGTCCAGGAAGCCAATGCGCGCCAGAGCGCGTCGCTGCCCCCAGCCGAGCCGGCTGATCATTACCCGTACCTCAGCGAGGTCGCACAGCACTCAATGGAATCCGGGTTCACGTTCGACCAGGAATTCGAGTACGGCCTCGAACTCATCCTCAGTGCACTTGAAACTGCCAAAGGGTCAGGACGCTAGGGCTGGCCCCCAGCAACAGGCGTGCACGCTCACCTGTTGCGCGCGAGATCGGCAGCGCCCACCATGCCGGCTGAGTTGCCCAACTCGGCCACGACCACCTTGGCCAGTTCTCTATGTTCCTTGCCGGTGACCGACTCGGTGAAGGCCCTCACGGTCGCCGCCAGCAGCACATCTCCGGCCTCACTGACACCTCCGCCGATCACGAAGCACTCCGGATCCAGAATGGCCGTGACGTCGGCCATCCCCTGGCCGAGCCAGCGCGCCACGAAGTCGAATGCAGCCAGTGCCACCGGATCGCCCTCGCGGGCCGCCTTGGTCACATGCACACCCTGAACACCTTCGGGGGTCCCGTCCCCGAAGTTGAGCAAGGTCTCGGCCTCCGCGCGCCGCTCCGAGGCAAGGTACCGGGCTTCCCGGACCAACGCATTACCGCTCGCGTACTGCTCCCAGCATCCGCGGTTCCCGCAACCGCATGGCCTGCCACCGGGCTCGACGTTGAGGTGGCCGAACTCCGCGGCAGCACCCCACCGGCCCCTGTAGAGCTGGCCATCCAGGACGATCCCAGCCCCGATGCCGGTGCCCACTGTCACGGTGATCACGTACTCTCGCTGACGACCAGCGCCGAACCGGTACTCCCCCCATGCCGCGGCGTTGGCGTCGTTCTCCACGACCACGGGCAGACCGACCATACTCTCCACGGTCATACGCAGCGGTTCGTCGCGCCAGCCCAGGTTCGGCGCGAAGTTGACCCGGGAGCGCTTCTCGTCCACAAACCCTGCCGCGCCGATCCCCACGGCCTCAATGTCGTACTTGGCGTTCAGGCCCATCACCAGTTCGGCGACGGCTTGCTCGACCTTCTCGGCGTCCCTACCAGCGGTCGCGACCCTCTGTTTGGCCAGGATCGCACCCTTCTCGTCGACAACTCCCGCTGCGATCTTCGTTCCACCGATGTCCACGCCGACAGTCAGACCCATGTCTGACACGCTACGCCGGGACGTGTGCGCTAGTCGCCCTCGTCGGTGCGTATGAACCCCATGAGCGCAGCGTTGACTCCTGCAAGCGCCACTCGTGCCTTCTGGGCAAGCTGCGGATTGGCTGACTCGAGCGCGTCGAGACCTTGGCACACCGGACAGTCAGCGCAGCGCACGGTCACTTCGACCTCGTCAGCGTCCTCAGCGTCTTCGGGGATGTCAGCCTCATCAGCCGACGCCTGCACTGCGGCCAAGTAGGCCGAGGCGTTCACGGCTGCGGATTGCGCGAACCCCGCCGCTGTCGCCATGGCTCCGGATTCGACAGCCCAGTCACGCAGTGCCGCCGCGAGTTTCAGCCCCTCTGTCATCACCGAGTCGACCGGTGGCTCCTGGGGGGTCGAGTGCCACCACGGGGGTTCTTGGAATCCCTCTGGCCCCTCGCTGTCGGTCATCCTTCGACTCTCCTCTTCAGGCCCTTGAGGGCGGTGTCCACAATGGCCTTCTCCGCCTTGCGCTTGATGGTCCCGATGATCGGGATCGTCAGGTCAACCATGAGTTGGTAGGTCACCTCGCACGTGCCGTTCCCAAGATCCGTGACCGTATACGTCCCCACGAGGTCGCGCAGGACGCTGGATTCGGTGAGGTGCCAATTCACTTCCCGGTCACCTCGCCACTGATAGGCGATCGTGTAGACGTCCTTGATCGGTCCGCTGTCGATGGTCATCTCGACTTCTTTGGGCCGGCCGTCGGGGAAAGTCGCAAGTATGCGTGTGGCCTTCACATCGGCCCACTCGGGATACGTCTCAAGATCCGCGATGACGCCCATCACGCGCTCGGCCGAGGCGTTGATGATGATGCTCGATTCGGTCTGGTCAGCCACGTCGAGTCCTTCGCTCCAGAGCCGTTGTGCGGGCACCGCCCACACTACTGCCCCGTTGTATGCGTGGTCGTGGGCACCGGGGCTGCGCCCGCGGCTCTACCGGATTCCAGTTGTGCCTTCAATGCCCAGACGCTGCGTTTCCAGGCCTTCGCCCTGCGTGCCCGCTCCCTGGCGGCCGCGCGCCAGCCCCGCGGTGTGTCCGGCCAGGGATCCGCCGTGCGACCGTCGGTCGTGGGTTCGCCACGCAGATAGTGATGCAGGACGCACCCGTCGGCGAAGGGTTCCACCCATATCTCCATGGACCCGACCAGTCCCCCGGTGATTGACCAGCGCTGGCCTTGCAGTCCGCGATCCATGAAGACCTTGATCTGTAAGTCGGGCCACCACCGGGCCCAGTAATGCGGGTCGGCAACGACGGCGGCCAGGACCTCTGGTGTTGCCACCACGAAGGTCTCATCGACCAGGTCGACCCCTGCCATAGGACGATCATGCCGCACTTATCACAATCGCCTCCAGCGTGGTTCACGTCGATCCGCTGTCGCAATTGCCAGAATTGCGGAACAATGCTGATACGTCACCAAAGAGTGACAACTATTTCCTGTAGTACGGATCGTGGAGAGGGTCCCAAAGAATGCGCGAAGTTGCCGAAGCCCCACTTGCTGCCCCCATCACCTCGGGCAGCCTTACAGACAGCGTCATCCAACACGGCGCGACGAACGCGGACCGGGTGTCGCTTCGCCGTCGGGTCGGCGAGTCCTGGCAGGACGTCACCTCAGCGCAGTTCCTCAGCGAGGTTGAGGCCCTGGCCAAGGGTCTGATCGCCGCCGGCATCTCACACGGCGACCGGATCGCCATCATGTCTGCAACCCGCTACGAGTGGACCTTGGCCGACTACGCCGGATGGTTCGTTGGCGCGACCATGGTGCCCATCTATGAGACCTCCTCCGCCGAGCAGGTCGAGTGGATCCTCAGCGATGCTGATTGTGTCGGGGTGTTCCTGGAGACCGACAAGCACCAAGCGGTGTTCGACGAAGTGGCAGACCGGGTGCCCACCAAGCATGTCTGGGTGATCGAGCATGGAGCAGTGGACGATCTCGTAGCCCAGGGCGCCGACGTGTCCGACGCCGACCTCGAGGCTCGCCGAACCGCCGTCGCCCCCGCGGACATCGCGACCATCATCTACACCTCGGGCACGACCGGCAGGCCCAAGGGCTGCGTGCTCACACACTCGAACATCCGCTTCGAGACCGACAACGTGGTGGGCTCAATGCCCGACCTGTTCGACGCGCACGGCTCGACTCTGCTCTTCATCCCGTTGGCGCACGTCTTCGGCCGTGTCATCCAGATCGGCTGCATCGAGTCCGGAACAATCCTGGGACACACCTCGGACGTCAAGAACATCGTCGAGATGCTCGGGGGGTTCCAGCCGACCTTCCTGCTCTCGGTACCCCGCGTGTTCGAGAAGGTCTTCAACTCCGCACAGATGAAGGCAACCGCAGATGGCAAGGGCAAGATCTTCGACGCCGCTGCCAGCACCGCCATCGAGTACTCCAAGTCCCTGGACACCGGCGGCCCGAGCCTGCTGCTGAAGGTCAAGCACTTCGTCTTCGACAAGCTCGTGTACGGCAAACTGCGTGGTGCGCTCGGCGGCAAGGTCGAGTACGCGGTCTCCGGCGGGGCTCCGCTGGGCGCACGCCTCGGGCACTTCTTCCGCGGAATCGGGGTGACCATCCTCGAGGGGTACGGTCTGACAGAGACCTCGGCCGCGAGCACGATCAACCTGCCGGACGCCATCCGGATCGGCACAGTTGGTCGCCCCATGCCTGGAGCGTCGGTGAAGATCGCCGACGACGGCGAGATCTTGCTGCACGGCGGTCAGATCTTCCAGGGGTACTGGAAGAACGAGAAGGCCACCGATGAGGTGCTGGAGAAGGACGGCTGGTTCCACAGCGGCGACATCGGCGAACTCGACAACGACGGGTTCCTGAAGATCACCGGCCGCAAGAAGGAACTGATCGTGACCGCCGGTGGTAAGAACGTCGCCCCGGCTGTCCTCGAGGACCGCATCCGCGCGAACATGCTCGTGAGCCAGTGCATGGTCGTGGGCGACAACAAGCCGTTCATCGCCGCGCTGATCACGCTGGACGTGGAGGCCCTGCCGAGTTGGCTCGAGCAGCACAACAAGCCTGCTGACACCCCGCTCGACCAGGTTGCCAAAGACCCGGAGATCGTTGCAGCCGTGCAGTCAGCCGTGGACGAGGCCAACAAGGCGGTCAGCCATGCGGAGGCGATCAAGAAGTTCCACATCCTCGGTGTCGACTGGACCGAGGAGGGCGGACAGCTGACCCCCTCCATGAAGCTCAAGCGCAATGTCGTGATGGGTGAGTTCGGCGAAGAGGTCGAGGCTCTATACGCCTGAGCCCCTGAACATCGCGGCCCCCACCCTCCTCGAGGGTGGGGGCCGCGGTCTGCACGGGCTGCTTTGCCGACCACCTGCGTCGGACACAGCCGAATGGATCATGTTTGCCGCAATAACGTGGTGGAATCGAGCCCGTGGGAACGGTACTGGCGGTACTAGCCGCAGTGGCAGCGCTGGCCGGCATAGCGCTGTGGACAGTGCAGCAGCGCAGGCGCAGTGGCGAGGAGTACCGCGCGGCCCACCGCTTGCTCAGTCGTCTTCAGACCGTGTCCCGGCAACTGCCGGCAGGGCTCGATGAGGTCGCCCTAGCCCAGCAGACCCTCGACGACCTCAGCAAACAGGTTCCGTCGCAGCGTTCTGTGCTCTACGTGAATCAGGACGACCAACTGGTGCCGTACGCGGTCAAGGGCGCGGAACGCAGCCCATTTCCGTCGATAGACACCTCCCTCACCAGATCGTTGGAAGATGGCAAGCCACTGTCGGGCAAAGGTGTGATCACGAGCACGACCAATCAGGAGGCACTCATCCCGTTGACATTGGGCTCGAGGCTGGTGGGCGTGGCAGCCCTGCAGAACGACACCTCCGCTTTCGACTCGGGCACTCTGAAACAGGCCCTCCCCGGGGCTCAGGAAGCGGCACTGCGGATCGACACGGGACGGCTGTTCGCCGATGTTCGAACGGCGGCCACCACCGAGGAACGCAGGCGACTGGCTCGTGAGATCCACGACGGCATCGCGCAGGAACTCGCAAGTGTGGGCTACGCCTTGGATGTCCTCGTGGCCGATCTGCAGGGTACTCAGGGACAAGCGCTGGCCGATGACATCCGGGCAGAGGTTCGGCGCATCATCACCGAGTTGCGCCTGAGTATCTTCGATCTGCGTGCCGACGTGCAACCGGGTGTCGGACTGGGTTCGGCCCTCACCAGTTATGTGCAGCAAGCTGGCACCGCAGCGGGGCTCACCGTCCACCTGGTCATGGATGAGGCCCATGAGCGCCTGGCCTTGGCCCAAGAAACGGAACTGCTGCGAATCTCGCAGGAGGCGGTCACGAACGTGCGTCGCCATGCGGACGCGGAGAACCTGTGGGTGACGTGCCGCGTCGATCCGCCCTTCGCCTTCCTGCGCATCGCCGACGATGGCGTGGGCATGGACTCGCCGCGCGAAGACAGCTTCGGGTTGGACATTATGCAGGAAAGGGCAAACCGGATCGGCGCCGAACTGTCCTGGCACCCCCGTGACGGCGGCGGAACGGTCCTAGAGGTGGTATTGCAGCCACCGGTCGGCGAAAGGGAGGAGTGAGCCCATGGCGGTAACTGTGCTCCTCGTCGACGACCACGAACTGATCCGCCAAGGTCTACGCCGATCCTTCGAACGCGACGGCGACTTCGAGATCGTGGGCGAGGCGGGGTCTGTCACCGACGCCGAGCGACTCCTGCGGATCACGCGCCCCGATGTGATCGTGCTGGATGTCAGACTCCCCGATGGCTCCGGCTTGAAGCTGGCCGCCAGTTCCCGGGAGCGCTACCCGCACCTGGGCATCGTGATCCTGACGATGTACGCCGGGGACGAGCAACTGTTTGCCGCACTGGAGGCCGGGGCATCGGCCTTCGTGCCCAAGAATGCGCCTTCCGACGATGTAGTTGCAGCCGCCCGCCACGCCGCGACGACTCCGCAGGCGTTCACCGCTAAAGACCTGGCCGACGCAATGAAACGCAAGTTGAGTCCCAGCGGACCCCAACTCAGTCCGCGTGAGCGCGAGGTCCTGCAACTGCTGGCCGACGGTCTTGGTGTGGCGCAGATTTCCAGGAGGCTGTTCATCAGCGAGTCGACGACGAAGACCCACATCTCCAAGTTGTACGAGAAACTCGGCGCGGGCAACAGAGCCCAAGCGTTGATGACCGCACTCAAACTCGGCCTGTTGCGACAGTCGGACCCCACCGTCTGACCTGAGATACTAGGTCGAAGTCGCGCCCTGTGCGCCAGACCAGTGATCGGAGCCAAGAGTGCAGTTGACGCCTCCTGCACGGCACTGGTGGCTGCTGCCCACAGCCGTGTTCGTCCTCACCCGGTTCTGGCTGATCGCCATCCCCTTCGGGCTCATCCCGTATCTGGGCGGGATCCTGGTGATCAACGATGTGACGCTGTACGAGCAATGGGCCGCCATCCTGCAGCAGGGACGCTTCCCCATGGGCGACCCGATGTGGCAGTACCCGCCACTGGTCGGTCCCCTGCTGGCAGTCGGCGCGCTGATCCCGCCGGACCCCACTCTTGGACTTGTCCTACTGTTGCTGGGGTTCGACGCCGCGACCTTCGCGGTCCTGATGCGTGCGGTCAGATCGGGCGCGCAGATCGATGGCGTATGGGCCTGGATCGCAGCTGGCATGCTCATCGGCCCCGTGTGGCTGACCCGTTTCGACGTCATCCCGGCGTTGTTCGCCGTTCTGGCGCTGCTGTGGATCAACCGGCCGGTCCGTTCGGGGGCGATGATCGCCATCGGGGCGCTGCTCAAGGTGTGGCCCGTGCTGCTACTGATCAGCGTGCCGCGACGCAACCTGGTGAAGGCCGGGACCTCCTTCGTAGCGACGGTGGGGGCGCTGCTCGGCGTTCTTATCCTGACCATGGACGGTGCGGGGGCGTTCGCCTCTGAGCAACGTGCACGGGGTTTGCAGATCGAGTCCCTAGCCGCGCTGCCGTTCATGATCGGCCACCACTTCGGCTGGGACAGGACGTTCATATATCGCTACGGGGCGATGGAGGTGGAAGCCCCGGGTGCGGAATGGATGGCGGCGGCGGTCACGCTTGCCGCCTTGCTCGCGCTCGGTGCCTTCGCCGTGCTGCGGCTGACGGGCAGGTTGGACACTGCGGCTCCAGCCGACATCGCACTGGTCGTGGTACTGGTCTCCATGATTACCTCGCGGGTCCTGTCGCCGCAGTACCTGGTGTGGGTGGCAGCCATCGGGGCCGTGTGCCTGCTGAACCCCCGGACCGTGATGAGACCCATCGTGGCGCTACTCATGCCCGTGGCGTTGCTGGGTCAGATCCTCTATCCGATGCACTACAACTGGCTGATGTCCGACACGGAGGTGCGGGGTCTGCTCCTGCAGTCCCTGCGGATACTGCTACTCGTCGTGGCGGCGGCCTGGGGATCGTGGCGTCTGTTACGCCGACCCGCCGCCGGCTCGGACATCGGGGTCGACGCCGTCGAGCAGGTCCGTCAACCGGCCTGAGACCACCGGCCAGGTCCACTGCTGCTCGACCCATTGCCTGCCGCGGGCCCCCATACTGTGCGCCAGCCCCGGATCGTCGAGCAACATCGCAACCCGGCGGGCCACCTGCTGCAGATCCGTTCCATCCACGACGTAGCCGGTCTGACCGTCGAGAACCGCATCCGGGGCACCGCCGGAATCACCTGCGATCACCGGCAGGCCAATGGCGCCTGCCTCGAGGTAGACGATCCCCAGACCCTCCACGTCCCAGCCGCGGTTGCGGGTCCGACAAGGCATGGCGAACACGTCCCCGGCCGCGTAGTGTCTGGGCAACTCCTCCCACGCCACACTGCCGGTCAGCACAACGCTGTCGGTTTGCCCGGTCTCGGCCACAAGGGCGTCGAGGCGCGATCGGTACGGGCCCCCACCCACGATGAGCAGTGCGGCGTCGGGCACTTGGCGCTGGATCATCGGCAACGCTCGAATCAGAGTGTCCTGGCCCTTGCGCGGCATCAACCGCGAGACGCAGACCACCACCGGCCGATCGGCAAGTCCGAGCGCGGCGCGAACCGTCGCACCCTCATCACGCACCCGCGGGTGGAAACTCTGCGCGTCCACACCCGGAACCAGCCGACGCATGCGTCCCGCCGCCTCCGGGCGCATCGCCGACGCGATCCGCGACCGCGTGTACTCCCCCAGGTAGGTGACCGTGTCCACGGAATCACCGATGGATCGCATCACGGACTTGGCCACCGGTGTCGTCGCCCAAGCTGCCTCGTGTCCGTGGGTCATGGCCACAATCGGCCCCATGCCCTGCGACTTGAGCCGGGGGGCGAGCAGACCCAGAGGCGCTGCCGCCCCGAAAAGCACCCGATCACATTCGTAATCCCGGGCGATCTCGCGGGCCTTGTTCAGGACCATCGGCTCCGGCAGCATCAGCGAGGTCCGATGGCGGATGACAGGAAAGGGCTGCTCGGCGTCGAACTCCTCGCACCGCTTCCATTTCGGTGCGTAGACCACCACTGAATCGTGCGGCTGGTTCAACAGGACACCGTGCACGAATGCCTGGATGCCGCCTGCGCGCGGGGGGAAGTCATTGGTGATGACCAGGGTCTTGTTCACTGGCTGGGTCAAGGTTTCGGTCGTCCGGCACCGGCGAATTCGGCCATGTACTCGTTGGTGAACAACTTCTCGTAGACGACCCCGTCGCGCGGGCTCTTGGCGTGAACGAAGTATCCGTCGCCGGTGTAGATACCGCTGTGCTTGCCGGTGCCGTACAGGAAGACGACATCCCCGGGGGCGAGCTGTGTGATGTCCACCCGCTCGGTGCGGTCGTACTGACGCTGCACGGAGTGGGGAAGGTCCACCCCCGCCTCGGCCCAAGCCGCCTTCACCAGTCCGGAGGAATCGAAGGCATCAGGCCCGCTCGCACCTGCCTCGAAAGGCTTACCGACCTGCCTGATGGCGAACTTGACCACTGGCCGGGTCGTGGATGCGGGCAGCTCCGCGACCGCGTCGACGGCGTCCTCGGCCTGCTGTTGCTGCTGTTCCTGCTGGCGAGCGAGTTCCTCGGCGAGCTGCTGCTGCTGCTCGACCTGCAACTGGGACAGAAGGGCGGTGGACTCGGCGACCCGGGAGTCGATCGCGGACTTGGCGTCCAACATGTCGTCGCGGGCCTTCTGTGCCTTCTTCTCGGCTCGCTGCAGAGCCAGCTCGTCGCGGGTCAGTTGCTGCTCGGCGACCTCGGTGCTCACCAAGGCCGAGTTCTGCTGTCCTGCGATGATGCGCGCGAGATCCAGGGTCGCCAACCAGTCGGAGGGCTGATCGGCTGCCAGAACCAGCAGGGTCGGGTCGACCCCGCCGTTGCGGTAGATCTGGCTGACCACCATGTCGAGGTTTCGCTGGCTGTCCGTCAGCGTCTGGCGGGTCGTCGCGAGTTCGGCCTGCTTGTCGGTCACGGCCTTCTGCGCCTCTTGCCAATCGAGATTGGCGTCGTTGGCCTCCTCCGCAGCCGCGGCCGCCTGCTGCTGCAGGTTGGCCAGCTCCGACTGGACCTGGGCGATCTCCTGCTCGATGTCAGCCGAGGCCGGCGCCCAACTGCACCACATCACGGCGCACGACATCCCTGCGACCAGCGCAGTGCGGATGCGATACGACCCCATACCACCATTGTGCACCCAACCCCCACGGCACTGCCTCACCTCAGACTGCGCGCACGAAGCGTAACGGCGAGACCAGACCCGTGGCGGCCAGCGCATCCACGGCCGCCACCTCGTCAGCGGTCAACTGTCCGTCACCAGGCGCGTCCAGTAGCGACGTCACAACACAGTCGGCACAGGCCGCCGGCCTGGCCGAGCACGAACCACAATCGATCAGCATCTGCCTCTCCTATCCCTGTCCTGGGTGAGGCTAGACAGACCCTGTGACAAAACCGCTCAGCGGCCGGTGTCCCCCAAGCCGGGCGCCGCCTGCGGGTCACCGGTGCACGACTCCAGCCAGGGCAAAGCAGGGAAGACCTCGCGCTGCGTGCCGTCAGCCCCGACGACGGTGCGCATCAGCGCGCGATCCATGAGATTGCGGTGCTGCAAAGCCTCACTCAAGGTCAAGGCCGGGCCCACGCAGGTGTCCTCATACGCGAGTTCGTCCAACCACTGCGCACGTGTACGCGCGCCGAACCGCGCGACCAACTCCGCGCGCAGCTCATCCTGCTTCGCGAGGTCGTACTGAGCGACCTTCCACTGCGGCAACTGCAGGATGTCCAGGATCCGCCCGAAGAATTTGGGTTCCAGGGCCCCGACGGTCAACCAGGTCGCGTCGGCGCACTCGTACACGTCGTAGCAGGCCCACCGGCCGGTCAGATCCCATGGTGGCTGCGGTGACTTCCCGTTCGCGAGCCAACCTCCCAGCGGCAACTGCGCCAGTGCCAGTGCGGAGTCCACCATCGTGACCTCATAGCGCACGAACTGCCCTGCGGCACTCAGGCGCAGACCGGCCAGCACCGCAAGGGCAGCGTTCAGCCCCGAGGCCAGGTCAGCGACCTGCAGTCCGGGGACCGACGGTGTGCCAGCCAGCGTGAGGACCCCCGCGTAGCCCAAGGCGTTGATGTCGTGGCCGGGTACCTGCTCCAAATCCCCGCCCGACCCGTAGGCATCGATGCTCACGTGGACGAGGTTCGGTCTGAGTTGTTCCAGCCGTTGCCGGCCGAGGCCGAGCCGGTCCAGGACCCCGGGCCTGAACGAATCGACCAGGACGTCCGCACCCGCAACAAGGCCGGCGAACTCCAGTGCACCCTGCTCGTCCTTGAGATCGACCACGTGGCTGGTCTTGCCACGGTTGAGCTGCACGAAGGCGCCCGACTCTCCCGACGGCAGGTGCGGTGCGACCCAGCGCGTTCCGTCCCCCTCCGGCGCCTCCACTTTGATGACTTCCGCCCCCAGTTCAACCAGCGCCACCGTTGCGTAGTTGCCGGGCAACAGCCTGGTCATGTCCAGCACGCGCACCCCGGCCAGAGGCAACTCAGACATCGTCGACCCTCGGGACCTCTTCCACCGAGTCGTCGGCGCCACACCAGCGACATGTCACCTTCTCGATGTCATCGACGAGCGCCGCCTCCTCCTCGATCGTCACCGAGCCGCCGAGATCGAAGTGCCAATACTGCTTCGCGCGCGTCGATCGCACCACGTCGAATCTGGTCAGGTTGCCACAACGGGAGCATCGCCAGCGCATGGAACTCTCGGGAATGGGGATAGCCACCCATTCACCCTACGCAGGGCCGACGCAACCGTAAGTGCGCCTACCGCCGTTTGTCGCAGCCCTGGCCTAACGTCACCCACATGTCCGCGGTCGCAAAGCATGAGCCGACCCCCGGCGGGCAACTCGACCTCGACCTCGAAGGTCAGTTGCTGGCCAGTACGACGTTCTGTGTCGTCGACCTCGAGACCACCGGCGGTAGCCCGACGCAGGGCCGGATCACCGAGATCGGCGCCGTCAAGGTACGCGGCGGGGAGGTGATCGGTGAGTTCCGCTGCTTCGTCGACCCAGGCCAGCCTCTGCCCGCCTTCATCACAGTCCTCACGGGCATCACCGACCGCATGCTTGCCGGCGCTCCGTTCGAGGACGAGGCGGTACCCCTGCTGCTCGAGTTCATCGCGGGCTGCGTGTTCGTGGCTCACAACGCCCCCTACGACACCGGCTTCCTCAAAGGAGCCTGCGAACGCCTCGGTCTGCGATGGCCCAGTCCCCAGGTGATCGACACCGCACGATTGGCACGGTCGCTGCTGACACGCGACGAGGTTCCAAACCACAAACTCGCAACCTTGGCCCAGTACTTCCACACCCAGGTGCAGCCGACCCACCGCGCTCTTGACGATGCTCGCGCCACCGTGGATGTGCTGCATGGCCTCATCGAACGACTCGGCACGGCCGGGGTGTTCACGGTGGAGGAACTGTCGACCTCTATGCGCAAGGTCCCCCGGCAAAGACGCGACAAACGCCATCTGGCCGACCGCCTGCCGGAGGGTCCGGGCGTGTACGTGTTCCGTGACGCCGAAGAACGACCCCTATACGTAGGTGTGTCGGGCGACATTCGTCGACGCGTGCGCTCCTACTTCACCAACGCCGAACAGCGGCCGCGTATGACCGAGATGGTGTCCATCGCACAGTCGGTCACGGCAGTGCGCTGTGCGACCGATCTTGAGGCGCGGGTGCGTGAGTTGCGCCTGATCGCCGAATGGAAACCCCCTTACAACCGCCGCTCACGCCATCCGGAGAAGAACGTCTGGCTGAAGCTGACCAGAGAGGCCTACCCCCGGCTGTCCGTGGTTCGTGCGGTCGTCGCCGATGAAGCACTGGGCTCGGTGTACATCGGACCTCTGACCTCGCGTGCGCAGGCGCAGGAGGCGGCGGCAGCGATCGCGGAAGCCACGGGGCTGCGCTCCTGCACCCAGAGTCTTCGGCCGGGCACACCCGCTGCCGGATGTGTCCTGGGACAGATCGGCCGATGTGTGGCCCCCTGCACCGGACTGCTGGATCCCGTCGACTACGCGGCGACCGCGCTGGCAGCACGCGAGACGATGGTCGGCTCGAACTCCCTGCTCGAAGCTGGAATCACCGCACGGATGCGCAACCTCTCCGCCGAGCAGCGCTTCGAGCAGGCTGCGAGCTGGCGCGACCGGCTGGAGGCGGCCCAACGTGCACGCGACGCCGCGTCGGAGTTGCGGGTGGTCGGCCAACTTCCTCAGATCGTCGCAGCAGCCTCCCGCGCCGGGGGCTGGGACATCCACGTGGTCCGGCACGGACGGCTGGCCGCAGCCGAGTTCTGTCCCGCGAACGGGCATCCCCGTCGGGTCGTCGATGCTTTGATCGCCACAGCCGAACAGGTCGCCGCACCGATCCCGCCGGCAACGGCCGCCCTTACTGCCGAGACCCGTCTTCTGCTGCGTTGGCTCGAGACCGCCAGGCCGGTGGCTGTGGAAGGTCAGTGGGCCCTCCCTGTCAGGCCCGCAGCGCCTCGGTGACCTGGACCCACCGCCCGAGCAGGCGCGCGGCCGCACCGGAGTCGAGGGCCTCGGTCACGCGCTCGACGCCCTCGTTGATCCGGCCCTGCAGGTCGGGCGTCGGGTCACCGACTGCGGCCCAGGCAGCCCAGGCGGCCGCGGCGTTGGCCACCACGACGTCGCGGACAGGACCGCCGGCACCACCGAAGACGTCTCTGGCCAATTCGGCATTGCGTACAGCATCACCGCCGCGCAGCGCCGAGATGGGTGAGCGGGCGACCCCGAATGTCTCGGGGGTGAAGCTTGTGGTCGTGACGCGCTGCCCAGTGGCATCCCACACGGCAGTGGGCCCTTCCGTGGTGATCTCGTCCAGGCCGTCCAAGCCGCGCACCACCAGCGCCTTCACACCCTGCTGGTGCAACACATCGGCCATGACCGAGGCCATGGGGTCGAACGCGCACCCGACCAGCGCGGCCGCCGGCCTTGCAGGGTTGGCCAGGGGACCCAGAATGTTGAAGAAGGTGGGAATTCCCAGCTCTTTGCGGGCTTGCGCCGCATGCTTCAGGGCCGGATGGAAGACGGGCGCGAAGCAGAATGCGATCCCGGTCTGCTCCAGGCAAGGGCCCACCGCTGTGGGCGGCAGGTCCACCACAACGCCCAAAGCGGCCAGTACGTCGGCTGAGCCCGACTGGGAGGATGCCGCCCTATTGCCGTGTTTGACCACCCGAGCGCCGGCCGCCGCCACCACGACTGCGGACATCGTGGACACGTTCACCGTGTGGGCACGGTCTCCCCCAGTACCGACAACGTCCAGAACCGGACCCTGCACGGTGACCGAGGCTGCATTCTCCAGCATCACTGACAGCAGATCGCCCATCTCTTCAGGCGTCTCATCCTTGGCGCGCATGAGTACGGCGAAGGCCGCGATCTGAGCGGGGGTGGCCGCACCTTCCAGGATCTGGCTCATGGCCCACTGCGTCTGTTCGGGTTGCAGTTGCCTGCGTGCCAACAAAGCGGTCAAGATCTGCGGCCATTCGGTCATACCCGAAGAGTATGCCGAGGGACTCAGTTGGCCTCGAGTGCGACCCTGCTGCGCAGCAGGTCCGTGACGGTCGTCGCGAAACTCATGGGGTCGATGGGCCGGGGCACCACTGCGTCGGCGCGTGACCAGGTGGCCAGCCACGCGTCAGCCGGCCGAGCCACGACCACCAGGATCGGGGGGCCTTTGTACAGTTCGTCCTTCAACTGCCGGCAGACGCCCATGCCACCGACTGGGGAAGCCTCCCCGTCAAGGATCAACAGGTCGAGGTCACCAACGTCGGCCGTGCGAATCAGCATGGGCTCGGTCGCGACCTCGGCGTATTCGATCAGGGGCAGTTCACGAGACGGCCTGCGTCCCAGCGCCATCATGATCGTCTGCCGGGAATCGACGTTGTCGCTATAGACCAACACCTTCAACGCGCGCGCCATGGGCACCTCCTGCCCCGATGCTAGTAGCAGCGGTGTCCGAGAGCGGCTCCAAGGGCGCCCTGACGCACATCACGGCCTTCACAAGATCCACTACCGGGGGCCAAGGGGGTTTTTTCGACAGAAATGCCACGGATTCGGGGGGTCGTTCGGTTTGGATCGCGTAAACCTGCCAGAATCGCCCCGTGGCTAATGCATCTGCTGTATCAACCCGGCTTGCCCCGGCGGGTCACGTCGACCGGCCGAACAACGTGGCGATCGGGACCATCATCTGGCTCGCCAGCGAACTGATGTTCTTCGCGGCTCTGTTCGCGATGTACTTCACCCTGCGCTCGGTCAACCCCGAGATCTGGGCCGTGGACACGTCGATCCTGAACGTTCCGTTCGCGACGGTCAACACCACGATCCTGGTTCTCAGCTCGGTGACCTGCCAGATGGGCGTGTTCGCTGCGGAGCGAGGCGATGTGAAGAACCTGCGCAAGTGGTTCATCATCACCTTCATCATGGGCGCGATCTTCATCGGCGGCCAGGTGACTGAGTACGCCGAACTCGTCCACGAGGGCCTGACGTTGTCATCCTCGCCCTACGGCTCGGTCTTCTACTTGACGACGGGCTTCCACGGCCTGCACGTGACAGGTGGGCTCATCGCCTTCCTCTTCGTCCTGGCGCGCACCTACGCCGCCAAACGGTTCACCCATGAACAGGCAACTTCGGCCATCGTCGTGTCCTATTACTGGCACTTCGTCGACGTTGTCTGGATCGCACTGTTCGCCACCATTTACTTGGTCAAGTGATGCGAGGTTCCATGAAGAAGCGCAGTCGACGTCGTTCCCTGGCAGCGGGCCTGCTGATGGGGGGCGCCCTCGTCGTGGTCGGATCCGGGTATGCGGTGGTGTCCGCCGAAACCACCCCCGCACCTCCCCCTGGCACCACAAGTTCAGTCGAGCAGCTCCAACTGGGTCGCCAGTTGTTCCTTGAGGGCTGCTCGTCGTGTCACGGCCTCGACGGTGAAGGGATCGCCGCGGACAATGCCACCGGTGGCAATGGCGGCCCGACCCTGATCGGTGTCGGCGAGGCGGCGGTGGACTTCCAGGTCAGCACCGGGCGTATGCCGCTCGCTGTCCCCGAGGCCCAGGCCCCACGCAAGGACGTCATCTACAGCCAGGACGAGATTGCTGCGCTGGCTGCCTACGTGGCCACGCTCGGCCCCGGCCCGGTCAATCCCACCGAAGAGGAACTGAACCTCGAGGACGCCAACATCGCCGAGGGCGGTGAGATCTTCCGCACCAACTGCACCCAGTGTCACAACTTCGCCGGCAGCGGTGGGGCCCTGACCAACGGTCAGTACGCCCCGAAGATCACCGACGCCACACCCAAGCAGATCTGGCAGGCCATGGTCACGGGCCCCCAGCAGATGCCTGTGTTCAGCAACGAGACGATCACCCCCGAGGACAAGAAGAACCTCATCGCGTACGTCGAGTCGCTGAAGGTGGAGCCCAACAACGGTGGACTCGGCCTCGGACGCCTGGGCCCGGTCACTGAGGGCCTCTTCGTCTGGACGGCCGGCTTGTTCTTCCTGATCGCAGCCGCAGTATGGATCGGAGCGAAGGTTCGATGACCACTCACGACAACCTCCCCGCGGCCACCGCGAAGGACCAGGCCATCGAGCAAGCGGCTTCTGCTCTTCCGGCGCACAAGCCGCGCCGTACCGATGTGGACCCCCGGGCCGCACGCCGGGCCGAGCGCCAGGTCGCCCTGATGTTCCTCGGTTCTGCAGTCATGACTGTGCTGTTCGTGGTCGCATTCGTGGCGATCCCCGTGGACCGAAGCGTCTACATCTGGGGTTTCGGAACGGTGAACGCCAGCAACATCGCACTCGGGCTCACTTTCGGATTGGCGATTCTTCTCATCGGGGCCGGGGCCATCCACTGGTCCAAGAAGCTCATGAACGAGAAGGAGGAGGTGCAGCTGCGCCACTCGTTGGCCTCGACGCCCGAGGACCGGCAATCGGCCGTGGACGCCTTCGATGACTTCTCGGCGGACTCCGGCTTCGCTCAGCGGCCCATCATCCGCCGCTCGCTGATCACTGCCATGGCACTGTTCCCGATCCCCATGGTGGTCATGCTGCGCGACCTCGGGCCTCTGCCCGGGAACGCGCTGCGCGAGACCCTGTGGGAGCCCGGCTCTCGCATCATCACCGACCCCACCGGTCGTCCGATTCGTCCCACGGACCTCGCGATCGGTGGTCTCATCTCCGCCATGCCCGCCGACCTGCCCCTGGTGCAGGAAGAAGAGGGCAACCTCAACGCCCGGGCCAAGGCCGCCATCATCCTCGTTCGCATGGAGCCGCAGGAGATCGTGTCCCAGCAGGGCGACAATTGGGACTACGGCGGCATCCTGGCTTTCTCCAAGATCTGTACCCACGTTGGCTGTCCGATTGCGCTCTACGAACAACGGACGCATCATTTGTTGTGTCCCTGTCACCAGTCGACATTCGATCTGAGTGACGCCGGCAACGTCGTGTTCGGGCCTGCGGCTCGCCGGTTACCCCAACTACCAATAACGATTGATCCAGAAGGGTTCCTCGTCGCGAAGGATGGCTTCGCCGAACCCGTGGGTCCGAGCTTCTGGGAGCGTGGCGACGCATGAGCGCGACGGTGAAAACAGCAGGCAAGACGGTGGGCTGGGTCGACGACCGCCTGGCCTCCAGCAACTTCCTCAAGCGGAGTATGGCCAAGGTCTTCCCCGAGCACTGGTCCTTCATGCTCGGCGAGATCGCCCTGTACAGCTTCATCGTCGTGATGCTGTCCGGGGTCTACCTGACCTTGTTCTTCAAGCCATCCATGATCGAGATCGCCTACAACGGCTCATACGTGCCGCTGAAGGGCATCAAGATGTCCGAGGCGTATGCCTCCACCCTGGACATCTCCTTCGACATCCGTGGCGGCCTGCTGATGCGCCAGGTCCACCACTGGGCGGCGCTGTTCTTCATCGCGGCTATCTCCGTACACCTGTGTCGTGTGTTCTTCACCGGGGCTTTCCGCAAGCCGCGTGAGATGAACTGGGTGATCGGCGTTGGCCTGCTCACGATGGCTCTGCTGGCCGGATTCGCCGGCTACTCGCTGCCTGACGACCTGTTGTCCGGCACAGGGCTTCGGATCGCACAGGGGATCATGCTCTCCATCCCGTTGGTCGGCACCTACTTGAGTTTCTTCGTCTTCGGTGGGGAGTTCCCGGGCACGGACTTCATCAGCCGCCTGTACGCGGTCCATATCCTGGTGGTCCCCGGCCTGATTCTGGCGCTGCTGACAGCCCACTTGATCATGGTGTGGTACCAGAAACACACCCAGTTCCCCGGCCCGGGACGGACTAACGACAACGTTGTCGGCTACCGCTTGATGCCCATCTACATGGCGAAGGCCGGCGGCTTCTTCTTCATAGTCTTCGGTGTCATCACGCTGATCTCCGGTTTGGTCACGATCAACCCAATCTGGCTATACGGGCCATACACCCCGGATCAGGTGACAGCGGGGTCCCAACCGGACTGGTACATCGGCTGGCTCGAGGGTGCATTGCGGATGATGCCCAACGTCGAGTGGGTGATCTTCGGCTACAACCTGAGCTGGAACATCCTCGTGCCCGCGGTGATAATCCCCGGGATCGTGTTCACCGTCATGGGTCTTTATCCGTGGATCGAACAGTGGGCAACGGGCGACAAGTCCGAGCACCACCTGTTGGACCGTCCCCGCAACGCTCCGGTGCGGACCGCGCTGGGCGCCATGGCCCTGTCGTTCTACGTCCTGCTCTGGATCGGCGGTGGAAACGACCTGATAGCCAAGTTCTTCGACCTGTCGATCAATGGCATCACCTGGGTCCTGCGTGTTGCGATCTTCGTGGTGCCACCTCTGGTGTTCATCGCCACCAAGCGCATCTGTCTGGGCCTGCAGCGTCGCGACCGCGACAAGTTGCTGCACGGCATGGAGACCGGCAACATTCTGCGTCTGCCTCACGGCGAGTTCATCGAGATCCACGCCCCCATCTCCGAGGAGGAGCGGGCAGTGCTCATGTCCAAGCCGGAGCGCCAGCCTCTGCCCATGCCCGAGGAAGTCGACGAGAATGGTGTGGCTCTCAAGGGCGCTCGCGCGAAGCGACTGCAGGCCAAGCTCTCCAACTTCTTCTACACGGACAACATTGCGCTGCCCAGTCGCGAAGAGTTGGAGGCTGCAGAAGCACACTTGCGCCACGAGGTCGAGGAAGCCGCGCCGGTCATGGAAGAAGACCGGCGCCTTGTTCCCGCTCGCGATGGTGCCGTGCTTCACGACCCCGCCAACGACGAGAGTTGAGCTCCAGGGCCCCGAAAGCCCGCCCGCGTTAGAGGTTGTGCGGTTCGTTAGCAAAACAACACGTGGATTCGCTAACCAGGACCACAACCTCTAACCAACGCGCCAGGTCGAACCTCAAACCCACCGCAGGCACCGCACAGCCGACCTCACGGCCCCGAAAGCCCGCCCGCGTTAGAGGTTGTGCTGTTCGTTAGCAAAACAACACGTGGATTCGCTAACCAGGACCACAACCTCTAACCAACGCGCCAGGTCGAACCTCAAACCCACCGCAGGCACCGCACAGCCGACCTCACGGCCCCGAAAGCCCGCCCGCGTTAGAGGTTGTGCGGTTTGTTAGCAAAACAACGCGTGGATTCGCTAACCAGGACCACAACCTCTAACCAACGCGCCAACCGGCCGGCGCCAAGTCGCAGCAACTACCCTGCGAACCATGTCTCAGATGCGGGATCGTATGCGGGCCGGGGAGCTCTACAAGGCCGATGACCCCCAACTTCGGGCGGACTACCTCGCCGCCCAGCGCCTGGTTGCGGAATTCAACGCGACCTCCGCCGGCGAGCCCCAGCGACGCACGGATCTATTGCGCCAATTGATGGGAACCTGCTCAGAGTCCGTGGTGATCCAGCCCCCATTGCGCTGTGACTACGGCCAGTACATCCACATCGGCGAGGGCACGTTCATCAACTACGACGCCGTCCTGCTCGACGTGATGCCCATCCGGATCGGCGCCTTCTGTCAGATAGCTCCGCGGGTCCAGATTCTGGCGGCCACACATCCCCTGCAGGCAGAACTGCGCCGTCAGGGGTGGGAATCTGGCGCACCGGTCACCATTGGGGACAACGTTTGGCTCGGCGCCGGCGTGATCGTCCTGCCGGGGGTCCGAATCGGTGACAACACCGTCGTGGGCGCTGGCTCTGTGGTCACTGCGGACCTGCCGGCTGACGTGGTCGCCGTGGGAACCCCCGCGCGACCTGTCAGGCGCCTGCCGTGATGGTCTCGGTCTGAACCGGGCCGGTCTTGGAGTTGTCCAGCCAGTCCTTCCAGGACACGTTCCACTCGGTGATCCCGTTGCCCAGGTCCTGAGGCCGTCCAGTGTTGCGGACGTCGACAACGTCGCCGATCTCGGTGTTCTGGAACAGCCAGTAGGCGTTCGCGTCGGACAACCCGATGCAGCCGTGGCTCACGTTCGCGTAGCCCTGCGAGCCCACCGACCACGGCGCCGCGTGCACGAACTCACCGGAGTTCGTGATACGCATCGCCCAGTTGACATCCAAGCGGTAGTACTCGGGATCGTCCTCTGACGTGCCCCCAGTCGCGGCGTCCATCACTACGAAGTCGAGCTTCTCAGAGATGACCTTCACACCCTGGCGGGTTTCGAAACCGGGCTTCCCGCTCGTCGCCGGGAAGGTCTTGATGACCTTGCCGTTCTTCTTCACCGTCATGGTGTGCTTGTACGCGTCGTACACGGAGATCATCGAGTCACCCGTGCTGTAGGTGATCTCGGAGTTCGCGGCGCCATAGGCACCCTTGCTGGTTTTGATGCCCTTGAGCGGCATCGAGACCTCGATCTTCGTGTTCGCCGGCCAGTACTTCTTCGGCCGGAACACGACGACCTGGTCGGATTCCCAGCTCCATGCGCCTTTCACGGGCTGCGACGTCTTGACGACCAGCTGTTCCTCAACGGCCTTCTTGTTCTGCACGGCGGTGTCGAAGGTGACCCGCACGGGCATCCCCACACCCACGGTCGTGCCGTCCGCGACACTCACCGAACTGATGTTGACCAGCGTCTGCGGTTTCACGGTCTTGAAGCTCTGGTCCAGCGTCGTCGGATTGCCCGACTCGTTGGTGGCAGTTGCGTTGACGTTGTAAGTGGATCCGAACGCTAGGGTCTTGGCCTTCGAGGTCCACGTCGAGCGCTGCTCGTTGTAGGAACCCTTCATCAGGCCCTTGGGGCCTTCGACGGACACCTCAGCCAGCGTGCCATCCTCCGCGACCACAACGATGGGCTGGTTCACGGGAGCCTTGCGCTCAACCGCCGGCAGCACCTGCATCGAAACGGCGGACTGCTCCGGCGTCTGGCTGCGCGCGATCAGCGTGGGACCGCATCCCGCGGCCAGAAGGGCTGTGGCAGTGGCGCCGACGATGGCGATGTTCCGCTTACCTGCTGTCATTGAAAAACCTCACTAGGGACCTTGCGTAGATCTTTACGCACATATGGCGTGAGCAAGGGGCAACACGCCGTCAATTCCAGTGTGCCACCAGCAGCGTGGTTTCTAAACCCACCGGCGTGTCCGGCTCAAGTGAGCCACGTCACGTTCGCAGGGGCTGATTTGCGACAACGACGACAAAAGGCGCGAGCGCCTCTAGTGCGCGAAGTCCTTGCGGTAGTACTCGAACACCAGTCCCACGATGCTGAACATCAGGAAGATGACACCAGCGAGGGCCAGCCAGGTGGCGAAGATCAGGCCCAGCGCGATCATCATCGAGGAAGCGCCCATGGGCAGCGGCCACCAGGAGTGCGGGCTGAAGAACCCGTAGTCGGGATCGGCTTCGTCTTGATTGGCAAAGCGGTCATCCTCGGGACGGTTGTCGAGACGCTTCGCCGTGTATAGGGCGAAGAAGCCCACCAGGGCCGTCATAAGGCCTGTGAAGGCCAGGAAGGTGGTTCCGGCCCAGTCACGTGACCAGAAGCCGTAAACGACCGTTACGACAGCGAAGAACACCGTACCTGCTGCGAAAAGCCAGCCTCCGACCTTCACTGCTCAACACCCTTCTTGCTGCCTGCTCCGACAAGACCGTCGACAACGCTCTGCGAGAGGATGCCCTCGACCTCAGGGTGGTGCAGGTCGAACGCTGGGCGCTCGGAACGGATCGGGGGCAGGGACACGAAGTTGTGCCGCGGCGGCGGGCAGCTCGTGGCCCACTCCAGGGATGCACCCCAGCCCCACGGGTCGTCCACGGTGACGTTCGGCGCGAAGCGCCATGTCCGGTACACGTTGTAGAGGAAGAACAACGTCGAAACACCCAGGATGAGCGCACCGAACGATGAGATCTGGTTCAACAGGGTGAAGCCCTCATCCGGCAGATAGTCGGCGTAACGACGGGGCATGCCCTGGGTGCCCAACCAGTGCTGGACCAGGAACGTGATCTGGAAACCCCAGAAGAGTAGCCAGAAGTGGATCTTCCCAAGTCGTTCGTCGAGCATCTTGCCGGTCATCTTCGGCCACCAGTAGTAGAAGCCGGCGAACATGACGAACACGACCGTGCCGAAGACGGTGTAGTGGAAGTGCGCAACCACGAAGTAACTGTCCGACAACTGGAAGTCCAGGGGCGGGGAGGCGAGCATGATGCCGGTCACGCCGCCGAACAGGAAGGTGACCAGGAACCCGAGAGTCCACAGCATGGGGGTTTCGAAGGTGATCGAGCCACCCCACATGGTGCCCACCCAGTTGAAGAACTTCACGCCTGTGGGTACTGCGATCAACATCGTCATGAAGGCGAAGAAGGGCAGCAGGACGGCACCGGTCACGTACATGTGGTGAGCCCACACGGCCATGGACAGCCCGGCGATGGCAAGGGTGGCGAAGACCAGACCCTTGTAGCCGAAGATCGGCTTGCGGGAGAAGACCGGCAGGATCTCGCTGGTGATGCCGAAGAAGGGCAACGCCAGAACATAGACCTCCGGATGGCCGAAGAACCAGAACAGATGCTGCCAGAGGATCGCTCCCCCGTTGGCCGCGTCGAACACAACCGTTCCGAACTGTCTGTCGATGAACGCCACCAGAAGCGAAGCGGCCAAGACCGGGAAGACCATCAGGACCAGCACCGAAGTGCTCAGCACGGTCCAGGTGAAGATCGGCATCCGGAACATCGTCATACCAGGGGCACGCATCGTGAAGATTGTCGTCAGGAAGTTGACCGCGCCCAGGATGGTTCCCAGACCACCCATGGCCAGACCCATGAACCAGAGGTCGGCGCCAGCGCTGGGCGTGAACGCCTCGCTCTGAAGCGGGGCGTAGGCGAACCAGCCGAAGTCCGCGGCGCCGCTGGGCACCACGAATCCGAGGGCCGCGGTGAGGCCGCCGAAGAAGAACAGCCAGTAGGAGAACATGTTGAGCCGGGGGAAGGCAACGTCCGGCGAACCGATCTGTAGCGGCATGATCACGTTGCCGAAGCCGACGAACAGCGGCGTCGCGAACAGGAACAGCATGATCGTGCCGTGCATGGTGAAGAACTGGTTGTACTGGGCGTTCGACAGCAACTGCATGCCTGGCTGAGCCAACTCGGCGCGAATACCGAGGGCCAGCAGTCCGGCAATGAGGAAGTAGGCGAACGAGGTGATCAGGTACAACTGACCGATGATCTTGTGATCGGTCGAGGTCACCCACTTGACGACGGTCTGTCCCCAGCCCTGTCGCTTCTGTGCCTTGTGAGCCTGCTTGGCCAACTGCTTGGCTGAGGCAGCATCCGGCTCACTGGGCCGGATCGGTTCGTCGAGGATTGCCACGTCAGACTCCTTGCGCTGCTTCGGTCGTCCTACCACTTGTCAATTGCCCGAACTGGCCCTTGGCGCGCAGTTCTTCCATGTGGGCGTCGAATTCCTCCTGGCTCACGACCTTGACCGTGAACAACATCCGTGCGTGATCCACCCCGCACAGTTCTGCGCACTTGCCCAGGAAGGTGCCCTCTTTGTTGGGCGTCACCTCGAACTGGTTGGTGCGACCAGGGACAACGTCCATCTTGAACAGGAAGGTCGGGACCCAGAAGGAGTGGATGACATCCGGGGAGGTGAGCTCGAACTTCACCTTCTGGTTCACCGGCAGCCAGAGTGTCGGGTCGTCCTCGGGGGTGCCGATGTCGTAGGTGTTGGCCTCGACGTAGTTGAAGTTCCACGACCACCGGAAACCGACCGCGTTGACCGTCAGATCCTGGTTGTTCTCGACCGCGGTGAGTTCGATCTGATCGCGGGCTGTGAAGTAGAACATGCCACCGATCATGATCAGCGGGATCACGGTGTACATGATCTCCATGGGCAGGTTGTAACGGACCTGATCGGGTGCCGGGTCGTTGGCGTGACGGCGGCGGTAGACGATCACCGACCAGAAGATGAGGCCCCAGACCAGGAATGCGACCGCGAGGGCCGCAATCCACGAGCTGGTCCACAGATGCAGCATCGTGGGGCCCTCTTCGGTGGACGGCGCCGGGTAACCCGCGCGCTTCCAGTCGTCGATAGTGCCCTGGGAACAGCCCGCAAGTACCAGGGCGGAAATGCCACCCAGCGCTATGACGGCCCCCCGCCTGGTGCGCCCACCCACTGTGATTCGCCTCATTGAACCCTTCCAAGCCGTTCGCCGCACGTAAGAAACGTGCAAGGTTTCACACGAGACACTAGCGCAATGCCCGCGCCAGTAAAGGCCCTAGGGGCGGTACCTTCCAGTCATGTCGCGATTCGTGCTGGATTGTGCGCTCGCACGTCCGGTGAGCGAGCAGGCCGCGGGTTGGCTGAGCGCCTCCGTGCAGCGCGCCTGGGCGCCATCGGGCGCCGGGTATCACGAGGGCAAACGCTGCGATGCCCTCCTCCGGCGCGCCGGGGCCGACATGGCCGCCGCGTTCGGGGCGGCGGCCTGCAGGTTCGAACCGACATTGCGCCTGGCCGTGAGCCGCGCCGTTGAAGACGCACTCGACGCGGGAGTCCACCAGGTGGTGGCAACCACACAAACCGACTCGCTGGAGCTGCAGCAGGGGTGCCGGCTGGCTTCCCAGCAGCTGGGATTGCCCTTCGAGGTGCTGGGGGTGGACACCGACGGCCGGGTGGACCCCGACTCGCTCGCAGGGCTCGAAGGTCCCGCCATTCTGGTGACTGGGGTGGGCAACCAGGAGATAGGTGTCCTGCAGGCAGACCTCGCCCAATGGGCCTCAGAGAGCGGTTCAGGGCTCGTCTGGGACGTTTCCACGTGTTTCGGCTGGTCCGACCTGCCAGTGGTCTGGGAGCGGCTGGTGATGGATCCTCGGGCTTGGGGAGCACCCGCGGGCGCCTGCGCGGTGCTGAGCCCGTCGTCGGGAGCCGCGACAGGCGGGTTCGACAACGTTGCAGCAGCGGTCACCGCGGCGTTGTGCACCCAGGTCTGGAGCACTGCAGGTCCATCCTCGGCGGTCACCGCCCGCAGGCAGATCCGGCATATCAGGCATCGGGTGCTGGCCGAGATCACCGGCGTCGAGGTCCACGGCGGATCGCCGCAGGATCTTCCCCACATCCTCAGCGTGTCGGTGCTCTACGTGGACGCTGAGACGATCCAAACAGCGCTCGATGCCAAAGGTTACGCGGTGGGCAGCGGGTCGGCCTGCGCCACAAGGTCTGGGATGCCCAGCCACGTGCTCTCGGCCATCGGGGGGCTCAGCGCAGGGAACATCCGGATCGGGCTCCCGCCGGACCTCCCCGACGAAGTGGTTGAGGGTTTTGTCGATGCGCTGGTGGAGGTGGTCGCGCAGGTGCGGGCCGAGATGGGAACCGATGGACTGTGAGCGAGCCCAGGGTGGTCGATGCTCGGGGGACGCGTTGCCCCTACCCGGTCGTGGAACTGGCCCGGGCGGCTACCTCCTCGCTTGAGGTGCTCCTGCTTTCCGACGACCCGGTCTCCCTCACGGATGTGCCGGCCTGGTGCCGGATGAAGGGGGCTCGACTGGAGTCCGTGGAGGATGCCGGGGACCACTGGCGATTCCGGGTCCTCACCACGGGCTAGGTGAACCCAGGACCGTGCCGAGCCGACGCAGGTACTCGGCACGGGGGATTTCAATGGCACCCAGCGTCGACAGGTGGTCAGTCGACCATTGGGTGTCGAGCAGGACCGGTCCCGGATGGGCACGCAGGTGCTCGACAAGACCTACGAGAGCCACTTTGGACCCGTCGCGAGCCGTGTGGAACATGGACTCGCCGGCGACCAGTCCGCCGACCGACACGACGAACAGTCCCCCGACCAACTGACCCTGGGCATCGCGGGTCTCCACGCTGTGGGCGTAGCCGCGCTCGTGCAACTCGAGGTAGGAATCCCGCAGGTCCTCATCGATCCACGCACCCGCCCGATCGGCATCCGCGCACCGATCCAGGACACCTTGGAAGTCCTGGTCGAAGACCACGCAGTACCTGCGGCAACTCTTCTGAAGGCTACGAGTGACCCGAAGTCCCTTCAGCGGCAGCACCCCGCGGGGGTCCGGTGACCACCAGGCGTAC
This sequence comes from uncultured Actinomycetota bacterium, assembly GCA_963818505.1. Taxonomy (GTDB): domain Bacteria; phylum Actinomycetota; class Actinomycetes; order S36-B12; family UBA10799; genus JADKAV01. The sequence continues at coordinate 612,843 of CAWFSJ010000001.1, forward strand.
ATGAGCCGGGCGTGCGGCATCGCGAAGAGCCCGCGGCGGTAGCCGTACAACATGAGATCGGCATCGACATGCCGGGTGAGCCCTACGACCTCGTGGGCGGAACTGATGCGTGAAACCCAGAGATCAGTGGAACGAATCGCCGCAGGCGCAGGACCCGGTTGCGTTCGGGTTGTCGATGGTGAAGCCCTGCTTGTCGATTTGATCAACGAAGTCGATCGTCGCGCCGCCCAGGTAAGGCCCACTCATGCGGTCCACAACAACGGTCACACCGTTGAAGTCGATCCGGGTGTCACCGTCGAGGGAACGCTCGTCGAAGAAGAGCTGGTAGCGCAGCCCAGAACAGCCACCTGGCTGAACGGCGATCCGCAGAGCGAGATCTTCACGGCCCTCCTGGGCGAGAAGCGTTGCCACCTTCTCCGAAGCAGTGTCCGTCAGCGTGACGCCAGTCGCCGCCTCGGCACCCGAAGTGGTTGTCTCAGTGCTCATTCGAACGCTTCCTTTCACCGTTTGCCCTGGTCAACATCAGTTACCAGATGGCCTATTCCCATACTGCCACATCCGGCGTTAGGCAGCCCTAAGCCCGTTCGCTGCCACACCTGGGCCCACCCGCGTGCCCGTGACACCATAGGAGCGTGGCGAACACTTTCACCGAACCGGAGCCGTCGGCCCTGCTGTTGCTTCTGGGCCAAGGGCAGGACGCACTCAGCGAACGAGGGGTCGACTGCCCCGGGGATCTACCTGCACCCAGCGACCCCGACCTGGTCGCACGGGCTCGGGCGGCCAAGCAGGCCCTCGGTCAGCGCGCATTCATCCTGGGCCACCACTACCAACGCGACGAAGTGATCCAGTTCGCCGACGTGACTGGGGACTCCTTCAAACTGGCGCAGAAGGCAGCGGCCTCCCCCAACAGTGAGTTCATAGTCTTCTGCGGGGTGCATTTCATGGCTGAAAGCGCCGACATCCTGACCTCCGACGACCAGCTGGTGGTCCTGCCCGACCTGGCCGCGGGCTGCTCCATGGCCGACATGGCCGCAGCAGATCAGGTCCAGGCCGCATGGCGCACCCTTGAATCCGCCGGTGTGGCCGACTCGACAATCCCTGTGACGTACATGAACTCCACGGCTGCGATCAAGGCCTTCACCGGTGAGCATGCCGGCACGATCTGCACCTCCAGCAACGCCAAACAGTCCCTGGAGTGGGCGATGGGTCAGGGCGAGAAGGTGCTCTTCCTGCCCGATCAGCACCTGGGAAGGAACACGGCGGTTCTCGAGTTGGGCATGTCACTGGATGACTGTGTGGTGTTCGACCCACACAAACCCGCCGGTGGGCTCACACGCGAGCAGTTGCAGCGCGCACAGGTGATCCTCTGGCGCGGACACTGCAGCGTTCATGGCCGGTTCACCACGGAGAGCGTCGATGAAATCCGGGCAAAAGTCCCTAACGTTAACGTTCTAGTTCACCCTGAGTGTCAGCACGAGGTCGTGCTGAAGGCGGACTTCGTGGGTTCGACGGAGTACATCATCAAGACGCTCGAGGCCGCCGAGCCAGGAACCGCCTGGGCGATCGGCACGGAACTGAACCTGGTGAGACGCCTGGCCTCCCAACACCCCGACAAGCAGATCATGTTCCTGGACCGCACGATCTGCTACTGCTCGACGATGAACCGCATCGACCTGCCCCACCTGGTCTGGGCCCTCGAGAGCCTGGCCGAGGACAGGGTCGTCAACCAGATCGTGGTCGACGCGCAAACCGCACACTGGGCTCGTGTGGCGCTCGACCGGATGCTGGCACTACCCGGAGTCGGCGCCCGGGACTGAACCGTCCTAAAGCCCTGGGGCTCCCCATACGGGGAACCAACGGGTCATGTCCTTCTCGATGTGCAGATCGTCTGCGAGCAGGTCCCGTAGCTGCAGCTCCAGGATGTTGTCCCGGCGGGGCTCTGCGACCGGCGCGAACGGGTAGAAGGTGCCCCGCTTGTACAGGTAGACAAGAGCGAAGTCCTGCGGCTCGCGCTGGAAGCCCACCAGTGAACAGAGCAACTGCGGTCCGAATCCGGCGTCCTGGACTGAGACGTTGACTGCATGAAGCCCGTTGACCAGATCACTGACATCGCCACTGGCAATCGTGAGCCAGGTGTAGCCGAAGGAGTCCTGCGTTACCTGCAGGTCCGGGTTCGAGGTGGCCGTCAGCAGTTGTTCCACGTCGCTTATCACCTGGGCGAACGCTTGCCCCTCGGGCGCTCGGAACGCCACCGAGCCACGGCCGGTCGGGTTCACTCCAAGAGCTGCCTGCAGCGTTATCGCTGCCGAGGGCACTGCGAAAAGGGCGTCGAGGTTCGGTTTGGCGGGCTGACTTCGCCCCATCAGCGAGTCGAACAGACCCATCAGGTGCCCAACTGCGTCGAGATCCTGGCCAACTGCTCCAACCTCTGTTCCAGCGGCGGGTGGGTGGCGAACAAGGACGCCAGGCTCTTGCCCCCTGCCAGCGCAGGGGCGAAGTAGAAGGCGTTGAAGGCCTCCGCCTCGCGCAGGTCACGCGTGGGAATACTGGCCATGTCACCGGTGACCTTCTGCAGAGCCGAGGCGAGCGCCGTCGGCCGGCCGGTCAGCAGCGCCCCGGCCCGGTCGGCGCTGAGCTCGCGATAGCGCGACAGCATCCGTGTGAGCAGGAAGCTCACCGCATAGACCAGCGCTGACACCGCGAGGACCGCGACCGTGACCAGCGCGGTGTTCTGGTCGCGACGGTTGCCCATGCCTCCCCACAAGGCCATCCTGGTCAGGAACCCGGCCGCCACCCCCGCCACAGAGGCAACCGTCATCACGAGGACGTCACGGTGGGCGACATGGGACAACTCGTGGGACAGCACGCCCTCCAGTTCGCCCTCGTCGAGACGACGCAGCAGCCCTGTGGTCACACAAACGACCGAGCGGTTGGGACTACGACCGGTGGCGAAAGCGTTGGGCATGTCGACATCCGCGATGGCGACCCGCGGTTTGGGCATCTCGGCCATGGCGCAGAGCCGGTCTACGATCCCGTGCAACTGGGGCGCCTGCTCGGCAGTGACTTCGTGGGCTCCCATCGAGCGCAAGGCGATGCTGTCGGAGAAGTACCACTGGGCGAACAACAGACCGATGGCGAACACGAGCACGAAAGCGGCACTGAGACCGATGGCGATCAGCACCCCGATGAAGAGGACGTAAAGCAAACCGAGCAGGAACAAGGTCCCCGTCATACGAGCGGTCAGACCCTTGTCCGAGGCATACCTGGACTTCATGAGACAAGTCTCCCATGAGCCGAGCCCGCGCCCTAGTGACAGCACATACGCTCAGCGCGCAAATAGCCCCTCAGTCCGGGATCAGGCCTTCGTCGGTGAGCAGCGCTCGCACCTCAGCGACGGTAGCTTCAGCTGCCGGCAGCACCACGTCAGAGGTCTCCAACGCATCGTCGGCCAAGGCCTGTCCGCTGGCCCTCACGCTGTCAAGCAACGCTGCCAGCGTCGCGGGGAACGACTGCTCGTCGTCCAAAGCAGCTTCCAGCGCGTCATCGAGTTCGTTGAGCCGCTCCACGGCGTCAGCGGGGACCTCGTACTGTCCCTCGCCCATGATTCGCACGATCATCTCGAACCCCTTCAGCTGCCGTCGGCGGGCTTGGCCGCGGGGGCATCGGTGGGTGTGGCCTCAACTGCCGGTGTCGACGGTGCCTCCACTGCTGCGGGTGCAGACCCGCCGGTGAGTTCGGCCTTCATCGCTGCCAGGGTGTCCTCCACCTCCGAGGTGCTGGCCATCCGCTCCAGTTCAGCTGTGATCGAGTCCTTGCTGGTCCCCGTGGCGTCGTCAAGGGCACCGGAGGCCATCAACTCATCGATAGCGCCTGCCCGAGCCTGCATCGATTGGGTCTTGTCCTCGGCACGCTGGATGGCCATGCCCACGTCGCCGAGTTCCTCGGAGATCCCTGAGAACGCCTCGTTGATCTTCGTCTGCGCCTCGGCCGCGGAGTAGGTGGCCTTGATGGTCTCCTTCTTGGTGCGGAAGGCCTCGACCTTGGCCTGCAGACGCTGGGAGGCCGCTGTGAGCTTCTCCTCCTGGTCCTGCAGGGTGGCCAACTGGGTGTGCAGATCGTCCAACTGGCTTGTGAGACCGCTGCGCCGGGTCAACGCCTCGCGCGCGAGATCCTCGCGACCACCGGCCAGGGCTGCCTTGGCTTGCCCCTCCAGTTTCGCGGACTGCTGATCCAACTGGCCGATCTGCAGTTCCAGTCGCTTGCGGGAGGTAGCCACATCGGCCACTCCGCGCCGGACCTTCTGCAGGAGGTCCAGTTGCTTCTCGTAGGAGTAGTCGAGGGTCTCCCGCGGATCCTCCGCCTTGTCCAAAGCCTTGTTGGCCTTCGACTTGAAGATCATCGTGAAGCGCTGCCACATCCCCATCGGGTGTTCCCTTCCGTAAGTACTCGTGAGCAAGCCTAGGGGGTAAGGCCGACAACGCGCATCCGTCGTACAGTGAAGCGGTGTTCGGTTTGGGCAAAAAGGATGATCAACCCCCGGTTGTGGTCGACGAGTCGGCGTCGAATGCGCACGACGTGCCCGCAGGCCAGTCCAGTAAGGGTCGGCCCACGCCCACTCGCAAGGAGGCCGAAGAGGCCCGCCGGCAGGCCTTGAAGGGACCAACCGACTCCAAGGCCCGCCGCAAGATGGAGCGGGAACAGGAACGCGCCTCACGAATGGCTGCCCGGGATGCCCTCATGGCTGGAGACGAGCGCGCCCTCCCGCCGCGTGACGCCGGGCCGGTGAAGCGCTTCGTGCGTGACTACATCGACCGTCGCAGGACCCTGGCCGAGTTCTTCATCCCCCTGGCCGTCGTCGTGCTGATCATCGGTCTGTTCCGCAATCCCCAGATCCAGGTCGTTGTGTCGTTCGTGTGGTTCCTGATGCTGGCGTTGCTCGTCGTCGACATGACGATCCTGCTCGTACGCCTGAGCTCACAGTTGAAGAAGCAGTTCCCGGATCCTGCCGAGCGCAAGGGGGCGATGTTCTACGGCGGGATGCGCGCGCTGCAGATCCGCCGCCTGCGACTTCCTCCCCCCAAGATCCGGCCTGGGGGCCGGCCCGTGGAACCCAAGACCAAGAAGCGCGGGTAGTCGTTTCTTCGCAGGGTAGGGCTTGACTCGGGGAATCAGAAAGGATTCGAAATGCATCACCGCCACTTGGGCGCCAGCGGCCTGATGGTCAGCGAGATGGCTTTCGGCAACTGGATCACCCACGCGAATCAGGTGGCCGAGGACGAGGCCATCGCCTGTGTCAACGCTGCTCTCGACGCGGGCATCACGACCTTCGACACCGCAGACATCTACGCGGCGACGAAAGCCGAGGAGGTGCTGGGCAAGGCGTTGAAGGGCCAGCGGCGCGAGGGTCTGGAGATCTTCACGAAGGTGTATTGGCCGACCGGCCCGGGGATGAACGACCGGGGCCTGTCGCGCAAACACATCTTGGAGTCCTGCGAAGGCTCGCTGCGCCGGCTAGGCGTCGACTACATCGACTTGTACCAGGCCCACCGTTACGACTTCGAGACCCCGCTCGAGGAGACCCTGCGGGCGTTCGACGACCTGGTCCGATCAGGCAAGGTCCTCTACGTCGGGGTCTCTGAGTGGACTGCCGGGCAGATAAGCGACGCGGTGCGGATCGCTGAGCAGATGGGCTTCGACCGGATCGTGTCCAACCAACCCCAGTACAGCGCCCTGTACCGAGTGATCGAGGCCGAGGTGATCCCCACCAGCCTCATGCACGGCATCGGTCAGATCGTATGGTCCCCCTTGGCCCAGGGTGTTCTGACCGGCAAGTACAAGCCAGGGCAGACACCACCGTTCGGGTCCCGTGCCACTGACCCCATGGGATCCAACTTCATCAAGCGACTCATGGCCGATGAGATCCTGACCGCCGTGGCAGGTCTGGAACCGATCGCGGCCGACCATGGCCTGTCCATGGCCCAACTCGGGCTCGCCTGGGTGCTTCAGAACAAGGCGGTGAGTGCGGCGATCATCGGTGCCACAAGACCCGAACAGATCGCGGACAACGTCAAAGCTTCCGGGGTGGTTCTGGACGACGCGACCATGGCCGCGATCGACGTCGTCCTCGGCGATGTGACCTTCCGCGATCCCTCGCTCACGAAGTCACCCGAGGTCCGGCCATGAGTTACTCCTGGCGCTACTCCACTGGCGACACTTCCTCCGAGTTCCCGACACAGGCCGATGCGGAGACCTGGATCGGGGAGGTCTGGGCCGATCTGCTGCAGACCGGGGTCGAGGAGGTCAGTCTGCTGGAGGCCGACCGGATCGTGTACGGACCGATGAGCCTGCGTCCGGCGACCTGAGCCCCGGTGCGACCATTGATGTATGGGGATCACCAGTAGTGCGCTGAGTAAGGCGCAGGCCGCAGTTTCCAAGTCCAAGGCCGAGGTCGATGACCTAGAAGCCGATCTGGCCAGCGCCAAGAGCCGGTTGAAGTGGGTGCAGACCGGCGATTCGGCCGTGGACAAGATCACCGAGCCGTTCGCAGACAAAGCAGGCATCGTGCGACAGCGAACTGAGGCAGCGGTTTCGTCCGCCAAGGCAGACGTAGACGAAATCAGCGCCAAACTCGAGGCGGCCAAGACCAAGTACGAACTTTCGCTCAAGGCCCTCAACGCCCTGCGCAACCTGACTGAGGACTGAGCCCGCCGCGGTTGCGTGAACCCGGGTGCTGTGTAATCCCCCCCACCTGCTTGACTGGACGTGGGGCACCCGCCCCAGCGTTACAAGTGAAATCCAGGGGAAGTCCGGTGCGAGTCCGGCGCTGTCCCGCAACCGTGTTCCCACCGTCCGGTGGGAGAGTCGGAGCACCTGGCACTTGGAAGCGGCCCGATTCTGTCGAGGTTACGGACGGCCGATGCACCCACGCGTGCCTTGGTCCGTGCGGACCGCTGTATGAGGAGAACGCGTGTTCGGTAAGTCACTAGTCACCATCGCCGCGATAGGCGGTTTGGTCATCACCGCCACCCCTGCGCTCGCGTCTGACAACGGCCTGTATGGCACGTCGGACCCGACCTTCGATGGGGTATACAGGCAATCGCTGTCGATCCTGGCCCTGCAGTCCGCTGGGCAGAAGGTACCGACCTCCGCGGTGCGCTGGCTCAAGGACCAACAGTGCGCAGACGGCGGCTTCATGGCCTACCGAGCGGATACCAAGACGCCCTGCCAGGCCCCCGACGCCGTCAACTACGCCGGCCAGGACTCCAACAGCACCGCCGTGGCCCTCGCGGCCCTCAAAGCCACCGGCAACACAGCGAAGGCACGCAAGGCCGCCTCGTGGCTGGCTGATCACCGCAACACCGACGGTGGCTGGGCCTACTACCCCGCCCCCGGAGCCACGTCCGACACCAATTCCACAGCCCTGGCCTACGGGGCGTTGAAGTTGATGAAGCAGGCTCCCGGTGTTCAGTACCTGCGCAGCGTGCAGCTGCGTTGCGACGTCAAGAAGACCCAGAGGGGCGCCTTGGCCTTCGATCCATCCTTGCTGCAGGCCAACGACAACTCCACCAGCCAGACTGCGTGGATGCTCGGGGGTGGGCTGGCCATCCCGTCCCCCGTCAAGATCGCCAAGGCCACGCCCGAGGTCAGCTGCAAGGGGCGCAACGCACCTTCGCTGCACCGATCGGCGCTCGCCTACCTCGGCAAGCGCATGGTTGCTGTGCGTGGCGACCTGCCCTACGGAGGCGGGTACCCAGGGACCGACTACGCAGGGGCAGCGGCCGCCACATTGGCCTTGGCCAACGCCGGGGTCGGCCGTGATGCGGTGCGTCAAGGGACCTCCTTCCTCAACAAGAACGCCAGGATCTGGGTGCGGGCCAATGGTGACGACTCCCCCGGGTCGCTGGCCATGCTGCTGCTGGTCGCCGATGCCGCTGGACAGAACCCGCGCACGTTCGGCGGTATGAACCTGCCCAAGCGATTGGCCAAGACTGCGAACCGATGACGATGCGCGGGTACGCCGGGATCGGCGTGGTGGTCATGGCGACCATCGCGCTGACACCGGTGCCTGCGCAATCGACGACCTACCGGTACTGGTCCTACTGGAACGGCGGTGACCAGTGGACCTACTCCAGCCGCGGACCTGCGTTCCAGGTCACACCGGCCGACGGTGTCGAGGGCTGGCGGTTCGTGGTGTCGCCCAAAGACGGGTCGCAGGCCACTGCTCCGGCCAGCCCGAGCAGTTACGCGCAGCTGTGCCCCGGCCAACCAGATGCCCCCACGGGCAAGAAGCGAGTAGCCGTCGTCATCGACTCAGGACCATCGGGCATCGCCCCCGTTGGCGAGACCCCTCCGGCGCTGTCGGTCACCTGTGTCACCGCACCGACCGGCGAGACGGGGCTGCAGGTCCTGCAGCGCGTTGCGCGGTTGAGGTTCCATCCGAGTGGGCTGATCTGCGGGATCGCCGGCTTCCCCGCAAGCGAATGCCCCGGACAGTCCGCGGGGCAGCAGGCCACGTCGAGTCCGCGCCCGAGCTCGACCCCCGGACGAGCGGGCACCGTGCCGGCTCCGGGTACCCCGCCGAGCAACCTTGACGAGCGGCCATCCGCGGCGCCGTCACGATCACCCAGCAGCACCACCGCCGCACCAGCCGCGGCCTCCGAAGCGCCCTCCGCCGTGGCCATGGAACTGCCCGAGGCACCACCGCCCGCGGACCAACCGCAGGTGCCACCGTGGGTGGCGGCCATTGGCGCGACCATGATCGCCGTGCTGCTCGGACTGGCCCTGGCAATCCGCAGGGGACGCACATGAACACCCGCTGGTTGCACCCGGGAGCCTGGTGGCTCTGGGCCTTGGGTCTGGGCGCCGCCGCCACCCGCACGTCGAACCCCCTGCTTCTGGGCCTGATCGTGGGTGTGGCGACCCTTGTGGTGAGTGCCCGCCGGCCGCAGGCGCAATGGGCCGGGGCCTTCGCCGTCTTCGTGCGCCTCGGGTTGATCGTGATCGTGATCCGCATCCTCTTCGCCGTCCTCTTCGGGGTCAGGTTGGGAACCGAAGCCCTGTTCACGCTGCCCAGCCTGTCCCTTCCCGACTGGATGGCAGGTGTGACACTGGGCGGACCAGTGACCGCCGAGATGCTGGTGATCGCGGCCATCCAGGGGGCGCAGTTGGCCACTCTGCTCATCTGTGTGGGCGCCGCGAACTCCCTTGCCAGCCCTGTGCGCCTGCTGAAGGCATTGCCCGCCGGGCTCTACCACGTCGGTGTCGCGAGCGTGGTCGCCCTCTCTCTGGCACCGCGCATCATGATCAATGTGCGAAGGGTGATGCAAGCTCGGCGTCTGCGCGGCCGGTCCACCCGGGGTCTGCGCGCAGCTGCCGAGTCCGCGGTGCCGGTGCTCGAATCCTCCTTTGACGACGCAATCAACCTCGCCGCCGCCATGGACACCCGAGGCTACGGACGCGCGACCACCGCGGACAACCCCGAACGCGCTGTTCAGGCTGCGCTGGTGCTGGTCGGCCTGATGGGCATCGCGCTGGGTCTGTTCGCCGTCCTGGGGGCAGTTGGTTGGGGCTGGCTGCTTCTGGGGATCGGGCTGGCCATGGCCATCGGCGGGATCCTGTTGGCCGGGCGCCGGGTGCCGCGCACACGCTATCGCCCGGATCCCTGGGATTGGCCCGAGACGCTGACAGCGGGTTCGGGCGTGCTGGCCTCGGTCGTGGTTCTGCTCGGCTCGAGCAACACAATCACAGTGCCTCTCACGTGGCCGACGCTGCCTCCGGGCGCGGTCGTAGCGATCCTGCTGGCCGCTATACCCGCGGTCATGACTCCACCTCCACCCATCCCCTGGAGGACCGCATGATCGGCTTCGAGCACGTCAGCTTCGGTCATGCTGGGGCCAGTGAGCTGGTTCTGCGCGACATCGATCTCGTCGTCCCCGAAGGGGACTTGACGCTGGTCATCGGGCGTACCGGGACCGGCAAGTCGACCTTCCTGAACCTCATCAACGGTCTTGTCCCTCATTTCACCGGAGGTACCGTGTCCGGCACAGTGACCGTGAACGGACTGAACACCCGCGAGCATCCGCCCCGGGATCTCGCAGGGGTGGTCGGCACGGTCGGGCAGAATCCGCGGGCCGGGTTCACCACGGACACCGTGGAGGACGAACTTGCCTACACGATGGAGTCCCTGGGTTTCGCGCCCGATGTGATGCGCCGACGCGTCGAGGAGACCCTCGATCTGCTGGGGCTGGCAGGAATGCGCCATCGGTCACTGGACACCCTCTCCGGTGGTGAACAGCAGCGCGTGGCCATCGGCGCCGCGTTGACAGCCGGTCCGGCGGTGCTCGTCCTGGACGAGCCGACCAGTGCGCTGGATCCAGCGGCCGCCGAGGAGGTTCTGGCAGCGGTCTCACGGCTCGTCCACGATCTGGCGATCACCGTGGTGATGGCTGAGCACCGGCTGGAGCGGGTCGTGGAATTCGCCGATCACGTCATCCGCATCGATGCCACGCCTGTGCGTCTCGAGCAACCCGTGGAGGCCATGCTGGGCCACGGCCTGCAACCGCCGGTCGTCCGGCTCGGCGAGGCACTCGGGTGGCAGCCCCTGCCCCTGTCGGTGCGGGCCGCTCGGCGAGCGGCCAGCACCCTGCGCCATTCGCCGTTCGAGCCCTCGGCGCGTCGTGCCGGAGGAGATCAAGTCGCTTCGACCAGGTCCGCGACCGTGAAGTTCGGTGGCCTCGAAGCCTTGCGCGGGGTGGACCTTTCGCTACGCGCCGGGCAGATCACCGCACTCATGGGCCGGAACGGGGCTGGGAAATCCACCCTGATAAACCTGCTGGCCGGAAGCCGACGGCCAGATCGGGGTCAGGTCAGCCTCGACGGGCACGATCCTGCCGTACTGCGCGGATCCGAGTTGCTCAGCCGGATCGCCTACGTCCCGCAGGACCCGGCCGACCTCTTCTACACCGACTCCGTGGCCAAGGAGTGCGACGCCACCGACCGCGACACCGCCCAACCTCCAGGCAGCGCGTCGCGCAGGTTGCACTCACTGGTGGCGACCGTCGACGACTCCGTGCACCCCCGCGACCTGTCGGCCGGTCAGCAGTTGGCCCTTGCCCTGGCGATCCAACTCGCGTCGGCGCCCGATGTCGTGCTGCTGGATGAGCCAACCCGGGGCCTTGACTACCCGGGCAAGGCGGCCTTTGCCGAGTGGCTCGAGACTCTGGCGCAGTCCGGGTGCAGCGTCCTGGTTGCCACCCACGATGTGGAGTTCGTCGCCGTTATCGCAGACCGGGTGATCGTCCTGGCTGACGGCGAGGTGGTCACGGATGCGGATGTGCGTACCGCGCTGACATCGTCACCGGCTTTCGCACCGCAGGTCCAGAAGGTGCTTGCGCCGCTGCCGGTCCTTACGGTCGAGGAGGCATGCGCCCTATGAGCCAGGTGCACGCCGTGCGGCCAAGCGGGCGAACGATCGCAGCCTTGGCGCTGGTCAGCCTTGTCGGCGCGATCGCCTTCTTCTGGCCGTTCGTTGTGACTGCGGACAGCATCGCGGCCGATCACGCCACTGACGCACCTTGGGTGTTCGCACTGCTGCTGCCACTGGTGGTCGGGGTGCTCATGGCCGACATCAGCGCCGGCGGGCTGGATGCGAAATCAGTGGCGATGCTGGCCGTGCTGGCCGCCGTGGCGACCGCCGTCCGGCCTCTGGGCGCTGGTGTCGCGGGGCTTGAACCCATGTTCGTGGTGCTGCTGCTCGGCGGCAGGGCCCTCGGACCCGCGTTCGGCTTCGCACTCGGATCACTGGCCATGTTCACCTCCGCGCTGCTCACCGCAGGAGTCGGCCCATGGCTGCCCTTCCAGATGATCGCCGCAGGATGGTTCGCGATGGGTGCGGGTCTGCTGCCGCAGATCCGCGGCCGGGCTGAGATCGCCATGCTCGTCGGGTACGGGGCCGTGGCCTCGTTGGCCTATGGGTTCCTGATGAACCTCTCGTTCTGGCCGTGGGCGCTCGGCGCCGGCAGTGAGTTGTCGTTCGTGGCCGGCGCACCGCTGTCTGAGAACCTGGGCCGCTGGCTCGCCTTCAACCTTGCGACCTCCCTGGGCTGGGACGTCCCGCGCGCGATCCTCACAGCGGTGCTCACTGTCCTGGCCGGTCCGGTCCTCTTGCGCACAGTCCGACGAGCCACCCGACGGGCAGCCTTCGACGTTCCTGTGCGTTTCGAAGCCGAGTTGGATCACGCCTCCCGCGCAGGACGCCGCTAGCCTCGCCAGCATGAGGACTACCCGGCCCGGGGCTCTGGCATTGAGTGCATTGGGCGTGGTCTTCGGCGACATAGGGACCAGCCCCCTCTACGCCTTCCAGACGATCTTCGCCGCCCCACACGACATCGGCGTCAACGAACTGCGCCTGTTCGGTGCGCTATCGCTGGTCTTCTGGACCCTGACGCTGATCGTGAGCGTGAAGTACGTCCTGATCGTCATGCGCGCGGACAATGACGGGGAGGGCGGGATCATGGCCCTCACCGCCCTGACCCGAAACCTGGGGGTCAAACGGCTCGGGCTGCTTCTCGGCCTGGGCGTGTTCGGCGCGGCGCTCTTCTACGGGGACAGCATGATCACCCCCGCCGTCTCGGTGTTGAGCGCCGTGGAAGGTCTGGAGTTGGTCGCACCGGGCCTGGCCGACCTGGTCGTCCCGATCACTCTGGTGGTGCTTGTCGGTCTGTTCATGGCCCAACGATTCGGCACACAACGCGTCGGTGCCGCATTCGGCCCGGTGATGCTTGTCTGGTTCGTCGTGATCGGTCTGCTCGGGCTCAACAGTGTCGTACAGACCCCTGAGATCCTGCGGGCCATCTCGCCGACATACGCGATCACGTGGGCCGCGCAGGAGCCGCTTATGTGCTTCCTCGCCCTCGGTTCGGTGATCCTTTGCGTGACAGGAGCCGAAGCCCTGTTCGCCGACATGGGTCACTTCGGTGTCGGGCCGATCAGGTTGTCCTGGTTCGCGCTCGTGTCGCCGGCGCTGTACCTGAACTACCTGGGCCAGGCGGCCTTGGTCCAACGCGACCCTAAGACCATCAGCGACCCGTTCTATCTACTGGCGCCCGACTGGATGCAGTTGGCCTTGGTGCTCCTGGCCACCGCCGCCACTGTGATCGCCTCGCAGGCCGTGATCTCGGGAGCCTTCTCCATGACCGCCCAGGCCGTGCGTTTGCGCTACCTGCCGCGCATGATGATCACCCATACCTCAGCTGCCGAACGCGGTCAGATCTACGTGCCCCTGGTCAACTGGATCCTGCTCGCAGCGGTCGTGCTCCTGGTCGTGGGATTCCAGGATTCCAACCGGCTTGCATCCGCGTACGGGCTGGCCGTCTCCGGTACGTTCGTGATCACAACGATCCTGACGATCCTCGTGGCCCGCCACAAATGGCGCGTCCGACCGCCGCTGCTCATCGTGTTCGGCGCGCTGTTCCTGTTCATCGATCTGTCGTTCTTCACTGCGAACCTGACGAAGTTCCTACACGGCGGCTGGTTCCCGCTGTTGATCGCCCTGGTGATCTACCTGATGCTCATGACCTGGTCCAAGGGGCGCATGCTCCTGCACCAGCGCAGATCGGAGTTCGGCAACACCGACGAGCAACTGATCGAACTGCTGGCCAAAGCCCGGACCGATCCCATGCCGGGCAGCGCGGTGTACCTCACGGCCGATAGCCGACCACCGCTGGCGATGCTGGAGTACCTTCGCCTCGGCGGTACGGTCCACCGGCAGTCCATCCACCTGGCGGTCATCAGCGCGGAGTCGACGCCCTATGTGGACAGCGAGGAACAACTGGAGATCCAAGATCTGGCACCCGGGTTCCAGCGCGCGGTTCTGCACAACGGGTTCATGCAGCGCATCGACATTCCTACGGTCCTGGCCCGCATGAGGCAAGCGGGGCTGCCTATCGACGAGAACACGATTCTGGTCGTCTACACGACCCGGGTGATTCCGAGCGACCGAAAAGGGATGTCGGTTTGGCGCAAACACATCTTCGCCTTCATGCTGCGTAACGCAGTCGATCCCGCCACGTACTTCCGCGTCGAATCCGGGCGGATCGTCGAGTTCACCGACGTGGCCGTGCTCTGAAACGACCCGCGGATCAACCGCCATCAGCGTGATTCGCAGGCCACACCGTTGCGGTTGGGGTCCAGGCGCGCTGCCACCTGCCGATAGACCCGCGGACACACGATTGGGCTTCGGTAGCCCGATTTCACTACGCGCTTGGCGGCCTTGGAGGTCTTGGCGATCCCGCCCGAGTACTCGGCTCGCAACTGCTTACAGGACGTGTAGGAAGCCATGGGTTGTGCAGAAGCCGGGGTTGCGGTGAGAATCGCGGGCCCGGTCGTCAGGGCTAAGGCCAGGCCCAGGGTGCTGAGGATCTTCATGGGGGGTATTCGCGACAGAAGGGTGAGCGGATTGGCGCCGGTTTCAGAATCGTCGGGCTGATTGCACCATGCGGGCCACCACCTGATCCACGGTCTCCGGTCGCAGCCCCATCCCCAGATGGGAACCCTCGACCTCGATGTTCTCGGCACCAGGAACCACACATGCGCGCCAGTCCACGATCCCGTCGGAGGCCGTGTAGTAGCTGATCAACTCGACCTCTTCGGGAAACGGCTGGTGGACCGCCTGCATGTAGGGGCAGGTGCACTCCTTGGTCACACACTTGCGTTCCCGCAACTCCGGGTCACGCTGATGGACGACCTTGAGCACGCTGACCATCGGCTGCGGAATCTCGTAGAAGGCGAACTCGTCGTTGAGAGGCGCCCCGAGACTGACCGCAGTGCTGACCAACTCAGGGTGCCGAGCGCCGAGTCCGCGCGCGAGCATCCCGCCACGGCTGTGACCGACGACCATCAACCGTTGCCCGTGGTCGGATTCCACTGCATGGCGCGCAACATCCGCGAGATGGTCGACTGCCCGGTCCGAGCACCGGACGTTGGCCAGGATGTGGGAACGCACAACGCGGAATCCCGCCCGCTTCAGGGCAATCTGCATTGGCAGCGTCGCGGCGTCCCCGAAGCCGAAGCCGGGTATCACAAGCACTTGCCGGTCAACCTCGGTACGCATTCCACTGGAATGCGGCAGCCGCTTCTCGAACTTGAGCACCTCCGCGGCGAACCGCGACTCCGAGGCGAATCTGGCCATCCATCCGGGCACCGACTTCAGTGCCGGTGGCAGACCCCGGGGTGCCCAATGCAGGTCCGGAAGGTGCGTATCCCGCCATTCGACCACGTTGCTGGCCTCCGCCTCTGCTCGAAACCATCCCCGCGAGGCACACTACCTACATGGCAAGCATGGTTACCGAACGCACCGACACCGCGCGCAGGGCAGTGGCGCAGATGCGCGTCAAGCAGCCCCGCGTTGTGCGCCCGCCCGGACCCAACGGGGCGGTCGCGGCAGCCGCCATGATGACCGGCAAACACGCGCCCCACCAGTTCTTCTCAGGGCTCGCTGCGCGCCACGAGCCAGTGACCCACATCAGTCTCGGCGGCGAACACGTTCATGTCATCTTCTCCCCCGAGGTGATCTGGGAACTATTCGTGACGAACGGACGCCACACCCGCAAGAGCCTGGGATTGCAGATGACCCGGCCCCTATTGGGAGAGGGCCTGCTCACCGCGGACGGCTCAACGCACATGCGTCACCGAAGGGCAATACAGCCCTTGTTCCACAACAAACGCATCGAGGGCTACGTGGCGGACATGGTCGCTGCTGCCGACATCACGGGTCGGCGCTGGAGCGACGGCATGCCGATCGATATTGCGGCGGAGATGTCCGAACTGACCCTCGATGTGATCGGCCGTACGATCTTCGGCGTCGACCTGCGGGTCCAAGCACCGGCATTCGCGAGCAATCTGGACACCGTGCTGGAAGGGTTCTCTCGGGGACTCGGTCCCTTGGCCAGCCCCCTGTCCAGAGTGCCCACGCCCCACAGACGGCGCGAGATCGCCGCCATCGAGGAACTGGACGCGATCGTCAACGCGATGATCACTGACCGGGCAGAGGCGATTGCCGCCGGCCATGTGGGCAGCGACCTGCTCACGCTTCTGATGACAAGTACCGACGACGAGGGGAACGCCACGTTCACCCCCGAGGAGGTGCGTGACGAGGCGATGACCCTGGTCCTTGCCGGACACGAGACAACAGCGCTCACGCTCACCTGGGCATGGCATCTGTTGTCGCACAACCCGGATCACCGCCGATGGCTGGCAGAGGAGATCGCCTCGCTCGACTCGGGCCCCATCACGGCGGAAAGTCTGCCGAGCCTGTCCAGGACGTACGCGGTCATAGCCGAGTCGATGCGCCTGCACCCACCCGCGTGGATCATCGGACGCTGGCTGGACCGCGACCTGCGGGTCGGAGGCTGGGATCTACCCCGGGGCAGCGTCGTGCTGGCCTCGCAGTACGCCATGCACCGCGATCCTCGGTATTGGCCGCAAGCCCTCAAGTTCTGTCCGCAGCGGTGGCTCGACTCTGAGGGGCGCTTCGACGAACGGACCCCGGCGGTCCCCAGAGGGGTCTGGTTCCCATTCGGATTCGGTGCCCGGCGTTGCATCGGAGAGCATTTCGCCTGGACCGAAGCCGTGGTCATCCTCGCAACGCTCGCACGTGCCTGGGCGATCGACGTCGAGGTTGAACCGGATCCGCCGATGATGTCTGCCATCACATTGCGCCCGGCGGTACCGATGCCGGCAGTGGTGCGGCGGGCGTGAACGACCTGGTCCAGTGGTGGCGTGATGTGTCCCCGGCATCGCAGCCAGCGAATCCTCTGCTCGTTGTAGCCGTCTCGGACGATCCGGATGCCGTCTCAGCCCTCGCTGCGGACTTCGGGTCGCAGTGGAAGCGTCGGACCACCGAAGGCAGCACAGCCACGGCGCGGCTCGCAGATCACCTGCAGGTCACGATCCACTTCCTCGACGAGGCGCCCCTTCCCGAGGGACACGATCTGATCCTCCTGGCCGACGCCGGCCGTGGTCTGACCAGTCGTGCGGCCGAGGTGGCGGTGGTGCGCTTCGACGCCGAACCGCAGTTGGTGGTGGGCATGGGCAGCGGTATCAGCGATTCGCAGTGGATGGACAAGGTCACTCGAGTGCGGGCAAGCGCTGGCACCGAGGAGATGCCTGCTTCAGTGGCAGCACTCGCCTCAGTGCTCGAGGCTGCCTCGGAGCGTCACATCCCGGTGCTTCTCGACGGTGTCGTGAGCGCCGCCGCGGCAGCAGTGGCGCCCGCCTGTCCGCCGATGTTGATTCCGGCGATGGGCGACGAACCGGCACAGAAATACTTCGTCGACAGGATCGAGGCCGGTGCTTGGGGCGCCAACATCGTCGGACCCGGGCTGGGCCTCGGCGCGCTTTCCGGGCTCGCGATGCTGCGCCTGGCGCTACTGGCTGCGGACGTGTGACTCGACAAAGGGCGGCTTGACCACCAACGCCGTCAGCCGACGTCCGCGCACCACGACTTGGACCTCGTCCTCGGCCGCAACTGAGGTCTCCACACGTGCCAGGGCGATGCCCGTTCGAAGACTCGGCGAGAACGTCCCGCTGGTCGTCTCCCCCACGACCCGACCGGACGACTCGACCTCCATCTCCGCCCGCGGCACTCCTCGGTCGGTGAGTCGCAGTCCCACGATCTTGTATCCGGGATCGCTGTCGCGGTAGGCCTGTTGCCCGACGAACTCTGGCTTGTCCACGACGACCGCCCATCCCACCGAACACCATCGGGCTGGAACCCCCGGGGACAGTTCGTGACCGTGCAGCGGGTAGCCCATCTCGGTACGCAGGGTGTCCCGAGCGCCCAACCCGCAGGGCACGGCTCCCATGGATATGACCTCCTCCCACACCGCCGCGGCATCAGCAGCGGGGACAAGAAGCTCCACGCCCCGTTCGCCGGTGTAACCAGTGCGGCACACAGTCACCGACGTTCCGCAGATCTCGGCGGAACCGAAAGCCATGTAGTCCAGACTTCCGATGCCCAACCGGGCCACAAGTGCGTCGGACTCCGGTCCCTGGATCGCGATGATCGCCGTGGTCAGTGTGATGTCCTCCACCTCCAGACCGGCGTCGGCGACCCTTGACGCGACGTCCGCGCAATTGGCCGCGTTGGGCACTAGAAGGAACTGCTCACCGCCGACACGGTAGACGATCAGGTCATCCACGACCCCGCCCTGCTCATTCAGACACAGCGTGTACTGCGCCTGGCCGTCCTCGATGCGACGCAGGTCGTTACTGAACACCGTATTGAGCAGGTCCAGCGGCCCACGCACCTCCAACGTGCCCAGATGCGAGACGTCGAAAACACCCACGGCCTCACGGACCGCCTGGTGCTCGGACACGACCCCGGCGTATTCCAGAGGCATGGACCATCCGGCGAAGTCGGCGAACTTCGCGCCAGCGTCGACATGACGGTTGTGCAGGGGAGATTCGAGCAGATCGGCCATGAGCTCAGGGTATCGGCTCAGGTGTTGACCGCCGCCCGCAGCGAATAGGGTTGTCGGCGTGACGACACTTCGCATCAGTGACGCAGACGTAACCGCAACCCGTGCCGGCGTACTCATCGTCGGGGTGGCAAAAGCCGGGTCTTTGCAGATCGTCAGCGGGGCCCTGCCGGCCGCGGTCCGAAAAGCAATCGCGGCAGATCTCGACAAGGTGGCCTGCAACGGTGAGCTGGGCAGCGTGTGGCGCATTCCAGCGCCGAACTCGATCGCGGCCGACTCAGTCGTCGCTGTCGGCACGGTGGCCAAACCAGACCCGGATCAGCTGCGCAAGGCGGCAGGCCTGGGCGTGCGGGCCGCAGGCTCCACCAAGAGCGTCGTCATCGCCCTGCCCAGCCCGAACCAGTCCACCCTGGCTGCGGTGTGCGAGGGGGCTCTGCTCGGTGCCTACGTCCCGCTGCGACTGTCCGGCAAACCAGCCGCCGACGGTGTGGGAACCCTCATCGTGGCCACCACTGCACCTCGTTCGGTGAGGTCATCAGTGAAACGGAACTCGGTCAGCGACGTGAAGGCCGCCAGCCTGGCACGTGACCTGGTCAACGAACCACCGGTACGCCTGACTCCTGCAGCCTTCGCGAGCACCGCCAAGAAGCAATTCAAAGCCACCGAGGTCAAAGTCACCGTCTGGGATGCCGACCGCCTGGCCAAGGAGGGCATGGGCGGCATGGTCGGCGTGGGGCAGGGATCAGCGAACCCACCACGGCTCATCGCGCTGGAGTACGCGCCGAAGAACGCCTCGAAACACTTGGCGCTGGTGGGCAAGGGGATCACCTTCGATTCCGGTGGGCTCTCCCTGAAGCCGCCCAAGGCCATGGAGACCATGAAGTGCGACATGGCGGGAGCCGCGGCTGTGCTGGCCGCGGTGTCGGCGATCGCCGAACTCGGCCTTCCGATTCGTGTCAGCGGCTACCTCGCGTGCGCGGAGAACATGCCGGGAGGCCACGCGCAGCGCCCGGGGGACGTCATCACGATGCGCAACGACAAGACCGTGGAGGTACTCAACACCGACGCCGAGGGCCGACTGGTCATGGCCGATGCGCTGGTCCTGGCTGGGGAGTCGCAGCCAGACGTGATCATCGACGTTGCGACCCTCACTGGTGCACAGATGATCGCGCTGGGCCCGCAGGTCGCCGCGGTCATGTCCAACGACCCGGCCCTGGCCGGCAAGGTCCAGTCCGCCGGCGAAGCGGTGGGCGAGCCCTTCTGGCCGATGCCCCTGCCCGAATCGTTGAAGGCATCGCTGAAGTCACCCATCGCGGACCTCAAGAACATCGGCGACCAGTACGGCGGCATGTTGACTGCCGGTCTGTTCCTGGAGTCGTTCGTCCCGGATGCGGTGTCCTGGGCGCATCTGGACATCGCGGGTCCAGCGTTCAATGAGGCGGGCCCACATGGCTTCACTCCCAAAGGCGGAACTGGGTTCGCGGCCAGGACGCTCATACAACTGGCCCGAGAGATGGCTCGATAGGTTTACAGGTAGCCCGAGATTGGCATCTGCTGAGAGGATGCCAGTGGTGAAGACGTGAGGAGCGACGTGGCAGACGACTTGTTCGACATCGTGATCTTGGGCGGCGGAAGCGGTGGTTATGCCTGCGCTCTGCGTGCGGCCCAACTGGGCAAGAAGGTCGTGCTGATCGAAGAGGACAAACTCGGCGGCACCTGCCTGCATCGTGGGTGCATCCCGACCAAGGCCCTGCTACACGCCGCCGAGGTCGCTGATTCCGCCCGCGAGAGTGCCGCCTTCGGGGTGCGGGCCACTCTGGAGGGCATCGACATGCCCGCGGTCAACAAGTACAAGGAAGGTGTTGTCGGCCGGCTGTACAAGGGCCTGCAGGGTTTGGTCAAGAGCCGCGACATCACCTACGTCCCGGCCACCGGCAAACTCGTCGGCAAGGACGCGGTCGAGGCCGGCGGACAGGTGTACCGGGGTCGTGCCGTGGTGCTGGGCACCGGCTCCTACGCGCGCTCCTTGCCCGGCTTGGACATCGGCGGTCGCATCATCACCAGCGACCAGGCTCTGCAGATGGACTTCGTTCCCGCCAGCGTGATCGTCCTCGGCGGAGGTGTCATTGGCGTCGAGTTCGCCAGCGTTTGGAAGTCGTTCGGCACCGAGGTCACCATTGTCGAGGCCCTCCCCCGGCTTGTTCCCGCAGAGGACGAGGCGTGCTCGAAGGCCCTGGAACGCGCGTACCGCAAGCGCAAGATCGCCTTCCACACAGGCGTGCGTTTCACGTCAGCCACACAGGACGACAACGGCGTCACTGTGACCCTGGAGGACGGCAAGACCCTCACCGCGGACCTGCTGCTGGTGGCCGTGGGACGCGGCCCCCGGACATCGGACATCGGCTACGAGGCCAACGGGGTGACGCTGGACCGCGGCTTCGTGCCAGTGGACGAACACCTGCAGACGAACGTGCCGGGCATTTACGCGGTCGGCGACATCGTCCCGGGCCTGCAGTTGGCCCACCGAGGATTCGCCCAAGGTATCTACCTGGCCGAGCACCTGGCCGGATTGAACCCAGCACCCATCGACGAGATGGGCATCCCGAGGGTCACGTACTGCGAGCCCGAAGTGGCCTCGGTCGGGTACACCCAGGCGCAGGCGGTCGAGAAGTTCGGTGAGGTCGAGACCTACGAATACAACCTCGGGGGCAACGGCAAGAGCCAGATCCTCGCGACCGCCGGATTCATCAAGCTCGTGCGCCAGAAGGACGGACCGGTCGTCGGCATCCACATGGTGGGCAGCCGCGTCGGGGAACTCATCGGGGAGGGCCAGTTGATCTACAACTGGGAGGCCTACCCCGAGGACGTCGCGGCCCTGGTCCACGCCCACCCGACCCAGAGCGAAGCCATGGGCGAGGCCCACCTGGCGCTGGCTGGCAAACCCCTACACTCACACGCCTGATCCCAAGGAGACACGATGGCGACTTCGGTCACGATGCCCCAACTCGGTGAGAGCGTCACCGAAGGGACTGTCACCCGATGGCTCAAGCAGGTCGGCGACCACGTCGACGCCGATGAACCCCTGCTCGAGGTGAGCACCGACAAGGTGGACACCGAGATCCCCTCGCCTGCCAGTGGGATCCTCACTGCGATCAGTGCCAATGAGGACGACGTCGTAGAGGTGGGCGGCGAACTCGCTGTCATCGGTGACGCCTCGGAGGTCGGCACCGCTGCAACCCCGCAGACCAGCACGCCGGCCGGCGCACCGCAGCCAGACCCCGAACCTGTCGCGCAGACAGTCACGGCCCAAGACACGCCTGCGGCCGCACCAGCACCAGCACCCGCGACCGGTGGCGCCGCCACGGTGAACGTCCAACTGCCCGCACTCGGAGAGAGCGTGGCTGAGGGCACGGTGACCCGATGGCTCAAGCAGGTGGGCGACGAGGTCGCCGTCGATGAGCCCCTGCTCGAGGTCAGTACCGACAAAGTTGACACCGAGATCCCCTCGCCGGTGGCCGGTGTTCTCTCAGAGATCAGGGTCAACGAGGACGAGACCGTAGAGGTGGGCGCCGTGCTGGCCGTGATCGGGTCGCCCGGTTCGGCCCCTGCGGCTGCCGCACCGGCCCCGGCACCGCAACCCGCCGCTCCCCCGGCCCCGGCGGCTCCTGCCCCTTCAGCTGCCCCGGCGCCGGCGCGACCTCAACCAGAGGCACCGTCAGCGGCAACCGCACCGAGCGGCGAAGGCGCCTATGTCACGCCCATCGTGCGCAAGTTGGCCAATGAGAAGGGCGTGGACCTTTCGACGGTGACCGGCACCGGAGTCGGAGGCCGCATCCGCAAGCAGGACGTTCTCGCAGCCGCGCAGACTGCGGCCCGGCCGCCAGTACCTGCTCCCGCCCCGGCTGCCCCGGCTGCACCGCCGGCACCAGCGAGCCAACCCGACCAATCACATCTGCGCGGGCGAACCGAGCCGATGAGCCGCCTGCGAAAGGTGATCGCCAACCGGATGGTGGAGTCCCTGGCGGTCTCGGCACAGTTGACCACCGTTGTGGAGGTCGACGTCACGCGCATCTCGCTGCTGCGCGCCCGCATGAAGGAGGATTTCTTCGCCCGCGAGGGGGTGAAGTTGTCCTTCATGCCGTTCTTCGCCAAGGCCACCTGTGAGGCGCTCAAGCAGTTCCCGCAACTGAACGCCTCCATGGACATTGCCGCAGGCACGGTCACGTACCACGATGGAGAGCACCTCGGCGTTGCTGTTGACACCGAACGGGGTCTGCTGGTGCCGGTGATCCACAACGCCGGAGACCTCAACATCACCGGACTTGCCCGCAACATCGCCGACCTCGCGGCACGCACGCGAACCAACAAGGTGAGCCCCGACGAACTTGCCGGGGGCACGTTCACGTTGACGAACACAGGCAGTCGTGGAGCCCTGTTCGACACACCGATCATCAACCAGCCGCAGGTCGCGATCCTGGGGACCGGCGCGGTGGTGAAGCGACCGGTCGTCGTCAGCGACGACACCGGCACCGACTCCATCGCGGTGCGCTCGATGATGTTCCTGGCCCTGACCTATGACCACCGCCTGGTGGACGGCGCAGATGCGGCACGGTTCCTGTCGATCATGAAGGCGCGCCTGGAAGCGGGCGAATTCGAATCGGACCTGTAGCACCCAAAGGCCGGTTGGTTAGAGGTTGTGGTCCTGGTTAGCGAATCCACGCGTTGTTTCGCTAACCAACAGCACAACCTCTAACCAGGGCAGCGAGGGCGCTCAGAACAGCGCCACCACCGCACGGTAGAGCAACACCGTGCCCACCACCAGAGCAACGACGCCCATCACCTGCAGCTGATGGCCCATCACCAGCGTGTAGGTCCGCCGCAACAGGGTCACTCCCCTGTCACCGGCCAATCGGACCGCACTCGGCGGGATGAGAACAGGCAGCAGAGCGCAGCCGAAGAGGAATGCCGCCACAAGCGCCTTGGCGACCACCTCTACCGAGGAGCTGGTGACGTCGTGCAGTGCCGGGATCAGAACCAGGAAGGACGAGAAGTCGGTCACGGTCATGTAGGCGGCCAAGCCCACGAACACCCAGGGCGATGCGTGGTCGGCGTAGCCTCGCACCTTCTGCTCCATGCGGGCGTCGGCGCGAGGGTGGGGCCGCAACATCCAGATCGCCAGGGGAATCAGGACCAAGGCGCAAACCAACTCGATGATGTACTCGGTGGAGGTTGACTTCCCGGTGCCAGCGTCGGGCAGTTGACTGAGCCCACCGAGGACCAGGGCGAACACCAACGCGAACATGACCCCGGTGCCCAAGATCACCGCCAAGCCTCGCTTGCGCGCCCCGGGGCCGGAGACGACCAATACCTGCAGCGCGAAGAGGGTGGGTGTCACGGCCGAGGCCAGTCCCAGAGGTAGCACCTCGAGCAGCAGACTCCACACGGAGGTCGAGCCTAACGGTTTGCGGTGCTGGGCCGGTCCGACAGACTTACATCATGCGCATCGGCATCACCGGAGCTTCCGGACTCATCGGGACGGCTCTGTCCCACCACCTGCAGGAACGCGGCCACGAGGTGGTCGTCTTTGTACGAAGCTCGCGGGCCAGTTCCGGCCAGATCATCTGGCGGCCGGGTGAAGAACTGGACCCCGGTCTGCTGGTGGGCCTGGATGCGATCGTCCATCTGGCCGGGGCCGGGGTTGGCGACAAACGCTGGACCGACTCCTACAAGCAGGTGATCCGGTCCAGCCGCGTCGATGGCACGCGCACCATCGCCGAAGCCATGGCTCACGCCACCGATGGACCGCGAGTGCTCGTGTGCGGTTCTGCCATCGGCTACTACGGCGATACCGGCGACCGTCGCACCGACGAGACCGGGCCCGGTGGTACCGACTTCCTGGCAGGGGTCGTGCGCGACTGGGAGGCCGCCGCAAGCATGGCAGTCGAGGCGGGAGTGAGGGTCGCTTTTGCCCGTACCGGTCTAGTGGTTTCCGGGCAAGGAGGGGCATGGCAGAAGCTGTTCCCCATCTTCAAGGCCGGTATCGGCGGCCGACTGGGATCTGGGGGCCAGTACTGGTCGGCCATCTCCCTGAACGACGAGGTCAGGGCACTTGAGTGGCTCCTCGAGCACGACGTGCGCGGTCCGGTGAACCTAGTGGGCCCGGAGGCGGTGACCAATGCAGAGGTGACCAAAGCCATGGGCGAGGTTCTGCACCGTCCAACCATCCTGCCGGTACCAGGTTTCGCGCTCAAGGCCGTGCTCGGCGAGTTCGCCGGAGACACCCTGGCCAGTCAGCGGATAGTGCCTGCGGTTCTGCGCGAGGGTGGCTTCTCGTGGGATCAGCCGGACATAAGGTCCATGATCGAGTCAGCCCGCTAGTTGGGGGTGCTAGCCCGAACAGTCGGTGGTGTCCTGATCCAGTGTTGCGAGCAGGTGAAGATCCGCGCGCTGCCGCCAGCCGATCCGCAGGCCATCACCGCTGGCGGCGGGGTGGCCGTCGAAGGGATCGGTGAGCACCCATCCGCTGCCGACCCCCAACAGCGCGCAACGACCAACGGTGTCCAAGCCCAGCGACGAGAGCACATCACCCACCCATAGGCCCGCACCGTGGACTGCCCGCACAGCCCCCCAAAGCCCTGTACACAACGGCGGGCACGGACCCGACTGTCCATACCGCAGCCGTATCCCATCAGGGCTCAGGCTGACGACCTCCAAGGGCTGCAGATGCGGATGTTTCACCGTCAGCAGCGGCTGCAGAAGGCGGTGCCAGGCCCTGTCGGTCGGGGTAGTTGCCTGCATGTCCTCACCCTGCCCTGAATCGGGCCTCGCCGGGGGGATTTGTCCACATGAGGCTCGCAGCTGTGGTCATACCCACTGCCGGGTCGCAGCGCAGAGCGGCGATGTCGACTGCTTCGCGCATACGCTGGATCCGTGTCCACGCAACTGTCCGACTTACAGGTGCGCCACCTAGGTGTGGTGCCTTTCCTGGAGGCCTGGGAGTTGCAGCGCGAGATCCACGAGGCCGTTGTGGCCGGCGACATGCCCGACACACTTCTGCTGCTCCAGCACGAGAGCGTCTACACCGCCGGAAGACGAACCCAGCCGCAGGACCGCCCCATCGACGGTTCGCTGGTGATCGACGTGGACCGCGGCGGTCGCATCACCTGGCACGGCCCAGGCCAACTGGTCGGCTACCCCATTGTTCACCTGCCTGATCCGCTCGATGTCGTCAACTATGTGCGCCGCCTCGAGGAGTTGTTGATCATCACTTGCGAGCGGTTCGGGGTGCGAGGGGTTCGTGTTCCCGGACGTAGTGGTGTCTGGGTCGAACACACTCCCGCCCGCAAGATCGCGGCCATCGGGGTGCGGGTCTCGCGCAAGGTGACCATGCACGGCTTCGCGTTGAACGTCGACTGCGACCTGAGTGCCTACGACCGGATCGTGGCCTGCGGGATCCCCGATGCTGGGGTCACATCCCTGCTCGAAGAGACTGGCGAGCCCATCACGGTGGAGGCCGTGGCAGAGCACGTGGATGCACTCGCGGAGATCCTCACCACCCGGGAAGCGGGCGCGTGAAAGTCCTGGGACTGATCGTCGCGACCCTGGTATGGGTCACGTGCTGGGTCGTTGCCCCTGCATCCTGGTGGCTCAACGAGCGCATCCTCGACGAGCAGGCCTTCGACGCCACGATGCGCCAAGTTCTGCAAATCGAGGAAGTCGACGCTCAGATCACCGATCGAGCGACCGCAGGGGTCATCGACGGCGCCCGCGACTTCGTGGACAGGACCGTGCCCTTCGTCGCGCCGCAGGCCGACTTCCTTCTCGACCGTGCACAGCCGACCGTTTCGGGTCTTGTGAACAAGGCCGTGAACTCCCAGCCCGGCGAGCGGGCGATGCTCGCCGCCTCGAACGAAGTGCACAACGTGTTCCTGGCGTGGCTCGACGAGGACACTCTTGGTCAACCAGGCCTGGAGGCTGATCTGGGTGAAGGCCAGGCCACGTTCGACCTCGACGAGATGCTAGCCGGAGAAGTGCTGGCTCTGGGGCCGGTCGATGTGCCCCTGGACGCGATCGACATCCCCGGTTTGAGCGTGCCGGTGCCACTTCCTCCGGACTGGATGCGTGTGCCTTTGAACCTTGTGCGCTCGGCCCTGGTGCCCGCCCTTCTTCTGGCCGGTGCCTGCGGCGTCGGGCTTGTACTGCTGCAACGCGGCAGGCTGCGAGCATTGGCGATCGCATGCGGGCTCACCGCTGCGGTCTGCGGGGCCACAGCCTTGGTGATCTCTTCGACCTGGACGCTCAGCGGCGCAGATTCAGCGGATTGGACCATGGCCCGCGCCATCGGCGAACTGATGGTCCGACCATGGATCACGGCATACGTATGGGTGATAGTCGCAATGGTGGTTCTTGGCGTGTCCTGCATCCTGGTCGACCGCTACCGTCTGGTCGACGCGGACCGACGAGCGTAGGCTTGCCACATGGCATCCCCCACCCCAGACGGTCGCAAACTGCTGCGCCTCGAGGTGCGTAACGCCGAGACCCCGATCGAGCGCAAGCCACCCTGGATCAAGACACGGGCTGTCATGGGCCCGGAATACCACGAATTGCGCAAGCGCGTCTCCGAAGGCGGTTTGCACACCGTCTGCCAGGAGGCAGGGTGTCCGAACATCTACGAATGCTGGGAGGACCGGGAAGCCACCTTCCTCATCGGAGGCGACCAGTGCACCCGGCGCTGCGACTTCTGCCAGATCGACACTGGCCGGCCTGATCCCTTGGACCTCGACGAGCCGCGCAAGGTCGCCGACGCCGTCGCACAGATGGGCCTGCGGTACGCCACCGTCACCGGCGTCGCCCGCGACGACCTGCCCGACCAGGGCAGTTGGCTTTACGCCCAGACAGTCCGCGAAGTGCACGCCCATGTGCCAGGCTGCGGAGTCGAGGTGCTCATCCCCGACTTCAACGGTGAACCGGACGTCCTCGCCGCCGTCTTCGACACGCGTCCCGAGGTCTTGGCACACAACGTTGAGACGGTGCCCCGGCTGATGAAGCGCATCCGTCCCGCTTTCCGGTACGAACGCTCCCTGGACGTGTTGACCCAGGCCCGCGCCGCCGGCCTGGTGACCAAGTCGAATCTGATACTCGGCATGGGCGAGGCCCTCGACGAGGTGCTCGAGACAATGGTGGACCTGCACGAAGCTGGGTGTGACCTGCTGACCATCACGCAGTACTTGCGACCCTCGGCGCGCCACCATCCGGTCGTGCGTTGGGTGGAGCCCGCCGAGTTCGACGATCTGGCCCGACAGGCCGAGCAGATGGGTTTCCTGGGCGTGATGTCCGGGCCCCTGGTCCGGTCAAGTTACCGGGCCGGCCGGCTCTACCGGCAGGCGATGGCAGCACGGGCCACCACGTACTCTTGATCCATGGCACGTAAGGACGGCAAGCCCGGGCGTCTGGCGCAGATCCGCCAGACCTACCAGATGACCAAGAAGTCCGACCCCCGGATCAGTTGGATCCTGCTGGGCTGGTTCCTCCTGCCTGTAGCCATCGCGGTGGTGGTCTGCCTGCTGCTGAACAGTTGGTGGCTGATGCTCCTCGGTGTCACCACCGGCTTGCTGGCGGCCTCGATCGTGCTGGGCCGTCGCGCCGAACGCGCAGCCTACGCTCAGATCGAGGGCCAACCTGGCGCTGCGGCCGCGGTGCTCAACACTTTGGGCAAGGGCTGGTTCATCACTCCGGCCGTCGCCGTGACGAAGAACCAGGACATCGTCCACCGGGTCATCGGCCGCCCGGGTGTCATCCTCGTGGGCGAAGGCAGCGGCAACCGAGTGACCCACGCCTTGCGCAACGAGCGGCAGCGTGAGTCGCGGTTCGTCCCCGATGTTGAGTTCACCGAGATCGTGATGGGCCGTGAGGAAGGGCAGATCCCGATCGGTTCGCTGGTCAAGCACGTGCGCAAGATGCCCAAGACCCTGACCCCGGGTCAGGTGACCGAGATTCGCCGCCGCCTCGAGGCATTGACCAACCAACCGCTGCCGATGCCCAAGGGACCCATCCCCAAGTCGACGCGCGCGATGCGTCCGCCGCGCAAGTAGTCCGGGCACCGGCTTAACCCCAGGACCCGCTGGGAGCTGGTCCAGGACCCGCTGGCCGCTGGCCCAGGACCCGCTGCTAGGCCGCTGACCCAGGACCCGCTGGCGGCTGGTCCAGGACCCGCTGGCCGCTGGCCAGAGGTTACGCCGTTGGTTAGAGGTTGTGCTGTTGGTTAGCGAATCCACGCGTTGTTTCGCTAACCAACAGCACAACCTCTAACGCGGGCAGCCGGGCCGAGACGTAGCCAGCCGGGCCGAGACGCGGGCAGCCGGGCCGAGACGCGGGCAGCCGGGCCGAGACGGGGCCAGCCGCCGCGGTTCAGCGCGGCGAACCTCAGGCCGCAGGGGCGCCGGGGGTGGTGACGTGGCCCATCCGGACCGCGACCGAACCTGCAGCCTTGTCGTGCAGACCGCGCTGGTCGCGGTCGAAGACCAGCGGCGGGACCACTAGGCACAACAGCAGGGTGCGCAGTGCCACTCGGGCGGGGTCCAGGCGGCCATGGGTCAACGAGATCACCCGGATCCCCAAGATGCGCTGGCCGAAGCTCGAGCCCATCAGCGTGGTGAGCAGCGCGACCTCGACGAAGAAGATGACCAACGGCAGGAATGCAGGCGGTTGTCCGGAACTGACAAGTTGGGCCACGAGCACACACGCAAGCCAGTCGATCGTGAGTGCCACGAACCGCCTGCCGAACCCCGCAACCGAACCCGGGCCTGACTCGGGCAGGCCCAAACGCTGCCCCTTGTAGCCGAAGTCGTAGCCCTGATCCTCAAGGGAGGCTTTCGGACCCTCAAGCCATCCCGCGACGTCGCGCCTGCTGAACTCTGGGCCTTTGTCGCTCACCCGATCACGGTAACCCCGCAGCGCCTGCGTGGCATCACCGCCACCGTGCCGCTCGGGCGTGTGAACGGCGTCTGCTCAGAGGTAGCAACGGAAACAGTCGATCCAAGATCTTGTCAACAACGCATTCCGCCTTAAGAATGCATGTAACATCGCGAAATACGTCTTAAGCACCTAGGAGCTCTCATGGTTGACGGCCAGTGGATCGATGGCCGGTCCCGCGCGGGGGCAGGTGTGCCGTTCGAGGTGCTCAACCCAGCCACCGGCCTGCCCGTCGCGCAGATCACCTTGGCGACGGCCTCCGATGTCGACGCTGCTGTGGCGGCAGCGGCCGCGGCGTTCGGGTCATGGTCGGCCGCAACCCCCGGCGAGCGCAGCACAGTCCTGCACGACCTGGCCGCCAAGATGGCCGAGCGCGCTGAAGAGTACGCCCAGGTAGAGGCCCAGCAGGCCGGCAAACCCATCCGGCTGACCCGCGAGTTCGACGTTCCCGGATCGATCGACAACGTCGAGTTCTTCGCCGGGGCCGCCCGCCACCTTCAGGGATCAGCTGCTGCCGAATGGGACGGCACGCACACCTCCACCGTCCGCCGCGAGGCCATCGGCGTCGTGGGCTCGATCGCGCCGTGGAACTATCCGCTTCAGATGGCCATGTGGAAGATGCTCCCAGCGGTGGCCGCAGGCAACACCATCGTGCTCAAACCCAGCGAACTCACCCCGCTGACATCCCTGATGGTCGCCGAGGACGCCACCGCCGCGGGCATGCCCGACGGGGTCTTCAACGTGATCACCGGGACTGGCCAAGAGGCCGGCGAGGCACTCATCGGCCATCCGGATGTGCGGATGGTCTCCTTCACCGGTTCCACCCGTGTGGGGCACCGGGTGGCGGAAGTGGCACTGGCCGGTCTCAAGCGCCTGCACCTCGAACTGGGCGGCAAGGCTCCGTTCGTGGTGTTCGAGGACGCCGACCTCGAGGCGGCGATCCAGGGCGCTGTGGCCGGCAGCCTGATCAACACCGGGCAGGACTGCACCGCGGCCACCCGTGCCTACGTGCACCGAGACCTCTACGACGAGTTTGTCGAGGGGGTCGCTTCAATCATGAGCGGCGTGGTGCTCGGTGACACCCTGGCCGAGTCCACAGACATCGGGCCTCTGATCAGTGCAGCCCAGCAGCGCAAGGTCGCCGACATGGTGAACCGTGCCGTGGGGGCAGGCGCCAAGGTGGCGTGCGGAGGTCACATCCCCGACCTGCCTGGCGCCTTCTACGCACCCACCCTTGTCACCGACGCAGCGCAGGACTCCGAGATCGTTCAGGAAGAGGTGTTCGGCCCCGTCCTGGTGGTCCTGCCCTTCGACACCGACGACGAGGCGATCGAATTGGCCAACGACACCCCCTACGGCCTGGCCGCGTCCGCCTGGACCACCGACGTTGTGCGCGCGCACCGCGCCAGTCGCGAGATCAAGGCCGGCTGCGTGTGGATCAACGACCACATCCCGATCGTGTCCGAGATGCCCCACGGTGGCTTCAAGCAGTCGGGATTCGGCAAGGACATGAGCATGTACGCCTTCGAGGAGTACACCCAGATCAAACACGTCTCGTTCGACATCACCGGTGAAGCCCACAAGCCGTGGCACCGGACGATCTTCACCGGGAAAGGCGAGTAAGTGGTCGAGAAGGATCCGAGGACGGAGTTCCTCAAAGCGGCAATGTCGCGCCGCGGCTTCCTCAGTTCGATGGGAGCGGCCGGCACGGCAGCTTTCCTCGCTGCCTGCGGCACCCGCGGAGGTACCGCTAACAACCTGCAGCCCCAGAGCGGTGGGGGTGACAGCAAGACGATCGTCTGGGCCAACTGGACGCTCTACCTCGACTACGACGAGGAGTCGCGCACGTACCCGACCCTCGTTCAGTTCGAGGAGGAGACCGGCTACACCGTCGAGTACCGCGAAGACATCGACGACAACGTCTCGTTCAACGGCAAGCTCGCACCGCAGTTGGCCAACGGGCAGAACATCGGCTACGACCTTGTGACCCCGACCGACTGGCTGGCCGCGGAGTGGATCCGCAAGGGCTACGTGGGCACGATCGACGAGGTCACGGTCCCGAACAAAGTCAACATCCTGCCCGCCCTCGAAGAAGTCAGCTTCGACCCGGGCCGCGAGTACTCACTGACCTGGCAGTCGGGTTTCGGGGGTCTGGCCTGGAACAAGGAGCGCATCCCCAACGGCCTGACGAGCGTGAACGACCTTTGGGCGCCGGAACTGAAGGGCAAGGTCGTGGTGTTGTCCGAGATGCGCGACACCATCGGCCTGATCATGCTGTCCCAAGGCGTGGACATCTCCGAAACCTTCACCGACGAGCAGTTCATGGCAGCTCTCGACGTCCTGCAGCAGCAGGTCGACTCCGGGCAGGTCAAGCAGGTCAAGGGCAACTCCTACAAGGAGGACCTCATCAACGAGCAGGCCTGGGCTGCGATCGGTTGGTCCGGCGACATCTTCCAGATCAACGCCGAGGAGGGCGACAAGTGGGAGTTTGCGCTGCCCGACACGGGGGGCACGCTGTGGAGCGACAACCTCATGGTGCCGATCACCGCGTCCAACCCCACAGGGGCCCACGCGCTGATGGACTTCTACTACCGGCCCGAGGTGGCCGCTGAGGTCGCTGCCTACGTCAACTACGTGTGCCCGGTGCAGGGCGCCCAGGAAGAGATGCAGAAGATCGATCCGGAACTCGCCAAGAGCGAGTGGATCTTCCCCACCGAAGAGATCCTCGACAAGTCTTACGTGTTCCGCCCACTCACCCCAGAAGAGCAAGTCCAGTACACCGACGCGTTCGGCCGAGTCATCCAGGGATAGGTAGCCATGAGCAAAACCGATATCACCAAGGCCGAGGGCGATCTGTACCTCGAGAACCTGACCAAGTCATTCGGCGATTTCACCGCTGTGGACGACTTGAGCCTGCAGGTGCCGCAGGGTTCGTTCTTCGCCCTGCTCGGCCCCTCCGGCTGCGGCAAGACCACGACGCTGCGAATGGTCGCCGGTCTTGAGGCGCCCACTGCCGGCCGGATCCGCATCGGCGACGCGGACATCACCTACGAGAAGCCGTACCGCCGTCCGGTGAACACGGTGTTCCAGAACTACGCGCTGTTCCCGCACATGGACATCCAGGAGAACGTGGGCTTCGGGCTCAAGCGACGCGGGATCAAGGACGTTGACGCCCAGGTCGCCGACGCCCTCAAGCTGATCCAGCTCGAGCAAGTGGCCAAGCGCAAGCCGACCCAACTGTCGGGAGGTCAGCAGCAGCGTGTGGCACTTGCGCGTGCCATCGTCAACCGACCTGCGGTACTCCTGCTCGACGAGCCGCTCGGTGCGCTCGACCTCAAGTTGCGCCGCCAGATGCAGCTCGAGCTCAAGCGCATCCAGACCGAGGTGGGCCTGACGTTCATCCATGTCACCCATGACCAGGAGGAGGCCATGACGATGGCCGACACCGTGGCGGTCATGAACAACGGGCTGATCGAACAGATGGGACCGCCCACCGAGCTCTACGAATCGCCCAACACCGCGTTCGTGGCGAACTTCCTCGGACAGTCCAACCTCTTCCCCGCGAAGGTGTCGGGAGTCGACGGCGACAACGTCATCCTCGAGGACTCCGACGGCCGTTTCCTCATGCCGAAGAACCGGGTGGCTGACGGGGTCAACCTCGCCACCGGATCCAGCGTTCTTGTCGGCGTGCGTCCGGAGAAGATCAACATCGGCCCGCTCGATCCAGGCCAGGAGCCACCGTCGCACGGAAACTACGTGGACGGCGTCGTGGAGGCAGCAAGCTTCCTGGGTGTGAGCACCCAGTACGAGGTGCGCACGTCCGGTGGGGATGCGATCAGCGTGTTCGCTCAGAACCTCGACGTGCACGGCCTCATGCCGGTCGCTTCCCAGGTGCGCCTGACGTGGCTCCCACTGCACGGATTCGTGCTCGACGGGCATGAGGACATCAACGCCGGCGTCGAGTCTGAACTGGTGGTCGGCTGATGTCCATCGCTGCTGCGATCGGCGACACCATCGAGGAACAGCCGCATAAGAACAAGCCGCAGAAGAGCGGGCGGTTCACGCCGTACTGGCTACTTCTGCCTGGTCTGCTGTGGCTCACGATCTTCTTCATCGTCCCGCTCGTAACTCTGTTCGGCACCAGCCTCATGACGCCCGTGCCGGGCGGCGACGTCGGCGAGTTCGAGCAGACGTTCCACTTCGCGAACTACATCAACACGCTCACGGACAGCACGTACTACGTCCCGTTGTTCCGTTCGTTCATCTATTCCGGTATCGCGACGCTGCTCGCCTTGGCAATCGGCTATCCGCTGGCCTACGCGATCGCGTTCAAGGGTGGCCGCTACCGCAACATCCTGCTGGTCCTGGTCATCGCGCCCTTCTTCGTGTCCTTCATCCTGCGGACCGTCGCCTGGCGTCAGATCCTCGCCGACGAGGGCCCGGTTGTGGCGATCCTGCGATCCCTGAGCCTCGTGGAGCCCACAGGCGGGATCTATCCGTCGGCGTTCGCGGTCATCATGGGTCTGACGTACAACTTCCTTCCGTTCATGACGTTGCCCATCTATGCGAGTCTCGAGCGGGTTGACCACCGTCTCATCGAAGCGTCCGGGGACCTGTACGCCAAGCCGTTCACGGGCTTCCGGAAAGTCACCTGGCCGCTCTCGTTGCCTGGGGTCGTGGCAGGAACCCTGCTGACGTTCATCCCAGCGGCCGGTGACTATGTCAACGCCGCACTGCTCGGTAGACCCTCGAACACGATGATCGGTAACCGGATCGAGTACACCTTCCTCAGCGTGAACGACTACCCCACCGCTGCGGTGCTGTCGTTCATCCTGATGGCCTCGATCCTGGTCCTTGTTCTGCTGTATATCCGCCGCATGGGCACGGAGGAACTCGTATGAGCGCCGACACCGCACTCAAAGCCCCTGTTGGCGTGCGACTGCGCACCTGGTTCGGGGACAACGCGCTGAAGTTCTACGCCGTCATCGCGTTCGCCTACCTTCTGCTGCCGGTGGCCTACACCTTCGTATTCTCGTTCAACGACGCAGGACGCACCAACATCGTCTGGCAGGGCTTCACGCTGGACAATTGGAAGAACCCGTGTGGAGCGCCGCAGGTCTGCGAGTCGGTGGTGAACTCGATCGTGCTGGCTCTCGGCGTGACGATCATGTCGACGCTGCTCGGGACTTTGATCGCTTTCGCTCTGGTGCGCTACCAGTTCCGGGGCAGGTCGACCACGAACCTCACGATCTTCCTGCCGATGGCCACGCCGGAGGTCGTTCTCGGTTCCTCGCTGCTGGCGCTGTTCCTGAACGTCTTCGTGCCCCTGGGCTTCTGGACGGTCTTCATCGCCCACGTCATGTTCTGCATCAGCTTCGTCGTCGTGACGGTGAAGGCCCGGTTGGCAAGTCTGGATCCCCGGCTGGAGCAGGCGGCCATGGACCTCTACGCCAACGAGCGCCAGGCATTCCGCCGGATCACCCTGCCGCTGGTCGCACCCGGTATCGCCGCCGCGGCTCTGCTGGCCTTCTCGCTGTCGTTCGACGACTTCATCATCACGAACTTCAACTCGGGGCAGTTCACGACGTTCCCGAAGTTCGTGTATGTGTCGGCGACGCGAGGGATCCCCGCACAAGCCAACGTGATCGCCTCCGCGATGTTCTTCATCGCGTTGGCCCTCGTTCTGGTGTCCCAGATCCGGAACATGCGCCGCAAGGAGGCCTGATGCCGTTCGCGCAGAGCGCGGGCGACGCGGCGCGAGCTGCCCTCGCACAGGTCCATCACGAGCCCTTCTGGCTGGCCCACCCGGACAGGCCGGCCCCTCGGGACCCGCTGGAAGGCCAGACCCGCGCCGACCTCGTGGTGGTGGGTGCAGGTCTGTCGGGGCTGTGGACGGCTGTGCGCGCCAAGCAGCGCCGACCCGACCTCGACGTCGTGGTGCTTGAAGGTGGCCGTATCGCCAACGCAGCATCAGGACGTAACGGCGGGTTCGTAGCAGCGTCCATCACCCACGGGCATCTCAACGGTCTGGAACGCTGGCCCGACGAGTTCGCGCAACTCCACCGGATGGGTATCGAGAACCTCCGCGGGATCGAACAGACCATCGCCGACTTCGGCATCGACTGTGACTACGCCCGCAACGGCGAACTCGGGGTGGTCACCGAGGCTTACCAACTGGATCACGCGCGCGAGCACGTCGCGAAGGTCCGCGACCTCGGCATTGAGATAGACATGCTGGACCGCGAGCAGATCCAGTCCGAGGTCCACTCCCCCACCTACTTGGGTGCCATCGCCGACCCCGAGGTGGGGATCGTTGATCCGGCGCGGTTGTGCTGGGGTTTGGCGCGCGTGGCCGAGGAACTCGGGGTCCGCATCCACGAGAACAGTGGGGTCGAGGCGCTGCAGCCCTCCGGCGCGGGCATGACGGTGCGGGCCTTCGGCGGGCGAGTCGAGACCCTCAAGGTTGCGCTCACCACAGCGGCTCACGCCCCGCTGCTCAAGCGGCTGTCGGCGTTCGTGGTTCCGGTTTTCGACCATGTAGTGGTTACTGCGCCACTACCCGACGAGGTGATGGATCACGTCGGTTGGCGCGGGCGTCAGGGCATCGGCGACTCGGGCAACCAGTTCCACTACTACCGCCTGACCAGCGACAACCGGATTCTATTCGGGGGTTACGACGCGGTCTACCAGGCGGGTGAACGCCCCGGTTCCCACCTCGAGCGCGACGATGATCTGACCGCGCGACTCGTTCAGCACCTTCACGACACGTTCCCGGCTTTGGCCGAGGTGCCGATCGAATACACCTGGGCCGGAGCTATCGACACATGCTCGCGGTTCAGCGCCTTCTGGGGTTCGGCCTACAAGGGCCGCGTGGGCTACGTGATCGGGTTCACCGGTCTAGGAGTTGGGGCCTCACGGTTCGGAGCTGACGTGATGCTCGACCGACTGTTCGACGAGGACACCGAACGCACGCGGTTGAAGATGGTGCGCACCAAGCCCCTTCCGTTCCCCCCGGAGCCTGCGCGACAATTGGCTATAGACATGACCCGCCGTTCTCTGGCTAAGGCCGACGAGCG
Source organism: uncultured Actinomycetota bacterium (assembly GCA_963818505.1). GTDB lineage: Bacteria > Actinomycetota > Actinomycetes > S36-B12 > UBA10799 > JADKAV01. Next base: position 649,366 of record CAWFSJ010000001.1, read on the forward strand.
GGAGGGTCACCGGGATCTCTGGCTTCGCACGCTGGACCGCCTGGGTCTCGGTTTCGACAGTTAGTTCCGTTCACCAAACAGGAGAGATAACCATGACGACCGAACGCATCGCGCACTGGATCGACGGTCGCCCTTTCGACGGTGCCGCGCAACGACACGGCGACGTCTACGACCCCGCGACCGGTGAGATCACCAAGACCGTGGCCTTCGCCAGCGTCGACGACGTGAACACCGCCGTCGCCAGCGCCCGGACCGCCTTCCAGACATGGGGACGCTCCACGCTGGCCAAGCGCATGGAGGTCCTGTTCCGTTTCCGTGAACTGCTGAACGCGAACAAACAGGAATTGGCGCAGATCATCACCGCCGAGCACGGCAAAGTGGTCGCCGACGCCGTCGGTGAGGTGAGCCGCGGCCAGGAGGTCGTGGAGTTCGCCTGCGGCAACGCGCACCTCCTCAAGGGCGGCTACTCCGAACAGGTCTCCACCGGTGTGGACGTGTACAGCCTGCGCCAGCCGCTGGGCGTGGTGGGGATCATCTCCCCCTTCAACTTCCCGGCGATGGTTCCCATGTGGTTCTTCCCCATCGCTATTGCGGCTGGGAACACGGTCGTGCTCAAGCCGAGTGAGAAGGACCCCAGCGCCGCGATGTTCATCGCCGACCTGTGGAAGCAGGCGGGCCTTCCCGACGGCGTGTTCAACGTGGTGCACGGCGACAAGCTCGCGGTCGACACGCTGCTCACCCACCCGGACGTGGCTTCCATATCCTTCGTCGGCTCCACGCCGATCGCGAAGTACGTCTACGAGACCGGGACTGCCCACGGCAAGCGGGTGCAGGCCCTAGGCGGGGCGAAGAACCACATGCTGGTGCTTCCCGACGCTGATCTGGAACTGACCGCGGACTCGGCCGTCAACGCGGGGTTCGGCTCGGCAGGTGAGCGGTGCATGGCCATCTCGGTCATCGTCGCTGTGGAGCCCGTGGCCGACGATCTGATCAAGGCGATCGAGACCCGGATGTCGGGCTTGCGCACCGGTGACGGTCGCCGCGGTTGCGACATGGGCCCGCTGGTCACCGGGGTGCACCGGGACAAGGTGGCAGGTTACGTGGAGGCCGGTGTCGCTGAAGGCGCAACCTTGGTCGTCGACGGCCGGCAGGTTCAACCCGACGGTGAGGCCGGCGGCTTCTGGCTCGGCCCGACGCTGTTCGACAACGTCACCACGGACATGAGCATCTACACCGACGAGATCTTCGGCCCGGTGCTTTCGGTGGTCCGGGTTGACACGTTCGAGCAAGGCCTGGAGATGATCAATGCGCATCCGTTCGGCAACGGCACGGCCATCTTCACGTGCGACGGCGGCGCCGCCCGGAAGTTCCAGAACGAGGTACAGGTCGGCATGATCGGCGTCAACGTGCCGATCCCGGTGCCCATGGCCTACTACTCCTTCGGTGGCTGGAAGGCGTCGCTGTTCGGCGACACCCACGCCCACGGTGCGGAAGGGTTCCACTTCTTCACCCGCGGCAAGGTCGTGACCAGCCGTTGGCCGGATCCCGCGCACGGTGGCATCAACCTCGGCTTCCCAACCAACGCCTGAGGCCCCCGGGGCGTCCGCGTTAGCCACCCCCGGGGCGTCCGCGTTAGCCACCCCCGGGGCGTCCGCGTTAGCCACCCCCAGGGCGTCCGCGTTAGCCACCCCCAGGGCGTCCGCGTTAGCCACCCCCAGGGCGTCCGCGTTAGCCACCCCCAGGGCGTCCGCGTTAGCCACCCCTAGGGCGTGCCGCGTTAGCCACCCCCAGGGCGTCCGCGTTAGAGGTTGTGCTGTTCGTTAGCAAAAACACGCGTGGATTCGCTAACCAGGACCACAACCTCTAACGCGGGCGGTTGAAAGCCGACGTCCTGCGCCCGCGACGGTCACCGGCGCAGGTCGCGGCGCGCATAGGGTGAGGCCATGGAGTCAAGCCACCTCTACGGAGCGACATGACCACTGACCCCACCGACCGCTCGACCGCTCAGGCGCTCGACACCGCAGATCCGCTGGCTGGCTACAAGGAGCAATTCCACATCAGCGACCCGGACCTCTGCTACCTCGACGGGAACTCCCTGGGCCGACTGCCACTGGCCACTTTGCCCGCGCTCACCGATCTGCTGACCAACGAGTGGGGCGACGAACTCGTCGACGGCTGGGCGCACTGGATCGACGAGGCTCAGACCACAGGGGATCTGCTGGGTCGGGCCACTCTCGGAGCAGACCCTGGCCAGACGCTGGTACAGGACACGACGTCGGCCAACTTCTACCAGTTGTGCTCGGCGGCGATCGCGGCCCGACCCGGTCGCAAGAAGATCCTCATCGACTCGGCGAACTTCCCCACGGACCGGTATATCCTCGCCGGCATCGCACACTCGATGGACCTGGACCTCGTGATCCTGGACAACGACGGTTCAGGTGCAGTCCCCATCACCTCGGACTGCGAACAGATCAGCGTCGGGGCGCTCGACGAACACCTCGATGACAGTGTCGCGCTGGTCACGCTGCAGGTTGTTCAGTACCGCTCGGGTACCCTGCAGGACGTCCCCGGGCTAACCGAGCTCGTTCGCTCCCACGGGGCCCTGACGGTGTGGGACGCCTCGCACGCCGCCGGTAGCGTGGACCTGCAGTTCGACGAATGGGGCGTTGATCTGGCCGTCGGCTGCACGTACAAGTACGGCAACTCCGGCCCAGGTGCTCCCGCCTGGCTTTATGTGAACGCGGCGCGACAGGACGAACTCCGGGTCCCGATCCAGGGGTGGTTCGCCAACCGCGACCAGTTCGACATGGGCCCCACGTTCGAACCCGCCGCAGGCATCAGACGGTTCCAAATCGCCACACCCCCGGTCATGGGACTTCGTGCCGTCCAGGTCGCTTACCAAATGATCGCCGAAGCCGGGATGGCCGCCATCAGCGCCAAGGCACGACAAGGCACTGAACTGATGATCAACCTGTATGACGCGTGGCTGGCACCGTTGGGCTTCTCCCTGCTCACTGCGCGCGATCCGCAGCACCGTGGTGGGCACATCACGATCGGCCATCCTGACGCCAAGCAGATCGCCGCCGCTATGCGGATCCTCACCAAGACCATCCCCGACTACCGGGTGCCGGACAGCATCCGCTTGGCCATCTCACCACTTCCGAACAGCTACACCGAGGTCTGGGACGGGTTCGACAGACTACGCGAACTCGTGACCAGTCGGCGGTACGTCGAGGTGGGGTCCACCGGCCGCGTGACCTGATCGTTGCGTCCCGGGAGGCTCTCCGCGCAAAGCCCACCGTCGCGTTCCACCCCCCGCGGGCGGGCATGCGCCCCGTGGCGGACCTGGTCCTCGCTGTGATCCGCTGACGCTAGACGATCTGCGCAACCGCTGCATCGAACAGGGCGCTGTGCAGGTCCACGTCGGCAGCCGTGGTATCCGGGCACATCAGCGCCATGTTGTGGAACGGCGTGATCAACACCCCGCGGTTCGACAGGTAGAGGTGCAGGTACTCCTCGATGTCATCGTCGTGGGCCGCGGCCGACTCGGTTCCATTGCGCGGCGCAGGCCGCACGAACCGGTACTCCGCGCGTGCCCCGAGTTGGGCGATCGACCAAGGGGCGTCGTACTTCTCAAGCACGGCATCCACGCCTGTGGTGAACCTGGTCGCAAGGTCGATCATGTGCTCGAAGTTCACCTCGGTGAGCACCTCGCCGAGGGTGGCCCGCATGGCGGCGGTCGACAGAACGTTGCCCGCCAGTGTGCCTCCCACGCCACCGACATCCACAAGGTCGGCCTCTGGGTGGTTGCGTACTGCGTCCGCGACGGCCCTGGTGATGCCGTAAGCACCGCTGGGGATCCCACCGCCGATGCTCTTGCCGATCACGAAGATGTCGGGCTGCAGGTTCCAAGCCGCAGTGCAGCCACCGGGTCCGGCCGAAATCGTGTGCGTCTCGTCGATGAGCAGCAGCGTCCCGTACTTGGTGCACAGATCGCGCACACCCTCAAGGAAGCCAGGCTCGGGCAGCACGATGCCGATGTTCGTCAAGGCCGGCTCCATGATCAACACTGCAACGTCGCCATGTGCCAGCCCTGCCTCAACACCGGCCAGGTCGTTGAACTCCGCCACGCGCGTGGACTCGGCCACCGGGTACGCGGGTCCCACATTGCCGCCGCGGGGCTCGGTCTTTCCGCCCTCACCGGCGATGACGAACGTCTCGTCCACCGACCCGTGGTAGCAGTAGGAGAACGCCATGACCTTGGGCCGCCCGGTGACCATACGCGCCACTCGCAGCGCCCAGCGGTTAGCGTCGGTGGCCGTCAGACTGAAAGACCACAACGGAAGCCCGAAACGCCGGGCGAGATCGGCCGCGACCCACTCCGCGTCCGCACTGGGCATCATCGTGGTGATTCCGCCGAGCTCACCGATCCGGTGCTGCACTGCAGCAACCGTTGCCTGCGGTGAATGACCTGCCATCGAACCTGTGTCACCGAGCGCGAAGTCGACGTACTCGTTGCCGTCCACATCGGTGACCCGGTTGCCATGAGCCGTGTCCAGGTACAACGGGTAGCCGCCGGACCATTTGTTCATCCAGGTCATGGGGACCCGGCCGAAGAGGTGGTCGGCCTGATCGAACAGTTGCTTGGACCCGGGAGTGCGCTCGGCGTGGGCGGCCCGCTCGACCTCGAGGGCAGCGGCCAGTTTGTCGCGGTCGATCATGGTTCTCCTATCTGCGGTCCTGCAGCGCGAAGTACCGGCCGACCATGGGCAGGTACGACGACGACAGGGGTTTGAGGGGAATGGGAGGATGCTTTAGTTCGGCGAACGCCGGCGGTGGCTCCTGGCCGGTCACGACCTTGCCCAATCTGTCCCCCAACCAGGTGTTCAGGCTCACGCCGGTGCCGTTGCACCCGGTGGCGTACCAGGCGCCGTCGACCGTTCCCACGTGAGGCAGGCGGTCCAGAGTCATTGCGACGTATCCGGTCCAGGCGTACTCGACCGCCACACCGGTCAGTTGCGGGTGGATGCGCACCATGTTGTCGTACAGGAATTCGCGGGCGGTCGGCACGTCGACCGGATCCAGTTGGTTGCGCCCGCCGAAGATCATTCGGCCGTCCGGCGTGAGCCGCCAGTAGAACAACAGGTTCTTGGTGTCCACCATCATCTGCGCACCGATGATCTGCTGCTGGTCAGCGGTCAACGGCTCGGTCGCGATGATGTACGAGTTGATCGGCAGGATGCGCTTGGCCAACTGCGGGACGGCCGAATCCATCTGGGCGTTGGTCCCGATGATCACCTGACCGGCCCGCACCGGGCCCCTCGTCGTCTGGACTTCGAACCCGACCGGCCGACGTCGCAGCCCGGTGACGGCGGTGCGGTCGCGGACGATCGCCCCGGCTGCCAGTGCCCGCTTCGCCAAGCCATCGTGGAACCTGGCCGGATGCAGCCCGCCGACCTTGGGGAAGAAGATCGCCGAGTCGAAGGCTGTGCTGCCGATGCGCTGCTGCACCTGCGCTGCGTCGAGGAATTGCACATCCTGCCCTGATCTCTGCAGTTCGCCGGCGAAGTCGCGCAAATGCGCCGTGTGGGTGGGCGTGTGTGCGAGGTACAGCTGCCCGCTGCGCGTGTAGTCGCAGTCGATCTCCTCGACCAGGGCCTCGGTGTGCTCGAAGGCCTCATCGACTTCCGCGTACAGGTCGCGGCCGAGTTGCCCGTACTTCTTGGCCAGCTTCTCGGGCCCGGCTTTCAGCTCCGGGATCACCATGCCGCCGTTGCGACTGGACGCGCCCCAGCCCAGCGGTTCCTTGTCGAGCACCATGGTCGTGGCACCGGTGACAGCCGACGAAGCCCCCGCACTCAGTCCGCAGTAGCCGGCACCGACGACGAGCACGTCGACCTCCGGGGGCAGCGGATCGGTCGGCAGAGGTTCGCGGGGAACCTGTTCCTGCCACAGGCAGACCTCACGATAGGTCGGTGACAGGACGGCGGACATAGGGTGACTTTACTTCAAAGCCCGCTGTTTCCGCAGTCATCTGTTCTGGCAGCGGAGTAAACCGTACATTAGAGGGCATGGCCGATTCTGATTCCGTCGCAACGAGTAACTCCGAGGCGTTCGACCTCGACCGTGCCCACGTCTTCCACTCCTGGAGCGCGCAGGCCCCTCTGAAGCCGCTGGTCTTCCAGTCCGGTTCGGGCAGCCGCCTCTGGGACTTCGAGGGCAACTCGTACTTGGACTTCTCCAGCCAACTGGTCAACACGAACATCGGCCATCAACACCCGGCTGTCGTCAAGGCGATCCAGGAGCAGGCGGCGGTCCAGGTCACACTGGCCCCGCAGCACGCGAGTCTGGTGCGCGGCCAGGCTGCGAAGGCGATCACCGAGGTCGCGCCGCCCGGACACAGCAAGGTCTTCTTCACCAACGGTGGCGCAGACGCTGCGGAGAACGCCGTGCGCATGGCGCGTTTGCACACCGGCCGGCACAAGGTCCTGAGCTTCTACCGCAGCTACCATGGCAACACCGGTGCGGCGATCAACGCGACCGGTGACCCCCGCCGTTGGCCCAACGAGTTCTCCTACGGCCACGTGCACTTCTTCGGCCCCTACCTTTACCGTTCGGCGTTCTGGTCGACCGACGAGCAGCAGGAGTGCGAACGCGCGCTGCAGCACTTGGAAGAGGTCATCCGGTTCGAGGGCCCCAACACCGTGGCGGCAGTCCTACTCGAGACGGTTGTGGGCACCGCGGGGGTTTTGATCCCGCCGCCGGGCTACCTCGACGGCGTGCGGGCGCTGTGTGACAAGTACGGCATCGTCTACATCGCCGACGAGGTGATGGCCGGGTTCGGCCGCACCGGGCAGTGGCTGGCGATTGACAACTGGGGCGTGAACCCGGATCTGATCATCTTCGCCAAGGGTTCCAACTCCGGTTACGTGCCACTTGGCGGCGTGATCATCAGCGACGACATCGCTGCAACCTTCGACGACCGCGTCTTCCCCGGTGGTCTTACCTACAGCGGGCATCCGCTCGCGTGCGCATCGTCCTTGGCCACGATCACCGCGATGCGCGAGGAAGGCATCGTTGAGCACGCCCGGACACTCGGTGAGACCGTCATCGGGCCCAGGTTGCGCGAGTTGGCGCAGAGGCACCCTGTGATCGGCGAGGTGCGTGGGCTCGGCGTGTTCTGGGCATTGGACTTGGTGACAGACCGAGGCACCCGCGAGCCGCTGGCCCCTTATGGCGGTACCAGCGAGGCGATGGGGGCGCTCACCAAGGCGTGCGTGTCCCGGGGCCTGCTGCCGTTCATCAACTTCAACCGCATGCACATCGTGCCGCCGTGCAACATCAGCGAGGACGAGGCGCTTGAGGGTTTGGCGATCGTGGACGAGGCCTTTTCGGAGATCGACAAGTATTACGTGGGTTGAGATCAGGCCGGACCGGTAGGCGAGGCTGGAAGCCGGTCATCAGATCACCGGAACCAGAACCGCACGCCGCGGCGCGGGCATGGGCGTTACATCCCTGAAACAACCGGGTGACGGTGGAGAAATGCACTACTCGTAGGGTCGAGGCAGACGCGAGCCAATGGCGAGCGCAAGCCCAGGTGGGGGCCGCCCCATCACACGACTACTAGGGAGTCAGATGTTCAGCAATCCTGACGAGGTAATGCGTTTCATCCAGGAAGAAGGCGTCAAGTTCGTCGACGTGCGCTTCTGCGACCTGCCTGGCGTGATGCAGCACTTCAACGTGCCAGCCGACTCGGTCGATGCCGAGTTCTTCGCCAACGGCCAGATGTTCGACGGTTCGTCGATCCGCGGTTTCCAGGCGATCCATGAGTCGGACATGAAGCTCACCCCGGATCTCGGCAGCGCCTACCTCGACCCCTTCCGGGCCGAGAAGACGCTCATCATCAACATGTCGATCCGCGACCCGTTCACCGACGAGCTGTACAGCCGCGACCCGCGCAACATCGCGGCCAAGGCTGAGGCCTACCTGAAGTCCACGGGAATCGCCGACACCGCGTTCTTCGCCCCCGAAGCGGAGTTCTACATCTTCGACTCGGTGCGCTTCGAGACCAAGCAGAACGCGAGTTACTACTTCATCGACTCGGTCGAGGGCAAGTGGAACTCCGGCCGGGAGTTCGAGGCCGACGGCAGTCCCAACCGCGGATACAAGACCCCCTACAAGGGCGGCTACTTCCCGGTCCCGCCGGTCGACCACTACGCCGATCTGCGCGACCAGATGACCAAGACGCTCGGCGAGGTCGGCCTGAGCGTGGAGCGCGCCCACCACGAGGTCGGCACCGCGGGTCAGGCGGAGATCAACTACCGGTTCGACTCCTTGGCCAAGGCCGCCGACGACGTGATGAAGTTCAAGTACGTCATCAAGAACGTGGGCTGGGCTGCTGGAAAGTCCGTGACGTTCATGCCGAAACCGATCTTCGGTGACAACGGCTCGGGCATGCACGTGCACCAGTCGCTGTGGAAGGACGGCAAACCGCTGTTCTACGACGAGCTCGGCTACGCAGGACTCTCCGACCTCGCCCGCTGGTACATCGGCGGACTGCTGGCCCACGCACCGGCAGTGCTGGCATTCACCAACCCCACGGTCAACTCCTACCACCGTCTGGTGCCGGGCTATGAGGCACCGGTCAACCTGGTGTATTCCCAGCGCAACCGGTCGGCGTGCATCCGCATCCCGATCACGGGCAACAACCCCAAGGCCAAGCGCATCGAGTTCCGCGTGCCGGACCCCTCGAGCAACCCGTACCTGGCCTTCTCGGCCATGCTGATGGCCGGACTCGATGGCATCAAGAACAAGATCGAGCCGGTGGACCCGGTGGACAAGGACCTGTACGAGTTGCCTCCGGACGAGGCTGCCAACATCCCCCAGGTTCCGGGCACTCTGTCTGAGGTGCTCGACGCGCTCGAGGCCGACCACGACTTCCTCACTGAGGGCAACGTGTTCACCGACGATCTGATCGAGACGTGGGTCGACTACAAGCGCACCAACGAGGTGGACCCCATCCGTCTGCGTCCGCACCCCCACGAGTTCGAGATGTACTACGACATCTGATCCAGTGGCTTTCAGCCCCTGGCAGTAGTCACCGAGAAACGGCGGCTGACCTAAGGAAACGTCTTTCGGCGTTCTCCGGCGTCAGCCGCCGTTTTTCGTTCGTCAGCCGCACGTCCACGCGCGAGTCGCCGCAGACCAACGGCGGCGTCGCACCTGGCCAGTTCGGGCAAACATCTGTCGATCAAGGCGACGAATACCTGTCCAAATACCTGTCCAAACCGGCGGCCAAACACTCAGCCCGGGGCATCGTCGGCGGTGACTGCTATCCGAACCTGTCGATCACGGCTTGTCCTGCGAACACCCGGTACTCCATGGGCGATGGCGACCCGAAAGGCGAACGCGGCAGGCCGCCGCATGCGACCAACACGTTGCCGGATCGTCGACCTTTGACGGTGGAAGGCTCGACGCCGATCACCGGCGCGCCGAGTGTCCGGCCGAAGCCCACCACACGGCGGACCAGGGCGAACGGTGGCCGGTCGACCAGGTTGGCCACAAACACCCCACCGGGGGCGAGGACCCGGCCCACCTGCGCGATGAAGTCGGCTGTGGTGAGTTCCTCGGGGACCACCGCGCGCTCGAAGGCATCCAAGATGATCAGATCCTGGCTGCCGGACCTCACCTGCTGGATGCCGGTCCAGCCATCAACCGGACGCACCTTGATCCCACTGCGCCTGGGCACGGGCGCCTCGACGCGGACCTGGGCGATCAGCACCTCGTCCGGCTCCAGCACTATCTGCGCCGACCGCGGTCGGGTTGCCGCCACATAGCGTGGCATGGCCATGCCAGCACCACCGATGTGCAGCGCCCGGATCGGCGCCGGCGGCGACGGGGTCAGGGCGTCGATGAGGTCGCCGATCCGTCGCATGTAGTCGAAGACCAGGTTCGTCGGATCGACCAGATCCACCGCCGACTGCTCCATCCCGTCAAGTTCCAGGACGTAGAGGCGCTCAGCCACCGCCGCACCCGGCAACCAGAGACCGGAACACGTCGATCGTCTCCGCCTCGTCCTGCTCGGTGCCGTAGTCACTGAGCTTGACCACCACCGCGTCGTGGTCGGGGTTGACGTAGATGTACTGGCCGTAGACGCCGATCGCCGAGTAGTCACCGTTCTCGGCGAACCCGGGCGGATGCCACCACAGTGCCGAATACCGCCAGCCTGGCAGCGCCTCGACAACAGGCGTGGCGATCCGCTCGATCCAGGCCTTCGGCACCACCTGGCGGTCGCCGACCTTGCCGTCATTGGCGACCAGCAGACCGACCTTGGCGAAATCGCGGGGGGTGGCGTTCAGGGACGCGAAGCCCTTCTCGATCCCCCCTTCGGTGTCCAGGTTCCAGGTGGCCTGGTCCTGCGCGCCGATCGGCTGCCACAGCTTCTCGTCCACCACCAGCGCCAGTGGCTTACCCGTGAGCTTCGCCACGATCATCGACAGGTACTGCGCATCGACGCTGCGGTACTGCGACGTCGACCCTGGCTCGAAGACGAGTCCCCGGTTCTGCATGAGGTAACCGGGCAGGTCAGTGGTCACGTGCATCCCACCGACGCCGGAGAACGGCTTGAGATATGAGTAGTCCTCTGTGACGTCGATCCCGGACTGCATATCCAGCAACTGACCCACGGTGATGGTGTCGAACGCGGTGCCGTTGGCGTACTCGGGCAGGACATCCACCAGAAGCGTGTCTTCGGAGATTCTGCCCTCGCCGATCAACTGCCCCACCAACAGGCTGACGACCGACTTCGCCACCGACCACGACGACTGTCGCGACGTAGCTTCGCCCGGATCGCGGTACCAGTCATGGATCACCTGCCCATCGCAGACCACCATGAGGGCGTTCGTGTTCGTCTGTGTCAGCACTTCCTCGGTGCTTGTGCTGATGCCCTTCCACGGCACCTCGGCCGGCAGCGCACCGAGCGCCTCGGGAATCGGCTTCGGGTCCTCCGATGCCGGGATGACCCGATAGGCGAACAACTCGCCCACTTCGGAGCTCGGCGTGAGCAGATACCGCGCGATGACGGCAGGGTTGTTCATGTTGATCGCAGCGGTGTACACGAATGCACCGGCGACCAGCGCGACAACAACCCCCAAAACGATGGCCAGTCTGCGCGGCCAACGACGCTTCGTGGGCTGCGCCTGCGCATTCATGAGCGTCAGCCTATAGACCCGGCCGGGGCCGCGTAGTCCTCTGCGATCAGGGAATAGCCGCCACGGTCAGCGGGCCCTTCAACGACGCCGGGGCGCCCACGGCTGTCAACTCCTGGGTCAGCTGGATTCCCACAGTGGCGTCGCACTCGCCATCGACGGCGCGGGTGCTCTTGATGGCCCTGACCTGCGGCGTGGCATTCACGATCCGGAAACTCTGTCCGTTCCCCGCATGGACGCCGCGCTGCGGATTCGGTGTGCCGTCACTGCCCACGCCGATCAACGCGTTGCCCGTGCAGTTCACGTTGTCGAAGTTCACGGAGTCGTTGGCGAGAACCCCGTCCCACCGGTAGCGCCACAGAGCCCCGTCCACGACGCGAAGGAGGGTATCGCCGTCCACCGAAACCCATCCGTTGACAACGCTGTCGTCACCGTCACGCACGACGAACCCACCAGGCGCGGGGGTTCCGGGGTCACCCTTCGGGCCCTGCGGACCACCGGCGTTCAACTTCGCCTTGACCCCGTCGGACAACCGCTTCTCGCTGATGGTCCCGGCCTTGATGTCCTTGCCCGTGATCGTGCCGTTCTTGATGTCGGCCCCGGTGATGAGTCGCGCAGCTGTCGCAGATCCTCCCACTGTGACGATCAACGCCACCACGATCAGCGCGACGGAACCGGCACCGGACTTCAAGAATCTGCGCATCTGCCTTACCTCTTTCGAACGATCGGTGTGGTGCACCGCCACGGTACGCGCGTTCGTGGCGGGCTTGCGCATCGCATGGCCCGTCGCACCGTCTGCGTCGTCGTTAGGCAATTCCGTGATCCGTCGACTCATCCTGCTGACATCCGCACCTGCGCTGTTCGCCTGACGACTGGTTCACTAGTGAGCATGGCAGCAGCCGAACTGGTCATCACTGCAGCGCAGCTGTGGGGCGTGGGCGAGGGTGACATCGGAGTACGCGACGGGCGCATTGTGCCTGCGCAGATCGGCCCGGGCACCCTGGTCATCGATGGCCGGGGCAAGACCGTCGTGCCGGGTTTTCAGGACGCGCACGTCCACACCCCCTTCGCGGGACTGAACCGACTGCGGGTCTGGCTCAACGACGCCGCCACCCGCGCGGACTACCTGCGGATCATCGCCGCGCACGCAGCAGCCAACCCAGGGACCGGTTGGATCACTGGCGGTGGCTGGTCGATGACACAGTTCCCTGGCGGCACCCCACGCAAGCAGGACCTTGACGCGATCGTGGCGGACCGACCGGTGTTCCTACTGAACCGCGACGTCCACGGCGCATGGCTGAACTCGAAGGCGCTGGAACTGGCCGGCATCACCGCCGACTCCCCCGACCCGCAACATGGCCGGGTGGAACGTGATCCGGTCACTGGCGAACCCACCGGGACCCTTCACGAAGGCGCCGCGTACTGGGTCAATGAACACGTCGTGCCGCGGCCCGCGATCGCTGACTGGGAGGCTGCGATCCTCGAAGGCCAAGCGCATCTGCACGCCCTCGGAATCACCGGCTGGCAGGATGCGTGGGTCACCCCGGACACGCAGTCGGCCTACCGGTCGCTGGCCCAACGCGGCCAGCTCACGGCACGGGTCGTCGCGGCGTTGTGGTGGGACCGCAACCGCGGCCTCGAGCAGGTCGACGAGCTGCTCGGGCGCCGGGAGCTGGATGCGCCCGGGTTCCACCCGACGACGGTCAAGATCATGCTCGACGGGGTGCTCGAGAACTACACCGGAGCGCTGCTCGAGCCCTATTGCGACGGCTGCGGCGGGCGCACCGACAACACCGGCTTGTCGTTCATCGACCCCGAGCTGCTCAACTTCGCCGTGACGCAGCTCGACGCCCTCGGGTTCCAGGTGCACATGCACGCCATCGGCGACCGGGCGGTCCGGATGGGACTCGACGCGGTCGAGAGTGCCCGCGTGGCCAACGGCCATACCGACAACCGTCATCACATCGCGCATCTGCAACTTGTGCACCCGGACGACATCGACCGATTCGCCGCCCTGGACGTGACCGCGAACTGCCAGATGTACTGGGCGTCCACCGACGAGCAGATGGAGGAACTCACTATCCCGTTCCTGGGCCCCGAGCGGGCAGATCTGCAATACCCGTTCGCCTCGCTGGCAGCATCAGGCACCCGGCTGGCCATGGGCAGCGACTGGTCGGTCTCCAGCGCGAACCCGCTGGTGCAGATGGAGGTCGGCATCACCCGGCTCGACCCGGACAACCGCGATGGCGTTGCGTTCCTGCCCTCGCAGCGCATCGACCTGCACACAGCCATGACGGCTTTCACCGCTGGCTCTGCATTCGTGAACCACGACGACCAGGCGGGCACGCTGAAGACTGGCTCGCGGGCGGACCTGGTGTTGCTGGGCGACGAACTGGGCTCGGGCCGCGAGCTGGCCGATGTGCCGATCGAGCTCACCGTGGCTGCCGGAAGGATCGTCCACAGAACATGAAGTTGAACGCCTCGTTCGCAGGCTTACTGGGGGCAACGGTGGGAGCTTCCCTGAGCGTCATGCCCTCGCTCATCCCCCGCTCATCGCTGATCCAGGGTCTGCTGCTGGGCGTCCTTGCCGCGATCGGCTACGGCGCGGGCGCCTTCGTCGGATGGCTGACCCGCTCTGCGCGCAAAGATCCTGACTGGCGTCCGAGCGGGAAGATGCGGATGGTCAGCGGCACCCTGATGGGTGTGCTTCTGCTGGCCGCACTCGTGGTGGGCTTGCGATGGCAGCGCGAACTAGCCGTCGTCACGGGAGTCTCCCCGCCAGCTGCCACGTGGATCCCGGTTGCCGCCGGCGTCGGACTGCTGGTCTTCTGTCTGCTGGTCGCGGCCAGCAGAGGAGTCCGTTGGGCCACTGGCCGCTTGGGCCGTGCCATGAAGCGCGTCGCGTCCCCGCGGGTGGCCACCGCATCAGCGGTGACCGTCAGCGTTCTGGCTGGCGGGTTGATGCTCGCCCGCCTGCCCGACACAGCAGTGTCCCTGCTCAACCCGGTCTTCGAACGCATGAATGCGCGCACCCCTGCGGGGGTCTACCCGCCCAACAGTCCGGTGGTATCCGGCGGCCCGGGTTCGCAAGTACCCTGGTCTGCTTTGGGCTCCCAAGGCCAGGCCTTCGTTGCGGGCGTGACCGCGACCGCCGACCTGCAGTCGTTCTCCGGCACACGGGCTCGCAACCCGATCCGCGTCTTCGTAGGCATTGAGTCAGCCTCGACGGCGCAGCAGCGAGCCAGCCTGGCAGTCGGCGAACTCGAGAGGTTCGGCGCCTTCGACCGCGAGGTGATCGCGATCGGGACCAGCGCCGGTTCGGGCACGGTGGACCCGGGGGAAGTGACGCCGCTGGAGTACTTGTTCAACGGCGACGTGGCCACCGTCTCGACCCAGTACTCGATCCTGCCGAGTTTCCTGTCGTTCGCCGTGGACCAGCCGAACTCCGTGGAGGCTGCCCGCAGCCTGCTCGATGCCGTACGCGCCAGACTCGCTCAGGAACCCGAGGCAACCCGCCCCCGACTGGTCGTCTTCGGCGAGAGCCTCGGAGCGTACGGGGCCAACGGCGCCTTCGCCGATCTTGAGCAGTTGCTGTCGCAGACCGACGGCGCGATGTTCCAGGGACCTCCCAACTCCACTTCTCTGTGGCAGCGGTACACAGACCTGCGGCAGCCGGACAGCCCGCAGCGCCAGCCCGTCTACGACAACGGCCGTCACCTGCGATGGGCTAACACGCCCGCGGCCCTCGCGACGCCCGCCGCACCGTTCGAAGCGCCCCGCATCGTGTACTTGCAGAACGCCTCGGACCCGGTCGTGTGGTGGTCTCCGCGCACCCTCTGGCAGCGCCCGGACTGGATGAGCGAACCCCGCGGACCCGGCGTGCTCACGGTGCCCTGGATCCCGTTGGTGACTTTCGCCGGGCTCTCCGGTGACATGCTCAACAGCCAAGGGGTGCCGGCGGGACATGGTCACGTCTACGGAACGGCGCCGGTTTTCGCGTGGGCTGACATCCTGCGTCCCACAGGGTGGACTGCGGCTGATACTGCCCGTCTGGCTGAACGTTTGGGGGGCAACTGATCTGGCCTTGAACTCCGAATCCCGGCCTACGCCCAGACTCCTTCGCGGTTGTGCATCAGCAGCAGCAGCAGGTCCTCCGGCGGGCCAACGACATAGGCCTCGTCCCCGGCCTGCAGGGTGGTCTCACTGCGGGGAAGGTGCTCCAGCCCACCCTCCCTGGTCAAGGCGATGACCCGGGCCCGCATGGGCAGGTCCAACATGGAGGCACCAGCGAGGCCCCCTTCCGCCTTCACCGTCAGCCGACCGGCGATGAACGTCTCCTGATCGACGGCGAACGTGGCGATCACGTCCAGACCTACGGCAGCGGCGACGAACCACGGCGCCGATACCGCAGAGACGCTGCGGACGTGGTGGAAGTCCATCCTGTGTTCCAGCATCGCTGCGAGGCGTCGGTCGAAAACACGCATCACCACGGGGACACTGGCTGCCCGTGGCCCCAGTGCATCCCGAAGTGCCAGCCCAGTCTCGATGTTGGCGTACTCGTCGGAGGTCAGCACCGCAACCCCCATCGCCGCCTGCAGGTTGGCCGCCTCGAGCGTCTCAGCCTGCGTGGCGTCCTGGGCCAGAACCGGGACTCCGAGCGCACGCGCCCGCCCGATGTGCCGGTTGTTGGGATCACGCTCCACCACCACGACCTGTTGCTTCATGGCCACCAGGTTCTCGACTACGGCCACCCCCAAATACCCTAGGCCGACGACGATCACATGATCCGACATCCCTGTCACGCGGGCCAGACCGAAGGTCGCGGCTATGCGCTGGCTGACCAGATACTCGGTGACCAAAGCGTAGAAAGTGGCGAGCAGCAGGATCGTGGCCAACATGACGAGAATCGCGAAGATCCGCAGGAAAGCGGGTTGGCTGTCGAAGGAGAAGTCCCCGTATCCGATGGTCGCCATCGTCTCGACCGAGAAGTAGACCGCATCCAAGGCATCCATCGAGCGCCCGGGTGTGTTGACGTATCCGAACATCAGCACTACAGCGAAGACCGCCGCAAGGCCTACCCAGGCCCCGACGGTCCACTTCAACGCACTGTTCGTGCCGTAGGCCAAGTTGCGCGCTATCGCCTTGAGGGGGTGCCGACTGGAACCACGCGGGCGCACAGGGGTGCCCATGGCCAGAGCCGGGGCGCCAGCGAGGTCCATCAGCTCCGATTGGGCGCCCACCAGAGCAACGCGGTCGCCGCTGGTGACTGCATCATCGCGGCTCGGACACACCACATGGGTTCCGTCCTCGTGCATCACCATGATGGGGGCGAGCTCGCCGAAGAGGTCCTGTAGGCGCCCGGAGTCGGTCACCTCGACCTCACGGACGACGAAGTTGTCCTCTGCGATCCTCATCCGGTGGACGCGCTCGTCCAGTACTGATTCGACGAAAGTGGCAGCCGCCTTGTCCGCCGGGTTGACCACCAGCCCCTTGCCGATCGTCGCCGTGACGGCCCTACCGACAGCCGGGTTGGACTGCCGGACGATCACCCGTGTGTTCGGAGCCAGTTCCTGAACCAGCAGGGCCGCCTCCAAGCATCGAAGATCGTCATCCTCGACGCAGACGACAGCCAAGGCGCCCGCCAGGCCGGCAGCCCACAGACTGTCTGGATGCCGCGGGCTGCCGCCGATCCTCGGCACGTCCAGCGCCTGCACCGCCCGAAGATGATGGTCCTCCCCTGCGCTTCCGACGCTGACCACACGGATGCCTGCCGACTGCAGCAACTCGAGAACGCGCACGCCAAGACCCTGCAGCCCGCAGACAATCACATGTCCGCGCCATTCGAGTGGATCGTTAGCGTTCATCCCGCTTCGAAGGTTACCGATCAAGCAGCGGTTTTGCGCCCAAGTGCGTCGGTGATCACTAAGGTGCGGGGCTGTTTCGGCCGATGCGTAGCGTCAGAGGCGGCTGCAGGGAGGTGCGATGAACCCACGACTCGGAGACATCCTCGTGTCCTGGGGTGTCATCACGGAATCCCAGCTGAATCATTGCCTGAGCATGCAGAGCAAGCAGACGAATGGCTCACGCCGCCGGCTCGGTCGCATCCTGCTCGATGAAGGCTTAGCCACCGAGATCACGTTGGCTGCCGCACTGGCTCAGGCCTATGGACTCAACGCAGTCGACCTCTCGACCCAGGAGGTGGACAGCAAAGCAGCTCACCTTCTGCCCCAGTCCGTGGCCCAGCGCACCGGAGTGCTGCCCATCGGCATCTCGGGTAAGACCGTCCACCTGGCCGTGGCCGACCCGGTGGACGTGGTCGGGATCGACGACGTGCGTATGACGCTGCGGCAACTGTTGGGTGATGTCGACATACACGTCGCGGTGGCCCCCGAGAGCCAGATCCGGCGCAAGCTGGCCGCGACTTGGAGTGAGGCCAACACCGCGGAGGCGCTGAGCATCTTCGACGCTCACGGCGGGGACACGGTCTTGGAGGATTCGGAGAGCGACGAAGGGGCGATCACGGCTGTACGGCAGATCCTCACAACCGCTATCCAACTCGGCGCCACCGACGTGCACGTCGAGCCGCTGCCCAATGAGGTGAGGATCCGTATGCGGGTGGACGGTGCCCTGCGCCGAGTCATGTCCCTGCCACGCTCCGGTCAGGCGCCCTTGACCTCCAGGATAAAGATCATGGCCAGCCTCGACATCGCCCGCAAGCGTGTTCCGCAGGACGGCCGCGCGCACACCGTGATCAACGGCCTGAGTTACAACATGCGTGTTTCGACATTGCCCACTCTTCGCGGCGAGAAGGTCGTCATTCGGCTGCTGACCGACGTCGGCGAACTTCCGACCCTGTCCACGCTGGGCCTACCGTCGGCCCAGTTGCAGATGCTCAACCGGACATTGCGCAGCCCGCAGGGTCTGGTGCTGATCACCGGGCCGACGGGCTCGGGCAAGACTACGACCCTGTACTCGGCGATCAACGAGATCATCACCGGCGACCGGAATCTGATCACGCTGGAGGAACCTGTCGAGATCGAGTTGCCCGGCGTCAGTCAGGTGCAGATCGACGAGAAGTCCGGCATGACATTCGAGGCTGGACTGCGTTCGGTACTGCGCCAGGATCCAGACATCATCATGGTCGGGGAGATCCGCGACCAGACGACAGCCGAGCTGGCGATCCGCGCCGCGTTGACGGGTCACCTTGTCCTCGCCACCGTGCACACCAACGACGCTGCCTCAGCCGTCGTCCGGCTCGTCGACATGGGCGTGCCCCGCTACCTCATCGCATCGGCGTTGACCTTGGTGATCGCCCAGCGACTGGTTCGCAAGCCCTGCCCTTCCTGCGTGGTGCCCGATGTCGCCGATCAAGACACAAGAGCCCGACTGCGTCTCACCGATCGGCAAGCGCAGGCCATGATGCGCGGGACCGGTTGCGAGCAGTGCGAAGGCCGTGGCTTCCGCGGGCGCACCGGCGTGTACGAGATGCTGCCGTTCGCCCCCGAGGTACGCAAGGCCCTGCTCGCAGGCGGCGATGAGAACGCACTCACGTCTGCGGCGCGAGCGTACGGATGGCGTCCCCTGGTCGAGTCCGGAGTTGACGTGGCGTGCGCCGGGCGCACGAGCCTCAGCGAGATCCTGCGGGTATTGGTGACCGAGCACGGGTGACCGTGATGCGGTGAACCCGTCTAGAAACCGAGCACCGGGGCCGGGCGCAAGGAGTCGGAACGGTTGCCTGTACCCAGTTGGCCGGACTCGTTGGACCCCCAGCATGTGATCTTCGTGCCGGTCACGGCGCAGGTGTGGTAGGCACCTGCGGCGATGGCCGTGGCCGCACTGAGACCCGACACGCGGGTGGGCGCGTTGTGGTCGTTCTCAGTTCCGTCACCGAGTCGGCCCCCGGAGTTGCGCCCCCAGCAGCGAGCGGTCCCGCCTGTGAGGACCGCACACGTGTGATACGCGCCCGCGTCCACCGCCGCCAATGAACCGATGGCCACCGCAGTGGGAGTCAGCCGGTCCGAAGGTCCTGGATCACCCAACTGCCCGTAGGTGTTGGAACCCCAGCAGGACAGGCTCGCGTCGACTAGGAGCGCGCAGGTGTGGAACACCCCAGCCGTCAGCATGCTCACCGGGCCCAACGAAGGACGAACCGGGGTTGCCGAGTCGGTGCGGCTGTTGTTGCCCAGTTGCCCGGAGTCGTTGCGTCCCCAGCAGCGCACCGAGTCGTTGTCCAGCACCACGCATGTGTGAGCGAATCCAGCAGCCGCTGACTGCACGGAGGCCAGCAGCGGCACTGCGACCGGCTCGTCCTCGAAGGCGGAACGGGTGACACCGAGTTGTCCGTGATCGTTGCGTCCGAAACAGCGCACGGCGCCGCTGGTCAGAACCGCGCAGGTGTGCTCACCGCCCACTGCGATGTCCGCAGCCGCGGGCAGATCGACCAGAACCGGAACGGCGGAGTCCTGCCTGTCCCCTTGCCCGAGTTGACCGTAGTCGTTGCGACCCCAGCACCAGAGTTGCCCGTCGCCCTGCCGAGCGCAAGTGTGGTCCCCACCTGCAGCGACTTGCACCACGTCGTCCAGATCGATCAGCACCGGTTCGTCACTGTCCTCGCGGGTGCCATCGCCGAGTTGGCCGAAGGTGTTCGCCCCCCAGCACTCGACCCGATCCCCCGAGCCGGCATCCTCATCGACCACGGGCACGACACCCTGGTCGATGAGCAGATCACAGGTGTGGGAGTTGCCGGCGGTGACCGCGGCGGCCTCGCCGAGGGTACGCACCGTGACCGACGCAGGACGGCTGGCATTGCCGGCAGTGTCGAGCATGAAGACGCTGTAGGAGTACCTGGTGTGGGAGCGGACCTCGGAATCGGTGACCTCGGTGGCGATTCCCTGCACGGGCACCAGACGGCCCTCGTCGAGGGACTGCGGCGCCTGTGCGCCCGGTTTGCGGCGGATCGCCACCTGCGCGATGTCGGGGGCCTGCCCGTTGCGCCATTTGAGCCCGATCGCGTCTGTGGTCGTCGAAGTCACCTCGACGTCACTCGCGGGGCCAGGAGGGTAGATGTCCGACCGGGGATTCCAGGTGTAACGAAGCCGCAGCAGTGACGGTTTCTTGCTGCGCACCTTGACCCGCACAGGCAGGTCCGCCACAGCCGATGTGCCGCCGTCCGTGACTATCGGGGTGGCCCACACGCGATAGGTGCCGGGCCGCAGATTACGCAACTTGCCAGCTGTCGGGATCTTCTTGCGGTACTCCTTGCCCGCCACAGTGATCTTGGCGGTCCGGCCCTGTGGAACGCCCTCAGCGACGACGCGCAAGGAACCACCCGAACCCTTAGCACTCACCACCGTCGCGGCGCTAAGGCCAGGCGGCGACGAGGCGAAGGACGGTGCCGCGGCAAGCGGCATCAGCGAGGCTACGGTCAGCAGTGCTGCTGACCCTCTCAGCCTGCGCATCCGAACCTCCTTCAGCGAATTGCACCTAAAGTAACCACATCGACCCTGCTGGGCCAGGACTTGACTTACGTGCCCGACTTTCGGTTTCCACCACCTCGTGTGGTGATGAAGTACCCAACACCTGCACCAGCACCCGCCGCAATCGCGATTGAGGACAGGGTCTGACTGTCCAGCAGCCGCCCGAGGACCCACACGATCAGGGCACACGCCACAGCGACAATCACCGACACGAGAATCGATCTGCCCATCCTGAGAGCCTAAGCGATAGGCACCGAGGCTCCCCTCGTGCCTCAGAACTGGGCGATTCCACCGTCGATGGTGACCACGAGTGCGCCAGCGTCGTTGCGCTGCAGAATCTCTCGCGCCCGACGCCCGGGTGCAAGCAACACGGCTTTGCTCAGCACCTCCGCCAACCACGCTTCGCGAGCGATGACCGAGACGCTGGCGAAGTCGGATTCAGCGGGTCTACCCGTGCGCGGATCAATCAGATGATGGCCGATGCCGCCGTCCGCGTAGTCCCACGCACGCAGTAGAGGAGTCGATGTGCACACTGCCCCCTGGTCAAGCTTCACGCTCAGCGGGGTTGGTAGGTCGATGGGCGTTTCGATGGTGATGTTCCAGCGGCCCTGAGGTCCCTGCCCTATGCACCGCAGGTCGCCACCGATGTTAACCAGCGCCGACTGGGCACCAGCCCGGATGAGCCTGTCTGCCACCAGATCCGCCGCCAGACCCTTACCGATCCCGCCGGAGTCGATCGCTTGCGTGGAACTGATGTGCGTATCGTCCATGACGACTTCGGCGCGGTCCCCCGGGGTCGCAGGGCGGGGCACGACCGGACTGCTCAGTTCGTCGAAGTCCCGGTCGTACCCGGCCGCCTCGACCTGCTCAACGAGGAACGGGTTGAAAAGGCCATCGGTCAACTCGTAGCCTTCGACGGCGCGCTGTACCAGCACGCGCGTGTCCGCATGGACCTCGACTGGCTGATCACCGATGCTGGCCAACTCACTGGGCGCGAACCGGGTCCAGAGTGCCTCCAACCGCAGAACCTCGTCGCGTGCCCAGTCCAGATCCGCCGAACCCACTACACGGATGTGGCAGTCCGTGCCCATGGCACGGAAGCGGCAGTCGCTGACCGAGGGCTTCAACTGCCCTTGGAGTTCGAGTCGTTCTCGTCGTCGGAACTCTCGTTGCCGCACTTGTCGACGACACTCTTGTCCGCACCCACACAGACCTCGAAGTACGTCGGCCCGTTGTCCGAGCCGCCGGCCTGGACGCTGACGAAAGTCGCCTCGTCCTTGGCATCCATGCCGTAGCCCGAGCCACCCCACTTCCCCCAGCCGCCGCCGCTGCCGCCGGCGTTGGTGATCGTGAAGCCCGCCGACTTGAGTTGCGACTCGTAGGACTTGACGACGGCCTCGGCGCTGGTACCAGAGATCTTGTACCGGGTGTACTGCATCCCAGACTCGTCCTCACTGTCCACCTTCTTGGCCCCGTCAGGTGGCGGCGGGACGTTGGCTGCCGCGCTTGTGGGGGCCGCAGTTGTCGCAGCAGGGGCCGCTGCTGTTGTTTCAGCAGGTGCCGCAGGGGTCGCCGCCGTCGTCTCCGTGACGGTCACAGCCGGTTCCGGTTCTGATGAACCCGATGAGCAACCGGTGAGCACCACCCCGGACGCCGTCACCGCGAACGCCGCACGCATCGCCCAAGGGATGTTCGTCATTAGGCCCTCCAGTCGCACAAAGTGATCGAACCGTAGCGCAAGGTAGTCATCGGTTGCGCGGGGAAATCGACCGGTCACCAGCTGGAGACCCGCCGCGCCAAGCAATGTGGGAAACACGCAACTCAGTGGCCGAAAAACCACATTGCCCCCGCGCGGCCGGGCGGGGGCGTGCGCGCCCGCCGATCAAACCCCGGACGAACCCCGGAACCTTCGCAGTCGCAGACTGTTCAGAACAACGAACACCGACGAGAACGCCATCGCCGCCCCAGCGACCATCGGGGTCAGCAAGCCGGCCATGGCCAAGGGTATTGCCGCGCTGTTGTAGGCGAACGCCCAGAAGAGGTTCTGCTTGATGGTGCGCAGGGTTGCCCTGCTCAAACGAATCGCATCCACAATCCCGAGCGGTTCGCTGCGAACCAGAGTGATGTCACTGGCCGCGATCGCCACATCGGCACCTGCACCCATCGCGATGCCAAGGTCGGCTTGAGCCAGTGCGGCCGAGTCGTTGATCCCGTCTCCGACCATCGCGACGCGGGCACCTTGGGACTGTAGTCGCTGCACCTGCGCCAACTTGTCCAAGGGCTTGACCTCGGCAATGACCTCCTGAATGCCGACAGCGTCGGCAACTGATCGCGCTGCGGCCCGGGAGTCTCCTGTCAACAGCACGGTTCGCAAGCCCAACTCGTGCAGTTCACTGACCGCCCGGCGACTCGTGGGCCGAACGGTGTCGCTGACCAGGACCCTCCCGCGCACCTCCCCGCCCCAGGCCGCAACCACCGCGGCCGAATCCTCGTCAACGGCGAAACCGAGTTCCCGCAGCCACGCAGGCTTGCCAGCCACAGCGGCGACCCCGTCCACCACACCCCGGACCCCGTGACCAGGCACCGCCTCGAAGTCAGTCAGGGTTGCGCGTTCGGTGAGCGCATCAGCGATAGCCCGCCCGATCGGATGCTCACTGGCTGATTCAAGCGTGCCCACCACACGTGCGAAGTCGGGCGAGTCGCTGTCGATCTCGACCTCGATCCGCCCCTGGGTCAGCGTTCCGGTCTTGTCCATGACAACCGTGTCCACCAGTCGGGTGCGCTCCAGGATCTCCGGACCCGAGATCAGTACGCCCAGCCGGGCACCTTTGCCGGTGCCGACCAGGATTGCCGTGGGAGTCGCAAGGCCCAAGGCGCACGGGCAGGCGATGATCAGTACTGCGACCGCTGCGCTGAATGCCACGGTCCAGGTCGAGCCGATGAGCAGCCAGCCCACCGCCGTCAGCACTGACAGCACCAATACGACCGGCACAAAGATCGACGACACTCGGTCCGCCAGTCGCTGTACCGGCGCCTTGCCGGTCTGCGCACCTTCCACGGCTGCCGCAATCTGAGCCAGCTCGGTGTCCGCGCCCACGCGCTGAGCCCGGGCCACCAACCGACCGGTCTGATTCACCGCCGCGCCGATGATGTGATCGCCGACGGCCACATCGACCGGAACCGACTCGCCGGTTATCAGGGAGTTGTCGACGGCCGAATCCCCGGCAACGACGACCGCGTCAGTGGCGACCTTCTCCCCCGGCCGGATGATGAAATCGTCGCCGACTGCCAACTGCGAGATCGGAACCAGCACCTCTTGCCCGTTACGCAGGACGGTAGCCTCTTTGGCGCCCATCTTCAGCAGGCTGGTCACGGCTTCACCCGCCCGGCGTTTGGCACGGGCCTCCGCATAGCGCCCGGCGAGCAGGAACGTCGTCACGGTGACAGCCACTTCGAAGTAGATGTGACCGCCGGTGAACAGCGCCACCAGCGACCAGGCGTAGGCAGCCAGCACACCCAGGCTTACGAGGGTGTCCATGGTGGTGCCGCCGTGACGGGCGGCGTTGAACGCTGCTCGGTGGAAAGGCCAGGCGCCCCACACGACAACAGGCGTGGCCAACACGGCAATCGCCCACATGAGCGCCATCGAGTGCGGCATCGCCATGGACATCACAACGACCGGGACCGCCAGCACCGCCGAGACGATGAGCCGCCGCAGCAGCGCGGGATCCGTGTGGTGCTCGTGGTCGCTGTCGGGTTGACGCTCACTTGCCGCGTAGCCGGCCTTCTCCACCGCCGCGACGCACTGATCGACTGAGACTTCCGAAGGCATTTCCACGTGCGCTGAATGCGTCGCGAAGTTCACGGTGGCCTCGACGCCGGGCAGCGCGTTGAGCTTCTTCTCAATGCGCGCTGCGCATGACGCGCAGGTCATTCCCTCAAGGTCAAGTTCCACACTGCTACTCACGACCACCAAAACACCCCAACCCCCCGGGAGTATTCCGACGCAGACCTCAGGCGTTGCGGACGAACAACCCGAGCACGGCCGCCAGTGACAAGACCGACCGCGGTTCGTAGGCGGCCCGCCAGAGCCCACCGTGGTTGGCGGCATCGGAGAAAAGGTCCATGGGGTTGTGCAGTGGCGTTTGCGGATTGGAGGCTGAAGCCGGGTCGCGCAGATCCCGGACGAGCAGTGCGGCCATGAGGGTGTTCGCGGTGGAGGGCTGGAAGACCTCGATGCCGAACTGTCCCGCGCCCGCGTACGCCGCGGCCAGGGCCCGGTTCTTCACCACCGAACGGGTACGCGTCGCGGGCGCCACATTCAACGAGACCCGCATGCCCGCGTCCCGGGCCACGATGGCGCGCCACCGCTGCAGGCGCTTAGCCAAGGCGTAATTCGGGCCCTGCTGCGGGACGAGGCAGTCGGCGATCCCGACCTCATGGCCGGCGTCGTCGATGACGGTGTCGCGGTAGGCCGGCTCAAAGAGATTCGCCAACTGCAACGGTGCCTGCAGCAGCCGTCGTGTGCGGCGGTCCTTCCATCGACTGCGGGCCATGGCCACAGCCTCCTCGGGTACGGCGAACACGTCGGTGGGAGTGGCCAAGAAGGCCAAGGACAAGTCAGGATTGCTGCGGGCCAGCAACACACCGAGGGCGTCGATAGCCATCGAGACCCGCACATGAAGCCCGCCGTCGGCGTAGGCGTAGTTGCCCAGTGTCAGCTGGCCGTCCACCTCCCGCAGCCAGGCGAGCAACGCATCGGTCTGCGCTATCAGGTCCAGTCCCGCGACCTGCGCGACCTTCGAGTCGGGAGCACTGTCCAGATGAACCGACCGCCGGGGTACCGGCACAGCCAACCTGCCTGCGGACTTCTTGGCGATGGTCATGATGCGGTCCCACAGGTCCGGACGCGGCAAATCCACCGCGTACACCGTGGCGCCCCAGTCGAGGATCTGCTGCAACGGACCCATCTCCGCACCCGCACCCAGTACCGCGATCTGGACGTCGCGCAGATCCAGCCATTCCGGATGGGCCATGACCGCACGCACAGCATCTGCGAAAGACGGCTCGGCGATCCCCCGGGTGACCCAGTCATCGAGCTGTTTGTGCAAGTCGCCGCCGCTTAGCCGTTTGCCGCGGTACGGCACGGAGAACTGGGCGCGGCGCTCGCTGCGTCCGATCACTTCGAACGTGTCCATGCCGCTGTGATCGCTCAGCGCAAGAGCCGGCACAAGCGGCCGGTCGCTGCCATCGGCGGACCACACGAAGCGCTCGTGGAGCGAATCCAATCCCGCGGCCGAGATGTCCACCGTCGCCCTGGTGTTGGCCGCGGCCACAACAACCAGATCCCGGATCGCGGACAGGTATCCGGACCGCCAGTCCTTGATGGTCTCCACCCGCCGGGCCGCACCCGGATCCACTGCCCGCAGTGCATCGGCGATGACAGCCCTGCCGGTGGCGGTCGTGCTGCGGGTACCGTCGCTGGCTGCTGGGAAATCGACGCCTGGCTGCATGGTTGGTGAATCTACCCGCCAGCAGGACCCCGATGAGAACCTCACGACCCCGGCGCCGACACACCTACTGGATGCCGTAGAAGAGCCGTTCCATCACATGGCGGGCCCTACGAGTGAGTCGACGGTAGTCCTCGGGCAGCGCACCCCGGTCGTCGTGCGGATACCCCAGCAGATGTGCGACCCGGGCGAGAGTGCGGTAGTCGGTCGGGACGGAGTCGCTGGAGCGCCCAGAGCTGAGCATGATCGCGTTGCGGATCGCCGACGCCAGTCGCCAGGCCAGGACGAGGGTTTCGCAGTCCTGCTCATCGATGAGGCCCAGTTCCACGCACCGCTCCAGCACGGGGATGGTCTGGCTGTCCTTCAACTCAGGGTGCAGGTGCGCGTGCTGGAGTTGTTGCAGTTGAGCGACCCATTCGACATCGGTCAGCCCGCCCCGGCCGAGTTTGACATGAAGAGCCGGGTCGGCACCCCGGGGAAGACGTTCAGCCTCCATCCGGGCCTTGAGCCGGCGCATCTCCACGAGGTCTGCCTGTGGCACGCCTTGTGTCGGGTAGCGGATGGGGTCGATGACGTCCAGGAAAGCGTCCTGCAACGCTGGCGAGCCTGCGACAGGCCTCGCCCGCAACAACGCTTGTGCCTCCCAAGCCGACGACCAGCGCTGGTAGTAGGCCGCATACGACGCCAATGAACGCACCATGGGCCCGTTGCGTCCCTCCGGACGGAGGTCCGCGTCCATCTCGATCGGGGGGTCGGCGCTTGGAAGCGCCAGCAGACGCCGCAACTCGTTGGCCACACCTAGTGCCACATCCGAGGCCGCACCTTCGTCGACTCCGGGCCGGGTCCGGTAGACGAACAGAACATCTGCGTCCGAGCCGTAGCCCAGTTCCCGTCCCCCGTACCGACCCATGCCGATGACGACAAATTCCACGAGTTCTTCAGCGGACCGATCTTCGTGGCGCACGGCTTCGGTGGCCACGGCCAGTGCCGCCTGAATCGTCGCGTCGGCGATGTCCGACAGGGCCGGACCCACCTCATCCACCGTCAATTGGCCGAGCACGTCGGTGGCCGAGACTCTGAACAACTCGCGGCGACGGGTCGCCCTGATCGCAGCGATCCCCGACTCCGGGTCCACCTGCCGCAGGGCTGCAGTCAAGGCCTCCGTGACGATCTCGGGGGCGGGCCTGGGGGCGAGTTGTTCGGGGTCGGCCAGGATCTGAACCGCGTCGGGTGAGCGCAGGAGCAGGTCGGTGGCATAACGCGACGAGGCCAGCACGCGGGCCATGCTGCGGGCTGTCTGCGACTCGTCTCGAAGAAGCCGCAGGTACCAAGGTGTTGCCCCGAGCCCGTCGGACACACGACGAAATCCCAGCAGACCCGCGTCTGGGTCCGGACAGTCGGCGAACCAACCCAGCAGCACCGGCAGCAGCGTGCGCTGGATCGCCGCTCGCCGGCTCACCCCGTTGGTCAGGGACTCCAAGTGCCGCAGGGCACCGCGTGGATCCTGGTACCCCAACGCCCGCAAGCGTTCCTCGGCCGCTTCGGGGGTGAGCCGTGCCTCTCCGGAATCGAGGCGAGCCACCGCGTTGAGCAGCGGCCGGTAGAACAGCTTCTCGTGCAGGCGACGGACCTGACGACCCTGCTTGCCGAAGGCCTGCGCCAACTCGACTGCCGGGTCTGTGCGCATCCCCATGGAGCGGGCGATGATGCGCAACTCCGCCTCCCGATCCGGGAACAGGTGGGTGCGACGCATCTGCCGCAGCTGCACCCTGTGTTCCAGGATTCGCAGGAACCGGTAGGCACTACCCATCCCGGAGGCGTCGTCACGGCCGACATAGCCCCATGTCGCCAGCGCCTCGAGCGCATTGAGGGTGGCGGCCGATCGCAAGGTGACATCGCTTCGCCCGTGCACGAGTTGCAGCAGTTGCACCGCGAACTCGACGTCGCGCAGACCGCCCCGGCCGAGTTTGATCTCGCGGGCAGCCTGCTTCTCAGGTACGTGCTGCTCGACGCGCCTGCGCATCGCCTGCACGTCGTCGACGAAGTTGTCCCGGTCCGCGGCTGACCACACGAAATCGGAGACGGCGTCGACGTAGCGAGCACCGAGTTCCAGGTCGCCGGCCGCCGGTCGCGCCTTGAGCAGTGCTTGGAACTCCCAGGTCTTGGCCCACTTGCGGTAGTAGGCGACGTAGGAGTCGATGGTGCGCACGAGGGCACCGGCCTTGCCCTCCGGGCGAAGCGCGGCGTCCACCTCCCAGATCGAGCCCTCGGAGGTGGCCGCGTTGGCAATCTGCATGAGTTTGCTGGCGATCTGCTGACCCACTCGCATGGCCACGTCGGCCGGCACCTGATCGGAGGCTGGCTCGGCGATGAAGACGACGTCCACGTCCGAGATGTAGTTGAGCTCGCGTGCCCCGCACTTGCCCATCGCGACAATAGCCAGATCCACCTGTGCAGCGGTATCGCCTATGTCGCGCACCGCCAACTGATAGCAGGCGTGCAGCGCGGCGTCAGCCAAGTCGGTCAACTCGGCCATCGTCGTCTCCAGTGCTGCCTCGCCGGCGAGATCACGGGCTGCCACGCCCACAAGTTCGCGGCGGTAGGCCACTCGGATGTCCAGCATGGGCTGTGGACCGTGAACCGCGGCCAGGATCCGGTCCCGCGCCCCCGATGCATCGTCAGCCTTCACTGCTGAGATCAACTCGGGGTAGCGGACCAGGAACGCCCCTAGGCTCTCGGACAGACCGAGCACGCACAGAAGCCGCGTGGAGTGGACAGGGTCGGCCAGGATCTCACGGACCCCCGGGTTGGACTCGGCAATGTCGACCAGTGCCGCCAGGGCGCGATCGGGATCCGCTGCCTGCCCCAAGTCCGCGGGGTCCAACACGTCCTCCAGACCCGCGTCCCACAGCCTCTGGAGCTGGTCGGACGCAGTGGCCGCGTCGGTGAAACCGACCAGCACCAACTCGAGGTGCTGGCTTGCTCGGCGCGGGCTCATAGTGACAGGTACCGCTCCAACTCGAACCGGGTCACATGCTTCTTGTACTCGGCCCACTCCGACTTCTTGTTGCGCAGGAAGAAGTCGAACACGTGCTCGCCCAGCGTCTCGGCCACGAGTTCGGATCCCTCCATCGCTTCGATGGCCTGGGCGAGGCTGCCAGGCAACGGCTGCAGGCCGAGTGCCCTGCGCTCCCCGTCGGTCAGCGACCACACATCGTCCTCCGTGGCCGGAGGCAATTCGTACTTCTCCTCGATCCCCTTAAGCCCGGCGGCAAGGATGAGCGCGTAGGCGAGGTAGGGGTTGGCGGCACTGTCCAGCGACCGGAACTCGACTCGTGTGGACTGACCCTTGGCGGGCTTGTACATCGGGATGCGGATCAGTGCCGAACGGTTGTTGTGCCCCCAGCAGACGTAGCTCGGCGCCTCCATACCTCCGGCCAGACGCTTGTAGGAGTTGATCCATTGGTTGGTGACGGCGGTGATCTCCGGGGCGTGATGCAAGAGGCCGGCGATGAACTGTCGCGCCAGCACCGACAGCTGCATGTCCGCGCCCGGCTCGAAGAACGCGTTGCTGTCACCCTCGAAAAGGCTGACGTGGGTGTGCATCCCCGACCCGGGGTGATTGGTGAACGGTTTGGGCATGAACGAGGCCACGACACCGTGTTCGAGGGCCACCTCCTTGACGACCAGCCGGAACGTCATGATGTTGTCGGCTGTGCTCAGGGCGTCGGCATAACGCAGGTCGATCTCCTGCTGCCCGGGGGCGCCCTCGTGGTGGGAGAACTCCACGGAGATCCCCATGTGCTCCAGCATCGAGATGGACTGCCTGCGGAAGTCCTGGCCAGCTGGGTGCGGACTGTGGTCGAAGTAGCCCACATTGTCCACGGGCATCGGGTCGGCGCCGTCCAGCGAGTCCTGCTTGAAGAGGAAGAACTCGATCTCGGGGTGGGTGTAGAAGGTGAAACCCTGCTTGGCTGCCTTGGCGAGTTGGCGTTTGAGAACCCACCGGGGGTCGGCATAGGAGGGCGAGCCGTCGGGCAGCAGGATGTCGCAGAAGATCCGCCCGACCGGCATGTCGTCGCCGCGCCACGGCAGGATCTGGAAACTCGACGGGTCCGGCTTGGCAAGCATGTCCGATTCGGTGACGCGGGAGAACCCCTCGATCGCCGATCCGTCGAACCCGATGCCCTCAGCAAAGGCACCTTCGAGTTCGGCCGGTGCGATCGACACGGACTTGAGGATGCCCAGAACGTCGGTGAACCACAACCGCACGAAGCGGATGTCCCGTTCCTCGATCGTGCGCAGGACGTACTCGGTCTGCTTATCCATGGCCCCATCCTGCCGCATGACGCGACCGTCACGTCCGGCCGTCCATCCGGTCCACCCGCACGGCAGCACCGATTCGTGTGCCCGACATTGTCGGGCCCTGACCGGCGTCGGATCAGGCGCCGATCCCCGCGTCCAGCTTGCGCGGCGCGAAGCTTTTGGTCCGCCTGCTCGTAACCCCGGTGCGGTTGGTTAGAGGTTGTGCTGTTGGTTAGCGAATCCACGCGTTGTTTCGCTAACCAACAGCACAACCTCTAACGCGGGCCCGTCCGGCCCCACGAGGACCAGCGGTTTCACAGGGGCGGCGGTCGGGCCTAGGCGGTCATGGCACTGCAGAATCGGCTGGTCCGAGGCACGTTACCCACTCGGGCGCGTGGGCCGACAGTCGCCGTTTGCCAGACTGAGGCCATGGCACAACTGCGTATCGCCCTGGCCCAGGTCAACCCCACTGTGGGAGACCTCCTCGGCAACCGTGCTCTGGTCGTCGAGACGACGGCCAAGGCGGCATCGGTGGGTGCGGATCTTGTGGCATTCCCGGAGATGATGCTGACCGGATACCCGATCGAGGATCTGGCCCTTCGCCCCAGCTTCCAGCACGCGTGCGACCGGTCGCTGCAGACATTGGCCTCTGATCTCGACGCCGCCGGACTCGGGGGTATCGCAGTGGTCGTGGGCCACCTCGCCCCCGCCAGCGGAGAAACCGGTGACCGGCGTGGACACAATGCCGCGGCCGTGCTGCACAGCGGGGCGGTGGTGGCCGACTACGCCAAACACCACCTGCCCAACTACGGGGTTTTCGACGAGCAGCGTTACTTCCGCCCCGGAACCGCGGCCTGCCGGATCCGGGTGGGCCAGGCCGACGTCGCACTGGCGATCTGCGAGGACATCTGGGTCAGCGCCGGTCCCTTGACTGATCTCGCAGAGGCCGCACCCGGTGTGCTTCTGGTCATCAACGGCAGCCCCTACGAGCGCAACAAGGACGATGTGCGACTGCAGCTCTGCGCGACCCGAGCACGTGAGCTCGGGTGCACGGTCGCGTACGTCAACATGTGGGGAGGCCAGGACGAACTGGTCTTCGACGGCGACTCGATGATCGTGACCTCCGACGGTGCACTGCTGGCCAGGTCGCCGCAGTTCGTCGACGATCTGCTGGTCGCCGACCTCACCTGCCCCGAGTCAAGTGCCCCGACGCAGGCACAACTGCCCGCGTCCGTGCAGCCCGCACCGATCGCCCCCGTCGTCGCCGAGCCGCTCAGCGACGCGCGCGAGGTGTACATGGCGCTGGTCACCGGGCTGCGGGACTACGTGCGCAAGAACGGTTTCTCCTCGGTGGTCCTGGGCATGTCCGGGGGCATCGACTCTGCGCTGGTCGCGGCGATCGCCTGCGACGCGCTAGGCCCCGCCAATGTGCACGGTGTGCGCATGCCCAGCCAGTACTCCTCTCAGCACTCGATGGACGATGCAGCAGCATCCGCGGCACTCACCGGCATGAACCTGCGCACTATAGAGATCAACGACATGGTCGAGGCATACGACCGCAACCTTGGGCTCACCGGCTTGGCAGCGGAGAACCTGCAGGCAAGGGTCAGGGGCGCCATCCTGATGGCGATCAGCAACTCGGAGAGCCACCTCACGCTTGCCACCGGCAACAAGAGCGAGCTGGCTGTCGGCTACTCCACGATCTATGGGGACGCGGTCGGCGGTTTCGCCCCGATCAAGGATGTGCCCAAGACGCTGGTCTGGGAGATGGCGCAGTGGCGTAACGCCGCCGCCGAACGAGCAGGGCAACCGGGACCGATCCCGGTCAACAGCATCGAGAAGCCCCCGTCCGCGGAGTTGCGCCCGGACCAATTGGACTCCGATTCGCTACCGGACTACGCGCTGCTCGACCGGGTGCTTGAGGACTATGTGGGCGCCGACATGGGCTCAGTGGAACTGGCCCAGCGCGGTTATGAACAGGAGCTTGTCTCTCGGATCCTGCAACTGACCGATGCTGCAGAATGGAAGCGCCGCCAGTACCCGCCGGGCACGAAGATCACGTTCCGGGCGTTCGGCCGTGACCGCCGACTTCCGATCACGAATCGTTGGCGCGAGTCGGATTGACCATCCCCTCGAAGATCAGATCGACAACATCGGACATCTCCCCAGTTTCGGACTGCAGCGACCGGTGCATGCCAGAAACAATGGCCACTGAACTGAGCACCCGCATCGCATCCGCAAGGTCGATGTCCTCACGCAACAAACCCTCGGTCACCCCTCTCTGCAGAACTCCCATCAAAGCCTCCCTGCGCGGGCCGGAGACCTTGGACCGGTAGAGGTCGCGCACGGAAGGCATCCTCTGCATCGCTATCAACCAAGTCGGCGTCATGCCAGCCGCGTGCGAACCGGCGATCCACGTGAGCAGAGTGACCAGGGCCTGCTTGACCGGCAGATCGCTGACGTCGGGCATGTCCTCATTGATGGCGGCCAGGCCCGCCTCCTCCATCTCCTCGCGCGAGCGGTACCGGCGGTAGATCGCGGCCTTCCCGACACCTGAGCGGGTCGCGAGCTCATCCATGGAGAAACCGCTTGGACCTCGTTCGGCCATCAGTTGCAGCAGGTGCGTGGACACGGCCTCGTCGACACGAGGATCCCGTGGCCGCCCCCGCACCTTCTCGCTCATGACGGGGCTGCCCTTTCGTGGTCGCTCTCGCCCTCGAACTCATCAGGCGGCAGGTCCGGGTCGACCTCCACATGACCCGCGTGGCCGCCCCACGCGGCGTGCTCCGGTTGAGCCGGCAGACGCACGAGCAGCACGATCAGCGCGATGAGGATCAGTAGGGCGGAGCCCAGTGCTGCCAGGTGGAAGGCCTGCATGAAGCTGTCCACGGAGGCCGTCTGAATGGCCGCGGCCTGCTGGGGGTCGAGCAGCCCCGCCTCGAGCGCTCTGCCGGTGGCCTCGTAAGCCCCGCCGATCGAATCGGTGACGGGTTCCTGCAACTGCGAGGGCAACTGCGCGATCCCCGGCTTGTTCAACATGGCGTTGCTGTAGACGACCGCTACGACCGAGGACAGCACCGCGATCCCGATAGCCGCCGCGACCTGGCGCACGGTGTTCTGCACGGCTGACCCCGCTCCGGACTTCTCCGGTGGCGTCGCCAGAGTCATGCGGGTGGTGGACGGAGCGATTACGTTTCCGAGACCGAAGCCGAGGAAGAACCAGGTGACCAGCAAGACCCAGGCAGGGCTGTCCGGTTGCAGCAAAGCGATGGAGATGAACACCAAGCCCGCCAGGACTAGCCCGAACGTGATGACCTTGCGGGCTCCGAATCGTTCGACCATCTTGGCGCTGCGCGGTGCGGCAAGCAGCTGCCCCACTGCGACGGGCAGCGTGAAAAGCCCCGCCTGCAAGGGGCTGTAGCCGCGCACCAACTGCATATAGAAGGCCAGGAATAGCAGCGACCCGGTCATGGCAGCGAAGGTCAACGACACGGTTGTCAAGGACGCCGAGAACGACCGGATCGAGAACAACGACATGTCCAAGGAAGGGTGACTGCTGCGGAACTCCAACCAGATGAAGGCCACCAGGATCGCCAAGCCTGCGACGATGCACCCAGCGACGTCGGGACTGAGCCATTCCTGGGTGTCGCCGCCGTGCTGGATCCCGTAGACCAGCAGCATCAGGCCCGAGATACTCATCAGAAGGCCCACCGGATCCAGGCGGCCGGGGTTCGGGTTCTTGGATTCCGGGACGAGGGCGAGGATCCCCGCAATGCCGATGATGACGATCGGCACGTTGATCAGGAACACCGAACCCCACCAGTAGTGCTCGAGCAGGAACCCGCCGAGAACCGGGCCGATCGCGACTGCCCCGCCCACTGCCGCGGCCCAGATACCGATTGCCTTGCCGCGCTCGTGTGGCGGGAAGACCACAGTGATGATGGCCAGGGTTACTGGCAGAACCGATGCGCCTCCGATGCCCATCAGGCCACGCGCGATGATCAGTTGGGTGGGGTCCTGGGCGAATGCACTGAGCGCAGAGGCCAGGCCGAAGAGTGCCAGACCGATGACGAGGATCTTCTTGCGCCCGTAGCGGTCACCCAGTACGCCCCACGTGAAGAGCAGCGCGGCGAACACCAAGGTATAGGAGTTGATCGCCCAGACGATCTCGTTCTGAGTGGCCTGCAGGTCCTCCTGGATGGTCTTGATCGCAACGTTGAGGACCGTGTTGTCCAGAACCACGACCAGAAGGCTCACCACGAGAACCGTGAGGATCTGCCAACGGCGTGGGTGTCCGGTGGGTTGCTTCATTTCTACCGACCTTCGATTACGAAACGGAACTGTTCCGTATCCTATACGCCGGGTGAGACACGTGACAAGCAGCCCGGTTTGAGGTTCGCCTCTGGCCGAATCGGGTCGCGGTATGTCACCATGGTGGCGTCCGGGGACTCACAGTGAGCCTCGAGGCTGGAGGAAGCTCCCGATGTCTGAACACCTTTACGGCCCCGCAACAGGTCGTCGAGTGACGATCAAGGACCTCGCCGCTGCCAAAGAGCGTGGCGAGAAGTGGCCGATGATCACCGCGTACGACGCACTGACAGCTGGCCTCTTCGACGCTGCAGGCATTCCCGTGATGCTGGTCGGAGACTCTGCTGCAATGGTCGTCTACGGCCACGATTCGACCATCCCCGTGACGGTCGACGATCTCATCGGCCTGGTTGCCGCCGTTGTGCGTGGGTCGCAGCGCGCCATGGTCGTGGCCGACCTCCCGTTCGGCTCGTACCAGCAATCCCCGCAGCAGGCATTGGCCACCGCGACCCGCTTCATGAAGGAGGCAGGCGCACATGCGGTCAAACTCGAGGGCGGCGAACGGGTCCTCCCCCACGTCGAGTTCCTGACCAGTGCCGGCATTCCGGTGATGGCCCACCTCGGACTCACCCCGCAGTCGGTGCACCAGTTCGGCGGCTACAAGGTCCAGGGCCGCGGGGAGGCGGGCCAGAAGCTCATCCTCGACGCCAAGCACATGGAGCAGGCAGGCGCCTTCGCCACCGTCCTCGAGGTAGTGCCGTCCGACCTCGCCGACGCCGTGACGCGCGCGGTTTCGATCCCGACCATCGGCATCGGCGCGGGCCCGCACACCGACGCCCAGGTGCTCGTGTGGCAGGACATGGCCGGGCTGACCCCCGGCAAACCCCCCAAGTTCGTCAAGCAGTACGCCGATCTTCGTACCGTGCTCACCGACGCCGTGCAGACCTGGGCTGGCGAAGTCGTCAGTGGCACCTACCCCGGCCCCGAGCACCAGTACTCCTGAGCGTGTGGTCGCGTTTCAACCGCCCGGCAGCGGTTGGTTAGAGGTTGTGCTGTTGGTTAGCGAAACAACGCGTGGATTCGCTAACCAGGACCACAACCTCTAACGCGGGCACCAAACCCGGCGTCACGACTTCTCCAGGTCTCGCTTCAACCGCATGGCCGCAAGGCCGATGTTGGTCCCTGATCCGTAGGCCGCCGCTCCCGAGAGAACCGTGGCCGCCAGGATCCCGAAGGCTGCGACGAGCGCGCGTGACCAAGAGGTCTCCCCCAGAACAGCGGTACCAAGGGTGCTCACGACTGCCACGACGCCCACGACCGCCACGAACCATCCGAGATTCACAAGCACCCGCTCGACCCTCAAGGCGTGCTGGATCCGGCCCTGCACATCGTCAGGGCTGAACCAGGTCATCAGGGCAGATCCGTCACTTTCACCCCGGCGTGGATCTTGTAGCGCCGGTTGATGGCGATCAGGTTGGCCGTGAGCGCCTCGACCTGGGCAGCATTGCGCAACCGGCCGGCGAAGACGCCGCGCATTCCGGGGATCCGGTCTGCCAGCGCAATCACCTCATCAGCGGCTTCTCGGTCATCGGCCAGAACCATGATGTCGATGTCCAAAAGGTGCTCGAGGTCCGCGAGCAGCACCGCGCTGACGTGGTGGAACGCCGCCACCACCCGAGCTTGCGGTGCCAGCGCTGCTGCCTGTTGTGCCGCTGAACCCTCGGGCACGGCCAGGGAGAAGGGTCCTTGTTTGTCGAAACCGAGCGGGTTGACGCAGTCGATCAGGATTTTGCCTGCAACCGCGTCGGCGACCTCAGCGATGATGCCGGCATGGCCGTCATAGGGAACTGCCACCAGGACGATGTCGCCCCTCTGGGCAGCCTCCAGGTTCCCGGCCCCTTGCACGCCGAGTTCCTCGGCAGCCGCCTGTGCGCGGGCCGGATCCCGCGACCCGAGCACCACGTCGATTCCTGCCGCCGCCCAACGGGCAGCCAAACCCTTGCCCTGCGGACCGGTTCCACCCAGTACTGCGATCGTCGTCATGGGCGCCAGTGTGCCAGCCTGCTCAGCTGCAGATGTGATCGGTCGAAAGGTCCTAGTCGGTGTCCTCGCCGAGGTCGACCTGCTCGTCGCTCTTCGCGCCCCAATCCCGCTCGCCGGCATCCCAGTCCTCGTTGCGCTTGCGGGCGATCTCGAAGGCGTGGGCTGCTTGGTCTTCGGAGTCATAGGGTCCGAGGCGCTCGGAGTTCGCGCACCCCTTCTCCGGTTCGACGCGGTTGTGCAGCAGGCAGTAATACCACTTCATGTCTTCCTCCGAATCCGTCCTGGCCCGATCCTCGCGCCTAGACTGCATGTTATGACCGTAGCCCCTGGCCGTATCTCCGCCATGCGCTCCGTGCCGGCCGACATCGAGAGGCCCGAGTACGTCGGGCGGCCCCAACCCACGCCTTACCTCGGTCCGGAGGTCAAGGACGAGGAGACGATCGCGGCCATGCGCGTGGCCGGGCGTATCGCCGCCCAAGCACTGGAGGAGGTCGGCCGAAACGTTGTTCCCGGTGTGACCACCGACCGACTCGACGCGATCGGGCACGAGTTCCTGTGCGATCACGGTGCGTACCCGTCGACACTGGGCTACAGGGGCTTCCCGAAGTCGCTGTGCACCTCGCTCAACGAAGTCATCTGCCACGGCATCCCGGACTCGACAGTCGTGGCTGCCGGGGACATCGTCAACATCGACATCACTGCCTTCATCGGCGGGGTTCATGGCGACACCAACGCAACGTTTCTGGCAGGTGAGGTGGATGAGGAGTCCCGCCTGCTGGTCGAACGCACACAACAGGCCACACTGCGCGCGATCAGGGCGGTCGCCCCAGGGCGCACCCTGAACG
The DNA here is from genome assembly GCA_963818505.1 of uncultured Actinomycetota bacterium. GTDB lineage: Bacteria > Actinomycetota > Actinomycetes > S36-B12 > UBA10799 > JADKAV01. Next base: position 687,060 of record CAWFSJ010000001.1, read on the forward strand.
TGGTGGGCCGGGTCATCGAGAGTTATGCCAAACGCTTCGGATACGGCGTGGTGCGCGACTTCACCGGCCACGGCATCGGGACATCCTTCCACTCCGGGTTGATCGTCCCGCACTACGACGACCCGAATGCGAACCGCGTGCTCGAAACAGGCATGACGTTCACGATTGAGCCTATGCTCACGCTCGGAACCATCAACTACGAGATCTGGGACGACGGCTGGACAGTGGTCACGTTGGATCGCAGGCGAACGGCGCAGTTCGAGCACACGATCCTGGTGACCGACACCGGCTCCGAGATACTCACGACTCCGGAGGGTTGACATGACCGAGAGCCCGCACGCCACGACGATCTGGCCGCCCGACGTGCTCACACTGGCCGTCGATGTGGGCGGATCCGGGCTCAAAGCGTCGGTGCTGGACACCAACGGCCAGATGATCGCCGACCGGGTGCGCATCGAGACCCCCTACCCGTGCCCGCCGGCGCTGCTGGTCGAGAAGCTGACCGAACTCAAGAACCAGTTGCCGGATGCTTCACGGGCGTCCGTGGGTTTCCCCGGCCTGGTGCGCAGCGGCAAGGTCCTGAACATCCCATCCCTGTCGCGGCTGGAGTACGGCGGCCCCCGCGATGACAAGATGGCCGCGATGTGGCACGGCTACGACCTCGCCACAGCCCTGGCCGACGAGTTCGACATCCCGGTGAAGGTCGCCAACGACGCCGACGTGCAGGGCTGCGCCGTGGTGGAGGGCTCCGGTTTCGAGTTCGTCATGACTCTTGGCACCGGCTGTGGCACTGCGGTCTTCCACGAAGGGCGTCTGCTGCCTCACATGGAGTTGTCACACGCGCCCTCCGGTTTCGGCGGCGACTTCGACGACTACGTAGGCAACGCCACGCGCAAAGAGATCGGGAACAAGCGCTGGCGCAAGCGGGTGCTCAAGGCGATGGAGACGTTCGACGCATTCCTGTTCTACGACAAGATCTACGTCGGTGGGGGCAACGCGAAACACCTCTCCAGCGTCGATCTGGGCCCCAAGGCCAAGATCGTGGCCAACACCGCCGGAATCTTGGGCGGGATCCGCATCTGGGACCTCGAGAAGTAGGCCCGCCGCGCTTCACTGCTCGTCGAGGGCGTCCAGAAGTTTCTGGTTGATGCGCCCCAGTTCGGCGAACTCCTCGGGGGTCAGGACGTCCACGATCCGCTCGCGGACGCTCTGCACGTGGATGGGGGCCGCTGCCACCAACGTCTCGTAACCCTTCTCAGTGAGCACCGCGAAGAAACCGCGCCGGTCGTCGTTGCACTTCTGCCTGTCCACATACCCGGCTCGGTGCATCCGATCGATCTGATGGGACAACCGACTGCGACTGGACATGGTCAACTCGGCCAGATCGCTCAACCGCACGCGATGGTCGGCCGATTCCGACAGCCGGACCATGATCTCGTAGTCGGCCATGGTCAATCCCGTCTTCTCGAAGAGATCCCGGCCGAGTGCGTGGGGCAGCAGAAGATTGCTGGCGATCCAGGTGCGCCAGTGACCCTGCTCTGTGGGTGACAACCAATGGGTCATGCACCGCAGACTACCCAGCAGCGGGAGGCACGGGGCAACCGTGCAGGGATGCACTTGCACAGCCGGTGAGGTCCAGACTCGCCCGGACAAGCGCGTGCGCGAGGCTTAATTTCCGGATATGCGGGCCCATTTCGGCCGTTGTCGGGCAATCGTGGCCGATTCCGGCCGACCGAGCTTGATCAACTCGCAGATCCGGACGCGGTGGACAGACAAGCCCGTCCGACGCAGCACAATGTCCTCATGCAACTGCCGACGCTCGGTTCCCGCGGACAGGGCTGGGTCTGGGGCCAGTTCGTGCTCGCGGCTGTGGTCGTGCTCGCGTCCACGGCAGGCCCCGACTGGACCTGGCGACCTTTGGCATGGTTGGGCATTGCGCTCATCATCCTCGGTGTGGCCCTGGGCGTGTGGTCGCTGCGCAGCCTGGGGGACGCGCTGACCCCCTACCCCCGACCCCGTTCGGCGGGTGAACTCGTGGAGCACGGCCCCTATCGTGCCGTGCGTCATCCCATCTACTCCTCGATGCTGCTCGCGTTGCTCGGCGTCACACTGATCGGCTCCTGGTGGGCACTCATCCCTCTGGGCGCGCTGGTGGTGTGGTGGCTCGGCAAGGCCCGCGTCGAAGAGGCGTTCCTGCGCGATCGCTACCCCGGCTACTCCGACTACTGCCAGCGCGTCCGAGCCCGACTCATCCCTGGTCTTCTGTGACTGCTTCGAAGGTCATGACGGTGCTCGCGTAGTCACCCTGCAGCCAAACTCGCAGTCCCCTGTTCATCAAGTACTCACCCGACGCCTCGTGCGTGCGCCAGTCGTGGGTGAACCGGTAGCGGGCCTGTGGGTCCAGCCCGCGCAGACGCACAGTCGTCGGTTTGTGTCCGAGCCGACTGCTCGCAAGGAACACGAACAGGACCGCGCCCCCCGGACTGGAGTACTGGAAGATCCGGTAGTCGTTGCTCGACGGGTTCTCGAGGCGGTGGAAATCGACCATGAATTCCCTGAAGCGCTTGTACTGCGCGACGAACTCGGCTGACTGAGTGAGTTCGGAGTCGCTCATCTTCGTGAGGTCACAGCCGATCCCAAGTGTGCCCAGCATGGCGCTGTGGAACCGGAAGCGTAACGGGATCGAGCGCTGCGACAAGAAGTTGGGCACATCGGTGACCCAGGCCCGCATAGCCTGCGGCGGGTACACCAGCGAGTAGGCCCGCTGGATCTCCAGCCTGTCGAGCGCATCGGTGTTGTCCGATGTCCAGAAGTCGTCGAACACTGTCAAGGCACCGAAGTCGATGCGGCCACCGCCGGAGGCACAGGCCTCGAACGAGACGTCGGGATGGCGACCCTTGAGCTCAGCCACAATTGCGTACAGGGCCTGGATATGGCCATACCAGACGTCCCGGCGCACCCCGACCTGCGACATGGGACGGTTGGCATCCCACTTGACGTAGGCGATCTGGTTCTCGGTCAGCAGCCGGTCGACCGTCTCGACGATGAACTGCTGAACCGGCACCAGGTTGAGGTTCAGAACGTACTGGCCCCGGGCCTCGTCGCAGCTCCGTCCAGGCTCGCTGTAGATCCAGTCCGGGTGGGCTGCGAACAGATCGGACTGGGGGTTGACCATCTCGGGTTCGACCCAGATGCCGAACTGCATGCCCAGCCGATGCACCTCTTCGATCACCGGCTGCAGGCCCTTCGGGAACTTGACCGGATCGACCCACCAATCGCCCAACCCGTCGTGGATCCCACCGTTCTCGTCCGGGTTGCGCCGGCCGAACCATCCGTCGTCTATGACGAACAACTCGGCGCCCACGCCGGCCGCCTTCTGCGCCAACGCGACCTGCCCATCGGCTGTGACGTCGAAGTTCGTGGCCTCCCAAGAGTTGAACAGAACAGGCTTGATTCCTGGGCGCATGAGGCTGCGTCCGTACTCGTGCAGTTGTCCGCTGATCGCATCGAACCCGTGCTGGGTGTAGGCGCAGACGACCGGCGGTGTCGACAACTCCTCGCCGGGCTCAAGTCCGATCTCTGTGTCGAAGTCGTTGAAGCCCAGCTGTAGCAGGGTGGATCCGTAGGGGGTCTGCTCGACCACCACTTTGGTGTTCCCGCTGAACGCAAGAGCCGCGGCCCACACCTGCCCCGAAGTCTCGGTCGCGTCGTGACTCAGGACCGCGTAAGGATTGTGATGGTGGTTGGAGATCCCCCGCCGCGATTCGAGCACCACCTTTCCGGATACCTGTTGAACCATCTCCTGCTGCTCTGCACCCCAATGCCCGCTGACGTTGCGCAGTTGCAGGTTCTGCCATGGCAAGCTGAACTGGGCCGATGCGCACGCCTCGACGACGACCGGCACCCGGGGGCGGATCGTCGACCACCGCTTGATGACATCCGAGCCGGCAACGACCTCGTAATGCAGATCCACGTCGACACCGAACGCGTCGTGCATTGAGACGACCAGCGACCTACCGTCGACATGGAAACCCTGGTACCGCAGCACGGTCTCACGGCCACCATCGGGCCAGCGCAGCATCAGGCACTGCTCGCAGTAGCGGAACCCGCCATGGGCCGGATACTCCTGGGCGACGATGTCATCGATCAGGTCGTTGGTGGACAGCGCCCAGATCGGCTCGACGATCAGGTCATCCAGACTGATGCGCCCGCCCCAGTGCAGGTGGCGCAGCAGGCCTTCGTCGGTGACACAGAAACAGTAGGTGGTGGTTTCGGTGTGCAGAGCGAACACCGGCCGTTCACCGTCGCGAACCTCAACCTCGGCCATGTCACGAGACTATGACCGTTGCTCAGCCCTTGTCCCAGTCCTTGGCCTGCTTGCTCTTGTACGCCGACGCCTCCTGCTCGTGCTCGCGGTCCAGCTTCACGTTCGGGTCGATCCGCGGATCGAGATCAGCAGGTCCCCACAACATCAGCGAGCCCTTCTTGAACGCGTACTTGACGTTGCCCCACACGCTCACGGTGCCTCCTGCATCGGTGGAACTGCGGCCAACGACACGGGATCGATGGGCGAGTGGTCGGCCCGGCTCCACAGCGAACGGGCGACGAACACGCCGGCGACCATTCCCGCCAGGAGCAGCACTAGACGGAAGATGAACATTGTTTTCTCCTTGGGATTGATGTTGTTCAACGAACGGTTCATCCGGCTTCGCCCACGTCCTGCGGCGCCGGTTCGGCCTGCGGCAGGTCGAGGCTCGACCGGTCGGTGGTTTTCTCGGCAGTGGCACTTGTCCGGTCGGCGGGCACATCGGTGGCCGGTCCTTGCGGGTCCGCGCCGCCTTCGCCAGCCCACCTGTCGGTGCCACTGTTCGACTCGCGGTTCGGATCGGATGGCATCTCACTCCTTCGCCTGACGACCCTCGACTGGGGATCTTGGACTGTCTCGCTGGACTTGTTCCCGCTGAACCGCCCTCTATGCCCACTGCCTGATGTCAGGACTAGGGCGCTCACGACCGGGTAGAAGCCGGCAACCAACAGAAAGGGGAGCCGACACATGGGCTTCAGCGACAGGGTGAAGGACACCATCGGGGACATCGGCGACAAGGCCAAGGAAGCCGCCGAGGACATCAAGGATCACGCCACGGAAGCGGGCGACCGGGTCGGCGACAAGGCCCAGGAAGCCGGCGAGAAGATCGGCGACCGGGTCGAGGACGCCAAGGAGACCTCGCACGACAAGGCAGTCGAGGTCGACCGCAACCTCGAGTAGTCCCCCAAGAACCAGCGCCGCGGCACATCGCACACCTGTGCCGCGGCGCTGCCTTGTCAGCCCAGTTGAGCCATCAGTTCCCGGATGCCCCCCACCGCGTCCCGACCGAAGACCCCGCAGTGCTCGAGACCGCGCACGAAGTAGCTTCCAGCAGCCTCGCGTGCGCGACGGCGCGCATCCTGCAGGTCGAGCGCCCGGCCATCGTCGAGCAATTCCTGCAGCATCGGCGCGTGTGCCGTCGCGCTGCCCGAAAGTCGATCGCCGCTCACCAGTGCCTGTGCCACGGCCTCAAGCTCGCCTTCAAGCCGGTCAGGCAGCACCGCGAGTCCCATCACCTCGATGAGCCCGATGTTCTCCTTCTTCACAGGGTGGATCTCCGCGTGAGGGTGATAGATCCCGTCGGGGTGCTCAATGCTCGTGCGGTTGTTCCGCAGGACGAGGTCGAGCCGCAACGACCCACCTACGCGACGGGCGATCGGCGTGATCGTGTTGTGGGCGACGTCGTGGGTGCGACTGAGGACCCCCCGCGACTCGTCGTTGTAGTCGCGCCACGTTCCTAGCACGGCCCCAGCAAGGTCGAGCACGTCGGCGTCGGCCCCGTGCAACCGGATCACCGACAAGGGCCAGTCCAGCACTTCGATGCCGACCTCGCCGCGCGATCCCGACCACAAGGTGCCGGCCCGGTCCATGGCGAACTCGAAACGCCCGCCCTGGAAATGGTCGTGGCTGAGGATGGATCCGCCCACGATCGGCAGGTCCGCGTTAGACCCGACGAGGTAATGCGGCAGCACCTCGGTGAAGGCGGCCAGTCTGGCCATCGTCGCATCGTCGATGGACATCGGCCGGTGTTCTTCGCTGAGAACGATGCAGTGCTCGTTGTAGTAGCGGTAGGGCGAGTACTGCAGGTACCACGGTTCACCCGCGAGTTCGATCCTGATGAGCCGCAGGTTCTGGCGTGCCGGATGGTCTGGCCTGCCCGCGTAGCCCTCGTTCTCCCGGCACAAGAGGCACTGCGGGTAACCCGCACCGCTGCTTGCAGCCGCGGTCGCGATGTCGCGTGGATCCTTCTCCGGCTTCGACAGGTTGATCGTCATGTCCATGACGCCGTAGCGGGTCTTCTGCTTCCACGTGATGTTGCGATCCGTCCGAGCGGTACGGATGTAGTTGCTGGCCACCGCGTTCGCGTGGTAGTTGTCCGTCGCCCGGGTCGGACTGACCGCATAATCAGCCCAGAAACGTCGACGGACACTGGTTGGGACGTCCACAAGACTGCCCATGATGGCTGTGTCCCACAGGTCGCGTTGGTTTGTCGTATCCGGCTCGATGAGCCGTCGGGCGGCGGCATCATCCAGCAGCGGGCGAAGAAGGTCATCGATCCCGCCTGAGGGTGCCGGTTCCCCTTGTTCGGCTGCCAGGTCATAGTCGGACACCCGGAGCACCTCGAGGATCCGGTTGCGCGCGTACGGCACGTCCTGCGCGCCGATCAGGTCGTTGCGCAGACCGTAATCCAGCAGTGCTGCCACCGACGCCTCGATCATGCGAGCACCTCGTGGGCGCCATCGGCACTGCTGACGACGTAGAAGTCGGGTGCAACCCCCGTTGCTGTCACATAGCGATGTCCCACGCTCTGCTGGAACTGCTCCACAGTGTCCGGTTCGACAAGGTTCACTGCGCAGCCACCGAAACCGGCTCCGGTCATCCTTGCCCCCACGACGCCCGGCGTCGCCCAAGCGGCCTCCACCATCGCGTCAAGAGCTGGTCCGGTTACCTCGAAGTCATCGCGTAGGGACTCGTGAGAAGCGCGCATGAGCGCGCCCATCGCATCACGGTCGTCGCTGGCCAGTGCTCGTTGGAAGCCAAGGACTCTTGCCTGCTCCGTGATGACATGGCGGGCTCGTGGCCGCAGGGATTCTGGGAGCAACTCAAGCAACGCATCCGCTTCCTCAGGCGCAATCTCGACGAGGCGGCGTCCGAGCAACTGCTCTGCCCGCTCGCAGTCGCCACGGCGAGAGTTGTACGCGCTGTCGGACAACTCCCGGCGCTGATTCGTGTTCGCGACCACCACCGCCAGATCCGCCGGGAACGGGATAGGCCGTGTCTGCAAAGTCCGGCAGTCGATGGCCAGCGCGTGACCCTGGACCCCCCGCGCGATGGACAACTGGTCCATGATCCCGCAGGCGACTCCGATGAACTCGTTCTCAGCAAGCTGGCAGGCTTGGGCCAACTGGGTGGGCGACAGCCCGGCTTGGCTCAACTCGTTGAAGGCCACAGCCATGGCCAATTCGAGTGAGGCTGAGGAAGACAGACCCGCCCCGTTCGGGATCCGGCCGTGCACACGGACGTCGACGCCGGGAACCTCGATTCCATGCTTGCGCAGCGCATAAGCCACGGCGACCAAGTAGTTGACCCAATCCCACTCGGGCTGGGCCCGCGTGGCGCGCACATCGGCGACGATCTCACCTGCGTCAGGGAAATTGTCCGATCGCGCCACCACCGACTGGTCGTCACGCACCTGGACCCACAGGTCGGTCCCTGCGTCTATGGACATCGGCAGGACAGTCCCGCCCATGTAGTCGATGTGATCGCCGATGAGATTGACCCTGCCAGGGGCGTGGAACTGGCGCATGGCCCCATCTAAGCGCTCGGACACAGGCGACGCATACGTCAAGGAGTCGACATCGCCACCGGCTGCGGGCAACATTGGGACATATGAGCCTCGAAGAATTCGGACCGGACTTCGTGTGGGGTGTGGCCACGGCCGCCTACCAGATCGAGGGTTCGCCGGATGCGGACGGCAAGGGCGTCTCCATCTGGGACAGGTTCACGCACAAGCCGGGAACGATCGCTGACGCGACAAATGGCGATGTCGCCACAGACTCCTACCGGCGCTTCCCAGAGGACATCGCGCTGGTCAACGCCATGGGCTTCGACGCGTACCGGTTCTCGCTGTCCTGGCCACGGATTCAGCCCGACGGGAGAACCTTGAACCAGAAGGGCCTGGACCACTACAAGCGTGTGATCGACTCGTGTCTCGGCGCGGGGGTGGACCCGTGGGTGACGTTGTACCACTGGGATCTGCCACAACTGCTTGAGGACGAAGGCGGCTGGACCAATCGCGAGACCATCGACCGATTCTGCGACTACGTCACCGTCGTGGGCGAGGCGCTCGGGGACCGCGTCACGAACTGGATGGTTTTCAACGAGCCGTTGAGTTTCACGATGCTCGGGTACATGCTCGCCGAACATGCTCCTGGCCGTCGGGGTCTGAGCAACTTCTTCCCGGCTTTGCATCACGTCAACATGGCGACTGGCGACGGGGCACGTGCCCTACGCGCGGCAGACCCTGACGGTGTTGTCGGGAACACCGCATACCTGACGGCGGCCCTGGGCTCCGGACCCGGACCACAGTTGGCCCAGCGAGCCGAGCGGGCGGCCAATGCCATGCTCAACCGCGCCTTCCTGGAACCAGGGCTCGGCTTGGGCTACCCCACCGATGACGCCCCGATCCTGCGAATGATGCGCCGCTACATCAAGGACGGGGATCTCGAGCGTTGCGAGGTCGATCTCGACTTCCTGGGCGTGCAGTACTACACCCGACTGCGAGCTCCTTTCCGGCCGATCCCGGGCCTGTGGACAGTACCTGGTTTTGGCGACGATCCAGACCTTGAGAAGACCTCGATGGGCTGGGAGATCAGGCCCGAGGGACTGGGCATGGTGCTGGACATGGTGCACGCCTACGGCCGCTACCCACGTATCGTGATCACTGAGGGCGGGGCATCTTTCGAGGACCACCTGGTGCGTGGACGGATCCATGACGACCGGCGGATCGCCTATTACGAGTCACACCTGGCCCAGGTCCAATCTGCCATCGACCGGGGCGTTCCTGTCGACGGCTACTTCTGCTGGTCGCTGATGGACAATTTCGAATGGGCGGCGGGTTTCGAGCCCCGGTTCGGCCTGGTGCACGTCGACTACCAGACACAGGTCCGCACGATCAAGGACAGCGGTTACTGGTTCGCCGACCAGCTCGGTGGCACAGCCAGCGCGTCCCATTGATGAACATGATCGCGGCCTGTCTGCTTGCCCTGCTGCTCGGCAGCTGCAGCACACAGCAAGCGCCGCCCAGCCCCGGCAGCACGGCCCCACCCACCTGGACGGCCAAGGACTGGAGGACCACATGCCGTTACGACACTGCCGTCCTGCCCGAACTCAGCGGCCTGGCACCTTCTGTGCGCCATAAGGGAGTCCTGTGGGCGATCAATGACGGGGGCAATGCCAACGTCATCTACGCCCTCGACGCCAGCAGTTGCGCGATCCGTGGACAGTACTCGCTGACCACCCCGACCTCGGACAGCGAGGCGCTGGCCAGTGGGCGCAATTCAGAAGGGCGTCCAGTCCTGTGGCTCGGTGACATCGGGGACAACCTGTCCCAGCGCAGCGATGTGGCCGTCCTGGAGATCCCCGAACCAGCACTGGGATCCACCTCAGGTCCGGCCACGAAGCATGCTTTCAGCTACCCCGGCGGTGCACGGGATGCGGAAGCCCTCATGGCCGCACCAGACGGGCGCAACCTCTACGTGGTGAGCAAGCAACTGCCCCGCAGCACCATCTACCGGATACCGATCCGTTCCGGACGGGTGCGCGCCGAGGCCATCGGCGGGGCGCCTGCCTTCACCACCGACGCGGGGCTGAACCCTCGCACCGGCGACTACGCGTTGCGCGACTATGCGGCCATCACCCGTTTCGCCGGACCCGTTCCCGGCCGTCGGCTGGGCCGGGTCGTGCCACCGCCCTTGCGCCAGGCCGAAGCCGTGGCCTTCAGCCGCAACGGCCGAGCACTGTTCACCGCTTCGGAGGGCGACGACCGGCTCCTCCGAGCCGATGTTCTTACCGCAAACGGAAACCATTTTCAATAAGATGATACGATCCACAGTGTGATCAAACCTGTTCTCGCGGCTTCTTTCGCCGCCGTCTTACTGGCAGGATGCTCCTCCGGCGACACTTCAACCCAGCCGAGCGCGGACACGGGGCTGACAGTCATCGCGTCCCACTATCCAGTCCAGTTCCTGGTCGAAGCCATCGGCGGGGACGCCGTCTCTGTGGAAACACTGACCTCCCCCGGTGCCGAACCCCATGACCTCGAACTGTCACCGCAGCAGGTGGGTCAAGTGCAAGAAGCTTCCGCGGTGTTCTACATCGCGGGGTTCCAACCTGCCGTGGACGAAGCTGTGGCACAGACCTCCGGGGACGCAGTCGACCTCAGCGCTGGCCTGCCGTTGCGGGAGGCCAGCCATGACGAGCACGCAGACGAGGCCGATCATTCCGAGACGGGAACGGATCCCCATGTCTGGCTCGACCCCGTTCTGATGGGGCAGATGGCCACGGAGGTGGCGGACACGCTCACCCAGGCCGATCCGGCCCAGCAGGCCACCTTCGAGGCGAACGCCCAGGCACTGCAAGACGAGCTGAAGACCCTCGACGCCGACTGGAAGCAGGCAACGGCCCAGTGCGGGATCCGCACGATGGTCGTGAGCCACGAGGCGTTCGGCTACCTCGCCGACCAGTACGGCTTCCAGCAGAAAGGCATCGCGGGCCTCAGCCCCGAGACCGAGCCCTCCGCACAGGCGATCGCCGAACTGGCGACGTTCGTCCAGGACAACGGGGTGACCACCGTCTACACCGAGACCCTCCTCGACCCCGCCGTCGCGCAGACTGTCGCCTCCGAAGCGGGAGCGACCACCGCTACCCTGGATCCGCTGGAGGGTCCCCCCGCCAGCGGGGACTACATCTCGGCCATGCGCGAGAACCTCGCCACCATGCAGGAGGGTCAAGACTGCTCGTGAGCGCTATCCGGACCGAGGCTCTTTCGGTGGCATTCGGCCAACCGGTCCTGCGCGACGTCAGCATTCAGATCGACGATGGCGACTTCGTGGCGCTCATGGGCTCCAACGGGACCGGTAAGACGACCTTGGTCCGGGCCATCCTCGGCCTTCTCAAGCCCCAGAGCGGCACCTCTTGGTTGTTCGACGTCCCCACTGGGTCATTTCGCGACTGGCACCGGGTGGCCTACGTTCCGCAACGTCTGACCAACACCAGCGCAGTGCCCCTGAGTGTCGAGGAGGCGGTTCGCAGCGCCCTGGCCAGCCCTGCCCAACGCTGGCGACCGCTGTCGAGCAGCCAACGGAAGTCGATCCACAGTGCTTTGGAATTCGTGGGCCTCGACGGACGCGGCAAGGAACGACTCGAACACCTCTCGGGCGGTCAGCAACGCCGGGTGATGATCGCAAGGGCACTGGTCACCCAAGCTGACCTTCTCATCATGGATGAGCCGACTGCCGGGGTCGACGTGGGCGAACAGCGCCGGCTCGCCAGTCACATGCGAGCTCTTCGCGACCGGGGGGCCACGATCCTGATGATCACTCACGATGTGGGGCCAGTGGCGAGCTTGGCCAACCGGGCGATCGTCCTGGGTCATCCCGACCACGGGTCTGTGCGCTATGACGCTGCCTCTCCCCCACCGCCGGAGTTCAGCGAGCATGTGTGGCACCACAGCCACGACGTGCCGTCCGACCCTGGGCTTCTGGAGGGACCGTGACGTTCCTCGACTTCGACTTCATGCGCCGGGCGCTGCTGGCCGCCATGATCGTCGGCCTGCTCGCGCCGGCCATCGGCGTCTTCCTCGTCCAGCGGCGACTGGCACTGCTTGGGGACGGCATGGGTCACGTCGCGCTCACCGGCGTGGGTTTGGCGTTCCTGACGGGAACCGCGCCCGTGCCGACGGCCCTCGCGGTCGCCGTGCTCGGCGCCATCGGTATCGAGTTCCTACGTGCCCGCAGCCGTTCAGCCGGTGACGTGATCCTTGCCCTGGTCTTCTACGGCGGGATCGCGGCAGGCGTCCTGCTCACGTACCTGGCGGGTAACCGGGCCGCCTCATCCTTGAACCAATACCTCTTCGGGGCGATCACGACCGTGTCCGGCAGCGACCTGCTGTGGCTGGTTGGGGCCGCTGCGATGGTGGGATTGGTGTTGCTGGTCTTCGGCCGTGAGATGTTCGCGGTGTCCTTCGATGCCGAAGTCGCGCGCACCCAGGGAATCCGATCGGGGTTCATCAGTGCTCTGATCACCGTCCTTGCTGCCGTGACGGTGGTGATCGGTATGCGGACCGTGGGCTTGCTGTTGGTCAGCGCCATCATGATCGTCCCGATCGCCGCCGCCCAACAGGTCAGCCGGTCATTCCGCGCAACCGCCGGCATTGGCGTGTTGGTGGGATGGGCCTGCGCGGTCAGCGGCGTGGTCCTCAGCTTCTACCTCGATGTGCCCTCCGGGGCCACGATCGTGCTGCTGACCCTCGCCTGTTTCATCCTCGCCCTTCCCGCCGGGCTAATACTGCGGAGGTCCTCATGACGAAGCGACGAACCAAGCAACGGGTCGCGGTGGAGGAGTTGCTGGAGCAGGCGATCGATTTCAGGACCGCACAGCAGATCCATGCCGACCTGCGGCAGTCCGGGGCTGACGTGGGGCTGACCACCGTGTACCGCTGTCTGGCCGCGATGGCTCAGGCCGGCGAGGTGGACGTTCTGCTAGCCGAGGACGGTGAGGCCCGCTACCGCTCCTGCAGCACCGGACACCATCATCATCTGGTCTGCCGGTCCTGCGGGTTCACCGTCGAGGTGACTGCCGGGCCGGTCGAACGCTGGGCCGGCAAGACCGCCGACGAGCACGGCTTTACACAGGTGAGCCACACGGTCGAGATCCTCGGTCTGTGTCGTTCCTGCGCCCCCTGAACCCTGGGCCGGGAGCAGGTGACTTCGGTCCGGCGGCGGCGGCTTTCGGTGAGAATGTGCAACCTCACGTGCCACATATTCACCGAAAGGCGCCCGTCGGCGTACCTTTCTGGTTGGGCCGCAGGCCGAAAACCTCTTGATCAACCTATTGGGTACGGTTTCGCGCCCGAAATGTCGCATAGAGGGTGAATTCGGCGTACCTATCTGGTTGATCAAGAGGGAGCGCCAACCAGATCGGTACGCAGATCGGCTTCGCCAACCCGGCCCACGCCGCAAACCCGGACCGTGCCACATATTCACCGAAAGGCGCCCGGGCGCCGGCGTTTGCCAAGCGATAGCGAGCGTCGCCGCGGCGCGTTGACGGTCGTAGTAGCAGCGGCACTGCTAGTCGTGCAGGGCGGCGAGGGACGCCGAACAGGGCCTTGAGCCGCTGGTTGCCCCACGGGCCCCACCGCACCAGGGCCACATGCCGAAGGGCGACACGTAATGCCGGGCCCAGCAGCCGAACAGCCCAACCTGGGTCCGCCAAGACGGTCAAGGGGGGCGGTCCCGTTGCCGCTGATTGGCTGCAAGAGAATCGGAGCATGACAGACAAACTCATCGCCGAATTCGTCGGCACTTTCCTCTTGGTCTTCCTTGCGGTGGGAGCCGCAGTCAGCGGTATCCAGTCCATGGGCATGCTCGGCGTGGCCCTGGCGTTCGGCCTCGTACTGGCGGCTCTTGCCTACTCGCTAGGACCGACCTCCGGTTGCCACGTCAACCCGGCCGTAACACTGGCCTTCTGGCTGTCCAAGCGCCAAGACGGCAAGGAAGCCGCGCTCTACGTCGTAATGCAATTCCTCGGTGCGGCCCTCGGTGGGTTCGTCCTGTGGGTGCTGGTCAACTCCGGCGGGGTCACTGACCAGACAGGGGCCCTGGGATCCAACGCCTTCGGCGGTGATGGCCCGAACGCCCTCGGCGCCTTCCTGACCGAGGCGCTACTCACCGCCGCCTTCGTCGGCGTGATCCTGCTGGTCACAGACCACGCAGCCGCTCCCGGCTTCGCGGGGATCGCCATCGGCGCTGCGCTGGCCGCCGTTCACCTGGTGGGTATCCCACTGACCGGCACCTCGGTCAACCCGGCCCGTTCGTTGGGCCCGGCCCTGTTCGCAGGCGGGGAATCCCTTCAGCAGGTCTGGCTGTTCCTCATCGCACCCCTGGTGGGTGGCGCGCTGGCGGTGTTGTTCTGGCGGATCACACGTCCCAGCAACGCAGTGATGAGTGACGAGGGCACAGAGCAGCTCGGCCGTGAAGACGACGAAGTGGTGGTGGTGTCGGTCACCGACCGAGCGTGACCTGAGACTGCATCTCCGCTGGAAGACCGTGACTGGGCCCGGACCTGGGTTCAGTCACGGCTTCAGCAGGATCTTGATCGCGCCGTCGGACTTGCTGGCGAAACTCTCGTAGGCATCCGGTGCGGACGCCAAAGTGACGTGGTGGGTCGCGAAGGTCTCCAAGCCCAAGGGATCGTTCTCCTGCTCGACAAGAGGCAGGACGTCGTCGATCCAGCGCCGCACGTTGGCCTGACCCATGCGCAATGTCACCTGCTTGTCGAACAAGGTCAGCATCGGCATTGGATCGGCCATGCCCCCGTACACCCCGGAGATGGACAAGGTCCCACCGCGCCGCACGAGGTCGATACCGGCGTGCAGCGCAGCCAAAGGCCGTTTCAGCCTGACCCGCACACAGACGCAGCGGCCCGCGACCCCGCGCGGGTCGCTGCCCTATGCGGGCGCGTCGGGAATGGCCCGCAGCCCGAGAAGGTTGCAGTGCCCATGACGACATGGGGATTCATCGGAAGTGGGAACATCGGCTCCACCGTGGCCCGACTCGCGACCGCCGCTGGCGACGAGGTGCTCATGAGCAACAGTCGCGGGCCTGCGACCCTGGGCGACCTGGTGTCCGAACTTGGACCGCGTTCCCGCGCCGTCACCGCCCAGGAGGCCGCGGCACAGGGTGACATCGTGGTCGTCACAATCCCGCTGAAGCACTACCGTCAGGTTCCTTCAGCTGCCTTGGAGGGCAAGGTCGTGATCGACACCATGAACTACTACCCGGGCCGCGATGGGCAGTTCCCCGATCTGGACTCGCACACGACGACCTCCTCCGAGATGTTCGCCGAATATGTGTCGGGCGCGCGAGTGGTCAAGGGATTCAACAACATCTTCTTCCAGCACCTGGCCGGACTTGCCAGGCCCACGGGAGCACCTGATCGCAGCGCCCTGCCCATAGCCGGGGACGACCTGGATGCCAAGGCGTTCGTGCGTTCTGCCCTCGACAGGATCGGTTACGACGCCGTGGACGCCGGCGCCTTGGCACAAGGTTGGCGTCAGCAGCCGGATACCCCCGTCTATGGCACGCCTTACGCGGCTGATCCGGGCGACTGGACGGCTGGTGCACGACCCGCGGGCGCCGAGGTGATCAGTGCGTTGGTGGCTGCCGCGCAGCGGTGAGGGCGGATCGGCACGCCGACTTGCCTGGGGTTACCGTTGATCTTGATGAGCCCAACATTCCTTCCCCGCCCGGATGTCGACCCCGTTGTGCGCGAGACCCGCTCCGCCTACCGCAGCCTGCTCGGCGGCGGATTCGCCGATCTTCGACGCATGCCCTCCGAGGTCATCTTCGATGAGCCCAAGTGCACGGTGCACCGCTACGAAGCAACAGGCGACCAGACTGAAGGCGCCCTACCTGTCCTGCTGATCCCGCCCATGGCGGCGACCCCGGTGTGCTTCGACCTGCGACGAGGATGCTCAATGGTCGAGTTCTTGGTCGACGAAGGCCGCCCAACGTACCTCGTCGACTACGGCGACATCAGCACCTTGCGTGACCAGGACCTCGGCCTTGAACACTGGATCGACTCGGTTCTGCCAGACGCGATCGAGTCTGTTCTGAAGGACTCCGGGGCCCAAGGGGTCCATCTGGTGGGGTGGTGCCTGGGCGGGATCCTCGAAATGTTCACCGCCGCCGCGCACCCAGAACTGCCGATCGCAACCGTGACTTCCGTCGCGAGCCCGTTCGACTTCAGCTCAGTGCGCGTGCTGGGTCCAGTGCGCGTGATGGAGGACTTGACCGGCGGACTCTTGACCACCGGAATCGTGCGCGCCCTCGGCGGCATCCCAGGCCGACTCAACGGTCTGATCTACCGCTGGCTCGACCCCGTCAAGCAGATCAAGAAGCCATTGACCCAGCTGCAGAACCGCGACGATCCGGACACCCTTGCCCAGATCGAAGCGGTGGACGTCCTGATGGACACCATGGAGGCCTACCCCGGGCGCAGCATCTCGCAGATCTACCACTCCCTCATTCGCACCAATCGCTTCTCCCAAGGCCGGCTGGTTCTCAAACATGGCCGCGTCGTGGAGCTGGCGGACGTCACAGTCCCGGTGATGGCCATCGCTGGCACCGGTGACCTGTTCTTCGCTCCCCCTGCCTCTGCACACCACGTCGCCACACTGCTGACGAACAGCCCAGAGGTCCGGCTTGAGCGCGCCCCCGGCGGCCACCTCGGTGTGCTCACGGGTCGTGGCGCGCGAGACACGACGTGGAAGTACATCGATCGGTTCTTGACCGACAACGACGTGGCGTAGGGCTTGGCGACCCCACCTCCGCTCACCAGCGCAGGCTAGGCTCGAAGTCGCCGGTGTCGAGCCGCGCTTTCCCGGTGCGACCCGCCCAAGACTGGAGATTCCCATGAGCCACGAGGACCAATCGGCCCCTGACGTTGCGACGTTCGACGACCTCGGACTCAGCCAGACCCTGCTCAAGACCTTGCACGAGGTCGGCTACGAGAGCCCCTCGCCGATCCAGGCAGCCACCATCCCGCCGCTGCTCGCAGACCGCGACGTCGTCGGTCTCGCGCAGACCGGGACCGGCAAGACCGCGGCGTTCGCGCTGCCCATCCTCGACCGCCTCGACCTCTCGCAGAAGAAGCCTCAAGCACTTGTGCTGGCCCCGACTCGGGAATTGGCGCTGCAGGTATGCGAAGCATTCGAGCGTTACGCCGCCGGGCTCCACGGGGTCAAAGTACTGCCTGTTTACGGGGGCCAGGGCTACGGCGTGCAACTGAGCGCACTGCGACGCGGAGTCCACATCGTTGTGGGCACACCCGGGCGCATCATGGACCACCTGGAGAAGGGCACTCTTGACCTCACGGAATTGCGCTTCCTGGTCCTCGATGAGGCCGACGAGATGCTCAACATGGGTTTCGCCGAGGACGTCGAGACGATCCTGGCCGACACTCCTGACAGCAAGAACGTGGCGCTGTTCTCCGCGACCATGCCCGCGCAGATCCGCCGGATGTCGAAGAAGTACCTGCACGACCCCCTCGAGATCACGGTCAAGAACAAAACCACGACGTCGGCCAACACGACCCAGCGCTACCTGACCGTCTCCTACCCACAGAAGATCGAGGCGCTCACTCGCATACTCGAGGTCGAGAGCTTCGAAGCGATGATCGTGTTCGTCCGCACGAAGAACGAGACTGAGACCCTTGCGGAGAAACTGCGAGCGCGCGGCTTCTCCGCGATGGCCATCAACGGCGACGTCCCACAGGTGCAACGTGAGCGCACCATCAACCAGCTGAAGTCCGGCAAGCTCGACATCCTGGTGGCGACTGACGTGGCAGCTCGCGGCCTGGACGTCGACAGGATCAGCCACGTGGTGAACTACGACATCCCCACCGACACTGAGTCTTACGTCCACCGAATCGGCCGCACGGGCCGAGCCGGGCGCAGCGGGGATGCCATCTCATTCGTGACCCCGCGCGAGCGCTACCTGCTCAAGTCCATCGAGAAGGCCACGCGGCAGTCGCTGACCCCGATGCAGATGCCCACCACTGAGGACATAAACAGCACACGACTGTCGCGGTTCGACGACGCGATCACCCAGGCGCTGTCGTCGGACCAACTCGAGTTCTTCCGCGACGTTGTGTCCCACTACGTCCGCGAGCACGACGTGCCCGACGCGGATGTCGCTGCGGCGCTGGCCGTGGTCATGCAGGGCGGCGCGCCATTGTTGCTCGAACCCGAGCCCGAACGTCCCGTTCGCACAGAACGCAAGCCACGCACGGACTCACAACCCCGCGATCGCGGTCAGGGACCCACCCGCGCCAAGGGCCGTTCGGACTCACCCATGTCCACGTACAGGATCGAGGTCGGCCGCCGCCAGAAGGTGGAGCCCCGCCAGATCGTCGGGGCGCTGGCCAACGAGGGCGGCCTGCGCAGCTCCGACTTCGGCCACATCGACATCCGCCCTGACCACTCTCTGGTCGAACTGCCCTCGGATCTCTCGCCTGACGTGTGGAAGAGGCTGCGAAAGACCCGGATCTCAGGCAAGTTGATCGATCTGAAGGCCGAAGGCAAGTCAGAGGCGAAGTCCCACGGCAAACCACGCAAACCCAGGAAGGGCAAGCAGGCTTAACCCGCAGCCAGCCGTTCACGCCACGACGCCGCGCGGGTCGCGTCTGCGGCCTTCTCGCAAATCTGGATCATGACCTCGATCGAGTCGCTGTCCCCGGCTTCGGCCATCGGCAGCGCGACTCGGTAGGCGCTGACCAGATCCCCTGACATCAGGTGGATCCTCGCGAGATTCAAGCCGCACGCGTCGGGGCCTGTGCACACGACCGGATCCGAACCCATGTACCCAGCGTAGATCAGGCCGACTTCTGCCAATCGGGTTAGTTTGTCGTATGGCTCCCGTGCGTGAACTCATCGGCGTGTACCACGCCAATGGCGGGCCGATCGGCGAGGCGAAGTACGTCATTGGGAAGTTCCTGGGCACAGCCCATTGCGCTTTGTGTGACATCACCCATTCCCCGGTCAGGCGCAAGCCGGCGTGGAAACAGATGGTTACCAGATTGGGAGTCCCGTTCAGGCTTGTCCACCTCAACGAGATGCCGGCGGACGTGTCCGCAGTCATTGCTGGATGTGGATCACCTGCGGTACTCGTCCGTAGTGCGGACGGCAGCCTCGCAGCCCTGCTCGGCCCGGATGACCTCGAGACCCTCCACGGTTCGGTGGAGAGTTTCCAGACAGCTCTCAGGCAGGCTCTCGCTGCACAATCCGGTCGCGCCAATTCCGCGTGACCTTGGGCGGGCCGATGACGATGTGCGGGTCCGCGTCCGGGTCCAGCCAACGCAACGTGCGTTGCATCTGCGTGCGCCCCATAGCCACACAACCGGCTGTGGGCCGGTCGCGATCGACGTGTAAGAAGATGCCACCACCTTTGGACGTGCGCGCCGGCCCCAGGGCTCGCCGCTCTCCTGTGGAGGGGTCGCGGTAGGTGACATCCGGCAGGTTGTAGCCGATCACCACCGCGAACCGGTACTGACCGCCGTACTCGACAAGTCGCTCGGACCATTGCCCGTCGGCTCGCCAACGCGCATTCTTGGCGCGCTGGGTCTGCAGCACGTTGTAAGTGCGGGGGTCACGCGGGTCGTAGGGCCAATATGAGCGCGGCGTGATCCGGTGATATGGCAGCCGAACCCCAGCTGGCCGACCCAACCCGAACGCCGAAGGCAGCGTGAACACTCCCGCCGGGGTGGTGCCGCTGTTCTGCAATCGCGTGCGTCGTGGCGCAAAGCCATTGACTCCTGCCCAGACGCGCACTTGCCGACCAACCCGCACCCACGACTCACCCGAACTCTGGAATCGGCGCAGCACAGCCTGCTGACTGCGCCATCCGCGCGCGGTCACAACGATCACCTGTCGTACAGGCTCAGGTGGTAACGCCGGGGGCGGCGGAACAGTGAACGGGAACACGCGCGAATACTCAGCCCGCGGCGGTGGCGGGATCGAGAAGACTCCGCATCTTCTTCTGGATGAACCCGATGGCTTGCTTGGGCGCGATGCGGATCGCGAGGTTCATCAAGCGCGCGTCCTTGCCGACGAAGATGTACAGCCGATCCTTCTCGATCCCTTCGATCATGATCCGGGCGGCGTCCTGGGCAGACGTCATGGGCATGCCGGCCGGCTCATTCGCGGTGGGCATGGCCACCCCAGAGTTCTGGGTGATCTGCGTCTGCACGGCTCCCGGCATGATGACCGACACATTCACCCGTGTGTCGATCAGCTCCGCGTACAGCCCCTCGGTGAGCAACTTGACGGCGGCCTTGCTCGCGCCGTACACACTCTGCCCGGGGAATGGGAAGAACCCGCCCATGCTGGAGACGTTGGCGATGTGCGCCTCAGGGCGGTCGACCAGTTCAGGAAGGAAGGCCTTCACCATGTGCACTGTGCCCATGAGATTGACATCAAGGACCCGGGTTATGTGCTCGTAGTCCAGATCCCCGACCGGAACGAACGGCTGAATGATCCCGGCGTTGTTGATCAGACCGTCAACGCACCCGTGCGCCTCGACCACAGCGCCCACAAGAGCCTCGACCGAGGTCCGCTCGGTGATGTCCACGACGTGGGTGCTCAGGCGGGCACCAACCGCGGCGAGTTCGGCCGTCTGCTCCAGCGCCTCGGCCCGGACGTCCACGGCTGCGACCTGACCGCCGGCCCGCAGTAACTGCAGCACCAGTTCCTGACCCATCCCCGCGCCGCCACCGGTGACAACCCACACCTTGCCCGCGACCCTCACCACGACCACCTCCTCGCAACCCCAAGACTATGCCTGTGCTCCTGGTTAGAGGTTGTGCTCCTGGTTAGCGAAACAACGCGTGGATTCGCTAACGAACCGCACAACCTCTAACGCCGTGGGTTAACGGGCAGCTTCAGCCAGTCCAACCGCGACTGACCTCATCGGCCTCTGCCAATCCCTCTCGCACCGACTCCAGACTCATGGTCAGATCGTCCAGGATCTGACCCGCCGGGTCACCCTCGAACGCAGAAGTTCCCATCGCCACCAGTTCTCCGGTGCGCGAGGCGAGACCCTCCATGTCCAGCGCCGCGGTCTGAGTCCGGGCCAGCAGAGTCTCGCGCAGCCGAGCCAGCCGGGCCAGTGATTCAGATTGTGCGCTGACTGCGTCCAAGGCCCGCTGGCGTTCGGCACGCAGCTGCGGGTCGACCTCCGCCGTAAGGGCCGCCTGCAACCTGGCGGCCTCCTGCTGCACCTGGCCAGGCTGGGCGGCTTGCAGCGCGCCATCCACCAGCGTCACCCGCCCGGCGAGTTCCCGCAGAGCCTGCACGACGGTTCCCGCTTCGTCATCAACTTGGGCCACCTCAGCACGTAATCCCGGGTCCGCCGGACGGTCGGCCAGTTGGTGTATCTGCTGGGCGGCAACCCTGGCCCGCTGGACGAACTGGCCCTGAGGGGAGTTGGCAGGGGCTTCCGGCAATCGATCACGGCGTTCTTGCTCAGGCGATCTCGGCGAACGCGACCCGATCGCAACCTTGGTGCCGAGTACGACCGCCCCGATCACGGCGCCAACCACGATCGCGGGCGGACCAAGCGGTGCAGCCAGGACCGCCCACCCCAGTCCCCCACTGATTCCGGCCACCAGCCAGCCCCAAGGGTCCTTCAGTTCGTCGGACACAGCCACGATGACAGTCTGCCGCAGAGCCGGATCAGAAGTTCGACAGCACGCTGGTCATGATCTTCTCAATGCTCGCCGGGTCGGTCGCCTCGTAGTACTTGCCCCGCGATGCTTCCGCGATCGCCACCAGTGCCTCGGTGTCGGCAGACCCGCCGTAACCGATCGTGAATACCCGGACCGTGGTGTCCACACTCTCGCCGTTGAGCTGGCGGACCAACCCGTTGAGGTCGGTGTCCGGCGGATACTCGTTGCGACCGTCGCTGAGCAGCACGATGGCGTTGATCCGGTCGGTGGGCAGGTCCTTCAGCATCCGTGCCTGCGCCTGTCGCAACGTCGCATACAAACCAGTGCCACCATCGGCCACGAGCCGATCGATGTCGCGCTGCATCCTTGGGACCGTGTCCTTCGCAGGACCGATCGGAACCAACTCGGCGAACGGTTCCCCCGTGGGTCCGAGGTCTGTTGAGAAGACCCACAAACCGACCTCGTCATCGGGGGCGAACTGTTCCAGAGCGCCGATGGCAGCCTGCTTGGCCAGTGTGATCTTGTCCGTGCCCGCCTCCGGAACAGGTTCAGCCATCGAGCCCGACACATCGATCACCAGCAGAACGTGAGCCCGCTTGCGCAGCTGGGCCCAACTGTCCTCGATCGCGGCCAGCACCACAGGTGAGGGCGGTGTGAGCACATTCGTCGCACCGGCAGGGAGCATCCCGTTCTCCTGCGTGATCACTGAGCCCGGCTGGCCCTCGAAGGTGCGGAAGCCGGCATCGGTGAACGCGGACTGTTGCTCCGGCTGCTGCAGCCAGGCCAAGAAATCGCCAGCCGCCTGCTGCTTGGCAGCGTCCACCCATGGCGCGTCCAGCACGATCCACGGGTTGTCGGAGACGAGGGTCCCGTCCTTCGGGTAGAACGCGACCAGTGGGATCCTGGGTTTCGGTTCCTTGCCAGCCTTGGCCGGGTCGCCCGTGGGGTTGCCCTGGTTGTAGTCCAGTACCGACTTCTCCTCGACGGTCACTGCCGAGACATAGGTCAAACCCTTGCCCGCTGCGGCCTCGTTGGCCATGTTCTCCAGAAACGTCAAGGTGGTGTCGCCGTAGTGGACCACGGACGACTCAAGTTCCTTGACGAATTCGCGGGTCGCTGGATCGGAGACGTTCTTAAGCGTCAGGTCGCTGGACAGGCCGGTCGCTGCGAAGTATGAGGCGATGGTGGCGTTGAGCCCCGAGGTTGAGTAATTGGGGTTCGTCTTACCGAGCTTGAACCTTCCCCATTCGGGATGGCCGACCTCACCCCAGCCCTTCGGTGATTTCGCCAACGCGGCCAGGTCCGCCCAGCCGATCTGCTCGTCGGGCCATCCCAGCGCCTCGGCCATCGGCTTGGGCATTGCGATCACCAGGGGCGTCTGCACCAGCGAAGGCAGTTCGTCGGGCACAGGCGACGGGTTGTCCTGCTGCGCCGAAGTCTGATCGACCAGAACCGCCCACGAGGACGACGCGGGGGTCCACACGTCCGGGCGCGGACCGTCAACCTGCTCGTTCCACCCTCGAGCGAGGGCCTGCGCGGCACCACCGGAGGCCTTGGACACGACCTCCACATCGACGCACTGAACGTCCACTCTGGGATCGGTGGCGTTGTACTCCTGGGACAGGTCAGCGAGCAGTGCGGCCTTCTCACTGGAGGCCACGACCTGAACCTTCATACAGTCCGCACGGTCACCGGCAGTTGTCGGATCAGCGTCCGCCGTCCCACCAGAGCCCGAAGACCCCCCACCCAGCAACATCCGCGCGCCGATGATCAGCACCAGGCCGATGACGGCCGCGACGACCAACGGCACGAACGACCGTCTGGCTGTGCTCACGCACACCACCTGCCCCTCACTCTGGTCTCGACCGTACATCTTGGCTCGGACAAACCCCTGCGAACAGCGAGAAGACAGCCAGCCACCAAAGCGACTCGACCCCGCCCGGGTCGATGCGGCAGGGTCAGAGGCATGAACTGGACACTGGAAGTGGTTGTCGTGCCGGTCGCAGATGTCGACCGCGCCAAGGAGTTCTACTCGAACGGGCTGGGTTTCGTCGTGGATCACGACACCGCCATCCCTGATATGGGTCGCATCGTGCAACTCACGCCACCGGGGTCAGGGTGCTCGATCGTGATCGGCACCGGCCTCGTTCCCGACATGCAACCCGGCTCTCTAAAGGGCCTGCAGCTGGTCGTCCCCGACCTCGAGCAGGCCCGCGCCGAACTTGTCGAACGCGCCGTGGCGGTGAGTGAGATCAGGACCATGGGCCAGAACCCTCATCCGACCCCCCATCGGCTGGACAACGTCGGATTCATGTTCTTCGACGATCCGGACGGCAATGGCTGGGCGGTGCAACAGATCTCCAGTCGGGCGTGAATACGCTCAAGGTGTGAGGCCCGACTCTCCCAGCGACCCGACCACGCAGACCATCGACTCCGACGCTTCGGTCCTGGCCTATACAGAGGAGGGCGCAGGAGAACCCACCCTGATCGCAATCCCTGGACTACCCGGCAGCGTCAGGGACTTCCGCTGGCTGGCGCCAACGCTGAGTTCACAAATGCGTGTATTGCGCTTCGATCCACCTGGCAATGGCGCCTCACCCAGGGACGGGTTCACCGGGCTCACCTTGGCACAGCGCGCAGAACCGGTACTGGCACTCATCGAGCGACTGTGCTCGGGCCCGGTGGTTCTCGCCGGGCACTCCGCAGGGGCAGGCGTTGTCGCACATCTGGCCGCGCGGCGACCCGAACTGGTCCGGGCGGCTGTGATGCTGGCCCCCGCCGGTCCAAAGCCACATCTGGCACGCCGCCCGATGCGAGTGTTCGCCGGCGCCTTGGGCCTGCCCGGCGCTCGCACGGTCGTGGATCCCCTGATCCGCCGCGTATACGCCGCGCAGGGGTTCCCCGGGTATCTCACCGATGACGAACGTGCCTTCGCCATCATCGACGCACTCGCCTTCGACTTCGACGACTATCGCGCGGACCTCGCCGGTATGCGTTGCCCGACCCTGGTTGCGTGGGCGCGCGACGACGCGATCATCCCGGCCACCACGTTCCAGGCTCTGGAGCAGATGGTGCCTGATGGACCCCGGCTGCGCTTCGACGACGGCGGCCACAGCGTGCAGAAAGCGCACGCTAACGAGATCGGCGCCGCAATCCTTGCATTGATGCGAGGATTGTGATCAGCTCAGCCCTCGTCCGCGAGCCCACTTGGCCAACTCCCGGCGATTGCTCAACTGGAGCTTGCGCAACACCGCGGACATGTGGGTTTCCACCGTCTTGACACTCACGAACAGTTCCTCTGCGGTTTCCTTGTAGGTGTATCCGCGAGCGATGAGTCGCATGACGTCGCGCTCGCGCGCCGTCAGCAGGTCGAGCTCATCGTCGGTCTGCGCAGCTCCTCCGGTGAACGCGTCCAACACAAAACCCGCCAGCCGCGGACTGAATACCGCTTCACCGGCGGCCACTTGCCGGATGGCCGTGGCCAGGGCATCGGCGGTGATGTCCTTGGTCACATAGCCGCGAGCGCCGAGCCGCACAACACCGATCACATCCTCGGAGGCGTCCGAGACCGACAACGCCAGGTACTTGGACGTCCCGCTGACTTGTTCGAGCACACTTTGCGCATTGCCTCCGGGAAGATGCACGTCAAGCAGAACCACCTCGGGGGTCGTTCGCTGGATCACCGCAACCGCTTGGGAGACATCGGCGGCTTGTCCCACTACCTCGATGTCATCCGGGAGACCGCCAGCGATCCCAGCCCGCACCATCTCGTGGTCGTCCACGATCACCAGGCGGATCATGTGCGTGTCGGCAGTGTCAAGCGCACCTCAGTGCCTGTACCCGTGTCCCGAATGTCACAGGTCCCGCCGACGCGGCGCATGCGAGCGATCATGGACTCACGTACGCCCTTGCGATCGGCCGGGATGACTGTTGGGTCAAAGCCCGCGCCCCGGTCGCGCACGAAGACCGCGCTGTGCGCCTGCTCGACCTCGGCGTAGACACTGATCGCACCGCCGGAGTGCTTCGCAGCGTTGAGGACGGCCTCCCCGGCAGCGGCAACCAACGCGTGCCCGTCGTGATCCAGTTCCATGTCGCCGACGCTCACCACCTCTACGGTGACGGGGTATTCGGCTTCCACCCTCGCGGCCACGTTCGCCAAAGCGGCTGTCAGTGTCCCTTCGGGGTCTCCGACCGGCTCGTAAAGCCACGACCGCAGGTGTCGTTCTTCGGCTCGCGCGAGCCGCACGACCTGCTCGGGATCGTTCGCATGACCGCGGATGAGAGTCAGCGTCTGCAACACCGAATCGTGCACCTGGGTCGCCAGTTCTGCGCGCGCCTGTGAACGGATCCGCTCCTGCCTCTCGTTGGTGAGTTCCTGGTAGAGACCCGCGATCCAGGGCATCGCGATCAGACCGACACCGGCCAACAACAGAATCGCGACAGCCAACGCGTTCAGCACCGACCGCACGCCCAGCCCACTGATCGCGAGCCCGCCCATACCCAACACGACCAGCAGGATGCCGAGAACGAGGGCGGTCCATTGCAGACCGTCCGGACGCACGCGCCTCGACGGTGACAGCCTGGTCCACACCACCGTCGCACCGAGCGCCACGACAGCCAGCGGCAATCCGATCTGCATCCAGCCGCTGCTTGGGAAGAACAACAGTCCGCCCACTACCAACGCCGAGAAGGCGAGAAGGCGCACGGTGTCGGACTCGTCGGGGTCTGCAGGTGGCAGCACGGCCCAGAACGCTGCGTACGCGATCACGCCTATTCCGCCGAAGAGACTCAACACGACGAAGATCAGGCGAATCGCACCAACCGGCCACCCCAGATGGTCGGCCAGCCCCACGGCCACTCCCCCGATCCACCGTCCCTGCGTCTGACGATAGGCACGCGGAGGCGCGACGTGGGTACTCACACGACCATTGTCGCCCACTCGACGCGTCGGGGGATCGGGGTGAAACCCTGAGAAGAAGATCAGGGTCATCACCGGATGTGGGGCAACGTCGTTCGGGCAGACAGTGGAGCCATGGATGAAACAACGATGCAAGTGACACCCACACCACCGCCGGCGAACCCACCGAGGCTGCTGAGGCGCAGTTCCAGCGACCGCGTGTTCGGGGGTGTTTGCGGCGGGCTGGGCCGGTACTGGAACGTTGACCCCGTTGTTCTGCGGGTCGTGTTCGGGATCTCGTTGCTGGTGGGCGGGCTCGGTCTGTTCGCCTACCTCGCCATGTGGTGGTTGGTACCCGATGAGTCAGCTCCTGCGACTGCGCGTCTCAATCCGTCCTGGGTGCTGGTCGGGCTGGGCTGCATCGCAGCAGGGATCGCGGGCCTGATCGGGCTCGGTCTGCTGTTCAGCGACGGCGGCAGCGGAGTCCTGCTCGGCGCCTTGATCGCAGGTGTCGTGATCTGGATCGTTCTGAGCCAGCGACAAACCAGGTCCACGACGAACATGGCGCCGATCCCTGCGCCCGAGCAGGGCTACGCATACGGGGGCACGGGCGACTACACCCAGACCTCGGTTCTGCCCGAAGCACCACAACTGCCCCCCGCCCCGCCGCGGCAGACCTCCTACCTGGGATTGGCCGGCCTGTGTGCGGCGATCGCCGCAACCGGCATCGCGTTGCTTGTGTCGGGCAACCCCGTGGTCGTGCTGGCAGCCGGGCTGTTGTCACTGGGTGTGACGCTGGTAATCGGCGCCTTCCGGGGTCGCGCCCGGTGGCTGCTCTTCTTCGCGATCCCGCTGTTCATGATCATGACCCTTGTGGGCCAAGTGCAACGACTCGACGTGAACGCGGGTGAGTTGACGTGGTTTCCAACGGCGGACAACACCACGTACAGCCTGACAGCAGGGACTCTGGACGTCGACTTCTCCGACTGGCAGGGCGTCCCCGCCGACGGCGACACGGTTCGCATCGACGTAGGGGTCGGAGAGGTGCGAGTCGCCGCGCCCAGCAACTGGGACCTGATCGTATGGACCGACTTCGGCATCCCGGGTTCGGTTGAAGTTGGGGGCGAGAACGGCTTCACAAGGACCAACGGTGACGGCGGCCGCTTCCGCACACTGATCCCAGCCACAACCGAAAAAGCCGACGGTTCCCTGCAAATCGACCTTTTCGTACAGGCCGGTGCTGTGTTCGTGGAGCCGGGAGCCCCGGCCGTCGGCAAGACGCCGGAAAGCACGGGCGCGCAAGAGCCCACCAAGAAGATGCCGGACAACAACAAGAAGGAGCAGGCACGATGAGCAAGCACCCACTGGACGTCCTCAGCCTCGGTGCCGGTGTGATGTTCACACTCTTCGCACTGGCCTACATGCTCATCCCGGAAGCCATCAGTTGGACGGTGACGGTTCCCCTGATGCTGGTCGGTCTCGGAGTGTTCGGCATGACCGCCGCAGTCGTCGCCCAGCGCCGACGGCAGTCTCAATAGTTGTCCACTGACTGACGACTCAAGAGGGTTCCCGGGAGACTGCTCCCGGGAACCCTCTTCTCGCGTGCACACTCACTGTGACCGTGGTGCACATTCGGGCACTTCGCGCGAAACCCGGTGTTAGCGTGCCCGGATGCAAGACAGCGCATTGATCGAATTCGGTCTCCCTCTCGTCCTTGCCTTCGTCATGATTGGCATCGGGCTCACGCTGCAGGTTGATGACTTCACCAGGCAGAGGCACAGGCCCCTACCCGCGATCGTGGGGACCATCGGTTGGGCCATCGGGATTCCGCTGATCGGCTTCGCTGTCGTCACAGTCTTCAACATGTCCACCCCGCTGGCGATCGGGGTCATACTGGTCGCCGCTACATCGGGCGGAACGACGTCGAACGTCATGGCCTACCTCGCCAAAGGAAACGTGGCATTGGGTCTGGTGCTGACCGTCGTGACCGCTCTGCTGTCCATCTTGACGCTGCCGTTCTGGGTCGGTCTGGCGCTGCGTATGTGGTCCGACGATCTTCCCGCGGGCAGCTACGTCAGTGTGTCGTTCGGCGATGTGGCTGGTCTGCTGGTCGCGATCATCTTCATCCCCGTCGGGCTGGGCATGATCCTGCGTTACAAGAAACCAGCCCTGGCCTCTCGGCTGGAACGAGCCGTCTCCCTGGTCAGTTTCGTCGTGCTGTTCGGCCTGATCATCGGAGTCGTCGCAAGCCTGGGAAGCGAGGCCTTCACAATGCTTGCTCAGGCTGGTCCCGCTTGCCTGGTTCTGGCCTGTCTGGCGGCCGTCTTCGGCATCGTTCTCGGCAAGATCTTCCGCCTCGACGATGCGGACAACATCGCCATCGGCATGGAGTTCTCGATCAAGAACGTCACGCTCAGCATGCTGATCGCCCTGAGTGCTCTGGGCTCGGACGAGATGGCCCTCCCGAGCGCGGTGTACGGGGTTGTCGCTTACATCCCGGGGCTGGCCCTCATGCGACTTGGGCGCAAGTGGATGGCCGGGCGACACTCCGCGACCGAAGTCGAGTCCCAGGAGCCGCCGATCGTGGTCGGGTATTCCGGTTCGAAGGCGTGTCTACCCGCGGTGCGGTGGGCTGCCGGCGAAGCATTGGCGACCGAACGTCCGCTTCGTGTCGTCATGGCTTGGGGGATGCCGACCTTCGGCATCTCACCGGTGTCGCAGGCGGCCGACCTCGACCGCACCCACGCTGAGGCCGTCCTCAACGCGGTTGTGTTCCAACTGCGCGCCGACATGGTCGGACTGGACGTCGAGGGCGAACTGTTGCGCGGCAAGCCCGCCCAGGGACTGCTCGATCGGGCTGCAGACGCACACATGCTCGTGATCGGGAACAGGAGTCGCGGCAATATCGCACGAATGGTCTTGGGCTCGGTGTCGGCAGCAGTCGTCACGCATGCCGATATCCCTGTGGTTCTCGTCCGCGAGGACGCAGATCGCAACGCCGCCGCCTTCCGCGATGGACCTGTCGTCGTGGGCGTGGACGGCTCGCCGGGTTCAGAGGCCGCGGTCTCATTCGCCATGGAGGCCTCGATCCGCCACGGCATGACCGTCTTCGCGGTCCACAACGTCGACGACCAGGTGCTCGCCCGAACCGGTCCGCAGTCCAGCGGGGGGACCGCGACGGCGACACCGTTGCAGGAGGCAAGACTGCTCGAAATCTCCCCGGCATTGAAGGCTGCTCGCACGGAGTACCCGGCGGTGGCGGTCACTGAAGTCATGGGGTCCGGCCACGCCAGCGATTCCATCGTGGAGGCAGGCGATGGCGCAGCGATGACGGTCGTCGGAAGCCGCGGGCATGGTGGGTTCAAGGGTCTGCTGCTCGGATCGGTCAGCCGGGCCGTCATCGAACACGTCGAATCCCCAGTTGCTGTCATCCGTCCGCCCCGCACATGACCCGGTTCTCACCTCGCGCCGCGCGCGTGAACTGTGTCAAAGTGACTTTCTGCGCCAAAACCGCCGCCCAACCGCATCCCAGGAGGCAATATGAGTCGCACCGGTGACCACGCCGAGGAAGCCACAGACCAGTAACTTCCCTGACAAGAAGCCAACCCCCACCGCCACTACTTGAGGAGAATTCAAGAAAATGTCACAGAACATCTCCGGCGACCTAGCCGCCGAGTTGCCGCCCCGGGCCACGACCCTGTCCCAGTCGATCCTTGACCGAATCGCCGAAACACCCGACGCCCCAGCCTTCGGCTCTCCGAACGAGGACGGGACCTGGAGCGTGCGGACGTGGAAAGAAGCCGGCGACGAGATGAACCGGTTGGCTGCTGGATTCCTGGCCCTCGGGCTCAAACCCGAGGAGCGGGTGGCGATCGCGAGCAACACTCGCGTCGAGTGGGTGCTGGCCGATGGCGGCGTGATGCTGGCGGGCGGGGCGAACACCACGATCTACCCCAGCACAGGTGAGGAGGACTTCGAGTACATCATGAACGACTCGGGGTCACGCTTCCTTGTTGCTGAGGATCAGAGCCAGGCCGACAAGGCCCTTTCGCATGCCAATGAGATCCCGGCGCTCGAGAAGATCATCCTTATCGACGGTCAGGGTGACGGAGACCGCGTGATCTCCTGGGCCGACCTCGAAGCGATGGGTGCCCAGGCTCTGGCAGCTGACCCCCAGCTCGTGGCGAACACCGTGGCCGCCATCAAGCCTGAGTCGTTGGCGACCCTGATCTACACCTCGGGGACGACAGGCCGGCCCAAAGGTGTGATGCTTCCGCAGAGCAACTGGGTCTTCCAGGGAGCCAGCATGCAGGCACTGGGCGTTGTGCGAAACGACGATGTGCAGTTCCTCTGGCTGCCGTTGGCGCACTCGTTCGGCAAAGTACTCATCTCAGCGGCATACCAGGTCGGCTTCGTGACCTACATCGACGGCCGGGTTCCCAAGATTGTCGAGAATCTGCCGGTCGTCCAGCCGTCCATCATGGCTGGGGTCCCCCGGATCTTCGAGAAGATCTACCAAGGCGCCAACGCCAAGGCGAAGGCCGGCGGTGGGGCGAAGGCCAAGATCTTCGACTGGGCGTTCGGGGCATCTACCGAGATCAAGGAGAAGCAGCGCGCGGGAGAGTCGGCTGGCCCGATGGCATCTACCCGCATGGCGCTCGCGAACAAGTTGGTGTTCTCCAAGATCCAGGCGCTCACCGGTGGCCGGATGCGCGTCATGATCTCCGGTTCCGCAGCTCTGAACGGCGACGTGGCACGTTGGTTCGACGCAGCCGGCCTGCCGATCATCGAGGGCTACGGTCTTACCGAGAACTCCGCCGCCGCCTGTGTCGTCCGGCCGAGCGACCTGGTCTTCGGGTCGGTCGGACAACCACTGCCCGGCACCCAGGTCATGATCGCCGACGACGGTGAAGTGCTCCTGCGCGGACCTCACGTGATGGCTGGTTACTGGAACCTTCCAGAGGCCAACGCTGAGACGCTTCTGCCGGACGGCTGGTTGGCCACTGGTGACATCGGGGAGCTGGACGACCAAGGCCGGTTGAAGATCACCGACCGGAAGAAGGACCTGGTCAAGACCTCGGGCGGCAAGTACATCGCTCCCGGTCAGATCGCCGCTCAGTTCAAGGTGATCTCCGCACTGGCCTCCAACCTGGTAGTGCACGCCGGCGACCGCAATTACGCGACGGCGCTGATCTCACTGGACCCGGAGGCGTTGCAGAACTTCGCCACCGAGAACGGCCTGAGCGGTGACCTGGAGACGCTGTCTCAGACCCCCGAGGTCCGTGCAGCGATCCAGGCCGATGTCGACGTGCTCAACAGCCACCTCAACAAGTGGGAGACGATCAAGAAGTTCACCATCCTGCCGCGGGACCTCTCCGAGGAGGACGGCGAGCTGACCGCCAGCCTGAAGGTGAAGCGCAAGGTCGTAGAGGACAACTACCGCGACCTGATCGACGCCATGTACGCGTAGGGACCCAACTAGTCGTTGCCGTCCAGGTAGACCCTTGGTCACCTGGGCGGCAACGCTGTTTCAGGTCAACCGTCGGGTCAAGGCTCCGGACAGCGGCAAGTAGACCCGTCGGGGGGTCATCTGCATGGCAAGCCGAATTGCGCGGTACGCGATCCCCGGGACACTGATCCCTCGTCCGGAGCGCAGGTCCTTGAGCGCGGTGTCCACGACATCGCGGGGATCCAACCAGAAGACCGACGGGACGTTCG
Source organism: uncultured Actinomycetota bacterium (assembly GCA_963818505.1). GTDB lineage: Bacteria > Actinomycetota > Actinomycetes > S36-B12 > UBA10799 > JADKAV01. The sequence goes on from CAWFSJ010000001.1 coordinate 719,264, forward strand.
CCTCCACCCCTGCACGCTGCTGGAAGTCGGTGGGCACCAGACCCGGGGTGAGCGCCAGTAACTGCACGCCACTGCCACTCAACTGCTCGCGAAGCCCCTGGGTGAACGACGTGACCCACGCCTTGCTCGCAGCATAGGTCGGCGCCTTGCTGTCGGGGGCGAACGAAGCCACCGACGACACGTTGATTACGGCGCCCTCCCCCCGTTCGATCATCGGGCCGACGGCCGCGTATGTCAGGCGAAGCACTGCACGGACGTTGACCATGAGCATCTCGTCCTCGGCATCGAGGTCGTGCTCGATGAAGTCCCCCTCATAGAGCCCGAATCCGGCATTGTTGACCAGCAAGTCGATGGGCTCGTCGGTGAGAACGTTTTCCACCCGGCGGCAGTCCACCACCCGTCCGAGGTCAGCACGAAGAACCTGGCAACCAACGTCGAACTCGTCCTCGAGTTCCTGGGCCACGCTGTCCAGGTTCTGCTTGGTCCGGGCGACCAGAATGAGGTCGTATCCTTCGTCGGCGAGTTGTCGGGCGAAGTGGTATCCGATGCCGGAGGTGGCACCGGTGATTAAGGCTTTAGGCATAGCCAATAGTGACCCTCGTCCGACCACTTACCCCGAAGTGGGCCGTGAGTCGGCTCACACTACTCAGTCGAAGATCGGTTCGACGTCGCGGCTTCGCTTCAGTTCGAAGAAGCCAGGGGTGCCCGCCACGAGGAGAACGCCGTCCCAGAGCTTGCCGGCTGCTTCGCCCTTCGGAGCGGGCGTGATCACCGGCCCGAAGAAGGCCACGCGATCGCCGTCAGGTCCAGGGACGTGGATCACAGGTGTTCCTACGTCTTGGCCGACAGGGTCCATACCTCGGGAGTGGGACTCGCGCAGCGCCTCGTCGTAGTCAGTGCTGTAGGCGACCTGCGCCAGCTCGCCGGGCAAGCCGTTCTCCGCGAGCGCCTTCGCGATCACAGCGTCGAAGTCGCGGTTCCCGTTTAGGTGGATTTCGGTCCCCAATGCTGTGTACAGATCCCGGGTCACGTCTTGGCCGTGCGCCTGTTGTGCGGCGATAACCACTCGCACCGGCCCCCATGCCTGCCGCAACAACTCGACGTACTCCTCGGGCATATCACGGCCCTCATTGAGCACAGCCAGGCTCATCACATGCCAGTCGACACTGATGTCGCGAACCTGCTCGACCTCCAGCATCCAGCGCGAGGTGAGCCATGCCCACGGACATACGGGATCGAAGTAGAAATCGACTGTGGTCATGTTTCAACTGTCCCCCGGGGTGACTCCGGGGGCAAACGCGGGTGGGGGCTGGCTACTTCTTGGCCTTGACCGTCCAGCGCTTCGAGAACGAATACGAGTTGAACTCTGGTGTCGCGGGCGCGGACAACTTCAAGGTCACCTTGAGGTTTCCGGCGCCTTGAGTGCTGATGGTCACCTTGCCTTTCTTGTTCTGGGTGACCTTGGCGAACTTCTTACCCTTGGGCTTGACGGTGACCTTTGCCTTGGCCTTTTGCCCTGCGTTGGTGGTCACCGAACGCTTGAGCAGCGTCGTCTTGGCGTCGAAGGCGATCTTCTTGGGCAGCTTCACGCTTGCGGTTTGACTCTTCTTCGCCAGTGAGACGGGCGCGGACACTCCTGCCGGACCATCGCCTTGGGCATTCGTCGCCACGACGGACATCGTGTAGGTGCCGCCCGTCGGTAGGCCGGCCACGGTGCACGCGAGCCCGGAGGTCGTGCAGGTTCCGCCGCCGGGGTTGGCCGTGACCTTGTAGCCGGTGATCGGCGAGCCACCGTCGTCGGGCGCCAGCCAAGAGACATCGATGGCACCTGGCTGACCACTGACGAGCCCCGTGACGCCGGTCGGAGCTCCCGGGGGGCCCGCCGGAGTGACAGCAGCTGAGGCGGGGCTGGCGGGGCTGTCTCCCGCCTCGTTGGTTGCCACCACCTTGAATGTGTACGACTGGCCGTTCGTGAGACCAGGAACAACGCAACTCAGCGGATCCGGGGACACTCCTACCTGCGTGGTGCACTTCGCGCCACCAGGGGAAGCAGTCACGGTGTACTTCTGGACGGGGAAGCCTGCCGGAGCACTGGCAGCGGCGAAGGCAACCGAGACTGAAGCGTTACCCCGAGTGCCTGTGATCGAAGCCGGCGCCGATGCCTCTTTCCCGCAACTGGGGAACCGGAAACTCGCCACCCGGGTCTGCCACGTCCTATCGCCTGTGGTCTGGACGTACTCGGTAGTGAACCAGAAGGTGCAGTCATCGGTCGGGTCCACGTTCATCGATGAGTAGTCACCCCACCGGCCAAAGGAACTGGTCTGGACGCCCGTGCCGTTGATGATCGTCGACTCGGCCTGCGGCATCTGATTGAGCGGGTCGGTGTTCCTGCGCCCGACGTACCGGATCGACGGGAAGGCGTTCGCGCCAGAGGCCTTGGCTGTGCTGTAGCCCAGTGCCATGTTGCCCGAACGATCCATGGCCACTGAACCCATCCAGCGGTAGGTGAGCCCATCGACATCTGCAGATGTTCCCTGCTGGTGGACCGTCGGCACATCCTTGGCGAGATCACGCAGTTCGAACCAACGAATCCCGGTCTGCGAGGTCGCCCCCAGGGTTCCGTCCATGGCGACGGTCGCGTTGGTGACCAAGGACTCGTGATCACCGAAGTTCCGGTAGGCCAAGCGATACATCATGCGGTCACCCAAGGCGTCCAGTTTCTGGGTGGTCCCGGGCTGAGGGATGCAATTGCCGAAACTGATGCAGGCGCGGCTGATGGGGTCGATGGGAATGTCCGTGGGGCCGGTGAGCGTGCTGTTCGCGGGCGTGGCGAAGTCCGGCTTCATCTTGAACATGGTCAGTTTGCTCTTATCGCTCCAGTTCTCACCGACGAAGTACCCCGGCGATCCGGTCGGCGGTGGAAGTGATCCGTCAGCGTCGGCTGGCAGCATGCCGAACATGGTTGGGAAGTTGTAGCAGACCTCCACAGCTGGGCTGCCGGTCAACATGGCCGAACGATCCCATGCACACATCTTGAGCCCGGCGAAATCCAGGGATCCAGCGGAGAACATGTTGTACGAAGTGAAGTACGCGTCCGGCCAGACTCCGATCTTCGGGTAGTCAGGCAGGGCGTCGTACTGGAAGGCGTAGCGGTAGAAGGTCCCTGTCGGATCACCGGTGGTGGAGATCGCGACACACTCGTAGAAGGGTGCGGTGAACCCAGATGGGTCCGGGATCGAGAACTGGCTGATCAGCCAGCGGTCGGCGAACTGGTCGTAGAGCACGATGGGGTCACCGCTGTTGGTGGTCGCGCAGGGAGTGCCGCTTCCGGCCCAGATCTGGTTGGAGTCGAACGCGGCCCCTGCGGCAGTTCCGTTCTTGTTGAAGATCTGCATGGACAGGTTGACCATCTGGACGTAGTGGTTGGGCCCGACATCTCCCACGGTGTCCGGCGGTAGAACGTTGTTGCGATTGTTGACGCCCTCGAATTGGCTCAGGACTCCGGGCATGTCCAATCCGGGCAGCGGCGGTTCAGGGCTGATCGAGGGCCCCGGACCGTTCTCGATGATCATTCGGATCCGGTCCGAGGGGCTGGGCTTCAACGGCACTGGGGGAGGAGTGACCAGGGAGGGTGGTAGAGGAGTCAGTCGCGCTTGGGCAGCCAGTTGTGACAAAGGCGCGGATGTCCCCAACGACTGCACCTTGCTCACTTCCATCTGCGGACCGGTTTCTGCAGGATTCGCAGCCGCCGGCGTGGTCAACAGAGGTAGACCGGACATCGCGAGTGCGCCGGCGATCATCAGTCCAACAAATGGTGTACGTGCCATGACGTCGTCTTCCTCTAGCCCCGTGCGGCCAAGAGTAGACCCCTCGCGTCCTGGATGAGCAAGGTCGACGGCCACGGCCGCATCTGTGAGTAGCGTTGGGCCTGCCCAACACAAGCAAACCGCCGGAACGGGGTGTGCCATGGACGACAACACCAGCGACTCGTCGCGTGTGGAGGCCTACGAAACCCGCTCCGCGACGACCATGGTCTTCCTGGCCTTCGTGTTTCTCGGGCTGTACGCGGTCCAGGTGCTCTGGCTGTCCATGCCTGAGGGGTGGACCGTGGTGGTCGACGTCGCTCAGTATGCGATCTGGGCGGTGTTCATCGCGGACTTCGCCTACCGCATCTATCTCTCACCCCAGCGCCTGCGTTACATCGGGACCCATCCCCTGGACCTCATCACGTTGTTGCTGCCCATGCTGCGCCCATTGCGTGCGCTGAGGATCTTCGCCGCCGCCCGAGTGCTGATCGAACGTGGGCACTACGTGTCCTACGGGCGAGTGGCTGTCGCCATCGCCAGCGCCGCCACTTTCGTCGTGATTGTCGGTTCGCTGGCGGTCCTCGACTTCGAGCGGTTCGCCGCCGGCACTTCCATCACAACCTTCGGGGAGTCGCTGTGGTGGGCTGTGGTCACCATCACCACGGTGGGCTACGGCGATCTGTCACCGGTGACCGCCGGCGGACAGGTCGCCGCGACAGTGATGATGGTCGTCGGGATCTCGCTGATCGGCGCGGTCACAGCATCATTCGCCGCATGGTTCACCCAGCGGGTGCAGGGCGGCCAGACGGACGCGAACCGTGAGCTCGCAGAGGAACTCGCTGCGATCCGCGCCGAGTTGGCGCAACTGCGCGAGCAACTGCCCCCGTGAGTGTGCTCACCTGATGGGTCCTCTCCCCCGCACAGGGCCCGTCAGGTGAGCCGCCGATCGGGCATCAGGTGCCGAAGGTCCTCGCCTTCCGGTACGCCGTATAGCCCGGCTCCCGCGGTGCCGTCCAGACCACCCTCACGATGACCGCCTTTCCGAAGACCTTCACAGCCACCGCGCCGTTCTTCTGGCGGAACACCTGGCAGCGATCGACCTCACCCAAGCTGCTGCTGCGCGCACTCCTGCAGAACACCCGGGTGTCGACCTTGTTACCGGCGTTGGTGATGCAGTCGCGCCTAGTCAGAACCCTCACGCCCGACTTGGGCAGGCGCCCCGTGGAGACCACACAACCCTTCAGCGCCACCTGCTTCACCCGCGGCGTCGGGGTTGGCGTGGGCGTCGGATTCGGTGTGGGAGTCGGGTTTGGCGTTGGTCCGGCCGGGGTGGCAGTCGTCGTACCGATCAGACTCGACGTGCCGTCCGTGGACGTGGCGAACACCCCGAACTCGTACTCGGTGCCGTTCGTCAGCTCCGGGATCAGGGTCGTTCGTCCTGACAGGTTGGACGGTCCCACGATCCATTGCTGGGTCCCTTTGGGCCGGTAGACGACGGAGTACGACAACGGCCCGGGGTGTCCCCCGGCAGGTGGCTCGGTCCAGAAGACCTGGACTTGGGCGTCACCTGCGGTGGCAGCGGGGTCAGGCGCCCCAACTCCTGCATACGGGGTCCCCACAGCAGTATTGCTGGGCGGAATGGACGCGACGTTGGCTCCGAAGGCTGCCACGACGAAGCTGTAAGGGATGCCGTTGGTCAGTCCCGTGATCGTCCTACGCAGCGTCGTCGCGCCAGTCACGTTCACATAGGTGAGCGGATCAGCCGAGCCGTCGATCTTGTAGCCGATCACGTAGCCGTTGACCGTGCCACCGGCCGGGTTCTGGGGACGATTCCACCCCAGATCCACTGTTCCGTCTCCAGTCGAGGTCACCATCAGGTACGGCTGGAAGGTCTGCACGGCACCGATGTTTCGAGCACCGCCGGTGTCCCAACGGGCATTGCCCAACACGTCCTCAGTGATGCACGACGAGTCGATCGGATTGACCACCTTGTTCGCACCAGCGCACGTGGCATTCGCCAGGACGTCAAGCAGTTTGCCTGGGTCGCTCAGAGACAGGATCAGCGGAGAGACGCTCGCGATAGGCCCGATCAGCGACGTGGTCGGGTCGAGTCCAGGGAAACCTTTGATCGCATTGGGCAGGATCGCTCCTATCGCCGCATCGTCCTGCTTCTCCGTCTTCTGTACCCACGTGGCAGCATCTGAGGCGAAGGCGGTGGCATCCGGGAACGATCCGCCGTTGAAGAGGATCGGGCCGCCATCCGGATAGTCCTCGCCGGCGCCGATCGCAGTGGACTGAAACACCCACTTACCTGTGTTGCGGGTGCCGAAGCCCATTGACGAGGTGCCACTGCACAGGACAAACGGAGGCGGACCCTCACACGTCGGCCACCGCCACACGAACGTGCTAGCCGTGGTGGTGACGGTTCCGGAGAAGTTCAGGGCGCGGTCAGTCACCTGTCGCGACTCGACCACCATCGCGCTGTTGACGATCTGCGCGGACGCGGTGGCCAGCGAGAATCCGCCGGATTCGAAGAACTTGCTGCTGACGATCTTCGCGGTGCCCGTACCGTTGTCGCCCCACAGCACCGCCCAGCCGCCATCGTTGGTTTCGAACGTGACGCGGTCGAGAATGAGATCCCCGCCAGCGCCCCGGACCATGGCGGCGCTGTTGAACTCCTGCGTGATGCCCTCCGGCACGGAACTGCTGTTGAGGCCAAACTGCCGCAGGGTCACGTCGGCTCCCTCGGCGGCGTCGATCAGGGGGCGGTTGCAGCCCGCGAGGGTGTCGACGATCCTCGAAGCTGTCGAGTCTGCGACCGACAGGGATGCGTTCCTCTCCACCTTGAACAGGCCGGGGAGCCTGTCGAAGAACATCTGGTCGATCGTGACCTCGATACCCGTGTTGTCCGCGCCGAGTGTGCCGATCTCCAGGAACCCTGGGGATATCGCGATCTGGACCGACCCAGCCGTACTTGCCGGGCATTTCCCGGAAGGGTTCACCTGCCCGGTCGCGTCAGCCCACATCTGCTGGCCATCGACGAAGGCACCGTTGCCTTTGATGTCCACCGACTCTGTGGCATTCACCCCGTAGGGCAAGCCGTTGACCCGCTTGCAGACATTGAAGTCCACCAGCAGACCGGGCGTGAACTCAATCGTGTCCTTGCCCGGGTGAGCATTGGCCTGTTGGATCGCCCACTCGAAACTGCCCACCGCCTGGCAGCCGAGATCGCTGGTCACGGTGTACGTGTTGCCCGCGGCGCTCGCGGGGGCGACTGGACCTGCCCCAGAGACGCCGAGCGCCAACAATGCAGCGAGTACAAGTCTTCCTACTCTGGACATGACGCCTCATTCCTCGATGGTGTTCGTCGGCGCGACACCAAACAAATCGCTCGTACGTCCACGCACCTTGCCAGGTACAACTCACCATTCGACACGGCCAGGCGACGGTCCCACCCGCGGTGAGCAACTGTGCATGCTTGTCCAACAAGTGTGTTTTGTCACGACTTGGTGCTTTCTGCTTGCACCCGGCGGATCCGCAGCGGGATAGGGTGACCGAGTGTTTTCAGGACCTCCGAAGTGGCTTCGCGATCGACCCCCAGGCGTCTCCTCGCGTCTGCACCCTGGCGAAGGCACCTCCACACCCTGGCGCAGCGAATCGGGGGTGTCGGTGGACCTGCCGGTCACGCTCGACCTGCTGGAGATGGACGCCCGCAGCGATCGCCTGCTCTGGTGGGTATCGGCCGAGATTGGACTGCACGACAACAGTCCCGTCGTGAAGAACCTCGCGATGGGCGCTGACAAGGGCCTCGACCTCGTCAGACTGCAACGCGAATTCCGCTGGTACACCCCGCTGGATGTAGTCACGCGGATCGTGCCGAGACTCATTGCTCGGGGCCAGGACCCGTACACCTGGGAGTTTCCGGTGACCGGATACCCGGAAGCCGCAATCGTCGAGAAGACCGTGGGCCGGCGCCTCTCAGACGAGTTCCTCGAGGACATTTCGCGCGAGTACCTGGAGTTTGGCCGGGGTTACGTGAAGGAGATGGCTGCCGCCCATCAGGTCAGCCCCAGTACGATCGCCAGCTGGGTGCACAAGGCACGGACCCGCGGGATCATCAGCGACACCAGCCGCGGGGTCAAAGGCGGGGTGTGGGTGAACAAGGAGGACCGCAAGCCCGGCTGAGCCGACTCGCTCGATGCGGGTTTCCACAGGCTGTTTCGGCGGCAACAAGTTGTCGTACCCCTGTTCTAATGTTGCTGCATGGATGTTCACCAGGCCTGGGATCTGCTGCAAACCGCCGGCGCGGATCCACTCGAGGTCGCCCGCGCGGCCGAGACAGTGAAAGCCTTCAGCGACGCCCGCCAGATCAGCGCCATCAACCAGGTCGCCGAGCACAACCCGGTCGTGTTCGACCCCAGCGGGCACCCGTGCGACCCCGCCCCCGCCGAGATCGCCTGCGCCCTAGCCTGGACCCCTGCCACCGCCAGCCGCCGGGTGGACCTGGCACAAGAACTGCACGAAGAACTACCCATGGTCCTCGACGCGCTATCCAGCGGGCACCTCGACCTCGGCAAGGCCCAGGAGATCGCCCACGGCACCGTGGCCATGACAGCGCAGGGCCGCGCCGCCTTGGCCCAGGCCGCCTGCCACTACGCGCCCACCCACACCCGCGGACAACTACGGGCATGGCTGGCCCGGCACATCGCCACCATCGAACCCGAAGCCGCCGAACACCGACGCAAACAAGCCCGCAAAGACCGCCGGGTGTGGGTACGCCCCGAAACCGACGGGATGGCCTCCCTCGGGGCCTACCTCACCGCCGAAGAAGCCCAAACCTGCTACGACAGCCTGCGCCTCGCCGCCAGCAACACCGACGGGCCCGTCGACGCCGCCCGCGCCGACGAACTCGTCGCCCGACTCACCGGCACACCCGCCGACCAGCCCATCCCCGTGCAGATACTCATCACCCCTGCCGGCCACGAACTCGCCGGCTACGGCCCGATCAGCCAGACCCACGCCCACCAACTCTGCGACGGCACCGCGCGCATCCGCCTGGACAAACCCCAGCCCAGCACCCAATACCGGCCCAGCCCCACCCTCACCCGCTACGTCAAGACCCGCGACCGGCACTGCCGCTTCCCCGGCTGCCGACGCCCCGCCATGCACTGCGACCTCGACCATAGGACACCGCACCCCATCGGCGCCACAAGCGCGGCGAACCTCCAATGCCTGTGCCGCTACCACCACCGCCTCAAAACCCACACCAACTGGAAAGTGAGCGCCGCACCCCACGGCACCCTCACCTGGACCAGCCCAACCGGGCGAACCTACCGCTCCTACCTCGAAGACCCCTGAAACCACGCGGCGCACCGCCTCGGAGCGCACTGCGCCCTTCATGGTGCCGCCCAAATGGAGCTCGACCTGCGCGGCCGAACGGCAGGCTACCCGTTTTCGGTATTGACCCCTCTGTGGAGGCGGCGTACGTTCGCACAGTCGACTGCCGCGGGTTGAGCAGTCGTGAAGGCAGGTCGGATGGCTCGAGCGACGATATCGTCACGACCCACCAGTCGGTGGGCCGGCGCATTCCTCGCGGTCGCGATGGTCGCCTCGCTACAAGTCGCCGGTCCCGCACGAGCCGCGGACACGATCACGGTCGACTTCGAGGCCGGTCCTGCGGTGGGCACACCTGTGACCACGCAGTACCTCGCCTCCGCCTTCGTGCAGTTCCTGGCCGCTGACCCCGGCTTCCGGCCCTACCGGCGCTCCGCCCCCGGGCAGGCCCGCTCAGGCACGGTGGCCGCCGACGTGGGGTATGACGTGTGCGCGCCCGAGACCGGGGGCGGATGCGAGTTCGCCACGCCCCTGATGACCGGGCGGCTCACCCGCACGGCAACGGCTGTCACGCTGTACGCGGGACTGTTCACCGCCTCCCCGCAATCGACGTCTGCACAACTGACCGCCTACCGCGCCAACAACACGCAGGTGGGCTCAGTCACGGTCCCTGTCTCAGCATCTGGGTTCACGTCTGCACTAACCGTGACCAGTGCCGCGCCGGACATCGCTCGCTTCGTGCTGACCGCTACCGGGCCTGGCGCGACGAATTCGACTCTCGGCTTCGACGACCTGACTCTTCAGTTCCCGGACAACTCGTTGCCGGACCTGAGCCTCTCAGCACCCTCACTGGTACACCGGCTTCTGCAGGGCGACACTCTCGACATCCCGGTCGAGTTGACCCGGCTCAACGGCTCGAACGGATCGGCGACGATGTCGGTGTCCGGCCTGCCCGCGGGAGTCACAGCACAGTTCCTGCCCAATCCCGTAACAGGAACGGCGTCGACGACAACGCTGCGGCTGACAGCCACCGACGACGCCCCCGCCTTCGAGCAACCAGCGGAGTTGACAATCACAGCGGATCCGCAATCGAACGCCAACGTCGCGCCTGGTTTACGCACCGTCACGACCCTCCTGACCGTGCGTTCGAACTTCGAATTGTCCGTCGTCGCGGGCCCAGCGTTCCGCGTCGGCTTGTGCGCCCCTACCGATGTGACAGTGCGCGTCCAACGCAGCCCCGAATTCGCCGGCACCGTGACGCTCACGGCGGCCGGGAACGGGCAGGCCACCGAGATCCTGCCCTCAGGCACGATCGCTACGAGCGGAGCGCTGATCGCCGAACGGACTCTGCGCCTGACCCGCACCGCGGCGCTGGGCAACCGCACCGTGCTGCTCACCGCCACCAGTCCCGGTGTCCCGTCGCGATCCCTGCAACTGCAAGTCGGCGATGCGCCGAGTGCGGCGACGCTGACTCAGACCACCGGCTGGGCCCCGCGTTTACGCAGGCCCGGTGAGCGAATCGAGGTCACGGGAAGCGGCTTCTGTGCGGGCACCATGGTGCGCGTGGGCAACAACCGTGCAGAGGTGCCGGTGGATGTGGCCGCGGACGGACGCAGTTTCACGTTCCGCATCCCACGCGCCGCCACCAGCGGCCCCGTAACCGTCATCCCGACCACAGGCCCGGCGTTCCAGACCAGCAACGCCTTGCAGGTCAAGACCGTTCGCAACACCCACGGTTTCGCATTCGACAACTACGGCTACGGATGGCTGTCCTTCGGCGAACTCACCGATCTGGTGGGTGTGCGCGACATGTTCATCGAGGTGAATCCGTGCTGGCCGTTCTACTCCTGTCCGGTACCGACCGGAGTGCCGGACCCGGTCGCGTACGTGGTGTGGGGTGTCCTCAACGTCGCACTCAAGGCGTCGGGCGGCCACTGCTTCGGGATCAGCCGAACGGTTCAGGAACTGCTTGCTGACAAGGTCCGCTACAGCAAGTTCGCCCCCGGCGTGGACCACCCGTTCGCACTGCCTTCGGCCACCGGCCCGAACTCGGCACTTGGCACATGGCTGGATGGTCGCCACGCGGGGCAGGGCACATCGGAGTTCCTGCGCGGCTATCTGGGCCGCGAGCGCAGCATCGCCATCCAGTTGGACCGGATCAGCGCTGAACTCGCCGCCGGACGCTACCCCGGAGTCTCGATGCAGAACGGGTTCAGTGGCCACGTGGTCACTGCGTACGACATCGAGAATCTGCCCGACGGCTCGACGGTGGTCTACGTCTACGACAACAACCAGCAGTTCACCTCGGGCGAGGACACCGACGCCGACGGTCACTACCGGCTCGAGATCGAGCGCAGCGCCATCAGGATCAATCCTGCGAAGTCACGCTGGGAGTTCCCCGTGGGCGACGAGACCTGGTCCGGCGGCGACAGCGACATCTTCACCGTGCCGCTCAGTCTGATCCCCGACGATCCGAGCCTGCCTGGGCTCAACGCTTTGCAGAGCATCACCATCTTCGGCGCCCCGGGAGGGTCAGCCCGCCTGACCGACCCGAACGCCGAGTTCGTCCCGGTTCAGGACAGCGCCGCCGTGCCTGGTTCTGGCGGCTTCCTGGTCGCAGCACCGGGCCAGCGAATCTCCCACGACGTGGTGGGTCTGAGTACCGGAAGGTACTCGCAGGTCACGACCGGTGACGGGTTCGCGGCTGGTGTGCGCGACGTGCCCACTCGCACGGGGATCGAGGACCGCGTGATTGCTGATGAGGGATCCGTGCGGTTTGCCGGCGGAATGGACCGACCCCTGCTCATGGACATGGCTGCCGGCGACCGGTCGGCGCAGATCGAGACCCGCGGCTTCCAGGACGGGCAGGACACGGCGACGTTCAAGGGCCGCGCCCTGGTGTATCGCCACAATGGCGGCCCCACCCGGATCCGTTTGCATCTGGCTGAAACCAACCGCCGCGGCACCGATCGATTCACGTCCGCACCGGTGCTCATCGGGCGCGACGCAGTGGTGCGAGCGAAGCCGGTCGACTGGGGTTCGTTGGACCGGGTGCGACTCGTGACGGTGTCTGGCGACAAGCGCACGGTCCGGACCTTGACGGACAAGTCGACGTCACGCACACGCCTGCTGCTGGGCGAACCTGACCTCAAGGGCAAGCGGGTGTCCTTGCGCTTACGCGTGAAGCGACCGAGCACGCCTGCGTCGGCAGGTGTAGTTCTGCAGGCCTTCCGGGGTCAGCAGCTGGTCGCGCGCAAGGCTGTGGGCCTGCGTTCGCCGGGTCGCGGCAAGGTCGTGCGCTGGCAATTGCCCAACCGTGCAGATGGACGGCTTCGCATCGTCGCAAACGTCACACTGCTGACCTCCGGTGACCAGAGCACGACACTGCGGGAGCGGTCGCAGGCAGTGCTCACTCGACGCTGAGACGCTGGCTCTCGGCCCCCGACTCGCCGCCTACTTCCCCTTCTTCGGGTACTGGCATTTCAAACCGCCGGCGAAGACGACCCCGTCGGTGCCTGCCCGGTTGAAGGTGGGCTGGAAGCCGACTCCCATGAGCTTGCCTTTCGAACGGAAGTTCACCTGCCCGAATCCGGGGACAGGGAACGGCGGCACGTAGAGGTTGCTGTAAGCGGCTTCACCGTTCAGGCTCACGAGGACGTAGGGGTCGGCGTCCTTGCCGAGCACGAGATCGTATGAGTGGAAACCGCTGAAGTCGTCGATGAAGACGGAGAGCCGATATCCGTTTACGACCGGTGTCCGGGCGACGAACCCGCCGCGCGCCTTCCGGCATTTGGCCGTGGTGAACTCAGCAACGATTTGATCTTCGTGGAACATCGTCACCTTGTAGCCTCCGTCGGGCGCAGCCCCCGCCGGGCTGGCAAGACCGAGAGCGGACATGGCAAGGGCGACGCTGAACAGCAATCGCAGGTAGGTCTTCACTCTCCCGAACGTATGCCTGTGGCCACGCAGCGGCTATGGCCCTTTCGATCAGACTCTCACCGAGGCCCGCGCCCCGCCTCAGCCGTCGATGCCCGTCCAGGCCTTGCCGAACCTTCCGCGCGCACGGGCCGCACACCCGGCTTCACGACATCGTCGAATCGGTGCGGGAAATGCTCGGCATGCGAAGTTACGCGGACACCCCAGCGTGTCGCGGGAACTTCGCGACAACCATGAGCGCGAAACCGCGAAACAGGAAGCTACCGAGGCGTCCGGTACGTCTCGGTTCGCGTGTACGCGAGGTAGTTCCCCCGAGCCGGCGCGAACCAGCGGATCCGCAGCCGCAGTGGGTAGCCCCGGGTCTGCAGGAATACGGCGCCGTTTGCTTGGCGTATGACTTTCCAATAGCGCACTTCGCCGAGGGTTCCCCGCGATCCCGCGAGCGAGCCCGACACAGTGACGCGCACCTTCTGCCCAGCGTTGGTGATGCAGTTCTTCTTCATCAACCTCGTCGTACCGAGCAGCGGAATCTGTCGCGGAACCACGACGCACTTGTCGAGGGGCCGCTGCTTGATGGGGCCGACTGGGCCGACAGGGGTGACCTGGAAGGACCGTTGGACCTGAGCGGCAGCGGTGTAGTTGGCGTTACCGGCCTGATCCGCGCGCAGCGTGCACGTGCCCGCAGACACGAGATTCACGGTCGCACCGTTGGGGCCCGCAGTGGTGCACACCGCAGGCGTCGCCGAGGTGAAGGTCACCGGATTACCCGAGGCCCCGCCCGTCGCAGTCACCGTCACGGACCCCGCACCCAACGACACATCCGGCGGCTGCGGGAAGGAGATCACCTGTGCGACTGGGGTGACCTGGAAGGACCGTTGGACCTGAGCGGCAGCGGTGTAGTTGGCGTTACCGGCCTGATCCGCGCGCAGCGTGCACGTGCCCGCAGACACGAGATTCACGGTCGCACCGTTGGGGCCCGCAGTGGTGCACACCGCAGGCGTCGCCGAGGTGAAGGTCACCGGATTACCCGAGGCCCCGCCCGTCGCAGTCACCGTCACGGACCCCGCACCCAACGACACATCCGGCGGCTGCGGGAAGGAGATCACCTGCGGCGCGGGCTCGGTGAAGGTTCCAATGGCCGTGCTCCAGTTCGTAGGCGACGAGGTCGCGTAGTACTGCCCGGTGTACCAGAAGGCCTGCTCGTTGGCCGGGTCGACTGACATCGCCGTGTAGTCACCCCAGCGGTTCGAACCTGTCTGCGATCCCCCGCCTGCCTGCATCACCTGTTCGGCCTGAAGCGTGCCGGGCGGATCCGTTGGGTTCCTGATGGCGTACCGAAGGCTCGGGAATACTGCAGGGCTTGATGCTGAATAGCCCAAGGCGATGTTTCCGTTGGCATCCATAGCGATCGATCCCATCCAACGGTCGAGTCCGTCACCGGGATCGTGCGTCCCCTCCTGGTTCAGCGCCCAGCCCGAGCCGGTGTCGTCGAGTTCGAACCATCGAATTGCAGCGCCCGCGGAACCTGAACCGCCGCCAACAGTGAAGTTGCCGACCAGGGTCTCGCGCCCCGCCAGCCGGCGGTACGCGAATCGCTGCATGGGCCACTCACTGACAGGGTCGACCTTCTGGGATGTGCCTCCCTGCGGGATACAGTTCAAATTGAAGAAGCCGCATACCGTGTACACGAACGGATCGATCGGTATCGTCGCGATCGTCGTGAAGGTGGTGTTGGCTGGTGTGACGAAATCGGGCGTGAACTCGAACATCTCAAGACGGTCATTGCCTCCGTGGAAGCCATCGTCCTTGAAGGTGTAGAACAGTCCCCCGACGGCACTCGGCACCCCTGTGCCGTCGACATCGGCGGGCAGCATGAAGTTGGTCTGGCCCGGCACCCGAATGGATGTCGCGGGCTGTCCGAGCAGCATCTTGACGCGGTCGAACGCATAGGCCGTGTAGGTCGACTCGTTGCTGCCGACGTAATAGCCGGACGGCCACACGCCCAACTTGAAGTAGTCGGGGAACTGCGGTGTGGCGAAGGAGTACAGGTAGTAACTGCCGAGCGGATCACTGGTCTGAGAAACCGCGAAACACAGGGTGTTCGGAGCGCCCTGGAACTGGCTGAGGACCCACCGGTCGGCCAGCGGGTCGTACACGACCTGAGGATCGCCAGCGTCCGAAGTACTGCACACACCAGAGGTGAAGAGAGCGCTCAGGTCGAACGCCGGTTGCTGCAACACCCCGCTCTTGTTGAAGATGGCCACCTTGGTGGCGTTGACCATCTGGATGTAGTGGTTCGGCCCGACGTCGCCGGTGGTGTCCGGCGGTGAGCATCCGGCGCACGCCGCCGGGTTACCGGTGCCGTCGAAGACCAGATTCGGCGTCGGGGTGCGCCCCTTCGCGGGATCAGTCACCTTCGAGGGACGTCGAGTCGCCTCGTTTGAAGGGCCGGCTTCACCTCGTCGTTCCGGTTGTGGGTTGATCCGGGAGCCCACGGTACGTGGCGTGGGAGCCTCGGATGACTGCACACCCAGGTCGCGGACCGGAACGCTGATTTCCGCCACGCTGGGCCCGATGGAAGTCGGCTTGTCGACGGGGTCAACAGGGCCGGTATCGGACAGGGCCGGACCAGTTCCAGAGATGGATGTCAGAACTATCGCAGCTGCGAGTCCGGCGGCCAACTTGGTGATGAGTGTGTTCATGGTTCACCTGTCCCGCAGGACCGTTGAACTGCCGCCACGATCTGGCGTCAGCCTGTCCCGCCGGCTGCACACGCTAGCAGGACGGTCCCTGCTCACGCCTGCCACGAGTCGGTCGCTACAAGCCTTGACCGCCCCAACGGTCGTACTCCACCCCGGGCACGAGTCAGTACCGTCCGAGGTCGATGACGCCCGCCGCCGGCTTGGGGTTGAGGTCGGCGTCCCACAGGCCACCGAAGCCACCGGGCGGCGAGCCCGTCGCAGCGAAGTACGCATCGAAGGCGAAACGAATAGACGAACTGCTGACCCGACTCGATGAGTCGTTGGTAGAAGACCGCCTGGGCCTCGGGCGTCGCCCCGGGGGCCGCTTCCGGAGGAACGCAGCCACTGGGGAACGCCGCCTCCTGGATGAGGATCACGCGGTCTTTGGGCATGCCAGGCGTATCGCGGATCACCTGGATGACGTCGACGACCCACTTCGCGGCGGTCTCGGGATCGTTGCGCAACTGCACCCACCAGGGCTGCAGGTTGGCGAATACGAAGTCCCCGAATTCGGTCGCGATCTCCGGGTGAGACGACCAGTCGTCACGATGTAGGCCAGTTGTCACGGGCTTGCCGTGCTGCTGCTGGAGCTGCTCGATCTCGCTCTTGAGGCGAGCCACCGCAGCCTTCGCGTCCTGCCCCCGGGCCACCGCCTTGTGGACGGTCTCGTTCCCGACCACGATCGCGTCGACGGACTCGATCTCTGACGCGAGGTTCGCCTTCTCGACTTCGAGGACCTCATCGTTGGTCCACCAGAGCTTCGCGATGACATGCTCGAAACCGACCTCCTTGGCGATCCGCGCGGTGTGTGCTCACATCCGTACGTCATCGTGTTCGTCACGACCCCTCGAAACCCGCGGTCGTACAGGAACTGAAGCTCCTTGCGCAGCTGCGTCTCGGTGGCGGGATGCTGACCGATGACCATGTCGAATGGTCGGGCGGGAGCGTAATTGATCCAGGCGCGGCTGGTCTGAAGCGAGGTCAAGACGTCACTCATGCACACTCCTTGGCGGTATCGAGTGTGGCAGTCAGGAGAAGGGCACCCGGCCCATGTCCACGAGCATGGCGAGAATGTCGGGTCCCTGCCAGTGTTCGACGAGTCTTCCGTTACTGATCCGGGCCTGGTGGATGCCCTTGATCCGGATCCGCTTGCCTGTTGGAGCCAGGCCGAGAAATGGACCCGTGTGGGTCGCTGAGCCCTCGATCCGCCAGGAGATCATGTCCCCTTCTTGAATCACGCCAACCGCCTGGACCTGTACATCGGGGTATGCGGTGCGAACGTTGGAGATCATCACTTGAACGAAACCCTCGGGACCGTGGACATCGCCAAGCGCACCGTGGCTCACGAGTTCGGGGTCCAGCAGTTCCTTGATCGCATCGAGATCACCGCTGCTGATCGCTGCCATCAGCCCGTTGACAATTGGCTCGCCGTCCGCCACAGGGTGTCCTCTCGTTCGTAGATCAAGAGGATAGCCACTTGAGCTTCGCGTGACACGAACGTGAATCCCCCAGGTGGGGCCGCAATTCGGGCTGAGCCGATCGACGGACAAACGGCTGAGGTGACCGGCGCGCCAGGACGTTGACGCCGCGCCCATCGCCACCTACTGTCCAGTCATGAATCCCTCCACCGCATGCCGTGCTGACGTTGGCCGGCTGGCCGGTACTGCCGTGATCGCAGCAGTACTGCTCGCGGGGGTACCCGGTGTGGCCTCCGCCGCACCCAACGCCGTCCAGCCGAAGCCCGGCACGATCTACACCGGTGGGGCGGGCAACGGGGGGAAAGTCACCCTGGAGCTGAAGCGGACCTGGAACTCCACCACTGAGCGTGTCTACATCGCTCCGTTCATCACCTGGACCAAGGTGAAGGCCACATGCGACATCTGGAACGGCACCGCATTCGTGCCCACGCCGATGCGCATCACCGCGCGACTGCAGATCACCACGTGGGAGGGACGGGTGCGCAAGGGACGGTTCAGCCAGACGGCGCAGTACAACGGAGCCCCCTGGTGGACCTTCAAAGGGCGGTTCACCAAGGGCGCGGTGACCGGCAAGGTGCATAAGATCAGCACCTACGGGATCGACGCCGACCTGGGCTACGGCTGCTCCTGGGGGCCGCTGACCTTCGACCTCGCGGCAAACTGAGCCCACTCCCGACCTTCGGCACGGGCCTGAGGCCGCCGATCACATCGCAGATCAACAGCACCAGCATCGCGCCGATGAGACGCCTCCCCGAGGAAGTCATGGACCGGAACGCTAGCCGTGGGCATTATTGCGCCGCCTGTCGACGCACCGCCCCATGGACTGGGGGCCCCCGGCCGTCCAGGTCGCTCAGCCGAGCAGGGCGCGCGGTCGGGTCGTGGAGATCGGGAGGGTCACCCGCCACCTTCTTCGCAGCCCCGGATGGGGCTTGTCCGGCTACCACACCCGGCATGACTGGCGACCCCCGTCGTGCATGAACTAGGGAGCGGAGCGACATTTGGGTGCCGGGCAACGGCCACGATGACGGTGCCAGCCCGCACTCGGAGTGTGCGCGGCACCGAGGGTTTAGAGGCCGAACACGTACACCTTGTTATTCGGTGTGCCGAACCCGAAGTTGGAGTACCCGGACCCCCAGATACCACCATGTCGTTCGAGATCGCCGCACCGGACAGGCATGAGCCACCGCTTGCGAACGACCAGAGCGCCGCTTCCCGTCGCTCCATTGAGTGCGTACATGCGCCCTGGGCATCCAGGCTGCACCCGATACCACACCGTTGGTCGTGGTCGACCGGACCGAGGTCGCACCTCCGGCAGGCGGTCGGGTTTGCCACTGAACAGCACCAGTGGCGCTGTCGAGGCCGGTCCACACGCCAGTTGTCGGCGAACCGGGTCCCGGCCACGGGACTTGGTGCTGTTCGCGTTCGCTGTGTAGACGCGCGCTCATCCACTGCCGAACCCCACTGCAGCCCACCAGCGGTGCCACCGGGCCCTGCCTGGGTCACCCACACAACGGCACCGGTGTCCGGGTCAAGCGCCCAGTCTGCCCGCTCTTCTGGCCAGCACCGACCAACTCGCGGCTCTTCCCGCCTCGGCTCTTCGCGGTGGAGAACAAAGACGGTGCCTGACCGAAGTCGTCGTCCGGCCCCGCTGGTGTCGGACAGTTGTCGCCGTCACCGAGGAATGGGATGCAGTCGACCGTCCACGCGTCGTACGGCAACGCCTTTGTCGCCCATCGGACAGCACCTGTCTGCATGTCCAGGGCGACCACCGAGTCGAAGAGGTCATCCGCCGGAATGCACGCCTGTTGCGCAGCAGGATCGCTGCCGGCGGCCGCGACGCAGTCCAGCACCGCCGGCGGAACTGAGTAGTTGTTGCCGGTCGCGAGGTAGACCTGACCCCGCTTGGTGTCGACAGCTGGCGAACTGCCCCAAATCGCCCCGCCACTGAACCCAGAGGGCACCATCCGCGTTTGCCACTTGATCGCACCGGTGTCGAGGTCGAGGGCATACATGGAACCTCGGAACTGGCAGCAGTCATAGCCAGGGATGAACGCCGCCAGTGCTTCCTCCAAGGACGCCGTACCCACATACACCGTGTTGCCGTGCACCGTCGCCGACTCGGTGACGATCGAGGCGAAGAACGGGTCGAGCTTGGTGCGCCACAGCAGGTTCCCGGAGTTCTTGTCGAACGCCAGCAGTCTCGCGCCGTTGTCAGGGTTCTGCCCGACGTCGCCCTGAGTCCCGACGATGACCTTGTTGCCCGCGATCACAGGGGTGTTTCGCGCCTTGTCGCCCGCGATCCCCGTCGCCTGCGGGATGCTCGCCTTCCAGCGCTGCGCTCCCGTGGATTTGTCGACGGCGTAGAGGTTGCCGGCCCAGTCGGGGAAGTAGACCGTGCTGCCATCCACCGAGGGGGTGGCGGAAACGTCGCCGCCAGTGGTGAAGGACCACTTCACCTGCAAACCACCGACGCTCGCGGGAGTCAACTTCGAACCCGAGGTCTGGTTGCGCGTGTTGGACAGGCCACCACCGGCATTGGGCCACTGCCCCCCTCCGGGCGAGGCGAGAGCAACGCTCCCCGCCGTCGACATGGCAACCGCGACCAACAGGGCGAGGGCTGTTCTACTCGTACTTCGCATGGAGACTCCTCTGCAGGGCCGTACCGCCGAAGAATCAACTCCCACGCCCACCCCGCAAGGCAGATAGCAGGAACTGCAACGACGAGGCGACCTCCGCCTACCCGGTCCCAGCTGCAGCCGAGAGACCACCTTCGTACGCGACTCTGCCAGCAGAACCCCGCCGGGTCGATCGTGTCTTCGACCACGCCTTCGCACCGAAAGTCGACAAGTACAGCCGAAGGGACTGGTTTGCGCCTGACTTCGCGATAGAGAACCGCGTGTCGATCAGACAACATCCGGCGGGTCCTCCAACCGCAACAGGAGGATCAGAAGATGTCCGAGAAAGAGCCCGTCAGCGGGTCGAGGAAGCGCCGTGCGAAGCGGTTCCTGAGCCCGTCGTTGAAGTACGAGATCTGGCTGCAGTTGGTGCGGCAGGAGGCCACGGTCGCCGAGGTCGCGGCTGCCCAGCAGGTCGACCGGTCCACGATCATGCGGATCAAGCAGGTCGCCAAAGACGGTGCCCTGTCTGCCATTCCGATCAGCGGAGAGTGCAGATCCTTCGGTCCTAAGGAAGGGCTGGAGCAGGCGGTGTCGGCGGAGGAGGCCTCTTCGCGAACTGGGCTGTGAGACCGTGACCTGTGATCGTTGTCGGACCTCGCGCCCGGACGCTGCTGTGCGTGGGTGCGGCGGCGACGGTGGCCCTGACGGGGCATCCGGCATCTGGCGTCGCCGCCGTTCCAGACGGCGCGTCCACGACCGCCCGCGCCGCAGCGGCGGATCGGCGTCACCTGGACTGTGACTCTTTGTCGTGCTGGCGCGGGTCGAAGCCTCAGAAGGCCACCATCCGGACCTCGGCGCCCCGCACCCGGCCATTGGCCGCGGGACAGACGATCAAGGTCACGGTCGGCAACGGCCTGTCCGGCAGGCTGACTTACCCGAGCCAACCCGACCAGCAGTCCCTCGTCCTGCGCCGCGTCACGGGTTTGAAGGGAGTGCAGGGGCTGCCCAGCAAGGGTGCTGCCGGTCTGTCTGTTCAGGCCTCGGTCGGGGAGGGCGACACTGCGGTTCTGAGCTTGCGCATGCCCAAGAGGCTTGCCGCCCGGGCGGTTGTGGTGGCTGCCAGACCGAATGGCAGCGATCTGCATCGTGTCCCGATGTTCGGCCGCCAGGTGAGTGTGCCCGTCGTGCGGCCGATGAGCGTGATCGTGCTCCCTCGCGCGGCGGGATCGGCATGGGTCCAGGCTCGGTCCACCGCACACATGCCCGGTGAGCCGTCTTTCAAGATCGAGCACGTCCTGGCCGGCGTCCTGTCGTCGACTGCCCCTGGACCGGCCGCGACCCGTACCCGATCGCAGTCGATCATCACCTCCCAGTCGTGGCAGGAAAGAGCAGCCGACGGTGCGGCAGATCTTGGATCGATACCGGGAGTACATCCGGTGGTTGCAGGCGAAGTACGCCAAGGACCCGGAGCAGTCCGTGGACACCGTGGCCCGGGTCTGGCTCGCACTAATTCATCACACCGCGGTCGTGTCCGAGATGGGTTTGGTGGATAAGGAAGAGGTGACGCAGGACACCGAGGCGTTCAGCACATACCTGGGGAACAGCATCGATCAATGGCTGGATCTGCTGGCCGAACCCTGTGTGCGCCAGAGCGACGTACATACTGTCCTGCGACTGCTGCGACTGGCGAGAATGAACTCACTGGACCTGAAGCACGACCCCTCAGACCTCAACGCCTGCCCCTACCTGCTCACCGGCACGATCACCGCCACACGCGACCAGAAACTGTGGGACGAGGACTACCTGGGGCCAGGATCCCGATCGGACGAGCAGAGCACGGCCACACTCGAAGTTAGGGCCAAGGTCTTCGGACCCTTGCTGGCGCCGCTGCCCGCGGCCAGCGGGAAGACGATCGACCAGGGCACCACGGTGGACTTCGCCGGGTCCTACGAGCACGAGAACTCAACCTTGGGGGCGTGCGCGGACAACTGGGACTACCGCTACGACTTCGGTGTGCTGGGGCCGTATCGCGGGCCGGTGACGTCGATCGTGGCCGAGACCGGTGACACCGGAAGGATCGGGATCACCGTGTCCTGGACCTACGCGATCCACGGCTACGAGGTATGGCAGGTTCCCGACCTCAACGGGTGCGACTGGGCGAATCACCGAAACCAGCACCGAGGAGTCAGAGTCGCAGGTCCTGATCGGCCTCGCAGACAAGAACGGCACCACCTTCCAGTTCACCGGACGGCCTCCCTGGGATCCCTTCACGGAAGTGTCAGGCACGCTCACCGCCACAGAGGGCGTCGAGTAGCACCACGGCCAACGGACTGCCCAGCGCCTGCTCGACCCACCGTATACACCGCCCAGCTCAGGGATCACCCGTGGCGGAGCGCCGTCGACATTAGGTGTTCAACCCATCACCGCGAGACCCGTTCCCCAGCCTGTGTTTCCTTCAACGCCTCGCCGGATGGCCAGCAACCTATGTGCTGGTACCCGCCTGACGGAGATCCCAGAACGGCGGATCACCGTCCTGAGTCCCGAGCAGGTGCACGCTATATGGCTTCACATGACCGACGACTACAAAGGCCCTAGTGCACTTGGCCGCTGCCACGGGGATTCGCCAGAGTGAGGTCTTCGGGCTGACCGTGGATCGGATCAACTTCCTGAAACAAGAAGTCACCGTGGACCGACAGTTGGTGCGCCCAGATGGCGGCTACACATTCGGCACTCCCAAGTCGCGGAAGTCGAACCGCGTGATCCCGATCCCGGGCGAACTGGTCGCGGCACTTGAAGAGCACATAGCCCTTTTCGGCTCGGTCGAGACGGACTCTTGTTCACTGCACGTGACAAAGGCCCAGTCCGGAGGACAACCTTCAACGACGGAGCGTGCACGAACGCGAAGACGCAGGCTGGCGTCCCAGCCGCCACGTTTACCAGAGTCGGCATCAGAAACGGAGGGGACAACGGGCGGACAACGGGGCTCCAATACCCCCGCGTGAAGCCCCTCTCCCCCACAGAACCAAAAGGTGGCGAGTCGGTCTGTAAGCCGGATTCTGTGCCTCAACCGTGGCCGAGGCGACGGCCATCTGTCTGGGGCCACCGTCTCCGATGACCTCGATGCAGCCCACCTGCAGACATCGAGCGGGCAGCTCGTCTGCACAGGCACCGAAGTGCCCTCTTGGCCTTGCTCCGGACGGGGTTTACCTAGCCGCGACTGTTGCCAGCCGCGCTGGTGGTCTCTTACACCACCGTTTCACCCTTACCGACTCGGAAGTCGGCGGTCTGCTTTCTGTTGCACTGTTCCCGCGGGTCGCCCCGGGTGGGTGTTACCCACCGTCCTGCCCTGTGGAGTCCGGACTTTCCTCGACTGCTTGCGCAACCGCGGCCGCCCGACCGACTCGCCATTATCGAGTGTACGCATGGGGCAATGGTGGGGGTCCCGGACGACGGGGGCGGCACGAGAACCCACCCCGGATGCGGGTTTCCACAGGCTGTTTTCGGCGGCAACAAGTTGTCGTACCCCTGTTCTAATGTTGCTGCATGGATGTTCACCAGGCCTGGGATCTGCTGCAAACCGCCGGCGCGGATCCACTCGAGGTCGCCCGCGCGGCCGAGACAGTGAAAGCCTTCAGCGACGCCCGCCAGATCAGCGCCATCAACCAGGTCGCCGAGCACAACCCGGTCGTGTTCGACCCCAGCGGGCACCCGTGCGACCCCGCCCCCGCCGAGATCGCCTGCGCCCTAGCCTGGACCCCTGCCACCGCCAGCCGCCGGGTGGACCTGGCACAAGAACTGCACGAAGAACTACCCATGGTCCTCGACGCGCTATCCAGCGGGCACCTCGACCTCGGCAAGGCCCAGGAGATCGCCCACGGCACCGTGGCCATGACAGCGCAGGGCCGCGCCGCCTTGGCCCAGGCCGCCTGCCACTACGCGCCCACCCACACCCGCGGACAACTACGGGCATGGCTGGCCCGGCACATCGCCACCATCGAACCCGAAGCCGCCGAACACCGACGCAAACAAGCCCGCAAAGACCGCCGGGTGTGGGTACGCCCCGAAACCGACGGGATGGCCTCCCTCGGGGCCTACCTCACCGCCGAAGAAGCCCAAACCTGCTACGACAGCCTGCGCCTCGCCGCCAGCAACACCGACGGGCCCGTCGACGCCGCCCGCGCCGACGAACTCGTCGCCCGACTCACCGGCACACCAGCCGACCAGCCCATCCCCGTGCAGATACTCATCACCCCTGCCGGCCACGAACTCGCCGGCTACGGCCCGATCAGCCAGACCCACGCCCACCAACTCTGCGACGGCACCGCGCGTATCCGCCTGGACAAACCCCAGCCCAGCACCCAATACCGGCCCAGCCCCACCCTCACCCGCTACGTCAAGACCCGCGACCGGCACTGCCGCTTCCCCGGCTGCCGACGCCCCGCCATGCACTGCGACCTCGACCATAGGACACCGCACCCCATCGGCGCCACAAGCGCGGCGAACCTCCAATGCCTGTGCCGCTACCACCACCGACTCAAAACCCACACCAACTGGAAAGTGAGCGCCGCACCCCACGGCACCCTCACCTGGACCAGCCCAACCGGGCGAACCTACCGCTCCTACCTCGAAGACCCCTGAAACCACGCGGCGCACCGCGCCACCCATGCTGCAGAACGGCAACTAAGTTGCCCGATTCCAACATTGCCTCGCAAGCGGGCGACCATGACGGCCCGGTCTTCAGCGAGCACGGTTTAGGCCAACCTGAGTAATTCGATTCCGGCCGTACCGAATAGCCTGTTTCCAGAACCCGTGGGGGGTATCTGAACCTTGACTGAGAGGACCGTCTGATGATCGGTTTCACCCGTCCCGCCGCCGCAATTTGCGCAACGCTGCTGGGCCTTGGCGCCCTTACTGCTTGTTCGTCGGACGACGCGACTACGGCCGAGTCGGCCTCGCCAACAGACGCATGCGCGCTGACAGTAAGCGACCCCTGGGTCAAGGCGACGGACACTGAGATGACCGGCGCCTTCGGCATGATCGAGAACCCGACGGACGCTGACGTCACTATCACGGGTGCATCAAGCCCATCGGCGGGGAAGATGGAGATCCACGAGGTCGTCGACCAGGACGGGGCGATGGTGATGCAGCCCAAGGAGGGTGGCTTGGTCGTGGCGGCCGGCGGGTCCGCGACACTCCAGCCGGGGGCCGACCACCTGATGCTCATGGCGCTGCCCGCCGAGATCAAGGCCGGCGACGAGGTTGAGATCACCGCAGCCTGCAGCACGGGTGGCAGCTTCACCTGGACCAGCGTGGCCAAGCCGTTCGAAGGCGGGGCTGAGGCGTACGTTCCGGCCGAAGGCTCCATGGAGCCCAGCGCTTCGCCGAGCTGACAGGAGAGCCAGTGAGCAAAGCCTCCAAAGACTCTGGGTTGACTCGGCGCGGGTTGCTGGGCGGCATCGCGCTGGGCGCCGGGGGTCTGGTCGTGGGCGGTGCTGCGGGTTACGCGGTGGCTGCGGACGACGTCGCAGACCCATCTCCCACCACCCTCGGCTCCGCAACTGAGAACTGCTTCGGGCAACACCAGGCTGGCATAGATACCGCCCGCCAGTCAGTCGCGAGGCTCGTCGCTCTCGATCTGCGCAAGGAGGTGGACCTCGAGGCACTGCGACGCCTGATGCGGCTGCTCACCGACGACATCGTCCGCCTGACCTCTGGACGCGCGGCATTGGCCGACCCAACCGCTGAGCTCGCCGCTGTCCCCGCCCGACTGACGGTGACGGTCGGCTTCGGACGAGGCCTGCTGAACGCCGCGGGGATGGCTGAGAAGGCACCAACGTGGCTGGCCGAGGGACTCCCCAAATTCTCGATCGACGAACTGCAGCCCGCGTGGTCGGGTGGGGATCTACTGCTGCAAGTGGCAGCAGAGGACCCGGTAACGGTTTCTCATGCAGTCCGGGTGTTGGTGACCGACGCCCGGCCATTCGCGACGGTGCGCTGGGTGCAATCGGGCTTCCACCGGCCAGCGAACACCGCCTCCGCCACGGCCACTGGACGCAATCTGATGGGCCAGATCGACGGCACGGTCAATCCCCAGGGCGGAAGTGACGACCTCGCCCGGGTCGTGTGGCTACCCCCCGACGGCCAACCGGAATGGCTGCGCGGTGGCACAGCGGTGGTCGTTCGTCGCATCGCGATCGATCTGAAGACGTGGGGCGGGATGGACCAGAACGCCAAGGAGGAGGCGATCGGCCGCACACTTGCCGACGGTGCGCCTTTGACGGGAGGCACCGAGTTCACCGCCCCTGACTTCGAGGCAGTCGACGCGAACGGTTTCGAGGTCATTCCGGCGACCTCGCACATGCGACTGGCCCACGCGCAGGCCAGCAACGACCGCATCCTGCGCCGGCCGTACAACTACGACGATGGACTGGACAGCAACGGCGATCCCGAGACCGGTCTGCTGTTCGTGGCGTACATGGCCGATCCGCAGGAACAGTTCGTGCCCATTCAGAGACGCCTCGCCGAGGCTGACGTGCTCAACGTCTGGACGACGCCCATCGGGTCAGCGCTGTTCGCCGTTCCGCCGGGGTTCACCGAAGGCGAATACCTGGGCCAGAGCCTGCTGGCGTAAGGCCCCCCGAGTTGTCGCGTTGTCACCGGTCACAATCCGCAATTGATGCGTTGTTGCTGTTTTCAGCGAACGGAACCAGCAACAACACAACACCTCAGGGCTACGGGCCTTAACAACGCAACACCCGAATCGAGCCGGACAAAGGTCGAGGGGCTCCTCTCAGTATGGGTGAGAGGAGCCCCTCGGCACGTTCACATCAAGTCCGGCGGTGAGTAGTGAGTGTCCGCAGTATGCGATCTTTTGTCGCCATCCGCCTTTGTCGCGGGATCGTGGACCCTCAGTGGATCATCCGGCCTTAGTCGTTGGATTTCTCCTATTTTGGCGAGCTTGTTGCTCTTTCCTCGTTAGGACTGCGGCCTAGGACTTTTCCGGTTTGCCTTCCTTTCTGCTGAACGTGTAAGTCCGTTGTAGACCTGCCCGGGAAAGGCTCGCAACCGCTCCCGGGGACAATCATCCGTTCAGCCAATCTCGGCAGGCTGATCGTCTGGGACAAATGTGACAGGGCGTTCATCGAGAGCGACGTCAATGAGCCGAACCGCCACGGATGTCGCGAAGTCACCGGGACACCTGGGGCGGGCGAACCGCCGGCGCCGGCCAACCCCAAACGGCTCAGACCGCAAGTCCCACCGAAGTCACCGCCACGACTGTGGCGTCGTCGAGCTGCTCGTAGCGGACCCGCACCTCGCCGAGTTCTCGCAGGGCCGTGACATGCGTGCCACCGCATGCGATCCGGAATGTGCCCTCGGGCACATGGCAGCACCAGTAACGCATGTCGGTGAGCGTGTCACCGGTGGTCTCGATCTCCACATTCGCATCAGCCTCGGTCCACTCAGCCACCTTCGCCGTGACCCGCTCGGCCACGGCGTCGAGGTCAGCCACGAACGCGGCCGAGTCGAAGCCCTTCTTGCGCAAGGACTTGCCCAGGCGGTAGGTGTCGCGCGCCTCATCGGGGGTCATCCGAGACTCGGTCAGGGCGATCTTGTCAAAGTCGGGGTTGCCGATGCCGTCGGTGACGACCTCCTTGCGCCAAAGATCTGCGACCACGGCATTGAGCGCCAGTGCGGACACGTGGCAGCCGGTGTGCGCCCGGCTCAAGGCGGCGCGTCTCTGCGGATCCACCCGCAGATCCACGACCGAACCCACCTCGGGTGCGACATCGACCACGTGCACGACCACCCAGTCGTAGGCCGGGTCACCGCGACGCGCCTCGATGTCGGAATCCACCCGCATCCCGCCATCAGCGTCGATCGCTCCCACCAGGCAAGCCGCGACCGGCGAACCGTTCAAGGTCCCTTCATCGCTGGGCTGGTCGGGCCAGGAGGGGTCCACGGGGTGGAAGGGTGTGCGGTCGGTGACCACCGCCCACTGATCACCGCGCGCCTCGACCCGCACCACCGTGCCCGTGCCGGCCATGGCCCCGGCCGGGAAGTCGACGACAGTTGGGCTCACAACCCCGACTCCTGCGTGCGCACCATGATCGCGCCGCACTCGTCGCACCGCACCACGTCGTCCGGCTCAGCACCGCGCACACGGTCCAGATCCGCGGAGCTGAGCACCAACTGGCAGGCCCCACAGCGCCCGTGACGCAACAGGCTGGCGCCCTGACCGGAGCGCTCGCGAACCCGGTCGTACAAGGTCACAAGGTCGACGGGCAACGTGGACACCACCTGCGCCCGGCGCTGCTCAAGGGCTGCGGTCTCCGAGGCGATCTCGTCCTCGCGACGGTCCCAGGCCGAGACCAGTTCGTCTGCCTGCGCCCTTGCCTGCTGCAGAAGACCGTCAGCCTCGCGCAACCCGGCGGTGGTGGTCTCCAGGCGTTCCATGATCTCCAGCTCGACGTCCTCGAGTTCGGCCTGCCGACGGGCGAGACTCTGCAACTCGTGCTGGATGTCGGTGAGTTGCTTGGGCGTCGCCGCACCTGAGTCCATCGTCTGCTGGTCGCGCGTGACGCGTGCCCGAACGGTGTCGACGTCGGCTTCGGCCCGGGAAATCTCGCGCTCGAGGTCCTTGACCCGGGTTCGCGTCTCGACGAGCGCCTCCTCGGCGGTCACCAACTTGGCCCGCGCCTCAGTGGCCTGCACCTTCAACTGCGAGGTTCGTAGTTCCTTGGCCAGTTGGGCCAACTTCTGGTCGATCACGGGTAGCTCGAGCAGGTCTTCCTGCACCTCTGGGTCAGCCTTCATCCAAGTCCTCCAACATGTCCTGTCCATGGGTCGGTGACGAGGTCACTGACTGTTGCGCGTAATCCGAGCCCCTCGAGTCGGGCAGCGGTCTGTGCGCACCACGGCCACTCGCTCGCCCAGTGCGCGACGTCGATGACCGCACAACCGCCCTCTGCCAGGTGTTCGTCCACCGTGTGGTGTTTGAGATCCGCGGTCACCAACACGTCGGCGACCCGCGATGCGGCAGCCAACTCGGATCCACCCGAGCCGCCGACCACCGCCACCCTGCTGATCATCCTGTCCGAATCCCCCGACCACCGCACCCCGGCCGCCGTCGCCGGCAGGGCGCCCGCCACCCTCGCAGCGAACGCGCTCAGGCTCTGCTGGTCAATCGCGCCCACCCGGCCGAGGCCCACCTCCGGTTCGACACGCTGCACCGCGGTGAAGTCGTATGCAGGTTCCTCGTAGGGGTGCACGGCCAGCAGGGCACGGGCCACCGCGTGCAGGCGTGCGGGCGGCAGGACCATCTCGACGCGCTCCTCAGACACCTGCTCAACGACCCCCGCGGTGCCGACATGGGGGTCTGCACCGACCAGGGGCCGGAAGGTCCCCTCACCCGTCGTCGCGTAGGCGCAGCGGTCGTAGTGGCCGATCGCCCCCGCCCCGGCCTCGGCTAGGGCGTCCACAAGGGCTTCGCGGCTCGCGCCGGGCACGTAGACGGTGAGCCGCAACAACTCCGACGTGCGCTGCTCCAACGGTGTCACCTCGCGCAGTCCCAAAGCGGCGGCGAGCGCATCGTTGACCCCGGGTGTGGCCCGGTCGGCGTTGGTGTGGGCGTTGAACAGCGCGACCCCGGCCTTGATCAGCTTCTGGGCGCGGCTCCCCTTCGGACCACGCAGAGCAGTCACTGGTGCTAACCACAGAGGGTGATGGGTGACCAGAAGGTCCACGCCCGCCGCAAGCGCCTGCTCGGCGACAGCGTCGGTGGGGTCGACTGCCACTAGGACCGACTCGATCTTCGCGCCCTCGTCCCCGAAAGCCAGCCCGACGCTGTCCCAGCGCTCAGCAAGACTCGGTGGGAACCATTCGTCCAAGGACGTCACCACATCAGCCAGCCGCACGTGGGCCCGGCCGGACTCGAACCGACGACCTTCCCGGTGTAAGCGGGGCGCGCTACCAGCTGCGCTACGGGCCCAGTACAGAGTAACGACAGCAGCAGGAAGGTGGTGCGTCCGGCATCCGGGCCTGATCCCAGCGCACCACCCTGTTCATATCCTCACCCCGGTCGGGCACACCCGCATTCGCAGACTGAGGGACCATTTCGGCTAATCGACTTGCAACTCGTCTCGCAGTTGTGTGGACTAAGCGTGTGTTCGGTGCCCCCGGAAAACGTTCATGAGTACCCAATCCGCTGAGCAGTTGCCCCTCGGCCTGGCCCCCGGCCAAGTCGTCATGGAGATCGGCTTTGACGACGACTGCGACGAGACTGTGCGCGGCGCGGTGGAAACAGCGATCGGCCAGGACCTGCTGGACGAGGACAGCGACGAGATCGTCGAGGCTGTCCTGCTCTGGTGGCGCGACGACGACGGCGACCTCGTGGACGTGCTCATGGACGCACTGGGTCCCCTTGCCGACAACGGGTTCATCTGGTTGCTCACCCCCAAACCCGGCCGGGACGGACACCTGGATCCCGCCGACATCAGCGAGGCCGCACCCACCGCGGGCCTGCAACCGACCCGCACCATCAGTGCCAGCCCCAATTGGCAGGGCACAAAGCTGGTCACCCCGAAGGGGGCGCGGCGGTAGGTCTGGTGGCGGTGAGGATGACGCGCCGCTCGAACCGAACCCCCGCACAGGACCTTTGCGGTTTCCAGGCAACCCAATCGCCTGATTTCCACAAAGCCCGGCGTCCCCCGCGGCGGGCGGGCGGCCCCGGCCCACGCGCCGCTCGAACCGCACCCCCGGACAACCCTCGCGATTTCACCCGGCACAACCACCCGCGCACCACGCGAACGCAGCACTGTCCTCAAGCGCCGGGCGCGACTACTGTCGAATGGACAGCGAAAGGCGGTGGCAAGTTGAAGCCTGGTGGCATCCCGAGGCAGTACGTCGACTCCGACCCCGAGGAGAGCCGGGAGTGGATCGAGTCGCTCGACGCAACGATCGACGCGGCGGGTCCGACCCGAGCGCGCTATCTGGTGCGCGAACTCATGCGTCGGGCCGCCGAGCGCAGTATCGGCATCGCCGACCTGCGCCAGACCGACTACATCAACACGATCCCGCCCGAAGAGGAGCCGGAGTTCCCCGGCGACGAGGAGATCGAGCACCGCATCCGCGCCTACTGCCGGTGGAACGCGGCAATCATGGTTCACCGGGCGCAGCGCCCAGGCATTTCGGTGGGCGGTCACATCAGCTCTTATGCCTCCTCGGCGTCGCTGTACGAGGTGGGCTTCAACCACTTCTTCAACGGCCCCGATGCCAGCGGGGGAGATCAGATCTACTACCAGGGCCACGCTTGCCCTGGTATCTACGCACGCGCGTTCCTGGAAGGCAGGCTCACTGAAGACCGCATGGACGGGTTCCGGCAGGAGCTCAGCCACGGCGGCTTTGGCCACGGCCTGCCCAGCTACCCGCATCCGCGATTGATGAGCGACTTCTGGCAGTTCCCGACGGTGTCGATGGGACTCGGACCGGAGGCTGCGATCTACCAGGCCAGGTTCAACCGGTACCTGCACCACCGGGGGATCAAGGACACCTCCGCCCAGCACGTATGGGCCTTCCTCGGCGACGGCGAGACCGACGAGCCCGAAGCCCTCGGCCACCTCGACGAGGCAGCGCGCGAGGGTTTGGACAACTTGACCTTCGTGGTCAACTGCAACCTGCAACGCCTCGACGGTCCCGTCAGAGGCAACGGGAAGATCATCCAGGAGCTCGAGTCCACGTTCCGTGGAGCCGGCTGGAACGTGATCAAGGTCGTTTGGGGACGCGAGTGGGATCCGCTGCTGGCCGCCGACGACGAAGGCGCGCTGGTCACCTTGATGAACGAGACGGTGGACGGCGACTACCAGACCTTCAAGGGGGAGTCCGGGGCCTTCGTGCGTGAGCACTTCTTCGGCAAGGACCCCCGCCTGACCTCCATGGTGGCCGGCTACTCCGACGACCAGATCTGGAAACTCAAGCGCGGTGGCCACGACTACCTGAAGCTGTACGCCGCCTACAAAGCCGCGATCGAGCACAAGGGCCAGCCCACCGTGATCCTGGCCAAGACCGTGAAGGGCTGGACGCTGGGCTCACACTTCGAGTCGCGCAACTCCACCCACCAGATGAAGAAGTTGACCCTCGATGATCTGCTGGCCTTCCGCGACCGACTGAAGATCCCCTTCACCGACGAGCAGATAGACGCCAAACTCCCGCCCTACTACCATCCCGGCCCCGAGCACCCCCACATCAAGTACATGCTGGACCGGCGTCGCGAGCTCGGCGGTTTCATGCCCTCGCGTCAGCAGAAGTCCCGCCCGCTGGCGCTGCCCGGCGACAAACCCTACGACGTGGTCAAGCGCGGCTCCGGCACGCAGGAAGTGGCCACGACGATGGCCTTCGTGCGCCTGTTCAAGGAGTTGTTGAAGGACCCCGAGATCGGCAAGCGGTTCGTGCCGATCATCCCCGACGAGGCGCGCACCTTCGGCATGGACGCGATGTTCCCGGTGCAGAAGATCTACAACCCCGCCGGACAGACCTACCAAGCCGTGGACCGCGATCTGTTCTTGTCGTACAAGGAATCCCAGCAGGGCCAGATCCTGCACGAGGGCATCAATGAGGCCGGATCAGCGGCGTCCTTCCAAGCTGCGGGATCGGCGTACTCGACCCACGACGAGCCGATGATCCCGGTGTACATCTTCTATTCGATGTTCGGATTCCAGCGCACCGCCGACCAGTTCTGGGCCTGCATGGACCAGAAGGTGCGGGGGTTCCTGCTCGGCGCGACGGCGGGCCGTACGACCCTCAACGGCGAGGGCCTGCAACACGAGGATGGCCAATCACATCTGCTCGCCTCGACCAACCCGGCCGTGGTTGCCTACGACCCCGCGTTCGCGTTCGAGATCGGACACATCGTCAAGGACGGACTGCGCCGCATGTATGGCGAGGACTCCGAGGACGTCTTCTACTACTTGACCGTCTACAACGAACCCGTTGTGCAGCCGGCCGAACCCGAAGACGTCGATGTCGACGGCATCCTGCGAGGGATGCACCTGTGGTCACGCGGTCAGGGCGACGGCCCACGGGTGCAGCTGCTCGCCTCGGGCGTGGCCGTGCCCTGGGCGATGAAGGCTCAGGAGATGCTGCGCGAACATTGGGCAGTCACCGCCGATGTCTGGTCGGTGACCTCGTGGACGCAGATGCGCCGCGACGCGATGGATGCGCAGCGACACGCGTTGCTCAACCCCGGCGAGCCCGCCCGCACGCCGTTCGTCACGCAGGTTCTGTCCCAGACGCAGGGTCCAGTGGTCGCTGTGAGCGACTACATGCGCGCCGTGCAGGACCAGATCCGCCCATTCGTCCCCAACGACTTCATCTCGTTGGGCACTGACGGTTGGGGCATGTCGGACACCCGAGGCGCACTGCGGCGGCACTTCCTGGTCGATGCCGAGTCCATCACGACCCAGGCTCTTGCGATGCTGGCCAGGCAGGGCAAGGTCGACCCTGATGCGGTCGCCACAGCGGTGACCCGTTACCGACTTGACGACCCGGGTGCTGCAGATGCGGGGAACACCGAGGGCAGCGGCTGATCAGTTGTGGCGTTGTTGCGCTGACATCTGATCGTTTGTCGCGAAAGTGCGGTCTTGCGGGGCGCCGATCCAGCAACAACACAACAGCGCGGCAAGTCACTACGTAACGTCGCAACAATGCGCGGGCGAAGCCCTACGCCCGACCCCGGCCCTGGGCCGTCGCCGCATCCCACAGCGCCTCGCGGGCGTCGGGGTGGGCCGCGTGGTCGATCAATTGGCGGACCTGCTCGCGCTCGTCGTTGCCGAAGATCTGGGCCAATCCGTACTCGGTCACGACGCTGGAGTGCTGGAAGGACGTGACCGGACCTTCGATCAGAGGCACGATCGTGGAGACCTGCGCGCGGGGGTGCCACGACGGCAGGGCGATGAAGGCCGAGCCGCCCGGCGAGTGCAGAGCCCCGACGATGAAGTCGGTGGACCCGCCGAAACCGGAGTAGATGCGCCCTTTGATCCGCGATGCGTTCGCCTGGCCGTAAAGGTCCACCTGTAGTGCGGAGTTGACACTGATCATCGACGGGGTCCGACTGATCCTGCCCGGGTTGTTGGTGACCTCCGTGCGACGCATACGCACCCGGCGGTTCTCATCGAGCCACTCGTAGAGGCGCTGACTGCCGAACACGAACGATGCGGTGAGCGGCACGTCGGAGTCGAAACAGCCCATGTCGTTGAGCGGGAGCACGCCGTCGGAGAACATCTCCGACCAGATGCGCAAACCCCGGCGTCCTGTCAAGGACGTGAGTACTGCATCCGGCACTCCCCCGATGCCCAGTTGCAGTGTGGCCCCGTCCGGGATCCTGCTGTAGATGCGCCCGGCGATCGCTTGGGCCACCTCGTCCGGCTCCTTTGGATCCAGGGCCATGAGGGGCTCGTCGACCTCGATGCAGTAGTCGATGTCGTCCACATGCACTACAGCGTCGCCGTAGGTGTGGGGCATCTGAGGGTTGACCTGCGCGACGATAAGGCCGCCACGGTCGCGCACCGCTTCCAGTACCGCGGGCAGGATGTTCACCTCCAGCCCCATCGACACCACGCCGTCGCGGGGAGTGGATGTGTGCAGCAGCAGCACATCCACCGGCAGTTGGTAGCGCAGCATCACCGGCGTCAGGCTCAGTCGGCAGGGGTAGTACATCAACATCGGGCTCTTGCGCATGGCAGGACCGACGAAGGTGGTCTCGTGGACGACCTCCGGACGGCTCGGGATCCAACCCTGCGCGTTCAGCATGTGCAGGGTGTAGCTGCTGATCGCCTCGTCGACAACCTTCAGCAGCGTCTGCGGGGTGGCGAAGTTGCCTGGCGCCACGATGCGCGGATGAGGGCTCAGCGAAGCAAGCCGACTCGCGAGGTTCTCCGGTCGGACAGTCTTCACAGTGTTGGCTCCATCTCCCCGCCGCCCTCGAGTACGCGATCGATCCAGTCGAGCAGCGTGCCCGGATCGAAGGGTTTCGGCAAGAATACGTTCGCCCCGGCACTCCAGCCAGCCCAAGTCGTGGCGTCGTCGGAAGCCGCAGTGAGCAGAATGACCGGAAGGTCCTTGGTGACTGATTTGGCCCGCAGCTCGGTCAGGACGTCCAAGCCGCTCATGCCCGGCATCATGATGTCCAGAACCACACAGTCCGGAAGGTCCTCCCCTGTCAGGGCGGCGAGCGCTGCAGGGCCGTCAACCGCTTCGACGACCGTGTGATCCTCGAGTTCAAGCGTGTCCCGAATGACGTCGCGAACACTCGGTTCGTCGTCGACGATCAGGATCGTGGCCATCTATTTCCCTCCCGGAGCCAGTTGCAGCACGAAAGTCGAACCTGCACCTGGAGTCGACTCAAGCCTAACGTCGCCGCCCATGGCGCGCGCGAGCTCCCTGGAGATGTGAAGCCCCAGGCCGCTGCCGCCTGTGCGCATCGTCATGGGATCCTCGATCCGGTAGAAGCGCTCGAATACCCGCTCCTGTTCGTCAGCGGCGATTCCTGGTCCGTGATCGGTCACCCGCACCTCAACCGCATCCTCGGACTTCGAATACGAGATCTCGATCGGCGAGCCCTTTGGTGTGTACTTGATGGCGTTGCCCACCAGGTTGCCGATGACCTGCGCCACCCGGGTGGCATCGGCATTGACCCACAAAGGCTCGCTCGCTTCGATGCTCAGACGGCCCTCTACCTCCGGGAAGCCCTTGGCCGAACCCTCGACGACCTCGACGAGTTCCATAGGTGCGACCTCGACGGCCAACTGGTTGGCTGTGCTTGCCCTGGCTGCGATGAGTAGGTCGTCGACGAGCCGGGTCAGGTGGTTCGCCCTCTCCTCGATAGTGGCCAGAACTGAGTCCCGCTTCTCCTCGCTCATCCGGTCCCAGCGTGTGCGCAAGAGGCTCGCGTATCCGCGGATGGGCGTGATGGGGGTTCGCAGTTCATGGGAGACGGTTGCGATGAAGTCCGATTTCATCCGCTCGGCGCGCCGTTCCCGGGTCATGTCGCGGATGGTGAGGACACCAGCCGCCTCAGCCCCGGGCACATCCACTCGCATCACATGCAACGTGAGGGTCTGCTCGTCGCCGCGGGTGAACTCGACCTCCTGACCGAGGTCGCCGGAGGGCACGGCGATGATCCGCTCGATGACGTCGGGCAATTCGCCATGTTCAGGAACGCGCAGGCCCGTGATGCGTTCAGCCGCCGGACTCCACAGCACGATTCGCCCGAACCCATCCACCACACAGATGCCGTCTGTGGCATGGTCGACGACCGCCTGCAGCTTCGCGGTCTCCTCGGTAAGAGCCGACAGCGTCTGCCCGGCCCGCATCGAACTTCCCACGGCCGCGGTCAGCGCAAGCAACGCCGGTTTGTCGGTCTCGGGCAGCGACCACGACTGGGCCCAGGGCAGATGACGCGAAGCCCACTCGGGATCACGTTGGGTGCCGATGGCCAACACCCCGGCACCGGAGGCCTCCTCCAGCCGGATCGCCACGCCGGCGGTCCACGCGGCAGGCATCTGGTCCTCGGTCATGCTGACGACCTCGCGGGGTTTGACGGCCAGCGCAGTCCAGGCCGGATCGGCGCCGAAGCGCTCCCCTGAAGCCAGGACCACAGCGAACTCGTCTGCTCCGTACACCCGGCGCAGTGCCTCAGCCGCACGCGGGAGGACCTCTTCGGGAAGCCCGGGCGATGCCACCGCCTGGCCCAACTGCACCAACCAGCGACTGCGCTCGCGAGCCTCGGCGTGGGAGGAACTCGCGCGATAGGCATACCAGAGCGCAGCTGCGGGCAAGGCTGCGAAGGGGGCAAGGACAGGTGTGTTCTGAACGATGGACAGCGCCATTGTCGCGACGCCCACCGAGGCGACTGCCATGCCGATGCTGAGCACCCACTGCTCGGCCAGGAATTCCGAGGGCGGCACGTCCGCGGCAGCGAAAAGGATGATCGACAACAGCACCAGGTTGAGGCCGG
Organism: uncultured Actinomycetota bacterium; assembly: GCA_963818505.1. Classification (GTDB taxonomy): domain Bacteria; phylum Actinomycetota; class Actinomycetes; order S36-B12; family UBA10799; genus JADKAV01. The sequence goes on from CAWFSJ010000001.1 coordinate 756,185, forward strand.
CGAACACCAGCGCGGCCACGAGCAACGCACCCAACGAACGGGCGCTGAACGTGTCAGAGCCGGCGTCCAGGACGTAGTAGGTCACCATCAGCCCGGTGGTCGCGATCGCGTACGACGCCAGGTTGAACAGCGATTTGACCACCGGGCGGCGCATCACCGCAGCCACCAAGGCAAATCCGAGAAGACAGGTCACGGTTACCGTCAGTGGCGGCAGAACCAGCACACCCCAAATCATCACCACCTCGACGAAGGCCAGTTCCTCCCAGGAGTCTGCGTGGCGAACCGGAACGTAGATGACCTCGGACAGAGCCGCGAGCACCAGGAACAGCGCCAACAACCACCACGGCGCCGGGTCGATGAGTTCGTCGGGCAGCGCCACCACCTCGGGCAGAACCGCCAGAACCGCCAGGCACAACAGGCTCAGCGCGCCAACACTGAACACAACGAAGTTCACGGAAAGCCATGCGGGCCTGACGGGACGCAGGCCCTCTCGGACCTGCGTCATCACGCCTCCTCGGGGGCAGTTAGGACGCTACCAATCCAGCACTGCCCAACGCCTGCTGTTCCACGTCTCGTTGGCCCAGCGGCGGCTCTCGTAGGTGAAGTCCGCCCAACGCCTGCTGGTCCACTCGTCGTTGGCCCAGCGGCGGCTGTCCCAGCTGTAGTCGGCCCAACGGCGGCTTTCCCACGCATCGGATGCCCAGCGCCGGCTCACCCAGGCGACGTCGGCCCAACGCCGACTCGCCCAGCGGCGGCTGTCCCACTGGCCCTCTTCCCACATCTCGACCACGCCAGGGTCCGTCTCGGACATCCGCAGCGACCAGGCGAAGGTCAGCCAGTCGTCGGCTGCCCAGCGCCGGCTCGCCCAACGGCGGCTCTCCCACACGGCCTCCAGCCACTCATCGTCGGCCCAGCGGCGGCTGACCCACTCGTCGGTCGCCCAGCGCCGGCTCGCCCAGTTGTCGCCTGCCCAGTGCCCGCCGGCCCAGCGACGGCTACCGAAGGTGGCGTCGTCGGCCATCAGTGCTTGTGCCAGTGCGGCCATCGACCACGAGTTGGCTGCCCAACGGCGACTCTGCTCGCTCAGCAGGACCCACGCCTTGGCAAGCGCCCTCACATCGCCGTCTGCCCACGCCTGCGCGAACTGGGCCCACGTGGCCGCGTCAGCTTCGGCAGGGCCGTAGTCAGTTGTCGGCACGTCGGGCTTGGACGGCGGAGGCACCGGTTCGGCCAGCGCACCGGCCAGGTCCAGTCCGCCCTGTCCGGCGCCGGTCTTCGTGCGCAGAGTGCGACTGTCGTAGGCGGACGACATGAGTACTCGCTTCGTCTGGTCCGGGCTCAGGCCGGGGCGTTCGCCCAGAAGGACGGCAACAGCGCCGGCAGCCACAGCGGCCGACATCGAGGTACCGGTTCCCTTGAGGAAGCCGTCGCCGACGTGTGAACCGGGGTTGTCCAGGTACGCCACACTCTGCGGGGCTGCAGTGGAGATCAGGGAGACACCGGGCGCGACCAGGTCGGGGCGACGCTTGCCGAACGCCTTGCCGAACGATGAGAAGTCCGCCACGGTGTCGTCGTCGCGCACAGCGGTGTCGGCCTCGTCCACAGCACCAACGACCAGCAGCAGCGGGTCCGTGGCCGGCGACGACAACTCCCCCGGGCCGTCGTTGCCGGAGGCGACCACCACGGTCACCCCGCGGAACCACAGGCGATCCAGCGACCTGGTCAGCGGGTCCATCCACGGTGGAAGGGGGCTGTCGGTGCTCAGTGCGAGCATGGCCACCTGAAGGGATGGATCCTGCGCACGCTGATCGGCCACGGCCTGTAGACCGGCAAGAACGCGGCTCAGATCCGTGCTGCCATCGCTGTCGGCGACCTGGACATCCAGCACCTTCGCACCGCTGGCAACTCCGCCGAAGTCCTGATCATCTCCGGCGACCAGGCCGGCCATGAACGTTCCGTGACCCAGGCCGTCTCCGGTCGGTCCGCCGGAGACATTGACATGGTCGCTGACATCGATGTTCGCCGAGGGGTCCACGCCGGTGTCCACGACTGCCACGGTCACGCCTGAACCTGACGAGCCCTCAGGGGCGGCGATCGTCTGCTTGAACGTGTTCGTCTCGTCATTGCCTGCGGCAGCAGGCGCGGAGTTGAACTTCATGGTCACGTTCGGGACCACGAAGCTTCCTTCAGGAGCCGGCGCGGATGCGGGCAGCTCGGCCACGAGCGAGCTTGCCACCTCGAAACTCTGCAGCACCCGTCCGCCCAAGGCGCTCACGCCGTCACTGACCTGCTGCAGATCGCCGACGGTGGAGAGGAGAACCTGCTTGGTCGGCGTGTGGGCCGACAGTGCCGGGGCGCTCCCCATAGGGATGGCCAGGGCGCATGCCAGCGACAACGCCAGCAGCGGTTTCGGAACCACGTTGTGGGCGTGTGCCTCATCCATTGGGCACCTCCTAAGTCTGTCTTTCTAGGCATCGCCACACACGGGCCTTCACTGTTCGCCCGAATGGGTGAACGCCGGCCCATTGGGCCCGTCTTACACCCGAATGGGCCAACAGGTCGCGCTGAATCGAACCGATGCCCCCTGAACGCGCGACCACCGACCACCCCGGTTTGACACGCCGTTAGGCCAAAAGGGTGACACGTCGGTCACACCAGAGCCTCAACCGACGCGTGACATCCAGCGAACTGTGGAGTCGGCGCCCACCCGGAACGCCTCCAACTCGTCGTCCCAGGCCTGCCCGAGCAGGTCCGCGACACCCCCAGCCACATCCTCGCCACCCTCGAGCACCGCTCGCAGCCGCTGCTCGCCCACGAGGATGTCGCCGCTCGGGCCGGTGGCCGCCCGGAAGATTCCTCGGGAGGGAGTGAAGCAGAACCGTTCCCCGTAACCGGACGGGGTATCCTCCGTGATCTCGAAGCGCAGGTTCGGGAAACCTCGAAGGGCGCTGGCCATCTCGGCCCCGGCGCCCGGGTTGCCGAACCAGTGGATCTCACAGCGGGACATGCCGCTCTGGACAGGTTGCGCCGCCCAGTCGAACGGCTGCGTGCGCTCCACCGCGCGCTGCACCGCCCATTCGACATGGGAAATGAGCGCACGCGGACAACTGTGGATGAACACCACGCCACGGACGGGCGTTTGGCTACTGGCCATCAGGGTCTCCTCGTGTACTCGCTTCGCCTTCCCCAGCGTCGAGTGACATTCGCAGAACCACCTTGAGGATAACCACGGGTGGGCGCATCGGACAAACCGGCGGCCTGCGGCGTGTCGGGCTGGGTGTGGCCCGGCCCGCCTTGCCGAAACCGGCCCGCGTTAGAGGTTGTGCTGTTGGTTAGCGAATCCACGCGTTGTTTCGCTAACCAACAGCACAACCTCTAACCAACGCCCCGCGCATGGTCCAACCGCCCCGGCCCTGCCACCCTCACCGCTGCCAGCCGCGATAGCCGGCCAAGTCATCCGGGGTCGCTGCTGCGGCGGCCAGGATGGCGCTGGCCCGGTCCTGATCGAGATCGCCCACGCGGACCACGGTGGTGCGGATGCTGAACACAACCGTGCTGTCCACCGGCACGAGGCACTGCCGCTCCACGCGCAGGAACGAATCGGGGCCGACCCGATGCGCCGGGCCCAGCGGTGCATCGGGCACGAACAACTCGGGGTCGTCCATCAACGTCCAGTTCACCCGCCATCGGGGTTTGAACGCGGCCACGTCCATGGCCTTGGCCGTAGGAGCGGACAGGGTCTCGCGGTAGCGCGGCACCGGGTCGTGGATTGCCATGACGTCCTTGCCCAGCTTCTCAGCAAGGCTCCACCGGGAAGGGAAACACAGAACCCCGGCCACCAGGATCCACTGGCCGTCGCGCTGGGCCATCACACAGAGGTCGTCGCGCACCAACGCCGCCGCCTCGACCAAAGGATGATCCCGGCCCTCAAGATCCTGGCCGACCCACCGAGCCACCGCTTCGCCCACCGATGCGCATTCGGCTTCCGTGCCAGGCAGCGAGGCGAACACTTCATCGCGCCGCTCTCGCAGCAACTCCCGCTTCAGGTCCAACTGCGGATCCAGCGGGTCGGGGTCCAGCCAGGTTGACATGTCCAGCGGCCGCAGACCCATGGTCAATCGGTGTGCTTTGCCCGAGAACACCTCGTCGGGCAGATCCTCGGGCTTCACCAGCACCTCACCACGGCTGCGGGGTCAAGGTGTCGCGGGTGGCAGCAGCGGAAAACGCGCATGCTCGCAGGCTATCGGCGGCTAGGGTCAGGCGTTGGCGTGTGCGTGAAGGTAACCGATATGGCGAAGCGAGCCGTACCCTGCCAGGACGCCGCTCTTGGAAGCCTTGAGACGGTAGGTCCCGGTCTTGCTCGCGTTCTGCTCAACGAAGGTGACCTGGCCGTTCGCGACAGCGGACACCACGGCTACATGGCCGTATCCGGTGCTGCCACCGGTCCACACGATGATGTCGCCCGGCACGGGGATGTACCCGTCGCCGGCGGGGTGCTTGGCGAAGGCGTCCTTCGGGGCTTTGTCCATGAGTTGGCCCGCGTTACCCATGATGTTGCTGGTCACCCAGCCCTGCGTGCGCACAAAACGGTTGACCAGTTCGACGCACTGATACTTGGTCCCGTAACTACCGCGGACCGCGCACCCACTGGCACAACCGTTACCCCCGTTGCTGCGCACATCCACGCCACGCCCGCCGAACCAATCGCTGCCTTTGATCAACGAGGTCCCGAACGGCGACCATCCGTATGACTGCGGCACTGACGTCAGTGAAGCGGCCGCAGGCCGGCTCAACCGCGGTGCGGGCTCACCGCTGGCCGGACTGTCCGTCACGTTGAACGGCGCCCACTTGGAGGTCCACCGCGTTTCGAGGTCACGGCATGTCACGCGCAGGCGCCACTGCCCGACGGCACCGACCTCCTGCGTCCAGGGGAACTGCAGGAAGCTCGAGGTCGCCTTGGCGCGGGGACCTTTCCAGACCTCGGTTCCCGCATCCCGCAGGATCAATCGACAGCGTGTGCCCCGCGGCACGAACGCTCCCACCGAACTGTCAGACCCCGCAGGTACGGTGGCGGGGACGTCGACGAGTTCGAGGCGGACCGGGTCGGTGACCATCGCATGCGAGGGGACCGTCGGCAGCAACACCGCGATCGCGGCAAGGCCAACGGCGATGCGCTTCACAGGGGGTCCGCTTCCGCTCGACAGGTACCGCTTCAAGTGCTTCGCGTGAAGTTAGCGACAGGTAAATCACCGGTCAAGGGGTATAACGGGCATTTCGGACAGTCATCGGCAAGGCGTCCGATTTTCGAACTCGCATGCTCCGCTGAGCCCACCTGTCCCCCTCAGCGGACACCGATAACGCAGCGCGACCGGTCGATGACAACGCGGCGTCGAACGCCTTGCCGCTGGTACCTTCGGCGCCATGGTCTTCTTCCTCACCCCTTGGGTCCTCACGTTCCTCGGCTGGGGCATCCACGTCGCCGTCGACCGCAGCGAGTACGCCCGGACCTCCCGCCGGGTGGTGGAGTTGCTTCTGCTGTGGGTGCTCGTGTTCGGTGGTGTGTGGGCCCTGCTGGCGGCCCTGGGGCACCTCGGCCCCAACTCCTCGCAGATCGCCGAAGGGATCGGGTACGCGCCCTCGATGTTCCAGTGGGAGGTCGGCTGGGCCGACGTCGCGATCGGGGTTCTCGGGATCGGCTGCGCTTGGCGGCGCGACGGCTGGCTCACCGCAGCCGTGGTTGTGCTGGCGATCTGCTATTGGGGCGACGCAATCGGCCACATCATGCAGTACACCGTGCACGACAACACCGCGACCAACAACGTGTGGGCGATCCCGAGCGACATCTTCGGGCCGCTGCTGGCCGTGGTTCTGCTGGTGGTCTATCGCCGGATGTCCCGGCAACGCGAACGGGAGACGGTCGCGGCCTGACCCCGTGGCCGTGCGATGTCGCCACGCTGTGTCGATAGCCGAGTCGAAGGGTGCCGTCGGCGTACCTATCTGGTTGGGCCGCAGGCTGAGAACCTCTTGATCAACCCGTTAGGTACGGTTTTGCGCCCGAAATGTCGCAAAGATGACGAATTCGGCGTACCAAACAGGTTGATCAAGAGGGAGCGCCAACCAGATCGGTACGCAGATCGGCCTCGCCCACCAGTTACAGGTGGGCCCGCGCAAACCCGGACCCCAACAGGCAGACAGCCGCAACCTGCAACAGGCACTGAGGTTTCACATCCTCACCGAAAGCCACCGCAGCACTGTCGTCCGCGACGGCACCTGCTACCAGCCCAAGACAACCGCCACTCTTGACAGCCCCCGCTCCTGGGCACCTTTCGGTGAATATGTGACACGTGAGGTTTCACATCCTCACCGAAAGCCGCGGCCTTGCCCCTGACCGCTGAAACTTCGAGGGTGTGCAGACCGCACTCTTCGCTCTACGCTTAAGGCGCTGTCACCGCCGTGGCGGGTACGGCCGCGAAAGTGGACCCGCCACTTCATGGATCGGAGAACGCTATGCGTAAACGCCGTCGTCTCACCGCGGGAATCGCCGCTGCTGCTGTGCTTGGATCCCTCGGCGTCGGCGTCGCGACACCGGCTAGCGCCAAAGCCACCAAGGGTGAGACCAACGTGACTATGTCTCAGAGCCTGCTTGACAAGCTGAGCGTGGAGAACATCCGAGTCGAAGCCTTCGAGCCGGCACGAGCCAAGGGCACCACCATCATCTTCCCGGCCAAGCAGAACAAGCCGCGCTACATCACGCACACGGGCGGCATGGCCGTACTGATTGCGGACCTGGGTACGGTGCTCCTGAACTTCAAGTTCGACCTGCAGGACGAGACTGTGGACGTGTCGCTGCAGAACGGCACCGTGATCAAGGATGCGTTTGACCTCCGCAACGTGAAGATCAAGAAGAAGGCTGTGACAGCCAACCTGAAGATCACCAAAGTCAGCGCGAAGCTCCTGAACGAGGCGACCTACGAGACCGTGTTCAAGCAGGGGATGACCCTCGGGGCCTCGCGCACCAAGTTCTAATCGCGATCTCCACCACCGACTGAACACTTGGTTGCCGAGTTCGCGCCGCACGGGGCGCGAAGGTTCCGCATGCCGCATTTGGGGGCTATGACCAGGGGTCAACTTGTGGGGCGACCGGGGCTTGAACCCGGAACCAACGGATTATGAGTCCGGCGCTCTAACCGATTGAGCTATCGCCCCGACTTGCAATTCTAGTCAAAGCGAAGGGGAGCGATCGGGCTGTCCCGACCACTCCCCTTCGCTTAAGGTTTGTGACCTACTTGAGCTTGATGTTGATCTTGCCCAGTACCTGACCGGTCGGGATCGAGCCGGCGGGCAGTCCGAGGACTGTTGCCATCAGGCTAGCCGGGTCCTGCTTGGCACCGAGCGCGTCGACGCTCTTGGCCAGGCTGGCGGTGGCGTTCTTCCACGTGCCACTCTTCTTGATCTTGTTCTTGCCACCCTTGATGACCAGGATGTTCTTGATCACCAGCGGGTCCGGAGTCACCGGGTTGCCGACGGAGGCAGTGGCCTTGCCGGTCTTGTAGTTGATTGCGATGTTCTCCAGCGAGACGAACCCGGTGGATGCCGTGAGCTTGAAGGCACCCTTGTGGTTGATGACCTTGCCCTTGACGCTGGTAACGGGGAAGCTGACGACACCCTGCTGGCTCAACTTGGCGCCCTTGTTGGCCGAGACGCCCACGTTTGCCGCGCCGAGGGCGTTCACCAGGCCCTTGTCGAGCTTGAGGTCGGTCTGACCCTTGCTCTTGGCGGACGCGGGGCCAGCCATGAAGCCGGTGGCGAGAAGTGCTGCGGCGGCGGTACCGGCCGCGATACGACGAACGATCATGTGTGAAACCTTTCGGGGGAATTGGTGTCCGTCCGGCAACAGTAACCGCCCAAGGAGCGCCCGGCGAGGGTCCGTGATCGGGAATTACTTGCCTGTTGCACAAATGAAACCTGCCCCCCGCCGAACGGTGGACCCACGCGCCTCTGGGCATGCCAAAGGGGGGCAACCGGTCACCCGATCGCCCCCCTGTCAGCAGTCTTGGAGGACTACTTCTTGATGACGATGCTGGCCTTGCCCAGGGTCACACCCGTGGGGATCGAGCCGGCGGGCAGTCCGAGGACTGTTGCGAGCAGCGATGCCGGGTCCTGCTTGGCGCCGAGCGCGTCAACCTGCTTGGCCAACGAGACGGTGGCGTTGTTCCAGGTGCCGTTCTTGCTGATCTTGTTCTTGCCACCCTTGAACAGCAGGATGTTCTTGATCTGCAGCGGGTCCGGGGTCACCGGGTTGCCCACGTCAGCGGTCGCCTTGCCGCTCTTGGCGTTGATGGAGATGTTCTCCAGGCTGACGAAACCACCAGCCGAGGTGAGCTTGAGCCCGCCCTTGTGCGTGATGGTCTTGCCCTTCAGCTTGGCCGGGAAGGAGATGGAGGTCCCCTTCAGCTTGGCCGGCTTCACCGCGGACGGGGCAACGCCACCGGCGCTCAGTGCAGCCACGAGGCCAGCGTCCAACTTCAGGGTGGTGGTGTTGCTCTTCGCCATGGCCGGGGCCGCGACGAATGCGGTTCCAACCAGTGCCAGGCCAGCGGCGCCAGCGGTGATACGACGGACGATCATGTGGATCCCTTTCGGTTTGCTTCCAGGTGGGACAACACTAACCAGAACGGTCAAACTTCACACATCGAAAGTGCGAGACAAACCCCCTCCGTTGCGGAACTGCAATCTGAGGTGCGCGGGGCTCATTCGAACGGCCCATATGCGGTCCGGGCGGCTTCGGGCAAACCCCGGTGTTTCCACGCCCAACTCGGGGCCGGTATTCTGAAGACGAATCCCGCGTAGCTCAATTGGCAGAGCATCCGACTGTTAATCGGACGGTTACTGGTTCGAGTCCAGTCGCGGGAGCCACCACCTTGAATGACTTGCACCCACGATTCGGGCTATCTTCAGGGGATGCGCCGCCATCGCTTGTCCCTCGTCCTTGTTCTCGCTGCTTCCACTGTGCTGGCAGGATGCGGTTCTTCGACAACCGTCACGCCACCAGCACCGACTCCGAGCCCTTCGGAGTCCTATCAGGTACCCGAGGGTGGGGAGCGCACTGGCGCGGTTCCCACTCAAGCGCCCGCCGGTCAGTCCTTCTCTTTGCAGGGGGTGACCGGTGACGACGGCGGGATCGACTTCGCCGCCTACGACGAATCGATGAACCTCGCTCTTGGCGCCATCAACGAGTACTGGATCGAGACGATGGCCAACGACTTCGGCATCGAGTGGATCGAGCCCGGCGACTTCATCGCCTACTACCCACCGGAGGACGCCGGCCCGACCTGCAGTGGTCAGCAGGTCGGCGCTCAGAACGCGGTGTACTGCGCACAGTCCGACGGGGACTACATCGCCTGGGATGAACCGGGACTGATGCTGCCGTTCTACGAGCAGTTCGGGGACATGGCCAACGCAGTGATCCTGGCCCACGAGTTCGGTCACGGTGCGCAGGCCCGACTCGGACTCAGCGAGCAGTTCCCCTTGACCATCGAGTCCGAGCTGCAGGCCGACTGCTTCGCCGGGGCCTGGGCTGCATGGGCGGATTTCCAGGGCCTGCTGGGCAAAGACGCGGCGAACCAGGCCGCTGACGCAGTGGTGTCGGTGGCAGACCCCGAAGGTGTTCCCTGGAACGCACCGGATGCACACGGCAATGCCGACGAGCGACTGACGGCCTTCGCCGACGGCGTCGATGGTGGGGCGCTTGGCTGCTACGACTTGTACGCTCCGGGCTTCTCCGGGTAGGGCGCTAACCTGACGCACATGCAGCGGGGACCCGGGACGCCAGCGCTTCCCCGCGCTTACCTGATCGCCGAAATCCTGCTGGTCCTCGGATTGTCCCTGGGCCGTTCCGGGGTGTACGCGATCGTGAACCTGCTGGCAGATCTGACCAGCGGCGTACCCCTTGCCCAGCAGACGACGACGCTAAACGCTTCGCAATCGGCACGGCCCGGCTTGGACCTCACCTTTCAACTGCTGCGGATCGGTTTCGCGCTGGTCATCGTCGGACTCGTCGCCTACCTGCTGCGCAGAAGTGGTGAGAGCCTGGCGGTCCTGGGGGTGGACCGCTCACAGCCGGGGCGGGACACTGCGCGCGGGCTCGGTCTTGCCGCACTGGTCGGCCTCACGGGCCTGGCCTGGTATCTGATCGCCTACAGGTCGGGCCTCAACCTCACGGTCGCCGCCCAAGGACTGCCGGATGTCTGGTGGCGCACCCCCGTGCTTGTGCTCGGAGCGCTCGAGAACGCGGTCGTCGAGGAAGTCGTCGTGCTCGGTTTTGTGATCCATCGATTGCGGCAGTTGCAGTGGGGTTGGACCGCAGCCATCACCACCAGCGCGCTTGTTCGCGGGTCGTACCACCTGTACCAGGGCTTCGGTGGTTTCGTCGGAAACGTGGTGATGGGACTGCTGTTCGGGTGGCTGTTCAAACGTTGGGCCCGGGTGATGCCGATGATCGTGGCACACGCGGTGATCGACACGGTGGCCTTCGTCGGGTACGCCCTACTCGCCGGAAGGGTGAGTTGGCTGCCGGGGTGAAGTTCTGTGGAAATCAGGCAATTCATTTGCCCGAAAACCACAATGGTCCAGCCAGCACCCCCTCAGCAGATACGAGGCAGCTGCTCAGCCAGCGGCAGGTCGACCACGCGGGTACCACCGATTCCCGTGCGCGCCACAACGACCCCGGCGTGGTCGGCCACAACCTGACCGATGCGCGCCGCACCGGAACCCGCTGGATGCGACCGCATGGTTTCCAACGCCAGTTCAGCGTCGGCGCCGCGCACAATCGCCACCACGCGACCCTCGTTGGCGACCAGCAAAGGGTCAAGACCCAGGAATGCGCAAGCCGCCCTTACATCGTCGGGAACGGGCACCGAGGACTCAATGATCTCGATGCCGGTCCGGCTGGCCCCTGCGATCTCGTTGAGTGTTGCCGCCACCCCGCCACGGGTGGGGTCGCGCATCATCGACACCTGCGCACCGGAGTCCAGCAGTGCTGCGATGAGTCCGTTCAAAGGCTGGCTGTCGGTCACGATCTGCGATCCGAACTCCAAACCGTCGCGCACGCTCAGCACGGCGATGCCGTGGGCGGCGATCGGGCCCGAGACGAGGATCTGGTCTCCGGACGCCACGAAGGCGGGGCCCAACTGCAGACCCGCTCGCATCATCCCGATCCCCGCGGTGTTGATGTAGACCCCGTCACCGTGCCCCGAGTCCACGACCTTGGTGTCACCGGTGACGATGGACACCCCCGCCTCGCGAGCAGCGCGTCCCATGGTCTGCGCGATCACACCCAGCTCGTCCAACGGCATCCCCTCCTCGAGGATCATGCCGGCCGAAAGGGCCAAGGGCACTGCGCCGCTGACGGCGAGATCGTTGACCGTGCCGTTGACCGCCAGATCACCGACGTTGCCTCCGGGGAAGAACCTGGGCCGCACGACATAGGAGTCAGTCGTGAAAGCCAGACGTGATCCTTCGACGTCGAGCACTGCCGCATCGCCGAGCTGCTCAAGCACCCCCGACAGCCTCGCCCCGGCGAATGCGGGCATGAAGAGATGCTCGACCAACTCCGAGGAAAGCCGGCCTCCCCCGCCATGACCCATGACGATGGCGCTCTGATCGCGCAGCGGCAGAGGACACGTCCAGCTGTCGAAGTCAGGGCGCTGCGTCACGCGCTCACCTCGAGGCGGCGGAACTGGTAGTAGGCCGCACATGCACCTTCGCTGGAGACCATGGGTGCGCCCAACGGCGAACGCGGCGTGCATTCCTTGCCGAAGGCCGCGCATTGGTTGGGCTTGATCAAGCCCTGCAGAACCTCACCGGACCGGCACAGTGGCGATTCAACGGTGGTGATGTCCAGGACGTCGAACCGCTTCTCCGCGTCGTAGTCCGCGTAGTCCGCGTTGAGCCGCCAGCCCGACTGCGGGATCATCCCGATGCCGCGCCACGTCCGGTCGCATGTCTGGAAGACCTCCCGCACCACCTGCTGAGCCACGGGGTTGCCCTGCGGTTGAACCGCCCGCGGATACGCATTGTCGAGTTCCGCGCGTCCGTCCTCAAGCTGCGTCACCACGCGCCGGATGCCTTCGAGCACATCGAGGGGTTCGAAGCCGGTAGCCACTATCGGGACCCCGTATTGCTCGACGAGCGGCTCGTACTCCGACAGACCCATCACGGTGCAGACATGGCCGGCGGCAAGAAAACCCTGGACTCGGCACGAGGGGGAATCCATGATCGCGCGGATCGCCGGTGGCACCAGGACATGGGAGACGAGTAGGGAGAAGTTGTCGATGCCCTGCTGCTTGGCCAGTTTCACGGTCATCGCATTCGCCGGCGCCGTGGTCTCAAAACCGACCCCGAAGAAGACCACCTGCTTGTCGGGATTCTCCTGGGCGATCCTCACCGCATCCAGTGGTGAGTAGACGATCCGAACATCCCCGCCGCGGCTCTTGATGCGGAACAGGTCATCGGTGGAGCCGGGAACGCGGATCATGTCGCCGAAGGAACAGAAGATGACATCCGGTCGCGCCGCAATCGAAAGCGCCCGGTCGATGGTTTCCAACGGTGTCACGCAAACAGGGCAACCAGGGCCGTGGATCAACTCGATCTCGTCGGGCAGCAATTGGTCGATCCCGTTGCGGATGATGGTGTGCGTCTGCCCGCCGCAGACCTCCATAAGTGCCCACGGCTGCGTGGTGGTGGCAGCGATGTCGTCCAGCAAGCGCCGGGCAAGATCCGCGTCGCCGAACTCGTCGAGGTACTTCATCGTGTATCTACAGTGATGCCGAGTTCCTCATCGAGTAGCCCCACGCTCTTGAACAGTTCAAGCGTCTCCAGCGCAGACGCCTCGTCCAGTTTCGTGAGAGCGAACCCGACGTGCACGATGGTGTAATCGCCCACCTGGACATCGGGCACGTACGCGAGGCACACCTCCTTGCGCACCCCACCGAAGTCAACAGTCGCCATGCGGGTGCCTTCGGCATCCCACACCTTCTCGATCTTTCCTGGCACACCCAGACACATGCCGATCAGCGTACCTGCTGAAATGCCGGATCGCTGGGGTCGAAATCCGCGAACCGATCACGAGGTCACAGCCGCTACGCACACCTGTCCAAGCGCGAGTCCGCCGTCGTTGGGCGGGACCACCCGGTGGGTCAACACCGTGAAACCGGCGTCAAGCAGGCCTTGGGCACAAGCGGTCGTGAGCACCGCGTTGGCGAACACCCCGCCGGTCAAGGCAACAGCGCCGAAGTCGTGGCAAACGGCGACCTCGCGCACCGCCTCGACCACCGCGTCAGCCAGACCCAGATGGAAGGCAGCTGCTGCTTGTGCCACGGGCTCGCGCTGGCGGTGCGCTCGCACCGCGGCCGCGATCCAACCACCCGGGTCGATGATCACCTGGCCGTCGACGACCTCGACGCTCGCAGGCCACGGTGAGGCGGACACCCCCTGCGCCAACGCCTCGAGTTCGATCGCCGCCTGCGCTTCGTAGTCGACCTTCTGGCGCACATCGAGCAGCGCGGCCACGGCGTCGAAGAGCCGGCCCATGCTCGTTGTCGGCGTGCAATGCGAGCCCGAGCGCAACATGGACTCGAGCAAGCGAACGTCAGCGTCGCTCATGCAAGCCAATGGGGCCGCGTCGTCTGTCTGCAAGTCCTGCCGCATGCAGGTGCGCGATCGCCACCCTGCCCGGGAATCGAACCGCCGCGTCGCCGCCGGGCAATGAAATGGGACGCAGGTGGCCGACCCGTTCGTACCCGGCGTAGCTGCCCAGCAGCAACTCCCCGCCCCAGATGGTGGCGTCAGTCCCGTAGCCGGTGCCATCGAAAACCACGCCGAGAACCCGATCCTCGGCAGGCACCCCATGCTCGGCGAGCAGCGATGCCAGATGTGCGTGGTGGTGCTGAACAGTCACATGGGTCGCGCCGAGTTCCGCCGCATACTCCTCGGCCCACCGCCGCGACAAGTAGCCGGGGTGTGCATCGCTGACCACCAACTCGGCCTCGATGCGCTGCAGCCCACTGAGGATCTGGACCGACCGCTGGAGCATGTGCAGGGTCTCGAGGTTCTCGACGTCGCCTATGTGCTGGGTGAGCCACGCTCGCTCACGATGGGCAACCGCGGCCGCGGCCTTGATCTCACCTCCGACGGCGACCATCGGGGGCGCGGTCACGGGCAACCCGATCGGGCGGGGGACGTAACCCCGACTACGCCGCACGGGCTGCATCACCCCGGCCACCTGCCGGACCACCGAGTCGTCACAACTGAGTCGGATCTCACGGTCGTGGTGGCAGAAGACGTCGGCGATGCCGACCAAGCGGGTCTGCGCCTCGACGGCGTCGGTGCAGATGGGCTCGTCGGACAGGTTCCCGCTGGTCATCACGAGAACCGGTGGCGCTCCCGCGTCGAACAGCAAGTGATGCAGCGGCGTGTAGGCCAGCATCACACCGACGAACGAATTGCCCGGCGCGACGTGGCTCTGCAACTGCGCGTCGCGCGAACCGGCGAGCAGGATGGGCCGAGCCGGGCTGCTCAGCACTCGTTCGCCGTCCTCGTCGAGTTGGGCAATCAGGCGAGCGGTCGGCATGTCCGCGACCATCACCGCGAAAGGTTTGTCGCCGCGACCCTTGCGCTCCCGCAGGCGTTCGACTGCCGCACCATCGCTGGCGTCGCAGGCCAGGTGATAGCCGCCGATGCCCTTGATGGCCACGATCCGCCCCGCTGCCAGTGCGCCCACGACCTCGGCGACCGGCATCGAGAGCCGGGGACCGCAGGTCGCGCAGGCCGTCGGCTGGGCGTGGAACCGCCGGCTTCTGGGATCGCGGTACTCAGCCTCACACTGCTCGCAGAGCGGGAAAGCAGCCATAGACGTGTTGTCGCGGTCGTAGGGAAGACCCGCGACCATCGTGAACCGCGGCCCGCAGTTCGTACAGGCGATGAACGGGTAGCCGAACCGTCGATCGGTTGGGTCGCGCATCTCCATCAGACAGTCGGCACAAGCCGCCGTGTCCGCCGGGATGGACGTCGTCGCCGCCCCCGCAGACGTTTGGCTGGCCACGATCCGGAAGCCTTCCTCGCCACGCATCTCGATGCGGGTCACGACAACCGAATCCAAACTGGCCATCGGTGGCGCCTCGGCGCTCAGGCGATGCAGGAATGTGTCGACGTGGGTCCCCTGGACTTCGATGAACACGCCGTGCACGTCGTTTCCCACCAGCCCACTGAGCCCGAGGTCATCAGCCAGGCGCGCGATGAATGGCCGGAAGCCGACCCCCTGGACAGTGCCGGTGACGCGCACGGCGTATCGCGGCATCAATCAACTTCCCAGAACACCACACGGTTGTTGCCCGAATCGGCCACGGCCAGCAGGCCGCCGGCCAGGCTCAAACCGTAGGGCCAGCACAGCGAATCGTCGGTGACCGCATCCCAGCGGTTCTCGCCATTGGCGTCCAGGTCCGGTTGGGCGAGCACGGTGTCCGCAGGGGTTCCCGCACCGGTCCTGGGCATTGCGTGCCACAAAAGGATCCGGTTGTTCGAGGTGTCGGCCACAATGAGCCGTTCGTCGTCGTTGACAACGGCGTAGGGGAAACGCAAGCGGTGAGGGCCTTGCGGGCGGTTCTTGAACTCGTCGCTGACCTCGGTGGACTCCTGCCCGAGGACCAGCGAGGCGCTCTGAGAACCGGGCGGTGAGAAGCCGAGCACACGGTGGTCGCCGGCATCCGCGATGAACAGCGTGCGGTCGTCCCCGGCCACGGCATGCGGCCACCGGAACGACGAGTCCCCCAAGGCCCCGCTGTTGTCCTCACGGGTCTGTGCGTCTGCCTGACCGAGCAGGATGTCGGCCGGCCTACCGTCCTGTGGCAGTCCCTGCGACCAGCCCAACACCCGGCGGTTGCCGGTGTCGGCCACCCAGAAGACCCCTGCCACCAACCCGAAACCGAACGGCCAGTACAGAGAACCCATCGAAGGTTCACCGCCACGATTCGGGTGCACCGACTGGGCGTCCTCCTGCCCGATCACAATGTCGGGGGCGACATGATTGGTGGCCGGGAGGCCGTGCCAGATAAGGATTCTGTGATGCCATGCGTCGGCGACCACCAGATCCTCGCCGATCATGGCCACCCCGGTGGGCAGGTACAGACCGCGCGCAAGGTCGCCGCTGCCGCAGGCCGGGCCCTCTGTTGTGAAATCCGGTTGCCCCACGACCACGTCGGCCGGCGCCCCGTCGACCGTGGGGAAGTCATGCCAGATCAGCAGCCGGTGATTGCCGGAGTCAGCCACCACCACTCGTTGGCCGTCCGTCCACACCCCACGCGGGGAGTACATATGCGACGGCGTCGGTGAGGCATCAGGGAGAGCCAACCCACCAGGGGCGGCCGCGCCGAGCCGACGAACCGGACGGGCCTTGGTGCCGACCTCGCTGAAGGCGCAGGTCACGCAGGGCCGATCCGGATGCTGTCCAGCGAGACGAACGCCGACGAGGGTTCCTGCGCCACCTCTACGACATCTCGAAGACCTGGAACCCGCTGGCGCATGACCCCCATGATCTCGTCCTTGCTCTGCTGATCCGGAGCGCTGCAGCCCGACGCGAACCTCACATACGCCACGTCGTCACGGACTTCTTCGACGTTCATCTCGATGGAGCTGGCGATCAGGTGCGGCCGGATCTGCTCGAAGACCTGAAGGACGTCGAGTGTGCGGTCGCTGCGGATGATGCCGTGCGAGACGAACAGCGCCATGACCTCGGGCTCATCCACGGCGCGGTAGAGAATCTCGCCACCCCGCTCATCCTCGCGCAGCATGTGCACCAGAGTGATCAGGCCACGTCGGTTGAAGTCGGTGATCGCCTCGATGGTCTCGCGTAACAACTCCTGGGTCGACTCGTCGCTGTGACTCACCTGGTCGCGCAATTGGTCCACGCGTGCAGCGAGGTCCTCGAAGGATTCACCGTCCATGTCACCGTCCTCAGGAGTAGATCTGCTGCTGTTGGATGACTTGCGAGGTCTGCACCGTCAGCACCTCGCTGAACGCCGCGCGGGCGAGACGCGAGAGCACATCGCCGACGGACCCGCCCGCATCCCCTGGCAGGTTCCGGCGCTCGAGCGCCTCTAGGACGAAGCAACTCCCAGCGACGTCCTCGAGCAGGTTCTCGGCGAAGAATGCGGATACAAAGTCCGAGCGCCCCAAGGATTCAGGATCGGTGTTAAGCGCGGCCAGCGCCTGATCCGGGCCGCCCGCACGATGGACACAGCGCTCGGCGAAATTGCTCGCCGCCTCACGCAAGATCGTGTCGAAATACTGCTGCATGAACAGCTGCATCAGGTGCCGGTCCCCGCAGAGGCCGCTTCGTGAAGCCCTTCCAGGATGTTGTCAACGGTGGCTGCCGCGTCGGAGTCGCCCGCGGCTGCGAACATCTCGCGAGCCCGCTGAAGTCGTTCGCGAGCATCGACGAAGACTCCCAGGTGACCCAAAGCGTTGCCCTGGTTTGACAAGATGCGGGCGTACCCGACCGGGTCGGCCTGCGGGTCCCGGTATTGAAGGACTTCCTCGTAGATCTGCACGGCTTCGTCGAGGTTCTGCTCCTGGTGCACGCTGGGTAGGTACTGCAGCGCATTTGCGAGGTTGACCTGGGTGGTTGCCCATTGCGCGGGGTGGGTCTGTGGGGTGTACACGCGCAACGCCGCCCGCAAGGAGTTGACCGCAACGCCAAGGCGCAAGCGGTCGCCCTGGTCGGACATCGGCATCACCAGGTAGGCCAGCGCAAGGTGCTGGTTGCACAGTGCGAACAACTCTGGATGGTTCTCCTCGCGGAACACCTTCGTCGCTTCAGTGAGGTCGCCAACCACCGCCAGCAGCGCACCTCGGTCCTCGCCGGCCAACTGTTGGCGGGCCAGAGCCCTAGTCATCTGCAGGTGCGCGCGCAACTCCCGGTCAGCGGTCAGGGGCAGCAGCTGCAATGCCGCGTCCGCCTCGCGAGCGGCCACGCCCGCCTGCCCCGACTCGGCCAGGATCTGGGCCAGCGTCAAGCGCAGCGAGGCCGCAAGAACGGGGCTCACGCTCGTGGCGGCAGCAACCGCGGCTCGCAACTGCTCGACAGCGCCGTCAGGGTCTTGGCGCTCAAGCGCCGCGGATGCCCTGGCGCTGAGAACCAGCGCCGCGACCTCGCCGGACAGACCCTGCGCCGACGGTGGCGCGTCGATCTGACCGATCGAATACCTGGCGGTGGCCACTAACGCCCCCAACTCGCCGTCGGTGTTCTGCGCCAAGTCTTCCCAGACACCTTCTCCGCCCACGAGGACCGCACGGTTGTACCGGGCGATGACATCCTCGCCGGACACGAGTGCGGCAGCGACCGCTGGATCGCCGGTGAGGGCGGTCTCGTAGAAGCGCAAGGCCTCCGGCCAAACCTGCGGCACTGCGCCGCCGAGGATCTCGGCGGCAACATCGTCACTCACTGAACCTTCGGGCAGGACAAGAAGTCCGGCGGGCCACGGCAGCACGCCCAGCGGCTGCGGTCGCGGTCCGGGCAGTTCCATCGCAACCTCCTGGTCAGCGGTCATTGAGGGTCTGCCACCCGCGGGATGGACCTGCGGGCGTTCCTCTCGATGATCCTGGCAGCGTGTGTGGCTCTGCGCTCGTCGTGATACTCCCCCACCCGTCGGCGAACGGCCCCGGAGTCCAGCACGACATCCAGATACACGATCCAGCGCCCTGACTCCTCATGCACGAAGGCATCGGCTGAGAGCACTTCGCGAGCCTGCGGTCGCTCCTGCATCAACCCACCACCGCCAGATCCTCTAGGATCGCATCCGCGACCCGCTCCAGTGCTGCCTGCACATCGGGGGTCAGCGGGGCGCCGACTTCGAACGACTTGCCCTCCACCAGCCAGACCGTCACATCCTGCGGGTACTCATCCTTGAGCAGCCATTGTGCGAATCCCAGGGCCTGATCCCAGCGGAACCGGTGGAGGTTACCCTCGGGCGGTCGCAGGTCCGTGAGTTCCTCGCCCGGCACCCTGTGCACTGTCCCAGGTTCCACACCCACGCGTGATGCATCGACCACCACCACCCGCTGGGCACCCCTCATGGCGAACGCCACATCCATACCGGCAGTTCCGCCGTCGATCAGCCTCACGGCGTTTGGCAGTTCCCGTTCGGCGAGCATGCGAACCAGCACCGGTCCTGCAGCATCGTCCCCGCGGATCAGGTTCCCGCACCCCACCACCAAGGTGTGGGTCCGCTGAGTCCCCGGGGACAACCCGTCAGCCACCACCCATGCGGAACTTCGACAGTTCCTTGCCCGTCTTGGCGTCATAGGCGTGCACCGTGCACACCAGGCACGAGTCGAAACTGTGCGCGACGTTGCCGAGTTCCACGGGGAAGTCGGGATTCTGGACCGGCGTGCCGATGAAGGCCTGCTCCATCGGCCCGATCTTGTCATTGCCGTCGCGGGGGCCGATGTTCCACGCGGTCGGCGTGATCACCTGGTAGTTGGCGATCTTGCCGCCCTCTAGCACGATCCAGTCGGACAGCGCACCGCGTGCCGCCTCGGTGGAGCCGAAACCCTTACCCGAGTCGGGTTCAGCTGGCTTGACGTAGAACTCCCCGTGCAGGTCGAGCTCCTTGAGCCACTTCTGCACGTTCTTGAAGTACTTCGGGGCCTCGTGCACACGCGCCAGCACGCGGGTCAGAACACTCGGTCCGAGTTCAGCGATGATATTGCTGATCAGCGGGTCGGAGTCCTGGAAGTCTGCGGCGTCGGGCCGCGCAGCCATCATCTGGCGGGCCAGCGGACCGACCTCCAACGGCACAAAACCCATCTCCGGAACGTCGTAGCGAGGCGCCTTCGCCCAGGTGTACTTGCCCTGCTTGGCCCCCACCTCGGGGTCGATGGGCTCGGTGACACCCTCCCAGGGATGCCGGGAGCCGGTCCCCTCGTAGAAGGCGTGCGTGACGTCCTCGGTAACTCGCGCTTGGTCGAAGTCGAAGTACTTGCCGTTGGCGTAGATGCCCGACCGCGCCTGAAGGGCGGCGTTGCGCCCGTCCACTGTGGGATGTGTGTACAGGTCGGGGTTGAGGAAGGTGCCAGTGGCCAGGTAGTTGCCGTAGCCCTGCCCGTAGGAGTCAAGCCCGATCTGCAGCGCCCATGTGATGAATACCGCGAGGTCACTGTTCGCCTGTGACTCGTTCTCGGTCATCCATGCCTGGACATCGCTCCACGTCTTGTTCTCCAACCAGCGGTCGACAGAACAACCGAGCCACTGCCCTTCCAGCCAGGTGCGGCCCCAGTTCTCTAGGATCGAGATCGAACGAGTGACGTCCGACAGGGTCGGCGCGCTCATCACGCCGCCGGGGATCATGAACGAGGAGTGCGGCCACTGACCGCCGAAGATCGCGTAGATCTCTACGGGGTGCTGTGACAGGGTCACGCCGGTCTGGTAACTGGTGCCCACATAGGCCGCGAACCGCTTGGCGACCTCCTCGTACATCGGGAACGAGGAGTACTGCGCGGCGGTGATGTCCGGGCACATGATCGCGTAGAACCACCGCGGGATGCTCTGCAGCGTCTCGCAGGCCTGCGCGATGTTGCGCACCCGGGTGGCGTTCGGCGGTACGTACGTCGCCCAGGCGGTATCCAGCGCGTAGCACGCCTTGTACAGGTGGCTGCCGCCGCAGATGCCGCAGATGCGGGGGGTCATGATCAACCCAGCCTGTGGGTCCTTGCCGCGCAGGATGATCTCGAAACCGCGGAACATCGCGGCTTCGGTCCATGCATCGCTGACCACCCCGTCGGTGATGGCCACCCGTACGTCGAGGTCGCCCTCCACCTGGCCGAGCGGGCTGACGTTCAGTTCCATTGTTGTCATCAGGTTCTCCTACGCTCAGACCACGAACATGTCTTCTTTGGACCACTTGGGGGCCACTGCTCTGGACAGCCCCGCGAGTGCCATGTACGAGCCGCTGTCCATGCCGGTTGGCTCGTCCTTCGGTATCACTCCGGCGACCTTCTGGGTCTTGAACACGGTGCCCTTCTCCAAGTCGCCGAAGGGGAAACCGGGTTCCGTGCAGCCGGTGCAGGGATGACCGGCACGGGTCTTGGACGACTGCCGGTTCCACAGGATGCGGTTGCACGGTGAGTGGGTCATCGGCCCGCGGCACCCGAACTCGTAGAACAGGCAGCCGGTGCGCATGCCTTCGCCGAACTTCGGCGGGTCCTGTTTGTAGGTGAAGAACTGCACGCGGGTGCAGCCGGTCTGGGTGAAGGAGGTGAAGAAGGTCTTGGGACGCTGGAACTCATCCAGCGTCAGGTCCGCAGCACGGCCCGCGGCCAGTGCCACGATGATCTGGCTGATCCAGTCCGGGTGGGCCGGGCAGCCCGGGATGTTGATCACCGGTAGGCCCGCCTTGCTGACGAAGTCGGGGCCGAGGTAGCCACCGCGCTTGCCGCCACGGTCGAACTGCAGGCCGCGGGAGTCCGAGGGGTTGGGCGGCACCGCCGGCAGCCCTCCGTAGGTCGCGCAGTCGCCGATCGCCACGACGATGCCGGCCTTGGGGGCGATGTCGTCGATCCAGTCCTTCATCGGCCGGCCGGCGAACATGTCGAAGCGCCCCGACCCGTTGGGCGCTTCGATGACCGACCCCTCGTAGACGAAGATGTCGATCTCCTTCTCACCATTGGCGTACGCCCAGAAGATGTCTTGGGCTGCCTTACCGATCTCCCCGGACAGCGTGGGGTGGTAAGCGATCTCGAGACCGAAGTCGACGATGAGGTCGACGACCGAGGGCTCGGCCGCGTTGATGAACGACATCGTATTGCCGCTGCACGCGCCGCCCTGGAACCAAAGCACTGACGTCATGTCGCCTCCTGCAGTTGGGTGGATGATCTCTCTTGCGAATCCCCGGAATCGAGGAGAAGGTCCAGCAATACGTGCACCCCAGCGCCTGTGCGCGCGGAGGTCTCGACGATGAGTGCGTCGGGAGCGATCTGGCGAATGGCCGCCAGGCCCTGCTCGCGATCCCACTCGACGGCCTGCGCGATGTCGGTCTTGGTCACGACCACGACGTCGGCGGAGTTGAAGATCTGCGGGTACTTCAGCGGCTTGTCCTCGCCCTCGGTCACGCTCAGCAGCGCAACGCGGGTGTCTTCGCCGAGGTCGTAACTAGTGGGGCACACAAGATTGCCGACGTTCTCGATGACCAGCAGATCAAGGTCGGCCATCTCCCAGCCGTCCAGGTGCGCCGAGACCATGTCCGACTCCAAGTGACACATACCGTCGGTGATGATCTGCCTGACCTTCGCCCCGGAGCGGGCCAAACGTCTGGCGTCGTTGTCGGTGGCACAGTCCCCCACCAGAGCCGCCGCACCCAGACCACGTTCGACCGCAGCGGCAAGCAGGGCCTCCAGCAGCGCGGTCTTGCCGCTACCCGGGCTCGAGACCCAGTTGCTGACGTTGACGTTGTTGAACGTGAACCAGCCGCGCAGTCCGTCGGCGAGCAGATCGTTCTTCGCCAGAACGCCTTCACGCAGAGCCGCGGCCGGGGTGAGTTCGTCGAACGTCACGTCGGCCACTTCGAGTTCCTTGCCCCCGATCACGTCACCGCAGGGCTTGCCGCACACCGGGCAGGTGAAGTCCCGTATGCCCACGAGTTCCTGTGCGCCGTCATCGGGGCAGTTCACGACGACTGGCATCTCCAGCACTTCGAGGGTTGATCCCTGTAGCGCGGTGCCCGCCGTGGCCACGTCGTAGGCGAAGTGCAGCGCCTGCGGCACCACCGATGACAACGCGCCGATCCGCAATCGCACGCGACTGACCTTGACCCCGGGGTCCGGCAGTGCGTCGACGACGGTGTTGACCACCGCGTGCGCGATCGACAGTTCGTGCATGGATTCAGGAACTCCGCTGCCTCGAGCCGAAGACCCTGGCGAACGCGAGCAGGAAACTGAGGGTCTGCTGGATGTCGGCGTCCTTGAGCTGCTTCATCAGGGAGAAGACACCGCCCGAGTCGACCTGCCTGCCCTTTGTCGCGCGGTCGGCCTCCAAAGCCGCCTCTCCGAGGTTCCCGACGACATCGATGATCTCGGGGCGCAGGATCGGTGAGTCGAGGAAACCCTGAATGGTGTCCTTGCGTTCGGCCAGCGTCGCGGTCAGCGGCGCCAGTTCGCTCAATGCCTTGACCGCGTTGCGAAGGTTCCCGACCTCGTTGGACTCCTCGGTGCTGTCGCGCAATTGGGCAACGAGGCCGTTGATGTTGTCGGTGATCTCCGGACCCCGTTGCAGGATCGCCGTGGACATCGACGCCAGTGCCGCCAGGGAGGGCGCATTGGCCAGGATCACGGCCAACGACTCGCGGATCTCGGGGTCGGCCAGCATCGCGGCGAGGGCGTCCGTGTCGGTCGGGATGTCTGCGGCGGTCATGATCGACTGGCCTTGGCGCGGTTGATGGGAGCCATCGCATCTCCTCAGGTGGCGGCCCTTGAGTTGGACAAGTTCCACCCTGCCCAGGAATCGCGGTCCTTGTCCATCCAAACCGCCGCAAACCCCGGCGTTGTCGCCGAGCGTGTCCACATGGTGCGGCTAATGGCCAGATATGCCCGCTTCGCGCTTAGGGCGACCTAAGCGCGCTTTGCGATTCCTTGACACTTGCGTGGGTGCGCGCTTACACGGGTTCAGGGCACCGTCGAAGTATGAATACACCGCACAGCAGAACAGCAAAGACACTCGCCGCCTCCATCACCGCCCTGACGGGCTTCGGTCTGGTGGCCACCACCGCGCCCGCCCAGGCGGCCCCGGCCGCCGGTCGTGCGACAGTCACTGCTGCACAGGCACAGACCGCGCAACCGAGTCGCGCAGCACTCAAGAGCGCAGTGGTGGTCTACCGCAGCGGCCGGGTCGCCGCTTCCGCCTCGATCAGCGCAGCGCCCAAGTTCACGCCGGTGAAGAAGAAGGTCAAGAAGAAGAGCCGTTCACGTCGCTCGTAAACCAGAACCTCAGTCGTCGTCGCCCTTGTCCCCGGATGAGGGCGACGACTTCTTTGCTGGTGTGGACTGGGTCGCGGGTGCGGGTTGGCTGACCGGCTGCGGGGCGGGCTGCGGAACGTAGACGATCTTGGGCTTGGCTGTCTTGCGGATGATCTTGGTCTTCGTGCGGGTCTTAACGACCGTGGGCACTGGCCGCGGCGAGATGACGGCCTCGCGGTAGTCCATGGTCGACCCGCCGAGGCTTGTCGAGTACAGCACAACCCCCATCAGGACGCTTACGGCAGTCACGGCCAACCAGGCCACAGTCCCACGCATCGAAGTCCCCTTCCTCTCCCACCAGTCTGGAGCAGTAACTGCATCGCCGGCGCCCAAGGGAACGTCAAATCAACGTCAAGGCAACCGCGCTCGCTCTTGACGTCCACGTGGCGCAGGGTTGCAGTCCATGTCCGTCACGCTGGAACCATGAGCGAGACGAGCGTCCTTTACGCGACCTGGAAGACAAAGCTGCGGCTTTCGGTGCGTGCCCCACAGACGCCAGCGCTACGCGACTGGCTCGACGAGTTGTTGCACGACGAGGTCGACAATCTCGACGCACTGGCGAGCCGGTTCCGCGCCGACTCGCAACTGGCCTCCATCAACCGTGGTGCGGGTACTTGGACGCCGGCTTCGTGGGACTTCGTGACTGTGCTTACGGCCAGCCTCACCGCAGCTGGTGCGACTGAAGGCCTGGTGAGCCCTCTACTGGGAGCCGAACTCGTCTCGGCGGGCTACGACAAATGGGCTGGGCAGGATTCGGGCATCCCGGCGGGCAGATCCGTCCACGACTGGGCCGACATCGAGATCCGTCCAGGGCGCAGTCAGGCTGAAGTGCGCATCCCTGCCGGGTCTGCGTTGGACCTCGGCGCAGTCGCCAAGGCCTGGCTGGCGGACCGGGTGGCCACGATCGCCCACACGTCCACCGGTTTCGACACCATGGCGAACATGGGTGGTGACCTTCGGGTGATCAGCCCGTCGCGGCCCTGGCTGGTCGCGGCCGACCCGGATGTCGCAGGAATCGAACCCAGCGCCTTCGAAGTGGAGGATGCCGGTCTCGCGACGAGCGGAATCGGTAAGCGCGCCTGGGCGCAGGGCCATCACATCATCGACCCGCGTACTGGAGATCCGGCACGGACATGCTGGCAGAGCGTCTCGGTGATGGCCATGGACGCGGCGGGTGCCAATACCGCGGCCACCGCAGGAATGATCCTGGGCGACGCCGGTCCGGCCTGGATGGCAGGCATGGGCCTGGACGGTTGGTTCGTCGGCGACGCCGGCCGCCTGGTTCAAACCGTCGGCCGCTGGCCAGTCGCGGACCACTGCACCACCATCCCGGCGTAGGCTGGCGCAGTGGTCCACGTGCTGCTCATCGAAGATGATCCAGGCATCAGGACGGCAGTCACCCGCGCACTGCTTGCGCGCGGGCACGCCGTGGACAGCGCCAGGGATGGCCTCACCGGCCTACAGATGCTGCTGACCCAACAGCCGGAGACAGTGATCCTGGACCTGGGTCTTCCCGACATCTCCGGGGACCGCCTGCTGAGCATGATCCGGGCGGCAAGTGACGTGCCGGTGATCGTAGCGACAGCCCGCGACGACGAAGGACTGATCGTGGAGTTGCTCGATGCGGGCGCCGACGACTACGTGGTCAAGCCTTACGATCCGGCCCACCTGGAGGCCCGGATCAGGGCCGTGCTGCGACGGTCCGGTGCGGGCGCAGAGGAGGACACCGTTCGCAACCGTCTGAAGGTGGGCGGTCTGACCGTCGACCCCGCCCGCCGCACGGCGGACATCGACGGCCGGGCACTGGATCTGACACGTCTGGAGTTCGACGTCCTGGCGTACCTGGCCGCCAACCCCGGTCGGGTCGTGAGCCGCAAGGAACTGCTGCGCGAGGTGTGGCAGCGCACGGACAGCGCCCGGACCGTGGACGTGCACCTGTCCTGGTTGCGGCGCAAACTCGGCGACGACGTCGAGGCACCCCGCTTCCTGCACGTCCACCGCGGCGTCGGGATCCTTCTGGAGGACGCCTCGGCCGGGCCGGCCTGATGTACAGGCGCCTCATCCTCTTCGGTTTGGCTGTCTGCGCATCCGCGCTCATCGCGCTGGTAGTACCGCTGGGGTTGTCTGCTCGCGACATCGTCGTCAATGACCAACTCAACGCGGCGTCCGCCAAGGCCCGGGCAGTGGCCAACGAATGGCAGCAGGCGAAGACCGAGGACGGCAACGGCTTCATCGATCTGCCACCCGCGGACGACGACGGTCAAGTCACCCTCTTCGGAACGCGGGGGGCCGTCCTCGGCGAGAACCCACCGGAAGCCCAACGTGTGGTGCAAGCGGCACTACGGGGAGGCACCGCGTCTGAGGTGGTCGACGGTTTCGGCTACGTCTCGGCACCGGCCTATTTCGATGACCAGTTCGCAGCCGTACTGGTCACCCTCAGCCCGGAGGAACTGCGCGAGGGACTCGGTGCCCGTCTCGCGGCCATCGGGGGTGCGTCACTGTTGCTGTTGTGTATTGCCGGTGGCGCGGCGTGGATGCTGGCACGGCGCACAGTCGCACCGCTGAAGGAACTCGAGAACACTGCGAACGACGTCGCGGGCGGTGACCTCGATGCCCGTGCCCCGCGTTCAGGCATCGTGGAGATCGAGAACGTCGGTATAGCCCTGAATCGCCTGACCGGTCGCGTCCAGGAGTTGCTGCGCGAGGAACGGGAGTACACCGCCGAACTCGCCCATCAGCTGCGCACGCCACTCACGGTTCTCTCAGTGGATGTGGATGCCGTCTCGGACCCGCTCGTTCGCGAGCGACTCGAGGACGACCTCGCGCAAGTACACCGGATGGTCGACGAGATCATCACGACAGCTCGTCGCTCCACGCGTGAAGGCCTCGTGGCGCAATGCGACGCCGCAGACGTCGTCCGGGGTCGCGTCGCCTTCTGGCAGGTCCTGGCAGAGGATCAGGAACGGGACTTCACCCAGGACATCCCCACCGAGCCCATGCCCGTGCGACTCACAGCCGACGACCTTGCCTCGGCCATCGACATCCTGTTCCAGAACGTCTTCCTGCACACTCCCGATGGGACCGGTTTCACAGTCAGCGTGCAGACGCGAGCCGGCTTCGTGGAGGTCAGCGTAAGCGACAGTGGCGGAGGCTTCGACCTGCCCGAGCCCGGTCGCCAGAGCGTCGGGTCGACGAACCTCGGCCTTTCCATCGCGCGCAGACTCGCGCAAGCCTCCGGCGGTGATATGCGGATCAGCCGCAGCGCCTCCGGCGGCGCCCAGGTCGTGCTGCAACTGGGACCACCGGCACCTTGAGTCGACTCACACAGCGGCGGCATCTACGCTGCGCCCATGCTTGAAGTAGTCGAGGCCCGCTGGGTCCTGCCCGTTGCCCCGTGGGCGGTCATCGAAGACGGCGCCGTTGCAATGGAATCGGGCCAGATCCTCGCTGTCGGATCCCGCAGCGAACTGCGTGAACGTTTCCCGCATGCTGAGCGCACCCACCTTCGAGAACACGCACTGCTACCGGGCCTGGTCAACAGCCACACCCACGCCGCCATGACTCTGCTGCGTGGTTACGCCGACGACGTCCCCTTGATGACCTGGCTCAGGCAGCGTATCTGGCCCACGGAGGGTCAATGGGTGGACGAACAGTTCGTCGGCGACGGCACGCGTCTGGCCGCTGCGGAGATGCTGCAGTCCGGCATCACGACCTTCGCGGACATGTACTTCTTCCCGGTGGCGGCCATCGAGGCGTGTCAGCGCGCACGCATCCGCATCGTCTCTGGACAAGTGATCGTGGATGCCCGAACCAACTATGCAGACGGGGCAGCCGAGCACATCGACAAGGCGCTTTCGGTCATCGAGCGTTTCGCAGATGAGCCGCTGGTGCATCTCTCGCTGGCCCCGCATGCGCCGTACACCGTCTCCGACGACGTGTTCGTGCAGCTCATGGCCTTGTGCGAGGAACTCGATCTCCCACTGCACACCCATCTGCACGAGACCGTCGACGAGGTCGACGAATCGGTTTCCCAGTACGGCATGCGCCCCGTCGCGCGGCTCCAAAGACTCGGCGTGATCGGCCCGCGGCTGATGGCCGCCCACGCTGTGCACCTCGACGACGACGAAATCGCCCTGCTGGCCAGTGAGGGCGCGGCCCTTGTCCACTGCCCCACCTCGAACTTGAAACTCGCGTCGGGAATCGCACGCACGAGCCGGTGGTTGAGCCACGACATCCGCACCGGGCTGGGCACCGACGGAGTGGCCAGCAACAACCGGCTGGATCTGATGTCCGACATGCGACTGGCCTCGCTGCTTGCCAAGGGGGCGACCGGCGACGCTGCGGTGCTCAGTGCCTCGCAGGCGCTGGAGATGGCGACGATGGGAGGTGCGCGCGCCCTCGGTCTGGAATCGCAGATCGGATCGCTGGCACCCGGCAAGTCCGCTGACATGATCGCGCTCGACCTGGGTTCGTATCAGCAGTTGCCGATCTACGACATCGCCTCCCACCTGGTCAACGTCGTGGGTCGCGAGCAGGTGAGCGACGTGTGGGTGGCTGGGGAATCTCGCGTCGTCGCCGGCAGACTGACCGCCGACGATCCGGACGAGTTGCGGGCACTGGCGCGCAGCTGGCAGGAGCGGATCAGCAGATGAGCTGAGCCCGCGATTTCTCAGCGCAGTTCCATCCCCCGGCAACCGTTGTCCACGAACCCGGCCCGCCGGTACAGCGCCACCCCGGGCTCGTCGGCGAACAACGTGACCCACGGGGTTTCGGGTGCGGCGTCGTGGATCTTGTCGAGCAGTGCCTGCAGAACCATCGCACCGATGCCCTTGCGCTGGTGTTGCGGCGAGGTGGCCATGTCCGCGATGTGGAAGTACCAACCCCCGTCGCCGATCACCCTGCCCATTGCCACTGTCTGACCGTCCACGCGAACGTGCACCCAGGCCCACGAGTTCGCGATCGCGGGTCCGGCCTGTTCGGCGGTCTTCGGCGTGAGACCGCAGTCCCTGCGCAGACGTACGTAGTCAGCCACGGACGGGGGCTCGTGCAGCAGCTCCATGCCGCTGATTCTAGATCGGGGCGAACACTAGGCTTTCTTGTGGAACGCGTTGTGGAACAGTCGCCCGCGAAGCCCAGGGAGCACAAATGGCCGGACCCGAGAAGATCCTGGTGGTCGGCGGTGTCGCCGGCGGGATGTCCGCTGCTGCGCGGGCCCGGCGGCTCAGCGAGACCGCCAGCATCGTCGTGCTGGAACGCGACCTCTACGTGTCCTTCGCCAACTGCGGGATGCCGTACCACATCGGTGGAGACATCGACTCCCGTGATGCGCTGCTTGTCCAGACTCCCGCAAGCCTGGCCGAGAACCTGAACCTAGATGTGCGGGTCGGCCACGAGGTCCTGTCGATCAACCTCGCGGACCATAACGTCAGCGTGCGCGACCTGGCCTCTGGTCGCACGTATTCGCAGTCCTACGACAAACTCGTGCTGGCAACCGGAGCCAGCCCGATCCGGCCTCCACTGCCCGGGATCGAGTCGCCCATTGTTCACACGTTGCGCAGCCTCGACGACATGGACCGGATCAAGGCGGTCGTGGACGACAGAAGTGGGGCAGCTGTCGTCATCGGCGGTGGCTACATAGGCATCGAGGTCGCCGAGGCGCTACGCCATCGCGACTGGCAGGTGAGCATGCTCGAGGCGGCCGACCAGGTCCTCGGACCGCTGGACCACGAGATGGCTCACCAGGTCCAGGTGGAACTGATGCGCAATGGGGTTGATCTGCAACTACGGACCACAGCCGAAGGATTCACCGACTCGAGCGTGCTGACTTCGGCCGGTGTCTTGCCGGCGGACCTGGTCATCATGGCGATCGGGGTTGCACCCGATTCCCGCCTGGCCCAGACCGCAGGGCTCGCGACCACTGACCGGGCCGCGATCATCGTCGACGAGCACCAGCGGACCTCCGACCCCGATGTCTATGCGGTGGGCGACTCGGTGCAAGTGACCGATACCGTCACCGGCCAGCCGACAGTGATACCCCTGGCAGGACCGGCCAACCGCCAAGGACGGATCGCCGCCGACCACATGTTCGGCAAGCCGGCCTCCTACTCCACGACGCAGGGCACCGCGATCGTCAAGATCTTCGGGCTCACCGCAGGCGGTACCGGCGCAAATGAGAAGTCACTACGCGCTGCGGGGATCGACTACCGACGTGTCTATGTGCACCCGAACGGCCATGCGTCCTACTACCCCGGTACCGCAGCCATGCACCTGAAGTTGTTGTTCAGCCCGCAGGATGGCCGCGTGCTCGGCGGGCAGGTGGTCGGCTACGACGGTGTCGACAAACGCATCGACGTACTGTCGGTCGCGGTACGGGCGGGCTTGACCGTCTGGGATCTGGCCGAACTCGAACTGGCCTACGCCCCGCCCTACGGTTCGGCCAAGGACCCGATCAACATGGCGGGTTTCCAGGCCAGCAACCTGCTCGATGCGATGATCGAGTTCTGGTACCCCGACGACTGGGGCCAACTGCCCGAAGGTTGCGTGATCCTCGATGTGCGCTCCTTGAGCGAGAACCAGCAGTGCGCCCTGCCCGGCTCACTGAACATCCCGGTTCAGCAGTTGCGCGGCCGACTCCACGAGCTCGATCCGAATCGTCCGACGTACGTCTACTGTCGCTCGGGTTTCCGTTCGTATCTTGCCTACCGAATCCTCAAGGGCAGCGGTTTCACACAGGTGGCCACGTTGTCCGGCGGAACCCTGACGATGGAACACAGCGTGGCTTGGCTGCAGGTCGGCGACCAGGGCCCGGAGGCCGTGGTCACCTACGCCGAGGATGACTCCACCTGCGGTCTGCGGATCCTGGAGCCAGTACCGGCTACCGCTGGTCGCTGACGATCACGACCGGGCCAACCGGAGGGTTCTTACGCATCTTCACGGCCGCGGCGATCTCCAGGGCAGCGGTGAGCAGCAGCCCGAGGCCGACCACACGCACGAGAACCGTGACGGTGGCGGCCGGCCAGAACAGCACCAGCAACGCCAATGCGATCAAGACGATCCCGAAGAACAGGCTGACGGACCGGTCTGCGGCACCCTTGGCGCGGATGCCCATGATCAGGTAGGAGATTCCGTGTGCCAGCCAACCGATGGCCACCACGAGCACCAGGATCCTGACCGAAGCGTCGGCATTGACCACACACACGCCACCGATGATCAGCGACACGACTCCGGCGATGCCCAGAAGGATCCGCATGCCGCCACTGGCCCGGGCGCCGATGGCCTGCACCAGAAGAACGATTCCCGCCAGGATCAGCCACACACCGAACAGGATCGCCACCACACGCACGGTGGCCTGGGGCCAGAAGAGCATCACAGCGCCGAGCAGAGCGGTGATGATGCCCAGTGTGAGGACGACGTTGGAGGCCGCGCGGCTGCCTTCGCCGGCGTCCATCACGACGACCTGTGGTTTCAGCGGTTCTTGGGAGCCGGAGGGAATCTGTTCAGACATGAGCCCGATCGTAGGGCCTTCACAGCCCGATATTGGCGCGCAACTCCGCAAGCGCCTCATCGGCAGCGAGCCTCAATTGCGGATCTGCTGGATCCAGTCCGGCGTCGAAGGTGACCCGCCAGGTGATGTCGGTGCCACCGGGTGGGCGCCTGGCCACCAACCGCACGCCCTTGTCGCCCATCAGCGGGACATGGTGCTGGATGACAACGCTGGCCCGTACGCGTTCGTTCACGAGCTCGGGTATCCGGCCCGGCTCGCCCAGGACGAACCTGCGCAGCCCCTCTGGCGTCTGGATCTCCATCACCGGTTCGTCCCACGCGGCACGGATGACCTCGTGCCATCCGAACGCCTGGCCATCGGGCAGATACACGTGCTGGCTGGTGCCGACCAACCAGCCCTCGGGCGCCAACGCCCAAGCCAATGGTTTCTCCTCGCCCGCGATCTGGGCCACGGTTGCAGGCGGGCGACGACCGATCACGTTTCTCCCACCAGAACCTCGCGCAATTCGCGCCGGTACTGCTCCAGCGCGAGGACGTCGGCGAACAAGCGACGGTACTCATCCGCGCTCTCCACCGGATTGATCCGTTGCAGCCGGGACTTGACCTCCCGAAGTCGACGGCTGGCATCGAGTTCGAGCAAGCGGGACAGGACGTTCTCGGCGAAGCGGCGGTCCACGGTGGCGTGATCGTCGCCGAACAGGGCACGGGGCAACTCAACCGACAGCGCCCTCACCGCTGAGCGCACGGAATCGTCCGGACAATGATCGAGCACACTGGGGATCCACGCTTGATCACCGGTTGCCGGCGGGCCGCCAGCGGCCACGATGGCCACGAACACCTGCTGGTACACAGGTCGGGTGAAAGCCTGCTCCTCGACACTGGCGAACCAACTGTGCACGAGGTCCGGGGACTGCAGAGCGAGTTTGAGACACTCCCGCTCCACCATTCCCGCTGGGTCACGCTCGTCAGGCACTGCCGGCACCGACTGCTTCGGGGAGTTCTGCTTGCGACCCTTCGAAGCCTCGACCCGGACCGCTTCGGAGACCAGCGACTGCTCCATCCCTGTCCAGCCGGACAGCAGGCGCACGTACTCGGTCCGCAGGATGCGATCGGGGATCGCCGCGATCACGGGCGCAGCATTGCGAAGAGCGTTCGTGCGTCCCTCTGCGCTGTCAAGGTCGAAGCCCTCGATCTTCGAACGCACTACGAACTCGACCAGGGGGATGCGGCCGCCGATGAGGTCGCGCACCGCATCGTCGCCGGAGGCAACCCGCAGATCGCACGGGTCGAGGCCCTCGCCTGTCACGGCGACGAAGGTCTGCCCGACGAACTTCTGGTCCACGTCGAAGGCCCGCAGTGCGGCTTTGCGGCCCGCCTCGTCGGAGTCGAACGTGAAGATCACTTCGCCACGGTGTTCGTCCTGGTCCAGCAGTAGGCGCCGCAGCACCTTGACGTGTTCCTCCCCGAATGCCGTCCCGCAGGTGGCCACCGCTGTGTCCAGCCCTGCCAGATGGCAGGCCATCACGTCGGTGTACCCCTCCACGATCACCACCTGCTGGCTGCGCGCGATCTGCTTGCGCGACCGGTCGACGCCGTACAGGATCTGGGACTTGTGGTACACGGGGGTCTCGGGGGTGTTCAAATACTTGGGGCCATCGTCGTCAGGCATGATCCGGCGGGCGCCAAATCCGACGACCTCGCCGGACAGGTCCCGGATGGGCCACATCAAACGGCCACGGAACCGGTCGTAAGGCCCCCTGTTCCCCTTAAGCGCCAGCCCCGCGGTGATCATCTCCTGCTCGCTGAAACCGGCGGCGCGCAGACGCTTGACGACGTTGTCCCAGCCCGGCGGCGCGAAACCTACGCCGAAGTCCTCAACGCCGGTGGTGAGGTGTCTGCGCTCGAGGAACTCACGAGCCGGCGCGGCCGCATCACTGTCCAGTTGCGAACTGTAGAACTCGGCGGCCAGTGCATTGGCCTCCACCAGACGCGTGCGCTGGCCCTGCTGCCCCGTGCGCGACGGACCGCCTTCGGCGTACCGCAGTGTGACCCCGTACCTCGCCGCGAGTTTCTCGACGGCCTCGGCGAATGTGACCATGTCGGTCTTCATCACGAAGTCGATGACATCCCCGCCGACTTGGCAGCCGAAGCAGTGGTACAGACCCTTTGCTGGGGTGACGTGGAAAGACGGACTGCGCTCCTCATGGAAGGGACAGAGCCCCTTCAGCGACCCCCCGCCCGCCGGTTTCAGCGTGACCTGGTCGGAGACCACTTCGTCTATCCGGGCACGTTCGCGGACGGTAACGATGTCCTCGGGGAGAATGCGTGCCACATCGCGATGGTACGTCCAACCCCGGGCCAGGCAGACCGGCGCCGCGCGAACTGTGGATAGTGCGACGGGGCCGAGTCGCGGATGGGACGGCCAGTGGCTCTGCACGAACCAATCAGGCCTTCGCCATCTGCTCGCGCCAGCGGACCACGGAAAGGTCGGTCAAGGAGGCGACCTGATCGACCACGAGCCGCAGGCGGACCTGCGGGTCCTCGGTCTGGTCCCACGCCTGCTGGAATGCAGGCAACATCGGCCGGCGAGAGTCCAGTAGTCCGTCGACCACGTCGTGGATGACTTGGCGCTCCCACACGTAGCGTCGCTCATTGTCTCGCATCACGTGCACGTAGGTGATCGCTTTGAGCACCGCGACCTCGGCTCGAGACGCTTCGGGGATCTCCAGGTCAGCCCCGTAACGGGTCAATGAGGCCCCACCGTACTGAGCCCGAGTCGCCACCTGCGCCTGAACGCAGTACCTGCGGATCAACGAGGAGGTCATCGTCTTGAGCCCGGCCAAGTCCCGGGCAGACTCCCCGAAGGCAGCCGGCCAGAACTCCTGGGCCATCACAGCCTGCAGAGCTGCCTGCAGCACCGCCTCGGACAGTTCCGGGGCGTACTGGACGCGCGCTTCGCCCACCACATCGGCCCTGACTGAAGGACTGGCCAGCACGGCCGGATCGAAGGATCCCGACACGATCGCGTCCTCGAGATCGTGCACGCAGTAGGCCACGTCGTCGGCCCAGTCCATGATCTGCGCCTCGAAGCATTTGCGCTCTCCCGCCGCGTCGAGGCGCACCCAGTCGAAGATTGCGCGATCTTGGGCGTAGACATTGAACTTGGGCGTCCCGCTGCGCCGCGCCCACGGGTACTTGATCACGGCGTCGAGGGTGGCCCTGGTGAGGTTCAGCCCAACACTGCGGTCACCGTCGAAGACCTTGAACTCGAGCCTGGTGAGAACCCGGAAGCTCTGGGCGTTGCCCTCGAAGCCTCCGATGCCCGCGCTCATGTCGGCCAAGGCGCTCTCCCCGTTGTGCCCGAATGGTGGGTGGCCCAGGTCGTGGGCCAGCCCGGCGGTGTCCACGACGTCGGGATCCGCGCCCAGCGAGGCACCGAGTTCGCGGGCGATCTGGGCTACTTCAAGGGTGTGCGTCAATCTGGTGCGCGGGAAGTCGTGCTGGCCGGCCATGATGACCTGCGTCTTTGCTGCGAGGCGACGCAGCGCCGAACTGTGCAGGACCCGGGCCCGGTCACGGGCGAAGTCGCTGCGTCCGGTGTAGCCGGGCTCAGGTACGAAACGCTGGTGATCCTGCGGGCTGTAGTCCTCTGGCATCTCAATCGAGCAGATCGGGTGTCTTCCAGCGCTGCACGACCTCGAAGGCAAGCAGACCCGCAGTCTCACGGCCCACGTATTCGGCTGTCAAGGATGATCCATCGCCCTTGCGGGTCGGGCTGAGGTGTGTGCTGAAACCGAGTTGCTGGGCGATGGCGTCGACCCGTGCCATGTGCGCGGGGTCGGAAACCAGGGTCACCTCGTCCCAGCCCTCCCGTTTTGCCATCTGCGCCACGGCGACCAGGCTCTGCCGGGTGTCACGCCCGGACTTCACCGCCGAGATCGACGCGGCCGGAACACCTTGATCGGTCAGGTAGTTGAGTCCGGCACGGGCTTCGGTGTAGCGGTCCCCTGGTTGCTTACCGCCGACCGTCACGATGCGCGGTGCCACGGACTGGTCGAAGAGGACCACTGCGTGGTCCAAGCGGGAACTGAGTACCGGCGAGGGCTGTCCGTTGTACTGTGCGGCGCCGAGCACCACGATCGCGTCACTGGCGCGACGGTCGTCGACGTTGCCCGAGGAGAAGACCCGCCAACCAGCCCAAACGGGTGCCAACAACGCGGCGATCACCCCCACGAGCATCAAGAAGACGAGGAAACCGACGAAACGCGAGCGTTTGGTGACCTTCCGACGACGAGGCGCGGCATCATTGCGGCGCTGATCGATCGTGGGGGCGGACATGCACTCAAGTGTCTCAGATGAGGCGGCGAAGTTCGCCGGGTTTGTGTACGAGTCGTGTTGGTTTCGTCACTGTGGGACACCAATGTGGACAACGCGCGTCGGTCATCCCCCGCTGACCGACAGTTCCGCGTCGCGCACACCGGCCATCTGGGCCGCTGCCACCTCGCGGCTGTCCAGCCAGCCCTCGGGCAGCGCCACCCGCTTGAGCCGCGACGTTCGGCCCCTGGGAGCCTCGAGCACCTCCCTGGAGGGGACTTGGTCCGGATTGTGATCGACGACCATCCCGAGCAGATCGTCGAGTTCGGCAAGAGTGCTTACGTGTGCCAGATCGAGGCGCAGGTGGTGGCGCACCGAATACCCCTTGAAGTACCAGGCGATGTGTTTACGGATCTCCTGACACCCTTTGTGCTCCCCGAACGTGTCCACCAGAAGCCCAGCGTGCCTACGCAGAATCGTGCACACCTGCTGCGTGGTCGGGTCGGGTACTGCCGGTCCATGCCCCAGCGAATGCGCCAGCTGCCCGAAGAGCCAGGGCCTTCCCAGGCAGCCGCGGCCGATCACAACTCCGGCGCAACCGGTCGATGCCATCATGTCCGCGGCGTCCTGCGCGGTCCAGATGTCTCCATTGCCGAGCACCGGCAACCCGTCGAGATCAGTGACCAGATCAGCGATGGCTTCCCAATGCGCCGTCCCCGAGTACATCTGCGCGGCGGTCCGGGCGTGCAGCGCCACCCAGTGCACACCTTCATCGGCTGCGATCCTGGCGGCATCACGGTAGGTCAGGTGGTCGTCGTCGATGCCCATCCGCATCTTCACCGTCACCGGCAGTCCTGCGGCGTTGGCGACCGCCGCGCGGATGATCGCAGCGAAGAGGTCCAACTTCCACGGCAAAGCCGCTCCCCCGCCCTTGCGGGTGACCTTCGGCACGGGGCAGCCCATGTTCAGGTCGATGTGGTCGGCCATGTCTTCGTCGGCGACGATGGACACAGCGGCACCGAGCACTTCGGGATCCACCCCGTACAGCTGTATCGATCGGGGTTGCTCCTGCGGGTCGAAGGCGCACATCGCCAGCGTCTCGGGGTTGCGCTCCACCAGCGCCCGGGAGGTGACCATCTCGCTGACGTACAGCCCAGCGCCGTACTCCCGGCACATCCGCCGGAACGCCCGGTTGGTCACCCCTGCCATCGGCGCAAGGACCACCGGGACCTCGAGGCGGTGATCCCCGAGCGTCAGCACGTCGGCAGGCGCTGCGCCAACCACGAGACGACCGAATCGATCCCGATCCGCTCCTGGGCCATCGAGTCGCGTTCTCGAACGGTCACGGCGTTGTCCTCGAGGGTGTCGAAGTCGACGGTCACGCAATAGGGGGTGCCGATCTCGTCCTGGCGCCGGTAGCGACGCCCGATCTGCCCGGCGTCGTCGAACTCCACGTTCCAGCGCTTGCGCAGCTGCGCGGCGAGGTCCTTGGCCTTCGGCGACAGCGCCTCGTTGCGGCTCAGCGGCAGAACAGCGGCCTTGACCGGAGCCAGTCGTGGGTCGAAGCGCAACACCGTGCGCTTGTCGACTCCGCCCTTGGTGTTGGGTGCCTCGTCCTCGGCGTACGCATCGAGCAGGAACGCCAGGACACATCGGGTCAGACCAGCTGCGGGCTCCACGACGAACGGCACCCAGCGCTCGCCGGTCGTCTGGTCGAAGTAAGACAGATCTGTACCCGAATGCTGCGAGTGTGTCTTCAGATCGAAGTCCGTCCGGTTCGCTATCCCCTCGAGTTCGGCCCATTGCGACCCCGCGAACTGGAAGCGGTACTCGATGTCGACGGTGCGCTTGGAGTAGTGCGACAACTTCTCCTTGGGGTGCTCGAAGAACCGCATGTTCTGCGGATCCATGCCCAGGTCGACGTACCAGTCCCAGCGGTTCTGCATCCAGTACTCGTGCCAGTCCTCATCGGTGCCCGGCTGGACGAAGAACTCCATCTCCATCTGTTCGAACTCGCGGGTCCGGAAGATGAAGTTGCCCGGTGTGATCTCGTTGCGGAAACTCTTGCCCGTCTGGCCGATTCCGAAAGGCGGCTTCTTGCGCGCGGCGTTCATCACGTTGAGGTAGTTGACGAAGATGCCCTGGGCGGTCTCGGGGCGCAAGAAGTGCTCAGCGCCGGCATCCTGGACCGGGCCGACCATGGTGCGCAACATGCCGTTGAAGTCGCGAGGTTCGGTGAACTCGCCGCGCGTGCCGCAGTTGGTGCACACGATGTCGCGCAGGCCGTTCTCAGGAGCGTGCCCGTGCTTCTCCTCGTAGGCCTCGATCAACTGGTCGGCGCGCCAGCGCCTGTGGCAGTTCTTACATTCGGTCAACGGGTCGACGAACGCGTTCGTGTGCCCGGAGGCCTCCCACACCTGCGGGGCGAGGATGACCGAGGAGTCCAGACCGACCACGTCGTCGCGGCCCCGGACCACCGACTGCCACCACTGACGCCGGATGTTCTCCTTGAGCTCAACGCCCAGGGGTCCGTAGTCCCACGCCGAACGGGTCCCCCCGTAGATCTCCGAGGACGGGAAGACGAACCCCCGGCGCTTGCTCAGGTTCACGACGGCATCGACACGATCAATAGGCACGCTGTCAAGGGTACCCAGCGGTGGCCCGGGGTGATCTGCGCGCCCGTACCGGCGGTGCGTCACCATGGAGTCATGAGCAACAGCCGCCCGCCGCAGCCTCCCACTGCCCGCACCCGGTTCGAGGATCTGAGCCGCGGACCCCTGCAGGCACTCAACCGGGTGCCCAGGGCACTGGTCGTGATCGCCCTAGCAGCGTGCCTGGTCGCGGGGCTGCTGGCACCGGCCGCCATCGGGGTGACGCTGCTGATCGTTCTTGGACTATTCCTGGGCTGGCTGCTGGCCTTGTCCTGGCCGATACTTCCCGGCGCCTCGCGGGTGATGCGCGTGGTCACCGTGGCCCTTGTCTTCGGCGCGGCCTATCTACGGGCGACCGGTCGCGGATGAGCCGTACGGGCATCCTGGCGGTCGTCATCCTGGTCGTGAGCCTGGCAGGCTGCAGTCGCAACGTGGGGACCGCCACCGACCCGACCGCCTCTGCGGGGGTTCCTCCAGTGGTCACAGTGGCGGCCGTCGACTTCCCCTCCTTCTGGCTGGCCGAGCAAGTAGGCGGGGACGCCGCGGAGGTGGAGCGCATCGAGGCCGCACAGATAGGTAGCACTGAGGCAGATGTCTTCGCCTACGTGAAAGGCCTGGACCCGGCAGTGGATCAGGCAGCCGCACAATTGCCTGATGGGACGGCCGTGGACCTGACAGCGGAGGTGGGGCTGACGGCCAGTCCCCGCGATCCAGCGGTCAAAGACCCGTACGTGTGGTTCGACCCGGTCAACATCTCTTCCATGGCCCAGAGTCTGGCCGTCACGATGGCTGCTGCCAGCCCGACGGAGTTCGAGGCTACGCAGTACTACGGGCTGCGGGCACTGTCCGTGGAGGCCAGAGCCCTGGAAGTGGATCAGCGACTTCAGGAGCAGTTCAACCCCTGCCGGATCGCGACCCTGGTGGTCGAGGCACCCGTGTTGACCTACCTGTCACGCGCCTACGCGTTCGACCAAGTTCCTTTGATCGCTTGGAAGCCGGCCGATCAGCCAGTCGACGCCTTGTATTACACCCTCGACGCTCAGCCGGCCGTCGAACGCGCAGCACGTGAAGCCGGGGTCGAAGCGGTGCCGGTGGACACGTTCACCGTCTCAGCGCCATCCGAGGACCTGCTGACTGGGCTGCTGGAACTCGGCGACGCGATCGCGGACAACCAGGACTGCCCACTGGTGAGCCCGAGCGCAACTGACCGTCCCGGCTGAACGGCTGCCCGTCGCAGAATTGGGGAATTCAGGCAATCTAAGCGCCCAAAAACCCCAAAGGTCCCCCACGCGCCAAACCGCCTCACGCACCTGAGGGAGGCGCGACAGGGACCCCGCCATAACGTCGCTCGCGAGCCGCGTACAACTCGCAGGCATACCACAGGTGGCGACGGTCGAAGTCCGGCCACAGCGTGTCCAGGAAGACCATCTCGGCGTAGGCGGACTGCCACACCAGGAAGTTGCTGGTGCGCTGTTCGCCGCTCGAGCGCACGAACAGGTCCACGTCAGGCATGGCCGGCTGGTACATGTAGCGAGCCAGTGTCCGCTCGTTGATCCGGTCGGGGTCGACCTTGCCCGCCTTGACATCTCTGGCCAGCGCGGCGGTGGCATCGATGATCTCGGCGCGCCCCCCGTAGTTCACACACATGGTCAAGGTCAGGCGATCATTGCCGGCGGTCATGCGCTCGGCCGTCTCGAGCTCGGCGATGACACTGCGCCACAGCCGCGGACGTCGGCCCGACCAGCGGATCCTCACACCCATCTCATTCATCTCATCGCGCCGACGCCGGATGACATCACGGTTGAAGCCCATTAGGAACCGCACCTCATCGGGAGAACGCCGCCAGTTCTCCGTGCTGAACGCGTAGGCGGACAACCATTTGACCCCGAGTTCGAGGGCCCCGTGCACGCAGTCCAACAGGCTCGCCTCGCCAGCCTCATGCCCGGCCGTGCGGGGAAGGCCGCGCTGCTGGGCCCAACGACCGTTTCCATCCATGACCACTGCCACGTGCTGGGGCACCTGGTCTGTGGTGAGTCCCGGCGGCCGGGCGCCGCTGGAGTGGGGTGGTGGTTGTCGCACTGTCACGCGACCACGTCCTGTTCGCTGATCAGTTTCGCCGACAGTTGCGACAGCCAGGCCTTGTCGGCGATGGGCAATGAGCGAAGATCCCGTTCGAGGTGCAGCTGCAAGTAGGCGGCGACGACTCCGGAGGCGGCCCGGCGGGAGGTCGTGGAGGCGGCATCCGGCACCTGCCAGTCCCCGCTGAGCAGGGCCGCCAGCAGCGCGGAGGTTCCCGGGCTGATCGACACCGAACCTGCTGGGCGGCAGCTGGCGCACACCGCGCCACCGGAGGGCAGATGGATCCACCCATGGGGTCCCGGGTCCCCACATTGAGCACAGTCGGAGAAGCTCGGCGCCCAACCGCCTGTGGCAAGCGCCCGCAGCAGGAACGCATCGATCACCAGTCGAGGATCGCGGCCGGTGTCCGACAGCGCGGCCAGGCCACTGACCAACAGGCGGTAGTGCGGGCGCGCGGGTTCCATCTCCTCGCTGACGAGACGCTCCGTGGCTTCGGCCAACACATGACCGGCCGACCATCGCACGTAGTCGCCTGCGATCTGCGAGCCGTACAGTTTCACGGAGTCCACGCTGCTGATCGTCGCAAGGTTGCGACCCTGGTAGAGCAGCACCTGCACCTGGTTCAGCGGCTGCAGTCGTGACCCGAACCTGGAAGTCGGCTTACGCACCCCTTTGGCCACCGCCCGGATCAGCCCGTGCTCGGCGGTGAGCAGGTTGAGGATCTTGTCGGCCTCGCCCAGTTGATACGCGCGCAGCACGACTGCGACATCCTCGATCCTCTGGGCCACGCTCCATTGTGGCCCACTCAGGATGAAACACCCACCCACCCGCGCCGGATTCGCCTCAAGGAGCGGTACGGTGGGCGCCATGCCAGACGAGAAGGTCGACGAACAGATCCAGACGGTGAGAGTACGCCTGGACCCGGGCTGGGTCCGGAAATCCGCAGTTGGCGTGCTTGTCCTGTTCGCGGTGTTCATGGTGTTCATGTGGGCTTGGAAGGCTTTGGGCAACTTCCTCTTCCTGCTGCTTCTGGCATGGTTGCTCGGGATCGCCATCGACCCGATCGTCACCCGCCTGCATGAACGGTGGAAGTGGCCACGGGGTCTGGGCACCATGTTCGTGTTCCTGGTGCTCTTCCTGTTCGCGATCATCTTCTTCCTTGCCTTCGGTCAGCTCTTCGCCTCCCAGGTCACGGCACTGGCGCAGGCTGCCCCGAGCATCATCCAGAACGTGATCGACTGGCTCAATGCCCGCTTCAACCTGGGACTGGACCCACAGACGATCATCGATCAGTTGAACCTGAGCCCACAGGATGTCGGCAAGTTCGCCGGCCAGGCGGCAGGCGGCGTCCTGGGCGTCCTGAGTTCGGCGATCGGAGTGATCTTCCAGGGCTTCACCCTGCTGCTGTTCGCGTTCTACTTCGCCGCAGACGGGCCGCGCCTGCGTCGCCACATCGCCTCGTTGCTGCCCACCCAGCGTCAGGAGGTGTTCAACAACCTCTGGCAGATCAGCATGGAGAAGGCTGGCGGCTTCGTCATCTCCCGGCTCGGCCTGGCTGCGATTTCCGCCTTCTTCTCAGCGATCTTCTTCATCATCATCGGCCTGGACTACTGGTTGCCGCTGGCACTGTGGATGGGTCTGATCAGCCAGTTCATCCCGACGGTGGGGACATACCTGGCGATCGCCCTGCCGGCGTTGATCGCCATCCTGTCCGACCAGCCGCTGGATGCCATATGGGTGATCATCTTCGCCACGGTCTACCAGCAGATCGAGAACTACTTCTTCTCCCCGAAGATCAGCGCAAAAACGATGGACATCCATCCGGCCGTCGCATTCGGATCGGTCATCGCCGGTGCTGCTCTGTTCGGGCCCATCGGCGCGCTGATCGGTATCCCCGTGGCCGCGGCGGTGCTTGCGTTCGCCCAGGCCTACACGCGCCGCTACGACGTGATCCCCGAGATCGAGACGGTCGACGACTAGAACCTTTCAGAACCCCAAGCGGCGCAACTGTGAGGGGTTGTTCTGCCAATCCTTGGCGACCTTCACGTGCAGGTCGAGGTAGACCCTGGTCCCCAGCAACGCCTCGATCTTGCCCCGCGCCTGGGAGCCGATCGCCTTGAGCTGCTCCCCACGACGACCCAGCACGATCGGCTTCTGACTGTCTCGCTCGACGTACAGCGTCGCGTAGATGTCCATGATCGGGTCGGACGGGTCACGGGTCTGGCGTACGCCCATCTCCTCGATGTCCACGGCCACCGAGTGCGGAAGCTCGTCGCGCAGCCTCTCCAGCGCCGACTCGCGGATGAGTTCGGCGATCACCACCGACTCCGGCTGGTCACTGAGCTGGTCACCGAACAACGGCGGACCGTCAGGCATCAGCTCTGCCAAGACGCCGGCCAGATCCTCGACGTTGTGGCCATCGATGCCCGAGACCGGGACGAAGTGCTCGACATCCAGACCCCGATCGCTGGCGAAGTGCGCCGCTTCGGACAGCCGCACGGCCAACTGGTCGCGACCGACTGCATCGCTCTTGGTCAGGGCAATGACGATCTTCTGACGTTTCAGGGCTTCGAGACGCTCGGCGATGAAGGCATCGCCCGGCCCGGTCTTCTGGTCTGCGGGCAGACACAGCACGACAACGTCGACCTCGGCCAGGGTGTTCAGCACGAGGTCGTTGAGCCTGCGGCCCA
This sequence comes from uncultured Actinomycetota bacterium, assembly GCA_963818505.1. Classification (GTDB taxonomy): domain Bacteria; phylum Actinomycetota; class Actinomycetes; order S36-B12; family UBA10799; genus JADKAV01. The sequence goes on from CAWFSJ010000001.1 coordinate 799,482, forward strand.
GCAACGTGCGGGGCCGGTGGATACCAGGGGTGTCGACCAGGATGATCTGGTCGTCACCGATGTTGCGCACGCCACGGATCGTGTGCCTTGTGGTCTGCGGCCGCGACGAGGTGATGGCCACCGGCTGGCCGACCAGCGCATTGGTCAGCGTCGACTTGCCCACGTTGGGCCTGCCCACCAGGATCGCGAACCCCGAGCGGCTCATGTGCGCAACTCCGCGAGCAGGTTGCCCCTGGAATCGCAGTGCCAGACGGGCACACCGGTCACTGCGACCTCGCCCACCGCGCGCAGGTCCGGCGCATCTCCCCCGACGACGACCGCCGCTTCCACGCCACGGGCACCCGATGACACCGCCTGCGCCAAGGCGAGATCCAACGCGCGAATCTGCAGGTTGTGCAAAGTGACCGTCGCCGCGGCGTAGCTGCGGCCGGTGTCGTCGCGCAGGGCGGCCCCCTGCACCGCGCCGATGCGTCCCCTGGCAGCTCTGGCAAGCGTCAGCAACTTCTCATCCTCGGGTGTCATTCGGTGGGCTCCATCTGCTCGGCCATCTTCTCGACAAGAACCGTCCCTATGCGGTTGCGGCGCCCAGCGGCCTTCTCAGCGGTGAGCCGGTAGCCATCGATGTCCACGTGCGACCCCGGGATGGGAACGACCCCCAGTCGTCTGGCCAGAAGGCCCCCGACCGTGTCGACATCGTCGGCCTCGCTGCTCACGCCGATGGGCACGAGCTGGGCCAGATCGTCGACGGGCAGCCTGGCACTGATCCTGTACCGTCCGCCGGCCAGCGTCTCCACGTCAGGGGTCTCGCCCGTGTCGTACTCATCGGCGATCTCACCCACGATCTCTTCCAGGATGTCCTCGATGGTCACCAGGCCGGCGGTGCCGCCGTATTCGTCCACCACGATCGACATGTGGACCCGGGCCGCCTGCAGGTCTCGCAGCATCTCATCGGCGCGCTTGCTGTCCGGTACGAAGAACGCCTGGCGCATGACGGTGTCGACCCGCTCCTTGCTCTCAGCGTTGCGCTGCTCGAAGGTCCTGCGCGCGACGTCCTTGAGGTAGACCACACCGACGATGTCGTCGAGGTTCTCGCCGATCACAGGGATGCGGGAATACCCGGAGCGCAGACCCAGCGAAAGGGCCTGCCGAAGGGTCTTGGTGCGTTCGATCCAGACCATCTCGGTTCGGGGAACCATCACCTCGCGCACCAGGGTGCCACCGAGCTCGAAAACCGAGTGCAACATCTGCCGCTCATCATCTGCGATGACCGCATCGGCTCCTGCCTGGTCGAGCAGTTCGCGCAGTTCAGCCTGGCTGACGAACGGCCCTTGCCGGTAACCCTTGCCGGGTGTGATGGCGTTTCCGATCAGGATGAGCAGGCGTTGTGAGGGGACCGAGCAGACCCGCCAGGAACCGGGACGGCCCCGACGCGGCCAGGGCGACGGGCTCGGCGTTCTGTTGGGCAAGGGTCCGGGGGGCCACACCCCACACGACGTACCCCACCAGCAGCATGACCAATACCGGCGCGCCCACCTGCCACCAGGTAGGACCGTCGATGGTCTCCAGTCCGATGAGCGTGGCAAGGCCGATGGCGGTGGTCGAACAGAGAAGTCGCAGGAACAGCAGTACGTTGACGTACCGGGGTCGGTCCTCCACGATCACCTGCAGGCCCTTCGAGCCCCGCACGCCAGCCTCCACGAGCTCCTCGGCGCGGGGCCGGGAGACGCGGGTGATCGCGGTCTCGGCAGCGACCAACAGGCCAGCCAGGATCACGAGCACCACCGCTGCAACCACCTGCAGGACGACATCGCCGTATTGCATCAGTGCGATGTCTCCGTCTGCCACTCTCCGAGCAGTCGCCGCTGCAGTCCGAACATCAGGCGCTCTTCGTCGGGCTCTGCATGGTCGTAGCCGAGCAGATGCAGAATGCCGTGGGTGAGCAGGACCCCGAGTTCCAGCCGCAGGTCGTGACCGGCCACCTGTGCCTGCTTGGCTGCGACTTCGGGGCAGATCACGACATCCCCGAGAAGACCAACCGGTGGTGGTTCGTCATCGCGTGGCGGTGTGAGTTCGTCCATGGGGAAACTGAGGACGTCGGTCGGCCCTTCTTCGTCCATCCAGCGCACGTGCAGGTCGGTCATCGTGGGCACGTCGACGAACACCACCGAGAGTTCGGCCCCCGGGTGGATACGCAGCCGATCGAGCAGGAAGCGCGCCTGGGAGCCCATGGACTCGATGTCGATCTCAGTCTCGGTCTCGTTGACGACGTCGATGCTCATTTGGCCTGCTCGTAACGTCCGTAGGCGTCGACGATGCGTCCGACCAGTTTGTGGCGCACGACGTCGGCGCTGGTCAGCTGACAGAACTCGACGTCGTCGATGCCGGAAAGGATCCCTTGGACCACCCGCAGGCCACTGCTCGTGCCGCCTGGTAGGTCGACCTGCGTGACGTCTCCGGTGACCACCATCGTGGACCCGAAGCCGAGTCGCGTCAGGAACATCTTCATCTGCTCGGCGGTGGTGTTCTGTGCCTCGTCCAGGATGATGAACGCGTCGTTCAGAGTCCGCCCACGCATGTAGGCCAGCGGCGCGACCTCGATCGTGCCGCTGGTCATGAGCTGTGGGATCCGGTCCGGATCGATCATGTCGTGCAGCGCGTCGTACAAAGGCCGCAGATAGGGGTCGATCTTCTCGCTCAGCGTGCCCGGCAGGAAGCCCAGCCTTTCGCCGGCCTCGACTGCGGGACGCGTCAGGATGATGCGGTTGATCGTCTTGCTCTGCAGCGCCTGCACAGCTTTGGCCACCGCGAGATACGTCTTGCCCGTGCCGGCCGGGCCGATCCCGAAAACGATGGTGTTCGCATCGATCGCGTCCACGTACCGCTTCTGGTTCAGCGTCTTCGCCCGGATCGCCTTGCCGCGTGTGGACAGGATGTTCGCCGTCAGCAACTGCGAGGGCGACAGGCTGCGGTCCGCACGCAGCATGGCCACTGACCTCTCGATCGCATCCGTGGTCAAGGGCTGACCCGTGCGCAGTATCGACAGCATCTCCGCGATCACCTGCTCGGCCAAGCCGATCTCGGTGACGTCCCCGCTCAGATGGATCTCATTGCCACGAACTAGGACATCGACTTGCGCGAAGTCCCGTTCGAACTGGCGCAGGTTCTCGTCGTTGGCCCCCAGCAGGGCAACCATCGGATGGGTGTTGGGCACGACGATCTTGCTCGACACGACCGCCTCGTCTGAAGCACGCTGCGTCATCCGGGAGGCCATTTCATCTGCCGACCCCCGATGACGTGGGCGTGGACATGGCCCACTTCCTGGCCGCCGAGTGGTCCTGTGTTGAAGACGACCCGGAAGCCCTCACCGAGATCCTCCTCGCCAGCAACCGTGGCCACCACTTCCATGACCTCGCTCATCAGTGCCGGGCTTGCGGCAAGTGCCGAGACATCGCCGTGGTGCGCTCGCGGGATGACCAATACGTGCACCGGTGCCACCGGGTTCAGGTCCCGGAAGGCCACGACGTCGTCGGTCTCGACCACCAGGTCAGCTGGGATCTCACCCTTGGCGATGGCGCAGAAGATGCAGGACATATCAGCGATCATGGCATGCTCCGCGGCTTATCTCGAAACCCCTTATCCAGACGCAAGCGGCCGCCCCGGCCGTCGATGTGCGAAGGATCGTCGGCCCGAGGTTCACAAGCCTGGCCCCCTGACCCACCAGAGTCTGAACCTCGTGCTCGGTGAGTCCGCCCTCGGGCCCGACGACCACGGTCAATGGCCCGTCGGGGATCTCGCAGGTGAACAGGCTTTCGCCGGCTTGTTCGTGCAGGACGAGCACTGACCCCTCAGGCTCGGGCGCGGAACTGACCAGAGAGCCGATCGTCGGCAGATGGGCGCGCCGGGACTGTTTGCCCGCGGCATGGGCGACACGCTGCCAGCGCGCGGTCTTGGCCTCGGTCTTGCCCCGCCAGTCGGCCACCGTCCGCGCCGATGACCAGGGGATGATGCGGCTGACTCCGGTCTCGGTCATGAGTTCCACCGCAATCTCGGCGCGGTCGCTCTTGGGTATCGCCTGCAGCACGTCGACCTGCCTGGGCGCTGGGACCTGGTGGCGTTCGTGGACCTCGACGAGCAGGCCCTTCTCGCGTTCCGCGCCGACCACAGTGCACTGCGCCAACGCGCCATTGCCGTCACTGGCGAGCACAGTCTGTCCTGGGGTGAGTCGCATTACTTTGACCGCGTGCCGTCCCTCTTCGCCGCCGATGGTGAGCAGTCCCGATTCCGGCACGGATTCGGCATAGAACAAAGGAGCGGTCATTTGCCGCTGAACGCCTCCTTGATGCGACCGAAGAGCCCCACCGGGTGTTCGGTCACGGCTGGCTCCACGTGCTCCTCGTCGCGCAGTACCGCGAGCCGCTCCAGCAACTCGCGCTGCTCGGTGTCGAGTTTGGTCGGGGTCTTCACGTCCACGTGGACATGAAGGTCGCCGCGACCCGAGCGCTGCAGACGGGACGCACCGAGACCGCGCAGTGTGTGGACGTTCCCGCTCTGTGTGCCGGAACGAATGTCGATCTTCTGCTCGCCATCCAGGGTCTGCAGGGGAATCACCGTTCCCAACGCCGCAGCGGTCATCGGGATGCTCAGGTGGACATGCAGGTCGTTGCCCTGCCGCTCGAAGATGGGGTGCGGCTTCTGCACGATCTCGACGTACACGTCACCGGCCGGCCCGTTGCCAGGGCCCACTTCGCCCTTGCCCGACAACAGCAGGCGGGTGCCCGTCTCCACACCGGCCGGCACCTCCACCTTGAGCGTCTCGCGTGTGCGAACCCGGCCGTCCCCGGCACACTCAGGACATGGCGACGGGTTGAGGTTCCCGTATCCCTGGCACTGCGGACACGCCCGCGAGGTCATCACCTGACCCAGGAAGGTGCGCTGGACGTTCTGCACCTCGCCGCGGCCACGGCACATCGGGCAGGTCGTCAGATGGGCGCCCTCGGCCGTTCCGGCGCCCCGGCAGGTCGGGCAGCCCACAGCAGTGTCGACCGTGATGTCCTTCTCGGTGCCGAACACCGCTTCGGCCAGATCCAACTCGACGCGCAGCAATGCGTCCTGTCCTCTGCGCTGTCTCGGCTTAGGCCCTCGCGAACCTCCGCCGCCGCCACCGCCGAAGAACGAGTTCATCAGGTCCTCGAACAGGTTCTCGGTGCCGAATCCGGCACCCCCGCCGCCGGCGGCACCCGCACGAGGGTCGTGGCCGAGGTCGTACATCTGCCGTTTGCGCGCGTCGGACAGCACCTCGTAGGCCGCGGTCACTTCCTTGAAGCGGTCGTGGGTACTGGGGTCCGGATTGACGTCCGGGTGCAGTTCGCGGGCGAGTTTGCGGTACGCACGCTTGATCTCCTCCGGTGTCGCATCACGCGCGACCCCGAGGGTTTGGTAATAGTCGGCTGCCATCCTTTTTTCCTAACTCGCCTATTGGCTCAGGATCCGGCCCAGGTATCGGGCGACTGCCCGTACCGAACCCATCGTGCCCGGGTAGTCCATGCGCGTCGGGCCCAGCACCCCGATATGAGCCACGCTTTGAGAGTGGGGTCCGTAACCGGTGGTCACCACCGCTGATGTCGCCAACCCTGCCACCTCGTTCTCCGAGCCGATCCGCACGGTCAAGTCGTCGTGGTGGCCCACCTCCTGCAACAACCGCAGCAGGACAACATGTTCCTCAAGGGCCTCAAGCACGGGTCCCACGGTCCATGTGTAGTCCTCGCCGAAGCGGGTCAGGTTGGCGGTCCCACCCATGACGATGCGGTCCTCGCGGCGCTCGACGACGGTTTCCAGAAGGCTCGCGAGCACGCTGGTTGCCAGGGGCCGATACTCGGCGGGAGTCTGCTCCGGGATGGTCGCCACAGCCTCGGCGACCGCGGTGAAGGACTTGCCGACGACCGCATGGTTGAAGCGGGATCGCAGATCCAGCAGCGCCTCGTCGGTCACGTCGATCGGGCTGTCCACTGTGCGCTGCTCGACCCTGCCGGTGTCGGCGATCACCACGAGCAGCACCCTTCGCGGCGCCAGCCCGACGATCTCCACGTGCCGGACCCCACTGCGGGTCAGCGTCGGGTACTGCACGAGGGCCACTTGGTGGGTCAATTGGGCCAGGAGCCTCACCGTTCGGTTCATGACATCGTCGAGGTCGACCGCGGTGTCGAGGAACTGGTGGATGGCCCGGCGTTCGGCTGGAGACAACGGCTTGATCTGCGCGATACGGTCCACGAACAGTCTGTAGCCCTTGTCCGTGGGAACCCGTCCCGCACTGGTGTGCGGGGCGACGATGTAGCCCTCTTCCTCCAGCATGGCCATGTCGTTGCGCAGCGTCGCGGAACTGACCCCGAAGTTGTGGCGCTCGGCCAAGGTCTTCGAGCCCACAGGCTCGCGGGTGGCAACATAGTCCTCGACGATCGCGCGCAGCACTTCGAGCTTGCGGTCGTCCATGCTCACCCTTCGCTGCCACGGCCCCGATTAGCACTCGAAGCCTCTGAGTGCCAGTGTACGTCGCACCCGGGCGGACAGCCATGTGCCGCGGGTCACCTGATCGCCAAATCCCAGGTTCGCCCACTAGGGTTCACTCATGAGCAATCAGGGTCCCCAGGATTGGGATAACGGATCGGACTACACACCGGATTCGGGTCCTGCAAACCCGAATCTCTCAGGGCAGTCATCGTCGGTTCCCCCGCCTCCCCCGCCTCCGCCGCCTCCGACAGGTTCGACGCCGCCGCCTCCCCCGCCGGTCTACGGACAGACCCCGGGTCAGGCGCCCGGCTACCAGCCCGGGCCCTCCCAGGACGCCAAGAGCGTCGGGGCCCTCGCGACCGGCATCCTGGCCGTCCTGCTCAGCGTCTTCTGTGCACTTCTTTCCATCCCGCTTGGCATCGCCGCGGTCGTCCTCGGAGTCATGGGGCGCAAGAGCCTCAAGGCGCAGGGGCGTGGCACCGGTATGGCCACGGCCGGGCTCGTACTGGGCATCTTGTCCCTGCTGTTCGCGCTCGGGTGGATACTCATCTTTGCTGTCGGCAGCACTAGTTCGTGAGTGTCTGCCCACGCGCAATGTCAGACATGGGGGCGACCCCGACAATGGTCATCAACAGCTGAGGCAACACCGCGCTTTGCCGGCCGCCGGAGCATCGAGACGGCGTGACTGTTCAGGACGAGGATCTCGCCCACGTGACAGGGATCGATACCAACACGGTGCGTCACGGGCGGGGATGCGCCATCGCGCTCAGGGCCGAGGACGGCAGCTGATCCGTACGCCAAATCCCACACTTGTCCGCTCCGCGGGTCTATTCTGATCGCGCCCGGCAGTACCGGTCCAAGCAGGCACCTAACGACCCTCGAACCCAAGTGAGGCAACAATGTCCCAACCACCTCCACCTCCGCCTTCTCCTCCGCCCCCAGGTGGCGACATGCCCGCCGGAGGGCCCGTTTCCGGCCCCGTCGTCAACTACGTCAACTGGTTCGGCCGCGTGCTGGCCTACATCATCGACGTGATTCCCATGTCACTGCTGATCGGGATCGGCTACCTGGTTGCCGCTCCGAGCACGAAGACCGTCACCACCGAGGCGGGCATCCAGATCACCACGACCACCGGCCTCGGGGTCTGGTTCTGGGTGTTCTGGGCTCTGGGAATCGTGTACTGGATCTACAACAAGGCCTACCGCGAAGGCACAACCACCCAGTCGATCGGCAAGAAGGTCCTGGGTATGCACACGGTCCACGAGATGACCGGGGAGCCGCTCGGGTTCGGGAGGGCGTTCGGCCGTCTCCTCCTGCTGTACGTCGACTTCGCCATCTGCTACATCGGCGTTCTGTGGCCGCTGTGGGACCAGTACAGACAGTGCCTGCTTTCTGACAAGATCACCAAAGCCGTCGTCTACATGGACTAGGAGAACACCATGTCGCAGTTCCCACCGCCTCCCCCACCTGAGGGACAACCTCCCCGACCGCCTGGCGGGACGTCAGTACCACCGCCTGGTGCTGGTGGTCCCCCGCCTCCTCCACCTCCGCCGCCCCCGCCTGGCCCTCCCGGGGGGATGCCTCCCGGTGCTGGCGGTCCCCCGCCTCCCCCACCTCCGCCGCCCGGTATGCCTCCCGGCGGTGGCGGGGCTTACCCGCCCGGTGGCATGCCTCCAGGCGGTGGCGGGGCTTACCCTCCCGGTGGGATGCCACCTGCAGGTGGACGTGCATTCTCGGTCGGTGATGCCTTCGGGTATGGCTGGAAGAAGTTCACGGAGAACCTCGGGCCGATCCTGATCGCAATGCTGGTCTTCATCCTGATCGGCGGCGTGATCTACGGCCTGCAGATTCTGCTGCAGAGCGTCACCACACCGGAGACGACTGTGGTCACCGGTGAGAACGGCTTCGTGGTCAGTAACTCCGGCGGTGGCTTCCTCGCACTGCTCGTATCACTGGTCTTCGCGCTGGTGGGCTTCATCTGGAGCTACATCGTGCAGGCTGCGTACGCCCGTGCTGGTCTCGCCCTCACCGAGGGCCGCAAGATCGAACTAAGCGAACTGCTGACCTTCGACCGAATCGGCCGCATCATCGGTGCTGGAATCCTGCTGGGTATCGCAACCTTCATCGGCTTGCTCCTCTGCATCCTGCCGGGCCTTCTGGTGGCGTTCTTCGGCTCGTTCTTCGTGTACTTCATCCTGGATCAGAACCTCGGGGCGATCGAGTCACTGTCGGCGAGCTTCAACTTCGTCAAGGACAACTTCGGCAACCTGCTGCTGCTGCTCCTACTGACGATGATCGCCATCTTCGTGGGCGCGCTGCTGTGTGGTCTGGGTCTTTTCGTGGCCATCCCGGTCTGTGTCATCGCACAGGCCTACGCGTACAAGGTGCTTCGCGGTCAGCAAGTGGCTGCCTAGTCCCACCCGAGAAGGACGCGCACGACGGCGTCCGCCAACATCCGGCCCCGAATGGTCAGGTGAAGGCGGGCGCCGTTCGTGCGTTCCAGCAGGCCGTCGTCTTTGAGCCGCTGGATGGCTGCAGCGTCGAAGTCACTCGGATCGATGCCGCTGGCCAACCGCGTCGCGAGCATGACCACTTCAACCCGGCGCTGCTCAGCGTCGAGGAGTTCACGACCGGCCGCCGGGCTGCGGTCGGCTACGAGCATCGAACGGTAGGTGGCCGGGCGCTTGACGTTCCACCAGCGCACGCCGTCGACATGGGAATGCGCCCCAGGGCCGAACCCCCACCAGTTGTCCCCTCGCCAGTACCCGAGGTTGTGTTCACAGGCTCCGCCGGACCTCGCCCAATTGGAGATCTCGTACCAGTCAAGCCCGCGCTGGCTCAGCAGCTCGTCGGCCACCTCGTACTGGGCAGCCGCGGCGTCCGGATCCGGAGCGGCGACCTCACCCTGGCGGACGCGTCTGTGCAGGGCAGTTCCTGGCTCGACCCCGAGTGCATAGGCGCTGATGTGGTCGGGGCCTGCCTCCAACGCCGCACCCACAGTCGACTCCCACGACGCCTGGGCTTGACCAGGCACTCCATAGATCAGGTCCAGCGAGGTGTGTTCGAAGCCGCGGCGTCGGGCCAGGGCTGCCGCTGCGACTGCAGCCCCCGGGGTGTGGACGCGTTCCAGGACCGCCAGAACCCCCGGGTCTGCGCTCTGCATCCCAATGCTGATGCGGGTGACACCCGCGTCCAGCCACGCGTCGAGCATCTGGGCGTTGACATTCTCGGGGTTTGCTTCCAAGGTGATCTCGGCGTCGGGCTCCAGCCCGAACCGATCACGCAAAGCGTCCAGGACGGTATTGAGACTCGCAGCCGGCAACAGCGAAGGTGTGCCGCCACCGAGGAACACCGATGACAGCGGCTTTGCTGGCACCACGTCGGCGGCCAGTGCGACCTCCCGGAGCAGGGCTTCCAGGTAGTCACGCATCGCGAATCCACCGAGTTCGCCGGCCGTATAGGTGTTGAAGTCGCAGTAACCGCAACGGGCGCTGCAGAAGGGGACGTGCACGTATGCCCGCAACGGTCGCGACCAGTCCAGGGACTCGGGCAATCGCCCGTCAGCCGGCGCAGGTTCGCCTTCGGGAAGGGCGGGCATGGGCCCAGTGTCGCAGGGACTGGCACGCGCCCCCGTTAGAGGTTGTGCTGTTGGTTGGCGAAACAACGCGTGGATTCGCTAACCAACAGCACAACCTCTAACCAGGGGGGCCGACGCACGACGAAGGGGCGGCACCAACCGGCGCCGCCCCTTCGAAGCTGGATCAGGACGTGTACATCGCGTCCAGGATGTCGCGGTACTTCTCCTCGACCGCCTTGCGCTTCACCTTGAGGCTGGGGGTCAACTCCCCCTCCTCGACTGTGAAGTCACGGTCCAGGATCTCGAACTTCTTGATCGTCTCCCACTTGTTGAGCCTGGTGTTGAGCTCGTCTACCGAACCTTGCATCTCGGCCAGCAACTCGGGATCCTTGGCGATGTCGGCCAAGGAAGCGCCTGCCTTGCCGTGCTCGGCGGCCCAAGCAGCGGCTGCATCCGGGTCAAGGGTGATCAGGGCGCTGGCGAAGTTGCGGTCGTTCGCGTGGACGACCATGTTGCCCACCAGACCGCTGATGGCCTTGAACTGGCTCTCGATCGCCGACGGTGCGATGTACTTGCCACCGGAGGTCTTGACCAGGTCCTTCTTGCGGTCGGTGATCTTCACCCGGCCCATGTCATCGATCTCGCCGATGTCGCCGGTGGCGAACCAGCCGTCGCCGGGGAACACCTCAGCGTTGGCCTCGGGCAGGTTGCGGTAACCCCGCATGACCCCCGGGCCGCGGATCAGGATCTCACCGTCGCCGGCGATCTTGATCTCGGTACCGGCGGCGGGCTCCCCAACCGTTCCGAACTTGATCCGGTCGGGACGCATGACGCAGGTGGCCGCGCTGGTCTCGGTCAGTCCGTATCCCTCAAGAATGGGCAGGCCCGCGGTGTAGAACCACGTGGCGATGTCCTTGCTCAGGGCGGCAGAGCCAGAGATCATGTAGCGCATTCGGCCGCCGAGGCGCGCACGGATCTTGGAGTAGACCAGCTTGTCGGCCAGGTTGCGCTTCATCGCGTTCATGCCGGAGATCTTCTCGCCGGCCAATTCGCGCTCGGACAGTTCGTTGCCCATCGTGAACGCCCAGGTGAAGATCTTCGCCTTGGCACCACCCTCGGACAAGGCTGTCTGCGCCACGCGGGCGTAGACCTTTTCGTAGATGCGTGGAACGGCCGCCATGAACGTCGGCTGCACAACAGCGAGGTTGTCCACGATGTTGGGCACTCGGCCGTCCACCGCGGTGACGAAGCCGACCTGCAGCTGCAGTGCCAGCAGGACCTTGCCGAAGGAGTGGGCCAGCGGCAACCACAGGAAGTGGACGTCGTCGATGTCGATGATGTGCAAGCTCTCGACGAATGCACCTTCGTAGGTCCAGTTGCCGTGGGTCAACTCCACGCCCTTGGGCTTACCGGTTGTGCCCGAGGTGTAGATCAGGGTCGCCAGCTGGTCCTTCTTGACCGAGCGCGCCCGCTCCTTGACCGAATCCGGGCTGGTCGCCAGGTGCGCCTCTCCGAGGGCCCGCAGGGCATCCATCGTGATGACCCAGTCGCCGTCGCCGTCACCATCGAACAGGATGATCTTCTCGATGTTGAGCTCATCCTTGTGGGCACGGATCTTCTCGACCTGGCTCTCGTCCTCTGCGTAGACGAAGCGCGTGTTCGAGTCCCCGAGGATGTAGGCGACATCGTGGTCGCCGGTGCTCGGGTAGACCGTGGTGGTCGCTCCCCCGGCCAAGGCGATGGAGTAGTCCGCGAGGATCCAGTCCAGTCGCGTGTTCGCCGCGATCGAAACCCGCTGTTCGGGCTCAAGCCCGAGGGAAAGCAGGCCGGCGGCCAACTTCTCCACATCGTCGTAGGTCTGCTTCCAGGTCATGGACGACCAACTGCTGTCGTCTGCGGTAGGAGCCCGGAAGGCTTCGGCATTCGGTGTTGCACTGACCCTGTCGAGGATCATGTGAGCGAGTGACTCGGCGGTCTCCCCAAGCGTCTCGCGCCCCGTCGTTGTGTTGGCCACAGTTAATTACCCTTCGCTACAGCGCTAGGTGAACAGATAGCCGCAACTTTAGTACCAGCGAAGGGTCCTTGCAGGAGCATCCGGAAATTGCGCCACGCGGATGGCGGCGACCCGAAAAGTCCAGTGGATCAGGCGGTTTTGGCGGTCGCCACGGCCTTGTTCAGGGCGCTCTTCTTGTTGGCGGCCTGGTTCTTGTGGATGACGCCCTTGCTCACGGCCTTGTCAAGTTTGCGACTGGCCGAACGAGCGAGTTCCTCGGCCCGGTCCACCTCTCCTGCGGACAGTGCCTCGCGCACTCGCCGTGAGGCAGTGCGAAGGGAGGACTTGACCGCCTTGTTGCGCTCGTGCGCCTTGTTGTTGGTCTTGATCCGCTTGATCTGGGACTTGATGTTCGCCACGGTGGTTGTTGTCCTTCGATTTACTCGTCCGCTCTGGTGCGTCACGTGCGCTTCTGGCGTTCTGCAGAGCAAGGTACCCAGAAGGCAGCGCGAAACCGCTACCCGTCCAGCATAGCCTGCGCTCCCGGTGCACCTGGCACTGCGTCCACCTGCCCCCGTGAAACTATGGAGGTGTGACAGTCTCCCGCGGCGATGCTCCTGCGCCTGGCCATACCCCGGCCGACCTCCTCCGGAACTTCAGCATCATCGCGCACATCGACCATGGGAAGTCCACCCTGGCCGACCGCATGCTGCAGATGACCGGGGTCGTCGACGGCCGCGACATGCGCGCTCAGTACCTCGACCGGATGGACATCGAGCGCGAACGCGGCATCACGATCAAGTCGCAAGCCGTACGACTGCCCTACACGGCCGCAGACGGCAAGACCTACATCCTGAACCTGATCGACACCCCCGGCCACGTGGACTTCACCTATGAGGTTTCGCGCAGCCTCGCGGCCTGCGAGGGTGCCGTTCTGTTGGTGGACGCCGCTCAGGGCATCGAGGCCCAGACCCTTGCCAACCTCTGGCTGGCGCTGGAGAACGACCTGACCGTCATCCCAGTGCTCAACAAGATCGACTTACCGGCAGCCCAGCCGGAGAAGTACGCCGCGGAACTGGCGCACATCATCGGGTGCTCACCCGATGATGTTCTGCAGGTCAGCGCCAAGACCGGAGCAGGGGTCGAGGAACTGCTCAACGAGGTCGTCAAGCATGTGCCGCCCCCCACCGGCGACCCCGAGGCCCCGGCACGAGCGATGATCTTCGACTCGGTGTACGACACCTACCGCGGAGTCGTGACCTACGTCCGGGTCATCGACGGGGCGCTGCACTCCCGCGAACGCATTCGCATGATGTCCACAGCGGCCACCCACGAGACCCTCGAAGTGGGAGTCATCTCCCCCGACCCGATCCCCACGGACTCCATCGCGGCGGGCGAGGTGGGGTACTTGATCACAGGTGTGAAGGACGTGAGGCAATCGCGGGTCGGTGACACAGTCACAAGCTCAACGAGGCCTGCCACCGAGGCCTTGCACGGCTACCAGGACCCGAAGCCCATGGTGTTCTCCGGTTTGTATCCGATCGACGGCTCGGACTATCCGGTCCTGCGCGACGCGTTGGACAAGTTGAAACTCAATGACGCGGCGCTTGTGTACGAGCCCGAGACCTCCGCAGCATTGGGATTCGGCTTCAGGTGCGGGTTCCTCGGACTGCTGCACCTGGAGATCGTGCGCGAGCGCCTGGAGCGCGAATTCGACCTCGACCTGATCTCGACCGCGCCGAACGTGGTGTACCGGGTGGTGATGGAGGACCAGACCGAACACACCGTGACCAATCCCAGCGAGTTCCCCGGAGGCAAGATCGCGGAGGTCTACGAACCCGTCGTCCGATCGACGATCTTGACCCCCAGCGAGTTCGTCGGGACGGTCATGGAGTTGTGCCAGAACAGGCGCGGGACGCTGCTCGGAATGGACTACCTGTCCGAGGACCGCGTGGAGATGCGCTACACGCTGCCGCTGGCCGAGATCGTGTACGACTTCTTCGACCAACTGAAGTCGCGAACCCGCGGTTACGCGTCGCTGGATTACGAGCCCGATGACGAGCAGGCCGCAGACCTGGTCAAGGTGGACATCCTGCTGCAGGGCGAGACGGTCGATGCGTTCAGCGCGATCGTGCACAAGGAGAAGGCCTACGCGTACGGGGTTCTGATGACAGGCAAGTTGCGGGCATTGATCCCCCGTCAACAGTTCGAAGTCCCGATCCAGGCTGCGATCGGATCGCGGGTCATCGCGCGTGAGACGATTCGCGCGATCCGCAAGGATGTCCTTGCCAAGTGCTATGGAGGCGACATCAGCCGCAAGCGCAAACTGCTGGAGAAGCAGAAGGAGGGCAAGAAGCGCATGAAGATGGTCGGCCGCGTTGAGGTGCCGCAAGAGGCCTTCATCGCTGCGTTGTCGACCTCGGAGGAGCCACGGTGACGCTGGTCCTGCTCAGCGGCAGCGACCCGTTCCTGTCTGCCCGCGCTATCGACGACACGGTTCGATCGTGGCAGAAGAGCGAGCCCGACCTCGGTGTCGAGCAGATCAGCGCCACGGTTTCCAACATCCGATTGCGACTGGCCGAGGCCAGCGGGGAGGATCTGTTCGGCACGAGCAGCATCCTTGTGGTCACCGATGTCGATGTCATCGGTGATGCCCTCGACGCTCTGCTGGAATCGGCCAAGACGAGCCCTGTGATCGCCCATCATCGAGGTGGTCGCAGCGGACAGGCGGCCCTCAAAGAGCTCAAGAAGCAGGCCGACGACACCATCGAATGCGCACCGCTGAAGAAGGGCCGAGCGCTGTCGGAGTTCGTCAACAACGAGTTCCGGCGTTACAAGCGCCGGATCACCTCGGATGCGTTGGCACTGCTTATCGAAGCGGTGGGCACCGACCTCGCGGACCTGAGTTCGGCAGCCCATCAATTGACCTCCGATGCCCAGACCGACCCGATCGACGCCGACGTCGTCGGGCAGTACTTCCGTGGAGTGGCCGAGTTGTCTGGGTACCAGGTCGCTGACGCGGTGATGCTGGGACGGCCAGCCGACGTTCTGCACAGACTTCGCCAGGCCCAGATCGCAGCGGACGGGGCCAGGACAGGGCCAGCCATCGTGGCGGCCGTGGCCGGATCGGTCAGGCAACTGATTGCGCTGTCGGCGTGCCCGCCAGGCATGTCGGAGGCCGAGATCGCCCGGGAGATCAGCGTCCCGCCGTGGAAGGTGCGCACGCTTCGCTCCCAGATGCGCCGTTGGAAACCTGCACAACTGGCGTCGGCAGTGACCCTGCTGGCGGACCTCGACGCCCGCGTCAAGGGCGGGCTTCGCGAAGGCGAACAACTGGACGCGGCCCAGAAACTGCATGCGCTGGAGCGCGACCTCATCGAACTAGCGGTCGACTGACTCCTCGGACGATCACGGCCCGATGATCGGTTACCGCGATGTCCCCGTTGGCCTCGGTGGTGAACACCTGGGCCCCGGCCTGCTGCCAGGCAGCCACTGCCTCGTCGGAGGGGTGGCCGAACGTGTTGCCCGCACCCACCGAGATGAGTGCGATGTCCGCGCCGACCGACGCCGGTAGGCCAGCCAGGAACTGCGCAGAGCCGTGGTGTGGCACTTTGACCACATCCGCGCGCAAGTCCGCCGACGCCATGATCTGCGTCTGGGCCTCGGGCTCAATATCCGCGAGCATCGCCACACGTCCGGCCGCAGACGTGAGCACGAAGCTGATCGACGCGTTGTTCGGCACTGAGCCCGCGTCGATGATGCGACGCGGCCACACCACCTCCAGACGACTGTCCCCGATCAGATAGGTCTGGCCGGGCACGGGTGAACTGACGGGTAGTCCCGCCACAGCCCGCATCGCTGCGTCGAACTGCTCGGGCGGTTCCTCGCAGGGGCTCGTCCAAACCTGACCTACACGACGACCCTGGATTGCACCACGCAGACCGTCCACATGATCTGCGTGGAAGTGGGTCAACACCAGCAGGTCGATGGTCCGAACTCCCAGCCGATCAAGACACCCATCCATGACCTGCTCGTCGGGGCCGGTGTCCACCACCACGATGCGCCCGCCCGTGCGGATGACCAGACCGTCGCCCTGACCGACATCGCATGCGACGAGCCACCAGTCATCTGGTGGCCAGGGGTCTGTCACGCGGATGACCAACCACGTGCCGCCGATCAGAACGGCTGTGAAGAGCACCAGTCTTCCGCGGCCGAAACGCAGCACCACCATGGCGACCCCAACAGCGAGCACGACCCCGGCGACACCGGGCAGCCAGGTGAGATTCGGAAGGGCGTCCCACCTCGCCACCCAGAGGATCGCCCCGCAAACCCGTCGCCCAGCTGCAGCCACCACCTCTCCAGCTCCGAACAACCATTCGGCGCTCAACGCTGCGAGGCCGAGGATCGGTGCCACCATCGCGGCGGGTGCCACCAGCACATTGGCGGCCACCGTTCGCAGCCCCACGGACGAGCCGATCGCGACGAGGATCGGAAAGGTGGCTACCTGCGCGGCCAACGTGGCCGCGAGGACACCGCGGTCCATCAGCACGATCAAGCCCGCGGTGGCTGCGACGGAGAGGATGAATCCGAGCGAGAACGCCAGCCACGGATCTATGAGCAGCAGCAGGACGACGCTGACCTGCAACACATGTGCCGCGGCCCTGCGCCCGCCCACAAGCCCCGCTATCAGCGCCAGACCCGCCATGAACGCCGCGCGCAGGACACTGGGTTGGTTGCCCACCACAAGAACGAAGCCGACCAAGACGACAAGCAGGACCGGCACCCGAACCATCGGCGGGAGCCGCAACCATCCGAGCAGCCAGTTCACGACCAGCAGCAGCACCGCGCAATTGGCCCCGGACACCGCCGTGAGATGACTCAGTCCAGACGCGCGCATCGACGCCTGCGCTTCTGGGCTGAGCCCTTGGTCCAAGCCGAGCGTCATCCCCGAGAACAGCCAACCCTCGTCGGAATCCCCGGAAATGGTCCTCATAGTCGTCCGGATCGCCGCCGCACGGCCGGCAGGAAGTTCCGCCGATGGCTCGCCGCGAATCCGCAGCGCCGCGACCATGCCTCGTTCGGGCGGTCCCGTGGCCAACATCGAACCGGTGACCTTCGTCCCCGTCGCCCACTGGACGTCCCCGTTGCCAGACAGCCTCACCCGCCCGCGAGGCCCGCCCGCGAGGATCCTGGCCTCGGCCGACCACCACGGTCCCGAAACACCCTGCCTCACGCGGGAGGGCTGCGTCACCTCCACTGTCAAGTCATAAGTGACCCCCTGTTCGAGCCGCGATGCGGCCTCTGTCCGGCTGTGGATCCCTGCGAGGACTGCTCCGCTGACGGCTGCGGCAACTGCGGCTACAACCCACCAGCGGCGGATGAACGCCGCTGCCCCGACAGCACCCAGCAGCCACCAGCCGAAGCCGGCGGCCCCCAGGCTGATACCGAACCATAGACATGCGACAACCCCTGTCAGCCACCAGCGCCTACGGTCACCAGCGGTTTCATCTGCGCGAATGTTGCCTCCCCGATCCCGGACACATCTGTGAGTTGCTCCACGGATGTGAAGCCGCCGATCTGTTCGCGGAACGTCACGATCCGTTGAGCAAGCACCGGGCCCACCCCTGGGATGTCCTGCAACGCCTCCAGTGACGCGGTGTTGATGTCGATCTGGCCCGGCGATTGTGAACTGCCTACGCTCGGGTTTGCGACGGCCGGTCGCAGGCCGATCCTGATCTGCTCCCCATCCACCAGCACCCTGGCGAGGTTCTGATCGCTGGTGTCGACCCCTGCGCGGGCCCCTCCGACGGCCTCAAGGGCATCTTTGACGCGGGAACCTCGGGGCAGGGTGATCACGGCCGGATTGCGGACTTTGCCGACCACCTCGACAACGACATCCGGCACGGCAGAGGTGCTCGGTGTAGGGGTCGGTGATGTGTTCGTCGCGGTGACTATGGGGGCCAACGGCGCGGTCTGGGCCATCGGCTGCCGGGACGCGAAGACCCAGGTCAGTGCCACCGCACCAGCAAGGATCGCCGCCAGCACCACAAGAGTTCGCCGGTCAAGATTGAGCCTGTCCATGCAGGCATCGTCACTCGCGAGGGCGACGCACTTGAACCGTCGCAGATGGATCTGTGGACAACTGGGCGCCTGTCCACAGCGCCAAACGAGCCACCTGCTTTGTCGTACGTGCGTTCTATGCTTGGAGCACATCAGGAATCAGATCGGGGGTGTTCGCTGTGGCGTTGGAGATCTCAAAGCCGGCTCTGCGCCGCATCCGCTTGAGCCGCGAACTGCCCACAGAACACCCTGAGATCCTCGATGACATCAGTAGCCTGGTTGACGTCTTGCCCGACCCGCAGACACAGTGCGCCGAGGAAAGGGTCGGAACCCTGCGGGCCGTTCACACCCTGCGCACGCGGTTGGAGGCCTACCTGACACTGGTGGCCGGGTGCTGCGACCAGTACGCCGACGCGAGTGTGCTGCGGGCCGGCACCACCGGCATGCTGGTGGCCGCCGCGACGGGGCTAAACCCGCGGACGGGTTCGGGCATCGTGAACATGGCCAATGCGTTGCGGACCGTCCCGAAGATCGAGGCGGCATGGCAGGCGGGACGGATCAGTGAACAGCACGTCCGCGTTCTGCTGGATGCGATGCCCCGCCTCGACGACGCCGCCAGTCTCGAGGAAGCCCTGGTACAGGTGGCCGAGAACGTTGAGCCCGCAGAACTGGCCAACCTCACCCAGCTGCTCGTGGCACAGTCGCAGCCTGAGGCCCTGGACGACGCAGTGGAGCGCCAGAGGGCCAAGCGCGGCGCCACGCTGACGGAGAACCCCAATGGCACCTTCCACCTCGATGCGCTGCTCGACAGCATCGGTGGACGGCGCTTGCAGCGCGCGCTCGAGGCGTTCACCAGCCAGCCCATACCGGGTGACCCGAGGGACATCCGGCAGCGCCGCGTCGACGCACTGGTCGATATCGCAGCCGCCGCCATGGCCAACCGGGCACCGCTGGGCGTCTCCCAACTGTCTGTGCTCGTGGACGTCGAGAACCTCCCGGAAGGTAGTCCTGCGGTTCTCGATGACGCAACGCCGATCGGACCTGCAAGCCTGGATCTCATGGCCTGCGCGACCATCGCGAGCGTCATCTTCGGGGTGCACCGTGAGGGAGTGTTCCTACCGCTGGCCCTGGGACGCAGCAAACGACGCGCCACAGCGGCTCAATGGGCCGCGCTGATCGCGCGCGACCGCGGATGCATCCGGTGCGGACGTTCCCCTAGGTTCTGCGAGGCCCATCACATCGTGCACTGGAAGAACGGCGGGACCACCGACCTGTCGAACATGGCCCTCTTGTGCAGCCGATGCCACCACGACCTGCACCATGGGCACTACACCCTGACGGTTACGGCCGAAGGTGTCCCTCAGATCGTTGCCTTACCGCCCGTCAGGCTCCGAAGATGATGCTGCGCCTAGGGCTTGAGCCGCGCTGCCAGGGCAGCCCGGATGTTGCTCTGGTGGCGGAAGACCACCAGAGCTGCCATTGCCACGGCGAAGATGATCTCGCTGTTCTCCTGGTGCCAGATGAGGGAGGCCGGGATCAATGTCAGACCGGCACTGACGCTGGCGATACCCATGCGCCCGCTGATCTTGAAGATCACACCGAACACGATCAGCACGGGGAGCAACCACACCGGTTCGATCGCCAGGATCGCGCCCGCCGACGTGGCCACGCCCTTCCCGCCGCGACCCCGCAGGAACGGACTGGTCACATGCCCCAGAATCGCTGCGAAGCCGGCGATCTCGGCCACCCCGAGTTCGCCTGTGTAGTAACGGAAGGCGAACGCAGGCACGAAGCCCTTGAGGACATCGAGGACGCCCACGAGAATGCCCGTCTTCCTGCCCAGCGCACGGCCGATGTTCGTGGCACCCGGATTGCCGGATCCCACTGCGCGGTAGTCGACGCCCTTGATCCGCGCGATGATCGCCGCGGGGTTGATGGCGCCGATCGCGTACCCGACGACGGCCGCGAGCAGGTAAATCATGTCGGTGACACCGCCACCGCCACCATGCCCGGCCCGACGTGCACACCCATGACGGCACCTACCTCACAGATGACCGGCTCGATCCCGAGGGTGGCTGCAAGGGATGCGGCGGTCGCCGCTGCTCGGGCACGGGCGTCAAGGTGTTGCACGGCGACCTCTACCGACCTGCCACCGGCGGCCTCCACTGCGAGTTCGGCCAGGCGTGCAAGAGCCCTGTTGGCAGTACGAGCCTTCTCCAGCGGCGCCACTTCACCGTTGACCATGTGCAAGATGGGCTTGACTCGCAGCGCGCTGCCCAGCAGAGCCGACGCCTTGCCGATGCGTCCCCCCCGCCGCAGGAACTCCAGTGTGTCGACGTAGAACAGGACGCTGCTGCCATCCGCGGTGCGACGGGCGGCTTGCGCGACCTCCTCCGCCGAAGCTCCGTCGGTTGCAGCACGACCTGCTGCCAGCGCGGCGAAGCCCAACCCCATGGCGATGGTCCGGCTGTCGACGACCGTCACAGGCACCGGGGCATCGCGTGCGGCCAGCCGCGCGGAGTCGTAGGTGCCGCTCAGTGCCGATGACAGGTGGACGCTGACGATGGATCTGGCACCGTCTTGCGCCGCGGCGGTGTAGTTGTCGAGGAACTGCTGCGGCGTCGGTTTGGAGGTCGACACGCTCTTGAAGTCCGACAACGCGGCTGCCACCTCGGAGGAGGTGATGTCCACACCGTCGAGGTGAGTGCGCCCGTCAACGAGGACGTGGATGGGCACGACGCGCACGCCGGAGCCGGCAAGGAGTTCGTCGGTCAGGCAGGCGGTGCTATCGGTGACAACGGCGACGGACGGCATGGTCAATGCTTACCCCACCAGAGCCACAATGTCCGTGGAATCACCCCGGGACGATGTTCACGAGTTTGGGGGCCCTCACGATCACACGTCGGGGTTGCACCCCGGCCAAAGCTGCCACGATCGCCGTATCGGCCAGAGCGGCGGTCTCGAGCTCGGCTTCGCTGATCTGCGGATCCACCTCGAGCCGGGCTTTGACCTTGCCGGCGATCTGCACGACACATGTGACGGTCTGGGCCCTGACCAGCTCAGGATCGACCACCGGCCAGCCGGCTCTGGCGACGCAGGGCTCATTGCCCAGACGCGCCCACATGTCCTCGGCCGTGTACGGCGCGACCAGGGACAGGACTATCGCGACAGCCTCAACAGCTTCGCGAACGGCCGGGTCGCTGGGGCCAGGTCCGGAGTCGATGGCTTTGCGCGTGGCGTTCACCATCTCCATCACCTTGGCCACAGCGACGTTGAAGCGGAAGGACTCGACGGCGACCTGCGACTCGTGGATCAGCCGGTGGATCACCCTGCGCAGCGCCTCGTCGCCGGTTGCCGGGTCGACACCCGGTTCACTCGTGACGTCACCGCTGAGCCGCCATGCCCGGGTCAGGAATCGGACGCTGGCAGAGGGTGACACGTCCGACCAGTCGATGTCGTCCTCGGGCGGCCCGGCGAACACCATCGTCAAGCGCACTGCATCCACGCCATGGCGGCCCAACTCCTCAGACAGGCGCACCAGATTGCCGCGGGATTTGCTCATCGCCGAGCCGTCCATGACGACCATGCCCTGGTTGAGCAGACTGCTGAACGGCTCAGTGAAGTCCACCATGCCCATGTCGTGCAGCACCTTGGTGAAGAACCTCGAATACAGCAGATGCAGAATGGCATGCGTCACGCCACCCACGTACTGGTCGACCGGCAGCCACTTCCGAGCCTCCTGCGGATCGAACGGCGCGTCCGTGCGGTGAGGGTCCAGGTACCGCAGGAAGTACCAGGAGGAGTCCACGAACGTGTCCATGGTGTCGGTGTCACGTTTGGCCGGACCGTTGCATCGTGGGCAATGCACGTTCACCCACTCTTCGGCAGCCCCAAGCGGCGACGTGCCCTTCGGCTGCAGATCCAGGCCTTCAGGTTCGGGCAGTTGGACCGGCAGGTGATCCTCAGGAACCGGCACCTCACCACACGACGGGCAGTGGATGATCGGGATCGGTGTCCCCCAATAGCGCTGCCGGGAGATCAACCAGTCGCGCAACCGGTAGTTGACGGCCGCCCGGGCCTTGTCGTCTGCGGCCAGCAACTCGATGACCTTCGCCACAGCGTCAGGGGTGTTCAGCCCGTCCAACGGCCCGGAGTTCACGTGAGCACCGTCATCGCCGGTCGCCACCCAGGTCACCGCTGGATCTTCCTCTGATGCCACAACCGCGCGCACGGGCAGGTCGAAGGCCCGGGCGAAGTCGAGATCTCGCTGATCGTGGGCCGGCACCGCCATGATCGCCCCGGTGCCGTAGTCGGCCAGCACATAGTCGGATGCGTAGATCGGCAACCGCTCCCCGTTGACAGGGTTGATCGCGTACCGGTTCAGGAACACCCCGGTCTTCGGTCGCTCAGCGGACATCCGGTCAATCTCCGAGACTGTGCGCACCTGCGCCAGGTACTCCTGGAACTGCTGCTCGACACCGGTTCCTTCAGCCAGTTCGGCTGCGAGGTCCGAGTCCACGGCCACCACGAAGAACGTGGCGCCGTAGAGGGTGTCGGGGCGAGTGGTGTAGACCGTGACGGGCGCTCTGCCCTCGATCTCGAACTCAACCTCGGCACCAGTGGATCGGCCGATCCAGTTGCGCTGCATGGTCAGGACCTTGTCCGGCCACGTGCCCTGCAGCTGCGCCATGTCGTCGAGCAAGCGGTCTGCGTAGTCGGTGATCCGGAAGTACCACTGGGTGAGCTTCTTCTTGGTGACCACCGCGTCGCAGCGTTCACAACGTCCGTTCACGACTTGCTCGTTGGCCAACACGGTCTGGTCGTTCGGACACCAATTGACCTGGCTGGCTTTGCGATAGGCCAGTCCGCGTTCGAACAACTTCAGGAACAGCCACTGGTTCCAGTGGTAGTACTGCGGGTCACACGTGTTAAGCGTGCGATCCCAGTCGAAGGAGCATGCGTACCTGCGCATGGATTCGCGCTGCTGTGCGATGTTCTCGTAGGTCCACGTCTTGGGATTGACCCCGCGGCGGATGGCGGCGTTCTCAGCAGGCAACCCGAAGGCGTCCCATCCGATGGGGTGCATGACATTGAACCCCTGCTGCACCCAGTACCGGGCGATCACGTCTCCGAGGGCGTACGCCTCGGCGTGACCCATGTGTAGATCGCCGCTGGGGTACGGGAACATGTCCAGCACGTATTTACGCGGCCTCGGGTCGTCGGGGTCGCCGGAACGGAAGGGGGCCAGTTGATCCCAGACCGGCAGCCACCGATCCTGGATGGCCTCAACGTCGTACTCGACCGGTTCCGACATGGATGTCCTTTCAGGGGATTGCCTTCTAGGGTATCGAGGCGCTGCGCGCGGCCTCGCCTACCATCCCGCCCACCGCAGCGTGGGTGACCCATCCCCAATGCATTCCGTCCGGGTTGTGGGTGCCGGTGTCCAGACCTTGCTGCACGACGTCACTGATATCAACGACCGTGACCTCGGTGCGGGCTCCCCAGGCATGGCAAGCTGCCACCGAGTCGGCGTAGAAGCGCTGGGTCGGGTACAGACTCGCCCGATGCGGGGGTGGCGTCAGGGCCAGAACCGGCAACTCCGGGCGCCACGTCCGGACCGCCTGCACGATGCGCGACAGATAGTGGTCAGTGGCCCTCTGGGGTAATTGCCGTAGTGGCCCTCCGAAGGTGCGGATCACGTGGGGCGACGCATTGAAATAGGCGCTGCGCACACGTCGGCGCATCCAGCCCGGGCGCACGTATGCGATGCCTTGCCGAAGGTAGGTGGGTACGGCCGCCGGCAGGGCATCCATTCCCCCCACCGCGATCACCAGTGTCTGCGCCTGTGGCAGATACTCGCCCCAGATGACCGGATCGCGGGTCAACGCCCACCACGCATCTCGTGCCGTCCACCCCACACCCGCGGCCACGTCGGAGGTCCCCGCGATGTTCGGCCAGAGCCGCGGGTCGCTGGGCCGATGGGCCTGGTCGGGCCCATGGAAGGTCAGGGAATCCCCCATCACGAGCAGTCGCATCACTTTCGAGCCTAACCCGATGATCATCTGAACGGTCAGCCACCCGGAGCAAAGAAAACCCCCCGATCAAGGACCGATCAGGGGGTTTCACTTCGTGTGGAAGGACGGGGACTCGAACCCCAGACCCCTTGCCTGCCAGGCATCCCGGCAGCGTTGGCTTGCGCGCGGACTTGCTACCGTCGGGGCGTGTCCGGAGATTCTCAGGTCGTCGCCTGTGCTTCCTGTGGGACGAAGAATCGCGTGCCGTCTGTAGCGACGGGCAAGCCCACTTGTGCCTCCTGCAAGGCCGTCTTGCCGTGGCTTGCCGTGGCCAACGACGACACATTTTCGAAGGTCGTCCTCGACGCCAGGATTCCGGTGCTGGTCGATCTGTGGGCACCATGGTGCGGGCCGTGCAGGATGGTCTCACCGATTGTGGAGCGTATGGCGGCCAAGTACCCCGGGCGGCTGAAGGTCGTCAAGGTGAACGTCGACGACTGCCCATCCGTGGCTCGCAGGTACGACGCCATGAGTATTCCCACCTTGCTGCTTGCCGAGAAGGGCGAGGTCGTCAACCGTTTGGTGGGGGCGGTGCCCGAGGCGCAACTGGACGCGTTCGTCCGGGGCACAGTGCACTGAGGTCCGACCGCATCGGATCTGCTGAGTCCGTGATCACTGCCGGCGGGCACCATGGGCACAGCCGAGCGATGTCTTCCTTACGGCTGGCGACCGTCGAACACCGAAGGCTACCTGGTGGGCTGGCCCGATGAGTCGGGCATACCGGTCAGCGGTCTTGCCACTCTGAGTGCGACTCCACGCCGAAGCGCCGCTGCAGGTCGGCGTACGCAATCGCACCGTCGAGGAAGCCGAGCGTTCCGGAGTTGAGCAACTCCCGCCCCGCTCGCTCCAACGTGCTGAGCGCGGCTCGGGCCAGGCTTCCGCCCAGGCTGACCCGCTTGACACCGAGGGCGAAGAGCGTGGGCGCGTCGATGGTGTTCGCCAGGCCGGCCACCACGTTGAGCGGGCCCGGGATGGCCGCGGCGAGCCGGCGGATCGTGGCCTCCTCGACGACGCCGGGCACAAAGACGCAGTCGGCCCCCGCTTCGACGTACCGGACCGCCCGCTCGACCGTCTCGGAGAACGCGTCGCCGGTCGTGCCGGCGAAGTAGGTGTCAGTGCGGGCGTTCAGCACGAACGTGCCGCTCGGCGCCGCAGCCCGAGCGGCCGCGACGCGGTCGACGGCCTCATCGATGCCGAACAGCCCGCCCTCCTGTGCGTCCTCCAGGTTGCCGCCCACCGCCCCGAGTTCCACAGCCCGGGCCACGGTGCGGCCGACGTCGTCCGCGGTGTCGCCGTACCCGGCCTCGAGGTCCGCGGTCACGGGCACGCCCACCGCGGCCACGATACGACCGACGTGGTCGAGCATCCTGTCGCGGTCCATAGCCCCTCCGTCCGGGAGCCCGTAGGACCACGCGATGCCCGCGCTGGTCGTAGCGATGGCCGGGAAGCCAACCTGCTCGAAAATGCGGGCGGACCCGGCATCCCAGGCGTTGGGCAGCACGAAGCCGGGACCTGTGTGCATGGCAAGGAGTGCGCCTGCCTTGTCCGTCGAAGGTCCAGTGGTCACGAGCACCCCACGTCGACGTCGGTGGACGACATACTGCGGGGGGCCCGGGCGTGCCCGCCTCCCCGGTCGAAGAGGATCTCCGCATGAACCGGCCGCGACACGCGCGAAGCATCCATCGCTGCCGCGTACGGTGCGCCCTCGACCAGATCTCCTGCAGGCACACCCCATGGTTTGGCGGCCGGGTTCATGTTGTCAACCCCCACCCGAGGAGGGCTCGCCGCCGGTGTCGGGCGAGTCGAGGCTCGACGCGTTCGGACAGGCGTCGGCAGCGGCGCCGAGGTAGGAGTTCGGTGGATCGGAACCAGGTCCTCAGGCGACCTTGCGTTGGCAGGCGGCCATGGCGAACGCAGGTGAAGAGGGTCAGGATTCCGGCGGCCGCGAGCTGGGCAAGCACGACGGCCCCCGAGCAACCCGCGTCAGCACGGTGCGGACCACCGGATCGCCGGTCGCGAAAGGTCTGTTCGCGGGTCGACCCCGCGTGTAGGGAACAGCGTGGGAACAACACTCCCACAGCAGGCCGAAAGGCCTGACCAGAATGTCCTTCTGATCAGGCCTTTCGCAGTGTGGAGCTATGGGGACTCGAACCCCAGACCCCTTGCCTGCCAGGCAAGTGCTCTACCAGCTGAGCTATAGCCCCGCGACGCCACCAACTGTACCGGACGCGCGCGACATCCGGGCACGGCAGGTGACAGCGGACCCCGTTTCACGCCACCATGGGGGACAGGTCGAAAGGGTTCCCACATGAAGATCTCGAGCATCTTGAAGAACAAGGGCGATTTCGTGGCCACAGTGGCCCCGGACGCTGACGTCACGGCACTGCTGGCAGTACTGGCTGAGCACGGCATCGGTGCGGTTGTGGTCGCCGATCCCGAAGGCCGACTGGTCGGGATCGTGTCTGAGCGCGACATCGCGAGGGCCTGCCACGGCGCCGGTGCGGCCGCACTCAACCAGAGTGTCGCCTCGATCATGACCGAAGTGGTCCTGACCTGCGGACCGGACGCCAGCACCGGCGAGTTGATGGGTCTGATGACCGAGCGACGGGTGCGCCACATTCCCGTGATGGAAGACGGCGAGATGATCGGAATCGTGAGCATCGGGGACATCGTCAAGGCCCGCTTCGCCGAACTGGAGACCGAACGGGACGCCCTGCAGGCCTACATCAGCAGTTGAGCCGGAACCGAAGGACCAGGCTCAGTCGTCCATTTCGGCCGGCTCGGGCAAGGACCGGGCGTTGTACTCGAGCAACTGCCACGGGTTTTCGTGCGAATCGTTCTCCAGCAGAACGCTCCACGCGGCATTGCGCATCACGCCGAGGAAACTGATCTGTTCGAAGGGACGGTTCAGTAGCGGCGCGAGCACGGCACGGGCGGCTCCTCCGTGAGTGACCACCACGGCCGTGCGCCCAGCGTCCGTGCCCTGAAGCACCTCGGCGATAGCAGCAGCCACCCGTGCGCCCACTTCGCGGCGATCCTCTCCGTCCCCACCGGGACGGAGGTGACGCCCGGCCAACCACTGCTGGTACTCGGGGCCGTGATCGCGCAGCAGTTCCTCGCGCCGCATACCCTCCCAAGCACCGCCATTGGTCTCACGCAACCGGATGTCCGTGGACACTGGCAGACCGCAACGCACGGCAAGCGCCGACGCTGTGTCGTAGGCGCGCGACAGGTCGCTGCTGACGATCACCTGTGGCCGTAGCGCCACAAGCAGCCCGGCCGCGGCCTCAGCCTGCTTGACTCCTACCGCGTCCAGCTGCACATCGGTCTGGCCCTGGAAACGGTGTTCGACGTTCCAGGCTGTCCGACCGTGGCGCCAAAGGACCAGACGCCGTCGTTGTTCAAGCATCGGGAATCTCGATCCGCGGGCAGTCCTTCCACAAGCGTTCGAGATCGTAGAACGCCCGCTCCTCACTGTGTTGAACATGCACAACGAAATCGCCGAAATCCAGCAGGACCCATCGACCCTTGCCCCGGCCCTCGCGACGCACGGGTCGTTCCTGCGCGTTGCGCTCGATGGCATCGACGATCCCGTCGACCTGGCGTTCACTGGTCCCGCTGCAGATCAGGAAGGCGTCGGTCAGCGCCAAGTGCTCGCTCACGTCCAGGGCGCAGACATCTTGAGCTTTCGTGTCCAGGGCCGCCTGCGCTGCGGACACGACCCGCTGCTCGGTCTGATTGTTGATCGTCATTGAACCTCCGTGATCACGATCCCACAGCCGACACGTCGGAGGCCGCGACCCCGACCGCTGCCTGCCCGAGCGGTTGAGCGGCCACCTCCGGGGTGACTCCCAGAGCCTGCTCCAGACCCACCAGTTGCTGGGCGGATACAGCAGGATCGACCACCACGGTGGTCTTAAGCGTGATCGTGCGTCCTGCCCACGCGGACTGCCAGTTGCGCGTGAGCAACTGCGCCCTGACGGCCTCGACGGCCTCCTCCCGCGGTCGCACCGCCCGCACACGCGCAACGGGTTCGCCGGGGATGGCGAAACCCTCGAAGAGCGGTTGCGTGCGGGCGGCCGTGGCTGCAGCATCCAGGGCGAACGCCTGACGCACGCCCTGGGCCGGTCGTACCCGCATCGAGTCGTTCGGATCCAGGACCACCTGGTCCTCGGCGTACTGGGCGGCGACCCGCAGATCGTGTGCCTGGGACATGAGGACCGCCAGATCCTCCGCGGGCATGGTCGTCTTCGACAGCGCACCCAATGAGACCACCAGCGTGCGCGCCCTCTCCTGGCCGGTCGGGAACAGCCGAAGGATCTGGTCCCACACGGCTTGGAAACGCACGAGGCGCGCGTCCTCGTCAGTGAGGGATGCGTCCAGCACGTAGTCGGCCGCCTGCGCGCCGGATAGTCGCTGCACTCCAGCGGGCAGCAGGGCAGGCGTGCCACTGTCGGTCAGATAGGCCGCAGGTTCCTGCAAGTCGAGGCGCACACCACCCACGGCATCGACCAATCCGGCGAACGCGAGCCGGTCCATGACCCATGCATCGTCCACGACCACCTGGATCTGGTTCTGGACCTGTGTCATCGCGTAAGTGACGGGCTTGCGGCCCAGTTCGGCGGCGCTGACCTCCTGGATTCCGATCTGATCGATCCACCATTGCGGAGTCCACCACAACTGACTCAACCGGGTGTCCGCGTCCACACCCATCAGCACGCTGCCCTGGGCCAACAGGGCGGGATCCCGCACTTGGACCAGCAAGGTCTGCCCGAGGGATTCAGGCGGATCGTCCGGCGGCTGCACCACCGGGGGCCCCTGACGCACGAGGATCGCCACTGTGGCCGCGATCACCATCGCGAGCAGCACGACGGCTGCGACTGCCCTCTTGTGCATCAGGTGTACAACTTGTGTTTCGCGATGTACTCGACGACCGCGGCGGGGACCAGATGATCCACTGGCTCACCGGCGGCCAATCGTTCACGACATGCGGTTGAGGAAACGTCAAGCGCAGGGATCGCCAGGATCGTGTGCTGCGATGTCGGCAACGACAACTCCCCAAATTCGTGACCCGGACGGCTCACTCCCACCATATGCGCCAGTTCCAGCAGCACTTCGGGGTCCCGCCAGGTCGCTATCCCGGCCAAGGCGTCGGCGCCGGTGATGAAGAAGAGATCGACCGGGTCGAGCGCGGCGTGCAGGTCGCGAAGAGTATCAGCAGTGAAGGTCGGGCCTTCCCTGTCGATGTCGACCCGGCTCACGGTCAGGGGGGTGCGGTCGGCAGCGAGAACCGCCATAGCGAACCGGTGTTCGGCGTCGGTGATCACACGATCGGACTTCTGCCACGGCGCGCCGGCCGGCACCAGGATCACCTCATCGAGGCCCAACCGGTAGCCGACCTCAGTGGCAGCCACCAGATGCCCGATGTGGATGGGGTCGAAGGTTCCTCCCATCACGCCGACCCTGCGGCGTGACGCGCCCATCGTCAGCGGTCGATGTTCATACGTGTGACGAGGAACAGCAACAGGAACAGTACGACCAGCGCAACTGCGCCATAGGCATAGGGCGACGTGTGAGCCGGTTGGCCGGCCTCTTCGGTGCCCTCACTGGCCACTGCATTGAGGAAAAGGACTGCGCTGGAAACCATGAGCAGAACTCTACCGAGTCCCGGCGCGATCAACCACGCACGTGCCCGTCACCGACCACGACGAACTTCGTGGACGTGAGTTCAGCCAGGCCCATAGGACCGCGTGCGTGCAGTTTTTGGGTGGAGATACCGATCTCGGCACCGAACCCGAGCTGCTCGCCATCGGTGAACCGGGTCGAGGCATTCACCATGACTGCAGCCGAATCGAGTGCTTCGATGAACCGCTGGGATGCTGTGACCGAGTCCGTGACGATGGCCTCCGTGTGACCGCTGCTCCAGCGATCGATATGGTCGATTGCCGCCTCCAGCCCGTCGACGACTCCGACCGCGATGTCCAGACTCAGGTACTCCTCCGCCCAGTCCAGATCGGTGACGGCCCTGAAACCGATTCCGGCCTGCTCGGCGTACTTCGCGCTCACCTCGTCACCATGTACCGTGACCCCGCCCTCTTTGAGAGCCTCAAAAACCGGTGGCAGCAAACGGTCGGCCGCGTCACGGTGGACCAGCAGAGTCTCAACCGAGTTGCAGACGCTGACCCGCTGGGTCTTGGAGTTGACCACTATCGCCACCGAGGTGTCGGTGGGCGCGTCGTCGTGAAGGTAGATGTGGCAGTTGCCGACACCTGTCTCGATCACGGGCACAAGGCTGTTCTCCACAACGCTGCGGATCAGGCCCGCCCCACCTCGCGGGATGACGACGTCGACGATTCCGCGCGCCCTGGTCAGGTGCTGCACGGAATCATGTGTCAGGCCCGGCACCTGACAAATTGCATCCGCCGGGACATCTGTTCCAGCCAGTGCGCGGCGCATGGTGTCGATCAGGAAGGCGTTGCTGTGGGCGGCGCTCGCCGAGCCGCGCAGCAACGCGGCATTTCCGCTCTTCAGGCAGAGTACGGCGGCATCGACGGTCACATTCGGACGAGCTTCGTAGATCATCCCGACCACTCCCAGCGGAACTCGCACCTGCTGGACCCGCAGCCCGTTGGCCAGGGTGTAACCGCGAACCACATCACCGACGGGGTCGGGCAGACCGGCTACCGCGCGCACAGAGTCCGCGATGGCGCTCAGTCGTTGCGGGGTGAGAGTGAGCCGGTCCACAATGCCAGGATCAGTACCCGCCTCCTGCGCGGCCTGGACGTCTTGCTCGTTGGCCTCGATGATCCCCGGAGCGTAGGAATCCAGGGCATCGGCGATCGCGATCAGACCGGCGTCCTTCTGATCCCGGCTCAAAGTCCGAAGTACTGCTGAGGCTTCCTTGGCCCGAAGCCCGGCAGCCCGTACTTCTTCAGCGCTCGCGTAGGTCATGAGCCCATTGTGCCGTGCAAAGCCAGTCTGAACCGAATCGGTCACAGAAGAACGAGGTCGTCGCGGTGAACGACCTCTCGTTCGTACTCCGGACCGAACTCGGCGATCAGTTGTGCCGTCGTACGGCCCACCAAGCGGTCGAACTCCACGGCGTCGTAGGCCACCAGTCCCCTGGCCACCGCGGCACCATCAGGCGCGACGATGTCGACCGGTTCGCCAGCCATGAAGTCTCCGGACACACCGACCACTCCGGCGGCCAGTAACGACGCCTGCCGCTTGCGCAGTGCCCTCACCGCGCCGTCATCGATCTGCACGGCGCCACGGGCAGTGGTGGCGTGTGCCAACCACATCTGCCGTGGCGAACGGCGTTTGCCCGAGGGTGCGAAGACGGTCCCAGCCTGCTCCCCCGCCAGCGCCTTGGAGACCTGATCGGCATGGGTGAGGACAACCGGGATTCCCGCCTCGCTGGCCATCAGTGCCGCTTGCACCTTGGTGACCATGCCGCCGCGGCCCAACTGCGAACCGCGGCCTCCGAGGCCAACCCCTTGGAGGTCGGCGGCGCTGGTCACGGTGGGGATCGGCGCGGCACCTTCCTGGTCCGGGGGACGGTCGTACAGGCCATCGATGTCGGTGAGCAGAACCAAGCCGTCGGCCTGCACCACGTGGGCCACCAGCGCCGCGAGACGGTCGTTGTCGCCGAACCGGATCTCGTCGGTGGCCACGGTGTCGTTCTCATTCACGATCGGGAGAACCCCGAGGTCGAGCAGTCGGGTCAGCGTCCTCTGGGCGTTGCGGTACTGGGTGCGGCGGATCAGGTCCTCCGCGGTCAGCAGCACCTGCCCCACTTGAACCCCGGCCCGGCCGAACTGGGCCGTGTAGTGCGCCAGCAGGATGCCCTGTCCGACGCTGGCAGCCGCCTGCTGTGTCGCGAGATCGCGTGGCGGCTTCTTCAGACCCAGTGCGGGGGTACCGGCCGCGATGGATCCTGAGGAGACCAGTACCAACTGGACCCCGGCGCGCACGCTGCGCACTAGAGCCCCGACGAGTTCATCGAGGTGTTCGGAGTGCAGCCCGCCCTGTTCATTGGTCAATGACGACGACCCGATCTTGACGACCAGCCGCGAGGCGTTGGCGATCCGGGAACGGGCGTCCATCAACTCTGCCCCGCCTCTTCGTCGCTGTCGGCAGGGGCGTCGGAGGTCTCGGGTGCTGCGTCCTGCTCGATCGAAGGCACCCAGTCGAACACCACCGCATTGTCCTCGGGGCCGATGACCACTGTTGAACCTTCGACCGCGCCCAGCTCGGCCAGACGCTGCTCGACGCCGAGTTTGGCAAGCCGGTCTGCGAGGTAGCGCACGGCTTCCTCGTTGCCGAAGTCGGTCTGGCGCACCCATCGCTGCGGGCGGTTTCCGATCACCCGGAAGATCTCGCCCTGCTGGCGGACTTCGAAGCCAACATCGTCGGTGGCCGTCGGACGCAGGATCACTCTGGTTTCGGGCTCCGGGCGCGCCGCACGCTCGGCGAGCACGATGCGCAGCATGGCGTAGGTGAGTTCCTTGAGCCCCTCGCGGGAGACCGCTGAGATCAGGTAGACCTCGTAACCGCGTTCGCGCAACTGGTCGGCGACCATCTCGGCCATCTCGCGACCGTCGGGCACATCCACCTTGTTCAGCGCGATCAGCCGTGGGCGCTGCGCCAACTGTGGGTCGTAGGACACAAGCTCGGCCTCGATGACGTCGAGATCGGCCAAGGGATTGCGGTCTGTCTCGAACGTGGCGCAGTCGATGACGTGCACCAGTGCGCTGCACCGCTGCACATGCCGCAGGAACTCGTGTCCTAGGCCCTTGCCCTCACTTGCCCCCGGGATGAGGCCGGGGACGTCGGCGACGGTGAACGTCGTCCCGCCTGCCGACACCACGCCCAGGTGCGGGGCCAACGTCGTGAAGGGGTAATCGGCGATCTTGGGCTTGGCTGCGGACATGGCCGAGACCAGACTCGACTTGCCGGCACTGGGGTAGCCGATGAGGCCGATGTCGGCAACCGTCTTGAGTTCCAGCACCGCGTCCAGGTGCTCGCCCGGCTCACCGAGCAGCGCGAAACCAGGCGCTTTGCGCCGACGTGTGGCAAGGGCTGCATTGCCGAGACCCCCGTGACCGCCAGCAGCCAGGACGTAGGTCTGACCGGGTACCAGAAGGTCGGCCAAAGTCCGGCCGTCGAGGTCCTGCACCACTGTTCCGGGCGGGACGGGCACGACCAGATCCTGCGCACCGGCACCGTTGCGGTGGCTACCCTGGCCGGGCTGGCCGTGCCCAGCGCGACGATGTGGATGGTGTTGCAGGTCGAGCAGTGTGTTCACGCCGGGATCGACTAGGAGCACCACATCAGCGCCCCGGCCACCATTGCCGCCGTCAGGACCGCCGAGCGGTTTGAACTTCTCGCGATGCATGGAGGCACAACCGTTGCCGCCATCCCCGCCCTGTGCGTGGACCACCACGCGATCGATGAAGGAGGTCACCGCCGGTGACCGCCTTTCAGACGAGGATGTTGACGACCCGGCGACCGCGCTTGGTGCCGAAGTCCACGGTCCCTGCTGTCAGGGCGAAAAGAGTGTCATCCTTGCCGATGCCGACATTGGCGCCGGGGTGGAAGTGCGTGCCGCGCTGACGAACGATGATCTCGCCGGCGTTGACGCTCTGGCCGCCGAAACGCTTCACACCGAGGCGCTGGGCATTGGAGTCGCGGCCGTTCCTGGTGCTCGCAGCACCCTTCTTGTGTGCCATGAGGTCAGGCTCCCAACTCGATACCGGTGACCTTTACGACCGTCTGCTCCTGGCGGTGGCCCTGGCGACGGCGGTAACCGGTCTTGTTCTTGTACTTGAGGATGTCGATCTTCGGTCCGCGACGGTGCTCGACCACCTCGGCCATGACCTTCGCGCCGGACAGGGTGCTGGGATCTGAGGTCACAGTCTCACCATCCACCACGAGCAGCACCGGGCCGAGTTCCATGGCCGCACCAGGCTCGCCTGGCACTCGGTTCAACAGGACCTCATCGCCAACAGCCACCTTCTCCTGGTGACCACTGGTCCGCACGATCGCGTACACGGCCTAGCTCCTTCAACGTTCATTGGCTGCCCTCGGCTGTTAAGACACGGGGCATCGGCGCGAGGAAACGCGCACCTGTTCAAGAGTACGCGATGGCGCCCTGTTCGGGCAACGCACCCCCGCACCGGGGCAGTTGCAAGCCCAGCCGGGTCCCACCGGTGCGCGGCGAGTCAGACGGAGGCCTGCTCGGCTTCCTGCGCGGGCTGTGGCTGCTGCTCAGCTTCGGGCGCGGACTCGGCCTGCTCGGCTTCCTGCTCGGCTTCCTGCTCGGCTCTCCGGCTGCTTGACGGGCGCCCCGGGGATGGGTCCCTGAGGACGTCGCCTTCGGCTACCGATGGGGTCACTCTGGACACGCACCCCGCGACCGTTGCAGTGCTCGCACGGCTCGCTGAACGTCTCGAGCAGCCCCTGTCCAAGTCGTTTGCGAGTCATCTGCACAAGGCCGAGGGAGGTGATCTCAGCGACCTGGTGCTTCGTGCGGTCCCTGCCCAGGCACTCCACGAGCCGGCGCACGACGAGGTCACGATTGGACTCGAGGACCATGTCGATGAAGTCCACGACGATGATCCCACCGATGTCGCGCAGTCGCAGTTGGCGCACGACCTCCTCAGCCGCCTCCAGGTTGTTGCGGGTGACCGTCTCCTCGAGGTTCCCGCCCTGGCCGACGAAGCGTCCGGTGTTCACGTCGACCACGGTCATGGCCTCGGTGCGATCGATGACCAACGAACCGCCGCTGGGCAGCAGAACCTTGCGGTCCAGCGCCTTCGTGATCTGCTCGTCGATCCTGAAGGACGCGAAGACATCCTCGTTCTTCGACCAGCGCTCAACACGATCGGCGAGTTCTGGGGCGACCCAGCCGACGTACTCCTCGATCGTGTCCTGCGCGGCTGATCCCGACACGATCAGCTTCGCGAAGTCCTCGTTGAATATGTCGCGCACCACGCGAATGGCCAAGTCCGGCTCGGAGTAGAGCAAGGACGGCGCTTTGGCGCTCTCGGTCTTGGCGCTGATCGACTCCCACTGGGCTGCCAACCGGTTCACATCCGAGGCCAACTGCTCCTCGGTGGCCCCCTCGGCCGCGGTCCGAACGATCACACCTGCGTCCTCGGGCAGAGCCGCACGCAGGGCCTTCTTCAAGCGCGTGCGCTCCTTGTCAGGCAACTTGCGGCTGATGCCGGTCATCCGGCCGTTGGGGACGTAGACGAGGTAGCGGCCCGGCAAGGAGATCTGGCTCGTGAGCCGCGCGCCCTTGTGGCCGACAGGATCCTTGGTCACTTGGACCAGCACACTGTCCCCGGGCGCAAGCGCCAGTTCGATGCGCTTGGGCTGACCCTCCAGACCCGCACCCTCCCAGTTGACTTCACCTGCGTACAGGACCGCATTGCGTCCGCGGCCGATGTCGATGAACGCCGCCTCCATGGAAGGCAGCACGTTCTGCACCTTGCCCAGGTACACGTTGCCGATCATGGAAGCGTTGCGCTCGCGAGTGACGTAGTGCTCCACGAGGATCTTGTCCTCCAGCACAGCGATCTGGGTCCGGTCCTCGAGCCCACGCACAACCATGACGCGGTCCACGCTCTCCCTGCGCGCGAGGAACTCGGCTTCGCTAACGATCGGCGAGCGCCGGCGGCCGGCATCGCGGCCCTCCCTGCGACGTTGCCGCTTGGCCTCCAGCCGGGTGGACCCCTTGACCGAGGTCACCTCGTCCTTGCTCGACTCGTCGTCATCGGAGTCGTCGCCGGATGAGGCGCGGCGCCGACGACGGCGACGGCGCTTGCTGCTGCTGGACTCACTGTCGGAGTCGGAGCGATCCGCAGGACCATCCTGCTCGTTGTCGTCCGACTCCTCCTGCGAGTCCGACTGCTCGCCATCCGAGGGCTTCTCGGACTTGGCCGGGCGTGACTTGGGCCGGTTGCGCTGACGGTTGCGTGGCGGCGCAGGTTCGGTCTCCACCTCTTCGGGGTCGATCTCGGGGGCGAGGAAGAAAGCCGTCGCGGTGATGGGCTCCGGCTCGTCGAGCTCGAGTTCGAGTTCGAGTTCCTCCTCGGGCTCGACCGCCGCCTGCGGTACAGAACCCATGGACCCGACGAGGAAGGGGTCGGTGGGGCTCACTTCGGGAACCACCGGCACGGATGGCCGCTCTGGCGGCGGAGCGCTGATCGCCTGCCGGGGTTGCTGCTCTTCGAGCGTCTCGGGTTCGGGTTCGGCGTCCACGGGAGCCGGGTCAGCCGCTTCGTTGCCGGTGTCAGGATGCACTTGCGGAGGCCCGGCCGGCCTTCCCGCTGCGCGCCGACGCGCCCGCTTTGCAGGCTTGTCGTCGGTCGTCTGACCTTCGTTCTGGACTTCGTCCATCGGGTACTCCCGATCCGGGTCCCTCGTGCACATCGTCCACGGCCCTGCGGCCGTATACGAGTGTGCAGGACCCACTCGTTGGTGTTCGGCCTCGACCGAACACAAAGCTTCCATTCGGCGGTGAGGTCATGCCGCACATCAAAAGACGCGATGCGCCTGGGCAGCCGATCCATTCACCGGTCGGGCTCCGATTGGCTCCCGACTTTTTGAAGTATCTCACAACGCGTTGCGTGAATGGTCGATTACACCCCGTAAACGTCCATAGTCAGCGCTCAGAAAGGCGCAACCACGCCACTCGGCCCGGCGACACCTTGCACGAGTCTGGTCGCCAGAACCGGAACATCGGGTAGGTCGGGGTACGCGTAACGCATCGCCAGCACGACCTCCGTGGGCCGGGGCGTGGGCTCGCTGTGTTGCACCGTCACTTCCACGACCTCCGGCGCCACCACCTCTATGTCCGAGCACAGTGCCCGAACGTCGATGGTGCGACGCCCTGCTTTGGTGATGCGCTCCACCTCGACACCGGTCGCCGCCCGGAAAGCGGCCGCAGCCCGCGTGATGTCCGACGGCCATTCGAGGCGCCAGCGGCTGGCCTTCAGCGACTCGACCAGCGGTGAGGTCGCCTCCACCATGCCCACAACGTCCAGGCCCTCCGGCAGGGCGGCGTCCAACGCCTGCGCCACTTCCTGCGGATCGACCCGCTGCAGCACTGAGATCTCGAGGAACTCGGCCTCGCTGGCGGCCCCGGTGGGAGCCGCGCCGGCGTAACTGACCTTCGGGTGGGGCGAGAAGCCGGCCGAATAGGCCATCGGGACCCCGACCCGGCGCAGCGCCCGCTCCCATGCGCGCTGAAAATCGCGGTGCGAGCTGAAACGCATCCGGCCACGCTTGGCGTAACGCACCTGCAGGGTCTGGACCGGAGGTATGTACTCCCGGTCCGGCGTGCGCCGGGCCATCAGGAACTGACCTGGACGATCGGCAGGATCACGGCGTCGGTCGGACCGACCTGGATCTGCGTGCCCATCTGATCGCACACACCACAGTCGAAGCACGGCGACCAACGGCAGTCCTCCACCTCGACCTCATCCACCGCGTCGCGCCAGTCCTGCCAGAGCCATTCCTTGTCCAGACCCGAGTCGAGGTGATCCCAGGGCAGGACCTCGGCCAGATCCCGCTCACGGGTGGTGTACCAGTCCACATCGATACCGACCCGATCGGCTGCAGCCATCCAGCGATCGAAACTGAAGTACTCGCTCCAGCCGTCGAAACGACCGCCATCGCGCCAGACCTCTTCGATCACCGCACCGACCCTGCGATCACCGCGCGCCAACAGTCCTTCGACGATCCCGGGACGGCCATCGTGATACCGGAAGCCGATCGCCTTGCCGAGGTCCCGATCGGATCTGATGGCGTCACGAAGGAGCGCCAGACGGGCATCGGTGGCTTCCCATCCGAGTTGGGCGGCCCATTGGAAAGGCGTGTGCGGCTTGGGCACGAAACCGCCGATCGACACCGTCGCTCGGATGTCACGGCGGCCCGAGACCTCACGGCCGGTGCGGATGACCTCCTTGGCCATCCGAGCGATCTGCAGCACGTCCTCGTCGGTCTCGGTCGGCAGACCACACATGAAGTAGAGCTTCACCTGCCGCCAGCCCGCCGCGTACGCCGCGGCCACCGTGCGGATCAGATCCTCCTCGGTGACCATCTTGTTGATCACCTTGCGAATCCGTTCACTGCCTCCCTCGGGGGCGAACGTGAGTCCCGAGCGCCGGCCGTTGCGGGCCAGTTCGTTGGCCAGATCGATGTTGAAAGCGTCCACCCGGGTGGACGGCAGGGACAGTCCGGTGTTGGTCCCGTCGTAGCGGTCGGCCAGGCCCTTGGCCAGATCCGCGATCTCGGAATGATCCGCACTCGACAGGCTCAGCAGGCCCACCTCTTCGAACCCGGTGGCTTCCAGCGAGGCCTGCACCATGTCGGCGACGGTGGTCTTGGACCGTTCCCGCACCGGCCGCGTGATCATCCCCGCCTGGCAGAAACGACAACCGCGGGTGCATCCCCGGAAGATCTCCACCGAAGCTCGTTCGTGCACCGTCTCGGCCAACGGCACAAGAGGCTGCTTGGGATAGGGCCATTCGTCGAGGTCGCTGACCGTGTGTTTGGCCACCCGCCACGGCGTCCCGGCATCCAAAGGGGCCACCCGCTGGATGCGTCCATCGGGCAGGTAACTGACCTCGTACATCGACGGCACGTAGGCGACCCCCGACTGCGCGATTGCACGCAGCAGGGCGGCTCGGTCCCCACCTGCTTGCTTCACGTCGCGCACGATGTCGGACAGGCGCAGGACCGCGTTCTCCCCGTCCCCCACGACCGCCGCGTCGATGAAGTCCGCGATCGGCTCGGGGTTGAACGCCGCATGGCCCCCGGCGATCACCAGTGGATGTTCGTCGCCGCGGTCCTTGGCATGCAACGGGATCCCAGCCAGGTCCAAAGCGGTGAGCAGATTCGTGTACCCGAGTTCGGTGGCGAACGAGACGCCCAGCAGGTCGAAGGCCCCCACCGGCAGGTGGCTCTCGACGGTGAACTGCGGAACCTGGTGCTCGCGCATCAGCGACTCCATGTCCGGCCACACCGAATATGTGCGTTCGGCCAGGACGTCGTCGCGTTCATTGAGTACTTCGTAGAGGATCTGAAGGCCCTGATTGGGCAATCCGATCTCGTAGGCGTCGGGGTACATCAGAGCCCAACGCACGGACACCGACTCCCACGGCTTGGTCGTCGCGTTCAGTTCCCCGCCGACGTACTGGATCGGTTTGCGCACCAAACCCAGGATGCGCTCCAACTGCGGATAGATCGATTGCACCACTTCAGAGTACGTGCCAGCCAGAATTCGGCTCGTCAATGCCGGGACACCTTGAGCAGCAGCCCGACCCCGATCCATGCCGCGATCACACTCGATCCCCCGTACGAGACCAGCGGCAGGGGCACGCCGGTGACTGGCAGCAGGCCCACGTTCATGCCGAGGTTCTCGAATCCTTGGGCAGCCAGCCAGCAGACGATACCGGTGGCGACGAGCACCCCGAACCGGTCCGAGGCTGTGAGACCGGCCTGCAGTGCCCGCAGCAGCAACACCACGAACAAGCCGATGACCAAGAGCCCGCCGACCATGCCCAACTCCTCACCGACGGCCGAGAAGATGAAGTCGGTGTACTGGTAAGGCACAAAAGCGCCTTGGGTGTGGGCACCGTCCAGCAGCCCCTGACCGGTCACCCCTCCGGTGCCGATGGCGATGAGCGCCTGCGCCACGTTGTAGCCGACCCCTTGCGGATCGGCGGCTGGGTCGAGGAAGGCCGTGAAACGGGCGACCTGGTAGGCGTCGAGCACTCCCGTGGCGTAGGCGCTCACACCCGCCGCCACCCCTGCGCCAAGCAGCACGAACAGGAACCGTCGGCGGACCCCGGAGACGTACAACACCCCGAAGACCGCCGCGGCGGTGACCAGCGCCGATCCGAGGTCGGGTTGCAGAAGAAGCAGCGCACACACCAGACCGGTCGCACCCAGTACCCCGAGGACTGCGGTCGGCTCCGGCGGATCCCCCAGACCGCGCACCCCGGACCGGTCCGACAGCCAGACAGCGGCCAGCAGCACGACGAAGACCTTGGCGAACTCCGCCGGTTGCAGGGTGAACCCGCCGGGCAGGGTAAGCCAAGCCCGGGTGCCGTTGACGGTCGTGCCCAGCGGGGACAGTACGGCCAGCAGACCCAACAGGCTGCCTGCATAACCCACCGCTGCAAGAACCAGAAGGGCCGGACGATCCAAGCGGTACACGACCCATGCCGCCAGCATCCCCAGCACGACGAACAGAGCTTGGCGAGTGGCGAAGTAGGCGCCCGGGTCCCCATCGGCCACCAGCCTGCCCCAGGTCGTGGAGTAGACCATGGCCACGCCGATCAGACTCAAGCAGACCGCACTGGCCAGCAACAGGACATCGAAACGCGCAGGGGCTCTCAGCCTGTTCTCGACGCGGGCCTGGGTGGTGGTCACTGTGTGATCCCGAAGATCTGCTCGTACACCGCACGTGCGACCGGACCGGAGGTCGCCGCGCCCAGACCCCCTTCGTCCACGTTGACCACCACGACGTACTCGGGGTCGTCGGCCGGCGCGAAACTGGCGAACCAGGAGGTCGACTGGCGTCCGGCGACCTCGGCTGTCCCGGTCTTCGCCGCCACCGGGTACTCCTCGAGCGGGAAACCCGCGAATGCCCCACTGGCCGTACCCGTCACGGTGGTCGTGGCCAGAGCTCGCCTCACGAACGCCAGCGCAGCTGGATCGTCGGGCACCCTTTGTCCTGACGGCGCGGCGATGTCGAGCACCTCTTCCGGGCCGCGCAACTCGGTGCCGATGTGGGGCGTGACCAGCCGGCCCCCGTTGGCGATTGCGGCGTAGGCCCTCGCCACTTGCAGCGGTGTCGTGAGAGTGCGTCCCTGGCCGATCGCGGTGTTCAGCGCATCTCCGGCGCGGTACTCGAAGCCCGACCGGCAGTAGTCCCGGGCGTACGCCTTGAGCAGGCGTGCACGGGCCTTGTTGGTTTCCTCGGGGTAACCGTTGCGCGCGCGCAAGCAGTAGTCGTCCTTGCGCTGGTCGTACTGAGCCTGGATCGACGCACGGTCGGGGATCCCCCCGGACACCTCGCCAGGCAGGTCGATCCCGGTCTTCGAGCCGTAACCGAAGGCCGCCGCTGTGCGCACCACCTGCTCGCGAGCGGTGTCCCCGGACAGTCCCCCGTCGCGCTTCCACATCTTGTAGCCCAGCCGGTAGAACACCGTGTCACAGGAAACTGAGAGCGCCTGGGCCAACGTGACCGGACCGTAGGCGCGGCTCTCGTAGTTGCGGAAGACCTGCCCTCCGACCACCACCGCGGACGGGCAATCGTAGGTGCCCGACAGGTTGAAACCGGCCCGTGCGGCGGCCAGCGTCGTCAATGATTTGAAGGTGGAGGCCGGTGGGGCCAGCGCCTGTATCGGCCGGAAGACCAGCGGACGGCCGGCACTTTTGGCGGTCAACTTGGAGTACTCGTCCTCGGTGACTCCGCGGGCCCAGATGTTCGGGTCGTAAGTGGGATACGACGCCATGGCGCGGATGGCGCCGTCGCGGGCGTCCATCACGACCACCGAACCACCGGTGGCCTTGTACCCCTCAGCACGCGCCTGCCGGACCGCCTGCTTGAGCGCTCGCTCGGCGACGACCTGTGTCTGGATGTCCAACGAGGTGACCAAAGTCGCCCCATCGACGGGTTGCTCGACGATCTCGCGCCGGGACCCGCCATCGCGGTCCATCCCCAGCGCCGACTTCCCAGGCGTCCCCCGCAAATCGCGGTCGTACTGGGCCTCGAGTCCTGCCGCGCCGCCCTGCTCGTCGAGATAGCCCAACAGGCCCGCGGCATTGGCCTGCGAGGGGTAATCGCGCACCGCCGATTGGCGCACCTCGACACCTGGCAACTGGGCGTCGCTGATCGCCAGGGCAACGGGGATGTCCAGGTCGGCAACCACTGGCACCGGTTGGCCCTGCTGGCCTCGGTAGCAGACCCCGGGCTTGGAACCCGGCTGCCCGCACACCACAAGCCTGTCGTCGATC
The DNA here is from genome assembly GCA_963818505.1 of uncultured Actinomycetota bacterium. Lineage (GTDB taxonomy): Bacteria > Actinomycetota > Actinomycetes > S36-B12 > UBA10799 > JADKAV01. Next base: position 841,726 of record CAWFSJ010000001.1, read on the forward strand.
GTGGCCGGTGCCGTGCCGGACAGCTGCGCCACTCTGGCGAGGACCTCGGGCGAGGTCTGGGAATCGACCACCACTTCGAACGTCGTCCGGTTGCCAGCCAGGACAGCACCGGTACGGTCCACGATGGCGCCGCGCGCTGCTGGGACCGGCACAACGTCGGTCTGGATGGCCACCGCCCGGGCTTGGTACTGCGTGGATTCTGCTGTCTGCAACCAGACGAGGCGCGCAGCAATGGTCAGCCCGATGACCAGGATCACCACCCGAAGCAACCGCAAACGCCGTTGCGCTGGGGCCGGGGCGACGACAGGGCCTTTGACTCGAACGTCGAGATCGGTCATCGTACGACCGCCTGTAGGCGCCGACGTGCCGGAAGCAGAGCAAACGTGCAGACGAGCGCACCGCTGATGGTCCACGCAGCGCCGACCCACGCAGACGTGGCAGTGCCCAGCGCCAGTGCGTCGATCAGCTGCATGCCACCCGCGGCCAGGCACGTGAGCAGCCATACTCGCAGCGCCCCGGACCAGACCCACCGGTCGGTGCGCAACGTGCCGGCGGCCGCCCCCATCAGTGCGCCGATCAGCGCTCCCACTCCCAGCACACCGCTGGAGGTCAGATCCAGCAGCAGGCCCGCAACGAAGCCGATGATCGCCCCTGACCGGCTCCCAAGGACCAAGGCCAGAACGCAGACCGTCGAGAAGACCACCGGCACCGCGGGCCAGAGCCCGAGTGCAGGCAGCACCGCGGTCTGCACCAGGAAGGCGAGGGTGAGACACGCAGCGGCGGTCAGGATCGCACGAGGAGCGTGGATCGACCGCGTGTTACCGACAAGCGTGCTCATCGGCGGTCCGTCAGAACGACAACAGTGTCCAACGAGGTCATCCCGGTCACCGGCTCGGTCCAGGCCGTGCGTCCGGAGGTCGCCTGCGGATCGACGCCTTGCAACGTTCCGACCTGCAGATCTGCCGGAATCCCCTCACGAAGCGTGGATCCCAGCGTGAATACCCGGTCTCCGGTTTGGATCCGGGCCGCAGGGTTGAGCACGTCGACCCGGATCGGGGCCCCCATGCCGGTACCCGAGGCGACCCCCATCTCCTTGCTGGGCAGCACTCGAACGCCGACTGCGCTGCGCGGATCGGTGACCAACTGCACGGTCGCTGCATCTGCGGACACCCGGGTCACGGTGCCGACCAGCCCGCCCGCAGCGAGGACCGCATTGCCGACTTGCACACCCCGATCGGATCCCGTGTCGATCGTGACCTCGGCTCGCGCCCCGGAGATGTCGGCGGCGATCACTCTGGCGTCTGCGGTACTCCAGCCGGGCGGGACGGCGATACTGGCGGTCGCCACAGATCGGGCCGCCGGGTCGGAGAACTGCTCCACGTCGCGAGCCCAGGCGCCGAAGGGGGCGAATACCGCTGTGGCTGTGCGCTGCAGGGGTGTCACCACCGACTGGGCCGTGGCCCGCATCGCCGTGTCCGAGGCCCGCAGGTCCCACAGGATCAGGGCCAGTGACACGACGACGAGGATCGTAACGACGTTGCGGGTACGGGTCATGGGCTCAGAAGGACGGTTCGATCAGCAGCAGGCGCCGGACACGGTTGATGTTCTCCGCGCACCGACCTGCCCCGTCGACCACGCACAGGTCCGCCTGCGCAGCGCGGCGCACCGGCAAGCCGAGATCGTGTTCGAGTCGCTCCGGCAGTCCCTGCAGCAGCGCCGCTCCCCCGGTGATCACTAACCCGTTCTCCACGAGATCACCTGCGACCTCCGGGGCGGTGGCGTCGAGAACCCTGCGCACCGCTGCCAGCATCTCCTCGATGGGCCGCTGCAATGCCTTGCGCACATGGGAGGCGGACAGTTCGATCTCCTTGGGCAGGCCGGTGCGGGTGTCCTGCCCGTGAACTGCCATCGTCGGCATGGCTTCGATGGGCACCGCCGCACCCAGTTGGATCTTGACCTGCTCGGCGCTGACCTCCCCGATGCGCATGTCGAAGTGCTCGGCAAGGTAGTCGATGATCCCCTGGTCGAGGTCCCGGCCACCTTGGCGCAGGCTGGCGCCGGAGACGATCCCGCCGAGTGCCACCACCGCGATCTCCGTGCAGCCCGCCCCCATGGACATCACGAAGTGGCCTTGGGTCTCGTGGATCGGCACATCCGCCCCGATGGCGGCCGCCAGGGCCGTGGGCAGCAGGAAGACCTGTCGGGCACCCGCGGCGTAGGCGGCGTCGCGCACGGCACGCTGCTCGACACCGGTCAGATGCGACGGGACGTTGATCACCAAGCGTGGTCGGCTGATCAAGGAGCGGCCGTGGGCGCTTTGCACGAAGTAGCGCAACATCCGCTCAGTGGCGTCGTAGTGACGGATGACCCCGTGATCGAGGGGTTCGATCACCTCGATCTGCTCGGGTGCCCGGCCGAGCATCTGCTTGGCCTGTTCCCCTACCGCCACGACCTCGCCCTCGCGGATCGCCACCACCGAGGGTTCATCCAGGACAACGCCGGCGCCACGGGTGTAGATGCGCGTGCGGGAGGTGCCGAGGTCGATGGCAAGTTCGCGTCCCAGGCCCAGTCGGGGCCGCGGTCGTGAATCCGCCAGCAGAGCCATTCAACCTCCCACTGATGTGCGCTCCATCGTACGTAGACCCCACGACACCTCGCGTGGGGTTTGAAGGAATGGAACCCTTACAGCCCGGGGAAGAACAGGGCGATCTCTCGTGCGGCCGACTGCGGGGAGTCGGACCCGTGCACGATGTTGCGGCCCATCTCAGTGGCAAGGTCCGCGCGGATCGAGCCGGGGGTCGCGTCCACGGGCTTGGTGGCGCCCATCATCGTGCGCCAAGCGGCAATCGCATCCTCGCCCTCGATGACGCCGGCGACCAGCGGCCCGGAGGTGATGAATTCGACGAGGTCCGCGAAGAAGGGCTTCCCCTCGTGTTCGCCGTAGTGGGCGCGTGCGGTCTCCGCCTCGAGGGTGCGCAGTTCCAGGGCCACCAATGTGAACCCCTTGCGCTCGATGCGGGATAGCACCTCACCCACGAGACTGCGTTCGACGCCGTCGGGCTTGACAAGGATCAGGGTGCGTTCGATGGCCATGGAACAAGGGTAAGGGCGCAGTTTCAGCCCTGCGCACGGGCTGCGTCTGCGGCGTCGGCCTTCCGCCCGAAATAGACCGCAGTCGCCCACAAGCCCGCAAAGATCAGCGCCAGGGGTATGGCGATCGGCGTGAAGAAACTGGCCAGCACGCTGATGACCTGGACCGTCGTGCCCACGACGATGTCGCCGCGGCGAGCGGTTGCAGCGCCGATGATCGACAGGACCAGCAGCAAGCCTGCCACCCAGCCGCCGAAACCCGGCCGCAGTGCGGCGGTCACCGGGATCGCCAGGGCGAACACCACCGCCTGGAAGATCAAGGTCGCCGAACCGATCACTCTCATGAGCGGGCCCAGCTCCTGGCCATACCAGCGGTGACCACAGAGCCGGTGGCCACCACACACCCGTCAGACCCGGCCAGCCTCCGGCCCTCTTCCATTGCGGAGGCGAAGTCGTCGACGACATGGATGTTCGCAGCCCCCCAGTGCTGGCCGGCCAGCTCGGCCAACCGCTCGGTGGGCAGGCAACGGGGGGAATCGTTGTGCGTCACCACGATCTCGTCGACCGTCACGGCCAGCGAGGACAGCATCGCGTCCACGTCCTTGTCGCCGAGGATCGCCACGACGGCCACCAGCCGGTTGAACTGGAAGGACTGCGGAAGTGCCACGGCCGTGGCGTGCATCCCGTGGGGGTTGTGGGCCGCGTCGGCCAGCGTGAGGGGGTGGCGACCGATGACTTCGAGGCGGCCCGGCGAATGCACCGACCCCAACGCTTCAGCCACGATCTCAGGCTCGGGTAAGCGATGCAGGAAGGCATGGACCGCGGCGAGCGCCAAAGCGGCGTTGTCCGCCTGGTGGCGACCATGCAGTGAAAGGAAAACCTCTTCGTAGACATGGTCTGCGACCCGGATCGTGACGACCTGTCCCCCGACGGCCAGTCCGCGTGAGACCAGTTCGTAGTCCAGGCCTGCCAGCAGCACGCGGGCACCGACGTCGTCGGCGGCCTGCATCAGCACTGCCAGCGCCTCGGGCTCCTGCTGGGCAAGGGCCACGGTCGCGCCGGCCTTGATGATCCCGGCCTTCTCCGAGGCGATCTGCGCCAAGGTGTCGCCAAGGTACTCGGTGTGGTCCATCCCGATCGGGGTGATGACCGCCACGTCAGCCTTGTTGACGTTCGTCGCGTCCCAGCGTCCACCCATCCCTGTCTCCACGACGGCCACGTCTACGGGTGCGTCCGCGAAGAGGGCGTACCCCATGCCGGTGATCACCTCGAACATCGTCATGGGCGGACCCCCGTCGGCGACCGATTCGGCGTCCACCATCTGCAGGTACGGCTCGATCTGGCGATAGATCTCGACGAACTGCTCGGTTGACACCGGCTGTCCATCCACCTCGAGTCGCTCAGTCAGGTCGCGCAGTGCAGGGCTGGTCATCAGTCCGGTCCGCAGACCCATCGCACGCAAGAGACTCTCGATGATCCGGGCCACGCTGGTCTTGCCGTTGGTTCCGGCGATGTGGATCATCGATGAGGTGAGCTGCGGGTCTGCTAGGAGGTCGCAGAGTCGCTGCTCCCGGCTGAGGTCGGGGGCGATCTTGTGCTCGGGCCAGCGGGCGAGCAGAGCCCGATGCACCGCCTCGAACTCGGCGGCGGGGTGTGCGGCAGTCACCGCCTCAGGGTACGCCGGGGCATTTCGCGCGTAGACTTGACATGCGGTCACGTGCCGCATCAGCGTCGGGTGGCCGCCGTCCAGGGGGACGGGAGGTGGACGCCATGTTGCGTGGGATCACCGCGATCGCAGTGCTCGCGCTCGTCAGTCCGATCACACCGGTTGTGGCCAAGGCCCCGCCACCTGGACACACGGTCGTTCTCACCGTCAAGGGCGTGCCGAAAGCGGCGAAGGCCACCATCGTGCTCAAGGGCCCCAAGATGGCTCACAAGTCGGTGAAGACTCATGGCAATCGCACGGTGCGTCATCTCAAGCCCGGCACGTACCGGGTCCTACCGCGCAGGCTGACCCTGTCGGACGGCACCTGGAAAGGCACATCGCGCCCGAAGATGGTGACGGTGACAAAGCGGAAGGGCGCACGAGTCCGGATCACGTACTCGGTAATCCCACCGTCGGTCCCCCCGGACGACAACCCCGCGGATCCGCCCGAGAAACCGTTCCCCACCACCTCAGCGCCTTCATCGGTGACGCTGGCATCCAGGACCCCGACCGGCACATCCGGGGACAAGCAATCGTTGGATCCGACGTGGTCCCCGGACGGGCAGTACGTGGCGTTCAGTTCCTGCGCGACCAATCTCAATGGCACGGCTGACAGTTGGTGTTACATCTACAAGGCCCATCAGCCCGATGGCGTGGTCAACAGGGTGCCCAACACCCGCATGGACAACATCTATGACTGGGGCGGCGAGCCGGCCTGGTCCCCCGACGGAACGCGGATCGCCTTCACCACGATGATCAAACTGATGATTGGCGACACAGACACGAACAAGGACGTGTACGTGGTCTCGGCGGCTGGGACCGGCCCCCAGCGGGTGTCGCAGACCCAGACCGGCGCCAACATGACGGGGTCCCCGGCAGCAGCACACGACCCGCAGTGGTCACCCGACAGCACGCGGGTCATGTTCCGGTCCTCAGCCACGAACCTCGCAAGCGCAGTGGGCAACGTGTTCATCAAGACCCTGACCAGCGGGGCCGTGGCCCAGACCGGTGCCGGGGAACGCACTGAAGGAGCGCGGTGGTCCATCGATGGCCGGATCGCGTTCACGGCGGGCAAGGAGGTGTTCAACCCGGCGACCACCGACTGGGATCGTTCCTACGACGTGTACGTCGCACTGGGCAACGGGGCGGGCGTGTCGCAGGCGACCGATGACCACGCGGCCTGGGGAGCTCCCACTTGGAGCCCGGCCGGCGTGCTGGCCTACGCGACCAGCGCCGCGCGACTGTCTTCGGACACCAACGAGGCGCAGGACGTGTACACGACCACGGGTCTGCGAGTATCCACCGGACCGGCCGGCGAGCAGAGTCTGTGGGCAGCCAGCGATCCCGTCTGGTCGCCGGACGGGCAGAAGGTCGCCTACGTGGCCACCGGCAACGGGCCCTCGACCATCTTGGTCAAGAACCTGAGCAATGCATCCGTCACCCAGCTCATCGATCCGACGAACGGCACCGCGTGCGGCGCATATGACGTCGATGAGGAGTCCGGGCAGCGGTACTGCACGCAGACCGTCTACTACGAGGCCGGCAATCCTGTCTGGTCCCCGGACAGCAAGCGGGTCGCGTTCTGGTCCACGTACCCGGATCTGGTGCCCGGCGACACCAACGACACCGCGGACGTGTTCGTAGCCACGCTCTAGTTGTTACGCCCGCGCCGACCAGCGGCGTCCGTGGCCCCGGCGTGGGCGAATAGACTTCGGCATTATGAACAACCCCCGGATTCCCGACCGGCCCAGCGTCGACGGCCTCGACGGCAAGTGGGCGTCACAGTGGCACGACAGCCGGTTGTACGCCTTCGACCGGACCCGGACCCGCGACGACATCTACAGCATCGACACCCCACCCCCGACCGTCAGCGGTTCGCTGCACGTCGGGCACGTCTTCAGTTACACCCACACCGACTGCATCGCGCGGTACAAGCGCATGCGCGGGTTCGAGGTGTTCTACCCGATGGGCTGGGACGACAACGGCCTTCCCACCGAACGGCGGGTGCAGAACTACTTCGGCGTGCGCTGCGACCCCTCCCTGCACTACGACCCGGACCTCGAGGTGCAGACAGGGTCCAAGACCCAGGTCCCCGTCTCACGGCGCAACTTCGTCGAACTGTGCGAAAGGCTCACCGAGGAGGACGAGAAGGTCTTCGAGGACCTGTGGCGGCGCCTCGGACTGTCGGTGGACTGGGAGCACAACTACCAGACGATCGACGAGCGGGCCCGCGCGGTTTCCCAACGGGCGTTCCTGCGCAACCTGGCTCGCGGCGAGGCCTACCAGTCCGAGGCCCCCACCCTTTGGGACGTCACGTTCCGCACGGCGGTCGCGCAGGCCGAACTCGAGGACCGCGAGCGACCCGGCGCCTACCACCGGGTCGGGTTCCACCACGGCGACGACCGCGTGTTCATCGAGACCACCCGGCCGGAGTTGCTCGCCGCTTGCGTGGCCCTGGTCGCCCATCCCGACGACGAGCGCTACCAACCCCTCTTCGGCCAGTCCGTCACGACTCCGGTGTTCGGGGTGGAGGTCCCGGTTGTGGCCCATGAACTGGCCGACCCGGAGAAGGGGTCCGGCATCGCCATGATCTGCACGTTCGGTGACACCACCGACGTGACGTGGTGGCGCGAGCTGCAACTGCCCACCCGGCCGATCGTCGGCTGGGACGGCCGGGTCATCCCCGGCGTTCCGGAATGGATCACGACCGACGAGGGTCGCGCCGCGTACGAGGCGATCTCCGGCACCACGATGTTCACTGCCAAAGAGCGCATGGCCGAACTGCTGCGAGAGTCCGGTGACCTGGTGGGGGACTTGAAGCAGATCACCCATCCAGTCAAGTTCTTCGAGAAGGGCGACAAGCCGCTCGAGATCGTGACGACGCGGCAGTGGTACATCCGCAACGGCGGCCGCGACGAGGACCTGCGGGCGGCCTTGATCGCTCGTGGCTCCGAACTGGACTGGCACCCACCCCACATGCAGGTCCGATACCGGACGTGGGTCGAGGGCCTCAATGGCGACTGGTTGATCTCACGCCAGCGGTTCTTCGGCGTGCCCATCCCGGTCTGGTACGCGTTGGACTCCGAGGGCAACCCGGACTACAGCCAAGTACTCGTGCCCGACGAGTCGTTACTGCCCGTCGACCCCTCCGACCAGGTCCCGGCTGGCTACACCGAGGACCAGCGCGGCAAGGCGGGCGGCTTCATGGCCGACCCCGATGTCATGGACACCTGGGCCACGAGTTCGCTCACGCCGCAGATCGCGGGGGGCTGGGAATATGACACGGACCTGTGGAAGCGGGTCTACCCCATGGACCTTCGTCCGCAGGCACACGAGATCATCCGCACCTGGCTGTTCTCCAGCGTCGTGCGCGCCCATCTCGAGGATGACTGCCTGCCCTGGAAACACGCCGCCATCAGCGGCTGGATCCTCGACCCGGATCGCAAGAAGATGTCGAAGTCCAAGGGCAACGTAGTCACCCCCATGGGACTGCTCGACCAGCACGGCGCCGACGCGGTTCGGTACTGGGCCGCGAGCGGGCGTCCGGGTACCGACACCGCCTTCGACGAGGCCCAGATGAAGGTCGGACGGCGATTGGCGATCAAGATCCTCAACGCCTCGAAGTTCGCCCTGTCGTTCGCGGGCGATCCGGATGCGCCCGTCACCGAACCGCTGGACCTCGCCATGCTGGCTGGGCTGCGAGACGTGGTCGCTTCGGCCACCGCGGCCTTCGAGGACTACAACTACGCCCGGGCGCTGGAATTGGCGGAGTCCTTCTTCTGGTCCTTCTGCGACGACTACATCGAGTTGGTCAAGGAGCGCGCGCACGGAGCTCACGGGCAGGAACAGGCAGCATCGGCTGGGGCGGCATTGGCACATGCCCTCTCGGTGCAACTACGCCTGTTCGCCCCGATCCTGCCGTTCGTGACCGAGGAGGTCTGGTCGTGGTGGCAAGAGGGCAGCGTTCACGCCGCCACATGGCCACAACCCGAGGAACTCCCCGACGGCGGCGACCCCGACATCCTGTCGGCCGCCGGTCAGGTGCTTTCGGCCATGCGCAAGGTCAAGAGCGACAACAAGGTCTCGATGCGCGCGCGCCTGGCCCATTGTGTGGTCAAGGCGCCAGCTGAGCAGATCGCCCTGGTCGAGGCGGCACGGACCGACCTCGAAGCTGCCGGCGGCGTGGACACCCAACTGCGCACCGACGCCAGCGACACGTTCGAGGTCATCGCGGAACTGGCCGACCGGGCTTGAGCCGCTGCGGCCGCCGGTTCGGCCCGGCCGCCGGTTCGGCGTTGGTTAGAGGTTGTGCTGTTGGTTAGAGGTTGTGCTGTTGGTTAGCGAATCCACGCGTGGTTTCGCTAACGAGGACCACAACCTCTAACGAACGGCCCGGCGGGGGCTCCCACTTTCGCACCGGCCCGTGCACTGGCAGGCTGGGCTGGTGCGCAGAGTCCTCAAACCGGCCGGTTACCACGGCGACGGCCGACGTTCGAAGTACTTCGAGGGCTGGTACGTCAAGCTGGTCGATGCCGCCCAGGACGCCCGGCTTGCGCTGATCCCAGGGGTCTTCCTGGCCCCCGAACCGGACGGTCCCCATGAGGCTTTCGTGCAGGTTCTCGACGGCGCCTCGGGCCGCAGTTGGTACGTGCCGTATCCGATGTCCGAGTTCACGGCCAACACTGACGCGTTCGCCGTGCAGGTCGGTCCCAACCGTTTCTCCACCGGCGGAGTTGTGCTGGATCTGCCGGAGGCTGGCCTGTCTGGGCGGGTCGACTTCGAGCAGCCATTGGATCCGTGGCCGGTCAGTTGGCGCTCGCCGGGTGCCATGGGTTGGTACGCCTGGATGCCGTTCATGGAGTGCTACCACGGGGTGGTGTCCTTCGGCCACGGGTTGAACGGGCAGGTGGTTCTGGACGGCGAGCCGCTGGAGTTCACAGGTGGTCGCGGGTACATCGAGAAGGACTGGGGGCAGGCATTCCCAGACGGGTACGTGTGGATGCACTCCAACCACTTCGCCGACCCATCGGTGAGCCTGATGGCGTCGGTGGCGACCATCCCCTGGCTGCGTGGCAGCTTCCAGGGACTGCTGATCGGTCTGCGTCACGATGGCCGGCTCTACCGCTTCGCCTCATACACCGGGGCCAAGGTCCAGGAACTGCGCATGGACGACGAGCACGTCTGGCTCGACGTGCGGGGCAGAGACGGGACGCTTCTGCGGATCAAGGCCACTCGACCCGGTGGGGCGTTTCTGCATGCCCCAATTCGCACCGAGATGCACAAGCGGGTCGAGGAGACCCTTGATTCCGTTATTGGAGTGCAGCTCATCGCCGCCGATGCAACGGTTCTACTGGACGACGAGGGCACCTCATCCGGCCTGGAAGTTCACGGAAACGTCGACCGCCTCATCGGCATGGGGAGCGGACCGAAAGCCTAAGGAACCTAGCATCACCGCCGGTATTGATCTACCCTTCCCCCATGCGCGCCGCGACCCGAGCACTACTGACCGTCCTGTGTTCCGCCGCCCTGACCCTCGGCCTGCTCGCGTCGCCGGCCACCGCTCACACGCTGGCGGCAAAGCCGACCGCGGTGACCACGGGCGATCGCGTTGTGGTCAAGATCCCCGGCAAACGCCCCACCAAAGCGGCACTGATCGTGACGGGCACGCGCTACCCCCTCAAGCGCTCGGGCAAGTCCTGGCGGACAAAGCCGCTGTCGGCACAGGCCCTGGCGTCGATGAGCGGCGCGAAGGCGAAGATCAAGGCCAAGGTCGGTGGCAAGAGCAAGACATTCACGGCGACCGTTGTCGGCAACTCGGCCACACCTCCTGGGCCAGGACCCGCCCCCGCTGCCCCGCTGTTCGCCGCCCCAGGAACTGACCGAACCGGGCAGGTCGCGTTTGACGCGATCAAAGGCTACTTCGCCAACTCGACCGTCACGGACTGCCCCGCTGGGTGGCCGAATTGCGCCGTGGAGATCCGCTATGGGTTCTTCGAAGACGGCACACACTGGTACTGCCGACTCACCAGCACATCGGGGTCGGACATCAAGTCCGTCGGTAGCATCACCGCGATTATCGGCGCAGAGCAGAAGGCGGACGGAGCCTGGGGGGTTTCCTTCGCACTGGACTCGTACGGCAATACCACGCACTACTCGGTACGGGTCGCTGCCAACGGCGCGGCGAACGTCCAGTACTGGGGTCCCGGGGCGGATACCTCCGGGCCTCCGACCAGCGTGGACACCGGGCTTCAGTGGATGCGCGGCGCCAAGGACTGCTCGTACTGATCACGGTGGAGGCGTTTAGCTGCGACCGCAAGCGCTCGGCGATTGTTGCGTTGTTGCGGGTCGCGATCCTCGAATGTCGTGTTGTTGCTGGCTGACGGCCACAGAACCAGCGACAACGCAACACTGGCGCTCACGCCGAGTCAACAACGCGACAAACCGGAACCTACGCGGTCTTCTCGCCGCGCTCCCGGCGGTTCGGCTTGCGCGGGACCAATGTCGGGTTCACGTTGTCCTCAACCACTTCGCGGGTGATCTTGACCGTGGCGATGTCTTCGCGGCTGGGCACGTCGTACATGACGTTGAGCAGAACCTCTTCGAGGATGGCTCGCAAGCCACGGGCACCAGTGCCGCGCAACAGCCCCTGATCAGCGATCGCCGCCAGCGCCTCTTCCTCGAACTCCAACTCAACACCGTCAAGCTCGAACAACCGCTGGTACTGCCTGGTCAGCGCGTTCTTGGGCTCGGTCAGGACCTTGATCAGGGCCTCCCGGTCAAGCTGGGTCACGGAGGTGAAGACCGGCAGCCGACCGATGAACTCCGGGATCATGCCGAACTTGAGCAGGTCCTCGGGAAGCACCTCGCTGAACACGTCGCCCGGGTTGGTGTTCTCGACGATCTCGGCAGTGAAACCGAGGGACTTCTTGCCGATCCGCGCCTCGATGATCCTGTCCAGACCGGAGAACGCGCCCCCGACGATGAACAGAACATTCGTCGTGTCGATCTGGATGAACTCCTGGTGCGGGTGCTTGCGACCCCCCTGCGGCGGGACGGAGGCCTGCGTGCCCTCAAGGATCTTGAGCAGTGCTTGCTGGACGCCTTCGCCGGAAACATCGCGAGTGATCGACGGGTTCTCGCTCTTGCGAGCGACCTTGTCGATCTCGTCGATGTAGATGATGCCGGTCTCGGCCTTCTTCGACGTCGTAGTCAGCGGCCTGGATCAACTTGAGCAGGATGTTCTCGACATCCTCCCCGACGTAGCCGGCCTCGGTCAGTGCGGTGGCATCGGCGATCGCGAAAGGCACGTTGAGCATGCGGGCCAGCGTCTGGGCCAGCAGGGTCTTGCCTGAACCGGTGGGCCCGAGCAGAAGGATGTTGGACTTCGCCAGTTCGACACCGTCGTCGCGGCGACCGACCGTGTTGCCGGCCTGCACGCGCTTGTAGTGGTTGTATACCGCGACGGCCAGCGACTTCTTCGCCGTCTGCTGACCCACCACGTACTGGTCGAGGAACTCGAACATCTCCCGAGGCTTCGGCAGGTCACCGAGTTGCAGATCGGCGGTCTCCTGAAGTTCTTCTTCGATGATCTCGTTGCAGAGGTCGATACATTCGTCGCAGATGTAGACGCCGGGGCCGGCGATCAGCTTCTTGACCTGCTTCTGACTCTTTCCACAGAACGAGCACTTGAGCAGATCCGCCCCCTCACCGATGCGAGCCACCAGTTGTCCCTTCCGCGGATTGTTCGAACTCCTCTACCGACGGTACCCCGAGTCCGTCCAGAACGCGCCGCGTGGCGCGCACTTCATGCCGCGCCTTGCACGACCCATAGACAACTACCCCGCTTTGCGCGATGTAATTACCTGATCCACGACGCCGTACTCCTTGGCCGCCGGGGCGGTGAGGATCTTGTCGCGCTCGATGTCGTGCTGAATGTCCTCAACGCTGCGTCCTGTGTGCAGGGCAAGAATGCCCTCCATCTCGTTACGCATACGCAGGATCTCGTTGGCCTGGATCTCGATGTCCGAACCCTGGCCGCCACCCTCCGTGTACGGCTGGTGGATCAAGATGCGCGCGTGAGGCAGCGCGAACCGCTTTCCAGGTGCACCAGCGGCAAGCAGCACCGCGGCAGCCGAGGCAGCCTGTCCCAGGCAGACTGTCTGCACCTGGGGCTTGACGAACTGCATCGTGTCGTAGATCGCGGTCATCGCGGTGTAGGAACCCCCAGGGGAGTTGATGTAGATCTGGATGTCGCGGTCCGGATCCATCGATTCCAGGCACAGCAACTGCGCCATGACGTCATCGGCCGAAGCGTCGTCGATCTGCACGCCGAGGAAGATGATCCTCTCCTCGAACAACTTCGTGTACGGGTTGTGGATCCGCTCACCTGTGGAAGTGCGCTCACGGAACTCCGGCAGGACGTACCTGCTCTGCGGGTTGAGCATCGAACGGGCGTCCATCAGGCGGTCCCTCCACTTCCGGTCACGTCTGCGGCGCGTTGCACGACGTTGTCGATGAAGCCGTACTCCTTGGCCTCGTCGGCGGAGAACCACCGGTCGCGGTCGGAGTCGGACTCGATCTGTTCGATCGTCTGGCCGGTCTGCTCGGCGATCAGGCGGGCCATCTGCTTCTTGACGTAGAGCATCTGCTCTGCCTGGATCTTGATGTCGGACGCGGTGCCACCGATCCCGCCCGATGGCTGGTGCATCATGATCCGCGCGTGCGGCAGGCTGTAACGCTTGCCGGGGGCTCCCGAACTGAGCAGGAACTGGCCCATCGATGCAGCAAGTCCCATCGCCACCGTGGCGACGTCGTTGCGCACGAACTGCATCGTGTCGTAGATCGCCATGCCGGCCGAGATCGAGCCACCTGGTGAGTTGATGTAGAGGTAGATGTCGCGATCGGGGTCTTCAGCGGCCAGCAGGAGCATCTGCGCACAGATAAGGTTCGCGACGGTGTCCTCCACCGGCGAGCCCAGGAAGATGATGCGTTCCTTGAGCAGACGTTGGAAAACCGAGTCGTCGTAGCCCATCGGACCCGGCTGGGGTCCCGCGGCCTTCGGGGTGAGGTCGTTCACTGCGACTGCCTCCACGTGAGTTGTTGTGTCGTATCGACCCTAACGCCGACCTGTGACACGGCCATTCCGGAAAGCGGCTTTGTTCGCTGTCGGCGTGGACAGGTCTACTTCTCGGCCTCGACCTCGGCGTCGTCAGCGGCCTCGACCTCGGCGTCGTCAGCGGCCTCGACCTCAGCGTCGTCTTGCGCCGCCGCTTCTGCGGCCTGCACCTCTTCGATGATCTGGTCGATCTGGTTCTCACCGGTCTGGTCGAGCTGGGTGAGATCCACGACCTGACCCGAGGCGTCGGTGACCTTGGCCTGCTGCAGCACCAGGGCCAGCGCCTTGCCCCTACGGACATCAGCCATCGCCGTGCCCACCTGATTGGCTTCGGCCAGGGCATTTGCGAACTGGTCGGCCGACATGCCGTAGCGCGGGGCCTGCTGCACGAGCCACTGGATCAACTCGGCCTGCTCGACGCCCAACTGCTCAGCGTCGGCGATCTTGTCAAGGATGAGTTGGGTCTTCAGCGATGTCCGGGTGTTCTCCTCCACCTCGGCGCGGTGCTCATCGTCACCGTGGCCGTCGTGGAAGTGCTCGCTCAGTTGCGCTTGCAGGAACGCCTCCGGCAACGGGAACTCGACGAGCTCCAGCAGCTTCTCGGCCACCTTCTCGCGAGCCTCGTACCCCTGCTCGACGAGGCGGTTGCCCTGCAACTTGACCTTAAGGTCGTCCCGCAGTTCGTCCATCGTGTCGAACTCGCTGGCCAGTTGGGCGAACTCGTCGTCCGCATCGGGCAAAGTGCGGTTGCGCACACCTTTAAGGTCGACGGTCACTGTGACGGTCTGGCCCTCGTACGGGCCGTCGTTGGGAGTGTGCTCGAAGGTGACGGTGTCGCCCTCGGATGCGCCCGTGACGGCACCGGCGAAACCGTCGATGACCTCCTCGGCGCCCACCTCGAACGTCAATGCCGTACCCGCGAAGTCCTCGATCGCCTCACCGTCGAGCTCCCCGGCGACATCCACCAGCACCAGGTCGCCCACCTCGGCGGGACGCTCCACAGGTGTCACGGTCGCGAATCGCTTGCGCAGTTGCTCGACCTGCTCCTCGACATCCTCATCGGACACCACAGAATCCGAGACCTCGACCTCGATGCCGCTGAAGTCGGGCAGTTCGAACTCAGGAGTGACATCGACCTCGGCGGTGAACGAGATCAGCTGGCCGTCCTCGATCTGAGTCACCTCGACGTCGGGTTGACCCAGCGGGCGCAGTTCGTTCTCACGCACCGCGTCGTCGTAGGCCTTCGGGACCTCCTTGTTGACGACCTCCTCGAGCACCACACCGCGACCGAAACGCTGGTCGATGATGCGCGAAGGAACCTTGCCGCGCCGGAAGCCGGGCACGTTCACCTGGGAGGCGATGCTGCGGTAGGCCTGCTGGATCGAGTCCTCAAGATCCTCGAAGGGGATCTCCACCGTGAGCTTCACGCGGGTCTCGGACAGGTTCTCAACGGTGCTCTTCACGCTTGACTCGCACTCCTTGTGATGGTGGGCCGACGAGGGCCGGGCAGATTTCATCGTACTTCGGACACGAACCCTCCCGGCCACGGGTCAGAGTACGTCGGGGCGGCGGGACTCGAACCCACGATCTCTTGCTCCCAAAGCAAGCGCGCTAGCCACTACGCTACGCCCCGTCACACCCGTAGTAATCTGAAAGTCCTGCGGGTGTAGCTCAATGGTAGAGCCTCAGCCTTCCAAGCTGATGGTGCCGGTTCGATCCCGGTCACCCGCTCCAGGAAAACCGGGCCAAAGACGCGGTTGGTTAGAGGTTGTGGTCCTCGTTAGCGAATCCACGCGTTGTTTCGCTAACCAACAGCACAACCTCTAACCAACTGGCCAAAGCCGGTCAGGTCGCGCCGGCCGAACGCAAAACCCGGGCCATGCGCTTGTAGCCGCGGGACTCGGCATGCGCAAGTGCGGTGACCCCGTCTGTCGCGGAGGGCAGGTTCACATCCGCTCCCGCATCCACGAGTAAGCGCACGACCTTCTGGTAACGCGGCGAGCCGTCGCCCAGGATGATCGCCTCGTGCAGAGCAGTCCAGCCGAGCCGGTTGACGTGGTCGATGTCAATATCCTCGCGCAAGAGGCGGGCGACGACCCGCGGGTATCCCCGGTCTGCTGCTCGGATCAGGCCAGTCCCGTTGAAGCTGTCCTTCGAGTTGATGATCGCCCCGTTGGCGATCGTGAGATTCAGCAGTCGCGGATCGTCACCGACCTCTGCGGTTGAGATCAGGTAGGCGCTCTGCACGGTCTCGTCCTTCACGTTGGGATCAGCGCCGGCCGCGAGGAGGAAACGGGCGATCCTCAGATGATTTGCGTATGCGGCAGCGATGAGCGCCGTCCTACCCTGCTCGTCCCTGGCCCGGACCGAGGCGCCACGCAGATGTGCCCCGCGAACACCGTCAAGGTCGCCACGGTCGGCGGCAGCTATCAGCCGCGAGTCCATCGCCGCGTTGCGCGCCGGCAAAAATGCTGCGGATGCAGCCGCGCCTGGCGCAGGAATCGGACCATCGGCTCGCCCTTCCACCTGCTGGGTACACCCGGAGAGCACAAGTCCGGTGAGCCCAACGGCAGCCAGCAGTTCACGCGGCATGGCACACGAATCGCAAACGGTGGTAGTCGATGAACCACCCCTCGGCGTCGCGCAGACGCGGCTCACACAGTCCGTCGATGCGCCCGGCGAGTTCCTCCTGGTGGCCGGGCGGGACTGCGGCCCAGACATTGGCGCGGAACAACCGGGTCCAGTCCGCCGCGGTGAGCCCGTCGTCCAGGCGAGTCGGCCGCTCGAACCACTGCATCAAGGTGATGTCGAAACCAGCGGCCTCGAGCAGCACGGACTCCTCGGCAACGCTGGGGAAGAACTTCCTGATCGGCGGCGTCTGCAGGCCCATCTGCGCCACTGCAGCCTCCAGGGCCGCGTCCACCACGGCGACGTTGTGCTTGCCGCCCATCTCCGCCACGAACGGCGCCCCGGGCTTCAGGTGCTGGCGGATGTGTTCAAGCGCTGCGGCTTGGTCGGTCATCCAGTGCAGCGCGGCGTTGCTGATGGCCGCATCGAATGTGACTCCCAGTTCCATCGTCTGCACGTCCGCTGCGATGAATTCGACCTCGGGGTGCAACCGATGTGCCCGCATCAACATCTGCGGATCGCAGTCCACGCCGGTAACCCGCAGACCCCTTTGGGCCAGAGTCGCCGCGTGAACCCCGGTACCGCATCCGATGTCCAACACACTGGCGGGCGCTTCGGTCTCCAGAAGGTCGAGCAAAGCGGTCCCGTAGCCAGTGACGAAACCGAAATCAGCGTCGTAGGAACTCGCGTCCCACTGCACTACAGGGTGTCGACGATTTCGCCGTACTGAGCCTTGGCCTCGTCGTTGGTCAGTCCCGCCAATGCCGCCCAAGCGTCATACTTCGCGCGACCCACCGGGTTGGTGAAGCCGGGGCGCTTGCCCTGAACATCACCTTCGGTCGCCTGCTTGTACAAGGCGTACAACTTCAGTTTCACCTCGTTGCCCGGATCGGTGGAGAGTTCCTTGACTTTGGCGACGGAGGCCTCGAACGCATCTGACATGACGCGACCGTAGCCATGCGGCGATCGCCGATGCAACCGGTCAGCCGGCCAGAGCGCGCTGCCAAGGTCCGGTGTCCGGCAGCGTGACCACCAGATGCGCGTCGGGGACCTCGGTGACGAACTCCAGGTTGTTCCCCGAAGACTGGAAACGCAGACCCTGGCGAGGAAGGATCACAACGCGCTGGCCGCTGGAGTACAGCACCGCCTGCTCGGTCAGGGCCAGCACTCCGAGCCCCGGCAACGACTCGCCGTCACGCACCTGTGCCTTGCGGCATTGGGCGGGCGCGATCAGCAGCGGCGGGCGGCCGTGCAACTCCTGGGCCAGCGCCTGGGTGGCCAAAGTCACGCGCTTTTTCGCGCGGGGGCGCCAGACGAAGAAACCCAGAAGGACTGAGATCACCACGGCGATGAGCAAGGCGCCCAGAACGACCCAGAGCCAGGACATGGCTTCAGCCTACCGATCGTTGCAGGCTGCGGACGCTGGCCCGCTCACCGTCGATCTCACCCACGAGGACCTCGTCGGCAAGGCCCACGAACAAACCGTTCTCAAGCACCCCGGGCACGTTGTTGATCTCACGCTCCAACTCGCGCGGCTGGCTGATCTGTTCGAACTTGGCGTCAATGACGAGGTTGCCCTGATCAGTCACCACCGGACCCGCTTTACGTACCGCCATTCGAAGGTCCGGCACTGCACCCATCTCCCGCAGTGCGTCCATGACCTGCCGATAGGCGTCGGGCACGACTTCGACCGGCAAGGCGAACGATCCCAGAACATCACTGAGTTTCGTGGCGTCGACCACCACAACGAACCGGTCTGCGCGGGAGTCCACGAGCTTCTCCCGCGTGTGACATGCGCCGCCGCCCTTGATCAGGTTCAGGTCTGCATCAACCTCATCCGCGCCGTCGATGGCCAGGTCGATGTGGTCGATCTCGTTGAGGGTGATCTGCGGGATGGCGTGCCTGCGCGCGAGTTCGGATGCCTGGAAGGACGTCGGCACCGCCTTGATGCCCGTGATCTCGCCAGCCTGCCAGCGGCGGCCCACCTGCTCGATCATGATGGCCGCCGTCGACCCTGAGCCGAGCCCGAGGATCATCCCCGACTCGACCAGTCCCGAGGCCCGAGTCGCGACGAGTTCCTTCATACGGGTCTGCGCATCCACAGGGGAACCCTACGCCGCGCGACCCACACCATCAGGCAGGATGGGCGTCATGCCCGGAAAGAACCTGACCCGCGAAGAAGCGGCTGCCCGCTCGGCGGTCATCCCTGACGTCGCGTACGAGGTGGAGTTGGATCTCAGCGGTACCGGTCCGACCTATCGCTCCAAGACCACGATCTCCTTCCACTGCACAGTTGCTGGCTCGAACACGTGGCTGGATCTCATCGCACCCGAGGTCGAGAGCATCACGCTCAACGGCCGTGCGCTCGACCCTGCGAGCCACTTCGCAGATTCGCGGATCCAGCTTCCGGACCTTGATTCCAGCAACACCGTCGAGGTCGTTGCCCAGTGCGCCTACATGACCAGCGGCGAGGGCCTGCACCGGTTCATCGACCCGGTCGACGACGAGCAGTACCTTTACACGCAGTTCGAGGTCGCCGACGCGCGACGGATGTACGCCTGCTTCGAGCAGCCGGACCTCAAGGCGACCTGGCAGTTGACTGTCGAAGGCCCGAGCCACTGGGTGGTCACGTCCAACGCCGCGACCCCCGAGCCGACCGACGTTCGGGAGGGCATCAGCCGCTGGGAGTTCGCAGCGACCAAACCCATCTCGACCTACATCACCGCACTGGTGGCAGGGCCCTATCACGTGGTGCGAGACGTGTATTCAGGGCCGAACGGCGACTACCCCTTGGGCGTGTTCTGCCGCAAGTCGCTGGCTGAGTACCTGGACGTCGAGGACATCCTGCTGATCACCCGCCAGGGTTTCGAATTCTTCGAGCGTGTCTTCGAGATGCCTTATGCGTTCGAGAAGTACGACCAATTGTTCGTACCGGAGTTCAACGCCGGGGCGATGGAGAATGCGGGGTGTGTGACCTTCCGCGAGGACTACGTTTTCCGGTCGCGGGTCACCGACGCAGCATACGAGAACCGCGCCAACACGATCCTGCACGAGATGGCCCACATGTGGTTCGGCGATCTGGTGACGATGCGCTGGTGGGATGACTTGTGGCTCAACGAGTCGTTCGCCGAGTGGGCCAGCCACTATGCGAACACGAACGCGACCCGCTTCCACGACGCCTGGGCGACGTTCGCGAATCAGCGCAAAGCATGGGCCTACCGGCAGGACCAACTGCCCTCCACGCACCCGATCGCCGCGGACATGGTCGATCTTGAAGCGGTGTACGTCAACTTCGACGGCATCACCTACGCCAAGGGTGCCTCCGCCTTGCGTCAACTCGTGGCATTCGTCGGCGAGCAGGACTTCCTGAAGGGCCTGCGCTCGTACTTCGCGCATCACGCATGGGGGAACACGACGTTGGACGACCTGCTGAGCGCACTGGCCGACGCGAGCGGCCGCGACCTCAGCGACTGGACCCGTCAGTGGTTGCAGACCTCCGGCGTGAACCTTCTGCGTGCACAGGTGGTCACCGCGGCCGACGGTGTGCTTTCTGAAGTCAACGTGCTCCAAGAGCCTCCAGCATCACCCGCGGGGGTGGCACCCACGCTGCGCGACCATCGCATCGCCATCGGCCTTTACGAGTTGGGCGACAACGGTTTGCAGCGCGCGCAACAGGTCGAGGTGGACGTCGCCGGCGAGCGCACCGCCGTGCCGGCTCTTGCCGGAGCGTCCGCACCTGATCTGCTGCTGCTCAACGACGACGATCTGACGTTCGCGAAGATCCGGCTGGATGAGCGCAGTCTGCAGACCGTGACGTCACACTTCGGTCAGGTCGGCGACCCACTGGCCCGGGCCCTGCTCTGGGGCGCGATCTGGGACATGACCCGCGACGCGGAGATCGGTACTGGGGCATTCCTGGACTCTGTGGCCAGCGGCATCGCAGACGAGACCGAAGTCGGGATGGTGCAACAGGTCCTGCGGCAGGCGGAAAGCGCGGTGGCCCTGTACGGGGACCCGGACAAGCGGCAGGCCTACGCGCAACGGATGGCCGGACTGCTCGACGGACTGATGCACGAGGCGGCCCCCGGCAGCGACCACCAACTGGCGTACGCGCGAGGCTTGTTCGCCTTCGCTTCGGACCCCGAGCACCTGGCGTTGATGCAGGACCTGTTCGAGGGGACTCAAGAAGTGCCCGGGCTGGTCGTGGACACCGATCTGCGCTGGACCATTCTGCGCCGCCTGGTTGCAACCGGCCGCAGCGAGGCACCTGTCATTGAGGCCGAACTCGCTCGCGACGACACTGCCGCCGGCCGGCTCAACGCAGCTACCTGCCGGGCCGCCATCCCGACGGCGCAGGCCAAGGCGGCCGCCTGGGACGCCTGCTTGCACGACACCTCGCTCCCCAACCACATGTTGGCCGCGACCATCGCCGGCATCGGAATCGCTGAGCACCGCGAGCTCATGCGTCCACACGTCGAGGCGTACTTCGAAGCGCTGCCGTCGGTGTGGGAGGAACGCACCCACGAGATCGCCCAGGAGATCACTCTTGGGCTCTATCCGCACGCCCTGGTCGACGCCGAGATCGTCGCGCGCACCGATGCTGCACTCAATGGCGCCCAAGGGATTCCAAGCGGAGCCCGCAGGCTGCTGTCCGAGGGCAGGGACGGCATCATCCGGGCCTTGCGCTGCCAGCAGCGCGACGCAGGCTGAGCCGGTGATCACTCACCGGCTCAGGGAACGCACCAGGGTCCGCAGAAGCTCGGAGTCGACGAGGTCCTCGATGAGTACCGCGTTGCCGTCGGAGTCGGTGAGTGGAATCCGCCAGTTGGGGTACTCGCTGTCCGTGCCCGGCTGATTCTGGGTGCGGCTCTCGCCCACCCCGTCGACCAGAGATAGGCACAACAAGCGGCTGGGCGCCCGCGACATCAGCCGGTGCATGGCCACGGTGATCTGGGTGGGCGACGGGGTTTCCGAGGAAGACAGAAGGCCCTCATCTCGAAGCACCCGCACCCATGTGTCAACCTCCCCGTCATGCGCGGCCAACGACTCTTGGGCCGGCCGGTCGAGCAGCCCGAGTTCCTGCCACAGACGGATGTGAGAACCCGACAGGTACTGGGCAGTCGGTGGGAGGTCGTGCACAGTCACAGAGGCCAGACATTCGGTACGCCAGCCGTTCGGGTCATGGATCGAGTCGCCATCGCGCTCGAAGAGCAGCACGGTGGTCCCCAGGATCCCGTGGTCGGAAAGTACCTCGCGCGCCCACGGCTCGACCGTCCCCAAGTCCTCGCCGATGAGACTCACACCGGCTCGCACGGCCTCCAGACAGAGGATGTCGAGTAGCGCCTGGTGGTCGTAACGCACGTAGGTGCCGTCGACCGCATCGGCACCCGGCGGGATCCACCACAGCCGGAACAACCCGATGATGTGGTCTATGCGCAAACCCCCGGCATGACGCATCACGAAGCGGAGGATGTCGCGGAAGGGCAGGTACTCGGCCTGCTCCAGCTCCACCGGGTTCCACGGTGGCTGGCTCCAGTCCTGCCCGGCCGGGGAGAACATGTCCGGCGGCGCCCCCACCCTGAATCCGCGAGTGAGCAGGTCGCCCATCGCCCAGGTGTCGGCCCCGAACGGATGCACCCCGATCGCGAGGTCCTGGATGATCCCGATCTTCATCCCCGCGCGCAACAACTCCCGCTGGGCGTGATCGAGTTGCTCGTCGAAGATCCACTGCAGCCAGGCGTAGAACTCGACGCGGCCCTCATCGGGGTTGAACCGCTGGGCCTCTTCGGGCCAATCGTCCCAGCGCGGGCCGAACTCCTCAGCCAGTGCGCACCACCGCGCGTACGCCTGCAGGTCCTCACCCTCTTCGGCCAGGAACGCCGCGAAGGCCACCTTGCGCGACGGGGACCGTGGGACCTCGAAGATCTTCTCGAGCGCGGCCCGCTTGCCTCGCCAGACACTGTCCCGGTCCAGCAACTCCCCGGACGAATTGCCGGCCCTGAGCAGCTCGGCCACCCCGGCAACGAATTGGGAGTCCTCTCGGCTCAGGTAGGCGTGCTCCTCGACCTTCTCGGGCCGGATGTAGATCGGGTGCCCGAACCGTCTCGTGGCCGGCAGGTACGGGGAGTTCTCCATCGGGTCCACAAGTGCTGCGGCGTGCAGCGGGTTGACCAGGATGAAGTCCGCGCCCAGTTCATCGGCAGCCCAGACACCCACATCGGCGAGGTCCTCAAGGTCGCCAAGCCCCCACGAGCGCGACGACCGCACCGAGTACAACTGCACGGCCAACCCCCAGCCCCGCGGGGTCTCAGGAAGCCGGCGCGGCGCGACGACCAGCGCGTTGTCGAACCGTTCGGCGTCCTCCTGCTGGATCCACAGGCGATGCCAGCCCATGGGGAGGTCCGGGGGCAGCAGGATGCGCGATTCGGTGAGCCGGACGTCACCTTCCTTGTGGGTCTCGACCGGCTCGCAGGGCAAGTCGTAGCGGCGCCCGCCCTCCTCGAGCTCGACCCAGATGAGCGGTGGTTTGCCCTCGGGGTGATGCACCCAGGGACCGTTGGTGTCCTGTTCACGGACCACCCACAGTGCCGGAAGCGCCCGTGCCCAGTGGTCCCGGCGACGGTCGGCCAAAGCGGCGTCGTACTCGTCGTCGGAGTCTGCCGACACGCCCAAGGCGGCCAGCGTGGCTTCCACCGTGCTTTCAGGCACGACCCGCAGAGCCCCCGACATGTCCCAGTACTCCGTTGCCACACCGCAGGAGGTGGCCAAGCGGTCTCGAGCACTCACCAGGCCGCCGGCTTACGGTCATGCCAAGGCGCAGCCTGCTCCAACTGCGCCGCCACACTGAGCAGCAGTTCCTCGGTGAACATGGCGCCCACCAGTTGCACTCCAATGGGTAGGCCGGCGTCGGTCCAGTGCATCGGCACGCTGACGGCCGGCTGTCCTGTCATGTTGAACGCAGCGGTGTAGGCGGCCCAGCGCTTCTGGTTCTCGAAATCCTGTGCGGGGTCCTCGACGTCGACGATGTCGGTGACCAGCGGTGCGGGCCCGTTCGTGGTCGGCAGCAGGATCACGTCGAACCCGGCCCAGTGGGCCAGCGTCGCCCGAGTCTGGATACGCAGCAGGGAGACGGCCATCGCCAACTGAACGCCAGTGACCGAACGGCCCAAGTCGCGCAGGTACCGCGTCAGCGGCTGCAGACGCGCCTCGTCCTCCGGCATGACCGGTGTGAGCGCCGCGAGGGTATACCAGACCGACTCGAACTGCGGGATCAAGTCGGGGCCGAAGGGGCGCACCGTCGGTTCGACCACATGGCCGAGTTCCTCGAGCAGAGTTGCCGTCTGTCTGACGGCCTCGGTGCTGCCCGGGTCGACCTCGACATCGGCGATGATCGGGTCGTCCATGAAGCCGATCCGCAGCCGGCCGGGTTCGCGGCGCGTCGCTTCGAGGAACCCGCCACCGGTCGGGGTGTTGAAGGGATCACCCGGGAACTGCCTGGCCATCACATCGAGCAGCGCAGCGGCGTCGGCCACCGTTCGTGCGATGGGACCGCTGTTGACCAGGTCTCCGATCGGATCGCGGATGGGGCCGTTGCTCACCCGTCCCCTGCTCGGTTTGATCCCCACCAGCCCGTTCGCCGATGCCGGAATCCGGATGGAACCGCCACCGTCAGAGCCGTGGGCGATCGGCGCGAGGCCACTGGCGACTGCCACCGCGGCACCACCGGAGGAGCCGCCGGCGGTGCGGTCGGGATCCCACACGCATCGGGCAGGAGGGCTCACGGAGGGCTCTGGTTCGGTGTAACAGGGAAGGCCGAACTCCGGAGTTGTGGTTTTGCCGGTGAACACCAGACCGGCTTCGCGCATCGCGCGCACTACGTAGTCGTCCTCGTAGGAAGTCAGGTCGAACGGCACGGAACCCATCCGCGTGTTCGCACCGACCATGAAGAACAAGTCCTTGACCGGGCACACCACCCCGAAGAGTTCACCCGCCTGCTCCCCCGCTGCAATGGCCTCATCGGCCGCGCGCGCCGCTGCAAGGGCGACATCCGGGGTCAGCGTGACGAATGCGCCCGGCACAGTTTCGCTACGGGCGAGGTAGTGCTCGGCCAGTTCGACGGCTGAGACTTCACGAGAGCGGATGGCCGCCGCCTGATCCAGAGCCGTCAGGTCATGCAGGCTCACTTGCTGGCCCTGGCCTTTCGCGCGGATCGCTGCCGGCGGAACATGAACAGGTACATGAACCCCGCCCCCAGCAAGAACGTGCCTATCAAAACCAACACAAGAGGCACGTTCACCGTCGCCACGACGAGGCTGACCTCGACGGTCTCGAAGTTGAAGGCGAAGAAGAGGACCGTGAAGATAGCCAGCACGGTGAGCAGGACCAGTCGGGTGATGCGCCTCCAATCCCCTGTACCTGGCGGCTTGCCGTACACGTGGTCCGGGGCCGGACTTCCGACGGGATGAGCGTTCGAATCGCGGTTGGCCATGGCTCGATTCTGGCGACACTGGACAACCAACGCGACTCCGCTAGCAGAATAGGACGGGTGAACGAAGATCCCAAGACCTTCTGGGACTACCTGCAAGGCCCCCCTCTGCAGATCCTCATCATCGTCGTGCTGGCAATCGCGATCCGCTGGATCACCATCTTCGTGCTCAACCGGATCATCAAGAAGATGACGGCCCAGGCCCGCCGGGAACGCCTAGGTGAGACCCGACGAGCCGAACGCACGCAGGAGCTCAGTGAAGTACTGATGAGCCAACGCCGCCAGCAACGCGCGGAGGCGATAGGCACGCTCCTGCGATCGGTGATCACCGCAACTGTGGTGATCATCGCGCTGCTGCTGATCCTGCCGATACTCGGCATCGACGTGGCCCCCCTGCTGGCCAGCGCCGGCGTGCTGGGCGTCGCACTTGGCTTCGGAGCTCAGAGTCTGGTCAAGGACTATCTGTCCGGGATCTTCTTGGTGTTCGAGGACCAGTACGGCGTTGGCGACATGGTCGACCTCGGGGAGGCAATCGGGGTTGTCGAGGACGTGACGCTGCGGATCACCAGGCTGCGGGACCTGTCCGGTGTCGTCTGGTACGTCCGAAACGGGGAGATCCTGCGCGTGGCCAACCAGTCGCAGGGCTGGGTCCTTGCCGTTGTCGACATCCCCGTTGCCTATGACGAGAACCTCGACAAGGTTCGCCAGTGCGTGGAGGCCGTCGCAAACGACATGTACGGGGATCCGGTCTATGACGACATGCTGCTCGGCAAGCCGTCCTACGCCGGAGTGGAGTCAGTGAGCGGCGAGGCGGTCTTCATCAAGATCATCGCCAAGGCCGCCCCGGAGAAGCAGATTCCTTTGACCAGAGCGATCCGGGCACGGGTGAAGGAATCGTTCGACAGGGCAGGCGTTCGGGTGCCGGTCGTGGTGCGCCCATTCCCGCCAGGCGCAGGTGGGCCGACACCGCCCAGGTAGACCCGGATCCCAACTGCACTGATGCCTAGGCATTGCGGAAATCAGACAACCAAAGCGCCTAGAAACCACGAAGGCCGCTCCTGCGGTCGCTGGGGCCCCGTGAGGTCGGCCCGCAGCGGAGCCCAGACTAGATTTGGGCCCATGACGACCCCCTACGAGCAGTTCGGCGGCGAGGAATTCTTCCAAGCGTTGGTCGCCGACTTTTACGCCGGAGTGGCGGCAGACCCCGGCCTGCGGCCCATGTACCCGGAGGAGGACCTCGGGCCAGCTCAGCATCGCCTACAGATGTTCCTCGAGCAGTATTGGGGCGGACCCCGCACGTACTCCGACGAGCGCGGGCATCCCAGGCTTCGCATGCGCCACGCGCCTTACGACATCACCGAGCATCACCACGACCTGTGGCTGGCGCACATGCGCTCGGCGTTGGACAAGCGCGGGTTGTCGCCGGAGTTGGACGCCCAGATGTGGGACTACCTGGTGATGGCGGCCCAATCGATGATCAACCAGCCGACAGAACCCGTGCGCGGCATGCTGCTGGACCCCCCGACCTGAGGGTCGCTGCTGGCTGGGGACCCGCGGCGGGCAGCCCGGTGCTGTTGGTTAGCGGTTGTGCTGTTGGTTAGAGGTTGTGCTGTTGGTTAGAGATTGTGCTGTTGGTTAGAGGTTGTGCTGTTGGTTAGCGAATCCACGCGTGTTTTCGCTAACCAGGACCACAACCTCTAACGCGGGCGCTCCGGGGCCAAGCATTGAGAGCAAGGGCGGGCACCGGGATGCGTCCGTGTGCCTGCGGGGCGACACTGGGGGAATGCGCGTGCTCGTTACCGGCGCTACCGGGTACATCGGTGGCCGCCTGATCCCCCAACTGCTCGAACGTGGTCACCAGGTCCGGGTGTTGGTCCGTCACCCCGAGAGGTTGTCCGAACGCGCCTGGGTCGACCGGGTCGAGGTTTACAGCGGTGACGCCACCGATCCCGCGGCACTGGCCGACGCGATGACCGGCATGCAGGGCGCCTACTACCTGATGCACTCGCTGACCGCGGGGCACGGTTTCGAGGTGCAAGAACGCCACATGGCGACGGTGTTCGGCCACGAGGCCAAGCGCGCCGGCGTGAGCCGCATCGTCTACCTCGGCGGCATGTCCCCCGACATCCCGGAGAAGAAGCTCTCGGCCCACCTGCGCAGCCGGGCCGAGGTGGGTCGCATCCTGCGGGCAAGCGGCGTGCCCACGATCGAACTTCGGGCCGGGGTCATCATCGGGTCGGGGTCCGCGTCCTTCGAGATGCTGCGTTACCTCACCGAACGCCTCCCGGTGATGATCACGCCTCGCTGGGTCAAGACCCGCACCCAGCCCATCGCGGTGCGCGACGTCCTCTACTACTTGATCGGGGCGATGGAGTACGAAGGCGAGATCAACCGAGCCTTCGACATCGGCGGCCCGGACATCACGACCTACGCCGGGATGATGCACGGGTTCGCCTCGGTGGCCGGCCTGCCTCGCCGCGTGCTGTTCCCGGTCAACGTGCTGTCGCCCGGACTGTCGGCACACTGGGTCGGCCTGGTCACCCCGGTGCCCAACTCGATCGCCCGGCCTCTGGTGGAGTCGCTGAAGATCGAGGTTGTCGCCCGCGACCACGACATCGTGGAGATCGTGCCGGACCCGCCCGAGGGTCTGCTGCCGTTCCGGGAGGCGGTGCGCCTTGCGATCAAACGTGTGCAGGACGCGGACGTGGCCACCAGATGGTCCAGCGCGTCTGTGGCCGGTGCGCCCAGCGACCCACTGCCGGAAGACCCTTCCTGGTCTGGCGGGACTCTCTACACCGACCTACGCGAACAGATCGTCGAGGCCGACATCACCCAGGTCTGGGACGTGGTGGAAGGCATCGGAGGCACTCATGGCTGGTACAGCGCCAACTGGATGTGGCGAATCCGGGGCATCATGGACCGCGCGGTCGGCGGGGTCGGTCTGCGCCGCGGTCGGCGAGACCCGAACCGCACCCAAGTTGGCGACGCCCTGGACTTCTGGCGTGTGGAAGCCCACGAGCCCCCTGTCTTGCTGCGTCTGCGCGCCGAGATGAAATTGCCGGGCCGCGCATGGATCGAGTGGCATATGCAGTCACGTGGGGAATCTCGCACGTACCTACGACAACGTGCCGTCTTCCATCCACATGGCCTGGCCGGACACGCGTACTGGTGGTCGGTCGCGCCGTTCCACGCGTTCGTGTTCCCCCCGATGATCCGGGGAATGGCCGCTCAGGCCGAGTCCAGGCAAGCACTGGTTGAACAGCCTTCCGCCGCCCGCGTGGGCTGACCCAGAGGGGGTTGGGCTGCCGCGGGTCAGTGCTGGTGATGGCCTAGCGGTCGTGGTGACATCGCGAGCGAGCGCGGTGATGACACTCGGGCCCGCAGTCAGCGGGTGAAACTCTCCAAGTGCTTACGCAATGCGTTTGGCACCGGCGTCGGACGGCCGGCGTCATCGATGCAGACAATCACTGTTCGGGCCCTGGCGTACACCACGTCCTCAGCGGTCACCTCGTGGCCGAAGGTGAAAGAAGTCGTGCCAATCCGGTCGATCCAGGTCGGCACATCAACCGGTGCGCGTCGGTACGGCATGGGCTTGCGGTAGTCGACCTCATGCCGGGCCACAAGCAGGCCGGCTTCGCGCGGCACGCCCGCGGAGGCTGCATCGGCCAGGAATTCGATGCGGGCCTGCTCGAAGTAGCGCAGGTACTCGGAGTTGTTGATGTGGCCGAGTGCATCCATGTCCGACCATCGCAATGCGACCTTGGCCACGTACTTCATCCGCGGGTCAGCTTTCGGTATGTCGCACGGTGCGGCCGTGCCGCCTCGGGGCCAAGCCGCTCGACCTTGTTCTTCTCATAGCCCTCGAAGTTGCCCTCGAACCAGAACCATTGCGAGTCCCCCTCGTAAGCCAGGATGTGGGTGGCCACGCGGTCCAGGAACCATCGGTCGTGGGATGTGATCACGGCACAACCGGGGAACTCGAGCAACGCGTTCTCAAGGCTTCCCAGAGTCTCGACGTCAAGGTCGTTGGTCGGTTCGTCGAGAAGCAGCACGTTGCCGCCCATTTTCAACGTCAGCGCCAGGTTCAACCGGTTGCGCTCGCCACCGGACAGGACCTTGGCCGGCTTCTGCTGGTCGGGGCCTTTGAAACCGAAGGCGGAGACATAGGCGCGCGACGGCATCTCGACCTTGCCCACGTTGATGTAGTCGAGCCCGTCGGACACGACCTCCCAGACGGTCTTCGTGGCGTCCAACCCAGACCGGCTCTGGTCGACGTAGGACAACAGCACGGTCTCTCCCACGCGAAGCGAACCCGAGTCGGGCGCCTCGTCGCTGGGACCGCCTGCGGCGTTGACGATCATCTTGAACAGGGTCGTCTTGCCGACACCGTTGGGACCGATGACACCGACGATGCCGTTGCGTGGCAGATCGAAGTTCAGGTCATCCATGAGCAACCGGTCGCCGAAGCCCTTCTCCAAGTGCTCGGCCACCACAACGACGTTGCCCAGTCGTGGGCCCGGAGGGATCTGGATCTCCTCGAAGTCGAGTTTGCGCGTGCGGTCGGCCTCCGCTGCCATCTCCTCGTAGCGGGCCAGACGAGACTTGGACTTCGCCTGGCGCGCCTTGGGGTTCGACCGGACCCAGTCGAGCTCGTCGGTCAGGCGCCGGCGCAGTTTCTGGTCCTTGGCCCCCTCGACCTTCAGACGCGAGGCCTTGGTCTCCAGGTAGGTGGAGTAGTTGCCCTCATACGGGTAGCACCGGCCGCGGTCCATCTCCAAGATCCACTGCGCGACGTTGTCCAGGAAGTACCGGTCGTGGGTAATCGCGACAACGGTGCCGGCGTACTTCTCCAGATGCTGCTCGAGCCACTGCACACTCTCAGCGTCGAGGTGGTTGGTGGGCTCATCGAGCAACAGCAAGTCAGGGGCACGCAGCAGCAGCGCGCAAAGTGCGACACGTCGGCGCTCACCGCCGGACAACACCGAGACGTCGGCGTCACCGGGTGGGCATCGCAAGGCGTCCATCGCCTGCTCGAGCTGGGCGTCGAGGTCCCAGGCGTTGCGGCGGTCCAGTTCCTCCTGCAACGTGCCCATCTCGGACAGCAGTTTGTCGTAGTCGGCCTCCGGATCAGCGAGCTCCTCGGAGATCTCGTTGAACCTGGCGATGAGCCCCTTGGTCTGCGCGACTCCGAGCTCAACGTTCTCCAGCACGTTCTTCGTCTCGTCGAGTTCAGGCTCCTGAGCCAGCATCCCGACGGTGAAGCCGGGCGAGAGCAGCGCGTCGCCGTTGGACACCGTCTCCGTGCCAGCCATGATCTTCAAGAGCGTCGACTTACCGGCACCGTTCGGGCCGACCACTCCGATCTTGGCTCCGGGCAGGAACGACAGCGTCACGTCGTCCAGAATCAGCTTGTCGCCGTGTGCCTTGCGAGCCTTGCGAAGGGTGTAAATGAATTCAGCCACTCGTCAAGGGTAGTTGGGCCTGAGACTATGCCGCCCGTGGGTTCACGCTCACCCTGCTGAGATCAAGGCCCACTGATGACGCGTCCACCTCCACCCTGGTTACCCGACGCTCAGGATCGCGTTTGACCTGAAGTTTGCCTGTGACGATGACCGGGTCCCCCCGGCGCAGGCTGGATGCCACGTTCTCGGCCAAGCGCCGCCAGCACGCCACCGCGACATAGGTCGGCTCGCCGTTCTTCCAACTGTTGGTGGACCGGTCCCATCGGGGGGAATGCACAGCCAGGCGGAACCTCGAGATCGCGGTGCCGGCTTCAGTGGTGGTTGTGGCCACATCCGTGGCCAAGGACCCGATCAGGGTCAGACTGTTCTGCTGCATGGTTGTGAGCATGAACCTGGGGTGCGACGAATACCACGCGCGAAGACGGATCTGTGGACAACCCGACGGCTGATCCACATGCCTAGTCGGTGGTCGGCGCGCCGTGAATCTCATCGTGGAACTCACAGAATGACGCGTACGCCCGCGGCGCGTAGATGGAGGCTGGCCCACCGCCCATCAGCAGGGTCACCCCGATCGCCTCGGCCGCCTCCTCACAGGTAGCCCCGTTCTTTGCCGCTGCGCGGGCGTGCGAGGCGATGCACCCGTCGCACTGGGTGCTGACGGCGATGGCCAGAGCGATGAGTTCCTTCATCTTCGGGTCGAGCGCTCCGTCGGCGAAGGCGGCGCCGTGCAGAGCTGCGAAACCCTTGTACACATCGGGGATCATGCGGCGCAGTTCCCTGGTCTGGGGCCGCAGGTCGTCCAGGACGTTCTGTCCGTAATCCATTTCTTCCTCCATGGGGTGGGGCTTGCTCCAGCATACCCCCTGGGGTATATTTCCAGTAACCCCAGATATACCCCACGGGGTATAGACACCGAGGAAGCCAAGATGACGCCCAAACCCGCGGTCCGCATCGCCAGCGATGACACATCCGCAATCCTCAACCGACTGCGTCGCGCGGAGGGCCAACTCGCTGCGGTCATCCGGATGCTCGAACAGGGCAGGGATTGCCGCGAGGTCGTCCCGCAGCTGGCCGCGGTGTCCAAAGCCTTGGACAAGGCGGGCTTCGCAGTCGTCGCGAGCAGCCTGCGTGAATGCGCCGCGAATCCTGACCCAGACGCCACCGCCGACCTCGAACGCCTCTTCCTGACCCTCGCCTGACCCAAGAAAGGAACACCCGTGATCGAACAGATCGACGTCACCGAACTGAAGTCCCTTCTGGACGCCGGACCCGTACCCATGATCGACGTGCGCGAGAAGTGGGAGTACGACGCCGGCCACGTACCGGGTGCGCAATGGATTCCCATGTCTCTGGTTCCCCTGCGCAAGGACGAGTTCAGCCTCGACGCGCCCGCCTATGTGCTGTGCCGCACTGGCAACCGCTCCGGGCAGGTCGTCATGTGGCTGCAGCACCAAGGCATCTCCAGCATCAATGTCCACGGCGGCACAGAGGATTGGGCCCGTCACGGCTACCCCATCGAGAAGACCACCGAAAGGATCCACCAGTCATGACCCGCCCAGAGATCGTCATCATCGACACCCCCGACCTCGGCGACCGCTCGTACGTCGTCGGCCACGAGGGCTCGGCCGTGGTGGTTGACCCGCAGCGAGACATCGACCGCGTCTACGCCGCCCTCGCGGACCGCAACTGGACAGTCACACATGTCGTCGAGACCCACGTGCACAACGACTACGTCTCCGGCGGTCTCGTTCTCGCCTCTGAGCTCGGCGCCACCTATGTGGTGCCGGTGGGTCACGACTACCAGTTCGAGGCCAGCCAGATGAGCGACGGCGACACCTTCGTCTCAGGTGCCATGCAGTGGCGGGTCATGCACACCCCCGGCCACACACCGCACCACGTCTCCTACGCGATCGCCCTGGATGGCAAGGACCAGGCCGTGTTCACCGGAGGCTCCCTGCTCTTCGGCAGCGTCGGTCGTCCCGACCTGATCGGCCCGGAGGCCACAGAGGGTCTGGCACACGCACAGTGGCACTCGGTGCGCAGACTGGTCTCCGACGTCGATGCCGAGGCTGCTGTGATGCCAACCCACGGCTTCGGCTCCTTCTGCAGTGCCACCGCCACTGTTGGGCTTGAGTCAACTGTCGGTCACCAGGCGCAGACGAATCCAGCCGCGATGCTGGCCGAGTCGGAGTTCGTCACCGAGTTGCTCGAAGGCCTCGATGCCTTCCCGGCGTACTACAAGCACATGGGCCCTGCCAACGAAGCCGGCGCCCGGGCGATTGACCTGTCCCCTGCAGAACTCGCCGACCCCGAGGAACTGCGCAGGCGCATCGAGGCCGGGGAATGGGTCGTGGACCTGCGCGCACGCAAGCTCTGGGCTGCAGAACACCTCGCGGGCAGCCT
The DNA here is from genome assembly GCA_963818505.1 of uncultured Actinomycetota bacterium. Classification (GTDB taxonomy): domain Bacteria; phylum Actinomycetota; class Actinomycetes; order S36-B12; family UBA10799; genus JADKAV01. The sequence continues at coordinate 874,614 of CAWFSJ010000001.1, forward strand.
GAGTTTCGACGCGGAAGGCAATGCCATCACGTACCTGGGTTGGCTGATCCCGTGGGGCACACCGGTGACCCTGCTGGGAGCCACGCAGGAGCAGATCACCGAGTTCCAACGGTCGATGGTGCGCATCGGTATCGATCGACCAGCGGCCCAGAACGTGGGCAGCCCGCAGTCCTGGGCACGGGGTTCACAAGACCTCGGTTCCGTCGCCCGCGCGGACTTCCCGGAACTGGCCAAGGCGCTGGATGCGGACTCCGAACTGATCGTGGTCGATGCCCGCCGCAAGACCGAATGGCAGGAAGGCCATGTGGCAGGCGCGCGCCACGTTCCGCTGCACGATCTACCGGGCAATATCGGGCAGATCAAGGCGTGGTCGGACGCAGCCAAACACGCTGGCGCCGACCCAACCGTGTGGATCTCCTGCGGCAGTGGTTTCCGCGCAATGGTCGGTGGGTCGCTGCTGGCTCGTGCGGGCGTGCCGGTCGTCGTGGTCGACGATCAGTTCAGCGCCGCCGCGGCCACCGGCCTGAGTATCGTTCGTGACCAGCATGCAGCCATGCTGGGTGCCGCCTACACCGACTGAGGAGACCTCATGGGATTGTTTGACCGTTTCAAGGTGCCCTCCGTCTCGGCCTCAGACGCTCGCGAGTGGGTGCGGTCCGGCGCCCAGCTGATCGATGTCCGCGAGACCGGGGAGTGGAACGCAGGGCACGCACCGCAGGCCCTGCACATCCCCACCAGCGAGGTGGGCGCAAAGGTGAACCGACTCAAGAAGGACAAGGACATCGTCGTTGTCTGTCGATCGGGTAACCGGTCGCGCTCGGTGGCTTCACAACTGCGCAAACAGGGCTACGAGGCCTTCACCTTGGCCGGCGGCATGCGGGCCTGGCAGACGGTTGGTGGGCAGGTCATGGACCGTCGGGGAAGGCCCGGCCGGATCGCCTGATGGAACTGCTCGAGTTCGCCCTGATCGGGATCGCCCTGGGTTTGTCCCTGGGACTGTTCGGCGGTGGCGGCGGCATCCTGGCGATCCCACTGCTGGTTGCCGCCGGGATCCCGACCGACGAGGCCGGCACCACCTCGCTGGTGGTGGTGGGCATTGGGGCGATCGGTGGGTTGATCCCGCACGCGCGGGCCGGCAGGGTTGCCTGGCGCGAAGGGATCGTGTTCAGCGCCCTGGGTGCTGCGGGGGCTATTGCGGGCTCGCGGCTGGCTCTGTTCACCAACGACGCGATCCAGTTGTGGGGATTCGCCCTCGTGCTGATCGTCGCCGGCACGCTGATGCTGCGCAAAGCGCTGCGAAGTAGCAAGACCGGCGAGCCGGCCCCCGCGCGCAGTCGGCGCTCTTGGTGGATCGTGGTGCCGGCTGCGCTGGCAGTAGGGCTCTTCACCGGATTCTTCGGCGTGGGTGGAGGGTTCTTGGTGGTTCCCGCGCTGGCACTTGTCATGGGCATGTCGATGTACGTCTCGACGGCCACTGCGTTGCTGGTCATCACGTTGAACTCCGCGGTCGCCTTCATCCCGCGAGCCGGGGAGGCGCTCGAGCTAGGACCTACCGCCGTGGTGGCCGTGTTCGTGCTGATCGCCAGCGCAATAGCTGCACGTTGGTCGAACAAATGGTCCGAGCGGAACCTGGGAATCGGTTTCGCGGGGCTGGTCTTGGCCATGTCCGTACTGACGCTCGCCCAGGCTTCAGGAGCCTGACTCGCATCACGGATTGATCTTCGCCACTCTTGCCCCTATGAGCGAAGCCACCACGACCGTGGTGCCGGTTGGCGCTTGGGCCACGGCTGCCCGCGTCTATTGGGCCATCGTCGCCTTCATCGGAACCTTGTCCTTCATCGTGAGCTGCGGGCTGGCGATGACCAACGAGGGCAACGGGGGCTGGTTCAACGGACTGGTCTTCACCTTGAGCTACTTCACGGTGTGGAGCAACATCCTTACCTTCACCATGAACTGGCTGCTGGTGGCTGATCCGGCCCGCGATGGGCACGTGTTCCGGTGGCTGCGGATGACCAACCTCGTGATGATCACGATCACCGGTCTGGTCTACGCGATCATTCTCGCCCCGGACGCGCACCCTGTGGGCCTGGGCGTCTACACCAACTTGGGCTATCACTACATCGTGCCGTGGGCGACGTTCTTGGGCTTCTTACTGTTCGGTCCACGGCCGCGCTTCATCTTGCGCACGGTCTTCTACATGCTCGCCATCCCCTGCGTGTGGCTGGCCTACACGCTGATCCGCGGCCTCGCCCTGACCAGCCCCCCGGCCGACCCGCCAGCCACCGAACTGGGCGCACCACAGCACTGGTACCCCTACCCGTTCATCGATGTCAACGACCCGTCCCCGCTCATTCCAGGCGTGGAGTTGGGCGGCTACGCCGGCGTCGGGGTGAACATCGTCGTCATCGTCGTTCTGGGGCTGGTCTTCGGTTTCCTGTTCCTGGGACTTGACCGGCTCCTCAGCCGCGGGCAAAGAGCCCACCGCCTGCCTTAGCCCGCCGGAGGGATCGAATCCAGGGCCGGCGCAACCTTGCGGAAGTAGCGCGTCGGGACGTGCTTGCCGGCGTTGGAGATGTTCATCCCGACGACGGCTGTGGTCCCGGACTCCGCGTTGTGCATCACTAGCACCGTGTGGCCGAAGCCTTCGCCAGTGTGCCCGTACCAGCCCTCAAGGCTCCCGATTCCCTGGGCATAGATGTCGTACTCCGGACCCTTGTCCAAGGGCGCGCCTTGCAGCCGGGCTTGCTGAGTCTCTGCCTCCAGCAGCGTGCCCTCCCCCAGAGCGTCACCCCACTGGCACAAGTCGTCCAGCGTCGAGGTCATGGCGCCGGCTGCCCCGAGTGCCGTGAAGTTGTTGCCGGGATCTTCCAGGCCGCCGTCGACCGGCTGGTAGCCCGTAGGATGCGGCCCGGACCAGTCGTTCACGCTGTCGGTGTAGGTGGTCGCCGACAGTCCCAGCGGGTCCAGGATCTGTTCTTGGACGACTTGGCCGAAGGGCTGGCCGTACTCCTGGACCACAACTTGGCCGAGCAGCAGGGTGGAAGTGTTGGTGTAGACCTTCTTGGCCCCCGGCTTGAACTGTGGGGGTTCGGCCAGCGCGTACTCGATGAGTTGCTCGTCGGTGTACGCCTGGTTCGAGTCCTCGATGTAGGACAGCAGCCACTCCTGGGTCGTGTACTCCGGCACACCGCTACTCATATCGGCCAATTGAGCCAGCGTGATCTCGTCGCCGTTGGGCACGTTCGGAACCCACTGGTCGATCGTGTCGTCGAGGCTGATCTTGCCCTCATCGACCAACTGCAGGATCAGGGTCACCGTGAACGACTTGGTCACACTGCGGATGGGCCACACGAGGTCGGTGGTCATTTCGTCGCCCGTCTTGCGGTCGGCGACCCCTTGGGCATCTGCCCAATTCTCATAGCCCGGCGCGCAGATCTGGACCACGGCGCCGGGGACACCGTTGCGCTTGAGCGTCTTGGTCATTTGGTTCTGTAGGACGTTGGTGACCTCGGACGGGAGTTGCTGCGCGGCGGTCGGGCTCTCACTCGGGCTCTCACTGGACGTGCCCCCTGACGAGCAGGCGGCGAGCAACAAGGCGGAGGCGACGATGATCACAGGACGCATTGGGCAAGACTAAGGGCGACGGGCCGATTTGCACTATCGGGTGGGTGTTGGTGTCGCTGAACCGCACCCCCTGCCGCAAGTAAGACCGCCGCCCCGGCCGGGCCAGCCCCCGATCTCACCCGCCCCTGATGCCCAGGCGCCACACATCGTTGTCGACCCGCAGGTAGTTGCCCGGGTCCGCGAAGTCGAACGTCTCCCGGTCCCCGCCGAAGGTATAGATGGACTTGCCGCCACGCCCACCCGGGATGACCGCCGAGTCGAAGTCATACTTCACCTCATCCGGGGAGACCGCGTTCCAGGAGTTACCGGGGAGCTTCGTCCAAGAACTGCCCTTCTTGCTCCACCAGGCGTCAGTGGGGTTGGTCGGCAAACCGAACCCACCGAAGCAGACGATCCTGCCCTTGAGGACTTCGCACTTGTGCCCCGGGCGCGGCGACCAGCCGGCGGCGGCCGTCAGGCGCTTCCAGTTCTTGCCGTTCGAGGACCGCCAAACATCATTGAAGTAGGGCGGGACGCAGCCAGGTTCGAAGCAGGCAAAACCGACCTCGCCACCGAGTACGTACATGTCGCCACCCTTGACGACTGTCGCCGCGCCGGCTCGTTTGGCCCACGGCGCGGACCCGGTGAGCTTCTTCCAGGTGCGACCGTCGTCCCGGGAGCGCCAGACGTCGTTGAAGTACTCACGCACGGGCGGTCCGCCGATGACCGCACTGTCGTCGTTGACCGACCCGCCGAAGACGTAAAGGTCACCCTTGAGAGCCACAGCACTGAGTCCCGCCCGGCCGGCCCAGGCAGCCTCAGCGGTCATCTTCTGCCAGCTCTTTCCGTCCTTGCTGCGCCACACATCGTTGAAGAACTCGGACTTCGACACGATGGGCGGACAGTCCGGCGCGACGAACACCGGCGGGCAGGGGTTCTGGACCACCTGGAAGTCCTGCCCCCCGAGCACATACATGTACTTGTTCTTGGTCACCGATGCGAAATACGCCCTGGGCGCCCACATCTTGGGCGACCCACTGGCGACCAGCCGCTTCCAGTTCTTGCCCCGGTCCTTGCTGGACCACACGTCGTTGAGCAGGGTGCTGTCACCGGGGATGGGTGGCGTGGCAGGCGGATTAGGAACGCGGCCACCGAGGACGTAGACGGTCTTGCCCAACGTCACAGCCTGCAGCCCGGCTCGCGCCGACCACCTGGTCTTCGACGCCGGCGCGTTGCCCAGCACCTCGGTCCATGTGGCCTCAACCTGATCGTCCTGCGGCGCTGCCACCGCTGGCGCCACTGTCGATCCGACGATCAAGGCCACGGAACTCGCGCCTAGTATCCAAGCTCTGCCCATGATCTCTCCTCGTCGCGATTGCCCGACTTTACGGTGCAACGACGCAGGGCCACAACAGCGACTCTGATCTTGGCCCGGCCGCACCAGCCGACGGTGGTCGGTCAGGACCGACCACCGGGGTCAGTGGCTCACCTTCGGCGCCAAGTCCTTGGCCGCGGCGATCCACGCGGCCACCTGGTCCTGGGTCGGGACCCGGCCTGCCAGGTTGAGTTGCTCGTTGACCTCGGCGATCTTCGCGGTGAGGTTCTCCGCGTTGCGGGTGGCCAGTTCCTTGACTGTGTCCACGCCTGCGGCCTCCAGCAATTGCGAGAAGCCCTCCGCGATCCCGGGCACCCGCATCAAGTCGGCCTCGTTGACCCACGTCAGAAGCTGGGTGGCGCTGGCCCCGATCTCATCGGCCAATTGCCTGCGGCCGGCGGACGAGCCCGCCTTCTCCAGCAACTGCTCAGTGGTTCCCACGCCCACCTCCTGAAGCTTCGCCGCGAGCCCCGCCGAAACGTCCTTGAGGTCTTTGATCGAGTAGGCCATGATGCTCCTTGTTGTCGTGGTGGTCAGAGCCTACGACGACCCCGCGGGCCAAGCGAGATCAACAAGGTTCGACCTGGGCACTGCCACCTTTCGAATCGGCCCAGCCCCGCTCTCATCTTCGTCTGCGGCGTGGGGCGCGGTTGGGGGTGTGGTGAGGGATGCCGTGAGTGTCGATAGTGATCTGGAAGCGGCCTTCGTGCAGGTCGTGGTGGCATCGGGAGCACAAGAGGGCCAGGTTCGACAGGTCCGTGGAACCTCCGTGGCGCCAATGCACGATGTGGTGGGCTTCGCAGAACCGGGGAGCCCTCCCGCAGCGGATGCAGCCGCGGTCCCGGGCGATCAGGGCGGCCCATTGGCCGGGGCTGGCGCGGCGGGCGCCGCGGTGCAGGTTCAAGGGCACGAACGTCTTGTTGCGCGTGATGCCGAGGATGACCCAGGCGACGGCTGTGCAGGTGATCAGGTCGAAGGTGTCCGGGCCGATGGGGGTGCCGTCGTCGAGGGTGGCGCCGGTGGCCTCGGGCAGGTCTTCGAGGTCGACGAGTACGGACAGCCCGCAGGTGCCCAGCGGGCGGGTGTTGGCGCAGGCGGCAGCGACCAGGTCGGCGAGGGCGTCGGCGCGGCGTTGTTTGGGGGTGCGCGGGTCGCCGGCGGCGGCCCGGTCGGTGAAGGAGGCCAGGGCGTCGCGTAGCCGGGTGCCTTGCAGGCTGTCCAGCCAGCCGTGCAGCTGGTAGCGGCCGTCGGATAGTTCGGTCAGGGTCAGGCCGCGGCGTTCGCGTTGTTCGGCCACGGCGTCGTCTGGGCGTTTCGGGTTGGCCTGGCCGATCAGCACCGCCAGCAGGCGTTTGACTTCGCCGGGTTCGGTGCAGGTCGCGGCGGCGGCCACGGCGTGTTCGTAGTCGCCGAACCGGGGCAGGTGCCCGGCGGCGTCGAGGATCACCGCGACGTGGGTGGTGCTCAACGCCCCGCCGGCGTAGCCGGCGGCGGTAGCGGGCAGGTCTGCCAGGGCCGCGGCGCGGGCCACGATCGCCGATCCGGCGGCCGGGTTGGATCCGGTGGCCACCGCCACCAGCATGCCGGTGCTACCCACGCCCAGAGTCTTGCCGTCCCCGGCGCGGTCGGCGGCCCCGGCCACAGCGCTCAGGTAGGCGTCGATCCGGTTGCGGTGGCCAGCCAGGGCGGCCAGGGCCGCGGCGCGTTCCTCGGCGCACAACAGCCCCGGGTCGGGCAGGGCAGCCACCGCGGTGTCCAGGGCGTCGAAACCGGCCGGGGTGGCGGTGGGTAGCCGGTCGCGTGCCCGCATCCGGCGCAGCGCCGCCTTGGAGACTTGGTGGACGGCCATGAAAACAACACCTCCTGCCCGGTGACCGTGAGAATGAGAATCAGATATCCGAATCCGGGCAGTCACACGGCGCGTTCGCGACAGGGTGTGAACCGAGGTGTGAAACCTCAACTGCCCTTTCATCTTAGAACACACGTACGACAAATACAACCATTTCCACACCCGAGTTTTCGGCGTGGTGCGAGTAGACGATGGCAGTGTCAGTGGGGCGGCGGCGCTCGCCCGACAGTACATGTCGCCGGCCGGTACCGCGACCACGAAACCGGTATTCGCCCGGATCGACGTCCTCGGGCACTGGCGTCGCAGGCTTCAGAAACTGCCCACCTCGGTCACGTGGACCACGGCCGTCCCCTGCTCGTCGCTGGCAGCGAGGTCGACCTCGGCCCGGATCCCCCAGTCGTGATCGCCAGCCGGATCGTCGAAGGCCTGCCACACATTCCAACGGCCGGCCAACTGCTCGATCTGCAGCAACTTGGGTCCACGCGCAGCCGGACCGGTCCCAACCTCGTCGTGCTCGGTGAAGTAATCGGCCATCGCCTCGCGCCACCGATCGGCGTCCCACTCCTCGTCGAGGGCAGCGAGGTCGTCCCACCTCCGGAGAGCGGCAAGTTCCACCCGGCGGAACATCGCGTTGCGCACCAGCACCCGGAAGGCACGCACGTTGGCCGTGACCGGCGGCGGGCCGGCGTCCACGACAGCGGCATCGACCTCAGCGGGGTTGACCAGCTGTTCCCACTCGTCCAACAGGCTGGAGTCGACCTGGCGCACCAACTCCCCCAGCCACTCGGTGATGTCGTCCAACTCCTCGGTCCGTACCTCCTCCGGCACCGTCCGGCGCAGCGCCTTGTACGCATCGGCCAGGTACCGCAGGACCAAACCCTCCGACGACGCGAGCTTGTAGAAGCCGACGAACTCCACGAACGTCATCGCCAACTCGGACATCTCCCGGGCCACCGACTTGGGCTTCAGCTCATGCTCGCGAACCCACGGATGACCCTCCGCGTAGATGTCGTAAGCGGTCTGCAGCAGGTCAGCCAGCGGACGCGGCCACGTGATCTCCTCGACGAGTTCGACTCGCTCCTCGTACTCGATGCCCTCGGCCTTCATGGCTGCGACCGCCTCGCCGCGGGCCTTGGACTGCTGGGCGTACAGCACCTGCCGCGGGTCCTCCAGCGTCGCCTCCAAGACCGACAGCACATCCAAGGCGTAGGTCTCGGATTCCCGGTCCAACAGTTCGATGGCCGCAAGCGCGAACGTGGACAACGGCTGGTTCAACGCGAAGTCGTCCTGCAGGTCATCCACGACACGCAGTTCGGCAGTCAGAACACCCGCCGCCACCAACGATTCCTGGATAGCCGCGGCACGTTCAGCCATGGCCTCCCGTGAAGCCGAATCCTCATCGTTGTCGGTGAGCAGATGTTCCAAAGCGGTCTCGACGTCACCTGGTCGGTGAGCCACGTTGAACACCATCGCGTGGCTGACATCGAAGCGGGACTTCAGTTGTTCCGGCTGCGCGACCACCAGCTTGTCGAACGTGCTGCGCCCCCAGTTCGGAATCCCCTCCGGGGCCTTCTTGCGCACGATCCGGCGCAGCTTCTTGGGGTCGTCGCCAGCACGGGCGAGCAGCTTCTCGTTCTCGATCTCGTGCTCGGGCGCCTGCACGACCACATACCCGATGGCGTCGAAACCCGGCCGTCCTGCCCGTCCTGCGATCTGGTGGAACTCCCGTGCCCGCAGCACCCGCATCCGGCGGCCGTCGAACTTCACCAATGAGGTGATCAGCACGGTGCGGATCGGCACGTTGATCCCGACGCCGAGTGTGTCCGTGCCGCAGATGACCTTGAGCAGCCCGGCGCGGGTCAGTTGCTCCACGAGCCGGCGGTAGCGAGGCAGCATGCCCGCGTGGTGGACACCGATCCCGTGGCGCACGAGCCTGCTCAGTGTCCGGCCGAATCCGGCGCGGAACCGGAACCCGCCTAGCGCATCGGCGATGGCCCGCTTCTCCTCGCGTGTGCAGACGTTAAGGCTCATCAGCGCCTGTGCGCGTTCCAACGCCCCGGCTTGCGTGGGGTGGACGATGTAGATCGGCGCGCGGTCCTGGTTGAGCAGCACCTCGACCGTCTGGTGGATCGGCGTGGTCACGTACTCGAAGGTCAACGGCACGGGCCGATCCCCACCGGCGACGATGGCCGCCTGGCGACCTGTGCGCCGCACGAGATCGTCGCGGATCCGCCCCATGTCCCCGAGCGTGGCCGACATGAGCAGGAACTGGGCTCCGGTCAGCTCGATCAACGGCACCTGCCAGGCCCAACCCCGGTCGCGGTCGCCGTAATAGTGGAACTCGTCCATGCACACCACGCCGACGTCTGCGTCCGAGCCTTCCCGCAGTGCCAATAGCGCCAGGATCTCGGCGGTGGCGCAGATGACCGGCGCGTCGGGGTTGACCGCCGCGTCCCCGGTGATCATGCCGACGTTCTCGGGCCCCAGCAGTTCACACAGGTCGAAGAACTTCTCCGAAACCAGCGCCTTGATCGGGGCCGTGTAGTACGTCCGGCGGCCCTGCGCCATGGCGAAGAACATGGCTCCCACTGCCACGAGACTCTTGCCGGAACCTGTCGGCGTTGCCAGGATGACGTGCGTTCCCGAGGCCATCTCCAGCAGCGCGTCCTCCTGCGCGGGGTACAACGGCCGGCCGGTCTCAGCGGCCCACTCGGCGAAGCGCTCCAGGAGTTCCTCGGGCTCGACCTCGGTCGACAGCAGCTCCGTGAGCGGGCTCATGCGTCAGAGGCGAACGATGCGCGCAGACGTTGGAAACCCTCGTCAAGACCGACCTTCGGCTGCCATTGCAGAACGTCGCGGGTCTCGCGCAGATCGAACCAGTGGGCGGTGCCCAACTGCCCGGCCAGGAACCGGGTCATGGGCGGGTCGTCGTCGCGGCGCCCGACCTTCCAAGCACCTTCGGCCACAGCACCGGCAACCCACGCGAGCGCGCGCGGCACCGAACGCGAGGGCGGCCGCTCACCGGCGGCTTCGCAGATACGCGTGACCATCTCCTCAACTGTGCGTGGCTGCCCGTTGGACACGATGAACGCCCGGCCGTGGCCGGAGTCGGCGCGGTCCATAGCAGCGATCACCGCTTCGGATGCGTTGTCCAGATAGGTGGTGTCGATCAGCGGGCGTCCGCCTGCCACGAGGGCGAGCCTGCCCTGTTGCGCGCGCTCGACGATCCGCCCCACGAGCTGGGTGTCGCCCGGCCCCCAGACCAGGTGCGGACGCACAGCGATGGTGATGAGGCCCTGCCCGTCGGCGGCCAGGACTTCCTTTTCGGCCAACGCCTTGGACTTGGAGTACTCACCCTTGGCATGACGCGGGTCCGCGGGTTCAGCACCGTTGCCGGCCAGCGCGTCACCGGTGTGCGCAACTGACGGCGACGACACGAAGACGAACCGTTGCACACCTGCCTCACGCGCCGCAGCCACGACGACCCGGGTGCCCACGACGTTGGTGGTGAAGAACTGCTCAGGGGTGCCCACAACACCGACCCGCGCGGCCAGGTGGATGACCGCGTCCACTCCCGCCACGGCTTGCGCGACGATCTGCTCGTCGACGACGTCGCCAAGGAACTCGGTCAGCCCCAACTCAGCGGCCACCGCCGACGGTTGGCGTTGCAGCACAGCCACGGTGTCGCCGCGCGCAACGAGCCGGCGCACGATGTCCGCGCCGAGCAGGCTGCGGGATCCGGTGACGAGGACCTTCATGGCTTGCCCACCCGTCCGCCACCGAGTACCCGCTGCGCCCAACGCCCCAGGCGCACTCGGTCGATCTTCGAGTTGTGGCGGATGTCGACCGGCAAGTCGCTCACGGTCAGAACGGCCGGCACCTCGCCCACGGCTTGTCGCACTGAATCCCGCAGGCCGTCCGGAGCCAAACCCGAGGTTCCGAATTCGGTTTCCACGACCATCACGACCTGCTGCGCGCCCCGCGGGCCGATGCCCACTGCGGCCGCGCGCTTCACCGCCGGGATGGCTTCTGCACGCCGCTCAAGTCCGACCGGGGTAACAGGTCCTTGCGCGGTCACGATCACATGGACGAGCCGGCCCTCGATCCAGAGCCGTCCGTCGTCGTCGAAGTGGCCGACATCGCCGGTCCGGTGCCATCCGGGGTCGCGGCTGGCGGCCTGCTCAGTGACCCACAGGCGGTCGTAACGCTGCTTCGTGTGAGCAGCCTGGACGCAGACCTCGCCGGTGACTCCTGGCGCGTCGGACAGCGAGCCGACCGCATCTCCATGAGCGTCCAGAGCACTGATCCGAACAGTCACCCCGGGCACAGGATGGCCCACGCACGTGCCATTGCCCTGGCCCGCGGCTTCCATCTCCTTGAGCCCGATGTCGGCCACGGGCAGCACCTCGGTCATGCCGTAAGGCGCGTGCGCTTGAGCCGAAGGCATCATGGTCAACACCTCGCGCAGCAACTCGGCGGGCACCGGCGCTCCGGTCGACAGCAACAACCTCACCCCTGGCATCGCCGCCACACCAGCACCGGTGCGGGCGACGTTGGCCAATGCGGCAGGCGACGCGAAGACCATGGTGGCGTCGACTGCTTCGACCGCTTGGGCCATCGCGGTCGCGGTCAAAGTGCTCGGCGCTGTGAGGTTCATGTCCGGTACGACCGACGAGATCCCAAGCGCGGCGCCCATCAGCGCGAACGGCCCGAACGCGGCCACGAGCCGGTCGGCCTCGGTGATCGAGTACAAGGCTGCCAGCGCCTCTCGCTGGGCCTGCAGTTGACCGTGCAGGTACAGCACTCCCTTGGCCGGACCCGTTGCCCCCGAGGTGAACGCAATGGCGGCCGGGTCAGCGGCGACCGGCGGATCGGGCACCGGCGAGCGCTGACCAAGAGTTTCGATCTGTTGAAGCGTGGCGGTGACCTTGAGCGGCACTTCGCCAACGCTGATGAACTGCGCGGCCAAGCCCATCGTCCGGGCTGCGGCCAGACCCTTGAATCCGCCGATCACGTACTTCGGCCCGGCACTGCGCAAGGCGGTCCGGATACCGCGCAGCCCCAACCCTGCATCCACGACCACAGCGATAGCGCCGCGCCGCCACAATCCGTAGAGCACAGCCGTCAGGTCCACACCGGGCTGCACGAGCAGGGCGATCCGGTCGCCCGCGTCGATCCCGAATGCAGCCATGCCTGCGGCGATGTTCTCAATCCGGTTGTGCAGGTCCCCGAACGAGATGTTGCGCCCACCCGGGCCCATCTCGATCACAGCCGGGGCGGGGTCACCACGTCGTTGCGCGACCGCATCCCAGAGGGGCCGGCTCTGGGGCAGCTCGCGCCGTGCAGGTTCGTGCCCCAGCGCCTGGACCCACGCGGCCAAGTCGGTGGCGAAGCTCGGGGCGTCCTCGGGGACGAAGTGGCTGGACCCTTCGTAACGGTGGACGTCCGCGTGTGGCATTCGCGTGAGCAGGTCCCGCAGGTAGATGTCGGAGAAAACCGGGTCGCGCGGTCCCCACAGCATCAGGACTGGGACGTCGGCCAGCGCATCGAGGCCGTCGGCGATCGCGTCCAGCGTCGGGGCGGTGGGGTGCTCGGGTTCCAGCGGGATGTCCTGCACGAACTGCTCGATGGCAAGGCGCCGATCGGTCTTGCCGTAGGGCGCGTAATAGCCCTTGCGGATGTCCGCGGGCGGCAGCGGCCGGGAGAAGAACAGCCCACCGCGGATGAAGTTGCGCGTGTTCTTCGTGACCGCGCTCAGCACACCCGGGGTGCGCGCGGCGCGGATGACTGTGGGCGCCGACGACTCGGCGGGCTGGTGCACACCGGTGTTCGACAACACCACACCGGCGAGCTGGTCGACGTGGCGCAGCGCCCATCCCAGCGAGACAGGACCACCCCAATCGTGGGCGACCGTGACGACCGGTCCGGTCAGGTTCAGCGCAGCCGTCAGCGTGTCGAGGTCGTCCACACGCTGGGCCAGACGCCGAAACGTGCCCGTGCGATCCGAGAAGCCCATGTCCATCTGGTCGATGGCGATGACCCGCCAACCCTTCGGCGGATCCGCCACGACCCGGCGCCACAAGTACGACCAACTCGGGTTGCCGTGGACACACAGCAGGGTCGGTTTGTCGCCGGCCCCGGAGTCAAGGACATGCCAGGTGCGGGTGACGCCAGTGGAGTCGACCGCGGTGACTTCCTTCGACCACTCGGGTTTCAGCCCACTCAGCCCGGGCGGCGGCAGGCTCACCAGCGGATCTCGGCGGCCATCGCGTTGATGCCGGAGCCCATGCCCATGACGAGCACGCGGTCACCCTTGGCGATCTTGTCCTGGTGCATGGCCAGCGTGATCGGGATCGCCGCCGGGCCGATGTTGCCCAGAGTCGGGAATGTGAGCGGAATCTTGTCCTTGTCCAGGCCGAGTCGCTGCGCCAGAGCGTCACAGTGGACGGTCGAGACCTGGTGGATGATGTAGTGGTCGATCTCTTCCCAGTCGAAGTCCTGCGAGGCTTCCTTCATCGCGATCTCGGCGACGTCCAAACCCGCTAGCAGCAGGCCCCGGCTGTCCGTCACCATGCGGTCCATATCGCCCAAGCAGAGGTTGTGGTGCTCGGTCGCGGCACGCGCAACTCCCCCGATGAACTGGTGGCCGTCGGGATGCTCGTCGGTACGCCCCAGCACCATTGCGGCAGCGCCGGATCCCAGAGTCAGCGTCGCAAAGTCGGACAGGATGTCGGTGGCCTCGGTGTTGGGATCCTGAAGTCGGGCAATAGTGCGCTCCTGGATCAGGCGGCTGCCCTCGGCGTCCACGATGAGCGCGTACTCGATCTGCCCGGAGTCGATCATCGTCCCGGCCAGTTGCATGCCGTTGACGAAGCCCAGGCAGGCGTTCGAAAGGTCGAAGTTGAGGCACGACGGGGGCAACCCGAGCGCGTTGTGGACGAAGACCGCCGACGACGGTTCAAGCCGCGCCCGGCACACCGAAGTGTCGATCAACAGGCCGATCTTGTCGGGCGAGATGCCAGCTTCGGCTATGGCCAACTTGCCGGCTTCGGCAGCCGATTCGGAGTAGGTGACGCCTTCGGGCCACCAACGCCGCTCCTCGATCCCGGCGACCTGCTCGAGCATCCCCCGACGCAGCCCTAGCCGCTCCAATGTAGGTTCCAATTGGTCGTCGAACGACGCGGAGGTCACAACCTCGGGCGCCTCGAGCGCTACCACGGACACTACCGACGTGTTCTTCAGACGGTAGACGCTGTTGGCGATCACACATACTCCTAAAGGGCGGACTTTCCAATGATCTCACGCGCACACAAAACGGGCGCGCGAGCCATTCCCTCTCGAACCGGACGCGAACCTGACCCAGAATCGGCCCGGCTAGAATCGAGTCGTTCGCGCAGGCCGGCGAACGGCCCAAGCGCCCGTAGCTCAACGGATAGAGCGACCGGTTTCTACCCGGTTGGTTGGGGGTTCGAATCCCTTCGGGCGCGCTGGACTGACGACACTCTGACGACCTAGTGGCGCGGACGTCCACCCGCAGTTCTCTACTGAACGACGATCTTGATCGTCTTCTGCTTCTTCTTCCCCTTGACCGAAACCGCCTTGACCTTGCATGTACCGGGCGTCTCGGCCTTCACCTTGCGACCTGTGACCGTACACACCTTGGGCGTCAGCGACTTGTACTGCGCCTTGCCGAAGGACTGCTTCCTTGGCAAGGTCCTGGACGAACCCACGGTCAAGCGCGTGCCTGGTGGGGTGGCTGCCGGCGGAGTGGTCGCCGGTGGGGTGGTCGCCGGTGGGGTGATTCCGGGCGACGAGCCGTCAGTGACCGTGAAGGTGTCATCGAGCATGTACTCCTCAAGGGTCTCGGGCTGCGGGCCTACACCCTTGCCCCAGCATTGAATGTGGACCCGCAGGGCCTCTCCGATCGCAGGAGTGTCGGCCACTGTCTCACCGTTGGCGTTCGTGCCGTTGGCCTGCACCGTGACAGGAATCGAGAATGCACCATCGGGCATGAACGGGAACACGGGAGCCCCCGTGGTGCCAAGCCCGAACGACAGCCAGTCCAACACGGGATCAACACCCGACGAATACGTGTGCGTGCCGCGCCCCAGTGAGGCGTAGGCGCGGTGAGGTTCGTTGCCGATTGGACAGTTGCCGCTGACGACGACTGTGGTACCTACGGGCCCTGAGGCCGGGTTGATCGAGCCGATATCGGCTTGTGCCGCTGTCGCGGGCAGGACCAGTGCTGCCGCGCCAACCGCGGCGATCGTTACATGTCGAGTGGTCATGGTTGCTCCTCCGTCGGGGTCTGAAGGTATCGCGTCGCAGTTGCGCCCCACAACCTCCGAGTGTCGGTCCTTCAACCTCTATTGCTCCTTGCCTGCTGCGACTTCATGCGTGCTCAGAACCCGAGAAACCGTCCCGAAGAGGGCAATACAGGCTCCGGGCGCCAGTGCTCGCTGGACCCATGAAGCGGGGCTACTGTACAGGTCGAGAGCCCGGACCGAGTTTGGTTGTTGAGCCGAAGACCTCGTCCTACTAGCGCCCACGGAACACCACGAAACTACCGCGGGCGGCGGTCATAAAACGCGAGCTGAGAGCAGCTCCTGATGCATCTGTCAGCCTCACCTGAGAATCAGACCGGATCCTTCTGCTTCCGGAACGCGACGATCAACGTCACGACGATGCCGATCAGTGGCAGGAAGAATCCCAGGATCGGCCAGCCGATCTTGCTCATGGCGTTGCGCGCGGCGATGAAGTAGCAGAACCAGGCGCTTGCGAAGGAGACGATGACTCCCCAGAGGAAATCCAGGCCGACAGCCTAATCACGGTCCGAGTCAGTGGTACCGGACTCGACGTTCTCGGGCCTGACTCACTTCTTCGTGATGCTCACTTGGAACGTGATGCTTGGCGAGGGGGTCGCCCGGGCACGAATGGCGCATGTGCCAACCTTCTTGCCCTTGATTCGCCAGATTCCCTTGGCCTTGGCGACTTGGCACACCTTGGGTGCCCGTGTCGTGTACCTCACGACCCGTCCCTGGGTGGTCTTCCCCGGCAGTCGGACCTCGGATGCCCGGAGCCACGCCTTCCGACTGGCGAAGGCAGAGTACAGCCTCACCTTCTTGGGCAGCATCTTCTTCGGCAACGGCGTCCCCGCGTTCTTGCCTTCCCGAGTGAGTTCGGCGTTAGCCACAGCACCGGGCTTGAGGTCGTCGGCTGCGGCCAGAGTTGGCCTGTCGTTGTAGTACTCGGTGCGCCACCCCTTCTTCTCGAAGCCGATTCGGTAGGTCTCCCCCGGCGGCTCACCGCCAGGCAAACTGAACTGGTACTGGCCGGCAAAGGGCTCGTTGGGGGAGGTCTGCGCCGAACGCAGGAGAACCCATTCGCCGCCTTCACGGCGGTACAGCTTCACCGTTGCGCCTTTCAGGGGTGCGCCATTAGCGGTGACCTTTCCGGTGATCAGTGCGGCGGGGCTGAGGTCGGCATTCGCGACGGCCCCTGCCTTGACGTTGTCGGCGGAAGCCAGGTCCGGCTTGTCGTTGTAGTACTCCTCGCGCCATCCGTCCTTGCTGAAGGACACCCGGTAGATCGCATCGGGTGGATCATCCCTCGCCAGCACGATCTCGAAGCGACCCTCACCGTCCGTCATGTCGGAGGGCCCGAAATACCACAAGTCGCGGCCGGAAAACTGACCGGCATACCTTTGCACTACCACTCTGGCGCCTTTGGAAGGCGCGCCGGATTCGGTAACGGTCCCGGTGATTCTCGCGGAGGCAAGGTCGGCGTTGGCGACATCGCCAAGTCGTAGGTCCTGGCCGTCCTCCACAGTGGGTTTGTCGTTGAAGTATTCGGAGCGCCATCCCTCTTTCTCGAAGCCAATGCGGAAGGTCTCGTCGGGTTTCGTGTTAATCGACAACTCGAACGCGTATCTTCCGGCTGCGTCGGTGGTGGCAGTCGAGAAGCTGGACCATCCTGGTTCCTCCCCAAGGCTCCTCCCGTAGAGGGTGACACTGGCCCCCGCCGAGGGTGCACCAATTCGGTAACCGTCCCGGTGATCTTGGCCGGGGAAAGGTCAGCGTTTGCGACAACACCTGCCTTCGCATCGTCGGCCGAAGCCACATCCGGCTTGTCGTTGAAATCCTCTGCTCGCCAGCCGTCCTTGCTGAATCCGATGCCATTGTCGAAGTAGAGGTCCACCAAGGCACCTTGGGACGGCGCCCCTGATTGGGTGGCTCTGCCCGTGATTGGCGCGGTCGCGGCGTGGGCTGGTGCCATGACCGCGAGGGTGGCCATCGCAATGCTGAGTATCGATGCCCAAACCACGCTGAGTCTGATGCTGCTGTTCATACTCCCCCGCCTCGCATGCCGAAGTACTGGCTCCGATAGGTCGCAAACGGTAACAGCCATTTGCCGCAACGGACAAGTAGCGCGGATAGGGTTACGGCCCTCCGGGACGCGCATCGGTGCAGCTTGGTGCGATTCCGGCCGCCCGAAGAACCCCGGACGTTGCGGAGGTCCGCCTCTCCCGTACCCGGCCACGTTCTCGGTTCTCACTGGCAAGTGCGTGAATCTCAGTGGCAAGGTGAGTTCAGCGAACTTGTGGCCCGAGCGCGGAAAGTGCACAAGTTGTACTCCGTGTGCCCCAGTCGGGCTTCTTGATCATCAGCCGGAACCTCTGATCAGGGTTGTGAGCCACTCCGGGTTGAATGAGGAAGTTATCATTCGCGTCGGTCTGCGTCGACGCGCCCTTGAACCAGGACTCGTACCCCACCGACCGGTTGAGCAGTTGCACAGTCGCGCCACCGGACCGTTTGCCGGTCTCGATGACTGTTCCCGAGATGGGCTCGGAAGAGTGGCGAGGGTGGGCGTTGATCTTGTTCCAGCGAGGTCAGCAGGTCCTCGTTGGGAGCGCCCGCGCAGGAGGGGACTACCGCATCGCCAGTGGCGCACCGTTGGCGGTGAACTCGCGTGAGAAGGCGCGGAAGGTGACCGACGCGGAACTCGCGGAACTGCCCGAGCAGCCAGCGGACGAACCTTCCTGCGCGTGGAGGGTGAGACATTCGTGGTCGCCGGTGGTGCGCCGGTGTTCGTCCCGCGCGGCACGTTGGATGTCGAAGACACCGTCCGCGGGGAGCAGGCGGCGATCGACGCCGATCTGAACGACAAGTCGGCTGACGGGACCATCGTGCGCACGGACCGCGGCGAGCGCTACACCTTCGCTTGCGGCGCACCGATCCAAGAGACCGACGCGTGGTGGAAGGGGCTGCGTCCTAAGCCCACCGCCGGCACCGTCGCGCAGGAGGCGCTCGACCAAGCCGGCGGGCTCAACGAGTGGTCACACGTACGCAACGTCCCCACCGACAGCACGCTGCTCAAGGTGGGCGCTGACGGCTATAGCGTCGAGGGTGGCGTTCCGATCCCCTACTTCGGGATCCGCGGTGTTCCCATCAGCCCCGCCGCGATCGACAACGCCGGCAAGCCTGGACCCTGGGGACTCTTGGTGGCGGGCTAGCCACTTGCCAGAGTTGCGCCTGACGCAGCTGTGCACCTAGAAGTTCACGGTTCACGCCGTCTGGGCCCTGGCTTCCACGAGCATCCGCGCTCCAGCACCATGATCAGCCGAACGGACGATTCTCAAACCCCGTCTATCGGCGCCGCGCCCCACGACTGTACCTTTGTCCGAACACGGCAAACCAGCCAAGGGGGAGCAATCGTGCGCCGACACAAAGGTTGCAGCATCGCGGTCGTCGGCCTGCTGGCGGGTACGGCACTGAGCGGTGGCCCGGCCCTTGCCGACCCGGGTTCGCTGGCGGCGCTTCAGAAGTCCAGCGTCGTCCCATGGACCGGGACCATCACCGTCGAATGGCGAGAAGATCGCGGCTACTGCCCTACATGGATCTCCTGCACACGTACCGAAAGCGGCAAGCTGGTTTACATCATCACCGGTATCGCCCCTGACAATGGGAGCTTCACGACGGTGGATTGGCGGCTTTATCAGGCGACGGCTCAGGGGTCTGTAACTAGGTACGGCCGCTATGTCGGATACGACGGCACCGAGGAGTCCAGTGACACCTGGACCGTGAACAATGATGCGCGGGTGGCCGGTCTGAGGATCGGCTCCACGGCGCCGACCATGTCCCCGCCCTCGACGTTCGTCCCCACGCCAGAGGGCGAGACGGGGCCGTTCGGGGGATTCCCCTACGACACGATCGGTCCTTGGCCGAACAACGACCCGAACGAACTACGCCCGATCAACGACGCGGACCCGGATCCGAACATCCTGCGTGGGACCACCGTTTTCGCGGCCCAGCCCAACTGGGACGACCTCAAGGCTTACACCTATACGCTCTCCTACGACCTGCGCCGCGGGATCCTGTACAAAGCCACAGTGAAGTGGCCTCGTTCCCCGTGGGCCGGAGCCACCTACCGCACGCGTATCTCGGTGCCGGGCAACACGAAGAAGTTCAGGCCGTGGATCTCCACCGGCAAAGCACGCATGCACGTCTTCAAGAGACTCTCCCTAGGCAAGTACGTCGTGGAGATCCAGGCAATCAGCAAGTCGGGCAAGAAGGGCCCCGCACTCACCAAGGCCTTCAAAGTCACAACGGCCTTCCGCGTCTCCGACTGAGAGGAATCACGAATGAAGAGCGTTCTTGCCCGTACCGGCGCCGTCTGCCTTGTGGGAGCCCTCGCTACCGGCAGCACACTGCCCGCAAGCGGCGCGCCGAGGGTGGGCGCGGCCGCCAGTTCCAGCGGCTACACAGTGCAGATCATCACCAACGAAGCGGACTGCGACACGGGACTTGGGAGGTTCCGTGCCAAGGGAACCCTCCAGTTCATCGTCAACGACCAGGGCACGTTCTACTTCGACAAGAAGATCGAGTTCAAGCGCATGATCGGCACGGACCGATTCCTGACACTCGACACCCGAAGCTACGACAGCCCCCGGTTCAACAAGGGCGACCTGCCGACGTACACGACTCTGGCCGACAGCACCCGGCAGACGAACTTCGTCCGGATGTACGTGTTCTTCACGACCAAACTCCGCAAGGTCCGCAAAGGCCCGGACGGCACAGTCTGGAAGGACGAACGCCGCCTGAAAGTGAGAGCGCAGAACTGCGACGTCACCGTCTCGTGACCGCGGAGGCTTGACGACTCTGAAGCTCGGGCGGCGATATTCGGAGCCGGAGCAGCGTTTGCCTCTCTCGATCCACCCGCCCCTGACTACGGGGTCATCGTGACCGTGCCGACATTCACTCTGCCACCCTTCCAGTCCGGTCCTGCATTCCCCGCCGCCGCGATCCCGATCGCTACCGAGCTTCGCGAGAAGCAACTCGCCGCGGCAGGTCAGGCCGTTGCCCTGGCGTCGGCCATCAACAAGTGGCAGGGTGCGCTGAACGCCGGGGACAGATTCTGGACAAACCTGCAGGCGCAGGCTGCCGCCGGCTTCGCGTCGTCGCTCGCCGATGCACTCTCGGCCCTCGCCGACGCTCAGGAGACTGCGCCCGCCGAGCTTCTCGCGGCGGGTGTCACTGATGTTCCACTCACCAAGCAAGACATTGACCAAGCCTTCGCCGCCTACTGGGCCGACGGCTTACCGGCGGATGTGCTGACCGCCTACAACCAGGCGGGCTGGAATGCCCCGGTTGCCCCAGGAGCAGACCCGACGCTGCGCGAGGTGGTCGAGTGGTACATGGGAGATCAGGATATGCAAATGCCCTCGTCGGTGTTGGGCGCCGCGACGTACGGCACCGCGGATCTACGCGCGGCGGCCACTGCGATGCGAGGCGTGGAGGCGCCAACCCCAAGGGTCGACTCGATCCTCCCGACGTCTGGGCCGGAGGCAGGCGGCACGGAGGTGACCATTAGCGGCTCGCAGTTGACAGACGTCAACCTCGTGCGCATCGGCCCCGTCGAGATCACCCCCTCGAAGTGCGACAAAACGACCTGCACCTTCACGACGCCGGCCCTCGTGGGGCAAAACGACGTCATTGTCGAGTCCATCTATGGGAACTCTGCGGTCACAGCTACCACCCGCTTCGCCTCGTTGCGAGACCCGAACAACTTGCTTCTGAACGGCGGACTCGAGCCGGGCGACGGCTTCCCCTACCAGGAGGCATTCGACTCATTCGGCACGGGTCCATTGGGTCCGTGGAGCGTGTCCGGCAACGGAGTGGATGTGGTGGGGCCCGGTGTAGTAGTCGCCGCGCAGGGCAGACAGATGGTGGACCTCAACGGCAACAATGGCGAGGGAGGCCCCTCGGAACTGTCCCAGGTCGTCCAGACCTCACCCGGTCGCCGATACCTCCTGGAATTCCAGATGGCAGGAAACCCGAATGGTGAACCCGTCGTGAAGCGGCTCATCGCGGGGGTCAGCGCCGTTAGTCAAACGTTCGAATTCGACACGACAGGGCGTTCCAATGATGCGCTCGGATGGCAGAAGATGTCGCTCGAAGCCACGGTCTGCGAACCCAACGCGAAGGTATTCCTGCGATCGCTCACGGAAGGGAAGCGGGGACCCAACATCGACGAGATTCGCCTGATTGACATCGGACCCGGCAACTGCAACCCTGTCGCGCCCGATGACCAGACAAGCCCAGTGCCGACTCTGGTTCAACAGACCGTGAAGTCACCCCCGAGGACGCTGCGCGTCGGGACGTCAAAGAAACTGGCGAAGCGCACTCAACAGGGCGCCCGCGTGAAGTGGCGGGTCAAATCCGGACGAGTGTGCAGCATCAAGGCCAAGAAGAAAGTGAGCCGGGTGATGGGGAAGCGCCCTGGCAAGTGCGGACTGACTGCCCGCGCTCCAGCTGTCCCGGGTCACACCTCACTGGTCAAGAAGTTCTCCGTCAAGGTGAAGGCCAAGAAGCGCTAGTCGTGGCCCCAAAGTCGTGCAACCGCCCGCCAAGAAGAATCCTCAGCCATGGCGAGCCACTTACGTTCTTGGGGGTCCAACGCGGTTCGCTCGCATCTACTCCCCATCTACCCGACAGGCTGCTACAGGCCGATATGAAGCGCGCGCGCCGGCCCCAGAAGGTCCCGGGTTTGTGCTCAGGCAGGGACGTAACGCCACGGGAGATGGGCCCGACTCAAGTTCAAGTCTCCCCACCTGCACGGTTTCTACCCATGAAATGTGGGTCTGATGGGCTCCCGTCTCTCCCGGTCTGCTGCTGGCCGATCGGGATCACGTTGTCGCCTCCATGGCCGGCCCGAGCATCTCTGACCAAGGATGGAACCCCACGGAATTCGAACGCGTCAGAGTGATCCATGCCACATGATCGCTTCGATTGCTGCGACCGGTAGTCTGCGCATCTCGAACGAGTCTGGAGAAACGATGGTTCGCACAGTTGCCGTGATCGCTGCCCTGGCCACCGCGGGCGCAGTCGTGCCCGCAACCGTCGCCCAAGCCGTCGTGCCGGCCGCGCCCGCGACCTCGGCGACCGCGGCACAACCGGTTCCACCGTCCAGCCATGTCTCGAAGGCCGGCTTCCCAGTCCAGTGGATTCAGTACCCGTACCTGTCCGGCGGCAGCAAGGGCAAACTGACCGTCGTGGCGAAGGTGTACGTCGACCCCAGGCGCACCCGCGCTCGAAACGGCTACAAGCAGGACAAACTGACTATGCGGCTGGCAGTGGGCAAGAAGAAGTTCAGCAAGGTGAACAAACCCCGTTCGGTCGAGGTGCTGACCGACGACGCGCTGCTCACCCGGGCCGACAAGTCCCGGAAGGTCACGAAGCCCGGTGTGATGACGTTCAAGATTCCCTTGTCCAAGAAGGTGTCGGACAAGTTGCGCAACCGCGGGTTCAAGGGCCAGCGCGCGGCCGTCGCCGTCTCGATGAGCCACCGCAAGGACACCAAGAAGGGCGGGGCCAACCACGAGCTCGCACAAGTCAGCGTGGGCCAGTTGGTGAAGGGGAAATCGTCCAAGCGCAAGATCCAGCGTTCCACTGCCGCGGCTGCCAAGCAGTTGCGTATTCTGCGCCGCGCGGCCGATCGCACCTCGAAGGCCGCGAGCGCGACCCTGGCCTCCACACCGGACACGCCGTACTTCAACCTCATCTACGTCCAGAACAACTCCCCCTTCCAGCAGCAGATCACCTTCCAGCCGGTGATCGAGTGCATGTTCGCCGCGAACTACGCGGACGGAGGCAATCCTGCGCCGCCGCCAGCCAGCCAGCAGACCGTCCCCGCGGGCGGCACGGCGATCTTCAGCTACGTGCAGGGACCCGAGTTCCAGCCGACTGTGGACTACCCGCAAGGTCTCTTCGGCGCGGAGGAGGGGCTCAACGCTCCGGGAACGCAAGGAACGCTGACCACCGATCTGGTCAACTCCGGGAATGCGGCCGGGCAGAACGCCACTGATGCGGTCTTCTCGGGCAGCAGTTACAGCACTGCCGGCGCCATCGGCGCAATCGCCGCGGCCAGCGTCAGGTTCCTGGTCTCCTTCATCACCGGGCTCAAGGTCGACACCTGCAACGACACCTCGCAATACCCTCAACTCTTCGGCGTGACGTCAGTGGTCACCGGATTCGGGACCAACAGTGTGTCCGATCCCACGCAGGCCACCTGGCCGGCCACGAACACCTGGGCCGGCAACCCCGCGGCGGGCAACCAGGGCGCCTATACCGACGCGCCCACAGCAGCCTTCGTCAACGGAACCCTGCAGCAGGCAATGGGCGCACAGACCAACGTCGTCTACTACTGGAACGGTGGGGCGCCGGCCCCGATGGTCTCCCCCAACGCCTCGTCGGGGACCTACACCGGAGGTTCCGCCACTTTCCAGGACGGCTTGATCCAGTACGTGGGCCCCAACCCCGGAAACCCCGCCGGTGAAGCAACCTGCCAGTTGCTAGGAGGGCCGAATGGAGCTCAGTACTACTGCAACTACGACCAACTGGGCGAGATGTACATCCAGTTGAGCTACCTCTCGAATCCGGATTACAGCTCCGGGTTGCTCAACGACGGCAACCCGCCGACCATGACGGCCACCGTGGACTCCACCGGGAACTACACACTGCGCTGCGACCTGTCCCAGATGACCGCTTCGTTGACGACACCGTTCGGGGACGGTGCGCCGACCACGGTCGAGCAGAGCACCCTGACCAACACCGCGACGAACACCTCCGGGCAGCTCCCGCAGGACGCCGACTGGCTGGTCAACTTCTTCGGCGTGAGCGCCGACGGGCAGCCGGTCTACATCGAGGAGTCGGTCGCCAACGCCACGAACGGCGTCAACACGCCTTACCTGGCACCGAACGCGGCGAACCAGCCGGTGTCCATCCAAGCCGCCTCCGCAGGCGGCAGCCAGGCCGTGGCCCTGGGCACCGTCACCCCCGCCAACCTGGCGAACATGGTGACACTGGACGGCACCCCGGCGGTGCCCACCCAGTTCGGCTGCACCGCCTCGCCCACGATCAGCCTGCCCGGACTCAAGGTCAACGCGGCCAACGGTAACCCGATCGCGAATGCTTACGGCAACAACTGGCCGGTACCCACCCAGTCCGATCAGGGCTGGCCGGCGGGCTACTACGGGAAGAACACCAGCCCGTTCAACTACAGCTGGCAGAAGACCGTCAACGAGCTGAACGTGACCTTCCAGGGGCCATCGTTGACCGACGTCGTAGCGGCGCCGCAAGGGTAGTCCGGATCGCAGCCGATACTCTGCCCATCTCGAAGGAGTCTGGAGAACAATGATTCGCACCCTTGCTGTGATCGCTGCCCTTGCCACCGCGGGTGCAGTCGTGCCCGCCACCGCCGGGCAGGCCAGCACGCCCGAGCAGCCCCCCGTGGCCCAATCGGCCAGCCAGCCAGCCAAAGCGGGCCTCGCGCCGCAGTGGGTCCAGTACCCGTACCTGTCCGGCGGCAGCAAGGGCAAGCTGACGGTGGTCGCGAAGGTGTTCGTCGACCCCGTGCGCACCCGTTCCCGTACGGGCCTGCAGCAAGACCGAGTCCGAATGAAGGTGGCAGTCGGCAAGAAGAAGTTCAGCAAAGTGAAGAAGCCCCGCTCCGTCGCGCTGCTGCCCGAGGGTGCGCTGCTGATGCGAACCCACAAGACCCGCAAGGTCGAAAAGCCCGGCGTACTGACGATCAAGGTACCCCTGTCGAAGAAGGTCTCGAACAAACTGCGCGACCGCGGGTTCAAAGGTCAACGCGCGGCCGTGGCGGTATCGGTGAGTCACCGCAAGGACACCAAGAAGGCAGGCTCCCCGCACGAGGTGATCCAGATCAGCTCGGCCCCGTTGGCCAAAGGTAAGTGGTCCAAGCGCAAGGTGCAACGGGCCACCGCGGGAGCCAAGCAGCAGCGCCAGGTGCAGCGGCGCTCGCAGGCTCAGGGCGCTGAGCTCGCCTATGCCACCATGCCTCCCGGCGCCAGCGATTCGGACACACCCTGGTTCAACAACATCACTGTGAGCAACAACTCACCGTTCCAGCAGCAGGTCTCGTTCCAGCCGGTTATCCAGTGCATGTATTCGGCACCCACCACGTACACCAACCAAACCCCCCCGACGCCTGCACCCGAGACGGCCAACGCCGGCGACATCCTGACGTTCAGCTTCGCCATGCCGCAGGGTTGGACGGTGTTCCCCGGCTACGACGGTCCTCCCCCAGCGCCAGGGCTGTACGGGGGCGAGAAGGGCCTCAACGCCCCCGGCACACAGGCAACACTGGCGACCGATCTGGTCAACTCGGCCAACGCTGCCGGGCAGAACGCGGCGGATTCGGCATTCAACGGGAGCACTTACACCGACGGCGGCATGGTGGGCGCCATTGCCGCGGCAAGCGTGCGGTTCCTCGTGTCCTTCTTCGGCGGGCTGAAGGTCGACACCTGCAACAACACCGCACAGTATCCGCAGCTGTTCGGGGTGAGCACGGTCGTGACCGGCTTCGGGACCAACGGTGTGTCGGACCCGACCCAGGCCGAATGGCCAGCCACGAACACTTGGGCAGGCAATACCTCCGCTGGCAATTACGCGGCGGGCAACCAAGGGGCGTTCACCGACACCCCGACCAGCCAATTCATCGCCGGCCCGCTGCAGCAGGCCATGGGCGCACAGACCAACGCCCTTTACTACTGGAACGGCGGGGCACCGGCTCCGATGGTCTCACCGGACGCCTCGTCCGGGGCCTACACGGGCGGGTCCGCGACCTTCCAGGACGGGTTGATCCAGTATGTAGGACCCAACCCGGGCTTCCCCGACGGCGCGATGCAGTGCAAGGCGTACGGCAAGGAATCCAGCGATCCCTATTCGGTCTGCAAGTACACGGCCTATGGAGAGATGTCCATCCAGCTCAGCTACCTGACGAACCCGCAATACAGTGCCGGGCTGCTCAGCGAGGGGAAGGCCCCGATCATGACTGCCAGCGTGGACTCAAGTGGGAACTACACGCTGCGCTGCGACCTGTCCGAGATGACCGCCACGCTGACCACCCCGTTCGGGGACGGCGCTCCGACCACCGTCGAGCAGAGCACCTTGAGCAACACCGCGACCAACGGTTCGGGTCAGCTCCCGCAGAACGCCGACTGGCTGGTCAACTTCTTCGGCGTCACCGCCGACGGTGAGCCGGTCTACATTCAGGAGTCGGTCGCCAACGCCACTAACGGCGTCAACACTCCTTACCTGGCGCCGAACGCGGCGAACCAGCCGGTGTCCATCCAGGCCGCCTCCGCCGGCGGCAGCCAAGCCGTGGCCCTGGGCACGGTCACCCCGGCGAACATGCAGGACATGGTCACCCTCGACGGCACCCCGGCAGTACCCACACAGTTCGGCTGCACCGCCTCGCCGACGATCAGCCTGCCCGGGCTGAAGGTCGACGCGGCCAACGGCAGCCCGATCGCCACGACATACGGGAACAACTGGCCGGTACCCAGCACCATCGGGCAGGGCGGCGGCTGGCCGGTCGGGGTGTACGGCAACAAGCAGAAGCCGTTCGACTTCAAATGGCAGACCCCGGTCACCAAACTCAACGTGACCTTCCAGGGGCCGCCTCAACGAGACATCACCGACGTGCCGCAGGACTGAGGACGCAACAGCTACCAGCGCGCACCGCGTGACGCTTCAACTTGCTGCCGACGATCTGCGACGATCGCGAGACCGACACGGGCGCAGGGCCGCCGCTGGCGGTGAAGTCGAGATAGAGGCCTGTGGTCCGTCGGTGGTCGGCGTCGCGTACTTTTCGGGTTGGCGACACCCCTTGATCAACCAGAAAAGTACCCGCACAACCCCCCAAATCAGATCAATTCGGACGCGTTCGTGTCAGTTTCGGGTTGATCAAGGCGACCCAGGCGCCGTCCTCAACCGCAAAAGTACGCGTACTGCTCATCGCGTCCGCGACGCTTGAAGACTGGTCACTTTCGACGCTTTGGTTGCCGGTGGTGGTTCAGCCGTCACCCGGGCCGACCTGGACGCCCTGCCCGACGACGGGTTGCGCCACGAACTCATCGACGGCGCATTCGTCATGACCCCCGAGCCGGGTGTGGCCCATCAACGGTTCGCGTTCGCTCTCGCCAGAGCGCTTCACGAGGCCGCGAAATCCACCGACTTGGAGGTTCTGATGGCACCCCTGGATGTCGTGCTGGGCCCCCACGTGGTGCAGCCAGACATCGTCGTCGCCCCGCAAGCCGCCTTCACTCAACGCGACCTCCCGACGGCGCCACTGCTGGCGTTGGAAATCCGGTCGGCCTCCACCGGCTGGCTCGACGAGGGCCGCAAGCGCACGCTCTACGAGGCGTTCGGCGTCGCGTCGTACTGGCTCGTCGACCCGCTCGCCTCGGCCATCACGATCCTGGAGCGCACCGACGGCCACTACACGCAGATCGCCTACGCCCACGGCGCCCAGCCCATCAGTCTCACCGAGCGCTTCGCCGTCACGCTGAACCCCATGGGACTTGCGCAGAGCTGAACGCCCTCAGCGTTCGCCCGACAGTGCCAACGGGAAGGGACCGAAAGGGCCATTCAACAACTGCGGGATCGAGAGTAGGTTGAGGCAAGCCTCACCTAATCCGATGGGCTGGACCGGCGGTCCACTCAACTGCGGAGCTGGCCGGTTCCTGGCCCCGTGATGAGCACGGAACGCCAAGTCCAAGGAGCCCCTGATGGCCAGTTACGAGTTGAAGAATTTCTCAGAACCCGACGAAACTCGGGAGTTTCCGCTCGGTCGGGGCGAGATCGTCGACATCGGCGGAGGCAAGGTCATGCGCATGACCCTGCAACCGGGCTGGAGGTGGTCCGAGAACGTCAAGCCGACCACCGGGACGGACCTGTGCGAGGCACCCCACTTCCAGTACCTGGTCTCAGGACACCTCGGCGTCAGGACCGCCGACGGAAGTGAGTTCGAGGTCGGTCCTGGGGATGTCAACTGGCTCCTGCCCGGTCACGACGCCTGGGTTATCGGCGACGAGGCTGCTCAGGCGATCGACTGGGGTGGCGCCCATACGTGGGGCTTGACGGCGAAGTAGGAGGGTTCTCATGGCCGATGGGCAGAACACCGTCGCACCCGCCGACCTCGACACGGTGGTTGCGCGGGTCGTCGAGACGCTGGCAGGTGCCATGGACCTGTATGCCCTGTACCTCGGGGACGCCCTGGGCCTTTACCGGGCCCTTGATGGCGGGCAGGGGTTGACCACCGGCGAGTTGGCCGAACGGACAGGCGTCTTGCCGCGCTACGCCCAGGAGTGGTGCGAGGCACAGGCGGCCGGCGGCTGGTTGGAGTGCCGGAACCCGAGAGACGTTCCCGAAGAGCGGCGGTTCACGATGCCCGACGCGTTCCGGGAGGCGATGCTCGACCGGGATTCCCTGGCGTTCCTGGCTCCCTCGGTGCGCTGCACGACGGTCGCCGGGCGGGCGTTGCCAGACCTGGTGGACACCTACCGCGGTGAGCGGACCTTCGGGTGGGAGGACCACGGCCCGGAGATGCGCCACGGGCAGGCGGAGGCCAACCGACCCATATTCCGCAGCCTGCTGGTCAGCGATTGGCTGCCCCGCATGCCCGAAGTAGCCCAACGCTTGGCCGGGCCGGGTGCACGGGTGGCCGACGTGGGCTGCGGCATGGGCTGGGCGGCGATCGCCCTTGCCGAAGGCCTTCCCCACCTGCGCGTCGATGGCTACGACATCGACGCGCCCAGTATCGAGGCGGCCCGCCTGCACGCCACCGAGCATGGCGTCTCCGATCGCGTCCAGTTCCATGTCGCTGACATCGCTGACCTTCAGAACGCACCGGCCTACGACGCGGTGTTCGCGTTCGAATGCCTGCACGATATGAGCCGGCCGGTCGAAGCGTTGGCATCGATGCGAACCCTGGCCGATGGGGGCGAGGTGTTGGTCATCGACGAGCGCTCACTTGACGAGTTCACCCCCGACGCACCCCTGATGGAGAGACTGCTGTACGGGTACTCGCTGACCGTGTGCCTGCCCGACGGCATGTCCGCAACCCCGTCTGAAGCGACCGGCACTGTCATGCGCCGCGAGCATGTCGAGGACTACGCGCACCGTGCTGGGTTCACATCCGTGCAGACGATCGAGCTCGACCACGACCAGTTCCGGGTCTACCGACTCTGCCCGTGAGCCGAGACTGTTGGGATCGCACATCGACCGGAGGCACTCGTGGACCGGTCGGTCTGCCAGTGGATAGTGGCTGTAGTGGGTGGTCGAGATTGACGATTCGCTGGACTGATTACCTTTCGGTGACAGATGGACACGTGACGTGTCACATCTCCACCGAAAGGCGGCGAGGTTGTGTGGACATCCTTGTCGCCGTCGTTGGCCCCGGCACACCCGTGGTGGCACATGCCCCCGCCGACGTTGCACGACCGGCGACCGGGAGATCGAGGTAGTGGTGTGCGAGTACGTCTTCGGCCGACATTCCGCCATTCCGAGGCCCACTTCTGTGGCGATTCGAAATCGCGCGGGGCTCGCAGCGGCGACACCGGCCGACTCGCGGCTGGCTGGAGTGAGGGTCGCGGACTTTTCGGGTTGGCGGCACCCCTTGATCAACCGGAAAGGTACACCC
This sequence comes from uncultured Actinomycetota bacterium, assembly GCA_963818505.1. Taxonomy (GTDB): domain Bacteria; phylum Actinomycetota; class Actinomycetes; order S36-B12; family UBA10799; genus JADKAV01. The sequence goes on from CAWFSJ010000001.1 coordinate 904,448, forward strand.
CTAACCCCCCAAATACGGATGATTCGGGCGCGTTCGCGTACCTTTCGGGTTGATCAAGGCACCCAGGCGCCGTCCTCAACCGCAAGAGTACGCGTACTCGCGTCCTGCATGATCGCACGACCAGATTGATCCCTCCCACGAGCGGCCGGGCTTTGAGTTCGAGGCGCAACCGGATCGCTTCACACAGGTGTCAGCACGTTCACCGGCCTGCGCGAGGTCGTGGAGTAGAACCAGCCCCGCACGCAAGTGCCGGTCGTAGCCCCAAGACGGCCCCGAACGGCGGACGCCTGTACTCGCAAGGGAGCGATCCGCACTTGTGGATACAGCGCCACAGACGCCGGCGAAGCGGCGCAGAGTAGACCCATGGAACCGAAGGGGGCACCATGGCAGTCATGGCCACCAGCAACCTACTCACCCGGGCCGACCTCGACGCCCTACCCGACGATGGGCTGCGCCACGAACTCATCGACGGCGCTTTCGTCATGACCCCGGCGCCGGGTGTCACCCATCAACGCTTCACTTTCGCTCTCGCCAGAGCGCTTCACGAGGCCGCAGAATCCACCGATATGGAGGTCCTGCTGGCACCCCTGGATGTCGTGCTTGGCCCCCACGTGGTGCAGCCAGACATCGTCGTCGCCCCGCGAGCCGCCTTCACCGAACGCGGCCTTCCCACGGCGCCACTACTGGTGGTGGAAGTCAGGTCGGCCTCCACCGGCTGGCTCGACGAGGGTCGCAAGCGCACGCTCTACGAGGAGTTCGGCGTCGCGTCGTACTGGCTCGTCGACCCGCTCGCCCCGGCCATCATGCTCCTGGAACTCACCGACGGCCGTTACGCGCAGGTCGCCTCCGCCCACGGCGCCCAGACCATCGAGGTCGCGGCACCCTTTCCCGTAACGCTGAATCCTGCGGACCTCGCCCGGGGCTGAACTGCGCGCCAGGCCACCCCCTCGCGCCGACCAGGAACTGCGTTATCCCAGTCGTTGCACAGCGGCGTCGACCGCCGCTGCCAGCACGTCCTGCATCTGACCGCCGCCACTGGTCGCGACCTGCCAGGATGTCCCGCTCTCCTGCTCCCAGGCCTCCTGGTAGCCATCGGGCAGCAGATCTGCGAAGTGCACCACGGCCGTCTCCCAGATGTCGACGCGCAGGGAGCCATCGGCCTTTTCGGACGTCTCAGAGACATACACCGGGTCTATCTCGGCGACAGCCTCAGCCACTGCCGCAGCAGCGGCCTTGACGATCGCAGGGTCGCGATCAGATGTCTCAATGTCGGCCACCACCCCGGCGATCAGTTCCGGGTCCGCAGACCGGTCGTTCGGTGTGTCCATGACGAGACCTCCTGACGCCGGGGGCGCTCCCCCCGACATTCGCCCAAACTACTCCTGCGAACGACGACGCTGTGCGCGAATGCCTCGATCGCATGAGGGGAGCTTCACGCGGATTCCGCTGCCACCTGTGAGGAGAGGGATGTCATAGCTGCCTTGCGAACTTCCCCGAAACGATGGCCTCATTGAGTCTGCGTCCTACCCTGCCTGAGCCAGTGGCGCGGCCAGCACCTCCCGGGGCACCTCAGGCCTCGATACTCGACCAGGCCCTGCCGAACCAGCGCTGGATGCGTTCGGAGCCGAACGCGGACTTGTCGGCTGCAATTGCGACGTCCGGGCCCTCCAGCGAACCGACGGGACGAGCACCGCTTTGGAACGTCACGTCGATCTTGGCGATCTCCCGGCCGCCGAACTCCATGTAGCAGATCCCGTGGCCGTCGTAGGTCCGGTCAGTCTCGGCGTTGCGCACAGACGCGGTGATTGCCGCGGCGACCACCGTCGACTGGCCCTCTGCGAACACCCCGCCTTCGGGGTCCCGACGCTGGTGACGTCGCCGATCGCGTACACCCCCGGGAAGCTGGTCTGGAGGGTCAGCGGATCCACAGGGATCCAGCCGTTCTCCGCCAACCCGAGGCGACGACACTGCCGGTGCCCGATGCACGGGCACGTCGAGGAACAGGTCGTACGGCAGCTCGCCACCGTCGCCGAGCACCGCGACTTTGCGGTCGGGATCCAACGCGCGCACGAGACTGTTCGGATGCCACGTGATTCCCCGCTCCTCGAAGGCGGCAAGGATCACCTCCGATGCCAGCGGCGACGGCGGAATGGGTACCGGGAACGGCATGACCAGCGAAACCTCGCTGCGTTCCCGCAGGCCACGATCAGAGAGGAAGTCGTTGACCAGCAGCGTCGTCTCACTCGGCGCCGGCGGACACCTGAACGGAGTCGACGTCACCCCGACCAGGACCCGGCCACCCTCGAACTGGTCAAGAACCTCACGCAGCGCAAAGGCGCCTGACACCGTGTAGAACTCGTGCCCGCCTTCGACCAGTCCAGGCGTCGCCTCCGTATGGAGATCAGCGCCGAGCGCGACGACGAGGATGTCCGCTACGAACGTCTCCCCGCCGTCGTCACTACCTTCGCGACAGGATCGATCGCCGTGACCTCGGCACGGACGAACCGCACGCCCGGCTTCACGACATCCTCATAGCGGTGCAGGACGTGGGCGGCGTCGGTGTAGCCGAACATCACGTCGAGCTTCGAGAAGCCGAAGACGAATCCGTCGCCCTTGTCGATGAGGACGACATCGACATCGTCGCCCAGTTCCTCAGACAACAACCTCGAGAGTTCCAGCCCACCGAATCCTGCTCCCAAGATCACCACGCGCATCGGAGAAGGATAACGCCGACACGCACGCGATAGATGATCATCTCGCGCCAAGCCGCTCGACTCTGACCCCTTGACTTATCAATCTAAATACACTCAATATGTTGTTCAGGTAATTTAAGGGGCCCTGATGACATATCCGCTCGGTGTGTGGCAGGCGATGCTGACATGCACCTACGTGGCCGACAAGGCCCGTGTCGGCCACGACGAGTTCGTCTCAACAGCGCGCCTGGCGGCTGATCTGGGACTGCCGGCGCCCAGCGCAGCGGCCTTGCTCCGGCGGCTGTCTGCTGCGGGCCTGATCGAGACCCGCGAAGGCGCCCGTGGCGGAGTCCGACTCGCGCGCGAACCGCGCGAGATAACCCTCAACGACGTCGTTGCCGCGATGCAGCAGGCCCGCCCCCTGTTCGCCACCGACCACCGAGTCAAGGCCAGCGGCCCCACGCCGGCACGCCGACAGAAGCAGTTGCGCACCGCGCTGCAGGGCGCCGAAGAAGCGCTCCGCGAGTCTTTGCGGGAGGTGACCCTGGCCGACCTCACCGACTGAGGCGCCGGGCCCGAATCGCGCCCCGCCACGGCCTTATCTACATAATCAATATATATTGTTAAAGGAGTACCACCATGCGTTTGCTTCGACCCACCCTCATCGTGATCGGCATCGTCCAGATCGCGCTCGGTGTGGCATTCCTCATCCCCAACGCTTTCCCGACCCTGCTCGGACTCCCCGATGCACCCGCCTGGGCGAATTGGATGTTGACCATGTTCTCCGCCCGAGCGCTCGGTTTCGGCTACGGCATGCTGCTGGCAGCGCGGAACCCCCAACACCACAGGAGTTGGATCGTGTCGATGATCGGCGTGCAGGCAGTCGACTGGGTGGCGACGATGGCCTACCTGGCCACCGGGACCCTAACGCTGGCCACGGTGACAACAGCTGCATTCCTGCCGCTCGTCTTCGTCGCCGTGCTGTGGCGACCGATGACGGCTACGGATCGGGAGCAGGAGCCGGAGCCCGTCACGACGTCTGCCTGACCAGAACGACGCTGCCGGTTGGCCGGGCGACTCCACCACGGATTCGCCCGGCCCGCCGACGGCACGGTTGCCAGGTCGCCGCTGCGTGCACGACCTGCCGTGGGCGGTGCACCCAACCGGTTCAGTCCCTCGAGCACCCTTGAACTCCTACCTTCTCAGGGCAGTAACACCACCGATATCGTCTACCCGTAATCCAGGGCACCTACGCGTATCGACTTCGGCTACGGCGCACAGCAGCGGGGCTGAGCCAGCGCGAACTCGCAGCCGTATCCGGCGTCAAGCAGCCCCTTATCTCAGCCCTCGACGGGGGGATCGGGAGCCCACCAGCACAGTGCGCCACCGACTCGATCAAGCCCTCCAGGTGCGGCCATCCCAATTGCTGCGGGAAGCTCGGCAGGAAGTGAAGGCTGCAGTTGGCGGCGGTTGGCGGCACGAATGTCCGGATCGTCGGGTCGGTCGCAACGGGCCACGATGAGGTTGGCTCAGATCTCGACCCCTGGTGGAGTTTCCCCCCGAGGCGGATATCGTCACCCTCCTCACGCTCGAAGAGGCTCTTCGCGAAGCGCTGACCGTGCAGGTCGATGTCATCTCCGCAGGGAGCTCCGGCGACCTCAGCGAATCAGCTCTGGCGCAAGCGGTCCACTTGTGACACACGATCGAACACAGAGGCGCCTTGACGATCTCGCGCGATTCGGGGCGGAAGCCGCCTCTGCGTACATGCGGTGGGGCGGGGCGATCATGCGCCGGTGAGTCCTTCGTGCGTCACCCCGCCTACCCAGCCGGCGCCACGGCGCACTCGGGCAGATCAGCACCCGCGTTGGTTGACGTTCAGGTAGTTGGTTGACGTTCAGGTAGTTGGTTGACGTTCGTCGCGCGACGAGCGTCGACCAACTGCACGAACCCCAACCAACGCCCGGCGACCCATGCCGCGTTCGACGGCTGGACCGAAACCGCCTACCTGCCGGCGGCATGGCGTATTCGGGCAGATGGGTACCCGTTGGTTGACGTTCAGGTACGTGTAGGCCCGCGTGCAGGGCCGAGGTTGGAGAACGAACGTGTGTTCCTCAGCCCCACCGAAAAGATGAAGTGCCGCGCGACGGGATCGAATCCTGATCAAGTGGCGACTGTCGTCCGGAAACTAGCAGCGAATGTCAAGGCGCAGCACGCGACGGCCGACTGGGGCGGCATCGCCAGGATGCGAAAGCTGGTAGCCCATCACGACAACAAGATCAACGACGACCTGCTCTGGCAGGCCCTGACAGTGCGCATCCCGAACCTCATCCAGGAGTTGGGCCTATAGCTACTGGGCCTCTAGGCACGACAGATCGTCATGGGCACCCTGTCCCGGTGAAGCCACCTCCCGTGGGCACGGTGTTCAGCGCCTGACCGAATGGCGTGCCTCCCGTACTGTTGCGGCCACTGATGAACGTCACGACCGCGGCGTTATCGTTAGTCGGACCTGCGTAGCCGGGAAGGCGAATCGTCGTCGCTTGGCGCTGACGCAGCCGGAAGTCGTAGTCCGTGCCCGGCGCACCCAGACCTTCCTTCCCGCTGGCAGAGATGGCGTTGGCCAGGCCCCCCGAACCACCGATCACAGCGCACGCGGTGAAGGTGTCGCCGGGCATCGTCCCGACATTGAAGTGGATACCGTTCTTGGGCAACGCCGCCGTGCCCGCGGTGTTGCCTGGCTGCTCGATTGTGTTCCCTGTGATGGTGGTGTTGATGTTGCCGGACGTGGCGGTAGCGCCGCCGCCGGCCAGAACTTCGATGCCGTTCTCGTTGTAGCCCCTGATCTGGTTGTTCGTCACACCCCAGGTCATCGTCCCTTGGCCAAGGTTGTGCAACTTCAGACCCGATCCCTCCGCAGATCCAGAGTTCTGAACGCCAGAGACTCCGATCGTGTTGTTCGAGAACGTTCCGGTCTGCACCGAGGAACCTGCTGTCTTGACGACGAGGACGCCGATGCCGACGGCATCGCGGAAAGTGTTGCCCGTGATGTCCATTGTGGTGTTGCCACTCGTGCCACTATTCGACAGCGTCAGCCCACCGCCGCCTGTGACGATCCCCGGGTTGTTGTTCTGGAAGGTGCTTGCGCTGATGACCAGGTCGCCGGATCCCGTGCCGTTGTGGCTGTAGTCGACGAGGTCGCCGCGAGCCCCGGTGAATGTGCTGTTCTGGATCGTCGCCTTCAGCGCGCCTGCCGTGGACTCGGACTCGAGGTGAACAGCGTCATTACCATCGGTGCCGTTGTTCAGACCAACACTCACCCGGGTCAGGGTTATCCGATCCAGCGTTCCGGCGGAGTTCGTCACCGAGAGGTTGTCTTCGCGTCCGCCGCTGACATGGGTGTCGGTGATGGCCGCCGAACCGGTCAGGTTGACGAATCTGATCGCCGAGTCGTCGAACGGTGTCGTGCCGTTGGTCCCGTTCAGGCCCTTGATGACGCTGTTGGCCAGCGTGAAGCCTGAGACATCGGTGCCCCGGATGGCGTAGTTGGAGTTGTCCTGGATCAACATCCGGGTCAGCGACGGCGTCTTCGTGTTCTTGAGCACGATGCCGGTGCCGACCGGTGAACTCGACGCGTCATCGGCGCCCGCAGAGTTGAGGATTGACCCGCCCGAACAGCCGCTGGTGTCACCGGAGGTGCAGGTTCCACCGGCACCGGTCACAGTCAAGCCAGCTGTCGAGCCGGTGTTGTCCAGAACGATGCCCTTGCTGGCACCGTTCGTGGAGATACTGCGGAATGTCATACCGTCGGCACCGATGGTGGTGTTAGCCACCTCGAGGGCTGTACCGGGGGTGGCGGCCAGTGTGTTGTTGCCGCCGGTCACCGTGACAGAACCGGCGTTCGACATCGCGAAAGCGGGCGCAGTACCACTGGTGGTGGTCAGGCTGAGATCAGTGAACTTCGTGGGACCCACAACGTTGGTCAGGCCCACACCGCCGTTGCCGGACCCTGTCACGGTGATCGAGTCGAACTCGCTGTCGGTCAGAGCGGTGCCGCTGACGTCGAGTCCCGCGGCCCCGTTGCTGACGATGGACACCGTGCCCGAACTCGCGAAAACGACCTTCCCAGCGTTGGCGAGTCGCACACCTTTGGCCTGTGCGGTGGAGACGCTCAGATTGGAGACGTTCGTCGTGCCCGTGGTGCCGTTGAGCTCAAGACCCGGCTGCGTGCCATTGGTACCCGTGTCGTTGATCGTGACGTCGCTGATCGTTGATGCGTCGACGCCGACCCCGCCGCTGAGGCCGCCACCATTTCCGGACGGGTCGAGTCCGAGACCGCTGACAGTGGACTTGGAGGCCAGGGTGACGACGTCCTCGCCGCTGGCGGTGAGCACTGGCCGCTTACCCGCGGTGGCCGGGTAGAGATCGAACGTGTCGAGGGGACCGGCGCCATCGGGGTCGAGGGTGAGCCCCGACACCTCTCCGATGAGCCGCTCGGAGTTGTTCATGGTGTAGCCGCCACCAAGCCCCGTACTGGTGTCGTTCCCATCGAAGACGAACGTGGTGTCCCCGGCTCCGGAAGCGGCTTCTGCTTCCGCGAGGGTGTCGAAGGGGGTCGTCGACGTGCCGCCGCCACCGGCAGGCGCGGTGTTGTCGACGTACCAGACCTGACCCGCGATGGGTAGCCTCAGGGTTCCCGTGCTGTTGGCCACCGTGGTCGCGGTGCAGGGGCTCGCATCGCACACCCGGTAGGTGAAACTGTCCGTGACACCCGTGTCGCCGGCGGGGGGCTGATAGGCAAATGTGCCGTCGCTCTTGATCGTGATCCGGCCGCCCCGGGTGGTGGCGGCATCGGTGACGTCCTGGACCACAAGTGCCGCGGCGGGGCTGTCCGGATCCGTGTCATTCGCGAGGACCGAGCCATTGGTCACCCGGCCTGCCTGCCCGGTCGGTCGGCTCACACTGACGAAGAGGGCGGTGTTGCCGACGGCGTCGAAACTGTCCGTGTTCGCGGTGGGCGCGTCTGAGACACCCGTGATGGTCAGTCTCACTGTCGCGGTGGACTCAGCGCCTGCTCCGTCGGCCATGGTGTAGGTGAACGAGTCGGTGTCCGACTCCCCCGTCGAAAGACCCTGGAAGATACCGCCCGGATTGTAGGTATAGCCACCGTCAGCGGCGATCGTGACGGACGCCCCCTTGGCGCTGGTGCCTGTCAATGTCGTTGAATCGTTCAATTTGACCACGGTCTTCGTGTCGCCTTGGTCCTTGTCGGTGTCATTGGTCAAGACACCCGCTGCCGGGACAGTGAGGGTCGTGTCCTCGTCCGTCGTCCCGGAGTCGTTGACGGCGGTCGGCGGGTCGTTGACGCACGTGACAGCCATCGAGACGGTGGCCTTGGAACCACCGTTGATGGTGTATTCAAACGTGTCCTTCGGCGATCCGTCGTTGCAGTAGTCGGCGTCCGGCCGGTACGTCAGACCCGTCCCACCACCAGTGATGGCCACAGTTCCGTCGGCAGGCTGAGTCACAGAAACAATGGAGAGGGGCCCGCCGTCGGCATTGTCGTCGTTAGCCAGAACGTTCACCGCAGTTGCCGCAGCGTCCTCAGTCACAGTCGCAACGTCGTTCACGGCCTTCGGCGGGTCATCCACGCAGGTGACCGTCATAGACACTGTCGCGGTCGAACCACCATTGAGCGTGTAGGTGAACGTGTCTTTCGTTGAGCCGTCGTTGCAGTAGTCGGCGTTGGGCTCATACGTCAGCCCAGACCCGTTCCCAGTGAGGACCACGGTGCCGTTGGCGGCCTGCGTCACCGACTCGACAGAAAGCGGCCCGCCGTCGCCGTTGACGTCGTTGGCCAGCACATCCACGTCAGTGGCCGCAGCATCCTCGGTCACGGTGGCCGAGTCGTTCGCCGCGGCCGGCGGGTCGTCCAGCACGATGACACGCACAGACACGGTCGCGTGTCGAACCACCGTTGAGGGTGTAGTCGAATGTGTCCTTCGTCAAATCACCATTGCAGTAGTCCTTCGCAGGCTGGTACGTCAGCCCTGCCCCACTCCCGGTGATGACCACCGTACCGTCGACCGGTTGGGTCACCGACTTGATGGAAAGCTCCCCGCCGTCGGGGTCGGTGTCGTTGGCCAGCACATCCACCGCCGTGGCCGCGGCATCCTCAGCCACAGCTGTCGAGTCGTTCACGGCCGTCGGCGGGTCGTCCACGCAGGTGACCGTCATGGACACTGTCGCGGTCGAACCACCGTTGAGCGTGTAGGTGAACGTGTCCTTCGGCGAGCCGTCGTTGCAGTAGTTCGCGTTCGGCTCATACGTCAGCCCGGACCCACCCCCGGTGATGGCGACCTTGCCGTTGGCAGGCTTCGTCACCGACTCGACCGAGAGCGGCCCACCGTCGCCGTTGGTGTCATTGGCCAGCACATTCACCGCAGTGGCGGCGGCGTCCTCAGTCACGGTGGCCGAGTCGCCCACGGCCGTCGGCGGGTCGTCCACGCACGTGACGCGCACCGACACCGTCGCGGTCGAACCGCCATTGAGCGTGTAGGTGAAGGTGTCCTTCGGAGACCCCTCGTTGCAGTAGTTCGGGTTCGGCTCATACGTCAGCCCGGACCCACCCCCGGTGATGACGACGGCGCCGTCGCCCGGCTGCGTCACCGAATCAATCACTAGCGGCCCAGTGTCGCCGGCGTCGTCATTGGCCAGGACATCCACGGCTGTCGCGGCGGCGTCCTCAGAGACAGTCGCAGCGTCGTCGACAGCAACGGCTGGATCGTCCACGCAGGTGACCGTCATGGCAACAGTCGCGGTAGAACCACCGTTGAGCGTGTACTTGAACGTGTCCTTCGGCGATCCGTCGTTGCAATAGTCGGCATCCGGCCGGTACGTCAGACCCGTCCCACCACCAGTGATGGCCACAGTGCCGTCGGCAGGCTGCGTCACCGAGTCCACGGCAAGCTTCCCGCCGTCGACGTTGAGGTCGTTGGCCAGCACATCAACCGCTGTAGCAGGATCATCCTCAGTGACGGTGGCCGAGTCGTCCACAGCGGTTGGCGGTTCATCTGGCGTGATCGGAGGCTGTCCAGCCTCGTCGACGGAGATCGTGAAGACCTTCGTCTCCCGGGCTGCCCAATGGTCAGTGACACGGACACGGATGGAGTAGTCCTTCTTGGTGCCAGCGTCGGTTGGCTCGCGCGTCATGAGGCGTCGGCCGTCGATGTCGAACGCCTGATTGTCCTGCGCGCCGGCACCCTCGACCAAGCGGAATGTGAGTTCGTCGCCAGGATTGGGATCAACTGCGCCCAGCACACCCACCTTTGTGCCGGCGGGACGTCCGTCGCTAAGGGTGGACTTCGACAGGCTCAGATCGGTCGGGCCGACGTTGTCGGGGTATTCCTCACAGGAGAACGCCACGCGGTCCTCGACGTCGGCGCGGGCACGATCGAACACTCCGGGGCCGCAGTAGAGTTTGTCCACGAAGGCGCTGCCGTCACGAGCATCCAGCCGGTCGGCACCGGAACCTCCCTCGAGACGGTCCGAGCCCTTCCCACCCTTGAGAGAGTCCGCAGAGGCACCACCTTGCACGGTGTCACGACCGGGACCACCATCGGCTTCGTCGGGTCCGTCGCCGCCCTTGACCAGGTCACGGCCCTTCCCCCCGTTGAGAAGGTCGGGGCCTTTGAGCCCATGCAGGACATCGTCGCCGACTCCTCCATCTAGATCATCGCTGCCGGCACGTCCGCCGCGCAGGAGGTCGTCGCCCCCCTCCCCGCGCAGTTGGTCGTTTCCGGGACCTCCGCGCAGTACGTCGTCGCCGTCACCGCCCCAGATCACGTCGTCGCCGCCACGTCCACACAACACGTCAGCACCGGGTGTGCCGACCAGCACGTCGTCCCCCGGGCTGCCGATGATCGTGCATTCCTGCTTGTCCACGATCGAGATCTGAGCCGCAGGTGTTACAGGCGCAGCAGAGAGCGAGGCGGCCCCGTTGCCCATGAGGCCCACCACGAGCACTGAGGCGAGCAACGGGCGGGCGACCCTCATCGGTCAGCTCCCTTGACGGAACGGTTGATGATGGCCTGGTACGTCATTAGCGAGGCGTCATCAGGGACGAGAAACAGGGGTGTTGTTGCGAATCGGGACCTGTTCAGACTGTATGTGCCTTGCGGCGGACCCGCAGCCGAGGACCGGAAGGTCAACGCGAAGGCGTCATCGTCGTCGGCCACACCACCGGCCAGGTCGCTGATCCGGGTCAGGGTCATCGACGCTCTGTGCACGCCGTCGGAGACGTCGAAGGGGTGATTCAGCAACGGACCGAAGCGGGAACGCGCGTAGAGGTTCGTGACTGGCCCGAAGGTCAGCGGCGCCAGCATGAGAGTGAGCGCACCAGCCTTGAGGAGGTTGCGGCGGGAGAGGTCGGTCATGTGCTCTTCCTTGGTGTGCGCGCGGACGCCGATACGATCGAATGGTGGCAGAGCTTCAGTGGTTCAAGTGTGACGACTTCGTCGACGTAGTCGGGCAGTCCTTCGACGTCGCGGCGGCCGATGGATCTTCCCACACGCTGGGCCTCGTCCAAGCGACCGAAGGCGGCGAGGTGGGCGGGCCGGGTCCCGAAGGGCAGGTCCGTCAGCAGTTCTCGTTGGTGTTTCTGGGGAGTTTGGACACGACGCTCGCCCAGGGCACCTACCGGCTGAGCAATCCGCGGTTGGGCGAACTCGAACTCTTCCTTGTTCCCCTCGGCCCCGTCCCGGAAGGGATGCAGTACGAAGCTGCATTCGCGTAGCTGTCCCTTGGTAACAGTCATGACGGAGTCCACTCCATCCGGCGGTACGGCCCTTGCCTGGCGGCCTCCACGAAACCCAAGCGGGTGTACAGGCTCTCTGCGCGATTGGTGATCTCCACATGGATTGTGAGCCGACGACCGGAGGCCGCGGCTTCCTGCATGAGGCCGTCGAGCAGACCGCCGCCGATCCCGGCACCCCGAAACTCCGGCAGCAGTGAGATATCGACGATTCTGATCTCAGCGGGTCGTCTGTCGACGTACAGCCGGCCCACCGGCCGCCCGTGCAGTTCGATGACGTCGAACGTGCCACTGGGGTTGATCCGACGGTATTCGGTGTCCTGCGCATCGAACTGCATGCGGACGAAGGCTTCCCGCTGCCCTTCCTCCCAGGCGACCATGGCGAGTTCCTCCGCGCGGACCGACCCGTAGAGCCCTATGAGGAACTCGCGATCGTCGTCCGTGGCAGCACGGAGGTGGACAGGTCCACGACTGGTCAGAATGGGCGCCATGTTCAGGTCCTCGGGGGGAAGACGCCTTGCAGGGCGATGCAGAAGTAGAAGGTGAGATAGGGCTGCATGTTGTTGTGGGGCTGGTCACCGCCGGTCACCGCCATGACGTCGTCAGCGAGTTGTGTGTCTGGTGATGACTGATACAGGGCACCACCGGAGGACAACGCCAGACTGGCATTGGGATTCGGGACGTTCGTGTCCCCCGCATCAACGGTGTCTGCGCCCAGCTCATGTGAGTGGGAGGGCACCTCGGATTCCAGCAGGGTGACAGTCGAGACGCCTCCGGTCTCGCCGAGGTCATGCAGGCTCAGACCCGGACCCTGACCCGGTTGCATCGGCACGGACCCCTGTAGGTCGGGCAGGGCGAAGTTCGACTTCCCGTCGCCGCCGTAGGTCGTACCGAGCAGGGAGAACAGCGCCGTGTTCTGCGACAGCGGAAGCAACTGGCCGTCACACCACGCCCAGCCTCTGGGTGCGAAGTTGAAGGGGAAGATGCGAATCTCTGCGACGAATGGGTCAGCCATGGATGCTCCTAGGTTGGGGAGGGGAAGATCCCGAAGAGCGAGATGATGAAGTTAACGCACAGGTACGGTTGCATGTTTCTGTGGGGCTGACTACCCCCGACAGACCCCACGACTCCGGCACGGAGGGTGCCGCCAACCGGTGCCTGATTGATGTACGGCACGACGTTGCGTGATTGTGCGAGGCGGTTGCCGGCAGGACTCGACTGGGCCCCTGGCGTACTGGTGGCGGTGAGCGCGTGGGAGTGCGCAGGGATCTGGTTAAGGGTCAGCGTCACCTCTTCTACACCACCGGTCTCGGCGAGGATGAAGCCGTTGCCCTGGTGCATCGGGATGCGCCCCCGCAGATCAGGCAAAGCGAATGTCTCCTGGCCGTTGCCCCCATACGTCGTGCCGATCAATTGGAACAGGGTTTCGTACTCTGAGATGGGCAGTGACTGACCTTCGCAGAACATCCATCCGGCTGGGGCGAAGTTCCCCGCGAACATCCTGATCTCTCCGACGTAAGGCTGTGCCATGTCAACCGTTCCTCAGGTGGGGGAGGGGAAAATGCCCTGCAACGCGATGCAGAAGCTGATGGTCAAGAAGGGCTGAGTGTTGTTGTGGGCCTGACTGCCGCCGGCGTTGCGGACGGTCTCCGGATGCAGGGTGGTGTCTGCCCCAGTCCGGCCGTACACGTTGTTGGCACCGCCGAGAACGTTGCCACTCGGGGACGCGGAACCGCTCGTCGCCGCGCTTGCGGCCTTCACGGGATGGCTGTGCGTAGGGAGTTCGTTGACCGAGAGTGTGTGCGCCAGAGCTCCCCCACGCTCGCCCAGGACATGGCTGGACCCGACATGGATGGGTACGCGGCCCCTCAGATCAGGCAGGGCGAAATTCACGCGGCCGTCCCCTCCGAACGTCGTTCCCAACAAAGAGAAGAGCGCCTGGTTCTGGTTGATCGCCAGCAGTTGGCCGTTGCACAGCGCCCATCCCTTGGGGGGAAAGACGAAAGACATCAGGCGGATCTCGGACAGGAACGGCTCGGCCACGGTGCTCCTCCCTTACTTCCTATCGCACGACGCCGACAGTCGTCGGCCCACCTCAGCCATCCCCCAACCGAAGCCGTCAGTCGTTAGTCACGCTACTTCCGCCGAACAGAAACGATCATCGGCTGAAAGGACTATAACTGTGCCCCGGGCGGACACCTGCGCCGGTATCGCTCGTTCTGTGGTGCGCTGGAAACCGGTGTGCCACGTCGAACACATCGGAGCCTCCTGCGGGCGGACAGTTCACGCAGAAGACTGACCTTTGGAATGCGACCGAGTGGACGCGCGACGTGCTACGTCCGCGGGACCGGAGCCTTCAGACGATCGTTAAGGTCATTCAGCGGACGGCCCAGCCGCAACGACGCACACAGGTACTTGAACAAGTTCCCGCCATGCCGTTGACACCACGGCAACGTGATTCGCACCACGGTGTAGGTGTAGGAGACCGTCGCCTTGGGCGCAGAGTCAGAATTGAAGGGGCACGCCATCTCCTGGTACTGAACCTCGAACCTGCCCCCTTTCCGCGGGAAGAACCCGCCTGGAGAGTGGAACAGGAATGCAGGAAGGCGTTCGGTGTCGAGCATTCCGATCGAGACGAACAATTCGTCGCCGAAGCGCCCGTCCCCGTCAACATCTCGAGGTGGGCCCTTGTAATGGGTTAGGTTCCCTGAGACCAGAGTCTCGCCGACTCTTGGGGCAAGAGGCGACTCTTCGTCGCAGTACAGCAAGGATCGGCCACTGAAATTGCCCTGCCCCTTGAGCGGCTGGCAGTCCGTCCCACAAGAACCCCGGTCCTTCAAGTTGAGGACCGCGAAGGCGTCATACTCCTCATCCTGAATGGGACCGGGCATGAGCCGGTCGAAGTGCACCTTGACGACGTACATGTACCTCAGCTTCTGCTTCGCCTTGGCGCGCTGGGCAGCCGACTGGGCAGTAACTGCCTTGAGCGCAGCGTTCTGGTCGGCGCGCGACTCGGCGTGGCTCGACAGACCGAAGTCGTGCGCCGCGGCAGGCAAAGCCGGCAACAGCAAGCCCAAGCAACAAGCTAAGGAAACCCCGAGTCGCACGTCCATGGCCGGACGCTAGCACCAGTCGACTTCCCTCACATCAGTCATAACGGCAACTTCCCCTCGACCAGGTGACGCCTCCTGCCAAGCCTCAGCGAACCTGGGGCGTAGGTCTTCTACGCCAACGGCACCGCGTTCGTGACGTTGGTCCGTCACCAATCCTGGTCGGTGATCGGACATCCACCGTCACCGCGACGGCGCCTGAGTCAGGATCGCTCAACTATTGACGACAACTTCGCCTTGGGGTTGCAGCAGGCTGCCGGTTCCGCGGCTCAGCGACGGTACTTCAACGAACCGTTGACGGCGATCTTCATCGTCTTACCCATGGAGTCGCTGAAGGTCTTCGTGCACTTGAAGTCGAACCGCTTCTTCTTGTTGTTCCACTTGCCGAGGAGCGGGGATTGCCAGGCCGAAAGCTTAAGCCCATCTGGCACGCACAGCCAGTCCCTCTGGGATTGGTAAGACGACGTGCTACCTAGCATCTGGAAGGAGTCGGTCCGACTGCCCGGCTGGCAGCCGTTAACACCGAAACCCTTCTGGACCGTACTTGTCTCACCACGAGCGGTGGTGAAGGCTGAGAACGAGATGCCCTTCGTACGCCGGTCGATCACCAGCACGTCATCATTCGGCTTGTACTGCCCGAAGATTTGAAGATGGTACGGCGCCATTTCCCCGACGGACGCGTTGTCATTCGTGGTCGCCTCGCAGATCACCTGACCGAAATAGTGATCGCGCGCCACCGAGGTCGCATCATAGGTGTACGAGAACGGCGCACGCGACGGCTTGAAGCCGTATCTGCGAATCATCGACGGATCCCTGACCGCGTCCACCCTGAGGCTGAAGTTCTCCTCGATTGTGCTCTCGTAAGTAGTTCCAAACTGCGGAACCTCCTGCTCGCGCTCCGTCGTCCATACCGTCCAACTGATGGTGCCTTCGAGCCCCTGCTGCTTGGGTTTCGCGACCGGCGCCGCGTAAGCCGTTCCGGCAACGAGGGACAATGGCAGCACCGCGACGCCCATTAGTGCAGCGAACCGCCGCGTGTTTGCGGGGCCAAGCGCTCGAAGCATCCGGCCCGATCCAGCCAAAGCAGTGGTTGCCCTCGTGCGCATGACTCCTCCTCGACAGAGTGCTGACGCTACTGCCGCAGGCGTGCCTCTACAACGGTGCGAACACCAGTCGAACCGAACAGATGAGGCCTCGGTAACGGCCGATCGGCGTTCGGAAACCGAGTTAGACCCCGGCACCGCCGGCGTTCTTGAGCGGCGAATTCTTCTTCAGCCTCTTGAAGTCCCACTGCCCCGTGCGATTGAACGCCACGATGCTGCCTTCGGTATTGAACCCGTTGAAAGTCACCTTGAGACTGGGGCGGGCGATGTACTTCTTCCCCTTCCACGTCAGCGGGAATGCACCCTTGTACTCAGCAGATGCGGACGGCGGCCCTTTTGCGGTCGTTGCTTGCGAGCACCCGGGGATCATGGGCTCAATGACAAAATTGCCATCGTCCCAAATCCGCGAATTTCGCACATTGTCAGCAACCTCGATGCCGGCGCGGTAGATGAACGTGTCGAAACTGACAAGCATCGTGCAGCCACCCAGGTCGTGGTGCTCGGCACACCCGATCGCCTGCTGCTCGATGCTGTAGGCGAACTTCTTCTTGAACTTCACAGTCTCTGAGTAGGTCGGCGAATCACAGCCCGCGTAAACGGTTTTGGCCTGCGCCGGTACCGCAGTGAGCGGCGTCATGGGCGGGTCCCAGGCCGACTTAGTCGACGAGTTCGTTCAGCTCCCCCTGCAAGTCAGCCGTCAGTGCGTCAAGGTCAGGGGTCGCCGCCGGGTCCGCGGTCACAGTGACGGCCAGGGTTCCCGCATAGGAAAGAGCGGCGAAGGTGACAGTGACATTGCCTCCCCCGCCGACTGCCAACGGCAACATCCGCAGGATCGGCGCCCCGGCCAACGTGACCCGCTGGCCCGGTCCCCGCAGATTCGTCAGCACCGTATGCAGATATCGCTGTCGGCGCATGTACCACCCGTAGACTCCGAGGCCCACCATCGCCCGAACGGCCGGCGCGGCCACGAACAGCGCCGCCGGCTGCATCGCCGCAGCCTTGCGCTCCAGCATGATCGCAGCGACTCGAGCCAGCCGATCGCTCGGTGCGCCGCCACCCGGGACGCGTGCCCGGGCCTGCGTGAAAGCATTGCCCACATCCTCAGCGGTCGTCCTTCGCCGTACGGCCACCGGCACCGCGAGAACAAGGGCCGGGGGCTGCTCCCCGCGACGCTGCAGGCATGTGTGCAGTGCGCCAGCGACGGCGCTCACGAGGGCGTCATTGACCGTGGCGCCGGTGCGGTGCGCGGACGAGCGGATCGCTTCAAGGTCGGCGGTGGCCACGGTCACACGGCGTTGTCGCCCGGTGGTCGTCATAAGGGAGCAGGCAGATGCCCTGCCGACCCGGGCGCTGGGCACATCCTCTCGTCTTCTGCCAGGGCGACGGCCCAGCAGTTCCGGGACCTTGGACAGTCCCCGAACCCGCGTCGTCCAGGCCTCCGCGGCAAGTTCCCTGTTAGAGGGTGCGGCGACGGGGAACACCCGGTCCGGTAAACCGGGGGACCCGTCCACCAACGCACCCAGGACAGCCAACCCGCCCACCCCGTCGGCGAGTGCGTGTTGGGCAACGACCACCAATGCCACCCGCCCACCGGCCAGACCTGTGATGAAACGCGCCGCCCAAAGTGGACGGTCCAGCGGAAGTGGAGAAAGCAGTAACTGCTCGGCAGCGGCGAGCAGTTCGGTTTCACCGCCAGGGGCCGCGCACTCCACACACGTCGATGTGCCGGTCCACTGTGAAGTCGGCGTCATCGACCCAGATCGGCCGTCCGCAGCCCGGCGGCACCCGTTGGATGCGCTGGCGCAGCCGCGGCACGGACCGGATGCGGGCGGCCACCAGTCGAACCGCAGCCGCCGCGTCGAAAGGGCCGTCCGGCTCAAGCACCAGGACCACGCCGAATTGCTCCGGGACAGATGCTCGCTGCAGCGCCAGGAACATGAGGTCAGCAGGGCCTGCGCGCTCGATCCGGTGCTCTGTGCGACCCGTTGCCACACATCAACCGTACGCTTTCGACCTCGTCGTGACCGCTGTGGAAAGCCGCGCGGACCGACCACAGATTCGTCTCGCCGCATGGACGTCAGAACGTCGACCGCTGACGCCGACCTGCTCCTCAACGACAGCGACTTCGCACGGTCGCCCAGTGCCGCCTGTTCAACCCTTTGGCATGAGCAGGCGCGACCTGGCAACCGATAGCCTCACTGAGTGAACCTGTCCCTACTGGCCGCGGCGGGGATCACCGTGAGTTACGGCTTGGCCACGGTGTTGCAGTCGGTCGGAGCTAAGAAGACAGAAAGCCGCGAGGGCTTGGATCCGGGTCTGATCGTGCGACTCCTGCGGTCCGCGCCGTACTTGGCTGGCCTCGGCTTGGACGGCTTCGGCTACGTGCTCACCGTGATCGCCCTGCAAAGCCTGCCGCTCTTCGTCGTTGAAGCGTTCACTGCAGGCGCCCTAGCCGTAACAGCCGTAGCCGCAGCAACCTGGCTTCGCATCCCGCTGTCCCGAGGCGAGTGGCTCGGGGTGGCAGCGGTGACTGTCGGGCTGCTGGCGGTGGGCCTCTCGGCTGGACCCGACCGCGATGTCGCACTTACGCAGACCCAGAAATGGCTACCTCTGCTGGCGGCGCTCGGACTACTCATCGCAACTGCCGTGGCAGCCCGTCTCCGGGGGCGGGCAGCGGTCACTGCGCTTGGAGGTCTTGCAGGCTTGGGGTTCGGCCTGGTGGGGATCGCAACCCGCACCCTGGACCAGCCGCTGTCCGTTACCGGCGTTCTCACGGATCCGTCCGCCTACGGTTTGGTCGCCGCCGGTGGCGTGTCACTGCTGGCTCTGGCCACGGCACTGCAGCGCGGCGGCGTCACTCAAGCGACGGCTGCGATGGTGGTAGCCGAAACCGTGGTCCCGTCGCTCATCGGGCTGGCATTCCTCGGTGACCGGGTGCGGCCGGGGTTCGAGGTGGTCGCCACGGCAGGCATGCTCGTTGCGATCGCAGGATCAGTCGCCTTGGCGCGTATGGGTGAGATCCCTGAGGAGAAACCGGCCACGACGTGAAGGCGGGATTACCCGTTGACGCAGTTCTCGATCATGAAGGACGGGTCCTTGCCCCCGTACACCGCCATCTGCGCCTTGCTGACCGGGGAGAAGCCCTTGATGCGCTGCATCGAGCCTGTGCCCTTCCACTTCACGACGTACTTCGTGGGGCCGTCGCCGAAGGAGCCATCGAGGGTCCCGCGCAACTTCCCGTCGCGGATCCTGCCCCGGAAGCAGACGTATTCGCTGCTGAAGGCGCCGACGGCACCGACGACCTGCCTGCCGGTCTTGCGCAAGGCGGCGAACTCGCCGACGTACAAGCCGTCGTTGATGTACTCGACGTTCTTCACCATGTACAGGTCGCGCGTCGTGACGGCGGTCGCAGTGGGGACGCCGATCCCGGACAGGCCTACCCCGCAGGCGACAATCAGTGCCATCTTTCGCATGTCCCCACCGTACGTTCAGGCTCGGCCCGGACCTACGGCCGTTGCTGAGTCGTTACGAGAATGCGCCAGGCTCGGAACTGATGTGTCCGATGGCGACCTAGGCCGTCCTCAGCCAGCTAGCGTGCCTGCGAATACCTGCCAGGCCAACAACGACTTGGCGACCAAGCTCAACGTGATGTAGGTGCGTTCCCCGGCGAGGTAGTCCGACCAGCGCCCGACCTGTTTGTACTGCAGGTACTGGACCAGTGCGAAGACATTGAAGAAGAGGAACAGCGACACGATGATCCCGTAGACGAATCCCGGCGGTTCAGCCGAGGACGTCGATCCGGGAGCGACCACGAAGAACGCGACGATCAGCCACGGGACTATGCCCACCATCGATCCGAAGATGAACGGCAGGAACCCGCCGCCCGGCTTCTCGTAGTCCTCCTGCACCCAGCCGAAGAAGATCATCGCCGCGTTGACGGCAAAGATCGCCGCGAGGGCAGCGACGTCGGTCAGGCCGGTGATCTGCGCGATCAGGACGATCATCATCGACGATGTGAGGGCGTACTCGACCCAGCGGGCGCGGTTGCGCTGACGTGCCAGATCCGCGGCATAACCCTTCGACCAGACTGTGGCCACGATCAGCAGCGCGATGCCGGACAGAGCAAGGAACCCTGCCACCCCCAGACCGATCGGGGTGTCCAGCAACGTGACCGGCGCCCCCGGGGTGGTGCCGGGGGGTCCCTCGAGATAGGACGCGGTGACCGGCAGGGTGAAGTCGTTGGAGAGGGCGAACACCGCCACCGCCTGGACGAGGAGGATCAGCCCCACCACGATGTTGTACCTGCGCAGACCGGCCAATCGGCCTGGCTCTACCGGGGTGGGCGCTGGCGCGCCAGCAGTTGAGGTGCTCATGATCTCCACGCTAGCCGCCCGGCCCACATGCGCAACGCGGCTCGCTCGGGGCCGGAATCGATCAGGTCTGCTCCGGCTGCGCGGCCGCTTCCAGGGCTTCCCGGAACTTCTCCAGCCGCGCCACCATGTCCGCACCTTGTGGGCCCAACTTCGGCCAGAAGTGCGCGCCTATCAGCACCTGGGTGTCGTAGACGAGATCAGTCGTCAGGTGGAAATTCGGATCCTCCACCTGAGGCGGCAACCGCACCCCCTTCTCCTTGGCGGCAGCGAGCAGGCCCGGCAACGCAGCCTTCCCCAGGTTGCTCAGCGTCTTGTCGCTCGTCTCCCAATCCACGTGGTAGGCGGGAGCGGGTTGGGCGGACGGCACGTCCCAGGCGTCCGGGTCCGTCGCCGTCTCTCGGCTGAAGGCGTAGTCGAACGGCTTCGCGGCAGCGTCACGCTGTGTCAACGGCTCCCCCAGATCCCACTGCTCCCGCAAGGTCGCCAGCATCGAGGTGTGGCGGTGTTCCTCGTTGTAAACAGAGCCTGGTTCAACCCACGGAGACACCACGATGGCGGGCACGCGGTACCCGGAGCGATCGAAGCGGAAGCCGAACTGGCCGGCTGGCGCTGAGGCCTCGGGGGCAGGCACCGGTCCGGGCGGCACGTGGTCGTAGGTTCCACCGGGCTCATCCCAACCGATGAACAAGGTGGTGTTCCAGACGTTGGACCCGGTCTCCGAACGCATGTTGCGGTAAGCGGTGAACAGCCGGTCCAGGAACGCCTCACCGGACAGGATTGACGATGGCGGATCGACCTGCAGTTCCAAACCCTTCGCCAGGGCCGCCCCGGCCGCCGGGTGGTAGTCCCCGTGGCCCAGTAGCAGGTTGGGCTCGATCAGCGAGAAGTCCGGCAGGTTCCCGTCAGCGGCGTCCTTCTCGAAGTCTTCGAAGGGGACAAAGTGAGTGGCGAAACGGTCCTTCAACCGCGGCCAGTGGATCACACCGGTCAGCGGGATCTGTCCGTCCTTGACGTAGACCTTCCACGTCTTCCCGAGCGCCTCCAGACGGTTGAACAACGTCTCGGCCGTGTTGTCCTTGACCCAGTGCGATACGGGGGTATTCACGGTCCCACCGGTGGGAAGCGGGGTGCAGGTGGCCGCGGTCCAGAAGGACCGGTTCATGAAGGTCTGTGACGGGACCTCGCAGAACCAGTGGTCGAAGACCCCGAACTCACGCGCAAGGCCATTGAGCACCGGCACTTGCTCCGGGGTGTAGCACTGCATGATCTGCGCGTACTCCGCGTAGGTGGGCTGGCGACCCATCTCCCAGGTGAAGAACGAGATGTAGTCCTTGACGAAGCCGTCCATCGTCGGGGTAGCGCCCTCGGGCGGCGCGTTCCACGGCTCGGCCATGGTGTCGGCTCCGGCGAAGCGGTTGTGCTCATCCACGATGCCGTACAACTGCGTGTTGGTGTGGTAGAACTCCTCCCCGGAGTCAGGGCAGGGCGCGTCCATGTCTGTGCCCACGAATACGCCGACCTGACCGCTGCCGTCGCGTGGTTGGTGCTCGGCCCAATCCGGCACGGGGTTGCTCAAGTCCTTCCCGATCACGCCCTCGAACGTCTTGGCGTCGCCAGGGCCGTAGAGGTGCCCGAGCAAGTTGTCCAGGGAGCGATTCTCGAAGATGACTAGGACCAAGTGATCCATGGCATGCGTGCGGTCCGTGTCCAGCATTTGCCCTCCAGCGTTAGCTCGTCAATCGATCTAAGCACCGTCGATCGGGCCTATGCGTGAGTTGGTTAGAGGTTGTGGTCCTGGTTAGCGAATCCACGCGTGTTTTCGCTAACCAACAGCACAACCTCTAACCAGGTCGCCCGGGTCCGGTTTGGCCGGCCTATTTGGGCACCCTTGCGCAGGCACACACAGGCGCCGACCGCGGCTTGAGCGTGGCCCCGAACCGCACTTGCGACTTGCCCGCGCGAACAGTCTTGGTCGACTTCGTCTTGGGCTTTCCGCAGAGTTGCACCTTGTGACCCTCCGCGCCCGGAAGATCTTGGGCTTGGCGAGTCGCTTGCGCACACTGCGACCTGTGACACCGACTGTGGGCTCGGAAACGAGCAGGCCCTGAAGAGAACCGACTTGAGTGGGATTCCAAGCCAGGGTCACAGTGCAAGAAGCCAGCGCGGGGAGCCGTACGCCGACACAGCCGTCCTGGACGACCGAGATTCCACGTGGGGTGACGGGCGCGCTCGGCGTCACCGCGGCGGTGCGCCAAGTGCCGCCATCGCGAGCATTCGGCATACCCGTTCTGGTCGGCGGCAATCTCGCCGCCGGGGCCCCGCCAGCGCGTTGGTTAGAGGTTGTGGTCCTGGTTAGCGAATCCACGCGTGTTTTCGCTAACCAACAGCACAACCTCTAACGCGGGCGGTCTGGCAGCGTAGCCCGGTCCTGCCGCTCAGCCCTCCGGGAACGCGTCACTGGGCTCGCGGTAGGCAAGAAGTTGATCCCTGCGCTCCGGCGTGAAGTACTCGTCGAAGCGGCGCTGGGCGTCATCGCCGAACAGTAACTCGCATGCCTCGTGAATACCGTCGGCGTCGCGAACCTCGTCGTGGTCGAGCACGAGCGCGATCTTGCTGCGCCGGCGCAGGAAGTCGTCAAGCTTGGTGATCATCTCGGTCTTCGCGGCGTAGTGCAGTTCCACCCGTACATAGTCGGCGTCCTCGATGACGTCATCGGCCATCGACGGGTCGTCGCGCATTGCTTCCAACATGGCGAAAGCGCGCAGGCCGTAGCGCCGCCACAGACGGGTGGACAGCGTCTCGAAACTCGCCCGCGTGGTGATGTGATCAAGTCCCATCAGCCGGGCCTGCCGCAGGAATTCCTCACGGGTGGCCTTCGGGGGCTCGCCGTACCAGGACTTCCTGTCCTTGGTGAGCGGGATGCCGAGCTTCTTCACCAGCGCACTGACCTCGTTGCCGATGTTCACACAGTCCGTGAGTTTGCCACCGAACACCGTCACCCACGAATGGGGCGCATCGACCTCGAGCGCGTGTTTACGGGACAGGGAGGTCCAATCGGTCTGCTCGGAAGTCGTGTTGTCGGTCTCGACAACCAGGGGCCGAACCCCGCAGCGCGTGGAGATGATGTCGCGCGGCGTCAACGGCGTCTGCAGGTCCAGGCGTTCGTTGATCTGGTTGAGCAGGAAATCGCGATCCTCGTCCGTGACGTCGGTGACCGGGTCGACCACCCGGTCGTCGGTCGTCCCGATCATCGAACGGGTGCCCATCGGTATCACGTAGAACAGGCGTTGAGTGTCGTCGAAGAACGCCAGCACCCGCTCCTGTTTGGCCAGCCGCGGGACGATCAGATGGATACCCTTGGAGAAGACGATCTTGTGTTTGGTGCGGATCCCATGGGCCTCGTTGATCGGATCGACGAACGGACCCGCCGCGTTGACGATGATCTTCGCAGTGGCCGCGAACTCAGCTCCGGTGTCCACGTCGCGCATCTGCACACGCCAACGGTCACCATCGCGCTGCGCCGATTCGAAGGAGACGTAGTTGGCACAAGTAGCCCCGGAATTGAGAGCAGAGCGGATGAAGCCGAACACAAACCGGGAGTCGTTGTCGACGATGTAGGCGTCGGAGTACTCGATCCCGCCGAGCAGGTTGTCGGTGCGCACGATCGGCTCCCGCTCCCGTATCTTGTCCGTACTCAAGACCCTGGGTGGCTTGGTGAAACCGTTGCCGATAACCCAATAGGCGGTCGCACCCAGCCCAGCAAACGGGGGCGAGTACGGCGAGTTCTCGTCCAGCGCCGCCATGAATCGGATCTCCTTGAGGTTCTCCGGGTAGGCCTTGATCAGGTGGTTGCGCGACTTGCAGAGATCTCTCACGAGTTTGATCTCGTAGTTCTCGAGGTACTTGAAGCCGCCCCAAACGAGGTTGCTCGACTGCATCGAGGTGAACGCGGCGAAGTCCCCCCGATCGATCACGGCGACCCGTGCGCCCCTTGATGCAAGAGCAGCGGCCGAAACCGCACCATTGATCCCGCCCCCGACGATCAATACGTCGAAAATGCCGCCGTCAAGTTGGTCGATGTTGGATTCGCGTAGTCCCACACCTCGATCCTAGGCTCCGCGCCCGTCGGACATGGCGGTCACGCTTGAGGTCACTGACGCGCCAGGGCCACGGCCAGCCGATGTTCGGGGTCGATCATGTGGCTGAAGTCCTCAGCATCTTCTGCGACGTCAATGCGAACGACCTCGACGGCTCCGCTGAAGGCGCTCGTCGCAGACGTGTAGTCATCACTGACCGCCAGACCTGTGTCACGCCCGATGTCGCATGTCTCATCGATGGAGAAGACCAGCGGTGTCGTACGTTCGAGCCTGCCGCTGCCGACGTCCTCGCCATCGACGAGCAGCCGGACACCGGCTCCCAAACCCGGCCCACCGCCGTCGTAGTCGAACACCACGGTCACGCGGTGCCGCCCTGGCGACGCGGCCGCTGTGCCGACGACCTTCGTGGATTGCAGTCCCAGCAGGTTGTAGCAATAGGCAGGCACGCCATCGCTATTGAGATACAGACTCCAGCCGCCGAAGGGGCCACCCTGAGCGATGATCACACCTGAGGCGCCACCTTCTGGAACAACAACGTCGGCGGCGATCGCGTGGGAGACGTTCTTTGTGTTGATGACGCTCGACTCGGTCAAGCGCCCCATGCCGCCGTAGAAGATCTGAGACCGGCCTTGCACCAGTTCCGGGCGTCCGGCGATGGCGGCATTGAACCGCTCGACGCGGCGATCGTCCAGCGGCAGGACGTTGTACTTGCGTGCCTCGTCCAGGAAGACCTCCTGCAGTTCGTGCAGTTTCTCAGGCATCTGCGACGAGAGGTCGTTGGCCTGCGTCCAGTCATCGGGGCCGTACAACTCCCACACGTCGTCAACGAAGTCGGGCAGTTCGGCCATGGCGATCCAAGGGGTGGCGTGCTTTGTGACTGCGGTCCACCCGTCGCGGTAGATGCCTCGGTTCCCACCGATCTCGAAATACTGCGTGTGATGACGATCAGGGGCATCCCCCGCCTCGAAGGAATAGCGCATGCTCACCCCGTGCAGCGGCATCTGCGCCACTCCATTGACCTGGCTGGGGTGAGGCAGTCCCGCTGCTTCAAGAATGGTCGGGGCGAGGTCAATGACATGGTGGAACTGGTTGCGCACTTGACCCGTTGCCTGAATGCCGACGGGCCAGTGGACGATCGCCGCGTTACGCACGCCGCCCCAGTGCGACGCCACCTGCTTGGTCCATTGGTACGGCGTGTCCATCGCATGCGCCCAGCCCACCGAGAAGTGGTTGTACGCCTCGACCGTGCCGAGCTGGTCGATCCGGGAGGCAAGGAACTCAGGCGTCTCCATAGCGGCCGCCCCGTTGAAGAACAAGTACTCGTTGAACGAGCCGTTGATGTGCCCCTCCGCCGACGCTCCGTTGTCGCCGATGATGTAGACGACCAAGGTGTTGTCCAGCGTTCCCAGATCGTCCAGCGCGTCGATCAGGCGGCCGATGTGGTGGTCGGTGTGTTCCAGGAACGCCGCGTAGACCTCCATCTGCCGCGCCAAGACAGGCTTCAAGAGCTCCGGCATGTCGTCCCAGGCGGGGATCTCGTCGTGCCGCGCGGTCAACTCGGCGTCAGCGGGGATGACCCCCAACTCCTTCTGCCGCCCGAACGTGCGCTCGCGCAGCGCATCCCAACCGTCGTCGAAGACCCCGCGGTACTTCTCGGCCCACTCCAGCGGGACATGGTGCGGGGCGTGAGTCGCCCCGGGCGCGAAGTACATGAAGAACGGGCGATCGGGTGCCAGCGCTGATGACTGGCGCACCCACGCGATCGCCTTGTCCGTCATGTCCTCAGTGAAGTGGTACTCCTCGCTGGCATCGTGCTCGATGGGTGTCGTGCCCTCGTAGAGCGCCGGCGCGAACTGGTTGGTCTCACCACCCAGGAAGCCGTAGAAGTACTCGAAGCCACCGCCTCCCGTGGGCCAGGCATCGAATGGCCCGACCGGACTGGTCTGCCACACGGGGATCTCGTGACACTTGCCGAACTGACCTGTCGCGTAACCGTTGAGCCGCAGCACCTCGGCCAGAGGAGCCGCCGCCTGTGGCCGCACGGATGTATAACCGGGCGCCGACGTGGCGATCTCGGTGATGGCACCCATCCCTACGGCATGGTGGTTGCGCCCGGTGAGCAAGGCCTGCCGGGTGGGGGCGCACAGGGCTGTGGTGTGAAAGCGCGTGTACGACAGACCCCGCCCGGCCAGCCGCTCGGCGGTCGGCGTCTCGCACGGGCCGCCGAAGGCACTCGCGGCGCCGAACCCGACATCATCGAGCAGAATCACGAGCACATTGGGCGCTCCCGCGGGGGGCCGCAGACCCTTGATCGGCTCGTACTTGGCGCGCGGGTCTTTCGCGTCTTCGTACACGGGTCCGTCGTAGGGCTCGTCCGGGATCGGCAGGACGTCGCGCTGGGTCATACGTAAGCTCCTTCGACATTGCTGGCCGAAGATCAGTCGCGTCATTCAGCCCGGATCCATGGAGTGTAACGATGGATTCGGGGTCTGCCCCCGGGCGCTGCGCGGTCGCGGGTAAAGCCAAGGCTGTTGTCGGGCCGTGGCGGCAGGCGTACCGTGGAGGTTGTAGCCGACGAGGGTGGCGTCGGCACCCGCACTCGGATGTTCGGCGCTCCCGGCAAGGGGGTGCGCGATGCGCATCACATCAGCACAGGCTCCTCTCACACGACAACACCGCGCCGCGGATAACCTTCACTTCATGCACGCCGGCGCCGTCGTGGCGTCCGGATTGCTGCTGGCTTTCCTGGCCCCCGCCGGATCCGCGTCCGCCTCAGCAGGGCCCCAGGGCGGCGACACCGGGTTGGATCGGGCACAACTTGGCGCCTCGACGACTATTGGCGCCAACCTCAACACCGCCGCCCACCAGCCCGAGTTCACGTGCGCCGACGTCGCCGTATCGAATGGCCGGCCCCCGTCGTCCTGCATGGTTTCCTACATCGGGACATCTCCCAACACCTTGTCGCCGCCGACCAGCGGCACAGTCACAACGGTGCGGGTCCGGTCCGGGTCGGTCGGTGGACCGATGCGGATCAACGTCATCCGCTTCCTGTTCCAACAGACGGGCAATCCGTCGTACCCGCTCACGGCGGGCCCCTTCCTAGAGGTGTACGGACCGCAGTTCACATCCGCGCCGAATGCGGTCACAACGGTGCCGGTGAATCTCCCGATGACGGTCACAGGAACACCGGACCCGTCCGACCTGACGACGATCCAGACCATCGACGTCCTAGCCCTCGAGTTACTGGACTCGAAGACCACCGTCCCAGTGTTCGATAGCCCCGGGGTGTTGAGCTACCCGTCTGTTCCCGGTCCGACGTCCATTGGGGTCCCCGCTCCCAGCCCGAACACGTTGCAGACCTTCCCGACCGTCAACGCCGGTGTCTTCATGAACGCCGATTTCACCACCTCAGCGCAGCCTGGTGGGACACCTCCAGGCGGGACGCCCCCTGCCACAGCGACGCCAACAGTTACCGTTCCTGCGTCACCGCTGAGGGTGCGAAATGGCTCGGTGGGTGTACCCGTTAACTGCGTTGGCGCGGACTGCCAAGGCCATTTGACGCTCGGTCCGCGAGTTGCAGCGATCACCGCGAAGGCGAACGTGTACGGCAAGAAGGCGTTCACGGTGCCGGCAGGGAGTACCAAGACGGTCCGCGTGAAACTGACGAAGGTCGGGCGTAAGGCTCTTGGAAAGCACAAGCGACTCCGGGTCACGGCCACGGTGCGCTTCACCAATGGTCAGACGCAAACATTCCCGCTGACCCTGAAGAGGTAGCGCTCACGGAATACGGGCCTGGCGGACCGACGACGCCGTCTTGCCTAGCAGGTACGTTTCGGGGATGGCGCCATCCGATCCGGTGCGCCTACCCTCGCAACATGCTCAAACGAACCGGCGCTCTTGTGCTCGCATTGTCCATGTCGCTGGCACCCGCCGCAGCGGCCAAGA
This sequence comes from uncultured Actinomycetota bacterium, assembly GCA_963818505.1. Classification (GTDB taxonomy): domain Bacteria; phylum Actinomycetota; class Actinomycetes; order S36-B12; family UBA10799; genus JADKAV01. The sequence goes on from CAWFSJ010000001.1 coordinate 932,575, forward strand.
GCAACCCCGAGAACGACAGACTTCCCCCCACCGCGAACGCCGGGTACTTCCTCGGCTATCCCAGTCCGACGTACTCCTGGCACGGCTGCACGAAGACCTCCACTGCCCGCGCGACTGCCACGCCTATCGAGGGCGAACCGCCGCTCGTCAAGGGAAGCAAGCAGAACGCGGTCACTTTCACAATTGGTACCACCGCACCATACGTGTCGTGGCAGGTGAAGAACGGCTGGAGAATCTGCGGAGTGCAGGTCAGCGCCGTGCTGGACAATGCCAACGTCAGTTCGATGCTGCTTGCCGAAGCTGGCTACACCTCAGGGCCAAAGAAGGGCTCGACGTCGAGGTCGGGAACCGAGACGATCCAGGTGAGCATCCCGACGAAGGGGATCGGCCGACAGGGCTTCGAGGAGTTCGAAGGGCAGACCTTCTCCATGCGCTCCATCCGTCAGGTCGCCGTCTTCGTGAAGAAGGCCAAGTGAACGTCGTCGAACGCTAGCCAGCGTCTGCATCGGGGAAGCGAAGGGAGACCCAGATACCCGCGGGCACGGTCTGACTCGTCTACGACCGCGCAGACAAACGCGTTACGGGCGTCGACATTGATCAGATGTCGCCGCGCGCGAAACCGGCACTTGGACTTCCGGGGGCGTAGCCTGCCAGAGTGACGCCGCCACCGGACTCTGACCGCGGACTGCGCTCAGTCGTGCGCCGAGCTGCCGGGGGCGCACGCGACGTCGCGGACAGTGCGTTCGACGCGACGGTCGGCCGCGTCGGTCACTCCGTGGGTGAGGCGGCTCTTGAGGCGACCAATGCAACCGCTCAGCAGGTAATCGAGGACCTTGAGCCGTACCTGATCGCGGAAGCAATTCCCAGAATCGTTGAGGGCATCACGCCGTACCTCACTGAAGAGCTGGTTCCAGAAGTCCTGAACGGTCTCACCGAACACCTCACCACCGTCACCGTGCCCGTGGTCGTCGACGGCGTCTCCGGACATCTGGTCGAGGTCACGATTCCCCAAGTCGTCGCCGGCGTGACGCCGCGCTTGGTGGACGACCTGCTGCCGCGTTTGCTGAGCGACATGCAGCCGTATCTGGAGCAGGAACTGGTGCCGCACATTGTCGATGGATTGACTCCGTATCTCGAGCAGACGATCGCCCCCCAACTCGTCGACGCCCTGATGCCCAAGATCCGCGACCAAGTCGCCCCCGACCTCCTCGACGCACTCATGCCCCGCATCCAAACCGACATCGCACCCCAACTCGTCGACGCCCTGATGCCCAAGATCCGCGACCAAGTCGCCCCCGACCTCCTCGACGCACTCATGCCCCGCATCCAAACCGACATCGCACCCCAACTCGTCGACGCACTCATGCCCAAGATCCGCGACCAAGTCGCCCCCGACCTCCTCGACGCACTCATGCCCCGCATCCAAACCGACATCGCACCCCAACTCGTCGACGCCCTGATGCCCAAGATCCGCGACCAAGTCGCCCCCGACCTCCTCGACGCCCTCATGCCCCGCATCCAAACCGACATCGCACCCCAACTCGTCGACGCCCTGATGCCCAAGATCCGCGACGAAGTCGCCCCCGACCTCGTCGACGCCCTGATGCCCAAGATCCGCGAAGAGGTGGTGCCGCAGGTATTGGACGACATCGTGGACGACCCGCGTATCCGCGATCTCATCCGGGAGCAGAGTCAGGGCCTCTTCCTCGACGCGATCGAGGGATTCCGCGGGACCTTGGCGGGGGTCGATTCGCTGGTTGACGGTGTGGGCAGACGTTTGATGCGGCGTCCGCCGCGTCCCGTGACCGAGACAGCGCTGGAACTCGTTCTCGCCGAGACATCACCTGATGACACCAAGCCCGTGCGGTTGGCGCTGGATGACCTGGCGAATCAACGGGCCATCTGGCGTGCGCTGCCCGCCCCACCCGCGCCGCCCGGGCGAAGCTTCACTTATGCGGGAGCGGTGACTCGGCTTCTCGGTCTGGGGATCGACCTGCTCGTGGTGGGTTACCTGAACACGGTCCTCTTCTCGACCCTTGCAGGTCTGCTGGATTCGCTGTTCTCAGGGTCGCCACCGGCATGGCTGGCACTGACCTTCGTGGCCATCGCCGCTGCGGTCATACCCAGTTATTTGGGTTTCTGCTACTGGGCGCTCGGCAGATCCTTAGGCATGGGTATCGTCGGCATCCGTGTGTGCACCCCAGATGGCAGGCGGCCAGGGTTCGTTCGCGCGATGGTCCGTGCCTGGGTTGGGATGGTGGGGCTGGTCTTCTGGATCGCTACCGGCGCCATCTCGATCTTCGATAGCAAACGACGCAGCCTCCTGGACATCTTGGTGCACACCGAGGTGCGCTATTCCGTTCCAGAGACCCAACAGCGCCGCCACGTTCGCGACGCGGTCCAGGAGCAGCGAGAGTCGTCGGGTACTTCGGGCGTTGGTTAGAGGTTGTGCTGTTGGTTAGCGAATCCACGCGTGTTTTTGCTAACCAACAGCACAACCTCTAACGCGGGCGGGGTGCGCGGGCGGGGTGCGCGGACGCGGGCACGGTCGGGCGGGGTGCGCGGACGCGGGCAACGCGGTCGGCTCGGGCCGGCCACCCGGGCCCCACCCCGACCAAAGAACACGCTCAGTGAGCGCGCCTCTCAGCGGCGAGTCACCGGAAGGCTTTGAAGTTGCATCCCGTATGCCAGCGCGAGTCGTATCAAACCCTGAGTGGGGTGCAAGCGCGACAGTCGAGCGTGAGTTGCCACTAGGCGACGACTTCCTGCTGGGCGGCTTCGCGCTGGGCCTGGTGTTCGCCACACTGGCGGTCATTGCCTTCGTGAGGCGACGACGCACGTCCCGGATCGTGATCGTCAATGCTGGCGTCGCGGTGGGTTTCGCGGCGCTGGTCCGCAGAATCGATCCGCTGGCCCGGCCTTGGCGCGGAGAGGCTCGCACGGGTGCTGCTTGACGCCGTCAGCCCTGCACCGTAGCGTGAACGGATCTTGGGAGGTTGATCATGCGCACTGCCGTGGCCGCCGCGCTGCTATTGGCGCTGGCATCGCCGAGCGCCGCTCATGCGGACTCCTACACAGTCGTGGACGACGTCGGTGAGATCTTCGTTGGACCGGAGATCTCCGACGTGGCTTCGGTCACGGTCACATACTCCGCCAAGCGCCTCCGAATCGTGACCACTCATGTCTCATGGCGCTCGCAATGGCGAGCACAGAAAGCGGCCTCCGGAGGCAGGATCACGTTCAAGCGGGGTGGGACGTTTGTGATCTTGCCTAACGTCACGGGGCGTCGCTCCTTGCTCTACACGCTCAAGAGCTTTCGCGCCCGCAACAGCGGCGGGTCGAACCCCCTGCCCTGCAAAGGCTGGGGCTACGGGGTCAACGAGACCGAACTCACGACCGAGATGAGTGTCCCGTTGCGGTGCTTCGGCTTCGCAAAGGCGCCCTCAAGCGTGAAGGTGCTACCGCTGCACGCGTTGAAACCCACGCAGTACGGGGCCGCCCCTGTGACCGACCCGGTCGAAACAACGCCCTGGATCAACTACTCGGCGTAGGACTGGCCGCTCCCCCGGCCGGGTCGCCTCCGGGTACCGCCGAGGCTCCGTACAGGGCGGCGATCACTGTCTTACCCAGGACCACTGCGGCGTTCTCGCCGTCGACCGGCGAGGCGGACAGGTTGGCGAAGATGATGATCGTGTTCTGGTCCTTCGAGTCGCGCGCCATGAACGATGAGAAGCCGGGCAGCTGCCCGTCATGGCCAAACAGGTTCGGGGCGAACTGCGCGATACCCAAGCCATAACTCACCGGTGCTCCCGGAGCGATCGGCTGAAGACTGTCCATCCGGATCTTCTGCATCTGCGCATCCAGCAGGCCGCCGTCTACGAGCGCGTCAACGTATGTTGCAAGCTCATCGGCCGTCGAGATCGCACCGCCGGCAGTCCAAGCCCAGGACGGGTTGGCATCGGTGTAATCGATCGGCTTCAGGGAGCCGTCCAGCGCCGCTGGCAGATCGGCCTTCGGCACCGCGTACGACTCGATGGTCTCGACGTTCGTGCCGAACTGGTAACCCTGCGGGTGGGGATCCGGCAAGGTCGACTCGTCGGGCAGCGGCAGCGCTGTACGGGTCAGACCCAGTGGCTTGTAGATCCGCTCCTCGAAGGCCTGTGTGGCCGACATCCCGGTCAGCTTCTCGATGACCAGGCCGAGCAGGACGATGTTGGTGTTGCTGTAGTCGTACTCCTGACCGGGCTGCGCGTTCTGCTTCTGCGAGAACGCGATGTCCAGCAGCTCTTGGGGAGTCCAAGCCTTCTGCGGCTCTTTGTCCAACGTCTCGTTGAACTTCTTGTCAAACGTGTAGCTGAACAGCCCGCTGCGCATCTCCGACAGGTTCGCGATGGTGATCTCGTCGCCGTTGGGCACACCCTTCACGTACTTCGAGATCGGATCGTCGAGCGCGAGCTTGCCCTCCTGGGCCAATTGCAGGATCACGGTCGAGGTCATGGTCTTGGTGTTGCTGCCGATGCGGAAGGTGTCGTCCAGACTCACCGGCACATCCTGTTCCAGATCCGCGGTCCCGAACGTCGCCTGCCAGTCCCCCTGGTCACGCGACCTGATGAGGATGCCAACTCCGGGGATCGCGTTGGCCTTCATGACCTCGGGGATCTGCTGTTCGAGGCTGGCCTGATAGGCCGGAGCGGGCGCCGACGGCGATCCCGATGGGTCCGGGTCACTGGCTGAGGAGCACCCCGCCACCACGGCCAACGCAACGAATGCTCCAACAATGATCGAGGGTTTGCGACGCATCAATAACCTCACATTTGTGGCGGGTGTGGCCGAAGTCGTGAGTCTATCCACATGCACTCGCCGCGGGGCAACTCGTGTCGTACCCCCGTTCTAACGTGTCGTCATGAATCAGGTGGTGGTCGAAGCCGTGGACGTGATGCAACACGCCGACGCGGATCCGCTGGTGGTGGCCAGGGCGTGCGAGACGGTTATCGCCCATGCCCACGCCCGCCAGTTGGCGGCCATCAGGCAGGTATGCGAGGAACTGCCGTCCGTGTTCGACCCCCGCGGGCAACTGTGCGATCCGGCTCCCGCGGAGATCGCCTGCGCCTTGGCCTGGACCCCCGCCACCGCCTCGCGGCGGGTGGACCTGACCCATGACCTCCACGACAACCTGCCCGACGTCCTAGCAGCTCTGGCCGATGGCATCATCGATCTGGGCAAAGCCGAGGAGATCGCCAACGGCAGCTGCGGATTACGCGAAGAACTGCGCAGCTTGCTGGCCGGGCTGGCCATCGACTACGCGCAAACCCACACCCGTGGACAACTACGCGCCTGGCTGGCCCGCCAACTGGCAAAGCTCGACGAGCAGGCTGCGGCGAAACGCCGCCGGGTCGCGCGCACCAACCGGCGGGTCTGGGTGCAACCGGAGGCCGACGGCATGGCCACCCTAGGGGCCTATCTGACCGCCGAGGAAGCCAAAGCCTGCCTGCAAGGCCTCAATAGCGGCCTTACCGACCATGAAGGCGGCGTGGATGCCGCCCGTGCCGACACCCTGGTCGCCCGGATCACCGGCACCGAGCCCGGCACGCCGGTGCCGGTGCAGGTCCTGATCACCGCCAACGGACCCGAGCTGGCCGGCTACGGGCCGCTATCGGGCGAGCACGCCACCGACCTGTGTGACGGCGCGCCGCGCACGATCCTTCGCCCTCCACCGGCCGCGCGCATCGCTTACCGCCCTGGCCTCGGGCTGACCCGCTGGGTGAAAGCCCGCGACCGCCACTGCCGCTTCCCCGGCTGCCGACGCCCCGCAGCCAATTGCGACCTCGACCACCTGATCCCCCACCCCACCGGTTCAACCACCACCACCAACCTGGCTTGCCTGTGCCGCTATCACCACCGCCTCAAGACCCACACCAGCTGGGAAGTCCGCGCCGGTCCCAACGCAGCCCTGGAATGGACAAGCCCCCGGGGCCGCAAATACACAACGACCCTGGACGACCCCTAACGGGTCGAGTAGTCGCTGGACTGCGGAAGGCCGTGATTGCTGCCGACAACAAGAGCAGACCCATCCGCGCGACGTCCGGGGGTACAGATGATCAGGGTCCGGTTCGTGGTGACCGCGTTCCTCTGCGTGCTCGGTCTGCTGTTCGCCACCCTGATCTCGCCGGTCCAAGCGCAGGGCATCGAGCCACGCAAGGCACTGGTTCTCTACGACTCCAGTGGAGCCTGGGGCCACCTGGGCGAGTTGTACGCCCAGATGGTCGCGAACTTGGCCACGCACTTCGGTGAGTTCGATGTCCTGCCGGTCACCGCTTACCAAGCGGGACGAATGGCGACCTACAACGGCGTCGTCTACATCGGTACCAGCCACGGCGAACCGTTGCCGCAGGCCTTCCTCGATGATGTTCTGGCCGATACCACCGGAGTCCTGTGGCTCGGCGACAACCTCCAACAGTTGCACGACCGGGCGGCGGCCGACTCGCTGCCCGGGTACTTCGTCCACCAGTACGGCTGGCAGTACCGGGGATTCGACAACCGCCCGGTCCCTACGGTGACGTACAAGGGGCGCAGCCTCAACCGGGATACAGCCCACAACGCAGGCAGCGTCATGGATCTCATCGTCGACCCTTCCGGCAATGCGACGGTCCTGGCGCAGGGCAACCGCTTGGACGGGACATCCTTTCCTTGGGCCATCAGGTCCGGGCACCTCACCTACGTCGGTGAAGTACCCCTGACCCACATCGACGAGTCCGACCGCTACTTGATCCTTGGCGACCTCTTGTTCGACCTGCTGGACCCGGGTGCACAGGAGCGGCACCGGGCGATGGTCCGAATCGAGGATGTCTCGCCACTGGCCGATCCTGCGAGGCTGCGCCTGATCGCGGATCTGCTGCATGGACGCGGCATCCCGTTCAGCGTCGGTGTCATCCCAGTGTTCGTCGATCCAGGCCGCGACAAGAAGGTGACGCTGGCTGATCGACCCGACGTGGTCGCTGCCTTGAAATACATGGTCGAACAAGGTGCCACGCTGATCCAGCACGGGTATACCCACCAGTTCGGCACCCAGCCGAACCCGTACAACGGGGTCACCGGCGAGGACTTCGAGTTCTTCACCGCACATGTTGATCAAGCGACAGACGATGTCGTCATGACCGGACCAGTCGCCGGCGATTCCGAACCTTGGGCACTGGAGCGGATGAACGCCGGGGGTGCCGCAATGCTGGACGCGGGACTTTCAGTCCCGGGCATCTTCGAGTTCCCGCACTACGCCGCTTCGGCGCCTGCCTACGCCGCTGCCACGGCCTACGCGGCGCGCTACGAGCGAGGTCTGTACTTCGCCGGCTTCACAGGCACCGGCCCGGACCATTCACGGTTCGCGGGGCAGTTCTTTCCCTACGAGGTCACCGACGTGTTCGGCTCGCGGGTCATCCCCGAGAACCTCGGCAATGTGCGTCTCACCACCACGAACAACAACGCCCCGGTTCTGCCTGCCGAGATCATCGATCGGGCCGCCAAGAACCTGGTGGTGCGTGACGGTTATGCCTCGTTCTTCTTCCATGCATTCCTGGACCCCGCCTTGCTGGCCGAGACAGTCGATGGCATCACGGCCCTCGGGTACGACTTCGTCAGTCCGGGCGAGGTGCTCGCGCATTTCCCCGGCGATCCCGTTGGACTTCCCCTGACACCACAGGACGTCCAGGTCCAGACCGGGCCCGACTCCGTACAGGTTCACGTCGTCACCGACCCGGCAGAGACAGTGCGCCCCCAAGCCTTCGTGTACAGCCTCGACGACGGTCCATGGACCGAGGTCGCCACGATTCGGGAGCAGACGTTCACGGTGGCTGGGCTCGGCCCCACTTCCCACCGCATCACTGTCGCGGCGGTCAACGTCGTCGGCACGGGTCCACCGTCGGATCCGGTCACCTTCAGCCTGCAGCCCGCTTCAACTGCTCGGCCAGTCGGGCCTACTGAGCTCCAACCGCCAGCAGGACTGCGGGCCAAGATCACGCGCAAGGCAGTCACCGCGAAGTGGCGACCTGTGACGGGCGCCGATCGCTACCGCGTAAGAGTCGCACTCCGGGGTAGCCGAACCAAACACGCCAGTGTGCAGACAACACGCGCCCGATTCGCCGGTCGGTTCGCCAAGGGTTCGCGCGTGCGATTGTGCGTATGGGCCGTCAGCCGACTCGGCACTTCGGAGGCCTCGTGCTTGGCCAAACGGGTTCGCTAGTCCGGGCGTTGCGCTACGACCGTCCCCAGCATTCGCGTGGTGATCTCCGACGGCTCGACCCCAAGATCTCTGCGCAACGCGGTCCGGCAGGCCAGGTAGGCCCTGCGAGCCTCCGAGGTGTTTCCTTCCGCGAGGTGAATCCGCATGATGGTTCGGTGGGCGCTCTCCCTGGCGGGGTCCGCGACCAGAGCAGTCAGGGCCGCATCGAGGGCGAGTGCGTACCTGCGCGCCCGGGAGAGGCGCTCGGCCTGCTCCTCCAGCATGTGCAGGCGCAGTTGACGCAGACGTTCCCTGTCCGCGAGAAGCCATGCGTCGTCCCAGTCCGGCAATAGTTCGCCCCCATGACCCAGAGCACCAAGCACGTCCGAGGCCGGCGTCGGGCTTCTCGAGTCGATACTGCCGGTCGCCATGCTGACGTAGTGATGCACATCGACCTCGACGTCGGGCCGCAGATCGAGCGTGAAGCGGGTTGCGGCGATGAGCCCGCATGCCGCCCGGTTCACACGCCAGACCGATGACCGAAGAGACGCCGAGGCTCTCGCTTGCGCCGAGTCCGGCCACAGGGTGCCCGCTGCCCGTGAACGGCTGCAACGACCGGCAAGAGCCAGCAGCGCCACGAGACGTTCGGTCACCGGTGTGAGCTCAACAGCCCGGTCGTCGACCGTGAGGCAGAATCCGCCGAGCAGCGTCAGCATCGTTCGTCCGGATGGTCGTGCCGCCGGAAGGAAGGCCTGCAATGTGGGGTCGCTGCCGTCGTCGGGGAAGGTCCCCACTGCGTTGTGTGCCACCTTGGCACCCCCTGCTCGGCCACCCCCATCTTGCGTCGGCACCCGCTGGAGCACATCCCACTTTCGGGTCAGAGCGTGTCAACCGACCCGGTGACATCGCCGTGACGCCGCCGTGACTGCTCTTGGCAAGGCTGCCCTTACCGGCGTCACCCGACGGCGGACCCCGTACAAGGTAGGCACTCATGTTGGACAAACTCTCCAGACTCCGGCCATCCGCCGCATTGGTGGTCTCGTTCGCCGCGCTCACTCTCGTGGCCGGCGGCACCGCCATGGCAGCACCCGACGGCCCAGATTCCAGTCTCCAAGCACTGAGCAAGTCGCAGGTCCGCAAGATCGCGACGAACCAGGCGAACAAAGCGATCACCGACCGGGCCTCGTCCCTTGAGGTCCTGCTGGCACAGTCCGTCGCGGATAACGCGATCACCAGCGCCAAGATCGCCGAGGACGCGGTGAAGGCCAAACAACTGGGACCAACCCAGACTGTCACCAACGGCGCCGGGATCGCGAACGGCACAACCGCCACCGTTGCTGTTGCGTGCCCGACAGGGACTCAGATGATCAGTGGCGGCGGCACCACGACGCTCGGTGGCACCGACCTGAACCTGATGGTGCGATCCCTGCCCGACGGCAACGGCTGGACGGTGACCTACCGAAACGTCTCTGGAGTCGCCCTCACGATCACGGCAGTGGCGACCTGCCTGTCTGCCTGATCACCTCGTTGATGTACGCATCGACGGGCCCATCGTCGGTGTGAGCCGCGGTGAAAGTCCGCAGGTAGGCCTGGCCTTCGAATTCGTCGAGCCGTCGCCAATGTGTCGACAGCTCGGCGGATTCGAAGAGACGGTCGGTCCATCGGGGTCCAGTCGGCGTAGACCGCGAGACGTCGCACCCATGTCGATTCGTTCACGGTCCGACATACGCCGCGAGATGTTGACCCGTGAGCGTCGATCGATCGGCGATCAGGGCAGCGGGTGTGCCTTCGAACACGATACGTCCACCGTCGTGTCCGGCGCCGGGACCGAGGTCGATGATCCAGTCGGCGTGGGCCATCACCGCTTGATGGTGTTCGATCACGATTACGGACTTACCCGAGTCGACCAGTCTGTCCAATAGGCCCAGTAGTTGCTCAACGTCGGCCAGGTGCAGGCCGATCGTCGGCTCGTCAAGAACGTAGACCCCACCCTTCTCGCCCATACGGGTGGCCAGTTTCAGCCGCTGCCGCTCACCCCCGGACAGGGTTGTGAGGGGCTGGCCCAGGGTGAGGTACCCGAGGCCGACGTCGGCGAGCCGTTCGAGAATCTTGTGGGCGGCCGGTGTGCGCGCCTCGCCTACTGCGAAGTAGTCCAACGCGTCAGTCACCGGCAACGCGAGCACCTCTGCGATGTTCAATCCTCCGAGTGTGTACTCGAGCACGGAGGCCTGGAAACGCTTGCCCTCGCAGTCCTCGCAGGTCGATTCGACCGTGGCCATCACACCCAGTTCGGTGTAGATGACCCCAGCCCCGTTGCAGGTGGGACATGCTCCTTCGGAGTTGGAGCTGAACAGGGCTGCCTTCACGGCGTTGGCCTTGGCGAACGCCTTGCGGATGGGGTCCAGCAGTCCCGTGTAGGTCGCAGGGTTGCTACGCCGCGAACCCTTGATCGCCGACTGGTCGACGGTGACCACGTCTTCGCGCTTGGCCAGCGAGCCGTGGATGAGCGAACTCTTCCCGGAACCGGCGACGCCGGTGATCACGCACAACACACCCAGCGGGATATCCACGTCGACGTCGTCCAGGTTGTTCGCGTTCGCCCCGCGGATCTCGAGCCTGCTGGTGGCCGTGCGCACCGACTTCTTCAATTGCGCCCGGTCGTCCAGATGGCGTCCGGTGATCGTGCCACTGGTCCGCAAGTCCTTCACGGACCCTTCGAAGCAGACCGTCCCACCCCCGGTCCCCGCACCTGGGCCGAGGTCCACCACGTGATCCGCGATCGCGATGGTCTCGGGCTTGTGCTCCACGACCAGCACCGTGTTGCCCTTGTCGCGCAGTCGCAGCAGCAGGCCGTTCATCTGCTGGATGTCGTGCGGGTGCAGCCCGATAGTCGGCTCGTCGAAGACGTAGGTGACATCGGTCAGCGAGGACCCGAGGTGGCGGATCATCTTGGTGCGCTGCGCCTCTCCGCCGGACAGCGTGCCCGCCGGTCGATCCAGCGACAGGTACCCCAGGCCGATCTCGGTGAAGGAGTCGAGCAGGTGCTGCAGGCCTGCCAGCAGAGGTGCGACGGATGGCTCTTCAACACCGCGCACCCATCCCGCGAGGTCGCTGATCTGCATCCTGCAGGCGTCCGCGATGCTGACGCCCTTGATCTTCGAGGAACGGGCGCCCTCGCTCAGCCTCGTACCGGCGCAGTCAGGGCAGACCGTGAACGTGATCGCGCGCTCGACGAACGCGCGGATGTGCGGTTGCATGGCGTCGACGTCCTTGGACAGGAACGACTTCTGGATCTTCGGGATCAAACCTTCGTACGTGACGTTGACCCCCTCGACCTTGATCTTGGTCGGCTCCTTGTAGAGCAGGTCCTGCAGTTGGCGCTTCGTGAACTTGGAGATGGGCTTGTCCGCGTCGAAGAATCCGCAGCCGCGGAAGATGCGTCCGTACCAGCCCTCCATGCTGTAGCCGGGGATCTTCAAGGCGCCATCATTGAGCGACAGGCTGTCGTCGTACAGCGCTGTGAGGTCGAAGTCAGTGACCGAACCCATTCCCTCGCAACGCGGACACATGCCGCCGAGCCGCGTGAATGTCGCCTTCTCTGTGCGGGTCTTGCCCTCGCCGCGCTCAACCGTGATTGCACCGCTGGCGCGTACCGACGGAATGTTGAACGAGTACGCATTGGGCGGGCCGATATGGGGCTGCCCAAGCCGGCTGAACAGGATGCGCAGCATCGCATTGGCGTCGGTCACCGTGCCTGCGGTGGAGCGTGGGTTCGAACCCATCCGCTCCTGGTCCACGATGATCGCCGTGGTCAGGCCCTCGAGCAGATCCACTTCGGGTCGCGACAGGCTCGGCATGAATCCCTGCAGGAAGGCGCTGTACGTCTCGTTGATCAGCCTCTGCGACTCCGCGGCGATGGTGCCGAAAACCAGCGAACTCTTGCCCGAGCCCGAGACCCCGGTGAAGACCGTCAGCCGTCGTTTGGGTATCTCGAGGTCGACGTTCTTGAGGTTGTTCTCACGGGCTCCATGCACGCGGATCAGGTCGTGACTATCGGCCTGGCTGCCAGCATCGGATTTGGTGCTACTCATGGTTAGCCGTCTTATCAGATTCCGATGAGCTGCCTCGCGGCCGCGCTTCCGATTCGAGCAATGGCGCTCGGGCTAGACCGTCTTCCAAGTCACGTTGCCCTGGTCGTCGGTCTGTGTCACCTCAACGTTGACCGACTCGCCGTCAAGTTCAGCGGTGCACGTCGAGACCTTGCCCGTCTCGATCGGGATCGGGCTCGGGCACGTCACGGTGGGAGCCGCGGACAGATCGAGTTGCGACTGCATCTCCGTGGAGATGGTGGTCTGAAGTTTGTCGACGTCCAGTTCCGAGGCTGAACAAGCGGAAAGGGAGGCGGCAGCGACGAGGGCGCCGGCACTTAGGAGGATCAACTTTGAGCGCATTGCCGCACTGTATACCCGCTGAGAACCCGACGACGCTTCAAACGTGCGCCGCCAGCCGTCCTAGGCAGTGACTTTGAAGACGACCGTCTTGGTCTTCTTTGCCCGAGTGACCTTGAGTTTGCAGCGACCGTTGCGAAGGACCTTCACCTTGGCCTTCTTGCCCTTGCCGACGATCTTGCACACCTTCGGCGACTTGGATACGACCTTCTGGGCGCCCTTCGCCTTGGCCGGAAGTGCAATCACCCTGTTCAGGGTGGGTCCGGAACGTTGAGCCGCGGACCAGGAGGGCGACGAACCACCCGGGACGAGAAGTTGCGGCTGCTGACCGCCGGGGAACGTGCACATGCCGTCCGGGGCGACGCCATCGGGCTTGGCGCTGAAAGCCACGCCGTCGGAGTTCTCCCACACGAAGTACGCGCCATCGGGCGAGAACGAAGGGCTCTGCGGTTTGCTCGCAGGCACCGTGCACTCACCCCCCGGCTTCACCGTCAACGAGTTGCCCGATCTCGCCAAGGGCACCCAGTCGAGGTAGTCGTCGGTATTGGTCGAACCGACCACGAGCATCGAGTCCCCTGACCTCGTCACCTCACCCGCGGTCCACGACAAGTCACCTTCGCTCTGAAGAATCACCGTCGGTCCAGACGCAGACATCGGGTCGGCGATCCCTACGTCACGACCGTTCGAGACGATCAACATCTCATTCCACCAGCTCGGACTGAACAGCCCACACCAGTTACGGAGGTTGACCGTGGCGCCGGGCACGGTGGTACCGACACATGTTCCGGTTGTCCAACTCGGGTAGCCCGAGTAGGTGAGGTACGAGTAGGCGATCTGGTTGCCGGCCGGATTGGCGACGACCTCCGCCAGCCCAGAAGGAAGCCCACCGGTGTCCATGTACGGGATGCCACTGTTGAGCAACTTCTGCGAGGCCGGGTCGTACTGCTGCGCGGTGCCAGCAGGCCCCCGCACCGTCAGCAGACTCCCTGCGTCGTTGAGCGATGGGCTGCCGTAATTGGTCTCCGGCGTCCCGTTCGGGGTCAACTGCCGCGGACTCGATGACCCATCGGCCGGAACAGCGAACACCGTGAGGTCCTTGGTGTAGACGATTGTGCCGGAGGGCCCTCCATCGGCGGCCTGGGCCGGCGCACTTACGCCAGCAACGGCAATGGCGGTCACGGCTAGCGCGATCTTCTTCATGTTGACCCTCCCCATCGGGACAGCATTGCCCGCATGAGGTCTACAACTCTGTCGTATGCAGGGCTAGAAAATGATCATCCTTTCGGATCACTTCGCGCCACGAACCCCAAGCGAAGCCGCCTCACGAAGTGACCTGAGGCTCAGCTGCCGCCCCGATCGGCGTTCCGAGGTTCAACCTGGATTGGAAGTCATGCGTGGTCAGCAGGCTCAACGGCCGCTTGCCATCCAGACCCAGCCGGCGCAGGGTTTCGGCCATGGGATGAGTGCTGTCCCCGATCCGCAACTGGACCCCACCCCCTGCACGCAGCGTATTGCCGCCCCGGACGTTGACCGTTGTGCGCAGCATCGCATCGTCCAAATACGAGTACAGAACGATGGGCAAGCTGGGCGCCGGCACGCCGATCCCAGCCCGGCCGGACAACTCCATGATGGGCTCGCCGCCAGCTGGGTCATCGACACGCACAAGCACGTCTCGCCCGGAATGCCTGACGTCCATCGACGTGACGAACTTGGGCAACCCCCAGACCTCGCGGCCCGCTGCGTCCGCAGTCGCCGTGGACACCGGCAGGTGCAGCACGTGGTAGCCCAGATCGCGTCCCTGACTGTCCACGTCGCGCAGTGTCTGCTGCCAACGGCCCCCGGCACGCGCGTCGGCAGGCACCACCGGAATCGCCAACCCCACTTCGTAGTACGGACCGATCGACGTTACCCGGTAGTCGTAGCCCGCGATGAATGCCACTGAGCTGCTGCCTCTTGTCATGGCAAGTCGCAAACCCTGCGCGCGGACTTCCGCGTCGGCCGCCTCCCGATCCACCATGAACAGGGCGACCACCACGCTGGTGTCGTAGTAGAGGATGGGGAACTCGGCCGGACCCTCGCTGGTCTCGAGGGTGGTACGCGGGACGGCGAAGAACGGTCCCTTTTGTTTCATCACGGCCTCCCAGGCTCTGCGGGTTTGACGAACCGGTCCTGAATGTCCTCCATCAGGGCCAGCCGGTTGATCTGGTTGGTGCCCTCGAAGATCTGTGTGAGGCGAGCGTCCCGCCAGACCTTCTCGAGGCGATTGCCGTGCAGCAGACCGTCCGGGCCGAGTAGATCCAGACACTCGTCGATCACCTGCATGGCGGTGTCGGTGGCGTGGAACTTGTTCATCGCCGAGACGCCCTGGCTGACCTTCCACGTCCCCGCGGACTGCCAGACCTGCGCGCGGATGCTGCTT
This sequence comes from uncultured Actinomycetota bacterium, assembly GCA_963818505.1. Lineage (GTDB taxonomy): Bacteria > Actinomycetota > Actinomycetes > S36-B12 > UBA10799 > JADKAV01. The sequence continues at coordinate 947,654 of CAWFSJ010000001.1, forward strand.
GTGGCTGCAACCGCGTCGGCCAGAGCCAACTGGACACTCTGCTGCTCGATGATCGGCCGCCCTCCGCTAGTCGTGGTCAAGGCGTAGTCCATCGCGATATCGCACGCCGCCTGCGCGAAGCCGACCGCCATAGCAGCTACCGGCAATCGGGACAGATTCAGTGTCTGCCGGTTCAATGCCCACCCACCGCGCAACCGACCGACGACATCGGCGTCGGGGACGAACACGTCAACGAACTCGATTTCGGCCGCACCTGATGCCCGCATCCCCATCTTCAACTCGGTGCGCACCGCACGGAAACCCGCGGTGTCGCGCTCGACGAAGAAGCAGGTCCATGATTCGTAGCCCTCGCCCTCGAGGGCGGCGAAGACGGTGTAGCCCTGCGCTATGTCGCCGCCGCTGATATACACCTTGCGGCCGTTCAGCACCCAACCGCCCGGTGCCCTGCGCGCGACGACCCCGGGTTTGGCCAGAGACGCCCCGTGCCCCTCCTCCACATCTGAGCCCGCGCCGGGTTCCGTGATGGCAAAGGCGAACACGTAAGGCTCCCCGGAGACGCTGCGACGTATCCCGGGGACCAGGCGACGGGTGATGATCCGGGGGTCGGCGCAGAGCAGCAATGGTGCCTGCCCGAGCATGTTGGCCGACAACGCAAGCATGAGACCGCCATCGACGCGGGCGAACTCCTCAACCTTGAGGCTGGCCGCCAGCGGCAGTGGATGCCTGGCCACGATCGGCGAACCTGAGCCGATCGGCTTGGGCAGGATGTCGGAGAGCCACCCCTCGCGACCTGCCCTCTGCAATAGCCGCTGGACTGCTGGTGGTGTCTGTCCGACCGGCCAGTGGGGCAGGCGGTCCAGCTCCAGGGCCAAGGGCGCCAGCTGCAAGCGCGCGAAGGCGCGTGCCCTGCGGCGTAACGCCTGCAGGCTGCGGGGAAGCAGACGGGTCTGCGCCTCCCACAGATCCGGCGACGAGTCGCCGAACACTGCGCGCAGGGCCCTGGGCAGCCCCGCGTCGACCGAACGGATCGACAGTGGGTGCTCAACGGGAAGGGCACCATTGTTCACCGGCCCCGTTTCGCCACCGGCCGGTTCGTCGAGTTCCGCGCAGCGCAGGGTCAACTCGGTCGGTGACCCTGCGATTCTGCGCAGGGAGTTCAAGTCGCGCTGATCGCGCTCAGCGCCGACGTCTCGCATGTAGCCCAGACCCCCGAAGACCTGTAACGCGTCATTGCCGGCAGCCGTCAACAGCGGGTGGCATTGGGCACGCGCTCTCCATGCGTCGAGCAATCGCGGGAGGCCGGCGTCCATGCCCGCCACATGATCAAGCATTGCGTCCGTTGTGACGACAGCTTGCTGCGCGCGCGCGAGCAGTTGGGCGACGGCATCGTGACGCCCGATGAGCTGGCCGCCTTGTCGACGCGTCGCAGCAAACACGCGGGCGCGGGCGATGCTGCGACGTGCGGTTGCAGCCGCGATCGTCAGTAGCCCCACGGCGTGGACCGCGAAGGCGTCAATGAGTGGCGCTGCGGTCAGGACACCGCCGTCTCGCGCGAGGCACAGCGAAGCCTCCAACTCGTCGAAACCATGGCTGTCCGGCGACGGCTGCACCGACAATTCGGCACGCGGGGTCCGGACCAGTTGCAAACCGATGCCGGTCCATTGCACCCACCACAACGCGTCCCATTGCCCGGCAGCGATCAGCAGCCGAGGCCGGTTGACCGGCGGACCCCACACATCATTGAGAACGCCCGCCTGATCCGCGCTGATCATCCGGTCGGCCAGGGCAGCGCCCATCGGTCGCGCCGCAACACCGGACCCGCCCTCCACGGTGATGATGCTGCGTTCCCCGACAACGCCGATGTGTCGGTCGAGGACACCTGCCACCGCGCGAACGTGGGCGGCCAGAGCCAGGCCCGGCGATTCGTGGGCCAGGATCGCAAGCTGGGCGATCGACAATCTACATGAGGCGGGGTCCTGCGCAGCGTCCCAAAGACCCAGGCCCGGATCACCGTCGCCGGTGAGCAGGCCGAGTTCGCCCATCTGATCTAGCAGAGCATCCACCGTTCCAGGGTCGAGCGGGCTCTCCGGCCGTTCCACCAACGGGCGGACCTGACCTTGGCAGAAGTCGCGCACGGCTTCGATCACCGCGTGTCGTTCCACGCCATCGATCTCGGTCAAGGGACTGCGCTGCTGATTGGTGCGCATCGGCTCTGATTCCCGCCCTATCGTCGCTTCCACCGCAGATCATGTCACCTATAGAGTCGTTCGGTCGCGGTATTCCGGCAACCGCAGTGCGGGGAGGTCCATCATGAGCACGATCGTGGTACTTGGCGGGTGCGGAGGAATCGGAAGCGTGGCATCACGCGCGCTCGCGGCCGCCGGCGAGGACGTGGTGATCGCCGATCTCGACCGGGGTCGTGCCCAGGCACTTGCCGACGAGCTGGGAGTACGTGCCTGCGCTGTAGACGCGACTTCCCAGAAGTCCTTGGCAAGTGCTATGGAAAGTGTCGCCGTGGTAGTCAACTGCATCGGCCCGTTCTACCGGTTCGGCCCTCCGGTGCTGTCAGCGGCAATCGAAGCCCGCGTGGACTACGTCGACGTCTGCGACGACCTTGCGCCCACCCGTTTGATGCTGGGGATGGACGACGCGGCTCGCGCTGCCGGCGTCACGGCGCTGCTCGGCATGGGGAACTCCCCGGGCATCGCCAACGTCTTCGTGCGACTGTGCGCGGACCAGTTGCTCGACCAGGTCGAGACGGTCGACATCATGCACGTGCATGGCGGCGAGCTCGAGGAGGGCGCCGGGGTACTCAAGCACCGGATCCACGCGATGCTAAATCCGGTGCCCTTGTTCGTGGGCGGCGAGTTCTTGGAGGTCCACCAACTCGATCCGGACGGCCAGAAGTTCGTGCGCGAATTCGACTTCCGCGACGTCGGACGCATGCCCGTGTATCCGTACCCGCATCCAGAAACCGTCACCCTCCCGCGGCACTTCCGCCGGTTGAAACGCGTGACGAACCTGGGAGTGATCTTCCCTTTGGCGTACTTCGAACGCACCCAGGATCTGGTCCGGGTCGGCGCCTGCAGCGAGCAGGCCCTGTCTGTGGCGGGCACCGAGGTCGTACCGCTCGACGTGTGCGTGGCACTGCTGCAACAGCAACGTCCGGGGTTCTTGGAAGCTGCTGGCGTCGCCGGACCGGCCGGGTGCCTGGCTGTGGAAGTGGGCGGGGTCAAGGACGGCGAACAGCATCGGTACGTGTTCCAGTTGTCATCACGCGCGGCAGGGGCCGGTGAAGGCACCGGGATCCCCGCCGCCGTCGGCGCGCTGCTCATGAAACGTGGCAAGGTCGCGGGCCCGGGCGTGCTTGCTCCGGAGGCAGGTGTGGATCCGGTGGACTTCCTGCCGCTCGCCTTCGACCTCATGGCTCGGCTGAACGTCAGTGCGGGTGGGGCGTCCGGGGTCGTGCACCTCGAGCATTTCGGCCCGGACGGTTCGCGCGACGTGATCCCCCTGGGAATCTGAGCCACCGGCGGCCCGCCGGCCGCGCCCTTGCCCTGGTTAGAGGTTGTGCCGTTGGTTAGCGAAAACACGCGTTGATTCGCTAACCAACAGCACAACCTCTAACGCGGGCCGAAACCGGGATCGGCGGAGGTCGCCTGGGTCCGCCTCGCGCGCCAACCGGACCACGCGCCCGTGCACCACAGGGCCCACACCACGAGCACGGGTTGGAACAACAACCTGACCGCCCGTGCCGCGTCGCTGTCCAAACCGAAGGCATCGGTGCCGGTCAGGAACTGCGAGATGTTGCCGGGGAAGATCACGATGAAGAACCCGGCCAACAACCAGCCGACACCTTCGCGCCAACGCGGGAGCAGAACCAGCGCCGCGGCAAAAGCGAGTTCGATCACGCCCGACACCGCGATCACCAGTTCAGGGGCAGGCATCCAGTTCGGCACCTGGGCCCTGAACGTGTCGGCCGCGACGAAGTGACCCACCCCCGCAACGGCCAGGAACCCCGCTAGCACCCAGCGTGCGACCGTGCGCACCTACTCAGCCGCCGTTGTAGGTAGGCAGGCTCAGCTTGATCTTCGAGAACCGCACCGATCCGCTCTTGGGGAACACGTTGTAGGCGCTGCTCTGCGCAACGATCTGCAGCGTGAGGCGTTGACCCTTGGGCATGTCGAAACTCACGGCCTCCAGAGGGATCGTTATGGTGCGTCGCTTCCCATCCAGGCGAACCGGAACCGGTGTGATCTGGTTGCCCACCACTTTGTCCCGATCAACCAACTGGGCAAGAACCCGCACCTTCTTACTCGGCGACTTCCCCTTGTAGGCCAGGCGAAGTTTGGGTGTTCCAACAACAACCGACGCACGCTTGGCTCGCACCGTGACATCTACTGCGCGATTGGCAGGCGCGGGGATGGTGGGCCGCAGAACCAACGAGAACGTCGGCGAAACAGACGAGGGCAGCTTGCCGGTGTAGGGCCCTGAGCCGCCCTTGTCGCTCAGCTTCAATCGGCCCTTGCCCTGCGCTTGAAGCTTGCCCGTGGGAACCGGGTACTCAGCGGCGCTGCGGTACCGGCCACGCTGGTCGACCCAGGTGAAGCCCGGGCCGGTGTCCACGGAACTGTCGCCCTTGAGGTACTTGCTCAGCCACAGCCATGTCTGCTGCACCGGCAGGTTCACGTCACCAGCTTCGGTCAAGCAGATGCCGTGCCCACCGCAGAACCACACCATCTTCAGCGGCACCCCGTTGGCTTGCAGGGCCTTGTAATTGGCGATCGCCTCCGAGGGCGGGAAGAGATTGTCGACCGTGCCCTGCAGGATCAAGGTCGGAATCTTGATCTGGGACAGGACCCGGTCGGGACCGGCAACCTTGGCAAAGTTGATCACCTCGGGACTGAACGTCGAACCCTTGCGGGACTGGGTTCGGCCCTTGAGGATCGACGGGCTGAACGTGTTGCCCGGACGTGTGGCCCCGACCATGAGCGCGTTCACCCAAGAGGTCTTGATCGTGTCGTTCTTGTACAGGCTGGTCTGCAGCGAGTTCCACGCGATCACCGGGACGATGACATCGACACGCGTGTCGATGCCCGCGGTGGAGAACTGAATCCCGCCACCGTAGGAACCGCCGGTCATCCCTACCCGTGGATCTCCGGGCGCGTCGAGTTGCGCCTGCGACTGTTCGGCCACCCAGCTGATCAGCGCTGAGACGTCGCGGCCCTCGTAGTCGGGGTTGTTCAGCTGAGCCTGCCCTCCCGACGGGGAGATCCCTCGGGGGTTCCAGGTCAGAACGTTGTACCCAGCTTGGCGCAGGTCGCCGACACCCGGGATCGACCCGCCGCCCTTGGCATCCGGATTGCTCTGCGCCTGACCACCGAAGCCGGGGCCCTGTAACACCGTCGGAGCGCTCTGACCGTCGGCCAGCCCAACAGCCGGGAACCAGTAGAACGTAATGGGCGTACCGTCGAACGAGTTGATCGTCTTGTAGTCCAGCGCCTGCGCCGGAGTCGACCCCAAAACGGCGGTGGCTGCAACGAGCCCACCAGCGACAATCCCTGCCAGTACCCGTGGTACCCGTCCTTGAACCGCCATCGCTTTGGGCCTTCCTCGTCTGTTGAAGCACTGACCGTGTCACTGTTCCACAGTCCTTTTGGGTTCGACGTGATGAAGAACCGAATGGATCCCTTAAATGCGCTCCGGGGAGTAGCGTTGAGGATATCCCCGCCTGCCGGGAGGCGCAATGGCTGAACAGTCACGCTCCGCTCGCGCGATGGTCGGCATCGTGTTGGCTCTATGGGGGATCACGATCGCGATCTTCACCTTCACGTTCCTCACCGGCAACGCAGGTCTGCAGATGCGTCTGGCGGGGATGGGCAGCATGGCCCTCTATGCCATCTGCGTGTGGCACTGCGTCGTAGCCCGGGGACCGAGGGCGACGGTCGGCTTCTTCTGCCTGACCGCTGTCCTCGCGTTCATCGCGGAGTACCTCGGGGACAACTACGGGCTGATCTTCGGCGCCTACCACTACACAAGCGGTCTGGGGCCGAGGGTGGGTGGCGTCCCGGTGCTGATCGTGTTCGTCTGGGGAACAGTGGTCTACAGTTCCTACGCCATGGTGGATTGGCTCGCCGGCGCCAGGGGCAGGGCAAACAGGTGGGTCGACGCACTGCTGATCGGATTTACGACAGGCCTCGTCACCGCCGCCTGGGACCTGATGGCCGACCCGCTGTCCGTGTCGGGGGTCTGGAAGGAGGTCCTCGACACCCAAGCCTGGTGGTGGTGGGTCGACGGCGGCCCATACCTGCCCGACCTGCAGGTATGGCAAGGCGGTCAAGGTATCCCGCTGCAGAATTTCGTGGGCTGGGTACTCGTGCCGGCGGTCATCGTCGCCGCGTTCAGACTCCTGTTCCCGGGTCCGGTGAGGCTGGAAAGCCGGGCGATGAGCGCCGTTCCAGTGCTCATCTACGGGTTCCTGTTCATCACCCTTGCCTTCGGCCTGGTTGAGATGGCGTGGTTCGATCCCGGCCTGGTCCAAGCCTTGCTGATCGGCACGTTCACTATGGGGCCGATCCTGATGGTCTCGCTGCTGGCGCTCCTGCGCAGGCAACCAGGCGTTCCCGACTAACCACCGAGGGTCTTGAAAACCTCGTACACCATGAAGGCCGGCCAGAAGATCCCCTGGAAGAAGGCCCAGACGTACTCCCAGAACGCGTCGGCCTGCTGAAAGAAGAACACCCAGGCCCCGAAGATCCCCAGCCCGTAGATCGCGCCGCCACCAGCGGCCCCTGCATTGGAATTCTTGTTGCTCATGACAACTCCCTCTCCATTTCCACGGTACGCCCGTTTGTGCCTGCTGCGAATCGCCCATCGGACACCTCACCTGAATCTGAACGCGACGCTGCGATAATCACTGGGGCGTGCGACATCTGCTCACGGATATCCACAGAGGCACTTATACATCTGGCCGAGCAGGCCGAAACTAGAGGTGAACGGAAAGGAGGCCCGCCATGGCGATCAGCCCGCAACTAGCCCTTTTCGTCCTCTTCATGTTCGCGGTCGTCCAAGCGACCCGGATCGACGAAGCCCGACAGAAGCGCCAACACCATCGCGCGAACAAAGAGACGAACCAAGAAGTTCCTCGCGAGTCCTTCTGAAGGTGAAGCTTCCCTGAAGACGCCTTTTTGTATACACTCTGCTTAGACTGCATACAAAAGGAGTTCCAGCCATGCCCACCGCGCCACTCGACCTGTTCGCAATCGACACCCTGCTGACCGAGGAAGAAGTCGCCATGCGCGACGTGGTTGCCAGTTACGTCGACAAGCGCATCAAACCCGACGTGGGCGACTGGTTCGACACCGGTCGACTCCCCGTTCGGGAGTTGGCCCGCGAACTCGGTGACCTTGGGGTTCTGGGCATGCACCTCGAGGGTTACGGATGCGCAGGCACATCGGCGGTGGCCTACGGCCTGGCGTGCACCGAACTCGAGGCGGGAGACTCCGGAATCCGGTCCTTGGTCAGCGTGCAGGGGTCTCTGGCGATGTTCGCAATCCACCACTTCGGTTCCGAGGACCAGAAGCAGAAGTGGCTGCCGGAGATGGCTTCGGGGCGCGCCATCGGTTGTTTCGGGCTCACAGAGGCGGACTTCGGCTCCAACCCGAGCGGCATGCGTACCCAGGCCAAGCGCGACGGCGGCGACTGGGTCCTCGAGGGATCAAAGATGTGGATCACCAACGGCAATGTCGCCGACGTCGCGGTCGTTTGGGCGCAGACCGACGAGGGGATCCGCGGATTTGTGGTTCCCACCGACACGCCTGGTTTCACGGCCAACGAGATCCACAAGAAGATGTCGCTGCGAGCATCAGTGACCAGCGAACTGGTCCTGCAAGGGGTGCGTCTCCCAGCCGATGCGATCCTGCCCGGGGCACGGGGACTGCGCGGTCCGTTGTCCTGCTTGAACGAGGCGCGCTTCGGTATCGCTTTCGGGACAGTGGGTGCCGCGCGAGACTGCCTGGAGACGACCATCGGGTATTCCATCGACCGTGTGCAGTTCGACCGCCCGATCGCGGGCTACCAACTGACCCAGAAGAAACTCGCCGACATGGCACTCGAACTCGGCAAGGCGATGTTGCTGGCCTTGCACCTGGGGCGGCTCAAGGACCAGCACCAGATCACTTCCGAGCAGGTCAGTCTGGGCAAGCTCAATAACGCTCGCGAGGCGTTGAACATCGCCCGGGAATGCCGCGGAATCCTCGGTGGCAACGGGATCACGCTGGAGTACCCCATCATCCGCCACATGAACAACCTGGAGTCCGTCTACACCTACGAGGGGACCAACGAGATGCACACGCTGGTGATCGGTCAGGCACTGACGGGCCTGCCAGCGTTCCGATGACCCAGATCGCCGAGCGCATCCGCGAAGACCTTCTGACCGGCACGTTGGAGTCAGGCCAGAAGATCGTGCAGGAGAAGATGGCCGCCCAGTACGGCGTGAGCCGGATCCCATTGCGCGAGGCGCTCAACGAACTCACCGCCGACGGCCTCGTGGTGCACGAGCCCAACCGGGGCTACTTCGTCGCGAAGCTGAGTGCGCAGGACATGCAAGAGGTCTACCGCCTGCGGCAGTTACTGGAGGACGAGGCGATCGCCCTTGCATGCCAACACCTCAGTGATGCCGACATCGATCACATCGCAGCACTGGCGCGCGATTGTGACGAGAAGCTGACCGCAGGCGACTTGTCGGCCATCGCGGCCTCGAACAGAGCGTTCCACTTCGCCATATTCGACGCCGCCGGAATGCCGCGCCTGAGCCGCATCCTCGGCAGCCTCTGGGATGCGACCCAGGCCTACCGTCGCCTGTACTTCCTGGAACGGGCCAATCACAGTCACATCAGCGGCGAGCATGCGTCGATGGTGAACGCCCTGCGTCACCGCGACCCGACCGCAGCCGTCGCGGCCCAAGCACAGCACCGCTCTCGCGCGCTGGCAAAGGTCGGTGGCCGGCTGGCTGGGTGAAGCCCAGTGGGTGCCGCTCGTCGGCACGCACCTGCCGTTCGTCCATCCGGGGGCGACAGTCGCTGGAATGAAGTGATGGTGCCAGCCAGACTGATCGCATGGGTGACTACCGCAGCACATACGAACAAAGCCTCGCCGACCCGAACGACTTCTGGGCGAAGGCGGCCGAGGCGATCACGTGGTCACGCCAACCTTCTGTGGTCCTCGATCGAACGGATGAGCCGCTCTACCGATGGTTCAGCGACGGTGAGCTGAACACTTGCTACAACGCGGTCGACCGCCACGTCGAGGCCGGGCGCGGCGACCAGCCGGCGGTCCACTACGTCAGCCCGGTCACGCAGACGCACCAGACACTGACCTATTCGCAGCTGCAGGACGAGGTAGCCCGGTTCGCCGGTGTCTTGGCGGGTCTGGGGGTGGCTGCCGGGGACCGCGTCGTTCTGTCCATGCCGATGGTTCCGCAGGCCCTCATCGCGATGCTCGCCTGTGCGCGTCTGGGAGCCGTGCACTCCGTGGTCTTCGGAGGGTTCGCCGCGCATGAACTCGCAGCCCGCATTGACGACGCCGAACCGAAGGTGATCCTCTCGGCCTCGTGCGGCATCGAACCGTCGCGGGTCGTGGGCTACAAGCCGCTACTGGACGAAGCACTCGAGTTGTCCAACCATTCCCCCGATGCGTGCGTGATCCTGCAGCGCCCACAGTTGCTCGCGCAGATGGGCGAGAAGGACCACGACTGGGAGCAGTTGGTCGAAGACGCGCAGCCGGTCGGTTGCACGGACGTCAAGGCAACCGACCCGTTGTACATCCTCTACACCTCCGGAACGACCGGCAAACCCAAGGGCGTGGTCCGCGACAACGGCGGCCACGCGGTGGCACTTGCCTGGTCGATGGCCAACATCTACGACATCGGCCCGGCCGACACCTGGTGGGCGGCCTCGGATGTGGGCTGGGTCGTCGGGCACTCCTACATCGTCTACGCACCGCTGTTGGTCGGCGCGACGACGATCCTGTACGAGGGCAAGCCCGTCGGGACCCCCGACGCGGGCGCGTTCTGGAAAGTGATCGACCAGCACCGGGTCAAGGCGCTGTTCACCGCCCCGACCGCCATCCGCGCCATCCGCAAGGAAGACCCGCAGGGATCTCTCATCGCAGAGCACGACATCAGCAGCCTGAAGGCGCTGTTCCTGGCCGGGGAACGACTCGACCCCGACACCTATCATTGGGCCACCGAGGCACTGCGCGTACCCGTGATCGACAACTGGTGGCAGACCGAGACGGGATGGCCCATTGTGGCCAATCCCCGGGGGCTGCAGCCCCTGCCGCTGAAAGAGGGGTCGCCGTCAGTGCCGGTGCCGGGTTACGACGTGCAGGTTCTCGACGGTGAAGGTCACCCTGTTCCCCCAGGCACGGAGGGCAACATCGTCATCAAACTGCCGCTGCCGCCCGGAACCCTGCCGACGCTCTGGAACGCCGACGCTCGCTACGTAAATGGGTACCTCTCGGCCTTCCCGGGCTACTACACGACCGGGGACGGCGGCTACATCGACACAGACGGGTACCTGTATGTCCTGGGCCGTACCGACGATGTCATCAACGTTGCCGGCCACCGCCTGTCCACCGGGGTCATCGAAGCCGCGATCGCCACTCACCCCGCCGTCGCTGAGTGCGCGGTCATCGGTGTGCACGACGCCATGAAGGGTCAGATCCCCCGAGCGTTCGTCGTGCTCAAGTCCGGCGCCGACGCGGACGCCGGCGACTTGTCCCGCGAGGTTGTGGCGGCAGTGCGCGACCAGGTGGGCCCGGTTGCGGCCCTCAAGGAGGTCGTCATCGTGCCGGGCCTGCCGAAGACCCGGTCCGGCAAGATCCTGCGCCGCACCATGCGCGGCATCGCGGACGGTCGCGACGAACCGGTCCCCTCCACCATTGAGGACATCCACGTGCTCGAGGACATCACACCGTTCCTGAAGGGCTGATTCGGTCGACACCGCGCGCGCCCAGCCCGTACGTTGGCGCTATGAGCACGACGTCGAAACTTGTCACCGCCTTCTCCGCTGCAACGCTGGCGAGTGCCTGCCTTCTTGCGCCCCCTGCCAGTGCGGCAGCACCGAGCAAGCCGCTGCCGGCTGCAGCGATGAAGGTCATGACCTTGAACCTCTACCTCGGGGGTTCCCTGGGTGACGCGATCACTGCGGCGACAAAGGGCATCATCGAGTTCCTGCCCGCCGCGGCCAAGGTCTACGACACAGCAGTCAAGACCGACTTCCCGCTGCGCGCGCAGTGGATCGCCAAGACCATCAAGAAGCAGAACCCCGACGTCATCACGCTCAACGAAGTGACCGAGTGGCTCGCGAGCAGCAGCACGGGCGTGGCGCTGCCGAGTTACGAGTTCCTCAGCATCCTCAAAGATGCGTTGATGGCCGAGGGCTTGTCCTTCGAGGTGGCCAGCATCAGCGACAACGCCGACATCGGCTACTCCCCCACATTGGGCATCCCGTACTACAAGCCCAGCGTGCCCGGGTGCGACAAGATCCTGCCTCTCGAGGATGCGTTCCGCTGCCAGGTGCGGCTCAAGGACCGCGACGTGATCATGTACAACACAGCGAGTACGGACCTGACCTTCAGCGGCATCTCCGACCACGGCAACTTCAAGAAGCAGACCACGTTCACCGTGGCCGACGCGAAGTTGTCCTTCGACCGTGGCTGGGCCTCGGCTGCCTTTGTTTGGCGGGGCAAGCCCGTCAGCGTCGTTACCTCCCACCTCGAGGTCGAGTCGCAGGACAAGAAGGGCAAGAAGGGCGAGTACGGCCCCCGCAACTGGCCCTCCAAGGTCCAGGTCGCACAGGGCAAGGAACTGCTTGCGATCTCCAAGCAGAAGGCCGGCCAGACAGAAGGCCGCATAATCCTTGCCGGCGACCTGAACAGCGACGCCAACGGCTACTACAGCCCGACGTACCGCAACCTGACGCGCAAGTACTTCAAGGACTCCTGGAAGCAGGCAGGGGGCAAGTTCGGCAAGGCCGTGGGTGCGACCTGCTGCCAGACCGGAACCCTGAAGAGCAGCAAGCGTCTGGACTCCGGCGACCCCGTGATCCCCACCCGCATCGACCTGGTCCTGACCCGCAAGGCCAAGGCGGTGTGGACGAAGATCGACGGCACCAAGTTGATGCAGAAGAAGCAGCCGAAGTGGCAGTCGGACCACTACTTCTACGCGGCGGCGGTGAACCTCAACTAGCGGGAAAAACCCGACAAACCGGCGACATTCCGGTTTCCGTCACAGGTGAACCGGACATGAATCGGTGGTGAACGCTACTCTTCCCCCGTGGCGGCAGATTCAGAGCTCATCTCAGACAAGAAGAGTTCCATCTTCGCTTCGCGCAACGTCATCGCCGGCATCTCGGTGGGCGCCTACCTGATCCCGCAGGCCATGGCGTACGGCTCGCTGGCAGGTGTCACCCCGTCGGCAAGTCTCACGATCTCGGTCGTGCCGCTGGTCGTCTACATGCTGCTCGGTCGCAACCCTTACATGTCGCTGGGTCCGGAATCGACCGTCGCGCTGATGGCCGCTGCCGCGGTCGGACCGGTCGCCGCAGCCAACAACATCCCGTGGACCAGTGCCCTTGCCATCACCACGACACTGGTCGGCGTGATTCTTGGAATCGGCTGGTTGTTGAGGGCATCCTTCCTCGCAGACCTTCTCTCGAACCCGATTCTCATCGGCTATCTCACCGGCGTGGCGCTGCTGATGATCATGTCGCAGCTCTCGAAGATCCTGGGCTACGACGTCGACGGCGACTCGCTCGGCGGCCTGTTCAGCACGGACTGGCAGATGCCCGACTGGCAAACGGTGACCATCGCCACCGTGGTGGTAGCTGTGGCGTTCGCCTGTCGGGCTATCTCACCTCGCATTCCTGGACCCCTCTTAGGACTGATAGCAGCGACCATCGTCGGTGCCTTCATGGACGTGCCCGAGATCGGCGAGGTCAGCCTCTCCATGCCCGAGATCGGGCTGTCGGGACAATCGCTGGACGTGGTCTTGACGCTCATGTTGCCCGCTTTGAGCATCGCAGTGGTGGCCTTCACCGACGTCATGGTGACCTCTCGCGCCTTCGCAGGCGATGCCCAGCCGGACGCTCGTCGTGAGATGAAGGCCCTGGCCGGCACACAACTGGCCAGCGGACTTGCCGGTGGCTATCCGATGTCGGCGTCCTCGTCGCGTACGGCTTTGGCGTATGCCTCAGGCTCCACCACCCGCTTCTATTCGATCTTCGTGATCGCGGTCATTCTGGCCGGACCGTTGTTGATCCCCGGGCTCATCGGATCCGTCCCCTACGCCGCACTTGCGGGCGTGATCGTGTACGCGGCCCTGACGTTGATAGACATCGGCGCCTGGATAGCACTTGCTCGCTTCCGCCTCGCAGAGGTCTCCATCGCTGCCGCGTGCGCGATCAGCGTGGTGGTCTTCGGGATCCTCCCCGGTGTCCTCATCTCCATCGTGCTGTCCATCGTTGAGTTCATGGCCCGGCTCGCGCGGCCACACGACGGGGTGCTCGGGTTCGTCGACAACCTGCCCGGAATGCACGACGTCGACGACTACGAGAGCCCCTCGACGATCCCAGGACTGGTCGTCTTCCGGTACGACGCTCCCCTGTTCTTCATGAATGCATACGACTTCTTCTACAAGGTCAACGATGCAGTCGAGCCTGACACGGAAGTGATCATCCTCAATATGGAAGCCAACGTGGAACTCGACACCACCGCCCTGAACGTCCTGGCGGATCTGCACGACTCATTGGATGACCGGGGCATCGAACTGTGGCTGGCACGGGTCAAGAACGATGTCCTCATACCGATGCGGGACCACGGCGCGGCCGAAGTCATCGGGGAGAACCACATGTACCCGACGCTGCCGACCGCAGTTGCGGCGTACCGCAGCCTTCACGCCGACTGAGATCAGACTCGCGCCACCCGGGCCAGGAAGGTCCGGGTCTGTTCGCATCCCGGCTGCCCGAACAACTGCGCGGGCGGCGCCTGCTCCAACACCCGGCCGTCGTGCAAGAAGCAGACCTGATCCGCGACCTCCTGAGCGAAAGCCATTTCGTGAGTGGCCATCACAATGGTCATCCCCTCGGACTTCAACTCGCGGATCACGTCGAGTACCTCCCCCACCAGGAGAGGATCGAGGGCCGAGGTGACCTCGTCGAAGAGCATCACTTCAGGCTTCATCGCGAGAGCCCGCACGATCGCCACCCGCTGTTGTTGCCCACCTGAGAGCCGGTCGGGGTAGTCGTCAGCCTTGTCCGCCAGGCCGAATCTGGCGAGCAGCTCACGCGCCTGTTCATCGGCGGCCGAACGCGACAGCCGCAGGACCTTGCGCGGCCCGAGTGTCACGTTGTCCAGCACGGACATGTGCGGGAACAAGTTGAACTGCTGGAAGACGATACCGACTCTGCGTCGCACCTGATCCAGATCGACACTGGCCGCAGTCACCTCGATCTGGTCGACTGAGATCTCCCCTGCGTCCACAGTCTCCAGACCGTTGATGCAGCGCAGCAGCGTCGACTTGCCGGATCCGGATGCTCCGATCAGTACGACCACTTCGTGTGAATCCACCGAAAGATCCAGACCGCGCAACACGCACAGGTCGCCGAAGGACTTGTGCACTCCGGACACTTCCACGAGGCTCACATCGCACCTGCCATCCGACGCCGGACGTCGCGTCGCGCAAGCCAGTCGGTGAACCTGGTCAACGGCAAGGTGATGGCCACGAACATCAGCGCCGCCACGACATAGGCGGTGTAGTTGAAGTTGGATGAGGCGCTGATCTGTGCGGCTCGCAGCACCTCGATCGGGCCGAGCAGGGAGACCAGTGCCGTCTCTTTCTGCAGTGCGATGAAGTCGTTGAGCAATGGCGGAGTGACGCGGCGCACCGCTTGCGGCAGGACCACGTAGCGAGTCGTCTGCAACGACGAGAGACCCAGCGATCGAGCCGCGGCGCGCTGTGACGGGTGGATGGATTCGATGCCTGCGCGGTAGACCTCAGCGACGTAGGCGGTGTAGCTCAGGATGAGGGCCACTGTCCCCCAGACCACCGGGGAGTTGGTCAGCCCTTTGAGTTGAAGAGCCGGGACCCCGAAGCCCAGCAGCAGGATGACCAGGATCGTGGGCACCCCGCGGAAGAAGTCGACGTACGCCGTTGCGATGATCCTGATCGGCAGTGCGGCCGGGGAGCGCAGACCACGTCCGAGGGCGATCAACAAGGCGAGGATCAGGATGAAGAACTCCGCCACCAAGAAGATCTTGATGTTGAGCACGAACGCGGTGATGAGCGTGGGCCAGGCCGCCACCGCCTCGTCCCAGTTGAAGAAGGTCTCCTGAACCTTCGGCCACCCGGGCGATGAAGTGATCAAGTAACCCAGGACCGCGAAGACCAGAATCGTCGAAACACTTGCGATCAGGCCGTCCCTGCGAGACCTGGACCGCGACCGGGCGCGTCTGGCCGGATCGACGTAGGGCAACTCGGGCGCCTCCAGCGGCGCTTCGGCGGGCGTGGTCATCTGCTACTCGGTGAAGTAGGGGGCATCCTTACCGACGAGCCACTCATCCTGGATCGCCTGGAGTTCCCCGGATTCCTCCAACGCCGTGATCGCCTGGTTGATGCACGGCACAAGCGAGCTGCCCTTGGCCATCAGCAGGCCGAACTGTTCGCCCCCGTCCTGAGCCGGGAACTGACCCACGATCTTGGCGTTGTCGAACTCGGCCGCGGTCACATAGTAGGCGGTCGGCAGATCCACCACGATCCCGTCGATCTGACCGGCCTCTAGCGCGCTCTTGGCGTCATTGGTGTCGTTGTAGACCATGGGCTGCTGAGTCGGCTGGATCTGCTCGTTGATGAAGTCGAGGCTGGTTGTGCCGACCTGCGCCCCGAGCTTCGCGCCCTGCAGTTCGGTCAGGGTGGTCGCGTCGGCGATCGGTGATCCCTCGAGTGCAACGACGGCCTGGTTGACCGTGTAGTAGCCCTCGGAGAAGTCCACCGCTTTCTGGCGCTTGGGGGTGATCGAGATCTGGTTGATGTCGAAGTCGAAGTCCTTGGCCCCCGGCGCGTAGGACTTGTTGAACGGCACCGTCACCCATGTGACCTGTTCCTGGGTGAATCCGAGGTTCTCCGCGACCGCGTAGGCCACTGCGGACTCGAAGCCCTTGCCGTTACTCGGGTCGTCGTCCTCGAAGTAGGGAGGGTAGGCCGGAGTGTCCGTGCCTATGGTCAAGGTCCCCGGAGTGAGGGTTTGCAGCGCCTCAGGTGAACAGTCCAGATCGGCCGCCGGGCTGGCAGTGGGACTGGAAGTCGTGGTGTCGGCCTCACTGGCACAGCCGGAAAGGACAAGGGCTGCCACCGCGGCCACGGATAGGAACAGAGAACGGCGCATCAGGATTCCAATCGACTTCGGTGAGACCATCGTGCCGCATGCCACCGCACCAAAGGCACAAGCCCTGCCGGTTAACGACTAGTCGGCCACAATCACAGCGTCTCGGCCGGCTGCCTTCGCCCGGTACAAGGAGTCGTCTGCCCTGTCCAGTGCGCTTCTGGCGTCCTCGTGCTTCTCAACCAGCGCTGCCCCGAAACTGGCCGAAACTGGGATCCGTCGCCCGTGAACTTCGACGGAACCAGAAACATTCACCCGCAACTTCTCAGCCACGGCTTGCAGATCAGCCCGCGATGTGATCCGGTCGAGCAGCACCAC
Source organism: uncultured Actinomycetota bacterium (assembly GCA_963818505.1). GTDB lineage: Bacteria > Actinomycetota > Actinomycetes > S36-B12 > UBA10799 > JADKAV01. The sequence goes on from CAWFSJ010000001.1 coordinate 964,411, forward strand.
GAACTCGTCGCCTCCGATCCGACCCACATCGTCGTGGCTGCGGATGGCCACCGCGAGCCGCTCGGCGACGGCTGTCAGGACAGCGTCGCCGGCTGCGTGGCCGTAGGTGTCGTTGATGGCCTTCAGCCCGTCCACGTCGCAGAACACCACGCCCATACTCACCTGCGAGGTATCTGCCATCGCTGCGAACCGGTCCAGGACCCGGCGGCGGTTGGCCACGCCGGTCAGGCCGTCGTGAGTGGCCAGATGAGCCAGTTCATCGCGAAGTCGCCGACTGCCGGTCACGTCTGCGAGCAGATGCACCTGATAGTCGGCACTGTCGTCGCCCGGTGGGACGCGGTTCACCGCGTGGGAAACCCAGCGCGAACCGGTGTCGGTGGAGATCTGGTGTTCGTGGCGCAGACCCGGGGTACAGGGGTCGCTGCTGGCGGCGCGCAGGACCACGAGGATGTTGGTGCCCGTCAGGGCGGATTCGGCGCGCCCCATGAGTCGGCAGAACTCCTGGTTGACGTCGATGAGGACGTCGTCAGCATCCGTGATGGCCAACCCTGCCGGGGCGGCATCCACTGCTAGTCGCAACCGTGCTTGCAGTTGGGTCAGGGCGTCCTGGGCGATGACCTCGGCCGAGATGTCCCGCAGCCCGATGATGGCTCCCGTAAAGAGACCATCGGCGTCGGTGATGGGTCGGGCCAGTACCGACATCCACTTGAAAACACCGGTGGCCGTACGGTACGACATGCGCTCGTTGTCGATGGAATACCCTTCGACGAGTCTGGACAGACCGCTCGGTTCGGAATCCTGCTCGAACAGATTCGCCACAGATCGGCCGTTCAGCGACTCGGGACGCCAACCCAAGACGTTCTGAACCGACGGGGAGACCCACAGGATTGCGAAGTCGCTGTCCACTTCGAACACGACGTCCGAGGCGTTCTCGGCCAATAGGCGGAACCGTCTGACCGTGCGTTCTAGGGCGTCTGCATACTCGACCTCCGCGGTGACATCGATCATTTGCGCAACCAGGTGGTCGATCGCCCCCTCGTCGTTGCGGGCAACTCCCACGGCCAGGTCGATCCACAACGTGTGCCCTGAGGATGTGACGTAGCGCTTGCGCAGACTCACCTGACTCGAATGACCGCGGACCAGTCGCTGAAGCAAGGCCGCACTAGCGTCGCGATCGTCTGGGTGGGTGATGTCCTGAAAGGACATGCCCGCCATCTGCTCGGGGAGGTAGCCAACCATTTCAGCCAGCGCAGGATTGACAGATTCGAACACACCCTGAGGGCTGACGATGGCCACGCCGATCGCTGCTGCATCCATCGACAACTGCAGGCGCTGCGCCTTGAGTCGTTCCTGCTCGGCGACGTCTTGTTCGGCCAGTAGCGCAGTGATGTCTTTGAGACCGACGAGCAGCCCGCCGGTCTGTTCCCCCTGGGTATCGACGTCACGGGCAATCGTCGCTGACATCGCGACGGTCTTTCCGGATCGTGTGCGCAGAAGGAATACCTCGTCATTCGCATTCAGGCTCGGGTCGATGTCGCCCTCGTAGATCGCCGCCCGCTCCGTGCGCCTGCGGGCCTCGACCTCGTCGGACTCCGCACTCAGTTCCAGGATCGTACGACCCACGAGTTCCGCCGGAGTCCAGCCCAGGACCCTCTTCGCGCTCGGGGAGGCCCAAGTGATGACCCCGGACGAGTCTGTGCGGTAGGCCATGTCCGTGGTCGCATCTGCCAGGGCCCGAAAGTTGTGCTCAGCCGTGCGCAACTCATCGAGCATGATCTCCCGGTCTGTGACGTCGCGCCACGTGTAGATGAGGTCATCGCCGGATGCGACCCCGCGGATGTCGAAGTGCCGCTCCTGCCCGCCCAGAACCTCGACCTGGTAAACGAAATCATCGAGAACCAAGGGCTCACCCGTCGCGATCACCCTTCGATACTGATCCAGCAATCCGCTTGTCTGGTGCCCGGGAAGCAGGCCGAGCAAGGTGCACCCCATGAGTTCGTCGTAGGACATGCCGTTGTATGTACACGCTGCGGCATTGGCGTCGGTGTACTCGAAGTCGACGATCTCACCGCTTCCGTCACGCACGGCGGTCAGCACGACATGCGGATCCAGCAGGCTGTCGAGCGTTGCCCGCAGCCGGTCTGCACTGTCCCCTGGATGTGTCATCGACCGACCCGCCCCCGCCGAGTAGGCGCTACTGCGTGACTGTGATCTTGTACTCGAGGGCGTCCTCGCCCTTGGTGTCGACAAGCGTCACGGTGGCCTCGCCGACCTTCAACGCCTCGGCGCCGGGGTTGAACGTCGCCCCGTCTCGTTCGCCTCCAGGGACCACCGCAACGATCGACTCGTCGCTGCTGCCTATGTTCCACTGCCCCGGATCGGCCCCGACATTGAACGAGATCGAGCGGCCGACCGTCGCCTCCACCTCGGTCTGGCCGGCCTCGACCATGATGGGGCCGATCATGCCCGGATCCGAACTTGTGGCCGCAGGCGAACTGACGGCAGGACTCGGCGAGCTGGAATCCGAAGACGAGCACCCGGCCAGGAGCAGGGCGGCGGTGGCTGGAATCACGAAGATGGTGGCTCTCATACCTGGGACGGTAGCGTTTCGGCACGCCTGGAACACGCACGCCGCGACGACGCGCCTCAGACCTGCGCTGGTGGCTACTTTCCGTGATCGCCCCCGGTGACGACGGCCCAGTTGAACCTGGCCGATCCCAGCGAACCCATCAGGTTCAACCACATCGGGAGCATCATCTCGGCGCCCCGAGCCGTCGTGATACCACCCAGATCGATGATCTGCTCCCACCCGAATCCCTCGAGCAGTCCCCGCACCTGCTGCTTGGCCTCGGCATGGTCGCCCGAAAGGAACAGCGCAGTGGGCCCGGAGAGCATGGCGGGGTTCACCATCACCTCCGCATTGACCGTGTTGAGCGTCTTGACCACGTGTGATTCCGGGAATGCCCGCTGGATCTGCTCGCCGAGGGAGTCCGTGTCCTTGACGAACAGCGATGGCGGAAAGCCGTGGGAGAAGTCCAAAGGGTTCGAGACATCGATGAGCGTCTTGGCAGCCAGGTTGGGTTCACCAGCTGCCTCGAGCGCGGCCATCGATCCCGCACCGCTGACGGCGTTGACCACCAGTTCCGCGCCTTGCGCCGCCTGGGCGTAGCTCAGCAGTGTCAGGTCTGCGACCTCGTCCTCACCGCGGATGCGGGTGGTGGCCACATCCCGGGTTCCGACGCTCACTTCGTGACCCAGCCGAGCAAACCCCAGGGCCAACGTGCGTCCAACCGCGCCAGTGCCCAGAACCGCGATCCTCATGCCGCGATCCTCCCCCGCGGACGCTGGTTAGTCCAGCACAGCTCAGATACCCGAGGGCGCAGGCGGGAGGTCTTCGTAGTTCGCTGGGCGCTTCTCGGCTTTAGCACCGAAGGACTCCATCATGTCCGCGGGCTGAAACGCACCGGTCTGCCACAGCGAGATCTGGTGCAGGGCATCCGACACGCCGTGATCGCGGGCGTAGACGAGAGCCTCCTTGGCTCCCCAGATCGTCAGCGGGCTCTTGCTCGCGATCTCCGCGGCGATCTCCAGCACCCCTGCCACCAGCGCATCGTGATCCTCGAAGACCTCGTTGACCAGACCCACATCGGCGGCTCGCGCGGCACTCATGCGGCGGCCCGTGTAGACCAGTTCCCTGGCCACACCGTCCGGGATCAACTTGGGCAGCCTCTGCAGGGTGCCCACGTCGGCGGTCATACCGATGTTCGTCTCCTGCACCTGGAAGTAGGCGTCGGCTGTGGCGTAGCGCATGTCCGCTGCACACACCATGTCGACAGCCCCTCCGATGCAGCCGCCCTGAATGGCCACAAGCACCGGAACCCGCGCCTGCTCGAGCGCGGTGAAACTCTGCTGAAGTCGCTTCACCAGGAGCATGAACGTGGCGTTGCGCCGACCCGGTTCACCGTCCATCGACAAACCGCTGCTTGTGAAGACCGACAGGTCCATCCCGGCACTGAAGTGTTTGCCCGTGGAACTGATGACGATCGCGCGCACCTCGCCGGAGTCGCTGAGCTCCCCGATCAACCTGGGCAGTTCGGCCCAGAACGCGGGGACCATCGTGTTGAGGGCCTCAGGCCGGTTGAGCCTGATGTGGGCAACCTTGCCCTCGACCACTACATCGAAACAAGTCAGTTCCATGGCATTACCTCCTGTTGCGAGGATGGCATGCACGCATTCCGGGCCGCAGGGACCCCCACACCACTATTCTGGCCGGGTGCCCGGACCCGCCGGCCCGTCATGACTGGCTTCCTGTACCGACTCGGTCGCCGCAGCGCTGAGCGCGGCTGGCGAGTGATCGGCATCTGGCTGGTCGTGGCCCTGCTTGTGATGGGCGCCAACCGTGTGTTCGGCGGTGAGTCCACCGACTCCTTCATCCTGAAGGGGACTGACTCATCAGTGGCACAGGACCTGCTCAACAGAGCGTTCCCGGGGTCGTCGGCGGAAGCCACGCCGATCGTTCTGCACGATCCCGAGGCTGATCTCGGCAGCGGTCCGGGCAGACAGTTGGTCGCGGAGGTGGCCGACCAGGTCGGCGCCCTCCCCCAGGTCTCCAGCGTGACTGGCCCGGACGATCGCGCCGACCTGCTCAGCGAGGATGGCCACACAGCCGTCGTCTCCGTGGTGGTCAACGAGAGGTACGCCACCGACGTAGGGGTCGCTCAGGAGTTGCTTTCCACAGCACAGACCGCCGCAGGCGATGTGGACGTGGCGATCGGAGGCTTCCTGGCCCGGCAATTGGCACAGCCGGAGACCCACCAGAGTGAGGCTCTGGGCCTGATATCAGCGGTGCTGATCCTGTTCCTCACGCTGCGGCGCTGGGGCGCGACGTTCGTGCCACTGGTGAGCGCCATGTTCGCGGTGGGCCTGGGACTCGCCCTCGTCGGCTTGCTCAGTGGGCTCGTCTTCATACCCGACGTAGCGCCGACCCTGGGCACGATGCTCGGCCTAGGGGTGGGGATCGACTACGCCCTTTTCCTGCTCATACGTCACAGAACCCTGCTCAACCAGGGCTACGACGTTCCCGACGCGGTAGGTCGCACCGCCGGCACTGCCGGGGCCGGCATGGTGTTCGCCGGGAGTACGCTCATCGCGGCCGTGTGCGGGCTGGTACTGACCGGGATCTCATTCCTGGCCTGGTTGGGATATGCCGCGGCCATCGTGGTGGCGATCGCGGTGCTCGCCTCGGTGACTCTGGTCCCGGCGATCCTGGGCGTGATGAAGCACCGGGTCATGCCGAAGAAGGGTTTGAAGGCTCAAACCGACGAGGATCTGGACCACACCGGCTGGGGACGTCTCGCGGATGCGGTGACCACAAAACCCTGGCGCTACGCGATCGGATCGACAGTCGTGCTGCTGGCGATGGCCGCTCCCACATTGACGCTCACCCTCGGGCACAGCGATGCAGGGATCCTGCCGGAGTCGACCTCGGCGCGCCAGGCCTACGACCTGATCGAACAAGGCTTCGGACCCGGCCAGAACGGCCCTTTCGCGGTGGTCACCCAGATGCACGCGATCGCCGAGGCTCCGCAGGACGCTGACACCCAGAGCGGAACCGATCCGCGCATCCAGGACCCACGTCTGCAGGACCTTCAGCAACAGTTGGCTGCCGCTCCCGGCGTGGCCTCCGCAGATGAACCAGTAGTGAGTCCCGACGGCGGTGTTGCCGTGGTGCGGGTCGTGCCTGACTGGGGTCCAGCCGACCCGCTCACCGAGGACCTCGTGCACCAACTGCGCGACGAGGTGCTGCCAAGCGCAGTGCCCGGTGGCAGCTCACATCTCGGTGGCGTCACCGCGGCCACCACGGATTTCTCGGAGATCATCGCCTCCCGCACGCCGTACTTCATCGCGGGCGTTGTGACCCTGTCCTTCCTGCTTCTGATGCTTGCCTACCGGTCGCTGCTCATTCCCTTCAAGGCCGCCTGCATGAACCTCATCTCGATCGCCGCCGCATACGGGGTGGTCACGGTGATCTTCCAATGGGGCTGGGGTGCGCAGTTGATCGGCCTGGAGGGACCCGTGCCGATCGAGTCCTATGTGCCGATGATGATGTTCGCGGTGCTGTTCGGACTGTCCATGGACTACGAGGTCTTCTTGCTCACGGCCTTCCGTGAGCACTGGGAACGCACCGGGGACATGACCGTGGCCGTGCGGCGCGGGCTGGCCGACACCGGAAGGCTCGTGACTGCCGCGGCTTTGATCATGGTCGTCGTCTTCGCGAGCTTCATCCTCTCCGACAACGCGATCGTCAAGATGTTCGGCGTGGGATTGTCCACCGCGGTGGCTGTGGACGCGACGATCGTGCGTTGTCTGCTTGTGCCCGCCATCATGGTCCTCGCGCAGAAGGGCACTTGGTGGCTGCCCGACTGGCTCGACCGGCTCCTGCCGACGTTGCACGTGGAGGGCGACCCCAGAGCACTCGACGCAGCCGCAGCCAACCAGACCCAGCCGCGATCGAGCCGCACCCCGCTGGCTCTCTACCGCCCGGCCCCCGTGATCGGTGCGGTTCTGGGTGTCGGTGTCTCCTGGATGCTGACCTCACGGCTGGACTTCATCCCCGACGTCACTGCCACTTCGGTGGCCATGAGCGCGGTGCTCGGGGCCGTTTTGGGCCTTCTGCCCCGATCCGTCGGCGGGGGCCGTGGCACGTACCTGATCCGGGCGGCGAGTTACGCCCTCGGCGTGCTTCTCGCGCTGATCGTGGTTTCGGTCCTGGAAGCGCTGGTCCCCCCCGCGCAGGCCCTCAGTGCCCCGGTGACGGCCTGGACGATCGTCGGCACCGCGCTGCTCGCCGTCCTGATCGTCGGGCGCAGCGTGGCGCTGCCCATGGTCCTGGGGGCGGTGGCGATGGCCGTGAGCTACTTGCTGACCGGCCCGGGATCCGGCATGGACTCACTGTTCGGCGCGAGCCTGCTGCCCGCATTGGTCACCATCCTGGTGATCAGCGTGTTCGACAACCTTTTCCCCGACCGACCAGCCACGATGGAGGAGCCCGAAGAAATCGAGCCGATCCGAGTCGGGAGTCCGTGATGCGCCTGAGCCCGCTGATGGCATCGGCCATCGGTGGAGTTCTCATCACTGCCTCAGTCCCGGTGCAAGCCGCATCCCCGGAGCCGCCTCTGGTGAACGAGGAACTCGTGGTGGCAGATGTTGACGCCTCGGGCCTGCCGGTGGATGCCACCCTCTACAGCCGCGTCGTGGCGCGGGACTACCCCAAGGGACTGGTCCGGGATCCATCCTCGACCAAGGACCTCGAGTACATGGACCGCCGTGGAGCACCCGCGGTTGAGGGCCAGGATGCGGTCATCGAGATCGGGGGTGCCGGGCAGACGACGGTCACTACTCGGGCGACCTTCGACAAGCCACTGCCCGTGGCGCTGCACGCCGAGTACCGGCAGGGCCCGACCGTGCTGTCACCGGACAGCGTCGAGCAGGCCCGCGGGGAGATGACCGTCGTGTACACGGTCACCAACACCACAGCCGAGCAGACGACCATCCGCTACCGCGACGCCTCGGGCAAGTGGACCGTGGAGAAACAACCGGTCTTCGCCCCGTTCGTCGCAACGCTGGTGGCCACCCTGCCTCAGGGTTTGACACTTGAGCAAGCGCCCCGGGCGATACGCAACACCACCAGCGACGGCCGCACGCAGTTGCAGTGGAACTTGGTGCTCTACCCGCCGATGGGCAGTTATCAGCAGGAAGCCCGGATGGTCGTCTCCGGCGACCCCTTGGCCATCCCCGGGCTCAACGTGCAAGTGCTTCCCGTCAAGGCGTCGCAGGACCCGACACTGGGGTTCAGTTCCGATCTTCTGGCCTCCAGTGTTGAAGGCAACGAGGTTCTGGCTGAGGGCCTCGTCCAGCTCGACGAGTCGGCGACAACTCTGGCAGCAGGTGCTTCCGACCTGGGCCGGGGGCTGCTCGCACTGGGCGCCGGGACGTCCGAACTCAGCAACGGGGTCAACGGGAAACTCGTGCCGGGATCACAGCAACTGGCCCAAGGTGCTGACAAACTCGCAAAAGGCCAGGGTGAGCTAGCCGGCGGCGCCAACAAACTCGCCAAAGGCCAGCGCAAAGCCGCCAAGGGCACTAAGTCGGCCTACGACGGGGCCAAGTCCCTGCAGGACGGCGCAGAGAAGCTCGGTGAGGGGCTCCTGAGTCTGTACGACGGGATCCAGGAACTTCTCAAGCCCGATGCCCTGCCCAAAGCCCGTGACAGTTCCGACCAACTGGCACAGGCGGTGCTGCGCCTGCGCGACGTGATCGGCTCCCCAACCGATCCCAACATCGGATTCCCTCCGACCCAGGCCAGCACCCTGATCCAAGCCGTCCGGGCGATGCAGAAGACAGCCGGCCTGACTTCGGCCGGAGCTGTTGTGATCAGGGACGACCTCAAGGACATCGCAACCAAACTCGCGTCCTTGGCCGCGGACAGTGGGCAGGCCGCATTGGCCGCTGGAAGTGCTGAGTCGCAAGCCGGTCTGGTCTATCAGCAGGCATGTGTCGACGCGGTGATCCTGAATCCTGTGCAGTGCGCGACTCTGCAGCAGGCCGTCACCGACGCGGGAACAGCGCGCCAGAGGTCCACGGATGTCAGCGTTGGTCTGGGCGTACAGTCGACGCGCACGGCTGCCCAAGCGATCGCGGTCGCCGCAGTCGCCTTAGCCCTGCAGGGGATCACCGTCGCGCTGGGTGCCGTCGACCAGGCGCTGGAGCAGATCTCTGTGTCCCTGGCCAGTGGCAACACGGACGCACCGGGGGTGTACGAGGGGCTGAACGCGTTGACAGATGGGCTGACGGCCACGATCAACGGCCTTGTCAAGCTGTCCAACGGGTCTGCGGAGTCGGCCGGAGGTGCTGAGCAGATCACGGCCGGTTCGCAGGATCTGGCCGACGGGCTCAACGACCTCGCGGATGGCGCCGAAGACCTCGCCCAAGGGTCCGCCGACCTGGCCGAGGGCACGGAGCAACTCGCCGATGGTGGCCGCGACTTGGCGGAGGGCACATCAGCGCAGGCCGAGGCGACCCGTGCTGTCGGCGAAGCGCTCAGCCAGGTGGACGCAGGGGTTGACAGCGCCGCCGGCGGTGCAGACCAACTTGCAGGTGGGGCGGACCAACTGCAGAAGGAAGGCACCGCACAGGTCCTCGACAAGGTCATCAAGGCCTCCAAGGACCCGGCGCTGGCCAAGGCGTATCTCGCCGCCAGCCAGGAACGCGCTGCCGATGCCCTCCCGTACGGCGCTCCCGATGGGGCGGCAGGCCGCGTTGCGTACATCTACACGATGCCCGGCTCGGAGTCGTCCGGCACATCAAGCAGCTTGGCCGGGTGGGGTCTGCTGGCCGTCATCGCCGCCGCTGCAGGTGCGGTGGCCTGGCGACGGCTTCACCCCGTCGCCCCCGCGGCACAGATACCCGACCCCGAGACCCCGTTAGCTGAACTGCCACCCCCGACCACCGATACCCCACCGGCTGTGGCGCCGCCTGCAGGAACTGACGACGACTGGCCGTTCCGCCCTCAGTGAGAACGCCCACTAGGCTGTGCGGATGACGAACAACCCGGGTGACCGCCTCGTCTGGCTGGACTGCGAGATGACCGGACTGGACCTTGAAGCCGATGAACTGGTCGAGATCGCCTGTGTGGTCACGGAGGCTGACCTCACCCCTGTGGATGAGGGCGTGACGTTGGTGATACGCCCATCGGAACAGGCCCTGGCGCACATGCCTGACATCGTTCGCACGATGCACACCGAATCCGGGCTGTTGCCCGAGATTCCCAGCGGGGTGGACGTCGAGCAGGCACAGAGCGTCGTGCTCGACTACGTGAAGTCCCATGTCGCCACCGCCCGCAAGGCCCCTCTGTGCGGGTCCAGCATCTACGTCGACCGCAGTTTTCTGGCTCGTTTCATGCCCGATCTCGACGCGTACCTGCACTACCGGGTAGTGGATGTGTCCTCGATCAAGGAACTCGTGCGCCGCTGGTACCCGAAGGCCTATTACGACGCTCCTCGCAAGACCGGTAATCACCGGGCTCTCGGCGACACCATGGACTCGATAGCCGAGTTGGCCTACTACCGGGAGTCGGTCATGACCAGCACAGATCTGCAGCCCTAGGCGCGGGCCTTCGAGCGACGCCCGATTTGCAGAACACCTCCAGACGCCCCTATCGAGAGCACCGACCCGGTCGAGCCGATGCTGAGCAACGACCCACTGGATCCGATGCTGAGCAGCGAACCGGCAGAGGCGATAGAGGCTGCGCTACCAGCCGAAAGCACACTCAAGGCCGACACGACGGACAGGGCCGATAACACCGACCACGGTGAGCCGATGCTGCGCCACGAGCCTTGGATCATGCGCCCAGCCTGCCAGAATCGCGAATGCGACATGAAAGGATCGCCGGTATGGCTGTTCTCGATCAGTACGTACCCGACCCGAACCGTTACGACGGCCGGATGCCGCAACGCCGATGTGGGCGCTCGGGCGTGACGTTGCCCGCCATCACGCTGGGCTTCTGGCACAACTTCGGTGACACCACCCCGATCGCGACCCAACGTGGCATCATGCGTGCGGCATTCGACGCAGGGATCACCCACTTCGACCTCGCCAACAACTACGGTCCCCCATACGGGAGCACCGAACTGAATGTGGGGCGTATCCTGCGCGAGGACTTCAGTGAGCTTCGCAACGAATTGATCATCTCGACCAAGGCCGGATGGGACATGTGGCCCGGCCCCTACGGTTTCCTCGGATCACGCAAGTACCTGCTCGCGAGCTTGGACGACAGCCTTGAACGGCTCGGCCTCGACTACGTGGACATCTTCTACAGCCACCGGGCCGACGCGGACACCCCGCTGGAGGAGACCATGGGAGCTCTGGCTTCCGCGGTTCATCAAGGCAAGGCGCTCTACGCCGGCATATCCTCGTACTCGCCGTCGCGCACTCGTCGGGCGGCGCAGATCCTCGCCGAGATGGGCGTGCCGCTTTTGATCCACCAGCCCTCCTACTCGATGCTCAACCGCTGGATCGAGGAAGAACTGATCGACACCCTGGGCGAACTCGGCGTGGGATGCATCGGGTTCAGCCCACTGGCCCAAGGAATGCTCACCACCAGATACCTCGAAGGCATCCCCGCTGATTCCAGGGCATCGCGCGACGCCTCGCTGGATCCCGGTTGGCTGACCGACTCCTACCGCGACTCGGTCCGTGGCTTGGCGCAGATCGCCGAAGCGCGCGGACAGACGCTGGCTCAGATGGCAGTCGCCTGGACCCTGCGCGACGACCGTATGACCACGACGCTGATCGGCGCGAGCAGCGTGGAGCAGTTGCAGGACACGCTCGGAGCGGTCCAGAACACCGTGTTCAGCCAGGAGGAACTGACGGCCATCGACCAGTTCGCCGCGGACGCCGGCATCAATATCTGGGAGGATTCGTCGCTGCTGCCCTGACCGGTCAGCCCACGATCCGAGCGGTCGACGACCGGACCACCAAGCGGGTGTTGACGAGTTCGCGATGGTCCCGGGTGTGCTGCTTGCCCTCGGCAAGCGCCTCCAGCACCGCACGCACGGCCATCTCGCCGCGAAGTGCAGCCGGTTGGGCCATCGTGGTCAGGTCGAGCACTTCGGCGAGTTCGTGGTCGTCGAAGCCGACGATGCTGACGTCATCCGGCACTGAGACTCCCATCCGGCGCATGGCCTGCATGGCCCCGGCAGCCATCTCGTCGGACTGAGCGAAGACCGCTGAGGGAGGATCGGGAAGCGACAGCAGTTCGGCCATCGCGCTTGCGCCGCCCCTCACGCTGTATCCACCATCGACGTCGTAACCAGGGGGCACGGGCAGGCCAGCGTCACTCATCGCCTTGATGAAGCCGCGTTGTCGTTGGCGTGGTGCCGTGAAGCGCCCGGCGATCGAGTCGCCTGCGCCGATCACCGCTATCCGGGTGTGCCCCAGATTGATGAGGTGCTGGGTGGCGATGGCCGCAGCTCCCTCGTTGTCGATGCCCACGCTGAACGATTCGGCCAAAGGGTCCCCCACCGTGGCGATCGGCACGCCGAGGGTGCGCAGCATGTCCTGCTGGTCGACGCTGAGGTCCAGCGTCAGGATGATCACCGCGTCGACGCGGCGACGCAGTGGCATGCGCTCGAAGAACTCGTCCTGCGAACGTTCGTCGGGGACGCAGAAGATCAGAAGGTCCAAGTCGTCGCGATGTAGCACACGCTCGATCCCGGTCAGGACCTCCCCGAAGAACCAGGTGCCGATATAGGGGGCGACAACTGCGATCGAGTTGGTGCGTCCCCTGGCCAGCCGCGAGGCGGTGGGAGTGATCGAGTAGTCGAGTTCCGCCGCAGCGGCGAGCACCCTTTCGCGCGTTGCCGCAGACACGTTCGGGAGGTCCCGCAAGGCTCGGCTCACGGTAGCCGTGGACACGCCGGCCCACTGCGCGACGTCACCGATGCTGGCAGCCATAGATCCTCCATTCTGCAAGCGCTTACACGCAACCCTAACACCTTGCGGACGAGAGAACGGGGGCTCATACTCAAAGTGACAACATGTTCTGCCGTAAGTGTTTACATACGATACTGCAACGATGAGAGTGCCTGCTGTGACGACTACTGCTCTCCCCCCGGCCACCCCTGCCTCAGCGTGGGACCTGCGTGAGGACCTGAAGCGCGAGCTCGGCGACGACCCTGCGGGCGCCGACGTCCTGGCCCGCTGGGACCGCTGGGGTCCGGATCTGCTCTCCGGTCTCGCCCGGGTGTACGACGAACCCTCGGTGGCAGCCCGCCTCGTGCACCAGATCGCCATGGCCCACAGGGCCCGCCCCACTGCCCTGCGTGATCGCGACCGCGCGCGCATCCTGGCCCCGGACTGGTTCCAGAGGCCCGATACGGTTGGCTACGCCGCTTACACCGAGCGTTTCGCCGGCGACCTGCCGCACACGATCGAACACATCGCCTACCTGCGAGACCTCGGTGTCACATACCTTCACCTGATGCCCTTGCTCCAGACGCGATCGGGGGCGAACGACGGCGGGTACGCAGTGTCCGACTACGACGAGGTGCGTAGTGATCTGGGCACGATGGACGACCTCGAGGAGCTGGCCACGCGACTGCACGCTGGCGGAATATCCCTGACTCTCGACCTTGTCCTCAACCATGTGGCACGTGAGCACCGCTGGGCACAAGCAGCCCGGGACGGCGACACCCACTATCGCGACTACTTCTGGACCTTCGGTGACCGAGAACTCCCAGATGCCTTCGAGTCGACGCTGACTGAAGTGTTCCCCCAAACCGCCCCGGGCAGTTTCACCTGGGATCCACAATTGCAGCGCTGGGTGTGGACCACTTTCAACACCTACCAGTGGGACCTCAACTGGTCCAACGCCGATGTGTTGTGCGAGTTCGTCCAGATCATCCTCAACCTCGCCAACCGCGGGGTGGACTGCTTGCGCCTGGACGCGATCGCTTTCCTCTGGAAGCGCTTGGGCACCAACTGCCAGAACCAGCCCGAGGTTCACGCGATCACGCAGGCACTGCGGGCAGCGGCCCGGATCGCTGCCCCGGCATTGATCTTCAAGGCCGAGGCGATCGTGCCACCGAGCGAGGTCGTCTCCTACTTCGGCCGCGGTGAGCACGCCGGACGACTGTCCGATCTGGCCTACCACAACAGTTTCATGGTGCAGATCTGGTCGGCCCTGGCCACTCGCGATGCACGGTTGATGGCCACCTCGATGTCGACCATGAAGTCGATCCCGACGACGGCGGCTTGGGCCACCTACCTGCGCTGCCACGACGACATCGGCTGGGCCATCGACGACGCCGATTGTGCACGGCTGGGCTGGAACGGATGGGAGCATCGCAACTTCCTGTGCGATTTCTACACCGGCGAGCACGAGTCGTCCTTCGCGCAGGGCACGGTGTTCGAGAAGCACCCAGTGACCGGTGACCGGCGGATCAACGGCACGTCCGCGAGCCTGTGCGGCATGGGCCGAAACGACCAACCGTTGGCTGTGGACAGGCTGCTGTGTGCCTACGCGATGGTCATGGGCCTCGGCGGTGTCCCACTGATCTTCATGGGTGACGAGATCGCACTGTGCAATGACTATGGCTATGCCAACGACCCGCATCACCGCGACGACAACCGGTGGTTGCACAGGCCCCTGATGCCCTGGCAGGTGGCCGACGAACACGGGGACTTCCGGGGCCACGCGGTGTACGACAGGCTGCGGCATTTGATCGATGTGCGCAAGCATTTGCCGTCGCTGCACGCATCGGTGGCCACAGAGGTCCACACGACGAGCGTCGACAGCGTGGTGTGTTTCGTCAGACACCATCCCGCCGGTGACCTGACTCAGGTCTACAACGTCGCCGATCACCCGGTGAGCGTCCCAGCCTGGGAGGTTGACCAGCACGCACCGGCAGCCGATTGGGACGTCCTCGCCGGACACCGAGTCGCGACTGAGGACGGGTACTACCAGCTGGGTGCGTACCAGACACTATGGCTCGCGCGGGAACTACCATCTGGGCTTGCCGGTGACTCGGTGTGAGCGCGACACAACCCTTCCCCGACGGCACGCTCAATGCCCCGGACTGGGAGCCCGGGCGATTCCCGGTCATCCCATGCTCCTCGTTAGAGGTTGTGCTGTTGGTTAGAGAAACAACGCGTGGATTCGCTAACCAGGAGCACAACCTCTAACCAACACCTGAATCCGTCCACTCGGTGGTGCGCCCGTGTACGCGGCACTGGACGCCGCTGCCAAAGAGGACTGGCCGATGCCCCAGCTGAAGGGGCACCGGCCCGCTTCACTCGCGTTTCGTACCGCAGTGCGCCCTGACGGGCCCATCAGGAACTTCAATTGGGGTGAGTGACGGGACTTGAACCCGCGACCCCCTGGACCACAACCAGGTGCTCTACCGGCTGAGCTACACCCACCAAAAGACCCCGCCGGTCGCGGAGTCCCCACCATTCTAGCGATACGGTTCTACGCGTGGTCGAGCCCATCCGCAGCTACCACGCGCGGCGAGGACGTCTGTCCGTCAACCAGCGCACTGCCCTGGAGGAGTACGCCGATCTGGATCTCGCCACCTGGCCGGATCCGATCAATCTCGACGCCGCATTCGGCCGATCGGCCACGCGGGTCCTGGAGATCGGCAGCGGAGTCGGCGACACCGTTCTCGAGCTTGCGGCCGCGAATCCGGACACCGACTACATCGGCGCCGATGTGCACACGAAGGGAATCGCCCGCACATTGCTGCAGATCGAAGCCCGCAGCATCACCAACGTCCGGGTTCTCCATGGCGACGCTCTGGCTTTCCTGTCCCGGCTGCCGGAGTGCAGCCTGACACAGATCCTGGTGTTCTTCCCAGACCCGTGGCCCAAGTCGCGTCATCACAAACGTCGACTCGTCCGACGCGAGTTCACGCAGGCCGCCGCCCGCGTGCTCGAACCCGGCGGCACCCTGCACGTGGCCACTGACATCCCCGAGTACGCCGAACACACCCGCCACGTGCTGTCCCGGGAGGCGCGGTTCGAGAAGCGGCACGACGGATCACGGGTCCAGCAGCGACCCCGCACGAAGTACGAGCTCGCGGGCGAGCGCCACGGCCGCCTGGCGATCGACCTCGTGTACACACGCCGGTGACCGCCTGGCCCATGATCTGGTCAGCGAATACGGCACGATCGCAGATGTGACAACGATCGATCTCAACGCCGACGTCGGGGAGATGAGCCCTGACCTCGACGAGGCGATCATCGATGTGGTCACCAGTGTCAACATCGCTTGCGGAGGTCACGCCGGCGACGACGAAAGCATGGGCCGGGTGGCGGGACTGGCTGCCTCGCGTCGTGTGCGCATCGGGGCTCACCCCTCCTACCTGGACCGGGAAGGTTTCGGCCGCACGCGCCAAGAAGTGGATCTCACGGTCCTCAGCGCGCAAGTGCGCGACCAGGTCCTGCGGCTCGCCTCGTGCAGCCCCGCGCCGGTCGAGTACGTGAAACCTCACGGCGCTCTGTATCACGCAGGGGCCACCGACCCGGACGTCGCGGCAGCGATCGTGGCCGCAGTCGTTGCCGCAAGCGCACAGCTGGGGAACCGACTCGCGCTGATGGGTCAGCCCGGCTCACTCTTTCTGAACCTCGCCAGAAGAGAGCGCCTCACCGTGATCACCGAGGGCTTCGCCGACCGGGCCTACCGGACCGACGGCAGTCTCGTGCCCCGGCATGAGCCCGGCTCGGTCCTGACTCATGGCAACGCCGTCATCGACCAGGTCGCCGCTCTGGCCCGGGGCGAGGTCGTCACAGCCGATGGGCGACTCATCGCGATGCGCGCCGAATCCGTGTGCGTCCATTCCGACACCGCAGGTGCTGCCGAATTGGCCCGCCGCATCCGGGCACACCTGGATGCAAACGGCATACGCGTGCAGGCCGGACCGTGAGGGTCATCCGCTTCGGCGAAGACGGTTGGCTTGTCAGTACCGAGGACCCGATCGCCCTGGCAGAAGCGATAGATGCGCGCCGTCTTGACGACGTGGTCCCTGGACAGCAACACGTCCTGCTGCGAGGCAGGGCGGCGGCCGTCGAGGCCGTCTTGGGCGATCTGCCCGAGGTCGTGCAGCGGCGGTCCACCAAGGACCCACACATCCTTCCCGCCCACTGGGACGGCCCGGATCTGGAAGAGGTGGCCCGCGCCGCCGGGATGTCCCCGCAGGAGGTGGTCTCCTCGCTGCGGGCAACCACTCTCACGGTGGCGTTCTGCGGGTTCGCCCCCGGCTTCGGATACCTCACGGGCCTGGACGAACGTCTGCATCTGCCGCGCCGCGCTCGACCTCGGGCCAGTGTGCCTGCGGGCTCGATCGCCATCGCGGCCGGCTACTGCGCGGTCTACCCCACGTCCTCACCGGGCGGCTGGCACCTTGTGGGTCACTGCGAACAACGGTTGTTCTCCCCCGACCGTGAGCCGCCGTCCCTGCTGCAGCCCGGCGACACCGTGAGGTTCCTGTGAGTGAGGCGCTGCGGGTCATCGACGCCGGGGCCTTGACCACGGTCCAGGATGCTGGCCGACTGGGATACGCACACCTCGGCGTCGGCCGCGCGGGCGCGTTCGACAAACGCGCTTGGCGCCTGGCCAACCGCCTGGTCGGCAATCTTGAGGACGCCGCCGGCCTGGAGTGCCTCGGCGGCGGTTTGACCACGGCTGCTCTGCGCCATCTCACCGTCGCGATAACCGGCGCGATTGGGCCTGTGAGCGTCAATGGCCTGCTGCGCTGCACCAACACACCCCTGCACCTGGCACCAGGCGACATCGTGCATCTCGGTCCACCACGCAAAGGCATCCGGTACTACCTGGCTGTGTCGGGTGGCTTGAGCACGACGCCGGTCCTGGGCTCCCGGTCTTATGACACGCTCGGCAGGATCGGGCCTGCGCCGCTGGACGGGGATGACATCTTGCACAGCGGCCGTGAGCGCAGCAGCCATCCCCACGTCGATCACGTGGCACCGATCGAACCGCGGGACGTGTTCGAACTCCTGCCAGGACCAGACGGCGACGAGGCGACGCTGGCAGATCTGTCAAACCGGACCTGGGACCTCGATCCGCAGTCCGATCGCATCGGTGTGCGACTGGCGGGCAGTCCTTTGCCTGCGGCTTCGTCGAGCCTGCCGAGTAAACCTATGGTGCTAGGGGCGGTCCAGTTGCCTGCCAACGGGCTGCCAATCATCCTCGGACCCGACCACCCGACCACAGGCGGTTACCCGGTGATCGCCGTCGTGACTGCCGCAAGCATGTGTGATGTCGCACAATGGTCCGGCGGACCGCGCCGGTTTCGCCGTGCTTAGGTGAAGACGTGAGCCTTCGCACTGACAAGAACACCGGCACTGACCACTGGGTCGACATCGACGGCCCCGTTCACTACCGCGACTACGGAGGTCCCGAGAACGGCCCCTTGATCGTTTGCATCCACGGTTTGGGCGGGTCCGCGCTCAACTGGGACCTCATCGCGCCGCATCTGGTGCAGCGTTGCCGGGTCGTCGCGCTGGACCTGCCCGGTCACGGGCTGACCGAGGCAGGCCGCCGCTCGACCAGCGTGCACGCCAACCAACTCATCATCCACCGGTTTCTCACCGAGGTGACCGGCTGCCCTGCAGTGCTGATGGGCAACTCCATGGGTGGGCTGTTAGCCGTTGTGCAGGCCACCTCCGCACCGCGCACGGCGGCGGGAGTTGTGCTCATCGCACCCGCGCTGCCGGCCGCGGGCCTGATGGTTGGCGATCTGCGCATGGTCCTTGAATTCGCAGTGCTCTCGACGCCGGGAATCGGCGCCCTGATCGTCAATCTCTGGACGCGACTGGCCTCGGCCGAGGCGCAGGTCGGGCGCATGTTGGCAGTGGTCAGCGTCGACCCGACCCGCCTGCCCAAGGAAGCCTTCGAAGCCGCCGTCGCGCAAGCGGAGATACGCAGGCAATTCGGTGGTACCGCGCGCCACCTCGTGGAGGCTGCCCGGTCGGTGGTGTTGATGAGTCAGGGCCGCAATTACGTTCGGCGCTTGCGTGATCTGTCGATGCCGGTACTGCTCATCCATGGCGGTCGCGACCGCGTGGTGTCCGCCCGATCTGCCTCGGCAACGGCTGCCCGGCGCCCGGAGTGGACCTTCAGGCTGATCGAGGAGGTCGGTCATGCCCCACAGATACAGGAGCCCGAGATGACCGCGGAGACGATCCTGGAGTGGCTGGACGCCAACCCCGAAGTGGCCACCGACGCCGCGCTTGCCTGAACTACGCTAGGGGCGCCCACCTGGAGGTTCGATGCCCGATCGCCTGACCCCGCTCGACACCACGTTCCTGCTTCTGGAACGTGACGGACAACCCATGCACATCGGGGGGTTGATGGTCTTCGAAGGCCCTGCCCCCTCCTATGAGCAGTTGTGCGCGTACCTCGACTCCAGGTTGGACCAGGTCCCGAAATACCGTCAGCGGATCCAGTCGGTCCCGTTGGACCTCGGTCAGCCCGTGTGGGTCGACGACGAGAACTTCGAGATGGAGTTCCACGTCCGGCACACCGCGGTACCCAAACCGGGGAAGGCCGAGCAAATGGAACGGCTCGCCAGCCGGCTGCTGTCCCAGCGTCTGGACCTGGACCGTCCCCTGTGGGAGATGTGGTTGGTCGAGGGTCTGGCCAAGGGCCGATGGGCGCTGATCAACAAAGCCCATCACGCCATGATCGACGGGCTCTCCGGTCACGACATCATGGAGGTCATCCTGGACACCGACGCTGCGGATCGGGAGAACCCTGCGAGCACATGGACACCAGAGCCCTCGCCGGGCACCGTCGAACTGTTGACCGACGCGATGGTGGATTCAGTGCGTCGGCCCGGTGTGCACCTCGGCCGCATCCTCGGCAGGATGGGCAGCCCCCGCGAGTTGGCCGAGCACCTCGGCGCCCGCGCGATGGGCAGTACCAACCTCGGCAGCCGACTGATCTCAACCGACACTGCGATGGGCGGACCGATCGGACCGCATCGACGGTGGGCCTGGGCGGCCGGCGACCTGTCCACCCTCAAGGCAGCCAAGAACCGCTTCGGGGGCACTGTCAACGACGTGATCCTCACCGCTGTCAGCGGAGGCTTCCGCGAACTGCTCCTGGCGCGCGGCACTGACCCGCAAACGATCGAGATCCAGACGATGATCCCGGTGTCCATGCGCCGGCCTGGAGACTCCAGCGGCGGCAATGAGGTCTCAGCCATGTTCGCCCAACTGCCGGTCGGGGTTGCCGATCCGGTCGAACGCCTCGTAGCCATGACCCGCCAAATGGACCGGGTCAAGCGTAGCGGGACTCCCCTGACCGTGGACTCGATCATCGGGCTGGCCGACTTCGTGCCGCCGATGCTTTTCGCAGCTGCAGGCAGAGTGGCGGCGAACGTGGACCTGCGGGCGTTCGACACAGTGACCACCAATGTCCCGGGGCCCCAGATCCCCCTGTACCTGCTCGGCCGGCAGATGCGCACACTTGTGCCATTCGTTCCCCTCGGCCCAGGCGTGCGCATCTCCACCGCGATCGTCTCGTACAACGGCACCATCAACTTCGGAGTGACCGCCGACTACGACACGGTGCGCGACCTGCCTGTCTTCATCCAGGGAATCGAGCGGACTCTGGAGGGACTCGGCGATGCTCTTCTCGACGAATAGCGTGCCCCTGCAAAGCTGAGCACCAGAACCAGGCTCAACGACTGGTGCACGCCTCAGTGCACTACGGCCACGCTGCATCGCGCATGGTGCAGAGCCTTGCGACTGACCGATCCCAGCAGAAGCGACTTGAAGCCACCTCGGCCTCGTGAACCCACGACCAGCATCCGCGCACCAACGGCCGCTTCGATGAGCACTCCGGCGGCTGGACCGCGCACGATCTGTGACTGGACCTCGACGTCGGGGTACCGCGCACGGTGTCCAGCCAGCACCTCTGCGCCGAGCCGGGTCTCAACATCTCGGATGTCGTCCAGAATCCCGCCGTGCGGATATGTGGAATCATCGACGTCGAAACCGATCACCGATACGTCCCAGGCATGGACCGCCTTCAGTGCCCAAGAGCGTCGGCTCGCCTCGTCAAAAGCGAAGTCGAGAGCACGAGCAGACTGCGGGGACCCATCGATCCCCACCACCACCTGTCCACCAGCGTCCGCAGCCCCGGCACGAGCACAGATCACCGGACACATTGCGTGAGCCGCAACCTGCGCAGATGTGGCACCTGCCAGCAACTCACCCATGACACCGTGATCATTGGCACCTACCACGATGAGGTCAGCGACAGCGCCGCTATCCACCAATGCGGCCGCCGCCGGTCCGGGCATCCCCCGCCCAGTGGCTCGGACCTGCAGACCCACGAGTTCCTCCGCTGCGCCAGCAGCCAACTGCGCGGCGCGGTCCGCAAGGATCTGCGCCATCCGGGGATCGACAGTCGCACCCATGCCCATGCCGATGTCGACCGTGGGTTGTTCCCAGGCGGTGACCACATCTACGTCAAGACCACGCAGGCGCGCCTCCTCGGCGGCCACTCGCAAAGCCGCCTGCGAAGCCGGTGAACCGTCATACCCCACGACCACTGACATATCCACAACCTCCTGCGGGCCAAGCCTAGCCGGGGGGTACAGTTTGGTCAGCCAACTGTCGCTTCCGGGGGGAATCGTCGATGTCGCGTCTTCCTTCTAGCGCACCTCGCAGCAACGCCCGCATACGCATCCTCGGTGTCGAACCTCCGGCACCTGCCCCGGATCCGGTGAGGCGGGTACCGATCCTGCCCGTTCTCGCGCTCGGACTGCTCGTTGTGCTGGGGATAACCGTGGCCGTACGCCCGGATCATCCACAGGTCGCACAACCAGCCGTTGGGTTGTCAGACCAGGCCCCCAGGATCGTCCTCATGGGAAGCGCAGAACATGCAGCGTTCGTGCCACGCCAGCGCGTGGCCAATGTGATGGCGGCGGCCACACGGGCCAATCTCGACTCAGCCGCACGGCACGCTGCCTCAGCCCGTGACACCGCAGCGCCTGAAGATCCGACCGAGACCCCGGCCTACCAGCAGGCCACGACTACGACCGTGACCACCGTTCCGGATTCGGGGCCGGCACCCGTCGCCGCCGCCCAGAACCCTGTCGGACCCGAAGTGCCCCCCAACCCGGTTTCCCCTACACAGATTGATGCGCCATGACCACCTCCCCGATCGGCATTCGTCTCTGGACGGTTCTCACACTTGCCCTCACCATCTGCCTGCTGCCGTTGAACGCGGTTCAGGCTGTCGGTACCGGCACGCTCGGGGTCCAAGTGCAGGCCCACTGGATCGGCGGCAACACCACAGCCCTGGCCGGCGCGACGGTCACTGCTGAGAACGTGCAAACGGGTCACACGGTGCAGTTGTCCGCCTACGGCAACCCGTCCACGTCCAACTACTACCAAGCCCTCGGGCTGCCTTACGGGCGGTACATCGTCTCGGTGCAGCGATCAGGATTCGCCACGGAGTACTGGCCCAGCCAATACGTTCGCAGCAACGCCGCCCAGATCCAGTTTGGGGACGCCCCGGGGTGCAACCCGGCAGACGCTGCCACCTGCGATGTCCACCTGCTGGGTGTCCAACTCGACCAGGCCACAACTCTGGCGGGATCCGTGCGACGCCGCAGCGGTACGCCGGTGCCTGCTGCCTTCGTGCAAGCCAATCGTGACGCCGAACCCGGTTACGCGCCGGTCGCGCAGACCGACACGGAGGGCAAGTTCGCTCTGCAACTGCCGCCCGGCGCGTATTCGGTGACTACTGCCAACGGCAATACCACCGCTACGGCCACCGTCGACCTGGCCGGTCCCGCGGTGCAGGATCTGACACTGTTGGACCCCCCATCGGTCCCACGGGAGATCACGGCCACACCCGGCAACCGCAGCGCTCTGGTGGGCTGGTCATGGCCGACCGATGACGGGGGCACACCGGTCACAGGTTTCGTCGTCACGGCCTCGCCAGGGGCGGCGACGTGTGCCACGGCCGGCACCAGTTGCACCGTGCCCGGCTTGGACAACGGCATCGGCTACCGTTTCACGGTTTCGGCGACCAATCGCGTCGGCAGCGGCCCGGGCTCCGGGCTCAGCGCCCAGGTGATCCCGTCGGCAGCCACACCGGCGCCGGTGTCCAACGTTCGCGTTTCCCGCGGCGACCGCTCCGTAGACGTCACTTGGTCGGCGTCAGTGACCGAGGATGTCGTGGAGTACACGGCCACCGCCCGACCCGGTGGGAGTAGTTGCTCCACAGCTGACTTGGCCTGCACGATTCCGCGCCTGCGCAACGGCACGCAGTACACAGTTTCAGTGGTCGCCCGGTCCAGCGCCGGGCCCAGCAGCGCCTCAGCACCCTCGCGCGCCGTCACGCCCGCGGGTCTTCCGGGTGCGCCGAGGACACTGCAAGTGAAAGCGCGGCCCTCAAGCCTTCGCGTCACCTGGACGCCGCCACTCGATGACGGTGGGGCTCAGGTCAGGCAGTATGTCGCCACAGCGTGGCCAGGGGGAAGTACGTGCGCCACCGCGTCGACCTCCTGTTTGATTCGTGGCGTGAAGCCGGGCACCGACTACAGCGTCACACTTCGGGCAACCAACGCCATCGGCACAGGCGCCATGTCCCCCGGCTCGGCCCCCGTCAGCCCCCAACCAGGTGATGCACCCGCGGCCCTGAAAGGTGTGCGCATAGTCACTGCCGACGGACAGATCAGGGTGCGGTGGAAACCAGTGGCCAAGGCCTCGGCTTACTGGGTCCGCCTTCGCAGACCAGGCCAGAGGCCCGGCGAATGGCTGGTGGTCACCAAGCCCGCAGCGGTGTTCGCCGTGCGACCTGGTCGCCAGTCCGTTCAGATCCGCGTGGTCGGCAAGGGTGTGACCGGTCCTGTGACAACCAGGACGGTCACAGTGAGTCGGTGAGCATCTCCGCGGCCCGGTAGGGGTCGATCCCTCCGGCCAGTACGGCGCGGGCCAACTCTTGAGCATCCCCGAGTCGTTCCCTGAGTTTGTCGACGGCCAGGGCCTCGATCTCGCGGACCACCCGTTGCAGGCGACGCTGCTCAAGGTCGCCGGACGTCTTTGCCCACTCGCGATGCTCATCGACGACGGCGAGCAGTTCCGGGATGCCCTCGGCACGGGTCGCCACTGCGGGAAGCACACGGGGTGTCCACCCACCCGCCGGGCGGCGCCCCAGAGAGATCATCGCCCGCAGTTCCCGGGCTGTTGCCGGCGCACCTTCCCGATCGGCCTTGTTCACCACGAAGACGTCCCCGATCTCCAGGATTCCGGCCTTGGCCGCCTGGACGCCGTCGCCCATCCCGGGCGCGACGAGCACGACAACGGTGTCGGCCTGGCCCACCACCTCTACCTCGGACTGGCCGACCCCCACGGTCTCGAGCAGCACGACATCGAATCCGCAGGCGTCCAGCACCCGTAAGGCCTGCGGCGTTGCGGCAGACAACCCTCCGAGATGCCCGCGTGAGGCCATGGAGCGGATGAAGACCCCGTCGTCGGTGGCATGACTCTGCATGCGTACACGATCCCCAAGCAGGGCACCGCCCGAGAAAGGTGAACTTGGATCCACCGCCAGCACGGCCACGGTCCTGTCTTGCTCGCGCAGCGCCTGGGTCATCGCCGAAGTCGTGGTCGACTTACCCACGCCCGGCGCGCCGGTGATCCCGACCACATGCGCGTGCCCCACGTGGGCCATGAGCCCGGCACTGATCTCCCGCAGACCGGCCGAACCACTCTCGACCAGTGTCAGCAGCCGGGCGATGGCCCGCGTGTCACCAGCGCGGGCCGCGTCGACCAGCTGCACCTACGGGACGCGCACGATCAGGGCGTCGCCCTGACCCCCACCACCGCACAGGGCCGCCGCACCGATGCCGCCGCCACGACGCTTCAACTCCAACGCCAGCGAGAGCACCAGCCTGGCACCCGACATTCCCAGTGGGTGGCCCAGCGCGATCGCGCCGCCGTTGACGTTGACGATGTCCTCGGAGACGCCCAAGTCATCGGTGGAGGCCAGGCCTACCGCCGCGAAAGCCTCGTTGAGCTCCAGTAGATCGAGGTCGGCAACCGAGATGCCCTCCTTCGCGCACGCCGCCTTGACGGCCTGCGCAGGCTGCAACTGCAGCGAGGCGTCGGGGCCGGCGACGACCCCGTGGGCGCCGATCTCGGCAAGCCACGGGAGTCCGAGTTCCTCAGCCTTGGCCTTGGACATGACGACCACGGCGGCGGCACCGTCAGAGATCTGCGAGGCGTTACCCGCGGTGATGGAGCCGTCCTTGGCGAAGGCTGGGCGCAAGCGGCTGAGGCTCTCGGCTGTGGTGTCCGGTCGCACGCCCTCGTCGGTGGCGAACACGATGGGGTCGCCCTTGCGCTGCGGGATCTCGACGGCAACGATCTCCTCGGCGAACGCGCCGTTCTTCTCGGCGATCGCGGCCAACTGGTGGGACCGTGCTGCGAAGGTGTCCTGCCGGTCACGGGTCAACGCGGGGTACTGGGCGTTGTGCCCCTCGGTGGACTCACCCATGGCGCACTGGTCGAAGGCGCAGGTGAGCCCGTCGAAAGCCATCGAGTCGATGACCTTCCAGTCGCCGTACTTGACACCCTCACGCGAACCCATCAGCAGGTGCGGAGCGTTGGTCATGGACTCCATGCCGCCGGCTACGACGATCTCGAACTCCCCGGCGCGGATGAGCTGGTCGGCCAGCGCGATCGCGTCGAGGCCGGACAGGCAAACCTTGTTGATGGTCAGTGCGGGGACATCCATGCCGATACCCGCGTTGACGGCTGCCTGGCGGGCAGTGATCTGGCCGCCGCCGGCCTGCAGGACGTGGCCCATGATCACGTAGTCGACCTGGTCGGCGGTCACACCGGACCGCTCGAGCGCACCCTTGATCGCGAATCCACCGAGGTCTGCGGCTGAGAACCCCTTGAGGGATCCGAGCAGACGCCCCATCGGGGTACGGGCTCCAGCAACAATGACGTTTCCGGCCATGACAGACCTCCTGAGTCGGGTGGTGTACGCCTAGTGACACGATATCGCCATGGGTTTTGTGACTGCGATCGACCACGTTGGACTGGCTGTACGCGACCTCGACAAGGCAATCGCCTTCTACCAGGACGCCTTCGGGATGGAACTGGTGCATGAAGAGGTCAACGAGGAGCAGGGTGTGCGCGAGGCCATGATGGCCGTCGGCGACAGCGGTTCCTGTGTGCAGTTGCTGGCGCCACTGTCCGACGACTCCCCCATCGGCAAGTTCCTGGCCCGCAGCGGTGAGGGAATCCAGCAGATGGCCTACCGGGTCACCGACATCGAGGTGGCGGCCGACGAGCTGCGCGCGGCCGGCGTGCGGATGCTGTACGACCAGCCGAAGCGCGGGACAGCAGGTTCACGCGTGAACTTCGCCCACCCCAAGGACTGCGGTGGCGTGTTGGTCGAGCTCGTGGAGCCCGGCGCAGGCCACTGACGCGACTGCTCCAGGCCGGCTAAGGCTTGACTATTTAGGTCCGGCGCTGCACGAACGGCTTGTACTTGGCGCTGCCCGTGGCGGTCTGGATGATCGTCACCTTGACCCTGAGTGACCCGATCACTTTCGCGAAGACCACATCACCCTTGCGGGTCACCTCGCAGTACGTCCTCCCCGAGCACCGTAGCCGTCACAGGACGGCACAGCACCCGAGTCGTGAGCTCCTTACCCTGATCGGTCTTGCCCGACTTGACGCGCACGGGCGAGGACGGCAAGGCCTTCGCAGTCTGCTGCGCGCGGCGCACGCGGACCTCGGCCGAAGCCGCATTGTTCGCCGTTATCGCTCTACGGGTTCGTGCGATTCCTGAGCCGATGAGGGCGGCCGCGGACAGAGCCACCAGAACACGTGATCTAGCCATGAGAACCCGTCCCACCAAGAGGTTGCCAGGACTGCTCGGCATATGCCCAAAGAGCGCCTGCGACCCTCCTGCCGGTTACGGATAGTGACCCATTAGCGTGCAAGTAGGTTCACGAATGGGAGTAGCGATGCAGAAGATCCTCGACGCCATCCTCAACGACGCACCTGCGGAGGATTTCGCGTCCATTGAGATACCGGAGTCGTACCAGGCGATCACCGTCCACAAGGAAGACGTGGACATGTTCGCAGGACTCTCCACCCGCGAGAAGGATCCGCGCAAGTCGCTGCACCTCGACGAGGTGCCGGTGCCAGAACTGGGCCCCGGCGAGGCGCTGGTGGCGGTCATGGCCTCCTCGATCAACTACAACACCGTCTGGACGTCGATCTTCGAACCGGTCTCCACGTTCGGTTTCCTGCAGCGCTACGGGCGCACCCACGAACTGGCCAAGCGCCATGACCTGCCCTACCACGTCATCGGCTCCGACCTCGCTGGCGTTGTCCTGCGCACCGGACCGGGCGTCAACGCCTGGAAGTCCGGCGACGAGGTCGTGGCCCACTGCCTGAGCGTCGAGTTGGAGAACCCCGCCGGGCACAACGACACGATGATGGACCCGGAACAGCGCATCTGGGGTTTCGAGACCAACTTCGGCGGCCTCGCGCACATCGCGCTGGTCAAGTCCAACCAGTTGATGCCCAAGCCCGCCCACCTCACCTGGGAAGAGGCAGCAGCGCCCGGACTGGTGAACTCGACCGCGTACCGCCAGCTGGTCTCGCGCAACGGCGCCGGTATGAAGCAGGGCGACGTCGTGCTGATCTGGGGTGCATCCGGCGGCCTCGGCTCCTACGCCACCCAGTACGCACTCAACGGCGGGGCCATCCCGGTCTGCGTGGTGTCCAGCCCGGAGAAGGCTGACATCTGCCGGGCGATGGGCGCGGAGTTCATCATCGACCGCAACGCGGAGGGCTACAAGTTCTGGAAGGACGAGACCACCCAGGACCCGCGCGAATGGCAGCGGCTCGGTAAGAAGATCCGGGAACTGACCGGTGGCGAGGACGTCGACATCGTCTACGAACACCCAGGCCGCGAGACGTTCGGCGCCAGTGTTTACGTGACCAAGAAGGGTGGCACCATCGCCACCTGCGCCTCAACATCCGGCTACATGCACGAGTACGACAACCGGTACCTGTGGATGAACCTGAAGCGGATCATCGGCTCGCACTTCGCAAACTACAAGGAGTCCTACGAGGCCAACCGGCTCATCGACAAGGGCATGATCCACCCGACTCTGAGCAAGAGCTTCCCGCTGGCCGAGACCGGGCAGGCGGCCTTCGAGGTCCACAGCAACCAGCACCAGGGCAAGGTCGGCGTGTTGTGCCTGGCCCCCGAGGAGGGTCTGGGCGTGCGCGACCACGAGAAGCGGGCGAAGTTCGAGACGCAGATCAACCGGTTCCGGAACACCTGATGTTCGACGACAAGGCCAAGGCCCTGCTGGACAAGCCAAAGCAGTTCGCCGTGATCTCCACGATCGAGCCCGACGGACGCCCGCAGAGCAGTGTCGTGTGGTTCGAGCGCGACGGTCACGACCTGCTGATGTCGACCGTCGAGGGCAGGCGCAAGCACCGCAACCTGGTGCGTGATCCCCGCTGCACGGTGTTGGTCTACGACATGGATCAGCCGTACTCCTACGTGGAGGTCCGTGGCCACGTCGAGATGACCACGGAAGGTGGCCGAGAACTGATCGACAAGTTCGCCGGTTCCTACCAGGGGTGGGACCGTTACCCCGCTGACGACGGCACCGACAACGTCCGGGTCGTCGTGCGGCTGATCCCGGACAAAGTGATCACTCGCTAGTCAGCGAGCCGCGAACCAGGCAGCGGCCTTGGCGTTCCACAGCAGGTAGAGGATGAACAGCGCCAGAACGGCCAGGATCAATGCTGACCAGAAGAACGTGCTCCCCCAGAAGACCACCAGGCCGAAGAGTCCCAGCGCCAGCCTGAGCACCATCAGCAGGCTGATGAGCAGTCGGGCGAAGCCACTTCCTTTACCGAGCGCGGAGGCGAACAGGGCGATCACGATGCCGAGGACGATGGCCACCCATCCGGTGGTGGTCGCGTTGCTCGGGTTCACTCCCGCCGCGACGAGCGTGGCGTCACTGGCGAAGAGAACGACAATCCCGTCGGCGATCGTCAGCAGGGCGACCACCCAGGTGAGGAACACGACGAAAGAAACGCTTGCAGGACGCTTCACTGGCTCAAGACTCATGTCGGAAACCTAGCGCACCAGTCGGCTCATTCCACGGATTCGGCCAATGCGAGCCATTGCTCCTCCGCCTGGGCCAAGTCGGCTTCGGCGACCCGCAACCTGACCCCGAGCTCCACGAGTTGTTCAGAGTCCGTGGCAGCCTCGGCCATCTGCGCGTGCACCGCGTCGATCCGGCCGGCAGCCTTAGTCATCTCACGCTCCACCCGGGCCAGTTCCTTGCGCGCAGCCCTGCTGTCGCCGCCCCTGGGCTTGGATTCCGGGGCCGCAGAACGCTCCAGTTGCAGGTACTGGTCGATCCCAGCGGGCAGGTGCTGGATTCGGCCGTCGCGCAGCGCCCAGAGATCGTCACAGACCCGCTCCAGGAAGTACCGGTCGTGCGACACGACCACCAAGGTTCCCGGCCACGAGTCGAGCACGTCCTCGAGCACAGTGAGCGTCTCAGTGTCGAGGTCGTTGGTGGGCTCGTCCAGCATGATGACGTTCGCCCCCGACAGGAATGTCCGCAGCAGGTGCAGCCGACGTAGTTCCCCGCCAGACAGATCCTTGAGCCGCTTCCAGGGCGCATCCCCGGCGAAGCCGAACTGCTCGAGGAGTTGTGACGCGGTCAGATCCTGTCCGCCGGCCACCTCGATCCGGTTGCCCATCTGCTGCAGCCACGGCAGCACACGCTCCTCCGGTGCAAGTTCGGGCAGGGACTGATCGACCAGCGCGGTGTGCACGGTCTTTCCCCGCTTGACCCGACCGCTGGCGACCTCGAGGTCCCCGTCGAGCAGTCGAAGGACAGTGGTCTTGCCAGCGCCGTTCGGGCCGAGGATCCCGATGCGGTCGCCCGGACCCAGTCCCCAGGTCTGCCCCTGCAGAACGTCGAGGGCTTCGGGCGCCGGGCGCAGCGTGACATCGTGCAGGTCGATGACCTGCTTGCCCAGCCGGGACATACTCACCTGCTTCAGCGCCAGCCGGTCTCGCGGAGCGGGTTCCTCGGCGATGAGTTCCAGCGCCGCGTCCTGGCGGAACTTGGGCTTGGAGGTGCGAGCCGGCGGCCCCCGGCGAAGCCACGCCAGTTCCTTGCGCAACAGGTTGCGCCGCCGGGCTTCACTGGCCTGTTCCTGGGCCACCCGCTCGGCCTTCGCCAAGACATAGGACGCATAGCCGCCCTCGTACTGCTCGACAGCCCCCCGACCCACCTCCCATGTGCGATCGGTGACTTCGTCGAGGAACCAGCGGTCGTGGGTGACCACCACGATCGCGCGGCGTCCGGTGGGCCACGCCTTCAAGTGCTCGGCCAGCCACCCGATGGCCTCGATGTCGAGGTGGTTGGTCGGCTCGTCCAGAAGCAGCACGTCCGGAGCAGCGACAAGCGCGGCAGCCAACGAAGCCCTGCGTGCCATCCCGCCGCTGAGTTCGCGGGTGGACGACTGCATCCACTCAGGATCGAGCAGGCCGGCGATCACGGCCCTGATGCGCGGGTCGGAGGCCCACTCGTGGGTGGGCCCATGCCCGACCACCACCTGTTGGACCGTGCCTTCGGGAAGCTTGTCCTGCTGGGTGACCAGACGCACGGTCGTGCCGCCTGCCAGCGTCACCCGCCCGGCATCGGGGGAATCAACGCCCGCCAGTCCTCGCAGGAGAGTGGACTTCCCGGCCCCGTTGCGCCCGACGACCCCGATCCGGTCACCGTCGGAAAGCCCGAGGCTGACCTGGTCGAGGATGGTGTTGTCGCCCTTGCGGATCGTCAGGGAGTCGGTCACTACCAAGGCGGGCACAACGCCCAGCCTAGGTCAGACGTGCCAGTCGCTGAGCACCTCCAGCAGCACGTCGTTGACCGCCTCCGGCGTCTCGACCGCACTCAAGTGCCCGCTGTCGGGGATCTCGCGGGCCGAGGCCTGCGGCATGACCGCCAGCATGGCCTGCTGGTCGGCCTTGGGTGCGATGGTGTCCTGCGATCCCCAAAGGACAACAGCCGGGCCCTCGTACGTGCGCAGTGTGGGAATCGAGTCGGGACGATCGGCCATGGCCCTTTGCGCGGATGCGACCGCCTCGGGGGGTGCACCCTCGATCCAACGACGCACCTTCTCCACGACGTCGGGACGGTCAGCCATCGTGGTGCGCCCCAGAAGGTTGGGCAGCATCGCGTCGGCCAAGTCGCGGGTGTGTCCTGCGGCAAGAACCTCGTCCACGATCCGCAGGCGCAATGCCCGGCCTTCATCTGTGTCAGGGCTCGCCTTGGTGTCCATGAAGATCGCCCCGGTCACCATGTCTGGGGCCTGTCGCAGGATCTCCATCAGGATGTACCCGCCCATGGACAATCCGGCGAACACGGTAGGGCCGCTGACATGAGCAAGTGCCTGCTCGGCCATCAGTGCCAGAGTGGGCTGCTCTGGGCGCCTCGACTCACCGAATCCGGCGAGGTCGGGGGCGAGCACTTTGTACCCTGCCTTGGTCAGGTACTCCACCTGGGAGTCCCACAGGTGACGGTTGACAGGGAATGCATGAAGAAGGACGACGTGCGAGGTCATGCGGTTTCTTCCGGGACCTCGGCGTCGGCCGTCGGTTCCGGCTGCTCTGGTTGCTCCAGGATCTGCGGCTCGGCTGCCGCCTTGGCTGCGCGCGACTTACGGATCGCCACAGCGACTACCACGCCGATCCCCACAAGCGCGACTCCAAGCGCGACCTTGGGGAAGACCCTCTTGGTCTCGTCGATCCCCCGCTGGGCGAGATCCAAGGTCTCGTCGGCGCGCACCAGCAGTGTGTCCGCTCCGGAGATCACGCGGTCCGCGGAAATCACCGCCCGGTCAGCCGTCGCCAGAGCCCCCTCGATGGTCCCGATGCCGTCTCGCATGCTGCTAATCGCTTTTGCCATGCCTCAAGACTGACCAACAGCAGACAACGTGGGCAACTCGGGGGTGCTATTGGGCTCCTACGGCATCGCCGAGAGCCCACCGTCAAGGATCAGTTCCTGGCCTGTCATGAACGAGGATGCGTCCGATGCCAGGAACACCGCGCCGGCTGCGATCTCGGCTGGCTGGCCCCAGCGCTGCATGGGGACACGAGCCAGAGCGCCGGCTCCAGCGTCCGGCGCATCACGCAGAAACTGCGTCAGGTCGGTCTCGATCCAGCCAGGGAGCAACGTGTTCACCCGAACGTTGGCCCAGGCCCACTCCACAGCCACAGAACGGGTCAAGGAGATGATCGCGGCCTTGGCCGCCCCGTAGTGGCTCATCAGCGGGGCGCCTCGCAGTCCCGCCACGCTGGCCAGGTTGATGACCGATCCCGACTTCTGTCCCAGCAACACCGGACCCACCGCCTGCAGCACATGCACCGCGGACTCGACATTGAGTCGCTGGGTCTTCTGCCAGCCTGAGAACCGCATCCCGACGACCGGGGCGGAGAAACTGTTACCGCCTGCGTTGTTGACAACGATGTCGACGCCTCCCAGCTCGGAAGTGGCCTGCTCCACCGCTGCAGCGATCTGCTGTTCGTCGGTCACGTCGGCCACCTTCACAACTGCTTTGCGGCCCTCTGCTGCGATCTCTGAGGCGACCTGGTCGAGCAGGTCGCCGCTGCGGGCGATGAGTGCCACGTCGGCGCCCTGCCGCGCATATTCGATCGCGATGTCGCGACCGATCCCTCGCGAGGCTCCCGTCACGATCGCCTTCTTGCCCTCGAGTTGGTTCATAGGTCACTCCACTTACTCATCGGGCCGTCCCATTCGGACGGCAGTTGGGTCGCCACACCGGTCAAGGTCGACGCGATCTGATTGAGAACAATGGCGGTGTACTTCTCGCCTACCCACAGGTGCTTCGCGCCGGGAACCGCGATGAACTGCGTCTGCGGCACTGCGGCGAAGGCGGGCTCTGCCGTAGCGGGCGGGAGGAAGTCGTCGAACTCCGGCACCATCACCACCAGGGGTCTGCCGTCTGCGGCCCAGGGCTGCAGATCAGTGGCTGTGGAGTACCGCAACGGCGGGCTCAGAAGAAGCGCACCCTCGACCTGCGGCAGCAGCCCGTGCCGCAGTACGACATCGGTTCCGAAGCTCCACCCCACCAGCCAGATGCGGGGCAGCGATCGGTCAACAGCAGCGCCAACGGCCGCGTGAAGATCCAGTCCTTCGCCTAAGCACTCGTCGAAGGCCCCTTCGGAGGTACCTGCTGCGCTGGTCGTCCCACGGGTGTTGAAACGCAGGACGGCGATGTCGGCCAAGGCAGGTAGACGCCATGCGGCCTTGCGGAACAGATGTGAGTCCATCATCCCGCCATGGGTGGGCAGCGGATGCACGCAGACCATGGTGGCGACCGGGGTTCTGTCGGGCGGAGTCGCGAGCTCGCCGACGAGGTTCAACCCGTCGGCCGTGCGCAGCGTCAGCGGTTCACGATGGGCGGGCAGCACCGAGTTCGCCGCGATCCGCTTCACGCCAGCAGCCTACCGATGCGATCAGGGATGCAGATCCCGGCGGTGCCACCCCACGAAGCCCACCACCAGCATGACCACAGCGACCACACTCAGCGGGATCAGACCCGTCATGGACGCATCGACGGCCGGCAGGCGTGGTGTGTGGACGAAGGGGGAGACGTTCATGAGCCACTGTGGCGCCTTCCACAAAGGTCCGAACTCCCCCACGGCGAAGGCCACGACGAACACCAACCAGGCGAGCTGGACCCCGCGGGGCAGCCACCCGAAGAGAACAAGCACCACCCCGGTCAGGACCCAGGCCGCCGGGATCCGGACCGCTGCAGCCATCACGAGGTCGCCGATGCGCGACGTGCTACTCATCGCGAGAGCATTGCCCACCCCCACGGTCAGTCCGCTCAACAGCAAGATCGCGGCTGTGCCAAATAGGGCGATCACGGTGTGACTGGCCGCCCAACGGATCCTCGAGGTGGGTGTGGCGAGCAGTAACTCCGCATGCCCGTCGGTCTCCTCGGTGTGCAGGCGCAGTGCCGCGGAGACCCCGTAGGCGGACACAAGGATGCCCATGATGCTCAACTCGGTGGCCAGAAAGGCGTCTGCAAGGGCAGTGGTGCCACCCAGCTTCTCCAGGAACTCCGCGGCTTGCGGGGAGTCGAGGAACCCGGTGACCGAGTCCGAGATCGAGCCCAGGAGCAGTCCGAAGATCCCCACCGTGATCGCCCATGCCAGGAAGGTCCCCCGCTGAAGTCGCCACGCCAGCCCGAAGGTCCCCCGAAGGCTCCCCCGCGCGGGACCCGGCCGGTCCTTGATCAGTCCGGCATCCAGGTCTCGACGTCCTCGCAGGACAAAGGCCGTAGGGACACAGATCGCGCTCAGCGCCAACGGGAGCAGCAGTACCCACCAGCGGTCACCGGCGTACGCGCGCACCTGTTGCATCCAGCCGATGGGTGACAACCAGGACAGCCAGGACCCCTGCGATATGTCCGCCACAGCACGCACGGCATAAGCGACAGCGACAACGACCAGCGCCAGCCCCCGGGCAGCGCGAGCACCGGTGGTCAGTTGCGCGCAGACACCAGCCACCCCGGCGAAGGCGACACCAGTCATGGCCCAGCCGAGACCGAACGCGAACGATCCCGCGATGGCAAGCCCGGATGCGATGAGTGCGAGTGCACTGAGCACACCGAGCGCCAGACTCGCGCCCGAAGCCACCAGCAGAGCCGCAGCCAGCGGAGCCAAGCGCCCGACCCTGCCTGCAGCCATCAACTCAAGGCGACCCGACTCCTCGTCGGCTCGCGTGTGCCGCACGACCAAGAACACCATCAAGACCGCCGTGAGGGCTGCTCCGAAAGCTGTCAGTTTGAACATCGACAACTCCCCCAGCGAGGTGGGGTCGTACACCGGGCCGTACAGGGCGACCAGGGCGCTGGCGGAGTTCACCGCCTGCGCGGCGGCGATGCGCTGGTATTCATCGGGGTAGAGACCCACTGTTGCACTGGCTGACAACCCGGCCATGCCCGCGAAGCCCAGGATCCAGGCGGGCAACAGAATGCGGTCGCGCCGCAGCGCCAGACGCATGAGTGTGCCGGTGCCGGCGAACGTGTCAGGCATCGCAGGCAGCGTCCTGGTAGTGCTTGAGGAACACCTCCTCGAGCGTCGGTTGCTGGCTGTTGAGCGCTCTCAGGCCCCCACCCGCCAGAACCGCCATGGCGGGGCCCATCCCCGCCCCATCCACTTCGCACGTGATCGCATCGCCGACGATGTGCACGTCGTACACTCCCGGCACCTCGGCCAGACCCTCCGGTACGCGATCCACAGTTGCACGGATCTTGGTGCGAGCCAGGTGCCGCAACTGCGCAAGGGTGCCGCTTTCCATGGCGTGGCCGTTGCGGATGATCGTCACTCGGTCGGACAGCGCCTCCGCCTCGCTGAGGATATGGCTGCTCAGCAGCACCGTTCCACCGGCGTCGCGGAACTCCCGAACGCAATCCCGGAACCTGGCATCCATGAGCGGGTCGAGACCCGAAGTGGGTTCGTCCAGAAGCAACAGGGGTACGTCGGTGGCCAGCGCGGCGATGAGTGCGACCTTCTGACGATTGCCCTTGGAGTACGCACGGGCTTTCTTGGTCGGGTCGAGTTCGAACATCTCCACATAGCGGGCGCGTCGCGCGGGGTCCAATCCGCCGTGCAGTCGCCCGAGCAGGTCGATCACCTCGCCCCCGGTCAATTGCGGCCACAGACTCACCTCTCCTGGGACGTAGGCGAGGCGTCGGTGAAGTTCAACCGCGTCCGTCCAGGGGTCTGCACCCAGCATGGTGATCTTCCCCGCATCGATGCGCAGCAGACCCAGCAGAACCCTCAGGGTCGTGGTCTTCCCCGCGCCGTTCGGCCCCAGGAACGCGTGAACCTCCCCTTGCTCGACCTGAAGATCCAGACCATCAAGGGCCGTTGTGCTGCCGAACCGTTTCACCGCACCGCGTACATCGATGACCGCCGCCATACCTCCAACGTACTCCTGGGTTACGACCCACTAGAAGTGCCGAGTCCGTCCATCGGCGGCAGGCGATTGCCCCGATCGACCTAGGACTCGGGGCGATCTACGTCGAGTTCACCCATCTCCCAGGGCCTTGTGATCCCCACCAAGGGGATCTGCCCGCGCCGGGGCAGCGGGCCACTCTCGCAAGTCACGAGGTTGCGCCCGGCCTGCTTGCTCGCATACATCAGCCGATCAGCCCTGTTCAAGACCTCGTCCCTGGTCTCCGTGGCCCCCATCAACACCGCACCGGCCGAGATGGTGACTCGTACCTGCGTGTCCGGCAGCTGGATCCAGGAGTGCTCGACCAGCATCCGCAGCCGCTCGGCAGTCACGGACAACCCGTCGTCATCCACCCCGGGCAGGATGATCACGAATTCCTCACCACCCCAGCGCACGGGCCAATCGGAGTTACGCAGCCCGTTCGCGAGGCTCTGCCCCACCATTCGCAGAACCGAGTCGCCCACCTGGTGGCCGTAGGTGTCGTTGATCTGCTTGAAGTGGTCCACATCGATGAACACCAGCCCCAGTGAGGCGCTGCCGGCTGCAACGGCTGCTTCAAGAGGCGGGAGATGCCCCTCACCGAAACGTCGGTTGCCCAGTCCGGTAAGGACATCGATGTAGGCGTCCTCTTGACGCTCGCGTTGCGAGAGCTGCGCGAAACGCGTCGACGGTCGCCGGTGGAATACCTCCACCGACCCGACGATCTCGCCGTTCTCGTCGTGGATCGGGCTGCCCTTGACCAGAACAGGCACTCGGTGTCCCTCTTTGTGGTGCAAGTAGACCTGCGCCTCACGGGCCTTGCCGTCCTTCATGACCCCGGACAGAGGGCACCCGTGCAGGCAGAGTTGGTAACCACCCTCGCTGACATGGCGCAGGATGCCCTCGGAGCACGAATGCTCGAGCACCTCTTCGGCCTCGTAGCCCGTAATCCGTTCAGCCCCGGAGTTCCAGTAGGTGATGCGCCTCTCCCGGTCGACGAAGTAGACCCCGTCCTCCATCTGTTCCAGGATGGTGCGATAGACCTCTTCGAGCACGGTGGCCTCCCACGTCAGGGTACGGACTCGACACCTTCGGAAGCCACCTGTGCGAACACGGTCACGATGAGTGAGTCTGGGGTCGAAACGACCATCATGGATCCCATGTCCCAAGTCAGCATCACTCGCATATCCCGGGGTCGCTATAAGGCCACTGCCGAATCCGGATCCACCTTGCACTTCGGCGAGGGTGACGACGAGTTCAGCGCGGTTGAACTCCTGCTTGCCGCACTAGGTGGGTGCACCGCCATAGACGTGGACTACCTGACCTCACGACGGGCCGAACCGACCTCCTTCGAGGTCTTGGTCGACGCGGAGAAGGTCAAGGACCCCGAGCACGGCAACCGTTTGGCCGACGTCACCATCACGTTCAGGTTGAGGTTTCCGGAGGGCCCGGAGGGCGATGCCGCGCGAGCCGTGCTTCCCGCCGCCGTCCAGAGCTCCCATGACCGTCTGTGCACTGTTGGCAGGACCGTGGAACTACCCACACCGGTGGCCACTCAGATCGAGTGACGGGCCCGCGCCCAGCACGGACTGTGCCAGTGCCTGCGGTCCTCTGGTCCAGCGAATTTGGGCCACGCAACCACATGTGCGACACCCATGCGGATCTGCTGGTTGCAGCCCGGGCAGATGTAGGCCTTGGCCGCCTGCTCAGCAGAGACGTTCTGGACGATGTAGTCGCCCTGCTGCCGCCGGTTGCCGAACCCCGCTCCCAAAGGCCGCAACTCATCCTCACGACGTCGATTGCGGCGGGCCATGGACCCAGCCTAAAGGCGGTCCGTTCAGCCGTACACGCGGAAGCCGCGCCCGCTCTTGCGTCCCAGGTAACCCGCCTCGACCATCTGCTCGAGCAGACGCGCCGGCGCCAGTTCAGGCAGGCGGAACTCGCCATGCAGTGTCTGCTCGATGGCCAGTGACACATCGTTGCCGACAACATCAAGCAATGCGAAGGGGCCCAGCGGAAGACCTGCGCCCTTGGTCATGACGGTGTCGATCTCGTCGGCGGTCGCGTAGTGCGACTCGAGCAGGAGTACCGCATCGTTCAGGTACGGGAACAGCAGCGCGTTGACGATGAACCCCGCCCGGTCGCCGCACTTGACGGGGTGCTTGCCGATCTTCGCGCACAGGTCGACGACCGTGTCCGTGACGTCCTGAGCAGTTGTGACCGGGCTGACCACCTCGACCAGCTTCATGATCGGGGCCGGGTTGAAGAAGTGCATACCCACAACGTCGCCAGGCCGGCTGGTGACCGCCGCCATCTCCACCACGGGCAGCGAGGAGGTCGTTGTGGCCAGGATCGCGCCGGGCTTGCAGATCCGGTCGAGGTCGCAGAAGAGCTCAAGCTTGACGTCCAGGTTCTCGACGATTGCCTCGACGACGAGGTCCACCTCAGCGAGGGCTTCCCGCTCGGTGGCACCGGTGATCCGGCCCAGCACCTCGTCGCGGACAGCTTCGCTCATCTTGCCCTTGGTGACGGCCCTTCCCAACGACTTGGTGACAGCGGCCTGGACTCCGGCGACCTTCTCGTCGCTGCGTGCCACGAAGACCACGTTGTAGCCGCTCTTGGCGAAGACTTCGACAATGCCCGATGCCATCGTTCCGGTACCCACGACCCCAACGGTCGACACGGGGCGCAAGGAGACGCTGGCGTCCTGTACGTCTACGGGTGCCTGCTCGGCGTGGTCGTAGAACCCGCGTCCGGCCTTCTCACCCGTGTGCCCAGCCGCGATCATCTGCTTGAGGATCGGTGCAGGGGCGTGCAGGCGCCGACCGGTGCTTGCGTAGAGGGCGTCCAACACGTCGTAGGCGGTGTCCAAGCCGATCTTGTCCAGCAGCGCGAGGGGCCCGATCGGGTATCCGCATCCGAATCGCATGGCCGCGTCGATGTCGTCGCGGCTCGCGTAGCCCGACTCGTACATGTTCACGGCGTGGTTGAGGTAACCGAAGAGCAGCCCGTCTGCGATGTAGCCGCGTTTGGACCGAACCACTGTCGCGTCGCGGCCGACCGCGGACAGCAGGCCCTGCAATGCCTCGACGGTGTCCACGTCGGCGAATTCGGGACGCACGATCTCGGCGTGCGTACGTGTCGGGTCGTGGGGCATGGCAAGGCCGAGGACCCGGTTGGGCCGACCGGAACTCAACGCCAGATCGGTGACCGACAGCGCGGTCGCGGTTGTCACCAGGACGGCGTCCTCTGCCACGATCGCACCCAGTTCGGCGAACACCGCCTGCTTGATGTCGTGCTTCTCGGGAAGGCACTCGATCACGATGGCCGATTGCCCGGCGTCCTTCAGGGAGGTCCCCACCGCAAGACCGGCACGCTCGGAGGCCGCCTGGGCAGTCACCTCGTCCTTCTCGATCGCAACAACCTGCCAGCCCGCATCAGCGGCCAATCTGGCCACCTGCGTCCCAACAGTTCCCACCCC
The DNA here is from genome assembly GCA_963818505.1 of uncultured Actinomycetota bacterium. Lineage (GTDB taxonomy): Bacteria > Actinomycetota > Actinomycetes > S36-B12 > UBA10799 > JADKAV01. The sequence continues at coordinate 1,003,531 of CAWFSJ010000001.1, forward strand.
GACGATTGCCACTGTGTTCTGCGCCATGGTGCCCAGTCTGCCAAGACGGTCATCGGCGACAATAGGTGGGTGTGGCACGCCCGACCCCTGTTCGACGACGACATCCAAACGGTCGTCGCGATGGTCAATGCGTGCGAACTCGCCGACAGCGGTGAGGTGATGCTTGAAGCCGCGGACGTGGTCGCCGACCTGGCGCGGGCCGACCGGGACCACGATGCCACGGTCGTCGTGCAAGACGGCCGCATCGTCGCTTGGGGGCTCATCTGGGACGCCCGGAAGCGATGGGCGGATGTGCATCCCGATGCTCGTGGTCAAGGTATCGGCACGTGGTTGCTTCGATGGGCCTCGTGGCGCGCGCGCCAACTCGGGGCCGAGCGCACAGGACAGACGATCGACGACGGTCGCACTGAGGTCGCGCAACTCTTCCAGGCTCACGGGTACACCCCCCGGTACCAGTCCTGGGTTTTGACCATCGAGGCCGCCGCACTGGCACACACCGCCCATGCCGCCACGGACTCCGATGCCGCCCTGGCTTTGTTGGAGCGGGGGTTCAGCGAACACACCGACCGGCTCCCGGTGCCCTTGGACCGCTGGCGGGACATGACGGTGCTGCGCCAGGGCTTCGTCCCGGAGGACCTTCTGGTGGTGCAGCGCGACGGCAATCTGGCTGCGGCGGCCTTCCTGGTGGATGCCGACGAGATCTGGGTGGACAAGCTGGCGGTGGCTGCGGAGTACCGCGGCCAGGGGCTCGCGCGCGAACTGCTCGCCGCCGCGCGGTCCCGGGCCTTCGAGTCCGGCTATGAACGAGTGCGGTTGTCCACGGACTCGAACGCCGGCGCGCTGGAGGTCTACCAGCGCTTGGGCATGACAGTCGAGCGCTCCTTCACCCACTGGGCTGTGGACCTCTGAGCCGCGTGCCTGGCCAAACCGGTCCTCGTTAGAGGTTGTAGTCCTCGTTAGCGAATCCACGCGTTGTTTCGCTAACCAACAGCACAACCTCTAACCAACGCGTGCGGCGAGGCTGGCGGTCTTCAGCTGAGCCGCGTGCCTGGCCAAACCGGTCCTCGTTAGAGGTTGTGGTCCTCGTTAGCGAATCCACGCGTTGTTTCGCTAACCAACAGCACAACCTCTAACCAACGCGTGCGGCGAGTTCAGAACAGGCGCGACTCGACATCGTCGAAACCGCGAAGGTGGTCGTAGTCGACCACGACACACCGGATCCCGCGGTCGGTGGCCAGGGTCCGGGCCTGCGGCTTGATCTCCTGGGCCACGAAGACGCCGGACACGGGCGCGAGCAGCGGGTCACGGTTGAGCAATTCCAGGTACCGGGTCAACTGCTCGACGCCGTCGATCTCGCCCCGGCGTTTGACCTCGACGGCGACCGCAGCCCCCGTGTCGTCGCGGCACAGCAGATCGACCGGACCGATGGCGGTGGGGTACTCCCGGCGCACCAGCGTCCACCCCTGCCCGAAGGTGTTCACCTGCTCAGCCAGAAGCTCCTGCAGATGCGCCTCGACTCCGTCCTTGATCAACCCCGGATCCTGGCCGAACTGACCCGACCAGTCGTGCTCGATCCCGTCGATGCGGATGATCAGGCGCTCGCCGGCCTTGTTCGTCACCTCCCAGACCGTCTGGCCGTCCTCGTCGGACTCGACCAGACTGCACGGCGGGGTCATCCAGTTCAGCGGCTTGTAGGCCCGGTCGTCGGCGTGCACCGAGACCGATCCGTCGGCCTTGAGCAGAAGCAGCCGACGCGCCATCGGCAAATGGGCGCTGAGCCTGCCCACATAGTCAACCTGGCACTGGGCCACCACGAGTCTCATCAGACAACCAACTTGAAGACGATCATCAGTCCACCAACCACGGTGGTTCCCAGCGCCCACCACAAGGGAGCCCAGCGACTGCCTGGCTCCTGCAATCCCGCGATCCACGTGAATCCGAACAGCACCACGAGCAGACCGACCATCCCCCAGGTCACCGATGATTCGAAGTCATCAGTCAACAGGAAGGCGAACCAGGCCAGACCGGTCATGAGCAGGCCCGGAACGAACATCACCGAACTGGCAACGACCTCGCTCCACCACCACTGCCGATCCAGCCGGTCCGCGCTGACCATTCGATGTGCCATCACCGCCGCCCAGAAATGCGCCACCACCAAGCCGGCCGCCGACACCAGGACGACGAACGCGAAATCGTCGGTCGTTTCCAGGTATCCCTTCGCAGCAGACGCCGACGCCACACCGAGCAGTGTCAACGAGGCATAGACCACCGCAGACACCCGCGTCGCGCTGCGAGGTCTCATGTGTAGTCGTAGAAGCCCTTGCCGGACTTGCGGCCCAGGTCACCGGCGGCCACCATCCTGCGCAGAACCTCCGGCGGATTGAACTTCTCGTCCTGGGTGTCGGCATAGATGTTCGAGGTCGCGTTCAGGATGATGTCCACCCCGGTCATGTCCGCGGTCTCCAGCGGTCCCATGGCATGTCCGAACCCAAGGCGGCAGGCGATGTCGACGTCCTCGGCGCTGGCCACTCCGGACTCGACCAGTGCGATGGCCTCCATGGCCAGCGCTGTGATCAAGCGCGTGGTCACGAAGCCGGCGACGTCCCGGTTGACCACCACCACGGTCTTGCCGACCCCTTCGGCGAAGTCCTGTGCGCGCGACATCGACTCGTCACTGGTCTTGTACCCGCGGACCAGTTCGCACAACTTCATCATCGGCACTGGGGAGAAGAAGTGGGTTCCGACTACCTGCTCGGGCCGACTCGTGACCGCGGCGATCGAGGTGATCGGGATGGCCGAGGTGTTTGTCGCCAGCAGTGCGTCCGGCGCGCACACCTGGTCGAGGCGCCGGAAGACCTCCGCCTTGATGTCGAACTTCTCGAACACGGCCTCCACGACGACTTCCGCGTCCGCGATGGCGTCGAGGTCCGTGGTGGTGGTGATACGCCCCAAGGCGGCCTGCGCCTCTTCAGCGGTGAGTTTGGCCTTCTCTGCGAACTTGGCCAAGGACTTCTCGATCCCGCTTCGACCCCGCTCCAATGCCTCGACGCCGACATCCTGCAGCACCACATCGTGGCCTGCGACGGCCGAGACCTGTGCGATTCCCGCGCCCATCAGCCCGGCGCCCACCACTGCGATCCTCATGGCTCGAGGCTATCGCCGCTCAGATGCGCGGGTTCCCGGAGGGGCGCAGAATGGAAGGGTGCCGGCGTGGTCAACGTACTCGTTCATGTTCGGCCCACTGGTCGCGCTGGCGATCATGGCCGTCATGATTCTGCTGCTGCGCTGGGCGTTCAGCCGGGGCGGTTCGCTGGTGGCCGCAGAACCTACTGCTGGTCGCCCGGACGAGTACGGGTTGATGGTCCCCGTAGCCGGTGCGCAGGACTATGTGCGAGCCGAGATGCAGCGCAGGTTGCTGGTGGACCAGGGCGTCAAGGTGAACCTCGTGCGCACCACGGATGGGCCGAAGTTGATGGTGTGGAAGAAGGATCACGACCGCGCGCTGGACCTGATCAATCGGGGAGGCGCCTGACGTCGGCTCCGACTGAGCACAGCGCTTCGATGAAGCCTGCGTAGCCGCGGTCGATGTGGTGTGTCTCGTGCACCGTCGTCCTGCCCTCAGCCACGAGGCCGGCCAGGACCAGTCCCGCGCCAGCTCTGACATCTGTGGCCTCGACGGGAGCACCGGACAACCGTGACCTGCCGCGCACCAACGCGTGGTGGCCGTCGGTGTGCACGTCCGCGCCGAGCCGAGTCAATTCATGGACGAAGCGAAACCTCGCTTCGAAGAGGTTCTCCGTGACCATGGCGGCTCCCTCAGCGATCGCGTTGAGGGCGATGAATTGCGGCTGCAGGTCCGTGGCGAAGCCCGGATACGGCAAGGTCACGATGTCCACGGACTTCGGCCGCCGGTCCATGCTGACCCGGAACCCGTTGGCGAGCACCTCGACCATGGCGCCCGCGGAAACAAGTTTGTCCAGTGCGATCTCCAAGTGCTTCGAGATCCCCTGATCGATGACCACATCCCCTTGGGTCATGACCGCCGCCACGGCCCACGTCCCGGCGACGATGCGGTCGGGCACCGTTCGGTGGGTCACGGGATCCAGGAACTCGACCCCTTCGATCTCGAGCGTCGACGATCCGACGCCGCCGATCTGCGCACCCATTTCGATCAGCATCTGGCAGATGTCCACGATCTCCGGTTCGCGCGCGGCGTTGTCAATCACGGTCGTGCCTTTGGCCAGCACCGCGGCCATCAGAAGGTTTTCGGTAGCGCCCACACTCGGGAAGTCCAGCCAGATCGACGCACCGTGCAACTGGCCCGCTTTGGCAATGAGGAAACCATGTTCGCTGGAGACCTCCGCGCCGAGCCTGGTCAGGCCGTTGACGTGCATGTCCAGGCCGCGGCTGCCGATCGCGTCGCCTCCGGGTAGGGCAACATCGGCTTCGCCCACCCGGGCGACCAAAGGTCCGAGCACGCAGATCGAAGCGCGCATCTTGCGCACGAGGTCGTAGTCGGCTTGGTGGCCGAGTTGTTCCGGAACGTCGATCACAACCGTCCCGGCGCTGGGGTCGTGCTCAACCGAACACCCCAGCCTGCGCAACAACTCGGCCATGATTGTCACGTCGAGGATGTCGGGCACCTCGGTGAGGGTGGTGGTGCCTTTGGCCAGCAGAGCGGCCGCCATGAGCTTGAGGATGCTGTTCTTCGCTCCGGGCACCCGAACCGTCCCAGCCAGCCGATTGCCACCGATAACCTCAAAAGTCACTGCCACAGGATACGTCCGGCTCCCCGGGCGTGGGGGCAGGTTGGCCGCACTCGGAGGATCGCTTCAGATACGGCCCGCGCGGCGATGGACCCAAGTGGCGGCGATGAAACCGAGCCCATTGATCGCCCAGTGCAGCGCCATCGGGGTGAGCAGAGACCCCGAGTAGATCCGCAGACCGCAGAACACCACACCGGCCACGGCCGTCCCCGCGACAGTGAACACCACTGACTGAATCCTGCCCCAGATCCCGCCACCGAGCAGATCCCCCACGGCCGCGTTGGCGTCGTGCATCACAAGGCTGGGCAGGATGTGCCAGAAGCCGAACAACACACTTGAGGCCAGAACCGCTTGCCACAATGGCAACCAGTCGGCCAGCAGGGCAAGGCCGACGCCACGGAAGGCGAGTTCCTCGAACAGGACCGTCCCCAGCGGGACATTGATCAAGGTCTTGTACAGCAGAGTCTTGGGCCCCAGGACCGCGCGGTCGTCAGCCAAGAAACGCCGCGTGAATGTCATCGACCCACCGATGACGTACACCAGCGTGACAAGTCCGATGCAGCCCGCCGACCAGACCAGCCCCTTGACCCACGAGTCGGGACCAAGACCTATGTCGGTCAGCGAGACCCCTGATCTGTAGCCGATCCAGACGACCAGGACACTTCCGACCACACCCGTGGGCACGTACCATCTCTGCGCCACGTACGGCGAATGGTTCAGGACGTTGACAATGATCAACAAGCCCAGGACGACGAAGTCGAGGGTCACGGGCTATGCGACGGGTGCGGTGGTGGAGGCGGAACTGTCTGAGATCCCCCACTGGTTCAGTTGGCGCTGCAGTGCCTCACTGGCGCGCTGCAACTGCTCGGCCTGCACACGGTCGGTGGCCCATTCGAGCTCACGAGCGCGCAGAGCGCGCTCGATCGCCAGCATCGTCTCGGGGTCAGTCGGCAGATCGAAGGCCAGGGAGGTGAACCCCGCCAGATCCGCCCGGTAGTCGTGCCCGCGAGCAACGAAGACGCCTGGGACGACGTCGGTGCTGTTCTTCAGATCAACCCCGATGTTCATGAAGGTCCCCACCGGTCGCCAACGGATACCGCGCGGGATGCCTGGTTCACGGGGCTCCTGCAGCCACGCAGGGACGTCCACCGCCACCTCCGGGCTGAATTTCACAATTGGGTCTTCGTGGTGGCTCACCAGGAAGATCCTGGCGTCGGCGCGGACCTGCGCGGGAAGAGCCTCGAACTCCTCCATGCTGGCCACTTCGACCACTTGGCTGTCAGGATCCCGGCGCTGCGGGTCGGTCCGCCAGCGAGAGGCCCAGCCGCTGCCGGCCGGGGTGCCGATGAACAGTGCACGCTCCACGCCCGCCCGCGCGAAACCGCTCATGCCTTCATGCAGGAACGCGTCCTGCATGGTGTGGGCACCCAAGGATTCCCCGAAGACAACAAGTTTCGGACGCTTCTGCTCGGGGATCGCCCGAAGTCGCCACGTCAAGGCATGCAACATCGCGCGGTTCTGCTCCCGGCCCATGGAGACCCGGTCCAAGGCGATGAAGGACGGTCGCAGCGAGTACTGCAGTGCGAAGGTCGCGCAGTCGCCACCGGTCAGGTACTCCAGCGACTCCATCATCGCGTAGTTCAGGTACCCGGTGCCGGTGGGCGAACAGAAGCACAAGACCTTGCGCTCGAACGCCCCGAGATCCTCGAGTTCACGCATCAGGATGTCGACCCGCTCGTCGACCAGGCTCGCCGAAGCAAGACCGACGAATGCCCGGATGGGATCAATCGCCGGTTTGCCCGTGACCTCTGTGATCTCCGCGGCCGGCAGAGCCATATTGACGACACGACGGCCTTCACGGCTCAACGTGTCGAATGGGACCTGCGAGCCCGGGCCACCGGACACGGTCATCATCGTGGGCTGCTTGTTGTACGCCGCCTCAATGGCTGCACCACCGGCGTCGGCCTGCCTGTTGACGTACTCGAGGCCCACCGTCGCGGCCACTGACACCGCGCCGAGGGTGGCGGCGTGGCCGATCAGGTTCGCAAACGGCGCAAGCGCAGGCGCCGCCCTGCGGATGCCATGGGCGATGCCCTCAGCAGCCAATGACTCCACGAACGCGGCTCCCTGCAGCCCAGCGCTCACGCCCGCACCGAACAGCAGGGATCGGCTCAGTGGTGGGACCTTCTCGTACTTCGCGGCCTGGCGTTCCTCGTAGGCAGCCGCCTGCGAGGACAGCGGCAACGGGTCAGTCGGGGGCGGGAGCAAGTCGCGCTTGGCGTCGCGACGATTGCGCGCCGTGAGCCCCACAGCGGCAGCAGTCGCCAGGGTCAGTGTCGCGGGACCGACGAAGCGCCGGAAGCTGCGTCCGGTGCGCGCCTCGAGCATCTCAGCTGCGCCCAGCGTCCCTGCCGCGAGCAGCCCGGTGACGCCGGTGAGTGCGGTGATCCACGCGCCACTTCGCAGAGCCGCGCGCTTGACCGGCTCGCCCGGCCGACGCGGGAGTAGCCGCCAGATCGCAACCCCACCGGCCGCAGCACCGGCGTGTGCGATCGCGTGCGTCGTCGCTGCGGCACCGGGTCGCTGCATACGCTCATGGCCGACGACTGCCGTGGCAAGTCCTTCGACAGCCGCCCCCGTCGTTGCGACCAGGCCGTAGTTGACCGCGCTAGTCAGCCCGGTGAGGATCGCCTGATCCCCAACGCTGCGGGGCAGCAGTCCGGGCTGATACGACATGCCGATACTGGCCATCGAAGCCATAGTTGCCACGCGCGACGTAAGGCTGATCTCGGGCACATCCACCATGTTCGTCATTCTGCCTTAGGGTCGAAAGCATGGTGAACCTGACGCGTATCTACACCCGTACCGGCGACGACGGGACCACCGCGCTGGGCGATTTCAGCCGGACTTCCAAGACTGACCCTCGACTTGAGGCTTACGCCGACGTCGATGAGGCGAACAGCGCCATCGGGGTGGTGCTGGCGGTTGGGGAACCTGCCGCGGAACTGGTCGAGGTCCTGGCGCGCGTCCAGAACGAATTGTTCGATGTGGGCGCGGATCTGTGCACCCCCTTGGGCGGGGATGGGCCTGCTTTGCGCGTCACCCAGGACTACATCGACCGGCTCGAAGTGGACTGCGACCGGTTCAACACCGATCTACCAGCGCTGCGCTCGTTCATTCTGCCCGGGGGGACGAAGGCCTCGGCATTGCTGCATGTCGCACGGACCGTGACACGCCGTGCCGAGCGGGCCACCTGGTTGGCCATTGGCGAGCACTCGGACTCGATGAACCCCTTGACGACCCACTACCTGAACCGGTTGTCGGACCTGCTGTTCATCTTGTCCCGGGTCGCCAACCCTGGCGGCGACGTGTTGTGGGTACCGGGCGGGGATCGGTAGGCAGGTCGGCCTTGCCAGTTGAGCCCTTGCTGGTTTCAGGCAACCTGGTTGCCGGTTCCCGACATTGCGCACCGGCGATGCCCGGCCCAAGTGCCGAAAACCTCAGTGCCGCGGACCCACAGCCACCTGCAGGCGGCCCTCCTGCTTGCGCACCTCGGACTCTGTGCCCTTCTTGCGGGCCTCTTCGAGTTCCGTCTCCGCCTGCCGGACATCGATCTCCGAGGCAAGTTCCAGCCACTCGGCCAGGATGATCACCCTGTCGCTGTCCACTGTGGCGAAACCCTCGTGGATGTACGCACGAACGTCATCACCCTCGACGGGGCGGATGAGGATGGGCCCGTCGGCCAGCATGCCCATCAACGGCGAGTGCCCGGGCATGATGCCGGTCTCCCCGTCAAGGGTCCGTAGGACCACCAGCTTGGCCTCGCCCTCCCAGACGTTGCGCCGCGTGGACACCATGGCCACGTTGAGGGTCGCCATGACTACTTGGCCAGCTTCGCCGCGTTGCGCTCGACGTCCTCGATGCCACCGCACATGAAGAACGCCTGCTCGGGGATGTGGTCGTACTCACCATCAGCCAACGACTTGAATGACGCGATGGTCTCCTCGACCGGGACGAACGATCCGGGCTGGCCGGTGAAGGCCTCGGCCACGAACATGTTCTGGCTCAGGAACCGCTGAATGCGACGGGCCCGGTTGACGAGGATCTTGTCCTCTTCGGAGAGCTCGTCGATACCAAGGATCGCAATGATGTCCTGCAAGTCCTTGTACCTCTGAAGGATCTCCTTGACGCGGGCCGCCACGGCGTAGTGCTCGTCGCCGATGTAGCGGGGGTCGAGGATCCGCGACGTCGAGTCCAGCGGGTCAACGGCCGGGTAGATGCCCAGCTCCGAGATCGGCCGCGACAGGGTCGTGGTCGCATCGAGGTGCGCGAACGTCGTGGCCGGCGCCGGGTCGGTCAGGTCGTCAGCAGGCACGTAGATGGCCTGTAGCGAGGTGATCGAGTGGCCGCGGGTGGACGTGATCCGCTCCTGCAGCTGGCCCATCTCGTCGGCCAGAGTCGGCTGGTAACCCACTGCGGAGGGCATGCGGCCCAGCAGCGTGGAAACCTCGGAGCCAGCCTGAGTGAACCGGAAGATGTTGTCGATGAACAGCAGCACGTCCTGCTTCTGCACGTCGCGGAAGTACTCGGCCATCGTCAACGCCGTGAGCGCGACCCGCAGCCGGGTGCCGGGCGGCTCGTCCATCTGGCCGAACACCAGGGCCGTCTTGTTGATGACGCCCGACTCGGTCATTTCCAGGAAGAGGTCGTTGCCCTCACGGGTGCGCTCCCCCACTCCGGCGAACACCGACACACCCGAGAAGTTCTCGGCCACCCGGTAGATCATCTCCTGGATGAGGACGGTCTTGCCCACACCGGCACCACCGAACAGACCGATCTTCCCGCCTTTGACATACGGGGTCAGCAGGTCGATGACCTTGATGCCGGTCCAGAACACCTCGGTCTTGGACTCCAGCTGGTCGAAGCTCGGAGCCTGCGCGTGGATGCCGCGGCGCTCAGTGATCTGCAGCGACGACTCCTCGACATCCAGCGGCTTGCCAAGGGTGTTCCAGACGTGGCCGAGGGTGGCGTCGCCCACGGGCACCGTGATCGCGTCGCCGGTGTCGCGGACCTCGGAACCCCGAATCAGTCCGTCGGTGGGCTGCATCGAGATCGCGCGGACCATGTTGTCGCCGATGTGCTGGGCGACCTCGAGGGTCAGCATGCGGTGCTCGACGTCGCCCTCGCCAGCGTCGAACGTGACGTCGACATGCAGTGCGTTGTACAACTCGGGCATCTGCTCGGCCGGGAACTCGACGTCGACCACCGGTCCGGTGACGCGGGCGACGCGGCCGACTCCGGCAATCGTGTCTGGTGTCGCGGTCATGTGTTTCAGCTCCCTGAGGTTGCGGAGGCCAGCGCGTCGGCACCACCGACGATCTCGCTGATTTCCTGGGTGATCTCGGCCTGGCGGGCCTGGTTGGCTTGACGGGTAAGGGACTTCATGAGTTCGTCGGCGTTGTCCGTCGCGGACTTCATCGCCCGCTGACGCGCTGCGTGCTCGGATGCGGCCGACTGCAGCAGCGCCGCATAGACCAGGTACTCCACGTACTTGGGCAACAACGCATCGAGCACTTCTTCAGGACTGGGCTCGAAGTCGTACAAGGGCCACACCGGCTTGCCCCCGGCATCGTCGCCGCCTGTGATGTTGGAAGCGGACGTGTCCACGACCTCCTCGACGACCTCCAGGGGAAGGATCCTGACGACCTGGACCTCTTGGCGTCCGCGGTTGAAGTAGCGGGTATAGATCAGGTTGATCTCGTCCGCGCCACCGTCCTCGGTCTTCATGAGGAACCGGTCGAGCAGAGCCTTCGCGATGGGCTTGGCGTCCTCGTACGTCGGGGCGTCAGTGAACCCGGTCCAACTGTCGGCGATCTCGCGCTCACGGAACTTGTAGAAGCCGAGCCCCTTGCGACCTACGATGAACGGCACCACTTCCATGTTCCGCTCGGTGTGCAACAGCTCGGTGAGTCGCTCGCCCTCTTTGATCGCGTTGACCGAGTAGGCACCGGCCAGACCACGGTCGGCCGTGACCAGCAGCATGGCGGCGCGCTTCTGGAGCCTCGCCTGAGCGGTCAGAGGGTGGCTGCCCTTGGTGTGCGAAGCCGCAAGACCGACGGCCTGCAGCAACTCCCGCGCGTACGGCTCGGTGGCCTGTACCTGCTGCTGGGCCTTGACGATGCGCGACGACGCGATCAGTTCCATCGCTTTTGTGATCTTCTTGGTCGCCTGGACCGATCGGATCCGGCGACGGAAGATGCGAAGTTGTGCACCCATGACTCAGCCGCGCACCTGACGGGTCACCTGGGCGACCTGAATTTCCTCTTCAGGCAGCGCCTCGACCGGCATGTCCTTGACCAGCAGGTGTCCTTCGCTGGTCATGAACGTCTTCTTGAAGCCGTCGACGGCCTTCTCCAGCCCTGTCACGGTGTCGTCTGACAACTCGCCGGTTTCCCGGATCGTGGCCAGCAGACCGCCGTGCTGGGACTCGATGTTCTCGAGCAGTTCGCTCTCGAAACGCTTGATGTCCTCCAACGGCACGTCGTCGAGCTGACCGGAGGTCCCTGCCCACACCGAGACGACACCGCGCTCGAGGGAGAAGGGCTGGTACTGCGGCTGCTTGAGCAGCTCGACCAGCCGGGAGCCGCGCTCGAGCTGCGCCTTGGAGGCCTTGTCCAGGTCCGAGCCGAAGGCCGCGAACGCCTCCAACTCGCGGAACTGCGCCAGGTCCAGCCGCAGACTTCCAGCGACCTTGCGCATCGCCTTGGGCTGCGCGGAACCACCGACACGCGAGACGGAGATGCCGACGTTGATCGCCGGGCGGACCCCGGAGTTGAACAGGTCGGACTCCAAGAAGCACTGCCCGTCGGTGATCGAGATGACGTTGGTGGGGATGTAGGCGGAGACGTCGTTGGCCTTCGTCTCGATGATCGGCAACCCGGTCATCGAACCGGCGCCCATTTCGTCGGAGAGCTTCGCGCAGCGCTCGAGCAACCGCGAGTGCAGGTAGAACACGTCACCGGGGTACGCCTCGCGGCCCGGCGGCCGGCGCAGGAGCAAGGAGACCGCGCGGTAGGCCTCGGCCTGCTTGGACAGGTCATCGAAGATGATCAGGACGTGCTGGCCGTTGTACATCCAGTGCTGGCCGATGGCCGAGCCGGTGTAAGGCGCGAGGTACTTGAAGCCGGCCGAGTCCGAGGCGGGGGCAGCCACGATGGTCGTGTACTGCAGCGCACCGAACTCCTCGAGTGCACCGCGCACGGCGGCGATCGTCGAGCCCTTCTGGCCGATGGCGACGTAGATGCACTTGACCTGCTTCTTCGGGTCGCCGGACTCCCAGTTGGACTTCTGGTTGAGGATGGTGTCCAGCGCGATCGCGGTCTTGCCGGTCTGGCGGTCACCGATGATCAGCTGGCGCTGCCCGCGGCCGATGGCCGTCATGGCGTCGACTGCCTTCAGCCCGGTCAGCATGGGCTCCTTGACCGGCTGACGCTCGACCACGGTGGGCGCCTGCAGCTCGAGTGCGCGATCGGTCTCCGCGACGATGTCACCGAGACCGTCGATCGGCTTGCCCAGCGGGTCGACCACACGGCCGAGGAAGCCGTCGCCGACGGGCACCGACAGGACACGTCCGGTGCGACGCACCGTCTGGCCCTCCTCGATGGCACTGCCGTCTCCGAGAAGCACGACACCGATCTCACGGACGTCGAGGTTCAGCGCAAGACCCAGCAGGCCGCCCTCGAACTCAAGTAGCTCGTTGGTCATCGCCGAGTGCAGGCCTTCGACGCGGGCGATGCCGTCACCGGTCTCCACGACACGGCCGACTTCCTCGCGGGCATTCTCCGGGCTGAACGACGAGACGTTGGCCTCGATCGCAGCGCGGATCTCCTCCGGCGAGATCGAAAGTTCGGTCATGATCAGTGCCTCTCGTTGCTAGTTCTTCGTCAGTGGGTGAGGCGGCGGCGTGCCGCCTCCAAGCGGGTGGAAAGCGTTGCATCGATCACTTCATCGCCGACCCGAACCTCCAGGCCACCCACGATGGAGGGATCGACAGTGACATTGAGTTGCACTTCGCGGTTGTGAAGTCGCCCGAGGGCAACGACCAGCCGCTGCGACTGCTCCTCGGACAAGGCACGGGCGCTGCGGACCTCGGCCACCACGCGCCCGCGGCGGGCAGCGGCCAGAGTGCTCAAGTCCGACACAGCGGTCTGGACCGGACGTCCGTGAAGTTCGGTTGTGACCGACTGCAGAAGACTGACGGTGATGGGGTCTGCCTTGCCGTCGAGAAGATCCGAGGTGATCGCGGCCTTGCTGGCCTCGTCCACAGCCGGATTCGTCAAGGCCATCTGCAGGTCGGGGTTGGAGTCGATGATGCGACCGAATCGGAAGATCTCTTCCTCCACCCGGTCGAGGTGACCCTGCTTCTCCGCTGCCATGAGCAACAGACTCTGCCCGGTCTCATCGAGTGCGTCGACCAGGTCCGCATCGCTGGACCAGCGGTGAGAGGCAGTCTCGGCGATGAGCGAGAGTGCGGACTGCGAGACCTTGTCGCCAAGCAGTCGCTGCAGAAGAGTCTGCTTCGCGGCCGACTCCAGAGCGCCATCGGCCAGTGTCTGCCTCAGCGTTCGCTCATGGCCCAGCAGGGAAGCGAAGGACAGCACAGACTGACCATCAGCGGCCAGAGCACCCTCAGCAGCGTCGTCGAAGCGCGCGTTCACGGCCTCACGAAGTGCTGCCATGGACGTGCGACTGGCCCCGATCATCAGTTCTGCCCGCCGTTCGGACTTGCCTGCTCGAGTTCGGCGATGAACCGGTCGACGACCGACGCGGCGCGTGCATCATCAGTCAACGACTCACCGACGATACGTCCGGCCAGATCAGTCGCGACCCCACCCATGGACCTGCGCAGGTCCGCAAGGGCCTTGGCCTTCTCGGCCTCGATCTGTGCAGTCGCGTTGGCGGCGATCTGAGCTGCCTGAGCTTCGGCCGCCTTGCGGGACTCCTCCATCACAGAGGCGCGCTCGGCCTCAGCCTGCTGGCGGATCTCTGCAACTTCGGCCCGGGCCGCGGCCATCTGCTCCTGGTACTGCTCAAGCGTGCGCTGGGCCTCGGCCTGCGCCTGCTCGGCACGCTTGATGCCGCCTTCGATCACGTCGGCACGCTCCTCGAGCGTCTCCTTGATCTTGGGCAGGGCGACCTTGGCCAGCACCCCGAACACGATGAAGAACGCCACCAACCCGATGACGAACTCGAACATCGGGATGCGCAGCACGTTGCTTCCGCCTTCTTCGGCAGCAAGCATCCACGTCATGGCGAATGTTCCTTATGCGCCGAAGACGAACGGGGCGACGAAGCCCAGCAGCGCCAGCGCCTCAGCCAGGGCGAACCCGAGCAGCATGTTCTGACGGATCACGCCGTAGGCCTCTGGCTGGCGAGCGATCGCCTGTACACCGTTACCGAAGATGATTCCGATACCGATGCCGGGGCCGATGGCGGCCAGACCGTACCCGATACTTCCCAGTGAGCCGCTGATCGATACGTCGGCAATCAGATCCAGCATGTCGGTTCCTTCTCCTTCTCGGACCCCCTGTTGGGGGTACGTCTCATGTTGCGTTGCGGTCAGTGTTCGGCGTGCAGTGATCCGGCAATGTACACCGCTGTCAGCAGCGTGAAGATGTACGCCTGCAAAGCCTGGATCAGGGCCTCGAAAGCGGTGAAGATGATGGTCATCAGGAACGAGGTGGCCGAGCCGAGGATGCCGATGAACGACAGGCTGGCCAGGTAGAACGTGGCGACGGTGAAAACCGTCAACAGCAAGTGGCCGGCGAACATGTTGGCGAACAACCGGATTGAGAGGGTGACTGGGCGGACCAGCACGTTCGAGATCAGTTCGATCGGGGCCAGGATCACGTAGATGGGCTTGGGCATCCCGGGCGGGAACATCATGTTCGTGAAGAACTTGACCGGGCCCTGGTGGCGCATCCCCAGGTACATGTAGAGGATCCACACCATGATCGCGAGCCCCACGGGGAAGGCGAACCGGGAGTTCACCGGGAACTGGGCCCCGGGAATGATGCCCCAGAGGTTACCGATCCAGACGAAGAAGAAGATGCTGAACAGAAGGGGGACGAACCGGTCGCCGTCCTTGCCGATCACCTCGCGGCTGATGCCGTCGCGAATGAACAGGTAGCCCATCTCGCCGATGCTCTGCAGTTTGCTCGGGATGAGCTGCGGGCGACGGAAGGCGATCAGGAAGAAGACGATGATGAGCAGCGAGCCGAGCAGCAGCAGGAACACCGGCTTGGTGAACTGCCCGAAGTACGGCTCGATGTCGAAGATCGACGCGTCGGGGGCGGGGAAACCGCACCCGAAATCATTGCCGAGGTGGCACCCCGGCTCGATCTCGGCCAAGGGAACGACTGCGCCCTGCACTACGCCTCCCGCTGTGTACTAGGACCGCCATCCAACTGCCGTAGGCGATAGAAGATCAGGTACGTACTGGCCACGAGTCCGAACACCGCACCGATCGCGAGTCCCACCGACTGATTGTCGAAGTACATCCCGATCAGGAAACCGAGACCGCCGTAGATCAGAACACCGGCGATCAGGTTGTTGAGGACCGTCCACGCCACATTGGGCGCATCGCGGTCGACGGGGGTTGGTGAAGGTTTCATGTTCGCGCTCAACCTACCAGCACCCCCCGATACGCAGCACGCCGCCCGCCGCGTTCATGAGCCGGGCTTCCGCAGTCTCGCAACGACCTCCGGGTCGTCGGACAGACCGAGCGTGGATTCGGGCTCCACGTAGGCATTGGGGCGCTTGGACAGTTGCACGACGATGAGCCCAGTCCACACCAGGGCACACACGACAATCACGGCCGCGAACACCTGAGGGTCGAAGAACGTGGCACCGCGAAGCAGCGCCAGCAGGATGAACAGGACGATGATCTGGCCGAGGTAGACCCCGAGCGCCATGTTGAGCCCGAGCGCCGGATTGTTGGCCATCACCTTCTGGATGGCGAGTTGGCCCAGACCGAAGAACAGCAGGACGACGGCGGTGGCCATGACCCCGGCAATTACTCCCGGCGCGCCAGCCACGATCGCTCCGATGACTGTGCCCAAGACCCCGGCGATCGCAGTGCCGATCACAGGCCGGATGAGGCCATTGGCTGCCATAGCGGAATCGGGATTCATAACTCTTCAACTGTAACTGTTGGGTAAGGCGCTGCGGCTGCGGGCCTAGCGACGCGCCTGAATCGATAGGTCGGCTCTCCAGCACAGGGGCCGGCCTTGTGAACATACGAGTCGGGCAGTGGCACTCGGCAGAGTCCACGCTGGGTTACCCCGTGACCCTGGCTGCGATGGTCCTCTGTCACCTGAGACCACGAGGCGAACTGCGTGGCTCAAGTCGAGCCCCTGGTCCTCGCTTCAGCCGTTGCAGGCTTTGCCCAAGTCAGCAGCGGACTGCGCCCGCTTCTGGATCGCAGCGTTGAGCCTGTTGCGGATCTTGGCCTTCCTCGACTCGGACTTGGCCTTGCGCAGGTCGCGGCGCAACTCCTTGACCGCCTTTTGGGCGGATTGGTATTTGTCGCGGGCCTTCAGGCACTTGGCGGTCGTCGAGTCGGAGACGGTCCCGGTGATATCCACCCACGCTTGCGTGCCGTACCGCTCCTGCGCTTTGGCGACCCAGTCTGAGCAGTCGAGGGGAACGCCTGGTTGCGGGGCGCCGGCACGAGACCCCCAGCCGAGCGAGAGCCAATTCGAACCGGCCGGCGCGTAGAAGTTGACGCCCATTGTGTCCAGCGTGTTGTGGAAAGGTGGCGTCCCGGTGATGGTCTTCTCAACGCGTGCCTCTGGAGGTCCATAGAAGTAGTGACCGGTCCAGCCTGTCGGTTCGAACCCCTTCACCTCGGGGTCCTTCCACTCCAGGACCACGAAGGCCCCGCAGTTGCCAGGGCGCGTGGGGTGGGCGATGTTCTTGTAGACGATGGTTGCCCCGACCCGTTTGACCTCGGTATCTGACGCAGTCGCGGTGGGCGCGGTGAGGGCGCTCATGGCCGCCAAACCCGCCAGCGCCGCCACGAGTGCGACTGTCCGAGTCCAAAGTCTCTGGATCATGGTCGAGCCTCCCGGGCATAGCCGTGTCAAGAGGCTAACCGACGATTCCCCCGGGTGACAAGGTTGCGCCGCGACTCACGAAGAGTGCTGCCGAAGGCTACGACGTCTCGTTACGTACCGCGAAGCGCTGAGCCGACCGGTCATCGCGGCCGGACCGGCAGACGCAAACACCCCTAGTTGCTGGGCGCGGCCGTGGCCGGCCGCGACACGAGGAATGCCAGACCGGCGAGACCCGCCAGGAAGATGACCAGCGCCATGGGCCACGGGATCAGTGCGACGGCGACCGCCGAGAATGCGATCAACGCCGTCCAGGCGTGCATCAGGCTCACAGCGCGACGCTGCGAGTGTCCCAGTTCGATCAATCGGTGGTGCAGGTGTTCCTTATCGGGGGCGAACGGGCTGCGGCCCCTGCGTGTGCGGCGCACGATGGCCATCACGACGTCGATCAGGGGAATCGCGATCACCGCCAGCGGGAGCAGCAGCGGCAGGATCGCCGGCAGCAGCAACTCCCCCCTGACCGCGCTGGGGTCCACCCGTCCGGACAGCGTGATCGCACTGGCGGCCAGCAGCAGGCCGATCAGCATCGATCCCGTATCCCCCATGAACAGTTTGGCCGGGTTGAGGTTGTGCGGCAGAAACCCGATGCAGATGCCGGCCAGCAGCGCGCAGATCAGCGCGGCCAACGTCGCCCGATCGAACCCGAACTCCACGGACAGCAGGAAGGCATAGACGAAGAACGCCGCCGCTGCGATGGCCACAATGCCTGCGGCCAGACCGTCGAGGCCGTCGACGAAATTGATGGCGTTGATCGTGAGTACCACGAAGAGGACTGTCAGAAGCACGCTCGTCAGGGGGTCCAGGACAAGCGTTCCCCCGATGGGCAGCCACACCATCTGGATACCGAGGAAGGCCATGGACCCGGCTGCCAGAACCTGGCCCGCAAACTTCGTGGGCGCATCCAGACCGAATCGGTCGTCGAGCAAGCCCAGACCCACGATCAAGGTCGCCCCCACGATCAGCGCCAAGGCCTGTCGGTTGCCGCTGAACACCACACGCAACTGCGGCAACTGACTGGCGATGAGCATGCCCGCCAGGAAGCCGCCATACATGGCAAGACCTCCCCACCGCGGCGTCGGGGTGGCGTGGATGTCCCGGTCTCGCACCTCGGCCATGGCCTTGGCCTTGATCGCCAGTCTGCGCACCGCAGGGGTTAGCAAGTAGGTCACCGCAACGGCGACCAGGAAGCAGAGCAGGTACTCCCGCACGTCGGTGGTGTCAGCCGAACGGGTACGCCGGGAATTCGGTCACCAGGACATCCACTGCTTCACGGACCTCTGCGCCGGCTTCCGGTTCCCGGACCGCACGCGCGATGAGCCCACCGATCTCCTTCATCTGGGACACCCCCATCCCCTGGGTGGTGACACTGGGCGAGCCGACCCGGATACCGCTGGCCACACTCGGCGGTTGCGGGTCGAACGGGATCGCGTTCTTGTTCAGCACGATTCCGGCGGCGTCGCAGCGCTGCTCTGCCTCGGCGCCGGTGACACCGAGCGCAGCCAGATCGAGCAGCGCCAGATGTGTGTCGGTGCCGCCCGTCACTGCGCGCATACCCTCGGCCTCGAGCGCGGCAGTAAGCGCTCGGGCGTTCTCGATGACATCGCGGGCGTACTGCTGGTACTGCGCAGTCGCGGCCTCCTTGAGCGCCACGGCCTTGGCTGCCACTGAATGCATCAGAGGCCCCCCTTGCATCATCGGGAAGACACCCTTGTCGATGGCTGCAGCGTGTTCGGCCTTGCACAGGATCATTCCCCCACGAGGGCCGCGCAGAACCTTGTGCGTGGTGAACGTCACGACGTCGGCGTACGGAACCGGGCTTGGTATGGCTTTGCCGGCGACCAGTCCGATGAAGTGGGCAGCGTCGACCATCAGGATCGCACCGACCTCGTCGGCGATCTGCCGGAAGGCCGCGAAGTCGATCAATCGCGGGATCGCCGAACCGCCACAGATGATCATCTTGGGCTGGTGCTCGCGGGCAAGGTCACGGACCTGGTCGTAGTCGATGTCCTCGGTGTCCTTGTTGACGCCGTAGTGAACGGCGTCGAACCACTTGCCCGAGAACGAGACCTTGGTGCCGTGGGTCAGGTGACCACCGTGCGGCAGGCTCATGGCGAGCACCTTCTCGCCCGGCTTGACGAACGCGCCGTACACCGCGATGTTCGCCGAAGCGCCAGAGTGGGGTTGCAGGTTCGCGTGGTCGGCGTCGAAGAGCTCCCTGGCTCGCTCGATGCCGATGGTCTCGGCCTTGTCGACCTCCGAGCAACCACCGTAGTACCGCCGTCCGGGGTATCCCTCGGCGTACTTGTTGCTCAGCGTCGAACCGAGCGCGGCCAGAACCGCCGGGCTCGTGAAGTTCTCGCTGGCGATCAGCTGCAGGCCGCTGCGCAGCCGGTCCAACTCGCTGAGCAGGATCCCGGCGATCTGCGGATCCTCCGCTTCGAGCATCGCAAAATCGGGACCCCAGAACGGGACGTTGGTCATTAGTTCTCCTGACGACATGTCTTCGGCCAGTGTAAGGGTGCCGGTTGGGGCCGCGGCGTCGATAGCCGTCCCACGTGGGAACGGGTCGGCGTCGGGCCGCAGGTGCCCCTGGTTAGAGGTTGTGCTGTTCGTTAGAGAAAACACGCGTGGATTTGCTAACGAACAGCACAACCTCTAACGCGGGCATCGGCGAGGGCTCCTCGACCACCCAGGGCTGCAAGAATCGGCGTGTGATGCGCACCTATGCAGGCGACGAAGCAGGCTCGCGTGCTGCCGGCACGCGCGCAGCGGCGACTTCGGTACGCTCCGGGCGACTGGTGCTGGCCCCGGCGGACCTGCATTACGCCGTGGTCGCCGATGCGTTCTCCCTGCCCGGCGTGGCCCGCTTGCGCGAGGCCCGGCAGGTTCCGGCAGGTGCTGCGGTGCCGGTGTTCATCGACCGACGCACAACCCTGCACGCCCTCTGGGGCCGGGTGCCGCGCGACGCTGAGGTGCTGGCACGGCGCTTCTGGCCGGGGCCACTGACGTTGATCGGCAAGCCCCAGCTGTCCTTGGCGTGGGACGCCGGGGTTGCGGATGCGGTCGCCGTCAGGATGCCGCTGCACCCCTGGATGCTGGAACTGGTCGCCGCAGTCGGTCCGTTGGCCGCAACGGGAGCCCAGATCGCAGGCCAGCCGCAGGCCACGACTTTGCAGGACTGCGATGCGACCTCGGTTGCGATCGGTCTGGACGCAGGTGAACTCGAAGGCGGAGCCGCGTCCACGGTGGTCGATCTGCGCACGGGGGTAGAGGTTGTGCGAGAGGGCGCTATCCCGGCCGACGCGATTCTGAAGTCTCTGGACTAGCCAGCCGGCCGCCGGTCACCCGATCCCGGCCCGTCAGGTCCTGCCAGGTGGTGACGGCCGTGAAACCCTCGAGCAGTTCGCGGACCTGTCCGGCTTGGGACTCCCCGTGCTCGATGAGCAGCCGTGCGCCCGGGGCCAACATCGCTCGGGCCTGGCGGATCACACAGCGGACCACATCCAGGCCGTCCGGGCCGCCGAACAGCGCCACGTGCGGATCGTGCAATGCCACTTCCGGGTCGCGCGGCACCATGCCCTCGGGGATGTACGGGGGGTTGCTCACCACGAGGTCCACCGGCCCCAACCCGCGCAGGTCGTCCGCGCACACGTCGGCTTGGCGCAATTCCACGCGTGTCCCGACGTTGCGATGCGCCCACCGAAGCGCGGCAGGATCCTTCTCCACCGCGATGACCCTGGCTTGGGTCTCGGTGGCAAGGCTCAAGGCGATGGCACCGCTGCCCGTGCACAAGTCGACTGCCGAGGCGAACGGGTGTCGCAGGGCGATGTCCACAAGCACTTCGGTCTCGGGCCTCGGGATGAAGACCCCTGGTCCCACCTCGATGTCCAGATAACGAAAGCCTGCAGACCCTGTGAGGTGCTGCAGCGGAACTCGTCGGCAGCGAGCGTCGACCAGGGCCTCGAGGTGAGCTGTCTGGGCAGGGGTCAATCGGGGGTCGAACCCACGGCGCCCAACCACGAACTCGATGAGCTGGTCGGCGTCGGCATGCGGGGAAGGCACCCCCGCCGCATTCAGTCGTTCAACCACATCCCGGCGAACGCTCACACCGACTCCGCCGACTCCAACCGCTGGTTCAGATCGGCTTCCAGACAACTGGTGATCACAGGGTCAAGTTCGCCGGCCAGGACCTGATCGAGGTTGTACGCCTTGAACCCTGTGCGGTGATCCGAGAGCCGGTTCTCCGGGAAGTTGTAGGTGCGTACCCGCTCGGAACGGTCCACTGTGCGGACCTGTTCCTTACGGGTGGCCGAGGCCTCTGCGGCCTTCTCCTCCTCGGCCAGTGCGACCAGTCTCGCCCGCAGGATCCGCATCGCCTGCTCCTTGTTCTGAAGCTGCGACTTCTCGTTCTGACACGAGACCACCACGCCCGTGGGCAGGTGAGTGATGCGAACGGCGGAGTCTGTGGTGTTGACGCTCTGACCGCCAGGACCTGAGGAACGATAGACGTCGATGCGAAGATCGTTGGGGTCGATGGTGACCTCGACGTCCTCGGTTTCGGGGAAGACCAGCACGCCAGCCGCAGACGTATGGATGCGCCCCTGCGACTCCGTGACCGGCACCCTCTGCACCCGGTGGACGCCCGCTTCCCATTTCAAACGGGCGAACGGCATGTCATCCACCTCGGTGCGGCCCTTGGCCTTGATCGAGATCGTCGCGTCCTTGACCCCGCCCAGATTGGTCTCCTCGAGGTCGATGACCTCCACACGCCACCCGCGGGCTTGTGCGTATCGGTCGTACATACGCATCAAGTCGCCTGCGAACAGGGCGGACTCATCGCCGCCCTCGCCCGCTTTGATCTCAAGGATCGCGTCGGAATCGTCAAGCGGGTCACGCGGCACAAGCAGCTCGCTGAGCCGCTCAGCCACCTGTTCGCGCTCGAGAGCCAACTGCTGCGCCTCTGCGGCGAATCCGGCATCGGCTTCTGCAAGCTCCAGAGCAGCCTGCTCATCCTCGGAAAGGCGCAGCCAGCGCTCGTAGATCTCCACGATCGGGCGCAATTGGGCGTGCCGTTTGCCTACCGTGCGAGCTCGAACGGGGTCGGCGTGTAGCGAGGGATCTGCGAGTTGGCCCTCCAACTGCTGCATCTCCTCGACGAGAGCGCTGACCCGTTCGAACACTTACTTGGCGGTCTGCTTGCCGAAGCGCTTCTCGAACTTGGCTACGCGCCCGCCGGTGTCCAGGATCTTCTGCTTGCCCGTGTAGAACGGGTGGCACTTGTTGCACACGTCCGCATGGATCTCGCCACTCTTGGCGGTGCTGCGGGTCGTGAAGGTGTTTCCGCACGAGCAGGTGACAGTGGTGTCGACGTACTCGGGGTGGATGTCGGGCTTCATGATTCTCCTTTGATGGTCCCGGGTCGCCGAATCAACGCAGCGTGAACCGGGGCTTCGTTCAGTGTAACGGTGGGCAGGCGGGAGCTATTCCCCGCGCCTAACCGAGCAGCGAGCCGATGTAGATGAGGCTTACCGTCCGGTCAGATCAACTCACCGCTAGGGGCTTCAGCCTCGAGGCCCGCCGGGGTGGTCTGCTGCACCTGGCGCAGGAACTCATAGTTGCTGGTTGTCTCACGCAGCTTGCTGAGAAGCAACTCGATGCCCTGCTGGGTGTCCAGAGCATGCAACACCCGGCGCAGCTTCCAGACGATCTTGAGTTCCTCGGGCGTCATGAGGAGTTCTTCCTTGCGCGTACCGGAAGCGTCCACGTCGACAGCCGGGAATACCCGCTTGTCCGCGAGACGCCGGTCGAGCTTGAGTTCCATGTTGCCCGTGCCCTTGAACTCCTCGAAGATGACCTCGTCCATGCGCGAGCCGGTTTCGACAAGCGCCGTGGCGATGATCGTCAGCGAGCCACCCTCTTCGATGTTGCGGGCGGCGCCGAAGAACTTCTTGGGCGGGTACAGTGCCGCCGAGTCGACACCACCGGACAGGATTCGTCCCGACGCCGGTGCCGACAGGTTGTAAGCGCGACCCAGACGGGTCATGGAGTCGAGCAGGACAACCACGTCCTGGCCCATCTCCACGAGGCGCTTGGCGCGCTCGATAGCCAGTTCGGCCACGGTTGTGTGGTCCTCAGCCGGCCGGTCGAAGGTCGAGGCGATGACCTCGCCCTTCACCGAGCGCTTCATGTCGGTCACTTCCTCGGGACGCTCGTCGACGAGCACAACCATGAGGTGCACCTCGGGGTTGTTCTCTGTGATCGCGTTGGCGATGCGCTGCAGGACCATCGTCTTACCGGCCTTGGGCGGCGACACGATCAAGCCACGCTGACCCTTCCCGATGGGAGCCACGAGGTCGATGATGCGGGTGGTGAGGTTGTTGTTCTCCCCTTCCAAGCGCAACCGCTGCTGCGGGTAGAGAGGGGTGAGCTTGCCGAACTCCTTGCGCTCAGTCGACTTGTCCGGGTCCAGGCCGTTCACCTTGTCGATGCGGACCAACGGGTTGTACTTCTGACGCGAGTTCTGCTCGCTCTCACGCTGCGGACGGATCGCTCCCACGATGTGGTCACCCTTGCGCAGGTCGTACTTCTTGACCAAACCAAGGCTCAGGTAGGCGTCGGTATGTCCGGGCAGGTACCCGGTTGTGCGCAGGAAGGCGTAGTTGTCGAGCACGTCGAGGATGCCAGCTACTGGCACCAACACCTCGTCCTCGGTCACCTCCGGCTCGGAATCGTCGCGGCGACCGCCACGGTCCCGATCCCGATCCCGGTCCCGGTCGCGGTTGCGGTCACGGCCTCGGCGGCGACGGTTGCGGTTGCCGCCGTCGCGGTTGCCTTCCTCACGGTTGCCGCCCTCACGGTTGCCGCCCTCACGGTTGCCGCCCTCACGGTTCTCGCGCTGCCGGTTTCCGCCCTCGCGGTTACCGTCCTCGCGGTTTTCGCGCTGCCGGTTTCCGCCCTCGCGGTTCTCGCGCTGCCGGTTGCCGCCGTCCTTGTTCTCGGGGGCTTGCTCGGCTTTGTTCTGATCGGCGTCGGAGCGCTCGCTCTTGGCAGCAGGGGGTTCGGCGGTGTCCGAAGACGCGCCAGAGGGAGCCTCGGAGGCCTCCCGGGTCTGCTGTTCCAGCTGCTGCTTGGGGGCTGCAGTGGGGTTGGTCCCGCCCAGCGCCGCGATGAGTTCGCTCTTGCGCATGGAGGAGGCACCGGAGATCCCCTTGTCGGAAGCCATCTTCCGCAGGTCGGCCAGCAGCATGCCGGACAGACCGCGACGCTTGCCGGTGGATCGTTCTTCGATAGTGGTGTCAGTCAACTGACACGTCCTTTCATGGACGTCGGGGCGTGAAGCCCAACAGGTGAACGGAATTTGTTTGATCCCCGTTCACAACGGACAGATATTGTCACAGGGCGTCAGGTGGAGAGGTGAAGGGGTAACTAGAGTTAACCCCGGTTGATCGCCACGAGAATGTAACGCCCTGGCTGTGCTTACTGTAACACCCGGATCACATGCCGCGGAAGCGACCACGTCGATGACACGCCGTGAGCCTAATCTGGAGTGATGTCCGGTGGAGGTGTTCGGTGAAGGTCGCAGAGGCAGCCAACGAGTTCCTGAGTAAGAGGCGTATCGCAGTCACGGGGGTGTCGAGCAAACCTGAGGGCCACGGTGGCAACGCCGTTTACAACCGACTGCGAGAACGCGGGTACAAGGTGTTCGCGGTGAATCCGAACGCGAAGACTGTGGAAGGCGACCCAGCCTTCCCGGATCTGGCGTCCATCCCCGGGGGCGTGGAAGCTGTCGTCATCGCCACCAGCGCCGAGCACGCGGCTGGGACGATGCAACAGGTCGTGGATCAGGGCATCCAGTACGCCTGGATGCATCGGGCGTTCGGCAAAGGAAGCGTCTCGCAAGACGCCACCCGGATCGGCCGGGAGGCCGGCGTGCTGGTGATCGACGGGGGCTGCCCGCTCATGTTCGGCGACACCTCCGACGGCGGTCACAGGATGATGTGCGGCGTGATGAAGATGACCGGCAAGGTCCCCCGCCAGGTGCCTGGGTTCAAGCAGCCGAGTTGACGCGCACGCCCTGGTGTTGCGACCTGAAGTTCCAGCCTGCGCCAGTCCTCAGGCAGGTCCGTGACACCGAATGCGATGACGCTGGGCCCCGCACCTGAGATAGCCGCCGGCACCCCCCGATCGCGGAGTTCATGAACAAGTTCCCACGATCTGGGGTATGCGGCGCGGCGGTAGTCCTGATGAAGACGGTCCTCGGTTGCGGCCATGAGCAGGTCGGGGCGCGACGTGAAGGCGGCCACGGCCAAGGCCGCACGCCCTGCTGCGTGCACCGCGTCGTGGAAGGGAATCTCGCTGGGCAGCAGGGACCTGGCGGTTGTGGTCGGCAGTCGCTGCTCGGGGACAGCCATGGTGACGCTCAATCCGGCGGCAGGCGGCAAACTCACAGCAGCCCCCTGTCCCTGCTGCATCCAGGCCACGGTCAGGCCTCCGAGCAGAGCCGGAGCGACATTGTCGGGGTGCCCCTCGATGCTGGTGGCCAGCGCCAGCAACTCCCTGTCATCCATGTACGCGCCCATCGCCCGGGCACCGGCCAACCCGGCCACGATCGCTGCAGATGAACTGCCGAGGCCGCGACCGTGCGGGATCCGGTTGTGACAGTCGACGCGGACCTCGGGGACCGGCAAGCCGCTGGCCTCGAACGCGCGCCTGAACGTGGCGAGCACGAGGTGGTCAGGACCACGATTCACCTCGCCAGCACCCTCACCGGACACGGTCACCGTCGTCGTCCCGGCCGGTTCGAAGCTCACCCGATCGCGCAGCTCCAGGGCCAGTCCCAGGCAGTCGAAGCCGGGGCCGAGATTCGCGCTCGTTGCTGGCGCCTCGACCAGGATCATCAGATGAGGTCCAGCTGGGCAGCCGCCGCTTGGGCATCGATGGCGATCTTGACCGGCTGCGGCGCACCCGAGATCGCCCACTGGGGGTCCTTGAGTCCGTTGCCGGTGACCGTGCACACGATGGTCTGGCCCGCGTCGAGTTCACCCGCGGCGTGCTTGGCGAGCAGACCAGCCACACCGGCTGCCGAGGCCGGCTCCACGAAGACACCCTCACCGGCTGCCAGCAGTTTGTAGGCGCTCAGGATCTGCCTGTCGGTCACCATCTCGATGACTCCGCCGGACTCGTCGCGGGCCTGTTCGGCCAAGGACCACGATGCGGGGTTGCCGATGCGGATCGCGGTGGCGATGGTCTGCGGGCGCAGCACGGGCGCCCCACGCACGATGGGTGCCGCACCCGCCGCCTGGAACCCCCACATCCTGGGAGCTGTCCCGTACTCTCGGTAGCCCTTCCAGTAGGCCGTGATGTTGCCCGCGTTGCCGACGGGCAGACAGTGGATGTCCGGCGCGACTGCGAGCTGGTCGACGATCTCGAAACTCGCTGTCTTCTGGCCCTCGATACGCACGGGGTTGACGCTGTTGACCAGCGCGACCGGGTAGTTCTCGGACAGCTCCATGGCAAGAGTGAGGCAGTCGTCGAAATTGCCGTCCACCTGCAGAAGGCGCGCACCGTGCACGAGGGCCTGAGCGAGTTTGCCCATCGCGATCTTGCCCGCAGGAACGAGCACAGCACACACCATGCCGGCCCGGACTGCGTACGCTGCCGCGCTGGCACTGGTGTTCCCGGTCGAGGCGCAGATGACCGCCTTGGCCCCTTGCTCGGCGGCGATCGAGATCGCCATGGTCATGCCACGGTCCTTGAACGAACCCGTCGGATTCGCCCCTTCGACCTTCAGGTACACCTCGCAGCCGGTCATCTGGCTGACCCGGTCGGCGCGAACCAGCGGCGTCCCGCCCTCGCGCAAGGTGATCACCGGAGTCTGCGCATCCACGGGTAAGTGATCGCGGTACTCCTCGATCACCCCGCGCCAGACGTGGGCGCTCATTCGTCACCCTCCACCCGCATCACTGCGACCACCTCGTTGACGCTGTCGAGATCGCGCAGGGCATCAACGGTCGCCGCGAGGTGGGCTTCGCTGGCCGCGTGCGTGCGGATCAGCAGTGCGGCCCGTCCCGTGTTCTCGTCAGTGTCCTGGCGCACGGTTTGGATGGACACGTCGTGGTGGCCGAAACATGTGGCGATCTGCGCCAGGACACCAGGGCGATCGGCGACGTCGAGGTTGACGGTGTAGCGGGTGACAGCCTCACCGACGGGCCGCGGGGTGAGCCCGGCGTAGACCGACTGGGCCTGGCCCGCCGCCCCCGCCCGGCGGTTGCGGGCGGCCGTGACGAGGTCGCCCAGAACGGCACTGGCTGTCGGTTCTCCGCCGGCGCCCCGGCCGTAGAACATCATCTGACCGGCCGACTCGGCCTCGACGAACACCGCGTTGAATGCATCGCGGACGCTGGCCAACGGGTGGGAGCGGGCGACCATCGCAGGGTGGACCCTGGTGACGATGCCGCGGCCGTCGGGGGTGCGCTCGGCGACCGCGAGCAGTTTGATGACGAAGCCGAGGTCCCGGGCCGCGTCCACATCGGCCAGGGTCACAGAACTGATCCCCTCGCAGTAGACGTCGGACATGGTGACGCTGGAGTGGAAGGCGAGGGTGGCAAGAATGGCTGCCTTGGCCGCCGCGTCGTGGCCTTCGACGTCCGCGGTGGGATCGGCTTCGGCGTAACCGAGACGCTGGGCCTCCGCAAGAACGTCGGCGTAGTCGGCGCCCTCCTCATCCATCTTGGTGAGGATGTAGTTGGTCGTGCCGTTGACGATCCCGAGCACCCGGATCACTCGGTCACCGGCCAACGACTCGCGCAGGGGTCGCAGCAACGGTATGGCCCCGGCCACTGCCGCCTCGTAGAAGAGGTCGACGCCATTGGCATGTGCGATCTCATGCAGACCCGCGGCGTGTTCGCTGAGCAGGGCCTTGTTGGCGGTGATCACGCTCGCACCGTTGGACAAGGCAGTCTCGAGCAATCCCTTGGTGGGTTCGATGCCGCCCATGACCTCCACGACGATGTCCACGTCGTCGCGGGACACCAGCGCGAGTGGGTCGTCGGTCAGCAGTTGCGAGGGTATGCCGGGCCTGGGCCTGCTCACATCGCGCACAGCCACCCCGACCAACTCCAGGGGTGCCCCGACCCGAGATGAGAGGTCCTCGGCCGAATCAGCCATGAGGCGGGCGACCTGGGAGCCCACCGTCCCTCCGCCGAGCAGCGCGACACGCACAGAATCTGACACGCCACTAGTGTTCCATGAACGATGTGCGCACATCTGCGGGCCTCAACGGGCGTGCACACTGGATGCATGATCAGCCTGGCTGACCTCCCAGCCGGCCCGACAGTGTGCCGCGACGAGGTCCTGTTCATCATCGAGGACGACGTGTCCTGGACTCCCAGGCACGTCTGGTTCCACCTTCGTGACTTCGGCGCCGACACGCGCTTCCACCGACGCGACGGACGTTGGGTGTGCCGGATCCCTGCGCCGCCTGTGGATCGCATGGAGTACCTCGTCTCGGCAACCGGTCCGGACGGCGCGGACTTCATGTGCCGTGACCCCGGGAATCCGCATTTCGCGCGGGGAGTCTTCGGGGACCACTCGGTTGTCGAATTCGCGCAGTACCGTCCCCCGACCTGGCTCGGTCAGGCCGTCCCGGAGGGCGACACCGAGCCGCTGCTGGTGACCGACGAGGCCGCGCAGATCGTGCTCACCGGCGACGTGTGGGTTCCAGCGGGCCGTCTCAGCGAGGATCAACTCCCGCTGCTCGTGGTCCACGATGGCCCCGAATACGTGGATCTGGCCGGACTGCTGTCGTACCTCGGTTGGCTTTGGCGCGACCAACCCGGACTGCTCTGCCGGGTGCTGCTACTCAAACCGGTGGACCGCGACCGCAGCTACTCGGCCTCCCCCGGCTACGCCAGGGCATTGATGGAGCACGCCCTGCCACAGGTGAGCTCGCAGTTCAACACCACCCCCGGCCTGGTTGGACTGGGTGCCAGCCTCGGCGCGCTCGCGCTGGTGCACGCGGCCGTGATCCACCCAGGCCATTTCGCGGGTCTGGTCCTGCAGTCCGGTTCCTTCTTCACCGCGCGGTACGACGCCCACGAGCAGAGGTTCGGCCATTACGAGCGTGTGCGCCGATTCGTCGCAGATGCGACCAACGGCTCGACGAGCCTGTCGGGAACCAGGGTGGCGATGACCTGCGGGACTGGTGAGGAGAACCTCGACAACAACCGCCTCTTCGCGTCACAGTTGCGCGCCGCAGGTGTCCCGGTCGCCCTGACTGAGAACCACGACGGTCACAACTACACCGCATGGCGCGACTGTCTGGACCCGACGCTGGCCGGCTTGTTGTCGCACGCATGGGCGAGCGAAGCGCTGACTTAGCCGACAGACTTGGCGGCTATGAGGCGCGAGGTCTGGACCATCCCGGCCCCCACATTGGGCGGCGAGGCGACGGTTGTGGTCTACGGCCACTGGGGAGTGCCGGTCCTGTTCTTTCCCGCCGAGGGTGGCTCGGCCTGGGACGTGGAGAACAACTCCATGATCCATGCCCTGGCCGAACCGATCGAAGCTGGCCGGATCAAGGTCTACTGCGTCCCGTCTTACGACCACAGCTCGTGGTCCAACCGGGACGCCCCACTGGAGCAGCGCGCCCGCAACCACGAGCGCTATCACGGCTGGATCTGTTACGACGTCGTCGAAGCGATCCAC
This sequence comes from uncultured Actinomycetota bacterium, assembly GCA_963818505.1. GTDB lineage: Bacteria > Actinomycetota > Actinomycetes > S36-B12 > UBA10799 > JADKAV01. The sequence goes on from CAWFSJ010000001.1 coordinate 1,033,175, forward strand.
CACGACAGCGGCGGCCCCATAGACATAGCGACCGCCGGAGCGAGTATGGGCGCCTACCACGCAGTCAACTTCGCCCTACGGCGTGCCGATCTCTTCCCGTACGCCCTCGGGATGTCCGGCAACTACGACCCCACAACGTGGCACGGCTGGGGTGAGCAGGGCGACACCGTCTACTTCAACAACCCGTTCGCCTACATCGCCAATGCCGACGGTGATCATCTGCAGTGGTTGCGTCACAACGTCTTCATCCAACTGGTCGTGGGCACCGGACCCTGGGAGGACTGGCCGAGCCAGGCTCTGCCGTCCACAGTTGCCTTCGGTGAACTGCTGCGGTCCAAGCAGATCGGCTGCGGTCTTGACATCTGGGGTGCGAACAGCCCTCACGACTGGCCCTCATGGTGCCGCCAGGCGGCCAAGTACCTAGGAACGTTCGGCGGATAGGAGATTCCAATGGATTCCACAACTCGCTCGCACCTTGTCGGACTGCTGCTCGGCACCGAGAGCGACTGGCCGGCCGCATTCGAAGCACTGGTCACGGCCATGGGCCCGGTCAACGACGGTCGCGGGACGACCCACACGTTCGACACAGAGCGGGTCACCATCGAGCCGTTCAATCTTCGCGACAAGCCCCGCCACCAGCTGGTGATCGACCGCTTGGCCTACTGGTACTACGTGCCGCGGGAATGGCTCAAGAAGATCTCGCTGATGGACGACGTGTACTTGTTGAACAGTCCTTTCACGTTCCAGTCCATGGAGAAGCACTCCGCTTACTGCGCCATGATGCGCTTGGGCTTGAAGATCCCGGACACCGCACTTGTGCCGTACAAACACCCACTGGACAACGCCCGATGGGCGTACACCGCGGCACGCTACAACCGTTCGTTCGATCTGCCGGCGATCGCTGAACAGATCGGCTATCCGCTCTACATGAAGCCCTTCGACGGAGGAGGCTGGCGTGGAGTCTCTCGCGTGGATGACCCGCAGACACTCATGCGCGCCTACGATGACTCCGGCGAAATGCTGATGCATCTTCAGGCCTGCGAGGATCACGACGTTTTCGCCCGCTCCCTGTCCATCGGGCCGGAGACCATGGTCATGCGTTACCGCCCGGAACGACCGATGCACGACCGCTACGAGGTGTCCCACGACTTCCTGACACGACAGGCCGGTGACGAGTGCGTCACCATCAACCGGACGGTGAACGCCTTCTTCCGCTGGGAGTTCAACTCCTGCGAGATGCTGGTGAAGTTCGGTGCCGACGGCCAGCCCGACCAGGTGTACCCGATCGATTACGCCAACGCGTGTCCCGATGTGGCGGTGACCTCCCTGCACTACTACTTCCCTTGGGCGATGAAGGCTTTGGTGAAGTGGAGCGCCTACTGCTTGGTCACCGGCCGGCGGCCCAGCGTGGATCTGGAGACCGACGCGTACTTCCGGATCGCCGACCGCGACGATCTGGACTACGAGCAGAAACTGGCCCAGTACAGGGTGCTTGCCGACTCCTTCTTCGAAACCGACCAGTACTACGACTGGTGCGACTCCCGTCTGCGCCACTTCGACGAGAGGGCACTGGAATGGTTCGCCGGGCCCGGGATGGATCGCATCATCATCGACACGGTCCGCCAGACCTTCCCCGCCCATGAGCAGGACGGTTTCATCGAGCACTACCGCGGGCTGATCGGGCTGTGGTGCCGCGATGAGGCGGACCGGCTCTCCCGCGACCCCTTCGTCCACGCGTGAGCTCGCCTACTCCGCTTGGTACGCGTCAGTGTTGCGTTGTTACCGCCCGCTCGCGGCGCCTGTTGCGCTGTCGCTGGTTTCGGCCCAGCAAACCGGCAACAACGCGACATTGGGCGCGGCTCGATCGCAACAACACAACAGTGGGCGAACATCGGCCGGCAGCCACGCGCCGCCGGTTGACTGTTGCGGGGGGCGTGAAAACCGTAACCGCGCAGCACTCAACGACGAAGAAGCCAGCTCAGAAGCCGGCGTCGATGGCCAACAGATCCTCAAGGGTCTCGCGTCGCAGAACCACCGAACACTGCCCGGACGCCGCCGCCACCACAGCCGGCTTGGGCACGTAGTTGTAATTGCTGGCCATGCTGCGGCAATAGGCACCGGTCGCGGCCACAGCCAACAGGTCACCCGGGCCAACATCTGCGGGCAGCCAGGCATCCCGCACGACCACGTCGCCGCTCTCGCAGTGTTTGCCGACCACCCGGCTCAACACCGGCCCGGCCTGCGACTCCCGGTTGGCCATCACGACTGTGTAGTCGGCGCCGTACAGGGCGGTGCGGATGTTGTCACTCATGCCGCCATCAACTGAGATGTACCTGCGGCTGCGCCCCCCGAGGTCGACGTCCTTGACGGTTCCGACCTCGTAAACCGTGATACCGGCGCTGCCCACGATGGCCCTGCCCGGCTCCACAGCCAATCGCGGCGTGGGGACTCCGGCCAGTTCGCACTCCCTGGCCACAATGGCGACCAACTGCGCGGCCATGTCCTCCACGCGGAGCGGGTCGTCGTCGAGGGTGTAGGCGATGCCCATGCCGCCGCCGAGGTTCAACTCGGGGATGGCGTGGCCGCCGGTGACCAGTTCTGCCACCAACCCGGCCATGCGATGTGCTGCCACCTCGAAGCCGGCGGCGTCGAAGATCTGGGAACCGATGTGGCTGTGCAGGCCGATGAGGTCCAAGCCCGGGGAGTCTGCCACCATCCGCGCAGCGGCAGCAGCCACACCTGCGGCCAGCGCGAACCCGAACTTCTGGTCCTCGTGCGCAGTCGCGATGAACTCGTGGGTGTGCGCCTCGACCCCGACGGTGACCCGCACGAGCACCTGGGGCCGGACCCCGAGCTCGGCAGAAAGGGACGCAAGCCGCTCGATCTCGACAGCCGAGTCCACAACGATCCTGCCGATGCCGGCTTCAAGAGCCCGACGCAGCTCGGTCACGCTCTTGTTGTTGCCGTGGAAGAGGATGCGCCGTGGCGCTACACCGGCACGCAGGGCGATCTCCATCTCCCCCATCGTGCACACGTCGATGCGCAGGCCCTCCTCATCGGCCCATCGCGCCACCCGGCCGCTCAGGAACGCCTTCGCGGCGTAGTACACGTCCGCGTCGGCGTAGGCCGTTGCGTAGGTGCGCGCCGCGCGACGGAAGTGCTCCTCGTCGAGGACGAACAGCGGCGATCCGTACTGCCCTACGGCTTGCGTCACAGCGACGGACCCGACCTGCAGGACTCCATCGGCCCGTTGCGCCGTGAGCGGCCACACCGCCGGGACGAGGGCGTTCAGATCCGCCGGTGCCTCGCCCAGAGAAGTGCCGTGGACGACGTCTTCGTGCCGGGGTCCGGCCGGGTGTGCTGGCATGGATTCAGGGTATGGGCATTGCCAGTGGCGGGGTCCGGTGGGCGGTTCAGCCCTGAGCCTTCTGCCGCTTGAGTTGCTCTTTGACCTTCGCCCCGCGCTTCTCAAGAGCCGGGCGCAGAAGGCGTCGCACCGGTGGCGCGATATACCCCAGGGTCGCGAGTTTGCCCGACGCATACGGCAGATCGATCTCCATCGGCGATGCCTTGGCATCAATGGCGTCGAGCACAGCCTGCGCTACCTGGTCCACCGTGCTCATGGGCTGGCTGAACGTGATGGGCGAGACGTTGTCGAGGTCGTGGTCGAAGAAACCCGAGTCCACCGGTCCGGGGTTGACGTTGGCCATCCGGATCCCGCGCTCGGCGAGGTCCTCAGCCGCCGAAAGCGACCAGAATCGCAGACCCGCCTTGCTCCCGGAGTAGGTCGCGCTGCCGGGCACCGGCACCTTCCCGGCCAGGCTCGCGACGTTCACGATCACCGAGCCGGGCAACATCTGATCGACGACGATCCGGCTCAGAGAGATGGGTGCAGCGGTGTTGACGACGATCATCTCGGCCAACTCCTCCGGAGTGTGTCGCAGCATGGATCCGCGGTGGTGCACGCCGGCGTTGTTGACCAGCACGTCGATCGAGCCGAGCGCCTCCACGACCTCCTCAACCAGCCTCGGTAGTCCACCGAGGTTGCCGACATCGCATGGGAACGCGAACGCACCCTCGCCCAGTTCGGCCGCCACATCATGCAATGTGCCCGCGGATCTGGCCACCAGCGCGACTTTGTAGCCGTGACCGTGCAGCAGCCGTGCCGTCGCCAATCCGATCCCCGAGGACGCCCCCGTGATCAAGGCCGAGCGCGCCACCACCTACATCCTCTCCGGCGCGCTGACCCCGCAGAGGTCCAGCCCGTTGGCCACCACCTGGCGGGCTGCGGCGCACAGCCATAGCCGCGCGATGTGCAGCGGCTCGAGTTGCTCGTCGGCGCGCGGCAGGACCCGACATGAGTCGTAGAACTTGTGGTAGGCCGTGGCCACTTCTTCCAGGTAACGCGACACCCTGTGCGGCTCGCGCAGTTCAGCCGCGGTCGCGATGACGCGCGGGAACTCTGCCAGCACGCCCAGCAAGGCAGACTCCTTCTCGTGAACCAACAGCCCGGGGTCGAATTGCGCCGAGCGCCAGTCGATCCCCAGGTCCGCGGCGTTTCGCAGGACCGACGAGATCCGCGCATGTGCGTATTGCACGTAGTAGACCGGATTCTCGTTCGTGCGGGACACGAGCAGGTCGAGGTCCATCGTCAGCGGTGAGTCCGCCGGGTAGCGGATGAGCGTGTACCGGGCGGCATCGACGCCGACCTCGTCAACGAGGTCCTCAAGGGTCACCATCGCGCCCGCCCGTTTGGACAACCGCACTTCTTGGCCACCCTTGAACATCTTGACCAGCTGGCCGATCAGGACCTCGATGTTGTAGTCGGGGTTGTCGCCTGCGCACGCAGCCACAGCCCTAAGCCGATTGACATACCCGTGGTGGTCGGCACCGAGCAGGTAGACGCAGATGTCGAACCCGCGGTCTCGCTTGTCCACGTAATAGGCGGTGTCGGAGGCGAAGTAGGTGAGTTCGCCGTCCGCCTTGATCAGCACTCGGTCCTTGTCGTCGTCGAAGTCGGAGGTGCGCAACCAGACGGCCCCGTCGAGCTCGAACATGTGGCCCTGCCCGCGCAGTTTGGCCATGCCTCGATCCACGGCACCGGACTCGTGCAGGGAACGTTCGGAGTACCACACGTCGAAGTGGGTGCGGAAATGGTCGAGGGTGTCCTTCTGCTGCTGAAGTTGCAGCGCGTATCCGGCTTCTCGGAATGCGACCCAGCGGCGGTCCTCCGGCAGTTCCAGGATCGCCGGATCAGCCTCGACGATCTGGCTTGCGAGGACGTGGATGTAGTCCCCCTGGTAGCCGCCTTCGGGTACCTGGCGACCTAGTGCGGAGGCCTCCAAGGACATACCGAATTTGTCCATCTGCACGCCGCGGTCGTTGACGTAGAACTCCCGGGTGACCTGCGCGCCGGCGGCAGCCAGAACTCGCGCCATCGCATCGCCCACGGCCGCCCAACGCGTGTGCCCCAGGTGCAGCGGCCCGGTCGGGTTGGCGGAGATGAACTCAAGGTTGATGTTGGTGCCGACCAGCGCCTCGATGTACCCGTAGGTGCTGCCCTGCTCGACGATCGACGCGGCGATCTGACCAGCGGAATCGGCGGCGAGGGTGATGTTGATGAAGCCTGGGCCGGCGATCTCGAGGGCGGCGATGCTGGGGTTGGCCTCGAGCAGTGCGACGATCTTCGCAGCTAGGTCCCGCGGCGGCACGCCGGCGCCCTTGGCCGCCACGAGTGCCACGTTCGTGGCGTAGTCCCCGTGGTCGCGGTTCTTCGGGCGCTCCACCTTGACCGGCGGGGTCTGCCCGGACAGTTCCGGGACATCGGCGAGGACGGCACTTATGGCGGCGGCGAGCGCGTCGGGGGTCATGCTCCCAGGTTACGGGCTGGGGCTGGGCGTATCCCCGGGCGCAGCCTTACGCACCGCCACAGTCACCCGCAGCGGATTGGTCCCGATGTACGCCTGCCCTTCCGGCGGGGGGTCGTCACCCAGCACCGCAATGCTCACGAGGTTCGGTGATGTGGGTCGCCGCGCCTCGTGGAACACGTCCTCGCCCTTGCTTCCGGCACGCACCTGCGCGTAGCCGGTCGTGCGCAAGGCCCGCACGAGCAGGCTCGCATCCTCGTTGACGTAACCCCTGACGTCCTCAGGCGATTCACCGGGGAAGAGTGGCTCCGCGTAGATCCACATGTAGCGGGTGCCACCGTCGGCATTCTGGCACCAGGGCCCGGCGTAGTAGTTCGCTGCGGGCTCGTCGAGCACCGGTGGGTACTGACGGCGTTGTCTACCCGTGCACACCTGCCATTCCTGGCCCGACACCGTGATGGCGGTGCTGGGCTCCCCGGCCGCGACCGGACCGGGCAGTTCGGTCGGGTGCGGCGCCGGCTGCAACTGCTGGCAGGCCGCCAACAGACCGACACAGGCGATGAGGGACAAACGCACATCACGACGGTACTGCCCGATCCGCTCAACGTGGGTCAGCACCGGCGTTGCTAGGCTGGAAGAACCCTGCGGCCCCCGTAGCTCAGGGGATAGAGCAGTGGCCTCCGGAGCCATGCGCAGGCGTTCGAATCGCCTCGGGGGCACCTTTAACGCACTACTCAGGCTGGTGTGGCAACACCGATCCGTTCACGTCCGCGCGTCCAGTGGTACCCATCGCGGGCGTTGAAGTACATCCGCGGCCCGACCGGCGTGTCGCGCACATCGAGGGCATAGACATGGGTGGCCATCCATCCAGATCCGCGCGGGGCCAGGGCCGGTTTGTCTGCCAGTACCTGCCACTGAAGCCCGTCAGTGGAGCCCAACACCCAGATCTGCGAACCCGAGTGGGTGCCGTCCCAGGTGATCGCGTTCTGGAACCCGACCCAACCATCACTGCAGGGCGCCACTTTGATCGCCCCGGCACACAAGGATGCAGGTCCGTCGCCAGGGCCGAGCAGCGGTTTGGGCATGGGTGTGAACGGCCCATCAGGGCCAGGCCCCTCTGCCACACCGATGTACGTCGGCTCGGGGAAGCCGCAGTCGGTCAGTTGGGTCAGCCCTGCCGAGTAGTACAGCCTCCAAGAGCCGTCGGTCTGAGCCACAAGGCACGGGTTCGACACAGCCTGACTGCGTCCGGTGCGGTGCCAGTCCAGGGTCGGGCGCAGCAGCGTCGAGGGGTCGCTCCACTGCTGCAGGTCGTCACTGCTCCTGGACTCGATCCAGGAGTGCCACGGCAATCCGATGGGAAGGAACACTCGCGTCTTCTCGTAACTGAGCCGGAAATCGGCCGTGCCCAACGACACGATGTGCGGTCGCAGCGCGTTCCGGGTGACGGTTGCCGATGAGTGCCAGTTGAGGCCGTCGTCACTGCGGTAGGCATGCAGGCCGAGCAGCGAATGGGCCCACATGCGCCAATCACCGCCCGGCGTCTGGTCCGGCGGCAAGAACGAGGGGTCTGCGATCACCGGCGATGGGAACGGGGGGCTGATGACTGGTTCTGGACGAACCATCCAGGTCAGACCGGCGATCTGCACCGCGGTCATCTCGGAAAGGCGCATCGGGGGCCTACTTGACCTTCTTAGGGCTTCGGTGGTTCTCCTCAGCGGCACGGCGCACATCGCGCTCCTCATCGGCCACGAGCCTGCGCACGACACCACTGGGGGCACCGCGGTTCTCAGCCACGCGCAACCGCACGACCGCGGTCTTGTCCTTGGCCAGCCGACGCAGGGCCGCTGATGGCGCCTGGGGGTTGATGGCCACGGCAGTGCGCACAGCCTTGACCTCATCGTGGGCCAGGTTCTCGAGCACCTTGGCCGGTGTGTGCGGGTTCAGGGCGACCTCGGTCCTGACCTCCCACCGCTTGTCATCGGACATCTTCTGCAACGCCTTGGAGGGGGTTCGCGGGTTGCTGGCGACGTCGGCGCGCACCGACCAACTCTTGTGGCTGGCCAGTTTCGAGAGGGTCTTTCCGGGCGTGCGCGGATCGCGGGCAAGGGCGATCTTGTCGCCGGCCGCGTCTGCCATCGCCCGTCACCTCCTTCATCTGAATGACACTTCCGACAATGTACGCGAATGCACCTGCCGCATGGCGGGCGTGCACCCCTAGTTCACCCGCAGTTTGGATTCGCCAGCATCTAAGGTGAGACACATGCTGGGCTGGTACTCCCGCGAGATCCTGGAACCCGGGCGACAACCGATGCTGCTGGCCCTGCTGGCCTTCGTCGTCACGTTCCTTGTCACGCGCATGATCACGCGCATGATCCGGGCCGGACGCGGACCCTTCGGGAACGTGTCAGCCGGCGACACGCACATTCACCACGTCGTGCCCGGCTTGATCATTCTTCTGCTCGGAGGTGTCCTGGCGCTCGGCTCGGGCTCGGACGGCATCTGGCGTCAAGTCGCAGGGCTGATGTTCGGGATCGGCGCAGCCCTGGTCCTCGACGAGTTCGCGATGGTCCTGCACATGGACGACGTCTACTGGAGCGAAGAGGGCCGACTGTCTGCTGACGCGATAGTCCTCGCAGCAGTGGTGATGTTCTGCGCCCTGCTGATCATCGCCCCGAACCAGCCGGCTTCGGACCCCGTCGTGGGGTTCTGGGCAAGCTTCGCCTCCGCGCTGATCTTCGTGGCAGGCTGGATGCTGCCCGTGGCTGTGACCATCCTGAAGGGCAAACTCTGGATGGCGGCCATGGCACTGTTGCTCATCCCGTTCGCCTGGGTCGGCGGGTGGCGGCTGGCCAGGGCGAACTCCCCGTGGGCCCATCTGCGCTACAAGAAGTCTCCGAAGAAACTGGCCGCAGCCCAGAAGCGAGACATGCGCTGGCAAAGGCGCCAACAGCCGGTCAAGGACTGGATCCAGACCCACCTGTTCGGCCTTTCCCGGGGCACCGGGGGCGGGCCGTGAACTAGCGTTGGGCTCGTGCTGGATATCACCTACCCGCCGATCGTTCTCGCGGCGTACACCTCGTTCCGGGCGTTCAACATCCACTTCAGCCTGACCGGCGGTGAGCACATCCCGCGAACCGGCGGGGTGGTGCTGGCCAGCAACCACGTGTCGTACCTCGACTTCATCTTCTGCGGCTACGCGGCGCGGCCCTCGAAGCGTCTGGTTCGCTTCATGGCGAAGAAGTCCACATTCGACAACCCGCTGTCCGGTCCGCTCATGAAGTCCATGCACCACATACCAGTCGACCGCGCGTCAGGCGCCGGATCCCTCGAGCAGGCGACGCAGTGGCTGCGCAAGGGCGAGGTGGTCGGCGTCTTCCCGGAGGCGACGATCAGCCAGTCGTTCGAGGTGAAGGACTTCAAGACCGGCGCGGTGCGCATGGCTGCCGAGGCCGCCGCACCCATCGTTCCGATGATCACCTTCGGTGGTCAGCGCTTGTGGACCAAAGGCCATAAGCGCGAGATGACGCGCGGAACTCTTGTCGCCCTCACGGTCGGCGAGCCGATCACAGTCACCGAGCACGACGATCCGGTGGAGGCAACCGCTGCCCTGCGCGCCGCGATGCAGGATCTCTACGAGCAGACCATCGAGAACTACGAACCGAAACCCGAGCCCGGCCAGTGGTGGTGGCCCGCGCGTTTCGGGGGCGGCGCACCCACCCTGGCTGCCATGCGCGAGAAGGAGGCGGCCGACCGCGCCAAGCGCGAGGGCGAGTCCTGAACCTCTGCGTCTACTCCTTGGGCTTGAGAAGTGCCTGTGCCTCATCCACGCTGATCAGCCCCGCAGCAAGGTCCTTCACGACCGTGTCGGTGTCCACGACGGGCTCGTCGAGTCCGAGTCTGCCGAGCAGCTCGTTGAACCGTTGACGCGCGGTCGGGTAGGAGACCTCCAAGTGGGCCTGCACGTCGCGCATGTTGCCGCGCGAGCGCAGGAACACCTCGAGCAGCTCCTGGTCCTCCCCGCTCAACTGGCAGAAGCCACACTGTGTGAACGTGCCAGAGATCTCCGTGTGGCAGGACGGACAACTCAAGCGCGTCGTGAGCAACTGCTCCCGGCACACCGGGCAGGTCGAAGGTGGTGCGGGTAGGTGGCTCATGCCACGGTCACCTGGGCAACACCCATGCGCGAACTGACCGTCAACACGCCATGACCCTCGCCCACGCTCACACCGGGCGTCGAGCCGTCCTGCGGTGCCTTGAGATTGCCCTCATGGGACTTGACGACGGCCTGCCCGATCGAGGTGTCAGCCGTGACGACCACGTCGGAATCGGGACGCACCGTCACGCTGACCGAACCCATGTCGGCGCGTACCCGGGACTGCCCTGTGAACGTCCAATCGACTTTGCCGCTACCACTGGAGACGTCCAGCAGCAGTGGCCCAGCCCCGGAGAGTGTCGCTGAGCCCGCCTCGACCCCCACGGAGGCGCCGGCCCGGATTCCGTTGACGTCCAAAGGCCCACCGACGAGCAGGATCTGAACCGGAAGATCCGGGTTGACCCGCACATCCAAGGTGGCACCAACCCGGTTGACCATCTGCCCGACCCAGTTCATAAAGGCCGAGCGCGGAGGATCGACGGTGTAGTCGCCGCCGTTGTCCGTAGTGATCACCAAGGCGTCCCCGTCGCGGGTCACGGTGTGCGGGCCCTCCGCCACTGCTTCGGCCACGGACGGGTCGCCGGTCACTTTCAGCCGCACGGCACCCGCCTTGATGGCGATCCGTGCCACGGGGGTATCGCTGACGGTGACATCACCGGCGGGCCTCTGGAGTTCCTGGATCATCGTCGACGCCTCATCGGCGGAGATCTTTCCAGTGGCTACATCTTCCAGAACTGCTCTCAATTCATCGCTCATGAGTCAAAGTGTAAACCTACTTTTCACTTTTGTGAACTAGCCGACACCTAACTCATGCAATTTGTCATCATCGATTCCGAAGTGGTGGGCGATCTCGTGGACGACTGTGATGTGCACTTCCTTGACCACCTCGGCCTGCGACTGGCACATCCGCAGGATGGGCCGGCGGAAGATCCGGATTCGGTCGGGCATCGCCGCCACATACCAGGAGTCGCGTTGTGTCAACGGGATCCCTTCGTACAGCCCCAGCAAGCCCGGGTCATCGGCTGGCGCTTCGTCCTCTATGACGATGACGACGTTGTCGATCATCCGCGCCAGATCCCGGGGAATCACATCCACGGCAGCCGCAACCAACTGCTCGAAGCGCTCGGGCGAGACGTCGATCACCACGCCATCGTCGCACGGCCTACGGTGCTGCGCCGCTGATCCGGGCCGCGATGGCGCCCAAGTCCGCGGCGTCCGGGGTCCAGCGCAGTCGGCGCAGAGGTACCTTTCTGACCACCACGGGCACCCCCTCAGCGATCAGCCGCTGACTGGCAGACAGTGCCACGGGTTCGGCCAACGTCCCAGCCGTCTGGACCACGCGCCACCATGGCGCCCCGGACCCGAAGCGACTCAAGGTCGCAGCGGCCTGCCGGGCGGTGCACGCAATCCCCAGTTCGGCGACGATCAGAGCCACGTCCCCATAGGCGGCGAGTCGCCCGGGCGGGATGTGCCGGACCACTTCCAGGACGGCCTCGTCGCGCTCACCAGGCACGCCGCTCATCGGCGGGCCTGCTCAGCCCGGCTAGCAAGGACGGCAATAATGAACCCGACCAGGGCCCCGAGGATCAGCCCCCAGATGTTGTCCACGAGGTCCTGGAACTGGCAGCGTCGCCCCAGCACCGGCAGCAGGCGCTGAAGCCCCTCCACCACGAAGGGGACCGCGAAGGCCGCGACCAGGACCCAGGCTCGGCGCACCGCCGCAGCCCCGGCGAACACTCCCAGCGGGACGAACAGCCAGGTGTTGAGCATCCGGTCGGAGCGCACGAGCAGCCCGCGCCCGAGGGGAGAATCGATCTCCCGAAGACAGGCTCCGGACAGGCCCAGCGGGGCCGGACTCAGTGTCGCGGCCGCAATGAGGCTCAGACTGAATCCCAGCCCGAGCACGAGCGGCAACCCGATCCCGGTCAGCTGGGCGATCCTGCGCCCGAACACTGCGGTGATGAGCACGCCCGCCAAGCCGATGAGCGGGAACAGCGGGACGGAGTCCAGCCATACCTGCACGTTCGTCACTACTGCGCACTTAGCCTTTCGAGCAGCAGTTCCTTGACCCTGGCCGCGTCAGCCTGGCCGCGGGTGGCCTTCATAACCGCCCCCACCAGCGCCCCCACAGCCGCCTGCTTGCCGGCGCGCACCTTGTCTGCGGCATCGGCATTGGCCGCGATCGCCTCGTCCACGGCAGTGGTCAATGCCCCGTCGTCGCTCACCAGAACCAGGCCGCGCTTCGCGACGACCTCGTCTGCCGTGCCCTCCCCCGCCAGGATCCCGTCAATGACCTGCCTGGCCATCTTGTCGTTGAGCGATCCGGCCGCGATGAGTGCCTCGATCCGCGCCACACCGACGGCGTCGATCCCGAGGTCCTCCAAGGCGACACCGGAGTCGTTGCTGCGGCGGGCCAGTTCGCCCAGCCACCACTTCTTGGCCCCAGGGGCAGTGGCACCAGCGGCCACCGTTGACTCGATGAGAACGACCGCTTCGGCGTTGATCACGTCTCTCATCTCGAGGTCTGTGAAACCCCAGTCGGCCTGCAGCCGTGCGCGCCGTGCTGCTGGCGGCTCCGGCAAGGTCGCGCGCAACTGCTCAACCCATTCATCGGAAGGGGCGACGGGGGCGAGGTCGGGCTCGGGGAAATAGCGGTAGTCCTCGGCTTCTTCCTTGACGCGTCCCGAGGTGGTCCTGCCCGTGTCCTCGTGCCAGTGCCGGGTCTCCTGCACGATCGTCCCGCCGGCATCCAGCACGTCTGCCTGCCGCTCGATCTCGTAGCGCACTGCACGTTCGACCGAACGCAGCGAGTTGACGTTCTTGGTCTCGGTGCGGGTCCCGAACGGCACATCGACGCCGAGCCGCAAGGACACGTTCGCGTCACATCGCAACGACCCCTGCTCCATCCGCACGTCCGAGACCTGCAGTGCCCGCAGCAGGTCCCGCAGCGCGCTCACGTAGGCGCGGGCCACTTCCGGGGCCTTGTCGCCGGTACCGGTGATCGGCTTGGTGACGATCTCGATCAACGGGATACCCGCGCGGTTGTAATCCACCAGCGAGTAGTCCGCCCCGTGGATGCGACCGGTCGCACCGCCCATGTGCAGCGACTTGCCGGTGTCCTCCTCCATATGGGCGCGCTCGATCCCGATGCGATATGCGTGGCCGTCAACCTCGATGTCCAGGTAGCCGTCAATCGCGATGGGCTCGTCGTACTGGGAGATCTGGTAGTTCTTGGGCATGTCGGGGTAGAAGTAGTTCTTGCGCGCGAACCGCGACCAGGGTGCGATCCGGCAGTTGAGCGCCAGCCCGATGCGCATGGCCGACTCGACGGCCTTGGCGTTGACGACCGGCAGGGAACCTGGCAACCCCAGGCACACCGGGCACACCTGGGTGTTCGGCTCGCCCCCGAAAGTTGTCGGGCACCCGCAGAACATCTTCGTCTCGGTGTTGAGTTCGACGTGGACCTCGAGGCCGAGCACCGGGTCATACTTGGCCACTGCGTTCTCGTAGTTCACGGGCGCGCCTCCCATCCGATTGCTGCTTCCAGAGCACCGCCGGCGGTGTACAGACGGTCGTCGGCCAGAGCCGGTGCCATGAACTGCAGGCCCACGGGAAGACCAGCGTCGTCCAGCCCGACCGGCAGCGACATCCCAGGGATCCCGGCGAGGTTGGCCGGGATCGTGGCGATGTCCTGCAGGTACATGCTCAGTGGGTCGTCCACCTTCTCGCCGATCAGGAACGCCGTGGTCGGAGCGGTCGGCGTTGCCAGCACATCGGCTACTTCGAACGCCTCGGCGAAGTCCCTGGCGATCAGCGTGCGGACTTTCTGTGCCTGCCCGTAGTAGGCGTCGTAGTAACCGCTGGACAGCGCGTAGGTGCCCAGCATGATCCGGCGCTTCACCTCTGGACCGAAGCCCGCCTCCCGGGTCATGGCCATGACCTGCTCCACGGAGGCAGAGCCGTCGTCGCCCACCCGCAGCCCGTAGCGCATGGCGTCGAACTTGGCCAGATTGGAGGAGCACTCGCTGGGCAGGATGAGGTAGTAGGCAGCCAGGGCATACTCGAAGTGCGGGCAGGAGACCTCCACGATCTCCGCGCCGGCATCGCTGAGCAGGTCCAGCGACGTGCTGAAGAGTTCACGTACTTCGCGCTGGAAACCGTCTCCGGTCAACTGCTTGACCACGCCGATCCGCATGCCCCGAACGTCGGCGTTACGGGCCGCCGCCAGCACGTTGGGAACGGGGGCGTCGATGGAGGTCGAGTCCTTCGGGTCGTGGCCTGCGATCACCGAGTGCAGCAGAGCCGCGTCGGCCACGTTCGTCGCGAACGGTCCCGCCTGGTCCAAGGACGAGGCCAGCGCCACCAACCCGTACCGCGAGACCGCGCCGTAGGTGGGCTTGACGCCGACCACTCCGGTCATGGCTGCGGGCTGGCGGATGGAGCCGCCGGTGTCGGTGCCGATGGACAGCGGTGCCTGCCGCGCGGCCACCGCGACCGCCGATCCACCACTGGACCCTCCCGGGATCCTGGCCGGGTCCCAGGGATTGCGCGTAGGCCCGAAGGCGCTGTTCTCGGTGGACGAACCCATCGCGAACTCGTCCATGTTGGTCTTGCCCACGATCACCGCACCTGCCTCGCGCAGGTTCGTGGTGACTGTCGCGTCGTACTGCGGAAGCCAGCCCTCGAGCATCTTGGAGCCACAGGTGGTAGCCAGTCCGCGGGTCGTGATGACGTCCTTCACCGCAACCGGGACACCTGCCAGCGGACCGAGGGGCTGGCCCTTCGCGCGCGCGGCGTCGACGGCGTCGGCGGCAGCAAGCGCGCCGGGAGTGTCGACGGCCAGGAAGGCGTTGTACTGCTCGTCGGTGGCCGCGATGCGATCCAGGAAGTCCGTGGCGACCTCGCGGGCCGAGAACTGCCCTGACGCGATGCCCTGGGCGAGTTCGATGGCGTTCTTGTACACGAAGGACATCGGTTACTCCTCGTCCAGAATGCGCGGGACCCGGAATCGCTGTTCCTCGACGGCCGGTGCCGCGGACAGCGCTTCCCCGGCATTAAGCGTGGGTCCAGGCTCATCGGGGCGGAAGACGTTGCTGATGGCTACGGGGTGGGACATCGGTTCTACGTCGTTCGCGGCGACCTCACCGACCCGGGTAACCGCCGTCAGGATCACGTCGAGTTGTTCGGCGTAGTGGCTCAACTCGTGATCGTCGAGGTCGAGCCGGGCAAGACGCGCCAGGTGCGCGACTTCGTCGCGGGAGATTGCGGGCATGGCCCAAGTCTACGGAGCGACCCCAGCGCCCCGGTGACCCGGCGACCAGGCGGCGCTTTCGCCCCGGGCGCAACTACCCTGCGAGCATGGACGCCTTCGACCTCACCGGCCGCACTGCCCTGATCACCGGTGCCGGTTCCTGCGACGGCATCGGATTCGCAACCGCAACACTGCTGGCGGGAATGGGTGCGCAGGTGGTGATCACCTCCACGACCGACAGGATCCACGAGCGCGCGCAGGAACTACGCCAGGCTGGTGCTCGAGCGGACGCCGTCGTCGCCGACCTCACCGATCCCGCGCAAGTCGCGACCCTTCCCTCAGAGGTGGACATCCTGGTCAACAACGCCGGCATGATCAGCCTCGGTTCCGGCTTCGAATCAGGTTCGGCCGAATCGATGTCGCTGCAGACGTGGCGCGCGGGCATGCAGCGCAACCTGGACACGGCGTTCCTGGTTTGCCGTCATGTCATTGCGGGGATGCGCGCAGGCGCCTGGGGTCGGATCGTCAACGTGGCAAGCGTGACCGGTCCCGTGATGGCCATGCGTAACGACCCCGCGTACGCCGCTGCCAAGGCAGGGATGGTCGGCCTCACCCGCGCACTGGCCGTGGACCTGGCAGCTGCCGGGATCACTGTCAACGCCGTGGCACCGGGATGGATCGCCACCGGCTCTCAGACCGAAGACGAAGCACGCCAAGGCAGATCCACCCCTATTGGACGCAGCGCCTCACCGGATGAGGTCGCCGCTGCCATCGGCTGGTTCGCCACCCCCGGGGCCTCCTACACGACGGGCCAATGCTTGGTGGTCGACGGCGGCAACTCCATCGCTGAGGAGCGCGCCTGACCCGGTCGACCTACAACTCGACACCGAGTTCGCCGAGCCGGTCCTCAGTGAGGATCGGGACGCCCAGCGATTCGGCCTTCGCATGCTTTGACCCGGCGTTCTCGCCTGCAATGAGGAAGTCGGTCTTCTTCGACACCGACCCGGTCACCTTGGCGCCGAGTTCCTGTAACCGCTCGGTCAAGGTGTCACGGCTGAACTGCGACAGAGTCCCGGTGATCACGATTGTCTTGCCTGCCAGCGGCCTCGGACCCGACGCCTCCTCGTCGGCCATCCGCACCCCGGCGGCCGCCCACTTGTCGACCACGTCGCAATGCCAGTCCACCGCGAACCACTCATGCAGAGCGGCCGCGATGGTGGGACCCACACCGTCGACCGAACTCAACTGCTCGGCGTCGGCGGCCCGAATGGCGTGCATGCTGCCCAACTCGCGCGCCAGCGCCTGGGCCGCGGTGGGACCCACATGCCGGATGGACAGGGCGACCAGAACCCGCCACAGCGGTCGTGACTTGGCGGCCTCCAGCTGAGCCAGCAGGACGCGCGCGTTCTCGGTCAGCTCATCGCCGGCACGGGTGAAGAACGCCGAACCCAGCAGCGCTGCCTCATCCAGGTCGAACAGGTCCGCTTCGTCGTGCACGAGGCGATCGTCGAGCAGGGCCTTGGACGCCTTCCAGCCCAGCCCCTCGATGTCCAAGGCGCCGCGTGAGCCGACATGGTTGAGCCGCTCGCGCAATTGTGACGGGCAGGACCGGGCGTTGGGACACCGGATGTCGACGTCGCCCTCTTTAGCCGGGGCCAGGCCGGTGCCGCAGGAAGGACAGTGGGTGGGCATGACGAACTCCCGCTCATCACCGGTCCGCTCCTCGACCACCGGCCCGATCACCTCGGGGATGATCTCCCCGGCCTTGCGCAGGAACACCATGTCGCCGATCAGAACGCCCTTGCGTTCGACCTCCTGGGCGTTGTGCAACGTGGCCATCGACACGGTCGTGCCCGACACCTGAACCGGTTGCATCACCGCGAACGGGGTCACCCTGCCGGTACGTCCGACATTGACCGCTATGTCCAGCAACCGCGTGCGCACCACCTCGGGGGGGTACTTCACCGCGATCGCCCACCGGGGTGCCCGTGAGGTCGCGCCGAGCCGCGATTGGATGGCCAACTCGTCGATCTTGACGACAACCCCGTCGATCTCGTGCTCAAGACTGTGCCGGCGGGCCTCGTAGGTCGACACGTACGCCTCGGCCTCGGCAGGTGTGGCCGCCACCTGCACCCTCGTAGAGGTGGGCAGACCCCAGCCGCGCATCGCCTCATACGCCTGGGACAAGCGTTGTGGGCGTTGCCCGTCCAACTGACCCAGACCGTGCACGATCAGTCGCAGCCTGCCCAGCGCGTCGATCCCGCGCTGCACCTCCGACAGGGCCTTGTCCGACACCTTGCGTCCTGCACGCTCACGAGCAGCGATCTCAGCCTGTCGCCGGTCGACCCGCTGGCGCAACGTCCCGGCACCGGCGTTACGCGGATTGGCGAAGGGGGAACGACCCAGATCCAGCATCTGCTCGTTGAGTTCGGCGAACTCCGCGACCGGGAAGTACACCTCGCCGCGTACCTCCACCAGCGCCGGCGCCCCGGAGATCACAGCCGGGATCCCGGGGATGAACCGGGCGTTGTAGGTCACGTCCTCGCCCACCCGCCCGTCACCGCGGGTCGCCAGAGTCGCCAGCCGCCCATGCCGGTAGACCAGATCCACAGCCAGACCATCGATCTTCAACTCACACAGAAGTTGCGGGACCTCACCCAGATCCTTCTCGATCCGCGCAACCCACGCCCGGAACTCATCGATCCCGAAGGCGTTGTCCAGACTCATCATCGGCTGCAGATGATTCACCGGCTCGAACATCTCCGAGCGGTCCCCACCCACCGTCTGGGTCGGCGAGTCGGCCTTCTGCAACTCCGGGCGCTGCGCCTCCAACTTCTGCAGCTCGGCGAAAAGTGCGTCGTACTCAGCATCCGAGAGCGTCGGCGCGTCCTTCTGGTAGTACTCGGTCCGGGCCGCTTCGATGCGGCCCACCAGCAACTCCCAGCGTTCGCGCTCGGCTTGGGTCGGCCCGGGCATCAGCCCAACCTCTCGTTCAGAGCCTCCACCACCGGCAGCCAGGGTCGGTAGTCGCCCACCATCCCGCAGGGCGGCGTGACCAGCAACGGATCCGGGGAAAGCCCGGTCCGGTCGAAGAAGTCCAGCACACCTCGGACGCTACCTGCATCCGGTGACACACCGAAACCCAAAGTGGTTCCGGCTGTGGACAATTCCGCCAGCGCTTCGTCGTCGGCGTGCTCATGCAAGGAAAGGTCGAAGAGCAGCGCCGGGACCAGCCGTACGCGGGCCAGCGGCACCCCCGGTGCGCAGCAGTGCAACAGGTCTGCCCCGAGTGCGAGATCCACTTCGATGGAAGGGTAGGCGGAGAAACCACTGACCGTCCGGACCGTGCCGGCGACCACCGCGGGCAAGGATGGCTCGTCCATTTGGATAACCCAATGTGCCCCGAGCCTTCGTCGCAGTTCCTCACGGTGCTGTACGACCATGTGGCGCCAGGCCTGCACAAGGTCGCGGACCAGTCCCACGTCGGCCAGCAACTTGCGACCCTTGCGCTCCACGGACGCGGCCAGGGTGTACGGCCCGGCCAGTTGTTGTTTGGCCAGGCCCGTGTGGCCTTGCCAACTGCTCTCCACCGCGTCGAGATCCTCGCCCAGAAGGGAGCGCGCCCGTCGCATGTCCCGCTGGGCCGCGGTCAATTCCCACCCGGTCACGGTCGTGGATGCGCTGAAGTCGGGTGCCACGTCGCACAGCAATGCCAAGGTGCGCCCGATCATGTCCGCGCCCGGACCCCTTTGGGGCAATTCCGGCACATGCGGGAAGTCGGGGAGTTGATCGCTGATCCGAGCGGGCCAATCCTTCACCTGCGTGCCCGGGACGGATCCGATGCCGGTCAGGGTCACGGGCGAGTTCAGTGGGATCGGCACGGCTCATGGTCGCACACACCCGCGATAGCGTGGTGGCATGCCGGAGGTCTACACAGGTGTTCCCGAACTACCGGCGTGGACCCTCTACCTGGCAGTCGTCGTGGGAGGTGTGGCCGGGGCGACGTATGCGGCCCGGCGCGGGTTCGACGTCATCGGAGTCCTGACGCTGTCGATAACAGCGGGCCTGGGCGGCCTGCTCTTACGCGACATACTCCTGGCCCGTGGACCTATCGTGCTGCGGGACTCCACGTTCATCTGGTGCGCCACAGGAGCCGCGGTCATCGGGTTCTTCTTCGCCGGCTACATCGCCCGGTTCGACCGCGCCTTGCTCGCACTTGAGGCTCTGGCGATGGGCCTGCTGGCAACCGTGGGCACAGATAGCGCCCTGCGGGCGGGTCTCGGCGCGCTGTCGGCCATCGCGGTGGGCACCATCGTTGCAACGGCCGGGCCCCTTTTCCGCGACATCCTCGGCGGCGACGCGCCTCAGATACTGCGCCCTGGCGTGTTCCTCGGCATCATCGCGCTGGGAGGGTCGATCCTCTACGTCGCGCTGGAGGCCTGGACCGGACAGGCTCTGCTGTCCCAGATCCTGGTGATCCTCACGGTGTTCGGAACCCGCGTAGTGGCCCTTCGTCTTGACCTTGAGACACGACCTGCTCAGGACGTCTCCGACCGCGTCTGGTCCTACTGGGGCAGCAAGGACGACAAGGATGGCTGACGTCGCTTCACTGGCCCTGCCAAGTTCGATCGACGCGTTGGCGATCACAGTCGGTGCGATCTCCGGCGCGCTGCATGCCCGGCGCCGTCAGATGGACGTCATGGGGATCCTGGTCGTGGCCTTCTTCGGTGCCCTCGGCGGCGGTGTGATCCGCGACATCGTTCTCGTGTCCGGCCCCCCGGTCTTCCTCACCTCACCGACGTTCCTTATCTACGCGATCGTCGGTGCGACCTTCGGGTGGTTCTTCTCGCGCTTCTTCACGCGCGCGTCGATCCTGCTCGACGTCATCGACGGCCTGTTCATCGGGGTATGGGTCCTGGTTGGTGCCACGAAGGCATTGGGCAACGGTTTGGGATTCGGGTCTGCCGTGCTGGTCGCCGTGATCACCGCGACCGGAGGCGGGGTGCTGCGCGACATATTCTGCGGGGAGCAAGTGAGCTTGCTCCTACCAGGTCAGTGGCTCGCGTTCGCAGCGCTGATGGGCGCCTTGACCTTCATGGGCGTCTTCTGGTTCGGCGGCGACCTCTTCGTTGCCGAGATCCTGTGCATCGTGGTGGCATCCACCCTGCGGATGGTCAGCGCCGCGTTCGACCTGAAGACACCTATGCCCATGGACCTGAGCCGGATATTCGGGGCCAGAACCGCCGCGTGAGCGAAATCAGAACGTGCGCGTGATCCGACCGGACCCCAGCACCCGCGTTCCGTCGTAGAGCACCGCGATCTGACCCGGCGCGACACCGGACAACTCCTCCAGCAGTTCGACCGTTCCCGAGTTGTACCGGGCGGCGACCGGATCACCGTGTGCGCGGATCTGCACGTCGACCTCAGCCGTCTGCAACGTCTCACCCGCCCATCGCAGCCGGTCGAGTTCCAGACCCTTCACACGCAGCAGCCTGGGCGGACCGACGAACACGGTATTGACGCCCAGGTCGACATCCACGATGTAGCGAGCCTGTCCGTCGGCCGCTGGTTGCTGCAGGTTGAGGCCCCGGCGCTGGCCGATGGTGAAGCCCACCGCGCCGTGGTGCGAGCCGACCTGCTCGCCGGTGGTCACATCGACGATCGGTCCGTCCTGCCCGCCGAGGCGCTCGGCCAGGAAACCGCGGGTGTCACCGTCGGGGATGAAGCAGATGTCGTGACTGTCGGGCTTGTCTGCCACCAGCAGCCCGCGATCCGCGGCCTCTCGGCGAACCTCGGCCTTGACACTGTCTCCCAGCGGGAACAGCGACCCGGCCAACTGCTCGGCATCGAGCACTCCCAGGACGTAGGACTGGTCCTTGTCCGGGTCGATCGCCCGGTGCAGCTCAACCCCGTCCTCACCCTCGACCAGGCGTGCGTAATGACCGGTCCCGACCGCGTCGAAGCCCAGCGCCTGCGCCCGTTCAAGCACGGCGGCGAACTTGATGTGCTGGTTGCAGCTCACGCAGGGGTTCGGCGTGCGGCCTTGTGCGTATTCGTGCAGGAAGTCATCGAGAACCGTCTCCTGAAACCGCGCCGCGAAGTCCCAGACGTAGAACGCAATGCCGAGCAGGTCGGCTGCCCGTCGCGCGTCGTGGACGTCTTCGAGAGTGCAGCAACCCCGGCCGCCGCCCGCGTACCTCTTCTCAGCAAGCGCGAGATGAACGCCGGTCACGTCGTAGCCCGCGTCGAGCAGGCGGGCGGCAGCAACTGCGGAATCGACACCGCCGGACATTGCGGCCACTACCCGCTTCACGACAGACTCCCGGCCCGCCGGGCCCGCTCTACGGCTGCAGGCAGCGCAGCCGCGAGCGCGTCGACATCGGCGGCGGTGGAGTTCCACCCCAACGAGAACCGCAGAGACGAACTGGCCGCGGACACGTCGGCACCCATGGCCAGCAGCACGTGGCTGGGCTGCGGTATGCCTGCCGTGCAGGCAGAGCCGGTCGACACCGCGATCCCGGCCGCGTCCAGAAGCATGAGCAGCGCGTCCCCGGGACAACCCGGGAAACTGAAATGGGCGTTGTTCGCCAGCCGGTGCACCGGATCGCCGTTGAGCACAGCGTCGGGGACCGCGGCGAAGACCGCGGCGATCAGGTCGTCGCGAAGTGGGGCCAGGTCGGGCTTCGGCGCGGCAAGGGCGGCCGCGAACCCGGCGATGCCGGCAGCGTCAACCGTTCCAGATCGAATGTCGCGCTCCTGGCCGCCACCGTGGACCAGCGCCTGGACGTGCACCGACCTGTCCAGGACCAGCGCTCCGACACCGACCGGTCCCCCGACCTTGTGCGCCGACAGGGCCACGGACTCGACGCCGTCAAGATCCATGTCGAGCTGCCCGAGAGCCTGCACGGCGTCGGTGTGCACCGGTACGCCGCGCGCGGCGCAGAGCGCGGCGACTTCGGCGACCGGCTCAATGGTCCCGACCTCGTTGTTCGCGTACATCACCGCCACCAGCGCAACGTCGGGGCCGAGCATTTCTTCCAGAGCGTCCAGGTCCACCCGACCCAGTGCGTCGACCCCGATCCGCTCGACGGCGAAACCCTCGTCGGCCAAGGCGTCGGCGGGATCCAGGACCGCATGATGCTCCACGGCACTGACGAGGACACGCTGCTTGCCGCTGGCCCGGGCGATCCCCTTGACCCCCAGATTGTCAGCCTCGGTGCCACCGGAGGTGAAGACCACATCTGCCGGCTTGACGGCCAGCAGCGACGCGATCAGCTCGCGCGACTCCTCCACGACTGCCCGAGCCTGTCGGCCGGCGGTGTGCAGACTGGATGGATTTCCCACGTGGTCCCACTGCTCACGCATGGCCGCGAGCGCCTCAGGACGAAGCGCGGTGGTCGCGGCGTGGTCGAGGTAGTGCACCTCAACATGGTAGGTGGGCCTTGCAGCCCGGCTTACTTGTGGACCGGCACCGAGGGGGCGTGCCAGATGCGGTCGAGGTAGTCCTGGATGGAGCGGTCGGAGGAGAAGAACCCGGATCGCGCGATGTTGTGCACCACCATGCTCCCCCACAGTTGGGGATCGGCCCACACCTTCTCAACCTCGTCCTGCGCGGTGATGTAGGACGCGAAGTCGGCGAGCACCATGTACGGGTCGTCGCTGAGCAGCGAGTCGACAACGTGCCCGTAGGCGAAGCCCTGGCCGCCGGAGTAGTCACCGTGGCTGATCGCCTCAAGTGCGCGGTGCAGCACCGGATCGTTCTCGAAGTACCACATCGGTGAGTACCCGGAATCGCGAAGGCCCGTGGCCTCCTCCTCAGTCATCCCGAACAGGAAGAAGTTGTCCGGACCCACCAGCTCCCGGATCTCCACGTTCGCCCCGTCGAGGGTTCCCACGGTCAGGGCCCCGTTCAGCGCGAACTTCATGTTCCCGGTGCCGGAGGCTTCCTTACCGGCCAACGAGATCTGCTCGGACAGGTCGGCCGCCGGGATGAGGGACTCGGCCAGTGTCACGTTGTAGTTGGGCGGGAAGACGATCTGCAGCAGACCGCGCGCCTTTGGATCGGCATCGATGGTGGCAGCAACGGAGTTGATCAAACCGATGATCTCCTTGGCCATGACATACCCGGGGGCAGCTTTGGCCCCGAAGATGACCGTCCTCGGCGCGATCGCCTGCCCGTCCTGGATCCGCTGGTGCAGCACGACGACATGCAGGAGTTTGAGCAACTGCCGCTTGTACTCGTGAAGACGCTTGACCATCACGTCGAACATCGAGTCCACGTTCAGCACGATTCCGTCGCGCTTCTTCAGGACCTCGGCCAGGCGCACCTTGTTCTCACGCTTTATCCGGCCCACGGTCGCCACGAACTTCGCGTCGTCGGCGTACTGGTCGAGTTCGCGTAGTTCCTCGAGGTTGGTCACCCAGTCGTTGCCGATCTTGTAGGTGATCAGTGCGGAGAGCTCGGGGTTGGACAGTTTGAGGAATCGTCTCGGGGTCACGCCGTTGGTGACGTTGGTGAAACGGTCGGGATACAGTTCCGCGAAGTCCGGCAGGACACGTTCGCGCAGAAGTTTGCTGTGCAGTTCCGCCACTCCGTTGACCTTGCTGGATCCAACGGTGGCCAGATACGCCATGCGGACCGCCCTGACGGGATGCTCCTCGATGATGGACATGCGCCGCACCCGCCAGTCGTTGCCCGGGAAGGCGTCGGCGATGTCCTCGAGAAAGCGTGAGTTGATCTTGTAGATGATCTCCATGTGCCGCGGCAGCAGATCCTCCAGCAGATCCACGGGCCAGACCTCGAGCGCTTCGGGCAGCAGCGTGTGGCAGGTGTAGGCGAAGCACTTGCGGGTGACCTCCCAGGCCTCGTCCCAACCCAGCCCATTGACATCGATGAGCACGCGCATCAGTTCCGGGATGGCGATCACCGGATGGGTGTCGTTGAGCTGGAAGACAACACGTTCGTGCAGGCGCCGCAGGTCGAAGTCGCCGGGCAGCACGTTGTGGATGAAGTCGTGGATCGAGGCAGCCACGAAGAAGTACTGCTGTTGCAGGCGAAGCCGTTTGCCCTGCGGAGTGGAGTCCTCCGGGTACAGGATCTTGGAGATCGACTCAGCCTCGGTCTGCATACGGACGGCGCCCTCGAAGTCGCCGGAGTTGAACTCCATCAGGTCGAGGTTCTCCGCGGCTTGGGCCTGCCACAGCCGCAGCGTGTTCACCGCCTCGGATCGGTAGCCGGGAACCATGTAGTTGTACGGGACTGCCAGAACGTTGACATCCGGGGTCCAGACAGCGCGCTCGGTGCCGTTGTGTTTGACCGTCCCCCCGAAGCCGACGTTCACCGACATCTCCGGGTGCGGGAACTCCCAAGGATTTCCGCGGCGCAGCCACGAGTCCGGGACCTCGACCTGCCGGCCTTGCTCGTTGAACTGCTGCTGAAAGATGCCGTACTCGTAGCGGATCCCGTAACCGACTGCCGGGATGGCCATGGTGGCCAGAGAGTCCAGGAAGCACGCGGCCAGTCGGCCCAGACCCCCATTGCCCAACCCGGGCTCCACCTCGTACTCGCGCAAGGTGTCCAGCTCGAGGTCCAGCGAGGCAAGGGCGTGCCGCGCGGTCGCCTGCAGGTTGGTCGCCAGCAGTGCGTTGTCAAGCTGCCTGCCGAGCAGGTACTCCGCCGACAGGTAGACCACTACCTTGGCGTTGCGGGCCATCTGCGTGTCGAGGGTCTGGATCCAGCGCGAGATCATGGCTTGTCTGACCGTGCGGGCGAGCGCCATGTAGAGATCGGTGTCAGAGGCTCGGACGTAGTCCACTCCCTGACCGAACCGCAGCTCCTCGGTGAACTCCCTGGCGAATTTCTCAGGGTCCTGGAGATTCGGCCCCGGCCGTTGGCTGCGCGTCACTGGTGACCTCCGTGGTGGTGGATCGAGACCTCAAGAAATCACCATAAACCGTCTCCAGCGCGGCCACCTGCTGGCGTGCTGCAGGCAGCGACCCGGGATAGGTCCAGTGGATTCCGTCGCGCTGCCTGGCGAGCACCTGCTCACCGTCGATCGTGTCCTCCATCGAGAAGGGCTGGCTCTCGTCGTACAGGTCGACGTACTCGACACCGGGCACTGCAGATGCCGCCCTGGACAGCGCGGCGTTGACGTCGGCGTAGACCGAGTTCCATGCAGGATCACGTGCGGTGGGTGGCCCCGACCAGAACACCCGCTGGGCACCTTCGGCGATGATGGCCCGCATCACGACCCGCGCCCTGCGCTCGTACTCCCTCTCCCACTCGGGCGTGCCAGGGGTCAACGTGCGTCCGCCGACCGTCATATCGTTGCGCTCGTTCCCGCCGATCAGCACCACGACAGCGTCGGGCTGTTCGTCACGCATGATGGACCGCGCCCCGGCCTCCCAGTTGAAGAACGCGGGATTGGTCAGCCCTGTCCCGTTGCGCCACACGGATTTGACCGTCGCTGTCTTCGAGTCCGCCAGCAGAGCCGACATCTGTTGGCCCACGAAAGTCGACAGGGAGTCGCCCATCACCAAGATCTTGAGCGGGTCGGCAGCGGTCGGGACAGTGGTGCTGGGCAGGGTCGGCGCAGTTGCGGGTTCGAGCACTGCTTGATCGTCGACCAGGGCCGCGCCGTCTGCCTCATCGGTCTGCTGACCCAGAAGACCCGCGAACGCCTGCTGGCCGGCATCGAGGTGCAACCAGCCCGCCACCGCGTCGATGGGGGTGGCGATCCCGACCATCACGGTACGCAGGACTCCGGGGCGCATGCCGTTCGCATCGCGCAGGAAACCTCCGGAGTTGAACACAACAGCGATCAACAATGCGATGACCACGACCAGCCAGATATGACCTGCTGGCATCCGCTTACCCTCGAACCCGTGCATGGCCGGGTGGTAACTGTCCGACCGGTTGCGCTTGGGGGCGGGCGGTTGGTCCACCTCGGGAGAGTCATGAATGACATCGGTCATGGCATTGTCCTAGAACTGGAAGTAGATGAAGGGGGCAACACCCTGCTGGCCCACGAGCGTGTCGATGACGATCAGGAACACACCGAAAGCGATCCCCTGGGCCCAGTACGGCAGCCTTGCGAACTGCACCGCCATCCGGTCCCAGAACCGGGCCGGAGTCACCTGGGTACTCATGGCGACCACTAGGGCGACCAAGACCGCTGGGGTGGCCAGTGTGACGGCCGTGGTCCAGCCCACCACCAGTCGGGACAGCACCGTGAGCGCCGTGCCCACGTCCGGGGAACGGAAGAACACCCAGGCCAGGCAGACGAAACCGAAGGTCGCCAGCCACATCACCGGCTTGGGGTAACGCGCCGTGATGACCGCATCGATGCGCGGCTTGGGCTTGACCATCACCGTGGTGGTCGTCAGATCGGCCGATCCGCCGGAGACCGGTTCGCCGGGGTCAGGGTCGCGCAGGTCGATCTGGGTCCCACCGCCGCGCAACTTGTTCACCCGTTCACGCGCCCAGCGCTCGAAGGCGAGTCCGCTGCCGTGCATCGTTCCCCAGATCACGAAAGTCCATGCGGCACCGTGCCACAGACCACCCAGGATCATGGTGATCATCAGGTTGATCGTGGTGCGGCGCGGACCCTTCCGGCTGCCTCCCAGGGGGATGTAGAGGTAGTCACGCAACCATCGGGACAACGTCATGTGCCAGCGGTGCCAGAACTCCTGCAGACTCAACGCGCGGTATGGCTGGTCGAAGTTCTGCGGGAACCAGAACCCCAGAAGCATGGCGACGCCGATCGCGATATCGGTGTATCCGGAGAAGTCGCAGTAGATCTGGGCGGCATAGCCGACGATCGCAAGGCCGGTGTCGACCGCTCCAAAGGCCTGGGGGCTGCCGAAGACCGGGTCCACGAGGTTCACCGCGAGGAAGTCGGCCAGCACGACCTTCTTGATCAGACCGCCACCGATGAGGAACAAGGCCGGCGCGGCAGGGATGTTGCGGGGACTTCGTGGTGTGGACAACTGCGGGATGAACTCCGTGGCCCGCACGATGGGTCCGGCCACCAGATGCGGGAAGAAGGACAGGTAAACCGCCGTGTCGATGGGTTTGGCCAGCGGCGCCTTCTCCCGATACACGTCCACGACGTAGCTGATCGCCTGAAATGTGAAGAACGAGATGCCCACCGGCAGAGCCAATTCCAGGACTTGCTGCTCCCCCTCGAGGCCGAACGCATTGACCAGGCTGTTGACGCTGTCCACGAAGAAGCCGAGGTATTTGAACACCCCCAGTAACGCCAGATTGACTGTCACAGCGGCGATCAGGACGGCCTTGCGACCGGGCTGGCCGCGCTCGAGCTTGGAGATGACTGTGGCAGCGGTCTGGTTGACGATGATCGATGTGACCAGCAGGAACACCCAGCGCCAATCAGCCGCCGCGTAGAACGCGAGCGATGCGGCGAAGATGAAGGGCTTCCAATACTTGGGGGTAGGCATGAGCAGCCACGACGCAAGAAGCACCACGACGAAGAACGCCGCGAACTCGATCGTCGGGAAGACCACAGCAAACCCCAATGCACCGGACAACTTTTAGGGCCACGCGATGGGGAAGAACTCGCGTGACTTACGCCCGAGGCTAACCCGCGGGTGCGACATTAACTCTGAGGCGGCATCGGCGGGTCGCGGATGTGGGGCTGGGCGGCGGGCACCCGCGCGAGGCCCAACCGGCACCGCGCGAGGCCCAACCGGCACCCGCGCGAGGCCCAACCGGCACCGCGCGAGGCCCAACCGGCACCGCGCGAGGCCCAACCGGCACCGCGTTAGAGGTTGTGGTCCTGGTTAGCGAATCCACGCGTTGTTTCGCTAACCAGGACCACAACCTCTAACCAACAGCACAACCTCTAACGCGGGCACCCGGGGCCGGCCGGGCGGCGGGCACCCGGGGCCGCGGCCGGGCGGGCCCGGGCGGGCGGCGGGCACCCCCGAACGCAGCGAACCCCGCCACCGAGCCGGGCCCGGATGGCGGGGTTCACAGAACTGCGGATCAGCCCTTGCGCTTGCCGATCTCGTCGGTCAGCTGCGGGACGACCTCGAACAGGTCGCCGACGACGCCGTAGTCCGCGAGTTCGAAGATCGGCGCCTCGGGGTCCTTGTTGACCACGATGATCGTCTTCGAGGTTTGCATCCCGGCGCGGTGCTGGATCGCCCCGGAGATGCCGTTGGCGATGTACAACTGAGGCGAGACGGTCTTACCGGTCTGTCCCACCTGGTACTGGTGGGGGTACCAGCCGGCGTCCGTGGCGGCACGCGAGGCGCCAACCGCTGCACCGAGGGAGTCGGCGAGCTTCTCGATGACCTCGAAGCCCTCCGGTCCACCTACGCCGCGGCCACCGGAGACGACAACTGCGGCCTCGGTCAGCTCGGGGCGTGCACCCTTCTGCTCCTCGACGCGGTCCACAACCTTGGCGGCCGTGTCGGCGGCGCTCAAGGTCACGCTCACATCGGAGCGGGTGCCTGCGGCTGCTGCTGCCACCGGGGGGGTGGAGTTCGGGCGAACGGTGATGACCGGGGTGCCGGTCGTGACCTTGGACGCCACGATGGTGGAGCCACCGAAGATCGACTGCGTGGCCACAAGTTCGGGCGACACGGCCACAGCGTCGGTAATGACGCCGCTGTTGGCCTTGACGGCCAACCTGCCGGCGATCTCCTTGCCTTCGGCGCTGGAGGTGATCAGCACCGCGGCGGGAGCCTTGTCCGCGACCAACTGCGCTAGCAGCTCGGCCTTCGGCGCGACCACATGCCCGGTCAGCTCCGGGGCGTCAGCCACGTAGATGTTCGCCGCGCCGTACTCGGCCAGCGTCGCGGCGGCGGAGTCGATGCCACCGCCCACGAACACCGCGGACGGCTCGCCCAGGGAACGGGCCATGGTCAGCAGTTCCAGTGTTGTCTTCTTGACCGAGCCGTCGACGTGGTCGACCAGTACCAGGATTTCAGCCATTGTCTCGTTCTCCCTAGATGAACTTCTGCTCGGACAGGTAGTCAGCGATCTTCACGCCGCCGTTGCCCTCGTCGGTGACGACGGTTCCGGCTGCGCGGGCGGGCGCCGCTGCGAACTCAGCGACCTCGCTCCATGCGGCTCCCAGGCCCACGGTTGCCGCCTCGATGCCGGCATCGGCCAGGCTGACGGTCTCGACCGGCTTCTTCTTCGCGGCCATGATGCCCTTGAACGAGGGGTAGCGCGGTTCGTTGATCTTCTCCACGACCGAGATCACCGCTGGGGTGCTGGCCTCGACCACGTCATAGCCGTAGTCGGTGAGCCTGTGGGCCTTGACGCTGCCGTCGCCGGGCGCCTCAACCTTGTTCGCGAACGTCAACTGGGCGACACCGAGACGCTCGGCCACCATCGCGGGAACGACGCTCATGCGGGCATCGGTCGATTCGGATCCGAAGATGATCAGGTCGGCGCCGCGGCCCTCGAGGACCTTGGCGATGGCCAGCGACGTCGCGATCGCGTCCGAACCGGCCAAACCGTCGTCCAGGATGTGGATGCCGGCGTCGGCGCCCATGCTCAGCGCCTTGCGGATCGTCTCGGTGGACTGCGCCGGCCCCATGGACAGTACGGTGACCTCACCGCTGGTGGCCTCGGCGATCTTCAATGCTTCCTCGACGGCGTACTCGTCGAGTTCGTTCATGACACCGTCCACGGATTCCCGGTCAAGGGTCTTCGTGGTCGGGTCGAGCTTCTTCTCCGACCAGGTGTCGGGGACCTGCTTGACGCAGACGACGATCTTCATGGGCGCGGTCGACCTCCTCGGGTGCGCGTTGCCGACAGCTGTCGCAATCGGCACTTGTTCCTATGTTACTCACGAGTAGTAAAGCCGCATTTCAGCCCCCCTCCGTCCCAGCCCCCTGCCACGCCCGTGCGGTGCAGGTAGGCCACGTAGCCTGAATCGTGTGACTGCTTCTCTGCCGCTGACCGGTGAACGCACCGTTCCCGGCGTAGCGCGCGAACAGTACTGGTTCGCCCGGCACGAGGTGGTCTACCGATGGTTGGCCCCGCGGTGCAGCGGCCAGACGGTGGTGGAGGCCGGTTCGGGCGAGGGGTACGGCGCCGCCGCACTGCAGGCCGCCGGTGCCCGGGTCATCGCCGTCGACTACGACGCAAGTGCCATCGAACACAGCGCGGCGACCTATCGGCTGCCGCATGTGCGGGCCAACCTCGCCGACCTTCCGTTCTCCGCAGTGGACGCTGTGGTCAGCCTGCAGGTGATCGAACACCTGTGGGCCCTACCCCAGTTCCTCAGCGAGGTCCGCCGGATGGCCGACTGGACCTGCCTGAGCACGCCCAACCGCCTGACCTTCTCACCGGGTTTGGGCCGCGGACAGAAACCCACCAACCCCTTCCACGTCGAGGAGTTCGACGCCGATCAACTGCACGATCTGCTGCGACAAGCAGGCTTCACGCACATCGAGATGTTCGCAGTGCAGCACGGCCCGCGTCTGCGAGCGCGTCCTGGTCTTATCGCCGAGCAGATCGATGCGGCGCTGTCCGGGTACTGGCCGGACGAACTCGAACGGTTCGTGTCCTCGGTGACGACCGACGACTTCCAGATCTCTGCGGCCAGTCCGGAATGCCTGGACCTCGTGGTGGTGGCGCGATGATCGGTCGCTTCGCGCTGGTGTTGCACAGCCACCTGCCCTGGCTGCGAGGCCATGGCACGTGGCCGGTGGGTGAGGAATGGCTCTACCAGGCGATCGCGTCGAGCTACGTGCCCGTTCTGGACGTGCTGGACCGCCTCGCCGGGCAAGGGGCTCGCGACCTGGTCACGATCGGCGTCACTCCAGTGCTGGCCGCCCAACTCGACGACCCGGGCGCCCTCGAGGACGCGAGCACCTGGGTCGCGGACTGGATGTGGCGAGCACAGGAACTGGGCCAGCGCGACCCGGTGGCCGGCGACCGCGAGGCCCGTCAGGCCAGCGCCACGCTGGAGGCGCTGCAGACCACCCACAAGGCCGGTTTCTCCGGCGCGTTCAGACGTTTGGCAGACGCAGGCGTTGTGGAGTTGCTGGCCGGGCCCGCCACACACCCGTTCCAGCCACTGCTGGAGGATCGGGTGGCGGACTTCGCCCTGCGGGCCGGGTTGGACGACCACTTCGTCCGATTCGGCCGGGCATCATCAGGGATCTGGGCGCCCGAATGCGGCTACCGTCCGGGCCTGGAAAGACTGTACGAGCGTCAAGGTGTGGGTCACTTCCTGATGGACGGACCGACGATGTTGCACGTCGGGCGTGCCACGAGCAGCGCGTGGACGGTCGGCGACTCCGACGTTGTGACTTTCGGGCGGGATCTGGATGTGACCTATCGCGTGTGGTCCCCACGTAAGGGCTATCCGGGGCACCACGAGTACCGCGACTTCCACGTTGTGGACGATCTCGGCTTCCGCACCCGGCGCGTCACCTCGTCGGGGATCCACGGCACACGCAAGGCTGCCTACGACCCGACCGCAGCCGCCGCGGCCGTGGCCCGCGACGCCCAGGACTTCGTCGAGGTCGTCCGCCGTCGCCTGCTGGACCTACGCGACACCGTGGTCGACCCATTGGTGGTCGCTGCCTACGACACAGAACTGTTCGGCCACTGGTGGCACGAGGGGCCAGCCTGGCTGGAGGCGGTGTTGACACTTCTGCCACAAGCGGGCGTGGAGGTCACCACCCTGGCCCGCGCCGCCGAGCGGCCCGCCGGGCGCATCGATCCGCAGGAAGGTTCTTGGGGCACCGGCAAGGACTTCCACGTGTGGGCCGGACCCGCCGTGGAGTCGATGGTCGATGACAACGACGAACTCATGCGGCGATGGCTCAAGACCGCTGATCCGAGGGCTCGCGATGACCGTCATCGGGATCTGGCCACACAAGGGCTTTTGGCCTTGTCCAGCGACTGGGCCTTCATGGTGAGCAAGGACAGCGCGGCTCAATATGCGACGACGCGCCACAACGAGCACCACAAGCAGTTCCACCGGATCGCCGACGCCATCGAGACGGGCCGCCCGATCCCCACCGACGGCCAGAGGCCCTTCCCCCACATGGACCCAAGGCTGCTGTGAGACGCGTCGTCCACCTCTCCTGGGAGTACCCGCCGGTCGTCTACGGCGGACTGGGCAGACACGTCCAAGCCCTAGCCGCCGCGCAGGCCGCCCGGGGCGACGAGGTCACCGTCGTGACCCAGGCCCCTTCCGGCCCGGGGCCGGACATGGTCGACGACTCCGGCGTGCGCGTAGTTCGGGTGTCACCCGATGGACCGTTCCCGTACCACTTGCCATCACTGTTGACCTGGGTCGGCGCCCTCGACTACCGGATCGGGCTGGCAAGCACTCAGCGAAGGGCCGCGGACGTCGTTCATGCCCACGACTGGGTGGTCGCGCGGGCCGGGACCAGAGCGGCCGCGTCATTGCAGGCTCCATTGGTGGCCACGCTGCACGCGACGGAGGCGGGCCGCCATGGCGGGTGGCTGCCGGACCCCGTGTCGGCTTCGGTTCATCTGGTCGAGCAATGGCTGGTGGACGAGGCCGATGAACTCATCGTCTGCTCCCAGTCGATGGCTCAGGAGGTCGTGCGAGGTCATCGGGCAGACCCAGACCACCTCACGGTCGTGCCCAACGGGATCGAAACTGGCTCCTACCTGGCCGACGTGGAGGTGCCCGCGGAGTTCCTGACCGGCACACCGCGCCTCACGTTCGTCGGTCGCATCGAATGGGAGAAGGGTGTCTTCGTCGCAGTGCAGGCCATGCCCGCGATCGTTCGAGCACACCCGGACGCGCGCCTACGGATCATCGGGACCGGCGGTCAGACGGCAGCTGTGGAATCACGGATCGCCGAACTCGGGCTGTCCGAGCACGTGTCCATGTGGGGTCACGTCGACGAACTCCGGCTGCGCCAGTTGTACGCATCCTCGGATCTGCTGCTGGCCCCCAGCTCCTACGAACCTTTTGGCATCGTCGCGCTCGAAGGCGCGGCCATGGGTGTGCCCCTGATCGTCGGCGACACAGGCGGCCTGGCCGAGTTCGTGACCGACGAGCGCGGCAGACGATGCCGTCCCAACGACCCTCAGGATCTGGCCGCGCAAGTACTGGCGGCCTGCGAGGACCCGGCCGACACGCTTGCCAGACGTCAAGCTGCCAGTGACGCGTTGGCCGACTACACGTGGGCCCGCATCGCCGAATCGACCGAAGCCGTCTACGCGCGGGCGGCGCGGCGCCCGCACCCGAACCGGCAGGCGCCCCTCACCGCCGGGCGAGTGTGGTGAGAGGTCAGCTCGTCCCGTAGCCGCGAGCCCGGGCCGAACCGGCGTAGGAGCCGATGTCGGCCAAGAAAGCCAGGGCGACGAAGAACCAGGTGAATCCGGTCACCGAGCCCAGCCACCAGTTGAGAAGCACATAACTCAGAGTTGTGAATGGCAGGAAGATTATCCCGATCAGCGGGATGACCCATTCGCCGTTGAAGGCCTTCTCGACGGTGTCACCGAACAGCCACAACAGCACCAGCGCGACCCGGGGGAAGAACGCACCCAGGGCAACTACGAAACAACCGCACATTTGTTCTCCGCCTCACTGTCCGCCAAGGGCATCCATCATGCCAACAACTTCGCGATAATCGTCTATCGCCTGACCCAGACTGTCCCCGATGCACGTGACCCCGACCTTGCCGTACTCCGACAGGGCACCGAGCATGTGGAAGACACACCCGCGTTCGGTGACCGGGTCGAACGTCAGCCGCCTGTTCACTGCGGCATCCAGTAGGTCGGACACCGAAAGCCCGCGGTATTTGTCCGAGTGCAGGTTGTCGGTGGCGTAGTAGCACTTCTGAACACCGTTGGCCCCGCGGAACACCCCCTGCAGTGGGTCATAACGTCCTTCGGTGATCACCGAGAGCGTCAGCATCGGATGGGTGGTTCCGCCCTTGCGCAGATTGATCTCGATTGCGCTGAGACGATCGGCCGCCTCCACGAAGTCCACGGCGTACCGGCCACGCGCACCAAGGCGCAGCAGGACCCGGCCGACCTCGATCGTGGCCTCCTGCACGCGGTGGCGGTATCGCAGGTCTGCGGGGAAGGTCGAACCTTCGAACACCTGCCCGTCGGCACCCCCGAGCAACTGGTCGTGTGTGGACAGGGGGCGCACCGTCCCGTCCGGACCGATGTACCCCTGCCCAGACGGTGAAGCGCTCACCCCCTCCACGAACTCCTCGACGATGCCGCCCATCTGCTCGAAACGCCTGCTGAACGTGGGGTAGGTCTCCGATCGGGCCTGGAACTTCAACGCCGTTGGCAACGCGGCGGCGATCGCCTCTTCGGTTTCGCCGTTCTCGTAGCGGTAGAGGGCGTTGCCCTCGCCGGAGAACCCTTCCTCAAGCTTGACCACACCCGTGTGCAGGTGCGGCAGATCCCGCTTGAGTGCTGCGAGCGAAGTTGCCACCTCGTCCATCGAGGAGAGGTTCTCGAAACCCATCGGCAGATCGATGCCTGCCTCCCGGAAGACCTTGCGGCTGCCCGACTTGCTGCCCAGGTGGTCCAGCGCCGGTGGGTTCCCCAACAAGGTCACGTCGAGTTCCTCGGCCAGTTTGCGCTCGAGGGCGGTGGTGTTCATGCACACCAATCCGGCGTCGGCGCTCATCTCGAGGGCCGCTCTGATCTCCCGCATCCGGCCCGGGCGTTCGAGCAGTTTCTCGGTGAGCGGTCGCGACGACAGATCATCGCAACTGATCATGGTCAATCGCGCCCGCGAGTGGGAGACCGGCACGCCCGGAATGAGGTTCAGGTAGTAACCGACGACCACCTCGGGGATCCGCGCACTGGAACAGAAGACCAGACGCATCGTCGGTGAGTGCAATTGCAGCAGCAGCGCGAGCAGTCGCTCCTCGTAGTGCTCGACACCGACCACGTTCTGCAGCAACTGCTGATCGAAGGACATGCTGGGAACGACGACCAAGCAGTACGACTCATTGGCCTGGTCGTTCACATGGGTCATATCGGGCAGTGCAGCCTCGAGGGCGTCGAACCCGGCAGCCCCAGTCACCCTGCCAAGATAGCGGCATCCGGGCTGGGTGGCACACACCGCGCGCCACCAGCACCACGCCGTTTGGCGACGTCATGACGAACTGCTGTGCTCCTGGGCCGCCACCCGGGTCTTGCGTGCGATGTCGGCCAGGGCCGCGCGCCGCGCCGCAGCGGCGTCATAGGCCGCCTGCCGGTCCTTGATGATGCGCCCCGGTACCCCGCCGACCACGGATTTGGGCGGGATGACCCCACGCACGACCGAGTTGGCTGCCAGCACGCATCCCTGCCCAACGAAGGTTCCCCTGGTCACCGTGACCTTCGTGCCCAGCCAGCAGTCGGGCCCGATGCGCACCGGGCTCTTCACCAGACCCTGGTCCTTGATGGGGGCCAGTACATCCTCGAAGACATGGTCGAAGTCGCAGATGTACACCCAGTCAGCCACGATGCAACTACCGCCGATCTCGATGTCCAGGTACGCGTTGATGGTGTTGTCGCGTCCGAAAACGGTCTTGTCCCCCACCCGCAGGGTCCCCTCGTGTACGCGCAGTCTGTTGTCCTCCCCCACGTGCACCCAGCGCCCGAGGATCAGCTGCCCGTAGCCCTTGCGCGCATACAACTCGCTGCGGCGACCGATGAAGACGAAGCCCTCGGTGATGATGTGGGGGTTGCGGACCTTGAGCCAGAAGAAGCGCCAGTAGCGCACGAGGTACCACGGGCTCCACGCCCGGTTGCGCAGGATCCACCTCACCGAGGCCCAGGTGAGGAATCGTGCGTTGCGAGGATCCCGGCTCACGCCTTGGTTCCGGTGACGCTGACGTTGTAGAAGTACTGGGCCGGCACGATCCGGCTCATCACCTTCGCGTCCAGCGCCGAGAGCCCCAGCCAGGTGCCGTAGGCGAAGTAGGCCCACTTCATACCCAGCGACCCGGGCTTGACCGCAGCCTCGACCGTGCGGATCGGCCAGCCGAACCAGGACGAGGTCAACTCCTCGGTCACTGTCCGGACGTCGATCGCACCGGCGCGCACACACAGCCTGCGCAACTGCCCCGGGTCGAACGTGTGGATGTCCACGACGGCCTCCAGCACGGCCGCCCGCGAGGACGCGTCGAGTTCGACCTGCCCGAGGGCGTACTTCTCGCGCAGCCCGGGCAGGTGGGTGATCCGTTTGGCGGCCTTCCAGGTGATCTGCGACAGCTTGCGGGCCAGGAAGTCCCCTTTGGCGGTGGGCTCCCCCGCGAACACGAAACGGCCGCCGGGTTTGAGCACCCTCAACACCTCGGCCATGGCCTGGTCGAGATCTGGGATGTGGTGCAGAACCGCGTGTCCGATGACCAGGTCGAACGTGTCATCGGGGTACGGCAGGGTTTCCGCGTCGGCGACCCTGCCTTCGAGGTCGAAGCCGAGGTTCGCCCCGTTGCGCTTGGCGACCTCCACCATTCCGGGCGAAAGATCGGTGACGTGGCCCTCGTCGAGCACGCCGGCCAGTTTCAGGTTGAGCAAGAAGAACCCCGTGCCGCACCCCAGTTCCAGGGCGGTGTCGTACGGCCAGCCCTCATCACCGGCAACGTTGATGAAGCGGTCGCGGGCGTAGGTGATGCAACGCTCGTCGAAGGAGATCGACCACTTGTCGTCGTAGGTGTCGGCCTCCCAGTCGTGGTACAGCAGGTTGGCCAGTTTCGGGTCGTCGAAAGCCTGCGCGACCTGCTCAGCAGTCGGTGGGGTCATAGCTCATCGTCCCTCGAACGTTGCCTTGCCGGGACCCGACTCCAAGAACGAGCCCATTCCAATCTTGCGATCGGCCGTGGCGAACAGGCCGGCAAACTGCATCCGTTCGATCTCCAAGCCTGTGCGCAGGTCGACCTCCAACCCTCTGTCGACCGCGGTCTTGGCTGCGCGCAGTGCCAGTGCTGGACCACCGACGTAGCGGGATGCCCACTCCACGGCCCGCTCGTAGACATCATCAGCGGGAACCACGGCGTCGACCAGGCCGATCCGCTCGGCTTCCTCGGCACGCACGTGACGACCCGAGAAGATCATCTCCTTGGCCTTCGCCGGCCCGATCAAGCGTGACAGGCGCTGAGTCCCCCCCGCTCCCGGGATGATGCCGAGTTGGATCTCCGGCAGGCCCAGTTTGGCGCTGTCGGAGCACACGCGGAAATCGCAGCACAGGGCCAGTTCGAGACCCCCACCGAGGGCGTACCCGGTGATCGCCGCGATCGTGGGTTTGCCGATCTCGGTGACCGCCGCGAAGGTGGTCTGCAGAGCCGAGGACCGTTCGACCATCGTCCGGTGGTCCCAGTCGGCCATCTCCTTGACGTCAGCCCCGGCCGCGAAGACCTTGGGCCCGCCGTAGATCACGACGGCCGCGATGTCGCGTCGCTGATCGGCCTCACGGGCAGCCTGCGCGAAGCCGGCCTGCACCTGTGCCGACAGGGCGTTCATGGGCGGACGGTTGAGTCTGATGACACCCACGCCGTCAACTACCTCAAGCGTCACTTCGGTATTGCCGTCACCAGTCACTGCACCCACCTGTCCTCCCTAAGCCCCACAGGCAGGCTAACCTCCACTCAGGACCTTGCCGTCGAGAGGTCTGCCGACAGGAGGAACATGCGCACGCCTGAAGGTCTGCCTCCCATGGGTCTGCGACCAGACCCGGAACACCCCGGCAGAGCGACGGTGAACTACTTCGCCCCCGCAGCAGAGGCAGTCGTGCTCGAGTTCCTCGAGGCAGGCTCGAAGATCGACCTGCAGCCCGGCCCATACGGACACTGGATCGCATCCTTGCCCGAGCCTGCTTCGGGCACGACCTACGGATTCCGGGTCACCGGACCGTGGGAACCGGAGTTCGGTCTGCGGTTGAACCCGGCGAAACTGCTGCTCGATCCCTACGCGTTGGCCATCACCGGGCAATTGCAGGTGCACGACGCGATCCACTCCTACCAGATGCACGACCCGGACATCCCCGACGACGTCGACTCTGCTCCCTACGTGCCCCACAGCGTGTACGTGCCCCCGCTGGCGCCAGTGCCCAACAACCGGCCGCGGGTGCCCTGGGACCGAACCATCATCTACGAGACGCACGTCAAGGGCTTCACCGCAACACACCCCGACGTGCCCGAGGAACTACGCGGCACGTACGCCGGACTTGGGACGCCCGCGGCGATCGATTACCTCGTCGACCTCGGCGTGACGACCGTCGAACTGCTTCCGGTCCAGCACTTCGTGCCCGAACCCATGCTGCTGGGCCGCGGACTGACCAACTACTGGGGGTACAACCCGGTCGGCTACTTCGCTCCGCACGCTGCGTACGCGGCCCACGGCGAGCGTGGCCAGCAGATCGCTGAGTTCCGCGACATGGTCGACGCTTTGCACGAAGCCGGGCTCGAGGTCATCGTGGACGTGGTCTACAACCACACTGCCGAAGGCGACCACCTCGGACCGACCCTGGCCTGGAAGGGCTCGGCCAACGCCGACACCTACTGGATGCTCGAGGGCGGGATGTACGACAACCCCACCGGTTGTGGCAACGCCATCCGTGCGGAATCGCCCCGGATGGTCGAGTTGATCCTGTCGTCATTGCGC
Organism: uncultured Actinomycetota bacterium; assembly: GCA_963818505.1. Classification (GTDB taxonomy): domain Bacteria; phylum Actinomycetota; class Actinomycetes; order S36-B12; family UBA10799; genus JADKAV01. Next base: position 1,072,039 of record CAWFSJ010000001.1, read on the forward strand.
TATTGGGTCGACGAGTTGCACGTGGACGGCTTCCGCTTCGATCTCGCCTCGACCTTGGCGCGCACATCCTCGATGGTGACCACCTGGGCCCCGGTCCTGTCCGGGATGACCGCCGATCCGATCCTGTCGCAGGTGAAACTGATCGCCGAGCCCTGGGACATCGGCATCGGCGGGTACCAGGCGGGCAACTTCCCCGGGCCTTGGGCCGAATGGAACGACGTCTTCCGTGGGACGGTGCGCGACACTTGGCGTTCCATCGGGTCGCTGTCGGAGCTCGGCGCCCGGCTCACCGGGTCCGCAGATCGCTTCGCCCACAACGGCCGGCGGCCCTACCACTCAATCAACTTCATCACCGCCCATGACGGTTTCACCCTCGCCGACCTCGTCGCCTACAACGACAAGCACAACGAAGCCAACGGCGAGGACAACCGCGACGGCAGCAACGACAACCGCAGTTGGAACGGTGGCGCCGAGGGCCCGACCGACGATCCCGTGGTTCTTGCCAACCGCCGGGCCCGCCAACGCTCTTTGCTGGCCACGCTCATACTGTCCGCCGGAACCCCGATGATCCTTTCCGGGGACGAGTCCGGACGCACCCAACAGGGCAACAACAACGTCTACTGCCAGGACAATGAACTGTCCTGGACCGACTGGTCGGCATTGGACACCGACTTGATCGAATGGACCAAGCTGCTCATACAGATCCGTGACAGGTACCCGGTCCTGCGCCCGGAGGTGCACCCGTCTCCGGACGACCTGCACTGGTTCAACGAGGAGGGCACGGTCCTGACCTCGGAGCAGTGGAACGACCCAGACGTGCGTGTGGTGCAAGCCATGTTCAAGGGCGACCCCTCGGTGCTGCTATGCCTGAACACCGGACCGGAGACGGTGGCAATGACCTTCCCGGTGGCCTCACGTGTAGTGCTGGCCAGCGAAGACGTGACGCTGGCCGGTGTCGACCCTGCTGCGGGCGTGAAGGTGCCCTGCTACTCCATCGTGGTAGCGGAAGTGCTACCCGAGGACCCGGCCGCGACGGCGTAGCGCCTGCCGCCAGGCCGGCCCAAGCCGCCCCAAGCCGCGTTGGTTAGAGGTTGTGCTGTTGGTTAGCGAAACAACGCGTGGATTCGCTAACCAGGACCACAACCTCTAACGGGGACCAGTCCGCGGACCGCAGCAACGCCGCGGACCGGCGATCTGACCCACCACGAGACGCATGGGCAAGCATCTAGGACTACCGTCGAAACCGTGCGTGACAATCCCATCGACGGCTCCGGCGCCCCATCTGCGGCCGCCGAGGAATTCTGGTCGAACCTTGCGTCGAACAACCTTGTGCCCCCCGAGACGCTCACCGCCCGATTCACGGTCCTCGACGTGTGGCCGAGGGTCGAAGGTGGCCGGCGACCCGTCAAGGCCGCCGTCGGGGAACTCGTGATGGTCAACTGTGTGGCCTTCCGGGAGGGCCACGACCTACTTGGCGTGGACCTGGTGGCTACGGACTCCCAGGGTCGCAGCGTGCGCAGCCCGATGATTGCGCGCAATGACGGCACGGACATCTGGGACGGCAACTTCCGGCCCAACACCGAGGGGTCGTGGACGTTCAGCATCGCGGCGTATAGCGACATCCTGGGAACCTGGCGCCATCGCGCCGAGTTGAAGATCCCGGCCGGGGTCGATGTCGAACTCGAACTCGAGGAGGGCGCGCGGATCCTGAGCCGCGCAGACGTGCCCGACCAGACCTTGATCAGCAAGGCGATCACAGGCCTGCGCGATCCCAGCCTGACGTCCGCCCAACGCTTGGCAGCCGGACTGGACGAAACGCTTTGGAAGATGCTTCGCGAGCACCCGATCCGCGATCTGGAATGCCAGTGCGGCCCGTGGCCGGTGTACGCCGACCGCAGGCGCGCGCTGTTCGGCTCCTGGTACGAGTTCTTCCCCCGCAGCGAGGGAGCCAGCCTCGACCCACCCCGCAGCGGGACTTTCAAACATGCGGCCAAGCGCCTCCCAGCCGTGGCTGCGATGGGTTTCGACGTGGTCTACCTGCCACCCATCCACCCGGTCGGAACGGTCAACCGGAAGGGGCCGAACAACACCCTCAAGCCCGGTCCGGCTGACCCCGGATCGCCCTGGGCAATCGGCTCGGCCGAAGGCGGGCATGACGCCGTTCACCCCGACCTCGGCACGATCGCGGACTTCGACGAGTTCGTGGCGCGTGCCCGTGACCTGGGCATGGAGGTGGCGCTCGATCTGGCGTTGCAGGTCGCCCCCGACCACCCGTGGGCTGTGGCCGGCAAGCCGTGGTTCACGGTGCGCGCGGACGGTTCCATCGCCTACGCGGAGAACCCCCCGAAGAAGTACCAGGACATCTACCCCATGTGGTTCGACGGCGACCCCGCCGGGCTGATCGAAGAGGTACTGCGGGTCATTCGTTTCTGGATGGACCACGATGTGCGCATCTTCCGGGTCGACAACCCCCACACCAAACCCGTGCGCTTCTGGGACCACGTGATCAACGAGATCAAGCGCACGGACCCCGACGTCCTCTTCCTGGCTGAGGCGTTCACCCGCCCGCCCATGATGCGCGCTCTTGCCGAGGTGGGGTTCGATCAGTCCTACACGTACTTCACATGGCGCAATGAGAAAGCCGAGCTGCAGGAGTATCTGCGGGAACTGTCGGGACCGGCGTCGGCGTACATGCGGCCCAACTTCTTCGTCAACACCCCGGACATCCTGCACGCGTACCTGCAGTACGGCGGGCCAGCAGCCTTCGCGATCCGCGCCACGCTCGCGGCGACGATGGCCCCGACGTGGGGTGTCTACAGCGGGTTCGAGCTCTTCGAACACGTCGCCGTACGTCCCGGCAGCGAGGAGTACCTCGACTCCGAGAAGTACCAGTACCGCCCGCGCGATTGGGGCGCAGACAAGTCGCTGGCTCCTTACATCACGGCCTTGAACGACATCCGTCGCCACCACCGAGCGCTTCAGCAACTGCGCCACATCGTCTTCCACCAGATCGACTCCGACCGGATGATCGCGTTCAGCAAACGCGACGGCGCCGACACCGTGATCGTGGTCGTGACACTGGACCCGTTCGGTCCTCGCGAGGCCACGCTGCACCTGGACATGCCGGCACTCGGCCTTGACTGGCATGACCGATTCGTTGCCCAGGACCTGATCAGCGGCCAGAGCTTCTCTTGGTCTGCCACGAACTTCGTACGCCTCGACCCGCACCTGTCCTGCGCTCACATCATGTCTGTCCGACCTGGAGTCATCTGATGATCACCGTGGATTCGCAAGCCCTTGCAGCCCTGGTGGACGGCACCCACTCCCAGCCGCACGAGATCCTCGGTGCCCACCCGGACGCAAGCGGGGTGACTGTGCGGGTGCTTCGCCCCGATGCCACGGCTGTGGACGTCGTGGTGGGTGACCAGGTCTTCGCGATGGACCACGAATACTCCGGCATCTGGGTGGTGGAACTGCCGGACGCCGACGTGCCCGATTACCGCCTGGCGGTGGCGTACGGCGGGGACAAGATCCCGGCCGACGACCCTTACCGATTCCTGCCGACCCTCGGCGACATCGACCAGCACCTCATCGCGGAGGGCCGCCACGAGGAGCTGTGGAAGGTGCTCGGTGCGCACGTGCACCGATACGAGACGGCGAATGGACCGGTGCACGGTGTCGCCTTCGCGGTCTGGGCACCCAACGCCCAGGGCGTGCGGGTAGTGGGCGACTTCAACTACTGGAACGGGACGGCGACACCCATGCGCTCGCTGGGTTCGAGTGGGGTGTGGGACGTCTTCGTTCCCGAGATCGGCGCGGGCACCCGCTACAAGTTCGAGATCATCGGTCGTGACGGTGTCCGCAGGCTCAAAGCGGACCCCATGGCACAGGCCACGGAGATCCCGCCAGCAACCGCCTCCGTGGTGTTCGACTCCCACTACGAGTGGGGCGACAGTAGTTGGCTGCAGGCACGCCCAAAGCGGCCGGCCCATGAGGCGCCGATGAGCATCTACGAAGTTCATCTGGGCTCCTGGCGTCAGGGCTTGTCCTACCGGCAGTTGGCCGAGGAACTCACCGACTACGTAGTCGCCCACGGATTCACCCACGTTGAGTTCCTCCCGGTGATGGAACACCCCTTCGGTGGCTCATGGGGATATCAGGTCAGCGCCTATTACGCGCCCACCGCACGGTTCGGCACCCCCGACGATTTCCGATACCTCGTGGACCGTCTGCACCAGGCCGGGATCGGCGTGCTGGTGGATTGGGTGCCCGCTCACTTCCCCAAGGATGAGTTCGCACTCGCCCGCTTCGACGGCACACCTTTGTACGAGCACGCGGACCCCCGGCGCGGCGAACACCCGGATTGGGGCACCTTCGTCTTCGACTTCGGCCGTCCCGAGGTCCGCAACTTCCTCGTTGCCAACGCCGTGTACTGGTGCGACGAGTTCCACATCGATGGGCTGCGGGTCGACGCTGTGGCGTCCATGCTGTATCTGGACTACTCGCGCAACGAGGGGGAATGGTCGCCCAATGCCTATGGGGGTCGCGAGAACCTCGATGCCGTCCAGTTCATCCAAGAGATGAACGCCACTGTCTACAAGCGGGTTCCCGGAGCCTTTACGGTGGCTGAGGAGTCCACCGCTTGGCCGGGCGTCACACGCGCCACGCACTTGGGCGGGCTGGGCTTCGGCCTGAAGTGGAACATGGGATGGATGCACGACTCGCTGGGGTACGTGCACCGCGACCCGATTCATCGCCAGTGGCACCACAACGAGATGACATTCGCCTTGGTGTACGCGTGGAGCGAGAACTACCTCTTGCCGATCTCTCATGACGAGGTCGTGCACGGCAAGGGCTCGCTATTGGGGAAGATGCCCGGTGACCACTGGCAGCGCCGAGCCAACCTGCGGGCATTCCTGGCCTACATGTGGGCGCACCCGGGCAAACAGCTGCTCTTCATGGGCTCGGAGTTCGGGCAGGAGTCGGAGTGGTCCGAGGGCCGCAGTCTCGACTGGTGGCTGCTCGACCAGCCCGACCACGCCGCGATCTCACGCCTGGTCAGCGACCTGAACGCCGAGTACCGAGCCCACCCCGCTCTGTGGAGCATGGACATCGACCCGATGGGCTTCGAGTGGATCGACGCCAACGACGCCGCGGGGAACACCTTCTCGTGGTTGCGACGCGGCAAGGACGGCGAACTGCTGGTGTGCGTCGTCAACTTCAGTGCCGTGCCGCACCACGACTACCGAGTGGGCCTGCCGGTCGACGGGACGTGGATCGAACTGCTCAACACCGACGCCCTGGACTACGGGGGCAGCGGAGTGGGCAACTTCGGATCGGTTGAGAGCGAGCCCATCGAGTGGCACGGCCGGCCGTTCAGCGCCCGGATGTCGGTGCCTCCGCTCGGCGCAGTCTGGCTGCGACCGCAACAGTAGGCGGGGTCGCCCGGCCCGGCCCAAACCCGCCCTGGTTAGAGGTTGTGCGGTTGGTTAGCGAAACAACGCGTGGATTCGCTAACCAGGAGCACAACCTCTAACCAACGGGCCTCAGCCCCACTGGGAGTACATGGCGGTGGCCACGTCCATCGGGTCGAGGCCGCGTACGGTCTCGGCGACGGCTGAACCCTCGACCGCGCCCGTGTAGAGCAGTTGACCACGTGAGACGAACCGTGACCACTGCTCGGCGTAGGACTGGGCCGCGGCCTTGTTGACCCCGAACTGATCCGGTACGGCGTGCCACATGACCGCGCGGCCGGAACCGATCCACCGAGAGATCAAGTAGCGCGGGTAGTCCACCGGGCTCAAAACCTGCTCAACGGCCTCAGCGAACCGTGCGGAGTCAGTAGCCGCACTGTCCGAAAGCCGCACGCTCCACTCCCCAGATGCCCCCGGGACGACCTGCACCCGCTGCGCCCAGCCCGGGCCCATTGCCTGCGCAACTGCTCGCCCGAACGCCAGCAGCATCCCGTCGGCGCCCACATTCTCCGCGATCCGCGAGGCCCGCATCCTGCGCCAAAGCGCCTGCGCACCCCAGCCCAACCCGGATCCGGCAACCACCGCCGCGGCAGAGGCTGCGCTCGGCATTTGCGCCGCCACTGCCACCGCACCAAGGCCCACCGCCCCTGCCGTACCCGCTGCGAAAGGCCACCCTTGCCAAACACGAACCGCAGGCTCGGGAACGCCCAACGACGCCCGTCGCGACGGACGCACACGCACCGCCACCTCAGTCACGTCGCGGTAGGGCGTCCCCACCTGCCAGGCGGTCCGGCTCTGCTCGAGCTGCCCTGCCAGATCCAGCGAAACCGCATTGATCGCGGCCCGATCGACGGCTACTGGCGGCGCATAGGCTCCGCACCGATCGTCAAGGTGTTCAACCCCAGCGACAATTCGACCGTCTGCATCCGGCGCGAGATAGCCACGGTGTTTGGCCACCAGACGGCGGTAGTCAAGATCACCACGCGGATGCTCGTCATAGACACATGTCACAGACCAGACATGAGCAACCTTGTCGGTGCGCTGCGGATCGCGCCTGATCGCCCTACCCCGGATCTGTACCACGGCTGTTGAGGTGGTCGCGGCCGTGAGGTCCACCAGCACGTTGGCGGCTGGCGCATCCCACCCCTCCCCCAGCAACCCGCGGGTGCCGACCAGCACATCCACTGCTCCGCTTTGGAACAGCTTCGTGACATGGGTAACCCATTCACGCGGTGTCCAGGACCCCTCGATCCGCGAGGAACCGTCCGGTCGATCGACCACCACATGCCCTGGCAAGCGCACCCGCTCCAGGACTTCGCGCGCGCCCCCCACCGACGAGCCGGTGACAAGGACCACGCGCAGGGTCGGGTTGTCGGCCTGGATGCGGGCCAGTGCCTCCCAGGCTGAGCCCGCCTGTGCAGCCAGCACTGAGGCGATGTCCGCCGGTGGTGTGGCCGTCACGTTCTCGAAGTCGGTGAGCACCACCGCACGCAGGTCCGGCCCGCGCACCAGGCACTCCTGGGCGACCAGGTAGCCCGCTGCCGCGGCCTTCGCCCCGGATCGAGCCAGGACCCTGTCCACCGACGACTGGCCGCGCCGCGCACCATTGCGCGTCAGGGTCCAACCGACCGAACGCAAACCCGCCCGCAGGTGCTCCCACCCGGGCTCGGGCGGATCCGGGGCCGCCAGCACCGTGCGTCCGTAGTCGGACAAGATCGCGACCCAGTCCTCAACGGCCATGGGTTGACGGTGTTCGTCGCGCAGACGGGCACCCGTGGGCACCGCGATCAGCCGGTTGTGAGCCGCGCGCAACAGGGCCCGCGCAAGTTCTGGACGGGACTTCTCGACATGCGACCAGGAGACCCCCTGGTGGACGACCCACGCCCGGTCCAGGTACTCCAGAAGACCCGTCGTCGCGAACCCCGGGGACATCACCGACGCCACCAACTCCTGCCAACGGACCGCCGCCTGCTGCAGATATTCCCGCTCGGCGGAGGTGGGCTCTGTGAACCACACCAGTTCCCGGTAGGGAGCCAGCACACCGTCGCGGACAAGAGCCGGGGTACTGATTGCGTAACGCACAGGCCCGAACAGCGTGTCGACCAAGCGCGCCTCGTCCTGGGACAGCGAGTCCCGCGGCGTCGCAGTCAGAGCCACCACGACCGGGCCATCGCCGACCTCGTCCAGGATCTGCGCAAGCAGTTCGCCCCAAGTGGCAGCCAAGTGGTGCGCCTCGTCGAGGATCAACGTGACCTCGGGGTCGGCTTTGATCGCGTCGATCGTCACACGCGCGTTCGTGTGCAGCCTGGCCATCGGGGTGCCTTCGTCGATGTCGTCGTCGAAGGTGGCGATCGCCTGGTAGGTAAGCACCGTCACATCGGTGACCAGGCTACGGTCCTCCCCAACCGGAACTCCCGCGCTGCGCCACAACCGGAGCCATTGGGCGGCGATCGCCGTGTTGGGCACGAGGACCAGGGTCTTGCGTCCCAATTCGGCCGCGATCACCCCACCCAGAAGAGTCTTGCCCGAGCCCGGCGGAAGGATGAATTGGTAGCGCGAATCCCCTGGGCTGGCGCGGAACGCCGATAGCGCAGCCTGTTGGTGAGCACGCAGGGGCGGGAAGTCCGCTGACCAAGAGACCTGCTCGGGAACGGGCACCCTGCGAGCCTGACAGACGGTTCGCAGCCGTGTACAGCGCACAGTAGAGTCGCTGATGTGACTGTGTCCGCGCGCACCCGGGCCGCAGCCCGACTGGGCCTTCTGACCTCATCGTTGTCGCGCCGGATGGGCCGCGGCGAGGGGATGGTCATCGGCGGCCGGGTCATTCTCAGACTCGCCCCGAACGCGATCGCCGACCTGGCCCACGACCGGGTAGATGCGCTGGTGAGCGCGACCAACGGCAAGACCTCCACCACACGATTGCTCGCCACCGCCGTGGAGCAAGCGGGTCCGGTGATCAGCCAGCACACAGGCGCCAACATGACGTCCGGGGTGGCGGTGACACTGGCCAGCGGCGATCCGGTTGCCCGCGCGGTGCTCGAGGTCGATGAGGCCTACCTGCCGGCGATCTTCACGGCCACCCACCCCAAGACCCTGCTGCTGGGCAATCTGAGCCGCGACCAGCTCGACCGGATGAACGAAACCGCCATGGTCGCCCGCAAGTGGCGCGACATGCTGGTCGGTGCGACCTCGACCACCGTGGTTGCCAATGCCGACGACCCGTCCATCGCGTGGTCCGCCCGGCACGCGCCGAACGTGATCTGGGTCGGCGCTGGTCAGGTATGGACGGCCGACTCGGCGGTGTGCCTTGACTGTGGCGCTCTTCTCGCACGCGACGAGGCGAGCTGGTCCTGCCCGCAGTGCGGCTTCGCGCGCCCTCAGACGCAGTGGGAGCTGGAGTACAACGGCGAGTTCGGGATCGTTCACGGGCCGGACGACCAGCGCTACGAACTGCACCTGAAACTCCCGGGACGTTTCAACGCCGCCAACGGCGCTCTGGCGCTGGTCGCCACCGTCGCGCTGGGCCTGGACCCGGCGGAGTCTGCCCGGCGCATGGCCAGCGTCGAATCGGTTTCGGGCCGGTACGCCGTCGTGAAGGTGGGTGAGTTGACCATCCGCCTGCTGCTGGCAAAGAACCCCGCGGGCTGGTCCGAACTCGTCGACGTGATGCCCCCGGCGCCCACACCGGTCATCGTGACCATCAACTCCAACGCCGCTGACGGTCGCGACCCTTCGTGGCTGTGGGATGTCCCCTTCGAGAGGCTGCGCGGGCGTACCGTCGTGGCGACCGGGGACCGGCGCAGGGATCTCGCGGTGCGTCTGCTGCACGCCGAGGTCGACCATGTGGTGATCGAGAATCCCTACGCCCCTGGCGCGCCCCTCCCCGACGGCATGCGCGAACTCGACGTGGTCGACTGCGCCGCGACGTACACGGCCTTCCACCACCTGCGAACGACGGCGGACCAGCAATGAGCACACTGACTCTGGCATCCATCTACCCCAACCTTCTGGGCACCTATGGCGACGGCGGCAACGTCATGGCGCTGCGCCATCGCGGCGCTCTGCATGGGATCGGGATCGACGTGGTGGTCGTGGAACCCGGTGACCGGGTCCCGGAGTCCGCGGACATCTACGTCCTTGGCGGCGGCGAGGATGGCGCCCAGACAGCGGCTGCCAACGCCCTGCGCGAAGACGGCGCCCTTGCCCGTGCCGTTGACCACGGGGCTGCTGTGCTGGCCATCTGCGCGGGCTACCAGCTCCTCGGCGAGTTCTTCCCCGACTCGACGAGCACCCCGACTGCGGGCCTGGGGATCCTGGACATCCGCACGGATCGTCTTCCCCGTCGAGCGGTCGGGGAGTTGGCCGCGACCGCGAAGGACCCCCTCGACCAGATCCTCACCGGATACGAGAACCACGCCGGCGCGACCCACCTGGGCCCGGACGCCTCGCCCCTGGGAATCGTTCGCTCCGGGGTGGGCAACGGGGACGGGTCGGAAGGCGCCACCAGCGGGCACATCATCGGCACCTACCTGCACGGACCGTGTCTTGCCCGTAACCCGCAGATCGCCGACATCATCCTGGGTTGGGCCGTGGGCCATCCGCTCGAGTTCATCGAAGAGGCTGAAGTGACGGCGCTGCGCGAGGAGCGACTGAAGACGGTTCTGGGCTGAGCCTGCCTCAGAACAAAGCGTTTGCCAGTTCGGTGCGCGCCTTGATCACCGCTGGATCGGAGTCCCCGACCAGCGCGAACAGATCCACAAGGACTTGGCGGGCCGCTGCCCGCTCCTCGCCCTGCGTCCCACGCACGATCTTGAGCAACCGATCGAACGCGGCCTCGGGGGCGCCCCTGGCCACCTCGATGTCCGCAGCGACGGTTGCCTTGGCAAGGTCCGTCGGGTCGGCGTCCGCCTCGGCCAGGGCCGTTGTCGGATCCACCCCCTCGGTGCGGCGTACGAGCGCGACCTGGGCCAACGCGGCAGTTGCCTGCTCAGGGTCCACAGCGCGCAACTGCTCGTAAAGTCCAACTGCCTCGTCCCACAGACCGGCCTCGATCGCGTCTGCGGCTTGGTCCCAACGCGGATCCTCCGCCGGCTCCTCCGCCGGCTCTTGGACGTCACCCTGGGGGCCTCCGAGTCCGGCCTCGGAGGCGACCCGCAGAAGTTCGTCGATGTATTGACGCACCTGGGGTTCGGGCAAAGCACCCTGGAACAGCGGCAGGACCTGGCCCTTGATCACGGCCACGATCGAAGGGATCGACTGGACGCGGAAGGCGGCGGCGATCTGCTGCTCGGCGTCGACGTCGACCTTGGCGAGGATCCACCGACCCGCGTACTCCACGGCCAACTTCTCCAGGATCGGGCTCAACTGCTTGCACGGCCCGCACCATGACGCCCATAGGTCCACCACGACTGGAACGCTCTGCGAGAGCCCGATGACCGCGGTCTCGAAGGTGGCCTCGGTCACGTCGATGATGACCTTGGAGGCGTTGGGGTCGGCCTGGCGCGCCTGCGCCTGCTGCTGCGCCTCGCGGGCGGCTGCCAGAGCACCGAGGTCGACTGCGCCGCGCAGAGCGAGGTTCGGGTTGGGCTGAGTCGTCATGGTCCTATTGTCACGCACCTGATCCCTGGCCCGCATCACCCCCGTTCGCCCGTTCGGCCACACTGCGCGCGTGGTGCCTATGCGGTTTCAGAGCGAAGAACGTCAGAAGCGCGACAGCCTCGATACCCGTGACGACCACCGCTACCAAGACCGTGGATTGCTCGTACAGAACACCGATCAGCAGGCTGCCGGCCAGCCACGCCACCCCGAGGGCGGCGGTGAACACGCCATACGCGCTGCCCCGGGCTGAATCGGGCACGAGATCGGCGACCGCGGCGCGCATCGTGCTCTCCTGCACGCCCATCGCCGCTCCCCACACCAGGACCCCGACGACTGCCGGTAGTGCGCTGTCGGCAAAACCCAGCCACGCCACAGCCGCCACCAGCACGGGCAACACCGCCAGGCCGCTCATCCCGACTCGGTCGTACCAGCGACCGGCCCCGAGCGCGGCGACGGCATCCACCGCCATGGCCACGGCGTAGACCACGGGCACTGCGGCCACCGGGAGGAGTTGGTTCTGCGACAGGTGGAACGACAACAACCCGAACGTGGCGTACCCACCCATCACCAGACAACTGAAGACCAGGTAGATCCAGAACGCCGCGGGCAGAGCTGACCTGACGCTTGACCCGTGTGGACCCTCTGTCGCCTCGGGTTCATAGATGCCCACGTCGGGCACCCGTCGGCGCAGCGCGAACAACAGCAGCATGACGGCAACCCCGGGTATTGCCAGCAGCAGGAAACCCGGGCCGAACGAACCGGTGAGCGCGAAAGACGCCGCCACGAGCAACGGCCCGAGGAAGGCGCCGGTCTGATCCAGGGCCTCATGGATCCCGAAGGCCCAACCCCGCCCAGTCACGGTCCCGGCCTGGGCCAACATGGCGTCCTTTGCCGGAGAACGTACCGCCTTGCCGAGGCGTTCGATCAGGATGAAACCGCACGCGACCCACAGGCTGCCGGTTAGCCCCAACAGCGGGACGCTCAACGCAGTGAGCGAGTACCCCACGATGGCCAGTGACCAACGGCGATCACGGCGGTCGGCGATCCGGCCGGAGAACAGTCGCATGACGAGCGCCACGGCCTCACCGCCGCCGGTGACCACACTCACGACCAGCGCCGAGGCACCTAAGGAGCCCAGGAACGGCCCGTAGATGCTGCGCGCCCCTTCGTAGACGATGTCGGCCAACGCCGCCACCAGGCCGAAGCCGACAACGAACCTCATCGCAGACAGGGGTGTTCGATCACGGGTCACGGCCCTATCCTGCCGCTGACCCAACACGGGATGATCCGCTCCGCAGCGAACCGTTATAGAATCCTGGGAATGAGTTCGACCACGGGTAAACCCGGCCGTCCCCGGGACCCTCAAGCAGACACGGCCATCCTCGCGGCTGCGCGTGACCTCATGGCCGAAGGCGGTCTGGCCAACCTCACCGTGGAGGGCACCGCCCAGAAGGCCGGGGTCGCCAAGACCACCGTTTACCGCCGCTACCCGACCAAACTCGACCTTGCTGTGGCCGCCGTGGCAGCGCTGGTCGCACAGCCCCCGGATTACACCAGCGTCGAAGGTGTCACCCAGGAAGGGGTGAACCTCTTCGAGGAGGCCTTCGCCTCCCGCGGGGCACAGGCATCCTTTTTGGCGGTCGCCGCGGCCGCTGCCGGCAACACCGAGATCCATGACCGCTTCACCCGGGAGGTCCTCATCCCGGTGCGCGATCAGGTGGCGGCGATCATTGAGGAGGCCCGGTCCAGCGGTCAGGCCAGCGACAGCGCTCCCGTCGATTTCTGCTACGACGTCATGCTCGGGACCTTGATCCACCACATCGTGATCCGGCAACTACCCCCGGACCGTGAGTTCATGACGCACTTCATGCAGATCACGAGGTACCTGTACCGGGGTCTGCCCCCCTGCGAGTAGCCGCCGGGCCGCCGCGTGGCCGCCGGGCCGCCGCGTGGCGTCCGCGTTGCCGCTGGGCGTCCGCGTTAGAGGTTGTGCTGTTCGTTAGCAAAACAACGCGTGGATTCGCTAACCAGGAGCACAACCTCTAACCAACGCACGCTCAGATCCTCGCGGGCTCGGTGTACTCGCCCCACTGCTCGCGCAGCACGTTGCAGATCTCGCCCAAAGTGGCCTCGTGCCGAGCCGCCTCGATCATCACGGGGACCATGTTCTGGTCCCCCTCGGCGGCAGCCCGCAGATCCCGCAGACTCTGATCCACCGCCGCCTCGTCCCGGCTCGCCTTGCGCCGCCCCAGCAACGCCACCTGAGCGGCTTCCACCTCGTGGCTCACGCGCAGGATCTCCAAGGGCGCCTCGATGGTCTGCGTGTGGCCCGTCACCCCGACCTGGTGCTTGTCGCCCTTCTCCAAGGCCTGCTGGTAAGCGAAAGCGGAGTCCGCGATCTCCCCGGTGAACCAGCCGTCGTCAACCCCGCGCAGCAGCCCGGACATGATCGTGGCGTCGCCACCCATCTCCTCGATGCGCGCGAAGATCCTCTCAGCCTCCTGCTCGATCTTGTCGGTCAGCGCCTCCACGTACCAGGAGCCGCCCAACGGGTCAGCCACATTCGCCACCCCTGTCTCCTCCATGATCACCTGTTGAGTGCGCAAAGCGATCTCCGCGGCCTTCTCGCTGGGCAGTGCCAGCACCTCGTCCAAAGCATTGGTGTGCAGGGAGTTCGTTCCACCCAGCACCGCGCTCAAAGCCTCGATCGCGGTCCGTACGACGTTGTTGTCCGGCTGCTGCGCGGTCAAGGAGACGCCCGCCGTCTGCGTGTGGAAGCGCAGCCACTGCGCGCGTTCTGTAGTGGCGCCGTACCGGTCGCGCAACCAACGCGCCCAGATCCGCCGCGCCGCCCGGAACTTCGCGATCTCCTCGAAGAAGTCCAGGTGGGCGTCGAAGAAGAAACTCAAGCCGGGGGCGAAGCGGTCCACGTCCAAACCCCGGCTCTTGCCCAATTCGACGTACCCGAAGCCGTCAGCCAGTGTGAAGGCCAGCTCCTGCGCGGCCGTCGCCCCGGCCTCCCGGATGTGGTAGCCCGAAACGCTCAGCGGCTTGTAGCGGGGCATGTGCGCATCCGTGTACTCCATGAGGTCGCCGATCAGGCGCAGATGCGGCTCGGGGCCGAAGATCCACTCCTTCTGCGCGATGTACTCCTTGAAGATGTCGGTCTGCAACGTCCCGTCGAGTTGCCCGGGGGCGAATCCCTGCCGTTCGGCGGCCACCAGGTACATGCAGAAGATCGGCACCGCGGGTCCGGAGATCGTCATCGACGTGGTCGTGTCGCCCAGCGGGATCCCCGAGAACAACACATCCATGTCTGCGGCCGAATCGATCGCAACTCCACAGTGCCCCACCTCACCTAGGGCCCGCGGGTCGTCGGAGTCCCGGCCCATGAGTGTGGGCATGTCGAAGGCCACGCTCAAACCGCCACCGCCTGCGGCCAGCAGCATCTTGTACCGGGCATTGGTCTGCTCGGCGTTGCCGAACCCAGCGAACTGCCTGATCGTCCAAGGCCGGCCGCGGTAGCCAGTGGCGTGAAGACCGCGGGTGAAAGGGAACTCGCCGGGCCAGCCGACGGACTCGAAGCCGGGGGTCGGCGCCGTCGGACCGTACACCGGATCGACCTCAACCCCGCTCAAGGTCGTGAAGTCGGCGTCGCGTTTCTTGGCTTGCGAGTAGCGCTGCTCCCAGCGCCGGCGGCCCTCTTCGATCTGGTCGGCGTCCATGCTGTGAGTCTACGCAGCGCCGATGGACACCGGCGCCGAACGACCGCGTGAGAGACTGACCCAATGGGAAGCAGGCTCTGGTGGGCGCTGGTCGCAGCTGCGATGGCTGCAGTGCTGGCCGTGACCGGTCCATCTCTGGCCGCCGGACCGCCGCCCGTGGACCCGCCCACCGCCTCACCCGAGCCGACCCAGACGCCCACCCCCGAGCCCACCGGCCCCACCGATGGCCTCGAGGTCGTGTTCAACTACCCGATCCCCGGGACCCCGGACCTCGCTATCAGCGACGCCCTGGTGAAACTGATCGACGAGACCCCAGCCGATGAGTCGATCTCGATGTCCTACTTCGTGATGCAGACCAACCACCCAGCCCTCGACGCACTGCTTCAGGCCTACGGCCGCGGGGTCAATGTGCGGGTCGTGCTCGACAGCGGCGACGGGCAGAAGCCCAAGAAGAACGCCGCCATCGACGCTGCCTATGCCCGGCTGGCCGAGACGCTGGGATCGTCCGGGGACTCCTTCGCCGACCAGTGCAACCGATCTTGCATCACCGACGCCCCCGACAGCATCAACCACAACAAGTTCGCGACGTTCTCGCGCACCGGTGCCGCCCAGGACGTCGTCTTCCAGAGCACCGGCAACCTGCGTCCGGACGGTAGCGGCGACAGCGCCTACAACGCAGCGGTCATCATCCGCGGGGATCAGCCCACCTACGACCAGTACGTGGGCTACTTCGAAGACCTGTACAACGAACTGCGCGTGGAGAACAACAACTACGCCGGCTACCGAGGCCCGGTCACCTCTGGCCCGGTGACCGCTCACTTCTTCCCCCGCACAGACAAGACCGACACCGTCGCCGCGGCCCTGCGTTCGGCCGACTGCGCAGCCCAGCCGACCACGGTCCGCGTGATGGCTGCGTTCTTCTCACGCAAGCCGGTGCGCGACGCGCTGCGCGACATGGCATTCGCCGGCTGCAACGTCCAGGTGCTCGCCCGACAGGACACCATCTCCTCGGCCTTCTGCGAATCGCTGGATCCAGAACGCGTCAACATTCGGATCGCCCCGGCCCCGACCAAGGACCGGGTCACGATCCACGCCAAATACATCCTGATCGACGGCTCCTACAGCGGCGGGCTCAACCAGCGGGTCACCTGGATGGGCAGCCACAACTTCACTGCGAACGCGCTGCGCCGCAACGACGAGACGTTCGTGGAGTTCACTGACAACGCGGTGGCGGACTCGTTCTCCAGCAACTGGGACCGCCTGTGGAACGACCCTGCCATGAGCCCTGGCTGCTCACGTGCCGGCGCCGAGGACAACGCATCTGTCGAGAAGAGCGGTGACACCGAGGTCACGAAGATCCCGCGCCGCTCGCAGACCGTTAAGCGCGCTCTGCCCGGCAAGTTGCGAAGCCAGCAGCCGATCCGCCCGCCGCTGACTGTTCAGGGCCGCCGGCTGATAACCGTGGCCCAGTGCAAGCAGGTCGGGACCGACCAGAACCTGCGAAAGCAATACCGGTGCCGCGTCGTGAAGCGTAAGGGCATCGCCCATGTGATCATGCGCTCGGACAAGCCGATGCGGGTTCGCATTGTGCAGCGCGCGCGGGGCACGAAACGACTGCTGCCGTTCGAACGCACGGCGTCCTACCGGTACTACCCGAAGAGGGCCGCTGCGATTCGGCTATAGCCCTACCGCGGGTCGGTGTCGTACAGGGTCGCCTCGGTCGGGGTCAGACCCATCGCGATGGGTAATCCCGGTCCGTGGCCGGTCTTGATCAGATACTTTCCTCTGCCGGGATGTCTGCGCCCAGGACGCCAGCCCTGCGGACTGGCCCAACTGCTCACGAGGGTGATCTCGGCTCGGCTCATCGGCACAATCTGCGCCACCGCCTCGAGTTCGCGCAGGGGCAGACCCGACAGCACCACGATTGCACTTCGTTCGACGAACCCCCTGGCCTTGGCCACGTCTTCGGCGTTCGGCAACGCCTCAAGATCCTGCATCGAATGGGTGATCATGAGACTGGCGATTCCTCGACTGCGGTTCAACCGCGTGAGCGCATCCGCATCGTCGACAAGTCCAGGACCTCCCCGCAACGCGCGCCACAGTTCATCCATGACGAGCAAGGACCTTCCGGGGATCTGGGCCACAGCGGTTTGCCCCCAGTGCCACCCCATCAGCATCGTGGCGGCAAGAAGCGCCTCATCAGCGACCGCACTCAGATCGACCGCAAGAGCCCGGGCGGCGGGATCCAGGAGCACACTGCTCGGGCCGTCGAAAACGCCCTTCAGGGGGCCATCGCACAGCAGCGCCAAGGTCCACCGCAACTCCCGCGTCAGGTCGTCGAACACGTCGGCACTGGTCACATCTGCGGCGCGCAACATCTGCTCGTTCGGGCACTTCAGTAAGTTCAGGAGATCGGGCAGGACGGGCTCGTTGCAACGACCGGAGAGTGCATCCACCCCAGATGCGAGCACCACCTGTTCGGCGTTGTTCAGGGGTGCTTGTCGGGCGACGGCACAGAGCGCATTCAACAGCGACAACGCGCGAGAGCGTGATTGCAGACTGGCGTCCTCACCACCGATGGCCAGCGGGTTCAGACGATCAAGACCCGGACCCAGCCTGATGACCTGGCCACCGATGCTTCGCACAAGATCGGCGTACTCCCCCTTCGGGTCTGCGGCAACAACGGGGCGGACCCCGCGGGCCACGAGCCCGACGATTTGCCTCTTCGCGAATGCCGACTTCCCCGTGCCCGGCTGCCCCAGTTGGAACATCCCGGTGTTGGTCACGATCCCCTGCGCCAACCAGTCGAACGGATCAAGACCCACAGGTTCACCCCACGCCAAGTGCCGACCCACGGGCACGCCGGACATCGGAGCGCCAGCCCCGGCCACGAACGGGAAGAGACCGCTGGCGGTGGCAGTGCTCGCCGTGAACCGCGGCGAGGGGCGTGCCCACGTATGGCCACTGCGCATCTCAGAACGTCCGGCCGGGAACATAGCCAAGACCGGTTGCAGCGGCGAACCCCGCAGCTTGCGAGCCATAACTGCGCCGCAGCCGCAGGCGCATATGTCCGGCCCGGTTCTCCAGATCGGTGGCATGGCGGCGCAACTCCTCGCCCGTGTGCGCCGTGATCACCGCGTACAGGCTCACATCAACAACGCCGGCACCCGTCGCCTCGTCGTCAGCAGTTGCCTGTGCCCGATCCAGGTCCACCCGATCCCGCGCCGTTTCGTCGCGACCGAGACGACGCCGGTACTGCGACCGGAAGCGCGCTGCCTGTGTCTGCCGCTCGACGTCCCGGGCGGTTTGCGGGGCTGGGACAGGCTCGTAGACCATGCAGACCCGCTTGTGGTAGCTCGAGGCACCCAGCAGATGGGCCAAAGCCTGGACCGGGATGCGCTCACCTGGTGGCTCGTCCCAGCAGTAGGCGCCAGAGACCCAGTCCTCGTGCTGATAACAGTCCCAGTGCTCCTGGGCCGCCATCGGCCGGGCATCCGACCAGGCGGCCGAGCCGGAATCGACAGCTGGGTCGAAGGCCGAGCGTGTCCACTGCACCATCTGGGCCATATCCAGAACGGGGTGCACGATCACGGCGCAGTCGCCCAGAGACTGGCCCAGAGCTGCCACCGTGTCCAGCAGCCCGATCGCGGCGTCCTGAACACCGGTCCTGCCCCGGATGCGGATCGTGACGCTGATCACGGTCCGCGATCGCGTGTACGTCCCGTCCGCATCGCCCAGTTCGCGACAGACCGATGCCACAAGCGGTTCATCCATCCCGACTGCTGGCGGGGAATGGGAGATGGGCCCGGATGTCACAACCACCGCCACATGCGCCAAGTCCGGCAGGTACCCGAGATGAGTCAGCCAGTCACGCCAGCTCCTCGCCCGCTGTTGCGCCTCGTGGTCGTCCACGAGTTCGACCCCTGTCGGGTCCACGGGGAACACCGCCGTGAGGGTTGCTCGGCTACGGTCCCAAGCCAGCGCGGCGCCCGCCCCATCGACTGTGTGGCACTCGAGCATTCGTATGCCGCGCAGTACACCTGGAAGACCGGGCTGACACCACCCGTTGTGGCGCGTCCAGCCTCGGCGCTTGGCCACAGGCCACATCAGACGCCGGCCGATGGCCGCCGCGAGTGCTTCGCCACGGATCCGCACGCCGACCAGAGCGCCCGCGGCAGCCAGGGGAACGCCCATCAGAACCAGCAGGGAGGGATTAACCGCGGCCATCGCCAGCAAGACGACCACCGCAACGAGGGCCATCGATGTCTGCGTTCCGCCGAGGCCCGCGAGACCGAACCCTCTGCGCTCACGCCACCCCCCGTATGTCCGAGTGGGAGTGCTCATGGTCTGACCGCTGCCTGCAGCAGTCGGGCCAGGATCGGCAGCATCGCCGCCGCCAGGATGAACATGAGGCCCGCTGCCAGCAGCACCACGAGCGGATCCTTCTCGGCTGTGATGAGGTTGTGGCCGACCCGGTAGATCACTGCGTTGATCGGCTTCACCAGCACCACCGCGACCACCCACGCGAGAAGCGCTCGCCACAGGCCGATCGGCAAAGCCGCGGCGGCGGGCATCAGGAACGCCGCCACGATCACGATGACCACGCGGGCCAGACAGACCGCGGTGAAACCCAGACAGCCACCGATCCCGACGATGCACAGAGTGCTCGCCAACAGCGGATCGACTTGGGGTATGGCCGCGGCCACCGCCTGACCCACCGCGGGGGCAGCCGTGCGTCGGCCGATCAGCCATTGCGCCAATGCATCGGACATCGCCCAGGCCGCAGCCACGAGCAGCCAGCCGGCCGACAAGGCAAGCAAGGTCCGAGCAGCACCCACCACGACGTCGGCCATCGGCTCGCCCCTGCGCCTGAGTGCGACCTGCAACCCCGCGATCACAACGGTGATCGCGAGGACGCTGAAGGCCAGCCACCTGCTCACTGGACGGACCGCTGCGACCTCGCGACCAACCATCGCCCACCCTGGGTCCTTGCCGCCGACCCACCAGCCAAGGACCCAGTCGACCAGCGTCACGAAAGAGGAGTCCAGCGCGCCTGGTGGGAGAGGCGACGACATCACATGAACAGGTTGACGAGGGGCACAGCAAGCGCCACGGTGGATAACCCGCCGATCACCCATGGGATCCCAGCTGCCCCGTCGGCTGCCGCGTTCGAGCGGTGCCGCCGTCCAAGGCTCATCATCACCCCGGCTGCAACCAGCCCGACCGCACCAGCGGCAAAGGCTGCCCATTTCGCCAGGCTCATGATCTTGGACCACTGCGCGGTCACCTCGGCCGGGGCTGCTGGCGCCGGATTGGTCAGGTCGGCCAGCACCGACAGAAGCACTTGAACACTCATCAGGGGCCTCCTCTGTTCGCTCATGACGCTGCCACGGTTCTGAATCCCGGGTGCCGCCCAAGGTGTGGACATGTGGACAACTGGCAGCAGGGATCCAGAACTCATGCACAGTCGGCCCATGGACACCACACGATGCCGCCTCGCGGATGCTCTACGCAGACAACCGGACCGTTGCGCTCTGGTTTCACGACTTCCAGACGGAGCCCGGCGCTGAGAATCTTCAGCGGCCTGATCGGCTTGTTCACGATCGCCTGTGCTGCCGCCACACTCAGTTCCGCGCCCGCCCCTGCCACAGACGTCGACGCCCTCTTCCTGCCGGCCTCGGGGGTCGATTCACTGCTGCCGGCCGGTTACAGCAATCCCCGCGGCACTGAGGCTGCTGTTCGCTGGGCCCTCTCACAAGTCGGGGTCAACCGGGATAGCGGCTTCTGTCTGCGCTTCGTCGACCTTGCGTACGGCCGGACGTCGGGACCAGCCTCGGCGCATCAGGTGTGGACGCTGTCTGACACGTCCTTGCACCACTCGACCGGAACCCCACCCCGGGGTTCGGTCGTAGTGTGGTCCAGCGACATCGGCGGAGGCCACGGTCACATCGCCATCTCGCTCGGGGACGGCACGATGGTCTCCACCACCTCGGGGGCGGTGGCGATCCTGCCTATACAGGGATTTGCCGACTCGGCGTATCTGGGCTGGATGCCGCCCTACTTCTACGTGTGAGGCCATCGCGGGACAGCGGTGATGAGCGTCGGATGCGGCCAGCGGACCGGGGACGGTGCCCGGCGTGCCTCCGACGTGCGTGTGGGCCGGCATGCTCTGCGCGGGTTTGCACAGGCCCGGTTTCGCGGCCGATCGTTCTTGTCACACCCTGCTGCGACGATGTGGTCAGGTTGCAGATCCGGGTTTGTCGGACCCTGTTGCGACGATGCGGACAACTACAGATCGGGGGTGGTGGGGGTGGGGTTTTTCGAGGTGACCCGGCAGGCGCAGCGCAGGATGGCGATCGCCGCGGACCTGCCCGACGACCACCCCGAAATCCTGGACCAGGTGAACGGCCTGTTGGCGACTTTGCCGGACCCGCAGTTGTTGTGCGCCGAGCAGCGGGCCGGGTCGATGAGCGCGGTGCAGGGTTTACGCAACCGGTTGGACGCCTACCTGACCGAGTTGGCCACGGTCGCCGACGGGTGTGGGGATTCCAGGGTGTTGCACGCCGGCACCACCGGCATGCTGGTCGCGGTGGCCACCGGGGCGAATCCGCAGGCCGGGTCGGCGCTGGCGGCCCGCGGCCGGGCCCTGGCCGATCTGCCCGGGGTGCGCGCGGCGTATGCCGCCGGGCGGATCAGTACCGCGCATGTGGCGGCGATCACCGCCCACGCCGGGCGCATCGACCGGTTCGCGCTCGGTGCAGGCCGCGGTGGTCACCGTCGCCGAGGCCACCGAACCGGGCGAGTTGCGCCGGATCCTGCAGGTGCTGGTCGAGCAGTGCCGCCCCGAATCGTTGGACGCCACCCACCAGGACCTGCACGCCAAACGCGGCATCAGTCCTGTCGGAGACGGCCAACGGCATGTTCCGCCTGGACGGCTACCTCGACCCGGTCGACGGGGCCCGGCTGCGTGACGCCCTGGCGGTGCTGATGGGCCGCACCGGGGCCGAGGACACCCGCAGCCCCGCCCAGCGCCGCGCCGATGCCCTGGCCGACCTGGTCGCCGCCGCCGCCGCGAACACCGGCCCGGGCGGGGCATGCGGGCTGTCGGTGCTGATCGATCTGGAAGACCTCACCGACGGCCAGGGCGCGGTCCTCGAAGACGGCTCGGCGTTGGGCACCCGGTTGTACGACCTGCTGACCTGCACCGCGATCATCTCGGTGATCCTCGGCGTGCACCGCGCCGGGGTGTTCGTCCCGCTAGCCCTGGGCCGGGGCAAACGGGTGGCCACCGACGCCCAATGGCGGGCCCTCATCGCCCGCGACCGGGGCTGCATCCGCTGCGGACGGGCCCCCCGCTACTGCCAGGCCCACCACATCCACCACTGGCGCCACGGCGGGCTCACCGACCTCGAAAACCTGGTCCTGATGTGTTCGCGATGCCACCACGACCTGCACTTCGGCACCTACACCATCACCATCACCGACGGCATCCCACACATCACCCCCACCACACGGGCACCACCGGCGGCCGCCTAGGCCGGGCCACCAGCGAGACCATCCGCGGACATGAGTCCGAACTGAGAAGGTGCCCGACCGGTCAGCACCGCACAAGCCCGCCCGAAACACGAAGAACCGGGCACCAAGGCCCAGTTCCGTGATTGGTGCGCCGCCAGGGACTCGAACCCCGAACCCGCTGGTTAAGAGCCAGCTGCTCTGCCAATTGAGCTAGCGGCGCAACGTGCACGAGCATATCAGCCGGTGGCTGTCGGGGCGCCCACTGGGATCTACGCGAGACCGACCCGTTCGACCCTGTTTAGAGGTACAGGCCGGTCTCTTCACGATCGACATGTTCCGCGGCCACCGCATGCACGTCACGCTCACGCAGAAGCACGTAACTGCTGCCCTGCAGTTCGACCACCGCGCGGTCCTCGGGCTCGTACAACACCCGGTCGCCATTGGCCATGTGACGCACGTTCGGACCGGCTGCCACCACGGTGGCCCACGTCAAACGTTTGCCCACAGACGCGGTTGCGGGGATCAGGATGCCGCCGGTGGACTGGCGCTCACCGTCCACTTCGGCGCTGACCAGAACCCGGTCGTGGAGCAACTTGATGGGAACCATCAGTTGCCGCGCGACCTCCAGACGCGACGCACGACCAGCAGTCCGACGACCACACCGACAGTCATCGCCACACGGTCCACGCGCACTGCGCCGTACTCATCGGTGTAGAACGACTTCACCTTCTGGATCTGGCGGTTCGCGATGTTCTTGGGTTGCGCGGCGAACTTCAACTCGTCCAGCGTGGCCGACAGGCGAGCGCGCGTCGCGTCCATGTCGGACTCGATGTCGGCCATCGAACGGGGCGCGGGCTGGGCCTGGCCTTTGACGACCTTCGGCGATTGCTTGTCGATCTCGGTGGAACCGGCGGGCACCACGGCGTCGGCGGAATCAGGCATGGCCTCACTCTATTCCCTCAGCGCGCAGAATCACCCCGTAGGGCAATTCGAGCCGAAACCGGGACAAAAGGTCAGCGTCTGTGAGCAGTTCGCGGGTCGGCCCGTCGTACTGCACCTTGCCGTCGGCCAGCACGATGCAACGCGGGCACAACTGCCACGCGAACAGCAGATCGTGGGTGACCATCAGCATGGTGACCTCAAGGCCGGTCAGCACGTCGGCCAGTTCCCGTCGGCTTGCGGGGTCGAGGTTGGAGCTCGGTTCGTCGAGCACCAGGATGCGCGGGTCCATGCTGAGCACTGTCGCGATGGCCACCCGCCGGCGCTGCCCGAAGGACAGGTGGTGCGGCGCGCGGTCGATGGCCGAGACCATCCCCACGGCGCCCAAGGCTCGGTCCACCCGGGCGGGCACGTCGTCCATCGCGTAGTTCGTCGGCCCGAACGCGACGTCCTGGCGCACAGTCGGCATGAACAGTTGGTCGTCGGGGTCCTGAAAGACCAGACCCACGATGCGGCGAGTCTCCCGCACGGTGTCCGGGACCACCTGGACACCCGCCACGGCCACTGTGCCCGCCTGCGGTCGCAGCACCCCGTTGAGGTGCAGCGCGAGCGTGGTCTTGCCCGCACCATTGGGCCCGAGCAGGGCAACCCGCTCCCCCGCTTGGATGCCCAGGCTCACTGAGCGCAGGGCCGGGGTCCCATCGGGGTAGGTGTAGTCCACCCCGTCCAGTTCAATCACCACTGCGTGACCGCCACAGCCAGCAGGATCAGGGCGGCGCTCACGGGCAGCGCGGCGGCCAGCCACCAGGGACCGGCACTTCCCGCCGCGGGTGCCGGCAGCCGTCCGTCGTAGCCCCGGCTTACCAGCGCGAGGTGGACACGCTCACCGCGTTCGAAGGAGCGGACGAACAGTGCGCCCAAGCCGGAGGCCAGCACCGGCCAGGACCGCATCGACCCCGTCCTCATCCCGCGGGCAGCTTGGGCAGTGCGCATGCGCGCGTACTGATCGGCGACCACGTCGACGTAGCGGACGAAGAACGTGAAGATCGCCACGACAGGTTGCGGCAGGCGTAAGGCCTGCAACCCTGCCACCAAGTCGACGGGCAACGTGGTGGCCGCCAGCAATGTGGCGGCCATCATGCCCAGCGTGGCCTTGGCCAGGATGTTCCACGCGGCCCACATGCCGGGCACGGAAAGTCCAGCCCAGCCGCTGGGTTCGGGGCCGACGAAGGGCAACACCAGAGCGAACAGCACGAACGGCACCTCGATGACCAGACCGGTGAGCACGCGTCGGGCCGGCACCCGTGACACCGCCAGGGCAGCGCCCAGCAGCAGGGCGTAGCCGGCGAAGGCCGGTATCCACTCCCGGGGCGTCACCACGACCACCACCACGAATGCCACGATCGCGACGAGTTTGGCCTGCGGGCTGACCCTGTGCGTGACTGACGCGGTGTCGACGTAACCGCGCTGCAGGAGTCCGGTCTGGCTCAGGGCCGACGCGCCCGGATGAGGTAGAACAGGCCGAAGCCGGCCGCTGCGGTCACCGCCAGTCCGATGAGGCCCGCAGCAGCGCCGCCTGTGCGCTCGTTACCCAAACCGGTCAGCGAGTACCCGGCCAGCGGTGATGTGGACGTGGCCGATTCCCGCTGCTGGGCAGCGATGCCATGGTCGGCCGCGACCTTGTTCAGGCCGTCCGGCTGCGCCGAGGCATAGAAGCTCAGAACGGCCGCCAGAACTACGGCCACCAACCCACCGACAATGAGGATTCGCTTCATACCGGGACAACCTCGGGTCTCGCGGCGGGTTGGGCCAACCTTGTGCCGGCGACACCCGCCACGATGTCCGGCCTGGCCGCCAAGACCGACGCCACCACCAGTCCGGTGACGATGCCTTCACCGATGCCGATCAGCACATGTACGCCGCCCATGGCCGCGGCCACTGCCGTCAACGACACGGGCGCGGTACCGCCGAGGGCGTACTCGGCGACGAACGCCATGGCTGCCACCGGAACCGACACGAACGCGGCCACACCTGCGACGATCGCCGCACCCTTGACCGAACGCACCAATCGCACCCCGAGCCGGAACACCAGCCAGCCCACAACCACCGTCACTATGCCCATGTTGAGCACGTTGATTCCGATGGCCGAAAGCCCGCCGTCGGCGAACAGTAAGGCCTGCACGACCAGCACTACAGTGATCACCAGCATGCCCGCCCACGGCCCGACGAGGATCGCCGCGAGCGCCCCGCCAAGCAGGTGACCGCTCGTGCCCGCTGCGACCGGGAAATTGATCATCTGGGCGGCGAAGATGAAGACGGCGGTCAAGCCGGCCAGCGGAGCGGTGCGGTCATCGAGATCCGTGCGGGCCTTGACCACGGCCAGCGTCAAGATGATGGCACTGAGCACGAACGCGGCGGCACTGACGGGCAGATCGATGAAGCCGTCAGGCACATGCATGGCCACCAGATTCATACTGCCCAGCATAGGCCCTTATTGCGAATGGTTCGCAATAGTCGTTCGGACCTCCGATTGCCGACCCACTAAGGCAACCCTAAACTGTCCAACATGACCGACAATGTCCGACTCGAAGCCGGAACCGCTGCCCCTGACTTCAGCCTTCTCGACGACGCCGGCAACACCGTGAGCCTTTCCGATTTCGGGGGCTCCACTCTGGTCCTTTACGCCTACCCGGCCGCGATGACCCCGGGCTGCACAACGCAGGCTTGCGACTTCCGCGACTCCCTCGACGCCCTCGCAGCGGCCGGCGTACGGGTGGTTGGCATCTCACCGGATAAGCCCGAGAAACTCGCCAAGTTCCGCGAGCGCGACGGCATCACCTTCCCGCTGGTCAGCGACCCCGACCATGTCGTGCTCGAGGCCTACGGCGCGTGGGGTGAGAAGAACCTCTACGGCAAGAAGTACATCGGCGTGATCCGCTCCACGTTCGTGATCGATCCGGACGGCAAGATCGAGCACGCGATGTACAACGTGCAAGGCGAAGGGCCATGTCGCCAAGTTGCGCAGCGAACTCGGGGATCTGACCTCAGCGGCCGATGCGCCCGCAATTACCCTGGTAAGGCCGCGGGTGTGGCGGAATTGGCAGACGCGCAGGATTTAGGTTCCTGTGTCTACGGACGTGGGAGTTCAAGTCTCCCCACCCGCACGCTGTCCCCAATGGACGAAGGCAGGTTGCCCGCTCTGATCTACTGCTCGTCCACCGCCTTCTTCAGCCGCACCATGTTGTCCCGTCATTGCCCAGACACCTCTCAAGATCGCGGACTCGTGGCAATCAGGAATGGCAGATGCACCAGCGGACGACGTCGTTCTGTCAGATGTAACCCCGCCACCGCTGCGCCGGCTCGATCTGAGCATCTTCGAGCATCCGCGTGAGCCGGCTCCACGCATTCCGGCCCTCACAACGATCTCGCACAAGAACGAGCACCAGGGCACGCCAATCGCCGATCAGGTAACACACGGCGGGTTCTGCCCATATGCCTTGATGTGCGTAGACATGGTCGTTCACCCAGGTCAGGGGAATCCCGGGTCGACAGTCGGCAGGCGGCGGCCCCTCTGGTTCCGGCGCCATAGCAATGCCGTTGGCATTGCAGTAGGACGCGAATCGTTCCCATTCGCCCAAGAACCTGTCATCCACCAGCCAGTCGAGCAGTCGCGTCTGCTCAGGGATGTCGATACCCCTACCCATGTAGTCACTATCGCCGTAATCCTCAAATGCTGCGTGCAGTGTCTGGTCGTCAATCCAGGCGAGCACAACGCCGTAATCCGGCCCGAACATGTGTCTTGAAGATCCTGTGCTCTCAAGAACCACTCGCCGCATGCCACTCATGGTGGACACCTTGGTGCAACAGAACCTGCTCACGCAAAGCGCCACCTCGAAGGCGGGTGTCTCCGTTGCTCGGGGAGGCAGTGAGATCCGCCGACTGGCGCGTTGGACCTGCCGTCTGGTGCCCACACAAGGGGCACCTTCCTCGACGCGGGCCGGATCATCTCCCGAGTTCGGCGGGGGTCCACGCCGACCAATCAGGTGAGCCGGCTAGTTCGACGTGCTGGTAGATGGCGATCAAACGAAGCGGTGTCGCTGCCCGGCTGTTGTCGTAGCGATGCGTGCGTTCGGCAAGAGAACGAGCCTGTGCCACCAAGTTCCACAGCCGCTGGAAGCGCTCCCGGATCTTCTCCTCCGGCACCGCATGGCCACCACGTCGCACACGGTCCCTGACTCGCGCGACAGAAAGGTCCTCCGGGACGAGGACGACATGCAAATGCACTTGGTAATCCGCTGCCTGAGCATCGTGGATCAGGGCGAGTTTGCTCGGGTGACTGAACACGGTTTCGGTGATGAACGACGTGCCTGCCGCGATCAGCTCCCGACGCTTCTCAGCAGCAATCCGCGAAGCTTCAAACGCGTGCTCGGCCTGGGCCGCGGGCCAACGTCGCGCCGCAATCACATCTGCGTTGACGAAAGGCAGGCGAGTGACGGGGGCGATCACGCAGATTACCAGCGTGGTCTTACCAGCTCCGTAGGGTCCCACGATCAGGTGCAGGACGGGGTCGAAGGACGCCACGGAGGCGGCAGTCAGCGCTCATCACGCGGAGGGGGCGACGAGGCGGCAGCAGCCTCTGAACGCGCAGGGGCGTACCGTCGAGCGCGGTGACCAGTTTTCTAGCGTCGCCGACAACCCTGAACCATCCCCAACGATGCACGGATCACTCGGGATAGCGGATCCCATCGGGTGGTGCTCTCCATCGGCGGCGGTTTGTTGCGTTGTTACGACGGTGGGAGCGCGAGTGCGGTGTTGTTGCTGGATTTCCGTCGAGGAATCCGCAACAACGCAACACCCCGCGCTTGCCACCCACAACAGCGCGACAATTCGCCCGCGCCCCCTTCGACCGGCCCCGGATCGCCCACCGCTGTCTCACCGTCGAGGCCACACCTACGGCTGAGTTCCGAGGCGATGTCCCAGAAGTCACCGCACCGGTCTCGACCAGCGCATTGAGCAGTACGATCTGTGCGCAGGATTCGGCCTGGGCACCTACAGCGCTCAGTTCTCGATAGCCCCCGATCAGGGATTGGCGGTCGTGGTGGAAGGCGCCGGCCGGGGTTTCGGCGCGGGGAAGGTCGCACCCCACCCAACACCGCCGCACTGGCCACGGTGGCTGTCAGAACCTTGACGATGCGCATGCCACCGACCTCTCCCGCCACGCGAGGCCGCGGAACAATGAACCGACAGTAGGTGATCAACGGCCGGGCTGTCGAACGCCTCGCGCCCACCTCAACCTTCCGATGCTGTTTGCACGCAGTCACTACGAGCCGAGAATGCTCCAAGCGTCCACCATAGGTAGCGTGGAGAAATGCAGACGCAGCTCGGGCTGATCACGGACTACCCCCTCGACAAACCCACCCCGGTCACGATTGACGGCGAGAAGTACCTGGTGATCCGCACCTCAGGGAATCCCGATGAGGTCTGCGTCGTGAGCGACCGCTGCCCGCATGCCGGACTCAGTCTCAGTCGCGGCCCCCGGGGAGGCTACGAGGACGGCGTCATCACCTGCCCATGGCATAACTCGCGTTTCGACGTCTGCTCCGGGGAGAACCTCGACTGGACTCCTGGCTTCGCCGGCGTCAACGCCCCGAAATGGTCGCGGCGCCTCATCGCAATGGGCAAATCACCCGCACCCTTGACCGTCGCGCCCGCGTCCATCCGAGACGGTCGGGTAGTCGTCGACCGGTAGAAGCACGGTCTACACCGACTCGAGACATCAACGAAAGGCCATCACATGGCAAATGTCTACTTCAAGATCACGCGTCACCTATCCCTGCCGGCTGATGCCGTCTTCGACGAGCTGATCGACTGGAAGGGCCACGCCCATTGGGTGCCCCTCACCCGAGTGGAGGTGCTCACCGGGGATGGGGGGCCGGGCACCGAATTCGTCGCGACGACCGGCATTGGCCCACTCGCACTGCCCGACCGGATGCGCGTCGACGAACTCGACCCAGTGGCCATGACCGCCCGCATCACCAAGATCGGGCCCCCGCTGACCGGCGTGGTGGACCTGTCGGTGACATCGACCGGTGAGACCACCTCACGCCTGGATTGGGTCGAAGACATCCAAGTCCGCGGTGTGCCCCAGTTCCTCTCCAAACCGCTCGCGGCGGCCGCCCGCATGGGATTCCGGACGTCGATCAGGCGCATGGCCGCCCTCGTCGCCCTGCACTAGGCGGGCGGCTCCGCGGTGGATTCGCCCTTCCACGGGCCAGCGGCGCAGAGCGGTTCTGGCCCCGCTCGTCTGTGCGCGCCTTCGACGCCCGCAGCCTGCAAGCGGGGATGATGTACTGCGTCCCACCAGACAGGAGCACGAAATGACCAGCCCCCGATCCGCCGTCGTTCTGATAGCCGCTATGTCGATCGCCGCTCTAGCGGGGTGCTCGAGTTCGTCGTCGAGTTCAGAAACGAGCCCTGCCGAGACCACCCCGGTAGCCTCGCCGACGGTGGCACCCACTGAGCCCACCACCACGGCGACCGCCTCACCCACGGCAACTGATTCCCTGTGCAGCGAGGGTGCCATCATGGCCGCCATCCCGGAGGGTTCCGAGATGGTCAAGTACAACTGCGCAAACGTCTCCGGCACGCAGTGGGCCGCCGTCGAGGTGAACCCCGGCCCGACGGTGTTCTTCCTGCAGGCCAACGGCGACTCATGGGACGTCTCCACCTCCGATGAGGTGTGCGGAACTGCCAGCGCCGGTCTGCCCCCGGAGTTGCTCGACTACTGCACCCCCGCCGCGTCCAGCAGCTGAGGACCAGCCGCCCCGTTCCCTGAGGCCAGTCAGGTGCGGTAGCGCCGGATCTGCGCGAACGCATCGAATGCGCCGGTAGCGGGGGCTGAGTAGCGCAGAGTCAGCCGCACCCGGGTGCCGAACGTCCGGATCACCGTCCTGCCAGCCTTCTTGACCACCTTGATGTTGCGCAGGTCCTTACGCTTGCCGTCCACCTTGAGCCTCACCCGCTGTCCTGCATCAGTGCGGCAGTTCTTGGGCAGCACCACCGTCTTGCCTCGCTTCTTCAGCTTCGCGGGAGGTGTCTTGGCGCAGGTCAGCCTCTGTTGCCCGCGCACGGCTGTGAGCGTACGTGTGACATCTGCGGCGGGCAGGAAGTCCACATCGCCGGGTTGGCTGGCGACGACCGAACATTCGCCAGCCGCGAGTGCTGTGACCTGACCGCCCGAGACGGTGCAGGTGGCGGGCGTGCCACTGACCAGGGTCACGGGTAGCCCGGAGGTCGCGGTCGCGGTCAGCGCGACCGAGGAGCCAACAGCCAGCCCGTTCGGGGCAGCGAATGTGATGGCCTGTGACTGCGCCTCGAAGTAGCTCGTCGCTTGGATTCGGACGTCTGCGCCGTCACTGCGTGCCCATACAGAAGCGAAGCGGAACCCACTGGCGGCTGCGGCTATCTCCGGGCTGTTCGTACCGGCAGCAGCAGCAGACAGACTGATGGGCACACTCCATGTGGCGCCGCCGTCCTGGCTGTCCGAACTGAGGATCTGGTTGCTGGACTTCTGCCACACGGCAGTCACACGTGTTCCGTCCCCACCGCTGGCGACGTCGGGGTTGAGAACTGGTGTTCCGGGCTCGGACACACCTCTGGGTTCACTCCACGTGTCCCCTATGCCCTGCGCGCTTTGGGCTTGGACGGCGGTGCTGTTGGCCCACACGACCGTGGCCCGGGAACCGTCCGCAGCTCCGGTGATCCGAGGGCTGAAGCTGCCCTCCCCCAGAGTAGACAGGCGCTGAACGGGCGACCACAACCCATTGGTCAGACTGCGTGTCTGGATCAGGGACACGCCTGCGCCCACCAACTCCTGCCACACCGCGACGGTTCTGGACCCGTCGGTGTCGATCATCAGGTCCGGGTTGCTGGCATCACGTCCCGGTGTGGACAGCGTCTGCGCAGAGGACCACGTCCCGCCCCCATTGGTTGAGAACGTGGCGCGGATGGTGTCCCGGCCAAGGATGGGCTCCCGCCACAGAGCAGTCAGCCGCTGACCATCGGCCGACGAAACCACCTTCGTACTTCTGGGGACCGTCACATCCGTGGCCAGCGGAACGGCTGGCGCGTACGTGGCACCGAAGTCCGTCGATACGCGTGCCTGGATCTGGTGGGCTGGGTTCTGGAACTGGGCGAACACCACGACCACGCGGCTGCCGTTGGCGGACATCGTGACGGCTGGCGATGGCGCACCCGAGGAAGAAGCCAATGCCGACACATCGACCGGAGGCGCCCAGACGCCGTCGGTAAAGCTGGCTGTTCGCACGATCTCCTTGTCGGGTGCTTGGAAGTCGACGAAGGTCGCAACGGCTCGCCGGCCGTCCAGCGAGCCGGTCAACTGGATCCCGGAGGAGTCTCCGGTGGGGTTGTTGATGGCCACGGCGGGCGCCCAGGTGGCTCCGTAGTCGGTACTGAACGAGCCAGTGGCACGTTGCTGAAGTCCGTCATTGCTGACCCAGGCACTGGTGAGGCGCTTGCCGTCGGCCGAACTGAGGATCTGCGGGGAGGAGCCACTGCTGGCTGCGGGCGATATGTCGATCGGCGTGAGCCATGTGCCATCCGCACCGGCGGGCCCGAGGGCGCCCAGCGTCAGGGTGCTGCCGAGCAGGGCGACGGCGAGGATGAACTTCATCGGGCAAGACTAGCCTGAGGCCGAACACGTGAGTGCTGCAAGAGCGAGCAGCGGGCGATGAGACCCGTCGGCTGCGGTGGGCCACTAGCCGCCCGGACGGGCCTGCCCACCGGCACTCTCTGCGCGACCGGCCACAACCGGCCCCAACACCCATCCAGCCAGAGTTCCTAGCCCGGCCACTACGGCGATGGTTGCCAGCCGTGCCGATGCTGTCACCTCCACCGTTGGTTCCCCTCCAATGGCCACAACCACGATCCCCGCGAACAGAGCCAGCACCGCGAAGTCACGCGCGCCCGACGCCCGACTGGCCCACCTTGGCGACCGCCACCAGAGAACCCCCGACACCACCGCAGCGAGCACCACCCAGACCAGGAATCCCACTGGCGGTGGTTTGTCGGCACCTACAAGGCCGACTACGACCAGGCCGACGAAGGTGCCGCCTGCCACCCATGTCCTGCGCTGCACAGGTGACACGTTACGTCGCTCGACCGGGAACCCCGACCGAAGCCGTGCCAGTATGTGCGCGTGACTCTGGTGGTTCTCAATTGGCTTGGCCTGCTGTTCAGCACGGGGCTGGGCATCAGCGCGGGCATCCTGTTGCGCCGCTACCTGCAGAAGCGCGAACCTGCTGGCGAGGGCGAGCAGTCCTCAGCGGGGATGTTCACCGACGCACTGGCCTACGTCAGCGGCGTCCTCGGGATCATGCTCGGTCTAATGCTCTTCTTCTCTGTCCAGGTTTACGAGGAGGTCCGGCAGAGCGCGCGGGAGGAGGCTGTCGCACTTGCCGACGTCTTCGAGAGTGCCGACTTCTTCCCGACTTCACCCGCCGACCAAGTCCGCCGCGACACGATCTGCTTGATGCGTTCGGTCGCCACCGACTCGTGGTCGTCAGCCGAGAGCGGCGACCTCACCGGTGACGAGAACACGGCTGCTTGGGCGTCACAACTGCGCTCCGGCATCGCGGAACTGCCCACCCGCACCTCCACACAGCAAGAGGCCCAGGCACAGATGATGGCGGCCTTCCAGGAGGCGCAGAACGCCCGGCAGAAGCGCATCCTGTCATCGGTGTTCAACCTGCCGCTCATCGTGTGGATCGTCATCGACCTGGGTGTGTTCGTTTTCGCCGCCCTGATGATGATCAGCCTGCCCGACCGGCCGCGCACCGCGCTGGTCCTGATCGCCGCGTGCCTGGTCTTCACAATGGGCGTGGTAGGCGCATTGAGTATGTTCGCGACACCCTTCACACACCTGGGCGTCTCGGTCAAACCCGGCGACATCGAGGGCGCCCTTGTGCGTCTCGAGGACACCTCGCCCTTCCAGGACTGGGCACCGTGCGAGCGCTTAGCGGTCTCCGAATTCGGGTGAGCCTCAATGCACGCCCCTATTGGTGCGTTGTTACCGGCCGCCACTCTGTGATGTTGCGTTGTTGCTGGTTTCACCCGAGGGATCCAGCAACAACACCACACTCGCGCTACCGCCGCCGTAACGACGCAACAGACCGTCGCGCGGTGAGCAGCTCAGTGCCCGACCAGTGACTTGACGAACAAGACCACCATCACCGCGACCACCACGCTCGCGACGTACATCAACGCCCGCCCACGGCTCGCGGGAACCGACCGCGCCGCGCGATATCCGGTGGCCGCCACGAAGAGCAGCAGTACCAACTCGGACGCCCGCACCGCCTGCGGACCGAAGATGAGCACAGGCAACGCGGCAGCAACAGCGGCCATGAGCCCACCGATCAACTGGGCCCCGAGCAGTTTCACCCCGGACGCGTCCAGCAGGCCCTTGTTGACCAACCTGGTGGAGATCCGGAAGGCCAGCTGATGCGCCAGCAGCAAAGCGACGGCAGTCAGCAGGATGGTCAACCACAGGTCCGTCGACTCCGCAGTGGATGCCTTGGGCAGTGCGACGAGGACCGCCAGCAGCGAAAGGCTGATGTACAGCGCCATAGTCACCGCTTCGCGTACCCACTCGCGAGCCTCACGCGACTCCTCAGGCACCTGCGACATCGTCGGCCTCCTTCGCAACGTCGTACGGCGATCGCGGCACACCGTCGGGGCGTCGCATTAACGCCTCCAGATCCGGTCGCCGCGCATCATCATGACCGGAGGCGTCGAAGTAGGTCCCATTGCGCTGCGAGGGCATGCGCTCATCCATCTGCGTGAGCAGCGTGTAGGCCCGTTCGTCGGCCGGGAACAGCACGTTGATGTCCACACCTCGGGGCCACAACCGCCAGGCCCGCACCACTGAGATCTCGTAGCTGAGGACCACGGCGTTCGAAACCAGGAAGAGAACCGAAATGAACGCCACCACCGTCGTCATAGCTCCGTAGACGGCCGAGGAGTTGTTCAAGAAACGCGCCGTGATCACTCCCGCCAACGAGACGATCACCGTAATCGCCGTGGCGCCGACCATGGCCCCCACGACGATCTCCGGCGTGCGAATCGTCCGGCGGGCCAGCACCTTGGGTGCCGCGAACAACACCGCGAAAGCAACGAGCAGACCGACCAGCGCTGATACCGGCTGCTGGACAGCTGCTGGGATGAACCGGCCGGCGAACACCGAGAACCCGGCGATCACCAGCACGGCAACACCCAGCATCAGCACGACGAGCAGCACGCGCAGGTACCGCGGACCGAACCCGAAACGGAAGCGGTAAGGCACGCAGAAGACCTGGTTGATCATGGCGTACAGCGCGAACGCCCCGCCGGTCCCGGCGATTAGCAGACCGATCAGTGCCACCCAGAACGCCGCACCCCCGCTGGGCAGCGTGGCGTAGGAGTCGATGATCTGCTGCTGGTATTCCGGCGGCACAACCTGCATCACCAGGTTGTTGACGGCCTCCGGGTTGTTCTCGGCAAGGGTCCGCAGAATCGCGTAACCGCCGATCGCCAGCGGAAAGATGCTCAGGAAGAAGTAGTAGGCCAGCATGGCCGCCAAGCGACTGCCCTCGTCGTCTGCGTACTTCTTGAACACCGCGTATCCGAATGCCACTGGCGCGAAACGCGATTGGGCCCGATCCACGAAACGCCCAGCGCCGAGGACGACCTTCTCGACCTCACCTGCAGGTCCGGTGTGGGAGGTCGGCGCAGACGCCGGGGAATAGTCTCGCTGCGCGTCATCCCACGGCTGGTAGAAGGCGTCGTCCTTGTCGTCCGTGCCCACCTACCAGATCCGCACGCGCGCGTTGGGGTCTCGCCACATCCCGTCCCCGGGCGCGACCGCGAACGCCTCGAAGAAGGCGTCGGTGTTGACCAAGGTGCCGAACACGCGGAACTCAGGCGGCGAGTGCGGGTCGATCGTGATTCGCCGGATTGTCTCCTCGGGCCGGGTCTTCGCCCGCCACACGTGGGTGAAGCCGACGAAGAACCGCTGCTCGCCGCTCAAGCCGTCGATCACCTCGGCCGGCCTGCCCTCCAGCGAGAGTTGGTAGGCACGGTAAGCCACGGCCAGCCCGGACACGTCAGCGATGTTCTCGCCCAAGGTCAGCTCGCCGTTGACCGGGTAACCCTCGACCGGTTCGTACTCGGCGTACTGGTCGATGAGCGCACGCGTGCGTCCGGAGAACGCCTCGTGGTCGGAGTCCGTCCACCAGTTGCGCAGGTTTCCGTCCCCGTCGAACTGGCAGCCCTGATCGTCGAACCCGTGGGAGATCTCGTGGCCGATGACCGCCCCGATGGCCCCGTAGTTGATCGCGTCGTCCGCAGCCATGTCGAAGAAAGGAGGCTGCAGGATGGCCGCCGGGAAGACGATCTCGTTCATCTCGGGGTTGTAGTAGGCGTTGACCGTCTGCGGGTGCATGTGCCATTCGTTGCGGTCCACAGGCCCGCCGAGCTTGTTGACCTCGTAGTCGTGGTGCCACTCGCGTGCGGCGCGCACCGAAGCGATCAGGTCCCCGGGCACCAACAGCATGCTGGAGTAGTCCTTCCAGACATCCGGGTAACCGATCTTCGCGGTGAACTTGGCAAGTTTGGCGTGAGCCTCGCGCTTGGTCTGGTCGGTCATCCAGTCCAGGCCGTCGATCGAAGCCTCGAACGCCACAAGCAGGTTGTCGACCAACTCGACCATGCGGGCTTTGTTCTCCGGCGGGAAGTACCGGGCGACGTACTCCTGGCCCAGTGCCTCCCCGACCATGCCTTCGACCAGGTCGACGCCACGCTTCCAGCGCGGCCGCATCTGCGGGACACCGCGCAGGACCTTGCCATAAAACTCGAAGGACGCCTGCACGGTCTCTTCGGACAGCAGCCCGGTGAATGCGTTGAGGATGCGCCAGCGCAGGTAGGGCTTCCAGTCGTCCAGGCCGACCTCGGCCAGCAGATTCGCGTAGGCAACCGCATAGTCCGGCTGCGCGATGTTCAGCGTCTCGATACGCCCGGATACCCCGATCACCGACAGGTAGGACTGCCAGTCGTAGCCAGGGGTGAGGTCGGACAACTCAGCCAACGCGTACTGGTTGTAGGTCTTGACCGGATCACGGTTGGCTACCTGCGTCCAGTGCGCGCGGGCCAGTCGGGTCTCCAGCGCCACGATCCGGTCGGCGTCCTGGGTGCCGCCCAGTCCTGTGCGCTCCAGCATCGCGGCGACGTGTTCAATGTAGGCCTTGCGCTGGCCGGCGAAACCCTCCTCGAGATAGTAGTCCCGATCGGGCATGCCGAGCCCGCTCTGCCACATGTCCAACACGTACTTCGTGGAGTCACGGTTGTCCTGATGAATCGCCCCACCGAGCGGCGACCCGACACCCAGGCGCTCGAGACGCCCGATCAGTTCAGGCAGGTCGGCTGCATCCGTGACCTCGTCCACCGCCGCGAACAAGTCAGCGATCGGCTCAAGGCCCACCTTGTCGATCTGTTCCAGATCCATGAAGGCGTTGAACAGCACCGCGATCCGACCGGCGTTGCTGGCCGGATCGGGCTGAGCCGCCGACAACTCGTCGATGATCGAGCGCAGCCGCTCCTGAGCGGTGTCGTGCAGATCGGTGAAGGACGCGAACTCGGCCTTGTCCTCGGGGATCTCGAAGTCTTCGAGCCACGTCCCGAGCCAATGCCGGTAGAAGTCATCCTGTGCGCGAACAGAGGGATCCTGCCATTGCAGGTTCAGGGTCATGGCCCAACACTAAACGCCGGAGTCACGCCCTGCCACAAGGTGCTTGGTCACCAGCGCACGGAAGGCTTTGCCCCGGTGGCTGATGGCGTGCTTGTCTGCGGACGACAACTGCGCGGTGGTGCGTGGACCGTCGGGTGTCTGAACCTCGAAGATGGGGTCGTAGCCGAAACCGTTCTCCCCACGCGGCTCGTAGGTCAGCGTCCCTTCCACCTCGCCGATCTCGACCACCTCACGGCCGTCCGGCCACACCAGGACTGCCGCACAGATGAACTTGGCCGCCCGATGTTCCGGGCCGACATCGCCGACCTGATCGAGCAGCAGTCGCAGGTTTGCCTCGTCATCGCCGTGTGATCCGGCCCAGCGCGCGGAGAATACCCCCGGACATCCGCCAAGAACCTCGACCGCGAGCCCCGAGTCGTCAGCGATCGCGGGCTTGCCGGTGGCCGCGACCACTGCGCGGGCTTTGAGCAAGGCGTTCTCCGCGAACGTCACGCCGGTCTCGCGGGTGTCGGGCACATGCGCATCGTCCAGGTCGAGCACCTCCTCGGTGAGCCCGGCCTCTTGCAGGATCGTGCGCAACTCGGCCAGTTTGTGCCGGTTGCGGGTTGCCAGCACAAGCGTCATACGGGTCCTCCCGCGGTGGCGCCGCCGGAAACCAGAGCCGGGTTGCCGTCGATCAACAAACCCTTCGCCGGACTTTCCAGGCTCAGGGCCAAGTCCTGCAGGCGTGTAAGTTCGGCACAACCGCCGGCGGCCAGCACCAGCAACTCGTCCAGCAGTTCGCGTTCGAACGGCTCCCCTTCAGCCGTTCCCTGCACCTCGACGAATCGGCCGTCCCCTGTCATCACCACGTTCATGTCGGTGTCGGCATTGACGTCGTCGTCGTAGTGGAGGTCCAGGCGTGGTTCACCCTCGACAACCCCGACGCTGACTGCGGCTACTGAGGTCTGCAGTGGCCAGGACTTGAGCAGCCCCTCCTGCTGAGCCCACCTGCAGGCATCGGCGACCGCGACATAGGCCCCCGTGATGGCCGCGGTCCG
Organism: uncultured Actinomycetota bacterium; assembly: GCA_963818505.1. GTDB lineage: Bacteria > Actinomycetota > Actinomycetes > S36-B12 > UBA10799 > JADKAV01. The sequence continues at coordinate 1,110,128 of CAWFSJ010000001.1, forward strand.
GGTGCCCCCGTCGGCCTGCAGCACATCGCAGTCCACCTGGATCGTGTTCTCCCCCAGTGCCGCATCGTCGATGCTGGCACGCAACGCCCGGCCGATGAGCCGCGAGATCTCCTGCGTGCGCCCGCCGGGACGGCCCTTGATCGATTCACGGGAGCCGCGGGTGTCGGTTGAACGGGGAAGCATCGCGTACTCGGCGGTGATCCAGCCCTTGCCCGAGTCCCGGCGCCAGCGCGGAACCCCGGCGGTGAACGAGGCCACGCACAGCACCCGGGTGCGCCCGAACTCGATCAGGCACGACCCCTCACCGTTGTCCTGCCAGCCTCGGTGGAAGCGGATTGGGCGCAGTTGGTCGGCGGCACGGCCGTCAGAACGTGACATGAGGCGACTGTACTGAGCCGCGGTGGCCTGGCTTGAACCTCGACCCGCAGCCGGCTGGACGCCCCGCCAGACCTCCTGGTTAGAGGTTGTGGTCCTCGTTAGCGAATACACGCGTGGATTCGCTAACCAACAGCACAACCTCTAACCAACGGCGGCCGGGCCGGGCCGGGCCGCTGTCGAATCGTGGGCACGCCCGGTTGAACCTCGACCCGCAGCCAGCTGGACGCCCCGCCAGACCTCCTGGTTAGAGGTTGTGGTCCTCGTTAGCGAATACACGCGTGGATTCGCTAACCAACAGCACAACCTCTAACCAACAGCCGCCGGGCCCGGCCGCCGGGCCGGGCCGGGAGGGCCCAACAGCCGCCGGGCCGGGCCGGGCCACTGTCGCTAAACCTCGACCTGCAGCCCGCTGGTCGCCACGATGAGCTCACCGTCGTAGGCCGCTGCGGCCTCATCGACCACCCGGGCCGTGTCGTTCCACGCCACAAGGTGCGTCAGGATAAGACGTCCCACACCTGCGCGGGTAGCGTGCTCCGCCGCCTGGCTACCGGTCATGTGCAGGTCCACGGGGTTGTCCGGCTGGTCGACGAAGGACGCTTCGAACAACGCCACATCCGCGCCGCGGGCGATGCCCACCAACGCGGGCGTGGGCCCGGTGTCCCCCGAGTAGACCAATGACCGGCCTCCGGCAGTGACCTTGATCGCATAAGTCTCAACCGGATGGGCGACCCGCACAGTTTCGATCCGGAACGGCCCCACCATCGTCGGGTCCGGGTCGTGACGCATGAAGTTGAACTCGTCGTGCATCCCCGGTTTGACGGGAAGTCCGTAGGCGGCGGCCATGCGATCGGCAACTCCCGACGGACCGAAGACCGGGATTCGCTGGTGAGCCCCGCCCGGGTGGTACTTGCGGGCCACGTAGTAGGAACAAAGGTCGATGCAGTGATCAACGTGCAGGTGCGACAGCAGAACCGCGTCGATCGCGTAGATGTCGGTGTATCGCTGCAGCGCACCGAGGGCACCGTTGCCCAGATCAAGAAGAATCCGGGCTCCGTCGTGTTCCAGCAGGTAACAGGAGGCGGGGCTGTCTGGGCCCGGGAACGAACCGGAATAACCGACCACGGTCAACTTCACGAAACCACCTCCACCGCAGAATGGACCTCTCGGACCTCCGGGCCGAGGAACCTTCGACCCATCATTGCGAACGCCTCCGGATCGCCGGTGGCCAGGAACCGGTGTTCGGGTTCCGGCAACGCAGAGTCACGCAACAACCCGTGGGCGGCCAGGGTCTTGTAGACGTCCTTGGCGGTCTCCTCGGCGCTGGACACCAGCACCACGTCGTCGCCCATCACCCACTGGATGACACCGGTGAGCAGCGGGTAGTGCGTACAGCCGAGCACGAGCGTGTCGACCTCGGCCGCGCGCAGCGGCTCTAGGTACTCCTGGGCCACGCGAAGAAGCTCCGGACCGCCGGTGATCCCCGCTTCGACGAACTCGACGAAACGCGGACAGGCCTGCATGAACAACTCGACCTCCGGGGCGGCCGCGAACGCGTCCTCATACGCCCCGGACGTAACCGTTGCCTGCGTGCCAATCACCGCGACCCGGTCGTTGTCGGTCACCCGCGCGGCGCGGCGTACGGCCGGCTGGATCACCTCGATCACCGGCACGTCGTAGCGCTCGCGCGCATCGCGCAGAACGGCTGCGCTGGCCGAGTTGCAGGCGATCACCAGGGCCTTGACCCCGTGGTCCACGAGGTGGTCCATGATGTCCAGCGCGTAGGCGCGCACCTGCGCAAGTGGGAGCGGCCCGTACGGTCCGCGAGCCGTGTCCCCCACGTACACCACAGCCTCATGGGGTAACTGGTCGAACACCGCACGCGCGACGGTCAGCCCACCGACGCCGGAGTCGAAGATGCCCAAGGGGGCATCGGGGCTCACGCCCATAGTTGCCCCGAGATGGACTGCTCGGCTTCCTCAAGCGAGCCCTCGTAGGCGCCGGTGGACAAGTACTTCCAACCACCGTCACACACGATCAGGCAGATGTCGGCCGGCTCGTGTGATCCTGCGGCCTTGTCGGCAAGCCCCAGAGCGGCGTGCAGGATCGCGCCGGTCGAGATACCGGCGAAGATGCCCTCCTCGTGCAGGAGCTGGCGGGTGCGCATCAGCGCGTCGTGCGGTCCCACGGAGTAACGCGAGGTCAACACCGACGCGTCGTACAGCTCGGGGACGAATCCTTCGTCGAGGTTGCGCAAACCGTAGACCAGCTCCCCGTAGCGCGGTTCGGCCGCGACGATCTGGACCCCGGGTTTGTGTTCGCGCAGGAAACGCCCGACGCCCATCAAGGTCCCGGTGGTGCCCAGACCAGCGACGAAGTGCGTGATCTCCGGCAGATCCCTGAGGACCTCGGGGCCGGTGGTCTCGTAGTGTGCCTGGGCGTTGGCTGCATTGCCGTACTGGTAGAGCATCACCCATTCGGGATTGCGCGCGGACAGGTCCTTGGCCACCCGCACTGCCTCGTTCGACCCGCCCTGCGCTGGGGAGTAGACGATCTGCGCGCCCCACATCCGCAGCAGCTGGGTGCGCTCGAAGGAGGTGTTCTCCGGCATCACGCAGATGAGTTGGTACCCACGCTGGCGCGCAACCATCGCCAAGGAGATACCGGTGTTCCCGCTCGTGGGTTCAAGGATCGTCGCCCCAGGGGTCAGCACCCCTTCGGCCTCAGCACGGTTGATCATGGCCAGAGCCGCACGGTCCTTGACCGATCCGGTGGGATTGCGGTCCTCCAGTTTGGCCCACAGCCGCACATCGGCCGCGGGGCTCAGCCTCGGCAGACCGACAATGGGGGTTTGGCCCACGGAGGCCAGAAGGTTCGGATAGCGCAAGTCAGCCGCCAGCAACCGCCGGCAGGATCGTCACCGAATCGCCGTCGGAGAGGCTGGTGGACAATCCGTCCAGGAAACGGACGTCCTCGTCGTTCAGGTACACGTTGACGAACCGGCGCAGACCGGCGTCGTCGAGCACGCGGTCCTTCAGGCCGGGGTATTTCGCATCAAGATCGGCGACCAGATCGGCCAGTGTGGCGCCATCGGCACTGACCGTCTTCTCACCACCGGTGTAGGTGCGCAGGATTGTGGGGATCTGAACGTCAATAGCCATAATCACTAGGGTACGGACTCGTCGATCTCGACCATCTCCTCGGTCACCTCTGAATCGATGATGCGGAAACTACGGACTTCCGCGGCCGCCTCGCGGGTGGAGATGAGCACGTAATGCGCGTTCGGCTCAGAGGCGTAACTGATGTCGGTGCGCGACGGAAAGGGCGGGGTCGCCGTGTGGGAATGGTAGATGACCACCGGTTCCTCGTCGCGGGCGTCCATGTCCCGGTAGAGGCGCAGGAGGTCCGTGGAGTCGAACTCGTAGAACGTTGTCGAGCGGGCGGCATTGACCATCGGGATGAACCGCTGCGGACTGTCGCTGCCAAGCGGTCCGGCGATCACCCCGCACGCCTCGTCTGGGTGGTCCCTTCGGGCGTGGTCGACCATGGCGTCGATTAGTTCACGGCGGATCTTCAGCACCTCACCATTGTGCCGCAGCGCTCAGCCCATCAACTCTTCCACCAGCGACTGCTGCAGGTACCCGAGATAGACGTAGAGGTTCCTCTCCGGGTCGTCGCTGGGCAGCATGGGGTCGTCCTCAGACACCTCCAGCCGCGTGCCCAGCATCAGCCGGGCGTCGGCCAGGAAGGCCAGCCAAGCCCGTACCTCATCGGTGATGACCATGGGATCGCGGCTCAGCCGTTCACGCACGGTGGCGACGTTGGCCAACTTCGTGGCACGCAAACCCGCCTCGGTGAGCCGACGGAACTCCGAGGCTCGTTCCGGGTCCTCGTACGCGTTCGGGAGCAGCCTGGCCACCACCGGATCATGCGGTGCCGAACGGTCCTCCCCTACCCCGGACAGGCCGAGTTCCCTGGCCCAATCGGGGACATCCGAGTCCGCAGTCGGGTCGGCCAGCAGCAGCGTCAGCTCGTCACACACGAACGCCAGGACGGCCCGCTCCTGCTCAGAAAGTCTGGCGATCAGGTTGCCTCGCTTGACCTTGAAGGGTTTGCCCATCAGTCGTCCTTCTGCACTGTGGCCCACAAACCGTACTCGTGCATCGCCGTAGCGTCGCGCTCCATCTGTTCACGACTGCCGGCGTTGACCACAGCGCGGCCCTTGGAATGCACGTCCCACATCAGCGATTCGGACTTCTCCCGGGAGTACCCGAAGTAGGACATGAAGACATACGTCACGTAGCTCATCAGGTTGATGGGGTCGTTCCAGACCAGGCACACCCACGGTGAATCCGGGGCGAGACTGCTCTTCGGCGACTCCAGTTCGGCCGGGGCGATGCTCATCACCGGTGATTGTCCCACTGTCGCGGGCCACGAGGGGAGACCGCGTCGCCAGGAGCGCAGTAGCGTTTCGGACATGGATGCCGAATCGCCCGCGCCCGGCCTGCCCGAACCGGCTCTTCTGCAGATGATCCGCGAGGCCGTCATCGGCGACGACCAGGTCATGCCGGGACCGTACGGTCCACGGCGGGTCACATACGCCGACTACACCGCCAGTGGGCGCGCGCTGGGTTTCCTCGAGTCCTTCATCCGTGACGAGGTACTGCCGCGCTATGCCAACACCCACACCGAGAGCTCGGGTACGGGACTGCAGACCAGCCGTCTGCGCGAGGACGCCAGGGCGATCATCTCGTCGGCGCTCAACGCCGGCAACGCCGCCGTGATCTTCTGCGGATCAGGATCGACCGCTGCCATCAACAAGCTCGTGGGCATGCTCAACCTGCGGATCCCCGCGGACCTCGATGCCCGGTTTGGCCTTGCAGGGCACATCCCGGTGCAGGACCGGCCCGTCGTATTCGTCGGACCGTACGAGCATCACAGCAACGAACTGCCGTGGCGCGAATCCATCGCCACCGTCGTGACCATCCCCGAGGACATCGACGGCCACATCGACACCCAAGGCCTGCGCGCCGCGCTCATCGAGTACGCAGACAGACCGCTGAAGATCGGCTCCTTCAGCGCGGCCAGCAACGTCACCGGCATCATGACCGACACCTCGGGGATCTCGCGCATCCTGCACGAACACGGGGCGCTGGCCTTCTGGGACTACGCCGCAGCCGCGCCGTACGTGGACATCGACATGAACCCGCCGGAGCACCTCGCCTACGCCGACGCCATCTTCTTGAGCCCACACAAGTTCATCGGAGGCCCAGGAACCCCGGGGTTGCTCGTCGTGCGTCGCGACATCGTGGCGAACAGCGTGCCCGAGTCGGTCGGGGGCGGCACTGTCGCGTTCGTGAATCCCGAGGACCACCTCTATCTGTCGCAGATCGAGCTACGCGAGGAAGCCGGCACTCCGGCGATAGTGGAGTCGATCCGTGCGGGTCTGGTCTTCCAACTCAAGGAGGCGGTCGGGTGCGACACGATCCGGGCTCACGAGGAGGACTTCGTGCGCCGGGCGATCAGCGCCTGGGACCGGCATCCGAACATCGAGATTCTCGGCAACCGAGCGGCGAAGCGACTGTCCATCGTCAGTTTTGTGGTGCGCCGCCCGGACCACTTGTACCTGCACCACAACCTCGTCGTCGCGATCCTCAACGACCTGTTCGGGATCCAGGCGCGCGGCGGCTGCTCGTGCGCCGGACCCTACGGACACCGCCTACTGGGCATCGACCTCGACCAGTCGCACGAGTTCCAGTCTCAGATCGTGAGTGGATGTGAAGGGATCAAGCCCGGATGGGTGCGGGTGAACTTCAACTACTTCATCTCCGAGACTGTCTTCGAGTACGTTCTGGCCGCCGTTGAACTGGTCGCCGATCAGGGGTACCGGCTTATCGAGGATTACCGGTTCGAACCCATGAGCGGGCTGTGGCGGCATAAGGACGGGCCGGTGGAACCGCCACTGCGCCTGAGCCAGGTCCACTATGTCGATGGCGTCATGACTTACCCGCACCACGACGACAAGGCCGATGAGACGGTTCTGGCTGGCTACTTGGAGCAGGCACGAGAACTACTGGCCAGCCGCGCCGAGCCCGAGATCGATCATGCTGCGCAGATGTCGCGGGAGTTCGAGCAGCTGCGGTGGTTCGAGCTGCCCCCGGTCTGTATGGCGACTAGCGGGCGCGGAAACTGACGGTCGAACTGACGCCCCGCGCGTACCCGTCGAAGGGTTGGGACACAACGCGGTAGGTGTAACTGCCGTTCTTGACCGTCGGGATGACCTTGAACTGGTAATTGCCGGAACGGTTCGTGCGCGCAGATCCCAGAGAGACCCACTTGCCTTCGACCAGACGCTGACGTACGACCTTGACGCGCGACCGGGCCGGCAGGACTGTTCCCGAAAGCCGCACCTTCTGGCCTGTGAAAGCCACGATCGAGGAGTTGACGCTGACCGCTGCCCGCACGCGGGTCTGGACGACCGCACTGCGGGCGGCCTTGCGGTTCCCGCTGCTGGAGACCTTGACCCGGAAGGTACTGGTGCGCTTCGGGGTGTGCGTGAAGACAACTTGGCCGCTCTTGGGCACCGACTCGGTAGCCGCCTGACGCCAGCCGCCCTTGCCCTCAGGGTTGACCTGCAGCACAGCCTCGCCGCCACCATCTGGTTGACCGTCGACGCTGACCTGCGCGGTGAACGAGGCCTGCTGGCCCTTCGTCACGAACTTGGGTGCCCCGATCTTGACGTTGGCGCTCTTGCGCGCGCCGGGGTTGGCCTTCTGAACCCCTACCGCATCGCGCACTGCCGGCCACTGGTCTGCTGCCTCGCCGCCGATGGTCCACAGGGCTGCACCGGCCAGACCCTGGGAACGGGCCACGCGGACCCGGTCGGCCACGGACTTGGCATCGGCGAAGTAGGCGCGTCGGCCGACCGTGCACTCGGTCTTGTTGCCCTTGGCGTTCAGACCCTTGTAGACGATGTTGTAGGAGACGTTCATCTCCCCCGAGGAGTCGCGGCTGATCTGGCTGGGAGCGACGCCGTCCGCAGCCAAGGACGCCAGCGCGGAGGCCGAGGTCATGGAGAAGTTCGAGTTCTTGATGTCCTGGCCGACAGGGCACTTGCCTGTGGTGCCGGTATGCCAGTTGCGTCCGTACACAGGGATGCCGAGCTGCACCTTGCCGGCGGGCACAACCGTGGGCGCGTAGGCCGCAACCTTCTGCACCCACGCGAGCGGGGCGATCGGTCCGGGGCTGCCCACGGAGTAGTCGTAGGCCATGATCCGAAGGAGGTCGGCGTACTGCCCGATGGCCGGGTAGTCGTAGACCCAGTAGCCGCTGGTGCTGTCCTTATTGGAGTTGTAGGTCGGAGGTACGGTCACCGCCAGCAGTTTGCCCTCGGCGTGCAGGGCCGCACCGAGCTCCTTGAGGAATGCAACCCAGTTGGGTCGCGTGCTGGCCCAGGAAGACGTGCCGTCGGTGAAGGCGAATGTCTCGTAGTCCAGGTCGATCCCGTCGTAGCCGTTCGCCAGGACCAAGTCCACGATGTCCTTGACGTGGGCAGTGCGCTTGGCCGGCGAGCTCAAGGTCGTGGCCATCCGCGACTTGCCGGAACCGTCGGTGATCGAGGGCAGGATCTTGACGTCCTGCCCGCGCAGTTTGGCCAGGGCGGCGTCCTGCGCGCTCTGGGACAGGTGGTTGTGGATGTACACCTTCGAGCCGTCCCAGCGGGCATCGTGCCAGAACGGGGAGATGTCGCTGAAGACGTCGGAGTTCGTCAGGAAACTCGTGGTCGAGGTCGATGTGGACCAATACGGCAGCCACCCCGACATGAACCGCCGGGGCTCGTCGGCAGCATGGGCGGGCACCAGCGCAGACGCGGTCAGGCATCCAGCCACGACCGCGGAGGCGACAGCAGCGCCACGACGCATCATCAAGCCTCCCCAGGCTTCTCGTTACCGCCATATCGGCAGGCAACATGAATTACATGACCTGCGTCTCACACCAGTGTAGTCCGGTCAGTCGATCTATGAATCCTGCGTCCGACTTTCGGGCGCGAAACGGGCCAATGCATCCGAAAGGGTGACTACCGCGCCACGGGGTCGCCCAGCATGGACGCCCCCGGGCTTCAACGGGCTACCGTGTACTCCCATGCGCACCCGGATCGCCTTGGCATCGGCAACCGCAATGGTCGATGAAATCTGTTGTCAAGCATTTCAGATAACTTTAATACGTCAATAAACTTTGGATCGTCATCCCAAACATTAGTTACGCACAATACGACAAACTTATTAGCTAAAAAATGCTTGGTTCTAAAATCGCTTTCAGCAACATATTTAAACATCGAATAGTCAATAACATTATTCCTAACTTCAATAGGATAGTCTTTTAAGAAGCTTTTCTCAACTTCAAGTTTTAACCAATTCGACGGTGTCAATATGGTTAAATTGGGAACACCATTAAATATTCTTTTTTTTAACTTGTAATTTGACTTCGATCTATCAAACAGAAAACAAGATGGATACTTTTTCTTTTGCTGACAGCAACTGCATTCAGTCACCCATTTGTTACATTCAGCAATTCCATAGCAAGCACAATGCCGGTAAATGCCCAACAATCATGCAATGTCCAATATACCAATTTATTAGACGATTTTAAATAATTGAATAATATTTGCATATTAATATAATATCCATGGATATTATGCAAATGTATAATATCTGGATCATATTCCTTAACAACTTTTAAAAGTCTTTTAGTTGCCCCCACTGATCCAAATCCATGTAAATCAAATAAACGTGACAATAAACCATGCCAATAATAATCAAATTTCGTGCCTATTCGTATTGTTGGAATATCTTCGCAGTTTAAAGCATTCCTTCCATATGCAACACGACATTCTTCTCCCCGAGCAATAGCTTCTCTACATAAAAATCTGCAGTTATTCTTCCAGTACTCCCAATTCCACAAACTGAATTTATCTGAAGAATTTTCATTTGAACACCTTTATCCAATAAATTAACTTAATGATAGTATTGTTTTCGTTATAGACTCTGTTGAATAATTGTTTTTTAAAAACTGGTAAGCATTTTCTCCATATCAACCAAATTGCATTTTAGAATTTCACTTATGCATTTATTAAAGTCATCTATGTTATTGTTCGGGGCACCACCAGCCAAAGACGCCATCAACTATAATTTTTCCAATATCTGTATTTCTATCGGTACACGCTAACACGGGTAGATGTGCTTGCATATAGCCAAGCAAACGACTCGGAAAATTTGGGATAGTAAATCTATAATCCAGAAAAATTAAACCAACATCACATCCAGCAATTAAATTATCATAATCCTCCTTTGGGATATATGACATTAATTTGACATTCTTCGGTTTATTAATCGATATATATTTTCGCAAATTTTCATATTCTGTACCTGATCCCACAATTAAAAAGTAAGCCTCATCACTATACTTTTGAGAATCAATGCATTTAATAATAAATGGCATTCCCTGAGGTTTTCCTAAAATTTTCGCCATATGCAAACACAATTTTATCAAGTGGAATATCATATTTTTTTC
>CAWFSJ010000002.1:0-103366 GCA_963818505.1 uncultured Actinomycetota bacterium
ACCGGTCGGTGTTTCGACGCGGGCGACATCGACGTGGTTGTGCTCGCTGCCGGGGTCACCCCGGACTCCTCCGTCGAGACGGACTCCCGTTTGGCCCGCGATGTGGCGATGGTCAACTTCGTGAGCCAGATGCAACTGGGCACCGAGTTCGTTCAGCGACTGCGGTTGCAGGGCCACGGAGCGCTGGTGGTTCTGTCGTCCGTGGCAGGGGAGCGGCCGCGTGCGGACAACTACGTGTACGGCGCGACCAAGGTCGGCCTGGATGCCTGGGCCAACGGTTTGGCCGACGCTCTTGCCGACGAGCCGCTGCGGATCATGGTCGTGCGCCCGGGAATGGTGCGCACCCGGATGAGCGCCGGCCACAAGGAGGCGCCGCTGACCTGCGACCCTCAGGATGTGGCTGAAGCCATCGCCAAGAACCTGCGCTCAGGACCGGTCACGGTGTGGGTGCCCGGCTCGCTGCGGGTGCTCATGAGCGGCCTGCGCCACGCACCGCGCCCGGTCTTTCGCCGGGTGTCCAAGATGCGCTGAGCGGCGCTTGCCCGGCCGTTTGTTGCGTTGTTACCAGCGCTTGGCGCCGGTTGTGGTGTCGTTGCTGGTTTGAGGGCCGTGAACCCAGCAACAACGCCACACTGGGCGCGGGGGGCCGCAACAACACCACAGTTCAGCCACACCAGCCCCTGGCGCGCAGGTCCTCCGCGATCATCGACATGACGTTGTGAACCGCCCCCATCATTGCTTTGGTCACGACCCGCACCGTCCACCCGAGTTGGGCCAGGCGGTTGCGGGTCTGCGCGTCCTGATGTCGCTGCCGAGGATCCTCATGATGCTCCCCGTCGTACTCGACGTAGACCCGGAACTCCGGCCACACGAGATCGCCGCATCCGATCCACTCGCCTTCGTGGATGACGTCGAAGTTCAACCGCGGCGTGGGCAGGTTGGCCAGGTGAATGTGGACCCGGAGTATGGATTCCCGCGGGGATCTGCTGCTTGGGTCTGCCATCGCCATGGCCTGCCGCAGCAAGCCCGCCCTTCGGACGCCGCGCGGCACGACCAGGTCGCTGCACAAGCCTCTGCGCTGAATCCGATCCAACGCCGCCACGAGGTAGGGCAAGGGTAAGAACTGGCCCAGGTCGAGCCACGTGCGACCTGCATCCGTCACTGGAAGAGTTCGGACAGTAGTGACGGCGCCGACGGTCTGCGACGCGTGCCACGCGACCCCGCGCCTACTCCCGCGGGCGACACCGTGCGGCACAGTGACATGGAACGGTATGGCGTCCATATGGGACGGCGGGAGCGGGAGCCCGTGGATCTGTGCGGCAGTTGCGTGCGAGAACGCTGCGCCCGCAGGCAAGACCAGCGAGAATGCTCCGACCTCGTCCCACCAGGAATCCTCACTGCGGGGTAGACGCACTCCTCGGGTGGGGGTTCGCAGGCCGGCGCGCCGCGTCGAGACGTAGCTCATGCCACCTCCGCCATCGCGGGTCACTTGAAAGGCCGTCACCTAGTGATCGTGACGCGGTTCGGGTCCAGATTTGCCGAAGGGTTGTGAACTGTGGACGGAGATGGCGGTCAGTCCACAGCCTGGATTGTCGCGTTGTTACCAACGGGCCTGCCCGGGTGTTGCGTTGTTGCGGTTTTCCGGGACGCGGACCAGCAGCAACGCGACAAACGATCTCCGGGTGGCGTAACAACGCAACAAGGCGGCGGGACTCACCCAAGGTACTTCGGCAACAAGCCCTGGGCGGCCGCCGCTGGCAGGTTCGGAGCCAACCGGTCCTTGTCCGAAAGGATCGGGTCGGGCACTGGCCAGCGGATGGCCAACGTCGGGCACAGGGGGTTGATTCCGTGTTCGGTGCCAGGGTTGTACCGCTGGGACAGCAGGTACATCACGGTGGCGTCCTCGGTGAGGGCCTGGAAACCGTGGCCGAGCCCCTCGCTGATCAGCACCGCGGACTTGCGTCGGGCGTCGAGCTCCACCGGGATCCAGCGGCCGTAGGTCGGTGAACCCACCCGGATGTCGACCACCACGTCGGCCACCCGCCCTTGAACACACGTGACGTACTTGGCCTGGCCCGGGGGTATGTCGGCGAAGTGGATGCCGCGCAACGCCCCCTGCCGCGATTGCGACACGTTGCCCTGGCGCACGCACCAATCCGCGCCGGTCACGTCGGCGAGCAGGTCAGGGCGGTACCACTCGTAGAACTCGCCACGATGATCCTGGTGCGCAGAGGGCGTGATCAGGAAGGCGCCCTGGATCCCGAGCGGTTCGACAATCACCGCGTCAGTCTGGCAGGTGTCCGGTTGTCGTGTTCAACTGGCACGCCGAAGGCCCCCACCATCGCAGGGGCCTTGGCGTTATTGGGCTACTTCAGCGTCCAGGCCTTCGCCCAGGTGTTGGCCTTCCACAGATCGGTCATGCCGGACTTCGGCTGGACCTTCACCTTGACCGTGACACGCACCTTGGCGTATCCACCGGTCTTGACCGACACCTTGCCGGACTTGGTGATCTTGGCCTTGCAGAAGGCGGTTTCACCGGCACTTGTCGTCAGCAGCGGACGGCAGATCACGACTGGCTTGAGCATCGTGCAGGAACTCTTCTTGGTCGTTATCTTGTCCGTCAGGATCTGGTTGCCGACCATCGTCGGCTGCGGCTTGTGCAGCGTGACGTTGATCGGGCAGACCTTCTTGACGACTACCGGGTTGACCTGGGCCACAGAGTTGACGACCGAGATCGCCGAAACCTGACCCTTGCTGATCGTTGCCTGGTTACCGGGGCTGAACGTCGGCGGGTTGAACGTCCACCCGCTGGGGTTGGCCGGCAACGTCGGCTCGGACACGGTGCACACAGTCCCGGTCGGAAGATCCGAAATGGTCTCGGACTGCCCGGCCGTCAGTGCCAGCGTGCCCTTCTTCACCAAAGCGCTCCCGTCAAGGCAGCTGTAGGCGACGTCGAAACTGCCGGCGTAACCCGAGGCCTGCGCGTTGAACTCCTTGGTGATCTTCAATGAACCTGTGCCTGTGAACACGTTGGTCGCCGTGCAGGTCACGATCTCCTTGGGATCGATGCTGCCGAGGTTCCACGTGCCCGCACTGGTGGCGGTCACGCTGAAGGCACGCTGTGTGCCTTCCAGCAAGTTCTTCGCCATGCAGTCGAGAGCCGTCGCCGGCGTGTAGCCGAGCTTGCCCTTCTCCGTCACGATGACCGGGTCGCTCACAAGGTCACCCTCAGGCTCCCACTGGAACGTCGCAGCGCCGGACTGGCTGGTCACGACGGACTTGGTGCTCGCCACGCCAGCGGTGATGTCGTCGCTGCCGGGCTTGACCCACTGCCCGTTGCCCTGCGGGATGGTCACGGTGGTGTCGAACGTCCACCCGTCGGCCGGTGTCGGCTCGGGGTTCTCAGACGAGGTGATCACCTTTGTGATCGTCAACGATGGGGCGCACAGTTGAACAGCGATCGTCTTGAGCGTCTTGGCAAGCGCGGCGTAGTCGGTCGTCGTCGTGTAGCCGGCGGTTGCGAAGTTGGAACCGTCCGCCAGCATCTCAGTGCTGCTCGTAACGGCCTTGATCGCACCAGGGCTCACCTGGCCGACGCCGATGCCGAACATGTGCACACCTGCGGTCTTCATCTGGTCGGCGATCTTCACGGCCTCACCTAGCGGGTCCCCTCCGTCGTTGGTGGTGTTCGGTTAGCCGTCGGTGATGAGGACCAGAAGGTCGGGCGCGCTATCGGGCGTGAACCCGTTGAAGGACGCCTGCGACTTCAGGAATCCGTCCTGCCAGTTGGTCATGCCGCTACTTACAAGGTCCTTGTAGCTGCCTTGAATCGTGGGCAACTCGGCGCTGGTCAAGGCAGTGGGCGCAAGGTTCTTGCCCTGTGTGGGCGGCCAGTTGTTGTTGATGTAGCCGGGGCTGGTGTCTGAGAAAGTCGTCACAGAGACCGCGGAACCGGTGTCCACGAGAGCCTCGGTGAAGGCGTCGGATGCCTTCTTGAGGTTCGCTATGCCCGTCTCCCCGATCGAGCCCGAACTGTCCAGGACCAGCGCGAAGTCGAGACCGCACTTGGCGGTCAGCGGCGGATTGGGTACTGGTGGTACTAGCGTGGCCGTAGCGGGTGAGCCAGCGGCCAGAGTCAGGCCTGCCGCCATCCCTACGGCTGCTACTGCGGAGATCATCCGCTTGACGAACATGATCGTTCCTTCCACTCGTGTCGGCTGCCCTGAAGGCACGCCCTGCGGAAGCAACGCAGAGTGATCAATAACGCCGAACAATCACCCTGTGGGAGGATGCCCCCTCAGCCATCCGACCCTGTGCGGAGCAACTCTCCGTACATCTCAAGCGTAGTTCCCGGGGATTACGAAACGGAAGGTGTCGGAACATCTGAGTTTGGTTGATCCCGGATCGTGGCCGCAGCGATGCCCGATTTGTGATGCGGCGCCCACCGGCCGGCTGCTGAATGCCGAAGGCCCCCGCTCCTGGTGGGGCGGGGGCCTTCGTGGTTGGTGCTGGGGGTTACCTGAGGATCCAGGACTTGCGCCAGCTGTTGGGCTTCCAGCGGTCTTCGAATCCGGGCTTCGGCTTGGCCCTGACGATGACCGTGACGCGGACGGCGTCGTAGCCCTTCGTCTTGACCGTGACCCGGCCCTTCTTGGTGACCTTGGTCTGGCAGAAGGCCTTCTCGCCTGCGGTGGTGCTGGCCAGTGGCCGGCAGAGCACCACGGGCTTGAGCAGGACACAGGAGGACTTCTTGGTCTTGATCTTGTCGGTCAAGATCTTGTTACCGACCTTCTTCGGCTGCGGCTTGTGCAGCGTGACGTCGATCGGGCAGATCTTCTTGACCACGATCGGGTTGACCTGCGACACCGAGTTGACCACGGTGACAGTGACCGTCTGGTCCTTGGCCGTGATCGTGACCTGGCCGTTGGCCGGGGTGAAGGTCGCGGCGTTGAACTCCCAGCCGGTCGGGTTGGCCGGCAGTGCGGGTTCGGTCACGGTGCAGGTGGTGCCGGTGGGCAGCCCGCCGATGGTCTTCGACTCGCCCGCGGCGAGGGCCACGGTGCCGTTGCTGACCGGGTCGGCGCCATCCACACAGGTGTAGGTGATGTCGAAGGTTCCGGTGTAGCCGGATTGCTGCGGGTTGAATTCCTTGGTGATCGTCAGTGAGCCCAGGTCACGGGTGTTCACGATGGTGCAGGTGACCCGCTGGCCCTTCTTCAACGTGATCTTGTCGCCGTTGTTGAGCTGACCGTCCACTAGGGCAGCGGGCTGCCCCTCATCGTCGGGCATGCACACCCAGTCACTGGGGGAGTAGCCGCCAGGGCCAGTCTCGGACAACGTGTACTCGGTACCGGCGTACACATCCTCGAACTTGCCCGAACCACCCTTGTTGGAGAAGTTGAGGTCAGTTTCCGGGCTGCCCTTGGCCGACAACGTGAAGTCATCAGCAGACGCCTTACCCTTGACCTGCTTCACCAACTTCAGGTGAGCCAGGTTGCGGCGGTTCTCGATCTTGCACACCACGGTGGTGTTGCTGGGGACGGTCACTACGTTGCCGTCGAGCAGTTGCTCCTCGACCAACTGGGCAGCGCGGTCATCGCCATTCTGAACCTCACAACTCCATTCACCGGCGGTGTAGTTGTTCTCCGCGGCGTCTGGAGTCTCAGACAGGGTGTACGGGGTCTCCGCCCACACCTCGCGCGGCTCGGTGTTGTTGCCGGGCTCGGAGTAGTTCTTTCCGTCCTTGCTATCCGCCTTGAGCGTCCACTTGCCGGGGGTCAAGGAACCGGTCGGCTCGGGAACCTCCTTGATCAGCAGCAGTTGTGCCGTGTCGCGGGTGAGGAGGTTCTGGACGATGACGGTGGCGGTGGGGTTGTCTTTGCTGACGACGACTTTGCCGTTGGCGGGGACGTAGGTGGGGGGCTGGTAGGTCCAGCCGGTGGGTGCCCCGGTGGGGGTGGTTTCGGTGATGGTGCATTCGGTGCCGGTGGGGATGCCGGTCACGGCTGTGGTGTCACCGGCCTTGATGTTGACCGTCTGTTTGGGGTCGGTGCCGCATTTGTAGTCGATCGCGTACAGCTTGTTGGCGTCCACGGGTGCGCCGTTGGTGGTCAGTTCCTTCTTGATCTGGAACTGGCCGAGGTCGCGGGTGAGGAGGTTCTGGACGATGACGGTGGCGGTGGGGTTGTCTTTGCTGACGACGACTTTGCCGTTGGCGGGGACGTAGGTGGGGGGCTGGTAGGTCCAGCCGGTGGGTGCCCCGGTGGGGGTGGTTTCGGTGATGGTGCATTCGGTGCCGGTGGGGATGCCGGTCACGGCTGTGGTGTCACCGGCCTTGATGTTGACCGTCTGTTTGGGGTCGGTGCCGCATTTGTAGTCGATCGCGTACAGCTTGTTGGCGTCCACGGGTGCGCCGTTGGTGGTCAGTTCCTTCTTGATCTGGAACTGGCCGAGGTCGCGGGTGAGGAGGTTCTGGACGATGACGGTGGCGGTGGGGTTGTCTTTGCTGACGACGACTTTGCCGTTGGCGGGGACGTAGGTGGGGGGCTGGTAGGTCCAGCCGGTGGGTGCCCCGGTGGGGGTGGTTTCGGTGATGGTGCATTCGGTGCCGGTGGGGATGCCGGTCACGGCTGTGGTGTCACCGGCCTTGATGTTGACCGTCTGTTTGGGGTCGGTGCCGCATTTGTAGTCGATCGCGTACAGCTTGTTGGCGTCCACGGGTGCGCCGTTGGTGGTCAGTTCCTTCTTGATCTGGAACTGGCCCCTGTCACGCTTGTTGTAGATCTCGCAACTCATCG
This sequence comes from uncultured Actinomycetota bacterium, assembly GCA_963818505.1. GTDB lineage: Bacteria > Actinomycetota > Actinomycetes > S36-B12 > UBA10799 > JADKAV01. The sequence continues at coordinate 6,798 of CAWFSJ010000002.1, forward strand.
ACTGGTCTGCCTTGAGGTTCGTCACGTCGAAATATGCGCTGCCGTTCGCGATCGTCAGGTCACCCTGTTCCGGGGTGCGCGGGTTGACGCTGGCGTTGAAGGTGCATCGGTACCCGAAGTTGGTCCGAGGTGTGAAGCCGGGCTTGAGCGTCTCACTGATCCGCACACTCGGCGCCGGGTTCTTGGTGTTCCACGGCGACTTTGGGGTGTACTGGAACTGGACGGTGCCCTTGGGCGGGTCGTTCGCGTTCACCGGTGCAGGTGCAGTGGTGCCAGTGACGAACTGGTCGGTGTCATTGACTGGCCTGATCCAGGTGAAGTCCGTCTTGATGGTCGCGTTCTTCACCTCGGCCCTCATGTCCCAACCGCTAGCCGGTGCGTACGTTCCGGCGGTGCCTTCGTCGGTGAGCTTGGTAAGGGTGATCGAGCCGCCGCACAGGGAAGCTGCCACGTTCTTCAGGGACTGGGTGAGGTTCGCGAAGTCCTGGGTGACCAGGACGTCGAAGTCATTGATCGTGGAGTTCGCGCCGACCGAATTGACCAATACAGGCCCTGAGACCTGCTTGAGCCGACCCTCGGAGCCGGAGTCTATAGAACTACCGACCCCCACCGCGAGAACCCTGTTGCCTCGGCCCTTGAGCGAGTTCGACTGGGGGATCGCGGCGTCAGTGCCCTGCTGGTTCGTGGCGTCCGAGCTCGTTGTGGTGCCTACCCGGGTCGGGTCGCCATCGGTGATGAAGACGATCAAGCCGTTGCTGATCTGAGGGGTCTCGCCGTTGGGTGCCGGCTGGTCAGCGCTCCACAAGGCCGACTCCCAGTTCGTTCCCGGGTAGATGTAGCCCTGTTCGTTGTGGTACTTCGTCTGAATCTCCGACTTGGTGGTGGCCAGAGTCGAGGGGTTTGGGGGAGTGTTGCTGCTGATGCTTCGGCGCGGGGAAATCTGGGCTGTGGTTCCTGAGAACTGGATCACCCTGGAGGTGGAGTTGGTGTTGTCCAAGCCATCCAGGAACGCGTTCGCTGCCGTCCTGACCTGCCCCTGCTCCGTCTCGTTGATCGAACTCGACGCATCAAGCACCAACGTGATCGGAATACCGCAGCCTTGCAGCGTGGGGTTGGGGCTGGTGGGAGGACTCACGGCGGCTGCGGGAGCGGTGGCGGCCACGACGCCGGCGGTGGCAAGACCCGCCACCACGGCAGTTGACGTGACCCCCGAGATCAAGCGCCTGATCATTCTGATGCCTTCCGCTGGAGCGATCACATTCGGTGACGAGAAGTGTCCATCATTTCTTCCCGGCGATTTCCCGGCGGCTCCACATGGGCCGAAAGGACTACCTCAGGGTAACCCTGCGTGTTCGGAATTGGGAAGTACCCATTTGGGGGACACATTCACGTCGGCGCCGGGTTGCCCGCGTGCTGCGAAGTTCCGCGGACCCCTAGAACCCGCGCGGCGTGTCGGCGGAACTTCGCAACAGCGGCGGTGTCGGGCATGCCGAAGGCCCCCGCTCCTGGTGGGGCGGGGGCCTTCGTGGTTGGTGCTGGGGGTTACCTGAGGATCCAGGACTTGCGCCAGCTGTTGGGCTTCCAGCGGTCTTCGAATCCGGGCTTCGGCTTGGCCCTGACGATGACCGTGACGCGGACGGCGTCGTAGCCCTTCGTCTTGACCGTGACCCGGCCCTTCTTGGTGACCTTGGTCTGGCAGAAGGCCTTCTCGCCTGCGGTGGTGCTGGCCAGTGGCCGGCAGAGCACCACGGGCTTGAGCAGGACACAGGAGGACTTCTTGGTCTTGATCTTGTCGGTCAAGATCTTGTTACCGACCTTCTTCGGCTGCGGCTTGTGCAGCGTGACGTCGATCGGGCAGATCTTCTTGACCACGATCGGGTTGACCACGGCCACCGTGATGGTGTCCTGGCCGGTGACCTTGAGGCCGTTCTTGTCCTCACCGGTGGCCACCGCGGTGTTGGTGGTCGCCACGGTGATCGCCTGGCTGCAGGTGTAGGTCCAGGTTTCAGACGTCTGCAACTTCTTGTCGTTGTTGGCGTCGCCGGACTTGTACTCCACCGGGGAGCACTTGTCGTCGCTGACCTTGACGTCCAGCAGGTCGGTGTCTCCGGTGTTGGTCACCGTGTAGGTGTAGGTGACTGTTTCTCCGGGGTTGACCTGAGTCGCCGACGCGGTCTTCACGATCTTGATCCCTGGGTTGAGGATCTCGTTGGTGACTGTGACGGTGACCGTCTGGCCCTTCTCTGCGACCGTGACCTTACCGTCAGCTGGGTCGTACTTCGGCTCGGAGAACGACCAGCCTGCCGGGGGATCGGTCGGCTTGGCCTCCGAGACGGTGCACTCGGTACCGGTCGGGATGCCGTCGATGGTCTTCGACTCCCCGGCCTTCACCGCGACTGTCTGCTTGGCATCATCGCCGCACTTGTAGTCGATGTTGAACGCCTTGTCGTAGCCCGAGGTCTTCGGGTCGAACTTCTTGACGATCTTCAACGAACCCAGGTCGCGGGTGTTGATGATGGTGCAGACAACGTTGGCGCCCTTCTCCAGAGTGTAGACGCCCGTGCCGTTGTTGAGGGATTCCTGCAGGTCTGCCGCTGTCACCGGACTGGTGTTGTCCTTCGCGGGCTCGCACACCCATGTTCCGCGGGTGTAGCCAGCAGGACCATCTTCTTCGAGTTTGTACTCGACGCCGGGCTTGACGTTCGTCGGCACGCCCTGTCCGCCGAGGTTCTCCACTGTCGGTGCGCCGTCAGCGGTTGCTGTCAGCTTCCAGTCGTTCGGGTCATCCTTGCCCTCAACCTGCTTCACCAGTTTCAGGGTGGTGCGGGTGTTGGTGAAGGTGCAGGTCACCGGATCGTTCGGCATCGTGAAACTACCGTCGTTAGCGACCTTGAGTTCCTGGCCGTCGGCTTTGCAGACCAGTTCTTGGTCGTAGTAGCCGCCGGTGACGCTCTCCGTAACGGTGACCTTCTCGCCCACGTAGGCGTCCGTGCTGATCGTCTTGCCGTTCGGGGCAGTTGCGGTGCCCTTGGTCGGGTCGGTGATCCCACCAGTGATCTCAAGATCGGCGGTGTGCCGGCCTTCGAGTTCACCCACTCCTTGACCAACTCGACCTTGTAACTGTTACGGGTGTTGGTGATCTCGCAGGTCACGTCGGTGGTGCCCAACGGGACCGTGATCTTGCTGTCGCTGACGGTGACGTTCTTGTCGCAGGTCCAGGTACCGGCGGTGTAGTTGTTCGCCTCACCCGGCAGGCGCGGTCTCGGACAGGGTGTACTCGGGTCGGCCGAGATCGGCTCGAACGAGCCGTGGTTACCCGGCTTGCAGTAGGACGGCGACCCGGTCGGCGCCGTCAGCCTTCAGGGTCCAGTCCGCCGGGACCTACCGCCACCGGAGACGATCTTCTTCAACTTCAGCGAAGTCGCCTTACGGGTGTTGGTGATCTCGCAGGTCACGTCGGTGGTGCCACGGGACGGTGATCTTGCTGTCTGCGACGCTGACGTTCTTGTCGCAGGTCCAGGTACCGGCGGTGTAGTTGTTCGCCTCCCCGCAGGTGCGGTCTCGACGAGGGTGTACTCGAGCGCCGGCCGAGATCGGCTCGAACGAGCCGTGGTTACCCGGCTTGCTGTAGGACGGCGACCCGGTCGGGCCGTCAGCCTTCAAGGTCCAGTCCGCCGGGACCGCTACCGCCACCGGAGACGATCTTCTTCAACTTCAGCGAAGTCGCCTTACGGGTGTTGGTGATCTCGCAGGTCACGTCGGTGGTGCCCAACGGGACCGTGATCTTGCTGTCGCTGACGGTGACGTTCTTGTCGCAGGTCCAGGTACCGGCGGTGTAGTTGTTCGCCTCGCCCGCGGGTCCGGTCTCGGAGAGGGTGTACTCGGGTTGGCCGAGATCGGCTCGAACGAGCCGTGGTTACCCGGCTTGGAGTAGGACGGCGACCCGGTCGGGCCGTCAGCCTTCAGGGTCCAGTCGCCGGGACGCTACCGCCACCGGAGACGATCTTCTTCAACTTCAGCGAAGTCGCCTTACGGGTGTTGGTGATCTCGCAGGTCACGTCGGTGGTGCCCGACGGGACCGTTGATCTTGCTGTTGCGTGACGGTGACGTTCTTGTCGCAGGTCCAGGTACCGGCGGTGTAGTTGTTGGCCTGCCCGGCAGGCACGGTCTCGGACAGGGTGTACTCGGGGTTGGCCGAGATCGGCTCGAACGAGCCGTGGTTACCCGGCTTGGAGTAGGACGGCGACCCGGTCGGCGCCGTCGCCTTCACGTCCAGTCCGCCGGGCACCGTACCGCCACCGGAGACGATCTTCTTCAACTTCAGCGAAGTCGCCTTACGGGTGTTGGTGATCTCGCAGGTCACGTCGGTGGTGCCGGCCGGGACGGTGATCTTGTTGTCCGCGCTGACGCTGACGTTCTTGTCGCAGGTCCAGGTACCGGCGGTGTAGTTGCCGGCCTGCCCGGCGGGCACGATCTCGACAGGGTGTACTGGCGTCGGCCCAGATCGGCTCGAACGAGCCGTGGTTACCCGGCTTGGAGTACGACGGTGAACCGGTCGGCCCGTCGCCGTCATGGTCCAGTCGCTGGGCACCGTGCCGCCACCGGAGACGATCTTCTTCAACTTCAGCGAAGTCGCCTTACGGGTGTTGGTGATCTCGCAGGTCACGTCGGTGGTGCCGGCGGGGACGTTGATCTTGTTGTCCGCGCTGACGCTGACGTTCTTGTCGCAGGTCCAGGTACCGGCGGTGTAGTTGCCGGCCTGCCCGGCGGGCACGATCTCGTCGAGGGTGTAGTCTGGCGTCGGCCCAGATCGGCTCGAACGAGCCGTGGTTACCCGGCTTGGAGTACGACGGCGAACCGGTCGGCCCGGTCGCAGTCAACGTCCAGTCGCTGGGCACCGTGCCGCCACCGGAGACGATCTTCTTCAACTTCAGCGAAGTCGCCTTACGGGTGTTGGTGATCTCGCAGGTCACGTCGGTGGTGCCGGCGGGGACCTTGATCTTGTTGTCCGCGCTGACGCTGACGTTCTTGTCGCAGGTCCAGGTACCGGCGGTGTAGTTGCCGGCCTGCCCGGCGGGCACGATCTCGACAGGGTGTAGCTCGGCGTCGGCCCAGATCGGCTCGAACGAGCCGTGGTTACCCGGCTTGGAGTACGACGGTGAACCGGTCGGCCCGGTCGCAGTCATGATCCAGTCGCTGGGCACCGTGCCGCCACCGGAGACGATCTTCTTCAACTTCAGCGAAGTCGCCTTACGGGTGTTGGTGATCTCGCAGGTCACGTCGGTGGTGCCGGCGGGGACGTTGATCTTGTTGTCCGCGCTGACGCTGACGTTCTTGTCGCAGGTCCAGGTACCGGCGGTGTAGTTGCCGGCCTGCCCGGCGGGCACGATCTCGGTCGAGGGTGTAGCTGGCGTCGGCCCAGATCGGCTCGAACGAGCCGTGGTTACCCGGCTTGGAGTACGACGGTGAACCGGTCGGCCCGGTCGCAGTCAACGTCCAGTCGCCGGGACCGTGCCGCCACCGGAGACGATCTTCTTCAACTTCAGCGAAGTCGCCTTACGGGTGTTGGTGATCTCGCAGGTCACGTCGGTGGTGCCGACGGGGACCGTTGATCTTGTTGTCCGCGCTGACGCTGACGTTCTTGTCGCAGGTCCAGGTACCGGCGGTGTAGTTGTCGGCCTGCCCGGCGGGTGCGGTCTCGACAGGGTGTAGCTCGGGCCGGCCAAGATCGGCTCGAACGAGCCGTGGTTACCCGGCTTGGAGTACGACGGTGAACCGGTCGGGCCGTCAGCCGTCACGATCCAGTCGCCGGGCACGCGTACCGCCACCGGAGACGATCTTCTTCAACTTCAGCGAAGTCGCCTTACGGGTGTTGGTGATCTCGCAGGTGACCTCGGTGTCCTTGGTGAGGTTGACCGTGTTGCCACCGGTGACGCTGACGGGCTGCACGGTTCTTGTCGCAGGATCCAGTCACCGGCGGTGTAGTTGGCCGGCCGGCCCGGAGGGGCGTTCTCGTGCCAGGGTGTAGCCGCGCGGCCAGAGTCGGTCGAACGTGCCCGTGGTCCACGCCGGCTTGGACACGACGGCGCGCCGGTCGGCCCGGTCGCGGTCAACGTCCAGTCGCGGGGTACGGTGCCGCTCCGGGACGGTCTTCTTGACCACGGCGCAGTCGCCGGTCACGGGTGTTGGTGATCTCGCAGGTGACCTCGGTGTCCTTGGCGAGGTTGACCGTTGCCACCGTTGCTGCCACGCTGACGCTGACGTTCTTGTCGCAGGTCCAGGTACCGGCGGTGTAGTTGCCGGCCTGCCCGGCGGGCACGACCTCGTCGAGGGTGTAGCTGGCGTTGGCCCAGATCGGCTCGAACGAGCCGTGGTTACCCGGCTTGGAGTACGACGGTGAACCGGTCGGCCCGGTCGCAGTCATGATCCAGTCGCTGGGCGACCGTGCCGCCACCGGAGACGATCTTCTTCAACTTCAGCTTGGCCAGGTCACGGTCGTTCGTCACCGTGCACTTGGTCTGGATCCCCTTGGGAACCGTTATCTGGTTCTGGGCGGTTGGGACGACGCCGTTCGTGCAAACCCAACTACCGGTCTGGCTGTAGTTGGCCGGGCCGGTCTCGGAAAGCTGGTAGACCACATCGCCAGCGATCGGATCGAACGTCGTGTAGTTGCCTGGACGGTCGTAGGGCTTGTCCGCGGGCGAGCCAACCTGAGTCGCCTTCAACTGGAATTGCGACGCAGTGGCCGTGCCGGACGACACGACCTTCTCGAGGTTCAGTTTGGTCAGCGTGTTCTTGGCCTCGCACGCGATCGTGTCGCCGGGCGTGGCCTGTCCGATGTTCCAGTTGCCGCTAGCGTCCGATGTGACAGTGAATGGCTGCGAGGGGCTACCGCCCAGAGGGGTGGTCCTGCAGACCAGGCTCGGATTGCGTTCCCAGCCAGCCTGCTGTGTCTCCTTCACGACCACGGGATTGGTGTTCCATTTGCCCTTCGGCTTCCACTGGAAGGTGGCAACACCGGAGGCATCTGTCTGAACCGAGCGCGTGCTCGCCGTGTTCTTCGCGATCGCGGTGGGTGCTGTATTGGGGGTGACCCAGTTGCCGGGCGCATCGGGGATGGTGACGGTGGTGTCGAAGGTCCACTTGTTTGTTCCGTCGGCGTTCACGAAACCGTTCGTGTCGGGGGTGTCGATCTTCTTAGTGATCTTGACCGTAGAGCCGCAAAGGTCCGCGGCGATCTGCTCCAGGTCCGCCTTGAGTGAGACATAGCTGGTGCTCGTCGTGTAACCGGCGGATGCGAAGTTCGTTGGCGGGCCAGCGTTGTAGAGCGTGGTGCTTGTAATGGCTGTGATGGGAGCCGGAGTGATGTTGCTGCCCACGGCGATGCCGAACATCTTGGTCAGCTTGCCCTTCATGGTGTTCGCCTGCGCGATCGCAGGGTTTACCGCGGCTGTGCTGCCGTCGGGCTGGGCGTTCCCGCCGCTACCCGCTGGGTTGACGGTGTTCGGGTTGCCGTCCGTGATGACGACCATCAGGTCGGGGTTCCACGACCCCGAGTAGAAGTTGTTCATCTTCAGCAGGCCGTCCTGCCAGTTCGTCCATCCATCGGAGGCCAGACCCGAGTAACTACCCTTGATCGTCGGCAGATTGGCTGTCGTCAGCGCTGTGGGGGCGAGGTTGGTACCTCCACTGCCGGGACTCACTGTTGAGAAACTCGTCACGGCCACTGTGGAGCCGGTGTCAACCAACGAGTCGACGAACGCGTTGGCCGCGAGTTTCAGATTGGCGATGCCCGTGCCGCCGATCGACCCAGACGAGTCGAGCACCAAGCCGAAGTCGAGTCCGCACTGGCCCGTGAGAATCGGGTTTCCGGTGGACTGGTTGTAAGGGCTGACAGTGAAAGCCGGGGTCGCGGTGTTCGCTGCCGCGGGTGCCGCCGTGGCCACGGCCACGACTACTCCAGCCCCGGCCATACCGGCCACCACCGCGGTCGATGTCAGTGCAGAGATGAATCGTTTAAACATGGTGGTGCCTCCCGATTGAGCCCCCGTTGGCGGCGGTGTTGCTGAATGTCAAAGATGGATGAGGTGCAGGAAAAGACAATGTAAAGCCCATTGTGTGGAAACTACCGCCCGTAATCACTGCTTCCTCCTCGCCGAACGATGGTGCGACTGACCATCATCTGTACGGCTGATGACAGAGTAACGCTCTGTGGCCGAAATCATACATCCCTCAATCGGGCTAATTTGCGGCCGGGCACCCTACGCGTATGAGGGGAAAATGCAAGTTGTTGCGAGAGTGTCCGGATCGTAATGGGTTCGAACGTCCTCCTGTGACCTCTTTGAGGTCCCAGATTTCGGAGGCAACGGTGGTTTCCTGGCCGGCCCAGGAAGCCACCTTGCTCACTCTCCGTGACCATCTGGTGGCTCCCAGGCAGACTGCGCCGCGGCACTCTAGCCAGTCGCTGGGGCGGATGCGCGCCGAATTGATCAAGGTCGAGGGCCGCATCCCTCGGGGGAGTACGGCCCTCGACCTTAACTGTCCTGGCTACCTGAGAATCCAGGACTTGCGCCAGCTGTTCGGCTTCCAGCGGTCCTCGAATCCGGGCTTGGGTTTCGCCCTGACGATGACCGTTGCCTTGACTGCGTCGTAGCCCTTGGTCTTGACCGTGATCCGTCCCTTCTTGCTGGCCTTCGTGTCGCAGAACGCCTTCTCACCGGCGGTGGTGCTCGCCAGTGGACTGCAGAGCACGACGGGCTTGAGCAAGACACAGGAGGACTTCTTGGTCTTGATCTTGTCGGTCAGGATCTGGTTGCCGGCCTTCTTCGGTGTCGGCTTGTGAAGCGTGACATCGATCGGGCAGATCTTCTTGACCACGACCGGCTTGACCGCGGTGACGGCGACGCTGATTGCGTCCTGGCCGTTGACTTGCTGACCGGTGCGATCCTCACCGTTCACCACGACTGTGTTGGTGGTGGGCTCAGTGAGCGTCATCGAACACGTGTAGATCCACGTCTCGTCGACCTGCAACTTCAGGTCGCTGTTGGTGTCTCCGGACGTGTACGTCACAGGGGCGCACTTGTCGTCGGCCACCTTGACGTTCAGCAACTCGATGTCGCCGGTGTTGGTCACCGTGTAGGTGTAGGTGACGCTACTGCCGACGGGCACAGAGGCTGCTGAAGCGGTCTTGACGACCTTGATGCCGGGCTTGGGGACGATGACCTTGGCTGTGTCGTCGTCCTTCACCTGCTGGCCTAGCCGGTCCTCAGCGGTTGCCACTGCTGTGTTCTCAGTGGTCTGGTTCAGGACCGCCTTGCACGTGAACGTCCACGTCTCGGTCAGTCCCAGCATCTCGTTGTTGTCCGTGTCGCCGGCGGTGTACTCGACCGGGGCGCACTTGTCGTCGGTCACATTGACCTTGAGCAACGCAGTGCTGCCTGTGTTGGTCACCGTGTAGGTGTAGGTGACCTGCGCGCCCGCCTTGACCTCAGTTGCGCTCGGGACCTTGACCACCTTGATGCCCGGTTTCAACACATCGACCGTGACGGTGTCCTTGTCCTCGACCTTCTGTCCGAGGCTGTCCTCGCCGGTGGCGGTCGCCACGTTCTTGGTCGTCTCGTTCAGCGTGGCCTTGCATGTGAACAACCAGGTCTCGGTCGTCTGCAGTTTGCCGTCGCCATTGGCGTCGCCGGACGTGTAGGTCACGGCGGCGCACTTGTCGTCGCTCACCTTCACCTTGAGCAGCACCGTATTGCCGGTGTTCTTCACCGTGTAGGTGTAGGTCACCTCGGTGCCCGGCTTGACCTCGGTCGCGCTGGGGGTCTTCACGATGTCGATGCCTGGTTTCAGGACATCGCCCACGTTGGTGTAGGTGCACGTGACAGCGTACTTCGGCATCGCGAACTTGCCGTCAGAACTGCCCGCGACCTCATCGGTCGTGCCGCTCTTCACGCACTTCAAGGACGGCGTGTAGCCGTTGACGTTGCTCGCCGGGAAGGACTCCGAAGTGGTGATCGCTGAATCCCAAACGGCGTCAGTGGAGACACTGGTACCGCTGACCGGCGCGGTCGAGGTGCCCTCAGCAGTACTGACCCCTCCGAGAATCTTCAGACCGGCGGTGTCACCTGGTACTGCGTTGGCGCCCCAGTCCTTGACCAGCGTCAACTTGCTGCGCGCGTATTGGTTGGTGAAGGTGCACGTGATCGGTACCGCTGCCGCCGATGTGGCGTCCGGCACCTTCGTGATCGTTGCGGTGCGGCCGTTGTAGGTCACGCCGCTGACCGCTGTACCGGTCCCATCGAGGCACTTGACGTCTTGGAACGCCCAGTTCGCAGGGTCGGTGCCCTCGGTGATCGTTACTGTCTCAACGCCTGCGCGCAGGTCCTTCGGCCCGTAGGAAGCGGTGCCACCATTGCTCTTGCTCGGCGTCAAGTTGCCCGGGTTCGTCTTCCACGGGGACCCGACCAGATCACTGGTCGACGTGAACGGGAAGGCCGGGATCGCACCAGGTGCTGTCACATCGTTGTCCCAAACGACCTTCTTCACCAGGGTTATCGAGCGCTTCTGCGCCAACTCCCCGTACAGGCAGGCCGTGGTGGTCTGCTGCTCGGTGGTGATGAACTTGGTCTTCATCGGGGGCTGGGGAGTGACCGGGCACTGTCCATTGCTGGCCGCGGTGAAGCCACTGGAGACCAGCATGAACTTGTAGTCCACGCCGCCCACATTGATCGTCACCTCGCCGCTGGGCGTCCCCGTGAACTGCAGGATGTCATCGGAGCAGTCGCCCTGTTCGGGGTCGACCTTGTTCGAGCAACTGTTCGGTGTCTCGAACAATTCGTAGGGGAAACTGAAGACCGTTGCCTTTAACTTCATGTTGAGGTTGCCCACGAACTTGCCTGGGTCCTCGGTCACGGTGATCGGGTTGTTGTAATGCTTCATCGTGCCGAGCAGGAAAGGCGTTCCGGTATTGGCCGTGGTGCTGCTCGTCGGACTGATGCCGACTGCGCTCTGACCGCCGGGTTCCTTGTCGAGATTTGTCGGACAGCCACGACTGCCACTGCCATGGGAGGCCAGTGCCTCAATAGGGCTCACGACCCAGGTCGTGCTGACCGCAGGCGTCGGCGGACTCAGCGGAGGAGCGAATCGGATGCAGTTCGTCGTATTGGTGACAGTCCCCGACTTACCCGTGTGACCTGCCATCTGCGCCTCGACGCTGCCGATGTTGACCGACGCTGCCAAGGCTGGTGTCGCCGTAGCGACGCTTGCGGCTACGGCTCCGGCAGTGACCATTCCCGCCACTACCGCGGTGGACGTCAGCCCACCTATCAGTTTCTTGAACATGGAACCCCTCCCATTCCCCGTACCGCGGAGGAGTCATGAGAGGCCGGATGAAAAGAGGTCCGGTATCTGTGTGACTGTTCGTAGTCACGGCCCCTCCAAGTCGTCCGAACGGTGGAGGAGCCCATCATTCGACCGGCTGATTCAAGCGTACGTCCACGTCACTGCGAGGTCATCGCTCGAAGGAGTGAACCGGTGCGTTGGCGTGGCGATGTGCCACGAATCGCAACGCCACGTCGGCCGATTCTTTACCGGGAACCGTTGAAGGCCGCACCCCTCGCGGAGTACGGCCCTCAACGGTAGCGGGGTCTGGACTACCTGAGCGTCCAGGACTTGCGCCAGCTGTTGGGCTTCCACCTGTCGGCGAATCCGGGCTTCGGCTTGGCGCGCACGATAACGGTCACCTTCACCGCGTCGTAGCCCTTCGTCTTGACCGTGATCCGGCCCTTCTTGGTGGCCCTGGTCTCACAGAAAGCCTTCTCGCCGGCCGCGGTGGATTGCAGCGGACGGCACAGCACCACGGGCTTGAGCAGGACACAGGAGGACTTCTTGGTCTTGATCTTGTCGGTCAAGATCTTGTTACCGACCTTCTTCGGCGTCGGCTTGTGCAGCGTGACGTCGATCGGGCAGATCTTCTTGACCACGATCGGGTTCACCTGCGCCACGGAGTTGACCACAGTGACGTTGACCGTTTGGTCCTTGGCCGTCACCGTCGCCTTGCCGTCGGCCGGGGAGAACGTCGGCGGGTTGAACTCCCACCCGGCCGGGTTCGCCGGCAGCGCCGGTTCGGTCACCGTGCACACCGTGCCGGTCGGCAGCCCGGAGATCGTCTCGGACTTCCCGGCCGCCAGGGCGACCGTCCCGTTCTTCACCGGGGTTTGACCATCGACACAGGTGTAGTTGATGTCGAACGTCCCGGTGTAGCCGGAGGCCTGCGGGTTGAACTCCTTGGTGATCGTCAACGACCCGAGATCGCGGGTGTTGGTGATCGTGCAGGTGACTCGCTGCCACGGCTGGAGAATCAGCTTGTCGCCCTTCAGGTCGACCGGCTGCTCCTCAGCAATGGCGGGCACATCGTCTTCGCGCGGGTTGTTCACGCATACCCAGTCGCTGGGGGAGTACCCGCCGGGACCGGACTCGCCGAGCGTGTACTCGATGCCCGAATACACGGTCTCGAACTTCCCTGACCCGCCCGGGGTGGACACGTTGCGCTTGTCGTTGGGCGTTTCGGCCTTCGCCGTCAGAGTCCAGTCGTCGGCATTGGCACCTTCGACCTGCTTGACGAGTTTGAGCTCTGCCAGACCACGGGTGTTGTAGACATCGCAACTGGCCGACTCGTCGGACTTCAGAGTCAGATCGAAGTACGCCATGTCCCCGTCGATGGTCATCCCGCCAAACTCATTACCCGGCGGGCTGATTCCCTTGAACGTGCATGAGTAGGAGTTCGGGATGTACCCCGGCTGCACCTTCTCCGAAACCCGGACTGTTCGGGTCGTCGTGTTCTTCGGTGCGTACTGGAACTGCGCCACGCCATCGGTGGCAGGGACTCCGGGGGTGCTCTGCGTCGTCAGGCTGGCCGTGTTGCTGGTCTCGCCTGCCGGCTGCACCCAGGTGAAGTCGTCCGGAACCGTCCCGGGAGAGACGTTCGCATCGAACTTCCAGCCGCCTGCCGGCTGGAAGTCACCGGGGTTGTCAGCGTCCGCCAACTTCCGGATGGTCACAGAACCTCCGCACAGGGAGGCGGCAACGCGCTTCATGGCGGCTGTGAGGTCGTCGAAGTTGTTGGTGACCACAGCATCGAAGTCGTTGATGGTGGCGTTTGCCGGGACGGTGGGGCTAACCAAAGTCGGCCCGGAGATCTGCTTGAGGCGATCCTGCTGCCCGGCGTTGGTTGTGCCGATGCCAACGGCCAGCATTCGGTTGCCAGCGGTCTTCAGTTGGTTCGAGTAGACCTCAGCGGCGTCAGCGGATTGCTGCGTTCCCGGCTGAGATACCGGACTACCGTTCACGTCACCGACCGTGTTCGGGTCGCCGTCGGTCATGAAAACCACCAGACCCTTGTTGCCCGGGATCGGCTCCTCCAAGGTCCGCCACAGGGGAGATTCCCAGTTGGTGGTGTTCCCGAGACCCGCGGACTTGTATCCGGCCACTGTCGTGAGCAGATCCGTCAGGCCTTGGCCCGCGATGTCCTGGCGCGCGATCGACTCCTTCGACGTTGTGGCGAACTCCACGATCCGAGCCGTCGACCCGGTGTCTTTCAGGCCATTGAGGAACGCGGACGCTGCGCTCCTCATGGCTGTGATTTCATCGCCGCCAATCGACCCCGACGCATCCATCACCAAGGTGATGGGGATTCCGCAACCTTCGATCTTTGGGTTCGTCGGTGCCGGAGTCGCATTGACGCTCGACGCTGTTGCGATTGTGATCAGACTTGCCACCACCCCCGCCGAGGTGACCGCACTCAAGACCTTTCTACCTAACACGATGGTGCCTCCCTGTGTGGTGATGCCCCGATGAGGAACGAGGCGATCCGAATCCGGTATTGCCGAACAGGCGCAGGGGTGCAATGCCAGGCGATTGGTTACGTTGAGTGTCCACAACGGTTCCCTTCGCCCCCCGTTGCTGCGATACGCCCTCATCCATCCGGCTGACACAGCGTAACTCGCTGTAAGGGTGACCTTACATCCCTCGTTCGGTTGGGTTTGGGTTTGTCCACAGGGGGAAGTCCCCCTTCAGCGACAGGATTTCACGCGGCGGCGCAGGTCGTCAGGACATCGCCAATCAGTCAGTGCAGGGGCTCTCGGCCCTGAGTCCAGGCGTCCTCGACCCCCGCGAGGGCCGCTTCGCGCCCCTCGCTGACCATGAGCACACGCAGCCGGCTCTCGGCTGCTTCCAGCGGCGTCAACGCGCCCTCGGCCTCGCGGGCCCAGGCGACTTCGACAGCCAAAGCGGGGGTCGCGTCGACCGGAGCGCCGAGCGCAGCATCCCGTTCGATCGCGTCATGCAGCAGCGCGGCCTCCGACCCGAACCGGCGGGTCAGCCGGTCGCGGCTGCGGCTGTCCCCGGGGGCTCCGACCAGCGCGATTCCGGCGGTCGGGCACGACTGGCCACTGATCAGATCCACGGCGTCCTCGGCCATCTTCCGGTAGGCGGTGAGTTTCCCGCCGGTCACGGCGATCACGCCGCTGGGCTGTCGGGCGATGAGGTGCTTGCGCGAGATGTCGGCGGTCTTGGCGTGGGCGTCGCTGACCAATGGTCGCAGCCCGCTGTAGGTTCCCAGGATGTCCTCGTCGCGAAGCGGGACGGCCAGGGCAGCCGAGATCCTTTCGCGCAACCAGGCCACTTCATCGGCGGTCGGTACGGGCGGATCGGGCAGCAGCGAATCGGCCTCCAGGTCGGTGAGGCCCACATAGGCCAGGCCGTCGGGTTGTGGCAGAGCGAACACGAACCGGCCGAACTCGCCGGGCACTGCGACCGTCATCGAAGCGGTGGGGTGACCGAGTCGGGCCGCATCCACGACCAGGTGGGTTCCCCGGCTGGGGCTGAGCTCGATCTCGGGGTTGAGTTCCTGGGTCCACACGCCGGTGCAGCTGATGATGTGTTCGGCGGTGATGTTGAACTCGCCGTCCTCGTCGCGCAGTGTCGCGCGGCCGTCTCCGGCGTCGGCGACGTCGACGTGGGTGAGGATGTGCGCGCCGTAGGCCGCGGCTGTGCGTGCGACGGCCACGACCAGTCGGGCGTCGTCCTCGACTTGGCCGTCCCAACCGATCATGGCGCCTTTGAGTCCTTCGGGACGAAGGGCGGGCGCCATCTTCAGGGCGGTCGTCGCGTCGACCATGCGGGCGCGCGGGAGGGTGTCGCGCTTTGTCCCGGCGAACCGGCGCAGACCGTCGCCGGCCAGCAGACCCGCGAAGCTGATGTACGGGTCGCGCCCGCCGTAGTTGGGGATGAGCGTGGGCAGTGCCCGGACGAGGTGCGGGGCGATCGAGGTCATGAGCAGATGGCGCTCGCGGGCGCTTTCGAGCGCCACGTCGATGTGCCCGGAAGCCAGGTAGCGCAGTCCCCCGTGGATCAGCTTGCTGCTCCACCGGCTCGTGCCGTGGGCCAGGTCGTGGCGTTCGACCAGGGTCACCTGCAGCCCGCGCGCCGAGGCGTCCAGAGCCACGCCGACGCCGGTGATCCCGCCGCCGATGACGAGGACTTGGGTGTGACCGTCGGCGCGCAGGGCTCGCAACTCGGCGGCTCGGCGTTCGGCATTGAGCAGGCTGCTGGGGTCGCCGGGGCGGATCATGTCAGGTATCCCTTCACGAGATGTCGCAACTCGTCCTCCGTGCCACCGATCTGGTGGGCGAAGACGAAGGTCTGTGCGACCAGGACCAGCGTCAGCGACATCTGGTCCGGGTCTCCCGCGCGGATAGTGCCGTCGCCGGTGCGTGGCTGCCCGGCGAGGATCTGATCGCGCAGGACGGCGCGAGCGAGGCGCTGCGTCCCCCCGAGCCGGCCGGTGATCCACTCGGTCAGCTCGGCCGGTTCGTGACGCAGAACCGCCCGCATGAGCGGGTGCTGGTTGATCCGGGTGACCGACACCGCGATGACTTCAACGATGCGGTCAAGTTGACCGTCGGCCTCTATGTGGCTGGTCTGCGCCACGATGGTGCCGAGCTCGCGGTTGAACAACTCGGACAGGATTGCGTGCCGGTCGGGGTACTTCCGGTAAACCGTCATGCGTGAGACGCCGGCCTCGTTGGCGATCGCGGAGATGTTGGCCGCGGCGGGCCCGCCGGATTCAATCAGGGCCGCGGCTGCGTCGAGCAAGCGGTTGGCCACTTCGTCAGCACTTGGCTGTGACACCATGTAAGTTAGTGTAACATCGCCGGCAGGAGGTCACCATGTCACTGTCAACAGAGATGATCCAGCGCTGGGGTTCCGGCGGCCACGGGATTCCGCTGAGTCTGCAGGAGTTCCTCGCCGACCGCGGAATGGGTGCGGTGGAACCGCGGCCCGCGGTGGACCTGGCTGCGGTGCCCGTGCGCGCGAGCAGGATTCCGGCCGCGGACCTTGCGGCGCTGGGCTGCGATGTGGACGTCGACGACCTCGTGAGGCTGCGTTGTTCCGGTGGCTTCTCCTTCACCGACCTGTGCCACAGGCGTTGGCCCGGTCGTGAACTGCCTGTGGTGGATGCAGTCGCGCTGCCGCGCAACCACGACGAGGTCCGGGTCCTTCTGGATGCGGCTGCCGCGAATCACTGGGCGGTGGTGCCCTTCGGCGGCGGGACCAGCGTCGTCGACGGCGTGGACGTGACTGACCAGCTCACCGTGGGCGTCGGCTTCTGGCAGATGAACCAGGTGCAGCATCTCGACCCCGAGTCCGGCGAGGTGCTTGTGCAAGCCGGCATCACCGGACCCGAACTCGAACGCTGGCTGCAGGCCCGCGGCTTCACGTGGGGCCATCTGCCGCAGTCCTGGGAGCGCGCCACCGTCGGCGGGTACGCGGTGACCCGGTCCTCCGGGCAGGCCTCGACCGGCTACGGGCGCGCCGATGCGACAGTCACGAAGCTGAAGGTCGTCACCCCGCGGGCGGACTTCACTTTGGGCAAGGCCCCGGCGACCGCAGCCGGGCCGGACCTGCAGCAGGTCTTCATGGGCAGTGAGGGATCCTTCGGCATCGTCACGGAGGTGGGGGTGCGGGTGCGACCGCTGCCGGAGAAGAAGGTGTACGAGGGGCTGCTGTTCCCCAACTTCACCGCCGGTACCCGGGCGTTCCGGCAATTGGCGCAGGACCGTGTGCAGGCCGACGTGATGCGCCTGTCGGACGCGGACGAGAGTGCGGTGAACCTCGCCATGAGCGGGTTGTCCGGGCTGAAGAAGCAGGCCTTCGACCGATACACGACCTTGCGCAAAGTGGACGGCGGCAGCCTGGCGATCGTCGGCTGGGAAGGCCCCGAGGACGTCGTCAAGGCCCGCCGCAAGCACGCGCACAAGGTGTTCCGGCAGTTCGGCGGCGTCGGTCTGGGTGCTGGCGTCGGGCGGTCCTGGTCGAAGGGGCGCTTCGCGGGGCCGTACCTGCGCGACGACCTGCTCGACGCGGGGTACCTGGTGGAGACTCTGGAGACCGCAAACGAGTGGTCACAGTTGCAGGCCACGTACGACGCGGTGCACACCGCTTTGAACGGCGCCCTCGGCTCGCCGCTCATCGGCACCCACCTCTCGCACATCTACCCGACCGGCGCGAGCCTGTACTTCACCGTGATCTGCCCCCTCGCCGACGACCCGGTGGCGCAATGGCGGGAGGCGAAGAAGGCGGCGACGCAGGCACTGGTGGACACCGACGCCACGATCACCCACCACCACTCGGTGGGCCGCGACCACGCGCCGTGGCTGGTCGACGAGATCGGCGCGTCGGGTGTGGATCTGCTGCGTGCGATCAAGGCGCACCTGGACCCCGACGGGTTGATGAACCCGGGGGTGCTGGGGCTCTGAGGTTCCGGCGAACCACCCGGTCGTGCGCGGCAGCGGCGACGCGGACCTGCTCGATTGGGCCACTGCTGACGGTCGCACGCTGGTGACCGACAACGTCCGAGACTTCGCCCCGCTGCATGCGAGCCGGGCGGCACAGGGTCGTTTGCACGCCGGCTTGATCTTCATCAGTTCCAAGGCGTACCCGCAGGATCGGGCCCGGACCGGGCGGATAGTGGCGGCTCTGAAGAAGCGGTCCTCGTGGCCTCAGCCCGGGCAGTTCGACTTCCTCTGATTGCCGGATTCGACCCCCAAGTACCCTCGACCTATGCCCCTTGAACTGCTGCCCGCGGTCGATGTCGCCAACGGTCAGGCCGTACGCCTGGTACAGGGTCGAGGCCGGGACCGAGACCGACTACGGCGACCCGCTGGCCGCCGCGCTGACCTGGCAGGAACAGGGCGCGCAGTGGATCCACCTCGTGGACCTGGATGCTGCGTTCGGCCGGGGGAGCAACGCCGCACTCCTTGCAGAGGTCGTGGGCCAACTCGACGTCGACGTGGAACTGTCCGGCGGGATTCGCGACGACGCCTCGCTGGCCGCGGCGCTTGCCACGGGGTGCCGCAGGGTCAACATCGGGACTGCTGCGTTGGAGGCGCCCGAGTGGTGCGCCAAGGTGATCGCCGAGAACGGCGACCGGGTGGCCATCGGGCTCGATGTGCGCGGCACGACGCTGGCCGCGCGCGGATGGACCCAGGAGGGTGGCGAGCTCTTCGAGACCCTGGCCCGCCTCGACGCCGAAGGGTGCGCGCGCTACGTGGTCACCGACGTTCGCCGAGACGGCACTTTGACCGGGCCGAACGTGGAGCTTTTGCGCGACGTGTGCGCCGCGACGGATCGCCCGGTTGTCGCCTCAGGTGGGGTGTCCGCGCTCGACGATCTGCGAGCCATCGCGGGGGTTGCTGGTGTGGAGGGTGCCATCGTAGGCAAGGCCCTCTATGCCGGCGCTTTCACGCTGCCCGAGGCGCTCGAGGCCGTCAGATGAGCCTGGCTGTGCGGGTGATCCCGTGTCTGGACGTCGATGCCGGCCGGGTCGTCAAGGGCGTCAACTTCGAGGGGTTGCGAGACGCCGGTGATCCGGTGGAACTGGCCACCCGCTACAACGCCGAGGGCGCCGACGAGCTGATCTTCCTGGACATCACCGCGAGTTCGGGTGGGCGCGCGACCATGCTGGACGTCGTGCGCCGAACCGCTGACGCCGTGTTCATCCCGCTCACGGTCGGAGGCGGCGTGCGCAAGGTGGATGACTTCGACGCCCTGCTTCGCGCGGGTGCGGACAAAGTCGGGGTCAACACCGGTGCCATCGCCGACCCGGACCTGCTGAGCCGAGCCGCTCGCAGGTTCGGCAACCAATGTGTCGTTCTGTCCGTGGACGCCCGGCGCGCCCGCAACGCTGCCAGTGGTTTCGAGATCACCACCCACGGCGGCCGCAAGGGCACCGGTATCGACGCGATCGCGTGGGCGTCCAACGGAGCCAGGCTCGGGGCGGGCGAGATCCTGCTCAACAGCATGGACGCCGACGGGACCACAGCCGGTTTCGACACCGAGTTGATCGGGCTGGTGAGGCAAGCCGTGGACGTCCCGATCATCGCCAGCGGCGGGGCCGGCACCGCGCAGGACTTCGCTGAGGCTATCCGGGCCGGCGCCGATGCGGTCCTGGCCGCCAGCGTCTTCCACTACGGGCAGTTGGGCATCGCCGAGGTCAAGCAGGCGATGGCAGCCGAAGGCCTGACCGTCCGGTTGTAGCAACCGGTGTCCGGATTTGCAGGCTCATCAACGGGTTTGCCGACATCTCCTGAGGGGCCGGCGCTCAAGGCCGGGGCCCAAGGCGCGCTTCGGGGTGAAGGCTCCCCTCCACCAGGGTGCACAACCTGAGCCCAACTACAGCGTTGGGCCGGAGAACGGGGCCTCCATCGTGACGGTGCAGGTGATGGTCCGGTTACCCAAACCCCACTGGGTCTCGTTAGGCAAGAAGTAGCCGGGGATGAGGGTCTCGGGTTCGTCGAAGGTTGCCCGGTAACGGTTGAAAGCCGTGGAGCACTGGTTCTGTGCCGAGGCCTTCATGGCCACCGAACCCGCCCATTCGAGGTTGTTGAACTCGACCTGGTCGAGGATCTGCCCGTCGTGCTCTTCGTCGCAGGACACCACGTAGACGCCTTCGGCCGTCATGATGTCCCCGCGGGCGTCGCGCGGGATCGCGTAGCACTGCGCGAACTGCAACGAGGCGATCGGTCGCACTCCGGGGATCTCGTCGGCGGCCTGTTGGGTGGTGTCGGGGGCGTTCTGGATCATCCAGACGGAGGCAGCAGCAACCATGCCGGCGACCACGATGACGGTCCCGGCAGCCGCCCATCGTGCGCCCCGACTAGCCATGTCCCAATGGTCGCACGCAGACCCACCGGCAGAATGGGGCCATGGGTGACGATTCGCGCACGGAATCATTGATCGGCGGCTTGCGCTTCGGTGCCGACGGACTCATCCCGGTGGTGGCCCAGCAGTGGGGCAGCGCCGAGGTGCTCATGCTGGCCTGGATGGACGCCGAAGCGGTGCGGAGAACCCTTGACACCGGCCGGGGCACTTATTGGTCGAGGTCGCGGCAGCAGTACTGGGTCAAGGGCGAGACCTCCGGACACACCCAGACGGTCAAAGAAGTGCGCATCGACTGCGACGGCGATGCCCTGCTACTGATCGTCGACCAACAGGGCCCGGCGTGTCACACCGGATTGCGCTCATGCTTCGACACCGCGTCGGTGGAGCTGGGATGAGCGACGTCTACGCACCGTGCGCAACACCCAGCGGAATCACTGCACCAACAGCCGAACAGTTCCGCGAATTGGCCAGCGGCCGACGCGTCATCCCCGTTGTGCGCAGGTTGTTGGTCGACGATCAGACGCCCGTCGGCTTGTTCCGCAAACTCGCCGGCGACCGCCCCGGGACCTTCCTGCTCGAGTCAGCCGAAAACGGACAAACCTGGAGCCGCTATTCGTTCATCGGCGTACGCAGCGCCGCCATGCTCACCGAGGTCGACGGCCAGGTGTCCTGGGTCGGCAACCAGCCTGTCGGTGTGCCCGAGACCGGGCTCGCGGTCGAGGCGTTTCGCGAGTGCCTGGATTCCCTGCGCACACCTCGACCAGAAGGGCTGCCCCCGCTGACCGGGGGGTTGGTCGGCTTCGTCGCCTACGACGCGGTGCGGCGCTGGGAGCGGTTGCCCGATGAAAATCCCGACGACCTGGGCCTGCCCGAGCTGGCGATGCTGCTGGCCACGGACCTGGCGGTGGTCGACCACATCGACGGGTCGATCTGGCTGGTGGCCAACGCGGTCAATTACGACAACACCGATGCCCGAGTGGACGCCGCCTACATCGATGCGGTGAAGCGCCTCGACACCATGCAGGCTGATCTGTACTCGCAGGGTGTCGCGGTGGTTTCGGCGGTCGGGGACTACCCCCGGCCCACACCCACGGTCAATGAGGCCTACCGCGAGGCCGTTGAACAGGCCAAGGAGTACATCCGCTGCGGTGACGCCTTCCAGATCGTGTTGTCCCAGCGGTTCGTCGAACCGTGCACAGCTCCGGCTCTGGACGTGTACCGAGCGCTGCGGATGACCAACCCGAGCCCTTACATGTACCTGCTGAACCTCCCCGGGGACGACATGGCGACGCCGGGTGCCAGCATCGTGGGGTCCAGCCCTGAGGCGTTGGTGAAACTCACCGGCGACGAGGCGATGCTGCACCCCATCGCCGGTACCAGACCGCGCGGTCAGACCCCGGAGGAGGACGCCGAACTGGTGGCCGACCTGCTCGCTGATCCGAAAGAGCGTGCCGAGCACCTCATGTTGGTGGATCTGGGGCGCAACGATCTGGGTAGGGTGTGCCGTGCCGGCACGGTCAACGTGGTCGAGTTCATGCGGGTCGAGCAATACAGTCACGTCCACCACATCGTGTCCACGGTCGTCGGTCGCCTTCAGGACGGGGTCAGCGCCTACGACCTGCTGGCGGCGACCTTCCCGGCCGGCACCTTGTCCGGGGCTCCGAAGCCGCGTGCGATGGAGATCATCGACGAGTTGGAGAGCACCCGCCGCGGGCTGTATGCGGGCTGCATCGGCTACTTCGACTTCGCCGGTGACATGGACACGGCCATTGCCATTCGTACAGCCCTACTGCGCGACGGCCAGGCTTATGTGCAGGCCGGCGCTGGCATCGTCGCTGACTCCGTCGCGCAGACCGAGGACCTGGAGTGCCAGAGCAAAGCCGCTGCGGTCTTGCGGGCGCTGGTCATCGCGAAGGACATGGCGTGACCTCGCGGACCGCGGCATTGGGGCTCACGGCTGTCGGCGGGGCCATCGTGTTCCTGCTGGCCAGCGAGTCGGCGGCACTGGGTCCGGCGCTGCTGGGCGCTCTGCTGGGACTGGCTGCGATCTGGTTGGCCTCGGGTTCGACCCGTGTGGTGATCGGTGTCTTGGCCGCCTTGCTCTGGGTCGTGGGGCTTGTCATCGCCGGCAGTGCACTCGGCGCCGTTGGGTGTGTGGTCGGACTCGCGGGAGCGGCCCTGACTGTGGTGAAAGGACGGAGTTGGCCGGGCTGGTCGAGCCGATATGCGCGCTCAGCCGTCCTTGAGGACGAGGACCTGGTCAACCCCCGCCAGATGTGGGAGAGCCTGGACCGTGGTGTCGACCCCACCCGGCGTCCGGCGGATGAGGGCTAGGTCTATTGGTTGGGGTTCGTGCAGTTGGTTGATGCTCGTGCGGCGCTGAACGTCAACCAACTACCTGAGCCCCGTCCAACTGCACGAGCGTCAACCAACGTGGCCGGACACGCAACCGGCGACCGCGAGCGCCGAGCGCGTCACTGGTTAGACTCTGCCTAGCGAACCTGGAGGTTGCCCCGATGCCCATGTATGAGAACCACCACGGCCGGACCACGGCGATGTGGACGGGTACCACGATCGTGACCCTTGGCTTCCTTGTCGGCACGATCGCATTGACGATCGACCAGGCCTGGCTCTTCTGGGTCGGCGTGGCACTGGTGCCGATCGGTGCGATTGTCGGCAAGGCAATGGCAATGGCCGGGATGGGTCAGCCGCAGAACGACGCCCCCAGGCCGCAAACGGTCTCGGACTCCTCGAGCGCGTGAGTTCCCAGCGCGGCGTGGTGCTCGTCGTTGAGGACGAGCCCGCCATCGCCGATCTGTTGCGTATGTACCTGAGCCGGGAGGGCTTCCAGGTGCTGGTCGAGACAGAGGGCCAAGAAGCTCTCAAGGCCGTCGTGGACCACCGCCCCTCGTGCATCTTGCTGGACGTGGGCCTTCCGGGCATGGACGGGATCGAGGTCTGCCGGCGTCTGCGTGCCGAGCAGGACTGGACCCCCGTCTTGTTCTGCACCGCGCGTGACGACGAGGTGGACCGGGTGCTCGGTCTGGAACTCGGCGCCGATGACTACATCACCAAGCCGTTCAGTCCGCGCGAGGTCGTCGCCAGGGTCAAGGCCGTCGTCCGGCGCGCACGGGGACCCGAGGCCCAGAACCAGACGGTGACGCTGGGCAAGGTCGCGATGGATCCGATGACCAGGCGGTGCACCGTGGACGGGCGCGTCGTGGATCTGACGGCCACCGAGTTCGACTTGCTCTTCTACTTGATGACCCACCCGGGCCAGATCTTCAGTCGCGACCAGTTACTCAGCGAGGTCTGGGGATACGCCGCGATGGTAAACACCCGGACCGTCGATGTGCATGTGGCGCAATTGCGCTCGAAACTCGGCGAGCACAACATCATCCGCACCGTACGCGGTGTCGGGTACGGCGCGGAAGCGAGCGAGTCCGGCGCCGATGCCCAGTGATGCACCCAACGAGGTAGTCCTCAACAGCGCGGCGCCGGAGTCGGTGCGCCGCTCGTCGTTGACCCTGCGCACCGTCCTCGTCACCACGCTGGTGGCGCTGCTGGCGGTGCTCATGACCGGTCTTGCAGCCTTGCCCCTATTGCGTGATGCCGAGTTGCGCGACCAGCGGCGGCAGTTGTCGCAGCTGGCCGATGCGGCCGCCGCATCAACGCAGACCTCAGGGCCTTTGACCGACCAGATCCAGCAGCGGCTGATCAGCACTTTGCGCACCGAAGAAGTGAGCCTCGCGCTGGTGACACCCAACGGCCGACCACCGCAGGGCATGGCCGATGCCCAACTGCAGCCGATGTGGTCCTCGGGTCGCGTGAGTTCCACTTACTCCCTCGACGGGCAGACGTACATGCTCGAGGGACGCGTGATCGCTGGGGACACGGGCCTGCTTCTGATCCAACCGACCTCCGTCTCAGGGTTCGGCCTGCGGGAACTGTGGGGCCGGATCGGTATGGCCATCGTGATCGGCGGTGTGCTCGCGGCCATTGCAGGCGCGTTGTTGGCCCGTCGTGTCACCCGGCCCTTGCGGTCCCTGGTCACCGCTGCTCGCCGCCTGCAGGCCGGTGACCGGAATCTGCGGCTGGAGCCTGAAGGTCCTGCCGAAGTCGCCGACGTGGCGGTGGCGATGAACCAGCTGGGGGACAGCCTGGCCAGCAGTGAGGCTCGCCAGCGCGACTTCCTGCTCTCCGTCAGTCACGAGTTGCGAACCCCGATGACCGCGATCGGCGGTTACGCAGAGGCACTGGCTGACGGTGTGGTTCAGCCCGCCGATGTGGAACGCGTGGCGGGCACGATGCTGGCCGAGACGCACCGCTTGGACGCCCTCATCGCGGACCTGCTGGACCTCGCCCGGCTCGGTGCGGTGGAGTTCCCGTTGGACATCATCGAGGTGGACCTGCGCGACGTGGCCGACAGGGCGGCACAGGTCTGGTCTGACCGGTGCGCGGTTGAGGGCGTGCACTGGCGGTTCGTGGCACCCCCGTCGCCGGTGGTCGTGCAGTGCGACCCCCGCCGGGTGCGCCAGATCATCGACAACCTGCTGGCCAATGCGCTTCGGGTGACCCCCGCTGGCGAGACCATCGTCCTGGAGACCGGGATCGACGCGCCGATGGGTTACGTCGAAGTGCGCGACAGTGGTCCGGGGCTGTCCGACAGCGACATCGAGGTCGCCTTCGAGCCGGCTGAGTTGTACAGCCGCTACCGAGGACTGCGACAGGTCGGCACCGGTGTGGGTCTGGCGTTGGTCGGTCGACTGGCGCAACGTCTGGGCGGCACTGCGTCAGCAGGTCACGCGGCCGAGGGGGGCGCCTGTTTCCGGGTGTCGCTGCCGGTCGGTTCGGCCGACTAGGTCCGCTGGCGCGCGCCGGACTGGTCTGATCCGCGCGACGGCGCCTACGCTGACTGCGTGGACAGGTGGCAGCGGATGCGAAGTCCGGTCCTGGCCGGTGCGGCCGGGCTGGCAGCGTGCGGCTACGTGTTCGCAGTCGATCCAAGCGAGCCTGGCCACTTCCCGCCGTGTCCGATGAAGGTCGCAACAGGGTTGGACTGCCCCTTCTGCGGAAGCCTGCGCGCAACCCACGAACTCATGCACGCCAATGTGGTCGGCGCACTTGATCTCAACGCGGTCACCGTCCTGTTCGTTTTGCCTGTAGCGATGATCGTCTTCGGTGTCTGGAGTTACCGCAGGTGGCGCGGTGAGCGCTTCGAGATGAGGTTCCCGACGTGGGCCACAGGTGCTGTCGTGGCGTTGATGGTGGTCTTCACGGTGGTTCGCAACCTGCCGGGGATGCCCCTGGGGACCAGCGCCTAGCCGGTGGTCGGGGGGTTTGCCCCGCGCAGTTAGTCTGACCCTGTGAGCGTGCTCGACGACATCATCATCGGTGTCAGGGAAGACCTTGCCGAGCGTGAGGCCCTGACACCACTGGATGAACTCAAGCGCCGTGTTGAGACAGTTCCCGATCCCATCGACGCGCTGCCGGTGCTCAGCCAGGGCGGCGTGGGCGTCATCGCGGAGGTCAAGCGCTCATCACCCAGCAAGGGCTCTTTGGCAACGATCGATGATCCCGCGCTTCTTGCCCAGGCCTACGAGCGCGGTGGCGCTCGGTGTATCAGCGTTCTGACCGAGCAGCGCCGGTTCGGCGGGAGCTTGGAGGACTTGGCCGCAGTGCGCGCTGCCGTCGATGTCCCAGTGCTGCGCAAGGACTTCATCGTCACCTCCTACCAACTGTGGGAGGCCCGCGCCCACGGCGCCGACATGGCGCTGCTCATAGTGGCCGCCCTCGAGCAGGAGGCACTTGTTTCGCTGGTCGAGCGTGCCCAGAGCATCGGGCTTCTACCGCTCGTCGAGGTTCATGACGCCGATGAGGTGCACCGGGCGGTCGAGGCGGGCGCCAAGGTGATCGGCGTCAACGCCCGCGACTTGCGCACCCTTGAGGTCGATCTGTCCGTGTTCTCCAGAGTGGCGCCGAGCATTCCCGAAGGGGTCATTCGGGTCGCTGAGTCCGGTGTGCGCAGCCCGCAGGATCTGTTGGTGTACGCCGCCGATGGGGCTGATGCTGTACTAGTAGGCGAAGCGCTGGTGACCACAGCCGACCCGGCAGCCGCCGTGCAGGAACTCGTTTCCGCCGGTGAGCACCCTGCGGTTCGCCACGCCGAATAGGAGGCACAACACGTGGGTCTGCCCGACGCCGGGGGTCACTTCGGTCAATATGGTGGCCGCTTCGTTCCGGAGGCACTGGTCGCCGCACTCGATGAACTCGACGACGCGTTCCGCAAGGCGTGGGTGGACGACGCCTTCCACGCCGAGCTCGACGGCCTTCTTCACGACTACTCGGGCCGTCCCACGCCGTTGACCTCCGCCGAGGGCCTCGCACGCATCTTCGGGGTCGCACAGGTGTGGCTGAAGCGGGAGGACCTCAACCACACCGGAAGCCACAAGATCAACAATGTTCTCGGTCAAGCGCTGCTCACGAAACGGATGGGAAAGACCCGCGTCATCGCGGAGACCGGTGCCGGCCAGCACGGTGTCGCAACGGCGACGGCGGCGGCCCTGCTCGGTCTCGAGTGTGTTGTCTACATGGGTGAGGAAGACACCCAGCGACAGGCGTTGAACGTCGCGCGCATGCAGTTGCTCGGCGCGCAGGTGGTCCCGGTGACGGCGGGCAGTCGCACGCTCAAGGATGCGATCAACGAGGCGATGCGCGACTGGGTGACGAACGTGTCGAACACCCACTACTTGCTGGGCACCGTTGCCGGACCTGCACCCTTCCCGGAGATGGTGCGGGAGTTCCACCGGGTGATCGGCAAGGAGGCGCGTGCGCAGTGCCTGGAACGCGGGGGACTGCCGGACGCGGTGGCGGCGTGCATCGGTGGCGGATCCAATGCGATCGGCATCTTCTACGACTTCCTCGAAGACGAACAGGTCGGGCTGTATGGATTCGAAGCGGCCGGCGACGGTATCGAGTCCGGCCGCCATGCAGCCACCCTGTCCGCGGGTTCCGTCGGCGTCTTGCACGGAACCAGGTCGTACTTGTTGCAGGACGACAATGGGCAGACGATGGCCAGCCACTCGATCTCGGCCGGCCTTGACTACCCCGGCGTGGGTCCTGAACACGCTTGGTTGCGCGACAGCGGGCGTGTGGACTACCGCGGTGTGACCGACCGGGAGGCCATGGCGGCGTTCGAACTGTGCTGCCGCACCGAGGGCATCATCCCGGCGATCGAGAGTGCACACGCCGTCGCGGGGGCCCAGAACATCGCCGCGGAGCTCGGACCCGAGGCGACCATCCTCATCAACATGTCCGGGCGCGGAGACAAGGACGTGGCCACTGCCGCGGAGTACTTCGGGCTGGGGGACGTGTGAGCAGATTGCAGGAGGCGTTCGCCAACGCGCGAGCCGAGGACCGGGCCCTGCTCATCGGCTACATGCCTGCAGGCTTCCCCACTTGGGTCGATGCGGTGGCGATCGTCTCGGCGATGGTCGAGAACGGTGTGGACGTCGTCGAGATCGGACTGCCGTACAGCGATCCCTTGATGGACGGCCCAGTGATCCAGCAGGCCGCAGACCTTGCGCTGGCCGGCGGAACCCACACCGCCGAAGTCATAAGCACCGTCGAGGCCATCGCGGCCACCGGCGCGCCGACGCTGGTGATGAGCTACTGGAACCCGATCGAGCGCTACGGAGTCGACCGTTTCGCCAAGGACCTCGCCGCGGCAGGTGGGGTCGGGGTGATCACGCCGGACATCATTCCCGAGGAAGCAGCCGAATGGGTGCGCGCCACCGACGAGGCGATGATCGACCGCGTGTTCCTGGTTGCGCCGTCCTCGCGGGACTCCCGCATCGGGCAAGTGGCCGCGGTTTCTAACGGGTTCGTCTACGCGGCCAGCACCATGGGCGTCACCGGGACGCGGACCAGCGTGTCCGTCGATGCTGAACAGTTGGTCGCCAAGACCAAGGCCCTGACCACGCAGCCTGTGTGCGTCGGGTTGGGAGTCTCGACCCCCGAACAGGCCGCAGAGGTCGCCCGGTACGCGGACGGCGTCATCGTGGGCTCGGCGTTCGTGCGATTGGTGCTTGAGGCGCAGACGCCGGCGCAGGCCGCTGCGGACGTTGCGAGGCTGGCCTCCGGAATGGCGGCCGCGGTCCGGTCCGCGCGCAGGAGCGGCCGGTGAGTGCCCGGTTCAAGGATGTCGTCGGCCTCCTTTTCCGGCTGGTCCTGGCAGGCATCCTTGGGTACGCGGGTCTCACGAAGATCTTCGAGGTCGACGGGGCACGCACTGCGATCCTGGCCTACCGGATCTTCCCGGTGGAGTGGGCCGGGGTGCTCGGTTGGGCCCTGCCCACCGTGGAGATCCTGCTGGCCGTCCTGCTGCTGATTGGCCTGTTCACCCGATGGGCGGCACTGATCTCTGGACTGCTGATGGCCGCTTTCATCGTCGGCATCGCCAGCGTGTGGGTGCGCGGCTACTCAATCGACTGCGGCTGCTTCGGCGGGGGCGGGGACATCACCCCCGAAGGGCGCAACATGCGCTACGCGACGGAGATAGCCCGGGACTTCCTCTTCATGGGGATGGCGGCGTGGCTGACACTGAGGCCGCGCTCCTTGTGGTCGCTGGACCGCGAGCCGGTGAACCAGAATCATCCCGATGACGTCTACTCTGAAGAGGCGGAAAGGCAGGTCTGAGACTCCATGGCGCAGAAGAACGAATCGGCAAAGAGCACTCGCGAGAAGGCGGCTGAGGCGCGTGCGGCGACCCAAGCCGCCGAGCGACGTCGCGAACGCACCATCCGCATAGTCGGCGGCCTCGCTGTGCTCGCCGTCGTCGGGGTGATCCTCGGCATCGGCATCGTCCAGTCGCAGAAGGATGACACCCCGGCTGCGGATGCGAACTCCCCGCTGCCCACAGGTATCACGGCCGAGAACCAGTACGGGTTCCAGGTCAACACGGCAGCGGATAAGCCGAATGTGGAGATCTACGAGGACTTCCAGTGCCCGGCGTGCGCGCAGTTCGAGGCGCAGTACGGCCCGATGATCCAGAAGGAAGCTGCCGACGGCAACATCCAGTTGACCTACCGGCCGATGGTTTTCCTGGACTCCAACTTGAACACCGACCACTCCCTGCGTGCCGCCGGCGCCTTCGGATGTTCCATCACCGGCGGCGTGGGCGAGGCGTACCACAACATCGTTTACGCGAACCAGCCTGCCAACGAGGGTGATGGCTGGACCGACGAGCAGTTGAAGCAGTTCGGCGCCGATGCCGGGCTGTCCGGGGAGACCAAGACCACTTTCGACAAGTGCGTCGACGAAGGCACCTACCAGGGTTGGGCGCAACTGTCCAACGACGCGGCCTTTGCGCGTGGGGTGACCGGCACTCCGACGATCTACGTGAACGGCAAGGAACTGCCCAGCGGTGCGCTGGCCAGTGAGCAGGCGCTCAAAGAGGCCCTGACGAACCCGGCGCAGTGACGCTCGCTTTCATCCCGTCGCCGGAGCAAGGGGTCTGGAACCTCGGGCCCATCCCGGTCCGGGCCTATGCGCTGGCCATCCTGCTCGGGATCTTCGTGGCGGTGTGGATCACCGACCGCCGGTGGCAGGCCCGCGGTGGCAAGGCGGGCCAGATCGCGGACGTGGCTCTCTGGGCGGTGCCAGCCGGAATCATCGGGGCCCGGCTGTACCACGTGGCCACGGACTGGGCGACGTACTTCGGGCCTGGCGGACTCGGTTTCATCGCGTCGCTGAAGATCTGGCAGGGCGGACTTGGTATTTGGGGTGGGGTGGCAGGGGGAGCCCTGGGCGCCTGGTACGCGTGTCGGCGATACGGTTTCCTGCTCCCGCCGTTGGGCGACGCCTTGGCGCCCGGTTTGGCTGTTGCTCAGGCCATCGGCCGGTGGGGCAACTGGTTCAACCAGGAACTCTTCGGCGAACCGACCAACGTGCCTTGGGCGCTCCAGATCGATCCCGCCAACCGTCCTGCCGGATTTGAGCAATACTCGACCTTCCATCCGACGTTTCTGTACGAGTCGCTCTGGTGCCTAGGTGTGGCCGCCGTCGTGTGGTGGCTCGACCGCCGCTTCAAGATGGGCCACGGCCGGGTCTTCGCCACCTACGTCGCGCTGTACTGCGTGGGACGGCTGTGGTGGGAGTTGTTGCGCATCGACGAGGCAACGACTGTCTTCGGGGTCCGCATCAACGTCTTCACATCGGTGATTGTGGGCGTGGGCGCGCTTCTCTACATCGTGATCTCGCGGCGGCGGGTCCCGGGCCGGGAGACGTCGGTGTACCGCGAGCAGTCCGAGCCCGTGACGGCGGCCTGACCTTGGGCATCCCGAGCCAGTGGCGGCCCGGCAGGCGTCCTGGTTAGAGGTTGTGCTGTTGGTTAGCGAAACAACGCGTGGATTCGCTAACCAACAGCACAACCTCTAACGCGGGCGGGTTTGGGCCGCTGGGCGCCAGCCCGCAACCCCTTAGGTCAGCCCCGCCTCAACGGCCAGATCCACCAGGGCTTCGCGCACCCTGTCGGGGTACTCCAACACCAAGAAGTGGGTCGCGTCCCAGCGTTCAGCCCTGCCCGAAGGGGTCAACTCGGCGGCGGCCTCGACCGCATTGGGGTCGGTGACGAAGTCCTGCTCCGCGCTCACGTAGACCACCGGACAGGTGATCCCGTCCAGGTCCATCGGCTCGTGGCGTTGCAGCGCATTGGCCAATCGTCCGTACCAACTGACGTCCATGCCGAAGAAGTCCCGCACGAGTTCGCGCACATGGGTGATGTCCGCGCTGGCACCGATCGCGCCCGTCGACTTGAGCAGGTCGGCGGTGGCGGGAAGTTGGCCGATGCGGTTGACCAGACCGGTCAGCCGGGCCCCGGAGCTCTGCAGCACCGCGGTGGAGAACGAGACCAACGCGGTGGCCACCCCGCGCGGCACCGACGGCAGGGGGAGCATCGCATCGTAGGTTCCACCGGGCACCCCGGCCAGGGCAAGCACCCCGGCCACCCGTTTATCGGCTGCTGCCAACTCCAGCGCGATGTTCACGCCCAACGACCAGCCCACGACCAGGTAGCGGTCCCAGCCGGCGTCGTCGACGACTGCCAATGCGTCGGCCACGTGGTCGCTCATGTCGATCCCGCCCTGCGGGGTCTGCGACGGGGCGATCCCTCGGTGGAACCAGGTCCGGGCGTCGAAACCGCAATCCGGGTCGCGCAACGTCGGCCAGGCGGCCGGGCTTGAGGCCAAGCCGTTGCAGATCAAGAGGGGCACACCATCGGCTTCGTTGCCCCACGCGGCCAGCACCGTGCCGTCGGCGCTGGTCACGGATAACTGGCTCACATGTCCAGTGTGCAATCCGAAGGCCCGCGGCGGGCGGTATCGGGCAATGAGCGTGGGTTATGCTGATGCCACTTCGGGCCAACGGCGTCCCGGGGGCGCATTTCTCGCGCGCCCCGACCGGTGATCCCAACGAGTTCGGAGTATCGATGAACCCCACGAACGGCCTTTACGACCCCGCCTTCGAGCATGACGCGTGCGGTGTGGCCTTCGTTGCGACCATGACCGGCGAACCCAGCCATGAGATCGTCCAGCATGCGCTCACCGCGCTGCGCAACCTTGAGCACCGCGGAGCATCCGGCAGCGAACCGGATTCCGGCGACGGTGCGGGCATCCTGATCCAGGTGCCCGATGCCCTGTACCGCGACCTTGTCGAGTTCGACCTCCCCCCGGCCGGTGCCTACGCGGTGGGCACGGCCTTCCTGCCTGTGGACTCCGGTGAGGCGCAGGTGGCGGTCAAGGCCATCGAAGCCATCGCCGTCGAGGAAGGTCTGACTGTTCTCGGCTGGCGGGCATTGCCGGTCAACGACTCGATGGTCGGCAAGACCGCCCGCAGTGCGATGCCGACGTTCGCCCAGATCTTCGTGACTGGCCCCGCCGGTGACGATGAACTGCACCTGGAGCGCCTCGCGTTCATCCTGCGCAAGCGCGCCGAGCGTGAGGCCGGGGTGTACTTCCCGAGTCTGAGCACCCGCACGATCGTCTACAAGGGCATGCTCACCACCGGGCAGCTCGAGCCGTTCTTCCCCGACCTGTCCGATCCGCGCACGGCCTCCACTCTGGGCATGGTGCATTCCCGGTTCTCGACGAACACCTTCCCGAGCTGGCCGCTGGCCCATCCCTTCCGGCTCATCGCGCACAACGGCGAGATCAACACCGTCAAGGGCAACCGCAACTGGATGCGCGCACGCGAGGCGCTACTGACCAGCGATCTGCTCCCCGGCGACCTCGACCGGCTCTTCCCGATCTGCACGCCGACGGCCAGTGACTCCGCGAGTTTCGACGAGGTCCTGGAACTGCTGTACCTCGGAGGGCGGCCGCTGCCGCATGCGGTACTGATGATGATCCCTGAGGCCTGGGAGAACAACCCGGACATGGACCCCGCGCGCCGGGCGTTCTACGAGTACCACTCGACGCTGACCGAGCCGTGGGACGGACCGGCAAGTGTCTCGTTCACCGACGGACGGCTCATCGGCGCGGTGCTCGACCGCAACGGCCTGCGTCCTGGGCGGTTCTGGGTCACCGAGGACGGCCTTGTCGTGCTGGCCTCGGAATCGGGTGTGCTGGAACTGGACCCGGCGACAGTGGTGCGCAAGGGTCGCTTGCAGCCGGGCCGGATGTTCCTCGTGGACACCGTGGCCGGACGCATCATCGAAGACGACGAGGTCAAGTCCGAACTAGCCGCTGAGAAGCCATATCAGGAGTGGTTGCACGCGGGCATCGTCCACCTCGACGAGCTGCCCGAGCGCGAGCACATCGTGCACACGCCGATGTCGATCGCGCGGCGTCAGCAGACCTTCGGGTACACCGAAGAGGAGCTGCGGATCCTGTTGGCGCCCATGGCGCAGACCGGCGCCGAGCCCATCGGCTCTATGGGAACCGATACCCCGGTGGCCGTTCTGTCGGACCGTCCGCGGCTGCTGTTCGACTACTTCTCCCAGCTGTTCGCGCAGGTCACCAACCCGCCGTTGGACGCGATCCGCGAGGAGATCATCACATCCTTGAGCAGTCCGATCGGCCCCGAGGGCAACCTGCTCGAGGCCACACCCGCGCACTGCCGTCAGATCCTGCTGCCGTTCCCCGTGATCGACAACGACGAGTTGGCCAAACTGCTCAACATCAACCAGGACGGTGACTTCCCCGGCTTCGCGGCGATGAAGATCTCTGGGCTCTATGACATCAACGGCGGCGCACAGGCGCTGGAGGACCGGCTGACGGAGATCTTCGCGGAGATTGACGAAGCCATCGACAAGGGCGTGCGTTTCCTGGTTCTCAGTGACCGGGATTCCGACTTCGACCACGCGCCGATCCCTTCACTGCTGCTGACCTCGGCTGTGCACCACCACCTGGTCCGTCAGAAGACCCGCACGCTGATCTCGGTGCTCGTGGAGGCCGGGGACGTCCGTGAGGTCCACCACGTCGCCCTGCTGGTCGGCTACGGCGCGGCGGCGGTCAACCCGTACCTGGCCATGGAGACGGTCGAGTCGATGGTGCGTTCGGGTGCGATCACTGACATCGCGCCCGAGCAGGCGGTTCGCAATCTGGTCAAGGCCTTGGGTAAGGGTGTGCTCAAGGTGATGTCCAAGATGGGCATCTCGACGGTGGCCTCCTACCGCGGCGCCCAGGTGTTCGAGGCCCTTGGCCTGAGCCGTGAACTGCTCGACCGGCACTTCACCGGTACGACCAGCAAGCTCGGCGGAGTGGGCATCGAGGTGATCCACGAGGAGGTTTCGCGTCGCCACGACACGGCCTACCCGCTGACCGGTATCGCCCCGGCCCACCGGCAGTTGGACGTGGGAGGGGAGTACCAGTGGCGTCGCGAGGGCGAGCCGCACCTGTTCGACCCCGACACCGTGTTCCGTCTGCAGCACGCGACCCGCGAGGGTCGTTACGACGTCTTCCGCCAGTACACAGACAAGGTCGATGACCAGAGCCAGCGCCTCATGACCCTGCGCGGACTGTTCGACCTCAAGGTGGGAGAACGTCCGCCGGTGCCGCTCGAGGAGGTCGAACCGGTCAGCGAGATCGTCAAGCGCTTCTCGACCGGCGCCATGTCCTACGGGTCGATCTCCAAGGAGGCCCACGAGACGCTGGCGATCGCGATGAACCGGCTGGGCGCCAAGTCCAACACCGGTGAGGGTGGGGAGGACCCCGAACGGTTCATCCCCTTGGCCAATGGCGACTCCAAGCGCTCGTCGATCAAGCAGGTCGCCTCCGGGCGCTTCGGGGTCACCAGTGAGTACTTGGTCAACGCCGACGACATCCAGATCAAGATGGCCCAGGGCGCCAAGCCCGGCGAGGGTGGCCAGTTACCCGCGCACAAGGTCTACCCGTGGGTGGCCAAGACCCGCCACTCCACCCCGGGCGTCGGGTTGATCTCACCGCCGCCGCACCACGACATCTACTCCATCGAGGACCTCGCGCAGCTCATCCACGACCTCAAGAACGCCAACCCCAGGGCGCGTGTTCATGTCAAGCTCGTGGCCGAGGTCGGTGTCGGCACGGTTGCGGCCGGGGTGAGCAAGGCACACGCGGACGTGATCC
This sequence comes from uncultured Actinomycetota bacterium, assembly GCA_963818505.1. GTDB lineage: Bacteria > Actinomycetota > Actinomycetes > S36-B12 > UBA10799 > JADKAV01. The sequence continues at coordinate 41,618 of CAWFSJ010000002.1, forward strand.
TGATCTCCGGTCACGACGGCGGCACCGGTGCCTCGCCGCTGACCTCGCTGAAGCACGCCGGCGGGCCGTGGGAACTCGGTCTGGCCGAGACCCAGCAGACGCTGATCGCCAACGGCCTGCGTGACCGTGTGGTCGTGCAGACCGACGGGCAGCTCAAGACCGGCCGGGACGTGGTCATCGCCGCTCTGCTCGGGGCCGAGGAGTACGGTTTCGCCACGGCTCCGCTAGTGGTCATGGGCTGCGTGATGATGCGCGTGTGTCACCTCGACACCTGCCCCGTGGGGGTTGCCACGCAGAACCCGGTGCTGCGCGAGCGGTTCACCGGCAAGCCCGAGTTCGTAGTGAACTTCTTCGAGTTCATCGCCGAGCAGGTTCGTGAGTACCTCGCGGAACTAGGCTTCCGCAGCCTGGAGGAGCTCATCGGTCGGGCAGATCTGCTCGACGTGCACAAGGCGGTTGGACACTGGAAGGCTCAGGGCCTGGATCTTCGTCCCATCCTGCACATGCCGACTTCGCAGTCGCCGAGCCGATGTGTCACGAGCCAGGACCACGGTCTGGACAAGGCCCTGGACCAGCGACTCATCGAGCTGTGTGAGCCTGCGCTTGAGCGAGGCGAGCCTGTGACGGTGGCCTTGCCTGTGCGCAACGTGAACCGCACCGTCGGCACCATGCTGGGCAGTGAACTCACGCGGCGCCACGGGGCCGCGGGACTGCCCACCGGAACCATCGACATCACTCTGACTGGATCGGCCGGGCAGAGTTTCGGAGCGTTCCTGCCCAAGGGGATCACGATCCACCTTGAGGGCGACACGAACGATTACCTGGGCAAGGGGTTGTCCGGGGGGACCCTGGTCGTACGCCCCGACTCGACTGCGAAGTTCGTGGCCGAGGAGCAGATCATCGCTGGGAACGTCATCGCCTACGGCGCCACCGACGGCCGCATCTTCGCCCGCGGCAAGGTCGGTGAGCGATGCTGCGTGCGCAACTCCGGCGCCACGGTCGTGGTGGAGGGTGTAGGTGACCACGGCTGTGAGTACATGACCGGTGGACATGCTGTTGTGCTCGGGCCGACGGGACGCAACTTCGCCGCGGGGATGTCCGGCGGCACGGCGTTCCTGCTGGACGCGAACCTGGACCTGATCAACCCGGACATGGTGGCGCTCGAGGACCTCGATGCAGACGATGCCCGCTGGTTGCAGTCGGTGCTCGTCGAGCATGTCGAGGCGACCGGGTCGCAGGTGGCCCAGGGCCTGCTCGACGACTGGGATGGCGCGCTGCCGCGATTCGCGAAAGTGATGCCGCGGGACTACCGCAGGGTGCTGGATGCCATTGCCCTTGCCGAAAGTGAAGGACGCAACGTGGACGAGGCGATCATGGAGGCTAGCCGTGGCTGATCCCAGAGGATTTCTCAAGGCAGGCAGGCAGTTGCCGACCCGCCGACCGGTCGACGTGCGCATCCAGGACTGGCAAGAGGTGTACGAGCCCTTCGCCGAGTCCAAGCTGCGCACGCAGGCCAGCCGGTGCATGGACTGCGGTATCCCCTTCTGCCACAACGGGTGCCCGCTGGGGAACCTCATCCCCGAGTGGAACGATCTGACCCGCCGCGGCGACTGGCAGGGCGCGATCGAGCGGCTGCACGCCACCAACAACTTCCCGGAGTTCACCGGCAGGCTGTGTCCGGCGCCCTGTGAGACCGCGTGCGTATTGGGCATCAACCAGGACCCCGTCACGATCAAGCAGGTCGAGGTCTCGATCATCGACAACGCATGGGAGTCCGGTTGGGTCCAGCCGCAGCCGCCCGAACGACTGTCGGGCAAGACGGTGGCTGTGATCGGGTCGGGACCGGCCGGACTCGCGGCCGCACAGCAACTCGCACGGGCGGGTCACACTGTGGCCGTCTACGAGCGCGCCGACCGCATCGGTGGGCTGCTGCGCTACGGGATCCCCGAATTCAAGATGGAGAAGCAGCACCTGGACCGGCGCCTGGCCCAGCTCGAGGCGGAGGGCGTGAAGTTCCGGCCCGGCATCGAGGTCGGCAAGGACATCAGCGCCGACGACCTGCGCCGGCGTTACGACGCGGTGCTCGTCGCTGTGGGTTCCACCATCGGCCGGGAACTGAGTGTGGAGGGCCGCGAGCTGCGAGGCATCCACCAGGCGATGGACTACCTGCCCCTCGCCAACCGGGTACAGGAGGGCGATCTTGAGGCCGCCCCGATCCACGCGGGCGGCAAGCACGTGGTCGTCATCGGGGGAGGTGACACCGGCGCGGACTGTCTGGGAACGGCCATCCGGCAGGGTGCTGCCAGCATCACCCAACTGGAGATCATGCCGACGCCCCCGCAGACGCGGCCAGGCACGCAGCCGTGGCCGACCTACCCCATGGTCTTCCGCGTGTCCTCAGCCCACGAGGAGGGCGGCGACCGGGTGTATGCCGCCTCCACCAAGCGTTTCCTCGGCGAGAACGGCGTGCTGACCGGTCTGGAGATCATCGATGTCGAGTGGGTCGACGGCCGACCGGTTGAGGTCGAAGGGTCCGAGCGGGTGCTACCTGCCGACCTGGTGACGCTGGCAATGGGATTCGTGGGTCCTGAGACGGAATCGTTCACCGCGCAGCTGGGCCTCACCAAGGACGCCCGCGGCAACCTTGTGCGCAACGACGACTACGCCAGCGACGTGGCCGGGGTGTTCGTGGCCGGGGATGCTGGACGTGGCCAGTCGTTGATCGTGTGGGCGATCGCTGAGGGCCGGGCAGCTGCGGCGTCGATCGACGAGTTCTTGATGGGCTCGACGAACCTTCCCAAGCCGCTGGCGGCCTCCGTGCGCCAGATGACGGTCTGAGACACGCCTCATACAGCACGCTGATCTGCCTGATGGCCCCACCGTGGGGCGCGACGGACACCGCACGGCGATTACCCTCGAAACCGTGCGTCGAGCGAAGATCGTCTGCACTCTCGGTCCGGCGACGGACTCCGAAGAGAGAATCGCAGACCTTATTGAATCCGGGATGTCGGTTGCCCGGCTGAACCTCAGCCACGGCGATCACAGTGAACACCAGCGCAGACTGGACATGGTGCGCCGAGCTGCTGATGCCGCCTGCACGGGCATCGCGGTGCTGGCCGACCTGCAGGGCCCGAAGATCCGCTTGGCCAACTTCGAGAGCGGCCCGCAGTTGCTCACTGATGGCGCCCAGTTCACCATCACGACCCGACCGGTCCCCGGAGACGCCCACATCTGCTCGACGACGTATCTCGGCCTGCCCGGTGATGTCCACCTCGGCGACGAGATCCTCATCGACGACGGGCACGTGACCTTGCGTGCGGTGGAGGTCACCGACACCGATGTCGTGTGCCAGGTCGTGGTGGGCGGGCGGGTGAGCAACCACAAGGGCATCAACCTGCCCGGCGTCGAGGTGAGTGTGCCGGCACTGTCGGAGAAGGACGTCGACGATCTGCGTTGGGCGCTCGCCGCTGGGGTGGACATCATTGCCCTGTCGTTCGTGCAGCGTCCCGAGGACATCGATGACGTCCGCCGGATCATGGACGAACTCGACGTCCACCGCCCGATCCTCGCCAAGATCGAGAAACCGCAGGCCGTTGAACGGCTCGGCGACATCATCGAGGCCTTCGACGGCATCATGGTCGCCCGCGGGGACCTCGGCGTCGAGTTGCCCCTCGAACACGTGCCGCTGGTGCAGAAACGAGCCATTGAACTGTCGCGAGCCGCCGCCAAACCGGTCATCGTGGCCACCCAGATGCTGGACAGCATGATTGCCGCCAGCCGTCCTTCGCGTGCGGAGGCTTCCGACGTCGCCAACGCGGTGCTCGACGGGGCCGACGCCTTGATGCTCAGCGGCGAGACCAGCGTCGGTGCTCACCCGGCACTGGTCGTTCAAACGATGGCCCGGATCATCGAGTACGTCGAACAGGAGGCGCTGGGCAGCGTCTCGCGGTCGCAGGACAACAGAACAGGTTCGACCGCACGCGCCATCACGCGGGCCGCGGTCGAGGTTGCTGAGGAGGTCGAGGCGAAGTTCATCATCACCTTCACCGAGACCGGCCTCACCCCCCGACTGATCGCACGCCACCGCTCACCGATCCCAGCCCTGTGTTTCACCCCCAATGCTTCGGTGCGCAACTACCTCGGCCTGGTCTGGGGGATCAAGCCCTACTTCGGCAAGCAGGTCCATCACACCGACGAACTCGTGGAGATGGTTGATCAGCAGATCTCGCTGATGTCCCTGGCCGTGCCTGGCGAGAAGGTGGTCATCATCGCCGGGGTCCCGCCGGGCATTCCGGGAACCACCAACGGGATGCGGGTACACATGGTTGGCTCGGGTTCTGGTGGTCGCGCAGAAGAGGCGGAGGACGCCGAACAGGTGTGAGTGGCTGGCTCGGTGCTTCGGCCCGGGTGTTGGGTGACGCTCGTGCAGTTGGGTGGGGTTCGGGTAGTTGGTTGACGTTCAGCGTCGCTTGAGCCTCAACCAACTACCCGAACGTCAACCAACGGGCAGGCGGAAAACGCCGAGGAGGTACCGGCGCTGAACCAACACGCCGTCAGTCCAGCTTGCCGCGGGCCTCAGGGTTGAGCACACCCCAGCTGACCAGTTGGTCGGCCAGAACGCCGGGGGGTTCGTCGTAGATCACTGCCAGTGTTCGAAGGTCGTCCTGACGGATGCTCAGGACTTTGCCGTTGTAGTCGCCTCGTTGGGCCTGGATCGCCGCTGCGTACCGGGCCAGGGGGCCGACCTTGTCCGCAGGCACCTGGCCGAGTCGCTCAAGGTCGAGCACGAGTTTCGCGGGCGGCTCGGCGGCTGCGCCGGGGGTGCTGTCGGGCAGCAGTTCGGCCACGGGAACCCCGTAGAACTCCGCCAGTTCAGCCAGTTTCTGTACTGTCACGGCCCGGTCGCCGCGTTCGTAGGAACCCACCACGACGGCTTTCCATTTGCCTTCTGACTTCTCTTCGACCCCATGCAGCGACATGCCCTGCTGCTGACGGATGGAACGAAGTTTGGCGCCCAGTGCTCGGGCGTACTCCGTGGCCATGGCCGGCTCCGTTCCGTGTGCACGACTGCTCAGGTGTGAGGCTACGGAGAGTGACGGCACGGTAGCAACTCGGCGGAACCCGGGTCCGCGGGGACGGCACTGTCGGGTGATAGCGTCGAAGACGAAACACCTTTCCTTTAACCACCGTCCAGCGAGGCGGAGAAGGGGGGTTGGACGCGATGACGCCTGACCAAGAGTTCCTCACCGATACGGATATCAACCGAGCGGTGGTGCGTATCGCTCACGAAATCCTCGAACGCAATCGCGGCGCCGACGACCTGGTCCTTCTGGGCATACCGACCCGCGGTGTCCCACTTGCCGCCCGAATCGGGGCGGCCATGTCCCAGATTGAAGGCCGCGAAGTCAACGTCGGGTCGCTGGACGTCGGGATGTACCGCGACGACCTGCGGTTGCGGCCCACCGTGGCTCTGCACCCGACGGTGATCCCCGGCGGAGATGTCACCGGTAAGACCGTGGTGATCGTCGACGATGTCCTGTTCAGCGGCCGCACGATCCGCGCCGCGATGGACGCACTGTCTGATGCAGGGCGCCCGCGCGCGGTGCAACTGGCCGTCCTGGTCGACCGTGGCCACCGGGACCTGCCGATCCGCGCCGACTACGTGGGCAAGAACATCCCGACAGCCCGAGAGGACGACGTGCAAGTGACCCTGACCGAAACCGACGGCACCGATGCGGTGCGACTCGTGCGCGCGGGAGGCAACTGAATGCGCCACCTACTCTCCACAAGCGATCTGAGCCAGACGGATGCACTGGCGATCCTCGACACGGCACGGGAGTTGGCGCTGGTCGCCGACCGTCCCGTCAAGAAGCTGCCCACCTTGCGTGGGCGGACAGTGGTCAACCTCTTCTTCGAGGACTCGACCCGGACACGGATCTCCTTCGAGGCGGCTGCTAAGCGACTGTCCGCGGATGTCATCAACTTCTCTGCCAAGGGCTCGAGCCTGTCCAAGGGCGAGTCCCTGAAGGACACCGCGCTTACCTTGCAGGCGATGGGTGCCGACGCAGTGGTGATCAGGCACGGCGCCAGCGGTGCCGCCCATCGGCTGGCCAACAGCGACTGGATCTACGGAGCTGTGATCAACGCCGGCGACGGCACTCACGAGCACCCCACGCAGGCACTGCTCGACGCATTCACGATGCGCGACCACCTGCGCGACGGACAGGGATCTCTCGAGGGGCTCAACGTCGTGATCGTCGGCGACGTCCTGCACTCGCGAGTGGCCCGTTCCAATGTGTGGCTGCTCGACACACTGGGCGCCAACGTGACCCTCGTAGCCCCACCGACCCTGCTGCCGGTAGGCGTGGACAGTTGGCCCTGCCAGGTCAACTACGACCTCGATGACGCGATCGTCAAAGCCGACGTGGTCATGATGTTGCGGGTGCAGCTCGAGCGCATGAACGCAGCCTTCTTCCCCAGCGCCCGGGAGTACTCGAGGCGGTATGGCCTCGACGTCCCGCGGATGGCCACACTTCCCGACCACGCCCTGGTGATGCACCCGGGTCCGATGAACCGGGGGATGGAGATCGCCGCCGACGTCGCCGATGCGGAGCGCTCGGTCATCGTCGACCAGGTCACCAATGGTGTGCATGTGCGCATGGCTGTTCTGTACCTGCTGCTGGGAGGGCAAGAAGCATGACAGTACTCAGGAACGTCCGGCCGCTCGGGGGCGAGGCCGTCGATGTCCGGATCGAGAACGGAATCGTGGCCCAGATCGGCCAGATGGGTTCCGACGAGGGCGAGGTCGTGGACGGCCGCGGTGCGGTACTGCTGCCCGGACTCGTCGACCTTCACACACACCTGCGTGAGCCTGGCCGTGAAGATGCCGAAACCGTTGGCACAGGTACGCGGGCCGCGGCCGCGGGCGGTTTCACGGCGGTCCACGCGATGGCGAACACCGACCCGGTGGCCGACACGGCCGGGGTGGTTGAGCAGGTCTGGCGGCTCGGGATCGAGGCCGGGCACGCCGACGTTCGCCCGGTCGGAGCGGTCACGGTCGGCCTTGAGGGCAAGCGCCTGGCTGAGTTGGGTGCCATGGCCGACTCGGCAGCGCGGGTCAGGGTGTTCAGCGATGACGGTCATTGTGTTTCAGATGCGTTGTTGATGCGCCGGGCGCTCGAGTACGTGAAGGCGTTCGACGGGGTCATCGCGCAGCACGCTCAGGAACCGCGGCTCACCGAGGGTGCCCAGATGCACGAAGGCATCCTCTCCGGCCAACTCGGCCTGCGTGGCTGGCCGGCGGTGGCCGAGGAGGCGATCGTGGCCCGCGACGTCCTGCTCGCAGAGCACGTCGGCTCCCGCTTGCACATCTGCCATGTGTCCACCGCGGGAACCGTGGAGATCCTGCGGTGGGCCAAGAGTCGCGGGATCGCGGTGACCGCCGAAGTGACTCCGCATCACTTGTTGCTGACCGACGACCTCGCAGCGACCTACGACCCCATCTACAAGGTCAATCCGCCGCTGCGGTCCGAACGCCACGTCGAGGCACTGCGCGAGGCGCTGGCCGAGGGGATCATCGACGTCGTCGCCACCGACCACGCCCCGCATGCCATGGAGGACAAGGAGTGTGAGTGGGCAGCGGCATCCTTCGGGATGCTTGGTCTGCAGACCGCGTTGCCGGTGATCAACGAGACGATGGTCCGCACCGGCCTGCTCGACTGGGAAGCAGTCGCGGCGCGCATGTCGGCCGTTCCTGCGCAGATCGGCCGGGTGCACGAGCACGGGCGACCGATAGCCGTCGGTGAACCGGCGAACCTCACATTGTTCGACCCGGACGTCGAGTGGGTGGTGTCGGCCAGCGACATGGTCAGCCGCAGCCGGAACACCCCGTACGCGGGAACCGTCCTGCACGGCCAGGTGCTTGCAACGTGGTTGCGCGGCCAACCCACCGTCCTCAACGGCTCAGTTGTGGAGCTCGAACCCGTCCGATGAACCTCCTGCTGGCCACACAGTCCCAAGAAGTGACGCAATTGCCTCAGCGATTGGCCCTTACGGCCGGTGTTGTGGCGGTGACCTTGCTGGCTGTGTGGGGGATGTGGCGCAGTTGGAAACGGCGAGCAGCCCTGGATCTGCCCATGCAGACAGTGCCTACCGGCTACTCCGCGGAACTCGAAGTGGCTGGCCGCTATGTCGGGACCGCACCGGCTGATGACTGGATGCGCAGGGTGGTCGCTGCGGGTCTCGGGGCGCCGGGCAACGCCACCGCCGACGTGGGTGCGCAAGGTGTACGGATCGAGCGCATCGGCGAACCTGTCGTGTTCATCGGGGCCGATCAGGTCGTCGATGTGCAGCTCGGCAGAGGTGTCGCCGGACAGGTCGCTGAAAAGGACGGGCTCGTTCTGTGGTTCTGGAACGCCGGCCAGACCACGCTGCAGAGCGGCTTCCGTCCTGATGCCGCGCAGGACGTCGCCGCTCTCTATACGAACAGTCGCAGGCTTTTCACAGGTGAGGAGACACCGTGAGTTTCACAATCCCGATGCTCGACGAGACGGATGCGCACGAGTCGGAGCCTGCCCTGCTGATCCTCGAGGATGGCACAACGTTGCGCGGGGAGGCGTTCGGTGCCCGGGGCAATGCGTTCGGGGAGGCGGTGTTCGCCACCGGCATGACCGGCTACCAGGAGACGCTGACCGACCCGTCCTACCACCGGCAGGTCATCGTCATGACCGCGCCGCACATCGGCAACACGGGCATGAACTTCGAAGACCCCGAGTCAGACCGGATCTGGGCCGCAGGATTCGTTGTGCGCGACCTCAGCCCGATGGCCAGCAACTGGCGCGCGGAAGAAACTCTGGGCAGCAGCCTCGAGACAGCTGGCGTAGTCGGCGTGCGTGGCGTGGACACCCGAGCACTGACCCGCCACCTTCGCGAGCGCGGTGTCATGCGGGTGGGTCTTTTCAGCGGGGATGCACTCACCGATGCCGCCACCATGCTCGAGGCGGTCAAGTCGGCCCCCGGCATGCTCGGCGCGAACCTCTCCGCCGAAGTCTCCACCTCGGCCCCTTACACGGTCCCGGCGATCGGGCAGAGCCGTTACACCGTGGTGGCAGTTGATCTCGGCATCAAGCGCATGACCCCGGCCCTGATGGCCCAGCGGGGGATGACCGTTCATGTCGTTCCCTCGAACCACACATACGAGCAGATCCGCGCGCTCAACCCGGACGGCCTGTTCTTCTCCAACGGACCCGGCGACCCTGCCACCGCGAACCACGCGGTTGAGATCGCCCGCAGCGCACTGGGTGACTCGTTACCGACGTTCGGAATCTGTTTCGGCAACCAGATCCTCGGCCGTGCTCTCGGTTTCGGCACTTACAAACTTGCCTACGGACACCGAGGGATCAACCAGCCCGTGCAGGACCGGACCACGGGCAAGGTCGAGGTGACCGCGCACAACCACGGGTTCGCGGTCAAGGCCCCGCTCGACGAGGACGTGGTCACCGACTTCGGTCGGGTCCGGGTCAGCCACGTGTGTCTGAACGACGATGTCGTCGAGGGGCTGCAATGCCTGGACGTTCCTGCATTCAGCGTCCAGTACCACCCCGAGGCAGCGGCAGGCCCGCATGATTCCGCCTACTTGTTCGACCGCTTCGCGCAGGTCATGGGAGGGCAGCACTGATGCCGAAACGTGAGGACATCTCCAGCATCCTGGTCATCGGCTCCGGGCCGATCGTCATCGGTCAGGCCTGCGAGTTCGACTACTCGGGCACCCAGGCGTGCCGTGTGCTGCAGGCCGAGGGTCTGCGCGTGGTGCTCGTGAACAGCAACCCCGCCACGATCATGACCGACCCGGAGTTCGCCGACGCGACGTACATCGAGCCGATCACGCCGGAGTTCGTGGAGAAGGTGATCGCAAAGGAACGCCCCGACGCGCTGCTACCGACCCTGGGTGGGCAGACAGCCCTGAACGCGGCGGTTGCGCTGGCTGAGAACGGTGTGCTCGACCGCTACGGTGTCGAACTCATCGGGGCGGACATCGACGCGATCCAGCGCGGGGAGAACCGGGAGCTGTTCAAACAGATCGTGGAGAAGGTCGGCGCCGAGTCGGCTGATTCGGCGGTGTGTCACACCCTTGATGAGTGCCTCGAGGCGGTGACCGAACTCGGCTACCCGGTGGTGGTGCGCCCGTCCTTCACAATGGGCGGGGCCGGTTCGGGCATGGCCTACAACGAGGACGACCTGCGTCGTATCGCCGGTGCCGGGCTGGCGGCCAGCCCCACGACCGAAGTGTTGTTGGAGGAGTCGATCCTCGGCTGGAAGGAGTTCGAACTCGAGCTGATGCGCGACCGCAACGACAACGTCGTGGTCATCTGCTCGATCGAGAACCTCGACCCGCTCGGCGTGCACACCGGTGACTCCATCACGGTGGCGCCGGCACTGACACTCACCGACCGGGAGTACCAGCGGATGCGCGATGTGGGCATCGCCGTGATCCGCGAGGTCGGCGTCGACACCGGCGGCTGCAACATCCAGTTCGCGATCCACCCCGAGAACGGGCGGATCATCGTCATCGAGATGAACCCGCGGGTCTCTCGCTCGTCGGCGCTGGCCTCGAAGGCGACCGGCTTCCCGATCGCGAAGATCGCCGCGAAACTGGCCATCGGCTACACGCTTGACGAGATCCCCAACGACATCACACGCCAGACCCCCGCGTCGTTCGAACCGACTCTGGACTACGTCGTGGTGAAGGTCCCGCGGTTCGCGTTCGAGAAGTTCCCCGGGGCTGACGACACCCTGACCACGACCATGAAGAGCGTGGGAGAGGCGATGGCCCTTGGGCGCAACTTCGCCCAGGCCCTGCAGAAGGCACTGCGCAGCGTCGAGCAGAAGGGGTCGGAGTTCGCCTGGCCGGCCCAGCCGCGTCCGCTCGAAGACCTGCTGGCAGAGGTCGCCCGCCCACACGACGGGCGCCTGCAGAAGGTCCAGCAGGCGCTGTGGCTCGGGGCCAGCGTCGCGACGTTGTACGAGGTGACGGCGATCGACCCGTGGTTCCTCGAGCAGATCGTCGGGATCAACGCCATGGCCGACCGGGTAAGGCGGGCCGAGCGCCTCGCGCCCAGTCTGCTGCGCAAGGCCAAGGAGACCGGCTTCTCAGACGCCCAGATCGCTGCCCTGCGCGGAAGTCGTGAGGACGTGATCCGTGGGGTTCGTCATGCACTCGGCATCCGCCCGGTGTTCAAGACCGTGGACACCTGCGCGGCGGAGTTCCCTGCGTACACGCCCTACCACTACTCCAGTTACGACATGGCTTCCGAGGTGGAGCCGCGTGACAAGGAGGCGGTCATCATCCTGGGTTCCGGGCCCAACAGGATCGGCCAGGGGATCGAATTCGACTACTCGTGCGTGCACGCCACCTTGACCCTGCGCGAGGCCGGGTACGAGGCCATCATGGTCAACTGCAACCCCGAGACCGTGTCCACCGACTACGACACCGCCGACCGCCTGTACTTCGAGCCGTTGACGCTCGAGGACGTCCTCGAAGTGATCGCAGCCGAGCAGGCCGTGGGGCCCGTGGCCGGCGTGATCTGCCAGCTCGGTGGCCAGACCCCGCTGGGCTTGGCTGCGCGGCTCAAGGCGGAGGGGGTGCCCCTGCTCGGCACGACACCCGAGGCCATCCATCTGGCTGAGGAGCGTGGCGCGTTCGGGCAGGTGCTGCACCGCGCAGGGCTACCCGTGCCCAAGCACGGGCTTGCCAGCAGTGTCGAGGAGGCCGAGGCGATCGCCGCCGAGATCGGATACCCCGTCCTGGTGCGTCCGTCCTACGTCCTGGGCGGGCGCGGCATGGAGATCGTGTACGACCAGTCCATGCTGGCCGCCTACATCGAACGGGCGACCCAGGCCAGTCCGGAGCATCCGGTGCTCGTCGACCAGTTCCTCGACGACGCCATCGAGATCGACGTGGATGCCCTGTTCGACGGCACCGATCTGTACATCGGCGGCGTCATGGAGCACATCGAGGAAGCAGGCATTCACTCCGGCGACTCCGCCTGCGCGCTGCCGCCGATCACACTCGGGCGTCAGGAGATCGAGCAGATCCGGGCCAGCACGCGTGCCATTGCCGAAGGCGTCGGCGTGCGAGGTCTGTTGAACATCCAGTTCGCTCTCACCCAGGACCGGCTGTTCGTCCTGGAAGCCAATCCGCGCGCCTCGCGCACAGTGCCCTTCGTGTCCAAGGCGACCGGTGTGCCGCTGGCCAAGGCAGCGGCTCGGATCGCGGTGGGGCAGAGCATCGCGGACCTACGCGAGGCGGGGATCCTGCCTCGTACCGGAGACGGCGCCGAACTGCCCATCGGCGCGGCCACGGCGGTCAAGGAAGCGGTCATGCCCTTCGGCCGGTTCCACGGGGTGGACACCGTGCTCGGCCCGGAGATGCGCTCAACCGGTGAGGTGATGGGCATCGACGTCGACTTCGGCACAGCCTTCGCCAAGTCGCAGTCCGGCGCGTACTCCAGCGGCCTGCCCATGTCCGGACGTGCCATCATCACGGTCGCCAACCGGGACAAGCGCTCGATGATCTTCCCGGTCAAACGGTTGTCCGACCTCGGTTTCGAGATCCTCGCCACGCAGGGCACTGCCGACGTCCTGCGGCGCAACGGGGTGACGGTAACGGTGCTGCGCAAGCACGCCGAAGGGATCGGCCCGAACGGCGAGCAGACCACCGTGGCAAGCATTTTGGCCGGTGACGTCGATCTGGTGGTGAACACACCGCTGGGCACAGGCGCGCGCGTCGACGGGTACGACATCCGCACGGCCGCCGTTGTGAAGAGCATCCCCTGCATCACCACTGTCCAAGGCCTCGCCGCCGCTGTCCAGGGGATCGAAGCGTTGAAGACCGGCCGGATCGGCGTGCGCAGCATCCAGGAGCATCAGGCGGATCTCATCGGGCTGTGGGAGAGCCGATGACGACTCAGGCCGACGCCGAGGTCCTCAGCGTGCGCCGCGAAGGCGCCTACTTCCATATGTCGTTCGCGGCGCCCGGGATCGCCGACGGATTCCGGCCGGGGCACTTCGTGGCGATCGCCGTGGATGACGCACACATCCTGCGGCGGGCGTTCTCCATCCGCTCGGCCTCGACGAAGGCCGGCGGCGCCCTGCAGATCATCGTGTCCCCGAAGGGCCCCGGAACCAAGTGGCTCGTGGCCCGCCGGCCCGGGGACGTGATCAACGTGATCGCCCCATTGGGCCAGCCCTTCCGTCTTCCGACCGAGCCCGTGCCATGCGTACTGGTCGGGGGCGGGTATGGCGTCGCGCCCCTGTTCGAGTTGGCATCTCAACTGCGCGCGCGGGGGTGCTCGGTGGACATCGTCGTCGGCGCCGGTGATGCAGCACGACTGCACGGGGTGGTCGAGGCACGCCGGGTCTCCGATGCGGTTCACGTCACTACCGACGACGGGTCGGCGGGCGAGCAGGGCCGGGTCACCGATCCGCTCGAGCGGATTCTGGCCGCCGGCAAGCACATGGCTGTGTATGCCTGCGGGCCGATGGGAATGCTGCAGGCTGTCTCGGAGGTCAGCGCGAGTCACGGGGCCGTGGCCCAGTGCGCGGTGGAGGAGTCGATGGCCTGTGGCGTCGGGGTGTGCATGACCTGCGTGCTTCCTGTCATCGGTGACGATGGCGTGACCCGCATGGTGCGCTCGTGCACAGACGGGCCGGTGTTCTTCGGCGACCGGGTCCGATGGTCTGAAGTCGGTACTGTGCCGGCTGGGACACTGGGCGCACCGGAGCCCCGCGATGACTGATCCCCGCATCAACCTCGCGGGCGTGGAGTTCGCCGGACCAGCCTTCACCGCCTCCGGCTGCGCTGCGGCCGGCAAGGAGTTGGCCACGTTCTTCGACCTGACTGAGATCGGTGGTGTGGTCACCAAGAGCATCATGATGCGCGCACGTTCCGGGCGGCCGACCCCCCGCATGGTCGAGACGCCTTCCGGAATGCTCAACTCGATCGGATTGCAGGGCCCAGGCATCGAGTCGTTCCTGGCCAACGACTTGACCTGGCTCGCCGAACGCAATGTGGCGGCCTTCGTCTCCATCGCTGGCGAGACGGTGGAGGAGTACGCGCAGCTGGCCCGCATCTTGCGCGACAACCCGGCAGTGAGCGCCATCGAGGTGAACATCTCCTGCCCCAACGTGGAGAGCCGCGGGCAGGTCTTCGCGTGCGACGTGATGTCGGCGTCCTCTGTCATCCACCAGGTCCGGCGAAATACCGACTCGCGAGTCCCGATCTTCGCCAAACTCTCCCCGGACGTGACCAGCATTGCCGAGATCGCCCTGGCCTGCCACAACGCGGGCGCGGACGGTTTCTCGATGATCAACACGACGCTGGGCATGGCCATCGACACCGACACGCTGCGTCCCATTCTCGGGGGAGTGACCGGCGGTTTGAGCGGTCCAGCAATCCGGCCGACGGCGATCCGGTGTGTTTGGCAGGTGCATCAAGTGCTGCCCGAGGTCCCCATTCTTGGGATGGGTGGCATCGCTACTGGTGCCGACGCCCTGCAGTTCCTGGCAGCTGGGGCCAGCGCGGTCAGCGTGGGCACGATGACCTTCCACGACCCGTCGGCGCCGGTACGTGTGCAGCGGGAACTGCTGACTCTGCTGGACGAGCGGGGGTTCGCGAACGTGGCCGATGCGGTGGGCATCGCACATCGAGGAGGACTGACATGACCGCACCGATTGCCCTGGCGCTGGATGCACCGGATCTGGCGACTGCGTGCCGGTGGGCCAACGCTGTGGACGGTGTGTTCTCGCACATCAAGGTCGGCCTTGAGACCTACCTTCGCGACGGTGCCCTCGGCGTTGCCGAGATCCGGGCCGCAGCTCCGCATTGTGCGCTGTTCCTCGACCTCAAGATCCACGACATTCCCAACACGATGGCCGGTGCGGCACGTTCGGTCGCGGCTCTTGAGCCGGACATCCTGACCGTGCACGCGGCTGCCGGAAGCGCTGGCATTGAGGCCGTGGCGTTGGCTCTGCCTGCGACGCGCGTCGCCGCAGTCACTGTCCTGACCAGCCTCGGGGGTCTCGACCTCACCGAGTTGGGCATCCCCGGGACGCCCGAGCAGGTCGTCATGAGGTGGGCGCGGCTGGCCGTCGGTGCCGGTGCTCGTGCCATCGTGAGTTCGGCCCATGAGGTTGCGACACTGCGCGCGTTGCTCGGCCCAGACCCGTTGCTCATCACCCCTGGCATCCGGCCGGCGGGCGCGGACGTGGCCGATCAGCGACGGGTCGTCACCCCGGCCGACGCGATCGGGGCAGGGGCGGGTCTGCTGGTTGTCGGCCGTCCTGTCACGGCTGCTGAATCCCCGCGCGAAGCCGCCCAGATCATTGCGGCTCAGGCCCTGGCAGCCCTCCTTGACTGACCTCTCACGTACCCAGCAGCCCCCGGCTTTGTCCCAGGAGCAACGGTCCGCGGCCACTGCCAAAGCCGTCGCCAACAGGCAACGCCGGGCGCAGGTCAAGGAGCAGTTGCGCGACGGCCAGCTCGGCTGGCACGACCTTCTGGAGTTGGCGCGCAGCGACGACGTGATCGCAGGACTGCGAGTCCGCGAGGCGTTGTTGTGCTTGCCGGGGGTGGGACCGTCGAGACTGGACCGCTTCATGAAGCAGGCCAAGGTGTCTGCAACGAGACGTCTCCGGGGCCTCGGCGAGAACCAGATCGCCGTGCTGAGCGGATTGCTGACCCGGTGAACCGGCTCTATGTGGTCTCCGGGCCAAGTGGGGTCGGGAAGTCGACAGTCGTCGCACATCTGCTGCGCGAAAGGTCGGACATCTGGTTGTCGGTGTCGGCGACCACTAGGGCGCCGCGGCCCGGGGAGCAGGACGGCCGGGAGTACTTCTTCGTCTCGCGCGATGACTTCGGGAGCATGGCCGAGGACGGCCGACTGCTGGAATGGGCCAGTTTCGCCGGCAATTCCTACGGGACTCCCCGTGAGCCTGTGGAACAGCACCTCCGGACCGGTCCGGTTCTGCTGGAGATCGAACTGCAGGGTGCGCGCCAAGTCCGTGCCGCGATGCCCGAGTGCGTGCTCGTGTTCCTTCTCCCGCCGAGTCCCGAGGAGCTCAAGCGGCGCCTGGTCGGAAGGGGAACCGAGGACGACGCGGCCGTACGGGCGCGGCTCGCACGGGCCGACGAGGAACTGGCCGCCCAGTCGGAATTCGATCACGTGATCCGCAATGTGCAGGTGGCCGAGGCGGCCGCACAATTGTCCGCGCTGATCAGCTAGTTGCGGTGCCTTCCGGTGAGGATCAGGCAGCTCACGTGACTGTTGCTCAAATGCGGAGGTCTGCCTGTTCGGGGGTCTGGGTTCCGGCGCGGGCCCTGGTGGGCGAGGCCGATCTGCGTACCGATGTGGTTGGCGCTCCTCCTTGATCAACCAGAAAGGTACGCCGAATTCGGCATCTTTGAGACATTTCGGGCGCGAAACTGTACCTATTGGGTTGATCAAGAGGTTTTCAGCCTGCGGCCCAACCAGAAAGGTACGCCGACGGCCCCCTTCGACTCGCCGCCCGAACTGGAATTCAGCAACAGCCTCTCACGTGACTGTTCTTCACCGAAAGGCGCGCGAAAGTCCTGGAGCACTTGACGTGCGCCAACCCCGCGCGCGGCATCGGCTACTCTGGGAGGAGTTTGCAAACGAAAGGTTTCCCCTGTGGCAGTCGAAAGTAGTGCCGAGGGCATCACGTACCCACCGTTGGACGAGTTGCTCGAGAAGACTGATTCCAAGTATTCGCTGGTGATCGAGGCCGCGCGCCGCGCTCGCCAGATCAACGCCTACTACAGCCAGCTCTCCGAGGGCGCTTTGGAGCACGTGGGGCCGCTGGTGGAGACCTACCAGCACGAGAAGCCTCTCTCCATCGCCATGCGTGAGATCAACGACGGACTGCTGGAGACCAGCAACGTCACGGTTGAAGAGACGCAAGCCTGACCCCCGAGGTTGTACTCGGTGTAGGTGGCGGGATCGCCGCCTACAAAGCGGCTGAGGTGTTGCGCCGGATCCAGGCGTTGGACACCAACGTCACAGTGGTCCCGACCAAGACCGCCCTTGAGTTCGTAGGAGCGGCCACGTGGTCTGCTCTGTCCGGACGCCCGGTCACCAGCGACTTCTTCGACAACGTCCATGAGGTCCCGCATGTGCGCATCGGACAGCAGGCTGATCTTGTGGTGGTCGCTCCGGCGACGGCCAACCTGCTAGCCAAGGCGTCCTATGGACTTGCCGACGACCTGCTCACGAACACGCTGTTGACGGCGCACTGTCCCGTGGTGATGTTCCCGGCAATGCACACCGAGATGTGGGAGCACCCCGCCACTCGCGCCAATGTCGCCACGTTGCGCGACCGCGGAGTGCTCGTGGTCGACCCTGACTCGGGCCGGCTGACCGGGTACGACTCGGGACCCGGTCGTCTGCCCGAGCCGGAGGCGATCGCGTGGATCGTGCGGGCCGCTTTGGCCAAGGCTGACCTGTCACCCGACCTGCGCCATCGACACGTGGTGATCAGCGGCGGTGGGACCCGTGAGCGACTCGACCCCGTGCGTCACATCGGCAACCGCTCGAGCGGCAAGCAGGCGATGAGCATGGCCGCTGCGGCGGTCTCGCGCGGAGCCAGGGTGACCCTGATTCGCGGCGATGTTGATGTGCCCACCCCTGCCGGGGTCGAGGTGATCGATGCTCTGACCGCCGACGAGATGCTGGTGGCCGCCCAAGGTGTGGCCGCAGAGGCCGACGTCATCATCATGGCCGCGGCCATCGCCGACTTCCGCGCCGAGAGCCTGCCGGACTCGAAGATCAAAAAGTCGGAATCCTCGACCCTCACGCTCAACCTCGTGCACAACCCTGACGTTCTGGCCACGCTTGTCGCGCAACGCACGGGGAAATCCCCGCTGCTGGTCGGGTTCGCAGCTGAGACCGGTGACGCATCCGGCACCTGGCTGGAACACGCGCAGCGCAAGTTCGTCAAGAAGGGCTGCGACATCATGGTCGCCAACCCTGTCGGCCACGACCGCGCGTTCGGCACCGACCACAACGAGGCGGTCCTGCTGCTCGGCGACGGGGTCTCAGAGGAGATCCCCGGAACGTGCAAGGTCGCGCTTTCCCACCGCGTGCTCGATGCCGTGGTGGACCGCCTGGTCTGATGGCTAGGCGCGGGCTGCTGCTCGATCGCGTGTTGGGTGGTGTTCGTGCAGTTGGTTGATGCTCGTCGGCCGACAGGCCTCAACCAACTGCACGAGCGTCAACCAACGGCATGAGCGTCAACCGGCCACACCCGTCGCGTCGGCCCCAACCTCTCGCAGGCTGGAGCCACCTACGCCCAAGCCGGGGGAGAACCCTCACCATGGCTGTGCGCAGTTGTCGGTGCGCTATCGTTCACAAATGCGAAAGCGCACCGGTATCGCCCTGCTTGCCTGCTTCGCCCTGATGGCCGTATCACCACCTTCAGCCCAAGGCGCCGACGCGCCATCTCCGAGTCCCACCAAGCCCGCCAACGGGAAGCTGGGAACGGCGCTGGCACAGCTTCAGACTGTGACCGAGCGCGGCGGGGACGCCGAACTCTGGGCCCAGGGGGCGCAACTCGATGTCACCGTCGATGAGCAGGTTGCTGTCGAAGTCTATGTCACCGGCGATCCTGACAGCGCCGCGCAGAAGTTGGCTAACGCGGGCCTGACAGTCCAGGCCACAAGTGCGAAGCCAGTGGCAGTGGTCGCGGGCCTTCTCGCCGTTTCGCAGTTGCGGGCCATCGCGGACCTGAAGTTCGTCCGGTCGGTCTTGCCCATCGAGGCCGGAGGGGTGGACCCGCTGCCGGCGTCCCACAGCGGTTCCGGTGATGCCGACGCGCAGACTGACGCCGGTGCGGTCCTATCCAGCGGCGACGCCGCGCACCGCGGCCCAGCCGCCAGGGCACTTGGGGCCAATGGCAGCGGCGTCAAGGTGGGCGTGATCTCTGACTCGATCAATCAGGTCGCCCCGGGTGTCTCCGGGTCGCAGGGTACCGGTGACCTCCCCAGCGGCCCCGGTGCTGTCACAGTCGCCTCCGACCAGGCGGGCGGCTCGGACGAGGGCCGGGCGATGGCCGAGATCATCTATGACACCGCGCCGGGGGTGACGCAGTTCGTCTTTGGATCGGGCACAGCGGGCGGCGCGACAGGGAAGGCCAATGCCATCAATGCCCTGGTGGCGTCGGGTGCCCGGGTCATCGCCGATGACATCTTCAACCTGACCGAGCCGTTCTTCCAGGATGGCCAGGTCTCGCAGGCGGTTGATGCCGCGCGGGCTGCTGGCGTGACCTACTTCGCGTCGGCCGGCAATCGGGCGCGGCAGAGCTGGGAGGGGACATACGTCAATGCAACGGGTGAGTCCAATAACTTCTCTGGAACTGGCACCGACACGCTGCAGACACTGGCGACTGTTCCCAACGGTGGGTTCATCCAGGTTGCGCTGCAGTGGGACGAGGCCTGGGGAGCGGCAGCTACCGATATCGATGCCATCCTGCTCACCACCGCGGGTGCAGCTTTGCCGGGTACCACTACCGGAGGGCAGGACGATAACCTGGCCACCACGTTGCCTCGCGAGGTGGTCACCTGGAGCAACACTTCAGGTGCTGCTGTGACTGTCGCGTTGCGGATCGACCGCTTCTCCGGCACCGCTTCACCGTTCATGAAGTACATCGCCCGGGGCAACTTCGGCGCCTTCGACATCGCTGAGTACCCGACCAATTCCAACACCATCAACCCGGACGCGGCAGCGGCTAAAGGTGCGATCGCCGTTGCCGCGGTGAATGCCGCGGATGTCGGGCTGAACACCCCGGAGAGCTTCAGCTCTCGCGGGCCCACGCAGCGCCGTCGCACCTCCGCCGGTGTCCCGCTGAACACCCCGGAGACCAGGCAGCGGCCACAGATCGCCGCCGCCGATGCCGTGAACACCACGGTCCCCGGGTTCGCTCCGTTCTTTGGAACTAGCGCCGCAACGCCCAGCGCGGCGGCCATCGCGGTCCTGATGCTCTCCGCCAAGCCCGGGCTCACCCCCGCGCAGATTGAGGCGGCCCTGTCCGACCCGAACCGGGCAACCGACTGCGAGCCCATAGGTCCGCGGCCAGACAGTGACTGCGGGGCTGGGTTCGTGTTCGCCGACTCCGCCGTGTCCCAGGCCCTGGATCCATCCCCGCCGGCGATCAACGTTGATGTGACGGGACCACAGGGCGATAACGGTTGGCGCACAGGCGATGCCGCAGTGGTTTGGAACGTGCTGGACGCCGGCTCGGTGATCGCGGCCAAGACCGGCTGCGTGAACACACTGGTGAACACCGATACCACCGGCTTGGATGTTTCCTGCGCCGCAACCAGCTTGGGCGGCGACGCTGCTGATGTGGTCACGGTCAAGCGGGATACCGTGGCGCCCTCGGTCCCGGTCATCAACGGGATCTCCGCAGCGGAGTACACGACAGCCACCGTGCCCCCAGCTGCGGCCATCAGCTGCAGCAGCACCGACGCCACCTCCGGACTGGCCAGTTGCGAGGTGAGCGGCATCAGCGGGGACCTCGGAACGCACACATTGACCGCTGTTGCCACCGACAAGGCCGGGTTGGCGTCAACATCCACGCTGCAGTACACAGTGACCCAGGCCAAGCAGGCGGCAGTCATCAGTAGCTTCACCGGTCCCAAGCGGGTGAAGCCGCGCCAGGCTGTCACATTCCAGGTGACGATCAGCCAGCCCGCATCCCTGACCATGTCGTTCGCGCGCGGGTCAACGGGCAAGTCAGTAGCGGGGAAATGCGTCAAGAAGACCAAGAAGAACCGGAAGGCCCGCAACTGCAAGCGCTACACCGACGTGGGCGCCTTTAGGGTCGACGTGGTCCCGGGCGCCAACAGCGTCGTGTTCAGCGGCAAGCTCAACGGTCGCGCCCTGAAGAGCGCCATCTATCGGGTGACAGCCACCCCAACCTCGGCAGGCGGCGTTGGTAAGGCGGCGGTGAGGAGCCTGCGAGTCAAGTGATCGGAGCCTCTGGGCAACAACCAGGCAACTGGTCGCAAATCTGAAGGTCCACTCGCGAGCAACGACCTCGTGACCGTCTACGACGTGACCCTTGACGATGCCCGCCAGTATGTCGGCACCGGAGCAGACACTGGACGTCTGTGAAGATTTCGCGAGCTCGCGGCGGTTCACCGAACACCTTCGTGACGAACCAGCCGCACGGGTGTCTGACTTCGTGAGAACGATGTCTGGGCGCCGAGCCCATCGCGGAAGCGTGACGCACGACGCGGTTGCCGCGAGGCAAAGGGGATGAGCGGTGCGTCCGGGGGACTGTGCATGCTGGTTCCCGGTGTCCGACCCCTTCCGTAGACTCGGGCGAGAATCAAGGAGGGCTCCTGTGGCAAAGCGCCTGTTTTCCTCGGAATCGGTGACCGAAGGTCACCCCGACAAGATCGCCGACCAGATCAGCGACACCATTCTGGATGCGATGTTGGCCGACGACCCGGATTCCCACGTAGCGGTTGAGACGCTGGTGACCACCGGCCTGGTCGTGGTCGCCGGCGAGGTGAACACCAAGACCTACGTTGATATCCCGCGCAAAGTCCGCGAATGCATCCTGGACATCGGGTACGACTCGTCCGAGAAGGGTTTCGACGGACAGTCCTGTGGCATCTCGGTGTCCCTCGATCAACAGTCGGAGGACATTCGCCAGGGCGTGGACGATTCCTGGGAGGAGCGCCAGGAGGGTAGCGACGACCCGCTCGATGCACAGGGAGCCGGCGACCAGGGGTTGATGTTCGGTTACGCCTGCACGGACACCCCGGAACTCATGCCCATGCCGATCGCGCTGGCACACCGTCTGAGCCGGCGGCTCACCGCGGTTCGCAAACAAGCCGTCGTCCCGTATCTGCGCCCTGACGGCAAAGTGCAGGTGACCATCGAGTACGACCGTACGCGGCCGGCCGCTGTGAGCACGGTGGTCGTCTCCAGCCAGCACATTGATGACATCGACCGGGACACGCTGCTGGCTCCTGACATCGAGGAGTTCGTGATTGCACCTGAATTGGCCGATCTTGAACTCGTCACCTCGGATGTGCGGATGCTCGTCAACCCGACCGGGCGCTTCGTCGAGGGTGGTCCTGCCGCCGACGCCGGACTGACCGGACGCAAGATCATCGTTGACACCTACGGTGGCATGGCACGACATGGAGGCGGGGCGTTCTCGGGCAAGGACCCGTCGAAGGTCGACCGCTCCGCGGCTTACGCCATGCGCTGGGTGGCCAAGAACGTAGTGGCCGCGGGGCTGGCTACTCGCTGCGAGGTGCAGGTGTCCTACGCCATCGGGGCGGCTCACCCCGTCGGGCTTTTCGTGGAGTCGTACGGCACTTCAGTGGTGCCTGATGCGCAACTTGAGGACGCAATCCTCGAGGTGTTCGACTTGCGTCCCGCGGCCATCATCAGGGACCTGGACCTCAAGCGACCGATCTATGCCGCCACCGCCGCGTATGGTCACTTCGGCCGCGAGGAGCCGGACTTCACCTGGGAGCGGACCGACAGGGTGGAGGCATTGAAGTCCGCAGTCAAGGGGTGACCGACGTTGCGCGCGTAGCCATCGAGTCGCCGCTGCCGCACCTGGACCGCCTGTTCGACTTCTCCATCCCGGAGGAGCTCGATGAGGTGGCCGTGCCCGGTTGTCGCGTCAAGGTGCGCTTTCACGGCCGTCAGGTCGGAGCTTGGCTCATCGAGCGGGGACCCAGTGACTTCGAAGGCGCCCTGCAGCCGCTCCTGAAGGTCGCTGGCCCGCCGGTGCTGACACAAGAGATCATCGGGCTCGCCCGTTTGCTGGCCGACCGTTACGCAGGCGGTCTCAGCGATGTGCTCCGGTTCGCAGTGCCGCCCCGGGTAGCGGCGGTGGAGAAGAAGGCATACGAGCCGGCGGCAAGCCTGCCAGCCGCGCCGCAGACGGACCTGTGGGTCCAATACTCTGCGTCGACCAGGGGCGCGTCGAGCTGGATCTGCCATCCCCACGATGACCCGTTCGCGATGCTCGCGCAGAGGGCGGCGGCAATGGCCGCTGCGGGCCGTGGTGTCGTGCTCGTCGTCCCCGACGCCCGCGATGTGCAGCGGCTGCACGCCGCCTGCGCGCAGGTGCTGCCTTCCGAGTTGCTCGCGGTCGTGTCCGCTGAGGTGTCCAACCGCCTGCGGTACAAGACGCACCTCGAACTCCTGGCTGGTTCCAAGACGGTGGTGATCGGCACCCGTTCAGCCGTCTTCGCCCCGGTCCGCGACCTCGGTCTGATCACTGTGTGGGACGACGGTGACGACGTACTGGCTGAAGTGCAGACCCCGGGGTGGCATGCACGTGAGGTGGCCGCACTGCGAGGCTGGCGAGCCGGCGCGCACGTTCTGGTCGGGGGGTACACCCGCAGTGTTGCCACAGCCCAATGGCTGCACGACGGCAACGCCAGCAGTGTGACGTTGTCCCGGGAGGGCGCGCGCGCCAGACGCTACCGGGTGGACGCCCTCGTGGAACCTGACGCGGATCGCCGCCGAATCCCCGGCAGAGCCTTCAATCTGGTTCGGGCCGGCCTGGACAGAGGTCTGGTCCTGGTCCAGGTGCCCCGGGCGGGCGGGAGCACAGGCCTGCTGTGTGCGGAGTGCTCGCAGATCGCCCGCTGCCAACGGTGTGGGGGAGGTGTGCGCCCGGACCGAGCCGGACTCCGGCGGTGCTGGCTTTGCCAGCTACCCCACGAGCAATGCAGCGCCTGCGGCCACCGCACGTTCATTCCGATAGGCGCCGGCGCAAGGAAGAGTGCCGAGGAGTTGGAGCGTGCCTTCCCCGCGGTACAGGTCATCCGCAGCGACGCCGAGTCGGGGGTGGTCGGCGAGGTGGGAGTCGACCGCGGCATTGTGGTCGCGACCCCCGGCTCTGAGCCGGTGGTCCCAGGTGGCTTCTCAGCGCTGTTGATCCTGGACACCGAGGTGCTGCTGTCGCGCATGAGTCTGCGGGCCAGGGAGGAGGCCGCGCGGCGCTGGATGGCAGCAATCGCTGCGACTGCACCCGACGCGCAGACTTTGCTGGTGGCGGCGCAGGACGCCTACGTGGTGCAGGCGCTGGTCCGTAACGACCTGGCGTCGCTCGCCGAATCCGAGCGTGCCGACCGCGAACAAGCTCATATGCCCCCGGCGTACCGCTGCGTGCGTCTACGTGGCTCATTGGAGGCGGTCACCGAATGGCTTGAGGGGTTCAGCGGGGAGGTGCTGGGTCCGCTGGAGACCACCGGTGGTGCCGAGGCGCTCCTGCTGGCACCACACGGGCGAGCCGCTGGCTTGTTGAAGTACGTCCAGGCGCAGCAGTCGAAGCGCTCCCGGGCGGGCAGACCGGTCGTCGAGGTTCGGGTGGATCCTGTCGACCTCGGGGGAAGGTGACTCACCGTAGACTCACTGTCGTGTCTGTCGTCGATATCCGCCTGTTCGGCGATCCCGTTCTGCGCACCCCTGCCGTGGCTGTTGTGGACTTCGACAAGCAACTGCGCCGCCTCGTACAGGATCTGACCGACACCATGATGGACGCCCCAGGCGTCGGCTTGGCGGCCCCTCAACTGGGGGTCGGCCTGCGGGTGTTCACCTACCACGTCGACGGTGAACTCGGCCACCTGGTCAACCCCGACCTTGACCTCTCCGACGAGCGCCAGGAGGAAGAGGAAGGCTGTCTGTCGATCCCCGAGCTGCGCTTCCCCACCCCCCGTGCGCTCGGGGTCGTCGCTCGCGGATTCAACATGCACGGGGATCCGGTCACCGTCGAGGGCACTCACTTGCTATCCCGTTGCGTCCAGCACGAGACCGATCACCTCGACGGAGTGCTGTTCATCGACCGGCTCGATCCCCAGCAGCGCAAGGAAGCCATGCGGCTCATTCGCGAGTCTGACTGGTTCGGCCCGGACACGCTGGTCAAGACCAGCCCCCACCTGCAGAGGACACCCAGATGAGGCTTGTGTTCGCCGGAACCCCCGAGGTCGCGGTCGTGAGTCTGCAAGCTCTGCTCAAGTCGCACCACGAAGTCGTCGCCGTCGTGACCCGCCCCGACGCAGTGGCCGGCCGGGGCCATCGGCTCACACCGAGTCCGGTCAGCCGGGTCGCGGAGGAGCACGGCATTCCCACCTTCAAGCCGACACGACCCAGTGACCCGGACTTCATCGAGGCGTTGGCCCAACTGCAGCCCGACTGCTGTCCGGTCGTTGCCTACGGCGCGCTCATCCCGCAGGCAGTCTTGGACATCCCCGCCAAGGGCTGGGTCAATCTGCATTTCTCTCTTCTCCCCGCGTGGCGTGGTGCAGCGCCGGTCCAACGGGCTGTGATGGCCGGTGACGACCTGACGGGGGCCGCGGTCTTCCAACTCGAAGCTGGCATGGACACAGGTCCAGTCTTCGGTGTGGTGACCGAGGCAATCGGTGCTCGTGACACCTCCGGGGACCTGCTGGGCCGACTCGCCCACTCGGGTGCCGAGCTGCTGGTCCGGGCCCTTGACGGAATCGAGCAAGGCACGGTGCACGCCGTTGCGCAGTCCTCAGACGGGGTCAGCCTCGCGCCCAAGATCACGGTTGAGGATGCGCGAGTCCGGTGGGATGAACCGGCGCTGGCCGTCGACCGCCGAATTCGGGCATGCACACCGGCGCCCGGCGCGTGGACGATGCTGGGGGACACCAAAGTGAAGCTGCAGCCCGTGTCGATCTCCGACCAGCAGTTGGCACCCGGGGTGATGAGGGTGGAGAAGCGACGGGTCCTCGTCGGGACGCTGACCTCGGCAGTGGAGCTGGGCACGGTACAGCCCGCCGGGAAGAAGGCCATGGACGCCACGGACTGGGCACGTGGTGTGCACGCCGACCATATGGTCCTGCAGTGAGTCTGAGTCCAGCCCGCCGCGCGGCCTACGACGTCCTGCACCAGGTCGGAGCCGACGACGCGTACGCGAATCTCGCCCTGGCCTCTGCGCTATCGGACGCGGACATGTCGAAAGCAGACCGTGGCCTTACCACCGAACTCGTCTACACCACGTTGCGACGCAGAGGAACCCTCGACGCGGTGATCGCCACCGCGGTGAATCGTGGGCTGGACAAGGTGGACCCACGCGTTCTCGACATCCTGCGGATGGCCACGGCTGAACACATCTACCTGGGCAAGCCCGCTCACGCAGTCGTGGACAACGCCGTGCGACTGACTGTCTCGGTAGGTGCGGTGTCGGCGAAGGGTTTCGTGAACGCCGTGATGCGACGCATTGCCGCCGACGACGAGGCAGTCCTGCTGGCCAAGGCCACCGAAGGACGCTCCGGTGACGCCTTGACGGCTGCGGAGTTCTCGCACCCCGAATGGATCATCCGGGCGTTCCGCGATGTCCTCGGTCCCGCGGAACTGCCCGCCCTGCTCGAGCGCGACAACGAACCACCTCGCATCACCCTCGCCGC
This sequence comes from uncultured Actinomycetota bacterium, assembly GCA_963818505.1. GTDB lineage: Bacteria > Actinomycetota > Actinomycetes > S36-B12 > UBA10799 > JADKAV01. The sequence continues at coordinate 68,100 of CAWFSJ010000002.1, forward strand.
CCGTCCGGGGCGGATCAGCCGGGACGAACTGCCCGGAGAGCCAACTCCCTGGTCGCCGTGGGGTGTGTACCTCAAGGGCACCGACCCAGGGTCCCTCGGCCCGGTCCGCGATGCTCGCGCCGGTGTCCAGGATCTTGGCAGCCAACTCATGGTGCTGGCCCTTTCCCGCGTACATGTGCAAGGCCCCGACGACAGATGGTTGGACATGTGCGCTGGGCCGGGTGGAAAGGCCGCGCTGTTGGCGGACCTCCTCGGTGACGACGCACAGTTGCTCGCGGTCGAACAGCACCGCCACCGTGCCGACCTGGTCGAATCCGCCTTGCGTGGCACTCCTGGCCGAGCAGAGGTCCTTGTCGCCGATGCCGGCACTGTCGAGGGTTCCTTCAGCCGGGTGCTGCTGGACGCCCCATGCTCAGGCTTGGGGGTGCTGCGCAGGCGTCCGGAGTCCCGGTGGCGACGCCGTCCTTCCGACATCCCCGAACTGGCGGACCTGCAGCGCCGGTTGCTCAACCACGCACTTGAGGTGTGTCAGCCAGGGGGAGTGGTCGCCTACGTGACCTGCTCACCGCACCTGGCCGAGACGGACCTTGTCGTCGAAGATGTCCTGCGCCGACGCGACGACGCCCAGTTGGAGTCGGCTGCCGGCCTGCTCCCAGAGGTACCGGACTGCGCGGACGGGCTTGCGGTGCGCCTGTGGCCCCACCGGCACGACACCGATGGCATGTACCTGGCACTGCTGCGCAAACTGGCTCCCACCGACTAGCGTCGTCTCCCGTGGGCATCCAGATATCGCCGAGCATCCTGTCAGCTGACTTCGCGAACCTCGCGGCCGACTGCCAAGCGGTCGCGGGGCACGCCGACTGGTTGCATGTCGACGTCATGGACAACCATTTCGTGCCGAACCTGACACTGGGCCTGCCAGTTGTTGAGTCGCTGCTCAACACCGTGGACACCCCGGTCGATTGCCACCTGATGATCGAGGACCCCGACAGGTGGGCCCCGGGTTACGCAGAGGCGGGTGCCGGGAGTGTGACCTTCCATGCCGAGGCCGCCACAGCCCCGATCAAGCTGGCACGCGACCTGCGCCGCCATGGTGCCCGGGCCGGGTTGGGCTTGCGCCCCGCGACACCCGTAGAGCCCTATGCCGAGCTTCTCCCCGAGTTCGACATGCTGCTGATCATGACTGTCGAGCCGGGCTTCGGAGGGCAGAAGTTCCTCGACGTGGTAGTGCCGAAGATCCGCCGCGCTCGCGAACTCATAGGCGAGTCCGGGATTTGGTTGCAGGTGGACGGCGGCGTGGACCTGCGCACGATTGAGATCTGCGCGGAGGCTGGTGCGGACGTGTTCGTGGCTGGGTCTGCCGTCTATGGTGCCGAGGACCCGGCCGCCGCCGTCGACAAGTTGCGTGCGGCGGCAGCCGGAACCGGAGCCTCTACTTGACGGTCCAGGTCTTCGTGTAGTTGTACGCCTGGTACTCGCCTTGCTTGGGGGCCTTCACTGTCAACTTCACGTAGAGCTTCTTGGCCTTGCCCGTCGTCGTGATCGTGACCTTGCCGTTTTTGGTGGTCTTGACGGAAGCGAATTTCTTGGCCGTGCCCTTGGCGCTCTTCTTCGTCGACCACGTGAGCTTGGACGCAGCCTTCTGGCCGGCGTTGGTCTTCACTGCCTTCTTCAGAATCACGGTCTTACCGGACTTGGCGATCTTCTTCGGCGTCTTCACGCTGGCCTCTTGCACCTTGAAGTCACTGCCACCCTCGTCCGGGGGCGGGATGACCGGCGTTTGCCCGCCGGGGACGATCAGGAATCCACTGAGGTACCAGCTCATGCCCTTGGTCACGTCGTAGGCCACGTTGACAGCACCACAACTCGATCCCGGTGCCGGGGTGAGCTTTGGGGTTGCAGGCGTGGCGCTGGCAACGGCGAAACGGCCGGTGGCCGGATCGTAGGCCTTTCCGACACCCTGGCCCAACGGGTCGGTCGCGTCGGAACTCAGTTCGACCGTGCCCGACAGTGTGCACTTGCCCAGCGATGAGTCCAAGAACGTCTCGAAGGCCACTTGGAGTTCGACGCGGCCGTTCTCATCCACAGTCCCGGTGATGTCAATGGGCGTGGCGGTGCTCGACGCGCCTCCGAACAGACCCGTCAACTTCGGCCAGGTCTGCGAGGTTGCCGGGAAGCTGAGCGCCCGCGACGTGAGGGTGCCCTTGTTCCACAGCACATAGCCCTGCGAAGTCAGGTAGGTGTAGGCGGGCGCCACCTTCTTGGTCAGGTAGGAGTAACTGCAGTCAGACACAGTCGCGTCTGTCTGGCTGGCTGCCTTGGAGCACTGCGGCAGGTAGACGACCGCCTCGCCGTCCTCCCCGCCGATCGTGGTCGCGGAGGCCGGTGGTGCAAGCATCAAGGTTCCGGCGGCGAGCCCGGCCACCGCCAGTGAACTGAAGATCGTTGTCTTCATCGGATTCCTCTCCGTGGGTGAAGTGTCCGAATTCGACCACGGGCGGCTACGCGCGGTCGACAGCATCGAGGGTTGATCACCCCTCTCGGATGACAAGAGCCGTATGACACCATGGAAGGGCAGTTTCCAGGGTCGGTGAAACTCCGAGCCGGCGGTTAGAGCCCGCGACCCGCGCAAGCGGTGGATCCGGTGAAACTCCGGGGCCGACGGTCAAAGTCCGGATGGGAGGAAACGCCGATCACCGCTGCGCGGTGGCATCCTCCCGTGTCGAGTTGTGGGAGGAGGCCAGTGGACACCGAACACATGGCGCAGGCACTGAGTCTTGCCGCCTCCGTGCATGGTGGCGTCGGTCCCAACCCGCGCGTCGGCTGTGTGCTCGTCGACGACGACGGGCAGGTCGTGGCAAGCGGCGCTCATCAGGGGGCAGGCACCCCGCATGCCGAAGTGGTCGCGCTCAACCGAGCTGGCGAGCGTGCCCGGGGAACCACCGCGTATGTGACCCTCGAGCCCTGCAACCATCACGGCCTCACCCCTCCCTGTTCCCAGGCGCTGGTCGCCGCGGGTGTGCGTGCGGTCCGGTACGCCGTGGCCGACCCCACGCCTGTGGCCGGTGGTGGAGCCGAGTTCCTGCGTGCGAATGGCGTTGACGCGTCCGTCGGGCCCTTGAGCGAGGAGGCCAGCGATTTCCTCGAACCGTGGTTGTTCGCGGTCGGTGCCGGTCGTCCGTTCGTCACGTACAAGGTCGCGAGCACACTCGACGGCTACATCGCCGCCGCCGATGGCAGCAGTCGCTGGGTGACGGGTGCTCAAGCCCGCGCGTGGGTCCACAGGTTGCGCGCAACCGTGGACGCGGTCGCGGTCGGCTCTGGGACATTCCGCGCCGACAACCCTCAATTGACGGTGCGCGGTGTTGATGTGGTCAAGCAGCCGCTGCGGGTAGTGCTCGGTGACGTGCAGGCTGAGGGTTTCCTTGTCATCAAAGAGCATGATCCGAACGAGGTCTTGCGGCAGTTGTACGAGCTGGGCGCCAGACATGTGCTGCTCGAGGGCGGCGCCGAGGTCGCCGCGGCGTACCTTTCTGCGGACCTGGTCGACGAACTCATCTGGATCACCGCTCCCAAACTCCTTGGGGCGGGCACCCGTGCCGTGGGTGATCTCGGCATCGGCACGATCGGCGAGGCCCAGACCTGGCGAACGGCTCATGCATCGCGGTTGGGCGACGACCTGATGATCCGTTACAGGAGGGCGTGAGATGTTCACCGGTCTTGTGCAGCAGCAGGGCACCGTCGAATCAGTCACCGGCGATGCGACCCTGCGCCTCGTCATCCGGCCCGACGATAGGTGGGAACCATATGAGCACGGTGAGAGCATCGCCACCAGCGGTGTGTGCTTGACCGTGGTCGATTCCGCGCCGGATTGGTTCGCCGTGGATGTCATGCCGCAGACGCTGGCCCTGAGTAGCCTCGCGGGTGTCGCTGCAGGCCGCCGGGTGAACCTGGAACGGGCGATGCGACTCGGCGACCGACTGGGCGGCCACCTCGTGCAGGGTCACGTCGATGGGGTGGCCACGGTGACGGGTCGGCGTTCCGAGCAGGCCTGGGAAGTGGTGGCCTTCCAGCTTCCCGAACACCTTCGCCGTTACGTCGTGCCGCAGGGTTCGATCTGTCTGGACGGGGTGTCTCTGACGGTGTCGGCCACGTCCGGGACCGGCGCTGAAGTGAGCCTGATCCCGGAGACACTGTCGGCCACCACTCTTGGAGATGTAGTGATCGCAACGTTGCTGAATGTGGAGGTCGATGTGATCGGTAAGTACGTCGAGTCCCTGTTGGGAGGCTATCGATGAGGTTTGACTCCATTCCCGCGGCCATTGAGGCGATCAGGGCCGGACAGGCCGTGGTCGTCGTCGATGATGAGGATCGGGAGAACGAGGGCGACCTGGTGTTCGCCGCGTCGAAGGCCACGCCCGCTCTGGCCGGTTTCATGATCCGCCACACCAGCGGGGTCATTTGCGTTTCGATGCGCGGCGAGGAGCTCGACCGGCTGCATCTGCCCCCGATGACGATGATCAACGAGGATCGCAAAGGGACCGCATATGCGGTGAGTGTGGACGCCCGCGACGGGATCTCTACCGGTATCTCCGCGGCCGACCGTGCCAAGACGATCAGGACGCTGGTCGACTCGGCGACCGAGCCCTGGGAGATCACCCGTCCGGGTCACGTGTTCCCGCTGCGGGCGGTGCCTGGCGGTGTCCTGCAACGCGCGGGCCACACCGAGGCGTCGGTCGATCTGGCCGCTCTGGCCGGCTTCACACCGGCCGGGGTCATCTGCGAACTGGTCAACGACGACGGATCCATGATGCGCGCCCCGGAGTGCCGGGCGTTCGCAGATGAGCACGACCTGTTGATGATCTCCATCGCGGATCTCATAGCGCACATCCGGCACACCCAGACGCAGATCGAACGCGTCGCGGAGACGTTGATCCCCACCGAGGTGGCCGATTTCCGCGGGATCGGGTACCGCAGCCTCGTCGAGCCGACCGAGCACCTCGCCCTTGTGCTCGGTGACATCGGCGATGGGGAGGATCTGCTGGTTAGGGTGCACTCAGAGTGCCTCACCGGTGATGTCTTCGGGTCGCTTCGCTGCGATTGCGGCCCGCAACTGGACGCGGCGCTGCGTGCGGTTGCTGCCGAGGGTCGCGGCATCATCTTGTACGTCAAGGGCCACGAGGGCCGGGGCATCGGTTTGTTGAGCAAGCTGCAGGCCTACCAGTTGCAGGACAGCGGCGCCGACACGGTGGAGGCGAATCTGGCCCTCGGGCTTCCGGCGGATGCGCGCGACTACGGAACCGGAGCCCAGATCCTGGCCGACCTCGGCGTCAAGTCCATGCGGCTGCTGACGAACAACCCGGCCAAACGCGCGGGTCTGGACGGCTTCGGCATCGTGATCAAGGAGCGCGTCCCGTTGTCGATCGCCTCCAACCCGCACAACGAGCGCTACTTGGCGACCAAGGCCACGTTGATGGGACACGAGTACGAGGAGCAGTCATGAGTGGGCAGGGCAGGGCCGAGCACGCAGAGGTCAGCGCGGCCGGCGTGCGGGTCGCGGTCGTGGCGGCCAGTTGGCACGACGAGGTGATGGATGGGCTGTTGGCCGGCACCCGCGCGTACCTCGGTGAGGTTGGGGCAGAGGTCGACGAACACCGGGTCCCGGGCTCCTTCGAGATCCCGGTGGTTGCCGCCCGTTTGGCACGCTCACACGACGTCGTCGTCGCCCTCGGGGTGATCATCCGCGGGGGAACGCCGCACTTCGAGTACGTGTGCAGCGCCGTCACCGACGGGTTGGGTCGAGTCGCCCTGGACACCGGCACCCCGATCGGTTTCGGCATCCTGACCTGCGACACCCTCGCCCAAGCCTTGGACCGCGCCGGTGGCCCGGGGTCCAGCGAGGACAAGGGCCGAGAGGCCGCTTCGGCAGCGGTGGAGACCTGGGTCGTGCTGCAGGGTCTGGCCTGACTCGCGGCCGTGCGGACACGCCAGACTGTCTTTGCCACTTCGCAACAATCGCGGCGGCGTCCGGGCGGCAGAAAGTGCGCCCGATGAGGGCCGGTTTGTGACTTGACGAGCGGTCGTTGCGTGATCTGGCGACGGTAATCTGAAGGTGGTTCACCAGGGTCGTGGCCACCGGATGGCATTTGCCGTCGAGCAGTGTCGTGGCGACCACCCTCCTGGGGGGAGAGGAAGGGTAGCCATGAGAATCAAGCACGGATGGATCAGCGCGGCATGCGTGTCAGTGGCATGCGTAGCCTTGGCGGCGCCCCAAGCGCTCGCCGCCAGCACTTGGGGTCCGCCACAGGCGGTGAGCCCCCAGTTCGGACGGGCGTTGCAGGTTTCTGACGACGGGCAAGTGATGGCCTGGATCCGCACGAACAGGGCCACTATTGGCGTGCCCAACGGGCCGGTGCTCACCGCGACCTACCGGGGAGTCAAGAAGGGGTGGTCGGAGGCCGCCCAAATGCCGGGAACAGCCGAGACCACAGGGCTCCAACTGAGCGCGGATGGTAGGTCGGCTCTGATCGTCTCCGAGGTTGGCTTAGGGATTGCTAAGGCGCAGGGCGCTGACGGATGGTCGGCTCCGACGGTGCTGTCCACCGAAACCAAGGTGCTGTTTGCGCAGATGTCTTCAGATGCGCAGACCGTGGTCTGGGTCAATGAGACCTACGTCCCGGCGCCGCCGAATCCCTACGGGTATCCACAGCCGTCGGTGCCCGTGCGGACCCTGAAGAGTCGCACTGTTGAGCGCGATGGGCAGTGGGGGGCCGAAACGGTGGTGGGGCAGATGGATCCTGCCTCCTACCTCTACGGAGCATCGCAGGCTGCTTTGTCCGCCGACGGCAAGACCGTGGTGTGGCTGACTGCGGGGAAGTCCCTGGTCGCAGCACTCAGAGGTGATTCGAGCACGTGGTCACCGCCAGAGGTGATCAGGACGTATGGGGGAAGCCCGGAGTACTTCACCCTACGGGTCTCGGCCAATGGGCAACGGCTGGTGTGGTCGCGTGCTTCGGTCGACGGGATCTTCACCGCTACCCGCTCGGGGTCGAACTGGTCCCCGGTCGACAACGTGACAGTGGACTCGGTGGATGGTTTCGCTCTTTCCCCAAATGCCAATAGCGTTGCCTGGGGGGCGGAGAACGGCAAGATCAAGATCGTGTCGTTGATCAATGGGCAATGGCGGTCGGTCGCCTCGATCGGTTCGGGCCGCGCATTGTCCCCGAATGTCATGCTCGGCAAGAAGACCGTGGCCTGGATCAACGGGGCTGACGATGTACTGAGGTCCGCGACATTGAAATCCGGCACCTGGAGCCGGGCGGGCACCGTCTCAAAGGGGGCTTTCGAAGCAGTCCTGTCCAAGGACGGGAAGACGTTGGGCTGGTCGCAGACCTCGAAGATGCGGATTCTGAGTTCGAAGCGCTAGGCGGTGCTCGGACGCTGACCTGGCGGGTCGCTACGAGTACAGGCGTACGCTGGAAATGGGCGGATCCGGACTCGTCCGGGTTGGGAGGATCACCATGCGAATCCATGATCGTTTCCTGATCAGCGCAGCAGTTGTCGGCGTGATCTTCGCCGGAGCCACGCCGGCACAAGCCGGGGTTACATGGGGTCCACCGCAGGCCATCAGTCCCACCGTCGGCCGCTCGATCCAGTTGTCGGAGTACGGCGACGGGGCTGCGTGGATCACCGCCTCGGGGGCGGTCCGGACTTCGCGCTACCTTCCGTCGGGCGTGGGCTGGACGACCCCGAAGGTGATCCCGATGACGACCGGCGTCAAGGCGGTCCACTTGAGCGCGAACGGGGCAAGCGCACTCATCGAGGTCCCAGGCACTGGTCTGCTGCTCGCTCAACGCGCGGGATTCGTGTGGAACAGCCCTCAGACGCTGGTCAGCGGCGCCCAATTGACCGGTGCGCAGATGTCCAGGGACGCGCGCGTCGTGACGTGGGTCGACTGGTCGGGCATCACAGCCAAGGTCCGCTCGGTCGTCCAGGCAGAGGATGGCACCTGGTCGGCCCCGGTGACGCTCGGCACTGTTCTCCCAGGACCGGTGTCCCAAGCACGTCCGCCGATGGTGCTCTCGCGCAATGGCAGCACGGTGGTGTGGCTCGACGAGACCGCTGAACTGCACTCAGCGCGGCTGCTCAGTGGGGTGTGGCAGGCGCCCGACACCATCGCACAACTGAGCCCCGCCGGATTGGAGCAGTTGGCTGTGGAGCGCGACGGCAACGACGTGGTGTGGATGGTTGCCGGCGACGACACGCTCTACTTCTGCGAATACGAGGCAGGTTGGAAGCCCGCCGAGGTGCTGACATCTGCTGATCCGTCCGTCGTCGCGGTGGCACCCAACGCCAGGGTCATCGGCTTCATCGATGAGGCGGGCTACTTCGACCTCATGTCCCGCACAGCGACAGGCTGGGCGACTCCGGTCCACCGCCGGCTCGTCGGCAAGGTCCAGATCGCCGCGGCCAACTCAGCGGTCGCCACAACCCAGAAGCGCAACGGCCGGTCGGTGCTGCGCGTGTACGCACTGTCCAGAGGGCTGTGGCAGCCGGCGGTCAAACTGTCGTCCAAGGCGAAGCGCCCCGCAATCTCGTCCGATGGCAACACCGTGGCGTGGGTTTCCGGCACGCGCATCTACGCGGCGAAGCGCTGACGTCCGCGCAGGCGGGTTCCGGGGGCCAACTACGCTGGAAGGCGTGAAGTCCTTCGATCGACTCTGGGATGAGTTGTCGGAGCGCGTGGCCACCGAGGACCCGCACTCCGGAACCGTCCGTCTTGTCAACTCCGGCGTCCACGAGATCGGCAAGAAACTCGTGGAAGAGGCGGCCGAGTCCTGGATGGCGGCCGAGCATGAATCCCGCGAGCGTGCGGTCGAAGAGCTGAGCCAGTTGGTGTACCACGTGCAGGTGATGATGCTGGCCCTCGGCATCAGCCGCGAGCAGTTGGAGCGGTATCTGTGACGTTGAAGGTGGCTGTGCCCAATAAGGGCCAGTTGGGTGAACCCGCTCGCCAGATGCTGCGTGAGGCGGGCTACTTGCGCTCTGCCGGGCAGAAGGAACTGATGGTCCACGACCCGGACAACAACGTGGACTTCTTCTTCCTGCGTCCCAAGGACATCGCAACCTACGTGGGTCAGGGGATCCTGGATCTCGGGATCACCGGCCGCGACATGCTCGTGGATTCGAACGCTCCGGTCACTGAAGTGATCGAGCTCGGTTTCGGTCACTCGACGTTCCGGCTGGCCGCTCCGTCCGGCGTCACGTCGGTGGCGGGTAAGCGCATCGCCACGTCGTACCCGGGGCTGCTGGCCGACTGGCTCCAGCGGTCCGGAACCGAGGCCACGATGGTGCGCCTCGACGGCGCGGTGGAGAACGCTGTCGGGCTCGGGGTGGCTGACGCTGTGGCCGATGTCGTCGACACCGGCAACACCTTGCGTCAAGCCGGGCTCGAGGTCGTCGGTGAACCACTGCTGCGCAGCCAGGCCCTACTGGTGCGCCCCTCGCACACCGAACTGAACGGAGCGGAAGGCACGTTCATCCGGCGTCTGCAGGGGGTGATCGTGGCCCGCGCCTACGTGATGGTGGAGTACGACATCTCCGAGGATCTGCTGGAGGCTGCATCGGCCATCACCCCGGGCCTTGAGTCCCCGACGGTCTCGCCGCTGAAGGAACCGGGCTGGGTCGCGGTGCGCGCCATGGTCGAGCGTGCCCGCGTCCACCAGGTCATGGACGACCTCTTCGAACTCGGTGGCCGCGCGATTCTTGTTACAGACATCCACGCCTGCCGGCTATGACAAGCCTGGCCGAGACGCTTGAGGCGCTGCTGGACCCCGGGTCGGTGGACCCGATCGCCGTCGCGCTGCGACCCGCCTCGGGCGAGTACGCCGCCACCCTGGAGCGGGCAGCACAACGTAGTGGTGTGGACGAGTCGGTGCAGATCATGCTGGCAGCAGTGGACGGTCATCGGGTGCTCGTCATCGCCAGTGAGTTCGACTTCCTCGCCGGTTCTGTGGGTCATTCCGCGGCCGATCGGGTGGTCGAGGGATACCGGCGTGCGACCGCGGAACGCCTGCCCGTGATTACGTTGCCGACCTCCGGCGGAACGCGGATGCAAGAGGGCACGGGCGCGTTCTTCCGGATGACCGAAATCGCGCGCGCTGCACACGAGCACCTCGCCTCGGGGGCAGTGCGGATCGGATGGCTTCGCAACCCGACCACCGGCGGTGTCAAGGCGACATGGGGGTCGTACGCGGACATCACCGCGGGGGAGCCTGGGGCGCTGCTGGGTTTCCTGGGTCCGAAGGTCTTCGAGGCGCTGCACGACGAGGCTTTCCCACCGGTTCAGACCGCGGAGAACCTGGCGCGGGTGGGTGTGATCGACGCGGTCATCGCGTTGGAGGATCTGCGCCCATGGGTGACCCGGATCCTCTCGGTCACTAACGGCGTCGACACGCCAGAGCCGATCGGCGCTCCATCGCCCGCCGCCGAGGTCGACGCCTGGGACGCGATCACCTTGACGCGGGACGCGGGACGCCCCGGCCCGGAGGCGGTGCTCGACCTGCTCACCGAGCGCACGGAACTGCACGGCACCCACACCGGTGAGACAGGTACGGGAGTGCGGGTCATGTTGGGCCGCCTGCGTGGGCACCGCGCCGTGGTCGTGGCGCAGTCACGACGACCGGTGTCGCCGCAGGATCTACGGCTCGCGCAACGAGGTCTGCGGCTGGCTGAACGACTGGGCCTGCCGCTTGCGACGATCGTCGACACACCCGGTGGCGAGTTGTCGGGCACGGCCGAGGAGGCCGCGATGGCCGGCGAGATCGCAAGGACTTTGCAGATGCTGACCGGCCTGACCGTCCCGACGGTGTCCTGCGTGATGGGACAGGGCTGCGGCGGGGCCGCGTTGGCCCTGATCGCCGCGCACACTGTGATCTGCATGGAAAACGGCTGGGTGTCGCCGTTACCTCCCGAGGGGGCCTCGGTCATCAGTCATCGCACCACGGACCGCGCCGCGGAGATGTCGCGGTCGCAGGGCGTCACGGCGATGGCGCTACACGAGGCCGGCGTGGTTGACGTCGTGGCGGGGGAGGGTTCGGACCTGCCCTCAGCGGTTGCCGACGCGATCGCCCGGGAGTTGGGCCACCGATGACCGATTTCGAAGGTGCCGACGTGCTCATCACCCGCTTCCAGGGGGACATCGGGGAAGCTGACCCGCGACTTCGGGCCCTGATGGCCGAGCCCCGCGACTTCACGGCACAACGCGCGATTGTGGATCGTCTACTGGATGGTCGGCTGCTGATTCCAGTCGTCGCCAATCTCGAAGAGCTCGATGAGCACGGCGGCGACAAGCACAGCCACATGGCTACCGTGACCATCACCGATGACGCCGGTCACAAAGCTCTGGTCTGCTTCACCGGCGTTGATTCGGTCAAGGCGTGGCGCGAGGACGCCCGCCCCATCCCCGTGGCCGGCATCGAGGCGGCGCAGGCCGCACTTCAGGACGACTGCGACGCCCTTCTGATCGACATGGGCGGGCCGGTGCGCTTCGCGTTGTCGGGTACGGGCCTGTGGGCGCTGGCCGCCGGGTCGCCGTGGCGGCACCCGCTTGACGAACCCGAGGTGGTTGCGGCCCTTGACTCCGCGCTGGCTGAGAGCGGTCTGGACGGCCGGTTCGAGGCTGACGACAGTTCGATCGACGGCGTCGCGCTGGTTCTGGCCTCACCCGATCTGGCTCGTGCCCAGGCGTTGGCCGGGGTTCTGGCCGGGATCCCTGCGGTGCAGGCCAGAGTCAGCCGGCTGGAGATGCGACTACAGGACCGGTGAGCTTCTCACCCGGACCCTTGCCGGGCGCATCCGGGACGATCGAGGCCTCGCGGAACGCCAACTGCAGTGATCGCAGCCCGTCGCGGAGCGGCTTTGCGTGGAAGGTCCCGATGTAGGGTGTGGCTGCCACCAGCAACCCGGCCAGCGACTCGATGAGGGTGCGGGCCTCGTCGAGGTCCATCTCGTCGGGGTCCTCCCCGAGCCCGCATTTCACCGCCGCCGCGGTCATCAGGTGCACCGCGACTGTCGAGACGACCTCGACGGCGGGAACCTCGGCGATGTCGCGTTCTGCGGCGGTTGTGTCCATGATCCCCAGCATCGCACGGGCCCGGTTGTCCGAATTTGCAGGCTCATCGCGGCGATCGCCCGCAACCATGATCCAGACACCGTCTGGGCGTGCCCGCGCTTGATGTGGGCAAGGATTCGTAGGTGAGGGCGACAGATGTTTGCCCAAACCCGCGAAGCGGACCGATTCGAACTGGCCTACGCTGCCAGTCATGCTTGTCGACCAGGTTGTGGAAGGCCTACGCGGCCAGTTCGACGCCGACCCCGACCTGCGCATACCCGATGACGCCGGCCAGCCCTGGCTCACGGTCAAGTACGGCGACGACCCCGGCGATCTCTACGGCGTGCTGAAGGCACATGTGGCTGGGCGCGACGTGATCGTCAAGGTCAATCCGGCTCAGGGCATAGGGCAGACGCTGATCCCGTGGATAGTTCGCGAACAGAGCATCGACCTGCCTGCCGACTACGGGTCGTTCCCGACTGCGGCCCAGACCAGCGACACCGGCGGGCGCGAACCGTTTGCCTATCGTGTTCCCGCACTGCACGACGTGCTGCCGCCTGAAATCGGAAGGTTCAGCGCCGGCGGGCAGACCGCACTGGTCTTGGAGGACCTGGGTGAGATCTCCGGGCTCGACCCCAGTGGCGCGATCGAGCGGTGGCCGACGGCGTGGATCGAGAAGGCTCTGATCGCGGCCGCGGGTTTCCACGCCGCGACAGTCGGCCGGGACTTCGCCTGGACGACGCTGCGGCCTTCCACCACCACGGAGGCGGCGAATGTCCCGCTGTGGCGAGCGGTTCTGGAGGATGCTGCGCAACGCTTCCCCGAGGACCTGCCCGCCGATGTACTCAGGACGCGTCTGCAGACCCTGGAGGAACTGCCCGATTGGCACCGCGCGAAAGACGCTATGCCCGCTTGCCTGGTCCACAACGACTTCAACCAGCGCAACGTCGGCTTCCGCGACGACGGCCGCGTTGTCGCTCTCGACTGGGAGTTGGCATGCGTCAACACCCCGCAGCGAGACGTCGTGGAACTGCTGACCTTCACCTTGGACGCGCACACTCCCTTGGACGAGGTCCTGCATCTGCTCGCCACCCATTGGCAGGCGCTTTCGGACAACGGCCTTGACGTCGATCCGGAGTTGTACGCCGCCGCTGCCGCCGCGGAATTCAAGGTGATGTCGGTGGACCGGGTGGGGATGCAACTCATTTTCGCGGCGGCCTTCGACCTGCCGTATGTCTCGCGGATCAACCGGACCGTGGACCATCTCGTGAGGCTGACCTCGGAGTAGGCTCGTGCCAGTTGGGTAAGTTTGGAAACGGGGGCCGAAGCGATGACAGGTGTAACCAGAACAACGTCAGTCGGCGTGGCCGCGCTGTTGTTGGTGGCCGGGGTAGGCGTTTCCACGGCAGTTGCCGTCGACCCCGCTCCCGTCTACACCGGCACGATTACCCAGGCCTACCTGGACGCTCAACCCGAGCAGACTCTCGCGATCATCGGCACCCTGCCCACCGACCCCCGGGCTCTAAAGGATGCAGATCCGATCGGCTGGTACATGGCAAAGGGTCTGCAGTCCGCCCGGCTGGTCTGGGCTGCCAAGACAAGTGCGCCGTGGGGCGCGAGTGGCAGTTGCCGGCCGTCTGTGCGACTCAACGGGGAGGAGGCCGACTCAGGGCCTGAACTACCGTGTGTCTGGCATCGACCGCGTGGTGGAGCATCTCCTGAGGCTGACCTCGGAGTAGGCTCGTGGCACTTGGAGTCATGGGGGACGACTATGCGAGCGACCACGGCAGCAGTTGCCACTTCCGCAGTTCTCGGCACCCTGGTTGCGGCAAGCCCGGCGTCGGGGGCCGATGACTGTGTCATGACTGGGAGTCTTAACAACGCGAGATTGTCTGGGCTCGCGAGGGCTGTCTGTCTTGACGGTGGGATCTTCGGCAAGGAGGAAGCGACGCTGTGGCTGCCGCAACGGGGATCCGACGGCTACGAGTACATGACGTCTGGTGGTGCCCAGTGGATGGTCGGCAGCGCTGCCAACCTTCCGCAATCTCTCATCTGTGCGCAGGTCATCGCCTTGGACAGGGTTCGGATTTCTTCTGCCCAACCCGTTGACATGTCTTACCCGGGTCTTGCGCCGACCCCTGGCGGAACTCCGCTTCTGGCAAGGGCCGCTCGATGCTTCGGCGGTTGATCAGGCGTTGTCGGCGCCACGGTCTGGGACCGCGTCCTTCAGCATCGATTGCGGGGATGTTGGAAGAGCCAGTTGGACCATGCCGTACACCGTGCTGCCGGCTTCGCCGGCAGGTCGGGAGCCGGGGGTCTCAGTTGACGACGGCGCCGATTTCACGAACAACGCGGAGGTGCGTCTTCATCTTGCTTGGCGCGGCTGGCTGTGGGACAAGGTCAAGGTCTCCAACGATGGTGGGTTCGCACCTTCGAAGACGCGGGTTTTCGAACTGACGAGTGGGGATCCGATTCCCTGGCGGCTGGTGGTTCTCGGGAATGAGAGGCTGCCGAAGACTGTGTACGTGCGTTTGCACAGTCCAAGTGCTGGTGGTGGCTGGCAGACGGAGACGTTCACCGACGACATCGTTCTGGATACGGTCGTCCCGCAGATCCTCTCGTTGTCGTTCGCGCCGCCGGGGGATTTGGTGGCGGCGCGGCGGGCTGTGAGGGTCCGTGCCAAGGACAACCGGTCGGGTATCAAGGCTGTGCAGATCTCGAAGGGCAAGCCTCGGAAGAAGTCGAAGGTGTTGAAGTTCCGCAGGACGCTCCCGGCGCCCGGTTCGGGTCGGGTGTTCGTTCGGGTGCGTGATGGGGCGGGCAACTGGTCGAAGTGGAGGGATGTCGCGTGAGCGCAGTGCGATCGAGGTGTTCAATAGTGGTTGGCGGGATGGCCTTGGCACTCACCTCCGGGCTAGTCAGCATGCCTGTGCATGCCGCCGACGACCCAGGCCCAGTCTACACCGGACGCATCTCGGATGCGTATCTGTGGACGTACATCGACTACTCCGGCCGCGGGCGCGATGACGGACTGGCAGTCGTAGCTAAATCCCACCAAGAGGAGGGGAACCTCGACACAGAGGTCGGCTGGTACATGGTTGAGGGTCTCTCATCCGCGAACGTCATTTGGGGGGCCTCGACGACGGCAGTTCCGGGGACCTCTGGTGCATGTACTCCCACGGTGTCCGTCGACGGCGTGTCCTTGTACACGGGCGCTCCTACCGCAGCATTGGCCTCATGGATCAATCCCTGGATCAATCTCGACTTCCCGGACTTGCGAAAGCAGGGTGGTACCCGCATCGAAGGCCCCGCCTTGGCGCAGCTCACGGCCAATCCCGGTCGACACACCGCATCGATGTCGCTGGAGTGTGGAGCATTGGGGAGTGCATTCTGGACCTCTCCCGTGGTTGTTCTCCCGGCGCCAGACCGAGACCGTCCAGATGGTCTGACCATCGAGGATGGGGCTGATTTCACCAACAGCCCTAGAGTCAGAATCTGGCTCGGCTGGGACGGACTACTGGACAGAGTGAAGGTGTCCAACGACGGAGGTTTCGCACCTTCCAAGACCAAGGAAGTCCAGTTCGTGAGGAAGGCGTGTTGATTGGACCTCGTCGAACTCGCCGCCGAACGTATTCCCCGCACGGTCTACGTGAAGCTCCACTACGTCGAAACGGCTGGCAGAAGCAGACCTACACCGACGACATCATCCTCGACACCGTCAAGCCCCAGGTCGTTTCGGCGACGGTGGGCGGGTCTGGTGGCGCCACGTTGACGGCGGCCAAGCGAACCCTGCGGGTCAAGGCCAAGGACAACAAGTCCGGGATCGCATCGATGCAGATCTCCACCGGCAAGCCGAAGAAGAAGGCCAAGGTGGTGAAGTTCCGCAAGGCGGTGAGGTTCTCCGGCTCCGGCGAAGTGTTCGTCCGCGTTCGCGACGGCGCGGGCAACTGGTCCGCTTGGCGGACCGCGGGCTAGGGCTCTCGCGCGGTCCAGACCACCGTCACGACAGGGGACTTCGCCACCACGATTCCGTTCTTGCCCAGCACGAGGACGCGGTACCTGCCCGTGCCCGGCTCGTACCCCTCGACGTCGTCGAACACTTCGCCGGAGGCCGGAATCCGGAAGGTGTCGACACCGACCCAGGTGGCTCGGCCCTTAACCTGGATCCGGACCCGCTTGCCCTGGGCCTTGGCCTTGGGCGTCACCCGGATTGTGTAGGGCACGTCCTCCCCGACTGGTGCTGTGCTCTTGGCGATTCGCAGGACCGGGTTCAGGTCCGCAGCCGATGCGGGGCCCGCCAGGCCGATGCTCGCGAGGGTCAGGACAGCGATGGCTTTGCGCATTATGGCCTCCCACGTTCCAGTGTGCCGCGTCGCCTGCGCTGAAGCGGAGTCCTACGGGGCCCGGCACAATCATGGGTATGGCTGCAAAGACGTCTTGGCGTTCCCTGGTCGATGAAGTCGCACACGACGACCCGGAACTCGCGGCCACGACCCGCAACGTGCTCACGCTGCTGATCGAGGTGGACAAGGAGATCGACAAGCGGGGTGCGCCCTACCCGCAAACCTTGGCCTACATCGTGGCCGTGTGCCAGCAGGCGGAACCACAGTTGCGTGATGCCCTTGACGAGCACTTGCCGCAGGACGTGCCCAACTTGTCCGTGGAGGGCCTGCTGCAGGCATTCGCTGGTGACGGCAGTCAGAACTGGTCGCGGTTGGGCATGGCGTGCGCTACCTGGCTGGCGGATCTGGCTCCGTAGCGTGCCCCCGGCGGCGGACTGCTACCCTGAGAAGGTCGAATACCTCGACACCCTGTGCAAGCGGAACGTCCGTTCCCACCTCCCGAACTTTGGTTCGGTGGTCTGCGGGTGCCTGGCATAGCCAGGTGCGCCTTTCCGTTTGCCAACGCAACGAAGGAGGCGCCACATCAGCGAAGAACCACGCGTCAACGACCGCATCCGGGTTCCGGAGGTCCGGCTTGTCGGCCCCAATGGCGAGCAGGTCGGGATCGTCCGAGTGGAGGACGCGCTGCGACTCGCAGCGGAGTCCGACCTCGATCTTGTCGAAGTGGCCCCTATGGCCAAGCCGCCTGTCTGCAAGCTCATGGACTACGGCAAGTACAAGTACGAGACCGCGCAGAAGGCCCGTGAGGCCCGCCGCAACCAGACCCACACGGTAATCAAGGAGATGAAACTCCGACCGAAGATCGACAAGCACGACTACGAGACCAAGAAGGGTCACATCGTGCGGTTCCTCGGTCAGGGGGACAAGGTCAAGGTGACCATCATGTTCCGCGGTCGTGAGCAGTCCCGTCCCGAACTCGGGTTCAGGCTGCTATCGAGGTTGGCAGATGACGTTGAAGAGCTGGGTTTCGTTGAAGCAGCACCCAAACAAGACGGACGAAACATGATCATGGTTCTCGCGCCGCACCGGAAGAAGACCGGCGGCCGGGAGCAGAGCGGCCAGGAGTAGGAGAAGACATGCCGAAGATGAAGACCCACAGCGGCGCGAAGAAGCGTCTGCGCAAGACGGGTAGAGGCAAGATCATGCGTGAGCAGGCGAACAACCAGCACATGTACGAGCAGAAGTCGTCGCGCCGCAAGCGTCGACTGCGTAGGGACCAGGTGTTGAGCCCGGGAGACACCAAGATCGCCAAGCGCCTTCTGGGCGAGCGCTGAGGAGGACTGACAAATGGCACGTGTGAAGCGCGCGGTCAACGCGCAGAAGAAGCGCCGCAGCACCCTTGAGAAGGCCAGCGGGTACCGGGGCCAGCGTTCCCGGCTCTACCGCAAGGCCAAGGAGCAGATCACCCACTCCGGTGTCTACGCCTACGACCACCGCAGGGACCGCAAGGGCGACTTCCGCCGTCTGTGGATCCAGAGGATCAACGCGGCGGCCCGCGCCAACGGCATGACCTACAACAGGTTCATCCAGGGTCTGCGCCTTGCCGGCGTCGAGGTTGATCGTCGCATGCTCGCGGAGTTGGCAGTCAACGACGAGAAGGCTTTCGCAACGCTGGTGGAGACCGCCAAGGCGGCTCTGCCCGCTGCCGCCTGAGGCCCATGACAACGAGCGGCCCCACCTCGGTCAAGTCGGACCGGGTTGGGGCCGTTCGGCGTCTGGCACAGCGCAAATTCCGCCAGCAGGTGCAGCGCTTCTTGGTTGAGGGACCGCAGGCCGTCCGTGAGGCCGTGCGCTGCCATGCCGGGTCCCTTGACGAGGTCTTCGTCGTGGGGCAGTCCGCTCTCGCGGATGAAGCACGGGCGGCTGGTGTGAAGGTGACAGAGGTCCCTGAGTCGGTTCTCCTTGCAATGACCGAGACGGTTCACCCGCAGGGCATAGCCGCAGTCAGCCGTTTCCTGCCGTTCGAGTCGCCCGATGAACCTCGCCTGATTGTGGTGTTGCACGACGTTCGCGACCCGGGTAACGCGGGGACGATCTTGCGCACCGCCGACGCTGCGGGTGCCGCTGCCGTGTACTTCACCGGCGATTCCGTGGATCCGTACAACGGCAAGTGCGTGCGCAGCACCGCCGGGTCTCTGTTCCACATCCCGTTCACTATGTGCGACCTCGCGGATGTGCCGAGAGACGGCCTGCAGGTTCTAGCCACGTCCGGCTCTGCCCAGCGCAGTCTGGATGAACTGGACCTCTCAAAGCCCACGGCCTGGGTCTTCGGCAACGAGGCCCACGGTCTGCCCGACCTGAGCCTGCCCACCGTGTCGATCCCCATCTTCGGCCGGGCCGAGTCGCTCAACTTGGCTTCGGCCGCGGCCGTGTGCCTCTACGCCAGCGCCCTGGCCCAGCACCGCTGAGTCATTGCTGGGACTGCATGTCCAGCCAGCGCATGATCCCGGCGACGTTTGCCGTTGTGCCTGACAGTTCCTCCTGCTTGGCCAGCAGGTCGGGGTTCTCATACAGATCCAGGTGGCGAGCGCGATCCTTCTCGCGGACCATGGCGACGGCATGATCTATGTCCGGGGACACATCGCGGGCGAGCCGAACCGCGTCGACCCACGCATGCAGCTCCGCAACCGAAGCGTCGAGCGTCTCGTCGATGTCGGTCACGGGCCCGAAGTGGCTGAAGAGCAGCCGGGAGGGTTTGACCTCGCGCATCGCCTGCAGGGAGTTCAAGGTGAGGTCGAGGTCGAAGTCGGGCGGCGGAGTGGCGGGCCGCACATCGGCCGTTTCTGGCACGTAGACCCCGGCGGCATCGCCGGTGTAGAGGTCGCCGGTGGCCGAGTCCACCAGCCCGATGTGGTGGCTGGCGTGACCGGGGTTATGGAATGCGGCCAACGACCGGCCGTCCCCGAGGTCGACCGTTCCCCGCTGCGCTATTGACACGATGCGCTGCGCTGCTGTCGGTCGCAGATCCCCGAAGAGCCGGTCCATGGATTCGCCAAAGACCCGGTGCGCGCTGGCCACCAGCCGACTGGGATCAGCCAGGTGGCGTGCACCGCGTTCCTGCACGACCACTTCCGCGCGTGGGAACGCCTGCGCCAGGTCCCCGACACCGCCAGCGTGGTCGAGGTGGATGTGGGTCACCACGATGCTCGCAAGGTCTTCGGGCCCGATACCGAGCCGCTGTAGCTGCTCGACCACGACCGGTGCCGATCGTGCAGTGCCGGTTTCGACGAGGCACGGGCGCGAGGAGCGAATGAGGTAGGACGAGGTGATCGCCTCGTAGCCGCCCATGCGCGTGTCCATCATGAAGACCTCGTGGCCGAGGTCGGTGGTGTCGGCGTGCATGTCGCCATCCTGCACCGCATCCCTGGACGGTGGCTCAGGCAAAGGTCAGGCTGCGTGGACCTGGACAGTTTCGACAGGGATTGCGCCCGCCAGGCCTCGACGGGCGGACAGGCCCGCGACGGCGCACGCGAGGCCGATGACGACCTCGTAGACCGGCCCATCAACCGGTAGCGGTATCAGAGTCACCGCACCCATGACGATCAGAGAGATGCCCACTGTGCGAGGCAGACTTCTGGATCGAAGCACAGCAATTCCGAGCAGAGCGATTGAGGCGTTCATGATCCACGCGGTCAGGAACGCGATCGAGAGTCGCGGCGCGTTCACTGTGCCGTCGAGTACTCCGGGAGCGACGTCCGCCAAGGTCGGTGCCAGGAACGTGTCGGCCCACATCCAGCCTGTCTGCAGAACCATGTTGGCCACGACCAAGACATACGCCGTCAGTCCAAAACGTCCAGCCCGTTCGGCGCAACCCAGGTAGATCGCAGTCAGGCCGATGAGCACGGCGGTGGCGCCGCCAAGCCGCATCACAGCCGATGTTGCGAACATGGCTGTGGGTGCAGCCACGGAAAGTTGCGGGTCCGTTGCAAGGGCCTGCAGCCCAGACCCGGCGGCCAGCATCAGCCCGCCGATTATCGCCATCAGGTATCCGAATGAAAGGAACCGTTTCATGGGTTGTCTCCTCTGGGTGCCGTCGGCCGCGTGGGTCGCGAACCGTCGCGTCAAAGGTTAGGAAGCCAAGATTCGCACGTCGTCTGCCTGCGGAGAGGGCGGCTTGTATGTCTTTCGGCAGACGCTTGGCAGGTCAGGCTCGGCTATTCTCCGGGCGTGGTCACACCGACAACTGGGCGCCTCGAGACGCCTCCCGAGCGATCGGCATGGCGCCGGGTGACCTTGGACCTACTGGTTGCGTTGCTGCTAGGTGGGTACGGCTTCGCCGCCGGTCTGACATCTGACGAGTACCCCAACCCGGGGTGGATCACTGCGACCTTGGTTGGGCTTGCCGGCATTGTGCTCGTGGCCCGCAGATGGCATCCGGCGCTAGTACTCGTTGCGTCGCTGTCCATGCTTTCGGCGGCCTGTCTGCTCTACGGCTCATACCAGGCCGGCAGCTCCCTTCTCATCGCACTGGTGGCGTGCTACTCCGCAACCGCCTACGGGGTGCCATGGCCAGCGGTCGGGGTCAGCATCGTCGGTTTCGCCGTGGTCATGGCGTGGGGACCCTTACCCGACGCCTTGGGGCAGATGGCCTTCGTCGCAGTGGCCTGCGGTCTCGCCGCGTCCGGGGGGTTGCTGGCGCGGCGGCTGCGCGAACTGAGTGCGGCGAACATCGCTCTGCGGGAACTCGTACAGCTGGAATCGGCGGCGAATACCCGCGGGGCCGTGCAGGACGAACGAACCCGCGTGGCTCGGGAGTTGCACGACATCCTGTCGCACAGCCTCGGGGCTGTGGTTCTGCAGACGTCGGCTGCCGATCATGCCTGGGAAGCAGACCCGCAGCGAGCACATGAGGCAGTCGTCGCCGCGCACGACACCGCGCTGGAGGCTGTTGGGCAGCTGAGGACGCTTCTCATGATCGTGCGTGACGACCCCTCGGAGGACCGCAGTGCGGTTCCCACGATTGACGACCTGGAAGGCCTCGCCAGCCGGACCTCGGCTGGCGGTTTCAAGGTCGGTTTCCAGGTTGAGGGTGTGCCCGTGCCCGTACCGGCAGTGGTTCAGGCCTGTGTCTACAGGGTGGCGCAGGAAGGGATCACGAACGCGATGAAACACTCGGGAACCTCCGGGTGCATGTTGTACGTCCGCTACCTCCCCGAATCCATCGCAGTGCGCGTCGACGACCGGGGGGCGGCAGCGTCCACGGCCGGTGGCACGCAGATGGGTCTGGCCGGGATCCGAGACCGCGCTGCACTTTTCGGAGGGCGGATGCGTGCCGGCCCCCGGTCGACAGGCGGGTGGGCGCTCAGCGTGGAGTTCCCCCTGTGATCCGGGTCCTGATCGCCGACGACCAGGAGTTGGTGCGTACCGGCCTGCGAACTCTGCTCGAGGTCGAGCCCGATATTGAGGTTGTCGCCGAGGCCACCAATGGTCGCCGTGCGCTGGCTGAGGTCGCCGCCACTTCCCCCGACGTCGTGCTCATGGACGTGAGGATGCCGGAGATGGACGGCATTGCTGCGACGTCCGCGCTGCGTGAATCCGGAAGCCCGGTCCGTGTCTGCGTGCTGACGACCTTCGGCCTTGAGGAGTACGTCTATGACGCGCTCAATGCCGGAGCCTGCGGCTTTCTGGTCAAGACCGACAACGCCGAGATGATCGTTGCCACTGTGCGAGCTGTGGCGGCCGGGGAGTTCGCATTGGGCACCGAGACGACAGCCCAACTCGTGGCCCGCTTCGCGGCCGGTCGCAGGCCCAGCGCGGAGGACGACCCTCTTGCGCCACTGACACAGCGAGAGCGGGAGGTCTTCTCCCTCATGGTCCAGGGCCTGTCCAACGCGCAGATCGGACAGCAGTTGTTCGTGGGGGAGGGAACGGTCAAGACCCACGTGTCTCGCATCCTCATGAAGTTGGGACTACGCGACCGCGTCCAGGCCGTCATCCTGGCGTACTCCAGCGGAATCGCACGCTGACCTGCACCCGTCAAAGCGGGTTGCGGGTGCCCAATAGAATCTAGGGGTGTCCGCTCCCAACAAGAACTTCGATCCGGTGACCCCTGCCGCGCTCGACCCGGCCAATCTCCGAGAGGCCCTCGAACGTGGCCTGCAGGCAGTTGCCGCAGCCCAGGATCTCCCGGCTCTCAAGCAGGTGCGTATCGACCACGCCGGCGACCGGTCCCCGTTGGCGCTGGCGAACCGCGAGATCGGCGCGTTGCCGCCCAGTGCCAAAGCCGAAGCTGGCAAGGCCGTCGGCGCCGCTCGTGGCGCCCTCACCCAGGCGTTGAAGGCACGAGAAGCCGAACTCAAGGCCGCCGAGCGTGAACGCATCCTGACCGCCGAGCGGGTGGATGTAACGATGATCAACGACCGGGAGCCCGTGGGCGCCAGGCACCCAATCCACACGATCAGTGAGCACATTGCCGACGCCTTCGTGTCCATCGGGTACGCCGTTGTTGAGGGTCCCGAACTCGAGTCCGAGTGGTTCAACTTCGACGCTCTGAACATCGACCGTGATCACCCTGCCCGCACGATGCAGGACACCTTCTTCGTCGGTTCGCAGGACAGCGGTGCCGTCCTGCGGACACACACCTCACCGCTGCAGATCCGTACGATGCTCGACCAGCCACCCCCGGTCTACGTCATCTGCCCTGGCCGCGTTTACCGCACCGATGAACTCGATGCCACACACACCCCGGTCTTCCACCAGGTCGAGGGGTTGGCCGTGGACAAGGGCTTGAGCATGGTCGACCTGAAATCCACGCTCGACTGGTTCGCGGCCACGATGTTCGGGGAGGGCATCGTGACGCGGCTGCGACCGAGTTACTTCCCGTTCACCGAACCTAGCGCTGAGGTGGACCTTGAGTGTTTCGCCTGTCGCGGTGAGAGCGTGGGAAACCCGGACCGGCCCTGTCGTACGTGCTCTTCGGAGGGCTGGATCGAGTGGGGTGGCTGCGGGATGGTCAACCCCCGTGTCCTGGCGTCCTGCGGGATCGACCCGGACGAGTACACCGGCTTCGCGTTCGGCATGGGGATCGAACGGACCCTGATGTTCCGCCATGGGATCACCGACATGCGCGACCTCGTCGAGGGGGACGTGCGATTCACGACTGCGTTCGGGATGGATAGCTGATGCGAGCACCTCTGAGCTGGATCCGGGAGTACGTGGCACTGCCGCAGGACTTGAGCGCGCGCGAAGTGGCCGAGAAATTGATCGCGGTCGGCCTCGAGGTTGAGAGTGTCGACGAGGTCAGCATCACCGGCCCGCTGGTGGTTGGGAAGGTCCTCGAGATCGAGGAACTCGCGGAGTTCAAGAAGCCGATCCGCTTCTGCCAGATCGATGTGGGCGACCAGGTCCGCGGGATCATCTGCGGTGCGACGAACTTCGCCGTGGGTGATCTGGTGGCTGCGGCACTGCCAGGGGCGGTGCTCCCGGGAGGATTCGAGATCAGCGCCCGAAAGACCTACGGGCACATAAGCGACGGGATGCTCGCCTCGGGCCGGGAGCTCGGAATCAACGACGAGTACGACGGGATCCTGGTCCTGACCGAGGGTGAAGTCGGGCACGATGCACGACCGGTTCTGGGCCTCGATGATGCGGTGTTGGACATCGCGGTAACCCCGGATCGCGGCTACTGCCTGTCCATCCGCGGGATCGCCCGAGAGGTGGCGCTGGCCTTCGACGTACCCTTCGCTGACCCGGTCGCGACCGTGGCGGACCTGCCCACTGATGGTCCGACCCGCGAGGTGGATCTGCAACACGGTGCTGACCGCTTCACGACCCGGGTGCTCACAGGCGTCGACCCGCACGCTCCGAGCCCCGCCTACATGGTGCGCCGGCTCAACCAATGTGGCATGCGTCCCGTGAGCCTGGCCGTCGACATCACCAACTACGTCATGCTCGAACTCGGCCAGCCCCTGCATGCGTTCGACGCTGACAAACTCAAGGGCGCGATCCAGATCCGCCGACCGGCCGCCGGTGAGAGCCTCGAGACGCTCGATCACGTCAAGCGAGACCTCGACCCCAGTGACGTGGTCATCGCCGACGACTCCGGAGCGATCGCCCTGGCCGGGGTCATGGGGGGACTGACCACGGAGATCGACGACGACAGCACCAACGTGGTCCTCGAGGCGGCTCATTTCCATGCCGCCCCCACCGCGGCCACCTCCCGGCGACACAAGCTCGATTCGGAAGCCTCCCGCCGCTTCGAACGGGGCATCGACAACGACCTCGCGCGCGCGGCGTCCAATAGGGCGGCGCAACTGTTCGCCGACCTGGCCGGCGCCACGGTGGGTGGTCTGGTCGACGTGGACCGCCGCACGCCAAACACCCCGATCGTCTTCGACGTGGCGATGCCATCGCGGATCGTCGGCCTGCAGATCAGCACCGAGACCGTGACGTCCGTGCTGGAACGCGTCGGCTGCACATCGACAGCCGACGGTGTGACGCCACCGACTTGGCGTCCGGACCTCACCGCCGCCATCGACCTGGTCGAGGAAGTGGCCCGCGTCGTCGGCTACGACAGGATCCCGTCCCGTGGCCCGGCGATGGGTACCGGCAAGGGGCTGTCCAGGCAGGACCGGTTGCTGCGGCAATTGCGGCGCCGCCCAGCTGAGCTGGGCCTTGTCGAGGTGCTGAACTACCCCTTCGTGGGCGCCGCCGAGTTCGACACGCTGGGCCTTCCGCTTGACGACGCCCGGCGGGTGGCGGTCCGGCTGGCCAACCCGTTGAGCGACGAGCAGCCGCTGATGCGCACCACGCTTCTACCGGGTCTGCTGAACACCGCGCGGCGCAACGTGGGCCGCGGTTCGGACAGCCTGCACGTCTTTGAGTACGGGCAGGTCTTCCGGGACAAGAACACCATCAACGCACCGGTGGCCCCAGCGGGCTCCCGGCCCTCAGACACGGTGATCGACGAGATGTTGGCGGCGTTGCCGCGCCAGCCGGAACACCTCGCTTTCGTCCTGTCCGGCGCCTGGTCGCAAGCGGGCTGGTGGGGCGAGGGCCGCCCGGTGGATTGGTCGGATGCCATCCGCATTGCCCGGGAGATCGCCTCGGCCGTCGCGGTGACGGTCACGGTCGCCGCTGATGCCCACGCTCCGTGGCACCCGGGTCGGTGCGCCGTCCTGCGGGTGGGCGGGCAGACTCTCGGCCACGCGGGCGAGTTGCACCCCGATGTCGTCGCAGCCTTCGGTCTGCCAGTCCGGTCCGCCGCAGCCGAGATCGACCTGACCGTTCTGCTCGAGCACGCACCCAGTGCGGCCACGGCACCGCGGGTGTCGACCTTCCCGGTGGCCAAGGAAGACGTCGCACTTGTCGTGGATGCCGACGTCGACGCCGAGCGGGTACGCAGCGCATTGCGCGACGGTGGTGGCGACTTGTTGGAGAGCGTGCGTCTGTTCGACGTCTACTCGGGGCCGCAGGTGCCGCAGGGCAAGAAGTCGCTGGCCTTCTCGCTGCGCCTACGTGCCTCGGACCGCACCCTCACCGACGAGGACATCGCCACGGTGCGCGACGGTGCGCTGTCCGCTGCCGAAGCGGTGGGAGCTGTGTTGCGCGCCTGATCTCTCAAGGACGCGACTGTTGCGTTGTTGCAGCTGCCCGCCGCCGCGTGTTGCGAAGTTGCTGGTTCAGCGGCGGCAAACCCGCAACGTCGCAACAGTCGATCTAGAGACCCCGCAACAACGCAACAACCGGTGAGCCGCGACTACAGCAGTTCTTCCTCGTCCAACTCCTCGACGGTGACCTCACCTGCAAGCACCCTGCGCAACACCTTGCCCGTGGCATTGCGCGGCAACTCAGAGACCCGGTTCACCTCGCGCGGCCTGTGATGAGGGCCTAGTTGTTGACGGGACCAATCCAGCAGGTCCTGGTCGGACATCTCGCTGTCCGGGGCCACGACGACGTGGGCGACCAGCACAGACCCGTAGACCGGATCGGGCCGTCCGGTTACTGCCACGTCGGCAAGATCTGGATGGTTTCGCAGGACATCCTCGACCTCGGTGGGGTACACGTTCTCCCCGCCGGTGACGACCATGTCGTCGGCGCGGCCTTTGATGGTCAGGCGGCCCTGGTCGTCCATGCACCCGAGGTCGCCAGTGGGCACCATGCCCTTGACGCTGCCCCGCGACCCGTCGGACACGTACTCGGCGATCGACGTACGGCTGCGCACGAAGACCCGCCCATCCGAGCCACGGGGGACCCCGCGGCCCTTTCGGTCGAACACCTCGACCCGCACGCCCGGCATGGGCCGCCCGGCCGTGTGCGGGTCCTCGCGCAGGTCCTCGGGGGTCGCGATGGTGGCATAGGCGGCCTCGGTGGTGCCGTACAGGTTGTACAGAACCTCTCCGAAGTCATTCATGAACTGCGTGGCCAGATCGCCCGGCAGCGCCGAACCGGAGACCGCGACGCACTTCAGCGATGAGAAGTCGTACTTGCGCTTGGTGGACGTGGGCAGGTCGACCATCTTCTTGAGTGTGACCGGAACCGTGATCAGGGTCTCGACCTCGTAGGCGTCGATCAGGGCCAGCAGGCGCTCGGGATCGGAGTGACGCAGCAGGATCTGCGTGTTGTCCATGACGCTTGCCATCCGGTGATGCATCCAGCCCCAGGCGTGGAACATGGGCGCCGCGATCAGCGTGACCGAACCCAACCGGGTGGGGAACGCGTGCAGCAATGCCGCGACCGAGTCCAAGGGCGCGGTCGTGCGGGAGGCCCCGCGCAGATGATTGCTCGTTGTGCCACTGGTCAGGATCACGTGCTTGGACGGCTCCCGCACATCGCCGACGTTCCCACTCCAAGGCATGGAGTCCAATAGCGGGATGCCCGCCGGGTCGTCCAAGCCCAGGGAGAGGACAGCGTCCGGGCAAAGGTCGGCGAACTCGCGGTCGTGGATCATCATCGTGATGTCATGGGCGGCGCAAGCGGTTTGGACCTGATCTGCCGTCGAGCCGGAGTTCAGGTAGATCAGGTCTGCGCCTGTCCTGGAGACGGCGACGATGGTCTCGGCGTATGCACGTGAGTTGCGTCCGAGGATTCCGACCCGCGTACCCGGCTGCGCCCCCCGGTCGAGCAGCGAGTTGGCCAGCACCGTGGTGCGGTATTCGACATCGGCGAAGGTGACCTCCTCCTGAAGCGGATCGTCCACGTCGATGATGGCCGTCGCCTCAGGATCCCGAACAGCACCGAGGGCGAAACCCAGTGCCGGAGTCGTCCCCCACTTACGCAAGGATGACAGCATCCGGCCGGCCACGATCGGGTTGCGCGGCCTCGCCAGCCCTGAGCGCAGGGCACCGAACGTTCCGGCTTTCGCGATGTCGGCTGCGTCGGCGACACTGCGCAACGGGTCGAGGGGCCGCATGCCCCTATCTTTGCCTAGCGGTAGACAGGGGGTGGCACCGCGTCTATGCGTGTATGCGTATAGAGTCTGCACATGGTCTCTGTGGGTGTGCTCGGAGCCTCCGGTTACGGCGGCGCTGAACTGTTGCGCCTGCTCGCCGACCACCCGGATCTGCAAGTGGGTCAGGTCTGGGCCAACCAGTCCGCGGGCCAGTCGTTGGGTTCGTTGCACCCGCATCTGGCGTCACTGGCCGATCTTCAGCTCGAGACGTTCGATCCGAGCGCGGTGGAGGTTGATCTCGTCTTCATGGCCCTGCCGCATTCCCAATCGGCGCAGTACGCAAGCCAGCTCACCACGCAGGTCGTAGATCTCGGAGCCGACTTCCGGCTGCGCAGCGCGGCCCAGTGGGAGAAGTACTACGGCACTGCCCACGCAGGCACGTGGGTCTACGGACTGCCCGAATTGCCGGGTAGGCGCTCGCAGATCGCCGGTTCGCAAACCGTGGCGAACCCCGGCTGCTACGCGACGGCCATCACGGTCGCGGCAGCACCGCTGATGCACCTCATCGACGCCGTGTCCCTGGTTGTCGTGGCGGCCAGCGGTACCAGCGGCGCAGGCCGTTCCCCCGCGCTACCGCTCATGGCAAGTGAGGTCAGTTCCGGGGTGCGCGCCTACAAAGTGGGCGGCGTCCACCAGCACATCCCCGAGATCGAGCAGTCACTCGGTGGCGAGGCCCGAGTGAACTTCACACCCCTATTGGCACCGATGGCCCGCGGCATCCTCGCCACGGTCACCGCACCCTTGCTTCCTGGAGTGGACCCCGGGGCCGTCGGGTCTGCGCTGATCGAGGCATACCGTGACGAGCCGTTCGTGCGAGTCCTGCCGGCGGGGCAGTGGCCAACCACACAGATGACACTGGGGTCGAACAGCGTTGCGCTGCAGTGGGCCTTCGACGAGCACGCCGGGCGAGTCGTGGTGTGCGCCGCGATCGACAACCTGGGCAAGGGCGCTGCCGGCCAGGCGATTCAGAACGCGAACCTGATGCTCGGACTGCCAGAGACGACCGGGCTGCCGGTGAACGCAGTGGCGCCATGAGTGTGACCTACCCACGCGGTTTCCGTGCGGCGGGTGTGACCGCCGGGCTGAAGACATCCGGTGCGCCGGATGTCGCGATGGTGATCAATGACGGCCCTCGGCACGAGGCGGCTGCGGTCTTCACCCGCAACAGGATTCAAGCCGCCCCTGTGATGTGGTCGCGTCAGGTGGTGGCCGATGGCGTCCTGCGGGCGGTGGTCCTTAACTCCGGAGGTGCCAACGCCTGCACCGGTCCAGACGGTTTCGCCGATACCCACCACACGGCAGAGGCCGTGGCTGCACAACTTGGGATCGGTCCCATCGATGTGGCTGTGTGCTCCACCGGACTGATCGGCGAACGTCTGGACATGCCCAAACTGCTCGAAGGTGTCCGCCACGCGATCTCAGCCGCTGACGATCAGGGTGGCGACGACGCCGCACGGGCGATCATGACCACGGACACGGTGGCCAAGACCAGCGTGTTCGAGGCGGGGTACCGGATCGGGGGCATGGCCAAGGGTGCGGGAATGCTGGCGCCGGGCATGGCCACCATGCTCAGCGTCATCACCACGGATGCCGTCATCGGTGCCCAGGCTCTGGACGCGGCCCTGCGAGCGTGTACGAGCAGGACCTTCGATCGTGTGGACGCCGATGGCTGCATGTCCACCAATGACACGGTGATCATCATGGCCAGCGGTGCCAGTGGGGTCGCCGCTGACGAGACCTTCGAGGCCGGACTTCATCAGGTGTGCGCGCAGTTGTCGCGCAAGCTCGCCGCCGACGCCGAAGGGGCGAGCAAACTGATCGACGTCCACGTCGTGGGTGCCGCGGGTGTACAGGACGCGGAGGTCGCCGCCCGATCGGTCGCGCGCAGTGCCCTCTTCAAGTGCGCGATGTTCGGCGAGGATCCCAACTGGGGCAGAGTGCTGTCCGCCGTTGGCACCACGCACGCGCAGTTCGACCCGCTGCGGATCGACGTCACGATCAACGGGGTCATGGTCTGCCAGGATTCCGGACCGGGCCAACCGCGTGAGTTGGTTGACCTCACCGGCCGCGAGGTGTCCGTCCTCATCGATCTGCACGCCGGCGACGCCGAGGCCACGATCGTGACCACCGACCTGACCACGGAGTACGTGCACGAGAACTCGGCGTACTCGACATGAACGACATCGAGACCGCCACGACGCTGGCCGGTGCGCTGCCCTGGCTCAAGACGTTCCACGGCCAGATCGTCGTCATCAAGTACGGCGGCCATGCGATGGTGGACGACGACCTGCGCCGGGCATTCGCCGAGGACGTGGTGTTCCTCAAACTCGCGGGCATCAAACCGGTCATCGTCCACGGAGGCGGGCCGCAGATCACCGACATGCTGTCCAAACTCGACGTGCCCACGCAGTTCGTCGACGGCCGGCGGGTCACCACGCCGGAGGTGATGGACGTCGTACGGATGGTGCTCGTGGGCCAGGTCCAGCGTGAGCTGGTCAGCCTCATCAACGCACACGGCCCGTTCGCGGTGGGGGTCAGCGGCGAGGACGCCCACTTGCTGACGGCCACCGCCCGCAGCGCGGAGCTAGGTCTGGTCGGCGAGATCACCGAGGTGCGTCCCGAGTTCGTTCACACGCTGCTGGACGACGACTTGATCCCGGTGGTCTCCACCGTCAGTCGCAGCGAGGACGGGGCGACCTACAACGTGAATGCCGACTCCGCGGCTGCCGCCTTGGCCGTGGCATTGGGCGCAGTCAAGTTGGTCGTGCTCACCGACGTCGCCGGGCTCTACCGCGACTGGCCGACCTGCGAGCAGTTCGTCTCCCAGATCAGCCCCGACGGACTGCGCACGATGCTGCCCGACCTGGACGCGGGCATGCTCCCCAAGATGGAAGCCTGCTTGACGGCCCTCGATGGGGGAGTCCGCAGGGCCCACGTTGTTGACGGCCGGATCGCCCACGGTGTCCTGGTCGAGGTGTTCACTGATTCCGGCGTGGGAACGATGGTGGTGAACGAGCCATGAGTACATCGCAACAATGGACCTCCCGCTGGCAGGCGGTGATGTCGAACAACTACGGAACGCCTCCGGTAGTGGTAGTGCGGGGTCAGGGCTGCTGGGTCTGGGACGCCGACGGCAAGAAGTACCTGGACATGGTCGCCGGGATCGCGGTGAACGCACTCGGGCACGCGCATCCTGCGATCCGAAGCGCGGTCGCGGCACAAATGGACGAGTACGGCCACGTGAGCAACCTGGCCGCGCACCCGGTCGGGATCGAGTTGGCGGAGCGGCTCATCGAGTTGTCCGGCCGCCCCGGAAGGGTCTTCTTCTGCAACTCGGGGGCTGAGGCGAACGAGGCGGCCTTCAAGGTCGCGCGTCTGGCCGGTGCCGGGGAAATGCTGGCTGCCCAAGGGTCGTTCCACGGACGCACAATGGGTGCGCTTTCCCTGACCGGCCAGCCCGCCAAGCGTGAGCCTTTCGAGCCACTGGTTCCGGGGGTGCGTTTCTTCGATTACGGCACGGTCCCTGAGATGACGGGGGCCGCAGCACTGATCGTCGAACCCATCCAGGGGGAGGCGGGGGTTGTTACCCCGCCGGCCGGTTACCTCGCAAAGCTCAAACAAGTCACGCTGGCGTCCGCAGCGTTGCTCATCGCCGACGAGGTCCAGACCGGTATCGGCCGCACGGGGCGCTGGTTCGCCTCCGAGGGCGCCGAACCCGACCTGGTGAGTCTGGCCAAGGGTTTGGGCGCAGGACTGCCGATCGGTGCTTTGTTGAGTTTCGGGGAAGCGTCGGACCTGTTGGCCCCAGGTCACCATGGATCCACGTTCGGCGGGAATCCGGTGGCTTGCGCCGCCGCCTTGGCCGTGTTGCAGGAGATCCAGACGGAGGATCTGCTGTCCAACGCCCGGGACCTCGGGGCGCGCATGACGCAGGGTCTTCAACGATCAGACCGTGTCGCTGAGGTGCGGGGCGAGGGTCTGCTTCTGGGGGTCGTGCTGCGCCACCCACACGCCAAAGCCGTCGAGCAGGCATGTCGGGATGAGGGTCTGCTCGTCAACGCGATCGGGGACGACGTGATCCGGATGGCGCCGGCGCTGAACCTGACCGCAGAGCAGGCGGACACGGCTGTCTCGATCCTGGGCGAGGCGCTGGGATGACGAACATCTTGAACACCCGTGCCGCGCGCAGGGAGATGATCGTCGAGATCATCCGAGGTGGCGCAGTCGGCTCCCAGTCCGACCTCGTGGAGATGCTGCGCGAGCGCGGCATCGAGGTCACTCAGGCCACCGTGTCCCGCGACCTCGACGAGATCGGTGCGCTCAAGACGATCGCCGCAGATGGACGCTCGCTGTACGGTGTCCCTGCCGAAGGTGGCGAGGACCGGTTGCAGGCCGACGAACTCGAGGACATCAACGCGCGCCTGATCCGGGTCGCCGAGGACACGATGGTCTCGATCGCACATAGCGGGAACCTGGTCGTTCTACGCACGCCGCCGGGTGCCGCGCAGTACCTGGCCAGCGCCTTCGACCATTCCCATCTGACAGACGTCATCGGCACCATCGCCGGTGACGACACGATCATGCTCGTGGTCGCCGAATCCAGCAGCGGTCAGGCCGTGGCCGACCGCCTGCAACAGCTCATCAAGAACCGTCGATAGGAGAACGACATGTCAGACAGAGTGGTACTCGCCTTCAGCGGCGGCTTGGACACTTCCGTGGCCATTGGCTGGATCAAGGAGCAGACCGGCGCCGAGGTCATCGCCATGGCGGTGGACGTGGGTCAGGGCGGCGAGGACATGGACGTGATCCGTGAGCGAGCGCTTGCATGCGGAGCCGTGGAGTCCGAGGTCGCCGACGCCCGAGAGGAGTTCGCCGACGAGTACTGCCTGCCGGCGCTCAAGGCGGACGCGTTGTACATGGACCGCTACCCCGTGGTCTCTGCCCTGTCGCGGCCGGTGATCGTCAAGCACCTTGTCGCCGCAGCCCACAAGCACAACGCGAACATCGTGGCGCACGGTTGCACCGGCAAGGGCAACGACCAGGTGCGCTTCGAGGTGGGAATCCGCAACCTTGCCCCCAACCTTCGCTGCATCGCACCCGTCCGCGACCTCGCCCTGACCCGCGACAAGGCGATCGACTTCGCCGAGCGCGAGGGTCTGCCCATCGACGTGACCAGCAAGTCCCCGTACTCGATCGACCAGAACGTGTGGGGTCGCGCGGTCGAGACAGGCTTCCTCGAGGACATCTGGAACGGCCCAACGGAGGAGATCTACTCCTACACGCAGGACCCTGCCGTCCCGCGCGATGCCGACGAGGTCATCATCACGTTCGACAAGGGTCAGCCGGTGAAGATCGACGGCCAGGACGTGAGCATGCTGCAGGCCATCGAACTGCTCAACCAGCGTGCGGGGGCACAGGGTGTCGGCCGGCTGGACCTCGTGGAGGACCGACTCGTTGGCATCAAGAGCCGCGAGGTCTACGAAAGCCCGGGCCCTGTTGCGCTCATCACCGCACACATGGAACTGGTCAACGTCACCGTCGAACGCGAACTGCGCCGCTTCTCCCGCGGGGTGTCCCAGCGTTGGACCGAGCTGACCTACGACGGTCTGTGGTTCAGCCCGCTGCACAAGGCTCTGAGTGGATTCCTCGACGACGTGAACGCATCGGTCTCCGGGGACATCAGGATGACCTTGCACGGCGGTAAGGCAGTCGTGACGGGCCGTCGCAGCGACGCCAGCCTTTACGACTACGGACTGGCTACCTACGACTCCGGCGACACGTTCGACCAGTCGCTGGCGCAGGGCTTCATCGAGCTGTGGGGTCTGCCCAGTCGTCTCGCCTACGCCCGCGACAACCGCATCCATGGCTGAGGGCAGAACCGGGCAGGGCAGCCTCTGGGGCGGCCGGTTCGACCGGCCGCCGGCTGCCGCGATGGTGGAGTTGAGCAGGTCGACCCACTTCGACTGGGCGCTGGCCCCGTACGACATCCGCCAGGGGGTCGCGCACGCGAATGCACTGGCTCGCGCGGGCCTGGTCGAGGAAACGACCCACCAGGCGCTGCTCGCAGGGCTCGGCCAGCTTGCCGATGAGGTGGCCTCGGGGCAGTTCGGTCCCGCCGAGTCCGACGAGGATGTGCACGGCGCCCTCGAGCGGCGCCTCATCGAGATCGTCGGTGAGGACGTGGGCGGGCGGCTGCGGGCGGGTCGCAGCCGCAACGACCAGGTAGCCACCGACCTGCGCCTTCTGCTGCTCGACGTATCCACGGCATTGTCCGCGGACCTCGTTGGATTGTGTGAAGCGCTATTGACCCAGGCAGAGCGCCACAGTGGTGACCCGTCGCCGGGTTTCACGCACTTGCAGCACGCGCAGCCGGTGACCCTCGGGCACGAGATCGGAAAGCACGTCCAGCCGTTCCTGCGCGACCTCTCCCGCTTGCGTGACTGGTCGGCGCGTACCTCGGTCTCTCCGATGGGCGCCGGCGCGCTGGCGGGCAACGGGCTCGGCCTGGATCCCGTGGCGACCGCGCAGGACCTCGGCTTTGACGGCAGTTTCGAGAACTCCATCGACGCCGTGACGGACAGGGACTTCGTCGCGGAATTCCTGTTCGTCACGGCCATGATCGGGGTGCACCTGTCGCGGCTGGGGGAGGAGATCTGCCTCTGGGCCTCGACGGAATTCGGCTGGGTGCGACTGCATGAGGAGTTCTCCACCGGGTCCTCGATCATGCCCCAGAAAAAGAACCCCGATTCGGCCGAACTGGCCCGTGGCAAATCTGGTCGGCTGATCGGCGACCTCGTTTCGGTATTGACGATGCTCAAAGGCCTGCCCTTCGCGTACAACCGCGATCTACAGGAGGACAAGGAACCTGTCTTCGACGCCATCGCTACGCTGCGGCTCGTGCTACCTGCCATGACTGGCACCGTTGCCACCCTGGACTTCCGGCCCGGGGTTGCGGGTGCGGGCACCGCGGACGGCCACGCGCTGGCCACCGAACTCGCCGACTGGCTCGTGCGTCAAGGGATGCCGTTCAGGCAGGCCCATGAGGTGTCCGGGCGAGCGGTCAGGGCCGCCGACGAAGCCGGTGTCGCTTTATGGGAACTGGACCTCGCAGCGGTTGATCCGGCGCTTACGGCACAGGCATTGGACGCCCTCTCCGTGCCCGCTGCTCTGGCCGCGCGCAATCACCGCGGGGGCACGGCCCCTGCTGCGGTGGCCGAGCAACTGGCACGGGCGCGGGTGGAGTTGGAGTCCCACAAGTAGTGGCTTTCGGTCATCACCTCCCGACGGCTGTCGCGAAGTTGCGTGACCCCGCGCTGGCGTGTCGCGGGACTTCGCAAGATCGGCGGCCCTGCGACGGCGCGAA
>CAWFSJ010000003.1:0-8954 GCA_963818505.1 uncultured Actinomycetota bacterium
GGCGCTGCAGATCACGGGCGATGTCCGCGGTCGTGATCGCGACATCGGCGGGCATGCCCTCGAGCACGCCCACAAGGGCCTGGCCGTGCGACTCGCCGGCGGTCAACCATCGAAGCATTGCCCGATT
Organism: uncultured Actinomycetota bacterium; assembly: GCA_963818505.1. Lineage (GTDB taxonomy): Bacteria > Actinomycetota > Actinomycetes > S36-B12 > UBA10799 > JADKAV01. Next base: position 128 of record CAWFSJ010000003.1, read on the forward strand.
CTGTCATGCCGGAGCGAGGCTGGAACCAGCACGCGAGCGGCGGATCAGCCGATCGAGACCGAGTCGCCCTCGCAGACGACCGCGTTCTGGTCGCCGTAGAGGAAGCCCGCGCAGTTGGCGTTGAAGATGTCGTAGAGCCGGTAGGACTTCGCGAACTGCTCACCCTCGTCGACCGTGTACTTCTTGCCGTCGAGCTTGAGCTTCACCGAGTTGCCCAGGGGCGAGATCGTCAGGGCGGAGATGGTGCCGCCCTTGGCGCCGGAGGAGGACGGCGAGGATGAGGAGGAGGCTGCGTCCGCTGCGGGGGCAGCGGGGGCGGCGACGGGCGCGGGCGCTGGGGCCGGCTTGGCGACCAGCGGCGCGAACGGGTCGCGGCTGGTGAGCCGCACCCTCGTCTTCGTGGCAGCCTGCTGGGCTGCAGCGTCCTGTTCGGCCTGCGCGTCCTCGGCGGCGCCCTGCTGGGCGGCCGCCGCACGCTCCCGCGGCCTGGGCAGAGGGAACCGGACCGAGCAACTCATCATCGGATCCGGGCTGCATGACGAACAGTGCTATGCCGCCAAGGACCAGGCCGGCGACGATCGCCAGCGCCACGATCATGAAGGTGCGGTTCCGCTTCGGTGCCGCGCCTGACGTCGAATCCGTCATGGGCGGCATCGAGGAACCGGAGTTCGTGGCTGTCCGCTCGAGGATCTGCTCACTCATTGGAGTCATCCTTCGTGGCCTCGGCCGAGTCTGAATCGGCCCCAGTCGAGTCGGCGTTGGCGTTGGGGAGGGTGAAGACGTTGGCCGTGATGGCCGCTGTCAGGTCATCCTCAGCAGCGCCCTCCCCGCACGAACCCCTCGAGATCGACACGGACGAGACCATGGCCACCCGCTGCATCGACTCGATCTCGCGCAGATAGTTGCGCAGTTGGGCGAACGTCCCGCAGGCCGAGATGTTGAGGCTGACGGCCTGCACCTGCGGCGCAACCGGCGCAACCGGCGCGGCGGCGGCGCCGGCGAGTCCGCGGAGTCATCGGTGGACCCTGACTCCGTGTTGGGGTCGGCAGGAGGCGGAGCCGCCACTACGGGCGCCGCGATCGGCGTCGGCCGGCCAGGGGTGACCGACGCCACGACGACGTTGGCATTCTTCGCCACCGTGGTCAGGTTCCGTATGAGGGTCGGGAGCGCCACCGTCGCTGGCATGCGCTGCTGGATCTCGGCCAGGATCGCCTCCTGGGCCGGCAGCTCCTCGCTCTGCTTCTTGAGCAGGGAGATCCGAGATCGCAACTGCTCGGATGCAGCCTGCTGGCTGGCCGTCTCCACATCCAGAGCGGCGGCCTTCTGCATGGTCGGGCTGATGAGCGCGAACCAGGCACCGACAAGCAGCAGCACTGCCGCGGCGATACCGCCCACCCTCCACATCCGCGGGCTCAGCGTCATGGCGCGACCTCCTCGTCCTGGTAGCGCTTCGAGAGCGCCTCAGCGGTCACGTTGCCCGTCGAGCCGAAGGTGACGATCTTGGTGCCCTCCTCGGTGCCCGCGGTGAGGCTGCCGACATACGGGTCGGCGACGGTGGGCAGCTTGGCTAGCGAATCGAGCCAGTTCGCCACGGTGTTGTAGGTGAAGGCCTTGGCCGACACGGTCATGGTGCCCAGGCCGGGTACCCCGGCTCCCGACGTGGGGCTGCTCGCAGTCGCGGCACCGGCCGAGGACGGCGCCGTCGCCTGTGTCGGGGCCCCGGGGGCGGGCGACGTGACGGCCAACGTGTCCAGTGAGACCCCGCTGGGCATCGTCAGGGCGAGGTCGTTGAGGAAGAAGGACCATCGCACCTCGTTGCCCATTGCCAGTCGCAATTGGGCCTGCGCATCGGCCACGGTTGAGAACACCTTGGGCACCTCGGCGTAGCGGGTTGCCTCAGCGGTGAGCAGCGTGCGTTCAGCAGTTGCGGAGTCCAGGGCCTCCTGGGCGGCGGACTCCTTCTGCGTGGCGATCAGCCACCCCAGCAGCGCCACCAGAAGGGCGATCACGACCGCGATGGCGGCGAAGATCTTCGCCCGCTTGACGGCCGCTCGCCTGGCGTAGGTCTTGGGCAGCAGGTTGACTGCGGCGAGCACCGTCACGGTGTCCGACGATGGCATCTCCTCCACGAGGAGGTCTCCGGGAGGCGCATCTGCGTGTTCCATGTCACCGACTTCCAGCGGCTCATTCGCCTCGGAGCTACCCCCTCGGCCACGCGACAGCCTCATGACACACCCCCGAGGGCAAGACCGACGGGCACAGCCGCGATCGGATCGACGTAGTGGAGTTGCGCCGGCGAGAGTCCGGTTCCTCCGACCGACAGGCCCGAGAGAGTCGACCCGACCTCTACCGGAACTCGAAGGCGATCGGCGAGCCGCTCGGGGAACCCGTTCAGCCGAGCACCGCCGCCGGACAGCACGACCCGCGTGACCGAACCGTTCGTCGAGGTCGCCGAGTAGTAGTCAAGGGACCCTCGGATCTCCTCGATGAGCTCCAACGCTGCCCTGCTCATGATCGCGGATCGCCGGAGCCATCGGCCCGGTCTCCTCAGCAAGGCCCAGCTTCGCGCTTGGTCTGCTCGGCATCGATCAGCGACATCCCCATGTCGTTGACGAGGGCGTGGGTCACCTGACGGCCACCGGAGAGCAGGATGCGCACGAACCGCGGGATGCCGTTCTCGTGGACGATGATGTTGGTGAGGTCGGCGCCGATGTCGACGACCGCCTCAGGCCGGGCGTTCAGCCCGAGCCCAGGCGTCCTGGCGATCGCCCGAAGCACGGCGAACGAGTTGAGGTCGACCACGGTGGGGTTGAGCCCCGCGGCGATCACGGCATCGACCGAGCGGATGATCATCTCCTCGACTCCGGCAACGAGCAGACCGCTGAGCGACCGTGCACCGTCGCTGGTGCGGATCTCCTCGAGCGGGGCGAAGTCCAGGACGGCTTGGTCCGTGTCGATGGGCACCTGATCGCCGACCAGCAGGGGCAGGGCCTTGCGCAACTCGTCGCCGGTCAGGTACGGGACCTCGACCTGGCGCACGACCACGCGGGGGTTCGCCACTCCCACGGTCACCTTCTTGTGGGAGAACTTCACCCCGGCCCACAGCTCCTTGATGGCCTCCGTGACAGCGGCCTGGTCGACGACCTCGCCGTCGCGCAGGGTGCCCTCGGGGAGGGCGATCTGGCCGAAGTGAACGAGCTCGGGACCGGACGAGCGCAGAGCAAGCTCTGCGGCCCGGACGCTGGACGTCCCGATGTCCAGTCCGATGGCGGTTCGTCGACCCACGATGCTGCCTCCTCAGTGTGGCGCTGAGGAGGGAATCGGCCACTGACGAGGGTCACTTGAACGGGTGACGCCCAACGACGTGCCCAATTCGCCGGGGACCCCTCGCCAGCGGCCCCGTGAAGGGCTGTCAGACGCCGAGCTGGCCCACGTACCAGTCGGCGATTGCCGGCCCCAGGAGGATGCCCAGAAGCGCCCCGGCAAGCATGAAGGGGCCGAACGGGATGGCGGACTTCCGTCCCGCGCCTCGGAAGAGCATCATGCCTAGGCCCACGAACGCACCCAACAGGAAGGCCAGGAAGCTGCCCACCAGCCACTCCCCCCAACCGAGCCAGGCCAGGGCCATGCCCAGCACGCCGGAGAGCTTCACGTCACCCATCCCCATCCCCGCGGGGTAGACGAGGGCAAGCACGAGGTAGAAGACGAAGAGGCCCACGCCACCCATCAGGGCTCGACCGAAATCGCCCCATTGGCTGTAGACGATCGCAGGGATGAGCAGGAGCCCAGCGACGATCGGGTACGACGGCAGTGTCAGGACGTTCGGCAGGCGCTTGGTGTCCAGGTCGATGAACGCCAGGGCGACACCGACCGCCGTCAGGTACAGGTAGGCGGGCAGCTCCCACGTCAGGCCGAAGGTGAGCGCGATCAGCAGGAACAGCGCCCCGGTTAGGAGTTCGACACCGGGGTAGCGGGCGCTGATGTGCGCACCGCAGTCCCGGCACTTCCCTCGCAGGACCAGCCAGGAAAGCACCGGGATGTTGTCCCGCCCACGGATCTCGCCATCGCACGCCGGGCAGTGTGACGGGGGCGAGACGATGGACTCCCCGCGCGGGACGCGCCAGATCACCACGTTGAGGAACGACCCGATGGCCATCCCCGCGAGGGTGATGAATACGACGGCAACAACCACGACGGGGTCCACGAGCGGCGATTCTGTCAGGGCTTCGGGCTCAAGCTCAGTATCCGAGCCGGAGGTTTGTCGAGCTCCACCGGCGCATCCGCATGCCTGTGCCATCAACCACGACGTGCACCGTCTCTTGGGCCATCGGTCAGTACTCCTGCCAGAGGGCGATGTTGATCATGCTTGACCACGGAGAGTCCGTGTCGGGGTCGAAGAACATGTTCGCGCCCTGGTAGCTGCTGGTGGACGCCAGCCCCACTGGAGGGCGCGTTTCGCACTGGCCCCCGGCAACCAGACCGGTAACCATGTTCGGTGTGTTCGACTGCATGGTGAACTGATCCCCTGCGACGAACATGCCGGTCCGCAAGGGAGTGGTGGTGCCGAACTCCGACTGCGTATCCACATCCAGATCGGCATCGGCCATCAGCCATAGCCCGTGAACGGAGGCCGAACCGACCGTCGATTGCTTGGTGTGGATGTTCCCGTAGCGCTTGTCGGCACAGGTTTCGGAGCTGGCCGACGCGATCACAGTGGCGGCGACGGCCTTGGTCTTGGTCATGTCCACGTTGGCCTGGTGAGCGTAGAAGGTACCCGAGATGCTGCTCCCGGCGTTCCACGTGTGCGACGACGAGTCGTAACTCCAGTTGGCCGGCGCGACACCAGTCAGTGTCATGTCGCAGGGGCCATGCGTGGAGTACGGCCGCGCCATTCCATCGGGGCACAGGTCAGTCCACTGACCCACACCTGTATTCGTTGCCGTGAAGGCCTGTGGATAGAAGTTCTTGGCGCTGACATAGGAAATGGATACGCGGGGGGATTGGGTCGACCAGCCCGAGGCCTTCCCGGACGCGCCCTCCGTGTACGTCAACGGGCCCTGAACGTCGATGGAGTTTGCGGTGCCCGAAAGGACCCCATTCGTGTGGATAGCAGCTGAGTTCGCCGCCTTTCCAGGAACCACAGCCACGGTCATCTGCCCGCTCATCGCCAAGCCATCGCCAGTCAGGATGGCGTACTTGGGCTGGTAGGGCACCAGGACGTATTCGACCTTGACCGTTCGCGAGACCGCGCTGGGCGTTCCATACCTCGGGGAGAACGACCGCGCGTACACCCGACCGAACTTGACTGTCGCACCATCGACTGGGTTCTTGGGCTTCAGCATCATCACCTGCCCGGTCGGCGTGTCAACGAAGCATTCGGCGTGGTTCTTGACCAGCGAGTCAAGCTGGGCCTTCGCCCACGCCTCCTCGTCCTGAAGCGCGAAATCAGGCGCAGTGACCTGCGGCGCGGTGCAGTTCGCTGTCGGTATCCCCGGCGTCGTTCCGTTCTTGGGCGTGGGGATCGGGTAGTCCTTGTACGAACGGTCGAACGCTGACTGCAACTGACTCAGCGCGTAGTTGATCCCGACCTCGGTATCAGCCATGCTCTGCTCGTATTGGATGCGATGCCTGCTCTCACCCAGCCCGTTGATCGCGATGATCCCAGCTGTGGCCGTGAGCCCCGCTACGAACACCGTGATTCCGATGACCAGGATCATCCCGATTCCGGTTTCATCCTTGAAGCGAATGCCCATGCCGATCACCCCTTGTTCCGGAGACGGACGGACACGGAGGCTTGCCGCTCATTCGTGCCGATTCCTGCCCCGTAGATCGCGTCGTAATGCATCGTCAGGTTGACTACGGTCGCATCACTGGGAGTTGACGCGATCAAGGGCGGCGGGCAGTTCGAGGACGGCGGTGCAGTAGCTCCGTGGGCGTCTGTGCAGTAGGCGAAGAGCGTCTCGACGATGAGGGCGGAGGCCTGTCTGGTCGCCTTGCTGGCTGCAGGTGATATGCCGGAGATGCGCCACACGTCGCGGTGGACCCCGTCCTCGTTCATCGAGAGCTTCCACGTGACTATCTCAGCCGGATCCTGCACATAGTCCGCGCTGAGTTGCGGATTTGTCGGGTTCTGGTCAATCCACAACTGCAGGTGGGCCAGGCAATTGGGGTCCGAACCAGCACCGTCACAGGTCACCCTGCTGGCCTCCCGGATGTCACGAGACAGGCGATCAAGGACAATCTTCGCGTCACTGAGCCCGCGGTTCTCGTCATCGTTGTGCGTCAGGACGCGCGTCGCCTGGATGACGCCGGAGAGGACAAGCGCCGACACAGTCCCCAACAGAGTCATCGCGACAAGGAGTTCGATCAGCGTCATACCGGCGTCACGACCTCGGGGCAAGAATGTGGTTTCCATCTCACTTCTCCGGGATCGCGAGTGTGGCCACGAAGTCGCCGGTCACGTCGTAGGCGACCCGCACGTCATCAAGCAAGTTGGGGCCACCGGGGTTCCACACACGGACACCGATGTAGTCATCCGAAGCCAGGCTCTTGAAGGTGGTGTCGACGGGGAGGCGGAACCAAACCTCCTGCCAACCCGCGCAAGACCAGGTGGTCGTCACAGGACGTGAGGAGTCAGCAACACTGTCATCCTTGTAGGACAGCCGACTGGAGACTGGCGTCCGACTAGTCGTGGATTCCTTGAAGAGCTGCGCCTTGAGCGAGATCCCCTTGCCTGACATGTTGGTACCCGAGGGTGGGGCTACCCACAGGCGCAGGATGGCAGTGCCCTTGTAACTCTTGCCAGTCACATCGGATCGCCAGTCGATAGCCTTCGTCGTTGCCGTGTACAACTCGTCGAAGCCCGTTGACTTGCGAAGGATGCGCCCTGGTTCGCTGGTCACGATGTCGGAGGAGTAGACCGGAAGTGACGTGTTCTGCGGCCAGGTTGGGGCGTCGACTGCCATCTTCAAAGGGAGCTGTTGGGTGGCGGTGCTGGATTGAAGCCCATTTGCGGGCCAGAGGGGATTCCAGGGCGAAGTGTTGTGCAGCACGTACCTCTTGACCAGATACGTGGAATCAGAGCCTGTGGCCGCGTCCACGCCCGTGGCCGCACAGGTCACGGGCATCACGTACGAGCTCGGCGTGGCGCTAGCGATACTCGAACCTGTACCCGTGAGGTTCATCGTGTTGACAGCGAACACCTGGATGTCATAGGCACTCCCATTCAGCAATGAGCCGATCGCCGCCGACGCCGTCGTCGGGTTCGGGGAGAGGTCCGTCCAGTTCGTGGAACTCGTCAACTTGTACTTGACAAGGTAGTGGGAAATGGTACCGCTGCCCGGCGACGGCGCTGACCACGTGACCGAAATCGAGCCGTTGCCGATGGTCGGTGTGAGCCCGGTAGGCGGCCCTGGCGGGCTATTAAGGGTGGGGGTCGGCGTCGGCGTCGGCGTCGGCGTCGGCGTTGCCGTGACAGTAGGTGTCGCTGAGGGGGATGCGCTAGACACAGCCACGACGTCGACCTCGGCCGGCTGGCATGCGATCCCAGCGACCCCTGCGAACGAGGTACATACATCGGTCGCAGCCGCCGGCGCCACGGTCGGCGGCTCCAGAGTCGAGGCTGCGGTCACCACCAACTTGTACGGGGTGCCTGCCGAGGCTGCGGTTCCGGTCGGCACCGTGCCGACCACCCAGAACAGCATCGAGTCGGTCGGATCCACCTTGCCCGTGTCGACGATCCCGTCGCCGTTCGTGTCCGTCAGGAGGACGTCCACGACTCCACCCGGGGCAATCCACGAGGTCAGCGCAGAAGTTCACCCCCCCGGTCTCCCGGTAGAAGGCCCAGCCACCGTTCGCGAATCCGGTTGCCCGCAGATTCCATCGGTCGGGTGCCCCTTGGTTGGTCACTCTGAACTCGTACTTCGCGGGGCCACCCGGGCCGACGATCTCTCGCATGTTCGTGATTGGCGCCAACTCGAACTTCGGCAGCGGCAGTCCGGAACCGGCCGTCTCCGTCACGAGGCTGCTCATGGACCGGGTCCGCTGCTTGCCTCCAACCGACCAACTCGCGACGACGGTCACCTTGACTAGGGCAGTCGAACCCCCTGGGTCAGTCACATAGGTGTAAGTCTTGAAGCCTACGTTGTTGGAGTTGTCCTTCGAGATACTCGCGTCAATGTGCGGATAGATGGCACCACTTTCACTGAGGACGAGTGGTTCAAAGCCGCCGGCACCACTTGCATCGAAACACTTCGTTGTCCCCGACCCCACCGTCGAGCAATCGGGGGAACCCAGAACGACTCGGGGGTCACCGGCCAAATCAGTGGCCCTGTTGGCCAGGCTCGCGTAACTCGAACGCTCTTGCTCGCTCGAGTCGCCTGGGTGGCGAAGTCGATCCCTTGCTGTTCAGTCCTACTCGACATCGAGGCGCGCAGGGAGCCCATCGACGCGTACGCAAGGGCGGTGAAGATGATGCCCAGGACGAAAAGCGCCACCACGGCCTCCACGAGCGTGAAGCCGGATTCATCGTTGGCGCAGTGGCCCGCACGCGGGGTCGAGTGGCGTCCCATGGTGCCCTTATCGGCAGCGTGGGCGGTGTGGTGTAGTTCGCGGGCAATCGTGGCGCTGTTCGGGCGATACGGCTGCAGGCCGACCTTTCAGGTTCGACCCGAGGGCCGATCAGGGACCTGCAGGAGCGGCTCCAACACGCCTTCGGCCCTGATCCACCAACGGGTGGCTGTGGTGGCGTCGATCAGTGTTCAGAGCATCGGTGCCTCGGTGAGTACCCAGCACGCAACCGGATCAAGGAGAGCACCATTCAGTCGGG
>CAWFSJ010000004.1:0-22177 GCA_963818505.1 uncultured Actinomycetota bacterium
CCGGGGTGTCGATGAACTCCTCGACGCCGGAGAAGTCGATGATGTCGTCCATCATGGACTCGACCTGCTTAGGGGAGAAGCCGAGGATCGAACCGTTGAGCCGGATGTTCTCCCGGCCGGTCAACTCGGGGTGGAAGCCCGCACCGAGTTCCAGGAGTGCTGACACCCGGCCGTTCACTTCCACAGATCCGGACGTGGGCCGATAGACACCGGTCAGGACCTTCAGCGCCGTCGACTTGCCCGACCCGTTGTGGCCGATGATGCCGAAGGTCTGCCCTCGGGGGATCTCGAAACTGGCGTTCCGCAACGCCCAGAACTCACGTGCCTTGGGCGCCCTACCCCGCACGAATCGTTCCTTGATGGAACTGCGCTTCTCCGAGTGGATGAGGAAGCGCTTCGACACGTCGACGGCGCGCACGGCGAAGTCGCTCACATCTCCTCCCCGACGTCCCGGCCCCAGCGTCGGAAGACCAGCGCAGCGAGCAAGGCCATCCCGGTGGCCCACGCCGCCAGGTAGGCGAACTGTCCCACACTGGGCACGACGTTCTCGTACATGAACTCGCGAAGCGTGATGATGAATTGCGCGACCGGGTTGGCCGTGAGGATCGCCCGCAAGGGGATCCCGTTGAGATCCACGGGGATGAAGTCGACCGGGTAGATGATCGGGCACATGAAGAACATCAGTTGGAGGAGAACGGTCGTGATCTGCCCTAGATCGCGGAAGTAGACGTTGAAGATGGCCAGGATCACGGAGACGGAGGTGCAGAAGACCACGAGGATGAGTGCCCATATGGGGAACAGAAGCCACGTCCACGCGAGGTTCTTGAAGACGATCAGCAAGACCGCCAGGATTCCGAACTCGATGAGCGATTGGATGAAGATGGCCCCTGCGGCACCCAGCACCGGGACGTAGGAGGGGATGTACACCTTCTGCAGCAACGGCCCGGTGGACAGAAGGCTCGGCATGCCGCCGGTGGCCGTCTGGGCGAACACCGTCCACGCCACCAGCCCGGCGAAGAACCAGACCGCGAAATTGCCCGGCCTCCCGTTGCCGAAGTCGGGCGGCGACGCTTTGAACACGACCCCGAACACCACCGTGTAGATGATGACGGTCGCAAGCGGCACGATCAGCGACCACGCCCACCCCAGCGACGTCCCCTGGAACTTCGACTTCAGGTCGCGCTGCGTGAAGTTCCAGATCAGATGCCGGTACTTGAGCATCGACGCCGACGTGCGAACGTTCGACGTCGAGCGTTCCAGACTCACCACGAGCGATCGCCGTCCTGCAACAGGTTCGCCAGATACTCCCCGTACCCGCTCTTGCGCAACGGCTCGGCGAGCGCCTGCAGCTGCTCGTCGTCGATCCAGCCGTTGCGCCAGGCCAACTCCTCCAGGCACCCGACCTTGGTGCCCTGCCTGCGCTCCAGCACCCGGACGTACTCGCTGGCGTCGTGCAGCGACTCGAAGGACCCGGTGTCCAGCCAGGCCGTCCCGCGCTGCAGCACGGTCACGCTCAGTCGGCCGCGCTGCAGGTACCACTCGTTGACGGCGGTGATCTCCAACTCGCCGCGGGCGCTGGGCTTGATCGACTTGGCCACGTCGACGACGTCGCCGCTGTAGAAGTACAGCCCCGGCACCGCGTAGTTGCTCTTCGGCCTGGTCGGCTTCTCCTCCAGGGAGATCGCCACGCCGTCGGCGTCGAACTCGACCACGCCGTAGTCGCGCGGGTTGGAGACCCCGTACGCGAACACATGCCCGCCGTCCACGGACGTCAACTTCCGCAACTGCGTTCCCAGCCCCGGGCCGTGGAAGATGTTGTCCCCGAGCACGAGGGCCGCCGCGTCGCCGGCCAGGAACTCCTCCCCCAGCAGGAAGGCCTGTGCCAGACCCTCCGGCGCCGGTTGCACGACATATGAGAAGGACATGCCCAGTTCCGATCCGTCACCCAGCAGGCGCTGGAAGGCCGGCTGGTCCTCCGGGGTGGTGATGATCAGGATCTCCCGCAACCCCGCGGCCATCAGCGTGCTGATCGGGTAGTGGATCATCGGCTTGTCGTAGACGGGAAGCAACTGCTTGCTCACGCCACGGGTGATGGGCCACAGGCGCGAGCCGGTACCGCCGGCGAGCACGATTCCCTTCACGCCGTCGAGTGTATGGGGGACGCGGCCGATCCCAGCGCACCGACTACCGTGGAGGGGACAGTGAGGAGTAGTACGTGAAGTTACTCGTGACCGGAGCGGCCGGCTTCATCGGCTCGAACTTCGTGCGCCGCCTGCTGAGCGGGGACTACCCGAACCATACCGAGACGTTCGGTGACGGTGCTGGACAAGCTCACGTACGCCGGCGTGCGCGCCAACCTCGACCCGGTCGCCGACAGCGAGCGCTACACGCTTCGTCGAAGGGGACATCTGCGACGGCGACCTGCTGGCCGACCTCGTCCCCGGCCACGACGCGATCGTGCACTTCGCCGCCGAGTCGCACGTGGACCGCTCCATCACCGGTGCCTCGGACTTCGTGCTCACCAACGTGCTGGGCACGCAGAAGCTGCTGCAGGCGGCGCTCGACGCGCGGCGTGGGCCGGTTCGTGCACGTCTCGACCGACGAGGTCTACGGATCGATCGACGAGGGCTCGTGGCCCGAGGACCACCCGCTGGCGCCCAACTCCCCGTACTCGGCGTCGAAGGCCAGCTCCGACCTGCTCGCCCGCTCCTACCACCGGACCTTCGGCCTGGACGTGGTCATCACCCGCTGCTCGAACAACTACGGCCCGTACCAGTTCCCCGAGAAGGTCATCCCGCTGTTCGTCACGAACCTCATGGACGGCCAGCAGGTGCCGCTCTACGGCGACGGACTCAACGTGCGCGACTGGCTGCACGTCGACGACCACTGCCGGGGCATCCAACTCGTGCTCGACGGCGGGCGCGCCGGTGAGATCTACAACATCGGCGGTGGCACCGAACTGACCAACAAGGAACTCACCTACCGGCTGCTGGCCGCGATGGGCGCCGGCGAGGAGATGATCCGCCCGGTCGAGGACCGCAAGGGCCACGACCGCCGCTACTCGGTGGACATCAGCAAGATCTCCGCGGAACTCGGCTACAAGCCCGAGGTGGACTTCGACACCGGGCTGGCCCAGACGATCGCAGTGGTACCGGGACAACGAGGCCTGGTGGCGGCCGCTGAAGGGCGACGCGTGACCTGGCTCGTCATCGGGTCCCGCGGCCAGTTGGGGACCGACCTCATGGACCTGCTGGGGGACCGGGCGGTCGGGCTGGACGTCCCCGACATCGACATCACCGACATCGACTCGGTGGCGGACGCGGTGAACCGGATCGCTCCTGAGGTGGTGGTCAACTGCGCCGCCTACACCGCAGTGGATGCGGCCGAGACCGACGAGGCAGCCGCGGAGGCGGTCAACGGGACGGGCGCCGCGAACGTCGCGCGGCCAGTGCGGGCGGCCCGACTGCTCCACGTGTCCACCGACTACGTCTTCGACGGCACCGCCACCGAGCCCGTACCCCGAGGACGCCGTGCCCGCTCCCCGCTCGGCCTACGGGCGCACCAAACTGCACGGGGAGCAGGCGGTACTGCAGCACCCGGGCGCCTACGTCGTGCGCACCGCCTGGCTGTACGGCGCGGCCGGGAACAACTTCGTGAAGACCATGCTGGGGCTGGAGTGCACCAGCAGAGACGCTCAGCGGTGGTCGACGACCAGGTCGGCCAGCCCACGTGGAGCCGGGATCTGGCCGGCTCAGACTGATCCGTCTCGGGGACTCCGCGGCACGAACCCGGCGTCTACCACGGCACGAACTCCGGGCAGACCAGTTGGTTCGGGTTCACCCGCACGATCTTCGAGCTGATCGGCGCCGACCCGCAGCGGGTCCTGCCCACGACCACCGACCAGTTCCCGCGTCCGGCGCCGCGGCCGGCCTACAGCGTGCTGGGTCACGATCGCTGGGCCCAGCAGGGTCTGCCGGAGATGCGCCCCTGGGACGAGGCGCTGGCCGAGGCGCTGCCGCTGCTGACTGCGGCGATGAACACCGGCACCACAGCCTGACGAGGGGATTCCCATGCAGATCATCAACGACGTGGACCCCGGGGCCGCGATCGGCCAGGGCACGAAGGTCTGGCACTACGCCCAGATCCGCGAGGGTGCTGTGCTGGGCAGGGACTGCGTGATCGGCCGGGGCGCCTACGTCGGTCCCGGCGTGCGCATCGGTGACAACTGCAAGATCCAGAACTACGCCCTGGTCTACGACCCCGCCGTCATCGAGGACGGCGTCTTCATCGGCCCCGCCGTGGTACTCACCAATGACCGCTACCCGCGGGCGGTGTCCCCGGACGGTGCTCTGCGCGGCGCAGACGACTGGGACCCGGTCGGGGTCACGATCCACCACGGTGCGTCGATCGGCGCCCGCAGCGTGTGCGTCGCGCCCGTGACCATCGGGGCGTGGGCGCTGGTGGCGGCCGGGTCCACGGTGATCCGAGACGTGCCTGCCTTCGCGCTGGTCGCCGGTTCTCCCGCCAAGCAGGTCGGCTGGGTCGGCAAGCACGGCGTTCCCCTGCAGGATCTGCGAGACGGCCTCTGGCGGTGCCCGGCGTCAGGGGGCCGATTCCGGGAGATCGATGGCGTATTGGTGGAGGAGGACGCATGATTCCGGCAGCCCGACCACTGGTCGGTGAGGACGAGCGCAGGGCGGTGGATGCGGTGCTCGCCTCCGGGGGCCTGGCGCAGGGACCGCAGGTCGCCGCCTTCGAGGAGGAGTTCGGGCGCCTGGTCGACGGCGTGCACTGCGTCGCCGTGAACTCCGGGACCTCCGCCCTGCACATGGCGCTACTCGCACTCGGCATCGGACAAGGTGACGAGGTGCTCGTGCCGAGTTTCACCTTCGCCGCGACGGCCAACGCCGTCCGGCTCGCAGGGGCGACGCCGGTGTTCGTCGACATCGACGAGCGGACGTTCTGCATGGACCCGGCATCGGCCGACGCCGCCGTGACCGAGCGCACCCGCGCGATCATGCCGGTCCACCTGTACGGCCACCCCGCGGACATGGACCAGTTGGCGGCGCTTGCCACCTCCCGGAACCTGCTGGTGCTCGAAGACGCAGCACAGGCACACGCCGCACAGTGGCAGGGCCGTCCCGTCGGGGCCCTGGGCGACGCCGCCGCCTTCAGCTTCTACCCGACGAAGAACATGACATCCGGCGAAGGTGGGATGGTCACGACCGCCTCGGCACAGGTGGCCCGGACCGTCCGACTGCTGCGCAACCAGGGGATGGAGAAGCGGTACCACAACGAGATCGTGGGCTTCAACACCCGCATGTCGGACGTGCACGCCGCGATCGGCCGGGTGCAACTGCAGAAACTGCCCGCCTGGACCACGCAGCGGCAGGAGAACGCGGCCTTCCTGACCGAGCACCTGCGCGGTGTCGTCACGCCTTACGTGGACCCGCGGGCCCACCACGTCTACCACCAGTACACGATCCGGGTACCGGGACACGACCGCGACGCATTCGTCGAGCAACTCGCGGCGCGAGGCGTGGGCAGCGGTGTCTACTACCCCGTCCCGGTACATGCTCTGCCGTCCTTCGGCCTGGAACTCGACCTTCCGGTCACGACCCGCGTTGCCGCGGAAGTCATCTCCCTGCCGGTGCACCCGGCGCTCACCGCGCAGGATCTGGAGACGATCGTGACGGCCGTGAACGATGTGGCGAAGGCGGGGGTGTGAGATGTTGCGTGCGGGACTGATCGGACTCGGATCGATGGGCGTCAACCACGCCCGGGTCCTGTCGTTGTTGTCCGACGTGCAGTTCGTGGCTGTCGTCGATCCCGTGGGGGAGAGCGGGCCCCGCAGTCAGGGTCGGCCCGTGCTGCCCGATGTGGATGCCCTGCTGGACCTGGACGTGGACTACGTCGTCGTGGCCACCCCGACGGTGACGCACCTGCCGCTGGGGCTTCGCCTCGCCCAGGCAGGCGTGCACGCACTCATCGAGAAACCGCTGACGCTTGACGCCGACGAGGCGGGCGAACTGACACAAGCCTTCGAACAGCGCGGGCTGATCGGTGCAGTGGGCCATATCGAGCGCTACAACCCCGCCCTGCAGCAAGCGCGGGACCGGATCGAGAGCGGTCAGCTCGGGGAGATCCACCAAGTGGCCACCCGTCGCCAGGGCCCGTTCCCGGCCCGGATCGGCGACGTCGGCGTCATCCTCGATCTCGCCACGCACGACATCGACCTCACGGCGTGGGTCTCCCGCAGCGAGTACACCACGGTATCGGCGCGGACGGCCCACCGCAGCGGCCGGCAGCACGAGGATCTCGTGGCGATCACCGGCACGCTGGCCAACGGCACGGTCACCAACCATCTCATCAACTGGCTGTCCCCCATGAAGGAACGGGTCACAGTCATCACCGGCGAGCGCGGCGCACTCGTCGCGGACACGCTGACAGCGGACCTGACCTTCTTCGAGAACGGGGTCGTTCCCCTCGGCTGGCCCGTCCTGGAGAGTTTCCGCGGGGTCAGCGAGGGCAACATGACGCGGTACGCCTTCCCGAAGCCGGAGCCGCTGGCCGTCGAGCACGAGCGGTTCCGCGACGCCGTCCTGGGCAAGGGCGCAGACTTCATCCCGTTCGCAGCAGGCGCCCGTACCGTGGCCGTCGCGCAAGCGGTTCTGGACTCCTCCCGAACCGGGCAGACCACAGGGTGCGGGCCTCAGGCCAGCGACGCCACGTAGTTCCGGCAGGCCACGTAGTCCGGAAGCAGTCCCGCAGCTTTCGCCTCCTGCAGGCTGGGTGCCGCAGCGTCCTTGGCCGACAGCGACGCCTGCTCCCTGCTGAGCCCCCAGTCGATCGCGAGGTCCGGGTCGAACGGATACACCTCGTGCTCGCCAGTCGGGTTGTAGGTGGTACTGCACAGGTAGACGACCGTCGAGTTGTCCGCCAGCGCGACGAAACCGTGGCCGAGGCCCTCGGACAGGTAGACCGCCTGCCTGGACCCGGTGTTCAGCTCCACCCCGGCCCATTGCCCGAACGTGGGTGAACCCACCCTTACGTCCACGATCACGTCGAGTACCCGGCCGGACAGGC
Source organism: uncultured Actinomycetota bacterium (assembly GCA_963818505.1). Classification (GTDB taxonomy): domain Bacteria; phylum Actinomycetota; class Actinomycetes; order S36-B12; family UBA10799; genus JADKAV01. The sequence goes on from CAWFSJ010000004.1 coordinate 7,087, forward strand.
ACGTCACGTACTTGGCCTGGCCAGGGGGCACATCCGCGAAATGTATACCCCGCAAGGTGCCGGCGGACGACACCGAGCAGTTGGCCTGGGCCAGGCTCAGCGGGTGACCCACCGCCTCGGTGAACGCCGGGGCCTTGAACCACTCGAAGAACAGCCCCCTGGCATCACCGTGCTGTTGCGGGGTGATGACGAAGGCGCCTTCGATGGGCAGTTGCTCGATCTGCATGACTCCCTTGTACCAGCCGGCGCTCGACTGGCCGGACCGTGGAGCCGCCATCGCTAGGCTGCTCCCGTGAAGGCGCAGATCGTGTTGGCAACACACAACCCGCGCCAGGACCTCTTCATGCGCCAGTTGCGGTCCCTTCAGAACCAGTCCGTGTCGGACTGGCAGTGCCTGGTTCTCGATGACGCGTCCGCGGATCGCCAGGCCGTAGCGGAGCCGCTAGCTGCGGACCCCCGGTTCAGACTGCTGCCCACCGCGCCGCATCTGGGTCCCTACCGGGCCTTCGAGCGACTCCTTTCACAGGTGCGCACGGATGTCCCCGTCTTCCTCTGCGACCAGGACGATGCCTGGCATCCCGACAAACTCCGCCGGATGCTGACACTGGAGAACACCGCGTTCAGTGCGATGCGCGTGGTGGACGACTGCGGGCAGGTGCTCGAGGAACGATTCTTGACCCGCCCCCCGGGGTCACTGACACTCACGCCGGCTCGCCTACTGCTCATGAACTGCGCCTCCGGTGCGGCGATGATGATCACCCCAGCGGTCCGGCAGGCGGCCCTGCCGTTCCCGGCGCCGCAACTGCGCGGGTGGCATGACCAGTGGATTGCGGCGGTGGCGGCGAGAATCGGGTCGCTGAGCTACCTTGACGAGGCGTTGGTGGACTACACCCGGCACGATGCACAGGTCGTAGGGAACGGCTTGCGCAGCCTCGACCCCACCCGCATCGCCGCCTACGGACGGCGTCTTCGGGACACCGGTGTGCGAGCAGATCTGCGATCGCGAACGCGCTGGGTCATCGCGGCCGCGTCACGCCTGCTCGACCTCGCCGACTCGGGCGACGCGGAACTCGAGGAACTCGCCGCCGGCCGCTTGACCAAGCCACTGCTCGCCGGACTGCGCTCGCACGACGTCCCTATCGCACGCGCCCTGTTGCTGTACGCAGGTCGTACCTGACCCGATCCAACGGGCGGTCGGGCTTGCCCGTGGACCGATCGCTTCCGAGATGCCGCGTTACTCTCAGGGGCTTATTGCCCACGTAGCAGGTGGCAGGCGGTATGTTGCCACATGACACAGCGGGGGCGAAGACGCTGGAGGCAACAGCATGCGGGATCAGCCGCGGACCGGCCTGACCGCCCGCTTGAGTGCGGTCAATGAGTCCGCCGGATGGACCGTCCAGAGGGTCCGCCACAGTCGCCCGGTACGCACCCTGGCCCACACGATTCGCCACGGTCGCGCAGCAATGCGGGCCCGCTCCGGCGGTGACCGCCAGGCGGACCGTGGCGCACCCACGACGGCCACGGCACGCACATGGCCGATGAGCGTCCTTTCCGTCGCGGAGCGGAGTCTGCCCCAGTGCTACCACTACCGCCTCCGGCAGAAGGAGCAGTTGCTGCGGCAACTCAATGTGCCCTTCGACGAGCTCGGCCTCGAGGACGAGACCGAGGCGCTCTCCCGCCTGCAACTGGCCAAGGTTCTCATCGTGTACCGCCTGCCCAAGGACGCACGCACGACCTCGTTGCTGCTGGAGGCCCGGCGGCTGCAGATCCCGGTGGTCTTCGAGGTGGACGACGTGGTCTATCGCCGGGATCTTGTGGCCGGCAATCCCAACCTCGATACCCTTCCGTGGTCCCTCAAGGCGGCCACTATCAAGGGAGCCGACGACTACCGCAACATGCTCCCCCTGGTCGACGCCAACCTGGCCTCGACCGAACCGCTCGCCGCTGACATGCGCCAGCACAACGGTCAGCCCTCTTTCGTGCTGGAGAACGGGATAGACGAACACATGCTGGAGGTCGCCGCGGGGGTTGAGTCCGTACCGTCACCTCCAGCAACTTGTCCGGTGGTGATGTACGGGTCCGGATCGCGTGCCCACGATCGTGACTTCGAGTTGGCCGCGCCGGGCTTGGCCAGGTGGCTGAGCCAGAACCCGCAAGGCCGGCTGACCCTGGTGGGCTCGGTCGCGCTTCCCAAAGACCTCGTCCCCTTCGGTCCCCAGATCCGGCAACTGCCGGAACTACCCTTCCCGGAGTACCTGCGGGAACTGAGCAGGAGCACGATCGCCCTGGCGCCGCTCACGTCCGATGCTTTCAACCTCTACAAGTCACACATCAGGTACCTGGAGAGCGGCTTGGTGGGGACGCCGCTCATTGCATCGCCGACGCTCTACGCGGACTACATCGATGACGGCCGGACCGGCCTGATCGCCGAAGACGGCGACTGGTTCACCGCCATATCGCGTCTCGCAGCAGATCCGGACATGCAGCACCGCATAGCTCAAGAGGCCCGTGATCATGTGCGGGAATGGGAGCTCGACCAGCGCCCACTGGACCAGACGCGCAAGATGTTGCACAGTCTCGTGCCGGAATGGGCCGGTCCCTGATGCGCATTCTGGTCGCCAATACCCACTTCTCGCCGATCTCCTTCGGCGGAGCCACCATCGTGGCCGAGGAAACCAGCACACATCTCGCCCGGCAAGGTCACGAGGTGATCGTGCTGACGAGCCTGCCCGAGCGGCTGCTGACGTACGGCGAGATGCGCCGCTACGAGGCGCACGGACTAGCGGTGATCGCGATCGGACGCACGACACCCGAGACCGCGGACGCCGAGTACCATCAGCCCGCCCTCGCTGGACGCCTCGAACAGGTCCTGCGTAGCATCCAGCCCGACGTGGTTCACTTCCATGCGGTGCAGGGTCTGGGCGTGGAGATGGTCAGGGCGGCGTCCACCATGGGGGTGCCGACTGTCATCACCCTGCACGATGCCTGGTGGTTGTGCGAGCGACAGTTCATGGTGCGCGCGACCGGCGAGTGGTGCGGGCAGCAGTCGATCGACCCCCGGGTGTGCGCCACCTGCGTAGCGGACTCCCGACAACACCGGGCGCGCCAGAACGAGTCGCTGCAGATTCTGAACGGATGCCAGCGGGTGCTGACGCCCAGCGACTACTGGCGCGAGACGATGGCAGGCAGCGGCGTAGCGCGCGACGTTCTGCAGACCAATCACAACGGCGTGCGGCACCCGGCCCACGGCCACACCCGGTCAGATGCCCGCGGCGGACCCGTCACGTTCGGCTATGTGGGTGGCGGGGACCCCGTCAAAGGAGCCCTGCAGTTGCGAGCCGCGCTGCAGGACCTCGGTGCCGGCGCCTACCGCATCCGGCTCGTGGACGCAGGCCAAGCGTTGGGATTCCACGGCATGAGCGCTGCGACGTGGGACTACCCCGGTGTGCAGATCGAACCCGCGTACACGAGTGCAGGCATCGACGCCTTCTTCGATTCGATCGACGTGCTGTTGTTCCCCTCGCAGACCAGCGAGAGCTATGGACTCACCGTGCGGGAGGCTGTCCTGCGCGGCGTATGGGTGGTTGCCACACACGGTGGCGGAACCGCCGAGGTCCTCGCAGAGGGGATCAACGCCACGCTGATCCCGATGGACGGGTCACACCTGGCGCTGGCCGACGCGATGCGCGAGATCGTGAGGTCCCCGGAGGACTACCGCTGCCGTGCCCACCCGGTCACGACCATCCCGACTTTCGCGCAGCAGGCCGCCGAGCTCGCCTCGATCTACGCGCAGGTGTCGTCGGCTCCAGCGCCCGCCGTGCCGACGCCGCGATCACCCTTGGCCTACAGCAGCAGCCCTGAGTAGTGGCCAGGGAAACTGGTGGGCGTGAAGAACCAGGTCTCCAAGGCATACCTGTCGTCGGTGAGATCCGGTTTCGTCCCGGTCTTGTGCAAGAGGAATTGGTCGAAGAACACCGCATCTCCCGCTCTGAACACCGGGGAGACGATCGGATCCTCGCCCCGCTCCTCCTCCACCACTGAGGGCGAGACGTCCCAGTCGAAGTAGGCCCCCGGCGTGCCCGTCGTGACGATGTGGTCGAGACGGCGGGCCACGATGTCCAAGCCCGAGGCGCTCTCGCCGCAGTCGGTCAGTGCGATCCACATGTTCAGAGTGCGCTTGTCCGTGCCAAGGAATGCCCCGTCCTGATGCCAACTCGACCCGGTGTCCGGGGGGACGCGTCGCATCGTCCACTTCTCCAGGCTGAGGGCCGGTCGCTCACCCAGGTAGCTGCCGACCAGTTCCGGCAGTCCCAGGCGCTCGAACTCAGCGATCACGTACCGGGCCGCCTTGGGGGCATCGGCGACCGGCAAACCCGCAGCCACGAAGTTGAACGATCGAAACGCCGGGGCACCCTGGATCTCACCCGAGACATCACGCAACGGCGTGTTCCAGTCCTGGTCAACCCCATGCGGGTCCTCACCATAGGCCGCCATCGAGTTATCGATCATTGCGCAGAGCGCGGCACATGCGTCCTGCGGGAAGAACCCTCGAACAATCAGGGCTCCGTGATTGCGGACGCCCGCCACCAAGGCTTCTCGGTCGAGATCTGCGGAGGTCACTTCCGGCAGGCTTCCTGGAGCACTGAGCATGTCGTCGGTCCGGGGCGGCCAGGCAACATCTGGAGCGGGGCGGGTACTCGCCCGACGGAAGGCCTCGTTACGCAACTGGAGTTCGATCCGCGCCGTGTCCTGCGCAGTCAGCGACCCGTCGACTCGGTGCACGAGTGCACAAGCGCTTTCCACATCGCCCGCGTCGAGGTAGGCGTCGATGCCGGGGTAGTGCCGCAGGTCAAGGGCGCCGGTAGGCATCGGTTCGCTGGCGATGGTTGCGGATGGCCGCCTGGCCGAGCGCCTCTTCAACCGTTCCAACATGGGCCGACCGCCTTCCCGATAACTGCCGCCAGGGCGTTGCTGACTCTCTACAGTATGCCTATGGCAGGCAACTTCGGTGCGCTCTTCGAACGTGGGAAGTCACAGGCCAAGGCCCTGCACGCCATTCACACCAGGGGCAAAGCCCGGCGTACCTGGGTGAAGCAACGACATGCGCAGAGCCCACCACTGCGGGCGGCCGTCGCGGCCGACGTCATGACCACCCTGCAGTTCCGGGGCGAGGGCCGAGCGCACCTCTCCCGCACCGAACTCGTGGCCGAGACCATTCGGCTGTCGTGGGCCAGCGATGCCTTCTTCGCTCAACTGCTGTACCGCAGCAGGGTGGCCGCGCTGCGCCGGGGGATACCGGTCGTTCCCCGCCTATGCCACCTCGGGTCCATGGCACTGAGCCAGGTCTGCATCGGGGATCCAGTCGTGATCGGTGGCGGCCTGTACCTTCCGCATGGTCAGGTAGTCGTCGACGGCATCACCGAGGTGGGCAACAACGTCATCCTGTTTCCCTGGACCACGCTCGGGCTGCGCGCCGGCAATTTCAACGGCCCGCGGGTGGAGGACGGGGTCCACGTGGGAACCGGTGCCAAGGTGGTCGGTCCCGTACGTGTGGGGCGCGGGGCCCGCATCGGTGCCAACGCCGTCGTCGTCGCAGACGTCCCGCACGGAAGCACGGTCGTCGGGGTTCCGGGCCGAGCATCCAGCCCGGCTTCGCTGACGTGAGCGCCCGGTGAACCGCCTGACACGGTCGGTGCGGAGGGCATCGCGACGCCTGCCCCGTCGCCGACCCCGCCTCAGTTTCGTTGTTGTCGTGCATGACATGCCCATCCAGGCTCTGAACACGATCGCGTCGCTGAGCCCATCCCACCAACGAGGTGTCGATGCGGCGGACTACGAGATCGTCGTGGTGGAGAATGCCTCGCCCCATCTACTGCACGAGAAGCAGGTGCTGGAGCAGGCTCCGAACGCCCGGTACCTGCTTCGCCAGGATTCCGGGCAGTCCCCCGCGGCCGCGCTCAACGCGGGGGCCGCCGCGGCCCGCGCCGAGACCCTGGCGATGATGGTCGACGGCGCGCGCATGGTGACCCCGGGAGTGGTCTGGAACATCCTGGCAGCACGGAGTCTGGCCGCCACCCCGGTGGTGAGTGTGCCCGGCTATCACCTCGGTCAGCGGCTGCACCAGGAGGCCGTCCTGGACGGGTACGGGGTGGACTCGGAGCAGGCTGCCCTGGAGCGGCTCAGATGGCGCGAGGACGGCTATCGCCTCTTCGACATGGCCGTACCGAGCGCCTCGTGCAGCGGTGGATACTTGCAGCCGATCGGGGAGAGCAACTGCATCGCGGTCCCCCGGGACCTCTACTGGGCCGTCGGCGGATTCGATGAGCGGTTCACCACGATGGGGGGCGGCTACGTCAACCTCGACTTCTACCGACGAGCCGCTGATCGCGGCACACTGATCCTGCTGCCCGGCGAGGGGACCTTCCATCAGTTCCACGCAGGTGCCACGACTGGCGCACCTGGGGTGGACCGCGATGCCCTGCTCGCGGAGATGCGCGCGGAGTATGAGAGGCTGCGCGGCGAGGTGCACGGCCCCCCGTTGCAGTCCCCTGTGCTGCTGGGCAGGGTCGATCGCGCCGCAATCCGATTCCTCGACAACTCGGTCCGACGATGGCGGGAGGTGAACGACCCGTGAGCACACAGATGTCCGTCATCGTCGTCGTCTACAAGATGTCCAGACAGGCACGCAACACCCTGCAGTCCTTGGCCGTCCCCCAGCAACTCCACGTGGATTGGCGCGACTACGAGATCATCGTGGTGGAGAACGAGTCCGAGGACCTGCTCGGGGAGGCCGCTGCCACTGCCGTTGCGCCCAACGTGCGGTACTTCCTGCGTTCGAACGAAGGCCACTCCCCCGTCCCCGCTTTGATCCATGGGCTGAGGGAGGCGAAAGGCAAGTACCTGGGAGTGGTGATCGACGGCGCACGCATGGTCACCCCCCGGGTGCTTCACTACGCACAGGCGGCCTTCCGGATCACACCGCACGCCGTGGTGTCCGTGCCCGGCTATCACCTGGGCCAGACGGAGCAGCACCGCAACCCCGACCACGACGAGAACGCCGAGCAGCAACTGCTCGACCACGTCGACTGGTTGACCGACGGCTACCGGCTCTTCGAGATCTCCACCTTCTTCCGTGGCCGTCACCAGCACGGGTATCTGCTTCCCCTGATGGAGAGCAACTGCGTCTTCTTCAGCCGGGAGGCATACGAGGCGATCGGTGGAGTGGACACCCGGTTCGACATGCCCGGAGGCGGGATGGTCAACCTCGACCTCTACAAACGCCTGGTGGAGCGCCGTGAGGCGGCCCTGTTCGTGACTGCTGGCGAGGGTACGTTCCACCAGTACCACGGCGGGGTCACCACCAAGGCCGACGACCAACGCGAAGAGCTGCTGGCCTCCTTCCGGGAACAGTACGCGCAGATCCGGGGAACCCACTACACCTTCGCTGAGAAGCGTCCACGGCTCATCGGTGCGGTGCCCGGGTGGGCTCTGCCCATGTTGGAGTTCAGTTCCTCCTGCGCTGTGCGGGCACTGGTGCCACCGTGAGACTGCGTACGAAGCGGCCACACCCCGCGACCCGGATCCTGCCACGCATCTCGGTGGTCGTTGTCGTGTACGACATGCCCCGACAAGCGATGAACACCCTCTACACATTGTCCAGGCACCACCAGCGCGACGTGGACAACGTGCCCTACGAGGTTGTGGTCGTCGAGAACCTGTCAAAGCACAACCTCAAGCGGCGATCGGTCGAGGCCCTCGGCGATGAGTTCCGGTACATCCCCCGCACAGAGACCGGGGTCTCCCCGGTGTGGGCGCTGCAGGAAGGGATCTCCGCTGCTCGTGGGGACATCATCGGCATCATGATCGACGGTGCCCGCATGGTCACCCCGGGTGTCCTCTGCAACGTCGCGGATGCCTTCCGGGCGTTCCCCGACGCACTGGTCGCCACCGCCGGATTCCACCTCGGAGACGCTGACCACCAGCATCACGGTGATCGCGCCGAGCGCGAGGAGCGAGCGCTCCTCGAGTCGATCCCCTGGCGCGAGGACGGGTATCTGCTCTTCAAACACGCGACAGTGGGCGGCGGTAACCCGTACGGATACCTTCACCCGTTGATGGAGTCGAACTGCATGTTTGCACGCAGATCCGCCCTGGAGGAGATCGGTGGACCCGACGAGCGATTCGACCAGGTGGGCGGTGGCGTGCTCAACCTCGACCTCTTCCGGGAACTGGCCGAACGACCGACCAGCCAACTGGTGCTGCTACCTGGCGAGGCCAACTTCCACCAGTACCACGGTGGGGTCACCACGAGGAGCGACATCCAGCGGGAGGCACTGCTGGATGAGTTCCGGCAGCGGTACCTCGAGGTCCGGAAGATGGACTTCGAATCCCCCCTCCGGGAGCCCGTGCTGCTCGGTGAAGTGACGCCGCATGCGCTGGAGTTCCTTCACTACTCGGCAGTACAGGGCCGTGACCGCTTTGCAGGCCGCATGAATCGGATCGTGCCGCTACCGGCATGGGAAGACGAACCCGTCGTCATCGATCCGGGACTGCTGGCAGATCCGATGGGGCGCAAGAAGCCAGCCAACGAAGAGGGAGCCGCGATGTCGATCTACCTGCCGGATTCTGTCCGGCACTTCTACCCACGTCACATAGTTTTCAGTACGTGGATGGACCATATCCAATTCGGCTACGACCTGGTCGCAGCGATCCGACCCAAGACCCTGGTGGAACTGGGCACCCAGGCAGGCATGTCGTACTTCACCTTCTGTCAGTCCGTCCAGGAGCACGACCTCGACACTGTCTGCTACGCGGTCGACACCTGGGAGGGCGAGCAGCACACCGGTGCCTACGACGAAAGCGTGTGGGAGTCGGTGGCGCAGGTGAACCGGCTCTCCTACCCGGGCTTCTCATATTTGATGCGGATGTACTTCCACGAGGCCCTCTCGCACTTCGACGACGAGAGCATCGACCTGCTGCACATCGACGGCCTCCATACCTACGACGCCGTTCGCGAGGACTTCGAGAACTGGCAGCCGAAGGTGGCACCCGGCGGCATCGTTCTGTTTCACGACATCGAAGCCCGCATGAAGGACTTCGGCGTGTGGCGGTTCTGGGACGAACTGCGCACCGAGCATCCCGGAGAGACGTTCGGCTTCCGCCACGGATTCGGTTTGGGGGTGTGGCGCAAACCCGGCGGCGAGCCCTCCGACGAGCCACTGATGCAGTACATGTTCAACAGCACACCGGGCGAACAGGAGGATCTGCGACGGTTCTACGTCCTCGCAGCCATGTTCCACGACTACCGCCGCAAGGCCACTGGCGGCCCGTAGTCCCCTACCAGCCCCAGACCACCACCGGGAGGACCCATGGGCGTCGTAATCACCGGCATGCATCGCTCGGGCACGAGCATGCTCGGCCAGTGGGCCGCGCGCACGGGGCTCGTGATGGGCGATGGTCCGTTGTTCACCACGGATACCGCCAATCCACGGGGACTGTTCGAACGGCAGGACGTGGTCGACTTCAATGATCGCTGGCTGGCGGATCTTGGCGGCTCCTGGTGGGCGCCGCCCTTCGTGACCGAGCAGATGTGGCGATCCCTGGACCCACATCGGCTGGAGACCGCCCGCGACGAGATCGACCTGTTCCACGGCGCGAACACCAACTGGTTCGTCAAGGATCCACGCCTGAGCGTGCTACTCCCGCTCTGGGACAGGTTGTGTCTTCAGCAGTTGCCGGTCGTGGTGGGCGTGCGGCAGCCGCGGGCCGTGGCCATGTCGCTACATGTCCGCAACGGGACCACGCTGCGAAGGGGCCTCGCGCTGTGGGTCGCGTACAACCGCGCGCTGTTCAAACAGGCCCAGGAACGCCACGTGCTGGTTCTGGAACTGGAACGGACGTTCGCCGAGCCGGCCGACGCAGCAGAGGCCCTTCTCGGGTTTCTGGCTCGAGGCCGGGCTGAAGATCACAGGTGACGGCGGGGAGATCGCTGCCGGCGTGGAACCGCGCCTGCTGCGTCAGCACTCCGAGCGGTTGCAGGGATCTGCGGAACGGTTGGCCGAGGATCTCGATGAGATGTACTCGGCCCTCTGCGACGCGCATGCAGTGCCCCAGCGGCATCTGGAGAATCCCGTCCACGTCCCGGACTGGGCCGCCGAGGCGCTCGCGGAACTGACCCAGGAGTGGACCATGCGGGTGCGTCTGAACCAGCTCGAGGTGCAGACACACCGGAACGCCCTGCCTCACCGGTCGGTGCGTTCGCTGTGGCGAAGACTTCGCGATTGAGGTGTCTGAACACGCTCACAGGCGCAGCCGACCTACCGGGTGGGGACCCGACCGCCGCAGCAATCGGGATGGTGGTCAGTCGGTACCCTTGTCCGGTGACGGCGACTCAGACCTCTGTCGGGGACACACCGCAAGGAGGTCGGTGGGTTCATCGTCGTCGGTGTCCTCGCGGTGGTCATCGACTTCGCCTTGTTCAACGTGCTCATGCTGGCCGGCTGGCCGGTGTGGGCGGCCAATGCCGTGGCACTGTTCGTATCCATGACATTCGCTTTCGTCGGCAACTACAAGTGGACTTTCGCCCACCGCGAGATCAAGTCCCTCTGGCACGCCTACGGCGCCTTTGCAGGGATCAACCTGCTGGCGGTGGCCTTCATCGAGGTCGTCGTGGTGGTGGCCGAGATCGCCTGGGCACTCGACCCGCTCTGGTTGAACGTCGTCAAGGCCGTTGCCACCGCCGTGGCGACCGTCGGTCGGTTCTTCGCGTACAGGAGATGGGTCTTCTTCTGATGTGCCCAGAGGGGACTTTCGCAGCATTCGGGGCTCCCGGGACCAGAACCGCTGCCGGAGCCCGGGCGGCCGGAAACGGCCGCGGAGTGCCGGGCGAGGACCGTTAGGATGCCGTAAGTGCAGCCGAAGGGCGTTGAGCTGTGAGGAGTGCCAACCGACGGTACCTTCCTCGCTTGGACATGCTGCGCGCCCTGGCGGCCTGGTGGGTCGTGATGCATCACTGCTTCACCATGATTCCCAAGTCCATGCTGGCCGAGACCTCGTGGGCTGACAGCCTCAACCCGCTGCCGGTGGTCTTCACCGCGCCTTGGATCCCCCTGACTTTGTTCATGGTGATCAGTGGCTATTCGATCGGCACGGGCCTGGCTGGTCATACGATTCACTGGCCCGGATACCTGGCCGCACGTGTGTTGCGCGTGGCGCCTCTCTATTGGTTCCTGCTGCTCCTCGGCATCGTCACCGGCGCCCGCACGATCGCGCAGATCCTCGGGGTCGAGCAGGACACGACGCGGTCACTCGTGCAGGCGATCCTCATGCTTCCCACGTCCACGTCGTACACCCCGTTTCCCTGGCTGGCGACCGCCTGGTCGGTCCGCATCGAAGTCGTTCTCTACCTGTTCGTCCCCGCCATGGTGTGGGCGTTGCACAAGATGCAACCAGCAGCAGCGGCGGCTGTCATCGTGAGTTCCTGCCTGGCCGTGATCGGTCTCGGTCTGCTTCTGGGAGCGGATGCCTACACGGTCCTGTACGCGAACGTCCCCGGCCGCCTGCTCGAGTTCGCCTGCGGCCTCTTGCTCGCATTTCTGCATGGTCGTGATGTGCCGCGACAGCACCGCAGTCCGCTGTGGCCTCGCGGGCGTCGGCGTGATGATTGCGATGGCCTACATCTCCAACCATGCGGGCGGTCATCTCGGGCTACCGGGGAACCTTCGCGGGTGCCTCTATGTGGGCGGGCTCATCTCCGCGACGCTCCTGCTCCTCTGGGCCAACTCGGACCATGACCATGGGACCGGACATGTGGGTCGGGCCCTTGTCCGACTCGGGCAGTGGAGCTACTCGACGTACCTTTGGCATTTCACCGTCATGACATTCGTGGCAATCCCGATATCAGCGCGGCTGACCGCTGCGTGGGGTCTGTCCGTCTGGCCACACCTGCTGATCGGGCTCGGCATCACCGCGGCGATCACAGCCCCGCTCAGCTACGTCTCACTACCGATGGATCGAGGTACCTTTCCTGCGCCTGCGTCCAAGGTATGTCGTTGCCACAACGCAGACATCTGCGGCATCTCAGGTGCAGAGGTAGAAAACGGCGTTCGGGCTGCCGGGGCTGATTTCCACCCTCAGCGGCATCCCGGTCGACGGGTCGCCCCCCACAACCAGGATCGTGTCGCCGACGCCATCCGCTCGGAAATCCGTCTGCCATGCCCCGGTTCCTGCAAGCCGGACGTTGATCCACGACTGATCAGGGGATGCAGCACCGCCACGGAATCCGACCCGAGTGCCCGCTGGCAGCGACCGCACTACGGGGCCTACATGCGCCGTGCACTCGGATGGTGGATCTTGTCCCAGTTGAGCCAACCTGAGCCTGACCAGGGCGCCCTGTTCCGCCTCCGGTGGCACCGGAACAGCATCCAGACGCAGCCGTCCGCCGGCTCGGGCAGCCTCCAGGTACCCCCAGGTGGTGTCGCCAACCCCGAAGAAGCCCGTAGACCACCACGGTCTCACCCAAGCAGGGGTGGACTCGGCGGCCGGGGACCTGAGCATCGCGGCCACGAGTTCCCGTTCGTAGTTGAGCAGGCCCCGGCTCACAGCGGTCTCTTCGCGCAATCCATGCACGTTCCCGATCACGCCGAAAGCCAAGGGCAGTGCGATCAGCGCACCCCATCCGGCATGGCGTCCGATGACCCCCTCCCACGCCACCGCAACCAGCGGCAGGACCATCGCTGCGACCAGGTAGCGGAAGCGCGACTGTGTCACTGCGAGCGGATCGAATCCGCGTCCCAGATAGGTCAGCACCAGCAGCACCACCGAGGAGCCTGCGAGAACGCCGGGCTCCAGCAGTCTGACCCGGAGACGGCGACTGCGTGGTGTGAGAAGTCCAGCGAGCACTGCTGCCGCGAGCAGCACGCCGAGAACCCATCCACCCGCGAGCGCCTCGAACACGCCGGCCACCCCCCGCACGATCCACGTGAGCAGGCCTCGAAGCGACGCCGTCCAGCCCTCCGGGTGCGCGGCGGTCGGTGAGTCCCAGAGCCACCAGCCCGCGTAGACCAGACCGACCGGGACGGTCAGGAGAGCCGCATGCCGCAGATCGTGCCGGCGCCAGGAGATCACGCCGGCCGCCAGCACCATCGGCAGTGCCACCCCCGATGTGGCGACTGCCAACAACCCCAGCACGATCGCACCGACCATCGCCCGTGGCGTCAGATGCGGCCGCATCGCGATCAGAACCATTCCCAGCCCGAGGGTCATGCCAAGTGGCATCTGGAACTGCGAAAGAACCAGTCCACCTCCGTTGAACAGCGTGAGGCATCCGGCCGTCATGGTCGCGATCCAAGGGCCGATGCCGGTAGTCCGCATGAAGACCCGCAGGAGTACCACGAGCGCAAGATGGATCGCCACCCCGACCACTCGATACGGCCAGTACTCCGTGAACCCGAGGACGTGGAACATGGACTTGTAGATCACCACGGGAACCAGCGAGAAGTGCTGGTTGTGGTCGCGCAGCAGGGAGGCCGGGTCGCTCCAGCTCCGAGGACCGGTGAGCATCCAGTCGTCGGCGGTGGCCCACAGCCCCCGGCCGATGAGAAGCAGCGCGACCCCCGAAACGATCAGCCACACGCAGAAGGCGATCAGGGCTGCCCTCGGACCGCGTATCCAGTCAGCCATTCCCCTCCTCCCTGCGTCGCAGTCCCGTACCAGGCACCCACCATCAGAACCAGCACGCCACCCCAGAGGTACGGGTTCAGCACCAGCGCGCCCACGTGTGACGGGAGGTTCCCAGCGTCGTACCAGTGCCGTACGAACCACGGCTCGTCGACCATGGATACGACCATCATGGCGACCGGAACAGCGACCAGCGGGAAGCGTCGCAGGGATGAGGCGGAGGCCGCCACCAGCGGCACGACCCAGACCCAGTGGTGGGTCCACGACACCGGCGACACCAGCAGGCCCGCCGTCGCCACGTATCCGATCGCCAACGCCCTGTCCGCAACCCGGTCGAGCCCGCGCAGCGCCAGGTAGAGCAACCCCAGAATCAGCGCGGTCATGCTGATCCACAGGACATCGGCCGTCGTCGTCACCCCCGTCGGGGTTGTCTCCAGCGGGCCCGGTCCCAGTACCCGCAGGGCGAATCCGCGCAGGGACTGATTGAACACGATGCCCGGGTACGTGCGCCCCGGCAGGTTCTGATCGAGCATGCCGCCAGCGAAGTAGTCCACGGTGATTCCGGGCATGGTGGCGACGGACAGCACCAGACATCCGGCGCTGGCGATGATCACGTTCGCCAAGGTCCTGCGGTCTCGCACCCAGATGGGATACAGGAGAAAGACGAGCGGGGTGAGTTTGACCATCGCTGCCACGCCTGTGAGTAGTCCCCGCCACTTCGGCGTCACGACAAGCAGATCCACGACCACCATCGCCATCAGAACCACGTTGACCTGCCCCAGCACGATGTTGCTGGCCACCGGCTGCAGCCACTGCGCACCCACGAGGATGGCGGCACCGAGAACGGCCTGCCCGGCGGTGATCCCCAGGAACCGTGCATACCCGGTTCGTGGATAGCTTCGCAGCACCGCCCAGATGACGACACCGAGCAGCAACGTGTTGAGGATCGCCAGCATCTCCACCCCCGGACTGAGGACTGCCAGCGGCAGGAATGCGATCAGCGAGAAGGGCGGATAGGTGTAGGGCAGCTGTCCGATGCCGAGGGGTCGACCGTATGGATCCACTCCTTCCAGGAGCAGGCTCACCCCTTGCCGATAGACGTCCAGGTCTGGCATCGGCCATTGGTCTGCAGGGCTCGGCAGGCGGGTAAGGCCGAGGAGAAATGCGGCCAACACCAACACGAGTGCCGCTGACCACAGGATGGACGCACGACGGCGGTTCCTGCCTGGCGCGATGATCGCGTTCACGGGCCGCTCACGGTCACATGGTAGGGAGGGGCGGCGTCCGAACACCGACAGGTACGGATCGGGCCTCGAGTGTCCGGCGGTCCTCGTGTGAAGTGCGGACAGCGTGGAGTCGTGGTCACTGAGGAGCCCGTCGCAGCACCGCCTTCACCCCCGTCAGCACCCCCTGC
>CAWFSJ010000005.1:0-1423677 GCA_963818505.1 uncultured Actinomycetota bacterium
CGCGGTCGGGCGTGTCGCTGCGGTTGTCCGCATGCCACGCCACCGTTCGACGGGGTCGGGGCCAGCACCCTGCACTCACAGCGCAAGCCAACCCGCGGGCTGCGAGCCCTGACAGGTCGGCTAGTAGGTGACTGACGTTGGTGTCCGGACGTCCCAGACACACTTCAAAACGGTACCCCATGGGCCAGTGACCGGTCAAAGGGGGTCCGCTTCAAATGCCCGATTCAGCGTGTGATCTTCGCTACTATGCGCGGCGATCCGCCTGCTGGTCTCCCCGAACCCACCGCGTTAGAGGTTGTGCTGTTGGTTAGCGAAACAACGCGTGGATTCGCTAACCAGGACCACAACCTCTAACCAGGGCGAATGGAGGGGCTCGGTGCCGGGCTATGCGCGGCGATCCGCCTGCTGGTCTCCCCGAACCCACCGCGTTAGAGGTTGTGCTGTTGGTTAGCGAAACAACGCGTGGATTCGCTAACCAGGACCACAACCTCTAACCAGGGCGAACACCTGGCGGCCAACTCAGAACAGATGCATCACTGCGTTGAAGTTGTCCGTGGGGTCGGAGACTCCGGTGCTGAACGCCCCGGCGATCAAGGCGATGATCAGGAAGACGAAGAAGACCAGCCCCAAGGCGATGTTGAGCCACGCGATGATCTTGGCGGCCGTGACCATGCCTGCGCCTTCGAGCAAGCCGTTGGAGGCCGCGATGGCCTTCGACGCCTTGCTCGCGAAGATCAGCGCGACGATGGCCAGAACGAAGGGGCACACGACCCACGACAAGATGGCAAGAACGAGGGCCGCGATGGCGTCCGAGGATGACTGCCGAGGCTGACCGTAACCGTATCCGGGGGGAGGGGGTGGCTGGCTCACACCGCCAGCCTAGCGCGGTGAGGGCCTCGTTCCGCGCTGGTGAGCGACCCAATGCAACGCGATGCTCGCCGCCACCGAGGCGTTCAAGGACTCAGTCACCTTCGTCATGGGGATGGAGACGACCAGGTCGCAGCGTTTTGTGACGAGGTTGCCAAGCCCACGGCCCTCGGCACCCACCACGAGGGCCAGAGGACCGTCGGCGAGCCGGGCCAACTCGTCCAGCCCGCTCTGCGAGCCTGCGTCCAGACCCACGACGAAACACCCGGCGGACTTCAACTGCTCGAGGGTCTGGGCGACATTGCCGACCTGGCACACGGGAAGTCGCGCCAGCGCCCCCGCCGACGTCCGCCAGGCCGCCGGGGTGACCGGCGCGGATCGACGCTGCGGGATCAGGATGCCCGTGGCACCGAAAGCAGCTGCTGAGCGTGCGATGGCGCCCAGGTTGCGGGGGTCGGTGATCTGGTCCAGCACCACCCACAGAGGGTCCTCTACCCCGAGCAGGTCCTCGAGTCGGGCGTATTCGAAAGGTTTGGCGACAAGCACCAGACCCTGGTGGACGATGTCACCTGCCACATCGTCGATGGCCGACTTGGGGACCTCCTTGATGGCCAACCCCTGCTCTCCGGCCAGGTTCACCGCCTCGTGGACCCGGTCGTCGAGGTCGATGCGCAGTTGGACAAGCAACTCGACAGCTGGAGTTCGAGCTCGCAGCGCCTCCACCACGACATTACGTCCGGCCACGATGTCGGCTGGGGGCTTGCGACCCCCCTTGGACGATGCGCCCTGCTTCTGACTGGATCGGGGGCGCCGCGCCGCGGGATGCCCGGGACGATCCTTGGCCGCCGGTGTCGGCCCCTTGCCCTCGAGGCCCTTGCGGCGCTGCCCGCCGGAGCCGACGGTTGCGCCCTTCTTCGAGGTCGTGTCGCGCCGCGCGCCGCGACGCTGGGAGTTACCCGCCATGCTGACCCACCGACCAAACCGGACCGGTCGCGCGATCCTCGATTGTGATTCCAGCCGAGAGCAGTCGGTCTCGGATCGCGTCGGCCTGCGCCCAGTCCCGCTGACTGCGGGCCTCCTGCCGGGCGGCTAGGAAGTCCTGAACCAGCAACCCGAGCGCTGCCAGTGCCTGCTCGGAACCCTGGTCATGGTCGACCCACGGGTCTTCCAGCGGGTTGACCCCCAAGACCGAGGCCATCGCGCTGACTTGGCGCCAAGCCTCAAGCACTGCCGCCTCGTCCTTCTTCTCCGCGGCCGAGTTGCCGGCCCTGACAGTGTCGAAGATCACCGCGACCGCAGCAGGCACGCCGAGGTCGTCGTCCATGGCATCGATGAAGGGCTGCGGGCAGTTGTCCGCGGTGGCCTCCGGAAGCGGCTCATCGCTGACCTTCTCCAGGAAGGCGGCGACGCGCCGGAAGCCGACCGCTGCCTCGACGACCGATTCGTAGGAGAACTCGATCGTCGAGCGGTAGTGCGCCGATGCAAGGTAATAGCGCAGTTCAACCGGCCGCACGTGTTTGAGGACCTCCTCCACGGCCAGGGCATTACCCAGCGACTTGCCCATCTTCTGGCCAGCGGCAGTGACCCACGAGTTGTGCATCCAATAGCGCGCGAAACCGTCGCCGGCAGCGCGCGACTGGGCCTGCTCGTTCTCATGGTGGGGGAAGATCAAGTCAATCCCCCCGCCGTGGATGTCGAACTCCTGACCCAGATAGCGGGTGGCCATCGCCGAGCACTCGACGTGCCATCCTGGTCGGCCCTGCCCCCACGGGGATTCCCAGCCCGGCTCGCCGGGTTTGGCGGCCTTCCACAGCGCGAAGTCGCGGGGGTCGCGCTTGCGCGGATCATCGGCGGAGTCAGCGGCCGGCTGCAGGTCGTCGAGGCGCTGCCGGGAGAGTTGGCCGTACTCGGGGTAGGCGCTCACCGCGAAGTACACGTCACCGTCGACGGCATAGGCCATATCGTCGGCGATCAACCGTGAGATCAGTTCGATCATCTGCGGGATGTGTCCCGTGGCCCTGGGTTCGACCGTGGGTGGCAGTACGCCGAGCACGTCGTAGGCGCGGCTGAACTCCCGCTCGTAGTGCTGAGCGACGGCCCACCAAGGACGGCCCTCCAATGCAGCTTTCGCAAGGATCTTGTCGTCGATGTCGGTGACGTTGCGGCAGAGGGTCACGTCGTAGCCCTTAGCCATCAGCCAGCGACGCAGGACGTCGAAAACCACGCCGGGCCGCAGGTGACCCACGTGTGGTGCAGCCTGCACAGTGGCGCCGCAGTAGTAGACCGAAACCTCACCGTCGCGGATGGGGATGAAATCCCGCGCAGAGCGGGTTCCGGTGTCGTAAAGGCGCAGGGTCACCGCTCAAGGGTATCGACAGCGCGCACCAACGCCGTGGCGATAGCGGCCAACCCCTCTGCCCTGCCGGTCAGGCCCAATCCGTCCGTCGTGGTCGCAGACAGGTGAACGGGGCATCCGGCGGCCTGCGCGAGGACCTTCTGTGCCTCCAGACGACGGGCGCCGATGCGGGGACGATTTCCGATGAGTTGAACGCCCACGTTGACCGGGTCGAAGCCCTGCGAGCGGACGTGCTCGGCCACTTCGCGAAGAATGACCGCGCCCGCCGCGTCGCGCCATTGCGGCCGGTCCGTGCCGATGAGCCCGCCAAGATCGCCGAGACCCGCGGCATTGAGTAGCGCATCAGCGCAGGCGTGAGCCACAACATCGCCGTCCGAGTGGCCCGACAGGCCGGGTTCGTCCGGCCAGAACAAGCCGGCCACATACGCCGGGGCGTGCGCGTCGAACGCGTGCACATCGGTACCGATACCCACCAGCATTGCTCACATCTCCTTCGCCAGCGCTTCCGCGACGGCCAGATCGAATGGGGTTGTCACTTTCATCGCCAGCGGCGAGCCATCCACGACAAGTACCGGCACACCCGACTGCTCCAGCAGTTGCGCGTCGTCAGTGACCTCGCCGGCCCTGTGCGCGTGCGCTTGCACCAAGGCCTCCAACTCGAAGCCCTGCGGCGTTTGGATCGCGACCAGGTCGTCGCGTGGCACAGTCCTGGCGACGTACCCGTCGACCACGGTCTTGATCGTGTCGGCAACCGGCAGCCCGGGCACAACTGCGCGTGCGCCAGACTCCAGCGCCTGAAGGACCCGGTCATAGACCTCCACCGGCGCCAGTGGTCTGGCGGCATCGTGGACGAGCACCCAACGCACCCCCGTGGCCAGCACCGCCAGACCCTTACGCACGGATGCGTCCCTGGTGCTGCCACCGGCGACGACATCGACGGCGTCTGGGAGGGTCGACCTGATCATCGGAATGTGGGCGTCCGGAGCAACCACCACGATCTGCGTGGCCCCACCCCATTGCAGCGCCGTACTCACGCAATGATCGATGAGCGTGCGCCCTGCGATTCCCACCAGCGCCTTGGGCACCGACGCCCCGAGTCTCTGGCCGCTGCCTCCAGCGACGACGACCAGAGCAGTCACGTGTGCTCCAACCGGGCGAACACCAGGCGTCCGTGGGAGGTCGTAGTAACCGACGTGATGCTTGCCATTACCGTCTCCCCGATCCGGTGGTCGGCGCGCTGCACCACGACCATGGTTCCGTCAGGAAGATTGCCCACGGCCTGACCTGGCTCCTTGCCGGCTCTTGCCAGATGCACCTCGACGACATCCCCACCGGTCACCGGAGGCGCCATGGCTTTGGCCAACGCATGCAGGTTGAGAACGCCCACGCCCGCCAGACCGGCGGCATCGGCCAGGTGCTGGTCCAACGTGAGGAGCGCGACTTTGCGAGCCAGGCAGATTTGCACAAGCTTCGCGTCGACGGCTTCGACACCGGCCGGGTCGTCTGCTATCACCTCGACGGGCAGCACCGATTGCAACTTCGTCAGGACGTCCAGACCCCTTCGCCCGCGCGCGCGCCTGCCCTCTTCAGCACTGTCAGCCAGACCCTGCAGTTCGTCCACCACGGCCTGTGGGACCAGCAGCGTCCCGGTGAGGAAGCCAGCCTTTGCGACATCGAGGATACGACCGTCGATGGCCACGGATGTGTCCACAACCTTGGGTCCCCAACCCGGGGCCGGAGCCGCCGCAACGCCAGCACGCGCGGCGAAGGAAGCCGGCATCGCCGCGCCACGAGTGCGCGCGATTCGAAATCCAGCAAGCCCCCCGATGACCACAAGGAAGGCGAACAGAGGGGCCATCACAGCGGCCGGTCCAATAAGGAAGACCGGCCAGGCCACCAAGGAGACCCCGGCCATGGCAAGCAGCCCACCGAGGAAACCGCTGAAGACCTGATCCGGCGGCAGGGCGCTGAGGCGGCGTTCACCGGTCTCGATCCCGCGCATGATACGTCGGCTGATGACACCGCCGAAGGAATAACCGATCCCCGCGCCCACGATCACGCACAGAGTCGTGACGTCGAAAACGCCAACGAGTTGGCCAGGGTTGTCGGCCTGGAGTTGCTTGCCGATCTGGAAGCCCACGGCAGCGCCGAGCACAACCAGCAGCAGCCGGAGTACCTCAGCAGCTAGGTCAGGGACACGCGAGAGCCTCGACACCAGTCAAGACTAGGACGCGAGGACCTCATCAAGGATGATCTCGGCCTTGTCCTCGTTGGTTTTCTCAGCCAGCGCCAACTCGCTGACAAGGATCTGACGGGCCCGGGCAAGCATTCGCTTCTCGCCTGCTGACAGGCCGCGATCCTGATCCCTGCGCCACAGGTCGCGCACAACCTCTGCGACCTTGATGACGTCACCGGATGCCAACTTCTCAACGTTTGCCTTATAGCGGCGAGACCAGTTGGTGGGCTCTTCGGTGTAAGGCTGCCTCAGAACGTTGAAAACGCGTTCCAGGCCTTCAGAATTGACCACATCGCGGACCCCGACGAGGTCGACGTTGTCGGACGGAACCCGCACAATGAGGTCGCCCTGATCGATCCGAAGTACTAAGTACTCGCGTTCTTCGCCCTTGATCACGCGTTGCTCGATCGATTCGATTCGAGCTGCGCCGTGATGAGGGTAGACAACCGTGTCGCCGACGGAAAATGCCATGAGTGGTGGTGCCCCTTCCCGTGATCTCCATCGTAACACGGCGTATCCGAGCCGTTAGGAATCCGTAAATTCACTCAACAGCGAGTAACCCCACGAGTCGCCTTTGATCGCCCCGGCCCACACCGATAGAGTGCGCACAGCATTGCCAGCACCACCGTCGTTCGGAGGAATCTCGTGCCCAAAGTTGCTCGTCGCGCCGCGGCTCTCGTCGCCGCCGCCGTCATGGTCCCATCGCTGGCAGGGTGCTGGTCCGGATACGGGGCCCAGACCTCCCAACAGGCGAACCAGGCGGTGGGCAACGGAACGAATCTGAGCACCGGTGACATGGATGTCCGCGGTGCGGTCTGGGTGCGCAACACAGCCAATCCGGCGGAGGCCACCCTCGTGGCGACCTTCATCAACAGCAGTGACGTCCCCGACAAGCTGATCAAGGTCGAGATCCAGCCGCCCTCGCCGATGGGGATCACCGCTGGCGCTCTGGAGGTTCCTGTCTCAGGCTCGGTACGCACCGGCTATTGGAGCCCCAACTTCATCAACGCCTTCCAGGTCCAGGCGCTCCCTTCCATCTTCGTGCCAACCACGTTCACCTTCCAGAACGCTGGCACGGTGACCGGGGACGTCTTCATGGTGCCGAACACAGGGACCTACAGCGGTGTCGTGGTGAGTCTGGCCGAACAGGCCAAGCTCCAGAAGTTCGTCGACGCCGCAACCGAGGATTCGACCGAGGACACCCCGAAGGTGGAGAAGGTCGCCAAGGCCAAGAAGAAGAAGGCCCAGGCGCAAGCCGGCCCGTGACGGTCGGTGGGGCTGCACCAAGCCGGCGCAGCCGGCCCCCGGTGCGCCGCGTTAGAGGTTGTGCTGTTGGTTAGCGAATCCACGCGTTGCTTCGCTAACCAACAGCACAACCTCTAACCAGGAGCAGGTGCGCCGCCCCGGTCAGGCTTCCAGCTTGTAACCAAGCCCGCGGACAGTCACCAGGATCTCGGGTTCGGCAGGATTGACTTCGATCTTGGAGCGCAGGCGCTTGACATGGACGTCCAAGGTCTTGGTGTCCCCCACATAGTCCGAGCCCCACACACGATCGATCAACTGCCCGCGGGTCAGCACCCGGCCAGCGTTTCGCATCAACAACTCGAGCAGCTCGAACTCCTTGAGAGGCATTTTCACCGCCGTTCCGTCCACCGTCACGACGTGTCGTTCGACGTCCATGCGGATGTTGCCCGCGCTGAGTGCTGCATCACCGGAGACCTGAGTCGTCGGCCCGCGCCGGCGCATCACGGCGCGTATGCGCGCTACCAGTTCCCGTGAGGAGAAGGGCTTGGTGACGTAGTCGTCAGCGCCCAACTCCAAGCCCACGACCTTGTCGATCTCGGAGTCCTTGGCCGTCACCATGATGATCGGAACCTGCGACGTGTTGCGGATCCGACGGCACACCTCAGTACCCGACATGCCAGGCAGCATGATGTCCAGCAGGACTATGTCCGCCCCTTCTCTTTCGAAACTCTCTACAGCGCTGAGCCCGTCGGCAGCCACGGCCACATCGAACCCCTCCTTGCGGAGCATGAATGACAGCGCATCGCTGAAAGACTGCTCGTCCTCGACCACCAGGATCCGACTCATGCGGTACTTTCCTCCTCTATCGCGATCCTTGGAATCGCTAGTTCTGCTGTGTACGGGGGCAATCTCAGTGTGAAGGTGCTTCCCTCGCCCAACACGCTCCACACGCCCACTTCACCGCCGTGGTTCTCGGCGACATGCTTGACGATGGCCAGGCCCAGGCCGGTGCCACCGGTGACTCGCGACCGGGCTTGGTCCACCCGGTAGAAGCGTTCGAACACCCGGTGCAGTTCGTTCTCCGGAATGCCCATCCCCTGGTCGGCCACGCTGATGTCGACCACACCTTGGGACAACCTGGTCGTCACGACGACCCGCGTCCCACGCGCGCTGTAGTTGATGGCATTGGTGAGCAGGTTGCGCAGCGCGGTGATCATCTGCGCCTCAACGCCCAGCACCATGAGACCGGGGGTACCGGCAACCACGACCTGGATCTGCGAGTTCTGCGCGAGCAGTTTGGTGGTGTCCAGCGCCTCAGCCACCATGGCATCCACCGCGACGGGCTCGGCGTCCTTGAGCGGGTCTGCGCCCTGCAGTCGGCTCAAGTCGATCAGGTCGCCCACGAGATCGCTGAGCCGACCGGCCTCGGCCTCCATGCGTCCGGCGAAGTGGCGTACTGCCTCGGGCTCGTCAGCCGAACTCAGGATCGCCTCAGCGAGCAGGCTCAGGGCTCCGATGGGGGTCTTCAGTTCATGGCTGACGTTGGCGACGAAATCACGGCGCACTGCATCGACGCGGTGGGACTCCGACAAGTCCTCGGCAACCACCAGAACAGTGGCCGAATCCAGGGGTGCGACCCGCAGTCGCAGGCTGATCAGGCCCTTCCCGAGTGGAGGCCTGCGAACGGTCACGTCGTGCTCGCGCACGATTGAGTCCCGCCGCACGTCGGCGACCATCGACGTCACCTCGGGGATTGCGATCCGGCCGTTGTGCACCAGGGTCAGCGCCAGTGCCTGATTGCTGACACGCACGGGCACTCCCGAGGCATCCACGAGCAAGGACGCACCCGGCAGCGCAGCCAGAATCCGGTCCACATCCACATGAACCGGTGAGCCCAAGGACTCGTCAGCCGCCGTGGACTTGCGTGCAACGCGCACGCGGGACGCCACGAAGCCCAAAACCACCCCCAGGAGGCCGGCCACGGCAATCCAGACGCCCGTCACACTCAAAGATTACGTAGCACCGGTCAGTGAAGTGGACCACTGGCACAAGAGGCACCCGATGAGTCGCTTGACGTTCACCGTCCGTATCCCACGGGTCGAGCGGCGACAGGGGGTCGAGCGGCGCCGCAAATCCACCCTTCGTTCACTATTCGTTCACTTTGGCGTATAGTTCCGTTCAGAACCTGAAGGAGGCACCCATGGTGATCATGCAATGGGAAATTGCTCGTGGATCAGATGGCCGTAACAAGTTGGTGGCGCAGTGGGCCGCCCCGGTCATTCCCGAGCCGAGGGAAAGTCTCGAGGAGTTCGGGCGCCCCGCGCTGATCGGGGCCTGAACCGAGCACGAGTACCCCGTAAGGCGGCGATCAACGGCTTCGGCGACACTTGATTTCATGCAACGCGTGCGCCGAGTAGCGATGATCTCGATGCACACTTCCCCTTTGGCCGTGCCGGGCAGTGGGGACGCCGGCGGCATGAACGTGTACGTGCTCGAGGTCTCACGGCAGTTGGCCGCCCAGGGAACACAGGTCGAGATCTTCACCCGAGCCACGAGCAGCGACCAACCACCGGTCGTCGAAGTGGTCGACGGCGTGAGTGTGCATCACGTGGTGGCCGGCCCGTACGAAGGCCTGCGCAAGGAACTGCTGCCGACGCAGTTGTGCGCGTTCACCGCTTCTGTGCTGCGAGCAGAGGCGCACCGGCCCGAGGGCTACTACGACTTGGTCCATTCGCACTACTGGCTGTCAGGACAGGTTGGCTGGGTTGCCTCCGAGCGCTGGCAGATCCCGTTGATCCACAGCATGCACACCATGGCCAAGGTCAAGAACCTGACGATGGCATCGGGCGATCGGCCTGAGCCTTACGAACGGGTTCTGGGTGAGCAGCAGGTGGTCAACGTGGCCGACCGCCTCATAGCCAATACGGAGACCGAAGCCGAGGACCTGATCGCGCTCTATGGAGCCGACCCGCAGCGGGTTGCTGTGGCCCTGCCGGGCGTGGACCTTGAGACCTTCTCCCCCGGTGATCGTGGCGCTGCCCGCGTAGCCCATGGACTGCGCGACGACGACATCGTCTTGCTCTTCGTCGGCCGTCTGCAGCCGTTGAAGGCCCCCGACGTGCTGGTCAAGGCCGCTGCGGAACTTCTGCGCCGCCACCCCGACCTCCGGCCGCGCCTGAAGGTGATCATCAATGGGGGCCCATCGGGCAACGGGATCGAACGCGCCTCGGACCTGCCCGCGCTGATCAAGCGCCTGGGCGTGGACGACATCGTGACGATGATGGACCCCGTCGGTCGCGATGAACTACCCGATCTGTTCAGGGCGGCCGACCTGGTCGTGGTCCCCAGTTACTCGGAATCGTTCGGCCTCGTCGCCGTGGAGGCGCAAGCCTGCGCAACCCCAGTCGTGGCCAGTCGGGTCGGCGGTTTGACCACCGCGGTGGGCGACGGCGGGGTTCTGGTGCCCGGCCACGACCCGGCAGCTTTCGCATCAGCACTTGAGTCCGTGCTGCTCGTGCCCGGCCGTCGGGACTGGATGAGTCGGGCCGCCCGTTCACACGCCGAACAGTTCAGTTGGAGCGCGACCGCTGACTCCACGTTGGCCGCCTACGAGGCGGCGCTGGCGGAGCGGCCCCTTCTGCTGCGCAGGTACGCATGATCCAGGTCGTTCTGGACTGGCTGGAAGACTCGGGGCTCGACTTCGACCGGACCGACGACGTGTTCACAGTCGTGCTTCCCGGTGAGCACAAACTGCGCACCACCTGTTCACTGGCCGCCGGACAGCATTCGTTGTCGATCAATGCATTCGTGGCCAGGCACCCGGACGAGAACACCGATGTGGTCCACAGGTGGCTGCTTGAGCGCAACCGTCGGCTCTTCTCGATCGCCTACGCGATCGACCATCTCGGGGACATCTACCTGGTGGGCCGCTTGGCAGCTGCCACCGTTTCGCAGGATCTGCTGGACCAGGTGTTGGGAGCAGTGCTTGCTGAGGCGGACGGCTCCTTCAACACCATCCTGGAACTGGGATTCAGGTCGTCCATCGAGCGGGAATGGCGCTGGCGACTGTCGCGCGGCGAGCCGACGGCCAACCTCGCCGCGTTCGAGCATCTGCGTCCTCGCGACTGACCGGGCACCCCGGGCCACCGAACCCCCGTTGTCGATACGGTTGGCACATGAGCACACTGATCCTTCTGCGCCACGGTGAAAGTGAATGGAACGCCCTGAATCTGTTCACAGGGTGGGTGGATGTGAACCTCACGGAAAAGGGCGTCAACGAGGCTGGCCGGGCAGGCGACCTCCTGGCTGCTTCGAACATCCTGCCCGACGTGGTGCACACCTCAGTCATGCTCCGCGCGATCCGGACCACCTCTTTGGCACTCGAACGGTGCGACCGTCAATGGATCCCCGTTCGACGCTCCTGGCGACTCAACGAACGCCACTACGGCGCACTTCAGGGCAAGAACAAGAAGGAGACCCTCGCGCAGTACGGCGAGGAGCAGTTCATGCTGTGGCGCCGGTCGTACGACACTCCCCCGCCCCCCATCGCAGCCGACGACCAGTACTCGCAGTTCGACGACCCTCGCTACGCCGCGTTGCCCCCTGAGATCCGGCCCCTGACCGAGTGCCTCAAAGACGTGGTCGTGCGGATGTTGCCCTACTGGTACGACGCGGTGGTACCGGACTTACGCACGAACGGGACCGTCATGATCGGCGCCCACGGGAACTCGCTGCGAGCATTGGTCAAGCACTTGGAGGGGATCTCCGACGCTGAGATCGCGGGCCTTAACATCCCGACCGGGATTCCCTTGGTGTACGAACTTGACGAAACGATGCGCCCCACCGGACCGGGCACCTACCTCGACCCGGAGGCGGCATCGGCAGCCGCTGCTGCTGTAGCCAACCAGGGCAAGGCTTGAGGTCTACTCTGGAAGTAGCCCGTCAACCCGAGGAGCCATCATGACCAGAGAGTTCGGGGATCGCCCCGGAGACGAAGTTGTGGCCCAACTTTGGGATGAGCTGAGCAGGGAACTCGGGACCGACGGCCCGGAGTTCACCCAGATTCGCGACGGCCAGGACCACCGGGTCGGGCACCTGATCTCCCAGGACGACGAGAACGGCCGGGATCGCGTCTCCGAGGAGATCGCCTGGGACACCCACGACACCACCGACCTGTCCGCCGAGGAATCGGCGATGCACTTCGAGGAGGATGGCGGACTCGAGGAGACCCTGTCCGACGACATCCTGCACGACCTCGAGGGCTTCGAGGACTGAGCGGGCGGGTTTGACCACGCTTGAACCACCCGCTGCCGGACCGGCCTGCGTAACGAATATCGCGCACACCCATGCCGACCCGAGGCTTGCACTCTCGGGCATCGAGTGCTAACAATGGACTAGCACTCTCAGCGGGAGAGTGCTAATGGGAGCAGGGTGAGACCGCTCTCGGACGCCGGGACGTGAACGGTGTCCGACCGGTCGTCCGTCGCGGGCACCTCAACCCACGAACCCCCCTATGGGAGGAATTGCAACCGATGGCGAAAATCATCGCTTTCGACGAGGAAGCTCGCCGCGCACTTGAGCGCGGTATGAACACCCTCGCCGACGCAGTGCGCGTGACCCTTGGGCCCAAGGGCCGCAACGTCGTTCTGGAGAAGAAGTGGGGAGCCCCCACGATCACCAACGACGGTGTGTCCATTGCCAAGGAGATCGAACTCGAGGACCCGTACGAGAAGATCGGCGCGGAACTCGTCAAAGAGGTCGCGAAGAAGACCGACGACGTGGCCGGAGACGGAACCACCACGGCGACCGTGCTTGCCCAGGCGTTGGTCCGGGAGGGCCTGCGCAACGTGGCCGCCGGCACCAACCCGATGGCGCTGAAGCGCGGCATCGAGCAGGCGGTCGAGGCCATCAGCGCCCAGTTGCTCGAGATGTCCAAGGACGTCGAGACCAAGGAGCAGATTGCGGCGACCGCATCCATCTCCGCAGCTGACCCGCAGATCGGCGAGATCATCGCCGAGGCCATGGACAAGGTCGGCAAGGAAGGTGTCATCACCGTCGAGGAGAGCCAGACCTTCGGACTCGAGCTCGAGCTCACCGAGGGTATGCGCTTCGACAAGGGATACATCTCCCCGTACTTCGTCACCGACCCGGAGCGCATGGAGGCCGTGCTCGAGGACCCCTACATCCTCATCGCGAACTCCAAGATCTCGGCCGTGAAGGACTTGCTGCCCATCCTTGAGAAGGTCATGCAGTCCGGCAAGCCGCTCGCGATCATCGCCGAGGACCTCGAGGGTGAGGCTCTCGCGACGGTGGTAGTGAACAAGATCCGTGGCACCTTCAAGTCCGTGGCCGTAAAGGCCCCGGGCTTTGGTGACCGCCGCAAGGCCATGCTGCAGGACATCGCGATCCTGACCGGTGGCCAGGTCATCTCCGAGGAGGTCGGCCTGAAGCTCGAGAGCGTCGGGATCGAGCTGCTGGGTCGCGCTCGCAAGGTCGTCGTCACCAAGGACGAGACGACCATCGTCGAGGGCGCCGGTGACCCCGACCAGATCGCTGGCCGGGTCAACCAGATCCGCGCCGAGATCGAGAACTCGGACAGCGACTACGACCGCGAGAAGCTGCAGGAGCGCTTGGCCAAGCTGGCCGGCGGCGTTGCAGTCATCAAGGCCGGCGCTGCCACCGAGGTCGAGCTCAAGGAGCGCAAGCACCGTATCGAGGATGCAGTGCGCAACGCCAAGGCCGCCGTTGAGGAAGGCATCGTCGCCGGTGGCGGCGTGGCCCTTCTGCAGGCGTCCAAGGCTGCGTTCGAGAAGTTGGACCTTGAGGGCGAAGAGGCCGTCGGAGCCAACATCGTCAAGGTCGCCGTTGAGGCACCGCTGAAGCAGATCGCTGTGAACGCGGGCCTCGAGGGTGGAGTTGTGGCTGAGAAGGTGCGTAACCTCGAGCCCGGCTTCGGCCTGAACGCGGCGACCGGCGAGTACGTCAACTTGATCGAGGCCGGCATCATCGACCCCGCCAAGGTGACCCGCTCCGCGCTGCTCAACGCAGCATCCATCGCCGCGCTGTTCCTGACCACCGAGGCCGTTGTGGCCGACAAGCCGGAGAAGGCCGCACCGGCCATGCCCGGCGGTGACCCGGGAATGGGTGGCATGGACTTCTGAGTCCTCCCAACAACACGAAGGGCCGATCCGCAAGGGTCGGCCCTTCGTCGTTGGCCGACCCGCCCAGCTGAACCCACCTCGTTAGAGGTTGTGCGGTTCGTTAGCAAAAACACGCGTGGATTCGCTAACCAGGAACACAACCTCTAACCAACACGCCCGGCGGCGGCCAGGGTCGGCCCTTCGTCGTTGGCCGACCCGCCCGACAGCCTGAAACCCACCTCGTTAGAGGTTGTGCGGTTCGTTAGCAAAAACACGCGTGGATTCGCTAACCAGGAACACAACCTCTAACCAACAGGCCCGGCGGCGGCCAGGGGCGCCCCGCACTACCGGCGCAAGGACGCCAGTTTGTTGGCGGTGGTACCGCCGGAACCCCGGGCGCCTGGGTGGGCGGCGGCGATCATCGTGGAGGTGATCGCGATCTCCTCGGGGTCGTAACCGGAGGCCTCCAGGACTCGGGTCCGGTTGAACGAGACGCCGTAGCGCTCCGGGGCAGGGGTGTCGAACACCAGGTGCTCAAGCGCGGCCCGCACCCGCTCGGACGCGCGGCCGTCGCCGAAGGGGTTGCTGATCGAGGTCATGGCGATGCGTGCCCCCGGGTCGTCAAGCAGCCCCAGTGCAATCGACTTGATCTTCTGGGCGTCGCTGCCGACCAGGATGAGCGAGCCGGCCTCAACACCTTCCGGCCGTTCGGATTCCTCGCGCGCCACAAGCACCGGTGTCCCCACACTGGGTGCCTCTTCCTGCACACCGCCCGAATCACTGATCGCCAGTGTCGCCCGCTGAAGTAGCCGCGCAAAGGGGATGTAGTCGATCGGTACGGTGAGGATGACGTTCGGGACATCGGCGAGGATCTCGTGAACATCCTCAGAGACCCGCGGGTTCGGGTGTACAGGCCAGACGATCACGACGTTGGGCCGCAGCAAGGCGATGTCCTTGACCGCTTGTGCGATGCGTCGGATGGGTTCACCGAGATTCTCGCGTCGGTGAGCGGTGACGACGACGACTGGCACTGACGGGTCGTTGAGGACCTCCAGGCGCGGGTCGCTCCA
Source organism: uncultured Actinomycetota bacterium (assembly GCA_963818505.1). Classification (GTDB taxonomy): domain Bacteria; phylum Actinomycetota; class Actinomycetes; order S36-B12; family UBA10799; genus JADKAV01. The sequence goes on from CAWFSJ010000005.1 coordinate 14,914, forward strand.
GGGGGCGTGCAGATCGGCTGCCCAGTGCAGGGCGTCGATACCGGTGTTGCCTGTCACGAAGATCCGCTGCGGATCCACGCCCTCACGCACGAGGTTGGCCTGATTGGCCGGGGTCGGGGCGAGGTGGAACGCGGCCATGCGCGAGATCAACTGTCGGTTGAGTTCCTCGGGGAACGGCGAGAGGATGTCGCGGGTGCGTAGGCCGGCTTCCACGTGCACGACAGGAAGCTTGCAGCCGATGGACGCAAGGCCGGCGGCCATCGCCGAGGTCGTGTCGCCATGGACCAGGGTCAAGGCCGGGTAGGGACTTCCTGGGTGCTCGGCGGCACCGAACAGTCGCGGCCGCGTCCGCCGCTCCGCGCCCCCGCGCAGTTCGTCCAGCAGCCCGTCGAAGGCCCCCACACAGTCGCGCACCAGGGTGTTGATCGTATTGGTCTGCCTGCCGATCTTCAGATTCACGTCGGGGGTGATACCCGCTGCTTCAAGGATGGGCAGGACCAAGTGCTCGTGCTGGCCGGTGTTGACGACGTACGGGGTGAGCAGGCGCGACTTCTTCAAAGCCTGGACGACCGGCAGCATCTTGATGGCCTCTGGCCGGGTCCCCATCACAACCAGGCACCGGACTCGTTCGCTGTCTCCACCAGAGGAACTCGGGAAGTTCCGATGATCGGGCATTGCCGTCTTGAACGCGCTCATGACCTCTTATCGGCGTGCCAGGGTGTGACTTGACCGAAAAGGTCAACCTGCCGATAGGAGTAGACATGAGGACATTCCGGCGCACGCGGTCTGTGTGGGCCGCCCTGTTCCTGGCCGGTGCGATTGTCATCCCCATGGCATCTCCGGCAGCCGCCGCAACCCTGACCGACGGCGACAGTTACGGGCCGTGGCAGGTGGTCTTCGCCGGGTACGGCGACGTGACCGCCACATCGACGTCCAAGCTGAGGCTGCGCCCAGCCGCCCCGACCAACCCTTCCGAGACCCATGCCGCCCTGGTCGTCACCAAGACCGTCTACACCTCGACCCGCGTCAAGGCCCGTGTCACCACCAACGCCCAACTTCGCACGGGATCGGAGCCGAACCCCTGGGAGACCGGCTGGCTGGTTGCCCGCTACCAGGACAACGAGCACTTCTACTACGCAGCCCTGAAGACCAACGGCTGGGAACTCGGCAAGCGTGACCCCGCCTTCCCCGGCGGCCAGCGCTTCCTGACGTCGGGATCCACACCCAACGCCCGTGTGGGACAAGCCCAGGTCGTGGTCCTGACCGCGAAAGGCTCGAAACTCACTCTGCGCATCAACGGCGATGTCGTCGCTTCTTTCACCGACACTGCCACCCCTTACAGCAGCGGCGCGGCCGGGCTGTACACCGAGGATGCCGACGTGACCTTCGATCAGATCGCAATCACGAGCTGACCAGGGAGACGTGATGACACGGCGATGGGCACCCGTGCTGGCAGTTCTGGGCATGCTCGTCACTGTCATGGGCATCTATTCGCCGGCCCAGGCCCAGACCTCCGATTTCGGATACACCCTGTCCATCAAGGGTGGCTACGGAACCTCCGAGGTCTCGGTCGCAGTCGCCGACGGAACCCGCCCGGTCTCGTTGACGGGCAACATCGCCTCCTCCTACACGACTCGCGGAACCATCGACGTGCTCATCAACGGGCAGCGCCGGGCCAGTGCGCCAGCCATCGGAGGCGGGCCGATCAAGGTGGACCTGGTGGCCAAAGACGTCGAACAGGGCCATGTCATCGTCGGACTGCGGGCAGCGCTACGCCCCGACCAGGACTGCCTGCGTGACGATCAAGCGGTCGCCACACTGGAGGATCCGCGCTTGGTCGTCACGGGCCGAGTTGTGCCCCCGACCACCCTTGCCGAGTTCCTCGCGGCGGGGCCGAGCCGCTACGTGGTTCAAGTACCGGCCGCACCCACCCCGGCCGAGCAGGCAGCCGGCCTTGACGCGGCTCTGGCCCTGCGTCACCTCTATGGCGAGACTGTCGACATCTCGCTGACCATGGATGCACCGAGTACCGACAGTTCGGCCCGGGTTGTGACCGTGGAAGAGACCCAGGATCCCGATAACTCGCTGAGCATCGCCGACGCGGTGTTGTTCGTCCGCGGACCCGCAGAAGCTCTCGAGCAGGCTGCGGTGTCCCTGGCCGACCCGAATGTCGGGTTGCTCGAGGTCACGTCGGTGGACACAGTGTCGGGGCAGGCCCAATATGCACCGCTCGAGGGGACAGCGAGCCTGCGAGCGGCCGGCATCGAGTCACTGGCCGTCACCGGGATCGGCTCCGTGACCCAGACCGTGACGCTCACCCAGGCCACTTTCGGCCGCCCTGTTTCGGGCCTGGTCTTCGACTTCGTGGGCGCATCGACCCCCGTGTTGCAGGGCCAACAGGGCCGGGTGAACATCACCTGGAACGGGGACCTGATTACTTCCGAGACGCTCACTGAGGACTCCCGCGTCAACCTTCGCTTCAGCATCGCCGAGGAGAACCTGCGCGCGGTCAATGCCCTCGACGTCCAGTTGGAGTACCTGCCCGCCGGAGGCGACTGCAGCATTACCCCATTACCCGGCACCGTCGAGTTCGACACCCTGCGCAGCACCGTCACCCCGGACTTCGGGGAATCGGCCGCACCCGGCTTCCAGAGGTTCCCCCAGGTCCTGCCGGCACAGATCCCGGTGGCAGCCGGGGGCGCCTTGGCCCAGTCCCTGCCAGAGCTGGCACAGGTGCTCACCGGTGTGACCGCGCCCAGCCCCCTGCAGTACACCGTGGCACTGACCGACGTCTCGGACCTGATGGATACCGCAGGTGTTGCCACAGGAGTCAGCGCGCCGCAAGCGACATTGCTCTCGGCGCCTCTTTCCGACGATCCGGACTTCCCCGCCGGAAAGCGGGAGCCTTACGCAGCGCTGCAGGCCTACCAGGCCAACGGCCACGACATGCTCATCCTCACCGGGGTCGCACCTGCGTCCTCCACCCTGGCCGAATGGCCCGTCGCACAGCCCGGTGGCTGGGCGTCGCTTGAGGGACAGACATACGTCCTCGCGACCGATCAAACGCAACCAGAGGCGTTCCAAACCTCCAGCACCCAACCCGACAAGCAGAAACCCCAGATCATCGTGGGATCGGCTGTATCACTGGCACTTCTGCTCGTCCTCATCATCTGGCTGCGGCGTCGGCCCAAGCAGGGCTGAGCGATGGGGTACCTGGACTGGCTGCTCTTCGCGGTGTACTACGTCTCCTTCGTGGCCATCATCATCGGCTACGTCTGGACAGCCGTGCTGTACCTCGCCGGGAACAAGTACCTGCGTACGTGGAACGACCGGCCGATGGGTGACGAGTCAGCGTACCTGTGGGTCTTCCTGGTCCCCGCTCTCAACGAGGGCGTGACCATCGCCGACAGCGTGGCTCGCCTGCGCTCGGTCCAAGCGACCAACAAGATCGTCATGGTCATCAACGACGGCTCTGATGACAACACGGGCACCGTGCTCGACGGCATCGCCGGTCACGACCTCGAGGTGCTCACGCGGGTTGCGCCCAACGCACGCGTAGGGAAGGCGGCCGCCCTTAACGCCGCCTTCCACCATGTGCGTGAGCAGATCCTGACCAAGCCGGCCTACCAGCGGTTCGCTGCCCAGAACGTGATCTTCGGGATCGTGGATGCTGACGGACGCCTGGCCGAGAACGCCCCGCTGGCGGTGTCACGGCATTTCGACGATTCCAGAGTCGGCGGGGTGCAGGTCCATGTGCACATCTACAACCAGACCAGCTGGCTGACCCGCATGCAGGGCTTGGAGTTCCAGATCTTCGGTGGGCTGTTCCAGGTGGGCAGATCCCGGTGGGGAACAGCTTTCCTCGGGGGCAACGGACAGTTCAACAGGATGACCGCACTGGAGTCGGTGGCCGATCAGGAAGGCCCGTGGTCGCACTACTTGACCGAGGACCAGGAGCTGGGCCTGCGCTGTCTGGAGGCGGGGTGGCGCGGGGAGCACGAACCGGCGACGCGGGTGTCGCAGCAGGGACTCAACGACCTCAAGCGGCTGTACCGTCAGCGCGCTCGCTGGTTCCAGGGCAACCTGCAGGTCATCAAGGACCTCGGACGACTCAACTCCAATGACCTATACGGCCTGCGGCGCATGGACACGGCGATCTCGCTGATCCTGCCGGTGTTGCAGTTGATCGTGGGACTTGCGCTGTTCCAGGCGCTGGTACTGACGATCTTCTTCGGGGTGCCGTACCTGCCTTGGAGCTCGCCTCTGCTGGTGATCTTCTTCATCCAGCTCTCCATCGGGCCGACCTTCCTGGGGGTCATGGTGGTCGGGCGTGGACATGGCCCAGCTGGACTGCTCAGGGCCTTGGCTGCAGCCATCCCCTACCTGCTCTACACGTGGATCATGTGGCCGGTCGTGGCCATCGGGGTCTGGAAGCAGTTGCGCGGGAGTACGACCTGGGCCAAGACCGAACGCGAGACCGTCGTCGCACCCGCGCCTTCCTGAAGCCCGGGAGGGCACAATCGCAGCCATGAGCACGCCGATGCCGCGCTTCCCGCAGGACTTCCTGTGGGGAACTGCCACCTCCTCGTACCAGATCGAAGGATCACCACAAGCCGACGGCAAGGGAGTCTCGATCTGGGACACGTTCTCGCACACTCCCGGCAAGATCCTGACCGGCGAGACCGGTGACGTCGCATGCGACCATTACCGACTCTGGGAGTCCGACCTCGACCTCTTGGCCGAAGTCGGCTGCAACGCCTACCGATTCTCGATCTCATGGCCCCGGATCCTGCCCACCGGCTCGGGCGAGGTCGAGCCGCGCGGCTTGGACTTCTACGACCGTCTCGTGGACGGGCTGCTCTCTCGCGGCATCGCAGCCTTCCCGACGTTGTACCACTGGGATCTGCCGCAGGGGCTGCAGGACGCCGGTGGGTGGTACTCCCGGGACACTGCGACGGCCTTCGCAGAGTACGCACGGATCGTCGCCGAGCGGATCGGCGACCGGGTGGGTGGTTTCATCACTCTGAACGAGCCAGCCGTGCACACCTCGATGGGCCACCTGCTGGGTGTGCACGCGCCCGGCGTGTTCGACCTCGAACGCCTCTACTGGGTGACCCATCACCAACTGCTGGCCCACGGCCTCGCGGCGCAGGCCATCAGATCGGTGGCGGCCACCCCGGTGGGGATCTCCAACAACCATCCGCCGGTCCTGCCCGTCGATTCGAATTCAGCCGGCGACATCCTGGCAGCCGAACGCATGGACACCCTCTTCAATCGTCAGTACCTGGATCCACTACTTCTGGGCCGCAACCCGGTGGACGTGACCGAGGCGTATGGGCCTCTGGCCGCCAAGGTCATCCGCGAGGGTGACCTGGCGACGATGGCCGCGCCGCTGGACTTCCTCGGCGTGAACTACTACAACCCGCAATGGGTTCGCGCTGCCGGTGAGGACAACCCGTTGGGCTTCGAACTGGCCGAACCACCCGATACCTATCCGCGGACGGCCTTCGACTGGCCGGTCGTCCCGGACAGCTTCACCGACCTTCTTCTGCGGCTCCACTGGGACTACCCGACGTTGCCACCCATGCTCATCACCGAGAACGGAACGTCGTGGCCGGAACCGGTGCACGACCAGTTCCGTGTGGACTACCTCAACGCCCATGTTCGGGCAGTGGCTGCGGCCATGGCCGAAGGCGCCGACATCCGGGGGTACTTCGTGTGGACGCTGATGGACAACTTCGAGTGGGCTGAGGGCACCCGCCAGCGGTTCGGCCTGGTCAACGTGGACTTCGACACCCAGCAGCGCACCGTGCGCGACTCCGGTCGCTGGTACCGCAGGCTCACCGCCGGCGAGCTCTAGGCAACCCCAAGACGCCAGTGGGCCCCGGGTCTGGCGGAACCGGGGCCCACTGTGGACTTCCCGAGGGAGGCGACGGGAAGTGTCTTTGGATTCACAAAAGGCGAAACACCAGGCAGCGGGCCTGCAAGGACAACTGAGCGGCATCCTGACCGTTCGAACCGTGCATCAGGTCGAGCACTTTGCGCAACTCCATGAGGTCGGGTGGCGGTTGGTTGAAGCGGGGCTGGACGAAGGGCAGGAACTCCGCGGACAACCAGGCGATCAGTCGCTGGCACTCAGGGACTCCCGTGTACCCGTCGTCAACGGCAGCGACCACTTCCAGCACGAGCCGGTCGGCGGTCTGGTTGACCTCTTCGTTGACCGCGGTAGGCGCCACTCTCGGGGCGGGTATCGAAACCGTTCTCTCAATCACCACGGCGCACCTCCCATGCAACGTAATCAAATCGTGACCTTTGGTGCGACCATCTGACCACACGTATGCAGTTCTGTCCACCCCGCATTCGGCTGACCTGGGAATGTCCTGCGCGCGGGGCGCAGGTCATCACAGATCGTGGGCGTCGATGATCCGGTAGGCGTAGCCCTGCTCAGCGAGGAAGCGCTGCCTGTGTGACGCGAACTCGGCGTCCACAGTGTCGCGGGTGACGACGGTGTAGAAGTGCGCGGTGGCTCCGTCGGTCTTCGGACGCAGTACCCGCCCGAGACGCTGGGCCTCCTCCTGTCGCGACCCGAAGGTCCCGGACACCTGGATGGCCACCCGTGCCTGCGGCAGGTCGATCGAGAAGTTGGCCACCTTGCTCACCACAAGTACCCGGATCTGGCCGGTGCGGAACTCCTGGAAGAGTCGTTGGCGCTCGGAGACCTTCGTCTTGCCCGTGATCAGCGGTGCCTCGAGGCCAGCCGCAAGGTCCTCCAACTGGTCGAGGTACTGCCCGATCACCAGGATCTGATCGTCGCCGTGCTGATCGATCAAACGGCGCACAATGGCCGTCTTGGCCTCTGCGGTGGCAGCCAACCGGTAACGATCCTCGGGTTCGGCCAGGGCGTAGACCATCCGGTCGGCATCAGGCAGGCTGACCCGGATCTCGCAGCAGTCGGCCGGTGCGATGTAACCCTGCGCCTCGATCTCGCGCCAAGGTGCGTCGAAGCGCTTGGGGCCGATGAGGGAGAAGACATCGGACTCCCGGCCGTCCTCGCGCACCAGGGTGGCCGTCAGGCCGATCCGCCGACGGCTCTGGATGTCGGCCGTGAAACGGAAGACCGGTGCCGGCAACAGGTGCACTTCGTCATAGATGATCAGTCCCCAGTTGCGGGCGTCGAACAACTCCAGGTGCGCGTACACACCTTTGCGTTTGGAGGTGAGGATCTGGTAGGTGGCGATTGTGACAGGCCGGATCTCCTTGACCTGGCCGCTGTATTCACCGATCTCCTCGGAGGTCAGGCTGGTTCGGGCAATGAGTTCGTCACGCCACTGCCGGGCCGCGACCGTGTTCGTGACCAGGATCAAGGTGGTCACCTCGGCCATGGCCATGCTGGCCGCCCCGACGATGGTCTTACCGGCCCCGCACGGCAACACCACCACCCCGGAACCCCCATGGAAGGCGTTCTCGGCGGCCTGTCTCTGGTAGTCGCGCAGTTCCCATCCCTGCTCCCGCAGGGCGATCGGGTGTTGCTCTCCGTCGACGTACCCGGCCAGATCATCGGCTGGCCACCCGATGGCGAGCAGAGCCTGCTTGAGTCTGCCCCGCTCACTGGGGTGCACCGCGATGGTGGTCTCATCCACCCGCTCGCCCAGCATGGCGGCCGTCTTCCGGTGGCGCATGACTTCGGTCAGAACGGCGTTGTCATGCCCGATCAACACCAGCCCATGGGCGGGGTGGTTGTGCAACTCCAAGCGGCCGTAGCGACTGACGGTTTCGGTGATGTCAAGCAGCAGTGCCGGTGAGACAGGGAAGCGGGAGAAGCGAACGAGTGTGTCCACGATCTGCTCCGCGTCGTGTCCAGCCGCTCGAGCGTTCCAGAGCCCGAGGTTGGTCAGGCGGTAACTGTGCACATGCTCCGGCGATCGCTCCAACTCCGCGAACACCGCGATCTCCCGGCGACATTCGTCTGCCTGCCGATGATCCACCTCCAGCAGCAGGGTGTGGTCGCTCTGGACGATCAGCGGCCCGTCGGTCATCGTTCGCTGCCGAACGCCGCGATGCGAGCGACCGGGATCGATGAGGCCCGCCCTGCAGTCAGGCTCCACGCCGTCAGCTGCCCGCCACGAAGTTCCAGGGGTTCGACGAGTTCGGTGCGGGTCCCATCAGAGTCGCTGATCTGCAGCCACAACCGGGTGCCGGCCGACACTGCTTCGCGGCAGACATCGACAACCGCCTGCGCATCACCGGTGGTGAGCGCAGGTGCGGTTGACTGCTGCGGGTCCGCACCGGACTGCAGATACTCGACCAATCTGGACACAGTGGCGGCATCGGGTTGCGGCTCAGGGCGCGGATGATCAAGGGGCTTCGGCAGGGCAGTAGCCTGCAGCGCCTGCGCGCTCACGCCCTGTTCGGCCAAACGGCGCACGACCACATCCACTGGCAGCTCGGAGACGAACACCCTCGGGCCGATCTGCTGGAGTCCTACCCGACGAGCCGCCTCGTGGTCCTGCTCGGGGACCTCCACCACGGAAGCGCTGTAGACACGCGCCAAGGACGTGCGGGCGGCATCCTGGATCATGTACTGCACTGGCTGAGGGATAGGCGTGCGCGATGCCTGACCCAACTGCTCAAGGATCTGCGTCGGTTCACCGGCTGCCACGGTCGCGCGCACTCTGGCCAGATCCAAGCGATGCAGGCTCATCGGGCCCCAGGAGTCGACCACCGAGATCCCCTCCAGCAACTGCCAGGTCGCAGCATCGACCACTGCCGGAGCCATGATGGTGGCGTCCGGCTGTACCACGAGACTGCCCGCACCCTGTAGATCCGGGAGCAGGTCCGCGGCCGCTTCGGGGTCATCGGGAAGCAGGTGAAGGGCCGCCGTGGCAACCTGCGCCTCGATGAGACCCAAGTGGACAAGCTCAGCCTGGATGTCGCCGACCTGCGACAGAGCGTCATGCATGCGTGGCAGCGCCCACGCGACGGATTCGGCAGCCGTGGCTGTGTCGGCACGGACCCCGGTCGGCCATACGCGCATGACGTGCCGTCGGTGGCTGGCGAAACGCGGCTGGTCGTTGGTGGTCAGGCAGCCCAACGCTTCGGGACGACAGGCCAGCAACCGCCTGTTGCTGGGAAGCCACGCCTCGATCAGGTCCAGCCACATGCGCCTCGGCCCTGACGCGAGCCACGTGGAGGCCAGTTCGGTGGGCCCGGCACCGGACTCCGATCCCCCGACCAGCCCTGCCACACTTGCCAGTTCCAACCACACGACCAGATCGTCGATGGGCACACGCAGGCGGCTCGCACGGTCGGTCAGCGCACGGCGGGGCACACCCCTGGTCTCGTGCCAGGGCAGTGGGTCGCGTCGCAGTTCACCGAGTAGGTAGCGAACCCCCGCCACCGGCGCCCACAAGAGCGAGCCCGGCCCCGGCTCGGCACTCTCACCTGCGGCTGGCGCAGATGCGGGACGCAGGTATGAGCCGTCGCGCAGTACCAGCGACCACTCCCTGGGCAGCACGTAGCGTTCACCACGAGAGATCATCAGCGGATTCGGCTCGTCCGAGACAGGGTTCTCCCACACAAGTCGGTCGAGCAGTTGGGGGTCGAGCGAACTTGCAGCCGCCCTGATCACAGCCTCGTCGACGCTGACATGTCCAGCCCCTGCCAGACCGCACGGATGAGCGCCGAACGCCTCACGAGCACAGCGGATGGGATGCAGTTGCGGCCATCCCCACAACAGCGCCATCTCCCGCAGGTGTGTCACAGCCTCGCGGATCAGGGCCTCATCGTCGGGAAGCACTTCGAGCACTTCTTCAAGGGTCGCGTTCTGCATGCTGGAGAACACCTCGAGGACGCGCAACTCGGTGGTGGTCAGCGATTGCAGGGCCTCGAGCACGCTGGCATCATCGGCGGCCCGCTTGGCCAACTGCCCCAAGTCAGCCGGCAGCGGGTGCAACAGGTCGGGACGCATAGTCAGCAGAGTGCGGATCTGGGCGCCATCACGGGCCCGCAAGTCGTCGGCCAAGGAACGGGGGCTGGGGGTGGGCGCAGAAGTAGCCATCCGCACTACGTTACGTACATGTCCTCCCGACGCGCGAACGCGGTCCTCGGTTTACACGCCGACCTCGCCAGCAGACCGGGTCTGCTGATCGCCTTTTCAGGCGGTGTTGACTCCGCCTTCCTGCTCGCCGCCGCCCTGCGCGCATTGCCCGCAGAGCACGTTCTGGCCGTGACCGCGGTGAGCCCATCGCTGCCCCAAACCGAACGAGAGTCCGCTGGCCGGTTCGCCCAGACACTGGGCGCAGCGCACATAGAAGTGACCACCCACGAGATGCAGCGCGAGGGTTACCGGCAGAACAGCACATCGCGCTGCTACTTCTGCAAAGCCGAGTTGCTCGACTCGGTCACCGGCTACCTGGCCGAGCTTCCGCCCGGCTCCTTGGTCGCCACGGGGACGAACGCCGACGACATGGTTGCGGGATTTCGACCCGGGATCCGCGCTGCTGCGGCGCGCGCAGCCATCACGCCATTGGCCGACGCGGGTCTCACGAAGTCCGATGTCAGGACCCTCGCCCGGCAGTGGGGTTTGTCTGTGTGGGACAAGCCCCAGGCGGCCTGCCTGTCCAGCCGGATCGCCTACGGGATCCAGATCTCGACTCCTCGGCTCGCCCGGGTGGAGGCAGCTGAGGTCGCCGCCCGGGAATGCTTGTCCGCCCACCAGGTGCGTTCGGACAATCTGCGGGTCCGAGACCTCGGGGATGCCGCGCGCATCGAGATCGATGCCGAAGCCGCGGCCCTACCGGGACAGTGGCGTGAGGCCTTGGTGGCTGCAGTGCGATCGACCGGTTTCGAGCAGGCCGACATCGACCCGCGCGGTTTCAGATCTGGGTCGATGAACGAGGGGTTGTGACCGCGTCTTTGATCACCCTGCGCCGACGGCGTGACTCGGCCCACAGCCACCCGAGCAGGATCGCGAAACCGACGCCGCTGAGCATCGCCAGGAACCACAGCACCGGAATCACGGGGGCCTGGTCGAAGACAAGACGCGACAGCACCAGCAGTGCCACTAGGACGCCGACACCGAACAGTGCCAGCCCTAGACCCACCGACCGAGAGCGCATGGCTCCACGGTACGCGCCGGACATCGGTGCTCGGGCTCAGAGGTCCCAGGCAGGCTGGATGACATTCACGATCAATGCGGACTTCTCATCCAGCGACATGAAGGCCGCGTCGGCCGCGGCCAGAGTCGCAGCGTACAGATCCTGGATGTCCCATTCAGCCTCGGTCGCGAGCAGGTGCATCTCCCGGCTCAAGCTCGTCCCGCTCATCAACCGGTTGTCGGTGTTGAGGGTCACGGCGAAACCGAGATCGTTGAGCAGCGTCACGGGGTGCTCCGCGATCGAGTCCGCGATCCCCGTCTGAAGGTTCGACGAGGGGCACACCTCCAGCGGGATCTGCCTGTCGCAGACGTACTGCGCCACATCGCCGAGGAACGCATCTTCGTCGTTGATCTCTATGTCCTCGACGATGCGCACCCCGTGGCCGAGGCGCTCAGGGGCACAGGTGGCCAAGGCGTCGACGATGCTGGGGATCCCGGCTGCCTCACCGGCGTGGATCGTGTACCGGCACATCGCGGCGCGCAGTCGGGCGAAGGGGTCGGCGAACAGCGACGCAGGGAAACCGTCCTCCGGTCCGGCGATGTCCATCCCGACGACACCGTCATCGCGGAACGCCACCACGAGGTCAGCAACCTCTTCGCCACGATCGGACTGCCGCATGGCGCACAGTAGGGCGTTCACGGTGATCGGCAGGTCCGTGTCGAACCCGTCCAGAGCCGCCTCCACTGCTTCGGCCATCGACAGGCCACCTGCGGTGAACAGTTCAGGGGCGAAACGGACCTCGGCGTAAACCACGCCGTCCTCCGCAAGGTCCTGCGCGCATTCGGCCGCCACCCGGCGGATGGCGTCGGCGCTCTGACACACCGACACTGTGTGCTCGAAGGTCTGCAGGTAACGCACCAATGATCCGCTGTCGGCCGCATCCACGAACCAGGCGCCGAGTTCATCGGGGTCGGTGGTGGGCAGCCGGTCGTAGCCGCATTCGCGCGCGAGATCGATGACCGTGGCCGGACGAAGCCCACCGTCGAGGTGATCGTGAAGCAGGACTTTGGGCAGGGCACGGATCTCTTCGAGTCGCATGCCCTGATCCTCTCAGACCTCGCGGCCGAGGTCGGAGGGCCCGAAGGCGCTGGGCAACAGGTCGTTGAGTGTCTTGATCCCGTCGGGGTGATCGATCAGCAACTCGGGTCCGCCGAACTCGTACAACAACTGTCGGCATCTTCCGCACGGCATCAGCAGTTCACCGTCGCCGTCACAACACGAGAACGCCACCAGCCGACCTCCGCCACTCATCCTCAGGGCGCCCACAAGGGTGCACTCGGCGCACAGGGTCAGACCGTACGAGGCGTTCTCGACGTTGCATCCGGACACGATTCGGCCGTCGTCCACCAGCGCGGCGGCCCCCACCGGGAACTGCGAGTACGGGACGTAGGATCCGGTCAAAGCCCTCCTGGCGTGCGCGCGCAGCGCTTCCCAGTCCGTCATGACTTCTTGTACGGAATGCCGTCGGCCGCTGGCGCCCGGACCTTGCCCACCAGGCCGGCCACAGCAAGCAACGTGGCCAGGTAGGGGGTCATGAGCATGAACTCGCTGGGGATCGGAGTGCCGATGATGCTCAGGACGCTCTGTAGGTTGTCGGCGAATCCGAAGAACAGCGCAGCGGCCAGTGCGCCCAGTGGCTTCCACCGACCGAATATGACTGCGGCCAGCGCGATGAAGCCCTTGCCCGCGGTCATCTCCTTGCCGAAGGCGCCCACAGAGGCGACTGTGAAGAAGGCCCCGCCGAGTCCTGCAACCGCTCCACCGAGCAGCACGTTGCGGAAACGAACCGAGTTCACCTTGATGCCCACGGTGTCTGCGGCCGTTGGGTGCTCACCGACCGCCCGGACCCGCAGTCCCCACTTCGTGCGGAACAGCGCGACGTTGATGACGATCACGATGATGTACATCGCATAGACCACGATGTTCTGGTTGAACAGGATCGGGCCGATGATCGGGATGTCACTGAGCACGGGGATGGGTACCGGCGAGAAGGTGGGCGGGGAGTTCCAGGTCTCCTGGTTGGGCGCGAGTAGCCGCCCGTACAGGAAGGAGGTCAGACCCACTGCCAGCACGTTGAGCACGACCCCGAGGATCACCTGGTCGACGAAGTATTTGATCGCGAAGACCGCGAGCAGCAACCCTATGAAGAGACCACCCAGAGGCGCGGCGATCAGGCCCAGATAGGCGTTCTGGGTGAGGCTGGCGACAACCGCGGCGACGAAAGCACCAGTGAGCAACTGGCCCTCGATCGCGATATTGATGACGCCCGCACGTTCACACAGGATGCCCGACATCGCACCGAAGACAAGCGGTACAGCCAGCAGCAAGGATCCCTGCAACAGGCCCACCAGGTTGATGGTGCTCCCAGCCACGGCCCACGAAAGGAAACCCAGGACGAAGAACACCCCGAACACACTCGTGTAGGGCCACAGTGGCTTCTCCTTGCGCGCAGCGAAGAGTGCGCCCACTGCTCCCAGCAGGGCGATCAGGCTGAAGATGATCGCGCTGATTTTCGCCGGCAGTGTCACATCGGGAAGGGCCAGAGCCTCGTCGCCCAGCGTCAACTGGAACGTGACGTCCTTGCCCGCCCCGGTGAAGAAGCCGAAGATCACGACGGCGAATATCCCCAGCCCGATCAGGACCTTCACCAGACGGGGCACGGGAGGTGTGATGTCGACCTCGGGCAATACCTCTGGCGCGGGGGTGACTGCGGTGCTCATCCGTTCCATCCCTTCGCGGTCTGCATGAAACCGGCACTGCCGGTCTCAGGAAGCCTGAATATCGATCTGACCAACGGTGGTGCTGCGATGAACAGCACGATCAGAGCCTGGATCACCAGAACGATGTCGATCGGCGTTCCGGTCTGTGTCTGCATGTTCAGCCCCCCGGCCCGCAGGCCACCGAACAGAAGCCCGGCCGCCACGACACCCCACGGATTGGCCCGGCCCAACAGAGCAACGGTGATCGCGTCGAAGCCGATTCCCGCCGAGATGCCGCCGGTCAGCGACTTCTCGGTGCCCAGCACCTGGGCACTGCCCGCCAGCCCCGAAAGACCACCGGCGATGAGCATCACGAGCAAGTACATCCTCGACACGTTCATGCCAGCCGTGCGCGAGGCGCTCGGGTTCGCGCCGACCGCCCGGAACTGGAAGCCGAGGGTGGACCTGTTGAGCAGCCAGGACACGAAGGCAGCGGCCAGGATCGCGATGATGATGCCCGCGTGCACGCGCCACTCGTCCAGGATCGTCGGGTACTCGGCCCCCGGGTTGACAGGTGGGCTGATCGGGTCCTGGCGGCCCTCGCGCAGGAACGCCGGTTTCGTCAGCAGCCAGGCAACGAGGTAGATGGCGATCCAGTTGAGCATGATCGTCGTGATGACCTCATGGGCGCCGGTCTTGGCCTTCAGGAATCCTGCGATGCCACCCCACAGAGCGCCACCGACCAATGCCCCGAGGATCGCCAGCGGCAGGTGGATGAAGATGGGCATGTCGAACTGGAAACCGATGAAGGAAGCGAAGATGGCGCCCAGGATGATCTGGCCCTCGGCACCGATGTTGAACAGTCCGGCGCGGAACGCCAAGGCCACCGACAGACCGCCCAGGATCAATGGTGTGGCCATCGTGATGGTCTCGCTGAGAGGCTTCAGGGCGGCGACCAGGCCCTCGGTGGACAACTTCTCAGGGTTGAACACCATTCCTGTGAGAAGGGCCTTGTAGGCCTCGGAAACCGCCGTCCAGGCGGCACTGAGCGTATCCAGCGGTGCGGCGAAGAAGTACTTGCTCGCCTCCTGCACCGCCGGGTCCGACAGCGCGATGAAGAAGGCGCCGATGATCAGGGCCAGCACGATCGAGAGGAACGTGATCCCCGCGGTCCCGCTCAGCGCCGTGCGCAGCCGACTGGGCGCCTTGGTGGTGGTCTCGTCACTCATTGCTGGTCACCCCTGCCATGAGAAGGCCGATATCGTCTCTGGACGTCTCGGGTCCGACCATCCCGATGATGGCGCCGCGGTACATGACCGCGATCCTGTCGGACAAAGCGAAGATCTCGTCGAGCTCACTGCTGATGATCAAGACAGCGGCACCCCGGTCGCGTTCTGCCACGATCCGCTTGTGCAAGAACTCGATCGATCCGACGTCGACCCCTCGGGTGGGCTGCGAAGCCACAAGGATGCGCAGTTCCCGCGACATCTCCCGGGCCATGACGACCTTCTGCTTGTTGCCGCCGGAAAGCGACGACACCGGCGCCTGCGCACCTTGGGTTCGCACGTCGAACTCGTCGATCAGCTCCACCGCCCGCGAGTCGATCACCGCGGACTTCATGACGCCGTTGGACGAATAGGGCGCGTTCTTGATCTGGTCGAGGACCAGGTTCTCCGTCACCGTGAAGGAACTGATCAGACCATCGTGCTCACGGTCCTCGGGCACGTAGCCCAGACCCGAATCGAGGATGGCCCGAGGCGTGCGCCCCAGCAGATCCTTGCCCTCCAGCGACAGAGTCCCAGTGACTTCACCCTCGAACAGCCCTGTGAGGACCTGGGCCAGTTCGGTCTGCCCGTTGCCTTGAACACCGGCGACGCCGAGGATCTCCCCGGCACGCACCTCGAAATTGAGGTCGCGCAGCATGGGCCGACCCTCCAGGTCCGCCGCTGAGAGGTCCTTGACCTCGAGGACGGGCTGGCCTGGGTCTGCCGGCGGCTTTTCCACCGTGAGGCTGACCTCGCGACCCACCATCATCCCTGCCAGTTCGGCCTGGGTCGCCTCCGGCGTGGCCTCGCCCACCACCCGACCGCGACGGATCACCACGATCCGGTCGGCGGCGGCGCGCACCTCGCGCAGCTTGTGGGAGATGAACACGATGCTCGTGCCCTTGGACTTCAGGTCTTTCATGATCCCGAGTAGCTCGTCGGTCTCCTGCGGCGTCAGGACCGCCGTCGGCTCATCCAGGATCAGCACCCCGGCATCGCGCACGAGGGCTTTGATGATCTCGACACGCTGCTGAACGCCCACAGGGAGGTCCTCGACCAGCGCGTCGGGGTCGACGTCCAGGCGATAGGCCTGCGACACCCGCCGGACCTCCTCGCGCGCCGCTTCGATGTCGAGGAACGCGCCTTTGGTGTGCTCGTGGCCGAGCATCACGTTCTCCGCCACGGTGAAGGGCGGGATCAGCATGAAGTGCTGATGGACCATGCCTATCCCCGCGTTCATGGCATCGCCAGGACCTTCGAAGTCCTCCACGACGTCGTTGACGAGAATCTCACCGCTGGTCGGTTCCAGCAGGCCGTAGACGACGTTCATCAGCGTGCTCTTGCCGGCCCCGTTCTCCCCGAGCAGGGCGACGATCTCACCCGGGTTGACCACCAAGGAGATGTCCTCGTTGGCCGCGAAGTCGCCGAACTTCTTGGTGATGTTGCGCAACTCGAGTTTCACGCGATCCTCCTACATGGCAATGAGGGGCCCAAGCATGCGCCTGGACCCCTCATGCCGTTTGGGTTTCTCAGCTTGCCGCGGGCTTCGGCTGGTTGGGCGAAGTCACCTCGATGGTGCCGTCGATGATGCCCTGCTTGATCTCGTCCAGCTGGGTCTTCAACTCGGCCGGGACCTGGTCCTCGAAGTCGTGGAACGGGGCGAGCCCGGTTCCGTCGTTCTCCAGGGTTCCGACGTACTCCTCATTGGTGAACTCACCGTTGACCGCTTGGCCGATGGTGTCGGTCACCGCGATGTCGATCTTCTTGAGCACCGATGTCAGGAAGACGTCCTTGTACTGCGGCGCGGACTCGTAGCCGTCGCTGTCCACCCAGATGATGTCGGCCTTGCCGGTCGTCTGGGCTTCCTTGGCGGCACCGAGACCAACCGGTCCGGCAACCGGGAAGATGATGTCTGCACCCTGCTGGATGAAGTTCTTCGCCAGCTGCTGACCCTTGGCCTGGTCCTCGAAGCCACCGGCCATGGAGCCGGCGTCGGGCTTGTTCTGGTCCCAACCGAGGACCTCGACGTTGGTGCCGTTCTGCTCGTTGTAGTACTGCACGCCCTCCCAGTAGCCGTCCATGAACGCGGTCACCGACGGAATGGCCAGACCACCGAATGTGGCGACCTTGCCCGTCTGGCTCATGCCAGCGGCCAGGTAGCCGGCCAGGAAGGACGACTGGGCGGTGTTGAACACCAGGCCCTTCATGTTGTCGATCTCAGGGTCGCTGGCTGCGTCGACGATGGCGAACTTCTCGTCCGGGTTCTGGGTCGCGCCTTCCTTGGTGGCGTCCTCCATCAGGAACCCGACGGTGATGATGATGCCGCAGTCGTCGTTGACCAGGGCATTGATGTTGGGCGCGTAATCGGTCTGGCTCTTGGATTCCAGGAACTTCTCCTGGACGCCGAACTCCGCAACGGCATCCTGCACACCCTTGTAGGCCGATGCGTTGAAGGAGCGGTCATCGATACCGCCGGCATCGGAGACCATGCAGGCCAAGAAGTCGCTACTGCCCGAAGCTGCGGGCGACGCACTGCTGCCCGAATCGGACGGGGCACTGCCGCAGGCTCCCAATGTCAGAGCTGCGGCCGCACCTATGGCGACCAGACTGAACTTCCTCATATTTCCTCCCAGACGTTGACTCGTAGAAGACCTTACGCGCGCCTTACATGCTCTGTCTCGTGACATGCCGGATCTTGCGCAGGCGGGGGGGTCGGCGATGGGAGGCCGAAAGCCCGGTCTCGGGGGGCTTCGAGCGACAGGGTCCCACGGGTAATCGGACATTCGTCACCTAAGGGGATGGTGGGAAGACCGGTAACGCGAGCGCCCACTAGCATGGCGAAGTAACCACCGCCCGAGGAGGTATCTGTGCCTAGCGCTTCAGTCGGCACGCTCTACCGAGGTCATGCGGGGATGTGGACCTGGGTCGCCCACCGCATCACCGGTGTGGCCGTCTTCTTCTTCCTGCTGGTCCATGTCCTGGACACGGCTCTCGTCCGGGTTTCACCTGCCGCCTACGACGAAGTGATCGCGACCTACAAGACACCGCTTGTCAACCTCATGGAGGTCGGGCTTGTCGGTGCGGTCCTGTTCCACGCACTCAACGGCATCCGCATCATTCTGGTGGACTTCTGGTCGAAGGGTCCGCGCCTGCAGCGGCAGATGACCTGGACGATCATGGCCATCTGGCTGGTGCTCATGGTCCCCGGCACCTACTTCATGCTCATCCACACCATCGAGTCGTTGTTCGGGAGCACGTCATGAGCGCGCCGGCCCTCAACCTGCCCAAGTCGGCCCGCAGTGGTGGGCGCACGAACTACGAGATGTGGTCCTGGATCTTCATGCGCGTGTCCGGCATCGTGCTGGTCTTCCTCGTACTGGGTCACCTGCTGATCATGAACATCCTCGACGGCGGGGTCCAGCGCATCAACTTCGCCTTTGTGGCCGGACGGTGGAGCAGCCCGTTCTGGCAGATCTGGGACCTGCTGCAACTGTGGCTGGCCATGATCCACGGCGCCAACGGACTACGCACGATCATCAACGACTACTCCGAGCGCGACCAGACACGGTTCTGGCTCAAGGCAGCACTGCTCACCGCCACGGTGTTCACCATCGCCCTCGGCACTCTGGTGATCTTCACCTTCGACCCCGCGATCAGTTGAGGTAGATGATGCAAACCCATCAGTACGACGTCGTCATCGTCGGCGCAGGTGGCGCCGGGATGCGTGCCGCTCTCGAGTCCGGCACCCGGGCCCGTACCGCCGTTCTCACCAAGCTGTACCCCACGCGTTCCCACACCGGTGCCGCCCAGGGCGGCATGTGCGCGGCGTTGGCCAACGTGGAAGAGGACAACTGGGAGTGGCACACCTTCGACACGATCAAGGGTGGCGACTACCTCGTCGACCAGGACGCAGCCGAGATCATGTGCAAAGAGGCGATCGACGCGGTCATCGACCTCGAGAAGATGGGGCTGCCGTTCAACCGCACGCCCGAAGGCCGCATCGACCAGCGTCGCTTCGGTGGGCACACCCGCAACCACGGTGAGGCGGCCGTTCGTCGGGCTTGTTATGCCGCGGACCGCACGGGGCACATGATCCTGCAGACGCTTTACCAGAACTGCATCAAGCAGGGCGTCGAGTTCTACAACGAGTACTACGTCCTGGACCTGGTGATGTCCGAGGACGGCCAGCGCACCGCCGGGGTCGTCGCGCTGGAACTGGCCACGGGACAACTGCATGTGTTCCGCGCCAAGTCGGTGGTGTTCGCCACCGGCGGTTTCGGCAAGGTCTACAAGACCACCTCCAACGCCCACACCCTGACCGGCGACGGCATCGGCATCGTCTGGCGCAAGGGCCTGCCTCTTGAGGACATGGAGTTCTACCAGTTCCACCCGACCGGTTTGGCCGGCCTCGGCGTGCTGCTCACCGAGGGCGCCCGCGGCGAGGGTGGCATCCTGCGCAACAAGGACGGCGAGCGTTTCATGGAGCGCTACGCCCCCACGATCAAGGACCTCGCGCCACGCGACATGGTCGCCCGCGCGATGGTGCAGGAAGTGCGTGAAGGTCGCGGCGCGGGCCCCGACGCCGACTACGTGTACCTGGACCTCACCCACCTGCCCGCCGAGCAGATCGAGTCGAAGCTGCCGGACATCACCGAGTTCGCGCGGACCTACCTCGGCGTTGACCCGATCACCGAGTTGGTGCCGGTGTTCCCGACGGCCCACTACGCAATGGGTGGCATCCCGACGAACATCGAGACCGAGGTCCTTCGCGACAACGACACCGTGGTGCCTGGTCTGTACGCAGCTGGCGAATGCGCGTGTGTGAGTGTGCACGGGGCCAACCGTTTGGGCACCAACTCGCTGTTGGACATCAACGTCTTCGGCCGCCGGGCAGGGATCGCCGCGGCCGAGTACGCCCTCACCGCCGAACTGCCGGACCTGCCCGAGACCCCGGCGGCCTTCGTCGCAGAGATGGTTGAGGGACTTCGCGACGCGACCGGTGGCGAGCGGGTCGGCGAGATCCGCAAGGCCATGCAGGAGACCATGGACATGAACGCCCAGGTCTACCGCACGGAGACCACCCTCAAGCAGGCCCTGTCCGACGTCCAGGAGTTGCAGCGCCGCTACCGCAACGTCGCCATTCACGACAAGGGGCAGCGCTACAACACCGAGTTGCTTGAGGCGATCGAGTTGGGCTTCCTGCTCGACCTGGCCGAGGTGCTCGTGGTGGGTGCGATCGAGCGCAAAGAGTCACGCGGCGGTCATGCCCGCGAGGACTACCAAGCCCGTGACGATGTGAACTTCATGCGCCACACCATGGCGTACCGCCACGTCGGCGAGGACGGCGAACCCAGCGTCCGGCTCGATTACAAACCCGTCATCGTCACCCGGTACCAACCGATGGAGCGCAAGTACTGATGACCACCACCGTTCCTGAGCAGATCAAACGCCTCGACGTCACGTTCAAGATCGCCCGGTTCATCCCGGAGACCGACGAGGAACCGCATTACGAGGAGTACTCGGTGCAGGCGTTGCCCACCGACCGTGTGCTGACCGTGCTGCAGCGGATCAAGGACGAGATCGACGGCACGTTGACGTTCCGGCGCTCGTGCGCACACGGGATCTGCGGCTCGGACGCGATCCGGATCAACGGCCGCAACCGGTTGGCGTGCAAGACCCTTATCAAGGACTTGAACATCAAGAAGCCGGTGATCATCGAGGCGATCAAGGGTCTGCCCCTTGAGAAGGACCTCGTGGTCGATATGGAGCCGTTCTTCCAGGCCTACCGCGACGTGATGCCGTTCCTGATCTCCGAGGGCCACGAACCCGTGCGGGAGCGCCTGCAGTCCGCCGAGGACCGCGCCATCTTCGACGACACGACCAAGTGCATCCTGTGTGCCTGCTGCACAACCTCCTGCCCGGTCTTCTGGAGCGACGGCCAGTACTTCGGCCCACAGGCGATCGTGGGCGCACACCGGTTCATCTTCGACTCACGCGACCAGGGCACCGACCTGCGCCTGGACATCCTGAACTCACAAGAGGGTGTGTGGCGCTGCCGCACCACCTTCAACTGCACCGACGCCTGCCCCCGCGGCATCGAGGTCACCAAGGCGATCCAGGAAGTCAAGCGGGCTTTGATGTTCCGGCGGGACTGACGCCCGCCGAGGTACGTGGTCCCAAGACCGCCCGCGTTAGAGGTTGTGGTCCTCGTTAGCGAATCCACGCGTTGTTTCGCTAACCAACCGCACAACCTCTAACCAGGACCGGGGCGGGCCGCCGCCGAACGCCCGGCCTTAAACCACCCCGCCGTGTTCCGGGTGCAGCGGTGAGTCGGGGGCGGGTTTCTCCAGTGGGCGGTAGGTGTAGAAGAACGTGCAGCCACCTGGGCCGACATCGGTGACTGCGTGGGGCACGGTCGGGGGGATGTAGATGTAAGACCCCTGGCCGAGGCGCTTGCCGACCATCGTGCACTCACCATCGAGGATCAGGATGTGGTGATGTGCGGCGTGATGCACGTGTTCGGGGTTCTGCTTTCCCTCGTCCACGTGCATGAGCCCGAGCGTCACGTCACCGGACTGCCAAAGCAACTTCTGATAGACACCGGAAAGGCCCGGGATCGGCTCCCATGCCATGGCTTCAATGTCTTGCCCACTGCTCACGATCAGTGTGCCGAGGTCGTCCCTATTCATCACTCACACCGCCTCTCCTGTGCCCACCCTATTCCCGTCGGGCGACGTTGCGCAGTGGATCTGCAACCCGTCACGATCCCCAGCGTGGCGCAGCCCGAATCCCCCGAATCCGGCACTTAATCTGATTGTTAATGCGTACCACGATCATCGCCTCAGCAGCAGTCATCTCAATGCTCGTCGCCGCTCCGGCTTGGGCCGAGGAGGCCGTCGAACCGTCTGCGAGTCCGACCCCCACCGCGGCAGCCGGTGTCGAGATCCCCAACTTCGCCACGAAGGCTTGGATCGTCGCTGACGCTCAGTCAGGGGACATCCTCGCCGGCCAGGACTACACGGTTGCGCGCCCGATGGCCTCGACCTTGAAGACCCTGACAGCCCTCACTCTGCTTCCGCGTCTTCAGATGGACAGCACCTACGTGGCAGAGGCGCGCGAGACCCTGACCGAGGGCATGCATGTCGGTGTGCTCGCCGGGCAGAAGTACACCGTCTCGCAGTTGTTCCACGGGATGTTGATGCGCAGCGGGAACGATGCCGCAATAGCGCTGGCCGACGCATACGGCTACCAGCGCACCCTCGACGCGATGAACGCGGAGGCGGCGCGAGTAGGAGCGAACTCCACGAAGGCACTGTCTCCAAATGGGCTGGACCGGCCCGGTCAGGTGACCACCGCGGCCGACCTCGCACAGATCTACCGGATTGCGATCCAAGACCCTCGCCTGCAGGAGATCCTCACCGCACGCGAGGCTGAGTTCCCAGCGCAACTGCCCAAGGATCCGAAGCAAGCAGCAACCACCTTCACGATCTTCAACCACGACACCCTGCTCAACACCAACTACCCCGGCTTCAAGGGAGCCAAGAGCGGCTTCACCAGCCAGGCAGGCCGAACCTACGTGGCGTCGGCCGAACAGAACGGCCGAACGTTGGTCGTCGCACTGCTCGGCATCGGGGGCGGCACGACCCAGACTGCGCGACAGGTCCTGGATTGGGCGTTCGCCAACGCCGATGATCTGTCTGCGGTCGGACAGTTGCCCGAACCACAGGACGCGGGTGAGATCGTCGCAGAGCCGGCGAACAGCGACGGCGCCGACCTCGCCCCGATGCCTTTGGACGAGCAGACCATGACCGGCGTCGAATCCGTCGTGCAGACCGCGCAGGCCGTTACGACCCAGGCGGTCCAGTTCTCCCCCGAAACGAACATCGCGCCATTGCCGGTCGCCGCGGGTACGTCCGTTTCGGCCATCACGACCGAGCCGACTGTGCTGACAGCCACTGGCACCGGTGGCATTGTCGCCCTTTCCGGTCTCCAGGCCCCGCCGTTCGCGCCGGCCCCCACGGTCGCGACCCAGGAACCGGCGGCTCGAGGGTTCTTCGCGACCCTGTTCGTCGGGCTGCTCAAGGCGTTGCTCTGGATCGCGTTGTTCTTGGGCATCGCGGTCGTCTTGCTGAGGATCCGGGCGGTCCGTCGGCGCAACCGACGCCGGGCTCGCTACGAGGAAGTTATGCGCCAGCGCTCAATTCAAAGTCGCGAAGCGGACCCCACACCCCAGCGGACCCCATCTCGTACAGGGTGATCGCGTCGGCAGTGAAGGCCGCTTCGTAGTCGGACAGAGTCTGCTGGGCCACGCTGAGAACGGCCTCTGGCAAATCATGAGCCACGGTGACGTGCGGGTGGTACGGGAATCGAATGTTTCGTGCCAGCGGTCCCGAACGCACATCGGCTTCCAGGGTGACGATCGGTTGATCTCCAGTCGCCACCCGAACATAGACGACCGGCGACATCGGGCGGAAGGTCCCTGTCCCCTTCAGTACGACAGGGAACGCCTCATGCCGGCTGGCTACGCCCTGCAAATGTGACTCGACAGCCGAAAGATCCTTGACCTGGGTCGGTGGCAGCAGTGTCACGTGGGCCTGGATCAAGTGCGCGGCAGGATCACCGAACCGATCGCGCCACCCTTCAAGTTCGTCGGCGAACGGTCTCGGGATTGCGATCGCGACCCCGATGGTGCGCTTCACCCTCGTCCTGCCTGCAGCCCCATCGCCGAGTACACCGCATCCATCGTGGGTTGGGCGGCCTCTCGTGCGCGCTGTCCCCCGACGTCCATGAGCCTGTCCAGTTCCGCAGGATCCTCAAGCAACTCCCGTGTCCGATTTGCGAAGGGCTCTGCCACGGCAACGACCGCCTCGGCCGCCGCCACCTTCAAAGGCCCGTACATCCCGCCGCTGTACTCCGCCTCCACCTCTTGTGCGCTGCGGCCGGTAGCGGCGGCCAGGATGCTGATGAGGTTGGACACCCCCGGTTTGTTCACTGGGTCGTAGCGCACCTGGGTCTGCGAGTCCGTCACCGCCGACTTGATCTTCTTGGAGATCTGCTTCGGTGAGTCGAGCATGAACACGCAGCCGCCCGGCACCGACTTGCTCATCTTCGCGGTGGGCTCCTGCAGGTCGAGAATCTTGGCCGTGTCCTTGACGATGTACGGTTCGGGCACCACGAAGGTCTGTCCATAACGGGAGTTGAAGCGCTCGGCCAGGTCTCGAGTGAGTTCGAGGTGTTGGCGCTGGTCCTCGCCGACGGGAACGGCTTGCGCCTGGTAGAGCAGGATGTCGGCGGCCTGCAAGCAGGGATAGGTGAAAAGGCCCACGGACGCGCTGCCAGACCCCTCCTTCGCGGTCTTGTCCTTGAACTGGGTCATCCGGGAAGCCTCCCCGAATCCGGTGAGGCACATCATGACCCAGCCCAGCTGACTGTGGGCAGGCACGTCGCTCTGCACGAACAGCGTCGATCGCGCCGGGTCGATGCCGGCGGCCAGCAACTGCGCGAACGATACGCGTGTGCGTTGCGCCTGCAGTTCCGGGTCAACGGGAACTGTGATGGCATGCAGATCGACCACACAGTAGAAGGCATCATTCTCGTCCTGCAGCGCCACCCAGTGCTGCAGCGCCCCGAAGTAGTTGCCGATGTGGAAACTCTCACTCGTCGGCTGGATGCCGGACAGGATGCGCGGGTGGGACATGGGCCCATTGTGGCGGTTTACCCGCGTCGAGGTTCCGGGAGGGTTGATGCACAGCTGAGCTACCATGCCTACTCGTGATCAATGACTCCGCCTTCGCCACGGCGCCCACGTTGTGCAAGGTGGCCACAGGCGGCCACTGGGAGCGGGCTGTGGTCTTCCAGCCCGGGCAGATGCCGTCGGAGGCGGAGGTCCTCGAACGGTTCGGATCGCCCGAAGAGGTGGCATGTGAGGCGTTCTTCGGCCAGGCGTTCTTCGGCGTGCGCAAGCATGGTCCTGACGTTGCGGGCTTTGTTGTGGCGTTCACCGACGCCTTGGCGTCGGCCGGCAGCGGTCAGGACTTCTTCCGATCAATGGCCGGTATGGGGATCATCCTTGAGACGGGCTTTCAGTTCGCGGAGATCGGGGCCGAGGGCGCGTGGAACAGCGTCGGGGCGTTCCGGATCATGGATCCCTGCGCGGCTCTGAAACACATCGACTCTGTGTGGCGTGAGATCGCCGCCGCACCTGTGGGACAGGACACAGCTCACAACAAGGCCGTCGAGTTCACCTTTGCTGCAGGGGCGACACATTGGCTGGCACTTCCGGTATCGGAGTCCGGCGTGCTGGCACGGGCACCATTGGAAGAGGCGCTACGCACTTTCTGCGACTGGTCTCAGTCCTCGGCTTGAGGCTCGCCCGGACCCGTTACGATCTGCACCCGAGCGATTCGCCGGTGGTCCATCTCCACGACCGTGAGACTACTTCCGGCAAGATCGACACGATCACCCCTCGCGGGAAGTCGTCCCAGTTGGGCCACCATGAAACCGGCCACGGTCTCATAGGGCCCGTCCGGCAGTTCCAGCCCGACCTCATCCTGCAGATCGTCAAGGCTGAGCAGACCGTCCACCTCGATCTCACCGCCGGGCCGGTAGGTGGGTGTCTGTCGGGAGTCGAACTCGTCGCGGATGTCGCCGACCAACTCCTCGACCAAGTCCTCCAGCGTCACGATTCCCGCCGTGCCGCCGTACTCGTCGACCACGATCGCCATGTGACTACCTCTGTCGCGCATCTCCTGCATCGCCGCCAGGATCGCCTTGCTGTCGGGGAAGCGCTGCACCGGCCGCACCAGCCGCTCGATGCGCAGCGAGCGCTTGGCCATGTCGGGGTCGAGCAGGTCGCGCACATGCACGAACCCGACCACGTCATCAGCCGACCCATCCACGACGGGGTAACGCGAGTGCGGCATCTCCCGGATCTTCCCGACGGCCTTGGTCACGGGCAGAGCCGCGTCCAGGAACTCCACCTCAGTCCTCGGCACCATGACCTCGGCAAGTTCCCTGCCGCCGGAGGTGATGACTTCGTCGATCAGGTCGCGCTCCTCGGTACTGAGGGAATCCTGAGCCGCAACTAGGCCCCGCAACTCCTCCCCCGAGATGCCCTCCTTCGCCGCGTCCGGGTCCCCACCGAGCAGTCTGACCACGGCGTCGGTGGAAACGGACAGCAGCCAAATGAATGGTCGGAAGAACTTGGCGATTCCGTCGACCGGACCAGCCACCGCCAGCGAGACGGCCTCCGCGCGCTGCAGGGCCAGGCGTTTGGGCACCAGTTCACCGAAGACCAACGACAAGTAGGCGATCACGACTGTCACTGCGACGAAGGCAAGAGAGGACGCCAATGATGTAGGCAGGCCAAGGCTTTCCAACCACGGTGTGACCTGCGGCGCGATCCGGGACGCACCGAATCCCGCGGACAGGAAACCGGCCAGCGTGACTCCGACCTGCACCGCGGCGAGGAACCGGTTCGGTTCACTCACCAGGCTCCTAAGGCGGCGACCGCGCGAACCCTCGGTCCCGGCCAAGTGCTGGACCTGGGACTCGCGCAGGCTGATCAGGGCCGTTTCGGCGGCGACGAAGAAGCTGCCGATCAGGGTGAACAGCAGCACGACCCCGATGTTGGTCAGCAATTCACTCACACGCTCAAGGGTAGAGGTGGGGTGCTAGGTGTCACCGAGGGCGTGGTTGTGACCAGGTAGTGGGTGGTGCCGGCTGCGCCCAAGCAAAGCTGGAAACCGACCACCCAGTTGCCCGTTTCCAACACCGCCGGCCGTCAGCCCGCTAAAGGCACCTCAGCCGGTGAACTCCGCCACGACTGCCGCGTGGTCGCTCCAGCGCTGGGCGTAACTATCCGCCCGACCCACGGTGAACGACCGGCACGACGCGGCGAGGTCCGGGGACGCCAGCACATTGTCAATGCGCCAGCCGGCGTCGTTGTCGAAAGCCTTACCGCGCCAGGACCACCATGTGTAGCCAGCATCGCGGCCAAGATCCACCCAGCCCAACTGGTCGTACCAGTGGTCCAGGTAAGCACGCTCAGACTCCAGGAACCCCGCCTTGCCGACGTTGCCCTTCCAGTTCTTGATGTCGGCCTGCCGGTGAGCGACGTTCAAGTCGCCGCAAACCAGCGCGGAACTTCGTTGCTCCATCCACTTGCCCATAGCCGCCAAGAAGCGGTGCTTGTCATCCTGGGCAGGGGTATCCGCCTCGCCGGTGTGCACATACACCGATGCGACCTCCAGCTGGCGGTTCGGTGTCGCCACCTGCACCGCGAGCCAACGCCCTTGCTCGTCGGCTTCACCGAGATCCTCGGCAACGGTCAAGGGCCAGCGGCTCAACACCGCCACCCCGGCATGTCCGGCGCGCACACCCGACGGACGATGCAGCACGTGCCAGCCGTCGAAGGTGTCGCCCAACGCGGTGGCCAGTTGGTCATCGGTCGCGCGGACCTCCTGAAGGCAGAGGATGTCCGCGCCTTGAGCACGCAGCCAAGCGAGCCCACCACGACGGGCAGCAGCGCGGATGCCGTTGACGTTGGCGCTGACCAGCCTCACGCCATTCTTGCCTGGAGGTTCTCGTCGATGGAGGCCAAGAACTCCTGCGTGGTCTGGAAGGGCTGATCCGGGCCGATGAGCAGCGCGAGGTCCTTGGTCATCTTGCCGCTCTCGACCGTCTCGATGCAGACGCGTTCGAGGGTCAGCGCGAAGTCCGTCACCTCGGGCGTGCCGTCGAGCTTGCCGCGGTGGGCCAACCCCTGGGTCCACGCGAAGATGCTCGCGATCGGGTTGGTCGAAGTCGGGTTGCCCTGCTGGTGCTGGCGGTAATGCCTGGTGACGGTTCCGTGGGCGGCCTCGGCCTCAACCGTCTTGCCGTCCGGGGTCATAAGCACAGAGGTCATCAGCCCGAGTGAACCGAAGCCCTGGGCGACGGTGTCGGACTGAACGTCTCCGTCGTAGTTCTTGCACGCCCAGACGTAGCCGCCCTCCCACTTCATGGCAGCTGCGACCATGTCGTCGATCAAGCGGTGTTCGTAGGTGATGCCCGCAGCTGCGAACTCATCCTTGAACTCGGCCTCGAACACCTCGGCGAAGATGTCCTTGAACTGGCCGTCGTAGGCCTTCAGGATGGTGTTCTTCGTCGACAGGTAGACGGGGTAGCCGCGCGTCAGGCCGTACCGCATGGAAGCCCTCGCGAAATCCCGGATGGAGTCGTCGAGGTTGTACATCCCCATGGCCACACCGCCGCCCGGGAAGTCGTACACGTCGAACTCCATCGGCTCCGAGCCGTCGGCCGGGGTGTAGGTCATGGTCAGGGTTCCCGGACCGGGGACCTTGAAGTCCGTGGCACGGTACTGGTCACCGAAGGCATGACGGCCGACGACGATCGGCTTGGTCCAACCGGGGACCAGGCGCGGGATGTTGCTGATGATGATCGGCTCGCGGAAGATGACCCCGCCCAGGATGTTGCGGATGGTGCCATTGGGCGAGCGCCACATCTTCTTCAGCCCGAACTCTTCGACCCGCGCCTCGTCCGGGGTGATTGTGGCGCACTTGACGCCCACGCCGTACTTCTTGATCGCCTCTGCTGAGTCGATCGTGATCTGGTCGTCAGTGGCATCCCGGCTCTCGATACCGAGGTCGTAGTACTTCAGGTCCACATCGAGGTACGGAAGGATCAACTGCTGTTTGATGAAGTCCCAGATGATCCGGGTCATCTCATCGCCGTCGAGTTCGACGACCGGGTTGACTACCTTGATCTTGGTCATGTCACAGGTCCTGAACGTCGGCCTGCTTGGCCCGAACCGCCTCGGCTGCCGCATTCAGGTCGCTGAGTTCGGTCTCGGTGAGGTCGGTCTCAACCACGCGACGCACACCCTCGCGGCCGATCTCGGCCTCCACTCCGAGGTACACACCCTCGATGCCGTACTCGCCGTCCACCCATGCACACACGGGCATCACGTCGCCGCTGTCCTCGATCACTGCCTTGGCCATTCGGGCGGCTGCCGCAGACGGGGCGTAGTACGCCGAACCGGTCTTCAGCAATGCCACGACCTCAGCGCCTCCCTGGCGGGTGCGCACGACCAGTTCTTCGATCTCCGCTTCAGGCATGACATCGGCGAGTGGCTGGCCGTCGACCGTGCAGCGCGACGGTACCGGCACCATGGTGTCGCCGTGGCTGCCGAGGGTCAGGGTCTTCACGCTGGCGATCGGCTTGCCGAGACGCTCAGCGACGAAGTGTGAGAATCGCGCTGTGTCGAGCATCCCTGCCTGACCCATCACACGCTTGTGTGGGAAGCCGGTGGCCAGTTGGGTGAGCGCGGTCATCTCGTCCAGGGGGTTGGACACCACGATCACGACTGCCTCGGGGGCGTGCCGAGCGACGTTCTCAGCGACCTGACGAACGATCTTCGCGTTGGTCTCGATGAGGTCCATGCGGCTCATGCCGGGCTTGCGGGGAAGACCCGCGGTGACGACCACGATGTCCGAGCCTGCGATGGCCTCGTAACCGGAGCCGTCGAGTCCGGTCGTCTGCCCGACAACCTTGGTCTCGAAGCCCTCCACCGGCCGGGACTGGTTCATGTCCAGGGCCAGACCTTCGGCCTTGCCCTCCACGATGTCGGTCAGGACAACTTCGTCGAAGACGTTGTACTCGGCCAATCGCATGGCCGTTGTCGACCCATAGAAACCTGCTCCGACAACCGTGACTTTTCCGCCCATGACACACCTTTCGAATGATGTTTTGGCCCGCAGTCAAGCCTACCGAAGGGGACGGACAAGACCGTCACCGCACTAGTTCAGAAGAAGCAGGGCGACGGCGGCCATGGCCGCACCAAGGATGCCGAATGCCGCAGCGTCCCACAGGCGGGATCGGGAGGTCAGCCAGCCTGCCGTCGCGGTGGGCAGAACCAGTCGCAGCAGGCCGGCAAGGCCCATGGCGACAGCCAGACCAAGAAGCCCGGGCCGGGTGGCTCCGAGTGTGAACAGAGCCAAGCCCATCACAGTGAACCCGGCGACCAACATGAACGGCCACTGGCCCGGGGGGGCTTTGGCTACCCTGACCGGCGCGGCTGCCACTGGCCGAAGTGAGGCATCCGCGATCGCGTACTCCTCACCGGCCGTGCTCATAGGGGTAACCGTATCCCTACACGGTCCTAACCGCGTGCTACCGGGCGGTTAACGCGCGGCGGATTCTGCCATTTCGACAACGTTGACCAGTAGCATCGCCCGGGTCATCGGTCCAACTCCGCCAGGCATCGGCGCCACAAAACCAGCCACCTCGCTGACTTCTGGGGCAACGTCTCCGACCAGACCGGCCGCGGTCCGGGTGATGCCCACATCCAGGACTGCGGCGCCGGGCTTGACCATCTCTGCTGTGAGAAGGCCCGGCACGCCCGCTGCCACAACCACGATGTCGGCCTGACGGGTGAAGAAGCCGAAGTCCGGGGTTCCGGTGTGACACAGGGTGACCGTCGCGTTCTCCGACTTGCGGGTGAGCAGCAGCCCGAGTGGACGGCCCACAGTGACGCCTCGGCCGATGACTACGACATGTTGGCGCGCGATCGGCACCTCATACCGGCGCAACAACTCGACGATGCCCCTGGGAGTGCAGGGAAGCGCAGCGGGTTCGTTGAGAACCAAACGACCCAGGCTCATCGGATGCAGGCCATCAGCGTCCTTGGCCGGGTCGATCCCCGCAAGCGCCGCGCCTTGATCGAGCCCGGCCGGAAGCGGCAATTGCACGATGTACCCGGTGCACGCCGGGTCGGCGTTGAGGTTGCCCAGAGCCGCCTGCACATCCTGCTGCGTGGCAGTGGCAGGTAGATCCACTCGTATCGAATTGATGCCGATCTCAGCGCAGTCGCGATGTTTGCCAGCTACGTATGCCTGGCTGCCGGGGTCGTCGCCCACAAGCACCGTCGCCAGTCCGGGGGTGACTCCGGCCAGCTTGAGTGCCTCGACCCGAGCCGCCAACTCCCCCCGAATGTCCGCCGCTGTCTGCTTGCCGTCGAGGATCACCGCTGTCATGGGCCCGATTCTCCCATTGCAGCCGGGACGCGATGTGCACCGGCGCTGTCAGTGGAAGAAGTGCCGGACCCCCGTGAAGTACATCGTCACGCCGGCGGCACGAGCGGCCGCTACGACCTCCTCGTCGCGCACCGAACCGCCCGGTTGCACGACGGCCTTGACTCCGGCTTCGAGCAGGACTTCAAGACCGTCGGGGAAGGGGAAGAACGCGTCCGAGGCGCCGACTGCACCCATGGCACGCTCCTGACCGGCTCTGCGCACTGCGAGGCGAGCCGAGTCGACCCGGTTCACCTGCCCCATCCCGATACCGATTGCGGCCTCGTCACGCGCGAGCAGAATCGCGTTGCTCTTCACTGCCCGGCAGGCCCTCCAAGCGAACGTTAGGTCGCGCAAAGTCGCCTCGTCCGCGGGTTCACCTGCGGCCAACTGCCAGTTCGCGGGGTCGTCGCCCTCCGCGTCGATCCTGTCTGCGGCCTGCATGAGCATGCCACCGGAGATGAAGCGCGCCTCAGGACCGGCCGAGCGGGCGGGCGCGACAAGCAACCTGATGTTCTTCTTCGACTGCAGCACCTCGAGTGCGTCGTCCTCGAACCCTGGGGCGATCACGACCTCCAGGAAGATCTCAGCCATCGCCAACGCGACCTCGCGGGTGACCGTGCGGTTGACCGCGACCACGCCGCCGAAGGCGGAAACAGGGTCGGTGTCGAACGCGGCCCTGTAGGCCGAGAGCAGATCTTCGGACACAGCGATACCGCACGGGTTCGCGTGCTTGATGATTGCCGCGGCCGGGCGTTCGAAGTCCCACGCAGTGCGGTGTGCCGCGTCCCCATCGACGTAGTTGTTGTACGACATCGCTTTACCGTGCAGCTGCTCGGCATGGGCGAATCCGCCTGCGTGTTCGTTGATGTACAACGCCGCCTTCTGGTGAGGGTTCTCGCCGTAACGCAGGACCTCGGCGCGTTGCCAAGTCGCGGCCACCCAACCGGGGAAGCTGTCCGTGCTCTGCAGGGAACCCAACCACGACGCCACCGCCACGTCGTAGTCCGCGGTATGGCGGAACGCCTTGACCGCCAGTTCGCGCCGTTGATCGTCGGTGAAACCCTCACCGGCCTGCACTACTGCGACGACCTGCGGATAGTCATGAGGGCTGACGACCACCGCGGTGTTGGCGTGGTTCTTCGCGGCCGCCCGGACCATGGCCGGTCCGCCGATGTCGATCTGCTCGATGCAGTCCTCAACCCCGGCCCCGCTGCTGACGGTCGCGGTGAAGGGGTAGAGGTTGGCCACGACGAGGTCGACGCCGACGATCTCGTGCTCCTCAAGTGTCTGAACGTGTTCGGGCCGGCGACGATCCGCGAGGATCCCGCCGTGGATCGCGGGGTGCAGCGTTTTGACCCTCCCGTCGAGGATCTCGGGGAATCCGGTCACCTCGGCGACCTGTGTCACCGGCACACCAGCGGCGGCGATCGTGGCTGCCGTGGAACCTGTGGAGACGATCTGGACACCAGCATCGTGCAGAGCTGTGGCCAGTTCCTCCACACCGGTCTTGTCGTAGACCGAGATGAGGGCTCGACGCAGTTTCATATCCGTACCTTCCGTCCTTCGACCGTGCACCCGTGGACCACAAGCGCGTTGATGACCTGTGGCAGCAATTCCCACTCTGCGGCTTTGATCCGATCGTGCAGGCTCTCCTGGTCATCGTCGGGTTCGACCACAACTGCGCGCTGAGCGATGATCGGACCGGTGTCGACGCCGGCATCCACCAAGTGGACCGTGCAACCGGTGACCGTCACGCCGTAGGCCAGAGCGTCAGCGACAGCGTGTGCCCCGGGGAAGGCAGGAAGCAACGCGGGGTGGCTGTTGATCACCCTCTGCGGGAAGCGATCCAGGAATGCCGGGTCCAGGATGCGCATGAATCCGGCTGACACGATCCAGTCCGGCGTGTGGACCGCTACGGCCTCAGCAAGTGCCCGGCTCCAACTGGCACGGTCCGGGTATTCCGCGGGCGCCACCAACTTCGTCGGGATCCCGGCAGCAACGGCTCTGTCCAGGCCCTGTGCCTGACGGTCTGCGGCCACCAGCACGATGTCGTAGGCGCGCTTGGGATCGTCGATCAATGATTGCAGCAGGGTTCCCGTACCGGAGATCATCACGGCGACGCGGGCGGGCACATCTGCGATCCTAGGTCGGGACCCGGCCTTGGGGTTCAGGCGGGCACATCCTCGGGCTCGTCGGTCAAGTCGATGACCTCGACGGGATGCCTGCGGTGCCAGGCCCACATCGCCAGGCGCTCGATCAGGATTCCCATGATCAGGCCCAATGTGAGGACCGCGATCACCAGCGGTGAGGGGCCCATTGAACCCAGCCGTCCGACGCCCAATGTCCCGACGCTGATCGCCCACCAAAGGTCTATGGCTATGACGAACAGCCCTACGGCGGCGGCGCGTCCCAGCACCATCGCCCGCCAAGTGTTGGCATCCCCAGCAAGGCGTGAGAGGACGATTCCGGCTGCGACCGGAATGAGCAGACCAACCAGCCACCACGGCTGACTCGTGGTCGGCAGCAACTGCAGCCCGAGCATGTCTATCGATTGGGGCAACCCGGCAGTGGGGGTGACGGTCGTGCCGGCCACGTCGATCCCGGTTCCCACCGCGTACGACAGGCCCCACATCAGAGTGGCCGGTACATAGCCGAGCCAGCCGATCAGCAGTGCGATCGCACCGACGATCCCGGGCTGGATCTGTGCCAACGAAAGCGAGACCTCACCATGGCCCAGCACAATTGCCACCGCGAGGACAATGCACGCGCCGACGGTCAACGCCGCGAGCGCACCTACCGCAGGTCGGGCCAATCGCCATGCTCGCCGCAACACCTCAGTGCCCAACCGGGCCCGCATGACCATGGCCGCCGATGAGACCACAAAAGCCAGCACACCAGCATGCAGCGCAGCCCTAGCAGGCAGCGCCCAGACCCCGGACAAGGTGCCGAACAACGCAGCCAGCAAGGCGACCGCTGCGTAACCGCCAGCCAAGCTCAATGCGGCCACTGCCACAGACTTCGGATGGGCCACCGCAGCCCTGTGTGCGACCCAGCGCCCAGCAGCCCACAGGATGGCCGCAGGGAAGACGATCCACGCCCATGGCAACAGGGTCCACATCCCGTCGCCGGCGGTGAAAGGCGTTCCGTGAGCGACCAGCCAGATGTCCGCACCCACCCGCATGGCCGTGTCCGAGGCGGACTCGCCCGCCGCGAATATCCAGACGATCAGCGTGCTCACAATTGTGAGGGCCAGACCCGTGAGGGAGGCCCACAGGCCAGCCGCCACACCCGCTACGGGCAGTGGCAGAGGACCTGAACGCCAAAACGTCCCCACAGCCTCAGCCGGCGCAGCCCAGCCTGCCCGGGTGGACTTGATGCGGTCTGCCTCACGGCTGGATGCTCCGCGGTTGACCGGTCTGGTGGTACGGCTGCGCGGGCCAGGGGACGAGGCACGACTCACTGGTCTAGGGTCGCATCCGATCCGCGAAGCCGTGGGACATACACGCCGATTGACCGGCCGCTGGGCGCAAATCGGCCGCTGGTTAGAGGTTGTGCTGTTGGTTAGCGTTCCAACGCGTGGATTCGCTAACCAACAGCACAACCTCTAACCAACCGGGTCGAGAGAGGAGGCCGGCCACAGTAGCGTCGTCGCATGAGCGAACCGACGGTGGCTGTGGTTCTGACAGGTGCGGCAGCGCGGGGGGCCTTTCAAGCCGGCGCGCTATCGCGCATCGTGCCCGCGCTGCAGCAGCGGGGAATGCGCCCGACGGTGTTCCTGGGCACATCGGCCGGGGCGATCAATGCTGCCTTGTGGGCCAGCATGGCCCATCTACCGCCCGAACAGGCCGCCGAAGAGCTACTTGGGATCTGGCGCAGCATGGACAGACCCGACGTGTACGCCCACCCGGCCTGGTCGTTGCTGCGCGACGGTCTGGGACTGCTGCCCGGTGCTGTTCTCGACCGAGGGGACGGCCTGCCCGCCATCCTGGATACCGGTCCCCTGCGCAAGACCGCCGATGAGGTCCTCGATCCAGCCCAGTTGACGGCCAACGTGGCATCTGGCCACGTTGATGCGGTCGGCGTGGCCGCTACCCGGATACCCCCGGATCTGGCGAAGACCCCGACCCGTCGTGACAGTTCCGAGCAGTGGCATATCACCCACGCACACAGCGTTCTGTTCCTCGACACGACCCTGGACACGTCCCACGTCGCAGATCCCGACCGGGCGCTTCGATTGGCGCGTGGTCCGGTTGACGCCGAACACGTCCTGGCCTCAGCAGCCATTCCCGTCGCCTTCCCCGCCATCGAAGTGCACGAGCCCGAACGGTTCGCCGGGTGGTACGTCGATGGAGGAGTCCGGCTCAACGCCCCGCTGCGCCCGGCCGTCGCTCTGGGCGCCGATCACCTCGTGGTGATCGCTGCGCACGCCACGCGCTACCCGACCGCGATCCCGGACCAACCAGGCGACAGACCGGATCTGGCCGATTCCGCCGCCATGACCTTGCATTCGATCCTCGCGGACAGGGTCATCGAGGACCTGCACGACATACGCACCCGCAACCGCTGGTTGGGTCAGGGGTGCACGCCAACGTCCGACACGGGCCGGGCCTATCACCAGGTAGAACTGATGGAGGTTTCTCCCGACCCCGGCTCGTTGGCCAGCCTCGCCTCCGAGGTGCTGAGCGCGAAATCAAGGGCGTGGTGGCGCGAGAGCGACAGCATCGTGCTGGGCCGGCTGCTGCGGGGTGCGGGTGCTGGACCCGGGCAGCAGGAACTACTCAGCTACATGTTCTTCGACGACGAGTACTTCGCCAGGCAGATCGATCTGGGTGTGCAGGCAGCCGATCGGGCTCTGCGCCGGGGTTGGCAGTAAGGGCGTCGCCTACAGCCCAGCAACGATCTCGTGGACAAGTTTCGCGGCCTGTGCCGGGGTCTTGCCGACACGCACGCCCGCGGCTTCCAGTGCCTCGGCCTTGGCCGCGGCAGTCCCGGAGGAGCCCGACACGATCGCACCCGCGTGGCCCATGGTCTTGCCCTCCGGCGCCGTGAACCCAGCAACGTAGCCCACGACCGGCTTGGTCACGTTCTCCTTGATGAAAGCGGCAGCGCGCTCTTCGGCGTCGCCGCCGATCTCACCGATCATGATGATGACCTCGGTGTCCGGGTCCTCCTCGAACGCCGCGAGGCAGTCGATGTGAGTCGTTCCGATGACGGGGTCACCACCGATGCCGACGCACGAGGTGAAACCGATGTCCCGGCACTCGAACATCATCTGGTAGGTCAACGTCCCGGACTTCGAGACCAGGCCGATGCGTCCGGGCTTGGTGATGTCCGCTGGGATGATGCCCGCGTTGGACTTGCCTGGGCTGATGAGACCCGGGCAGTTGGGCCCGATGATGCGGGTGGTGCCGGCGTTCTCGGCGTAGGTGAAGAAGTTGGCCGTGTCATGCACGGGTACGCCCTCGGTGATGACCACCGCGAGCGGCACCTGTGCATCCACGACCTCTTGGACCGCACCCTTGGTGAACTTCGGCGGCACGAAGACCACTGACACGTTGGCCCCGGTGGCCTCAACGGCTTCTGACACCGAGTTGAAGACGGGGATCGTCGTGCCATCGGCATCGACTGTCTGCCCACCCTTGCCCGGCGTCACACCAGCCACAATGTTGGAGCCGCCGGCCACCATTCGGCGGGTGTGCTTGCCACCCTCGGAACCTGTGATGCCCTGCACCAAGATTCGGGAGTTCTCGTCAAGGAAAATCGCCATGTCTGTTCGTCCTCCCTCAGCGCGATGCCAACTCGGCCACGCGGGCCGCGGCTTCGTCCATCGTGTCCACAAGATCAATCACATCGTGCTCCGCATCATCGAGGATGCGTCGACCCTCAGCGGCGTTGTTGCCGTCCAAGCGGCACACGATGGGCTTGTCCACCGCGTCGCCGCGCTCAGCCAGCATCTCCATCGCCTGCACGATCCCGTTGGCCACCGCGTCGCAGGACGTGATCCCGCCGAAGACGTTGACGAACACGCTCTTCACCTCGGGGTCGCCGAGGATGATCTCGAGGCCGTCGGCCATCACCTGCGCCGACGCGCCGCCGCCGATGTCGAGGAAGTTGGCCGGCTTGACGCCGCCGAACTGCTCACCCGCGTAGGCCACCACGTCCAGCGTGCTCATGACCAGACCTGCGCCGTTGCCGATGATGCCGACCTCGCCGGAGAGTTTGACGTAGTTCAGGCCCTTCTCCTTCGCCTTGACCTCCAAGGGGTCGGTCGCGGCGTTGTCGACGAGGGCCTCATGCTCCGGGTGGCGGAAGTCGGCGTTGTCGTCAAGGGTCACTTTGCCGTCCAGCGCGAGGACGTGGCCCTCGGGCGTCTTGACCAGAGGATTCACCTCGACCAGGGTGGCGTCCTCGTTCACGAAGACATCCCACAGAGTCACCAGCACGTTCGCGACCTGATCGGCCACGTCCGCGGGGAACTTCGCCTCGGCCACGATCTCGGCCGCCTTCGCCGCGTCGACCCCGTCGATGGGGTCGATCAACACCTTGGCCAGGGCCTCGGGCTTGGTGGCTGCAACCTCTTCGATGTCCATGCCGCCCTCGACGCTGGCCATGGCCAGGAAGGTGCGGTTCGCGCGGTCGAGCAGGTAGGAGACGTAGTACTCCTCGGCGATGTCAGCGGCGCCGGTGATCAGGACCTTGTCGACGATGTGGCCCTTGATGTCCAGGCCGAGGATGCCTGCGGCCTTCTCTTCGGCCTCAGTCGGGTTCTGGGCCAGCTTCACTCCGCCGGCCTTGCCGCGCCCGCCGGTCTTGACCTGCGCCTTGACCACGACTGGACCGCCGATGCGGTCTGCTGCCTGACCGGCCGCCTGGGCATCGGTCACGACCTCACCGGACTGGGTGGGTACGCCGTGCTTGGCGAACAGCTCCTTGGCCTGGTACTCGTAAAGATCCACTGCACCACCTCATCGCTCGAACCGTAGTTGTGACGCTACTGTGTGGCGCGACCCGCTCAGACCACGGGGGTCGTGCCGAGATTGTCCTTGACCCACGAGACGACCTCCTCGGTGGATGTACCCGGGGTGAAGACCTGCGCCACGCCCATTTGGGTCAACGCGTCGCGGTCCTCCTCGGGGATGATCCCGCCGCCGAACACCACGATGTCCGATGCGTTGCGTTGGGCGAGCAGATCGATCACGGCCCGGAACAGAGTCATGTGCGCACCCGACAGGATGGACATGCCGACCGCTGCGACATCCTCCTGGATTGCCGCCTCGACGATCATCTGAGGTGTCTGGTGCAAGCCCGTGTAGATGACCTCGACGCCCCCGTCGCGCAAGGCACGAGCGATGATCTTGGCTCCACGGTCATGTCCGTCGAGACCGGCTTTGGCTATGAGCACGCGAATCGGCTGGGTCACAGCGTCAGTCTACGAGGGCGACAGGCGGGCGGTGGAGCCGAATCAAGTGCGGGGATTCACCCCGCGGGGGCCAATTTTGGCTGCTTTCCGGTGTCTTCGACGTGCAGAGGCCCGGCATCGGCTAGTTTCCCCTTATGCCCGAACGTCCCCCGGATAGCGAGGACTCTGGGTTGCGTGGACGCCTGGACAGGGCCCGCGACACCACCGCATCGGCCAAGAAGTCACTGCTGAACCCCAAGGGGATGCGCGGCGTGGCCAAAGAGGCGGCGTGGCTGGCCACACATGTCGCGATGTACCCCTTCGGGCTCGTGGAGGACAAGTACCGTCACGCCGAGGAGCGCCACAACCTCGACGGTCTGCCCCCGGTGCAGCGCGGCTTGATCATCGGCGACGTGGAAGCTGCCGGCACCCCGATCATCCTCATCCACGGAATCATCGATAACCACACGGTCTTCGCCTACCTGCGCCGAGCACTCAACCGGCGTGGATTCGGCCGCGTGATCACGTTGAACTATTCGCCACTTTCCGACGACATCCCACGCGTGGCACGCCGCCTGAAATCCCTCGTGGAGAAGGTGCGGCGGGAAACCGGTTACGAGCGGGTGCATGTGATCGGTCACTCGATGGGTGGGGTCGTGGCCCGCTACTACGTGCAATGCCTGGGCGGGGATTCGCGCGTTCACACAGTGGTGACTCTGGGCTCCCCGCACGCCGGGACGATGCCCGCCTACCTGGTTCCGCATTCGGTGGTCAAGCAGATGCGCCCCGGCAGCCCCATCGTGCAGGAACTCGACGCTCCCGCGCCCGGATGCCGAACGCGCATGGTGGCGATCTGGTCCGACCTCGATCAGATGATCATTCCCAAGCGCAACGCCCGGATCGTTCATCCTGACCTCAATGCGCGCAACGTGTTCGTCCGCGGGGTTGGGCACATGTCTTTCCCCGTCGACGGCAGGGTGGTGCACGAGATCTGCACGACATTGGCACAGTTGGACCCGGACGGTTCGACGCTGGTCCGGGGCACGACCTCGATCGGGAGCAGCACTGGGCGGATCAGCGAGCCGGAAGCGACCGTGCGACCACGCCGACAAGCCCGCACCGGTCTGGCCGAGTAGGTCTTCAACCTGCACCAGCCGACGACGCGGCTACCGACAGACAGAACTGGAGACCGGCAACCGCTACCCCAGGCCGGACCGGTTCAACCCGCACCCCTGCTCAGAGGTAGGCCATCGGGTCGCGCTGGGTCTTGTTCTTGAGCACCTCGAAGTGCAGGTGCGGGCCACTGGAGTTCCCGGTGCTGCCAACGGTCCCGATCTTCTGGCCGCGCAGCACCTTGTCGCCGACGTTGACGCCACTGCTGTTGAGGTGGGCATAAAGGGTCTCGACTGCGTTGTCGTGACGCACGATCACGTGATTTCCGTAGGCGCCACCCCAGCCAGCCTCAACGACCTTTCCTGCCAACGCGCTGAATACGGGGGTCCCGGTGGGCGCGGCGAAGTCCAGGCCTGTGTGATGCCCCGATGACCAACTTGAGCCGGCCTGTCCGAAGCGGGCGGAGTAGTTGTAGTTGGTGGTCGGCGTGAACATGGGCCCGCTCGAGCGCTGAGCTCGCTGTCTGGCCCGCTTCTCAGCCGCGATCTCGATCTGCTTGGCCTTGTTGGCGGCCTGGCTCATCATCTTGGGGTCAAGGTGCGTGATCACAGGCTCCTCGGTGACCACCGCCGGTTCGGGCAGCGGATCGTCGAAGACCGCAGTCGAGGCGTTGCCGACCGAGGCAGCGCCGACGACCAGTGCACCAGCGACAACGGCGGCGCCACCGGCCAGGATGACGTCCTCAATGCGATCCCGGGTGATCATGTTCACTGTCCTTTCGTCTCTGCGTGCTCGGGCGATTGGCCGAGACCTCACGCACCGCGCAGGTAGTCGCGAGGGTTGAGCTTCTTCCCGTTCTTGCCACGGACCTCGAAGTGAAGGTGGGGACCGGTGGAGTTGCCGGTGCTACCGACTGTGCCGATCTTCTTACCGGCAGTGACCTTCTTGCCCTTCTTGGTCTTGATCTTCGTCATGTGGGCGTAAAGGCTTCGCTTACCGTCCTTGTGCTTGATGATCACGGCCTTGCCGTAAGCCCCGGCCCAACCTGCGTAGACGACCTTGCCGTCGGCGACCGCGTCGATGCGAGTCCCCTTGGGCGCGGCGAAGTCCAGGCCGGTGTGATGGCCTGAGGACCAACGCGAACCGCGCTGGCCGAACTTGGCGGACAGGCGGTAGTTGGTGGTGGGCAACTCGGTGAACACGGCCGAGGCGGTGGAGCGACGGTCCTTCTCCGCAGCCATGGCCGGCGCTGTTGCGGGGACCATGAGGGCGACTGCGAGGCCTGTGCCGATGAGGGTGGCGGTTGTCTTCATGCCGCTGTGATGCTCGATTGCGGGTTCAACTAACCCTCAATATTCGGGCATTACGGCCAAATCACCCGTGAGGTCCGTCACCCCCATGTGGTCCGGGCCACGGCCACCCCGTCACCGGTTGTCCCGAAGTTACGCAAACACGCTGGCGTGTCCGGGTGACTTCGCAGCATCCGAGGGGCGGCTGAGGGCCAGATCCGAGGGCCGAAGGGCGGCTGAGCCCCCGCGGCTAGACCTTCTCCACCGGGGCATAGCGAAGGAGGAGGCGCTTGACGCCTTCGCTGCCGAAGTCGATGTGCGCCTCGGCCTTGTCGCTCTCGCCTGCCGTGGAAACGACTGTGCCCAGGCCGAACTTGGGGTGCAGGACGTTGTCTCCGACGGCCAAAGAGATGATCGGCCCAGATGTCCGACGCGCCGACCCAGCGGCCTGCGCCAACGCTGGAGCCGCGCCTCGGCCACCGGCGCTGGGGCGGCGCGACAGGTCACGGCCCGTGCGCCGCCAGTCGATCAGCGAGTCCGGCAACTCGTCGAGGAACCGGCTCGGGGGGTTGCTCTGAGGGGTTCCGAACTGCATGCGCATCGACGCCCGGCTGACGTGCAGTTGTTTGCGCGCTCGGGTCACCCCGACGTAGGCAAGTCGGCGCTCCTCCTGCAGTTCGACCGGATCGTCCAGTGACCTGGCGTGCGGGAACACCGACTCCTCGAGGCCCGTGAGGAACACCGCGTCGAACTCCAGGCCCTTGGCCGTGTGAAGAGTCATCAGCGTCACAAGGCCGCCCTCGTGGGCCGGCACGTCGTCGGCCTCGGCGACCAGGGCGACGCGCTCGAGGAAGTCAGCCAGCGTCCCGTCGGCGTTGTCGTTGACGAACTCCCGGGCCACTGAGGCTAGTTCGGCCAGGTTCTCCAGGCGGGACTCGTCCTGCGGGTCGTTGGAGGCCTGCAACTCGGCCACCAGCCCCGACTGGTCCAGGACCGCCTCCACCATCTCCTCGGGGTCGGCCCCGGATTCGAGCACCATCCGCAGTTCGTCCAACAGCGCCAGGAAGCCACCGATCCTCGTTTCGGCCCGCGGTCCGATGCCGGCCTCATCTCGACGCCGCAGCGACGCTTCGAAGGTGATCTGCTCACGTGCGGCGAGTTCGGAGATCTGCTCGACCGTGCGGTCCCCGAGACCGCGCTTCGGCACGTTCAGAATGCGGGTCAGGGCGACATCGTCCTCAGGATTGGAGACAACGCGCAGGTAAGCGAGAGCGTCACGCACTTCCTTGCGCTCGTAGAACCTGACGTTGCCCACGATCTTGTAGCGCAGACCCGATCGCAGCAGCACCTCCTCCAGCGGCCGCGATTGCGCGTGCGTCCGGTAGAAGATGGCGATCTCACCGGCGTCCCAGCCGTCGGCGGTCAGTTTCCTGATCTCGTTGACCACGAACGCTGCCTCGTCACGGTCGTCGTCGGCCACATAACCGATGATCGGGGGGCCATCACCGGAGTCGGTCCAGAGCCGCTTGTCGCGCCGACCTGTGTTGTGGGAGATGAGCGCGTTGGCCGCCGACAAAATGGTCTGGGTCGATCGGTAGTTCTGTTCCAGAAGCACAACGTGAGCACCGGGGAAATCCTTCTCGAACTCCTCGATGTTGCGCACATCAGCACCGCGGAACGCATAGATCGACTGGTCGGAGTCGCCCACGACGCACAACTCCGCGGGGTCCAAGCCGTGCGACCCGTCGCCCACAAGGCGGCGGACCAACTCGTATTGCGCCCGGTTGGTGTCCTGGTACTCGTCGATGAGGACGTGTCCGAACAGGCGGTGGTAGTACGCAGCCACCTCGTCGAACAGCGTGAGCACTGCGACCGTGTTGCCGATGAGGTCGTCGAAATCCATGGCGCCGGCGCGCTGCAGGCGTTGGGTGTAGAGGCGGAAGACCTCGGCGAGAATCTCCTGCGACTCGGTTTCTGGGACGTACGATTCGTGGTCGATGAGTTCGTTCTTGAGCCCGGAGATCTGGTGCTGCAGGCCGCGCGGGCGGTACTTGCGCGGGTCCAGGTCGAGGTCCTTGCCGATGTTGGTGATCAGTCGGCGGCTGTCATCTGTGTCGTAGATGGAGAACGAACTGGGGAAGCCGAGGTGGTGGGCTTGGCGACGGAGGATGCGCACACAGGAACTGTGGAAAGTGGACACCCACATGCGCTGGCCCACCGGGCCGACGGCGGCGGTCACCCGCTCCTTCATCTCGTTGGCGGCCTTGTTCGTGAACGTGATCGCGAGGATCTCCGAAGGTACGGCCTGGCCCTCAGCCAGCAGGTATGCGATGCGTCGGGTCAGCACCCGGGTCTTGCCCGAACCGGCTCCGGCCACGACGAGAACCGGACTGCCACGATGTGTGACTGCCGCCGCCTGGGCCGGATTGAGGTCTGAAAGAAGGTCGTCCACCACGCCCGAGTGTAGGTCCGGGGTTCTTTGCGCCGAATGCCCCCCACCGCTTGCGGCCCGCCTCGCCGTTGGGCTCACCCACTGGCGCTGCCCCAGGCTAGGGATGGTCGTGTACGTCCTTGTGCTGACCCAGCACTCAGACACGCACGACACACGGCAGCGGTCCGAATTGCCCGAAAAGGGGACTCACAGAAACTGCCTTGGCGGCCTGCGGTGATGGCCGCAACCGTCCCGACACAGGGCCGGGGACGCCTGGTCCACCATCGACAACGGAAAGACAACCTTGAAGATCAAGAAAGGAAAACCCCTCCCGAAGAAGCTCCAAGGCAAGGCCACAAAGGCCGGTTACTTCACCGCCAGGTTCACGATCACCGTGAAGGAGCGCTGGCGTTGACCGGCAATTCCGGGCCGCATCGCCAAGGGACACGAGGACCTAGCTACCCAGCCGACGAGTGACCTGGCTGAACCTCCGGTGTTCTTCTCAGTCGGACTCATGTCCGCGGATGGTCCCGCTGGTGGCCCGGCCTAGGCGGCCGCCGGTGGTGCCCGTGTGGTGGGGGTGATGTGTGGGATGCCGTCGGTGATGGTGATGGTGTAGGTGCCGAAGTGCAGGTCGTGGTGGCATCGCGAACACATTAGGACCAGGTTTTCGAGGTCGGTGAGCCCGCCGTGGCGCCAGTGGTGGATGTGGTGGGCCTGGCAGTAGCGGGGGGCCCGTCCGCAGCGGATGCAGCCCCGGTCGCGGGCGATCAGGGCCCGCCATTGGGCGTCGGTGGCCACCCGTTTGCCCCGGCCCAGGGCTAGCGGGACGAACACCCCGGCGCGGTACACGCCGAGGATCACCGAGATGATCGCGGTGCAGGTCAGCAGGTCGTACAACCGGGTGCCCAACGCCGAGCCGTCCTCCAGGACCGCGCCCTGGCCGTCGGTGAGGTCTTCCAGATCGATCAGCACCGACAGCCCGCAGGCCCCGCCCGGGCCGGTGTTGGCGGCGGCGGCGGCGACCAGGTCGGCCAAGGCATCGGCGCGGCGCTGGGCGGGGCTGCGGGTGTCCTCGGCCCCGGTGCGGCCCATCAGCACCGCCAGGGCATCACGCAGCCGGGCCCCGTCGACCGGGTTCAGGTAGCCGTCCAGGCGGAACATGCCGTTGGCCGTCTCCGAGAGGCTGATGCCGCGTTTGGCGTGCAGGTCCTGGTGGGTGGCGTCCAACGATTCGGGGCGGCACTGCTCGACCAGCACCTGCAGGATCCGGCGCAACTCCCCCGGTTCGGTGGCCTCGGCGACGGTGACCACCGCGGCCTGCACCGAGGCGAACCGGTCGATGCGCCCGGCGTGGGCGGTGATCGCCGCCACATGCGCGGTACTGATCCGCCCGGCGGCATACGCCGCG
This sequence comes from uncultured Actinomycetota bacterium, assembly GCA_963818505.1. Classification (GTDB taxonomy): domain Bacteria; phylum Actinomycetota; class Actinomycetes; order S36-B12; family UBA10799; genus JADKAV01. Next base: position 59,750 of record CAWFSJ010000005.1, read on the forward strand.
CGCACCCCGGGCAGATCGGCCAGGGCCCGGCCGCGGGCCGCCAGCGCCGACCCGGCCTGCGGATTCGCCCCGGTGGCCACCGCGACCAGCATGCCGGTGGTGCCGGCGTGCAACACCCTGGAATCCCCACACCCGTCGGCGACCGTGGCCAACTCGGTCAGGTAGGCGTCCAACCGGTTGCGTAAACCCTGCACCGCGCTCATCGACCCGGCCCGCTGCTCGGCGCACAACAACTGCGGGTCCGGCAGAGTCGCCAACAGGCCGTTCACCTGGTCCAGGATTTCGGGGTGGTCGTCGGGCAGGTCCGCGGCGATCGCCATCCTGCGCTGCGCCTGCCGGGTCACCTCGAAAAACCCCACCCCCACCACCCCCGATCTGTAGTTGTCCGCATCGTCGCAACAGGGTCCGACAAACCCGGATCTGCAACCTGACCACATCGTCGCAGCAGGGTGTGACAAGAACGATCGGCCGCGAAACCGGGCCTGTGCAAACCCGCGCAGAGCATGCCGGCCCACACGCACGTCGGAGGCACGCCAGACACCAACAGCGGAAGCACCCAGGGGGCAGGATGCGCGGATCACACAGCGCCAACCTTCTGAGAGGACGCTCGCGGGGATCGGGCCGCTGAGGCGATAACTGCTCTCAACGACCCCCGGGGAGCCACGACTACCGAATGACCCCCACCAACCGAAGCGCTGCCGTCCCCTTAACGTCTCCGGCCAACCGCAGGGTCCGAGAGCCGTCGAGGGCCACGATCGCCAGATCGGTGTTGGCCCGCTTCGACCGGACGTCCACAGTGCGAACACCGGGCCTGTCGCCCGCCCCCCAAACCGTGAGCCCGCCAGACTTCGCGGCTCCCTTGGTCGTCACCACAAGGACGACGGCGCTGGCATCGGCCGGGACCTTGGAGCCGAGGGTGACGGTCTGCGGTTTGCCGACCTCCACTGAGCCCAGGTCGGCGGATGCGGGAATCAACCGCTTGCTGTCCGGGCTGGGCTTGGTGATCAAGCCAGTGAGCAGCAGCTTTACCGCAGCTGGGGCTTGCGAGGTGTTGGTCAACCTCACCTGACCGTCGGCGCTAGCAGCGAACGTCGACGCCGAGCGGGTGCCGTTGACGACGTCCACCGCGTCCGCGCGTGTCTTCGCCCCCGGGGAAGCCACGCGTATGTGTCCGGGCGAGGTTCCACTGGTATTGAGGGTCAGGCAGACGCCGGTGAGTCCCTCGTGAGGCACGCCCTCGAGATGCACGTCCTGGGAGGCCCCGGGTGGTAGTTCGACCTCTGCGGCCAAGGCTGAGGCCGCCTCCCACGTGCCCGTTCGGGATACGGCGGCTGACGTGGTCGGCTTGCCGAAGTACCCGACCACGTCGACGGCCACGCGGGCATGCCCGGCGACGGTGGCCAGCCAGATCCGGCCGGTGTCGGACACTGGGACGATGGCGGTGCCCGCTGAGGAACCGGCCATACCCAGTGAGACCACTCTCGGCCCATTCGCTCCCGGTGCGCCTGCGGCGTTGATCCAGCCCGGGGCGTTGGAGGCGTAGGCGGTCACCCGGACTGCCACTGCCTGCACCCCGGTCTTGGGGATGCCCTTACGACCTGCGACCCGCACAGATGCACTGCGGTCGTCACCGGACCAGCGGCGCTGCTGCAGGTAGCAGCCCTGCTCGCCCTTCTGGCGGGAGTCGAAGACCCGCACCGGTTTGACAGGGACGAACGCGGCCGACGCCTGAAGGGCCCGCGCCGACCCACTGGCGCGTTCCACCTTGCACGGGACGTCTACCACAGGTGTCCCGTCCCAGTAGGACGTCCGCGCGGCGGCGCCGTCCCAGGTCATGGAGAAGTGGACGTGGTCACGATGGCAGAAGGTGTCGTTGCCCGATGACTGTAGTGAGTAGCAGCCCTTCGAGCTCGGTCCATCCGCGACCGGTGTCGTAGGCGCGCCACATCTCGTCGGCCCACCCGATATACATGATCCCGAGGCGGCGCGCGTTTGCCGCCGGGGTCCCGTCGGGCCCTTTGGCTGTCACCCAGTCGACGAAGTCCTGCGCCTGCTTTCGCTCCACCGGGTCCTTCCAGTCGATCATCCAGTCGACAGCGCGACCCTCCTTGTGCTCTGAGATCGAGTCCTGATCACATGCCCGACTGATCCCGATCACCGCCTTGCCGTAGGTGTCGAGCAGCAGTTGGCGCAACATGAGAGCACCGGGCCGCGGTGTCGGGTCGCAGGTGGTCATCCCTTCGTACTCGATCGGGGCGTCGAGCACCGCCGGGTAAGCCCTTTCGGGCGGGAGCATGGGCGCAGGCTTGGGATTCACCGCCAGCGCCGGCGGGGTCACGATCAGTAGCAGGGCGCTCAGCAGGGGAAGAATGCGTCGCAATAACACCCGTCGCACCCTGCCAGCCGCATTTGGACCGGTCGGGCATGTCGTCCGGGAGTGTCGGTAACGAAACGGTCACGGCGCACCGGGGTACAAAAGCGGTTGAGCGGCCTGCTTGATGAACCAGTCCGGTTCACTCCCACTCGATAGTTCCCGGCGGTTTGCTGGTCACATCCAGGACCACCCGGTTCACCGCCGCCACTTCGTTGGTGATCCGGGTCGAGATCGACGCCACGACCTCGTGGGGCAGGCGCGACCAGTCAGCGGTCATGGCGTCCTCGCTGCTCACCGGCCGCAGCACCACGGGGTGGCCGTAGGTCCGGCCGTCACCCTGGACACCCACGCTGCGCACTCCAGCCAGCAGGACCACCGGGAACTGCCAGACTGACCGGTCGAGGCCGGCTGCAGTCAGTTCTGCACGGGCGATGGCGTCGGCCCGGCGCAGCGTCTCGAGATTCTCCTCGGTCACCTCGCCCACGATGCGAATCGCCAAGCCCGGCCCCGGGAACGGGTGGCGCCAGACCAGGTCCTCCGGTAGCCCGAGGGCAGCCCCGACCGCGCGCACCTCGTCCTTGAACAGGTCCCGCAGTGGCTCGACGAGGGTGAATTCGAGGTCCTCGGGCAGACCGCCCACGTTGTGGTGGCTCTTGATGTTCGCCGTCCCGGTGCCGCCGCCCGACTCCACCACGTCGGGGTACAGAGTGCCTTGCACGAGGAACCGGACATCGCCGCCGCTCTCGGCCACCACGTCGGCCGCCGCCGCCTCGAAGACCCGGATGAACTCCCGTCCGATGATCTTGCGCTTCGTCTCGGGCTCCGTGATTCCCGCCAAGGCGTCCAGGAAGCGCCTGCGTGCGTCGACCACCACAAGACGGGCACCGGTCGCCGCGACGAAGTCGCGCTCCACCTGCTCCACCTCACCCTGGCGCAGCAGACCATGGTCGACGAATACGCAGGTGAGCCGCTCGCCTATCGCTCTCTGGACCAGCGCCGCGGCCACGGCCGAATCCACCCCGCCGGAAAGACCGCAGATCGCCTGCCCGTCGCCCACCTGGTCGCTGATGGCCGACAACTGCGCGTCAATCACACCTTCGGTGGACCAGTTCGGGGTGAGCCCGGCGATGTCGTAGAGGAAGCGCTGCAGCATCGCCTGCCCGTGGTCGGTGTGCGCCACCTCGGGGTGGAACTGCACGCCGGCCAGCGCCCGGTCCCGGTGGATGAAGCCCGCCACAGGAGTGGCCGCCGTGGTGGCGACCACATCACAACCAGTCGGTGCGGCAACGACCGAGTCGCCGTGGGACATCCAAACCGACTGCTCACGGGGCTGGCCCGCGAACAAGACGCTGTCGGTGGTCGTCACGGCTGTGCGGCCGTATTCACGCAACCCGGTCTGCTCGACTTTGCCGCCAAGGGCCGAGGCCATGACCTGGAAGCCGTAGCAGATGCCGAACACCGGCACATCGGAGTCCAGAAGGGAATCGTCGAAGGAGGGCGCGTCCGGCACGTACACGCTGGCCGGGCCGCCGGACAAGATCACCGCCAGCGGCTCCTTGGCCAGGATCTGCTCAGCCGTCCAGGTGTGCGGAACGACCTCCGAGTAAAGGTGGGCCTCACGGACACGGCGCGCGATGAGTTGCGCGTACTGTGCGCCGAAGTCGAGAACCAGCACGGGACGGGGCAGATTTGCCATGGGGCAAGTCTAGGCAGGGCACCGCGGGGCACTTACGGCAAGCGCCCGTGTCACGACTCCTGGGAAAGCGTGGGCGCAGGGCCTTTGACCGAGATCGCGTGCGGGCTGGCCGCCGGCGGGGTGAGCAGGTCGCCCTTCCACGACTGCCGCAGGGTACGCACTCCGACCACGACCCACGCCAATAGCAGGACTGCGTACAAGAACGCCGCGAACCACTCGAACAGGGCCAGGTCGGTGTGCTTGGCCAGTTGGCTCGTGCCGGTGACGCAGGTTCCGACGGGGAAGGTGAACGACCACCAGGTCAGCGCAAATCCCATGCTGCGGTTGTGGGCGCGGATGGTCAGGGCGACGGCGATGGGCATCCACAGCAGCATGAACCCCCACATGGGGACACCGAAGACCACAGCGAAGGTGTCCAAGGCGGTGGACAAAGGAGGCGCCACGGCACCGAGGGCGGCGGTGCCCAAGGCCCCGGCTGCGGTGATCGACTGCCCTACCGGGCCGAGTACGACCCATAGCGTGGGAACCCGCGCCGACCCCGAGGTGCCGAAGTGGGCCAACCTGCTCCAGATCAGCGTGATGATGATCAACGAAGTGACCAGGCTCATCCCGAAGAACGCGTAGCAGAGCAGTAACAATGTCTCCCGTAATTCCCCGGCGGGCGCGTGTGGCACGAGAAGTGCGCCGACTGCAGCGGAGACCATCGGCGGGACCACTGGCATCAGCCAGCCGCCGAAAGCCCCGTCCTGGCGGACATCCAGGCTGGTGAACAACCGGTACGGCACGGCGACAGCCGTGATCAACCCCAGGACCGTCCCCACCCCCCAAAGCACCCATGCGATCCCCACTGCAGCGCTTTCGCCGATGTAATGCTGACCGACCAGCAGAGTGGCCGACGCCACGGTCATCAAGGCCATGGGGGGAGCTCCGAAGAACTGGATGGCGATGGCGTCGTCGGCTATGGCCTGTATGTTCTGCGGGTGCCGGGCCCAGTTCAACGGCATCGAGATCAGCAGCGCCACCAGCAGCACCACGGCCAGGCCCCACGCCACCGTCGGGATCACGGTCGGCACGGCGAACGGCAGTGTCGCCCCGGCCACGGCGACGATGCCCGTACCCATTACCGAGGCGAACCAGTTGGGGCCCAAGAGCACGTGGCCATCGACCGGCGAGCCAAGTACGCCGAGAAGGCGTTGCGAAGTCGACGAAGTGCTGGCGGACACAGGCGAAACGGTAGTCCAGACACTTCAACTTCGCGGTTCTACACCCCTACCCAAGTCAGTTAGTCGGAATACCTGTGTTATGTTTCCTAGTAACTGAGTAGACAACAACTAATTAGGAGTCAGACATGAAGATCCCCCGCAAGTTCCTGCCAGTGGCAGCAGCCATGGTGGTGCTGGGTTCGATGGCAGCGTGCTCCTCCGGGGATTCCTCGAATGCGTCGGCTTCCGGCGAACCCGCGGCCTCCGAGATCAAGACCGTTCGCCTCGGCTTCTTCCCCAACCTGACGCATGCCCCCGCCCTGGTCGGACTCCAGGAGGGCTTGTTCAAAGACGCGGTCAAACCGCTCGGCATCACCGTCACGCCGACCGCGTTCAATGCCGGCCCGGACGCTGTGACAGCCCTGTTCGGCAACTCCCTGGACATCGCTTACATCGGACCGAACCCCACCATCAGCGCCTACACCCAGTCCAAGGGTGAAGCGGTGACGGTCATCGCCGGTGTCGCCTCCGGCGGTGCAGCTCTGGTCGTGAACCCCGACATCAAGAGCGCGGCCGACCTCAAGGGCAAAGCACTTGCCACTCCGCAGCTTGGTAACACCCAGGACGTCGCCCTGCGGTACTGGCTCAAGCAGCAGGGTCTGACCACCACTGTCGAGGGCGGCGGGGACGTCTCGATCAAGCCACAGGCCAACGCCGACGGCCTCACTGCCTACGGCGCCGACCAGATCCAAGGTGCATGGGTGCCCGAGCCGTGGGTCTCGGAGTATGTGGCCAAGGGCGCAAAGGTTCTGGTCAACGAGAAGGATCTCTGGCCGGACGGCAAGTTCGTGACCACCAACCTTCTGGTGCGAAGCCAGTTCCTCCAGGAGCACCCGGATGTTGTGCAGGCAGTTCTCGATGCCCACGTTCAAGCCCTCGAGGTGATCGCCAACGACCCGAAGCAGGCCAAGAGCGACGCCAACGCCGCGCTTCAGAGCCTGACAGGAAGCCAGTTGGACCCCGCGATCCTCGACAGCGCCTGGAAGCAGGTCGACTTCACTGCTGATCCGCTGCCGGCAACCCTGGTCGGATCTGCCCAGCACGCAACGGACGTGGGCCTGCTCGACCAGGCGGAGATCGACGCCGCAGGAGGGCTGCCCGGCACCCTGTACGACCTCACCTTCATCAACAAGTCCCTGGCGAACGCCGGCCTGGATGAGGTGCAACAGTGACACTCACCGTGGCGACCCGTGAACAGACCGCCCTCAAGGTGCGCGCTGTGACCAAGGTCTTCGATTCCGACGAGGGCCGCACGGCTGCTCTGCACGGGGTCGACCTCGATGTCAGGCAGGGGGAGTTCGTCACTGTCGTGGGTCACAGCGGCTGCGGCAAGACGACCCTGCTGAACATCGTCGCCGGCCTCGACAGTCCCACTTCGGGAGATGTCGAGGTCAGCGGTCGCACCGCGCTGATGTTCCAGGACGCCACGCTGCTGCCCTGGCTGACAGCGCGCCAGAATGTGGAACTTGCTCTCAAACTGCGCGGGGTTCCCCGTTCGCAGCGCAAGGGGGAGGCCGACGAACTGCTCGAGGTGGTACGGCTCTCCGGTACCGCCACCCGTCGCCCGCATGAACTGTCCGGAGGCATGCGCCAACGCGTCTCACTGGCGCGCTGCCTTGCCCAGAACGCCGATCTGGTCCTTATGGACGAGCCTCTGGGCGCACTGGACGCCATGACACGCGATCTGCTGCACGACGAGATCGAACGTGTCGTGCGCGAACGCGACCTGACCGTCATGTTCGTCACGCACAACATGCGCGAGGCGGTTCGTCTGGGCGACCGGGTCATTCTGATGGCGTACGGGAAGATCGTGCACGAGCAGATCGTGAACCTGCCTCACCCGCGAATCATGGACAGCGCAGCGGTGGCTGAGCGCGCCGGTGACCTCACCCGACGACTCCACGAGGCGGCCTGACATGGCAACTGATGTCCTGACACCGGTGGTAGATGTTCTACCCGAACCCAAACGTGACTCGACGTTGTCGCGAATCTGGGCATGGAGTTGGCCAAAGCTGATGGCCGTTGGCCTGGTGCTGGTCGCGTGGCAACTGGTGGTGTGGTCCGGCTGGCGACCCGAATACGTCCTGCCTGGTCCCATAACCACGTTGCAGGCGGTCTGGGAAATGATGGGCACCGACCGATTCTGGAGTGCCATCGCGACCACCTTGACGCGGGCTGTGGCCGGCTTCGCACTCGCGCTGCTGATCGGCACGACACTGGGGATCCTGGTAGCCCGCATCCGGCCGCTGCGTCTTGCGGTCGGGGCTTTGATCACCGGCCTTCAGACGATGCCATCGATCTCATGGTTCCCGCTGGCGATCCTGCTCTTCGGGATCAACGAGCAAGCGATCCTGTTCGTCGTGGTCCTCGGTGCGGCCCCAAGCATCGCCAACGGCGTGATCTCTGGAATCGACCAGGTCCCACCGGCCTTCTGGCGCCTGGGGCATGTCCTAGGTGCCGGCCCGGTCGCGATGTACCGCAACATCATCCTTCCGGCCGCTCTGCCCGGGTACGTCAGCGGTCTGACGCAAGGCTGGGCCTTCGCCTGGCGCTCCTTGATGGCCGGTGAACTTCTGGTCATCATCGCCGAACGGCCCTCCCTGGGCGCGCAACTGGAGTTCGCGCGACAGTTGGCCAAGGCACCGCAACTGCTGGGCACGATGCTGGTCATCCTGATCATCGGAATGCTCGTGGATGGGCTGTTCTCGAGCTTCGCGCGCAGGTTGCGCGAGCGACGCGGATTGGCCACGTGAGCTCACATGCTGGCATTCCCCGGCACAAGCGGGAGAATGCCAGCATGCAGATCTCGGCCAAGGTGGACTACGCACTTCGTGCCCTCACCGAGCTGGCCGTCGCCTGGGAGCAGGACCCGCGGCAGATGCTCAAGGGCGACCAATTGGCTGTGCGACAGAACATCCCCGTGAGGTTCCTCGAGGGGATTCTCGGCCAGTTGCGCCGCGCCGGCATCGTGGTCAGTCAGCGCGGCGCGGACGGCGGCTACCGGCTGGCACGGTCACCGGAGCAGATCAGCGTGGCCGATGTGATCCGTGTGCTCGACGGACCGCTGGGCGCGGTTCGCAGCGAGGCTCCGGAGGATGCGACCTACGCGGGACCGGCGCAACACTTGCGCACCGTCTGGGTCGCCACCCGCGCGGCGATGCGGGAGGTTCTGGAGAACACGAGTGTGGCCGACGTGGTCGCCGGACGGTTCTCCGCGGACGTTCAAAACCTGATTGCGGCGCCGGGCGCATGGGACCGGCGCTGACCTCAGCTCACCGCGACGATCGGCAACCGCAAGGCGCCAGGTGCGGACTCCGGAACGACCGGCTCCTTCGGCGCCACAGGGGCCACGCGCTGGTAGGTCTGACCCAGGCCTGGCCGCACATCCGTCTCACCCTTGTTGGGCCACATCGCCATGGCGCGTTCGGCCTGTGCGGTGATGGTCAACGACGGGTTGACACCCAGGTTCGCCGAGACAGAGGCACCATCCACTATGTGCATGCCGGGGTATCCGTACACGCGGTGGTAGGCGTCGATGACCCCGTTGTCCGCGGAGTCGCTGATGGCACAGCCACCCACGAAGTGGGCCGTCATCGGGGCGCTGATGAGGTCACCGAGGTTGCCGCCGGGCAGACCGTCGATGCGCTTGCTCAGCAGCCGGGCGGCCTCGTTGCCCGCCGGGATCCATGTGGGGTTGGGCTCGCCGTCGCCCTGCTTCGAGGTGAGCGTCCAGCGCCCGAAGCGACCGCGCTTGCCGCTCACGGTCAAGGAGTTGTCCACTGATTGCATCACCAGCAGGATGATGCTGCGCTCCGACCAGCCGCGCAGGTCGATGAAACGCAACGCCTCGGAGCGGTGGGCGACCAGTGCCTTCGCCCAGGTCTTCCAGCGAGGCTCCCCCTCGATCTCGTCGGTGAGCACCGTGGCCAGCGCGCCCATGACATTTGACCCCTTGCCGTAGCGGCACGGCTCTATGTGGGTGTGCGGCTCCGGGAAGAAGCTCGACGTGATCGCAACGCCCTGGGTGTAGTCGCGGCTGCGGTCGTCGGTGATCGCGCCCAGCAACGACTCGGAGTTGGAGCGCGACAGCTTGCCCAAAGCCGGGGACAGGTTAGGCAGCTTGCCGGTGTCCTTCATCTTGTGCAGCAGCCGCTGGGTGTTGTAGGCACCGGCGGCCATGATGACCTGCTTGGCGTAGATGCGACGACTGGTGTCGCGGCGCGAGTCCGTACGCTTCACGTCGACCGCATAACCCTCGCCGAACTGCTCCACACCGGTGACTGTCGTCAGCGGCTGGATCTCGGCCCCTGCGCTCTCAGCCAGGTGCAGGTAGTTCTTGACCAGGGTGTTCTTGGCGTTGTGGCGACAGCCGGTCATGCACTCCCCGCACTCGGTGCAGCCGGTGCGCTCCGGGCCGCGGCCGCCGAAGTACGGATCCTCCTTGGTGACACCCGGGCCATCGCCGAAGTACACCCCGACCGGTGTCATTTGGAACGTGTCACCGACGCCCATCTCCTCAGCGACGGCCTTGAGTTCGACATCGGCCGGAGTCATCGTCGGGTTCTCAACAACACCCAGCATGCGCTGGGCCTGGTCGTAGAACGGCAGCAGTTCGGCCTGCCAGTCGGTGATGTGAGCCCACTGCTTGTCCTTGAAGAAGGGCTCCGGCGGGACGTACAGGGTGTTCGCGTAAACCAGCGAGCCGCCACCGACGCCGGCACCGGCCAGGATGACTGCGTCAGGCAGCACATGGATGCGCTGAATGCCGTAACAACCCAGAGCAGGCGCCCACAGGAAACGGTTGGTGCGCCACGAGGTCTTCGGGAAGTCCGCGTCCTCGAAGCGGCGACCCGCCTCGATCACCAGGACCCGGTAGCCCTTCTCGGTCAGCCGCAGCGCCGCCACGGACCCGCCGAATCCGGATCCGATGATCGCCACGTCATAGTCGAACTGTTCCATCAGGACATCCCCATCTTCTTCATCGCGGCCAGCGATGCGGCCATGAAATGAGCCCACTGTTCATCATCCATTCCGAACTGTGGGGCGATCCGCACCAGACGCTGCACAGCGACTGTCTGCGACTCGGTGTACTTCAACAATCCCTCAGTGCCGTGACGGCGCCCGATTCCCGATGCCCCCATGCCACCCATCGGCGCGGAGGTCGTCCCCCAAGCCGATGCATATCCCTCGTTGATGTTCACGGTGCCCGCATTGAGCCTGGCGGCCACCTTGCGCCCGTGCGTGGTGTCGCGGGTGAGTACGGACGCGTTGAGGCCGTACTCGGTGTCGTTGGCGCGTTCGATGGCCTCTTCATCGTTCTGCACCTTGTAGAGGCTGACGACCGGGCCGAAGGTTTCGTTGATGCAGGCACGCATCTCTCGGGTGACCCCCTCGAGCACTGTCGGCTCGAAGAACAGCGGCCCGACATCGGGACGCGGCTTGCCGCCCACCAGAGCCGTCGCACCCTTGGAAAGAGCGTCTTCGACGTGCTCGGTCACGGTGTTCAGCTGCTTCTCGTTGATCAGGGAGCCCATGTCCGAACCCCAGCCGACTCCGGCTTGCAGGCGCATCCCGCGCACTCGCTCCACGAACCGGGCCACGAACTGGTCGTAGATCTTCTCGTTGATGTACATCCGTTCCATGGAGATGCACAACTGCCCCGAGTTGCTGAAGCACGCGCGCACCGCGATCTCCGACGCACGCTCGATGTCCGCGTCTGCCAGGACGAGCATCGCGTTCTTACCGCCCAGTTCCATAGAACAGCTGATCAGCCGCTGCCCGCACTGCTGCGCCAACTGCCGTCCGACCGGCGTTGAACCGGTGAACATCAGATAGTCGCAGTGGTCAACGATCGCCGGGCCGATGACTGCGCCAGGACCGACAACCACCTGCACCAGACCTTCAGGCAGGCCGGCTTCTCGCATGAGGCGAACGGCCCAAAGCGCCGTCAATGCGGTCTGGGAGTCCGGCTTGAGCACGATTGCGTTACCGGCCAACAGCGCCGGGATGGCGTCGGAAACGGCCAGTGTCAGCGGGTAGTTCCACGGCGCGATCACCCCGACCACACCCTTGGGGTGGCGGATCTCGCTCACTGAGGTCAACACCGGCAGCACTCCGCGGTGGCGCACCGACGCGAGTTTCTTGGGCGCCACTCGTGCGTAATGGCGGGATGTGAGCAACACGTCGAGGAACTCCTCGGACGCATCAGAGCGCGCCTTGCCCGTCTCAAGTTGGATGAGGTCCAAGGTCGTCGAGCGGTGCTCGAGCATCACATCGTGAAAGCGCAAAATGACCTTGGCGCGCTCCTTGGGGGTCCACTGGGCCCAGCGCTTCTGTGCCCGGCGCGCGGTCTCGAAGGCGAGTTCGATGTCCTCAACAGTGCTGATCGGGATCTGCGCCAACGGCTCCAGCGTGAACGGTGCGATGGACTGCAGGGTCTCCGCCCGTGGCGAGGCCACCACTTGCGCGATCAGGCTCTTCACGTCGATTCCGGCCACTTGGGGCGCGGTCTTCTCCGCAGCGATGGTCATGGCGTCAGCCTAAACCGGTCCGGTGTTTGGCGAACCTGGAACGGTTAAACCGAGAGTGGCCGAAGATGCAGCCGTGCCCAGGCCCCCGCCAGCCGCCCGCGTTAGAGGTTGTGCTGTTGGTTAGCGAATCCACACGTTGTTTCGCTAACCAACAGCACAACCTCTAACGAGCCGCACAACCTCTAACCGGGGGCTGCCGGGCCCCGAGCCGAAAGTCGAACGCGCGATGGTTCAGCCCCACCCCCTTGCCCGACTACCGGTGTCTTCCTCGCCCGAATCGGACGGTGAGCCGTTGTACGTTACATTGACTCAATGCTTCCCGCCGCGACCTGGTTCACTGCCGCTGCGCTGGTGACCCCTGTCGCGATCGCTGCTCTCAGCAGCGCGCCGGTGGTGGCTGACCCGTCCACCTCTGCGTCGGTGAGTGCGGATCCCTCAACGCCGCCCCCGGTTGAACCACCCCCCGTCGAGCCGAGCCCGACAGCCCCGACACCGACGCCGTCGATCACGACGACGCCCGAACTGGCCATGGAGATCCAACTCGAGGCTCTCGGCCTGCCGACGGGCAATGTGGATGGACAGGTGGATGCGCGCACTCGCCGGGCGGTCTGCGCATTTCGTGATCTGTTCGGTCTGCGCGCAACCCGCGAACTCCCCGGGCCCGCCCTGTTGTCTCAGATCGCGCAGTCCCAGGAGATCCCCCTGCTGCCAAAACGCCTGTTCGGGGTGAAGGCGCTGGTGAGCCTTACGTGTCAGGCGACGTACGTGACCAACAACAACGGCGTGGTCCTACGGGTGCTGCCTGTGAGCACCGGCAAGGACCTCGGTTACCACGCGACGCGGACCGGCTTCAAGCGGGTCTACTGGAAGTACAACGCGTGGCAGGCCAGCACGCTCTTCCCCGAACCCGACGGTCGCCCCGGGCTCTACCGTCCCATCTACTTCGATCGGGGAATCGCGTTCCACGGCGTGCGGCGCCCAATTCGGACCATGCCGCAATCGCACGGATGTGTTCGGACCTGGCCCAAGGATCAGGACTGGCTGTGGAAGCAATTGAGCGTCCGCGACAGGGTCTTCGTGTACGGCAACTACTGGCGCAAGGCCACGGCATCACTGGGTGGTTACGGCCGCACCTAGTGATCAATGGGTCTGGACCATCTCCACACGTTGGAAGCTCTTCAGATCCGTGTACCCGCACAACGCGATCGAACGGCGCAGTGCGCCGACCAGGTTCATCGTCCCGTCGCTGACGTGTGAGGGTCCGAACAGGATCTCCTCCCAGGTGCCGACGGTCTCGAACTCGACCATTTCGCCGCGCGGCAGTTCCGCGTGTGTCGCCTCCATGCCCCAGTGGCGACCTGCGCCCGGAGCCTGCGAGGCCCTCGCAAGCGGCGAGCCGACCATGGCCGCGTCTGCGCCACACGCGATCGCCTTGACGATGTCCCCGCTGCGGCCCATCGCACCGTCGGCGACCACGTGTACGTAGCGACCTCCGGACTCATCGAGATAGTCGCGCCGGGCAGCCGCCACATCGGCGATCGCTGTGGCCATCGGCACGCGCACTCCGAGAACGTCCGCAGTCGTGTGGCTGGCCCCGCCACCGAAACCCACGAGGACCCCCGCCGCTCCGGCTCGCATCAGGTGCAGCGCCGACTGGTAGGTCGCGACCCCGCCAACAAGGACGGGGACGTCGAGTTCGTAGATGAACTGCTTGAGGTTAAGCGGTTCGCGACCGTCGGAGACGTGCTCGGCCGAGACGGTCGTGCCCCGGATGACGAAGATGTCCACGCCGGCGGACGTGACGTCCCGGAAGTAGTCATGGGTCTTCTGCGGTGACAATGAGCCTGCCACCGTGATTCCGGCCTCGCGCATCTGGCGAACCCGGGCGAGGATCAATTCCGGCTTGATGGGTTCTGCATACAGGCGCTGCAGGAGCGGAACAGCTTGACGCGGGTCAACCGCGGCGATCTGGGCGAAGGCATCCGAGGGGTCCTCGTAGCGGGTCCACAGGCCCTCGAGGTTGAGAACCGCGAGACCGCCCGCCTGGCCCATCTCAATCGCCGTCTGCGGCGACACGACTGAGTCCATCGGAGCAGCGAGGATGGGCAACTCGAAGCCGTATGCGTCGATCTGCCAGGCCAAGTCCACCGACTCCGGATCCCTGGTACGCCGGTGGGGCGCGACTGCCACATCGTCGAACGAGTACCCCGCCCGCGCCGACTTGGAAAGACCGATCACTATGTCGCTCACGAGAGGCAATCCTAGCGGGGCATCCTCGTGCTCGCCGGTGCGATGCCCTGCGTCGAAGCGGACCGCCTAACGACGGTGATAGTTCGGCGCCTCGACGGTCATCTGGATGTCGTGGGGGTGACTTTCCTTGAGCCCTGCGGCTGTGATCCGCACGAATCGCCCGCGACTGTGCAGTTCCGGGATGGACGAAGCGCCGCTGTAGCCCATCGCCGCACGCAGTCCACCGGTCAATTGGTGGGCCACCACGGAGAGTTTTCCGCGGTAGGGAACCTGGCCCTCGATGCCTTCGGGGACGAGTTTGTCGTCGCTGAGGACATCGTCTTGGAAGTAGCGGTCCTTGGAGTAGGACTTCGCCTCCCCACGCGATTGCATGGCCGCCAGAGACCCCATCCCCCGGTACTGCTTGAACTGCTTGCCACTGACGAAGACCACCTCACCGGGTGACTCCTCACACCCCGCGAGCAGAGATCCGAGCATCACGGTGTCGGCGCCGGCGACCATGGCCTTGGCGATGTCGCCGCTGTACTGCAAACCACCGTCTGCGATCACGGGCAGCCCCTTGGGGCGAAGTGCCGTGGCCACGTCGTGAATCGCGGTGACCTGCGGGACGCCGACACCGGCAACCACCCTGGTGGTACAGATCGAGCCGGGGCCGACGCCGACCTTCACAGCGTCCGCGCCAGCCTCCGCAAGAGCAAGGGCGGCCTCCGCGGTGGCGATGTTGCCTCCCACGATGTCGATCTCGGTCTCGGCCTTCAGACGGGAGACCATCTCCAGGACCCCGCTGCTATGTCCGTGGGCGGTGTCCACGACCACAAAATCGACGCCGGCATCGACGAGCGTCATGGCCCTCTTGTACGAGTCCTCACCCACGCCCACCGCCGCCCCCACGACCAAGCGTCCGGCGCTGTCCTTCGTGGCGTCGGGATACGCCTCGGACTTCAGGAAGTCCTTGACCGTGATCAGTCCACGCACACGGTTCTGCTCGTCGACGAGGGGCAGTTTCTCGACCTTGTGGCGACGCAACAGCGCGAGGGCGTCGACCGGGTCGATCCCCAGATACCCGGTGACCAACGGCGCGGGAGTCATCAGCTGCGAGACAGGTACCGACAGATCCTCCTCGAAGCGCATGTCCCGGTTCGTCACGATCCCCAGCAACCGGCCCTCGTCATCGACAACTGGCAACCCCGAGATCCGGTAGCGCCGGCACATCGCATCCACCTCGGCAAGGGTGTCCTGCGGGCGGCAAGTCACAGGGTTCGAAACCATGCCGGCCTCGGACCGCTTGACCATGTCGACCTGCAGGGCCTGGTCCTCGATGGACATGTTGCGGTGCAGCACGCCGACCCCGCCGATACGGGCCATCGCGATTGCCATCCGGGCTTCTGTGACCGTGTCCATCGCGCTACTCACCAGAGGTACCCGAAGCCGCAGCGAACGGGTCAGAGCCGTGGAGGTGTCCACCTCGGAGGGCACCACGTCGGAGGCGGAAGGCACCAGCAGGACGTCGTCGAACGTCAGGCCGATGGGGGCGAAGGGATCGTTGGCCGAGGAGTGCTCCATGCAGCAAGGTTACGCGGTGGGGCAAGCCTCAGTTGATGAGTCCCGCGCGCAATCCCACGGCTACGGCCTGGGCCCGGTCTGCGGCACGCAGTTTCCGGAAGAGTCTGCGGGCATGGGTCTTGATGGTGTCCTCGGACAGGTACAGTTCGCGACCGATCTCTCCATTGGACATCCCCCGCGACATACCGTCCAGCACCTGGGTCTCCCGCTCGGAGAGCCGGAACTCGGGAGTACTTGCCACGGGCACCCGGCTGGCCGATCCCACGTGGTAGACCGCCATGCCAAGTTCGAGTCGTGTGGCGTCCTTGTTGATGTAGCCGGCCGCGCCGTTGGCCACGGCGGATGCAACAGTCTGCGGATCATCGCCGGCGGTGAGCATCACGATGCGCACTGTGGGGTCCGAGTGCAGAAGTCGCCGGGCGCACTCCAGCCCGCTCATGCCGGGCATCCGCACGTCGAGCAGGACCAGGTCGGGGCGCTCGCTGGCGCATCGTGCAAGAGCCTCGTCACCGCTACTGGCCAGGCTGACCGTGACCACACCCGGAAGGGTGCTCACCAGACGCCTCAAACCGTCGCGCACGGCCGGGGCGTCGTCAACGATCAACACCGAAGTCACGGGACACCTCCTCAGCAGGCTCTGATCCACCTATCGGCCGGTACCGGGGATTGCTTGAATCAGTGCCGGTCAACCGGCCGCGCGATGAAGCGCCGCGATGTCTGAGCGGGCGTCCCATCGTTGCGCGATTTCTCCGGAGAGGCCGGCTCGCAGGTCATCGGCGATTCTGCTCGCCGCCACGAAATGATCGCGGGCAGCGACGACGTCCTCCGGTGCCAGCAGGGCGGCAAGTACTGCGTGCGCTGGCCAGGCCACTGCAAGGAATCCCATCGATGTGCTCAGCATCAGTGACCGCTGCAGATTGGCGATCGCTTTTGTCTTCTCGCCAGCCTCGACCTGCGCCACCGCTAGGAACAGCAGGGACTTCGCGACGTGACGCGGGGCGTTGGCAGCCTCCGAGTGCTCCAGTGCCTCACTTGCCTTTGTCACTGCCGCAAGGTAATCGGAGTTGAGCAGGGCGATCTCGCATTCGACCCAGGTGAGACGCACACGGTGGCGCCACCAGATCGGCATCTGCGCGGGATCTCCGCCGACCCGCTCGAGCAGCGATCGGGCCTGGGCCAGTGTGTTCGCTGCCGTGGCCGCATCCTCCATTCCCACCGAATCGGCGGCCAGCCCTGTCAAGGCCTCAATCGCCGAGCCGGGCGTTGCCGCCGCCGCCATGGCCTGGCGGTCGGCCACCACCGCGAGCTGATGACAACCGAGCTGGCGCAGCAGGCTCGCCTTCAGCGATCGCGCCATGGAGTACTCCGGGGTGCCCTGGGGAATCGCCTCAACGTGCTCGAACGCCTCCCCGTAGCGTCCACATGCACCCAGCGCCACCCCGAGCAGCCACTGGTGGAAGGCGCGTTGACCAGGGTCGATCCCGGAGAGTCCGCGCAACAACGGCAGAGCGTCCTGAACTGAACCGTGGAACACGTTCCACTCGCCCCGTTCAAGACCCTCACTCATCGGCATGGATCAAGGGTAAGTCCGAGACCACGACGTCCGACGATCGCGCTACGTCGAATCAGACGTGGCTGCGAACGAAGTTCACAGCCTCTTTCAGATCGCCCAGATGCGGTGCAGGTGAGCCCTGCGACCATCCTGGCCCGGCCGTAGCAATCGCGGGCTTGGGCCGAATGCCTGGAAGATGGGCGAAACCCTGAGGGTCAGCATTGGGCACCAACTGCGCCCAGAGGATGACGACCGCGGGGTGAAGGCGTTTTGCCGCCTCGCCCAGAGCGGTGGCTGGGGTCCTGGCAGTGAGCAGTTCGGCTCCGATGCCCTCCTCGGCAAGAGCCGCACGTAGTGCGTACAGGGGCAGGACGTGGTCCTCGGTGGCGGTGGCAGCCAGGAGCACACCCTCGCGCTTGACCCGGGTGTCCAGGAACAGTCCCGCAGTGACCGCGTCTGACAACACGTGCTCCACGTCCACGCCGGCTTGGCGGTCCTCCCATTGAGCCCCCGCCCTGTGCAGCACCGGGACAATCAGATCACTCCACGAGGTAAGCACACCGTTGGACCGCACCGCGTCCGCGATCAAGTGCGCGCACCGCTGACCGTCCAGCGCATTGGCCGCTTCCCACAGTGCGCGCACCGCGGCCGCGCCGATGTGTCCTGCGCTGTGTGTAACAACCTCAGGGATCTCTGGCACCGTTTCTCGCACCGAGGCGGCGGCCTGGGCCACCGGCACTCCGGAGCGCATGAGCCTCTGCATCGCCACGAGCCGATCGACGTCCTCGGGGGTGTACCGGCGATGCGCTCCCTCGCTTCGCGCTGAGGGCTCCAGGCCGTACCTGTGCGCCCATGTCCTCAGAGTCGCCGGGGAAATCCCCAATTGCCGGGCTACGGCACCAGCCGAAAGCGTCACCATCGCGTCCACCACTCAACGAGTGTGAACAGGTTTCGCGCCGTCCGCACTTTTTCGCTCAGAGTGAACTGGGTCTTGACACGCTTTTGAAACGGTTTTAGATTCATACCAACGACGGACAAGGAGTCACAAAATGGCCGAGCTCTCAAGGCTTCCGGGCACGAACACCGATCACTGGGATTGGCAGATGCACGGGGCGTGCCGCGGCGAGGACTCCTCCAACTTCTTTCACCCCGAAGGCGAACGTGGAGCGGCCCGGGTCATCCGCACGAACCGGGCCAAGGCGATCTGCGCCGAGTGCCCGGTGCAGAAGGCCTGCTTGGAACACGCACTTGCAGTACGCGAGCCGTACGGCATCTGGGGCGGGCTCGGCGAGGACGAATTGGCCTCGCTGTACCAGCGACGAAAGCTGAACATCGCCTGACCCCAAACCGGTCGCACCAGATCCCTCCCCTGGTCGGCGACCACCAAGAAGGCCCCGGACAACTCATCTGTCCGGGGCCTTCTCTTGTCTTCGGGTGGGCGGACGCACCGAAGGGCCCCGGACTTTCGCCCGGGGCCCTTCGGTGACTCAGATGTGACCGTGATGGTGGGAGTGGCCGTGACCGTGGTCGTGGTCGTGGCCCTCTTCCTCCTCCGGCTTCTCCACCACAAGCGCCTCGGTGGTCAGCAGCATGGCCGCGATCGACCCCGCGTGCTCAACGGCGGCACGAGTGACCTTCACCGGGTCGATGACACCGGCCGCGATGAGGTCGCCGTACTCGTCAGTGGCGGCGTTGAATCCCTGACCGAGCTCCATGCCGGCGACGGTGGCGACGACCACATCGCCGGACTGCCCAGCGTTACGGGCGATCCAGAACAAAGGGGACGTGAGGGCCTTCTTGACGATCCGGATGCCTGCGGCCTCATCGGCGTCGGCTCCGCTGGACTCGTCGAGTTCGGCAGCAGCGTGCACGAGGACCGAGCCGCCACCGGCGACGATGCCCTCTTCCACGGCGGCGCGGGTGGCCGCAACTGCGTCCTCCACGCGGTGCTTCTTCTCCTTGAGCTCCACCTCGGTGTGGGCACCGACCTCGATGACACACACCCCCCCGACGAGCTTGGCGAGACGCTCCTTGAGCTTGTCACGGTCCCAGTCGGAGTCGCTGGCCTCGATCTCAGCCTTGATCTGCTCGATCCGGCCCTCGATCAGCGTGGTGTCGCCCTTTCCGTCCACGATGGTCGTGTCGTCCTTGGTGATGACCACACGGTGGGCCGTTCCCAGCACGTCGAGGTCGACCTGGTCCAGTTTCATGCCGAGGTCCTCGGTCACGACCTGAGCCCCGGTCAGAACGGCCATGTCCTGCAGCATCGCCTTGCGACGATCGCCGAAGGCCGGGGCCTTGACCGCAGCGGACGCGAACGTGCCACGGATCTTGTTCACGACCAGCGCGGAGAGCGCTTCACCTTCCACGTCCTCGGCGACGATCACCAGCGGCTTGCCGGCCTGGATCACCTTCTCCAGGAGGGGCAGGAGTTCATTGAGCGCCGCGACCTTGCCCTGCACCAGCAGGATCAGCGGGTTGTCGATGACCGCTTCCATGCGCTCGGTGTCGGTGACGAAGTACGGGGAGATGTACCCCTTGTCGAACTGCATGCCCTCGGTGAAGTCCAGGGCCATCGCGGTGGTGGTCGACTCCTCCACAGTGATCACACCGTCCTTGCCGACCTTCTCGAACGCCTCGGCGATCAGGTCGCCGATCTCGGAGTCCTGGGCAGAAATCGTCGCGACCTGAGCAGTCTCGGCAGTTCCCTCTACAGGCCGGGATGCAGCGGACAGGTACTCACTGACCTGCGCGACGGCCTTGTCGATGCCGCGCTTGACTCCCATGGGGGCCGCGCCAGCAACCACGAGCCGGACACCCTCGGCGACCATGGCCTGGGCCAGCACCGTGGCTGTCGTGGTGCCGTCGCCTGCCACGTCGTTGGTCTTGGTGGCGACCTCTTTGACCAGTTGCACCCCGAGATTCTCGTAGGGGTCGGTCACCTCGATCTCGCGGGCGATCGTCACCCCGTCGTTGGTGATGGTCGGAGCACCCCACGACTTGTCCAGGACCACGTTGCGGCCTTTGGGGCCGAGGGTCACCCGGACGGCGTCGGCCAGGGTGTTGACGCCGCGCTCGAGCGAGCGTCGGGCCTCGACGTCGAATTCCACAATCTTGGGCATTTTCTTCCTCTGCTAGTTGGATGCACGAAGACCCCCGGGACCACCCGGGTACCGGGGATCCCAGGGGCCTTCGCCGAACGCTTGGGACTACTTCTCGACCACTGCCAGCACGTCGCGTGCTGACAGGATCAGGTAGTCCTCACCTTCGTACTTGATCTCAGTTCCGCCGTACTTGGAGTACACGACGACGTCACCAACGCTGATGTCCAGCGGGATGCGCTTGTCGCCGTCCTCGTCGAAACGGCCCGGACCCACCGCGAGGACCTTGCCCTCTTGCGGCTTCTCCTTGGCCGTGTCCGGGATGACCAGGCCTGAGGCCGTGGTCTGCTCTGCGTCCAGCGGCTGCACGAGGATGCGGTCCTCGAGCGGCTTAATGGCGACCGACACGGTCTACCTCCCATTTGGGATCGAATAACGGACAGTGGTACCAGCCGGTTTTCTGCCACCCCGAGCGTCGCGGTCCCGGAACGGCTCCAACCGATTAGCACTCACAGCGGGTGAGTGCTAATCCAGACACTAATCGCGATTAGCACTGTCGTCAAGAGAGTGCTAATTGCCGACCCGCGATGGACGCAGTGCCGAGCCAGGTGTGAGGGGCGCCGGCGAAGCACCACCCGAGTTTGGGGGCGTGGCCGCTGATCCACAACCCCGGCACCCGTTTGTCGCCGCGGGTCGAGCCAGCCAGCGAGAAGCACTTGTTGGGCTGCAGGGAACTAGGGATCTGCGCGAAGACAGCCAGGCCCTCCTCGATTGTCATCGGAAAGCGACCTCGGTCCAGGATCGCCGGCACCGCATCGCGGGGCGCGATGTTCAGGTACTCGACACCGGGTTCGAACCCGTGGATCAGGTACGGGCGGTCTCGTGGCACGTCGGGGTCCGCCGGGTGGTAGCGGGAAGGGTCTTCGAAATTGCGGTCGAAGATGCCCGGCGCCAGGGAGTCTGGCAGGCGCAGGCGGGTGATCAACTCGTGGAAGGGCAGTGTCGGCAGGACCAGGACCGCATCGTCGGGCGGTTCGCCGAAGGCCCCGTCTGGCATGGCGGGCACATCGAAGCCCAGTCTTCGGTACGTGCTCAGTTGTCCTGCGAGATCAGCCACGTTGCATCACAACGCCGGGCTCGGTGGTGGCATTCCTGGCCCGGGGGGTGGCTGGTTGGGCCCTCGTGCACCGCCGGCCGGCCCCCGACCAGCCCCGCGTTAGAGGTTGTCCGGTTCGTTAGCAAAACAACGCGTGGATTCGCTAACCAGGAGCACAACCTCTAACCAGGACCCAAGGCCGAACCTCAAACCCGCCGCAGGCACCCGCACAGCCCTGACCAGCCCCGCGTTAGAGGTTGTCCGGTTCGTTAGCAAAACAACGCGTGGATTCGCTAACCAGGAGCACAACCTCTAACCAGGACGCCAAGGCCGAACCTCAAACCCGCCGCAGGCACCCGCACAGCCCTGACCAGCCCCGCGTTAGAGGTTGTCCGGTTCGTTAGCAAAACAACGCGTGGATTCGCTAACCAGGACCACAACCTCTAACCAGGACGCCAAGGCCGAACCTCAAACCCGCCGCAGGCACCCGCACAGCCCTGACCAGCCCCGCGTTAGAGGTTGTGCGGTTCGGTTAGCAAAACAACGCGTGGATTCGCTAACCAGGACCACAACCTCTAACCAGGACGCCAAGTCGGCCTTGCGAGCCTGTCCGGGCCGAGCGATGATCACAGCAGAACGGCGAAGGGTCGTACCCACAATGAACGCGCGAAGGCCGCTGACCCGGTGAACGTCGAGTGGCTGACCAGCGACGAGGGCCGGGCCGCGATCGACACCCTGATCGGGGTGGACCCCCTTCGCGCACGCAAACTCCTGCCACGCCTGAGCCCCGAACAAGTGACCGAAGCCCTCACCCAGGCCAGACACAGGCCGGCCGGCTTCCCACTGCCTTTGGTGACATCGACCGGAATCCAGCAAGCCAGTCCGATCCCCGTGGCACACCGCCGCGCCGCACGGTTGGCGGCAAGCGGGGTCAAAACGGTCGTCGATGCGGGCTGCGGGATTGGCGTCGACTCCTGGGCGTTCGCCCGTGCGGGCCTGAACGTCGTCGCCTTCGAGATCGACCCCGCCACGGCCCAAGTGGCCCGCGCCAACCTTGCCGGCCTCAACGTGGACGTCCGTGAAGGTGACGTCACTACCGCTGCCCTGCCCGACGGGACCCTGTTCGTCGACCCCGCACGCCGTCGTGAGCACAGCGACGCCACCGGCCAGGCGCTTCGAGTCCACGACCCGTCGCAGTGGCGGCCCTCATGGGACTGGGTCCTGGAGCAGGCGCAACACCGCCCGGTCGTGGCGCGCATACGCCCCGGACACAGGGACCTGCCACCGAACACCGAATGGCATTGCACGTCGATGGATCGTCGCCTGGTGGACGCGACCGTCTGGTTCGCCGACCTGGCAAGCACCGATCGCGCGGCCAGCGTCCACGACGGCCACACTTGGCACGAGCTACGGGGCCCGGTCGAAGCAAGCGAGACTGCGCCGGTGGGCGCGTACATCATCGACCCCGACCCGGCGATCGTGCGATCCGGGCTCGTCACCAACGCCGCAAACCTTGTGGACGGTCGGCTGCTCGACCCGGATCTGGCCTTCATCACCTGCGACCAAGTGCCGCCGGCATGGCTGGGCCGGGCCATGCGGGTACTGGAACCGGTCACTCTGAAGTCCGTCGCGCAGGTTTGCCGCCGCCGGGGACTACCCGGTGTGACCGCCTGGTCGCGCGGCTTCGGCAAGCCACCGCAGGTCGATTTGCCCCAATCCCAGCACGCCATCGTCGTTGTCGCCGCGATCGGACGCACTCGCGCGCCAAAGGCCTGGATCGGCGAACCCGTGCGCTGACGACCAGCGCGCCTCAGTACCGGGGCAGGGTTAGCGTGACTTGCCATGAGCATCGCCAAGCCCGTCGCACTCATTGCGGGCACCGGATTGATCGCAGGTCTGGGCCTCACAGCCGTCACCACGACCGCCACAGCCTTACCGGCGGCGGGAGCGGCCATCAACCAGGGCAAGGCGCCGTGCAAGAACCTGCCGGATCTCAAGGGCAAGAAACCCGGTCAACTGCTGAAGTACAAGGAACTCAAGGTCGACTCCTCGCTGATCACCGGGGCCCGCATGTTCCGTGTCCTGTACACCACCGTCGGGGTCGATGAGAAGGACGTGCAGGCTTCGTGCGGGCTGGTTCTGCTTCCCGAGAAGCCCAAGAACCGCAGCAACCAGATCGTGGCCTACGCCCACGGCACGATCGGGATGCACCAGTCCTGCCAACCGTCGAACAACCCCAACAACTTCCTCGGCCCGGGTCTGGGCGCCATCACCTACGGCCAGGGCAAGTACGCCGTCAAGGGCAAGCAGAAGTACGGGATCCTGCAGGGTCTGATCGACCAAGGCCGCATGATCACCGCCACGGACTACTACTCCGGACTGGGTGAGCCCGCATCAGCACAACAGCACTACGCCCTGGGCTTGCCCGCGGGGGCAGCCGTCCTGGACAGCGCCCGCATCGGCACTCAACTGCAGAAGCGCCTGAAGCAGGGCAAGCAACCGAAGTCCTGGAAGGTCGCAACCTGGGGCATCTCACAGGGCGGCCACGCCGCGTTCTGGGCGGCCCAACTGGCCAAGGACTACTTCGCCGGCACCAAACTGCCCTCTGATCCCGCTTTCAAGCCGGTGGGCACCGCCGCCATCGTTCCTGCCAGTTCCTTCGTAGCCACTGCCGCAACCCCACCGGAGTTGATCGGTCGCCACCTCGGGGATCTGGAGATGCATGAACCCGCCCAGGTGGTCAACGGCAACCCCGTGGGCAACATGGGGGCTCTGCTGTTCTCCTTGGTGATCACGTCCTGGGACAAGTTCCCCGGCAGCGGGACTCTCCAGGCAGACGCCAAGTTCCAGGGTTACCCGACCACGGTGCCCGCCCCGCAGATGGATGCTGTCCTGACCGGCCCGGGCGACGGCAACGGCATCGACGTGGCGACCAGCATCGCCGCCGGATGCCTCAACGCGAGCCTGGCCCTGCAGACGAACATCTACAACCAGCCTGACAAGTACGGGTTCTTCGTCCAGCCGATCTGGGGTGGCCCGGGTCCTGACGGGAACTGGATCGGGGAACTGGACGCGACCTGCCTCTCAGGTGCAGCGCCGGAGTCGACCAAGGCCTGGTGCACCTGGCTGGCCTACAACCAGCCCGGCCCCGACGGGGTCAACCCGTTCAACAAGTTCCCGGTCCGCGCCGACGGGTCCAATGCTGACGTCCTGATCGCCGAAGGAATGGCCGACAACATCGTGTGGTGCATCAAGTCCGGCAAGGAACTGCCCTCAGAACAGGACTGCCTGGCCCGCCAGTTGTACGAATCGCTGGCCCCGGCGTGCTCGACCAGCAGCGTCAACCTCGACGTGTTCGCCGAGACGAAGAAGTCACCGGCCACGCACATATCGACCATTGGACAGATAGCCGACAACGGCAAAGCCCGCTACAAGGGTTCGCGGCTCGACAAGTTCCTGAAGGGCGCGTTCAAGGACTCCTTGAAGCAGGGCTGCAAGGCGACAGTGGTGAACAAGTAGGCCCGCCGTGACGACTCCGGAAGCCCCCGGTGATTGCCGGGGGAGTTCGCCACCGTCATGGACCCTGTCGACGACCGGGACAAGCCGACACTGTCGGTCCTGATGGCCTCGGAGCCCGGCCAGAGGCTGCGTTTCGAGATCCGCTGGCGCCACGACGATGGCCACCTCATGTGGACCGAGAACTCGGTGCGTTGCAGGAACCGGCTCAGCCACGAGGGCAGCGTCACCGTCAGCATCGGGGTGGCACAGCTGGCGTCCAGCGACGACTGAACCGGTGGATCAACCGGGCGGACAGGGCTCTCTACGACGCAAAGGAACTCGGACGCAACGCGGTGGCCGTCGCGAAATTGCCCTAGAGCGAGGCCGACTTACCAGAGAACGGCGATCGCCACGTTCAGGATGGCCAGGCCCCCGATAAGACCCCAGACCGCATTGGAGATCTGGTCCTTCTTGCGGTTGGCCAGCACCAGCACCAGTATCACCAGCAGGACCGCGAACTTGACCCCGATCTTGGCGTTGTCCGGCAGGGCCCATTCCTCGGGATCGGCGCTGTGCAGCGGGTAACGCAGGCCGACCAGCAGGACGCCGGTGACCAGCTGGGTCAGAACGCCGTGGAACATCGCGTTGTTGACCACGCGAGGGCTGGTCTTGATCTGCACCAGGAACCCGCCGATCAGCGAGGCCAGGCCCAGGAAGTGAAGGATGACGAGGATCTCGTAGACGAAGCTCACTTCTTGATTCTCGCCTTGCCATCGACCCCCGATGCACCCGGGGTCAGGGCACCAGCGGTTCCACGACTGGCAAGGAGGAGTCCGCGCCCAGCAGCCATCCCGAGGCGGGACGCCCGCGCGCCACCATCTCGGCGCCGAGCGCGGCCACCATCGCGCCGTTGTCCGTGCACAGCCCCGGCCGCGGTACCCGAAGACGGATCCCAGCGGTCGCGCACCTTTGCTCGGTGAGGGCGCGCAACCGGGAGTTGGCCGCCACACCGCCTCCGAGCACGAGCGTGTCCGTGCCTGTGTCCTTGCAGGCCGCCACGGCCTTGGCCGACAGCACGTCAGCGACCGCCTCCTGGAACGATGCGGCCACGTCGGCGACCGGCGCCTGCGGATTCGCGGCCAGCCATCGCTTGACCGCGGTCTTCAAACCCGAGAACGAGTAGTCGTAGCGGGCGTCACGCGGTCCGGTCAGCCCCCTGGGGAAGGCGATCGCCTGCGGGTCCCCTTCAACCGCCGCCAGGTCGATGGCCGGCCCACCCGGGAACCCGAGCCCCAGCATCCGGGCCACTTTGTCGAACGCCTCGCCGGCGGCGTCATCGATGGTGGCGCCCATCGGTTGCACATCGGCGGTCACATCCTTGACGCGCAGGATCGACGAGTGCCCTCCGGAGGCCAGCAGCGCGATACATTCACTGGGCAGGGCCCCGTGCTGCAACTGGTCGACAGCCACGTGCGCGGACAGGTGGTTGACGCCGTACAGCGGTTTGTCCAAGGCCAGGGCCAGGGCCTTGGCTGCGGCCACGCCCACGACGAGGGCCCCGGCCAAACCGGGCCCCGCCGTGACTGCGATCGCGTCGATATCGCCCAGTTCCACGCCAGCCTCGTCCAGCCCCCGCCGCAGGGTCGGCATCATCGCCTCAACATGGGCCCTGCTTGCAATCTCGGGAACGACCCCGCCGAATCGCACCTGTTCATCGACGCTGCTGGCCACGGCGTCGGCAAGCAGACTGTGTCCCGCGACGATGCCGATCCCCGTCTCGTCGCACGAGGACTCGATCCCCAACACCAATGGACTCACAGGTCCAACCCCATCACGAGCGCATCGCTGAAGTCCGGGTAGTACCGCTCCCGGCGACGGACCTGGGTGAATCCGGCCCGGCCGTAGAGCGCAATCGCCGCCTGGTTGTCCGCCCGCACCTCCAGGTCCAGTCGCGAACAACCCAGCTCTCGGGCCTTGTCCATCAGGTGGTCCAGGAGCCGTGCACCCACACCGGAACGCTGGGCACTGGGCGCGACCACCAGCGTCTGCACATCGGCCTGCGGGGGGTTGAACCACAGCCCCGCGTAACCCTCGATCCGGTCCGCGCCCTGCACGACGGCGTAATAGCGGTCGTCGCGGGCCAGCTCGCCCCAGAACGACTCCGCGCTCCAGGCATTAGGCCCGAAAACCCGCCTCTCAATCGGCAGAACCTCTTCCAGGTCCCACCACATCAGGGCCCGGATCATTGCGGTTTCGCGTCGGGCTCGCGCAGGTACCACGGCCGCGCAGGAAGGTCCGCGTGCACCTGTAACAGGTCCGCCGCATCGACTTGATCCAACAACCCGAGGTCGGGATAGCGCTGCACCGCAGGACCCACCACCGTCGCCCCCGGCCACATTTCGGCGACGCGGGAAGGTGGTACCACCACGGGGCCCGCCACTCGCCGTCCCGCGGCATACAGCGCCGCGAAGACCTCGCGGCGTCGGGCATCGGTGACCACCACGCCATCTCCGATTCGCGCGCCCAGGCCGTCGAGGGAGCAGACGCCCCACACCGGAACACCCAAGGCCTGCGCAATGGTGACAGCCGTGACAACCCCGACCCGAAGGCCCGTGTACGGGCCCGGACCGACGCCCACCACGATGCTTTCGACCAGTGACAGGTCCGGGGCCACTTCGCGTATCAGCAGGGCCAGATGCTCGGCGTGGCCCGTGGGGGCATCGACGGCCGCGCGCGAGCCGGCGAAGGCCGTCGTGCACTGGGCCGTCGAAGTATCCATCGCCAGGACGCTCACAGGGGGACCTCCCGGCCCACGCCGATGATCGTCACTAGCCGTCCATCCCCGAGAGTTTCAATCTCGACCAGCAGGTGCGCGTCCGCGAGCCCCTCGGCAAGCCCGCGTCCCCACTCCACACACACAACATCGTCGTCGCCTGCCAGGTCGAGATCGTCCAGTTCCGAGGCACTCGACAGGCGGTAAGCGTCTGCGTGCACCAATGCCGGTCCACCCACCACCGACGGGTGCCGTCGCGCGATCACGAAGGTCGGGCTGGTCACCGCACCCCGCACGCCCAGGCCCTCCCCGACTCCCCGCATGATCGTCGTCTTGCCCGCTCCGAGGTCGCCGTGCAGGATCACCAGGTCGCCTGCCACCAGCCTCATCCCGAGCAGTCGGCCGAGTTCGACCATCGCCTCGGGGGACTCCACCTCACGCTGCACGGGCTGCGGCGAATGCAAGACGCACGATCCTCTCGGTGACGTAGTCAGGCTGCTCTAGTTGGAGCATGTGGCCACCGCCTGTGACGACGGTGGCCTCCGCGTCGGGCAACTGGCTGGCGATACGCCGGGTGTGCGACGGCGGAGTCAGCACATCGGCGTCACCGCAGGTCACGAACGCCGGAATGTCACCGAACACCTTGAGCGCGTCGAACTTGTCGTGGGCGAGCAGGGTCGGCAAGAAGTCCAGAACGGTCTCCATGGAGGTGGCGTTGAGCATGTCGACGGTGAACTGGCCCAAGGAGTTGGGGGCGTCGGGGCCTATTGCGTTGCGCCTCGTCGCCACAAGGTTGAGGTCGGTGCGGCGGATCTGGTGGATCAGTGAGTCCAGCGGAACCCGGCCGGGCCGACGGGCGTTGATCCCGGCTTCGGCTCGCTTCGCCAGACTCGGCGGGAGACCGAGGAAGTCGGCCGAGAGGTGACCACAACTGGTGGCGACGAACCCGACCCCGGCCACCCGCTCGTGCACGAGGTCGGGGAACTGGTCGCCAAGAGCCATGATGGTCATCCCGCCCATCGAGTGGCCCACGAGCGTCAGGGGACCGGTCGGGGCCAACGCTTCGATGACGGACTTGAGGTCGCGCCCGAGTTGATCCAGCGAGTTGTGATCGGCCGGCCCCCGCTCGCTGCGTCCATGTCCGCGTTGATCCCACAGGACCAGCCGGGCACGGCCGCGCAATTGCTTGCGCTGGAAGTGCCAACTGTCCTGATTGAGGCAATAACCATGGGCGATCACCACAGTCGGGGCGGAAGGCCCAGCGGGATGGACTTCGGCGTACAAGTGCGCCCCATCGTCGGCGCGCACCCAATGCGGCTCACCGCGGACCGAGCCGAAATCCTCGTGCAGGAACGGATCGGCGCGCCAGGGTTTACGCATCACCAGGTGCTCGGCCGCGATCCCGGCCACCACCCCCGCTGCCAGCGCCACCAGTGCCCTCACGATCCACCTCCGGTGTAGACCCGCTCGACTCTGGGACCCAACCGGGTCACGATCTCGTAGCCGATGGTGCCGGTCACCTCGGCCCAGTCCTCCGCCAATGGAACCCCGTCAAGACCGCTGCCGAACAACACCACCTCGTCGCCCTCCTGCGCCGAGTCGTCGCCGAGGTCGAGGACGAACTGGTCCATGCAGACCCGCCCAGCGACCTTCCGACGCTTTCCCGCGGCGAAGACCGGCCCGACATTGGTCGCGTGGCGCGGGATCCCGTCGGCGTAACCGAGCGGGACGACGGCTGTGGTCGAGTCGGCCCCCAGGGTGTAGAGGTGACCATAGGACAGACCCGCACCTGCGGGCAGATGCTTGACGACGCTGAGTTCGGCGACCAGAGTCATCACCGGTCGTAAGCCCAGGTCGGCGGGGGTCCCCATCGCGGCCCCAGGGCTGATTCCGTACATGGCGATCCCGGGCCGCACCATCGTGAAGTGGGCATCGGGCAGCGCCAGGGTGGCTGCGGAGTTGGCCAGGTGCCGGTGCTCAACCTGCAGGTTCATCGACTCGACAGTTGACACAACCTGGCCGAACCGTTGGATCTGGACGGTGTTGAGCGGATTGCGGGGGTCGTCAGCCACTGTGAAGTGCGACCAGATGCCCACAATCTGCAGGACGCCGCTGTCCTGCAAGGACTTGGCCACTTCAACGAAAGCGGGCCACTGCTCCATCGGGCACCCGGCCCGGCCCAAGCCGGTGTCGGCCTTCAAGTGCACGCGTGCTCTGCGCCCCGTGGCTCTGTGCGCGGCAGCCACCACGTCGAGCTGGGCGGGAGTGGACACCCCGAGATCAACGTCTGCTTCGAGCACGTCCGCCCATGGGTCCGACGGGCTGGCCAGCCAGGTCAGGATGGGTCCGTCGTCACCATGGGCACGAAGCTGCAGCGCCTCCGTGAACAGGGCCACACCCAGCCAGTCGGACCCGGATTCACGGGCCGCTCGGGCCATCGGCAACAGACCGTGGCCGTAGGCGTCGGCCTTGACGATGGCCATCTGCGCGCTGCCCGGGGCAGCCGAACGCAGGCGGTCGAGGTTGTGCGCGAATGCGTCGAGATCGATTCGCGCCTGCGCGCGTGTCACCTGTCAATCGTATCTGCGCCGGGAGCGCCGGTGACTCACCCAGAAGCCGCGGCCCAAGCGACGGCGGAGCGTACCTGGTCTGCGATGTCCTGACTGGTTGCCGGGAACGCGGCCAGCAGACCGGCCTGCCCGTGGACCAGAGCCGCGCAGGCAGCCACCTTCGCCAGATCGGCCAACTGGGGGTCGCGGCCCACGAAGGTGCGCGCCAGCATCGCCCCCAGCAGCCCCGACAGCACGTCTCCGCTGCCCGCCGCGGCAAGGTTGTGACTGCTGTGGGTGTTGATGAACACCTCGCCGCCAGGTGCGGCCACGATCGTCACCGCACCCTTGAGCAGGACCACGACCTTGAGTTCGGCTGCGGCGGCGCGAACGGCGGCGACGGGGTCGGTCCCTGGCTGGTAGCCGAGTCTTGCGAACTCGCCGGTGTGCGGCGTGATGATCACCGGACCGGGCGTGACCTTGGTCAGGGCCTCGGCATCCAGGACCACCGGTCGCCCGGACCCCAACGCAGTTGAGACGGCCTGCGCCAGCCGGTCCTCATCGGCCAGTCCCGGACCGACCACGTAGGCATCGGTTCTGCCTGAAGTCGCCACCACATCGGGGAACCCCCCGACCGGCGACCTGACCATGCCGGCGTCACCGTGTCGCGCCCCGGCCACACACAGATGACCTGCCCCCGGGTACTTGGTGGAGCCGGCGGCGACGGACACCACCCCGCGCGTGTACTTGTTGTCCGCGAATCCTGGCCGCGGGAAGAACTCGGCGGCGTCGTCACGTTCGACCACGTTGACCGTCGCGGGCGGCAGGGTCGCACCGAGGCCGATGTCCACCAGATGCACCTGACCGCAGACGTCCGGGCGCAGCACCACGCCGGGTTTGAGCGTTCCGAACGTGACCGTGTTGTCCGCGGCCCAGACTTCGCCGGGCACATCGCCGGTGTCCGGTTGCAGGCCGCTGGGGAGGTCGACAGCGATGGTCAGGTCGGCGTCGACCGTGTCCCGGATCTGAACGGCGCCCGGACGCAGTGGCCCGGAGCCCCCGATCCCCACGACCGCATCGAGCACGACATGCGACCGGCGCGGTGCACGCACCCGGGCGCCCTCGCGCAGCGCGGCGCGAAGTCCCGCGGGGTGCAAGGTGTCGGAGGTCGCCACGATGTCCACTGAAACCCCGCGCCGGGCGAGTTGGGACGCGGCGAACAGGGCGTCGCCACCGTTGTTACCCGACCCGGCCACCACCGCCAGGCGAATCCCCCTGAGCCGGCCGAAGTGCTCACGAATCAACCGAGCTGAGACCACCGCCAATCCTGTGGCAGCCCGCTGCATCAGAGCACCGTCGGGCATCTGGGCCATGAGTGCTTCTTCAGCGTCCCGAATTGTCGCGACATCGTGAACCGGCTTCATACACCCATCGTGGCCGACATACCGGGCCTGCGGCCACCCGCGTCGCCGAAGCACCCGCCCGCGTTGCCGAGCACCCGCCCGCGTTGCCGAGCACCCGCCCGCGTTGCCGAGCACCCGCCCGCGTTAGAGGTTGTCCTGTTGGTTAGCGAATCCACGCGTTGTTTCGCTAACCAGGACCACAACCTCTAACCAGGGCAACCAAGCCAGCCGGCTCAGCTCAAGCACCCGCCCGCGTCGCCGAGCACCCGCCCGCGTTAGAGGTTGTCCTGTTGGTTAGCGAATCCACGCGTTGTTTCGCTAACCAGGACCACAACCTCTAACCAGGGCAACCAAGCCAGTCGGCTCAGCCGTTGAAGCGGGGGAAGGATCGCCGGCCGCTGTAAACCGCGGCGTCGTCGAGTTCCTCCTCGATGCGCAGCAGCTGGTTGTACTTGGCCACGCGCTCCGAACGCGCGGGTGCGCCGGTCTTGATCTGGCCGCAGTCGGTGGCCACGGCCAGGTCAGCGATCGTGGTGTCCTCAGTCTCACCCGAGCGGTGGCTCATCATGCAGGTGTAGCCCGAGCGGTGCGCTAGAGCTACTGCGTCAAGGGTCTCGGTCAGCGAGCCGATCTGGTTGACCTTGACCAGCAGCGAGTTGGCGGCGGCCTTCTCGATGCCGTCGGCCAGGCGCACCGGGTTGGTCACGAACAGGTCGTCGCCGACGATCTGGACGCGGTCGCCCACGCTGGCGGTCAGTTCGATCCAGCCCTGCCAGTCGTCCTCGGCCAGCGGGTCCTCGATGGACACCAAGGGGTAGTCATCGAGCAGGCCCGCGTAGTAGGCGGCCATCTCGGATGCGGTCTTGGACGCACCCTCGAATGTGTACGCCCCGTCGGCGAAGAATTCGGTGGCCGCAGCGTCCAGCGCCAGCGCGATGTCCGAACCAAGAGCCAGCCCGGTGGCCTGGACGGCCTCACCGATCAGGTCGAGCGCGTCACGGTTGGTCGGCAGGTCCGGGGCGAAGCCACCCTCGTCGCCGAGGCCAGTGGACAGCCCGCGCTTCTTGAGCACCGACTTCAGCGCCTGGTAAACCTCAGCACCCATACGCAGGGCGGTGTTGAAGTCGTCGGCACCGATCGGCGCGATCATGAACTCCTGGATGTCCACGCCGGTGTCGGCGTGGGCCCCTCCGTTGAGGATGTTCATCATCGGCACCGGCAGCACGTGGGCCTGCGGTCCGCCGACGTAGCGGAACAAGGGCAGTCCGGCCGAATCCGCAGCAGCGCGAGCCACGGCCAGCGAGACCCCAAGGATGGCGTTGGCGCCCAGGCGGCTTTTGTTGGGGGTTCCGTCCAAATCGATCATCAACTGGTCGATCAGTCGCTGCTCGCTGGCTTCGCATCCCTCGACCTCACCGGCGATGGCATCCTCGACCGCGGCCACGGCCTCCAGAACACCCTTGCCGCCGTAGCGCTCCCCGCCGTCGCGGCGCTCCGAGGCTTCGAAGGCACCCGTGGACGCTCCGCTGGGAACCGCCGCGCGGCCGAGCGAACCATCTTCCAGGCCCACCTCAACCTCAACGGTCGGGTTCCCCCGGGAGTCCAGAATCTCCCGTGCGATGACAGCGACGATCTCAGCCACGATTCCTCCTTGTTCGGCCTACTTGCGAGCCTATCGGCTGCGGCCGGGGCCACCACCCGTGCTACCGGCTCTGCACCTCAGCCCGCCGCAGATCGTCGCGCAGGCCCATGGCCGCCCTGCGGGTCGCCGCATCGGCGTCAACCCCGCGCGCCTGGGCAGCCGCCACCAGACCGAGGATCGCCTCGCCCACATCCATCTCGTCCAGCAGCCCTGCCAGCCTCGGGTCCGGTGAGGGAATCTCGACGCCGCCCTTCTGCGCACGGTGCAGCAACTTCTCGATCAAGGGCAGGGCAGGCATCGCCATCGGAACCCCGTCGGTGACCGACGTGCGGCCCTTCTCCTGACGCTTGCGCTCGAACCAGGCCGCCTCGACGTCGGCAGCGGTGTCAGCGCTCGCCCCGGCGAACACGTGCGGGTGCCGGGCGATGAGCTTGTCAGCAATACCCCCGGCGACGTCATCGATGTCGAAGGGCTGCTCGGACTCTTGCCCGATCCGGGCGTGGAAAACCACCTGCAGCAGGAGATCCCCGAGTTCTTCGATCAACCCAGCGCGGTCGTCAGCGTCGATCGCTTCGATGGTCTCGTAGGTCTCCTCGACCAAGTACTGCACGAGACTGGCGTGGGTCTGCTCAGCGTCCCACGGACAGCCGCCGGGTGACCGAAGCCGGTCCATCACCGCCAACAGGTCCAGCAGGCGCGCGCCCTGGGTCACGAGGCGGGAGGCAGTCCGGTCAACGCCTCGGTGGACACCACCGGCGTGGATAGGTCATCGGGCAGGGCGCCCACCGAGAGCTGTTCGGCGTCCCACGTACCGAACCGCGGACTCACCTGCGGGTCGAGTTCGTCACTCAACTGCTGGACTGCGGTGAGCAGGCCGGTCTGCCCGCTCGGGTCATCACCGGTGATCGTGAACTGGCTCATCGCTTCAACCAGCAGCGTGGTGCGCACAACCTCGGGAATCATGTCGGGCAGCACGCCAGCCTGAAGGGCACCCTGTTCGAGAGCCTCCTGGCCACCGGCGCGCTCCACCTCATCGGCGATCGCCGCGTCGACCTCACCCTTGCTGACATCCACGCCCTTGCTCACGGCGAGTTCATCGACGAGTTCGCCCACGATCCATCGGGAAAGCAC
The DNA here is from genome assembly GCA_963818505.1 of uncultured Actinomycetota bacterium. GTDB lineage: Bacteria > Actinomycetota > Actinomycetes > S36-B12 > UBA10799 > JADKAV01. Next base: position 94,170 of record CAWFSJ010000005.1, read on the forward strand.
CGCCTGCGACACCTGCGCGCTCTGCGGAATGCCCAACTTCTCGGCCAACTCGGAGGTGGTGCTGGCCAAGTCGGAATCGGTCAGCCGCTGTTCCCCGACGACCGCCGCAGAGCCCGCAAGGGGCTGCCCGCAGCCCGCCAGCCCGATCCCCGCCGCCAGCAGTACCGGCACCCAGCCCTTGATCGACACACTCACTCCTCAGTCCTTGAGAACGGACTCAATCAGACTACGCGCCCACTCGATCAGATCGTGGTCGGCCAGCGGTTTTGCGCCCAGTTCACGGCCACGGGGCACCGGCGCCAGGATCGTGCCCGAGGCGGCCTTGTAATGACTGCCCGGGTAGAGCCGCGCCAAGCGCATGGTGCGGCTCTCCGCGAGGTGGGCGGGCGCGAACCGGACCCGCGTGGCGGCGGTGACGACCTCGGTCAGCCCGACAGATCGGGCCAGGATCCGCAGCCGGGCCACGTCGACCAGCACCTCAACGGGTCCGGGTGGCGGTCCGTAGCGGTCGGTCATCTCCGCGATGAACTCCGCGATCTGTTCCTCGGTGCTGGCCTGCGCCAAGGTCGTGTACGCCATGAGCCGCAACCGCTCGTCGGGAACGTAGTCATGCGGCAGATGCGCGTTCACCGGCAACTCGATGCGCACCTCCGGCAGTTCCTCTTCCTGTTCGCCGCGCACTGCTGCGAGGGCCTCACCCACCATGCGCACGTACAGGTCGAACCCGATGTTCGCGATGTGGCCGGACTGCTCGCCTCCGAGCAGGTTGCCAGCCCCGCGGATCTCGAGATCCTTCATGGCCACCGCCATTCCAGAGCCGAGGTCGGTGTGCGCGGCGATGGTCTCCAACCGATCGTGGGCGGTCTGCGTGAGGGGTTTCTCAGGCGGATACAGGAAGTAGGCGTAGGCACGGTCCCGGCCCCGGCCGACCCGACCGCGCAACTGGTGCAATTGGCTCAGCCCGAAGGTGTCTGCCCGGTCCACGATCAAGGTGTTGGCGTTGGGGATATCCATCCCGGATTCGACGATCGTGGTGCAGACCAGCACGTCGATGCGACCCTCCCAGAAGTCGACAACAGTCTGTTCCAACGCAGCCTCTGGCATCTGTCCGTGCGCGTAGGAGATTCGCGCCTCGGGCACAAGTTCGGCGAGCTTGTTGGTGACCCGGCCGATCGACTCGACCCGGTTGTGGATGAAGAAGATCTGCCCGTCGCGAAGCAACTCGCGGCGGATGGCCGCCGAGATCTGCTTGTCGCTATAGGGGCCGACGAACGTGAGGACCGGGAGGCGGTCCTCCGGTGGGGTCTGAATTGTGGAGATCTCGCGGATGCCGGTCACGGCCATCTCCAAAGTCCGTGGGATGGGCGTGGCCGACATGCTCAGCACATCCACGGACGTGCGCAACGCCTTGATGTGCTCCTTGTGCTCGACGCCGAAGCGCTGCTCCTCATCCACGATCAGCAGGCCCAGTTCGGGGATTCTGGTCTTCGGGCTCAGAAGCCTGTGGGTGGCGATCACCACATCCACCTTGCCGTCGGCAAGCCCGTCGAGTACCGCCCGCGCTTCGGCATCGCTCTGGAACCTCGAAAGAGCCTCGACACGGATAGGGAAGGATCCGTATCGCTGCGTGAACGTCTTGTGGTGCTGCTTCACCAGCAGGGTGGTGGGCACCAGGACCGCCACTTGCTTTCCGTCCTGCACAGCCTTGAACGCCGCGCGGATCGCGATCTCGGTCTTGCCGAAACCCACGTCGCCGCAGACGAGGCGGTCCATCGGCACCGGCTTCATCATGTCGGCCTTGACCTCATCGATGGTCACCAGTTGATCGGGCGTCTCCTGGTACGGGAAGGCATCCTCCAACTCGCGCTGCCATGGGGTGTCCGGGCCGAACTCGAGGCCCTTCGTGGCCTGACGGGCCGCGTACAACTTCACCAACTGGGCCGCGATCTCGCGCATCGCCCTGCGGGCCCTGGTCTTGGCCTTCTGCCAGTCGGCCCCACCGAGCCGGTGCACAGCCGGAGCCTCGCCGCCCACGTAGCGGGTGACCTGGTCGAGTTGGTCAGTGGGGACGTATAGGCGGTCGGCGGGCTGCCCACGCTTGCTGGCCGCGTACTCGACCACCAGGTATTCGCGCACGGCCCCGGCGACGGTCCGCTGGGTCATCTCGACGTAACGCCCGACTCCATGCTGTTGGTGCACGACGAAGTCGCCGGGCTTGAGCGTCAGTGGGTCGAGTGCCTTGCGCCGCTTGCTGGGCATCTTCGTGACCGTGGCGCTCGAGGCTCCGGTGATGTCGCGTTCGGTGAGCAGAACAAGCGCGTCGAGGCGCAGCCCGTGCTGAAGCCGGGCTTTGACAATGTGCACGACCGGGTCGAGGGTTCCTTCGGCACCGAGCCGGGCCGGAACGTCAAGGGCCGCCAACTGCTCTGCCAACCTCTGGGCTGGGCCCATGGCGCCCATCGTGACGACAACCGGAAGGCCCGCAGCCAACGCGACACGGACATCCGCGGCCAGGGCCGACACATCCCCGCGATAGGTGGGGACGGGCCGCAGTTGCTCGACCACAGAACCCAAGGTCCCGATTCCGCTGACGGGCAAGCCGTGCTGGGCCGCCTCGGCACCGAGCTCCTCGGTACTGCGGTACGCCGCCTGGCTCAGATCCAAAGGCACCGCGTTCCCGACGGCCGCGTTGTGCCAGCCCGCCTGCAGGAACTCCTCGGAGGTACGCACCATATCGACGGCCCGCGCTGCGATCCGCTCCGGACCGATGTTGATGATCGGGGTGCCGGCAGGGATCAGTTCCAGCAACGTGATCATGCGATCTGCCAGCACCGGCGCCAGCGACTCCATTCCCTCAACCGCACGGCCCTCGGACAGATCGGTAAGGACGTCCGCGATGTGCGGATGGCTGGCGGCCAACTTCTGCGCACGCGTGCGCACCGACTCGGTGAGCAGCAGTTCCCGGCAGACAGGTATGACCAGAGCGGAGTGGCGGTCGCCGATCGAACGCTGGTCGGAGACGGAGAAGTCGCGCATCTGGTCGACCTCGTCGCCGAAGAACTCCACGCGGGTGGGGTGCTCGTCGGTGGGTACGAACACGTCGACGATGCCGCCGCGGACGGCGAACTGACCTCGACGTTCGACCATCGGGACCCGCTCGTAACCGGCGCGCACGAGACCTTCGATCACGGCGTCGAAACCGGGCTCGTCACCGGCGGACAACGTCTGAGGGCGCTCGTCGGCAAGATCGGCCGCGAAGGGTTGCATCAAGGCGCGGATCGGGACCAGCAACACATCTGGCAACCTGCCGTCGACCAGTTCGGCGATGATGGCCGTGCGTCGCCCCACAGTTTCAGCGGTCGGACTCAGGCGCTCGTGCGGGAGGGTCTCCCACGCCGGGAACACCGCGGCCGTGCGCCCCAGGTCCTCCAGCGCGTCGCGCAGTTCCCCGGCCTGTCGACCAGTCGCCGTGACCGCAACCAACGGACCCGAAATCCCAGCTAGTACAAGTGACTCCGCGCCCGGGGTCACCGACAATTCGGCGCTACCGGCAGGCAGGTCCCGCACCCATTCGGCAACCTCGGGCAGGTCGCAGATCAGGCTCACGACGTTGGAAAGAATCACTACTTCAATCTACGTCGCCCGCGACGTGCGCCCCGTGGCCCGGTCAGGGGCCGTCCGGTTCAGGACCGGACGTAGTCGATGACCTCGGGTCGCGCGATCACGATGTCGTCGACCCACGGCGGGCGCTTGTTGAACTCGATGGTGCGACCGTCGAGGTGGGTGGCGATCATGCCGTGGTCGATGGCCACCGCCAAGGGGGCTGCAGCGTCCCATTCCCAGAAGCCACCCTCATTGACGTAACCGTCGACACGGCCGGAAAGGATCTCCCCCACCTTCGCGCCGGCCGAGCCCACGTACACGAACTCCACGCCGTGGTCGGTCAATCCGTCGGCCGCGAGGCGCGCTGCGATCTCGTCGGTCCGGGCCACGAAGTTCTCCGGCGGCCGGGACCGGGACACGACGATGCGCAGCGCACGGCCAGCCAGCGGTTCCACACTGGCATCGCCGGGCTCACCGGTGACGAACACCGCCTCTTGGGCGGGCAGGCTGAAGGCCGCAGCGCTGAAGCCACTCCCGGGCGCGCTGCGGTCCCACAGACTGATCTGCACGGCCCAGTCGTGACGGCCCTGGCTGTACTCACTCGTCCCGTCCAGCGGGTCGATGATCCAGACCCTGTCCGCCGCATCGCGGTCGTGGGAGTCCTTGGCCTCCTCGGAAAGGACCGCGTCCGCCGGACGGTGCCGCAGCAGTTCAGCGGCCAGAAAGGTCTGGGATGCAGCGTCGCCTGCGTCCTTGAGTTCCTTGCGCCGGGCCTTGTCGCCCGGATCCACCGGGCCGAAGTCCGCCCGCAGGTCGAGTAGCAGCCTTCCCGCGGCCAGGCTGAGCTCCTTGGCCAATGCAGCGTCGGTTAGTTCATTCATGCCTAAGCCCTATCTGTTGAATCGCGATTGTGTCGCCTCCAGCCCGTTGGCCATGAGGTACTCCGTGGCGTCCGCGGCCTCGGCGACCATGACGCCGACCTCTTCGCGCTCAACCGACCGGAAGTCCGACAGAAGGTAGTCGGCTGGGTCCTGGCGACCTTGCGGCCTGCCCACCCCACACCGGATCCTGAAGAACTCGCCATCTCCGAGGGACTTGCGCAGACTGCGCAGACCGTTGTGGCCGTTGTCCCCGCCCCCGTACTTGATTCGCAGCGCCCCCAGCGGGATGTCCAGTTCGTCGTGGACAACCACCAGGCGGTCAGCCTTGGTGAAGTCCAGTGCGGCTTTGACCGGCCCACCGCTCTCGTTCATGAACGAGCGCGACTTGAGCAGGACGACCCGGCAGTGTGCGGGCTGTCCGACGAACGCATGGGCCTCGGCGGTGTCCGCATGGGCACGTCGGTGCTTGGCGAATTGCACGCCCAACCGCGATGCCATCTCCTCGACCACGAGGTACCCGACGTTGTGCCGGGTGCGCTCGTAACGGGGTCCGGGGTTGCCCAGCCCCACCACCAGCCAGGTGGCCGTCACTCCTCGGCGGACCCTTCGGCAGACTCGCCTTCTGCGCCCTCGGCCTCGGCCGCGGCGTCCTCCGCAGCATCTTCGGCAGCAGCCGCCGCAGCCGCAGCCTCGGCCTGGGCCTTGACCTCAGCCTCGAGGCGCTCGACAGCAGCCTCGACCACGGTTGTCGCGTCAGCACCGTCGGCGAGCATCTCGCTGACGATGTCGGCCAGTGCGATCGGGTCGAGTTCCTTCTCGATGGCCACAGCCTCGGCCCTTGTGACGGCCTCGGCCTCGACCTGCCGGGCCTTCAGCGCTGCCCTGTCCAGAGCCACGAGGTCGAGGTGCTTCAGCTTGTTGCGCACGGGGTCACGCTGAATGTCGCGGGGGGCGGTGGGGATCACATCGCTGTCGATGTCGATCTCGAGGATGACCTTGGGCTGCTTCAGCGCCTGGGTCAGGTCGTGATCGTCCAGGCTCACATGGCGGGGGGCTTCGCCGTCGCCGTAGAGCACTGCCGGTACCTGGCCTTCGCGGCGCAGTCGCCGAGCGGCACCCTTACCGAAGTCGGTGCGCGTGAGCGCGGTCAAACGGATCTCTGCCATGGGGACCTCCCGGGTCGTGTTGAACAAGGACCACCGGAAGGGCTCGTCGATAACGGGGCCACGTTGGGCCACCCTCGCCGGGCGTCAGACCCAGTGTACCTGCGAGGTGGACGCAGCCCGCCCGGGGCGGCCAGAATCGCCGGGCCGGTTGTGGTCCTGGTTAGAGGTTGTCGTCCTGGTTAGCGAATCCACGCGTGTTTTCGCTAACGAACCGCACAACCTCTAACGCGGGCGGTTCGGGGCCGAGTGGCGGCCGCCGCTGCACCCTCGTGAGGCGTCCTGGTTAGAGGTTGTCGTCCTGGTTAGCGAATCCACGCGTGTTTTCGCTAACGAACCGCACAACCTCTAACGCGGGCGGTTCGGGGCCGACATCAGCCTTCGAACAGGCTCGTCACAGACCCGTCCTTGAACACCTCGGTGATCGCGCGGGCGATCATCGGGGCGATCGGCAAGACGGTCAGCTTGTCGAAGCGGCGCTCGCTGGGGATCGGCAGGGTATCGGTGACGATCACCTCGGTGATGCGGGAGTTCTTCAGGCGTTCGGTCGCGGGGTCGCTGAGCACGCCGTGAGTGGCGGTCACTACAACCTCCGCAGCGCCCTGGTCGAAAAGGGTCTCGGCTGCTTTGGTGATGGTTCCACCGGTGTCGATCATGTCGTCCACGACGACACACACCCGGTCCTCCACCTCACCCACGACCTCAAGCACCGACACCTGGTTCGGCACGTTCGGGTCGCGGCGCTTGTGGATGATCGCCAGCGGAGAACCGAGGATGTCGGTCCAACGCTCGGCCACCCGCACCCGCCCGGCGTCCGGGGAGACGATGGTGATCCGCTCACGATCGACGTTGGCCGCCACGTACTCCGACAGGATGGGCAGAGCGAAAAGGTGGTCCAACGGGCCGTCGAAGAAACCCTGGATCTGCGACGTGTGAAGATCCACGGCCATCATCCGGTCGGCGCCGGCCGTGGCGAACAGGTTGGCCATGAGGCGGGCGGTGATGGGCTCGCGACCGCGGTGTTTCTTGTCCTGGCGGGCGTACCCGTAGAACGGGGCGATGACCGTGATGCGCTTGGCCGACGCTCGCTTGAGCGCGTCAACCATGATCAACTGCTCCATGATCGACTTGTTCAAGGGCTCGGCATGCGCCTGGAGGACGAACGCATCACTACCACGCACGCTCTCCTCGAACCGCACGAAGATCTCGCCGTTGGCGAAGTCGTAAATCTTCGTCGGAGACACCTCGCAGCCCAGTTCAGCAGCAATCTGCTCGGCAAGTTCAGGGTGGGAGCGCCCCGAGAAGAGCATCAGCTTCTTCTGCGACGGTGTAATCAGCTCAGACACGTGCGAGCCCCTTTAGGCCAATGTCCAACAGGATCGCCATCAGCCTAACGGCACGCGTTCGACGGCAAGTGGCGAAGGTCAGGATTGGTCGGGTTCTGCCTGCTCGGCAGCCTGAGCGGACGCCGAACCGGGTCGTTTTGCCCGGACCCAGCCAGCCAGGTTGCGCTGCCGTGCCCTGCCCACGGCCAATTCCCCGGCCGCCACATCCTCAGTGATCACCGATCCCGCAGCAGTGTAAGCGCCGTCGCCCACCGTGATCGGGGCCACCAACATGCTGTCCGATCCGATCCGAACCTGCTTGCCGATGACGGTCCGGTGTTTGGCCACCCCGTCGTAGTTCACGAAGATCGTGGCCGCGCCGATGTTGGTGCCCTCGCCGATCTCCGCGTCGCCGACATAGGACAGATGGGGCACCTTGGCCCCCTGCCCGACGATCGCGTTCTTGATCTCGACGAAGGCCCCGGCCTTACTGGCGGTCAGCAGTCGCGTGCCAGGACGCAGGTACGTGAAAGGCCCGACGTTTGCCCCGGGTCCCACCTCAGCGGCGAGAACATGCGACTTCAGCACCGTCGCACCTTGCCCAACCACCGAGTCGATCAAGGTGGTGTCGGGCCCGATCACGGCGCCGCTGGCCACGGTCGTGGCACCGGACAGATGACTGTTGCGTCGCACCACCGCGTCCGGCTCAAGGACCACATCCGCCTCAATCCAGGTGGTGGCGGGGTCCTCAATTGTCACGCCCTCGCGCATCCAGCGTTCGGCGACCCGTTGACGTAGAACCGCCCCGGCCGCGGCGAGTTGGACACGGTCGTTGATCCCGTGGATCTCGTCGGGGTCCTCGGTGATGTGGGCGGCAACGGGCTGACCCTGCTCGACGAGCCAGCCGATGACGTCGGTCAGGTACTCCTCACCCTGTGCGTTGTGGCTGGTCAGGTGGGCCAGGCCCTCGCGTAGCGCGTCTGCCGCGAACAGGTAAAGGCCGCTGTTGATCTCGTCGATGGTCAACTCGTCGGAGGAGGCGTCCTTGTGCTCGACGATCCGGCGCACACCGCTGTCGTCGCGAACGATCCGGCCATAGCCCGTCGGGTCCTCCAAACGGGCTGTCAATACGGTGGCCGCCGCACCTGATGCCGCATGCTGATCGGCCAGCGCGCTCAGCGTCGCCCCGGTGAGCAGGGGGGTGTCACCTGCCAGGACCATGACGGTCGTGGCGGCGTCGGGCACGGCCGGCATGGCTTGCTTGACCGCGTCCCCAGTGCCACGCATCTGTTCCTGGACCGCGGTTCTGGCGCGCGGTTCCACTGCGTGAAGGTATTCAGTCACGGCTTCGCGCTGATGCCCCACAACAACCACGACGTCACTGAACTGCGCGTCCCGCAGGGCCCGCAGGACATGTCCGAGCAACGGCTCCCCCGCGACCTTGTGCAGAACCTTCGCCGTGTGCGACTTCATCCGGGTCCCGAGTCCGGCCGCGAGAACGATGGCAACTGGGTGGTCCACGAGCCGAAGTGTAGTAGCGCCAGACGCCTGGTAACCGACCGTGCAGGCAGACCCGGCAGCAGTCACCCGCACAATTGCCCCATGCCTTCCCACGCGGAAACGGATCGCCGTCACCGCCTGACGACGTTCATCGCCGCGCTCGTCGTCGGGGCGCTTGTGGCTTGGCAGTCGCGCATCAATGGCGAGCTTGCCGAACGGGTCGGCGGCGGTTTCCTTGCAGCGGCCATCAGTTTCGGGACGGGGCTGGTAATGGTCGCGGTGATCGTCGCGGCGCGCAAGGACCTGCGGACGTCCGTCGGGCGGATCCCGGCCGCGATCCGGGCAGGCGGGCTGCGACCCTGGCACCTGCTCGGCGGCCTGGGTGGCGCCTGGTTGGTCACGACCCAGGGCTTGGTGGTGACGGTCGTTGGGGTCACGATCTTCACCATCTCGGTAGTGGCCGGCCAGGTGAGTGGCTCCCTGTTCGTGGACCGCGCGGGACTGAGCCCGGCAGGCAGGATGCCCGTTACTCGCAACCGGGCCGTCGCCGCGCTGATCGCGTTGTGCGCCGTGGCTGTTGCCGGAGTACAAGGAGGACAGTTCGGCCTTTCCCTCGTGGTGCTTCTGGCGGTTTCGGCAGGCTTGGGGATCTCAGTACAACAGGCGATCAACGCGCGGGTGGCCGTCGCGACGCACCAGCCGTTGGCAGCCACGCTGGTCAACTTCATCGTGGGTTTCACCGCCCTTGCCCTGGTGTGCATCACCCTGCTGGCCACAGGCGTGACCACGTTCGCCGGTTGGCCGACCCAATGGTGGCTCTACCTCGGCGGACCGATCGGGGTGACGTTCATCGCGCTGGCGGCGTGGGCGGTCCGGCGGGTCGGGGTGCTCGTCTTCGGGCTGCTGTCCATCGGTGGGCAGCTGCTGGGATCGGTGGCCATGGACCTGATCGCGCCGACCGGGCAGACGGCTCTGGGATGGCTGCAGTGGCTAGGGCTGGTCTTGATCGCCGCCGCCGTTCTGCTCGCGACCATGCCGCAGGACCGCTTCGCCTGGGCGGCCCTGCGGCGGTCGTGAACTCGGCGACTCACCGGGCCACCGCGCGTTGGGTGGGGCTCGTGCAGTTGGTTGATGCTCGTCGGGCGACGGACCTCAACCAACTGCCCGAACCTCAACCAACGGGTCTCGGCGCCGCTTGCCGTTGCCCACCAGCCAACCGGAAGAACCGCAAAGCTCCCCGCCCAGGACTCGAACCTGGAACGACTGGACCAAAACCAGTTGTGTTGCCGATTACACCAACGGGGAATGCCTCTCGAGGATATCGCGGCGCCCTCGCCCGCCAATCGCTGCTGCGGCGTACCCTCAGAGCGTGGCCAAGAAGTTGAACCTGGAGGTCGACCTCGACCCGCAGATCACCGAGGACGAGGCCGGTGGACACGAATCCACCGACAGGGATCTGCTCGAGAACCGACCCCCGCATCACGACGCCGGCTGAACGATCCTCAGCGGGCGGGCACAACCCGGGCTCCGGGGACCGGACCGGGTGCGATCTTGGTCGAGCGGCAGAAACCCGTTCCGGACAACCCCACCGACAACTCCATCGCGTGGTCCGTATCGCGAGCCAGGAAGACACAGGTCGGACCACTGCCACTGACCATGGCTCCGAGTGCCCCATAGTCACGCCCGGCCTCCAGCAGCAGGTCCAACTCGGGCTTCATCGAGATTGCGGCTGCCTGCAAGTCGTTGTGCAGTAGCTGGCCGAGCGCCTCCGAATCCCCCCGGCGAAGCGCGACCAGCATCTGCTTCGGCACCCTCGGATCGGGGATGTCGTGGCCCTCGTTGAGCCGGTCGAAGGTCGCGTACACCTGCGGGGTCGACAGGTTGGTGAACGATGTGGCAACTACCCATACGAACTGACCGGTGGTCAGCACCGGGGTCAGGACCTCGCCTCGGGAGGCGCCCAGCGCGGTCCCGCCGTGCAAGCTGAAAGGTACGTCCGAACCCAACTCGGCCGCTATTTCGGACAGTTCGGCAGCGGTGAGCCCGAGCCCCCACAGCGCATTACACGCGACCAGTGCTGCTGCTGCGTCCGCGGAACCGCCAGCCATTCCGCCAGCCACGGGGATCTGCTTGGCGAGGTCCAGCTTCACCCCCGCGGTGATCCGGCTGCGTTTCTTCAGCAACTTGGCGGCCTTCACCGCCAGGTTGTCACCAACCCGGCCGGGCACCTTCTCCCCGGGGAGCAACTCCAGGGAGACCGATGTTCCGCCACTGTGAGCGACCATCTCGTCGACGAGGTCCACCGCCTGGAACACTGTTGCCAACTCGTGATACCCGTCCGGGCGCAACGGCCCCACGCCCAGATACAGATTGATCTTGGCCGGGGCCTCGACGTTGACGGAGGAGGCGGGCGGCACTCCTCAAGGCTAGGCCGACAAGAGGTCCGACTTCGCGCTGGCGAGCGCGGCGAACTGTTCGACTGTCAGCGACTCTCCGCGGCTTTCGGGGTCAACCCCGGCCAGCGCAAGTACCTCGAGGACATTCAACGGGGCGGCCCACGTGCGCAAGGCACTGCGCAGCATCTTGCGCCGCTGGGCGAAGGCCGCGTCCACCGCGGCGAAAGTCGGCACCCGCAACTGCGGATCCGACACGGGACGACGCGTGAACCCGACCAGTCCGGAGTGGACGTTGGGCGCCGGCCAGAACACCTCCGTGCCGACTTTGCCCACGAGCCTCGCGTCGCCGCACCAGGCCAGCTTCACACTCGGCACCCCGTAGCGGCGACTGCCCGGACCCGCTGCGAGCCGCTCGGCGACCTCCAGTTGCACCATCACCAGCGCGCCGTTGATCGATTCGTGCCGTTCCAGCGCGTTCAAGAGGATGGGCACAGCGGTGTTGTACGGCAGATTGGCGACGAGAGCGGTCGGCTCTTGGGCAAGTGGCAGTGGCTCCATCGCGTCCGCATGGACGACCGTCAAGCGCGAGGCCGTCTCGGGTGCGAGCTCACCCACCGTGACCGGCAGTTGCTCGGCGAGGCGGGCATCGATCTCGACCGCTTGAACCGCCGCCCCGGTCTCAAGCAGTGCCAACGTCAGGGAGCCGAGTCCGGGCCCGACCTCCAGGACCACATCACCGGGACCGACGCCGGACAGCCCCGCGATGCGTCGCACCGTGTTGGGGTCGATGACGAAGTTCTGCCCGAGGCGTTTTGTCGGCTGAAGATCCATTTCCCGGGCCAACTGCCGGATCCGCGCGGGCCCCAGGAGCGCCATCAGAAGGCGCCGAACGCCTCGAAGGTGTTGGCACGAACCTGCTGGCACAACTGGTCCAGGTCCGCGCCGAGGTGTTCTGCCATCGCGGCCAGGGTCTGCGGGATCAGGTAGGAAGCGTTCGGCTGCCCGCGGTGGGGCATTGGCGCGAGGAAGGGGGCATCGGTCTCCACCAGGATTCGGTTGTCCGGCACCACGTCGAGCGCCTCCCGCAGGGCACCGGCGTTCTTGAAGGTGACGACCCCGGCGAACGAGCAGTACCAACCGCGGTCGCCGACCTCCCGGGCGAACGCCGCGTCACCGCTGAAACAGTGCATGACGACCCGCTCGGGTGCGCCCTCGTCGTCCATGACCCGCAGGATGTCCGCGTGCGCATCCCTGTCGTGGATCACCAAGGCTTTGTCGAGTTCCTTCGCCAAAGCGATGTGAGTGCGGAAGGACCACTCCTGCGCTTCGCGGCCCGGCGAATCGGTCCGGAAGAAGTCGAGGCCGGTTTCGCCTATTGCCACAACCTGTTCGTCGCGGGCAAGATCCTCGATCCCGCGCCAGGCAGACTCCAACGCCCTCATCCCGTGCTCTGCGTGGATGCGCGGCGCCTCATTCGGGTGCAACGCGACTGTGGCCTTGACCTGGGCCCAGGCATTGGCGATGGCCACCGACTCCTGACTGCTGGCCACGTCCACACCGACCTGGATGACACCCTCGATACCCACTGCCTGCGCGGCCGACAGCGCCAAGTCGATCGCGAGGCCCGGTTCACCGTCGCGGCCCTGCGCCCCGATGTCCAGGTGGCAGTGACTGTCCACCACCGGCGAGGGCAACGGCTGCGGCAACGGGGGGAACCCGCTCGGCAAGGTCACTTGGTGTCCAAGCGGGGGAACAACGCCGCCCCCTTGGTCACGGTGGACCCGGGCGCAAGTTGACCCCATTGGGCAACGTCGGTGACTGACTGCTCAGCCAAGTCACCTGCGGCGCCGAGGCTGTCCCAGATCTTGACCGAGGACTTCGGCATCACGGGGTGGTAGAGCACCGCGATGGCCCGCAGCGATTCGCAGATCGTGTAGAGGACGGTGTCCAGTCGGGTAGCGGACTGGTCGTCCTTGGCCAGCACCCACGGCTGCTGTTCGGTCACGTAGACGTTGACCGCGTCGACGAACTCCTTGATAGCCAAGATCGCGTTGCTGAAATCCAGTTGCAGCATGGCGGCATCCGCGCGTTCAGCGGCAGCGACCAGCAACTCCTGCAGCGCAAGGTCGGCGTTGGCGTAGTCGCCAGGTTCGGGCAGCAGACCTTCGCGGTACTTGCCAATCATGGCGGTCGCGCGGGAGGCCAGGTTGCCCAGTCCGTTGGCCAGTTCCGCGGTGTAGCGGGCGGCCATGTCCTCCCACGAGAACGAGCCGTCCTGGCCGAACTGGATCGCGCGCAGGAAGTAGTAGCGGAAGGCATCCGATCCGAAGTCGTCGATGATCTGATCCGGCGAGATGCCTGTGAGCTTGCTCTTGCTCATCTTCTCCCCGCCCACGAGCAACCATCCGTGAGCGAACACCTTCTCAGGCAGAGGCAGATCCGCCGCCATCAGCATCGCCGGCCAATACACCGCGTGGAAGCGAAGGATGTCCTTGCCGACCAGATGTACGTCCGCGGGCCAGATCGAGTCGAACTTCTGCTGGTCCTGGCCATAGCCGATGGCTGTGATGTAGTTCAGCAGCGCGTCGAACCAGACGTACACGACCTGTTGCTCGTCCCACGGAAGCGGCACCCCCCACGACACACTTGAGCGCGACATGGAGATGTCGTCCAGGCCGCCGCGGATGAAGGAGACCACTTCGTTGTAGGCGCTCTTGGGCTCAACAGCCGAAGGGTGGCGCTCGTAGTGTTCCAGCAGGCGGTCCTGGAACGCTGCGAGCTTGAAGAAGTAATTCGTCTCGTGCAGCATCTCCACCGGACGGTCGTGGATGGGGCACTTGCCGTCCACGAGGTCGCCGACGCGCTTGAACTCCTCGCAACCCACGCAGTACGGGCCTTCGAAGTCCGCCTCGTAGACGTAGCCGTTCTCCTTCAGCGTCTCCCAGAACTTCTGCACACCGATCCGGTGACGGTCGCTGGTCGTGCGGATGAAGTCGTCATTCGCGGCGTCTATCGTGTCGAGCACGGGCTTCCAGGACTCCTCGACCAGCCGGCTGGCCCACTCCTGCGGCTCGACGCCGTTCTCGCGTGCGGTCCGCTCGACCTTGGTCCCGTGTTCGTCGGTGCCGGTGAGGTAGAAGACCTCCTCCTGACGCTGCCTGCGCCAACGGGTCAGCACGTCGCCGGCAACCGTGGTGTAGGCGTGGCCGATGTGCGGGGCATCGTTGACGTAGTAAATGGGCGTCGTTACGTAGAACGCCTTGGTCATGTGGGTCTCCTGCAGTGGGCTTGTACCAGTTTAGAAGCCACCCGCCGGCGACTCACCCGCGCGGCCGATCCGGGCGCCGCCGCCGCCCTCGTTAGAGGTTGTCTAGTTCGTTAGAGGTTGTGCTGTTGGTTAGCAAAAACACGCGTGGATTCGCTAACCAGGGCCACAACCTCTAACCAGGACGGGCCAACCCTCAGCGCGCCATCACCTTCTCGTAGAGCTCGCGGCGCGAGACACCGTTCTGCTTGGCGACCTGCGCCACCGCCTCGCTACGCCGCATCCCGGCGTCCACAAGCTCATCCACGGCCGCCAGCAGGTCCGGGGTTTCAGGTTGAACCGGCTGGCCACCCTGAACCACGATGGTCACCTCCCCGAGGATGTCGACCACCTTGCCGGCGAGTTCGCCCACGCTCGCGCGCAGGACCTCCTCGTAGGTCTTGGTCAATTCCCGGCACACCGCGGCCGGCCGGTCGGATCCGAAGATCTCAGCCATGTCAGCCAGGCAGGACGCAAGCCGGCGCGGACTCTCGAAGAACACCATCGTGCGCTGTTCGTCGGCAAGCCCTCGCAGTCGCGCCCGGCGCTGACCCGCCCTCCTGGGCAAGAACCCCTCGAAGCAGAAGCGGTCCGACGGCAGGCCACTGAGGGCCAACGCCGTGGTCACCGCACTCGGCCCGGGCAGACACGTCACCGGCAGACCCTCGTCAAGGCAGGCGCGGACGGCGGCCAAACCGGGGTCGCTGACCAGCGGCATCCCCGCATCACTGACGACCAAGACAGTGTTCCCATCGCGCACAAGGTCGGCGATCTGCCCAGCGCGCTGCGATTCCACCGCGTCGAAGTGCGAGATCACCTTCCCGCCGATCCGCACGCCCAGATCCGCGGCCAGCCTGCGGGTACGCCGCGTGTCCTCGGCGGCCACGACGTCGGCGCCGGCCAGCGCATCGCGCAGTCGCGGCGAAGCATCAGCCGGATTACCCAATGGGGTCGCGGCCACAATCAGCACGCCGTCACCGTGTGACACCTCGGACCTCCTTATGCTGGCCCGCGTGAGCCTAACAACCGTTGCGCAGCCCTCGCAGGACGCGGCCCCGGTTGTCGACCGTGGCCCGAGGGGCGGCTGGTTCGGCTGGTTGGGCCCCGTGGGCATGGCCCTTCTGGCCGCCTTACTGCGACTGCCGAACCTCGGTCGTCCGCACGCGTTCGTGTTCGACGAGACCTATTACGCCAAAGACGGTCTGGCCCTGTTGCTGTTCGGCCACGAGATGGACGCGAAGAAGAAGGCCAACGAACTGCTGCTCGCCATGGACGGCAACCTCGAATCTGCCGCTTCCGTTTTCAAGGACAACCCGTCCTATGTCGTGCATCCGCCCTTCGGCAAGTGGGTGATCGCTGCGGGTCAAGCCGTGTTCGGCGCCGACCCGTTCGGCTGGCGGATCGCAGTGGCCATCGTCGGGATCCTGTCGGTGTTGGTGCTCGCGCGTGTGGTGCGCAGGCTTACGCGGTCCAACCTCCTGGGCACCATCGCGGGCTTCCTCATGGCGATCGACGGTATGGCCATCGTGATGAGCCGCACTGCACTGCTGGACGGCATCTTGTCCTTCCTAGTCCTGTTGGCCTTCGCGGCCCTATTGCTGGATCGCGACCGCTCCCGGCGGATATGGCCTCGGCGAGGACTGCGACCGTGGCGGTGGACAGCAGCCGTTGCGCTCGGATTGGCGTGCGGCGTCAAGTGGAGCGGCTTGTGGTTCGTGCTCGCGTTCGGTTTGTTGACGGTCTTCTGGGACCTCGGATGGCGCCGTCAGCAGGGCCAACGCAACGCATTTCTGAAGACACTGGTGCGCGACGCACTTCCCGCTGCGCTGATCATGCTCCCGATCGCCTTCGTCACCTACCTGGCCACCTGGTACGGGTGGTTCACCAGCGCGGGCTACCTGCGGACATGGGCCTTCGACAACGGCGGGTACACCGGGATCCAGGGGGCGTTGCGCTCACTGGCGCACTACCACGCGGAAGCCTTCAGGTTCCATACGGGCCTGACCACCGAGCACTCATACCAAGCCAACGCGTGGGGCTGGCCGGTCCTCGCCCGGCCCACGAGCTTCCACTACGAGTCCGAGGGCCTGCAATGCGGCGGGGCAGAGGCCTGTTCACAAGAGGTCATCGCGCTGGGCAACCCAGTTCTCTGGTGGGCCGCGGTGCTTGCCCTGTTCCACCAGGTGTGGCGATGGGCCGCTGTGCGGGACTGGCGGGCGGGTGCTGTTCTGTGTGGTTTCCTCGCAGGCTGGGCGCCTTGGCTGCTGTTCCAGGAGCGCACGGTCTTCAGTTTCTACTCGATCGTCTTCCTCCCGTTCTTGGTCATGGGATTGACGTTGTCCCTCGGGACCGTCTTCGGCCACCAGGACGCCAGCCGCGAACGGCGCGTCAACGGCGCGATCGCCGTGCTGACGTTGCTGTTGATGGCCGTGGCCGCCGCTTGGTGGTTCTACCCCATCTGGAGCGCCGAAGTGATCACATACCACCAGTGGCAGATGCGGATGTGGCTACCAACCTGGGTCTGATCGCACGCTGTTTCGCGGTTTGCGGGGCTAGGCTCAAGGGCCATGAAGACTCCCGCACTCTTCGCCCTTACCGCGGCGCTCGTGGTGGTCGGTGCACCGGCACAAGCCAAGACCCCGGTGATGCGCGCCGTCCCGGGCAGTCGTGTGGTGACGGCCGGTCAGCAGTTCAGCATCGCCATCAAGGTGCGCAACCTGCGCGGGCCATCGAGCAGGAAGGTCTGCCTGTTCACCAAGACAGGTGGGCGGTGGCGGCGGTTGAACGCGTGTGAGCGGGTCAGCGTCGGTTACACGTTCAAGCTGAGGGTCCGTCTGGGCAATGCCGCCATCGGTCGCAATCGCTACGTGGTCGGCGCGGCCTCAGCCAACTCCGGGCGCCGCAAGCCCCCGGGCGTCCGCAGCAACAAGTTCCGACTGCGGGTCCTGCCTGCGACCTGAGGACCGATTGTTGCGTTGTTGAGGCTTTCCGCTTCGGCTTGCTGCGCTGTTGCTCATTGGCCGCCTTGAAACCAGCACCATCGCAACAACCGGGTCCGAACACCGGCAACAACACAACAATCCAGGTGCCTTAAGGGTGGAGCTGAGGGGATTCGAACCCCTGACCCCCTCGATGCGAACGAGGTGCGCTACCGGACTGCGCTACAGCCCCAAGACTCAACCCAGGGTAGCAAGGGCTTAGTCGTTGACGGCCCGGGCGTGCTGGTACTCGGGGTAGGCGTACTCGTCGAGGCCCAAATCGGACTCGGCGTCCTCGCCGGCACGCAAAGCAGCTGCCTGCTCAAGCATGCGCTCGGCTGTCCAGGGGCCGTTCTTCGTCGAATCGAGCTCGCGCGGAACGGCCGTGGCCTTCGCGGCGCGCATGTAGGAGGGGATGGGCGCCTCAACCGGGTCCCAGGTCTTCTCTGCCTGCTCGGCCGGTGCCGCGTTCTGGGCCTCATCAGCGCGACGACGACGCTGAGCAGCTGCCCGGGAGCGGGTGCGCGACTGCGAGCGAAGCAGGTACACATAGCCACCGAGAGTCAGCGCGCAGATCGCCGCGAGGGTGAATGGCAGGAACCCCAGCACTGCGGCCACCAGCGACAACACCGTGGCCGAACCCAGGGCGATCAGGACCCGGCGCCGGCGGCTGGCAGCCGCAGCGGTCGCCTGCTTGCGGACCTGCTCGGCGCGGGCGCGACGGCGGTGCTTGTCCTCGGGCATCCCCACGAAGGGGTCAATCCCGTGGTCGAGGTGTGCGTCAATCGCGGCGTCGGCGGGTGCGGTGTCGACGCGGCTGGCCATGGAACCCGGCTTGGCCGCCATGTCGTGGGAGCGGTGGCGGCGAACGGACACCGCATGAAGGGACCGGCGGAAGCGCTGCGTGGATCGGGAGTCGCGGTATCTGTCCGACGTTCCGAGCCAGCGGGGAAGGAGAACTACCGCCCACATCCCGATGACTGCAACGTAAAGGAGGCCTGTGAGCACGCTCTGTAGCCTACGGGCAGCGCTACGTCAGGGCCCGGATTTGTCCGGCGTGTTCCGCGGATCGACGCGAGACCCCCAGCCACGCCGTTGCTCGAGCCGGTCGGCCAACGGGATGGACAGTTCCTCCGCGGTGACCGCGTAGGTCACGTGATCGCGCCAATCGCCGTCGATGTGCAGGTAGCGCTCCCGCAATCCTTCGTAACGCAGGCCCAGTTTCTCCACCACCCGGATGCTCGGCTGATTCTCCGGCCTGATGTTTATCTCGATCCGGTGCAGGCCTCCCGCGAAACAGTGGTCAACAGCCATGGCTACGGCCATCGGCATCACACCTCGGCCGGCCACTTCCCGGTCGATCCAGTACCCGATATGGGCCCCCCGCAACGATCCGAGGTGGATGCCGCCGACTGTGACCTGGCCCCGGAAATGCCCGTCGACATCCAACGCGAACGGCAGCGTCGTTCCTGCCCGGGCCGCCGAGCGCAGCGTGCGCACCATCCCCCGGAACGTCGTAGGGGCATCCGATGCGCCCGGCGGCAACGTCGCATCCCAGGGGCGCAACCAGTCCGCGTTGCGCGCTCGGACGGTCTGCCATTGCTGGCGATCGCGCAGGCTCATGGGGCGCAGGCGGATACCGTTCCTGCCCAATGTGGCCGGCCACAGACGATTCACGAGTGCTCCAAGAAGACCGCCGTAACGGTATCGCCGCGCCGCAGCGAAAGCCTGTCAGGCGCGACAACGGCCAGAGCGTTGGCCCGCGCCAATGCCGGCACCCCAGGACCGACCGGGGTCGCCGCGGCCTCCTCGACGAGGACCGGGACCATCGTCGTCACGCCGGGGACCCCTTGCACGTCCTCGGTCAGCCGCACGTTGCGGCGGGGGCCGTACACATCGCCGTGGCCCATCAGCCGGCGGACAACCGGACGGACGAACAACTCGAAACCGACGAAGGCCGCCACGGGATCGCCAGGCAGTGCGATCAGGGGCACGTTGGACGCTCCCAGTGATCCTGTCCCCTGTACCCGGCCGGGTTCCAGCGCGACCCACGCGAAGTCGACGGTGCCCATCGTGGCCAGCACTGGACGCAGCACATCGTCAGGCTCGGAGCCGATGCCACCGGTCGTGACGACCATGTCGGCCCGGCCCAGTTGGTCGTCGAGGATCTTGCGCAGGCGAACCGGATCGTCGGGAACCGGTCCCACTCGGTAGGACAAGGCGCCGGCCTCGACCACCGCGCACGCAAGAGTGACACCGTTGATGTCGGGCTTCACCGCGGGGGATCCGGCCGGTTGCGGGCGCAGTCGGCTTGTGTCAACAAGTTCGGTGCCGGTGGTCAGCACTGCGATCCGCGGGCGCGGGTAGGCAGGGACCTTCCCGATACCAATCGCCGCCAGCATCGCAATCTCACGGGAACGCAGGACCTGACCCACGCTCATCAGCGTCGTGCCCGCCTTGATCTGGCTGCCGGCCCACGCGACGTTCTCCCCGCGAGCCACAGGTCGGCCCACCCGCACGATCGGCACTCCGCGATCGGTGTTCTCCACCGGCACCACGCAGTCCGAACCGTACGGCAGCGGCGATCCCACAGAGACCGCGATCAAGCAGCCCGGGGCCAACGCCGAACCCATGGGCAGTTCGCGCAACGCCAATACTGAGGTGGCAGAGGCCATAGCGATGTCACCGGCGCGGGCGGCATACCCCATGACCGCACTGCTGTGAAAGGCCGGCACATCGGCCCCGGCCGTCACATCTGCAGCGAGCACACAACCGCGTGCGTCCAGCAGTGGCAGCGAGAGCGGCTCCAGGGGACGCACGCGACTCATCACCAACTGCAGGTGCTCGGCCAGGCTTCGCATCAGTCGTTCGCAAACTCCGGGGAGGCCACGAACTCCTTGAGCCAGGTGCGGAACTCCGGGCCGAGGTCCTCGCGCGCAGTGGCCAGTCGAACGGTGGCTTGCAGGTAGGACTGCTTGTCCCCGGTGTCGTAGCGCCGCCCCGAGAACACCACACCGTGCACGCCGCCTCCCTCGGAAGCGGGCATGGTGGCCAGCGTCTTCAGAGCATCGGTCAATTGGATCTCGTCACCGCGCCCAGGTGGCGTGACCCGCAGAACCTCGAAGACCGCAGGGTCGAGTACGTACCTGCCGATGACGGCCAGGTTGGACGGTGCCGAATCGGCCGGGGGCTTCTCGATCAAGTCGAGCACCCGCACAGCCTGCGACCCCGGCACCGGCTCGACCGCAGCGCACCCGTACAGCTGGATCTGGGTGCTCGGGACCTCCATCAGGCACAGAACACTTCCGCCGAGCTGCTCTCGGACCTCCAGCATCCGGCCCAGCACATAGTCGCGGGTGTCGATCAGGTCGTCTCCCAGCAGAACGGCGAAAGGCTGATTCCCGACGTGCATGTCAGCGCACAGAACCGCATGGCCCAGCCCCCGCGGCTCACCTTGGCGAACGTAGTGGACGTTGGCCAGTTCGGCGGCCTCCATCACCGCTGCCAGTCGGTCGTGGTCGTTCTTGGTCGACAGTGTCCGCTCAAGGATCGGCGCCCGGTCGAAGTGGTCCTCCAGCGACGTCTTGTTGCGTCCGGTGATGATCAGTACGTCGTCCAGACCTGCGTCCACTGCCTCCTCGACCACGTACTGGATGGCGGGCCGATCAACGACGGGAAGCATCTCTTTGGGCGTGGCTTTGGTGGCCGGAAGGAACCGGGTACCCAACCCCGCGGCGGGGATGACCGCCTTGGTTACACGATTTGTCGACATGCGCCAGACTGTAGTGCGCCCAACGGGCCCGCGTCCCCACCGGATCAGGCGTCGCGGCGCAGCAACAGCACGAACGAGAGCACCAGCAGCGCCCCCATCCAGGCCGCCAGGACCAGAATCGACAAGCCCACATCGACGCCTATGAACCAGTTCTGCATGGCGGTGAGCGGAAGGGCTTTGGGCAGCCACTCGAACCGGTCTCCCAGGATGGCGAGCACCGCGGTCTCGAGAATAGTCAGCAGCAGCGGACCGATGATGCCAAGCGGGTGGTTGCGGGCGATCACGGTGAACGTGAATGCCAGGCCCGCGTAGGTGGCCACGAACACCGCCAACTGCCAGGCCAACGCGCCCCAGGACAGTCCAGTCTGGGAGGCATCGCCACCGCCGGCGATCGCCACCGTGAGCGCCCCCACCAGGGCTGACACAGCCACCACCGCCATAGCGATCGCAAGCGTCATCAACAGCTTCGCCAGGAACACCCAGGGACGACGCGGGAAGGCCGTCAGAGTCAGCCGGATGGTTCCGTACCTGTACTCATGGCCGAAGGCCATAGCCCCGAGGCTGGCCACCAGCACGATTACGACGGGATTGGCGGTCACGGACTGCATCACAACATCGGTGGCCGGCAACCCCACCTCCTCAGCGGCTTCCAGAGCTATCACTGTGAGGTAGCAGAAAGCGGCTACGGCGGCGATCAGGAAGAACGAAGTGATCCAGGTCGTCCGGATGCTGCGCGCCCGGCGCCATTCGAAACTCAACAGCTCGATCATCGCGACTGTCCCATCGTGAATTCCTGCCCGGAGTCCGTCAGTTCGAGGAACGCCTGTTCCAGGCTCGCTGTGCGCTTGGAGAGCTCCCAGACGGGTAACCCGTGGCGGAACGCTATGTCGCCCACCTGCTCCATGCTGGCCCCAGTCACTGCGATCCCGTCGGGTGGTTCGGGGCGCACGGACTGCTCGCCCAACTCCGCTGCGATTGCCTCGGCGAGGTCGCGAACACGCGCTGATCGGACCAGCACGTCGTTGGTCACCGACCTGGCCACGAAAACTTCCTTGGGCTCGTCGGCAAGCAGTTGCCCGCGGGCGATCACGACGAGGTGATCGGCCATGATCTCCATCTCGCTGAGCAGGTGGCTGGACACGAAGACGGCCCGGCCCTGCGCGGCGTAGTACTTCAGGTAGTCACGCAGCCAGTGGATCGACTGCGGATCCAGGCCGTTCGCCGGCTCGTCCAGAAGCAACACGTCGGGCTCCGACAGGATCGCGGTGGCAAGCCCGAGCCGCTGGCCCATCCCCAAGGAGAAGCCCTTCGGGCGCTTCTTGGCCACGGACTCAAGGCCCATCAGCGAGATCACCTCGTCGACGCGGGCTCGGTTCACACGTCCGGCGGCTGCCAGCATCTGCAGGTGGGCGGTGGCGGTGCGGCTCGGGTGGAAGAACTTGGCGTCCAGGTGCGCGCCCACCACCCGCGGGGCGTGCCGGTGGGCGGCCAGGGGCTTGCCGTCCCACAGCGTCTGACCTGCGCCGTGGTCCAGACCCAGCATCAGCCGCAGCGTGGTCGACTTGCCCGATCCGTTCGGTCCCAGGAACCCGGTCACCTGCCCGGGGTGCACTTCGAAGGACAAGTCATCCACGGCGGTGGTGGCGCCGTAGGCCTTGTGCAGGTTGGATGCGGTGACGATCACTGCGGACCCCTTGCATCGTGGGATTGGGACGTCCTCGAAACTATCCGATAGGGGCACACACCGCCGCTGAGGAAGGTCACCATGCCGACGTATCTGTACAAGTGCCAGGACTGTGGGCACCGATTCGAGCACTTCCAGGGGTTCCACGACGACCCGTTGGAGATCTGCCCCGACTGCGACGGCAGGGTGCGCCGGGTGATCGGCAATGTAGGGGTGTCGTTCAAGGGCTCGGGGTTCTACCGCACCGATTCTCGCGAGTCGGCCAAGAAGAAGACCTCCAGCGGGAGCGGGTCAGCCAGCCCCTCCGGCGACTCGAGCAGTTCCAGCGACACCGCAGCCAAGGCCAAACCTGCCTCGAAGGACACGTCCAAGGGCACAGGGTCGTCCACAGGCAGTTGAGCTGGGGAAACCGCGCCCGGTCGCAGAGCCGCGACGGTTAGCCTCGGGTCGGTGATCGTGGATTCCTGGAGCCTGCAGCGTCGCTGGCTTCGCATTCGCCGCCCTTTGGCCGCGGCGTGTATCGGCTGCGGCGCACTGATCGCGTGGGGCCAGATCAACCACCCGGGTGCAACCGTCGCGACGCTGGTGGCGGCCGCTGATGTGACCGCGGGTGCGGTTGTGGCCACCGACGACGTGCGGGTGGTGGCGTGGCCGGCTGACTCGCGTCCGGCACCGGCGACGGCTTCACCCGAGGACCTCGTGGGACGGATCGCGGTCGGGACCATTCTGGCCGGGGAGCCGCTGACGCCCGCGCGGGTCGTGGCTCCTTCGGTGCTGTCCTCGGCCGAGGTCGCTGTTGCCCTGCCGCCTGAGCCGTTGACTGCCTCCGGTCTTGTCAGACCCGGAGACGCGGTCGATCTGGTCGGCCTTACCGAGGCAGGACCGCGCACCCTGGCGACCTCGGCACGGGTGTTGACGACCGACCGGGAGTCCGGCTCAGTTGTGGCCGTCCCCCGAAGCTCCGCGCCGGCGGTGGCGCAGGCCGCGGGCAGTGACTCGGTTGCAATGGTTCTGTTGGCCAGCGGCGGCTAGGGTGATCGCGTGTCCCAAACCAACGACCTGCTGATCGCCCAGATCGGCCACGAGTTCACCGCCTCCCAGCAGTACACGGCATTCGCCGTCTGGTTCGATCTGCAAGCACTGCCCGGCATGGCAGAGCGCTTTTACTCCCAGGCGCTCGAGGAGCGAAACCACGCGATGATGATCGTGCAGTACCTGATGGACCGCGGATGCGATGTTTCGATCCCGGCGATCCCTGCGCTGGAAGACGTGCCGGCAACCGTGACGGGCATCCTCGAGTTCGCGGTGGACCAGGAGAAGGCCGTGACCGGGCAGTTCGAGCGCATCGTCACGGCGGCCCGCACAGATCAGGACTACCTCGCCGAGCAGTTCACCCACTGGTTCCTCAAGGAACAGGTGGAGGAGGTCTCCAGCATGTCCACCCTGCTGCAGGTGGCGGTGCGCTGCGGGGACAACCTCATGCTGCTCGAGGACTACCTGGCTCGCGAGCCCGCCGACTCCAGCGCAGACCCAGGCGCGCCACGTGCCGCAGGTGGCGAGGTAGGCCTCGCGGGCTGACCGCCCGGTCCCGCCAACCGCCCGGCCAAACGCCCGCGTTAGAGGTTGTGCTGTTGGTTAGCGAATCAACGCGTGGTTTCGCTAACCAACAGCACAACCTCTAACCAGGACCAGGCCAGGCTGGGCCAGGACGAGGCGCCACCTCAACCCTAGGCAGCGGCTACTCGTGCCCCGGCACTGTGACCGCGACCACACCGGTGTCAGCCAGGCCACATCCGAATTGTCCGACTTGCCCAGAAAGCCGTGATTGACAACCCTTAACCGGGGGCATCACTTCACTGTCCGACCCCCTCCATGCGGACAGAGAAGGAATTGCACCCTCATGAAGACCCTCGTAGCGATCACTTTCGCCGGCCTCGCCACCATCACCCTTGCAGCACCTGCGAACGCAGCGACCCCGGCCTCGACCCCCGCCGTCACTCCCGCGGCCGCCACGCTCGACATCGTCGGCCAGGACATCAATTACACCGCCGCCGCTGACGCCGAGCAAATGGCAACCCCGACCCGCAACTTCAAACTGTCCGCGCGATTCGGGCAGAGCGGCCCGATGTGGAGCAGCGGCCAGCACACCGGACTTGACTTCGCTGCCCCCGAAGGAACCACCATCCTCGCCGCTGACAGCGGCCGGGTCGTTTCAGCCGGCCCCGCCGGTGCCTACGGCAACTTCGTGGAGATCGCCCATGGCGATGGCACCCGCACCCGTTACGCCCACCTCTGCGACATCGACGTGCGCGAAGGCCAGATGGTCAAGCGGGCGCAGCACATCGGCGACCTGGGCAACACCGGAAACTCCTCCGGACCCCACCTGCACTTCGAGATCCTCGACCACGGCACCCCCGTGGACCCCGAGAAGCACCTGGATCTCTAAGAACTCGCCGCGCAGTTTCTGAGGGGGAACCACGCGGCTTCCCACGAAGACCCCGGCTCATGAGGGTGAGCCGGGGTCTTCCTCTGTCCGGAGCCCGGGTTAGCCTCGAATGGTGCGTTCTGCGTCCGTCCTCGTGTGTACCGTCGCCTTGGCCTGCGTGATTCCGACTGCTGCCGCCTGGGCCGATGAGCCCATCCCGGTCCCGACGGACCCCACCCCGACGCCCACCGAGCCGACACCCACTCCGACGCCCACCCCTGAACCAACCCCCACGGGTCTGCCGAAGCGCCTGGTCGTCGGTGAGTCGCGCGATGGAACGCCCATCGTCGCCAAGCGGCAGGGGGAGCCTGACGCCAAGCGCGTCCTAATGGTCCTGGGCCAGATGCATGGCGACGAACCGTACGGCCGCTATGTCGTGGACAAGGTCCGCAAGTTGACCCCGCGCAAGGACACGGCCATCTGGACGATCCGCACGATGAACCCGGACGGCGCCGCGATGCGGACCAGGCGCAATGCCAACCGTGTCGACCTCAACCGGAACTTCCCCGACGAGTGGCTGCCGGGCACTCCAGGGTCGCTGTACTACTCAGGTCCGCGGCCCGCCAGCGAGCCCGAGACTAAGGCGCTGATGGTCGCAGCGAAGCTCCTCGAACCCGACGCGATCGTGTCCTACCACCAGCGCGCGAACGTCATCGACAAGGGCCGCGCCCCGAAGACCCACAAGTGGGCGCGACGTCTGAGCCGCGACCTCAACCTCCCCATCAATCGGGTCGACTGCGTGACGAAGTGCGTGGGCACCATGACCGGCTGGTTCAACGCCAACTACCCGGGCTGGGCCCTCACCGTGGAGCTGCCGAGCCGGATCTCGCCTGCCCGCCAGCGATCGATGGCCCGCGCGATGGTCAACCTCGCCCCGGACCTCAAACCCACCGCGGACCGGTCGCTGACGCCGGCCGGCTGACCCACTCGGCCTGACCCCCCGGCCAGCCATCGCGGAATCCAGGCAACTGAATTGCCGGATTTCCACAATTCCTTGCCCGAACACACGAGAGCCCCCAGCCGTAGCCGGGGGCTCTCGTTATTGACCTGTCAGGCCTCGGACTTGACCGTCGTGGGGTCGTATCCGTAGTAGGCGGTACGGGCGTCGCGACGCTCGTGGGCCTCGATCTCCGCCTGCTTGGCGAACTCGGGGTCGAGGTCGATGTCGTTGACGTGGAAGCGCGGGTTGTTCTCCCACATCCACTTCTCCAGCTCGGGGCCGGACTCGAACGACGTGATCAGGCAGTAGCGGGGCTCGTCGCCGCCGTGCCACACGGAGTGCCACAGCCGCTCCGAGTCGACCATCAGCTGAGCGCCGGCAGGAAGCTTGATCCGCACCTCGGACTCGGGGTCGTTGATGTCCTCGCGCAGGATCATGTAGGTGTCCTGGTCATCGGTCAGGTTCATGAAGCAGCGAACGACCCAACCTTCACCGTCGGGGTTCAGGCGGTTGTTGTCGTCCTCGTGGGAGTTGTACAGCGCGTCGGCGTAGGTGTTCGGCTGCAGCTCGATGATCCGGCAGCGGCCGACGTTGGCACCGGACTCCAGCGCACGCTTGACCAGGGTCGGGGCCTTCTCGACCTGGCTGTCGATCCAGACGCCATCCTTGTCGGCCTTGGGCGGGTCGAAGTGCCAGAACCCGTTGCACTCGATCTCGCCGTATGCACTTGCCAGCGGGGCGAAACGGGTGTCGCCTCCGGACTTCCAGTCCACGTACTCGACAGACAGCCATTCCTGCGGGTCGATCGGGTCACCATAAGTGTCGAGGACGGCGTAGCCGGTCTCTTCGAGCATGGGCAGTTTGTAGTGGGCCATTGAACCTCCAGACGAACAGGTGCCACTTGTCGGACGTGGCTGCTTCCATCATCCCCCATGGTTTGCTCCCTAAAGCGTGGCGTACATCACATGTCGCAATTTTGATACGGCGGGGCGGCCTTTTGGCCGTTTGCCCGACACCGGCACCCCGCCCGGGCGAAACTGGGAGCATGCCGCTGTCGGCCGTGCCTGAGGTCCAGTACGCGATGTTGCACGGCCACCGTCGCGCGTTCGTGCGTGTGGGCCGAGGGCCTGCTCTGGTTCTTCTGCACGGGATCGGCTGCAACCACAAGACCTGGTTGCCGGTCCTGCGCCCGCTGAGCAGACATTTCACGGTCATCGCCCCCGACCTGCTCGGACACGGCCAATCGGGCGCCCCGCGTGCCGACTACAGCATCGGCGGCTACGCCAACGGCGTGCGCGATCTGCTTGCCGTCAACGGGATCTCGTCTGCCACCATCGTCGGTCACAGTCTCGGTGGCGGCATCGCGATGCAGTACGCCTACCAGTTCCCGCAGAGCACGCAGCGCCTCGTCCTGGTCGGCTCCGGGGGTCTGGGCAAGTCCGTTCACCCGATGATGCGGGTCATGACCGCGCCCGGGGGCGATGCGGCACTGAAGTTGCTCACTCAGCCACCGCTGCGGATCCCGGTGGTGGCCGCGCTTCAGGCGCTGCACTCCACCAATGCACCTGGCACCGTCGACCTCGCCGGGATCGCCGAGGTCCTCGACTCGCTGGGTCAACGCGGTCGGCGCAAGGCCTTCCACCACGTCCTGCGGGCAGCCGTTGACTGGCGCGGTCAGGTGATCACAATGATCGATCGTGCTTACCTGGCCGAGTCCATGCCTTCCTTGGTCGTCTGGGGCGAGAAGGACTCGATCATTCCGGTGAAGCACTCATACGCCGCTCATGCCCTGCTGCCCGGCTCCCAACTCGAGGTGATCCCTCACGCCGGGCACTTCCCCCACGAGGACGACCCCGAGCATTTCGCCTCCGCCTTGATCGACTTCATCCTCGACACCGAACCGGCCAAGTACGACGGGCGGGCGTGGACTCGGGCGCTGGTTGCCGGACCGCGGCCGAGACGCTTCTGGGGATCGGGAACGCGCGATCGGGTCGCCTCTGTCGACGAGTAGGCGGCGGTGGGTGTGTTCATCAAATGGCCCGACTCCGCACCCCGCATGGACCCCAACTTGAACCCTTGATCAACCTGCAGATACGGACTTCGTGGGCGGGCCACGCGCGGAGATGGCGGCACGGGCCAACGCGGTCGCGATAGTGGCCGTTTGCGGCGTGTTTGGTGCCGTATGGCCGGTGCCGCCGACCGTGGTCGGCCTGTTCCCCCAGATCGAGGTGCTCATGGCGACCACCAGATGATTCCGGTGGCAGATCTCGGGCCTACCGCGGGAGTGAGGCCTCGGGCCCGGCTCCTTAGACTGAAACCGTCGCCCCCGTAGCTCAGGGGATAGAGCAGTGGTTTCCTAAACCATTTGTCGGAGGTTCGAATCCTCTCGGGGGCACAAACTGAGACCGGCGGGCGGTTGGTTAGAGGTTGTGCTGTTGGTTAGCAAAAACACGCGTGGATTCGCTAACGAGGACCACAACCTCTAACGCGGGCCGGTCGGAGAACCAGCCACCGGGCCACCCGGGCTAACGCGGGCCGCTCGGAAAGCCTCGCATCGAGGGTGCGGCGGCCAGTGCGAGCAGAACAACCACCGGGACCGTCGCCACAGCGCACAGAGCCCCGTAGGAGAACTGGACCACCACAATCCCGGCAACCACCCCGCCAAGCGCTCCGGCCACATTCATCGACAAGTCCGAGAGGCCCTGGATCGAAGGCCGGTCCTCGGGTGCGGCGTCGTCGGTTAGCAGGGTTGAGCCGGCGATCAAGGTGCACGACCAGCCGAGGCCCAACAGGAACAAGCCCGCCCCCAGCATGGCGATGTCGTCGGCCGGCGCCAGCCCGCTGATCACACACGAGGCAAGCAGGATCACCGCCCCCAGCACGATGATCCGGATGCGGCCGAAGCGATCGACGGTCCAACCCACGACCGGCGACAGCGCGAACATCCCCAGCACATGGACGCTGATGACCAGCCCGATGAGCTGCAAAGAAACGTCCACATGCGCCATGTGTACAGGAGTCATGACCATCACCATGACCATCACGACATGACCCAGCGACACCGCCGTGATCCCCAGGGCTGCCCTGCGGTGTTGGCGCAGGTGGCCTATCCCGTCCCAAAGCCGGGGATGTGCCGCGGCACTGTCGTCGCGCACCGCGAGGGAGCGAGCCAAGAGATACGGGTCCGGTCTCAGCCGCCAGGTCAGAACGGCCACCGCCAACACCAGCACGGCCGCGGCCAGCACGAACGGCCCCGTCAACTGCGGCAGGCCGGCGCGCATGGCCATCTCGCCGGAGTACTGCAGCAGGTTCGGCCCGAGCACCGCGCCGATCGTGCCCGCCCACACCACAATCGACAGCGCCCGTCCCCGGTGAGCCTCCTGGGCAAGGTCGGTGGCCGCGTAACGGCCCTGGTACCCGGCTGCAGTGGAGACACCCAGCAGAAGGCATCCGAGCAGCACGACCCACACGACCCGGCCCACCCCGCCGATGACGACGGTCACGGCCCCGAGCGCACCGATCGCGTAGCCGGTGGACAGCGCCACACGTCGCCCTTGCGTCAACGCCAAGCGCGCCAGTGGCAGTGCGAGCAGGGCCGCTCCGAAGACCCCGGCCGTTTGTGCGAGGCCTGCGGCGCCCTCCCCACTCAAGGAGGCTGCGATCAGCGCGCCTGCCGGCAAGGACCCCGCCACCGCGATCCCGCTGAGCATCTGGGTCAGTGAAAGCGTGGTGACAGTGCGCCGCTGGACTGCGCGGACATCCAGGGTCTCGCGCAGCCCGACTGTCATGCCGACAGGTTAGTTGCCAGCCCCCACCGGACGCGTAGCCCTTTCAGGCGACGCTGGGCAACCCCGCCGGCCCAGGGCCCTCGACCAGCGAGACCCGGCCGTCGGCCCACACCACCAGACCCTTGCGGCTCGGCCTTGAACTCAACCAGGCGGCCGCGCTCTGACCCAGTGCGAAGGCGGCGGTGGCGTCCACATCTGCCTCGACCAGCGAACGTGCGACGACCGTGACGCTGGCCAGCCCCTCGGGAGCCTTCCGGCTGCGGGCATCGACCAGATGCGGCCCCCGATGGGCCGTTCCGCTGGTTGCCACCGCCCCATCGCGCACGGGCACGGTAGCTAGCAGCCTGTCAGGATCCAGCGGGTGCTCGATGCCGATGTTCCACGCCGGGCCCGACTGCGCGAGGCACACCATGTCGCCGCCGGCGGACAGGCAGAAGTCGGTCTCCGGCAAGTCGCGTAGATGCACAGCCGCCCGCTGTACCGCCCAGCCCTTGACCACGCCCGAGGGGTCCAAGCCAGGCCGCCAGATCGAGAAGGCACCACCTGAAGCCACTTCGGCCGCCCGACCGATGGCGAGCACCTCGGCCACCTCCTGCGGGCAATCGCTCAACGCGATCTCCCCGCGATCCAATCGCGAGACGAACGAGTCGGCCCTGTAGGTGCTGAAGACCCGGTCGGACCAGCGCAGGCTGTCCATGACTGCGGTCCAAGCCCGGCGCCCCGGCTCGTCGTGCGCATGCCGACCGCGCAAAGCCACGCTGATGGGCATCCCCATCACGTGTTCGACGTGTCGGGTGAGTTTCACAGGCCCGCCTCGTCAAGTGCTGCCTGCAGCGATTGTAGGTACCCCACGCTGGTGACTGTCGCCCCACTGACCATCGAGATGTTAGCGTCCTGTGCCTGAAGCGTCTCGTCGACGAGGATCGGCAGGGCGTAGGCATTGATCTGCTGGTCCTTCGGATTGTCGTTCGGGTACTGCAGCACTTGCACGTCCGTCACTTGCGAACCCGTGACGGTGATCTCCACCTGCACCTGCCCCCATTCGGTCGGTACGGACGGACCCGTGACCGTCACGGCCTGCGGCGTCTGCGGCGTGGCGGCACCGCCGGAGATGACGGTGTCCTGACCGACCAAGGCGCCCATTGTCGACGTGTTGTACCCGAAAAGCAGGACAACGATCGTGACCGTGGTGAGTAAAGCGAAAAGAATGCGTTTCATGGATTCACCATCCGAAGTTCTCGATGTGGATCTGGTCTGCTGCGACCCCTGCCCCTTCGGCGGCCAGCCGAACGGATTCGCTCCACGCAGAGGGACCGCAGATGAACACGTCCCGACAGGCAACATCCGGCACCCAATGGCGCAGGGCACTGGTGTCGTCCAGGCCGTGAGCGCCGTCGCCGAGCCAAGAGTCGGGGCTACGTCGCGAACCAGGTAGCGCAACGACCTGCAGCCCACGTTCCTGTTGCAAGACGGCGAACTCCCTGGTGAACAGCGCAGAGTCGGTGAAGCGGTGGAGCACGATCGCCTCGCCCGGTGCGTAGTCCAAGCCCTCGGCCAGTGCCCGTAATGGTGCGATGCCGACTCCAGCCCCGATCAGAACGACCTTCGACTTGGTCCTGGCGCGTGGCGACAGGCGGCCGTACGGGCCTTCAACAAGCACCCGCGTCCCAGGGCGAATGGCGCCGGTGCGGGCGCTGTTGTCGCCGAGGGCCTTGACGCTGATCCGCAGGCTCCGGCCGTCGGGAGCAGCCGACAGCGAGTATGGGTTGCCACGGGTCCAGCCGGCGCGGCCCAGAAACCGCCAGGTGAAGAACTGGCCGGCCTGTACGTCCAGTTCTGCCATGTGTCGACCGGTCATGTAGACCGACGCGACCCCGTCGCCCTCGTGCACGACCGACGTGACCTGCAGGCGGTGTCGCGCACTTCGCCAAAGCGGCAGTCCCACCCGGAACACGAGAATGGCAGCGGCCGCCACAGCCCAGAACGTCCACCAGTAAAGCGTCGCCAGAGGCGAGTCGATGAACTGCTGACCGGTCCACAACTGGTGGGGCAGCGCCAGACCGACACCGAGGTAGGCGTACAGGTGCAGCAGATGCCAAGACTCGTACCGAAGCCGCCGGCGGGCGATCTTGATGCTGGTCACCACGACCATCACGAGGCACGCGGTGCCGGCCAGGGCCAGCAACATCCCAGGGAATGTGGTGGTCAAGTTCCAGAAGGTTGCCGGTATCGCAGGCAAGCTGCCACCGGCGTAACCCCACGTATTGGCCACGATGTGCACGACCATCAGGTTGAACGAGGTGAGGCCCACGAGTCGGTGCAGGCCGACCACTCGGTCCTGACCGAAGGCACGTTCGAGCAACGGTATGCGGGCGATGAGCAGCACCTGGACCAGCAGAAGATCGCTGGCCCAAAGCCCTGCGATCCGGCCCAACGAATTGAGCGCTGACTGCCACGATGCGAGGTCCTGCACACCCCCGTCGGCCACCCACCAGTAGGTCACGAGCAGTAGGGAGGCCCACAGGAGCACACCGGATGCCACTCGAACCCCGGCATCAGTGCGCGCTGGTGAAGTGTCGACGACTGTGTGCCGTATTCGCGGATCTTCGACCAGAGTCATCGATCGCCGCCACGTTGTTCGATGCCGATACTCGTCGGATCATGGGCCAGCGTCGTACCGGCAGCGGCACCGAGCACCCCGGCCGCAACCAGGATCGCCGCGATCGCGGCGGCGTGTGGGCCTTGGCGCTTTGGGCGCGGGCTTGGCGGGGAGGCGGGAACCGGCGCGTCCCCCGAGACGGGTTCCCACCGCGACCCGCTGTGCCGAATCTGGTCCATGGCCCCATGCTGACGTCCGGAATTCGGCGTCAGGCGTGAGCAGGGTGAGAACCAGGTAAGGATCCCGGGCTTGACTGCCGCGGCCCTACGACTGGCAGGCTGTACGCGTGAAACCGGTGCTGATCCTGCTCACCGGCTTCTGGGTGCTGATCTTCGTGGCCGGTGTTGCCAACCCCGGTTACAAGCACTACCGCGACCACGTCAGCCTGCTGGCCGCCGACGGGAGCAACCTCATCTGGGTGACGGTGCTGGCGATACTGCTCACCGCCGCCGCGCAGTGGGTGGCCGCCTACACCTTCTGGCCGGTGAATCGCACCGTCGCTGTGATGTTGATGGTGGCCGGCGCTGCGCTCATGTTCGTGGCGCTCTTCCGGGTGCCATGTCCCGAGCGGGCGCGCTTCTGCACCTACACCGTCGACAACACCCCCGCCGAGACGATCCACAACACCGGCGTGATCCTCTATGCGATCGCCACGATGACCGCCATGATCGTGCTGGGCGTGGTCGCGATCACGCAGGGCCATCACAGCCTCGTGGGGGTCCCTGGGCTAATCGCGTCGGTGGTGTTTGCGCTGACCTTCAGCGGGCTGCTGCTCTTCCCCGAGGGTCTGGCCCAGCGGACCTGGATCGCGGTGGGCCAGATCTGGCTGGTCGTGGCCGTCTACGAGGCGCAGAGTCACCGCCTCCGGATCCAGCCAACCGGGGTCGACCGATGACGGTTGTGCTGATGCCTCGGTGGCTCGAGCCGCCCCCCGTGCCTGGCGTGCAGTACCTGTGGTGGGACCGCGGCGAGCCAGAGCCTGCCCTGCACGACCTGAACCGGGTAGAGGTGTTCATCGCCCCCTACATGCCCGAACCGGCCGATCTGTCGATCGCGTGGCGGATGCCGAGGTTGACTCGAGTGATCTCGCTCATGGCTGGCGTGGACGCCATGATCGCTGACCTGCCGCCAGTGCCGGTGGAGCGAGCCGTCGGCCTGCACGACACGAGCACGGCAGAGCTGGCCGTGGGCCTGATGATCGCCGCTCAGCGCGGCATCGACACGGCCGCACGCGACATGTCGGCCGGGCGGTGGTCGCACGTGCGCCGGCCGTCCTTGGCGGACAGTTCGGTCGGGCTGGTGGGGTTCGGTGGAGTCGGTCGGGCGATCGCGCGGCGCCTGGAACCGTTCGAGGTCGACCTCACCGCGTTCTCCCGCAGCGGTCGCGATTGCCTGCCCGTGTCGCAGTTCGACGCACATCTGCCGTCTTTCGACATCGTCGTGCTGGCCCTACCCGGGCAACCCGGTCCTGCGTTCATGTCGGCAGCCAGACTGGCTGCCATGCGCGACGGTTCGCTTCTGGTCAACGTCGGGCGCGGGGCACTGGTGGACACCGAGGCGCTGGTCGTCGAGGCGACCTCCGGGCGACTGCGGGCGGCCCTGGACGTCACAGATCCCGAACCGCTGCCCCCGAATCACACACTGTGGACCTGCCCAGGGGTGCTTGTGACACCTCACGTCGGCGGCGACTCGCAGGCTTTCCTCCCGCGGGCCCGGGCGATGGTCGCCGAGCGCATTCGGGAACTGGGCGCCGGCTGACTCAGTCGCCGGCGAGCACCCAGAACTTGCGCAGCGGTTCGGTCACATGCCAGATCGTGCGCGCGCCTGCCTCGAGTTCGACCACATCGCCGGGACCGACCTCAAGATCGGGTCCGCCCTCGACCTCGATGCGGGCGGCCCCGTGGATCACCACGAACACCTCGTGGGCCTCGACATCAGTGGAGACACCCACTGAGTGTTCCCACAACCCGCATTCAAGTTCGGAGACTGGCGCCTGCCAGACCCCTGCTGACACCGACTGACCAACGAGCGACTCATGCTCGATCTCGCGCTGCGACGAGAACAGAATCCGACTTCCCATAGGCCAAAGTCTAATGTGCGGCACTTTGATACCTGAATTACCTTGCGCTTTTCCGTTCGACCCGGCATAGTGAGGAACACGCGAGGGGAGTACCCCATCACTCGCCGATCGTCATTACGGTGGCTGCGTCAGCCACCCGGTCGGTGGGGGCCTGAGGGCCGGGAGAGACCTCTGGAACGACCAGGAGTCAATACGTGAACGCGCTTCTCAATCCGCCCCGTCCGATGCTTTCGCGCCCCGACCAGAACGACCTCGAGGACTTGATGCGAGTCCAGGGCATGTGCTTGTCCATCCTCGTGTCCACAAGCCCCGGGCAACGCCTCAGTGAGGGCGATCACATGCGACTGCTGGCCAATGCCCGCGACGTGGAGCGACGCCTCGAACTCGAACCGGACCCTTCCAGCGCGAGGGTGCTCGTGCCCCGGCTGCGGGCCGCCGTCGAGAACGCCAGTCGCGGCCCGGCCGACAAGGCACTGGCCATCTTCGTCGGCGAGACCACGACACGTGTGTTCCAGCTGCCGGTCCCGGTCGAGGACCGGGTGGTCATCGACCCGACGTTCGCTACCAGGGACGTGGTTCGCGCCGTGCAGAGCAACCCCCGGTTCCTGCTGCTGCACATGGACCACCGCTCAGCCAACTTGTACCGGTACAACCAGAAGTACCTCGAGCCCGTCCTGTCGCCTGACTTCCCCGCGCTGCGCGAGGGTCGCGTGCGGGCCGGCAGGGACATGGAACGTCAGAGGATGTTCCTGCGAAGCATCGACGCCGGGCTGGGCCGACACCTGGGCGAAACGAACCTGCCCATCGTGATCGTGGGCGGGGATCGCGTGGTCGGTGAGTTCCTGCGACTGACGCGCAACGGCTCCAAGGTCGCGGGCATCGCGCGCGGTATCCACTCGCGACCGCACCTGAGCGAGCTTGAAGATATCGGGCGATCGGTGATGCGCGACCACGTCGAGGATCTCGCCGCCGCTGCCCACGACACCTTGTACGCCCGACTGCGGGTCAAGCGCGCGGTCACCGGCCTGCTGGGCTGCTGGCACGCCGCCTCGACGGAGCAGCCAGAGTTGCTGGTGGTCGAGCAGCACTTCGCGATGCCGGCCCGCATGGTCGCCGAAGGTCGCTACGTCGAGCCTGCCGAGGACGAGGAACACCCCGAGGTGATCGATGACGCGGTAGACGACTTGATCGAGAAGGTCCTGCGGTCCGGCGGATTCGTCTCCGTCGTGCCCGACGGCACCCTGACAGAGCACGGGCGGGTGGCCCTGACTCTGGCTGGATGAGACGACTGACCCGCAGGACCTCCGTCGCGGCTCGGGCCCTTGTGCCGCCAGGGGTTCTGCGGGTCAGTGCTGTGCCGGACAGAATGAAGCCATGAACCTCATGGCCCAACCCGACCCCACCTTGCTCCCGCCCGATCCTGCAGCGCCTGCCGTTGCCGCCGGCGAGAACCCTGAGCGCATCGCCGCTCGCTTCCCGGCCTC
Source organism: uncultured Actinomycetota bacterium (assembly GCA_963818505.1). Lineage (GTDB taxonomy): Bacteria > Actinomycetota > Actinomycetes > S36-B12 > UBA10799 > JADKAV01. Next base: position 130,212 of record CAWFSJ010000005.1, read on the forward strand.
AAGCCTGGCCTGGGCCACCTTGGCCCGCACCGCGCGCGAGCACGGCCGAACGATCGAGTCGTACGCGTTCGCCCGTGTCGGCTACCACCGCGGTTTGGACGCGTTGCGCCGCAACGGCTGGAAAGGCCATGGCCCTGTCCCTTGGTCGCACGAGCCAAACCGCGGGTTCTTGGAGTGTCTGCACGAACTGTCACTGGCGGCGCAGGCGATCGGCGAGACCGACGAGGCGCAGCGGACCCGGCAGTTCCTTCACGACAGTTCCGCAGAGGCAGCTGACGTCCTGGGGGTGTGAGCCGCCGGCCGGTTGCGGCCCGCCGACCCAGGGTGCCCGGCCCAGCCCGCCGTCCTCGTTAGAGGTTGTGCCGTTGGTTAGCAAATCCACGCGTTGTTTCGCTAACCAGGACCACAACCTCTAACCAGGACCACATGTGATGGCGCTGCTAGGACGTCCTAGGGGTGTGAGCCGCCGGCCGGTTGCGGCCCGCCGACCCAGGGTGCCCGGCCCGGCTCCCCCCGCCGTCCTCGTTAGAGGTTGTGCCGTTGGTTAGCAAATCCACGCGTTGTTTCGCTAACCAGGACCACAACCTCGAACCAGGACCACATGTGGTCCCTGCCCACGGCCGCCTCACCGGGTCGGGCTGTTCCACGCCGCCTTCATCATCGGTACCTGCATGGGCAACCTCGCCCACACGGCCACCTTCTGCCAAACCGGACGGCGACTGCGCTGGACATCGAGGGCCATCTGCAGGTTGCCGACCGCGACGACGGCCAGGGTCGCGGTGGTTGCTGCGGGAGCCCACCGTTGCCCGGTGGCCAGACCGGCCGCACACACCAACTCAGCCACCCCGCTGCCGATCACCCAGGTCCGGGCGTCGCCTAACTGATCGGGGATCATGGGCTCGAACACCTTCGGACGCACCAAGTGCACGACCCCGCTGAGGGTGAACGCGCCGATGACAAGGGTGGTTCCTGTGGGCATGGGCTCAGCGTAGATCACACCAGGATGGCGTGGCTGAGGGTGTAAATGGCCAGCCCGGCCAGCGCGCCCACCAGAGTCCCGTTGAGCCGGATGAACTGCAGGTCGCGGCCGACCTGGATCTCGATCTTGCGAGAGGTTTCGTCGGCATCCCAGCGATCGACGGTCTCGGTGATCAGCTTGGTGATCTCCTCGCGGTTGTTGCGGACCACATGCACCGCTGCATCCTCCACCCACGTGTTCACCCGGTCACGACTGGATTCGTTGTCGACGAGGTTCCGGCCCAGCGAGACGAGCGAATCGACGATGCGCACACGAAGGTCGGAGGTCGGGTCGTCCAAAGCCCGCAGCAGCATCTCCTTGGCCACAGTGCCCGTCGCGTTCAGGGTCCGCGCGACCTCCGGGTGGTCGAGCACGCGCATCTTGGCCTGCTCGGCCTTGTACTGCATGTCCGCGTCGAAACGAAGGTCGTTGGACAGTTTGATCAATGCCTCATCAATCGATTTGCGCAGGGGATGCTGGGGGTCGTCGCGGACGTCCTGGGCGAAGCGCACAGCCTCGCGGTAGACCTTGTTGGCCACCATGTCGTCGGCCCATCGCGGCGACCATGTCGGCGCCTGCCGCTCGACGACGTCGGTGACGCGGTTGCGGTTGTCAGCCAGCCAGTCGTACAACGAACCAGCCACCAAGTCGATGAGGGGGACATGAGCGCGATCCGTTACAACCTCCCCGAGCAGGTTGCCTGCAGGCTCCGCGATGGGGAACTCCTCCGCACGCTTGCGCAGGAAGTCCCCCACGGCCGCGCGCACCTGCTCATCGTCGAGCAGGCCCAGGCCCGACTTGATCCCCACAGCGATCTCACTGGACACCCGCCGGGCATTCTCGTAGTCGCTGATCCACTGGCCGACCCGCAGCCCGACATCCAGTGCCTTGATCCGTTGCCGAACGACATCCTCTGCCAGGAAGTTGGTACCGACGAAGTCCCCGAGGTTGCGCCCGATCGCGTTCTTGCGGGTGGGGATGATCGCCGTGTGCGGGATCGGGATTCCCAGCGGATGGCGGAACAGCGCGGTGACTGCGAACCAGTCGGCCAACGCACCGACCATGCCCGCTTCAGCGGCGGCGCGTACGTAGCCGGCCCACCCCACACCGTCTCGTTCCAGCACGAACGCGATCGCGTAGATCACGGCTGCGGCGAGCAGCGCGCCGACGGCCACGAGCTTCATGCGGCGCAGTCCGCGCAGTTTCTCCTCGTCAGCCACTGTCAGGGCCAAGGCACTCATGGGGGCATCTTGCCCCACGTCCGGCGGATCAGCCGAGGGCGCGTCGCATGTGCCAATAGGCGGCGATCACCAGACTGGTGGCCGCCACGGTCATCACCGGCACAACCGAAACTGCGAAGACCGCCGAGCCCGCCATGGCGCCACTGCCAACCACGGCAACCCCGGTGAACAGGGTGGCTGCCACGGCCCCGCCGACCACGGTGACCCGTGCGGCGATCTTGCCCAGCGCGGAAGCCTGGCGCTTCAGCGGATAGGTCTTCGCCGTGCGGTACCAGCGCAACGCCCACACCGCGAGCAACACGAGACCGATGACGGAGAACAGCACCTGCAGGAAATAGTGCAGAGGCATACCCGCCACATCGGTGTGGAAGAAGCCCGTCGTGCCGGTGACCAAGGTCCCGGCGTGAGTGAACAGGTCGAGGAATTGGTGCGTCGCTCCCCCGATGAGCAACGAGGCGAACACGCCCAGCACCTTCGCCGGTGTCGCCAGACGCACCCGCAGACCCGGTTGCTGATGCGGCGCCAGGCGCGCACGAACCCCGGACGGCGCGAACCAGTCAGCCGGACGCCCCAGAAACCCGTGCCAGATGACGAAGAGCGCGAAGCCGACCACCAGGTTGAGGAACAGCAAGCCGAACACCGTGTGCGTCTGGTCGGTCGTGTAACCCAGAAAAGGCGCGAACAATGGCAGATCGGGGGCCATGGCGCCGATGACCAGCGCGGAGGTCGACACCCACTGCGCCCTGATGGGCAAGATGGCGGCCGCGTGGCTGACGGTGAAGGGCATGGTTCCAGTGTTCCCCGTGGCGGCGGTCCCGCCACCGAATGTGGGCAACGTCACCGGGAGGTCGCCAAGGCCCACCCGAGGCTCGGTATCGTGGCCTCATCGCCCCGTTAGCTCAGTGGTAGAGCACTCGCCTTGTAAGCGAAAGGTCGTCCGTTCAATCCGGACACGGGGCTCGCGCTTGCCGATCAGCAACCTTGTCCGCCCGATGCCTGTGCAGATGCGCTGAGCCCGATTGGGGGTCATGGTCGCCGGTGCGACTTCCGCTACCGCAGAACGGGACGTTCAGACTCAGCCCACGCCCTTCGTGAGCTCCTACCGCCAGGCCTCGCCTGGCCCGACACCAGCGCCAACTACGGGGCCAAGGCGGTCTGCGCGGGCTGAAGCGCCGCGAGTAACACCACCCTGAGGCACCAGAGCGACTAACCTCGCCCCATGTCGACTCGTGCGATTCTCGAGATCTTCGGTTGGATCGGTTCCGGCCTCATCGTGCTGTCCCTGGCCCAGGCTCGCGTGTGGCGCTTCCGGATCATGAACTTCATCGGAGCGGTGATCGCCACCGTCTACAACGGGATGCTGTCCATCTGGCCCTTCGCCGCCATGAACCTCGTGATCGCGGTCATCGACGCGTACTGGCTCGTGCGTCTGCGCAAGGAACGCCAGCCCGAGTCCCAGGCGTACGACCTGCTCGAGGTGAATCACGAGGACGCGTACCTACAGCACTTCCTCAAGGTCCACGGCGAGGATGCCAAGAAACACTTCCCCGACTTCACCCCGCAATCCCCGACCGTCTCCAACGTGATGATCATGCGCGGCGATGAGGCTGTCGGGGTGGTGAGCATCTCCGACATCACCGACGGAACGGCCAAGCTGGGCCTCGACTACGTCACGGAGCGTTTCCGGGACTTCACGCCGGGCACGTTCGTGTACCGGGACTCGGGGATGTTCGAAAGACTCGGCGTGCGCCGTATCCAAGCACCGGCCACCTCCGGGCCGAAGTACCTGCAACGGATGGGGTTCCAAGAACACGACGGCGCCTGGTTGCGTGACGTCGCCGCCTGACCGGACTTCGCCACATACAGCCCAGTACCGTCACCCTCCATGAGCACCGCCACTGCTGCACGGAGCCCGCGAACGTTCTTCGGGCACCCAGCAGGACTGTCGACCCTGTTCTTCACCGAGTTCTGGGAGCGCTTCTCCTACTACGGGATGCGCGCGCTACTGGTCCTGTATTTGGTGGCCGCCCCCGACGGAGCCACTCCTCCGGGCCCAGGGCTGGGCCTGTCGACGGCCACCGCTTCGGCCATCTACGGCACCTACGTCGCACTGGTGTACCTGTTCCCGCTGCTCGGTGGCTGGATCGCCGACCGGGTGTGGGGGTTCCGCCGCTCGGTTCTGGTAGGTGGCATCGTCATCGCCTGCGGCCACTACTCCATGGCGATGCCCACCGAGGTCACCTTCTGGCTCGGCCTACTGCTCATCGCCCTTGGAACAGGACTGCTCAAACCCAACATCTCCGCCATGGTCGGCGAGCTGTACCTGGACCACGACACCAAACGTGACGCCGGCTTTTCGATCTTCTACATGGGCATCAACCTGGGCGCGTTCGTGGCACCGCTGATCACCGGCGCGCTCATGGACAACTTCGGCTGGCACTACGCGTTTGGCGCCGCCGCGATCGGGATGACCTTCGGTGTTATCCAGTACGTCATCGGCGGGCGCAAGACCCTGACCGGGATCGGGCTCAGCGCCCCCAACCCGGCGACGCCCGAGGAGAAGCGCAACGTCTTCGGGATGCTCGCAGCAGCGGTCCTGGGCATCGTGGTGATCGCGCTGATCGACGCCTGGCTGTTCGGTTTCGAACTGGCAGACATGGTCGATATCCTGGCCATCTTCATCCTGCTGGTGCCGGTGGTCTACTTCGTTCGGATGTTCAGGACCCCTGGCATGTCCAGCGACCAGAAGTCCCGGCTGCACGCGTTCCTGGGACTGTTCCTCGGGGCTGCGGTCTTCTGGATGATCTACGACCAAGCGGGGTCGACGCTGAGCGTGTTCGCGGAGGACAAGACCGACCTGACGGTGGGTGGGTTCAACATTCCCGTGCCCTGGTTGCAGTCGATCAACCCCATCTTCATCATCATCTTCGCGCCGATCTTCGCGGCCATCTGGTCGCGACTCGGAGATCGGGCGCCGTCCACCCCGCTCAAGTTCGCCTGGGCCCTCTTCGGCATCGGCCTGAGCTTCCTGGTGATGATCATCCCCGCGCTCGATGCGGAGACCGGGGCCGAGGTCGCCGTGTGGTGGCTGGTCGGGGTCTACCTGATCCAGACATGGGCCGAGTTGCTGCTCTCCCCGATCGGCCTGAGCGCCTCCACCCGGCTGGCACCTCCGGGCATGGAGGGACAGATGCTCGCGTTGTGGTTCCTGGCCGTCTCGGTGGGTGACACCATCGGCGCGCAGATCCTGTCCCGGATCGGGGACAACTACGTGCGTGTGTTCACCACGTTCGGCATCATCGCGATGGTCGCCACCGTGATCGCCTTCCTCTTCGTCCCGCGGCTCAAGAAGATGATGGTTGGCGTTCACTAGTTGTCCGGCCGATGAGACCTTGCACCAGCGCCGCTCCGACCAGGACGATCACGGCGCCCAGCGGTTGGTTCCACGTCAAGGTCTCGCCGAGCAGCACGATACCCAGGAATGTGGAGACCAGTGGGGTGGCGTAGGTGACCGAGGCGCTGACCACCGACCCAGCCAACGCGATCACCCGGTACATCCAGATGAAGGCAAGCCCCGTCGCGAGCGCCCCGAGCACGGCGACTGCCGCAATAGACGAGACCTGCACGGCCTGGGGGAAGTCGGTCAGGAACAGGCAGAGCACGGCCATGACGGTGCTGCTGCACAGCAGTTGCGCCCCCATGAGCGACGGCCCTCCTTCGGGACGCCCCGCCAGGAACCGACGCGTCCACGGCACCCCGACGCCGTAGCAAAGGGTCGCGCCCAAGCACGCCAGGGAACCTGTCAGGTCACCGGACAGCCCCTGCCAGACCCCCATCACCACCATGACGCCGGCGAAACCGACGACCAGCCCGAGCACACGCTGACGGGTGAGTCGCTCCGAGGGGACGATTGCCAGCGCGAAGAAGGCGGTGAACAACGGGGTCGCCGCATTGAACAACCCCGCCAGCACGCTTGAGACCCTCGTTTCGGCCCAGGCGAAGAGGGTGAACGGGATGACGTTGGTCATGAGGCCGACGAATGCGGCATGCGCCCACACCACTCCGAAGCGGGGCAGCCGTCCGCGCTGCCACACAAGCACGGCCACCACGGCCGCGAAGCCGAACAGCACCCGACCGAAGGTGATCTGCAGCGGGACGAACGAATCGAGCCCCACCTTGATCAAGAAGAAACTGGACCCCCAGACCACAGCCAGCGCCCACCAATAGGGCAACCAGGCTGACAGTCGCGGGCTTTGCACCCTGGACAGTCTGCCAACGCCGCGCGCCCCCGACCCCGGTACCTGCCCGGATCGCCCTGCCGAGGCGCCCTCGTTAGAGGTTGTGGTCCTGGTTAGCGAATCCACGCGTTGTTTCGCTAACCAACCGCACAACCTCTAACCAACCGCGGCGGGGGCTGTCACGTAGGGCCTTCGCGCGTGCCGGGGTGAGCTGACCTGTGCTGAGGCGCCCTCGTTAGAGGTTGTGGTCCTGGTTAGCGAATCCACGCGTTGTTTCGCTAACCAACCGCACAACCTCTAACCAACCGCGGCGGGGGCTGTCACGGTCGGACCACAGCGCCGCCGTGTCGCAACCACCCGCAACCCCGACAAGCCCGCATGCTGGAATTTGACGCCGAGTGGAGGTTCGATGCCCGCCCTGACCGATCGCGAGCGCGCGATCCTCGATTTCGAGAAGAACTGGTACCGCTTCGAGGGCGCGAAACAGGCAGCGATCCGGGAGCGGCTCGACCTGTCCCCCACGCGTTACTACCAGTTGCTCAACGCACTCGTGGACAACCCCGAGGCCCTGCGCGCGGAACCGGTGATCGTCAGGCGACTCCAGCGCCAACGCCAGTCCCGCCGGGCCGCAGTCTCCCGCTCCGCCTGAGCGGGCGCTCCACGTAGCCTCCCGCGACAAGCCCAGCGCGACGCTCGAAGACGTTGCGCGACCACCAGTCACCCGTGCGCATCCACGACCACGCCGCCGCCAGGCCGTAAGCAGGCACAAAGAGAGGCCCCAACAGCGCGTATTGGCGCATGTGCGAGACCTCGTGCTCCCACACCGAATCGGCCACGCGCTCCCGGCCGATGACTACACAACCGACAGTGAAAGCCCCTGCTTGTGGAAAGCCCCAGTGGTATCCGGTGGCCTCCCAGAAATCCCCGCGGCGGCGCACCGCGCAACCGGAGACCCACGCCACCGCGCGCCCGGCCGCGGTCGTCAGGTTGAGCGCGTTGATTACCACCAGGGGGCGCATCACGCCCACTTCGCGGTCGGAGCGGTGGCCAGCGGCGGCCTTTCAAGATCCACAATGGCGTGCCAGGTGCCCACGAAGTCGTGCCCCACACGGTCGAACTGCGCCATCGCCTGGCCCGCGGCACGGGAGTTGTGCAACTGCGGATCAAGCCGGCGCACTGCCGTCTGCATGATCTGTGCGGCCATCAGCCCGAGTTTGCGCTCGTCGTGGTGGCGGTGCACGCGAACGCCGAGGTCCACTTGAGCGATGGCGTCCACGCCGAGCAACTCCGCGGTGTCCACGAGCATCGCGAACTCGACGCCGTAACCGACCGGGAATGGCAGTCGTTCCAGCAGGTCCCGCCGCGCTGCGTACTCCCCTGCCAGCGGCTGGATGACCCCAGCCAGTTCGGGCCAGTAGAGGTTCAGCAGCGGGCGCGCCACCAGTTCGGTTACTCGTCCACCGCCGGCAGCCACCACCGAATCGCCGCTGACCAACGGGCGCTCGTAGACCGCCTTGACCAGATGAACGGACGGATCGGTGAGTAGTGGACCGAGCAGCCCGCGCACATATTGCGCAGTGAATGAGCGCAGGTCGGCATCGACGAACACCACGATGTCCGATTCGGTGGCCGCCAGTGCCCGCCACATCGCCTCACCCTTGCCGCGCATCGCAGGCAGCCGAGGGAAGACCTCGTCGAGGGCGACCACCCGGGCACCGTTGTCCCTCGCCACCGCAGCCGTTTCGTCGGTCGAGCCCGAGTCGAGTACCACCAGATCGTCCACCAGCGACCCAGAGAGTTCGTCGGCGATGATCCGGACAATCTGACCGACGGTGGCAGCCTCATTCAACGCCGGCAGGATCACCGCAACCGTGGCCTGCTTGCGCGCAAGGAGGTCGGCGACGTCCCAGTCATCGGCTGTGGACGTACGGTTGTCCAGCCAGTGCTGAACATGCTCGGTCACGTGCCCCCCAGGGGTTTCGGTCGCGATAAGCGTGTCACAATTCCTTAGACCTCATCCAGAGGGGCAGAGGGACCGGCCCGTTGAAGCCCCGGCAACCTACCGCCACACGGCGGGAATGGTGCCAACTCCGGCCGCGCGAGCGGGAAGATGCGAAGGATTGCCATGACGATTGATCTCGGAAGTGCAGTCGGACTCTCCTGTCGGGAGTGTTCTGCGACCTACGAACTCGGTGCCGCCTACGCATGTATCGAGTGCTTCGGTCCGCTTGAGGTCGCATACGAGTTCCCCGCCCTTACGCGCGCCGACATCGAATCGGGTCCCACCTCGTTGTGGCGGTACAAGGACCTGCTGCCCGTGCGGCCCCAAGCCGCCACCGAGCCGAACCTCGCCCCTGGCTGGACGCGCCTGCACAAGGCGGACAACCTGGCCGCGGAGTTGGGCATGCGCAGCCTTTGGGTCAAAGATGACTCGGGCAATCCGACCCACTCCTTCAAGGACCGGGTGGTCGCTGTGGCTCAGTCGGCGGCTCGAGCGCTGGGGCTGACCACCTTGGCGTGTGCGTCGACCGGCAACCTCGCCCACGCGGTCGCTGCAGCAGCTGCGCGCGGTGGCCAGAGCTCGGTTGTGGTCATCCCCCACGACCTCGAGGCAGGCAAGACGATCACGACGGCGACTTATGGCGGGGTGTTGTTGGCGGTCGAGGGCAACTACGACGACGTGAACCGCCTGTGCTCCGAGATCATCGGGGAGGACTTCTCCGCGAACTGGGGATTCGTCAACGTCAACATCCGTCCGTATTACGCGGAGGGCTCGAAGTCGATGGGCTTCGAGATCGCCGAGCAGCTCGGCTGGCGGACCCCCGCGCAGGTGGTGGCACCGATCGCATCCGGGTCCCTACTGACCAAGGTTGACAAGTCGTGGCGGGAGCTGGCCGCCCTCGGGCTCATAGAGCAGACGCCTTACAGCGTGTTCGGCGCCCAGGCCACCGGCTGCTCCCCGGTCGCGCAGGCGTTCGACGCGGGTTGGGACGTCGTCAAGCCCGTGAAACCCGCGACCATTGCGAAGTCTTTGGCCATCGGCAACCCGGCTGACGGACCCTACGCAATGGATGTCGTCCGGCGCACCGGCGGCTCGATCACCGCGGTCAGCGACGAGGAGGTCGTCGACGGTATCCGGATGCTGGCCCGCTCGGAGGGCATCTTCGCTGAGACCGCCGGCGGGGTGGTGGTCGCCTGTCTGCGACAGCTGCTCAAGGACGGCGCGCTCGACCCCGACGCTGAAACCGTGATCCTCAACACCGGGGATGGCCTCAAGACCCTTGACGCGGTGATGGACTTCGCGAAACCGACTGCCACCATCCGCGCGGACGTTGACGAGGTACGCGCGGCACTGCCGGAATAGAGCAATCGGTGGGTCTATTTCCCACATCGGGCTCGTTCTGGGTACAATGGGCATGATCACATCGTGATCCCGCGGAGCAGAAGCCGAGCGGCACATGAAACACAGCAAGGACAACACAACGAAATGAGCAGTGTCAGCGGAACCGTTAAGTGGTTCAACGCCGAAAAGGGCTACGGCTTCCTCTCCCTCGATGACCAAGAAGGCGACGTCTTCGTGCACTGGAGCGCAATCCAGGGCGACGGATACAAGTCCCTTCAAGAGGGTCAGCGAGTCGAGTTCACCATCGTGCAAGGACCGAAGGGCGCGCAGGCGGACACCGTCGTGCCGTTGTCCTGATCGCAGACTTCACGCAGAGGGGCCGGATGGGAAACCATCCGGCCCCTTCGCATTGCGTCGGCGGCCCCGCGGCGCCCAGATTGTGTCGTTGTTGCGGCTCGAAACCCTCGAGTTCGACGTTGTTGTCGATTTCAGGGCGGCGGAAGTGCAACAACGCGACAACCGCGCCCTCGAGGTCGCAACAACACCACAATCGAGACCCGACGGACCCTCCCACGGCGCAGCGGGCAACGCGACCGGCCTGCCTCCCGAGCCCTCGCAGCAGGGTGCGCTTACTCTGGAAGAGTGATTCAGACAGTCAGCTGGGTGCTCAACATCCTCTTCTTGGTCCTGGCACTGTTCGCGCTCGTCGACGTTCTGCGCCGTCCCACTGAAGCCTTCCCTGCCGTGGAGCGCCAATCAAAGATCGCGTGGGCCCTCTTCACCGGGATCAGCGCGGCGGTGATCTTCATCTTCGGCGCCGTCAATTTCCTGGGCATCGTCGGTGTCATCGTCACCATGTTCTACTTCGTCGACGTGCGGCCGAAGGTTCGCGAGATCACCGGGAGTCGATGAACCGGCCTGTCGGCCAGGTCACCCGCGGCACGACCGGCACCAACCGGTTACGCCGGTTCGACCGCTGGATCAATCACCTGTGCGGCCCCGAACTGCGCCGGACCGACCGGCCCCTGGCCGTGGATCTGGGATTCGGCGCGCACCCCGCCACCTGCCTTGAATGGCAGCACGCACTTGCCCGGATCAATGCGAGGACCCGGGTCGTGGGGGTGGAGATCGATCGGGGCCGGGTCGCCGCGGCGCGTGGTGTGATCGAGGCGATCCACGGCGGCTTCGAAATCCCCACTGCGGACCGGCCGCTCATCATCCGTGCAGCCAATGTTCTGCGTCAGTACGAACAGGCCGACGTGCAGCCCGCCTGGGAGCTGATGGCCTCCCGGCTCGCTGCCCGAGGTTGGATCATCGACGGCACATGTGACGAACAGGGCCGTCTGACAGCGATGGTCAGCATCGACGAGTCCGCCGAGCCGAAATGGCTGACCCTGTCGTGCCGTTTGGCCGGGTTGGACAGCCCTGGCGAGGTCGCAGCGCGCCTGCCCAAGGCCCTGATCCACCACAACGTCGCCGGCCACTGGATCCACGACCTGCTCAACGACATGGATCGGGCCTGGGAGCGTGCGCCCAGGTGGGGAGCGAGGCAACGCTGGATCGCAATGGCCGGCGATGTGGCCAGCGCCCACTGGACTGTGCGGGACGGACCGGCCCGCTGGCGCCTCGGAGAACTGAGCGTGGCTTGGCCGCAGTGAACGAACGAAAGGGCCCCCCGGTCATCCGGGAGGCCCTTTCGAACTACTTGCGTTTAGTTACCGGCCCACAGTGGCGCGGACCTTCTCGACTGCAGACTCGACGCGAACGCGCAGGTCGGCAGCAGAGTCCTCGGCGCGCTTGCGCAGGTCAGCGGACTGACCCTCGACGCGCTCGCGCAGGTCGCCGTAGAGACCCTCGAACCGGTCGCTGACCTCGTCGAACTTCGGGAACTCGATCTTGGGCAGCTCGAACGGAAGCTCGAACTTGGGCAGCTCGAAGGGCAGCATGGCAAGCAGGCTGTCCTTGGCCTCCGTGGCCTTGTCCACGACCGGCTTCGCAGCTTCGGTGGCCTTGGCCGTGGTGCTCTTCGCGGCTTCGGTCGCCTTGACCGTGGTGCTCTTGGCAGCCTCGGTGGCAGCGGCGGTCTTGGCCGGAGCCTTCTTGGCAGCAGCAGTGGTCTTGGCAGGCGCCTTCTTGGCGGCAGCGGCGGTCTTGGCCGGGGCCTTCTTCGCCGGAGCCTTCTTGGCCGGAGCCTTCTTCGCAGTGGTGGGGGTGGTGTCGGCAGTGGTAGCCATTTACTTGTCCTTTCGTGGGCGTGCGGAACGCTGTTCAGCTGATGGACTCACACTGGACTGCCCCTGTGAGGCCGAGTGTGTTTCCGTTCCGCGGCGTGCGGCGTTCTCGGATTGGAACGCCGCGTAGATCTCCAACAGCGACTGACGCTGACGGTCGGTCAACGTCGGGTCACCGGCCAGAGCCTGTGTCACAGACGGCTCTCCTTGCCGGGGCTCAAGGATTCCCGCACGTATGTACAGGGACTCGGCGGAGATCTCAAGTGCCTTGGCAATCTGAGCGAGGATGTCCGCGCTCGGCTTGCGAAGGCCCCGCTCGACCTGGCTGAGGTACGGGTTGGACACATCTGCTGCCTGCGCCAACTGCCTCAAGGACAACTGGGCTGCAGCGCGCTGTTCGCGGATGTATTCACCCACCGTCGCCATATCGATCCGAGCCATATCTCAAGAGTGACCCACTGTGCTTGCAATTGCAAGCACCTAGCAAGCAAACTGGGCGAATGCGGCGCATATCACATCTGCGCAAACTCCCGAAGTGCCGGCGAACAACCAACGAATCCGACGGGACGGCCCCCTCCGAGCACTGGTGCACGCAGGTGTTCCTCGATCAGCGCAGCGCGCACACCGAGCCGTGCCAGTGACGCCGCGGCCACCACCGGTCGAGCACGCTGGGAACCATCGCAGATCTTCAGCGCGATGCCGTACCGACCGGCGCCGTGCTCAAGGCCCATCGCCTGCACCGCTTCGGCGCCGTCCTTCGCCATCAAGCCGGGCACCGCCCTCATCAAGTGCGTGACGTCGCGCCCAGTCCCGCCGGTGAACTCGGGGTAATCGCGCACAGCCGCCGCCACTCGGGCACCGTCTGGATCTCTGGCCAGCCGGGTCATTCCCCTTGCGAGTGCGACGAGCGGCAATCCCCACAGAGGGGCTCCGCAACCGTCCGTACTGGCCGGTCCTGGGGTGACGCCCGTCAGCTGCGAGATGGTGTCTTTCAAAGACAGTTGCAGCGGATGCCGCGGGTCCAGATACGTCGTTGTGTCCCAGCCGTTGAGATGGCAGGCCCACACCATGGCCGCATGCTTGCCTGAGCAGTTCATGACGACACGGTTGCGGACCCCGCCAGCGGCCACGTACTGCTGACGCGTCTCGTCGTCGTAGGGCAGGTCTGGCGGACACTGCAGCACATCCTCGGCCAGGCCTGCCTGAGCCAGCAACGCGCGAACCCCCGCCAGGTGGAAGGGCTCACCGGAGTGTGACGCTGAGGCCAATGCGAGACCCGAACGCTGCAGGGGCACACCGAGACGCAGCAGCCCCACGGCCTGGAGAGGTTTGACAGCGCTGCGCGGGTAGATCACCTCGTGCGGATCCCCAAGGGCAGCGACTACCTCGCCGCCCTCGTCGACGATGACAACATGGCCGCGGTGCGAGGACTCTACGGACCCGGACCTCGTGACTTCCACCAGCACCGGGGCATCGGTCACGAATCTGTACCCAGGGCGCTTTCGGGCCGGGCCTCACCGAGCCGGTAACGCCTGGCCAACTCCGCGGTCAGCACCCCGTGCACGTCGTGGACCCTGTGACGCACGTCTGAGACCTCGCGTTCCATGTCGCGCAGTTCGTCGAGACGCGAATCGAGTTCACCGTCCTCCATGGTCGAGTACTCGTCGAGGCCCGAACGAGCGATCAGCCGCTCCACGGCCCGTCGGCCCCCACCAGGGGAATCCACCACATCGGGCCCAGACGGGCGAACCCCGGGGCCCATCTGGGAAGCCAGCGAGGCGACCAATGCGGAGAGGTCCAGTTCTGTCTCCCCCTCGTGGCGACCGTCACGGCGAAGGGACACGTTGGCCTCGAGGATGTCGATGCGCCCGTGCAGCATGCGCCGCAGGTAGGACAGCCAGGCCTCTTCCCGGTCGACGTCGAGCCGGCGCTCGCGCAACTGGGCCAAGGGAATCGTCTCTAAGTCGGTCAGGAACTCCCCCTCAAGAATCCTGTCCAGAGCACGTTTCCCCTGCGGCTTCGCTAGCGACACGCTCCAACTGTACGCATCTGATCGCCTTCGGTGTCGCCCAACAAGCAACCTGACGCCTCACCCGCACCACCTGCCACCTGGGCCCACGATCCCGCCGGAAAACCACATCCCCTCCTGCCACCTCGCCCGCACGCACGCCATGCTGAAAACCGGCAACTCAGAGGCCGTTGCTCGATTCCAGTTGGGGTGGCGAGTCGAAGGGGGCCGTCGTCGACGGTTCGGCTGGTTGTGGCGCGCCCGGCGTACCTTTCTGGTTGATCAAGAGGGAGTGCAACCACATTGGCACGCAGACCGGCTTCGCCGAGCAGGTCAGGTGCAGGTGCAGGTGGGGACCCTGGCGCGAAACCCGGACCCCCACAGGCAGACACCTCCATTCCGCAACAGCCACCAACGTTGTCCCCTCCAGCCAGCCAGCCAGCCGCCCGCCCGCCCAGAGGCAAAGCTGGAAACGGGCAGCTAGATCGCCGGAAGACCACCACGCCTCCAGCCAGCCGCACCACCTGTGGCACGAACCAGCGTTCACTCGAATGGGTGACCGGGGCGGCGCATTCGTAGGACGGAGGGCTAACCCGCTTGGGCGAAATCACGGGCGCGGTGCCTCATGCCGGCTTGACCCAGGCTAAGAACCCGAATCCGGACAGCCGATGTAACCGGCATGGATGTTGCTGCCCGATTGCGCGCCGAGGCGACACGTGGTGGGACAGGACGCCTGGATGTCAGCACCCCTGGCGTCTCTGGCCGAATCTGGCTGCGGGCAGGTCGGGTGAGCTCGGTGGCGACCTCCTCGGGCCGCCCTGCCCTGGGGATGCGCCTGGTCAGCGGGGGCAACCTCAGCCTGACCAAACTGGGCGAAGCCTTGCAGGCACAGCGCCAGCACCCAGGCATGCGACTGGGCGACGTCCTGGTGCGAATGGGTTTCACTTCGCGCCAAGAGGTCGAGGCCGTGGCCTGGGAGCAGACCTGTGACGACGTCGCGGCGATGCTGTCCTGGAGTCAGCCAACGATGACCTTCACCGAACTGCGTCCCGACGAGGTCGCCCCCGGCGGCCCCGAGGTCGAGGATGTGCTTTCCGCGGCCGTGGACCGGTCACAGGCTTGGCAGAACGTCGTACGGCAAGTGGGGGGGCCGGACACCGTACCGGTCCTGTGTGAGGCGGCAAACACGACGGAGACTGCCCTCGGACCCACCGACTGGGCCGTTCTGTGCCGGGTGGATGGCCGGCGCAGCCTGCGCGGCATCTGCGAGCAGGCCGGCCTGAGCGCATTGGAAGCGGCCGCCGTGCTGCAGAGCCTCATCGCTGCAGGCTTGGTCAGCGTGCCAAACCCGGTGCTTCCCCCGCCCGAGCCCATGGTGGCCGCGCAGAGCATTGTCGAGGCAGCGCCTGAAGAGACCGAAACATTCGACGACCCCGCGGACCTGCTGCGTGAACTGTCCCAGCTGTCGGGAACTCAACGTCCGGCACGAAGGGCGAGCCGCTAGCCTGCTGCATATGCCGCAGGGTCCCCTGAAGATCGCCGCCGACCAGACCAACGAAGGCCTGCTCGATCAGATCAGGTCGCTCGTGGACTGTGAGCCGGGCGAGCGACTCGATGCCCTTGTGTGCGCCGGGGTGCCGGAGATTCCGGCTACCCATGTGGTGCTCACGGGATCGATCGATGACGCACTCGATGCTTGGGACCTGCAGGCGCCTGCCCAGTCCCTCGGCGGAGCACTGTGGGTTGGCAGCAGTCAGGAGTCCGCGCCCACCATCGCAGCGTGGGTGGCCCTGCGCGTGCAGACTCCCACCACACCACTGAGCGACTTGACCGACAGCAACCAGCGCGCTCTGCGGTGGTCCGTGGCAGCGGGGGCCCACGTGCAGCGTCACCACGCGGGGACAGCAGAAGTGAGCGAGGACGAGATCCGGGCCTGGCTGGATGAGCAACCCGAGGTCCGTGAACTCGGTCAGTCGATCGAGCGCCTGAATGCGGACACCGCCGACGCCACCCTGGAGGCTGCCCAGCGGTTCCGCGGCGCGATCGCAGAACTCGACTCTTTGGCGAGCCTGCCAGTAGTCGGATCCAGTGCCTCGTTCGACGCGGCCCTGGCCGAGCAACTCCGGGTGGTCCAACTTTCAGGACTGCGCAGATGGCGCGCCGGCAAAGCAAGAGCGCAGAGTTGCAAAGCCACGGTGTCCTCGGCCCGCGAGCTCGCCGCGGACCGGCTGCGACAACTCATCGAGGCACGCCGGGTCGAGATGACGCAGCAGCGCCAGCAGGACGTCACCGACTCGGCCACTCAGGAATGGGTGCACGAAGTGGCCGGGGCGCTCGATGCGCTCACACTTCCCGTGGAACCCTCCTTCGAGAAATCCCCGCGATCATGGACCGATCAGGCCACCGTGCCGCGTCGCTACATCCTGGTCAACCCCGCGCAGGCGGGCCTGTTCGAAAGCAGCGACATCCAGGTGCGCGAGTTGGATTCGGTACGGCAGGACTCGGCCCTGTGCCTGCTCGTGCAGTCGGGTTTCAGCCTGCCCGCATTGCGCTGAACTCCCCGGTCTCGACCACCCAGCAGGCCCATCTCCCGACCCGAAGGCGTCAGTGGTGCTTCGGGTTTGAGCGGGTGGCCTGGATCGGGCAGTCCGCGTACTTTTGCGGTTGAGAACGGCGCCTGGGTCGCCTTGATCAACCCGAAAGGGACGCAAATGTGTCCGAATCATCCGTATTCGGGGGTTCGTGGGCGTACCTTTCCGGTTGATCAAGGGGTGTCGCCAACCCGAGAAGTACGCGACCCCGCTCAGCCACCCGCGAGCGAACCCGACCGCCACCGGCCGGCCAGACTCCCCTCGCGACTCAGAAGGGCTCATTGGTTGAACGTTGAAATAAATCGGGCCTGGGCAGCGTTGCAGCCGACATGACGACGATCTCAGAATCCGTGGACACCCTCTTCGGCTCGGCGCACACCGCGTACTCCTTCAGCGCAGAACCCGTCTCCGATGCAACCCTGCAGCAGATCTACGAGACTGTCCGGTGGGCGCCAACAGCGATGAACAGCCAGCCGCTGCGCGTGGCCTTCGTTCGCTCCGCCGATGCCAGGACCGACCTCGTACCGCACCTGGCACCGGGCAATGTGGACAAGGTGAATTCAGCACCCGTGACGGCGATCCTGGCCTACGACAGTGACTGGCACGAGCACCTGCCGGCCCTTCAGCCCTACGCCAAAGACCCGCAAATCGCCTGGGAGGACCCCGCGCGACGCCTGCCGATGGCCCAGTTCAACGCGGCTGTCCAAGCCGGCTACTTCATCCTGGGGGCCCGAGCACACGGCCTGGCGGCCGGTCCTATGGGCGGCTTCGACAAGGCCGGCGTGGATGCCACGTTCTTCCCCGACGGGCGTTGGCGGTCTGTGCTGCTGGTGAACCTGGGGCACCCGACCACAGACTCGTTCCGGCCCCGCATGCCCCGACTGGCGTTCAACGACGCCGCTGCGCTGCTCTGAGGCCGTTCAGCGCTTACCCCCCGTGGACGGCTTGGGCCGTCGCATACACCTCGACGGTCTTGGCCGCGATCGCGTCCCAACCGAAGTCCGAGATCGCCCGAGCGCGCCCAGCCTGCCCCATGGCCCGTGCTGCAGCAGGATCCGCGACCACCTCGTTGATCGCCGCCGCGAAGTCCGCTTCGAAACCAGCGGTGTCCTTCTCGTCGTAGTGGACGAGCAGGCCGGTCTGGGAATCCACCACCACCTCGGGGATTCCGCCAACATCGCTGGCCACCACGGGCGCCTCACATCCCATGGCCTCGAGGTTCACGATCCCGAGCGGCTCGTAGACACTCGGGCAGGCGAACACCAGGGCGTGACTCAGCAACTGCCGTACGTCGCTGCGGTCCAGATGCCCGTTCAACCAGTGGACACCCTCACGCAGCTGCTGAAGGCTGTCGATCGCCTCGGCCACCTCGGCACCCAATTCGGGGGTGTCCGGGGAGGCCGCGCACAGCACCAGCGGGACTGAATCGTCGAACTCCGCGGCCGCTCGCAACAGATGTGCGATGCCCTTCTGCCGGGTGATCCTGCCGACGAACAACACGTAGGGCTTCTCGGGGTCGATCCCGTGACTGACAAGCGCGTCCACGTCGTCCACCTTGCGGTAGGCCTGCGTGTCGATGCCGTTGTGCACCACATGCACCCGGTCCGGATCCACGAACGGGTAGCAGTCGAGCACGTCTGCACGCATGCCAGCGCTCACGGCGATGATCGCGTCCGCGTTGTGGTAGGCCGTGTCCTCGACCCAGGAACTGATCGCGTAACCGCCACCGAGCTGCTCACGCTTCCACGGCCGGCGCGGTTCGAGTGAGTGCGCGGTGATCACATGGGGGATGTCGTGCAGCAGCCCTGACAGGTGCCCGCCCAGATTCGCGTACCAGGTGTGAGAGTGCGCCACATCGCAGCCTGTCACCGAGTTGACCATCCCGAGATCCACGCCCAGGGTCTGCAGGGCAGCGTTCGCGTTACTCAGGTAGCCGGGCACGGCCTGGGCCGTGGCGTCCGAGCGGGGATCGCCGAAGCAGTGCACGTCCACCTCGATCAACTTGCGCAGCTCGGGGACGAGGTGTTCCACGTGAACACCAGCCCCTCCGTAGATGTCGGGGGGCCATTCACGGGTCAGAATCGCGGTTCGCACACCCATAGGCTAGGGCGATTGTCTAACGTGATGCTTGTGAGAGAAGGTCCAAGCGTTCTAGGAATCGTGCTGGCCGGCGGCGAAGGCAAGCGACTGATGCCGCTGACCGCGGACCGTGCCAAACCAGCAGTCCCATTCGGGGGCGCCTATCGAATGATCGACTTCGTGCTCTCGAACCTGGTCAATGGCGGCTTCTCCCGCATCTGCGTCCTGACGCAGTACAAATCCCACTCCCTGGACCGTCACATCACGACCACGTGGCGGATGTCCAACCTGATGGGCGACTACGTGACACCGGTTCCGGCCCAGCAGCGCCTGGGGCCACGCTGGTACATGGGCTCGGCCGACGCGATCTACCAGTCCCTCAACCTGGTTTATGACGAGCGGCCCGACTACGTCGCGGTATTCGGCGCCGATCACATCTACCGCATGGATCCCTGGCAGATGCTTGATCAGCACATGGAGTCCGGGGCCGGGGTCACTGTTGCGGGCATCCGGATGGCCCGCTCGGAGGCCAGCCCGTTCGGCGTGATCGAGACCGATGTCACCGGCCAGCGCATCACGGCATTCCACGAGAAGCCCGCAGACCCTCCGGCCATCCCCGACAGCCCCGACGAGTCCTACGTCTCGATGGGCAACTACATCTTCAGCACCGACGTACTCGTCGAAGCCTTGAAGATCGACGCTGGCGACGAGGGTTCGGTTCATGACATGGGCGGGAACATCATCCCCATGCTGACCTCGCAGGGGCTGGCCCACGTCTACGACTTCTCCGACAACGAGGTGCCCGGGGTCACCGATCGAGACCGCGGGTATTGGCGCGACGTGGGTTCGCTGGACGCCTACCACGACGCCCACATGGACCTTGTCAGCGTGCACCCGGTCTTCAACCTCTACAACCGCAAGTGGCCTATCCTGACCTACCTGCCGCCGTTGGCCCCGGCGAAGTTCGCTCTGGGCGGTAATGCCCATGAATCCATGGTCGGTGCCGGCTCGATCATCTCCGGCGGTCACGTGCGCCAGTCGGTGCTGTCGTTCGATGTAAGGGTGCAGGAGGGTGCCTTCGTCGAGGGTTCTGTGATCATGCCCGGGGTCAGGGTGGGCAGGAATGCCGTCATCCGCAGAGCCGTTATCGACAAATACGTGGATATCCCCGACGGCGTTCAGATCGGCGTGGACATCGAACGTGACCGCGAACGTTTCACAGTCAGTTCGGGCGGCATCGTGGTGATCGGCAAGGGCGCAATCATAGAACCCTGACGCCCGCGTCAGTGGGGGAAACGGCCGGCCTTGGCAACGAGCCCGGGAGTCGGTCGGCCCAGTTGCTCACCCAGCCATTCGCTGGCGCGGCACAACTCGTCCAGGTCCAGACCCGTGGGGAATCCGGAACGCTCGAGCGCGTAGACCAGGTCCTCGGTGGCGATGTTGCCGGTTGCCCGTGGGGCGAACGGGCAACCCCCGATGCCTCCCAGCGACGCATCCAGAACCTCCACTCCCGCGTCGGCCGCGGCCAGCGCGCTCGCGTACCCCGTGTTGCGGGTGTTGTGCACGTGTACCCGCAGGGGGACAGCGACAGCCTCCCGA
Source organism: uncultured Actinomycetota bacterium (assembly GCA_963818505.1). Classification (GTDB taxonomy): domain Bacteria; phylum Actinomycetota; class Actinomycetes; order S36-B12; family UBA10799; genus JADKAV01. Next base: position 150,560 of record CAWFSJ010000005.1, read on the forward strand.
ACCGCGGTCAGGCGCTTATGAACGTCCTTGGGCACGGCGACGCCGATCGTGTCCGCGATCGCGAGTTCATCGATGCCGGCTGCGGCGACCTGCTGGGCAACGTCCACAAGACGTGACACCTCGACCTCGCCCTCATAGGGGCAGCCAAACGATGCCGACAGCGTGACGCTGACGGGCAGCCCGGCGTCCTTGGCCCGTGGTGCGACAGCGGCCACCGCCGCGATGGCCCCAGCGGTGTCCATCCCCTGGTTCTTCTCCGAGAAGGTGTCCGTGACCATGACGACGAGGTTGACCTCGCTCACCTGCGTCGCCATTGCCCGCTCGAACCCCCGCTCGTTGAGCACGAGACCGATGTAGGAGGCGACGTCGGGCCGCAGGCGATCCAGCACCGCCTCCGCATCGGCCATCTGCGGGACCCGCTTGGGGTTGACAAAACTGGCGACCTCGATGCGGCGGGTTCCCGCTGCCAGGCACCGGTTGACGAACTCGACCTTCGTCCCGGTGTCGAACACGACGGCCTCGTTCTGCAGGCCGTCGCGCGGACCGACCTCGACGATCTGGATCATCGTGCCGAATCCACCACACTGCGCGATGCCAGTCGGGGGCGCAGCCAGGCGGCCACATCCACATGATCTGGATGTTCCAGGTACCCCGTGAGCCCGTCCGTGTCGGCGTGCGTCGAGATCAGAACCAGGTCCACAGCACCGGGGCGACCCAGGGAGTCCTCGAGAACCTCGATGGACAGCAGTGCAGGCACCTTGGTCTCAAGGTCGCGCAGCCTGGTGACCGCTTCGGGCCTGTCGGCGGAATCGTGCAGTTTCATCATGACGACGTGCGTGATCACGCCTCGATCGTACTGTCACCACCGCGGGTGCCCAGTCGCGCGTTCAAGCGACTGCGATCAGCCGAAGCGACCGGAGATGTAGCCCTCGGTGCGCGTGTCCTTGGGGGTCATGAAGATCTCCTGGGTCGGACCGAACTCCACGAGGCGACCGTGTCGAACACCCTTGGCATCCACCTCGGCCGTGAAGAAGGCCGTGCGATCCGAGACCCGAGCTGCCTGCTGCATGTTGTGCGTCACGATCACGATCGTGAACTCAGTCGCCAGCTCGTGCATCAGATCCTCGATCTTCGCGGTCGCGATCGGGTCCAAAGAAGCACACGGCTCGTCCATAAGGATCACGTCCGGGTTGACCGCAATACAGCGTGCGATGCACAGGCGCTGCTGCTGTCCACCGGACAATGCCATGCCGCTTGTATCCAGCTTGTCCTTGACCTCATCCCAAAGCGCCGCGCGCACCAAGGAACGCTCGACGATCTCGTCGAGGTCCTTCTTCTTCTCACCCAGCACCCTGGGTCCGTAGGCGATGTTGTCGTAGATGCTCTTGGGGAAGGGGTTGGGCTTCTGGAAGACCATCCCGATCCGGCGGCGCACCTCGATGGGGTCGACGTCGCCGGAATAGATGTCCACCCCGTGGTACAGGACCTCACCGGCGACCCTGGCCCCCGGGATCAGGTCATTCATTCTGTTGAACGATCTGAGCAACGTGGTCTTCCCGCAGCCGGACGGTCCGATGAACGCCGTGATCTCGCGCTTGGCGATGGGCATGTTCACCTCGCGGACGGCCTCATAGTCCCCATAGAAGACGTGGACGTTGCGCAGTTCCATCACCGTCTCGGTGACGGCTTCGGATGCAGCCGCCCGGCCGAACCTGGCGTCCGCGGCGGTACCGTCCTGCGTGGTCACTGTTCCTCCAACTTGAGTCATTTCGCACTTCCCTGGATCGGGTATCGTTTCACAGTCACCACCGCCGCTGGAAGCGGTTCCGGAGGTAGATCGCAAAGGCATTCATGACTAGCAGGATGCCTAGCAGGATGATGCACAGCGCGGCTGCGAGGACCTGGAACTCCTCACGGGACTGCGAGATCCAGTTGTAGATCTGGATCGGCATCACCGTGTACGAGCTCATCAGCCCGTCGGGGTTGAACGTGATGAACGTGACCGCGCCCAACAACAGCAGCGGCGCTGCCTCCCCGATCGCCCTGGAGAGCGCGAGGATGGCGCCAGTGGCGATGCCCGGAATGGCCGCTGGCATCACCTGCCGCGAGACCGTTTGCCACTGGGTCGCACCCAATGCCAGAGAACCGGCACGAATCGACTGCGGTACGGCCCGGATGGCCTCGCGTGAGGAGATGATGACCACCGGAAGTACCAGCAGCGAGAGGGTCAGCGCCGCGGTGATCACGGTCTGTCCCAGGGCAAGGGCCCGGGCGATGACGCCGAGTCCCAGGATGCCGTAGACGATGGAAGGAACGGCGGCCAGGTTCTGGATGTTGATCTCGACCAGCTTGTTGAAGCGCTTGGTCGGGTCGGCGTATTCCTCCAGGTAGATCGCCGCCATGACCCCCACGGGCAAACAGATGAACGCCGTGGTCACGATCACCCAGATCGAGCCCATGATGGCCGACTGGGCGCCGGCCTTCTCGGGGAACCTGATGCTGGGCATGTTCTGCCACAGCGTGGGCGTCAGACCCGACCAACCCTCATGGAACACGAATACCAGCAGGGCGGCCAGCGTGACGATTCCCACGGAGAGGGCTGCGAACAGCAACCAGCGGAAACCACGGTCCTTGAGCGGCGGACCGGTGTCCTGCAGGTCCTGCTTGACCTGCTCCCCGACCCCGGCGAACATCGTGCTCATTCGTACACCTCACGGTATTTGCGCACCATACGGATGCTGAACATGTTCATCACCAGGGTCATCAGGAACAGCAACGCACCAACGGCGAAGATCGTCTGGTACCCGATGGATCCCGTCGGCTGGTCTCCCGAGCCGGCGGCCGCGATGAAGGACGTCATGGTTTGCATGCCGTCCAGGACGTTGAGGCTGAGGTTCGGCTGCAGACCCGCCGCAACTGCGACGATCATCGTCTCTCCGATGGCGCGCGAGATACCGAGCACAAACGCGGCCACGATGCCCGAGAGTGCAGCCGGGACGACCACCTTCAACGTCACCTGACGCTTGCTCGAACCGAGCGCGTACGCACCCTCGCGCAGCCCGCGCGGGACCGCGGACATTGCGTCCTCGGACAACGACGCGATGGTGGGGATGATCATCACACCGATGACCAGACCTGCCGACAACGCGTTGAACACCTCGGTCTGTGGCCAGATGTTCTGCAGCAGCACCTGAGTTACGAACTCAAGTGCGAAGAAGCCGAAGATCACTGTGGGGATACCTGCCAGGATCTCCAGAATCGGCTTGAGGATCCGGCGCGTGCGGTCCGCGGCGTACTCCGAGAGGTACATCGCGGTCAGAACGCCGATTGGCAGTGCCACAATGCACGCGATGCCGGTGATGATCAAGGTTCCCGCCACTAGCGGAAGCACCCCGAACTCCGGATCCGCGAACAGCGGCGACCATTCAGTCCCGAACAGGAAGTCCGTCACCGGAACCGTCTGGAAGAACTGGAAGGCCGGGATGAACAGCGCCCAGAGGATTCCGAGGGTCGTCAGGATGGAGACGGCGGCGCATGCCACCAGCAGGACCTTGATGGCCTTCTCTCCGTAGCGCGGACTTGACCGCTGCAGGGAGAACTCTGTGCTCCCTGCAGCGGTCAGTGTTGTTGAGTCCATGTCGGGTTAGGAGAGCCCCGCCGCCGACTTGGCGTCCGCGTATTCGCTCTTCAGTTCCGTCAGCTGCTCCTCGTTCAACGGGATGAACAAGGCCGCCTCGGCGATCGCTGCGTCGTTCTCCACGTAGTACTGGAGGAACGAGGCGAACGCCGGGTTGGAACCAAGTGCCTGGATCGACGGGTAGACGAACAAAGGCCGACCCAGCGGCTTGTAGGTGCCGTCCTGCACCGTCTCCGGGCTGGGTGCCACGCACCCGTCGCCGGAGTCGATCTGGACCGCGCGGACCTTGTCCTGGTTCTCCTCGTAGTAGGTGTACCCGAAGTAGCCCATGCCACCGTTCGAACCGGAGACACCGGTCACGGTGACGTTGTCGTCCTCGCTCGGGGTGTAGTCGGTGCGGCTGGCGCCCTCTTCACCGTTGATCGCATCGGTGAAGTAGTCGAACGTTCCGGAGTCGGTGCCCGGTCCGAAGAGCTTGATCGGCTCATCGGGGAACGAAGAGTCGACCTGGTTCCAGTTGTTGACCTGAGAGTCGGGCTCCCAGATCTTCTTGAGCTGTTCCACCGTCAAGCACTGCGCGAAGTCGTTGGAGGTGTTCACGACCACTGTGAGTGCGTCGTTGGCAACGACCATCTCCTGATAGTCGACGCCCGCCTCCTTGCAGTTGGCTGACTCGTCGTCCTCGATCTGCCGCGAAGCGTCGTTCATGTCGGTCTCGCCACGGCAGAACTTCTCGAAGCCACCGCCGGTGCCCGAGGTTCCCACCGTCACGTTGATGTCGGGGTTGGTCTCTGCGAAGATTTCCGCCGCCGCCGAGGTCAGCGGCGCGACGGTTGAACTTCCGTCCACGCGGACCGAACCGGAGGTTCCCCCACCATCGGCAGCCGGCGACGAAGACGACTCATTGTTGCTTCCGCCACAGGCGGCCAGCGTCAGAGCGCCGGCGCACACAACGCCGGCGACCTTGATTGAACGGGCGAGTTTCACCCTTTTCCTCCCATTGTTTGGTCATTACTGACGGACATGACGCTAGGGAGACGGCATGACGCTGCGCTGAGCGCTGCATGGATCAAAGGTGAACAGCGACCGTCCGGCAGCCGAAACATTGCGTGCGTCACTTCCTGTTTGCCGATAGATCGGTCTTCCGTGAGCAAAACGTGACCAATGATGGAACCATTGCCCACCGACCGGCCTCACCCCGACCACCCAACTGCTCAAACGGCCGGTACGTGCTCCACGACTGTGGTCTCATGCGAGCGGTGGAACACCACTGCGGCACCAGGCGCCAACCCGAAGTCGGCGACGTCATCCACTCCAAGGCGATGCGCAACGTGCTGGATCAGGGTCGGCAGGATCGGACGATGTGTGCAGATGACCAGGCCCATGGGCAGATCGAGCAGACTGTCGACCCGTTTCAGCGCAGCCGTCTGTGATGCGGCGAATCCCTCTTCGCTGAGTAGGGTCTCGTGCTCAAGCGGTGCGTGGGTCTGATGGACGAACGGGCGGACCGTGTCCAGACAGCGCAGAGCATCTGATGAGTGGACTTTGCGCACACCGAAAGCCTCAAGAACGTAGGTGAGCCGGCTGGCCGCCACAATTCCGGCGGGCGACAAGGGTCTTTCCGCGTCGGCGATGCCCTTGAAGTCGGCGCGTCGCATCGCCTCCGTGTGACGCAGGATGACCAACGGTGAGGTTACCGGCGTGGCTAGGGCCTGGCGGACGAGGTCCCCGTCACGCGGATAGCTGAGCATCGCGATCGCGGCGTCGGCGCGCAGCCAGCGGACCTCGTCGATCTCCTTGTTGGGCGCGAACCCCGGGCCCCCAGGACTCTCACGCCCGACCCAGTACTCGACGGTCTTGGGACGGGCCTCCACGTTGTAGCGCTGGGTCTGCAGAGGCATCCCCAGCACGACGTCGCTGCCGGTTTCCTCGATCGTCTCCCTGCGCGCGGCCTCAACCGGGATCTCGCCGTTGTCGAGCTTGCCTTTCGGCAGGGACCAGTCGTCCTGCCGTGGACGGTGCAGCACGCAGACCATCGGGCCGAGAGGACCGTCGCGCAGCAGCACGACCCCGGCTGCCCGGATGGGCGTCGCCGCTTTGGCCATCAGCGCAGCCGGGCTTTCTTGTGGGCACGCTTAACGTCTGGCCACAGTTCCACGAAGTCGTTGCGTGCGAACAGTTCCTGCTCGAACTCGAACTCGTGCAATAGACCCAGGCTGAAGCCGGAGAGCCCATCGACCGCCGAGTCGGCGGCAAGGGTCTTGAGGGTCTGCTGGGCGACCCAAGCGTCCTGGTGCTCCCCGAGCACCTCTGTGACACCGGACAACGCCTTGGCGAACCGTTTGACGTCCTCACCCATGACCGGGGCAACGGCCTCCGCGGCGTACCTTGCCTTCTTGGCGCGGATCCGCGCCTCGTGCCACGGGTGCGCCTCTCCATCGAGCTCGAGAAGGGCGACCTCCTTGCTGAGCTTCTTCCACGCCTTGTCCACCAAAGCAGGCAGCACATCCTCGCCGGCCTCGTTGGCTGCCGCGTTCAGGCGTGGCGCCTGAGCCGCATCCACGAGCGCATCGAGGAAGTCCCGGTATCTCTGGGACACCATCGCCTTCAAGGCGTGGTCGCGGGCGTTGTGCCACTGCTCAGAGAGCGCCGGGTCCACCACGGCCCTGATCAGGGAGGCGAAGTCCTCTCCCACCTCGTCGGCATGATGGTCGATGCGCTCTTGCAGAACTTCGGTGTCCCGGCTGACCCCGAGCTCGCCGGCGATCCAGCCGAGTTCGGTGCGAAGGGCCTCGGCCCATTCCACATCCAGCATCGGTTCGAAGACCTTCAGCCCGCTACGAAGGCGCCTGGCTGCGACCCGCATCTGGTGAACGCTGTCGGGCAGATCTGCACGCACCCGGATGTCCTGGGTCAGGAACGCCCTGGTGTGGCGGCGGATGTGGGCGGCCACCGCGGCCCCGGCTGGGTCTTGCGGACCGACGATCTGCGGCTCGGGGACGTCCGGTGGCTCCTGAATCACTGGCCCAAGAACCGTCAGTTCCTGCGGCGTCGACCCAGGCACCGCCCCGGCCGCAACCAACACGTCGATAACAGCATCCAGGGCGACGTCCGGCTCGAGGGCCTGAACCTCCAGTTCCCGGAAACGTGCGGCGATGCGGTCGCCGTCCAGCACGGAGACTGTGTCGTCCACGATCTGGGCGAACGCGGCGCCGTCGACGCCGATGAGCACATGCGGGGTGCGCTCGACACGCAATGCGGCCACCGGCACGACGTCGGCGTTGCGAGCGTAAGCGGTGATGAGGTTCGCGATGTCCTCAGGCACCTCACCTGAACCACCTGCGGTCAGGGGCAGACGAACCTCGTCGCCTCCGTCCGTCCCGGAACCGGGCAGGTGCAGGTGCCAGCCCTGGTCATCCCCACCTTCGATTCTCTGCAAGGTGGCGCCCCAGCGGGCCAACCGCAGGTCAGCCGTGTCGTGGTACACCGACAAGGTGCTACCCATCGCGGACCGCTTGACCTTCGTCACTGCGGACGTGGCAGCGGCCAGATCGGGCAACCGGAACAGGCCATGCACCCGCAGGCGGCGTTCCACCAGGGGCAACGGCGGTTCGTCCGGCTCGGCGGCCGGCAATTGCTCGCCCGCCGGTTCGGGGTCCACCTGAGGTGGTTCCAGACCCGCCTCGGCATGGTCGATCGTCACGACATCCACAGGTGGGGACACCTCCACGGCGTTCTCGGGAGCGGGGTAGATCTCGTCGGCAGGGTCGTCGGGCAATTGGGCGGCCCGGGCATCCGGCGGGGTGGGATCCTCCGGGACACCGTGGTCCGATTCCGTCATTGCCATCACCCTCCGCGCAGGTGTTTGCGGCGGATCATGTAGGCCTGGAAGTCCTCCAGCCGACCTTCGGCCGCCTCGTTGTGAACCCATTCTCCGTCAGGACCAAGGTCCCACGCCGAGGTGCCGTCGTCGAAGGCCTTGTCCAGAATCTCCCCTACGTAGGCGATCTGTTCAGGTTCCTGTAACGACACCAGGGTCTCCACACGGCGGTCAAGGTTGCGATGCATCAGGTCCGCCGAGCCGATCCACACCTGCGGTTGCCCGGCATTGAGGAATTCATAAGCGCGTGAGTGCTCCAAGAACCGCCCGAGAATGCTGCGCACGCGCAGGTTCTCACTCATACCGGGGACCTGTGGGCGGATGGCGCAGATGCCGCGTACCAGCACATCGACCGGAACACCGGCGGCCGAGGCGCGGTACAAGGCGTCAATGACCTTCTCATCGACGATCGAGTTGCACTTGAAACGAACCCTCGCCGGCAACCCTTCCCGGTGGTTGGCCACCTCCTGCTCGATGCGCTCGAGCAATCCGGAGCGGATCGAATGAGGCGCGACGAGCAGCCGGTTGTACTCGGTGTGCATCGAGTAGCCGGACAACTGGTTGAAGAGGTTGGCGACGTCGCGGCCGACCTGGTCGTCGACTGTGAGCAGCCCGAAGTCCTCATACAGCCGAGCGGTCTTCGGGTGGTAGTTGCCGGTCCCGAGGTGGCAGTACCGGCGCAGGCGGTCGCCGTCGTCGCGCACCACCATGGACAGTTTGCAGTGGGTCTTCAATCCCACCAGCCCGTAAACGACGTGCACACCGGCACGTTCCAGTTTGCGGGCCCACTTGATGTTGGCGCTCTCGTCGAACCTGGCCTTGATCTCCACCAGGGCCAGCACCTGTTTGCCTGCCTCGGCGGCGTCGATGAGCGCATCGATGATCGGCGAGTCACCGCTGGTGCGATACAAGGTCTGCTTGATCGCCAGCACCTTGGGATCAGACGCGGCCTGTTCGAGGAAGCGCTGGACGCTGGTGGAGAAGGAGTCGTACGGGTGGTGCAGAAGCACATCCTGGCGGCGCATGGCCTCCAGCACGTTGGGCGCGCTGGCACTCTCCTTGTTCTCGGCCAGCAGCCGGTTGGTCTTGGGGACGAACACCGGGTCGGACAGATCCTCGCGGTTCAGGCCGACGAAGGCCCACAGCCCCCGCAGGTCCAGCGGTCCGGGCAGCATGAAGACCTCGTTCTCAGCCATGCCCAGTTCCCGCACGAGGACATCGAGGATGTGCGGCGCGATCGTCTGCTCCACCTCCAGGCGAACAGGAGGGCCGAAGCGACGCTTGCTCAACTCCCGCTCCAGGGCCTTGAGCAGGTTCTCCGCGTCGTCCTCCTCGACCTCGAGGTCCTCGTTGCGCGTCACCCGGAACAGATGGTGCTCGATGATGTCCATACCCGGGAACAACTGGTCGAGATGCTCGGCGATCACGTCCTCGAGCGGGACGAAACGCGAGTCCCCGATCGTCAGGAAGCGGTCCAGTGACGGCGGAACCTTGACTCGCGCGAACAGCTCGGTACCGGTCGAAGGGTTACCGACTACGACGGCCAGGTTCAGGGACAGCCCCGAGATGTATGGGAAAGGGTGGGCCGGGTCCACGGCAAGGGGGGTCAGGACCGGGTAGATCTTGTCACGGAACAACCTCGACAATTGCTGGCGCTCGTCCTCGGACAACTCCGCCCAACGGACCAGGCTGATCCCCTCTGCGGCCAGGGCAGGTCGCACCTGGTCCCCCCAGCAGGCGGCCTGGCGACGCATGAGGTCGTGCCCGTGCACCAGTACGGCGTCGTGAACCTCGCGGGGCAACAGACCACTGGCCGCGCGCAGGGCGATACCGGCGGCAATCCGGCGCTTGAGGCCGGCGACTCGCACCATGAAGAACTCGTCGAGGTTGGAGGCGAAGATCGCCAGAAACTTGGCCCGCTCGAGCAAGGGCAGTTCCTCGTCCTCGGCCAGTTCCAGAACCCGCTGGTTGAAGGACAGCCAACTAAGTTCCCGATCGATGAACCTGTGGTCGGGCAGATCGTCAACCACATCGGTGGCTTGCGAGGCGGCAGTGGTCATGACCCCAGCGTGCCAGAAAGGTCCGGATCGGTCGCGGCCTACGCGAGAGCGTATTGCACATCGCAATCTGCGCACTCGAAACCAAGCTGCTCGTACATGCGCACTGCGGGCTTGTTGGCGGTGTCCACGTACAACATCACGGTCTGCAGACCCAGGTGCGCAAGGTAGCGCAAGCCGGCTGACGTGAGCGCGCGTCCCAACCCGGTGCCACGAGCGCGCGGGGCCACTCCTAGCACGTAGACCTCACCGATCTGAGCGTGCGCGTGATCGGATCCGCCATGGACCTTCGTCCAATGGAAACCCGCTAAGCCACGGTCGTCGAACGCCAGAAGAAAACCCTCGGGGTCGAACCACGGCTGGCTCAGGCGCTCCTGCAGATCGCTGCGCGTCCACGATCCCTGGTCGGGGAGGTCGACGAAGGCCGCGGCATTCAGTTCGAGCCACTGTGGGGCATCGGCTTCGGTGAAGGTCCTGAGCAAAAATCCTGCCGGCAGGCCGATCTCGGCGATGTCGCGCAGCGAGCGGGTGTAACGGCACAACCCGCGCACAGGAACGAAACCGGCGATCTCGGCCAGAGCCTTTGCGGCCGGCAGTTGCCCGTGGGCCCACACCCGCACGGTCGGGCCCGCCATCCCAACGATCTCGTCGAGGAGCCGCCGGCCGTGACCAACGCCGCGGGCGTCAGGATCCACCAAGAACTCCGCCACGGGCGGTTGGCCGTCTGTGACACCGGCGTACCCGATGATCCGACCGGCGTCGTCATGAAGCAGGCCTTGGCGGACTCCGGGGCCCCCACCTGCGAGAACGTGCAGATAGGTGTGTTCGCTCAATGAGGACACACCGTCAGCATCGCTGACCCGGTCGAGCAACGCATCGACGTCCGCTATCTGCTCGGCGGACAGAACCGCCGGCCACTCCAGTGAGCTCACGTGGTCAGCTCGGTGTCACGCTCGGCGTTCGGGGGCACCAGCCGGTAGCCCACATTGCGCACCGTCCCGATCAAGGCCTCATACTCGGAGCCCAGCTTCGCCCGTAGGCGCCGCACGTGCACGTCCACGGTCCGGGTGCCTCCGAAATAGTCGTACCCCCAGACCTCCTGCAACAGCTGCTGCCTGGTGAACACACGGCCAGGATGCTGCGACAGGTACTTCAGCAGCTCGAACTCTTTGTAGGTGAGGTCGAGCACCCGTCCGCGCACCGTGGCCGTGTAGCTGGACTCGTTGATCAGCAACTCGCCGTGCTGGATCTCGGGGGCCCCACCGGGCAATCCGTCGTCGAGTCGGCCCAGAGCCAAGCGAATTCGGGCTTCGACCTCACCGGGCCCTGCCGTGTCCAGTACGACATCGTCCACACCCCAGTCAGCGGTGACGGCCGCCAGTCCGCCCTCACCGAGGATCAGCAGAACGGGCACATCGGATCCCGTTGCCGCCAGCACCCGGCACAGGCTGCGAATGGCGGGCAGGTCGCGTCGACCGTCCACGAAGATGAGTTCCGCGGCCGGGGCATCGATCAGAGCCGATGCCTCAGCGGGCAGGACCCGCACTTGGTGGGCCAGCAGTCCGAGGGCGGGCAGCACATGGTCGCTCGGCTCGACCGCATCGGTCATCAGCAGAACACTGCTCACGGCGCCACCTCGTTTTGGACCCCTTCAGGGTATTCCAGACGGACTTGCAGGTGCTGCGGTGGCTTACGGCCGAGGCCGTCGCAGAGCCCGTCGGCTCAGATCGCCTGGCCCAACGCGGAGATCACGTCCGCCTTGCGGGGTTGGCCCGAGGCGCGGGTCACGACCCGGCCATCTGCATCCAGCACCAGGACCGTGGGCGTGCGCGCGATGTCCAGTTCGCGCGCCAGTTCGAGGTATTCGTCGACGTCGAGGTCCACATGTTTGACCCCGGGAACCATTCCAGCGACCTCGGTGAGGATGCGCCGGGTGGCCCGGCACGGCGCGCAGAAGGCGCTGGTGAACTGAACGAGCGTGGCCTTGTCTCCCAGCGAGGAGCCGACTTGTGCTGCCGAAAGACGCTGACGACCATCACGGGAACGCATGCGGCCGTCGATCCCGCGGCGCCACAGGCCGAACGCGGCCAACCCAACGAGTATGGCCACCAGAATCCACAGACCCGACATGTTGTGTTGAACACCTCCCATACAACGGACATTCCCGTGGCTGCCACTACTCTGGACCCAGACCGACATTTCGGAATACCTGAGGTGAGCTTCGGGTTTTCAGAATAGACCAGACCCCAACAAAGAGGGAACCATCGTGATCGACCCCCGCGGAACCCGATTTTCCGCTGCCATCACCAGCATCGTCCTGGCCGTTGTCATTGTGACCACCCCAAGTGCGGTAGCCGCGGTTCTGCTCAGCATCCAAACCTTGGTCTTCGCCTTCGGGGCGATCCTCGGTCCGGGCGCGCAACCCTACGGCTGGTTCTTCAAGAAGGCCATCCGCCCGCGGCTATCGGCGCCCAAGCACATGGAGGACCGCCTGCCGCCGCAGTTCGCGCAGGCTGTCGGCCTCGGTTTCGCCCTTGCCGCCAGTGTGAGCATGCTGTTCGGCTGGATCATGGGGGTGTGGATCTTCGCCGGGTTCGCGCTGTTCGCCGCAGCCCTCAACGCAGTGTTCGGCTTCTGCCTCGGGTGCGAGATCTACCTGCGGATCCGCAGGTTCATCCCCGAGTCCGCCATGCCTGACTCGACCCGCGAGCAGACCGTCGATCTGACCGAACAGACCCAGACGGTCTGACATGGACCGGCTGGTCGTGCAGTTGACGACTGACGAGCCGGAGAAGGTTGCCGCAGCGCTCACTGTCTGCCTGGCCGCGGTTTCCAGCGGCGCTGAAGTCTCTCTGTGGCTGTCGGGGCCGGCCACCCTGCTAGCCGTTGCGCGACACTGCCCGGCGTTCGACCTCGATTACGCTCCGGATCTCGACCAGGGTTTGGATTCGGTGACCACCCTGCGGGTGTGCAGCCAGTGCGCGGCCAGGCGTGGCTTACAGGATGTGGATCTACGGCCCGGGGCCCGCATCGGCGGGGCCATGGAACTCGTCGAAGCGCTCTTGACCGACGGCACCGCAGCAGTGACCTACTGAGACCGGTGTTCGGCCGACCAGCGACTAGTCTGGTCACATGACCGAAGTGTTCTTCACATCGCTGCTGGTTCTGGTGACGATCTTCATCGCCTGGTTCTCCATCTACGTCATCTACCGACTGTTCAAGAGCCAGTAAGTGGATCTGCCAGACGAAGTCCTCCCGCTGTCGTGGTTGCTGGGCCAGTGGGTGGGGGTGGGGACCGGGCAATACCCGACCATTGCCGACTTCCGGTTCGGCCAGGAACTGTCGTTCACCTGCGACGGTCGGCCCTTCATCGCTCTGAACTCCCGGACCTGGATCCTCGACGACGAGGGAAACCGGACACGTCCCGGTGCTACGGAGTCGGCCTACTTCCGTCCGCGGCCGGACAACGAGTTCGAGGCGGTGTTCGCGCACCCGACGGGCTTCGTGGAGGTCTGGCACGGCAAGGTGATCGTCTCGGACATCCAGGACGCGGTCATCACCCGCGCGAGTCTGGAGATGAACACCGACACGGTGGTGCGCACGCGCAGCGCCAAGGAGTACGTCGGCGGGCAGCGCCTCTACGGCTTGGCACCTGATGGCGATCTGGCATGGACGTTCGACATGAGCGCCATGGGAGTGCCTTTGACCAATCACCTCGCCGCCAAACTGAAGCGCGTGTGACCGACGAATTCGAGGCCAGACTCCAACAGGCTGGCTACCGCCGGACAGGTCAGCGCCGCGAGATCTGGGAATCGGTGAGCCGGTTACGCCACGCCACCCCGGAGCAGATCGTCGCAGACCTCGACGATGTCGACGCATCGACGGTCTATCGGGGCCTGGAAGTGCTCGTTCAGGTGGGGCTCATCACCCACACCCACATCGGGCATGGCCCACCGGTCTACCACGCCCTCGACCCGACGCCCCACCTGCACCTGGTGTGCCAGAGGTGTGGCGCACAGTCCTCAGCGCAGATAACTGCGGCCAGCGAATTGGTCGACGTCCTCCTGCGCGACCATGGTTTCGCAGCCGATCTGGACTACATGTCGCTGCCGGGAACATGTGCGGCCTGCAGGTCGGCCGGAACAACGTGAGCCCTGCGGAAACAAACAGCGGTCCGCACGGTGTTACACCTGATATGACGCACTTCGGAGATCCTTTCGGCGAGCAGCGACTGCTTGCAGGCGGGAAGGGATGGGTCGGTCTGCCCGATCGGGCCGTACTGACCCTGACCGGCGCCGACCGGATCACGTGGCTCGACTCCTTGACCTCGCACCGGATCACACCGAACACCTCCACCCAAGCGCTGATCCTCGACCCGCATGGCCACGTCGAGTACGACCTTCATGTGATCGACGAGGCCGGGACGACCTGGCTGATCGTGGACTCGGGCACTGCGGCGGCCCTGCAGTCGTTCCTGGACTCGATGCGGTTCTTCGCTGATGTGGCCGTGACCGACGTGACCGAGTTCCACAAGGTCGTGTGGATCCCCCGACGCGAGCCGTACGCGAACCACCCGACGTGGCTCGTGCCGCTCGAGTACGCAGGGCAGGGCGTAACACCCTCCGGTGAGGACCGCGGCGGAACGTCGGCCAAGTACGTACCCTCCCGCCCGGACCACCTAGTGGGTGCCGAGGTGATCCTGCCGCTCGACGTGACGCCCGAGGGACCCGAGTGCGGTCTGTGGGCCTGGAACGCGTTGCGGATCGCCGCCGGTGTGCCGGACCTGAAGGTTGACGCCGATCACAAGTCGTTGCCGCACGAGTTGGGCCTGATCGGACCTGCGGTGCACTTGGCGAAGGGCTGCTACCGAGGACAGGAGACGGTCGCGCGACTGCACAACATGGGCCGTCCCCCGCGCAGGATCGTTCTGCTGCACTTCGACGGGGCGTTGCCTGATCCCGGTGCCGACGTGCTGTCCGGGGAGAAGGTCGTGGGCCAGGTGACCTCGGTTGCCCAGCACTACGAACTCGGCCCGATCGGGCTGGCCACGATCAAGCGCTCTGTGCCACTGGAGCAACCCCTGTACGCCGACGGCATCGTCGCCTCGCAGGAGCAAGTGGTTGCGGCCGCCTGAAGGTTTGACGGACACACGATTAGGGAAAGGTCACAGCGTGATCACTATGTACTCGACTTCCTGGTGCGGCTACTGCATCAGGCTCAAGTCTCAGATGAAACGGGCCGGCCTCGACTTCACCGAGGTCAACATCGAGGAGAACCCTGAGGCCGCTGACTTCGTCGGCAAGGTCAACGGCGGCAACCATGTCGTCCCCACTGTCCTGCTGCCCAACGGCACCGCGATGACCAACCCGAGTATCAACGAACTACTGGCAGCGGTGAACTAAGGCGTGGCGGGGCGGCCGGTGACGAATTGACCACCGTCAGGAGGCTGTTGCTCAATTCCAGTTCGGGCGGCGAGTCGAAGGGAGCCGTCGGCGTACCTTTCTGGTTGGGCCGCAGGCTGAAAACCTCTTGATCAACCCATTAGGTACAGTTTTGCGCCCGAAATGTCCCAACGATGGTGAATTCGGCGTACCAGACAGGTTGATCTAGGGGGAGCGCCAACCAGATCGGTACAGGTGCCCCTGCACGCGGCCGGCGTTCCCATCAGGTTGAGCGTGGGGCTCTGGGGCTGCGCCGGAAGCTGCTGACGAACCGGTCGTCTTCGATCCAGAACCGCCAGTGCCGGTCGGCGGCCTTGCTGACCCCGACCCGGGGTCCGGTTACGACACTCACCAGGTTCGCGGCCGGCTCGAGCCGCAACCGCCCACTTCGCAGGTCGGATCCGCTGTCAGCCATGGTCACGCCCAGAGCCTGTCCCAACCGGCCCGGCCCGCGGGCCAGTTCACGCTGACCGCTCCGGCGTGCGCGTGCGATCTCGACTCCTTGCACAACCTCACCGGCCCGCAGCAGGACGCCGCCACCCACCCCTTCCGGGTGACAGACGACGTTCAAACACCAGTGCACCCCGTAACTCAGGTAGACGTAAGCGTGTCCGGGCGGGCCGAACATGACCGCGTTCTTGCTCCCCGGTCCGCGAAACGCATGGCTGGCCGGGTCCCGCTCACCTGCGTACGCCTCGACCTCCACGATGCGCACGACGACCTGGCCGTCGCCGATGGTCGCTCCGAGTAGGAGCGGCGCGACCTCCTCGGCGGGGTGCGTCAGCGCAGCGAAAAGGTCGGTCATACAACCAGTCTGGACGTGCTGGCGGGGCATATCGGCGAACCCCCTCGCGGACGTGGAGGATGGCTTTGTGCAACTGACCCGGGACGAAGCCTTGACGATGCGCCTGGCCAACCTGAGGCTCAGCCAGCCGGGCAAAGGAGCGGCCGAACTCGCCGACTGGTTCGGCGCCCTGCAGGCGCAAGATCTGGCCAGTGGCAAATGGTCGCTCGGCGTGAGGCTACCCGGAGCCACCGAAGCCGACATTGACGCCGCTTTGGCCGATGGCGAGGTCCTACGCACCTGGCCGATGCGGGGCACGATCCACCTGATCCACCCGGAGAACGCCCGCTGGATGCTGGACCTGACCGGCCGTCGGGCGCTGAGTGGTGTGCAGGCCCGCTGGGAATTCCTCGGTCTCAACGCCGAGATCGTTGGCCAAGCGGCCGAGGTCCTGGGTGCCGCACTGAAGGGCAAACGTCTGACCCGCGCGCAGTGCCTGTCCGCTCTTGAGGCCGCAGGGATCGAGACCGGCACCGGCCGCTCGTACCACCTGCTTTGGCACACCGCGCAGATCGGGGTCACCTGCATCGGGCCGAACGAGGGGTCCGAACAGACCTTCGTGTTACTGGACGAGTGGGCGCCGAAGCAACGGACGCCCGACCGCGACGAAGCACTGGCGATGATGGCGCGGATGTACTTCCAAAGTCACGGCCCCACCACACGCCAGGACTTCCAAGGGTGGACGGGTTTGACGGCCACCGACACGAAGAAGGCGGTCGCCGCAGCAGATCTGACCAGCGCCACTTTGGAAGGCCAGGAGGTCTTCTACGTCCCGGCGTCCTCGCCGGAGCCTCCTGAGGCCCTACTGCTTGCGGGCTTCGACGAGTACATGCTCGGCTACAAGGACCGCAGACTGTTCCTGGACCCAGTCGATGCCGAACGAATCGTTCCTGGCGGCAACGGGATGTTCCGCAACACTGTCGTGCAACGTGGCCGGGTGATCGGCACCTGGCAGCGCAAGGTCCTTTCCAAGACCACCCGCATAACGATCACCAGCTTCAAGAGTCTGTCCACTGCCACTCGTGGCGCATTCGAAGCACCGGCCGCGCGGTACGCGGCCTACACCGGCAAGGACCTCGACCTGCGCTTCGACTGACACGCCCGGATGTGCTGGTGACCGCGTGGTGCGGCCGCTAGCGTCACGCGGGAGGAGGCCACATGTCCGACAGTGGTAGCCAATCCCCCGGGGGGCTGGAAGCTGGCACTCTGAGCGCGCCGATTTCGGGCTGGATGCGCAGGGCGATGGCACCGTGGAGCGCCCACGCCTTCATAGTGTTCATCGTCCTGGTGCTCAGCGCGTGGCTGGCGACGACCTTGCTGGGCAGAGTCTGGTACTTGCTCTGGTGGTTCATCATCGCGGCGTTCCTCTACTTCGCGCTGGCGCCGGCCGTCGACTGGCTGGTGGGCAAGGGCCTCAAGCGGGGCCTGGCCACCGGTTTGGTCATGCTCGGTCTCATCGTCGGGATCCTTACCTTGATCATCTCCATGACGCCGCTGATCATCAGCGAGACCGAGACCGCGATCAACGACATCCCCGCCATGGTCACCAACCTGAAGGACTTCGCGGCGCACTTCGGTGTCAATGTCGACACGACCAGCAACAGCCAGCAGGTGCAATCGGCCCTTTCCACACTGCAAGGTCACCTGCCCGACATCGCCGGCGGTGCGCTCAGCGCGACGAGCGCCCTCATCGGCGGGCTGTTCGAGTTCTTCGTGGTCCTGCTGTTCACCTTCTTCCTACTGGCCAACCAGAACAAGTTCCGTCGGTTCATCCTGTCCTTCTTCACACCGGGCACCCAGACCTTCGTGGGGCAGGCGTGGGACATCGCCGTGTACAAGACGGGCGGTTACCTCTACTCGCGCATACTCACGTCGTTCCTCGCGGGATCCGTCATCGGAATCACGCTGTGGGCTTTGGACTGCCCCTACCCTTTGGCACTGGCCATCTGGTACGGGCTGATCTCGCAGTTCCTGCCCATGATCGGGACGTACGTCGCCGCGGCTCTGCCACTGCTCATTCTGGCTCTGCGCGACCCGATGGACGCGCTGATCTTCTTGATAGTCCTGGCCATCTGGATCCCTTTCCAGGACTACGTGATCAGCCCACGGGTCTCCGCCAAGACCATGCAACTGGCCCCCGCCACCGCGTTGACCGCACTGCTCGCCGGAGGCGCCCTCTTCGGTGCGCTCGGCGCGTTCCTGGCACTGCCCGCCGCAGCTGTGATTCAGAGCATCCTCACCGCGTTCTTCCCCCGCCACGAGGTTCTGGAGAGTGCCGCAGGGCGGCAGTGACTGCGCGAGGTCACTGCGCGACGGCCAGCACCACCGTGTCCAGTGCGATGGCACCCGCAACCCGGCGTTGCATCACCTGTGCGAAGTCGATTCGCATGCCCTCAAGACCAGCCACCGTCTGTTCTACGGTGTAACAGACTCCCGGGTCCGGCGGTCCGCCGTGGCCGAGTTCCACATTGGACTTGTCATGGGCGATCACAAGCACCAGCCCATCGGGCTTGACCCAGTGCTGGATCCGGCGAAGCACGCGGGTCTGGAGGACGTCGGGAACCTGCAGATAGGACAGGAGCACAAGGTCGACAGGGTAGGTCGGCTCGAAAGTCTCGGCATCGCTCACGACCGTTGCCAACTGCACCTGCGCCTCGAAGGCCATCCGCCGGGCCTTCTCGAGGCCGACCGCTGAGAAGTCGACCGCAGTGACGTCCCACCCCTGCCTGGCCAGCCAGACTGCGTTGCGGCCCTCGCCGGCGCCGAGGTCTATTGCAGAACCGGGCGTGAGCTCGCTTACGAACTGGGCCACGAACTGGTTCGGCTCCTGGCTCCAAACCAGCTCGGCGTCGCTGTACCTGGCGTCCCATCCCTGCGCGTCCACGCCCCCATTGAACCAGTGCCCGCCGTCCCAAGTGGGGCCGTTGGTTAGAGGTTGTGCTGTTGGTTAGCGCTTCAACGCGTGGATTTGCTAACGAACAGCACAACCTCTAACCAGGTCCAGATGTGCACCAACGGCCATCGGCCGGGAACGCGCAACCGAAGCCGACTACCCTGCCAGACATGACCCACCCACGCGCTGGAACCCTCGCCCAACCCGACGACCTGGTGGACGTCGCGCAGCTGATCACCGCCTATTACACCGGCCACCCTGACGTGGACGATCCAGGACAGCGCGTGAGTTTCGGCACCTCCGGGCACCGGGGTTCAAGTTTCAAGACCAGCTTCAACGACGACCACATCGCGGCCACCACGCAGGCGATCTGCGAGTACCGCGCAGCGCAGGGCATCGACGGCCCACTGCTCATCGGCCGGGACCCGCACGGGTTGTCTGAGCCCGCCTACGCGACCGCATTGGAAGTCCTCGTCGCGAACGATGTCACCGTGTTGGTCGATTCCGCCGATGGTTTCGTGCCGACGCCGGCCATCAGCCACGCGATCCTGACTCTGAATGCCCGGGGCATGAAGGCCGACGGGATCGTCGTCACTCCCTCGCACAACCCGCCGACCGACGGTGGCTTCAAGTACAACCCGCCGGACGGGGGGCCGGCCGACACCGCCATCACAGGCTGGATCCAGGACCGGGCCAACGACCTGATGCGCGCCGGACTCTCAGACGTCAAACGGATCCCCCTGACCCGGGCCCAAGCGCAGGTGCAAACGTTCGACTTCATCGCCGACTACGTCGATGACCTGCCCAGCATCTTGGACATCGAAGCCATCCGTTCGGCAGGTGTGCACATCGGCGCCGACCCCCTCGGCGGGGCCAGTGTGGCGTACTGGACCGCGATCGCCGAGCGGCTCGAGCTGAACCTCACCGTCGTCAACCCGCGCACAGACCCCCAATGGCCATTCATGACCTTGGACTGGGACGGCAAGATCCGGATGGACTGCTCCTCGCCGTTCGCCATGGCTTCACTGGTGGCCGCCAAGGACTCCTACCAGATCGCCACGGGCAACGACGCCGACTCCGACCGCCACGGCATCGTGACGCCCGACGCCGGCCTGATGAATCCGAACCACTATTTGTCAGTGGCCATCGACTACCTGCTGACCCACCGGCCCGAGTGGTCAGGGCAGTCAGCGGTCGGCAAGACCTTGGTGAGTTCGTCGATGATCGATCGAGTAGTCGCCGGCCGGGGGCGAAACCTGCTGGAGGTACCGGTCGGTTTCAAGTGGTTCGTACCGGGTTTGCGCAGCGGCGAGGTCGTGTTCGGCGGTGAGGAGTCCGCGGGCGCCTCGTTCCTGCGTAAGGACGGCACGACTTGGACCACGGACAAGGACGGCATCCTGCTGGCGCTGCTGGCAAGCGAGATCCTGGCCACCACCGACAAGACCCCCAGCCAGCACTACGACGACCTGAGGGCCACTTACGGGACGAGTCATTACGCCCGCATTGACGCTCCGGCAGATCGCGAGCAGAAGGCGAAACTGGCGGCTCTGGACGCGGCACAGGTCACGGCGACCGAACTCGCCGGCGATCCGATCACCCGGGTCCTGACCACAGCCCCCGGCAACGGCGCCGCCATTGGAGGCTTGAAGGTGCAGACCGACAACGCCTGGTTCGCGGCCAGACCGTCAGGCACCGAGGACGTCTACAAGATCTACGCGGAGAGCTGGGTCAGCGAAGAACACCTCACGGAAGTGCAAGAGGCGGCCCGCGCGCTTGTGACGGAGACCCTGTCATGAGCGCGATCGTGCTGGGAGTCGGACCGGGTTTGGGCATGGCCCTGGCTCGCGCGTACGCCGAGACCGGGCGACGGGTGGCTGTGGTGGCGCTGCATCAGGAACAAGCAGACGAGTTCGCGCGCCAACTCGGCGGCGGCGCTGCCGGTTTCGCCGGAGACCTCGGCGACAGCGCACAGGTCAAGGCGGTCATTGAGCGGGCTGCTGCAACGCTCGGAGCCCCGGACATCGTGCACTACAACGCCTCCCTGCTGGTTGAGGGTGTCCCGACGGCTGTGCCTCTGGACGCGGTCGAGTCGGCCTGGCGGGTGGGGTGCCTCGGTGCGTGGGCAGCCTTACAGGCGGCTGTGCCCCTGATGGACGAGGGCTCGGCCTTCTTCGCGACGAACAGCGGGGTGTCTGTCGAGCCATGGTCAGGCGGCAGCGTCCTCAGCTCGGCGAAGGCGGCCATGCGCAACTTCATGTTCTCGGCAGCAGACGAGCTGCCGCACTTGAACATCGCGATGATCACCATCATGGGTGTCATCAAGGAGGGCACCGACCTGTCCCCCGATGAGATCGCGCGCAACTTCTTGGCCCTGCTCGAAGAACACCGGCCGCCGGTGGAGACCTTGCTCCCACGGGCCTAGTTTGGACGTATGCGAATCCTGGTCGTGCTGATTCTGGCGGCGGTGGCGGTGTACGTTCTGCTGCGGTTGCTCAGTGGCGGCGCGGCGCGCGTGGGCGCCAAACCGGCGCCGCGATCGCTGCCCCCGGTCGACAGTGGCGAGTTCGAGGAGCCAGCTGCGATCGCCAGCGGGCCGGACCGCGGTTTCGGGGTTCTCAGGCTCACACCGAGCCAGTTGATCTTCTCGGGCAACTCGGGGCGCATCACCACCCTCGAACGTCTGGACATCGTGGGAGTGGCCGCCACCAAGCAACTCCCCGACCACGACACCGTGAAGGCTGTGCTGGCCGTGTCCACTGGCGAAGGTGTGCACTACTTCGCCGTCGACGACCCCGGCGCCTGGGAGCGACGCCTGCTCTGAGACCGGGCCCCGCGCGGTGGGCCCTTCCGTCCGCCGCCGGACCCGCCCGCCGGACCCCGCCCGCCGGACCTCGCCCGCCGGGTCCCGCCCGCCGGATCCCGCCCGCGTTAGAGGTTGTGCGATTCGTTAGCAAAACAACGCGTGGATTCGCTAACCAACAGCACAACCTCTAACCAGGACGCTCACGGTCCGCCGCAGGCCCCCCGCAGCCGGTCCGCCGCAGGCCCCCCGCCGGTCCGCCGCAGGCCCCCCGCCAGCCGGTCCCGCCCCTCGCCCGCGGGGCCAAACCCTTATAGCGTCAGCACCATGCGGGTGTTGCCCAGGGTGTTCGGGCGCACCCGTTCGAGGTCAAGGAATTCCGCCACACCCTCGTCCGGCGAGCGGAGCAACTCCTCGTAGACACGGCTCTCCACCCCGCGCTCCTTGAGTACCTCGAACCCGAAAGCCGCGAAGAAATCGGTCTCGAAGGTCAGGCAGAACACCCGCGCAACACCGAGTGCGCGGGCCCGGTCGACCAGGGCTGCCAGGATCGCCGAACCGATGCCGCGCCTGAACAAGTGAGGAAGGACCGCCAAGGTCCGGACCTCTGCAAGGTCCTCCCACATGACATGCACCGCGCCGCAGCCGATGACCGCGCCGTCGTCGTCGGCTACGAGGAAGTCTGTGACGTCCTCGTACAGCGTGACGGTCGCTTTAGAGAGCAGGCGTCGGTCTGGGGCGTACTGGTCGATGAGTTCGCGGATGACACGCACGTCCTGGGTTCGAGCCGGCCGGATCTGCATGCTTCCAGTCTTCCGCGCACGCGTGCTCGGCCGAGCAGCGGTGTCGACTTTGTCAGGAGTTCTTCTCGAACACCAGCCGCAGCCCGATCAGCGTGAGATCGGGTTCGTGTGCGGTGATGGTGCGCGACTCAGGCAGCACGACGCTGGCCAGCCCACCGGTGGCGATGACGGCGCCCATGGGCAACTCGGAGTTGATGCGGTCCACAAGTCCGTCGACCTGCCCGGCGAACCCGTAGAGGGCCCCCGACTGCAGCGCCTCCACGGTGTTCTTCCCGATCACCGAGCGCGGGGCAACAAGCTCGACCTTGCGAAGAGCCGCAGCCCTCGAGGCCAGCGCGTCAAGCGAGATCTCGATGCCCGGAGCCAATGCCCCGCCCAGGAACTCGCCCTTTGCCGACACGACATCCAAGTTGGTGGACGTTCCAAAGTCCACAACTACACACGGCCCGCCGTAGAGGGTATGCGCGGCCAGGGTATTGACTATGCGGTCCGCGCCGACCTCTTTCGGGTTGTCCGTCAGGATGGGAACGCCCGTACGCGTCCCCGGTTCGACGATCACGGTCGGGGTGTCCGGGTAGTACTCCCCAATCATCCAGCGGATCTCCCGCAGCACCGCAGGCACTGTCGAGCACAAAGCGATCCCGTTGACCTCGGGCTGCCCGCGCAACAACGCTCGGAACAGGATGTAGATCTCGTCAGCGGTGGCTCTCGGGTCCGTCTTCACCCTGAACGAACGGCGCAACTCATCGCCATGGAACAGGCCCAGAACCGTGTTCGTGTTACCGATGTCAATCGTCAGAAGCATCGCTGACCTCCTGCAGATCCGCGCCGATGTCCAGCACCTTGACCGAATGGGTCAAGGCTCCGACAGCGACGTAGTCGACCCCCGTCGTGGCAACTTCGGCTGCGTTGTCCAGCGTGAGCCCACCGGATGCCTCAAGCCGGGCGCGCCCGGCAGTGATCGCCACCGCCTCGCGCATCTGTTCGGGTGTGAAGTTGTCCAGCAGCACCAGGTCCGCTCCCGCCGACAGCACCTCCCGCAACTGCTCCAAGGAGTCCACCTCGACCTCCACCGGAAGACCCGGGAACTCGCGGCGCACGGCCTCGAACGCCTGCCTGACTCCGCCGGCGGCCACGACATGGTTGTCCTTGACCAAGGCAGCGTCCGACAGCGACATCCGGTGGTTCACGCCGCCACCGCAGCGCACGGCGTACTTCTGCAGGGCTCGCAAGCCGGGCAGTGTCTTGCGGGTGTCACGCACCCGTGGCCCGTCAGGGCCGAGTCGCTCGACCCAGGCTGCGGTGGCGGTGGCAACCCCGGACAAGTGCGTGATCAGGTTCAAGGCGGTGCGTTCGGCCGTCAAAAGGTCGCGGGTCGGACCCACCGCGCTCAGCAACACCTGTCCTGGCTCGACGTGATCGCCGTCAGCGGCAAGGATCTCCACGTCCACGGGAGCCACGGTTTCAAAGACCCGCCGCGCCACATCCAGACCGCAGACCACACCCGGCTCCCTGGCCACGAAGTCCAGCCGGGACTGTTGGCGCTCGCTGATGGTGGCAACGGAGGTTACATCGGGGCCGTCGGCAAGGTCCTCTGCCAGAGCCACAGCGATGAGGTCATCGATCCGGTCATCGGTCACAAGGCCGCCTCCTTCGTCACCATCACGCCATCGACCACCTGCGTCTGCAAGCGCAACAACCACCGATCATCGGCCACCGGGAAGTCCTCACGCCAGTGGGATCCGCGGGTCTCCTCGCGCGCGAGTGCCGCCTGGGCCAGCGACCGGCCCACGAACAGCAGGTTGGACATCTCCCAGGACCCGGTCGACGGCGTCCCCGACCCGAAGGTCGAGAGGTCCTGCATGGTCGCAGTAAGCGACTCCGCACTACGCAGAACACCGGCACCCTCGGTCATGGTCTGCTGGAAGCGGCGCCGGGCCGTCTCGTCGGCTGTCCAGGGCCGGGTCTTGGGAACCGGGTCCGCGCGAACCAACTCCTGGCCGGCCAGCGCATCGGCGATCCTGTCGGCGAAGACGAGACCTTCCAGCAGCGAGTTGCTAGCCAAACGGTTCGCGCCGTGAACACCCGTGCAGGAGCACTCACCGCACGCGTACAGCCCGGCCACCGTGGTCCTGCCCCACAGGTCCGTGCGCAGCCCGCCGGAGTGGTAGTGCTGCGCGGGGGCCACTGGGATCAGATCCACCGCGGGATCGATGCCGTGTGCCAGGCAGGACGCCAGGATCGTGGGGAAGCGCGCGGGCCAGTCGATCTTGCGACCATCCAGCCACACGTGATCGCTGCCGGTGGCCCTCATCTGCCGCATGATCGCCTTGGCGACCACATCCCGCGGTGCGAGTTCTTCCAGCGGATGAACTCCCGCCATGAAGCGCTTGCCCTGACCGTCGAGCAGCACCGCCCCCTCGCCGCGAACGGCCTCGGAGACCAACGGCTGCTGACCGGACGCCTGCGGGCCCAGGTAGAGCACGGTGGGATGGAACTGGACGAACTCCATGTCGGCCACCACCGCTCCAGCACGAAGGCCCAGACCGATGCCGTCGCCAGTGGCCACAGGCGGGTTCGTCGAGGCGGTGAACACCTGGCCGATGCCGCCTGTCGCCAGCACGACTGCCGGGGCAAGAATCGCGCCCACCCCGTCTCGCTGGCCCTCGCCCATCACATGCAGAGTCACGCCCTGGGCAGCCCCGCCGGCATCCTGCAGCAGGTCGAGCACCAGAGCGTGCTCGATGACCTCGATACGCTGGCCCACCTCGCCGACCAGGGCGCGCAGGATCTCAAAGCCTGTGGCATCGCCGCCGGCATGCGCGATGCGGTCGGTCAGATGCCCGCCCTCCCGGGTCAGGGCGATGTCCCCTTCGGGCGTCCGGTCGAACTCCGCGCCCCACTTGATCAGCCGCCGTACCGCGGCTGGACCGGATTCGACAAGCACCCGTACCGCCGCTTCGTCGCAGAGGCCCGCACCGGCGACCAGGGTGTCCTGCAGGTGCGCCTCGGGGGAATCGCCTGGTGCCAGTGCCGCAGCGATCCCGCCCTGTGCCCACCGAGTTGACCCTTCGTCGACCTGGGCCTTGGTCACCACGACCACCTTGAGGCCGGCCCGGCGCGCGCGGATCGCCGTCGTGAGCCCAGCGATCCCGGAACCGACCACGACCACGTCAGCCTCGATGAACCAGCCGGGCGCGGCCGCACTGAGGGAATCCGGCAACATCACTGTCACCTCACCTCCACGGCACAGTTGTCCAGCAGTCTGGTCGATCCCACACGCGCGGCGATCAACAGCCTGCACGGACCTGGCCTGGGTGCTGCGAGATCGGTTCCCCGGACCACCGCGTAGTCAACATCCAGACCTGCGAGCTCAGCATTGGCCGCCGCCTCGATCGCAGCCACGTCGCTATGGAGCCTGCCCGCGCGCAATGCGCTCGGGATCGCGGCGGCCAACTCGCGCTGCTCGCCCGACAGATACACGTTCCGGCTGGATCGAGCCAGTCCATCGGATTCCCTGGAGGTGGGCACACCCACGACGTTGACGGACGCGTCGAGGTCATTGACCATCGACCTGATCAGCGTCAACTGCTGGTAGTCCTTCTCCCCGAAGTAGGCATCGTGGGCAGCAGTCAGGTTGAGCAGCTTCATAACAACGGTGAGTACCCCCCGGAAGTGGCCGGGACGGGCAGCGCCTTCCAGGTCGGACCCCAGTGGACCCGGATCGATGCTCACCACAGCGTCGGGGCCGTAGACCTGATCGGCGGCAGGGGTGAAGACCGTGTCCACACCGAGCGCTTCGCACAGGGCGAGATCGGACTCCAGCGAGCGCGGGTACTTGTCGAGGTCCTCGTTCGCGCCGAACTGCATGGGATTGACGAAGATGGTCACTGTGACGTGATCATCAGCCTCGCGCGCCGCGCGGATGAGGCTGGCGTGACCTTCATGCAGGGCTCCCATGGTCATGACGACCCCGCGGCGTTTTCCGGCAGACTGGTCGGCCCGGATCTGCGAGCGGGTGGACAGATGCCTCATGGTTGGCCACCCAACGCGTTGAGCAGACCCTCGGCAGCGACGGGACGCAGCAGACCCTCGGCCAATGCCCGATCAGCGGTCAGACGCGCGAGGGCCACATACGCAGCCAGCAACTGCGGGTCCTTGGACAGCACCTCGACATGGGCGGCCACGGTCTGGGCGTCCCCGCGCACGACGGGGCCCGTCAAAGCGTGGTACCCCATGCGCAAAGCGTTGTCCAAGCTGGCCTGCAGCAAGGGAGTGAGCAGGCGTGCGGGGTATTCGACGCCGGCGGCTGCCAGGATCTCCGTGCCGGAGGCAACGAGGGTGATGAGGTGGTTCGCGGAGTGTGTGAGCGCCGCGTGGTACAGCGGGCGCGCATCCTCGGGGATCCAGACCGGCTCGCCACCCATCTCGACCACAAGTGCCTCGGCAGCCATCCGCAATGCGTCCGGCGAGGTGACTGCGAAGGGCGTGCCCGACAGACGCTCCACATCCAGACTGGTGCCCGTCAACGTCATGGCCGGATGCAGCGCCAAGGGCAGGGCACCGCGGCGGGCGGCTGGGTCGAGCACGCCGTATCCGTAGCGGCCCGAGCAGTGCACCACGAACTGACCGGGTGTGAACTCCAGAGCCTGTGCCAGCGCTGGCAATGCGTCATCGGGCACCGCCAGCAGCACGAGGTCACACCGGGCGACAACCTCCTGCACACTGACCAGTTCGGTTTCGGGAAGCAGGCTCGCCGCGCGCTCCCGCGAGGCGTCGCTGACAGCATGCGCGGCGATGACCGGATGACCTGCTCGGGCGAGGGCGCCACCGAGGGCACCACCGGCACGGCCCACCCCGATCACGCCGGCACGAAGGCGAACACTCACGCTGGCGAGCCTACCGAGGAACGGTCGGTGAACAGCCAGCCGAAGGACCCCAGACCCGCGCGATCGCGCAGAACCCGCAGTTCCGCGGCCTGCGCAGTCGAGCGCGGCACACACTGCGCGAGGACGCGGTGCTGGGGGACCAAGCGCCCTCCTGTGAGCGCCCGGCACGCCCGCAGATCCACGCCAGCGCAAAGATCGGCCCCTGCCGACACCCGGGGGGGCATCCGTCGTCCTCGTCGGTGTCCGACCGGAGGTCCACCCATGAAGTCGACGGCGATCGCCTCACCGGCGCTGACCTTGCCCACCAACGCCGCCCACACCTCATCGCGACGCAGACCCAACACAGGCGACCTGCTGCTGGTCCGGGTCCGCAGCCACAGCCGTTCGTCCGGGGTCAGGGATCGCGCGGGTGCACCCGCGGTCGTCAGGACGTACTCGCCGTCCACCACCTCCACCGCGATGTCGTCTAGGAACTCATGGGCCAACAGCACGCCTCGCACGGCTGGAACACAGTCCGGGGCGATGCCTCGGATCCATTTCACGGGCAGGTCCTCGGGGGCTGGGCGCACGTCAACTCCAAGCAACCGGTCAGCCGGGAATCCTAAGTCGAGCAACTGGCGCAGCAGGCGCCCATCGCCAGCCCCGACGTCCACGATCCAGGGGTCCTGGATGCCGTGCCGCATGGCCGCAGCCTGGCAACGACCCAGGACTACGCGGGCCACATGGTCGCCTATCCCGATGGACGTCACGAAGTGATCTTGGGCCTGTTCGGTGTGGGAGAACCCTCGGTCATCATGATGCGTCCAGTCCATGGCCTGCGACCACGTCATCTGTTCGGTGGGGCCTTTCAGTTCTGCATCCACCGTGTGCTCTTGTCCGCGGCTCGGGCTGTGCGCATCCTGTCGGTCTCCATCACCAGAAGCTCGTGTGCCTGATCCTGGCCGAAGTGTTGCCACTCCGCGCGGATCCGCCCCGGCGGGATGTCCAGGTGGATGCTTGCCAGACCCAGTGATCGCTCCCAAGGGCCTTGGGTCATGCGCACCGACTGCACACGCGCGTGGTCGACGATCTGGCGACGACGGGTGACGCGGCCCCGCTGCAGAACGGCGATCCGCTCGTCGACACCAGCGGCCAGGT
Source organism: uncultured Actinomycetota bacterium (assembly GCA_963818505.1). Lineage (GTDB taxonomy): Bacteria > Actinomycetota > Actinomycetes > S36-B12 > UBA10799 > JADKAV01. The sequence continues at coordinate 178,941 of CAWFSJ010000005.1, forward strand.
AGCGCCACTGGATCGGCGAGCGCCGCTTGACCGTCTCGCGCGGTTTGACCATCGTGATGTTCTCCGGCTGCACCCCCGGCATGACGCGCCGGAAGAGGTCCTCGGCGACCGCTCGAGGAGCCACGGGCAGCAGCACGGATTCGGTCCCGGAATCGTCGTCACTCTTACTCAGCCCGGCCACCGTCACGTAGAGGCGTACCCAGCCCTTGCGTCGCCAGAACAGCGGCTCCACGAACTCCACAGCACACACCCGTCCGGGCGGGATGGTGCGCGACTGGGTCTGGATCAAGCCGTGCCGCAACCGGATCCCGTCGGGGGACTCAGCCACGGTGAAGTTGTACAGCTGGGCGAACTCCGTGACCACCATCACCAGCGGGACACCACCGAGCAGGACCGGGAAGATCCCAGACCAGCCAGCGGCCATGATGTTGCCCACCACGATCAGAACCGTGGCCAGCAGCAGGAAGACGGTGACAGCTCGAAGTAGCAGCGAAACCAGTAGGTCTTTCGCGGGCACGACCAGTAACGGGGCCTCCGGCGCCTCTCCTGCGGTGTGCTCCAGTCCTGCCGACCGGGCCAGGATCTCGCTGCGCAGGGTGGACGCCTCGGCGTCAGTCAGGTACTGCAGGTCGGCGCGGGAATCGCCGGCGCCCGCGACCTCGATACGCAGTGCGGCGAATCCGAAGACCCGCGCAACCAGCGGGCGGTTGATGTCCACAGTCTGCAGGCGGGACAGTTGAAGTCGGCGCTCCTGCTGGAAGACGACTCCGGACTGCACGCGCAGATCCCCGTCGTCGTCGAACCAGAACTGCAGGCGCCGGTAGGACAGGTACTCATAACCCAGCGCGATCGTAGCGACCACGATGGTCAGCCCGAGCACTCCCAGCGCGCCCATCGGCCGTGAGAAGAGTGCCTGACCACCCGTGATGAGCACAGCCAGGAAGAGTGCGGGCAGGTACGTGGAGACCTTGACGATCGGGGTGATCGGATGGACGTGCCTTCGTTCGGTGCTCACAACCCGGCCGATCGCTGCTCACCCCTGGCAGCCAGCCTGTCGCGCAATGCGGCTGCGGTCTCGGGACTCAGCCCCGGGATCGCCGCATCCGTGGTGGCCGCTGCAGTGTGCAACTGAACAGACGTGAGCCCAAATGCCCGATCCACTGGGCCTGCCTTCACGTCCACGAGTTGCAGGCGTCCATAGGGCACGATCACAAGCCGCTGGAACCAGATTCCGCTTCCGACAACCAGGTCGTCGGCGCGTTCGGCGTACCCCCAGGACTTCACCCGGCGCCCGATCCAGGGCCACCCGATGACCATCATGGCCAAGCCGGCGATCACCACAAGGCCGCCGATCCAAACCGGCTTCACAAGAACGGCGATCACGATCCCGGCAATGACCACCACCCCGGCGAACATCGCCAGCATCAGCCGACGCACGATGATGAGTTTCGGTGACAGCGACTCCCAGGTGTCACCGTCGGGACGAAACGCCACCTCCACCTTGGATGTCATAGTCCGAGTCTAGGTCCGGTGCACCCGGCTCTGGTCCGGGCAGAGGTCTACTCCTGCGCGAAGTCCAGCACGTCGCGGCCGAGCCGACTGCTGATGGCTGCGCGCAGGTGGCCTTTGCCGGGGTAGCGGATCACCCGGCAATCCGGGATCAATGCGGCGGTCTCATCCACGATCTGGGAAGTGAAGAACAGATCTTCTTCGGCGCTGATCAACAGGACGGGGACGGTGATCTGCGCGAGCACGTCGCGGGCGTCGAAGTCCCGCTCGGCCTGCGCCTCCACCATGAGGTCGGCGCCCGACACCTCGCTGCCAGAGAAGGCAGGGCCTGCCACCCGGGCGAGCAGATGCCGTTGACGCTGCTGTGCGGGATCGGGGAAGACGTACTCCGCCATCGCTTCCCCGGCCTCTCGCACCTGGTCGGCAGCTCGGGCGCTGGCCCAGCGGTAGTCCACATCGCGACCCCAATCCGTGATGGTCGCCGCGGACAGAGCCAGCACCACCTTGCCCACCCGATCGGGATGTTCAGCAGCCAGGTACTGCGCGACCATTCCTCCGTAGGACAAACCCACTGCCACCTCCACACGACCACCGAAACGTTCGCCGATCAGGTTCGCGTAGTCAGAGGCCATGTCTGCGACTGTGTAGCCCGGGGCCATACCCGCCCGTCTGCCCACCACCCACACCGAGAACCCCGCCTTGGTCAAGGGCAGGAACTGGCTTCCCGACATCGCACCCAGCAACCCGTGCGGGATATCACTGCCCGGACCGCCGGGCATCCAAAGGATGGTGCGCGTGCCCTCGCCCCAGCGGGCGTACTGCATGCCGTTGGCGAACGTGCCCGTCTCGGTGGGCATGTTCCCCATGGCCTTGCGCAGTTTGGCCGCGACCAGACCGAAAAGGGCCGCGGTGCCGACACCGATCACAAGTTCTTTCTTCATCAGGTGCCTCCCAGTTCAGGGTAGTCCCCGTCCTCGGCAGGGGCTCCCAACTCCGGCGGCCACGGTTAGCCTGAGCGTGTGGACATCGATCGTTTCGCCGCGTTCCTCGTGGCCTCCGTGATCGTCTTGATGATCCCCGGCCCCACGATTCTGCTGGTGGTCACCCGGTCGTTGAACCACGGCACGAGTGTCCGGCGGGCAACTGTCGCGGGGGTTGTGCTCGGGGATCTTGTGGCCATGACGGCCGCGATGCTCGGGGCGGGAGCGATCCTGCTGGCCTCAGCCGAGCTCTTCACAGCCCTGCGCGTGGCCGGCGGGCTGTACCTGTTGTGGCTGGGAGTGAAGACCTGGCGATCACGCGGTCGGCAATGGGTGCTCGAGCAACCCCAGGAGACCTCACCTCACAGGGTTTTTGCAGAGTCGTTCGCCGTGACGGCGACCAACCCCAAGAGCATCGCGTTCTTCGTGGCCTTCGTACCGCAGTTCATCAATCCTGCCTACCCGTGGCTGCCGCAGACGGTGGCCATGATCGTGGCGTTCGTCATCCTCGGCGGCCTCAACGCGCTGGCCTACGCGTGGCTGGCCGGCCGCGCACGTGGGGTGATGCTCAACCCCGCCACCCGCCGACGCGTGGCGCAGACCTCCGGCGGTGTGCTCATGGCTGGCGGAGTGGCCGTGGTCGCAACAGCCCACGGGTGATGAGGTGAGTTACTACCAGCGCCGCCTGGCAGCCGTGCATGCCCGCGATTACACCGCCTACGCGCAGGCGGCCGCCACCCTTGTGGTGCGGGAGTTGACGGGGCAGACCGGGACCGTCGTGGATCTCGGCTGTGGTGCCGGCGATCTAGTGCCGACCGTGACTGCTGCCGGGTTCGACTACCTCGGGGTCGATGTGAGCCCGGACATGCTGGCGCTTGCGCGCGACCAGCACCCACACGCACGCTTCGAGCAGGGCTGGGCCTTCGACTATCCGACGCAAGACTCCGCGATCGCGGTGGTGGCGGTGGGCGAGGTCCTCAACTACATGACCGATGCACGTGTGGGGTTGGCCGGACTGATGCCGTGGTTGCGCAGGTGCCGCGACCTGCTCGCCCCGGACGGATTGCTGCTCATCGATCTGGCGGGGCCGCTGCGGGCGGACCCAGAACCGACCACGCGGGTCTCTCGCGGCGACGGTTACACCCTCGAGGTCACCACCAGTACCGACCCCGCCCGCACCCTCCTCACCCGCGCGATCACGTTGACCGACGCGGAAGGCACGCAGACGGAGATCCACGAGCTGGCTCTCATCGACCCGCTCGACATCATGGCCGCGATGCGCGCGGCCGGCTTCGAGGTCACCGCGCTGTCCAGGTACTCCGACGACCTGCCGTTCGCGCGCGGGTGGTCGGGATTCCTGGCTCGGGTGATACTCGATCAATGAGCACCCAAACCACATCGTCGCGAGGCTTGAGGCCGCTTGTCCCGGTTCTGATCATGCTGGCGGTCATGTGGCTGCTGGAGATCGTCGATCTGGTGCTTCCCGGGGATCTGGACGAGTACGGCATCGAAAGCCGCGAGGTCGACGGCCTGACCGGCGTTGTTGCCTCCCCGTTCCTGCATGCCGATTTCGCCCACCTGATGGCCAACACGGTCCCCTTCCTGATCCTGGGATCGATCGTCGCCCTGCGGTATCCGCAGAAGTTCTGGCGGATCGCGATAACCATCACTGTGCTCGGCGGCCTCGGAGTCTGGCTGTTCGGACCTTCCAACACGATCACGATCGGGGCCAGCGGTGTTGTCTTCGGCTTCCTGACCTACTTGGTCACGGCTGGAATCCTGACCCGGCACTGGCTCGACGTCGTCATCGCACTCGGTGTGCTCTTCGTGTACGGCGGCATCCTCGTGGGTGCCCTGCCGTTCGGGGTCTCAACGGGTGTCTCATGGCAGGCGCACCTCATGGGCGCGCTGGCCGGGATCGCGGCAGCTCTGCTCTTCGCCCGACCCCCCTCGCAGCAACCACAGTTGGCTCAATAGCGGGCAGGATCGCTGGGAAGACTCCACGCGAGCCACACCAGCAGGGCAGGATGGTGCGGTGAGCACTTGGCCCAAAGGATCGCCGCATTCCAGTGCCGAAGTCGTCGTCGTCGGGGCTGGCGCGGCAGGCCTGAGCGCGGCCCACCACCTCGCCGAGGCCGGCGTCGACGTGATGATCCTTGAGGCTGGCTCACGCGTCGGCGGCCGGATGTTGACCGACGAGGTCGACGGGTTCCTGCTCGACCGCGGGTTCCAGTTGTACAACCCGGCTTATCCCGCCGGTGCCCGCCTGCTCGACCATGAGGCCCTGGAACTGCGGTCCTTCTTCCCCGGCGCGGTGCTGCAGACCGAGTCCGGTCCCCGCTGGCTGGTGGACCCACGGCGTGCGACCCGATCCAGCGCCCGCAACTGGCGAACCCCGCTCGGCGTACGGGGCACGGTCCAGACGCTGCGCTACTTCGCTGGATGTGCGGTGACCGACCCCACCGAATTGCAGCAGCGTCCGGATCTGAGCACGCGCGAGGCATTCCGGCAGGCCCACATCAGCGATAAGGCCATCACCCGGCTGCTCCAGCCCTTCCTTGCCGGGGTGCTCGCCGACGAGGAACTGGTCACGAGCAGGCGATTCACCGACCTCGTGCTGCGGTCCCTGGTGCGCGGGACTCCTGCGGTACCTGCCAAAGGCATGCAGGCGATCCCCGAACAACTGGCCAAACCCTTGCGAAGCCGCATCTTCCGCGACACCCCGGTGGTCTCGATCGCCCCGGACGTCGTGCAGACCGAAGGCGGGTCGATCTCGTGCGAGGCGGTAGTGCTCGCCGTGGATCCAACAGCCGCAAACCGCCTATGGCCGAAGGTGCCGAAGGCGTCCATGCGAGCACTGACCACCTGGTACTTCAGCATCGAGGAGGACGACCTCTTCGGTGGTAAGCCCGTACTGACCCTGGATGCCCGCAAGCGGGGCCCGGTGACGAACACGGTGGTACTCAGTTACGCGGCTCCCAGCTACGCACCCGAGGGTCAGCACCTGGTCCAAGCAACTGCCGTGGGTCTGCACGACGAGGACCCCACTCACGTCAGACACCACCTGGGGGAGCTCTACGGCATCCCGACCGGTCACTGGAAGTTGGTGGGCCACTACCCGATAGCCGAGGCCCTACCGGCCGCCGTGCCGCCCTTCACCACCCGGGGTGCCCAGCAGTTCGGCGGGGTCGTGGTGGCTGGCGATCACAGGGACACCCCCTCGATTCAGGGTGCGCTGGCCAGCGGCAAGCGCGCTGCAGCGGCAGTCAGGCAGCGGCTGGCCTGAGGCCGGTGTCCAGCCCGCTGCGGATGCGCCTGCCGGTAACCCACGTACGGTGGAACCATGGGTTGGAACATCGAGGACATTCCCGACATCGCGGGACGCAGCTACCTGATCACGGGCGCCACATCCGGGCTGGGATTCGAGTCGGCCAAAGCGCTGGCTGAGGCCGGTGGCGACGTCATCCTCGCCGGGCGATCGACCGAACGTCTGGCACAGGCCCAGCGAAGCATCAATCGTGAGACGCAGAGTCTGCTGGTTGACCTCGCCGACCTCGACAGCGTGCGCAAGGCCGCCGACAACCTTCCGGTCGAACAGCTCGATGTGCTGGTGAACAACGCAGGGATCATGGCGCCGCCGCTTGGCCGGACCCAGGACGGCTTCGAGACCCAGATCGGTACGAACCACCTGGGCCACTTCGCACTCACGGCGCTGCTGCTGCCGAGAATGGACCCGAGTAGCGATCAGTCGCGAGTGGTGACAGTTTCCAGCGGAGCCCACCGCATGGGGCGGATGGACCTGGACGACCTCAACTACGAGCACCGCAAGTACTCGGCGTGGCAGGCGTACGGTCAGAGCAAACTGGCCAACCTGTTGTTCATGGCCGAACTCGACCGGCGCAGCAGGGCAGCCGACTGGCATCTTCGCAGCGTTGCCGCCCACCCGGGCTTCGCGGCCACCAACCTGCAGTTCGCCGGCCCCAAGATCGCGCACAACCCGGTCGGCAGACAACTCACCAAGCTGATGAATGCTGTGGCCGGGCAGTCAGCGCAGTCCGGGGCACGGCCGCAGTTGTACGCGGCAACCATGGACGACGTGCGGGGCGGGGAGTACTTCGGTCCGTCCGGGCCGTTCGAGTCCCGTGGCGCTGCGACCAGGGTGGGGCGTTCCTCACAGGCGCAGGATGCCCGCACCGCTGCGATGCTGTGGGACTTGTCCGAGGACCTCACCGGCGTGCGCTACGACTTCACCGACCGCCCGAACTCCTCCACGTCGTAGACCCACAACTGGGCCGGCCAGGTTTGTGGCACCAGCCCAGCCTTGCGCCACAGACCCGCCACGAAAAGTTCGGCTGTGGGCAGTTGTTCCCACACCGCCGGCAGGAAAGTGCCCCGGCGACCGGCGGCTGCCACTACTGCCCCACAGCGTGGCAGCCTGGCGACAACGTCGCGGTAGGAGTCGGCGGGAAACTCCCGCAACGCACCGAGTACTGAGATCTCGACGTCAACGCCTCGCAAGTCGGTGACCGGGTCGAACCGGGGGTCGTCGAACGCGGCAGCCATCGCATGCTCGGCGATGTCATGACCGAGCTGCTGATAGGCCTCAAGCGCACCGATGCACCCCAACAGTTGCCCGTCCCGGCGCAATGTCACGAAGGAGCAGCCGGGCACCGACAAGAAGTCCGGCAGCACCTGCGGCATCCGGCGGTGGCCTGTTCTCAAGGCCTCTTGGATCGTCCCGACGGCGAGGTCGAGCATCTGCTCGCGTTGCTGCGCAGTGTGCATCACAACCCCACTGTGAAAGCGCCGTAGCCCACCACGCGATCGCGCGGACCTGCGGTGTCACCCGAGTTGCGCAGATCCAGCAGGCGCACGTCGTAGTCGAGCCGGTCGGTTGCCACCAGCATGCCGCGCAACGGGTAGGCGCCGCAGGCGTCGTCGTCGCGGATGGCTGGCCAGTCGCGCGCGACTATCCGCGACGCCGTGGCGCAGTCCTTCTCCAGCGCCGCGTGATACGGCAAGTAGTGCGACAGGTCCGTGGACACGACCAGCAGGGTCTCAGGATCGGCGAGGAAACCCTGGAGGATGTCGGCAACCTCATACGGGTCGGCACGTCCCACCAGCAACGGCAACAGCGCCCAGCCCGGCTCCAACTGACGCTGCAGGAAGGGGAGTTGGACCTCGAGGCTGTGCTCGGGCGCGTGGGGGTAGTCGTCCACGGCGACGCCAAGTTCGGCTATCGCTGCGGTGTCGATCGGCACATCCCCCAGCGGCGTGCGCCAGATCTGCGCCGCTGGCGCCACGATAGCGGGCACCGCGACGAAATGTGCCGGCCCGGCGAGCACGACCCGCTGGGTCTGCGTGCACGTGCGGTAGGCGTGGGCCGCCACCGGCCCCGAGAAGATGTGCCCGGCATGAGGAACGATGATCCCTTGCGGCTGAGCCGATCCCTGCGGCGCGGAAGCGAGGTACTCGTCGATCTCATCGGCGAGATCAACCGGGTCCTGGGTGTAGAAGCGCCCGGCGACAGCTGGTTGTCTGATCCTCATGTCCCACCCCCTGCTAGAAGCAACCTTTCGACCTTGCCCGACGCGTTGTGCGGGATGGCGTCGAGACGCTCAATCTGCTTCGGGCGTTTGTACGCCGCCAGCCGCCCGTTCGCCCAACGGATGATGTCGTCGGGAGTCGCATCCCCGCTGTAGGCAGCGCACACCCGCTGTCCCCAGCGGTCGTCATCGCGTCCGAACACCGCGATCTCGCCAACACCGGGACATTCCGAGAGCACCGCCTCCACCTCAGCCGGATACACATTGACTCCCCCCGTGATGATGAGATCCTCGCGCCTGCCCTCCAGGTACAGGAACCCGTCCTCGAGCCGGCCGAGATCGCCCACGCTGAAGGCATCAGCGTCCCAGGCAGCGCGTGTCTTCGCCGGGTCGTTCCAATAGGAGAACCGGGCGAACTCGGGGGTGTGACACCAGATGATGCCTTCGCGGATCTCCAGGCGACGGCCACGACGGGCTCGGCCCACGGTCCCTGGCCGCTGCTCCCAGTCGGAGCCCGGGCACACGGTGAACTGGCCTTCCGTTGAACCGTAGAACTCCCACACTTGTTCGACTCCGGCCCACTGGTGCAGCTGGCGTTTCAGCGCCGGCGGGCACGCCGCCCCGGCGTGGGTGATCAACCGGTACGGGCTGCGCGGCAGGTCCAACTCGAAGAGGCGCCGCAGGTGGCTGGGTACCAGGAACGCATGGGTCGGCTGATGTTCTGCCAGCGCCGCTGCTACGGCTGATGCGTCGAAACCCCCGGGCAGGATGGCGTTGCCGCCGGCCTGCAGTACCAGCATCGCGTACCGCAGGGGCGCGGCGTGGCACAGCGGCCCGTGGACCAAGGTGACGTCGTCGGCAGTGAACTCCCATTGGTCCAGCTCGTCACGCCACAGATCCTCTGTACCTAGCACTGCGATGCCCTGCGTGTACACACCTTTGGGTCGTCCGGTGGTACCGGACGTGTAATGCATCGGCCGTCCGAGCGGCCACGCCGACAGTTCGGGGACGCGCCCACGCCATTCGCTAAGCGCCACCATCTGGGAGGCATCCTCGATCACGACCGCAGCACCGCTGTCGGTGACGATGTGTTCGCGTTCCGAGGGCGTCAGCATGGGGTTGATGGGCACGGGGACCAGCCCGGTGCGCAATGCGGCAGCCACGATGGCGATGGTGCGGGCCTGCAGTGCGGCCGCCTCCTCAGGAGGATGGCGATGCTCGGGGGTCACCACTGCCACCCGATCGGCGGGCTGCAGCCCCATTTCCCGCAACCCCCCAGCAGCGGACTGCGTCATCCGCTGGTATTGGCTGGCTTGCAGGACGAACATGACGCCAGGCTAGCCACGCATCCGGATGGGCAGGCGCCTGCGGCCCCAGGTCCCGGCAGTAGCAGCGAAGACGCCGGGAAGTCGGGTGCCGCAGCGCGTGCAGGATCCGGCTGCGTCGAGATCGTAGGCCAACAACTCGTACCAGTCCCGCACGATGAGCGGACTCTTGCACGTCGGGCAGTAGGTGGTGTCGCCGGCTGAGTCGTGGACGTTGCCCGTATAGGCGAAGCGCACACCTTCGGCCGTCGCGATCTGCCTGGCACGGGCCAACGACGCCGGTGGCGTCCTGGGCACATCGAGCATCTTCCAGTCCGGGTGAAATGCGCTGAAGTGCATGGGGACGTCCGGACCGAGGTGTTCGACCACCCACCTCGCCATGCGCGTCAATTCCTCGTCCGAGTCGTTGTGACCGGGCACCACCAGGGTGGTCAGCTCCACCCACACGTCGGATTCCTTGACCGCCCACTCGATCGTCTCGAGGACCGCCTGCAGATGTCCGCCGCAGACCTTGCGGTAGTAGTCCTCGGTGAATCCCTTCAGGTCGATGTTGACCGCGTCCATGGCCTCGAACAACTCGGCCCGCGGCTCGGGTTCGATGTAACCGGCCGTCACCCCCACTGTCTTGATGCCGGCATCCCGGCAGGCATAGGCGGTGTCCACCGCGTACTCGAGGAACACCACTGGATCGTTGTAGGTGAACGCGACGCTGGTGCACCCGTACCGAAGCGCTGCGTCGGCGATCGCCTGCGGGGAGGCACTGTCAGCCAGCGTGTCGATGTCGCGCGACTTCGAGATGTCCCAGTTCTGGCAGAACTTGCAGGTGAGGTTGCAGCCAGCCGTACCGAATGAAAGAACCGGAGTCCCCGGCAGGAAGTGGTTCAGTGGCTTCTTCTCGATCGGGTCGATGCAGTACCCACTGGACCTGCCATACGTCGTCGAAACGATCCGGTCACTGTCGCGGGCACGGACGAAACACAATCCCCGCTGCCCCTCGTGGAGCCGACAAGCCCGCGGGCAGACATCGCACTGCACACGGCCGTCGTCGAGAAGGTGCCAGTACTTCGTCTCTGACACCTGACCCAACGACGCGCTCGTGCGTGACTGCGCCCCCACACCTCAAGGGCACCACCGCACCATCGCGGTGTCAAGGCTGGTCGGGGGCCGTCTGCAGGTGATACGCGTAATGACTGTCCATGGCCAGCAAGAAGCCGCCCTGGACCACGACCGCGGCACCGTCACCGCGGTACTGCTGCTTGCGCAGCAGCCACGCACCAACACTGACGTATCCCACATCGGCCAAGGTGTTGATCATCAGGATCTTGCGCAGGCGGGCAGGATCCGGGTCCGGTCTACTCCGGCCGTAGATCACGATGGCGGCGTTCACCACACCCCAGGCCAGCGTCTGACGGCCGAAGGAGCGAACTACTTGCGGCCCCCCTGCGGCCCAGAGGGCACCTCCGGCGACGATCGAGGACGCAGACCAGACGGTGAAGGTCCGTATGAGGTCCTTGGATGTGGCCATTCACCCCTCCAGGAACGGGCAGTGGCGGCAGCCGTTGTGGCAGCACGATCCACGCTCGAGGTGATACGCCGCGGTCAGCACGAACAGGCCCGAATCAGGGTCGATGTAGCCGGGCTGGTGGGCGTCGACGGCCGCCTCGTGCAAACGCAGGATCTCTTCGAAACGTGGATGTTCGCACGACAGCCGATCCGGATGCGGGGTCATGGGGTCGCAGCGTGCCACCTAGCCATTATTCGGGTGGTCCGACCATGTCCGCCAATGCGCCCATCAAAGGACGCATCTTCTCGAAACTGGTACGCACCGTGGATTGCAGCCGTTTGGTTCCCATCCAGGCCTGTGGCTGCCAGGTCCGCGTGACATGCAGGGTTCGGTGCCGCAGCAGGTCGAGGTCGGGGTTGTCGTCGTCAACCCCGCGCGGCTTGGTCTTCAGTTGCTCACCGCCGACTTCGAACCCAGCCCTTGGCAGCGCCTTGAGCGCAGCCCGAAGTGTCACGGCGCCCGATTCGAGGATGTGCTCCCGGAATCGTTTGACCTGCATCGGGGTCGACTGGTACCACCCACCGGCCACCATGAGCCCGCTTGCGCTGACTTGCAGGTACCAGCCCAGACCGTTGTCCGCGGCGAAGACGCAGCCCTGGTGATCCTTGATCGGGGCAGCGTCACGGCTGAACCGCATGTCCCTATAGGGCCGATACAGGTGCCCGGGCCCGAACTCCGGTGCGAGCTCCTCGGCCAGGTCGCTGAGGGGTTCCCGGACGAACTGCTCGTACTGCGCCTTGTGTTCAGCCCAGAACTCCCTGGTGTTCTCGGCCTCGAGCCGCTCGTAGAACTCGAAGGCTTCCGCCGGTATTCCGTTGGTCATGACCCCAGAGTGCCAGCAACCAGCGACCCCGGGAACCACGTTGCCAGCGGGCTGTGGACCGACGTCGACAGGAATCCACAGGGCGATCCACACGGCTAGTGTCTGAGCATGGTTCAGGATCAGGGCCTGACGGCACGCGTGGTCGCCGCCTCCGCGGGCCGCGACCGGGTCCTGGACGCCGTGAAGGCTCTCGCGCTTCTGATAGTGATCATGGGTCACAGCCTGGCGTGGCACGTGCGCCCGGACGCGTCAGCTGTGAACGTGCTGGAGGACGCCCACGCCTTGATCCCCTTGACCTGGATCTTCCAGGTTCTCCCGCTGTTCTTCGCCGCCGGCGCGGTCTCCAACGCCGCATCACTTGCCAGACACGGCAGCACCGGCTACCTACAGGCCAGGGGCACCCGCCTGCTGGCACCCGTGGTCGTCTACGCCACCGTTTGGACGCTGGTGCTGCTGCCCTTGAGCAGTGTCGAACTGGTGGCCGGGGCGGGCCGATTCTTGGCGCAGTTGCTTTGGTTCGCCGGCGTGTACCTGCTTGTGGCCTCAGCCGCGGTGTTCACGACCCGCTGGGTGGGCAAACCGGCACTCTCGCTGGGGATGTGGCTGATCGCGATCATCGCCATGGATTTCGTTCGGACGACCGGGTTCGCCTCCTGGGGTTGGATCAACATGCTGCTCGTCTGGGGCTGGCTGCACCAGGTGGGCTATTACCTACCGAAACTGCGTCGCCGAGCCTGGCTGCTTCCGGTCGGCCTGGCGCTGATCGGGGTGGCCGTGGCGATTGCATTCCGCGGCCCCTACTCGCATTCCCTGATCTCGGTGGCCGGGGTGCCCGGGCTGTCCAACCTCGCACCGCCGAGCCTGGTACTGGCGGTCTTCGGTGCCGGACAGATCCTGCTCCTGGCTGGCGCCTGGAAGTGGTTGGAAGCACTACTCGACTCCGATCGGCTATGGGCCGGCGTGGCACTCGTCGGAGCGCGTGGGATGGGCATGTATCTGTGGCACATCCCGCTGGTCGGCATCGCCGCCGGCACGGCCATCGCCCTGGGCTGGAGCCAACCGCCGCTCAGCGCTGCATGGTGGCTGGTCCACATCGCTGTCGTCGTGCTGGTCGTGCCGCTGGCCTGGTCCATCGCTGGGCTCGCGGCAATCCCCGAGCGACGCCTGCGTCGCGTCCACCTCCCGTCGGCATCAGCCGCGCTGGGTTGTGTCCTCGGCGCGGCGACGGTGATCAACCTGTCGGTCACAGGCTTCGCCACTCTGGCTGGCACAGGCGCGATCGGACTGCCATCCTCGGCTGTGCTCAATCTGGCGCTGGTCTGGCTGGCGTGGGCGTTGGTGAACCCGGGCTCACCTGGTGAAGAGCACGCTCAGACCCAGCAGTAGTCCGGCAACCGTGAGGACCGCAGGTTCCCAGGTCGCCACGGGCACCCCGGAGCGCAGAACACGCATCCGATGTGCCGCCGGCACACAGCCGAGGATTGTGAGCAGCGCTGTGGGAACCGCCAGATGCACGAGTCCGACACTCACCAAGTGGACCGCCCCGATGCCGCCGACCACCAGAACCGTCAGGATCGTACGCCGCCAGGCAAGCCGAGTGCGTTCGGCCTGGGAGTTCACACCAACATGCCGATCAGGACGATGAATGCCAAGAGCACAATGCCGCCGGTGAGCAGCAGCGGTGCCCGCTGGCTGGGCAGGGGGTCGCCCGTCTGCATGGCCGCTTGGACGCGGCGCCACTGACCATACGAGGTGACCGCAAGAACGCCTCCCAGCGCAGTGAAACCGAACGCGGCCACCGCGACCGACCAGGTGCTGCCCACATCCGACATGAAGATCCTGATCCCGATACCCCCGGCGATCAGGGCCAGGGCGGTGCGGACCCAGGCCAGATAGGTTCGCTCGTTGGCCAGGGAGTATCGGTAGTCGGGTTCCTCGATCACAGGCTGACCTTCCTTCGCACGACGCGTACCTCCCAGGCACGCAGCTCGTCGGTGTACGGGTCGGGGTAGTTCGCGACGACCACGTCCCCGTGGGCGTCGATGGGCAGGCGAGGAGTTGTGGCGCTGAAGTTGCCGACGACCAACAACTGCTCTTGACCCAAGGTGCGCGTGAAGACGTACAGGACGGGATCGTCGGCAAGCAGCAGTTCGAACGTTCCCTGTTGCACCACCGGATCATCGTGGCGCAAAGCGATCAGTCGCTTGTAGAAGGAGAAGACCGACCCCTCATCGCCGACCTGGGCCTCGGCGTTGATCGTTGTGTGGTTCGGGTTGACAGGCAACCACGGCCGCCCATCGGTGAACCCGGCATGCGGCAAGGCAGTCCACTGCATAGGTGTGCGGGCGTTGTCGCGGGCCACCGATTTCATCGCCTCGAGGACGACCTGCGGGTCCTCCCCCTTCTCCAGCACTGCCTCGCGGTAGAAGTTGATGGCCTCGACGTCCTGGAACTGGTCGATCGACGTGAACGGGTAGTCCGTCATGCCCAGTTCCTCACCCTGGTAGACATACGGGGTCCCCTTATGCAGATGCAGGATCGCTGCCAACAAGGTCGCCGACTCATACCAATGGTCCAGATCGCCGAAGCGGGAGACGGCCCGCGGACGGTCGTGGTTGTCCCAGTACAGACTGTTCCAACCCGCGTCGGCCAGCCCCTCCTGCCATTTGGCGAGATTCTTCTTCAGCTCCGGCAGGCTGAGCGGGCGATGCTCCCACTTCGTCGCGCCGTGATCGAGTTGCATGTGCTCGAACTGGAAGACCATGTCCAACTCCCGGCGGGCCAGGTCCGTAACCAGACGTGCCTGCTCAACACTGATCCCCGGGGTCTCGCCGACCGTGAGGAGGTCGGCGTCCCGGTGCGCGAAGACCTCCCGATTCATCTCCTGCAGAAACTCGTGCAGGCGTGGACCGTTGGCGTAATAGGGCGAGCCATCACCGTGGAGTTCACCAGGTCCAACCTCACCGTCGGGCAGACCGGGCATCTTGGAGATCAGGTTGATGACGTCCATCCGGAAGCCGTCGACTCCGCGGTCCAGCCACCAGGTCATCATCGCGTAGACGGCCTGGCGCACCTGCGGGTTCTCCCAGTTGAGATCAGGCTGCTTGCGGGTGAACAGATGCAGGTAGTAGGCCTGCGAGACCTCATCGAACTCCCATGCGCTGCCGGAGAAGATCGACGCCCAGTTGTTCGGCGGTTCGCTCCCTTTGCCTTCTCGCCACCAGTACCAATCGCGCTTCGGGTTGAGTGGATCGCGCGAGGCCTGGAACCAACGATGCTCATCGGAGGTGTGGTTGACGACCAGATCCATGATCAGCTTCATTCCCCTGTCATGCAGTCCAGCCACCAACCGGTCGAATTGCTCCAGGGTTCCGAACATGGGGTCGATCGCATGGTAGTCGCTGATGTCGTACCCGTTGTCGTCCTGCGGAGACTGGTAGATGGGGGACAGCCAGACGGCGTCCACACCCAATTCGGCCAGGTAGTCCAGTTTGGAGATGATCCCTTCAATGTCCCCGAACCCGTCCGAGTTCGAGTCCGCGAAGGAACGCGGGTAGATCTGATACACGACTGCATTCATCCACCAGTGCGCCACGTGGCAAACGCTAGGGCAGTGGGCCCCGGGAGTCACGACGCCGGACCGGACCTAGAACCCGTTGAGTTGGTCGACGACCTCGAGCAACTGGCCCTGGTTGTACCAGTTGACCGCGACGAAGTTGGGGATCTGACCGCGCTCATCACGGCACTGGCGCACCCGCTCACCGAGGACATCGGCGGCGTTGGCTTTCTGGGCGCTGGTGACAAGGGACGTGAAGCCGCTGAGCCAGTGGTTGACCATGAACAGATCCGGATCGGTCGGCCCCCGGTTGGGCTTGCAGTCGAACTCGTCGACAGTCGCGTAGGTGTAGCCGGTGTCAGCGACGAGGTCGAAGCCCTGATGCAGATACGGGTACTGCTGTCCCCCTCCTTCGTTCTCCATGAGGACCAGTAGACGTTTGCCGCTGTCGACCATCTCGCCCAGAGTCGGCCAGGGCTGCCCATCTCGGTGGACGTACGCGAACTGCGTGAGGCCGGCTTGCTCAAGAACGGCTGCCGTGTCAGCGGGAGTGACGGCGTCCTGGATGAACAGCGTGACCACCTCGCGCGGGTTGGCCCTCATCCACTGATCCAGGCCCAACATCTGAGTCAGAAGGTCGGTGGCGCCCAGTTCGCACAACGTGTGACACATGAACGGCTTCTCCGGCCCGAGGTTCTTGTCCCTGCGCAACCTTTCGATGGTTCGCTGTTCGGCCAACGTGAGTTCGGAAGCCTGCCCGTCGGTGAACTCCGACTGCGCGCGCGCCAGTGAACGCGGTGCCGTGACCACACCACCTCCTGTCGACTTCTGCCCATACCAGGTGTCGATCAGGAACACCCGGATGCCGTCGTTCAAGGAATTGACCAGACTCGTCGGCTGCTCGGCCAGGAACCAGCCCGGCTCATCGGCAGCTGACATCGAGTTGTGGCTGGCCGGGAAGGCGACCTGGTCGAAGGGCCGGTCGCACAACTGCACATGACCGTTGCACGCATCCGGATCACCGCTGGCCGACACCGACTGCTCCTGGGGAAGAGCCGCTGGCAGCGCAAGCACCGCCAGCAGTCCCATGGCACCAACACCTGCCACCACGGGGATCAACCAGGCCCACCGCCATGTGTCGGAAGGATCATCTGCCGCCCCTGCCAGCCGCGCACGTTCCGCCACCCGATCCAGTTCGCCCAGACCGATGAGGAACAGGCCCACTCCGACGATTACTGCCACCACGGCGAGCGCGGTGCTCGGGAAGAACACGAAGCCGGCGCCCAAGGCCACGAGCGCCAGCCCACGAACGATCGACCATCGCGTACTGCCGGGACGTCGTGTGAGTCGACGCACTATGGCATCGATGCGTTCGTGGACATGGATGTCGGGCAGCAAGGCGCTTGCGGCGAGGACGACCATCGCCCCGACAACAGCCGTCACCGTCGCACGCAGTCCCAGCGCCCTGCCGAACACGTCGGCGGCCGAGGTCAGCAGCGCCGAAGTCAATTCACCTGGATCATAGATACGACTCGCGACCCAGGCCACCAGCGCCAACGCCCCCAGCGTCAGACCCACCGCGACCAGCGACCACCCGATCCGCAGCAAAGCGATACGACGATCGGGGGCAAGCAGCAGACCGAGCACCCATACGGCCACGGCCAAGACCGGCAGCACCAGGGCCAGGGCCGTGATGGTCTGGAACACGGGAATGATCTGGGCCGCCACTCCGCCTTGGCCACCCACCTCGGCCAGTGTCACGTCGAGGTTGTCGGGGATCTTCTGCGCAAGATCGGGCGAGAAGGCCCCCAGCAGCGACACCGCGGATGAGCCGAGATCTGCGATCGTCAGCACGGCGGAATCGGAGCCCTCCTGCGTCAGCGCGCTGTGGAAGGATGCCACCGCCTTGGTGAACACCGGCGTGAATGCGCTGCTTCCGACAGCCAGTGCCGCAGCTCCCTGCAAAGCCGGCTGAACCGCGACGAGGTCGGGGTCGGCGTCGATCACGACACCCGTGATCTGGTCACCGAGGGCTTGGGCAAGGACTGGGTCCTGACGCATCTGATCGGCCCGCTGCGCGAAACGTTCCCCGTTGACGATGTTCGCGTTCAGGAAGCCGGCCAGGCTGGCGACGAGGAACAGTACCGAACCCAACATCAGGGCAACCGTCGACCACCGCCCACTGGTTCGCATCATCGCCTCCGGGCACTCACAATAGGGCGAAACGCACGCACTCGCGCCAGATGCATTCTGCCTTTAGGTCACCCTTAGTAATTACGCGACTTCAGGTAGCGACAATGTGATCACTGCCGCCAGACTGGAGCGGTGGCCAACTCGGTCAGACGCAGTGGTGCGCCATCGGTATGGAAGCTGGCCATACCCGTGGCGCTGGTCGCCATGCTCGGCTTGGCCCTCACCGTGGGCATGGTGCAGTACATGCGCCACCAGGTCCGTGCCGCGACTGACTCTGTGGTAGCGAACTCGGTCAGCCGCACGGCTGAGAATGCGGGCCAGTCGCTCGGGGGACTTGACGGATCTCTGGGTTCGGTGGCCGGGCTGTTCACGATTCAGTCCGACGTGACTAGCGAGCAGTTCGAGGCCTTCGTTGATCGCACATTCGGCGATCGCGCCGACCTTCAGGCGGTTGAGTACGCCAACCTGGTCAGTGATGACGAACGCGCGGACTTCGAGCGCGGCCTTCGCAAGGCGGGCTTTGAGGCAGGGATCACCGATCCCACCCCCGATGGCCTCGTGTCAGCGTCGGTGCGCCCCCAGTACCTGCCGATCAAGTACGTGGCTCCGCGCGAGGGCAACGAGAGTGCACTGGGTCTTGACGTGTTGTACCGGCCCAACACCTCAGAGACGGTACGTCTGGCTCGCGATACAGGTACCACCCAATTGGCAGGACTGACCCGGATCGTGCAGGGTGACACCCCCGCGCTGTTGATGTACGAACCCCTCTTCTCCCGTGGTGTGGCACCGGCAACCGTGGCGCAACGGCGCAGCGACTGGACCGGCATGGCGATCGGGGTCCTGCGGATCCGGGAGTGGATGGATGCGGCGGCCAGCAGCACGGATCCGGCGCTGACCACCTTGGCCCTTGTCGACCGGCGGGGCCAGCAACAGGAGTTGCTGTGGACCACCGATCCGACGGTGGCGACCGAGACCGTGCAGGACTGGTCCACGACGGCGTCCGTGCCGCTGGCCGAGGGGCAGGAACTGCGCCTGGTCGGAGCGCCCACCGCGCAGCTGATCGCGCAGCAGTCGTCATGGCGACCGTGGGCCACTGCAGCCGCTGGCCTGCTGGGCACCGTCTTGTTGTCGGTCCTCCTGTGGAAGTGGCTTGACGCTCGGCACATCCGTCGCACGGCCGACGATCTGCAGCAGGCCACGAACCGGTTGCGCTTCCTGGCCGAACGCGACCCCCTCACCGGGCTGCCCCACCGCGACGGGCTGCGCAGCTGGCTCGACGACTGGGGCCGGCGCAACCCCGACCGATCGCTGGCTGTGATGTTCATAGACCTCGACGGCTTCAAGGAGGTCAATACCACTTGGGGCCATCCCACAGGGGACCTGGTGCTACGCCAGATCGGCCAACGACTGCTCGTGCTCGCCGGTGACCCCGACTCCACAGTGGCCCGCCTGGGAGGCGACGAATTCGTCGTCACCCGCGCCTTGGACCGCGGTTCGATCACCGGGCTGGCCACGATGGTGCAGACGCTGATCAGCGAACCGATCGCCATCGGCGACCGCGATGTGCAACTGACGAGTTCGATCGGGATCGCCGTACGACCTGAGGATGGCGTGAACCTGGACACCTTGCTCACGAACGCCGACATCGCCGTGCGTGCGGCCAAACAGCGCCCCTCGGATGCCGTCGTCCGGTTCGACCCGATCATGGCCGCGGAGGGAGCCGCTCACCGCCAGTTGGCCCGGGCCCTTCGCATGGCCATGCGACATCCCGACCGTCACTTCTTCCTCGAGTACCAGCCCCAAATCGACATGCGCACCGGCCAGCTGGTCGGGGCCGAGGCACTTGTGCGTTGGAGGGACCACACCGGAAGGTTGATCTCGCCCCTGGAGTTCATCCCCTTGGCACGCGAGCAGGGTTTGATGCACGGCTTGGGCAGGTGGGTCCTCGACCGCTCCTGCCAGGTCGTGGCCGAATGGCGCCGGACCTGCCCTGCGCTACTGGCCGTCAACGTGGACACCCAGCAACTCAATGACGATTTCGCATCGGTGGTGTCCTCGATCCTGACCGACCGCGGGATCGGCGCCGATGCAGTCATGATCGAGGTGACCGAAGGCGCGGCCATGCACGAGGGCGCCCAGCGCGAGATGGACCGGATCCGCGGGCTGGGGGTGGCCATCGCCATAGACGACTTCGGTACCGGCTTCTCGTCGTTGTCCCGCCTGGCCGATCTGCCCGCCCAGCAGATCAAGATCGACCGCGCCTTCGTCGCCGGACTCGGGATCTCCTCGGAATCTCTGGAGATCGTGCGCACCATCGTGGCTCTTGCCCGCGCACTGGGCATGGAGACCCTGGCCGAGGGCGTCGAGACGCCACGGCAGGCCCAGATCCTGTTGGCCGAGGGGGTGTTCACCGCGCAGGGGTACCTGTTCTCCCGGCCCGTGAGCGCCCACGTGTGCCACGCGCTGTGGGAAACCGGCGTTCCGGTCCCTGAGTCGTTGAAGTCCCGCGTTGGCGGGCCGCCACAGTAGTTGAGACGCCGGCAGCCCCGACCCACCCCGCCAAACCCGCCGCGAATTGGGCCCGGTTTGGCCTGTCCGACCCACCTGCGACACTGGGTGTATCCCCTAATACAAGGAATCCCTTATGGCCCTGCGCAGCGACCTGCGGAATGTTGCGATCATCGCCCACGTGGACCACGGCAAGACCACTCTGGTCGATGCCATGCTCTGGCAGTCCGGCGCCTTCCGCGAGAACGCCGACATCGCCGATCGGGTCATGGACTCGATGGACCTCGAACGCGAGAAGGGCATCACGATCCTGGCCAAGCAGACCGCGGTCAGACACGGCGGTGTGACGATCAACATCATCGACACCCCCGGCCACGCCGACTTCGGTGGCGAGGTGGAGCGCGGCCTCGAGATGGTGGACGGTGTTCTGCTGCTCGTCGACGCCTCCGAGGGCCCGCTGCCCCAGACCCGCTTCGTGCTGCGCAAAGCCCTGGCCAAACAACTGCCGGTCGTGCTCGTGGTGAACAAGGTGGACCGTCCAGACGCGCGCATCGCCGAGGTCGTCGACGAGGTGTACGAGCTGTTCTTCGATCTCGACGCCACTGAGGAGCAGATCGACTTCCCGGTGATCTACGCCAGCGCCAAAGCCGGGCGCGCAAGTCTCGAGCGACCGGCGGACGGCGAAATGCCCGACTCACCGGATCTGGAGCCGCTGTTCAGCACGCTCGTCGAAACCGTTCCGGCCCCCGAGTACGACCCCGATGGTCCGCTGCAGGCACACGTGACGAACCTCGACGCCTCGGTGTACCTGGGACGTTTGGCCATCTGCAGGATCCGGGCCGGTGAGATCCGCAAGGGCCAGCAGGTGATCTGGTGCCGGGCCGACGGAACCCAGACGAGCGCCAAGGTCAGCGACCTGCTCATGACTGATGCCCTCGAGCGGGTGCCGGTGGACCAAGCAGGCCCCGGCGACATCATCGCAGTGGCAGGCATCCCGGAGATCACCATCGGTGAGACGCTGACCGACCCCAACGACCCGCGACCGCTGCCTGTGATCACCGTCGACGAGCCCAGCATCTCGGTCACGATCGGCACCAACACCTCACCTCTGGCCGGATCCCACGGCAGCAAGATGACCGCGCGTTTGATCAAGAACCGCCTGGACTCCGAGCTGGTCGGCAACGTGTCCCTTCGCGTGGCCGACACCGCCCGTCCGGACGCCTGGGAGGTCCAGGGCCGAGGCGAGCTGCAGTTGGCAGTCCTGGTGGAGATGATGCGACGCGAGGGCTTCGAGCTCACCGTGGGCAAGCCCCTGGTCGTCACCAAAGACATCGATGGAACGCTGCACGAGCCGATGGAGAACGTGACCATCGATATTCCCGAGGATTACGTGGGCGTCATCTCACAACTGATGGGACTTCGCCGTGGCCGCATGGAGGACATGACCAACCACGGCACGGGCTGGGTTCGCATGGAGTACCGGGTCCCCGCGCGAGCGCTGATCGGCTTCCGCACCGAGTTCCTGACCGAGACCCGCGGTACTGGGCTGATGCACCACGTCTTCGGCGGCTACGAGCCGTGGCAGGGCGATCTGCGCACCCGTCCCACGGGCTCGCTGGTCGCCGACCGCCGCGGCTCGGTCACCAGCTTCGCCTGCTTCAACCTGCAGGAGCGCGGGACGCTGTTCGTGGAGCCCGGGGCTGACGTGTACGAGGGCATGATCGTGGGCGAGAACGCACGCTCCGACGACATGGACGTCAACCCGACCAAGGAGAAGAAGCTGACCAACATCCGCTCGTCCACCGGCGAGGAGTTGGAACGCTTGATCCCGGCGAAGGTGCTCTCCTTGGAGCAGGCCCTGGAGTTCTGCCGCCAGGACGAGTGCGTCGAGGTGACCCCACAGACAGTGCGACTGCGCAAGGTGGAGCTGAACGCTTCCCTGCGAGCCCGCGAGACCTCGCGGCGCAAGGCACGTGGCTGAGGGTCCGCCCTTGGCCGCACAGCAGGTTGACCGGAACAGTCCGGCCTGCCCCACCGGCTCGGGCATCGGCGCCAACTAGCCTGGTGGCATGAGCGACGACGCCCCCTCAGCAGGCTGGTACCCCAACCCCGACGGGACCGGCGGGCTGCGCTGGTGGAGCGGTGTGGGTTGGACTGAGTACACCCGGACCGGCGAGCCGGCCACGGCGGCCGAACCCGTCGGCGAGCCCACCACGGCGCTGCCCGAGCCAGCACATACGGAAGCCTTCGACACCAACCCCTGGGGCCAGCCCATCGCGCCGGTCGCACCGACCACCGCTCTCGGCGGGTATGCGGCCTACTCTCCCCCTCCGGTGGCTGCGCTGACCCCGAGCCGGATGCGTCCGCTGTCCGCGATGTTCTCCGACATCGGTCGCATCACCCGGCGTGCGTGGCTGCCGATCCTGACGATCTCGCTGATCATCTGGACGGTGGTGGGTGCGGTCATCGGCGCGGTTCTGTTCGCCGTGGTCGACGTCGGGGCCCTGCGCCGTGGCCTGGATGCCGTGGGCTCGGCGCTTGAGGCCTCCCCCGACGGCTCCTTCTCGGACGCGCAGTCCGACGCGATCATCAACTCCTTCGGCGATGCGTTCAGTGGCCTCACACCGATCGGCTGGGTGATGCTGGGGGTCGGGGTCACGGTCCTGAGCATCTTCGCGGCCACCGTTCAGGTTGCCGCCGTGAGCCGTCTGTCAATGGACGCGACGACGGCCGGACGCGTGTCCTGGGGTGCGGGGTGGAAGTCCGGCTTCGTCGGCGGATTGCGGCTCTTCGGCTACTACCTCCTGCTGATGATCGTGACGAGCATCGCCATTGTGGCTGTCACCTTGCTGATCGCGCTCGCAGCCCAGGTCGCGCCGGCGCTGGCCGTGGCTTTGGGCATCCTCACCTTCCTCGCCACTATTGGGCTGTCCTTCTGGCTGACCGGACGGCTGATGCCGACTGTGGTTCAGGCGGTTCTCGGCCGACATGCATTGCGGTGGTCCTGGCAGGCCACCCGCGGCAAGGCTCTGGCCGTGCTCGGCCGCTACCTGCTGTGGGCCTTCGCCGCTTCCATCATCGTCAACATCGTGGTCTCGATCGTCGGCATTCCCGTGGGCCTGATCTTCCTCGGCGAGAGCGCCTCGGGGACCGGCGCGGACGCCCTCGGATCGGCGCTGGCGCTCAATCTGATCATGGCCCCGTTCAGCATGGCCCTGAGCGCCATCACGTTGATAGGGGTCGTGCCGATCTGGCGCGACCTTTCGGAGGACCCGGTGTACCGGTCCATCGACGAGAACGGCAACCCCATACCTGCCCCACCCGTCAGCTGATCTGTACTGGCGCCGGGATCGGGGCTACCGTCGTTCCCATGGCCAGGCCTGTGCACTTCGAGATCCACGCCAGCAACCCCGACGCCGTCCGAGCCTTCTATGAGAACGTGTTCGGCTGGACTTTCCAGAAGTGGGGTGAGGTCGACTACTGGGTGATCACCACCGGCGACGAGGCGATGGGGATCAACGGTGGGCTCACGACCAGACAAGGCCCACCACCCACCGACGGATCGGCTGTGAATGCGTTCGTCAACGTCATCGGGGTGGACAACGCCCAGCGTGTTTTCGACGAAGCCCTCGCGGCAGGTGCAACCGTGGCACTTCCCGTGGAGAAGATGCCCGGGGTGGGCACGATGGGCTACCTCAAGGATCCGGATGGCAATCTGTTCGGCATCATCGAACCCGAGCCTGGCAGCGGCTGATCCTCGTTGCCGTCAGTGAGCGGGCAACGAACCGGTGGTCGCACTGGTGGTCAAAGCGTCACGCTCGACCTCGCGTCGTGCGAGCAGAGCCGCCACCTTGTCGACGTCAACCTCCGAGCCCAATACCCGAGCGAGGACCGGCGCCAGATCGGCCCTGTAGTCGTGGCCCACGGAATGGAACACACCGGACTGCTGCTGGGCGGCGAAGACGAGGTCGAAAATCACCTGCCACCACGTGAGAACCGGCATCCATGCCATGTCGTCGGGAACGTTGCGGCCCCGGACCCCTTTGAGCCAATAGGGATCGCGCCATGACAGCTCACCGTCCCAGCGGGTCACCGGATCGGCGTCGTGATCGATGAACCACAACTGCGCGCTTTCGTCGCCTTTCATCTGCGCCCATCGGTCCAAGTGCACGACGTCGGGGCTGTGCAGCAGATCGTTGCGCAAGGACGGCCCGCCCGGGGTCCCCACACTGACTAACGCATCGATGCCGTCGACGCGGCCCTGTTCATCGACCCTCGCCGGGCTCAATTGCAGCGCCTCCTGTGCCACGCGTGCACCCAGGCTCTCTCCGTACATCAGGATCCGTGGCGCCGACGAGCGCCCAGCCAACCGATCCAGGATGCCGTCGAGCAGCAGGCGCACGGTCTTCGCGCCCAGTCCAACTCGGGGCAGTGACAGCATCGAGGGCAGCACGCCGTACTGCACCACGACGCTTGCGCAGTCGCCCTGCGTGAAGCATTCGATCGCTTCAGCAGCGACGTAGTCGGCGTATCCGGAGCCGGCCGGACTCATGATCAGCAAGGTTCCTCGGTCAAAACCACCGAGACGTTCGAGGTCGTCCAGCGCAAGTTCCACGCGTTCCTCGACGGTGTCGGCGCTGTGCAGTCCGGCGTACACGCGGATGGGCTCGATCGCCTCGCCGTCCACGCTGCGAATCTGCTCGGCCGGCGTGCGCAGGCTGACGAACCGGCGGCCGTCACGTGCCAGGGTGTCGTAGGGGATCCCCGACGAAGGACCTCCGGAGACGTGATCGTTGGGCGGGGCATCGACCAGAGCCGGATCCGCCCGGGTCCCTACCTTGCGCAGGAGACGAAGGGCCACGGAGGCCCCCACAGCGCCGACTCCCGCCACCAAGGCGGTCGCGGACAGACCCACGGCCGATGACCACAAACCCGCCGATCCACCGCGCTTACCAGCCAAGGCGCCCCCCGCAGATCCCAGGGCTGAACCGACCAACACTGGGGCCTGCGCCAGCGCAAACCCTGCCAGCGATCCTGCAGCGACCGCGACCGGGGCGTTCTGTGGGCGCGGTTCCCACTGTGGGTACGCTCCACGCTGCGCCTTGACGTGTTTGACTGCCCGCGCAATGGCCACGGCGGATCCCGCGGCGCTCAGCCACATGGCAGCGGGCGGCTTCAGACGCCTGCCAGGCAACGTGGCCAGTCCCATGGTGGCCACACACGTGCCTGTCACCAGGACCTGATGCTGGGTGGTCCGCGGAACCAAAGTCGGTCGAAGCGATTCCACCGCACCCAGCGCCATCGCCGCGATCTGTACCGTCGTCACCTGAACATTCTCTCTGGGGATACCCAATAGTTGCCTCCTCGGGGCGAGCGCGTCAGGCTCAACAGGTGAACGAAACACTGTCCCAGGCGCAAGTGACCGCAGAGTTGGGCAACCTGCCGGGCTGGACCGGGTCGACCGCCTCGCTTGGAAGAAGCATCGAGTTCGCCGACTTCCCCACGGCCATCCGTGCAGTGGTGGCAGTGGCCGAGGTGGCAGAGGAACTGGATCACCACCCCGACATGGACATCAGGTGGCGCACCGTGGTGTTCACGTTGTCCACCCACTCCGCCGGCGGGGTCACCGGCCTCGATGTCCAACTGGCCCACCGCATCAGCGACATTGCGGCATCCTTGGGCTCATGAGCTCCCCCAAAGGCTTCCAGCGACTGCTGGATGTGGCTTTGGCGCTGACCAGCGCCGGACGGGTCGGGCTGACGACCACAGTCCTGATGCAGCGGGTGGGATATCCCGACACTGAATCCGGCAAGCGGCAGATGATGCGCGATCTCGACGATCTGCGCGCCGTGGGGCTGGTGATCGAGAACGCGGCTGCGCTCGGTGAGGACGCCCGATATGTACTCAAGGCAGGGGACGTCAGGTGGCGCGTGGAGTTCACCGCCGAACAACGCACGGCGCTGCAGGCGGCGCTGGCAACGGCCGACGAGGGCGGGCAGGTGGCCGTCGCGCGCAAACCGTTGCCGGTGGACCTCGACCGGGTCAGGGAAGCGGTCCGGACCCACTGCGTGATGCGCTTCGGCTACAACGGCAAGCAGCGTGAGGTCGATCCGCAGTCCTGGCACTGGTCTGCCCACGAGCTGGTCGTGACCTGCTGGGAGGCCACGACAGGGATGTTCAAGAGCTTCACCGTCTCCCGGATCCAGGACTTGCACATCGGTGCGCCCGGGTCCGCCCGGCCCCCCGCCGACGTCGAACGCCCGCAGTTGGACCCCATCACGTGGAAGGTCGATCCCCCCGTCATCGCCGAACTGGATTGCCCTGGCTTCCAGCAGGATGTGATCGACTTAGTCGGAGGGGACGCCGATGGCGACCTCGTGTTCGTGGAAGTCACCAACCGACTGCTCTTCCTGGCACGGGTCATCGAACTGGGTTCCCGGGCACGGCTGCGGGGGCCCCAGGAACTGCGCGATGAGCTTCGTGACCTATTGATGGTGGCCGTATGAGCACGCGCGCGTCGGACTCCTTCGCCCGGCTCTCGGCTGTACTGAACCTGCTGCACGCCCACCCGGGCGGCCTGCGTATGGACTTCCTGGCAGACCAACTAGGGGTCCCACAGGCGAATCTGCGTCAGGAGATCCTCGACTTCTACGTCGCCGACACCCTCGGGGTGCGTCCGGACACGATCGTGTTCGTCTCCGCGGACGGTTCGGAAGCGGATCCCAGTTCCGCGGACGTGGTCCGGGTCGTCAGCGAAACCCCCACCGCCGAGATCGGGGTCGAGTTGCTGTCGCCGCAGCAATGGCTCGAGGTGTACGACAAGGCCGCACGGGTGCGCGAGATGCAACCGGACGACGAGGCCTTGGGCGCGGCGGTGAACATAATCGCCGAGCGGATCCTCGCCGGTGTCCCCCGGCGCCCCGACAGCGACATCGGCCGCGACCTGTCCACCGCGGTGAGCAGGAGGCAGGCGGTGCGCATCGAGTACTCGCGCGCCTGGAAGCCAGGGGTCGTGACGCCCCTGGTGAACCCGCTGCGACTCGTGGAGACCGCGCGCGGCTGGGAGTTGGACGCGCTGACCCAGGAGGACCAACTACGCACCTACATCGTCGACCGGATGCGCTCAGTGTCTGTGACCGACCAGAGGTTCGAGGTGCCGCCGGGAATCACGCAGCGCCTGGCCGAACACCGGCGCCTGACTCAGGTGGACCTCGTGGTTCCGCACGGGTACCTCTGGGTCGTCGACCGGTACGCCGAGAGCAGCCATGTCACGGGCCAGGACGAGGGAGACGTGCAGGTGAGCGCGCAGTTCCTGCCGCCGGTGGCCGAGCGCGTGGGCTTGATCATCGTCACTGCCCCGAACGCCTTCGTCGTCGGACCGGATCAGTACAAGGACTCCGGACAGCGGATGGCAGAGGTGATTCTGGCCCACCACGCACTGCGTTGATCGCGGTTCGGTCGCCATTGCCCTTTCGGACATGGATGGCAAACTAGGACATATGCGCATCGCCAATGACGTCACCGAACTGATCGGCAACACCCCCCTGGTCCGGATCAACCGCATCAGCGAGGGCGCCGGCGCCACTATCGCCGCCAAACTCGAGTTCTACAACCCGGCTAACAGCGTGAAGGACCGTATCGGTGTAGCCATGCTCGACGCGGCCGCTGAGAACGGACTGCTCAATGCGGACACGGTGATCGTGGAGCCGACCAGTGGGAACACCGGGATCGCCCTGGCGATGGTCTGCGCGGCGCGCGGAATCAAGTGTGTGCTGACGATGCCGGAGACCATGAGCATGGAACGCCGCATGCTGCTGCGCGCATTCGGAGCCGACCTGGTGCTAACGCCCGGCCCCGATGGAATGGGCGGAGCGATCGCCAAGGCTGAGGAATTGGCCAAGGAGAACGAGAACTACGTGATGCCCCAGCAGTTCGCGAACCCGGCCAACCCTGCCATCCACCGCGCGACCACTGCCGAGGAGATCTGGCGCGACACCGACGGCAAGGTGGACATCTTCGTCTCGGGGGTCGGCACGGGCGGCACTATCACTGGCGTGGGACAGGTCCTCAAGGAGCGCAACCCCGACATCCAGGTGATCGCGGTCGAGCCCACCGCGTCGCCGGTCCTCTCCGGCGGAGCCAAGGGCCCGCACCCCATCCAGGGGATTGGCGCCGGATTCGTCCCCGAGATCCTGGACACCGGCGTTTACGACGAGATCGTGAAGGTCGAGGCCGACGACGCGATGGAGACCGCCCGCCGGTCGGCCCGGGAGGAGGGCCTGCTCGTCGGAATCTCCTCGGGAGCGGCACTGTGGGCGGCGATCGAGGTTGCCAAACGGCCGGAGAACGCGGGCAAGTTGATCGTGGTGATCATCCCCAGCTTCGGCGAGCGCTACCTCAGTACCCCGCTGTTCGCCGACCTCGCCGGCTAGCTCTGGGCCCCGTCGGCGGTTGCCGACCGCCGGCCTAGATGCCGGCTCCGTCGGCGAATGTCTCCACCTGCGTGCGTGCCTGCGTCACGAAACTGCCCGGCCGCAGGTCACTGGTGACCCAGGTCCCGCCGCCGATGACGGTGCCCTTGCCGATGGTGATCCGGCCCAGAACCGTGGCCCCGGAGTAGATGACCACGTCGTCCTCGACGATCGGGTGCCGGGGCAGACCCTTGGGCACACCGTCCAGCTTCTTCGCCCCGAGGGTCACGTGCTGGTAGAGACGCACGTTCTCCCCGATCACGGTCGTCTCCCCGATCACAACGCCGGTTCCGTGGTCGATGAAGAACCCACCACCGATGGACGCACCCGGGTGGATGTCGATACCGGTCTCGGCGCGGCCGAGGTCGCCGATGCATCGTGCGATGAAAGGCGCACCGAGGGTGTGCAGGGTGTGAGCGATCCGGTGGTGCATCATCGCGTGGATCCCGGGGTAACAGACCAACACCTCAGCAACACTGCGGGCCGCCGGGTCACCTCGATAAGCCATCTGGATGTCGGAGCCCAGTAGGTCGCGCGTGCGCGGCAGTGTGTTCGCGAACGCGGTGATCAACTCATCGGGGTCTGTGGCAACCTCCTTGCCCGCGTGCCTGTGGAAGGCCAGTTCGGTCGACACCTCACCGCTGAGGGCACCTAGAGCTGACTCCAATTGGCGACGGACGTAGCCGTTCACATCCGGCCCGCAGGTCCCGAGCCGCTGGGGGAACAGTGCCTTGATCAGATGGTCGGTGACCTCGGACAGCACACGCCGCGAGGGGATCTCGACCACGTCGTCGCTGCGAAGTGCGGCGAGCGCCTCAAGCACCGTGTCGTCAGCCCTCATATGTCGAAGTCCACAATCGAATCCTGCACGTCCTGGGGGAAGTCCTCGATCTCCTGGATGCGGCGCAACTCCAAGACGTCACCCGGCATAGCCGGACATCTCTTGGCCCACGCGACGGCCGCCTCGTGGGACTCCACTTTGAGGATCCAGTACCCGCCCACCGCGCCTTCAACCTCGGTGTTGACCATCGACGGCCCATCGCCGCCGAACTGGAATCGGACACCCTGGCTCGGGGGATGCAACCCGTTCAGCGATTCGAGCACACCAGCGTGAGCGAGATCGGAGTTGTACTTCATCATCTTCTGGATCATCTGCGCAGACGGCAGTTCGTCGGCCGCATCCGTGCCGTACACCGCCGGGATCATCAACATCACGTAGCGCATGGCCGCTCCTCGTCGTCGAACCGTAAGCCTAGTTGCGAATAGCCAGCATCGACCACCGCCCGAACGGCCTCCATGCTGAAAACCGACAACTCAGTTGCCGAAGAACAACATCGCCTCCCTGACCTACTGCGGCATCACGTAGGAGTCGGACAGCGCCAACACCTCCTCGACGAAAGCGCTCTCGGCGGCAGCGTCGATGCGGGGCGCCCGGATCAAGCCCAAGGCACCGGCCCGCTGATCGTCGCTGGCCGAGGCCTGCCCGTGCAGTGTCACCGCCATGTCGGACACGTCCTGGACGAACACCGCGAAGATCCGGTCGATGTGGGCGTCGCCGAGTCCGGGGAGGCTCGAAACCGTCCCAGGCCGGGCCTGTCCTGCCGACTCGCACACCAACTGCGCGTACACGACCTGGGTGAACAACTGCCCGAGGGTGAGCAGGAAGTCGAGGTCCTTCTGCTGTTCGGCGCTGGGGGGCGCCGACATGATCATCTGCGTGAAGGCATCGACCTGCTCCAGGAACAGCGCCACGTTGGGCAGGTGCTTGTACTGCTCCAAGGCCGGCCGCCACGGCGCGAACGTGATCTTGCCCAAGCCGGACGCGTGCCCCTGGCGGAACAGGTAGCCGTCGTCGGCGGCGTCCTGGCGCATCGGGACCTCGGGGTAGTCGCCGGTCGCCATCAGGTACTGCGGGAGGAACTTCAGCACCAGAGCAAGGTTCACGTGGACCGTGCCCTCGAGTTTGGGCAGGGCCCGGATGTGCCCGGCAGCCTGCTCGAAGTATGTGTCCTTCTCGAACCCGCGTGCGGCGATGATCTCCCACAGCAGGTCGATGACCCGCTCGCCCTCGCTGGTCACCTTCATCTTCGTGATGGGGTTGAACAGCAGGAACCGGCGGTCGTCCTCGGAGGCTTCGCGGAAGTAGTCGGCACTGCGCGCCGAGTACAGCTTCATCGCCAGCAGACGAGCGTACGCGTCGGCGAACATCCGGCGCACGTGCGGGAATGTCGTGACCTTCGTGCCGTAGAGCACCCGGTGGTCGGCGTGGGTCACAGCCTCGTAGAAGGCGTGCTCGCAGATGCCGATGCTGGCCCAGCCCAGGTTGACCTTGCCGACGTTGACCGTGGCCAGCGCGGCGTCCCAGGCGGCCTTGCCGGTGTGCAGGATGTCGGCCTGCGTGACGGGGTAGTCGTGCAGGGCGAAGGCCGACACGTACATCTGGTCGGCGACGACGTTCTTCTGCAGTTCGTACTCCGGAGCCTGCGTATCCACGAGGAAGAACACGTACTCGTCTGTGTCGGCGAACTTCCCGAACACGCTCAACCGCCCGGCCACGTTGCCGTTGCCGATGTAGTACTTCGGTCCGTTGGCCACCCAACCGTCATCGGTGGGCGTGAGAATCATGTCGGTCGAGTAGATGTCGGCACCGTGTGTCTGCTCGGACAACCCGAAGCCGAAGATGGACCCCGACTCCAGCAGTCTGCCCACAAGCTGTTTGGCCTCTTCGTTGTCGCTCATCCACACCGGCCCCAGCCCCAGCACCGTGACCTGCCAGGCATACCAGTAGGACAGCGAGTAGAAGCCGAGGATCTCGTTGAGGTCGTTGATCCGGGCGGTGTCCCAACGGGCGCCCTCGCCACCGACCGCCGCTGGCGTGCCGAATGCGGCAAGAATCCCCTCTTTGGCGTTGAAGTCCAGGAAGTCCTGGTACCAGGCTCGTTCGTGGAATTCGTCCTTCATCTCGGCCAGGCCCTTGTTCTCAAAGAACTCGATCAAAGCCTTGAGCTTGGCCTGCGTCTGCGGGTCGTAGGCCGACGGATCGTAGGTGTGCGGGTTGAAGAGCATGGCACCAAGGTACCCGCGGTCGCGGCGAAGCGGTCCAACCGGTCGCTTTCGCCTGACCGAAGCCCGCCCAACGTGGCGCGGCTGCACTGCACACTTAGCCCATGTGCCGAAACATCACCACCCTGCGGGGTCTTGAGCCCGCGGTCACCGATGCTGAGATCCGCGCCGCCGCCGAGCAGTACGTGCGTAAGGTCAGCGGCGTGTCCAAACCGAGTCCGGCCACCCAGGACGCCTACAGCGCAGCCATCGAAGCCGTCGCGGCGGCCACCACCACGCTGCTCGCCGACCTTCCCCCACGCCGGCAACCCCCGCGCAACGACCCCCCACTGCGCAGGCTGGGGCTCATCACACCTTGAGCGCTTTGACCAGCGGATTGTCGCGCTGTTGCCGGTCGTTCATCTGGATCGTCGCGTTGTTGCTGGTTTCTGACCAGAACACCAGCAACAACGCAACAGTGGCGCTTCCATCGCCGTAACAACGTCACAAACGGGCGGCCGGGACGGACCGCGCCGCGTCAGGCCTCGACCCCGGCGTCCGTGCTCCGGAACAATGCGGCCCATGCCGTCAGCAGCCAGGCCGCGACGAAACCGATCACCAGCCAGGTGGTGAACGAGGCGACCCAGCCGCGCACGAAGAATGCGTTGAGCGCCGAGGCCAGCCACATGACCAGCAGAACTGCGAGCGTGATCGCGACGGTCACCAGGTAGCGCACGGGCCGCGAACGGATGGCGGCGAAGTTGGCACCCAGCGGATTGCGCACCCCGGCCGCCGCGGCCACCGGCAAGAACGGCGTCAAGGCCAGCACCAGCACGCCGGGCCAGAAGTAGAAACCGAGTCCGACCGTGACCACCACCGTCCAGCCCACGACCCAGAGAGCGAAGAGCCCGAACCGCGTCCCCCGCAGATCGCCCAGACCGCTGCGTTCATCGACGCTGCGCACGGCGATGTGCGCCATCAGCGCGAACGCCAAAAGCAGCACCGCGGCGGAGATCCCGACGGCCAGCCAGAGCGCCGACAGCGCCAGCAGCGACGACTGCACGACGGCATTGAGCAACGACACCAGGATGAACGGCAGGAACCCGCGCCACATGCGCACCAGTCCCGTTCCGAGGACGGTCCACCCGTACTGCTTCTGCGCAACGCTCATGGCAGACGCTCCCCGGCCGCTTCGATGACATCCTGGACAGGGCCGGAGAAGATCTGTTCCCCGCCCACGGTGATGGTCATGATCTGCGGCTCGACCTGGGGCACCGACACCGCGATCGGTTTCTTGTCCAGCGTTGTCCCCTCGCAGGTGAACTCCTGCTCGTTCTCCACGCACTTGGGCGCGGCCAACAGCGCGATGTTCTTCTGTAGCAGCACGTCGTCCGCGGCGATCTCCACGGTCGCCAGCGGTCCTCCGCTGACCTGCTGCAACGCGTCGACCTGCGAACACCCCACGAGCAGGGGCGCCGCGAGCAACCAACTCCACCTCCTCATGCCTGGACCTCCCCTGCC
Organism: uncultured Actinomycetota bacterium; assembly: GCA_963818505.1. Lineage (GTDB taxonomy): Bacteria > Actinomycetota > Actinomycetes > S36-B12 > UBA10799 > JADKAV01. The sequence goes on from CAWFSJ010000005.1 coordinate 211,979, forward strand.
ACGATCCGCGCTTTGGCCGCCAGCGCCGCCTTCTCAAGGTCGGCATCCGCGATCGCTGAGAGGTCGAACGGCGCCGGGAGCAACAACTCGCAGTTGCGGTCCAAGGGCGAGCCCAGCCGCATCGGCGGGTTCTCGATCCAGTCGTTGGCCGCCAATTGCCGACTAAGTGATGCGAGGCCGTCCTGACTGTAGTCCGAGGCCGTCCACTGCGCTGATGAAGTGTGGTCCAGCGAGGTCGTGAAGATCGACATCGTGCCATCCCGGTTGTCCACCAACTCGACCAGTTGTTGCTGCTGCGGGAAGTCGATGCATGAGGCGGTCGTGACCTCCCAGAACCCGCCGCCCCCTGGCTTCGGGTGCGCGATGATCGTGTTGATGTGGGTGTGGCCGTTCATCCAAGCCACGCAGTTGGGGTACTGCTGCAGCATTGCCACGAATTCCTCGGCGTGGATGAGCCGCTGAGTCGGTCCGACAACGGGCTGGGCCTCGTTCTCCAGAGTTGTGCTGTTGTGGTGGCTGAGGACCAGGCAGAGCTTGTTCTCAGCGGTGGCCTGCTCGAGACCCGCACGCAGCCAGTTGAACTGGTCCTCGGGAACTGCCCCGTCCGGGCCCGCGACCTGGTTGCACGTGTCCAAACCGAATGCCCTGACATGGGGGCTCAGATCGGCGACCCAATAGGTCTTGCCGGTGTCGATGTTGTCCTGGGTGAAGCCATGGCCGACAGGTCCCGGTTTGTCCGGCGACTGCAAATGGGCCTGCATGAACTCCACGCCTTCGAGCAGTTTTCGCTGCGGGTCGGCCGTCACACCTTTGACCCCGGACTGCATGCCGTAGTTGACCCGGATGTTGTGCAGGAACTGGTTGACCGGACTCAACTCATTGGCCCAGCCGCCCAAGAAGTTGGCCGCGAACGGCTGCCACACAGCGGCCTTTCGATCACCGACGGCGAATCTGCGCAGAGCATCTGACATGACCAGGGTGCCCAGGAAGTCCGTGTCGTGGTTGCCGTACACCGCGTACCAGGGGGTGGCCAGCCCCACCGACTCCACCGTCTGGCTCACGGCCGCCTGAAGCATCCCCGGAACGGTCGGGAAACCGAAGTCGCCGTAGGGATCGCCGGCCGGGTCCTCGGGGTGATAGGCGAAGGTCGACTCGGCCCAGACCTGCACACCCTCGTAGACGCCGGGCTTGCCCGAGTTGGGCGTGACGGGGAAACCATCCAGCAGATCGATGTACCACTTGAGTTCCAGCGCGGAGATCATGTCTGCGCTGTCCCCGGTGTTGAAGGCGGCCATCATCGGGGCGCCGGTCAAAGGGCTGAACTGCGCGGCCCGCATGGCTTGGACCATTGCCGCGACGACGTTGACCGTGAGCGTGTCCTGGGGCCGGAACGAACCAGCCCACAACGAGGGGTCCTGGCCGACCATCACGTCCAGGCGCGCAGGTGACTGGGCGTCCATGATGTGCATGTCGCTGAGATGGCCCAGGTACGCGATGGTGCGTCGACTGGTGGCACGGCCCGGTCGTGCGGCACGGCCGAGTACGTCGTAGCGGGGGATGTACGGCTCGCCGGAACCCGCGGTCAGGTGTCGGTATTGGCGGTACTTCGGTGAGGTCAGCCGGATGGTCTGTTCAAGGGTGGTGGGAACGTCCGCGGGTTTGGTCGGCTGCGCCAGGCGGGCCGCCAGGGCCTGCTGGGGAACTCCAAGAGCGGAGGCCAGTCCCGCGCTCGCAGCGAGAAAACCCCGTCGTGATATTCCCGCCATCTGCGCCTCCGACTGCGTGTTTCAACGCAGCCTGACAGGTGTGGGCCCTTGAGGCTAGCGGGACCCGCTGGGGACCTCCAGCTCTTCCAAACTGGTGGCGGGTTCGCCCCACGGCTGGTCGGTGAGCATGGCGGAGAAGTAGCCTATGAGTTCTTCGTCGGTGATCGGATCAACCATGACGGTCATGTGCTACCCCTGCCCTCGTCAGACTTCAGGGTAGCCCCGTTCGACGACCTCGGGAACCGGCTAAGGCGAACTTTACGAGGCCCTTAAGTCAACGGATCCTGCGCGACACAGCGGTCGGCACGGGCTCAAGAACGACTTCGAAAGCCACCAGCTGTTTGGTGTACGGATTGCGTGCCCACAGCAGCACACCACCGTCGGTATCGCGCACGCGGATGGCAATCTCGTGACCCCGGTTCGCGGCCTTGACCCGACCGCGCGCCTGCTTGCGAAGGCCCTCCAGCGTGCGCCTGCCCTCCAGGCTACCCGCCAGGAACCGGATATCGGTCACCAGCGCGACGGCGTCGGTGGCCCTGACCCAGGCGGCCTGACTGACCACCGACGTGCGGCCGGGACGTTGGATCTGCGGACGCCCGTAGGACCACTGTGCGTAGTTGTTCACGTCCACACCGGCCCGACGAGGCCCGACCACACTTGCCGACCCGGCACTGATCAGCCCTTGGGAGACCTCGAGCACCGACGTGACCTTCACGGGCAGAGTTGGATCCTCGATCCGGTAGGAGAGGCTCCAGGTCTCGACGTCGCCGACGACAATGCGGTCCACCGAGGCCTGCGCACCGGTGGGGAGCAGATGTGAGGCACAGCGTTGGGGTTGGGAAGGCACAAGGGTCGAGTCAAGGTCGACGAACCGGTCCGGCGCCAGCAGGTCCGTTCGCAGGTACTTGTCGAAGTCACGCGAGGCGATGACACCGTACTGATCACGACTGAGCACCCAGGGCCGCTTGCTGAAGCCGAGGTAGCCGGCCGCCTGTTTGACCTGGGCCTTGCGCAGTCGAGCGTCGAGCACGAAGCCGCTGCGGTCGAACGTTCCTTTGCCGCGCTGCACCACTGTCGGCCATCCAGTGTCCAGCACCCGGCCCGAGGCCGGGTCGTACCGCTGCTCCTGAATCACCCGTCCGGTCTGCTTCAGCCGAAGACGCACGCTGCCGCCCTGTTCGAAAGCCGTCCGGGACGCCGTGCACAGGCTGTTGAGTTCTGCCACTGCCTGGTCGATGGGCACAGGCTCGGCATGGGCAGGCGCGACCGCCAGAAGGCAGGCTGCAGCGGTCAGCACACCCGTCGCCCGAATCACCTGGCCTCCCCGCCGCGCCCGCGGCCTTGCGCGGTCGTAATCACAGTGTGCATCTCAGCCGTGGCAAAGAGTGCAGCGGCACGCCTGTTCGCCTCTCACACCTGTTCGAGGAAACCGCCGGACTGATGGGCCCACAGGGCCGCGTAGATCCCACCGGCCGCGAGCAGTTCCGCGTGACTGCCCTGTTCGGTGATCCTGCCTGAGTCCATCACCAGGATCCGGTCCATCGCCTGGATCGTGGAGAGCCGGTGAGCGATGACCAACGTCGTACGGCCGGCCATGGCGCCGGCCAGTGCGTGCTGGATGTGGACCTCGCTCTCGCTGTCCAGTGCACTGGTCGCTTCGTCGAGCAGCAGGATGCGTGCGTCCTTGAGAATGGCGCGGGCGATCGCGATCCGCTGGCGCTGTCCCCCTGACAGCTTGACGCCCCGCTCACCCACCAGGGTCTCGAACCCGTCGGGCAACGACTCGATGAAGTCCGTCGCGTAGGCACGCTGCGCGGCGTCACGCACCTGCTCGAACGTCGCACCTGGCAGGCCGTAGGCGATGTTCTCCCGCAGCGTGCGGTGGAACAGCAGCGGTTCCTGCGGGACGTAGGAGATCTGCTGGCGAAGGCTGCGCTGGGTGACCTGGGCGATGTCCTGGCCATCGATGAGGATCTGCCCGGCCTGCACGTCGGAGAATCGCAGAAGCAAGCGCGTGAGAGTGGACTTGCCGCTGCCGGAGTGCCCGACCAAGCCGATCTTCTCGCCAGCCGCGACGTGCAGATTGAAGTCCTCGAACAATGGGTCGTCGAACTGCCCCTCGTGACCGAAGGTGAGGTGCTCGATGTCGATGGCCCCTCGTGTGATCCGCAGGGGGATGCCCGAGCGGTCCTCCACGCCCACCGGAAGGTGGAGGATCTCGACCATCTCGTGGGCATCGCCTATCACCTTGTTGTAGTTGCGGATCACCTCGTTGATCGACCACAGCTGGCTGGTGACTGTCAGCGTGTAGGTGACCGCGAGGTACACCGGACCGATGGCGATCACGTCGTATTGGGCTGCGAGCACGGCCGCGGCCACGGCCCCGGTGTTGATGATGGTGATCACAGTGGCGTACCCCGCGCTGAACTTCAGGAAGGAACGCATCACATCGAGGTCACGGGCGGTACGGATCTGGGCAACCTCGCCGGCGGTGTCGCGCTCATCGGGCTCAGAGCCCTGCGCCTTGACCGCCGATATGTTGGTCATCACGTCGGCCAGGAAACCGGTCATCCGGTTGGCGGCGTGTGCCTCCGCGACGGTGAGATCCTGCATGCGGCGAGTGGCAGCGAAGACCAGCGCGATGAAGACCATGGACATGGCGAACAGGAACAGCGCGTAGGGCCACATCACGAAGGCCAGCACGACGCTGGCAACCATCACGCCGGTGAAGATCGGCACCAGAGCCCACACGATGGTGTCCCAGAACATCTCGAACGCACCGAGCAACTTGTTGGTCTGCGACACCAGGGACCCGCTGAAGCGGTTCGCGTGGAAGGCGACGCTCTGGTCGGTCAGGTGGTCGAAAACCTGCTGGAACAGCAGCGCCATCCCCTTGACTTCCATCGTCCATGTCGCCCAGAGCACGATCCGCCAGGCAATGACCGTGCCCACGATCTGGCTCATCAAGTAGCCCACGACCAGCGGCCAGGAGTTCTGCCAACTCACGTCGCCGGCCTGCATCTGGTCCAGAAGTAGCGAGATGAAGAACGGGCCCAGGAACTGCCCGATCCCGACAGCGAAGGCCGGGCCGACGATGGCCACTATCCTGCGCCCAGGGGTCACCCCCGCCACGTCCCAGAAGAGGCGCAGCGAAGCGGAGGAGGTGGAAACGGCCATCCCTTGATCCTGCTTCGAACAGGGCCACGGACTCAACCGGGTTTCGCCCGTCCTGGTTAGAGGTTGTGGTCCTGGTTAGCGAATCCACGCGTTGTTTCGCTAACCAACAGCACAACCTCTAACCAGGACAATCTCGGCGCCGTGACACACTCTGTCCCGTGAGCGCGAACGAATTTCTCGACCGAGTCATGCCGCACGTCACCGACCTCGGTCGCGAGAAGTACCACTCGGCGTCGTGGAGGTTCGAGAAGAGGCCCACCTCCGAAGGCGTGGGACTACTGCCCAACCCGGACACCGACGTCGAACTGATGGCCGCGCACATCCTCGATGTGGAGGCCTACGCGGAAAACGTCAGGTACGTCGAGGGGATCGAGGTCATCGAACGCCGCTCCGACACAGACGTGACCTACATCCAGCGCATGCACTTGCCCCTACTGGGCCGCATCCAGGTCCAGATCAACCTCTCGGACTACGGGGACCGTGACGGCTTCCGGATCATCGCCTGGGACCAGGACGACGAGGCCACGGCAGCACTGGACAAGAAGCAGGGCGCCCGCACCGCCTACAACCTCGGCGCATGGCTGCTGGCCGAAGACGCGGTCGGCTACGCCCTCGCGTCAGCGCCGCTCAAGAGCGACGTCGGGACGCTGAAGTACATGGCGATGACCAAGGGCGCTGACGCGACGGCCGGCGAGGTGCTCAAACAGAACATCGAGGGCATGATCGCCTGGGCCCACCGGGGTTGATCAGGACGCGACCAGCTTGCCCAACTTGCGCAGCTGGAAGGCCCGCACCACGTCGGTGATTCCCTGCAGCATCGCCCAGACACCCGCGAACACCAGCAGGATGTAGACGCGCTCGAAGAGGAACTGCCCGGCCACCCAGAAGGCCAGCACGAACATGATGATCCCGGAGATCAGGCCCAGCCACCACAGGTCGTTGGTCTCGCGGGTGGTGAACGCTTCGATGACCCAGAAGATGGCCACCAGCAGGAACAGGAAGCCCAGCGAATCGGCCAAAGCAGCGGTCGTCGCGCCGGGGTTGATCAATGCCCAGATCCCGGCGAGAACGAACAACACCCCGAACACGATCCACAGCCACTTCCAGCCTTCGACCGCGGTCGAGATCAGGAACTGCTGGATCCCTGTGAACAGGAACATCGCGCCGATGATGATTCCCACGGTCGTCACGGACGCCGCATTCATCTGCAGGATGACGATGGCGATGAAAAACCACAGGATCCCGGCGACCAGGGTCAGCCACCACAACTTGCTGGCAGCGCCGATCACCTCGCGGGCTTCTTGGGCTTCAATTTCGGTTTCGGACATGGGTGCCTCCTCAGACACCCGAATATCTACCAGCCAGCGTCGGCAACTTCGATGCGACCCGCCGATGCCGCGGCCTTCAACGCTGAGTAGTCCTCGGCGTTCTGATCGGCGTAGTTCTCCGCGTAGGTGGCCAGGACACTGTCGAGGGTGTCGCTCGTGCCCAGATAGCCGGCCAAGGCGACCCGGTCCCCGGAGCGACTGTGCGCTCGAGCCAGCGTCCAGCCGCACAACTCCGCGTAGATGTCCATCGCCGGGACATCCATCGTGTCGAGGTCGGCCGATTCCTTCCAATCCCACATCTGGCGCACATAGAAGTCGACGTGCTGATCGCGGACATCCACCTGGGTCCAGCCCAGCAGGATGTCGCTGGCCGCCTGCATCACGCGCTGACCCTCGACGACCCGCTGGCCATGATGGGTCGCACGCGAGCGTCCCAAGTAGGGCTCGAGTACCGATGCCTCCGCCTGCTTGAGCTGCAACATCAAGACGTCGCTCTCGTCATGATCGGCCATCAGCAGCATCACCCAGCAGCGCGTGCCGACACTGCCAACACCGACCACCTTGCGGGCCAGGTCGACCACCCTGTAGCCCGAGAAGAGCACCCTACGATCGGAGATGAGACTGCGACGGTAGGCGACCAGCGCTGCCTGGGTGGCGTGCCGGTACTCCTCCTTATCGTCTGCTCCCACGACCTCGTCGAAGGTCTCCATGAACGGCGGGTTGCTCACGAAGGAGATTCGGCCGTCGTCGGATTTGGTCGTCAGTTTGTCCAGCGCGCGTTCGCTGGTCTTCGTCTGCGCCTTGGCGACGGTCTTCTCGAAACTCTTGCGGAACTTCTTGTCGACTCTGTCCCCCCAACGGTTCTCGATGTCCTGGGCGGTGAGGCGTGAGTACCAGACGTCCATGCGGGACATGTGGGAGAAGGTCGTGACAGCTTCGCGATAAGACTTGACCACTCGCTTGAGGATCTCAGCGCGTGTGGCCGCGTCGAAACCACGGCTGCGGCCTGCGACTGCGAAGCTCGCGACGAGCCGCTTCAGGTCCCACTCGAAGGGACCGGGCAGCGTCTCGTCGAAATCATTGACGTCGAACACGAAGCTTCGATCCGGGGACGCGTAGCCGCCGAAGTTGGCCAGGTGGGCATCCCCTGCCAACTGGACTGTCAGATGCGTGTTCGGGCTGTAGGACAAGTCGCTGGCCATGACCGCGGCCGCGCCCCGGTAGAAAGCGAACTCGCTGGACAGCATCCGTGCATACCGCACCGGCACCAGGTCCTGCACCCGGGAGTCACCCTGGTCGATCAGGATCTGGACTGGATCACGCCGATCGGCCGGGGGCTCCCACACGCCCAATGAGTCGCGCGGCACCTTGCTGCGGACCTCCTGACCCGCACGTCGCCGCTCGCGCCGACCGTTCGATTCGGTGTCAACCACGCCAACCCCTTCCGTCGGGCCAAAGCCTAAGGGTTGGGTGCGTGGTTTGGCTCCTCGCGGGACCGCCCGGCCGGCCAGCCGACCTCGTGCCCGCTCGCCCCGCCGACCTCGTGCCCGCTCGCCCCGCCGACCTCGTGCCCGCTCGCCCCGCCGACCTCGTGCCCGCTCGCCCCGCCGACCTCGTGCCCGCTCGCCCCGCCGACCTCGTTAGAGGTTGTCCTGTTGGTTAGCGAATCCACGCGTTGTTTCGCTAACCAACCGCACAACCTCTAACGCGGCGGGTTTCGGCCAGGGCGGCGGGTTTCGGCCAGGGTGGCGGGTTTCGGCCAGGGCGGCGGGTTTCGGCCAGGGCGGCGGGTTTCGGCCAGGGCGGCGGGTTGGCTACCTGCCCCCGCCACCCGTGCCATTGGGCGTCTCGAAGGTCACGCTGGTCGGGGTCGGGTTGATGTTGCCATTGGTGTCGACGCTGAAGATCGAGACCGAGTAGTAGGTAAGTGGAGAAGAGCCGAACTGCGCCATCCAGAGCGGATTCACCGTGGTCCCGGCGGCAGTCCCCGAGGTGGGTGTCGACGGCGGGGTCTGGCCCCGAACGAAGCGCACGATCGCATGGCTGAAGTCGGGGTCCGTCGGGTTGACCCACCGCAGGGTCACGACCAGCGGACTCGCACCCACCTCAATGTTCGTGACCGGTCCCGGCGGGATGCCGGGCGTGACGGCGGTTGCGGTGGCCACCGTTGACCGGTTGCCTGCCTCATCGACGGCGACCGCGGCGTAGGTGTAGGTCGAGTTCTCCTGCAAATCGGACACCATTGACAGAGAGAAGGTGCCAGGCGACGGACCGGTCAGGACGGTTGTCGGGGCCGTTGAGGTGTCAGGCGTCCCAGCGCCAAGGGCGCTCCAGACGAGAACCTTGTCGAGATCAGCCGACGACGGCATACCGAGCGAAACTCCAAGCCCTGCAGTTCCGGAAACCACTTCGGGCTGCAAACTGAGAGTCACCGGGTCCGGCGCTGTGATGTCACGGGTCATCGTGGTGATCGTCACCGGCTCCGAGGTGTTCCCCGAACCATCCCGGGTGAACACCGCGTACGAGTACTGGGTCTCCTGCGGCAAGGAAGTATCCACCGCCTGCGCTGCAACCGGCGTGGCGAGGTTCACCGGCGAACCGTCCGCCGGGAAGGCTGGTGGGCCGGCACCCGGGGATCTGCGCACAATCACGGCGGCCAGGTCAGCATCGGCGGGGTTGTCCCAGGTCAGGGCAACGGAAGTCCCGCCGGGCACCGCAGCCAGCTTCGTCACCGGTCCTGGCGCTGCGGTGTCGACCACCGGCGGCGCAACCACGGGCGGCGGAACCACCCGGTCGAAGGTCAACGTGACCGTCTTGCGTTTGCCTCGTACGATCCGCACCGTCTTCGCTGACGGCGTCACGGTCACCAGGGCGACCTGTTCTGCCGGAAGGGCCGGTGACACCGTGTACCGACCGGGCTGCAGTCGTTTGAGCGTGCGGTCGGCCAGCAACGTCCGGGAGAAGCCTTTCGGCCCGGTGACGGAGGCGGCGCGCAACCCAGCGTCACCGGCGAGCACCACTCGCAACGACCCGTACTTGGATCCCGGCTTCGCCTTGGCGACAACGGCCGCGGACACTGGGCTCACCGTATGAGCGCTGGCGGGGACGGCGAAGGCGCCACCCAAGCACAAGCCCACAACGGTCGTGCCGACAAGTGCCACCTTGATCATGTGGATCCCTTCCTGGAAGTCGAATCTTAGATCACAACCGAGACAGGCGCACTCATCCTTGCGGGCGGACATCCACAGCCAGGCGTTACCGCTCTCGCCCCGCCGACCTCGTTAGAGGTTGTGGTCCTGGTTAGCGAATCCACGCGTGGATTCGCTAACCAACCGCACAACCTCTAACCAGGGCGGTTTCGCCCAGTGCGGCGGGTTGCCGTCTCATCCACAGCCAGCCGCTGCAGAACAATGTGCTCATCAAGTCCATCGGGCAGCCCGTAGATGCCCGCGCGTAAGCGGCTCGGCAGTTCTTCCAATGCCTGCCGTGCGCAGACCTCGCCCGCTTCGAACATCGCCGCCGGGTCCGCAAAGTCCAGCAATCGACCAGCCGCGGTCGACAGCATCACAACCGGCTTGCGTCGGGCTACCAGGTGCAACGAATTGACAGCCTGCCCGCGGATCTGGTGGGAGTAGGCCAGCGAGCCGACCTCCCACCACCTGTATTCCGAGGCGATCTTCGCAGTTGTGGCTGAATGTCCGACATCCAGCACAATCGCTGTGGCTACTGCGTCGTCAAGTGCCAGCAATGGCATCCCGGCCACCAGCCCGCCGTCGATGTAGTGGCGCCCAGCGATCTCAACGGCAGGGAACAGCCCAGGCAGGGCGCAGGAGGCCATGACCGCTGGCAGCAGGTCGCCGGCCTCGAAGGCCATCGCGTTGCCTGCCTGCAGGTCGGTCGCGACCAGGCTCAGCGGGACCTCCAGTTCCTCGAAGGTCCCAGGCAGTAAGGCCTCCAGCCGGGTCCGGACCCCGGCAACTTGCTTGGCTGACTGCTTGCTGCCCACGCTGCGCGCGAGCGCCTTCAACGGACTCCCGAGGATCTCGTCGTGCATCCACTGCCAGAACTCCCGGATCTCACTGGCAGACCGGCCCGCGGCGTGAGCGGCGGCATTAATGGCACCCAATGAGGTCCCGGACACGAACTGGGCTTCGATCCCCTGTGCCGTGAGCACCTCGAGCATTCCTGCCTGCGCGGGTGTGCGCGCCAGCCCGAACGTCATCACAAGCCCGATGGGCCCCTTCATGCCGGTACCGCCTTCAAGAGGGCTTGCAGTTCATCGCTGAGCCCGTGGTCGTCGGGCCTGGCATACAGACCGGGACGCAGGCGGCGACGGTGGTGATGATTCTGCAGAACCAGATCACTGAGGAAGGCCCTGGACGTGGCGTAACTGCTCGCTGCGGCTCGCATGGTGTCGCCGAAATCCATCGAACCGCCGAGGTTGTCCGGGGTGGGCAACAACAGCACCGGAACGTTGGCCGCGGCCTCTCGCAATTGGCGCCGGCGCTGGCTCGAGGCCATGATCGACGCGACCCGGCCAAGGACCTTCGTCGCGGTCAGGCCCAGTTCACCGGGTGCCCGGGAACCTGTGTCAAGGACGACGATGCTGGCAGCCCCTCGCTCAAGGGCAGGCACAGCGGGCAGATTGGCCGAGGCGAGGCCATCGACGAAGGGGCGCCCGTCGATCTCTATGGGCGGCAGCACACCCGGGATCGCTGACGAGGCAAGTAGAGCCGGGACCAGTGGGCCCGAGTCGAATATGTGCGGCCTGCCGCTGGCCAGATCCGTGGCGACCGCCGCGAAGTCCACTTCAAGGTCTTCGATGTTCCTGGCTGACAGGAGCGACTCGAGGGTTTCGGCCTGGGCAGCATTCGAGATGAGGCTGGCCGACCGCATCTGCGTGATGCCGCGGGCGAGCCACTTGTCACCCACGAGGTACGTCATGTTGATCTGGCCCCAGATGTAGGAGATCCGGTTGGCCGCGCTCGCGTGGTCCTCGGCAGCCACCGCGCCGTTGAGCGCGCCGGCGGAGGTGCCGATGATCGCATCGGGGACCAGGTCGGTCTGTGCCAATGCCTGCAGTGCACCCCACTGAACAGCTCCGTGGGACCCGCCGCCCGACATGACGTAGTGGATGGGACGGGGCAGGAGTCGGGTCAGGGGCAGCGGATTCCCCGCACTGCGTTCGTGCGCGCTTCGTGGGTCCGGCACGACCATGTCAGCCACATCTGTTGTCTACCCCATGTGACGGCCAGGCCGCGCAGTGCGGTGTTGTTGGGAGTCGCCTAGCCGGCCAAGCCGCTGAGCTGCGCCAGCCCAGACTCGATACCCGATGCCAGGACTTCGACGTCGGGCACCTGATCGTAGTCGGCAGTCAGGCTGCAGCAGATCTGCCCGTTGTAGGAGACGATGGCCACGGTAACCAGTTGGTTCATGCCCAACGGCACGTAGCCGAGCATCTTCTCCATCGGCCTGCCAAGCATGTACAACTGGCGCTGCGGGCCGGGGATGTTGGTGGTGATCGTGGAGACGGCAGGCTGGGGCGTTCTGGCGGCCAGGCGCCCTGCCGCCGCGTACAGCATCGGCGGTAGGAAGACCGCGTTGTCCAGCAGCGCGTCGGTGCCTTCCACAGTGCCGCTGGACTTGGCGTGCGCCATCTGGGACTTGATGCTCTCGAATCGGCGCTCCGGCTGCGCCAAACCGACCGGCATGTCCGCGAACATGACCGCGACCTCGTTGCCGCCCCTTGCCTCCTCCTTGGGCCGGGTGGACACAGGCACCATGGTGCGCACAAAGGCTCCTTCGGACAGTTCAGCCCCGCGGCCGAGCAGGAACTCCCGGAAGCCGTTCGTGATCGCCGTGAGGATGACATCGTTGACCGTGCCGCCCAGTTCGGCCTTGATCCGCTTCACCTCGTTCAGGTCGCCATTGGCCCAGGCCCAGCGCCTGTGCGGGCCCGGCTGGCCAAGCAGATGATCCTCGGTGTGCGCGAGGGTCTCGCCGATGCGGAAGGTACCGGCCAGGGCTGAGGCGACCTTGGTTACCGCGTCCTTCGGGGAGCCCAGATCCGCCATCAGGTGCCCGAGGCGACCCACTGGGTTTCGCACGGCATCGACAAGCGCTTCGGAGACCACGGTGGCGGTGGACGGCGGCGGCTGCGGCACCCACTGCGAGGGCGTCGGCGCGGCCGCATGCTCGGTCTCGTCGAGCAGGACCTCCATGATGTCGGCGCCCGACAACCCGTCGACCATCGCGTGATGGACCTTGTTGAGGATCGCCCACTTGTCGTCCTCCAGGCCTTCGATCATCCACATCTCCCAAAGGGGGCGACGCATGTCCAACCTGTGACTCAACTGCCGGCCGGCCAGAGCACGCAGATGCTCCCGGTCTCCCGGATGCGGCACGGCCGTATGCCGGACGTGGTACTCGAGGTTGAAGTGCTCGTCGTCCTGCCAGGTCGGCCTGCCCAGGTTCAGCGGAACCTCCCGGATCACCTGCCGGTACCGCGGCAACCTGTCCAGACGTCCGGCCACATGGGCCAGCAGATCCGGGTATTGCGGCGGTGGGCCGTCGAAGATCAGCAGCGAGCCGATATGCATCGGCAGGTTGTCGCGCTCGAGAACGATGAAGGTGTCATCCAGTACGGTCAGGCGATCCACAAACCCACAGTAGGTGGATCGGCGGGCTCATTCATCCCATCTTCGGAACCACAGTGCGCAGGACCACTGCGGAGTCACCGAAGAGCGTGGTCCGTCCGTTGGCCACCGCTACCCTGCCGGTCTGCGCCAACACCTCGCCGGCATACCGCACCGTCGCGAGCTGCTCTGAAAGATTGGCAAGGATGAAGATGTCGTTGCGCCGGTACCCCAGAACACCTTCGGGCAGTGCCTCCAGCATGGCCAGCGAACCGGTGCGCAGTGACTCGTGTTCGTGCCGCAGGGCGAACAGTCGGCGGTACAGGTTCAGCATGGAATTGGGGTCGGCGTTCTCGGCGGCCACGTTGACTCCACGCAGGTAGTCGGGGTTGACCGGCAACCAGGGTTGGACACCATCGGGGCAGAATCCGGCATGTGCGCTGGCGTCCCATTGCATCGGGGTGCGCATCTCGTCGCGGTTGAGCCGCTCGGACATCCGGTTGGCGACGACCTGCGGCACCCGCTTGAAGACCCCTGCCGCGATCGGGTCCAGAGCGTCCTTGAACCGCAGGGGCGTATTACTCATGCCCAACTCCTGGCCCATGTAGACCGTGGGCACACCCCGGACGGTGAGCAGGATGACAGCCAGGACCCGGGCTTTGGCAGGATCACCGCCGACACGGTCGATGGTGCGGGAGCGGTCGTGGTTCTCCAGCACGTACGTGGGCTGCTGGGGTGCCGGAAAGTTGCGTTCGAACTCACTGATCGTCGTGCGGAACCATTGCGCGTCGTAGGAGTAGGTGAGGAAGTCGAACAGGAAGACCAGTTGCAGGCCGTCGTCGTCTCCGAGGAACGACCGGAGCACCTCCGGGCCGCCGAACACCTCGCCGAGCAACACGCGGTCTCCCGGGTACTGCTCGACGACCGCCCGCAACTCCTTGGCCAGGGTGACGTTGTCCGGGGTGTTCTCGGTATGCACCCGGTCCGTGAGCCGCGGGAAGCCGTTGTAGACGTGCGGTCGGACGGGGTTGTTCGCGAGTCCGGGGTCCTTCATGATCTGGCCGAAGATGTCGAGCCGGAAACCGTCGACGCCCTTGTCCAGCCAGAAGCGCACGGAGTTGAACATCGCCTCCTTGACCTCGGGGTTGCGCCAGTTGAGGTCTGGCTGGAACGGCAGGAACGTGCACATGTACCACTGCTTGCGCACCGGGGAGTACTGCCAGGCCGACGTGAACTCCATCGCCGACTTCCAGTTGTTCGGCGGCTTGCGCCCGTGTTTGCCCCGTCCGTCGGCCCAGATGTACCAGTCGGCCTTGGGGTTGGTTCGCGATGAACGCGAACGCTGGAACCAGGGGTGCTGGTCGGAGGTGTGGTTGAGCACCAGATCGAACATGATGCGCATCCCACGCGAGTGGCACTCGTCGATCAGGCGCTGGGCGTCCTGCAGAGTCCCGTACTCCGGCGCGACACCTTCGTAATCGGTGACGTCGTATCCGAAGTCCAGCTGAGGGCTGGCGAAGAACGGAGAGACCCAGACCGTCTCGACACCGAGATCGCGGATGTAGTCGAGCTTGTCGATGATCCCCGGCAGGTCACCGATCCCGTCGGCGTTGGAATCGGCGTACGAACGCGGGTAGACCTGGTAGATGCTGGTGGAGCGCCACCACGGGGATTGGGTCACGCCCCGATTCTGGCACCGGGCGGAACCGGACGCGCCACCCCGACGTCAAGGCTCGTATCTTGAGCCCTTCATCTTCTTGATCGACCAGGAGTCTCCGTGATTCTCCGAACCTGCGGCGCAGTGAGTGCAGGGGCCGTACCTGAAGACCCTCAAGAACGACCTCATCGCCCTGAAGGCGACTGTCTATGCGGACGCGTTGGTGCCCAAGAAGTGCACCCGCAAGCAGTCTTTCGAGGGGCTGCCTCTCGCTGCCACCGCACAGGTTCCCGGACGCTGAGGCAGGTCAGGCCAGCCAACTCGCCAGTGCGAAGTACAGACCGGTCGACATGACCAGGGCGATTATCAGGATCGCCGGCATCAGGAACATGACGGCGATGCGGACTCCCGCTGACTTGCTCATCAGCGACCAGATCAGCAGACCGATCAGCCCCACAGCGCAGACGGCTGCGTACGCCAGCCACGTCGCCTGGCCGACCCCGACGCAGCCGTCCCAGCCCGAGTCGCACCCGAACGCGGTCATCAGCAGCACGTAGAAGAAACCGGCGAAGGCGGCCGCGGCCATCACGGCGAACCAGACGATGAGCAGCCATCCGGGAATCCCCTGGCTGGGCGGCTTGACCTCATGGGTCCAGGCCACGCCGTCCCAGAAGCGTGTGCCGGCTCCGCCGGGGTCTGGGTACCAGCCAGGGTTGGTCATGGGCGCCAGGGTAGCCGCACGACGGGGCGAGCCGCGGTTCAGGAAGCTGCCATCTTCGCGCGGTCAGACAAGGCCGAAATCGGGATCAAACGGGTGCTTCGGATTTCAGAAGGGGGTCTGGATCAGTTGTGTGTCGGGCGGCTTGTGGTTCGGTCCGGTCTGCGCGGCCGACCCGCCGATCTGCCGCGGCTGGTGATGAGCAGTACGCGTACTTTTGCGGTTGAGAACGGCGCCCGGCTCGCCTTGATCAACCCGAAAAGTACGCGAACCGGACTACCACCGCAACGGTCAGACGCCCCGCTCGAATCGGAGGCACCATCAAACGCACATGCGGACGCTGAAACGTGGCACGAGGGATCCCTCGTGCCACGTTCGTGGGGCTCAGCCGAGGTGGACCGGTGCAGCCTCGTCCTCGTCCTGGGCCGCGTCTGCACCGATGCGGATCATGAAGAACACGACGACCGCAGCTGTCAGCAACAGCGCAGCACCCACGTAGAAACCGCGGGTGAACCCCTCGGTCAAGGCCGCCGGCATGGCGGTTTCGCCAGCTGCAGCGTTCGCGACCAGGTAGGCCGACGTGGCCGAAACCGCAACGGTGTTCATCAGCGCGGTACCCAGCGACCCACCCACCTGCTGGCTGGTGTTGATCATCGCGCTGGCCACACCGGCGTCGTGGTGGTCCACCCCGTGCAACGCCACAGTCGCGGTCGGGATGAACACGAAGGCCATCCCAAGGCTCATGATCACCATGGCCGGCAACAGGTGCGTGAAGTACGCGGAGTCCGGTTCGAGTTGGGCCAGCAGGAGCATACCCACGGCACCTGCGACAAGGCCGGGAATCATCAACGGCCGTGGGCCCACCTTCGGCAGTAGGTTGGCCGCCACACCGGCGCCAAGGATGATTCCCGCGCTGAAGGGCAGGAACGCGAAGCCTGCTTGGACCGGGGAGTAGCCCAGGATCGTCTGCATGAAGATGCCGAGGAACAGGAACATCGCGAACATGCCCGCACCAACCATCAGCGAGGAGATGTAGGCACCGGCGCGGTTCGAGTTCTGGATCACGCGCAGCGGCAGCAGCGGATGCTTGGAGCGGCTCTCGATCACGAAGAAGGCGGTCAACAACACCGCGGACAGGGCGAACCAGATCAGGGTGCTGGGGTCGGTCCAGTGCGCCGAGTCGTCGTAACCGGCCGGCGCTGCCTGCGTGAACCCGAAGACCAGCGCGAGAAGGCCACCGGTAACAGTGATGGCGCCAGGGATGTCGTAGGAGGTGTCGCCCTCGGCCTTGGACTCGCGCACGAACCGCACTGCCAACAGCGCCGCGATCACAGCGATCGGAGTGTTGACGGCCAAGCACCAGCGCCAGGACAGGAACTCGGTGAGGACCCCTCCGAGCAACAGTCCGATGGCAGCGCCACCGCCGGAGATGGCCCCGAAGACGCCGAACGCCTTTGCGCGTTCCTTCGGGTCGTGGAATGTGACGGTGATCAGCGCCAAGGCCGCGGGGGCCAGCAGAGCAGCGAAGCCACCTTGCAACGCCCGAGCGGCGAAAAGCTGGGTCGAGGTGAAGGCGAGTCCACCCAGCAGACTGGCCACCGCGAATCCGAGCAGGCCGATGATGAACACCCGCTTGCGGCCCACGTAGTCGGCGATGCGTCCGCCCAGGAGCAAGAACCCGCCGAATGCCAGGGTGTAGGCGGTCACGACCCACTGGACGTCCTGCGGCTCGATCCCGAGATCGGCCTGGGCACTGGGGATGGCGAGGTTGACGATGGAGGCGTCGAGCACGATCATCAACTGAGCGATCGCGATGACGAACAGGGCTTTGAACCGCATCGGGTCGGACACAGGCACTTCCGGGTCGGTCTTCGCCGACAGATCTTCACTCATCAAGGCTCCTGGGTTAGGTCAACCTCACGGTCAACAGCCCGAGTCTGGAATTACTTCCCGCGTACTCAGTCGGATCCAGGTGACCCGCGTCACAGCATCGAACCCAAGACACCCAGCACAGCCTGCGCAAGGACGACCACCAGCAGGACGCCGGAGACGATCATCGGCACCTTGGCCCGGTCATCGCCCTCGGCAAGGCCCCGGCGACCGAGCAGCAGCGAGGCGACCATCGGCGACAACAGGATCAGCGTCCCGATCCCGCCGGCGACCACCATCGCGATCACAGCGGGGTTGTCCGGGTCGTCCGCCAGCAGCGTCAATAGACCCTCGCCAGAGACCATGGCCAGCGGGAACGCGATCACCAGACACCCCAGCGCGATCCAGGAACGAACAGTCCAACGACTCATCACGCACCCCACTTCCAGAGTACGCCCGGGAGCGCGCACCGGACCGGTGCATCGAGCCGCCGAGATCGCGGTGCGCCACCGACCTCCAAGTCATGAACGGGCTCCCCGCCCTGGTGGGGAGCCTGGCCCACAACCCCGCGGGTCAGTACCAGTCGGTCATGGAGAACGCAGTCGGCGAAGGCCGTGAAGACCCTCCCCTAGAAGCCGGTCCGGCCGTCGATCAACTCGCGCACCAGGTCGGCGTGGCCGTTGTGCCGGGCATACTCGGCGATCATGTGAACGTAGATCCAGCGCAGGCTTACCGGCTCGCCCTTCGTGTTCTTCGACAGATCGTCGAGCGACAGCCACGCCACCGCGTCACGGGCTGCCTCGACCTCGCCGCGGTAGACCTCGAGGTCGTCCTCCCAGCGCACGGGATCCACGCCGTCGAAGTCCAAGTCCGGGTGGGCCTTGTCGGAGAACAACGCAGGCAGTCCCATGCCGCACATGTAGATGCGGAACCACCACCGTTCGACTTTGGCCAGATGCCTGACCAAGCCGTGCAGCGACAGGGCCGAGGGGTCGGCTCCGCGAGTGCCCAGCTGCTCCGGGCTGAGGTCCATGCACTTCTCGAGCAGCGTCTGCCGTTGGAAGTCCAGAAAACCGTCCAGCATCTCTCGTTCAGGGCCCGTCCGAGGTGGTGGTGTGCGCATCCGTTCAGGCTAGACCCGGCGGGCCCGGAAGTCGCATCCTCGGCCCCCGGCGTGCGGGCGCGACACCCGCCAGTTCGATCATGCGTACCGCCCGGTGACGGTGTCCTGCGTACGGCTGCAGCAGTTCGAGCATGTCCTCGTCGGTGCCATCGTCCCTGCCGGTCAAGGCATAGGTCACGACTCGGCCCAGGTGGTAGTCGCCCACACTCACAGCGTCCGGATCACCGAAAGCGCGTGAACTGATCTCTGCGGCGGTCCAGGCGCCCACCCCCGGGATGGCTCGCAGCGCCTCGCGGCCTTGCGTGGGCGGCAGGGACTCGGCGCGGCGCAGCAGGTGGGGGACGCGCGCCACTTGGCGTAATGCTTCGATGCGCTGGCGATCCACCCCGTAGCGCCGCCAGTCCCAGGAGGGCACTGCGAGCAGCGCCGCCGGGTCCGGCGGCACGTACATCCCGGCAGGGGCTGGTCCGGGCGCGGGCGTTCCGTGCTCGCGCAGCAACCCGCGCCACGCACCTCGGGCCTCCACCCCGGTCACGCGCTGTTCGAGCACGGCGGCGACTGCGATCTGCCAGGTCAGCAGGGTGCGGGGAACTGCCCAGGTCGGGCCGTGGCGACGCCATTGGGACTCGATCATCGGGTGTTCGGGGACGAACCCTTTGGGATCGTCGTCCGCGCCCACCAGTTCCGCAAGATGCTCTGCCGCCCAGTTCCCGCCGTCGCCCCAATAGGTGCCACTCACGCGGGAGTCGTCGGCCACGATCTGCGCAGTGAACACTCCCTGTTCGCCCAAGCCCGTCAACCAGAGCGCTCCGTCGACATGGCGGTACGCGGGGTCACCGGCGCCCCGGCTGAGCACACCCAGCACAGTGCGCAGGTTCCTGCGAACATCCACACGGGCTTCGTGCTTCACAGACCGCACATCTTCGCGTACAGGGCGTAGAGCTGCTGGCGCATCTGCGGGTCGACCCCCAAGCTGAACGTGCCCGATCGACCGCCGGGAAGGGTCACGGCCAGCGGGAAGTAGGTGCCCTGCTTGTCCTCGGCCACGGCGTGTGCGTCGCAACGGTTCGGCCGCAATGTCACCCGGTTCCTGCCCAGCGCGATCGCCATCGGGTCGACTGGCCGGAACAGGATCGTGGTGCCCAGTGCGCCCACCTCTACAGCACCGGCGTAACCCTCGAGGACCAGCCCCTTGTCGTCGATCGCTGCGATCCTCAGATCCATCTGCTGCGTGACTTCTTGGCGAAGGCAGTCATTGTCGATGTACTTGCGCAACTGGCCGAGTTTGTCATCGGCGGCCATGGTCACTTTCACCCCGTCCACGCGCAGTTGGACCTCGGCATCGCGTGGCGCGTCACAGTTGGCTCCCGGCAACGCCACCTTGAGATCCATGGCAGCGCCGGCGGGGATCTCCACGGGGTCGTTCCACTGCGGCGTCCCGGCCAGGCTCGGGGAACTCAACTGAGCGAAGTCCACGGTCACAGGTTGCTCCCCTTTGTTGTGGACCTGGATCTCGATCATGTCCAGCGGGGTGTCCGAGCGGGTCTGGTAGATGATGGCCGAAACCGGCGGCATGGGAGCCGAGCACGCCGTGAGACTCACCATCGCAGCGAGGATCCAGTACACACGTCTCACTGCGCGAAGGTACCCCACGACCGCGTGAGCGGGCCATTACCGTGGAGTCATGAGCGCACCGACAGCAAATCTGGACCTCCCCTTCGACCAAGCGGTGGCCGCCACTCGGGCGGCACTGGCCAGCGAAGGCTTCGGAGTCCTCACAGAGATCGACATGCAGGCCACGATGAAGGCGAAGCTCGGCGAGGAGTACCCGCCGATGCTGATCCTGGGCGCATGCAACCCCGGATTCGCCCACCAGGCGATGAGCATGGCGCCCCAGGTCGCGACCCTGGTGCCGTGCAACGTCGTCTTGCGCCAGACCGACCAAGGGGTCGCCGTCGATACCGTGGACCCGGCCATGCTCGTGTCGGTCACCGAGGCCGAGGACCTCGCCCCGCTGGCGGCCGAACTGCGCGCCAAACTCGACCGCGTCTTCGCTGCCCTGGAGCAGTAGTGCCCTTCCTCGGCACAGACCTGGTGCGCGTCGCCCGGCTCACGTCACTGCGGACCCCCGCATTCACCCGGCGTACTTTCACAGCGCGCGAACTCGAGCTGTGCCAGGACCGTGCGGAGTCACTGGCCGGACGCTGGGCGGTCAAGGAGGCCGTGCTGAAGGCCCTGGCGGTGGGCATCGCCGGCATCCCCATGACAGACATCCAGACCGATAGGAACCCCGACGGTAAGCCCCTCTTGGAACTGCGCGGCGCGGCGCTTGCCCGTTCTCAGGAACTCGGCATCCGGCACTGGGATGTGTCGATCTCACATGACGGGGACTACGCGCTCGCGGTCGTCATCGGCTCAAGCTGAAGCCACGTAAGCGATCGCCAGGTTGAGCGTGTCGAGCTGGGCGTAATCGTGCTCGGGAATGTCGACGCCCATCGCCTCGGACACCCCCGCGACATAGGCCAGGAAGTCCATCGAATCCAGATCTGCGCCATCGCGCAGGCTGGTTTCCGGGTCGAACTCGTCGGGATCGATCTCAGGTGCGACGTCGGCGAGCGCCGCGACGACCAGCGCGCGGGCTTGGGTCTCATTCATAGTTCCTCCGGATGGGTGAGTGCCTCGCCGAACGCGCTGAGGAAGCGCGCTCCGGTGCGGCCGTCGGTGGCGCGGTGATCGGCGGCCAGGGTCACTGTGACTGTGCTTCGGATGGCCAACTCTCCGTCCACAACCCACGGCCTCGGCGCGACCGAACCCACACCAACCAGCGCGACCTGCGGCGGGTAGATCACGCCATACAGGACATCGGGTCCACCGTCGGCGAGGCTGCTGACCGTGATGCTGCCGGGCAGCAACTCGCTGGATTTCAGGCGTCCGGCCTTGGCCCGTTTCACCAAGTCGGTGAGGTGCCCCATGAGGCCCGTGAGATCCAGTTCCTGCGCCCCGACGATTCGCGGCGTGACGAGGCCGCCGCCGCGGGTGGCCACTGCGACTCCGAGATCAACACCATCAGCGGCGACGAGCTGCTCCTCCCAGTGTCCGTTGAGTTCGGGCACTGCGGTGGCGGCGACGACCGCTGCGCGCAGGAACAGCGCGGCGGGCAACACGCGGTCGCGCGGCTTGCGACCGGCGTTGAACTCACGCAACCATTCCAAGGTCGAGGCGATGTCGAACGTGCTCACGACGTAGTAGTGCGGGATCTCGCGGGCGGCCCGGCTCATCAGCGCTGCGGTGGCCGCGCGTCTGGCTGCTGTGCGGTCCACCTTGGGCGCCGGCGTCGCTGCCTGGACGTCGGGTCCGGTCACCACCCCGGGACCGACCAGAGCGTTCAGGTCGACGCCGCGTTGCGCAGCCAGCCGGCGGGCACGCGGGGTGACGCGCGGCCTGCCCGGCGGGGGTGGTGCGGCAGGGAGCGCTACGGTGGCCGGACCTCCGGCACTTGATTCGCCGGCCGCGGCCAGGACGTCCTTGCGCGTGATGAGGCCGTCTGGACCGCTGCCGACGACCTGGGCCACGTCCAGACCGAACTGATGCATCAGGTGACGCACGGGTGGTGCGAGCCGTGGTGCGGGTCGGTGCTCAGGCTCCGGTTCCGGTTCGGGTTCAGCCGTCGCCTGTCCGCTGACGATCCGGGCCAACGGCGTTCCCACAGGGACCAGCGTGCCGGGCGCCACCAGCAACTCCCCCACGAAGCCGTCCTCGAACACCTCCACGTCGATCGCCGACTTGGCGGTGTCGATCACCGCGACGACGTCGCCCTTGTGCACCGAGTCGCCCGGCTTGACCAACCACTCGAGCAGCGTTCCTTCGTCCATGTCCGCACCGAGGGACGGCATCTTGAACAGGCCCATGACACCTCAGCTCTCGCCACGCATCGCGGCCCGCACGGCGGCGATCACATCGTCGCTGCTCGGGATGGCCGCCTGCTCCATGTGCCGTGCGTAGGGGGTGGGCACTTCTTTGCTGGCCACCCGGGCGACCGGCGCGTCCAAATCGTAGAAGGCCTGCTCCATGATCCGCGCCGACACCTCCGCGGAGATGCTGCCACTGCGCCATCCTTCGTCCACGACCACGGCACGGTGGGTGCGGCGCACGGAGTCGAGGAATGTCGCATCGTCCAGCGGACGCAAGGTCCGAAGGTCGATGACCTCAGCCTCCGTGCCGTCCTCGGCCAGTTGCTGAGCGGCCGCCATCGTCGTGGGCAGGGTTCCGCCGTACGTGATGAGCGTGACGTGCTTGCCCGACCTGCGGATCGCGGCCGTGTCCAAGTCCACCGGCCCTGCCCCCTCAGGCATCTCACCGGAGGCGTTGTAGAGCCCTCCGTGCTCGAAGATCAGTACCGGATCGGGGTCGGCCAGAGCCGTGGGCATCATCCAGCGGGCGTCCTCAACGGTCGCCGGGGCGACCACCCGGATGCCGGGGATGTGGGCGTACCAGCCGTCGAAACTGTGCGAGTGTTGCGCGGCGAGTTGCCTGCCAGCACCGGTGGTCATGCGGATGACCAGCGGGACGTTGAACTGTCCACCCGACATGTGCAGCAGCGCCGCTGCCGTGTTCACGATCTGGTCGAGTGCCAGCAGGCTGAAGTTGACAGTCATGATCTCGACGATGGGCCGCATCCCGCCGAGAGCGGCGCCGATCCCCGCCCCCACGAACGCCGACTCCGACAGCGGCGTATCCCGGATCCGGTCGGGGCCGAACTCCTCGAGCAGTCCCAGGCTGACCGCGTAGCAGCCGCCGTACTCCCCGATGTCCTCACCCATCATGAAGACCCGCTCGTCATCGCGAAGTGCGGCACGGATTCCCTCACGCACCGCCTCGCGGTAGCTGATGGTGGTCATCGCGACCTCCCCACGACCGTCGAGGACGGGCTGTACACGAACTTCATGAGGTCGCCCACGTCCTCATCAGCCGAGGCCTCGGCGAAGTCGACTGCGTCCTGGATTTCGTCGGCGATCTCACGCTCCATCGCTTCGAGTGCATCGTCGTCCAGCGAGCCTTCAGCCCGCAGCCGGGCGAGCATCAGGTCGATCGGGTCGCGCTCACGCCACCGCTGCACCTCGGCCTTGTCCCTATAGCGCTCCGGGTCGAACATCGAGTGCGCGCGGAAGCGGTAGGTGCGGGCTTCCAGGAAGTGCGGACCCCCGCCTGCTCGGATCGCCTCAATCGCCCGGCCGGCCGACTCGGCCACAGCCTGGACGTCCATCCCGTCCACCGACCACGCGGGCATCTCGTACGCCGAAGCTTTGATCGGAAGGTTCGTCTCGGATTCCGAACGGCTCAAGGCCGTACCCATCGCATACAGGTTGTTCTCGCACACGAACAGCACAGGCAGGTTCCACAACTGGGCGAGGTTCATCGACTCATGGAACTCCCCTTCGGCCATAGCCCCCTCGCCGAAGAAACACACGCTCAACCGGTCACGCTTCTGCATGTGGTCGGCCAGGGCCAAGCCCACTGCTGTCGGCAATCCGCCACCGACGATCGCGTTGCCGCCGAAGAACCTGATGTCCTTGCCGAACAGGTGCATCGACCCGCCACGGCCCCTGCTGCAGCCTGTGACTTTGCCGTACATCTCAGCCATCACCTCGCGGGCGCTCATCCCGCGCAGCAGGGCATGCCCGTGCTCGCGGTAGGTGGCCACGACGGCGTCGTCGGCCCGTAGCCCGGCCATCACGCCGGTGGCCACGGCCTCCTCGCCGATGTAGACATGCAGGAACCCGCGGATCTTCGTCTCGCTGTACAACTCCACGCAGCGTTCCTCGAACCGGCGCACTCGAAGCATCGACCTGAATAGATCCATGGGTTCGCTCACGAGCCACCTCCTGGGGATTCGAGGGTCGACAGGTCACCTTCGGGCAGTCCGAGCTCACGTGCCTTCAACAACCGGCGCATGATCTTGCCGGAACGGGTCTTTGGCAGGTTGTCGGCGAACTCGATCTCGCGCGGCGCAAC
Source organism: uncultured Actinomycetota bacterium (assembly GCA_963818505.1). Taxonomy (GTDB): domain Bacteria; phylum Actinomycetota; class Actinomycetes; order S36-B12; family UBA10799; genus JADKAV01. The sequence continues at coordinate 236,264 of CAWFSJ010000005.1, forward strand.
CGCTGGGCCGAGCCGACGACGTGCGTGCGCAGTGAGTTCTCTGCGCAGTTTCGCGCGATCGGCGTCGACATCGGGCTTCAGCGAGACGAACGCCTTGATGCGCTCGCCCATCATCGGATCCGGAACACCTATGACGCCCGCTTCGGCGACAGCAGGATGCTCCATCAGGACACTCTCGACTTCGAAGGGACCGATGAGGTGGCCGGCGGTCTTGATGACGTCGTCCGCGCGCCCGACGAACCAGTAGTAGCCGTCCGGATCGCGCTGCGCGAGGTCACCGGTCAGGTACCAGCCATCCGCGAAACACTTCTCGTAACGGTGCTGCTCGTTCAGATAGCCCCGGAACATCGACGGCCACCCGACCCGCAGGGCCAGCTCCCCGACCTCGTCCGATCCAAGCTCCACCACGTGCCCATCCGGACCTGGTGCGGCCCTGCCCTCATCCCCGCGCTCAAGAATCCCCGCGGTGATCCCCGGCATCGGTCTTCCCATCGAACCCGGGTGAACGTCACAGGCCGCGTAGTTGGCGATCATGATGCCGCCCGGTCTCGGTCTGCCACCAGTTGTCGTGGATCGTCAAGCCCAAGGCCTCGCGGCCCCACACGACGGCCTCGGGGTTGAGCGGTTCGCCGACACTGGCCACGAACCGTACCGACGAGAGGTCGTAGTCCGCGGCGACGTCCACGCCTGCGCGCATCAGCATGCGGATCGCAGTGGGGGCGGTGTACCAGACGCTGACGCGCTGCTCGCTCAGAGTCTGGTACCAGCGGCGGGCGTCGAACTCACCCTCGTCCACGATCATCGTCAGACCGTGGGTCAGTGGCGAGATGATGCCGTAGGAGGTCCCGGTCACCCAGCCAGGATCTGCGGTACACCAGTACACATCGTCGGGATGCAGATCCAGCGCGAAGTGCCCGGTTGCGTAGTGCGCGACCACCGCACCGTGCACATGGACCGCGGCCTTTGGCGTGCCCGTTGTGCCGCTGGTGAAGTGCAGCAGGCTGGTGTCCTCCGGGTCGGTCGCCTCGATCTCGAACTCATCGGACTGCCCTGCCAACAGGTTGTCGAAGTAGATGGCTCCCGGGATGTCGGTGAGGTCCTCGTCGTCAGGCTCGTCAGCCAGGATGATGTGCCGCAACGTCGGCATCTCGTCGCGCACCACCGCGATCTTCTTGCGATAGAGCGACTTGGTCGTGAGCATCGCAACGCCGCCGCCGATCACCACCCGCTGCCGGATCGGTTCGGGGCCGAACGCACTGAACAATGGGGCGAAGACGCTGCGTGCCTTGAGAGTTCCCAATACAGCGGTGTACAGCGCAGGCACCCTTCCGACCAGACTGAAGACCCGCTCACCGGGTCCGATCCCCAGGCGGCGCAGAGAATTCGCAAAGGTGTTGGTGCGCGAGGTCAGCGTTGCGTACGTGATGTCTACCTGGCCGCCGTGCTTGTTCAGGCAGCGCAGCGCCACATGGTCTCCGCGACCATGAACGACATGACGATCAACGGCCTCGTACGCGATGTTCATCCCGCCGCCGGGCAGTCCGTCGAGCCATCGCTCGGCCTCGTCCCACGTGAATGTGGAGCAGGTCGATGCGTAGTCGCACAGATTGGGTTCGACTGGGAGATCCGCGGAGTGCTTGCGGATGACGGGGAGTTGTTCAAACCCACCCATACCTCCGGTATACACCCACCTGAGCGGCAGTCACAGAGCTTCGTGACAACTGTCATCCAGTTGCCTGAGGCCTGTTCCAGCGACCTCAGTAGGCGTAGCCTGGAAGGGCACGCTTGACGGCCGGGATGACCACCGGCGTTGATGTCACCCGACCACCAAGTCGGTGCGGGGAGGCCATCATGAGGCTTGCAGTTCCATTTCTCGGCGGCGTTCTGGCGACCGGCTTGCTGCTGGCACCGACACCCGCTTCGGCATTGACCATCGACCCCCAGCCGACCGGCCTGGCGGACGTCTTCGGCGCTTCGCGAACAGGTCGCTACGTGCTGGGGTCACCGCTCAACAAACGACTCCGGCTACTCGACCTGGCCTCGGAGTCGACGGTCGTGAAGTTGCCCAGCAAGGCCGCCGATCCGTCTGTGAGCGACAACGGGCGCCTGGTCGCGTACACCATGCCGATCGGCGAGTGGGGGCAGCGCCGGGTGCTCGTCTTCGACCGGACCACCGGTCTCACTCGCGAGGTCACGCGCAAGACTTCCGGCGCACTACTGCGGCCATCCTGGCGCGGCCGGTGCACTCTGGCGCTGTGCGAGGAGGACCAGAAGATGCGCTACTCCCCGCAGCTGGACGGCGGGCAGATCTCCGGCAACGGCCGGTTCGTGGTGTTCGCTGCCAACTTCGCCCAGCGCAACCGCATCGACGTCTACGTCAAGAACCTGCGCACGGGCGTGCTCCAGCGGTTCACCGGTGCCGGCCGCCCACTGGTGGCTGAGGGCGACACCGAGTACATCCAGGCCCCCACCATTTCCGCGGACGGCAACACGATTCTGGTCCCCGGTCGGCTCGAGGCCTACGAGTCCAGCGACACGTGGAGCCCCGGTCGGGCCATCTTCGACCGCACAAGCGTCGTCGACATCGGCGGCGTCGGTAACTCGATCACCCGCGACGGCCGCACCATCACCATCAACGGGATCTTTGCCGGCACGATCGAGGGCATCCCGCCGGAGGTCGCGTGGTACGACGTGTCCACCTCAATCAGCGCGCCCGCTTTCCCGACGCAGCTTCGGTTGACCCTGACGAACTCGTCGGCCGACGGTCGCTACGCGCTGTGGAAGCCGGATCTCGCCTCGAAGTTGCGCATCCGTGACCGGACCTTGGGCTTGGACTACGACCTGTACGGCGCACTTGTGGCCGCGGGATTCGGGGTCACTGAGACGGCCGGATCTCCCGGTGGCTTCCTCTGGGGCTACCCCGACCGCAAAGCCGTCATGAGCGGCGACGGCCGGGTTGTCTTCGTGGCCACGGACCACCAGATCCAGGCAGTGCGCTGGACCCCCTGACCGGCGAAAACGTCATGGCGGCCTGGTCAGCGGCTGTTCTGTTGTGAAGCGACCATCCGTGGTCAGGACCAGTAGAAGCCGACCCAGGTGGATCCGGCGGTGGTGGTATCGACAGACGAGAACCAGGTTCGACAAGTCAGTTGGACCACCTTGGCCCCAGTGCCGGATGTGGTGGGCGATGCAGCGGTGCGCGGGAACCGAGCATCCGGGGTGCACACAGGTCGCGCCATCGCGAGCGGCCAAGGCAGCGCGCTGGGCTTTGGTCGCGTAACGCCGAGCGAATCCGACCGCCAGCGGCCGCCAATGGACCTCATCGGTCGGCAAGCCCACCACAAAGGTCGCCTCAGCGCTGCACGACATCTGCGCAACGTCCGTGCGCGTTGCAAGCAGCCCTGACGGCCAGCAGACACCCATGCCCGACTCGAGTTGATCTGGGGTAAGGGTCAATGTGACGTGCCCGAGCCCGGTAGGCCGATCGGTGTCATCCAGGGCACGCCCGGCAATCTCGGCCAGGGCGTCACAACGCCGCGCCCCGAGGTTGCGACGATCATCTGAGCCGGTGCTCTGGGCGAAGACCTCCAGTGCCGCGGCCAGTTCAGCCCCACTGGCCGCATCGAGCAGGCCATCGAGACGCCACCAGCCGTCCATCGACTCCGACAGGTGCACGTAACGCTTCTCCCGCTGGAACTGCGCTTCATCGTCGCTGGCCTCCGGGGAATACTGCTGGATGATCACGTCGACGAACCTGCGGGTCAGCGTCGGGTCATTGTGACTGGCCACATCGACGATTCGCTGCTCAAGTGCGGCTGTGAGTTCCGGACCGAACACCCGCCTCACACGCCGGATGGCCCGCAGGTGGTCCTCCCCGATCTCGCCGTCTTGCAGCGCTATCTGCGTGGCCGGCAGCTCGTCGCGCACGCTGCGTGCGGCATGGACCAGCCAGCCCGCCCGGCCTTTGCTGATAAGCGCCTGCTGGGCAAGCCAGTCACCAGTGTTGCGGTGACCGAGCAACTGTCCGCCCCCGTAGGCATCGAAGGCAGCGATCATCTTCAGTTGTGTGGCGAACAACTGGTTGGCCAGCGTGAACATCTCAGGCAGAGCAGCCTCGAGTTGGCCAAGCGTCAACGCGGTTGCATCCTGGGCTACCAGCGTCCCGACCTCGGCACGCAGACCCGCAACCGGATCCGCCTCCACCATGGTTGTGGTCATTGCCCTCACCCCCTTACAAATCGAACATTAGTGCGAGGGTGTGACAAGTTCTGCCGGCCTGTGGAAAGCCCCACACCCCCGCGCCAAACAATGCTGGAGACAGGCAACGTTGTTGCCGGAAATCAACTTGGCGGCGGCGGGCCTTTGTCACGGATCGCCGGAAGCGGCCACCGCCGCCCAGTGGACAGCGGCAGGATTGCAGCATGGACAACACTGAGAAATTGGCAACGGCGATGACGATCGAACGCGTGGTGGTGGGCGCCGCAGCCATCGTTGCGCCGGGGCCTCTACTCACGACCTTCGGAGCGCCCGCTGAGATGAACAACCCCGCTCTGCGCTACACCACCCGCCTGTTCGGCATCCGCAACGTGGCACTCGGCCTGCAGGTGTGGAAGTCCCGCAGCAATCCAGCCCGCCTACAAGAACTCGCCGGACAGAACGCGGCTGTCGAACTGACCGATCTCGTGGCGGGGTCCGCACTCGCCCTGCGCCCGGAACTGCGGGGGCCCGGTTTCGCCGTTATGGCGACCTCCGTTTCAGTGGCTTCCGGCTTCCTGGCGCTACGGGCCTTCGCGTCCAAGACCGGCTAGGCCTAATTGCGCAAGCCTGGCCGAGCGCATGCCCAGGGCGCGTAATCTGGCCGCGTGACAACAGGTTCCGGCGACGCGGGCGACTGGCTGGTGACCCAGGTCGTCTACCAGATGGGGGCACTCTCCGCCGACGAACAGGCCGCGGTCTACGGCGCTGGTTTCTCCTACGCCTCCTCGGCGACCCAACCAACACTGCCCCCCAACAGCGCGGAGTGGATCAGCACGGTGCTTCAAGACTTCCGCCTGCACCCCTGCCTGTTCTGCGAGTACGGACTGCTCGAACACTCACTGTCCATCGCGAACAACGGGCCGATGCTGGTCTGCGACGCCGATGGCGTTTCAAGGTCAGCCTGGGCCTGGCACGCCGGACCCCAACCCCTGCCCCTTTGGCGAATCCTTCTCGCGGCGGTGCTCTGGATCGGCATCCCGCTGACCTCAATAGGCCTTGCGAGTTGGCTCATGCCCGCCGTCGCCGCATTCATGTACCGGCAGCAGCGCTGGATCTTGGGTGCCCTGATCTGGGGTTTGCTGACAGTGGCTCTCATTACGACGATCGAACTCGGGTGGGAGGGATCTGCGCTGGGACTGTTCGCGCTGGTGCTGTGGTTCGGCAGCGCCATCTACGGAGGCTTCCAGATCAAGGGGTGGCTCACGGCCGTCCCGCGGTCGAAGACCGGGAAGCGCTGAACACAGGGTCCGACGCGATGCGGGTTGTTACCCTGCAACGGATGAAGACCAAGATTCTGCTGCCCATCACCGGCGCGCTCGTCGCCCTCGGCATCGTGGCCCCGCCTGCCCAAGCCGCGCCCAAGGACAAGCCACTCGTGTACATCTTCGTGCTCGATGGGCTCGACGGTGACCTGTACGACCAAGGCAGACTGCCGATCGCCGAAGGCCTGGTCGACAAGCGCGGGACGTACTACCAGCAGTCCCGAGCCATCATGGTCGCCGAGACGAACCCCAACCACACAGCGATGATCACTGGCGCCTACGCGGACACCTCCGGGATCCCCGGCAACGACTTCGCGCTGTACGGCAATGGCGCAAAGTCGGTCGACGGCTGCCCGTTGGACGCTGCCAGCAACGGTCCGGTCGGCATCGGACTTGCGCCTGGTTGCGTGCGCGCACAGACCTTCTTCGAGAGCACCACGACGAAGGCGACGCGCAAGAAGGTCACCTCCGCCGGCATCTTCGGCAAGCCGAAACTCGCGACTTTGTTCGCTGCCAAACGCTCCAACAAGAAGTACGCCGCCGACTACCTGTGGACGCCTTGTTCGACCGTCACCAAGACCGACTACTGCGGCAAGGCCCCGACCAACAGCTCAGGTTACGCCGACGACAAGCACACGATGGACGCCGTGCTGACCAGCGTCCGCAAGGGAGTCAAGACCGAGAACGGCCAGCGCAAGAAGCCGAACTTGACCTTCGTCAACCTCCCGACGATCGACACCACCGGCCATGCTTACGGCGCCGGCTCCAAGTACCGCAAGGCCGCGTCCGCGGCTGACAAGCAGCTTGCCCGATTCGTGAAGCAGCAGAAGAAGCTCGGCCTGTGGTCGCGCACCGTCATGTTCCTGGTCAGCGACCACTCCATGGACACCACCCCGGAGAAAGTCACGCTGCGCGATGTGCTGATCGCGGCAGGCATCCCCGCGACGTCGTTCATAATCGTGCAGAACGGTGGCACGGACATGGTCTACCTGGCCGACCGCACCTCCCCGGACCGCTTCGACCTTCTGCAGCGGATGCGGGCGGCCGCGTTGGCTGCCAGTGGGATCGACGAGGCCCTCTACCGCGAGCCCAACCCGGCCGATGGCGATGCCGCGAACACCCTCGACGGCGTTCACCCCGGATGGCACCTGGCCGGCGAGCGGACCGGCGATCTAGTCGTCACGCACGGGGTTGGGGGTGCGTTCAGCGACCCGATCAATCCCCAGGCCGGCGGTCACGGCGGGCCGTACACGACCGACAACTTCTTTGCGATCACTGGCGGCTGGAAGGGGTTGGCCAAGACCGGGACCGTGGCTGGCGTTGCCGGTGCCCGCTTCGACGACACCGAACTCAACCCCGGGCAGGCCGAGAACGTCGACGTCGCGCCCACGGCCCTTCGGGTGCTCGGCCTTGAACCGCCGGCCGACAACCGTGGCCGCGTCTTGACCGAGGCGTTCAAGGGCTGGTGACCGCTTGGTTAGAGGTTGTGCTGTTGGTTAGCGTTCCAACGCGTGGATTCGCTAACCAACAGCACAACCTCTAACGCGGACCGGATTGGAGATCCCGTTGAGACCGTCTCGCCGCGCCCAGACCGTTGAACCCTTCCACGCGATGGCCTTCGGCAAGCAGGCGGCAGACCTCGAGGCGAGCGGCCACAGAGTGATCAAGCTCAGCCTCGGCGAGCCCGATTTCGGCGCACCCCCGGCTGTGCGGGAGGCGATGCGGGACGCCATGGATGGCCGGCCCCTGCACTACACCGAGGCGCTGGGCTTGCCGGTGTTGCGCAAGGCCATCGCCGGCTTCTACCGCGACCGCCACGGTGTCGAGGTCGACCCCTCACGCATCGCGGTGACCTCCGGCGCATCCTCGGCTCTACTTCTGGCCTGTGCCGCGACAATTGACCCCGGCGACCGGGTGCTGATGGCCGACCCTTCGTACCCCTGCAACCGCGAGCTCGTCCAGACCTTCGGCGGGCAGGTGGTCACCATCCCGACGACAGCGGCAACCCGGTTCCAGCTCGACGCCACCTCCGTGGAACGGGCGTGGCACGACGACATCAACGCGGTGATGATGGCCACCCCTTCGAACCCCACCGGCACATCTATACCCTTCAAGGAACTCGCGGCCATCTGTCGGCTGGCGCGCACCCGCGGTGCTTGGCGGATCGTTGATGAGATCTACCTCAATCTGTCGGATCCAGTAGCTGACCAACCTCCAGCCACCGTCCTGTCTGCCGACCCGGATGCCATCGTCATCAACAGCTTCTCCAAGTACTTCGGCATGACCGGTTGGCGACTGGGTTGGGCAGTTCTTCCGCAGCCACTCGTACCAGTGATCGAGCGCCTGGCGATGAACTACTTCCTTTGCGCCTCAACGCCGGCCCAATTAGCGGCCCTTGCTTGTTTCACCCCGGAGTCCCTGGCCGTTTGCGAGCAGCGCCGGCTCGAACTGCTGGATCGGCGCGCCCTCGTCCTCGACGGGCTGGCCGACATCGGCCTGCCAGTAGCGGTCAAACCCGACGGCGCGTTCTACGTCTACTTCGACGTGTCCGGCACGGGCCTGGGCTCGTGGGAGTTCTGCGAGCGGGTACTGCGCGAGGTCCATGTCGGCCTGACCCCAGGCCGCGACTTCGGCACGCAAAGCGGCGAGACGCACGTGCGCCTGTCTTACACGGCTTCCCGCGCCGATCTTCTCGAGGGGCTGGAACGGCTGGGCACGTTCGTAGCCGGGCTGGGCGAGAGGCAGTAGGCCTGGTCCTGAGCTCAACCCCGGCCAGGCTCTACGGGCGTTCGGCGTTGAATCGCCCGCCGAGTTCAAGGGCTGGTGACCGCTAGGTTAGAGGTTGTGCTGTTGGTTAGCGTTTCAACGCGTGGATTCGCTAACCAACAGCACAACCTCTAACGCGGTCCGAATCAGGCGGGCCGTCTAGGCTCGGTCGAGCTTCTCCAGGTCTTTCCACCCGGCGGACTGGGAGACGGAGTTGCCTACGGTGCCGCGGATCTGCTGTCCGGGTGGGCTCACAGGCCGACCCTTCCCAGCCCCGTTCACGCTGCGTGTGTCGAAGGCGAACGTGAGAATCGTGTGCGCCACGCCATCGCCCATCTCCTCCAGTGCCTGGGCACTGATGTTGTTCAGGGTGTCGCAGGCCTGGTGGTAGCACGCGTCGAAGGCAACGCCTGCCGTCCCGCCGAACAGAGCAGCCTCCTGTGCGGTCTTCAAGTCCTCCGCGCCGGTGAACAGCCCGCCTGCCGGAATGCCGCTGTCGATGAAGGCGCGGTAGTCGCTGCGACCGTCGAAGTCCGTGCCCAGGGTGGCGAGCCCTTGCGAGGCGAAGTAGTCGGTGAACACCGTCTCGATCGCCGCTGAACCGGCCGGGCCGGGTCCGGCTCCCACCCCATCAGAGTCGTTACCGTCATACACGAACCGGCCGAAGTTCGGCGATGCGATCATGTCGAAGTTCAGGTAAAGGGCGATCTTGGCGAGGTCCTGCGCCGGGAGGTTGTCGACGTAGTAGGTCGATCCGATCAGGCCGGACTCCTCGGCGCCCCAGAGCGCGAACCTCACCTTGTTGAACGGTTTGACCTTGGTCATCTGCTGGGCGATCTCCATGAGTGCCGCAGCGCCCGATCCGTTGTCGTTGATGCCGGGGCCGGCATTGACGGAATCCAGGTGGGCGCCTGCCATCACCACGTTGTTGGGGTTGCCGCCCTTGGTCTCAGCGATCACGTTGCTGGTGCTCGCCAGACCGCGGAACGTGTCCGTCTTCAAGCGCAGCACGAGTCCCGGTGTCGCTGCCAACTGCTGACCCACGGCCTGGGTCACCGAGGTGACCGAGATGTTCAGGGAGAAGTTGTTGCCGAGAGTCCCGTTGATCTCACCGGGCCTGTTGTTGTAGATCACAACCCCTGAGGCACCAGCAGCCAAGGCATTTTCCGCCTTGGTGGCGAAGGTACAAGTACCCCTTGAAACCAGTGCGATATGGCCAACCGGGAAGCCGGCGAAGTCGCCCGCGTTGCAACCCTCAAAGGCGTTCGGCTGGCTGACCGGCGCGGTCACGTCGCCGCTTCCGGAGTAGGACAGGATGTTCGTGCTGATGGGCCCTGGGGGCGCCGGCGACACCTGCTCGAGCACGGTAGGACTCAAGGTGATGAATGTCTGGAACGTGAAGTCCTGCACCGTCACATCAAGGCCGGCGTCGCGGAACACCGATGCTGCGTAGTCGGCGGATTCGTTGTACCCCGGCGTGCCCGAGACCCGGGTGCCGCCATTGGCATCCGCGATCGCCTGCAGTTCGGTGAGGTGCTCGGTGATCCCGGCAGCACTCACCGCCGCGCGCAACTTCTTCGACGTGTTCATGTTCGCCTGATCGGATGCGCCCAATGCCGGCGCGCCTGTGCCCAGGAGCAACGCGCTGCCTGCCAGCAGTACCACAGCCTTGTGTCGCATTCCGGACCTCGATTTCTTGATCAACGAAGAGTGGTGGCAACGCTAGACCTCTTGACGACTGAAGACAAGGCCTTTCAGGGTCAACCGTGGGGCGCCTTGATGTCGACAGTGAACGATCAGCCAGAACGGGCGGTCAAAGGGACCCTCCACGCTCCACCGAACGTACCGTGCTGCGCGAGCGAGCTCGGTGGGACGGACTCACCGCGATCCCACATAGAGGCGACCGTCTGGGCTACCCGCCGACCGGACGCCGATTCAGTCATGCGGGAGCCGCCTTCTTCCTGGCCAGCAACGGCCAACTTGCCCAGGCTTGGGTCCTCGGCGACCTCGCCGATCTCACACGACCACTCGGCCAGCCGTAAGCCGCCGACATTCGCCCATGCTGCGCCACGGCCAGGGCATCATTGGGGGCCGCACCCCTCACAGGATGCGGCCCCCAATGCCTGCCCTACCTGCTAGGTCAACTTCCAGGTCTTGCGCCAGCTATTGGGCTTCCACCGGTCGGAGAACCCGGGCTTGGGCTTGACCCTGACGATGACAGTGATGCGTACTGCCTCATTGCCCTTCGTCTTGACCGTGATCCGGCCCTTCTTGGTTGCCCTGGTTTCACAGAAGGCCTTCTCACCGGCGGTGGTGGTGCCCAGCGAGCGACAGAGCACAACCGGCTTGAGCAGGACGCACGAGGACTTCTTCGTCTTGATCTTGTCGGTCAGGATCTGGTTCCCGGCCTTCGTGGGTTGCGGCTTGTGCAGCGTCACATCGATCGGGCAGGTCCGCTTGTTTCCCGAGGGGCTCGTCGCGGAGATGCTGTTGATCACCGTGACAGCTACCGACTGGTCCTTTCCGGACACAGTCACCTGCCCGGTGGCCGGGGAGAACGTCGGCGGGTTGAAGGCCCAGCCCGTCGGGTTGGCCGGCAGCTTCGGCTCGGTCACGGTACAAACGCTGCCGGTTGGCACACCGGCAATGGTCTGCGACGTGCCCGCGGCCAGGCTGACCGTGCCCTGCTTGACCGGATCGGCACCATCCACACAGGTGTAGTTGATGTCGAACGTTCCGGTGTAGCCGGAAGCCTGCGGGTTGAATTCCTTGGCGATCGTCAACGACCCCAGGTCCCGGGTGTTCACGATGGTGCACGTGACCTGCTGACCCTTCTTCAACTTGATCTTGTCACCGTCGTTGATCTGTGCATCGGCCGCGCGGGACTGCACGTCATCCACATCCGGCAGGCAAACCCAATCGCCGGCGGTGTAGCCGCCAGGACCAGACTCGGCAAGCGTGTATTCGGCTCCCGCGTAGACGACCTCAGACTTCCCCGATCCGCCAGGAGTCGAGATGTCTTTGTCATCGAGCGGCGCCGCCGACTTCGCAGTCAGCGTCCAGCCGTCGGCCTTCGCCGAACCTCCCTCGACCTTCTTGACCAGTTTCAACCTCGCGGTGTCGCGGTCGTTGGTGATCGTGCAGGTGACTCTGGCGTCCTTGGGCACGGTGACAGTGTTTCCACCGTTGACCACCTTGGTCTGACCAGCGTCCGCTAGCTGATTGTCCGGGACACACATCCCAAGTGCCCGTGTAATTACCCGGACCCGACTCGGTCAACGCGTACGAGGTGCCCGCAAAGACCGGGGCGAACCCGTCGTTGTCACCCGCCACCGTGAAGTTCTTACCCTCCAACGGCGCCGCGGCCGTGGCCGTCAGGTTCCAGTCAACCGGACCCTTCGCACCATTGTCACCAGTCACCACCTTCTTCAACCTCAACTCACCAGTGTCGCGCGTGTTCGTGATCTCACACGCCACACTCGCGCCACTCGTCAGGTTGATCTTGTTGCCCGCAGCCACCGGCACCTCCACCCCACCAGGCACGGTCAGACACGACCAAGAACCCGGGGTGTAGTTGCCAGTTCCCGCCCCACCAACCTCGGACAGCACGTAGTCGATGCCGGAATAGACCCCGGCCGGCGTGGTGATGTCACCTGCCCTGCTGATGTCCTTGTCCGTCAACGGAGCAGCCTCAGTCGTCTGCGCCTTCAGCGTCCAGTCGCCCGGGGACTTGTCCCCGCCGCTGACCTTCTTCTCCAGGCTCAACTGGGCCGTGTTCCGCTGATTCGTCAAGGTGCACGTGCCCTGACCGTCCTTCGGCACCGTCACGCTGTCACCGGTCTGCGTCACCCCGGTCCCAGTGCACACCCAAGTGCCCGTGTAATTACCCGGACCCGACTCGGTCAACGCGTACGAGGTGCCCGCAAAGACCGGGGCGAACCCGTCGTTGTCACCCGCCACCGTGAAGTTCTTACCCTCCAACGGCGCCGCGGCCGTGGCCGTCAGGTTCCAGTCAACCGGACCCTTCGCACCATTGTCACCAGTCACCACCTTCTTCAACCTCAACTCACCAGTGTCGCGCGTGTTCGTGATCTCACACGCCACACTCGCGCCACTCGTCAGGTTGATCTTGTTGCCCGCAGCCACCGGCACCTCCACCCCACCAGGCACGGTCAGACACGACCAAGAACCCGGGGTGTAGTTGCCAGTTCCCGCCCCACCAACCTCGGACAGCACGTAGTCGATGCCGGAATAGACCCCGGCCGGCGTGGTGATGTCACCTGCCCTGCTGATGTCCTTGTCCGTCAACGGAGCAGGCTCAGTCGTCTGCGCCTTCAGCGTCCAGTCGCCCGGGGACTTGTCCCCGCCGCTGACCTTCTTCTCCAGGCTCAACTGGGCCGTGTTCCGCTGATTCGTCAAGGTGCACGTGCCCTGACCGTCCTTCGGCACCGTCACGCTGTCACCGGTCTGCGTCACCCCGGTCCCAGTGCACACCCAAGTGCCCGTGTAATTACCCGGACCCGACTCGGTCAACGCGTACGAGGTGCCCGCAAAGACCGGGGCGAACCCGTCGTTGTCACCCGCCACCGTGAAGTTCTTACCCTCCAACGGCGCCGCGGCCGTGGCCGTCAGGTTCCAGTCAACCGGACCCTTCGCACCATTGTCACCAGTCACCACCTTCTTCAACCTCAACTCACCAGTTGGCTGGACGCAGGAGGTGAACTGCGCAGTGCCGATGCGGGTCTGCCTCGTGCCCCCGGTTCCGATGTGCATCTGGGTGTACCAGAAGGTGCACTCGTTCACGGGATCCACCGACATGGCGCTGTAGTCTCCCCATCGGAAGAACTCGTTGGTCTGCGATGCCACGCCGGTGAACATCCGGGTCTCTGGCTCGGAGAGTTGGTTCGCCGGGGATCCGACCCGCTGTCCCGTGTAGTTGATCGAGGGGAACAAGTCCGTGGCGTTGCTGATGCTGTAACCCAAGGCCATGTTGCCCTTGCCGTCCAACGCGGCGCTGCCCATCCAGCGGTAGTCGTTGCCGGCGGGGGCGAAGGTGTTCTGCTGGTGGATGTTCCAACTCGTCCCGGTAGAGCGCAGTTCGTACCAGCGCAGTGCTGCGGTGTTGTTCCCTGAATTGACGGTCTGGTTGGTGACGAGCGCCTGGTGGTCGCCGAAGTTGCGGTACTGCAGACGCCACATGAGCCGGTTCGACAGGTCGTCAACCTTCACCGCCGTACCGGGCTGCGGGACGCACGCTCGGAAGGTGGCACCGAAATTGCCCATACAGTTCGAACCGATATCGACGCTGAACGGGTCGGTGGGCAAGGTCTGGTCGAGGGTGAACGTCGAGTTGGGAGGGGTCGTCCAGTCGACATGGAAGTTGTACAACACGAGTCGGTCCTGGGCCCCGCCCTGGACCTGTGCATCGACCGACATCAGGAAGGGGTTGGGCGCACCCGCCGGCGGGGTGGTGGTGCCGTCCCAGTCGGCGGGCAGAATCCGCTGCTGGCGTGGGCCTCCACCAGAGGAGATGGTGAAGCGCTGGAAATTGGCTGGCGAACCGGTGAGCATGGCCGTCCGGTCGAACACAAAAGCACCAAGGGTCGAGCCCTCGTAGGTCGACATGTAGAGACCGTCGGGCCAGATGCCGAACTTCTCATAGTCGGGGAATTCGGGCATGTCGAATGCATAGGTGAAATAGGTGCCCGTTGGATCGGGAGTCGTCGAGTAGGCGATGCACATCTGGTAGCGGCTTCCGCGAACAGAGAACTGGGCGAGCATCCACCGATCGGCGCCCTGATCGTAGAGCACGATCGGATCGCCGTCATTGGTCTCCCGACAGGGGGTTCCCGCCGGGAAGCCCGACCACAGGGCGTTGATGTTGGTCGGCCCGGCCAATGAAGTGCCCTGCTTGTCCCAGATCTGGTAGGTGATGTTGACCATCTGCACGTAGTGATTCGGCCCCACGTCCCCCACGGTGTCAGGCGGGAAGAACGGCGACTGCTGGCCCGCGTAACTATCGGCGGTACCGCCCGCGAACGAGTTGACGGGGACCAGGTCCGCGGGTGCCTCTCCGACGATCTCACGCTGCGCCGGCCCACTGTCATTGGCCGCCTCAGGACGGTCCCCACCCCGAACGGTACCCGGGTCGGGCTGACCCTCAGGCACCTCGCCAGCGACGGGTGGCGCCGAGGAAACGGGCAGGTCCCGCAATGCCGGACTGATCGCGGCACTGACCGGGTCGCTGACCATGTTCGGACCTGAGTCAGCGGCAGGTGATGCAGCCAGGGAAGCGGCGGGGCGAGGGACGGCCACTGCGGGGGTGGCCACCACAGCCGTCCCCAGAAGCGACGCGGCGGTGAACCCGACCAGAAGAGCAGGAAAGTTCACGGAGTCCTCCAAGACGCGGTGGCGAAGACCAAAACCTAGCCCGGGCGCAGTGGTCTTAGTGTGCTGAGTGGCACCCAAACCGATCAAGGGGCCCAACTGCCGGGTCGCGGGAAGCAGACTCACCGAACTAACTGTCCAGTTCGGTGCCCCCAGTAGGACTCGAACCTACAACCTACGGATTAAAAGTCCGCAGCTCTGCCAATTGAGCTATAGGGGCGGTGATGCCCCTTGAGTCTACGGGAGCCGACCGTCCCAACTTGCCGGTGGCGCTGCCCAACCACGCATCGTGCGCCCTGGTTAGAGGTTGTGCTGTTGGTTAGCGAAAACACGCGTTGAAACGCTAACCAACAGCACAACCTCTAACGAACGCGTCCGGCCGGCCAAAGCCGCAACGCGGTAGCGTGCCACCGTGCAGATCATCGACATCGTCACCGTGTTCGACGCAGCCGACATCGAGACCGAGAGTGCCTTCTGGGCTGCGCTGACCGAGGGGAGCGTCGAGAAGGTGGACGACTGGCACAGCATCCGCACGGCGACGGGGCGCCGCCTTGCCGTGCAACTCGCCCCCGGCCACACCCCGCCCGAGTGGCCCGACGGCAACCCCCAGCAGATACACGTGGACCTCTGGGTCGAGGACATCGAGGCTTCGGAACAAGCGGTGCTGGCACTGGGTGCGCGGCTGCTCAAGGCCGTGGACGATGAGCAGTTCCGCGTCTACGCCGACCCAGCGGGGCACCCTTTCTGCCTCTGCTGGCACTGAACGCCCACGGCCTCAGCGAGGGATCAAAGCCCAGACATCGAGGTCGAGCAGAACACCGGGGGCGTACTTCCCATCCTCCCCGCGCAGGGTCATCGACTCGTCCCGACCCTTCGTGCCCACCAGTCGCAAGCGCAGCGCACCGACCCCGGGAGCAGCGGTTTCGGCCTTGTCCAAGACCTCCGACCACGCGTACACCGTGTCGTCCGCGAAGGCCGGAGACGCGTGTGCGCCGGCGTTGATCGCCGCAATCAGCTGGGCATTCGCCAGTCCGTTGAACGACAGAGCGCGCGCCATGGAGATGATGTGCCCGCCGTAGATCAACCGTCGGCCGTCGGGGCGGGCTTCGGTGTTGAAGTGCACCTTGGCGGTGTTCTGCCAAAGGCGCGTGGCCAACATGTGCTCAGGATCCGTGAGGGTCACCCCATCGACGTGGTCGATCTTCTCGCCCACCGCGTAGTCGTCGAAGCGGTGCGGCTCACCGGCGGCCACCGTGTCGTAGTTGGAGAAGTCCAGACCAGCCGGGACGACCAGGTGTGCCGGGTCCACGACCTTGGCCAGGTCGGGCAGCACCGTCTCCGGCGCCGGTGCATCGACGTCGCGCTTGTGAACCATCACCCAACGCGCCCACTCGATCGCGACCTCGTCGCGCTGGTTGGTCGCGACCGACCGCACGTAGACGACACCGCTCTTGCCGTTGGAGTTCTGTTTGAGCCCGATCACTGTGGAGCGCGTGCGCAGGGTGTCGCCGGGCACGACGGCGCGGTGGAAGCGACCCTCGGCGTATCCGAGGTTGGCGACCGCGTTCAGCGAGATGTCCGGAACGGTCTTGCCGAAAGCGATGTGGAAACCGATGAGCTCTTCGACGGGGTGCGGTTCGAGTCCCACCGAGGCAGCGAACGCCGCCGACGACGGAATCGAGAAGCGGGTCGGGTACAGCGAGCCGTAGACCGCCCGATCGCCTTCGGTCACCGTGCGCGGGGTGGCGTGATCGATGACCTGGCCGATGGTGAAGTCCTCGAAGAAGTTGCCGGGGTTCGTCTTGCTCATAAGCCGAAACTATCGCGCCGGTTGGTGGGGGTGTTTGGGTGTCCCGGTCGTGACTGCCGACGCGCGACCGTTGGGGTTCTCAGGCAACGAAACCGCCAGATTTCCACACAGCTCCCCGACGCGTTAGGGCCCCCGATCAACCTTTGCGGTTTCCGGGCAACCAAACCGCCCGATTTCCACAAAGCTTCCCCCCAGCCCCATCCCCAGCACCCGCCCGGCGACGCCCCTTGCCACCGGCAGCAACCGCCTGTTACCGTCGTATAGCGAACGATACATAAAGGAGAGTTCTGTGAAGGAGTACGACTACGTCATCGTCGGGGCAGGGTCGGCCGGTTGTGTGCTGGCCGGGCGCCTATCGGAGCAGCCCGACGTCACCGTGGGCCTCGTGGAAGCAGGTGGGTCCAACCGGTCGCTGGGCGTGCGTATCCCGGCCGCGTTCCCCAAACTCTTCCTGACCGATCGCGACTGGAAGTACTACTCCGACCCCGAGCCGGGCCTCAACGGCCGCGAGATCTTCATGCCGCGCGGCAAGATGATCGGCGGATCGTCCTCGATGAACGCGATGCTCTTCGTGCGTGGCAACGCAGAGGACTTCGACGGATGGGCCAAGGCCGGCGCGACGGGTTGGTCCTACGACGAGGTGCTCCCCTACTTCAAGCGGATGGAGTCGTTCGCCCGCGGTGGTAACGAGTACCGCGGTGCGGATGGGCCCCTGTTCGTCAACGACCACCGCAGCCGCACCGGCATCACCGAACTCATGGTGCAGGCGGCACAGCAGGCAGGCCTGCGGTTCAACCCCGACTACAACGGGGCCAGCCAGGAGGGCGTTAGCTACCTGCAGGTCAACCAGAAGGGCGGCAACCGCTGGTCGGCAGCCGAAGCCTGGTTGCGCCCTGCGCTGTCCCGGAACAACCTGTCGATCCACCCGAACCACCAGGTGCTTAAGGTCGAGATCGTCGACGGCCGCGCGGTCGGCGTCTGGGTCGTCGGGCCCAAAGGACCTGAACTCGTCCGCGCGCGCCGGGAGGTCATCCTGAGCGCTGGCGCAATTGGCACGCCGCAACTGCTCATGCTGTCGGGCATCGGATCGGCTGCCGACCTCCAACAACTAGGGATCGACGTCGTGGTGGACAACCCGCACGTCGGCGACCACTACCAGGACCATCCGTTCTTCGTGCTCAACTGGGAGACCTCCGCGAAGGGCACGCTGGCGGAGGCGGAGAGTGTCAAGCAACTGCTGAATTACGCGGTCATGGGCAAGGGTCTGCTGACTTCGACCGTCGCGGAAGGCACCGCGTTCCTGAAGACGAACTCGCAACTGCCCGCCCCTGATCTGCAGCTGCATTTTGGAGCTGCGTACTTCCACAACCACGGTTTCGACACCCACCCGAACCCCGCGTTCGCGATCGCTCCGACGCTGGTGGCGCCGCAAAGCCGAGGCAGGATGCGCCTGCGCAGCGCGAACCCCGAAGAGCACCCGAGCATCGTCGGGAACCACTTGACTGAGAAGGCCGACCTCGACGCAATGGTCGCCGGTGTTGAGTTGGCGCGCGAGATCGCGGCTCAGTCGTCTCTGACTGCTGTGCGGGGCGTCGAGATCCATCCCGGCCCGCAGGCTTCGGACCGGGCCAGCATCGAGCATGCTCTGCGCTCGGAGACCGAACTGATCTACCACCCCACCAGCACTGCCCGGATGGGTGTTGAGGGCGATTCGGTCGTCAGTCCAGAACTGCGCGTGTATGGCGTTACGGGCCTTCGCGTGGTTGACGCTTCGGTCTTCCCCACCATCCCGCGGGGCAACACGAACGCCGCCACGTACATGGTGGCTGAGAAGGCTTCGGACCTGATTGCGGGCCGTTGACGGGCGTCCTGCAGGAGGATGGACGTGTGACCGGATCCTCGACACCGACTCAAGCCCCCGCCTCCGAGCGCATCCTCGAGGCGGTGATCGACGGGCTTCAGGCGCTGGACCCGAACGCCTTGACGATCCAGCAGGTGTGCACCCGGGCCGGCGTCAAGGCGCCCACCGTCTACTACCACTACGGCAACAAGGACGGGCTCATCGAGGCGGCCATCGACTCGCTCACGGCCCGCTGGATAGCCCAGCTGGATGCGATCGTCGATCGAAGCGGAAGCCTGGACCAGACCATGGCCCAGACGGTGTCCGGCTGGAAGTTGATGATCACCTCCGATGAGCGGCCCTTCGCTGTCTTCGTCTGGGTCGCCATGTGGTCACCGGAATCCAGGGTGGCCTTGCTGCGCGCGCGCGAGCATGCGCAGGCTTTGATCCTGGAGGCTCTGGTTCAGTACCTCGGCCCGATCCCGGAAGCTGACGGGCTGTCCGGCATGCTGCTGGATGGGGTGATCGGCGTGGCCGTCGAGTACCAGCTCGACGGGGACCAGGATGCTCTTGACCGCCGGCTTGCCACCCTCATCAGCGTCGTACAACGGATGGCTACCTCGCAGTGAACACGACCATCCCCACCCGACCCGTCGAACTCGAATCAGACGCTGATGTGGTTCATACTGCGCTAGTGCTGGACAGGCCGCCGGGAGCACGATGCAGGTGCCCGGCAGCCCTTGCCGCGGTCGCTGACGATCGCAAAGAACGCCCGCTCACCACGGGTTGAACCGAGGGAGAACAAGACGATGAATGTCCCGGTAGCGTCCGGCGATCTCACGTGGCTGCTCATGGACCGGCCCAACGCCTTGATGTACGTCAATGGCGTGCTGCAGCTTGCCCACACCCCCGACTGGGACGACGTGGAACAGGTCCTGCAGGAGCGGCTCATCGAGCGCTTCCCGGTGTTCAGCCGGC
The DNA here is from genome assembly GCA_963818505.1 of uncultured Actinomycetota bacterium. GTDB lineage: Bacteria > Actinomycetota > Actinomycetes > S36-B12 > UBA10799 > JADKAV01. The sequence continues at coordinate 255,564 of CAWFSJ010000005.1, forward strand.
GCGCGGCCAAGGTTGACGGCGAATGGGTGTGGCAGGACGATCCGGACTTCTCGTTGAAGCGTCACATCCGCAAGATCACCCTTCCCGAGCCGGGCACGGATCAACAGGCTCAGGAGTACATTTCGACTCGGGCCAGTGAGCCCTTCGACTCCTCGATGCCTCTGTGGGAAATGGACTTCATCGAGGGCATTGACTCGTCTGACAAGGCCATGGTGCTCGCAAGGTTCCACCACGGAATCGCCGACGGGGTTCGGCTGGTGCAGGTGTTGCTCAGCCTTCTGGACCCGCTTTCCGAGGATGCGGTACCGGCTGCGGTCGGACGCTCCGGCAAACGCACGGGCCCCGCCGATGTCGCCAAGAACGCCGCTCGCACGGTCGTCGATTCAGCCACGGATGTCGTCAGCGGCATCGGCTCGGCCATCGTCAGCGCGCCGGGTTGGGTGACCGGACGTCGACCGTCGCTGTCGCAGGGCTGGGTCCATCTGCGCCAGCCGAGCAGGATCGTTGACGCCGCGTCCAAGGTCTCGTCCGAGGACAACATGCTGGTCAACAGCTGGCGCTCGGTCGGACGATTGACACTGTCCGGCAAGTCGGTCAACACCGTTTGGAGCGGCACCGCGGGCGTTGAGAAACAGGTGTCCTGGGTTTCCGGGCTGCAGCTGACCCGCGTGCGTGACATCGGGAAGGCCAACACCGTCACCATCAATGACGTCATGCTCAGCGCAGTTTCGCTGGGCGTCACCGAGTACCTCAGCCGCAAAGGCGCGTCGTCGGTGGACCAGATCTCATGGTTGATCCCCATCTCGCTCAAACCGATCGATGCTGAGATCCCTGAGGACCTCGGCAACCACTTCGCCGTCGTGATGCTGCCGATGCCGCTTGGTATCCGAGAACCGAAGAAGCTTCTGCGCGAGATGCACGCCCGCATGAACCGGATCAAGAACAGCGCCGAACCCATGATTCTTTACGGCGTCCAGCGCGTCGTGGCAGAGACACCTCCGGCCGTGTCCGTGAGGCTCACCAACTTCGTGGCCAACAAGACGGTGGGAATCATCACGAACGTGCCCGGGCCCCGGGCACCGATGGCGCTGGCCGGCGCCGAGGTCACCGGCATCATGGGCTGGGTGCCGACCTCCGGTGACCAACCCTTGGGGATCTGCATCTTCAGCTACAACGGTGAGGTCAACATCGGGATTCTCGCCGACGCCGGGCTCGTGCCCGACCCCCACCTGCTGGCCGAACTCATCGAGCAGGCGTTGGACGACCTCGCGGTCACGCTCTAGTCGCCTGTTTCCCGCTTCGCGTCCGACTGGGGCCCGCGGGCTCAAACCCTCGGAACTGGTTGATCAAGAGGGACCGCCAACCAATTCGGTACTCAGATCGGCTCTTCTGAGCAGATGCGGGTGGAGCTCGCACTGGCCGAGCGAACCGGCAACCTACGCGCCGGAAACCAAAACGGGTTCGCAGCGCCCGCCTACATCTCCTCGTGGCTGTCCGGATCGCCGCCGAAAAGCCGCCCCTGATCCTCGGCCAGCCCAGAGATGGCTTCCATCTCGTCATCTGTGAGTTCAAAACCGAAGATGTCGAGGTTCTCACGCTGCCGACTGGGCGTCGCGGACTTGGGAACCGGTAGGGAGCCGAGTTGGACGTGCCAGCGCAAGATCACCTGACCGGCGGTGACACCGAGCCGCTGTGCAGGCCCGACAACAACGGGCTCAGTCAGCGGCGCCCGGGCTTTGCCCATCGGGCTCCATGCCTGGGTCACGATGCCGAGGCGCGCATTCACTGCGCGCATGTGCGCCTGCGGAAACCGTGGGTGCATCTCGATCTGGTTCACCGCTGGGGTGACACCGGTCGCGTTGATGATGTCCTCGAGATGGGCTTGCGTGAAGTTGGATACGCCGATGGACCTCACTAGGCCCTGTTCGCGCAGATCCACCAGGGCCCGCCAGGCCTGCACGTACTGTCCGACACTGGGGTTCGGCCAGTGGATCAGGTGCAGGTCGAGGTACTCCAGACCGAGCCGCTTCAGGGACCCGTGCACTGAAGCGATCGCCTCGTCGTAAGCGTGATCGCGGCCGGGCAGTTTGCTGGTGATCTGTACCTGATCGCGGGGCAAGCCACTGCGGCGCAAGGCCTCGCCGACCTCCACCTCGTTCTCATAGTTGACTGCAGTGTCGATGAGCCGGTAGCCCAGTTCCAAGGCACTGCTCACGGCGTCGATTCCGGAATCGCCACGCAACGGGTAGGTGCCGAAACCGATCGCCGGCAATGTGTTTGCGTCGTTGAGCCTCAAACGTGGTGTCTGCATCTGCCCACCTTCTGCTGGCGTGAGGCGCGCCGTCAACCGGCCGCGAGAACCGCGCCGAGCTCCCAGCACGCCTCAAGGTCGGTCCTGGTCGGTTCGCCGCGTACCTCGACGGGTTGCTGCACCTGCTGCCAACCGAGGCCCGCCGCGACGCCCAGCACAGATCGCACAGCCCCGGTCAGGCCCTCGTTGCCATGCACATAGAACCCGAAACTCCGTCCTTTCGTGGCCGCTCGCGTCGGGTAGTAGATCTGGTCGAAGAAGTGCTTGAGCGCACCGGACATATAGCCGATGTTCGCCGGCGTCCCCAAGAGGTAAGCATCCGCGGCGAGCACGTCCACCGCGGTGGCTGCCAAGGCTGGGCGCACGACCACTTCGACCCCGTCGATGCCTTCGGCTCGAGTGCCGGCCAGGGCCGACTCCAACAATGCCTCCAGCGCCGGCGACACCGTGTGGTGCACAACGAGCAGGCGCCTCATGCTCCTGGCAGCAGCTCGTCGATCAATGCCTCAATACGCGCCCGGATCTCGTCGCGAATGGGCCGTACCGCGTCCACTCCCTGGCCCGCCGGATCCTCGAGCACCCAATCCTCGTAGCGTTTGCCCGGGTAGATCGGGCAGGTGTCGCCACAGCCCATGGTGATCACCACGTCGCTGGCTTTGACGGCGTCGTTGGTAAGGATCTTGGGAACCTCCTGACTCATGTCGATGCCCTCTTCGGCCATCGCGGCAACGGCTGCCGGGTTGACCTGGTCGCCCGGGGCGGATCCGGCCGAGCGCACCTCGATCCGGCCCTTGCCCAAGTGGTTCAGGTAGGCGGCAGCCATCTGCGAGCGGCCCGCATTGTGCACGCAGACGAAGAGCACGCTGGGTTTGTCGGTCATGAGTTTCCTTCCGGACGGTGAACAGGCTCTGGCAGGTCGAGTGGCTCGGGAACGACCCCGGGCCTCGGGTAGAAGAACTCGGTCAGCACAGCGCCGACCGCAGCGCCGACCAGTTGCGCGGCAATGAAAGGTGCCACCGAGGATGGCGCGATCCCGGCGAACGTGTCGCTGAACGCTCGGCCGATCGTGACCGCGGGGTTGGCGAACGAGGTGGAGGCTGTGAAGAAGTACGCGGAACCGATCCACGCTGGCACAAGGATCGGTCCGAGGTGGCCGTTGCCGGTCCTGGTCACCGCGCCAATAAGGCCGATCAGACCGGCCGTTGCCACCACTTCTCCAAGCAGCGTGCCGGTGGCAACCCGATCGTTCGTCGCCACCTCCCACACCGGCAGAGCGAACATCAGGTTGGCCAGGGCGACACCGAGAAGCGCACCGATGATCTGGGCGCCCACATACAGTCCGGCCTCGCCCGCGGCCATCTCGCGGCGCACGGCTGCAACAAGGGTGACCGCGGGGTTGAAGTGCGCACCGGAGACTGGACCGAGTGTCCAGATCAGCACACCCAGCGCGGCGACGGTGGCCAATGCGTTGATTAGCAGGTCGATACCGATGTCGGTAGACAGACTCGTGGCCATGATGCCCGAACCGACCACAACTGCGACCAGCACCCCGGTGCCCATGAGTTCGGCGGCGACACGGCGCATCATGGCGCGACCACTTCGGCAAGCCGGTCCACCCGCTCGGCGATCTGATCGAACGCGGCGTTGAAGGCAGCTATCCGATCCGCACGGGCGGGATCGGGGACGGACCAGTGCAGGTGGGCTCGGGATTGCAGTTGCTCGTCAGCCTGGTCGCACACTGTGACCACCAAAGCTCCCACCGCCATTGCGTCCTTGTACTCAGCAGGCTCGGCCATGACAATCGGGAAACCCCTGCGGCCCGCAACCCGAGCGGCCTTCGGATGTACCCGATCGGCTGGCCGGGTTCCCGCGGAACTCACCGGCACGGCACTGCGCCGCCGCCAGAGGACCTCGGCGAACTGGGACCGCGCCGAGTTGTGAGTACAGACGAACAGCACTCTTTGCGCTGGGACGCCATGGCCCCGGACAGCCTCACGACCGACTTCGGTGAGCTGCAGGTACACCCGACGCCGGTCGGCCTCTGATGGCAGGCGCACAAGGACCCCGGCCGCGTCCAGAATGTTGAGGTGATGGGCCAGCAGGTTCGACCCGATCGCGAGCTGGGCTGCCAGCGAGGCCGGGGTGCGGTCGGACTCGGTCAGCGCTTCCGCCACGGCCAGACGGATCGGCTCGCCAAGGGCAGCATGCACCGCCGCCCGATCAGAAAGTCGCTCAAGATTCATTGAGGTAACTGTAGCCGATGATTCTGCCAGCCCAAGCAAGGCTGGGTTCAGGCAAACCAGTTGCCGGAAAACCGCATCACTCACCGGATCGGGCATATACTTCAACTGTGGTTGAATCAATTGTCATTGAAGCCACGTCCTCGACATGGCCCGATGCTTCTGCCCCGGTCGGCCTCCTCCAAGCCGTGGCCGACCCGGTCCGCTGGACGGTTCTGGCCCGCCTCAACGCCGGACCTGCGTGCGTGTGCGAACTCCAGGAGCACTTCCCGATCGCGGCCAACCTGTTGAGTTACCACCTGAAGGTCCTGCGCGAGAACGGCCTGGTAACGACCGCTCGCCGTGGCCGCTGGATCGACTACTCAATCGCCCCGGATGCGATGCAACGGATCCGGGAGGCGCTGCCGGGGGGTGGCTGACATGAGCATCCAGATTGCGCCCGCAGGATCCGGGCTGCGTCGCTGGGGCACCCTGACAGCAGCCGCCATCGCTTGGATCGCCCTGTACCGGTTGAACCAGCCGTTCTGGGACTGGCTGATCTACGACGTCTTCGGCCTCGACCCCGAGAGTGCCCTGGGCGCGAGTCTGCACTTCTTCGGCTACGACCTCGTGAAGATCTCTCTGCTGCTCGTCGGCATCATATTCGCGGTCACTGTTCTGCGGTCCTTCATGTCGATCGAGCGGACCAGGGCTCTTCTCGGCGGTCGCCGCGAAGGGGTCGGCAACGTGATGGCGGCCGGACTTGGCGTGATCACGCCGTTCTGCTCCTGCAGTGCCGTACCCGCGTTCATCGGTTTCGTATCGGCGGGCGTGCCCATCGGCGTGACCATGAGCTTCCTCATCGCGAGCCCATTGGTCAACGAGATCGCGATCGGCCTGCTGCTCGGGATGTTCGGAATCGGTCCGACGTTGTTGTACGTGGCAGCGGGGCTCACCATCGCAATCGTCGCTGGCTGGATCCTGGGGCGCATGCACGCCGAACGCTGGGTGGAGCCGTTCGTGTTCGAGACGCGACTGCGCGGCGAGATCGTGGACAGCACCGCCGGCTTGACCTGGGACGACCGCATCACCATGGGTCGCGAAGAGGTCGTCACGATCCTGCGCAAGATCTGGCCCTACCTGATGGTCGGCATCGGCCTCGGAGCTGTGATCCACGGTTGGGTTCCGACGGACTTCTTCACCACCTACGCGAACGCGGACAACCCACTTGGCGTCATCGTCGCAGTGGGTATCGGAGTCCCGCTGTACTCCAACGCGGCCGGGGTGATGCCGCTGGTCCAGTCGCTCTACGGCGCAGGGCTTCCGATGGGCACACTACTGGCCTTCATGATGAGCGTCGTCGCCCTTTCACTGCCGGAGATGATTCTGCTGCGGCGCATCCTCAAGCCCCAATTGATCGCCGCCTTCATCGCCGTCGTGGCGACCGGGATCGTGGCGGTCGGCTACACCTTCAACCTTGTCCTCGCCTGAAAGGAATCACCATGGAGATCAAGATTCTCGGACCCGGATGCGCGAACTGCCACCGGCTGGAAGAGCGCACGACCGAGGCGGTGGGAAACCTCGGACTCGAAGCCACTATCGAAAAAGTCACCGACCCGGCCGACATCGCCAGTTACGGGATCATGAAGACCCCGGGTCTGGTCGTGGACGACCGCGTGCTCGTATACGGCCGGGTGCCGAGCACCCGCGAGATCGGCGAGTTGCTGCAGAAGCCTTAGGCGAACAGCCCCGCCAGGTCGGCCATGCGAGCCTCCTCCACGGAGAACCACGCCCACTGGCCGCGCTGCTCCCGGCTCACCAGCCCGGCCTGGGTCAGCACCTTCAGATGATGACTCACAGTGGGCTGACTCAAGCCCAACGGCGCGGTGAGGTCGCACGCACACGCCTGGCCCGAACTGCGGATCAGCGAGAGCAACTGCAGACGCGCTGGGTCGGCGACGGCCTTCAGCAGACGCGCCAGTTGATCAGCAGCCTCGCGGTCGATGGGGGTGGCAAGGCCCTGAGCGCAGCACGCACTTATGTCCACCAACGGGATCATCTTGGCCATGCATCCTCCTGTGTATTGACAATCATCAATGTAGCGGCTTAGCGTGCATATTGACAAACATCAATATGGAGGTCCACATGTCACGCGTCCAACTCGCCCTCAATGTCGCCGACCTTGACGGGTCCGTCGAGTTCTACACGAAGCTGTTCGGGGTATCGCCGCACAAGCGCCGCGAGGGCTATGCGAACTTCGCCGTCCTCGAGCCGCCCTTGAAACTCGTTCTCATCGAGAACGCCAGCGCCGCCGGCACGCTGAACCATCTCGGCGTGGAGGTTGAAAGCACCGCGGAGGTTCATGCGGCCGTCGACCGCCTCAACGAGCAGGGTTTGGCGACGCGTGAGGAGATGGACACGCTCTGCTGCTACGCCCAACAGGACAAGGTGTGGGTCAACGACCCCGCGGGAGCGCCGTGGGAGGTCTACACCGTGACCGACGACAACCCGGTCACGGGCGCCTGCTGCTGAACCCCGGGTCCGCCGCCGGGAGCGAGGGCAAGCCCGCCCCACTCAGCCCTCGGCGAGCAGCTTCGCCTTCGCCTCGGCGAGCCTGACCACCTCGTCGGGTGGCAACACCGGGGCTTCGAGATCCAGGCCTTGCACCGTGGTGGTGATGATGTCGGACACCGAGGCGCGCATGGCCCACTTGCGGTCCGCGGGGATCACGTACCAAGGCGCCCACGGCGTGCTCGTCGCATTGATCGCGTCCTCGAAAGCACCCATGTAGTCGTCCCAGTAGCCGCGCTCGACGATGTCACCGGAGCTGAACTTCCAATTCTTCTCGGGCGTATCGAGTCGTTCCAGGAACCTCGCCTTCTGCTCTTCCTTGGACACATTGAGGAAGAACTTGAGGATCGTGGTGCCGTTGCGCGCGAGGTGCTGCTCGAAGTTGTTGATGTCCTCGTAGCGCTGCTTCCAGATGTCCTTGTGGCGGGCGCTCGCGGGCAGATCCGCCTTCTCCAGCAACTCCGGGTGCACCTTCACCACTAGCACCTCCTCGTAGTAGGAGCGGTTGAAGATCCCGATCATGCCACGAGCCGGCAGGGCGTTTGAGTACCGCCAAAGGTAGTTGTGGGACCACTCCGTCGCACTCGGCACCTTGAACGACGACACTGCGCAACCCTGCGGATTGACTCCCGACATCACGTGGGAGATCGTCCCGTCCTTACCGGCCGCATCCATCGCCTGGAAGATGATCAGGACCGAATGCCGGCCATCGGCATAGAGCAACTCCTGGGCCTCTGCGAGCTCCACCTTGTTCTGCGCCAACATCTGCTCGGCGATCAACTTGCGCTCGTCCTTGGAGACATCCTTGGCCGCAGGTGGCAACCAGCGAGCGCTGTGGTCTGCTATCCGGAACCTCTCGCCCGGCTCGATCTTGAGCTGGTCGAGTGTCTCCTTGTTCATGGACATGTTGAACCGCTCACCCCTCCGCCGCGGCCTTGAGCGCCCGCAGCGTCGTCTCGATGTTGCGCTGGTTGTGTGGCGCTCTGGGTCCGGGGATGATGACCTGCCCCGCCCACTTGATGGGGAACGCGAGCGGGCCGAAGCGCCGGTCCTCCCAGGTCTCCGTCACGACGCACCCGGTGTCTGTGGCCTGGAACTCGTAGGTCCAGCGTGAGACCGGGGACGGCGGGAAGTCGACGTCGAACACGAAGTGTTTGCCTCGCTGCGCCTCGAGCACGGTGCAGCGAGTGAACCAACGCCAAACACCCTTTCGGTTCAGCCCCCAGAAGTGGTCACCCACCTGGACCTCGCCGGGATCGCCCATGGTTCCAGTGGCCTCGGGCGACCACTCCCCCATACGCGCCACGTCCACGACCAGGTCGTAAACCCGATCCGGCGTCGCCTCTATCTCGATGCTCGAAGTGGCCGTCGTCTCGCTGCTCGCCATACAGGAAGCCTACTGACTAAACCCTGACCAGGCTCTTCCCGAGATTGGCGCCGGTGAACAACTCCTGCAGCGCCAACGGCGCGGAGTCCAACCCCTCAAGCACATGCGTGCGCGACTGCAGCTTGCCTTCGGCCAACCACTTGCCCATGGCTGCGGCGGCCTCGGTCGCCCGGTCCATGTGGTCGAGGATTATGAAGCCCTTGAGCAGTGCGCGGCGCGGGATCGCGTTGATCAGATTGGCCGGGCCGGGAGTCGGAGAACCGGTGTTGTATTGCGAGATCGCACCGCACAGAATGATGCGGGCATGGTCCTTGATCTGGCCGAGGACCGCGTTGAGCGTCTCACCGCCCACGTTGTCGAAGTACACGTCCACGCCCTCCGGGCATGTCCGCCGCAGACCCGCTGCCACATCCTCGGCCCGGTAGTCGATGCAGTCGTCGAAACCGAGTTCATCCACCACCCACGCACATTTCTCCGGTGAGCCCGCGACGCCGACCACACGCGCACCCTTGATCTTGGCGATCTGGCCGGCGATGGAACCCACCCCACCAGCAGCACCAGAGACCACAACCGTCTCACCGGGCTGCGGCTTGCCGATGTCTTCCAGGCCCACGTACGCGGTCAGGCCGGTCACACCGAAAACGCTCAGGGCCTGCTCGTAGGTGACGCCCTCCGGGATCGGCACAGCCCCACTCATCGCCGCCCGCGTCTGCCACCCGGGCATGCCGAACACACGGCTGCCCACCGGGAAAGCCTTATTGCGCGATTCGATGACGCGTCCGGCGCCCGCGCTGCGGATCACCTCACCGATGCCGATCTTCGGCAGGTAGGTGTCGTAAGCCATCCAGCCACGGATCGTCGGGTCGATCGACAGGTACTCCACGTCGACGAGGAACTCCCCCTTGGCCAATGGCGCGACCTCAACCTCGTCAGAGGCGAAGTCGTCGACAGCGACCTGATCCTGCGGGCGTTTGGCGAGGGTGATGCGTCGTGATGTCGTCATGGCGCCACGATACTTTGGATTCCTCATGACTCTCAGTGTCGCCTTCTTCTTGGCCGTCTGTTTCGGCGCCGTTCTGGGTCTGGTGTTGCGCACGCTGATGGGCAACCGGATTCGGCTCGGGTGGGCCGAGGCGATGCTGTCCGGGATCTTGGGGGCGGTGGCCGGGGCACTGCTCGTGTCCACGTTGATCGGCGGCTACCAGCGTGAGCACGGCGTGTGGCTAGTGCTGTCCTCGACCGTCAGCACCATCCTGGTCATGCTGGTGGTGGGCTACTTCACCCGGCAGCGCCATTTGACCGTGGCCGAACTCGTCGCCGCCGGAGAGAGCCACCGGGTCGAGTTCAAATCGACCGCGCGCTGCAACCTTCACACCGGCCAACGCGACGACAAGATCGAACTGGTGATCGCCAAAGCCGTGGCCGCGTTTGCCAATTCCGGTGGCGGGGATCTGGTGATCGGCGTGGACGACGAGGGTCACGCCCTGGGCCTCGACGATGACCTCAAGTTCATGAAGAACCCGGACGTGGACCGCTACGAATTGTGGCTCAGAGATCACCTGACCAAAACTCTGGGCGCCCCGGCCACCGCCAACGCGGAGGTCACGTTCCCTCATCTTGACGGCCGGCAGGTCTGTCACGTGCGCGTACTCGCGGCGACCCGTCCGGTGTTCCTCGCACCCGGCAAGAGTCAACCGCTGCAGATGTGGGTGCGGATCGGCAACTCCACCCGGCAGCTCGGGATCGACGAGGCCCTGAGTTACTCCGCTGACCGATGGGGCCGTCGCCGGTTACGCTGACCACACCCACTCGAAGGAGCCCGGCATGATCCACCTGAATCCTTACCTGTCCTTCGACGGTCAAGCCCGCGCGGCGATGCAGCGCTACCGAGAGGTTCTCGGTGGAGAGTTGACGATCACGACTTTCGCCGAGTTCGGGCAGAACGACCCCGCCATCGCAGAGTTGATCATGCATTGCCAACTCGACACGGCTGATGGTTTCGTGCTCATGGGCGCGGATACCCCACCCGGCATGGAGTACAAGCCCGGGAACACCATGACCGTGATGCTCAACGGCGATGACGAGCAAACGCTGCGTCGCTATTGGGACGGCCTCGCTCAGGGCGCCACGATCAACGTGGCCCTTGAGCCGCAGATGTGGGGCGACGTCTACGGGCAGTTGACTGACGCCTTCGGCACGGTTTGGCAGGTGAACATCAGCACGGTGTCAGGGGCTGACTGAGGGGCCGGCGCCTCGGCAACCAGAGTTGGAAACCGGCAACTCGATCGCCGAAAAGCAACATGGCCTCCCCGGCGCCCTCACCTGCCGTTGAACCGGGCCTCCCGCCGCTCCAAGAAACTGCGCACGCCCTCGGCTGCGTCCTCGGAGGCCATGATTTTGGCGAGCGCCACCTTGAGGTGATCGCGGGCCGCAGATTCGCCGGAATCTCGCGCGATGCGGGCGCTGGCCAATGTCTCCTGAACCCCTAAAGGCGCCTGGGCCGCGATCCTCTGCGCGATCCGCAAGGCAACGTCCAGTTGCTCACCGGGCGCCACGACCTCCTGCACCAACCCGATGCGATAGGCCTCCTGCGCGTCGAATTCGTCGGCGGTGAGCAGGAACCGCATCGCGTTGCCCCAGCCCAATTGAGCCGTGGCGCGCAGAGTCGCTCCGCCGAAGGGCAGGATGCCGCGCCCGATCTCCAGCTGGCGGAAGCGAACGTCCTGGGCAGCCACCACGATGTCGCTGGCAAGCGCCAACTCGATGCTCAGTGTGAACGCGATGCCCTGCACCGCGAGCACCACCGGCTTGGGTACCGGCGCAGACCACATGCCCCACGGATCGTACTTGTACGACCCGGCCAGCGCCGAGGGTCCAATCTCAGCGACCTTCGCCCCCACCTCCGCAAGGTCAAGGCCCGCGCTGAAGTGCTCACCGATCGCGTGCACCACTCCCACGCGCAGTTCCGGATCGTCCCCGAGCCGCTCGTAGGCCGCCGCGAACTGCTCGATGAGCTCAAGGTCGAAGGCGTTGCGCTTCTCCGGCCGGTTGATCCCGATCAGCAGCACGTGCCCTCGCTGCTCCACATCCACCTTCATGTCTGTACCGCCTTCGTGATGAGTTCGCGCAGGACGCCGGAATCGACGGCGCGCAGGTCCTTGACGTACAAGCAGCCCTTGCCCGTCGTGTGCGGCCCGAGCCTGCCCAATTCGTCGGCGTAATCCGCAAGCGAACCGGGCAGGTAGAGCGTCAGGTTGGCTTTGCGCGGGGACATGCCGACCTGGAACCAATCGTGGGTCCCGGTTGAGTTCGTGTATTGGGAATCGCCGAAGCCGACGATGCTCGACCCCCACATGACGGGCGCGGCACCGGCCAACTCACTCATCAGGACGGCCAGCGCGGCTGCGTCCTCACGGCGCCTTTCATCGGGGATCGAGGCCAGATAGGCCGACACGTCCTCGGACTCGGGTTGGGTTTTGCGTTGGGCCATGAGCCTTAACTTACGCTGGGGAAGTGACCAGGTCGGGGGGCTTCAAGATACTTTTCGGCATCGCCGTGGCGGTGCAGTTCTGGGCTTTGTACGTGCCGCGGACACCGGAAGTGCAGTCGGGTCTGCCTCTGGACAAACTGGTCCATCTGGGGCTGTTCGCGGCTGTCACCTGGCTTGGTTTGCGGGCGGGCCTGCCCCTGATTCCCCTCGTGATCGCCATGGTCGCCCAAGCCGGCATCAGCGAACTCACGCAGTGGATCTTCCTTCCGCAACGCGGTGGCGACTGGTGGGATTTCGTGGCCGATCTGGCCGGAATCGCGCTCGGTGTGCTCTTGACCCGTGATTGGTCTCACAAGCAGGAATCGATACCTATCGACTCGTAACCCTTTACCTTTGAGGTAGGAGGTCTCGATGAAAACCCAAGTTTCGGCACTGCGACGCCGTCGCGTACGCCTTACCCGGATTCGGCCAGAGAATGCCGACGAACTGATCCGCCTTGTGGCGGACTGCAGCCCTGAGAGTCGCTATCTGCGGTTCCACACCGGCATGGACACCTTGCGGCCGGCTATGGCGAAACAGTTGGCAGACGTGGATCCACGAGAGGGCGAAGTGTTCGGCCTGCGCAATTGGCGCGGACGCCTCGTAGCCGAAGCGCGCTACACGCGGATTTCACCTGACGTCGCTGACTTCGCCGTACTGATCGCCGACAGGTATCAAGGCCGCGGCTTGGGCCCGATTCTGCTCTCACAACTCTTCAAGCAGGCCGCCGACAGCGGGATCGTCGCCATGCATGCCGATGTGCTGCCGAGCAACACCCGGATCGTGGAGGTCCTTGAGTCGCTCGGCGCGGTCAACCCGATCGGTTACGAGAACGGAGTGCGCGCGATCTGTATGCCACTCACCGAGCAGCCCTGCCCGCAGTGCACCGTGCTGGCCGTCGCTGTCGGTCACTGACCTCGAAGCTTGCGCATCTCGGCGTCGATCTGGGCCTCGCTGGGCGGCGTCTCGGCTGGGCCGAAGGCTCCCCACGCCATGAAGGCCGCAGCGATCCCCATGCCGAACATCGCCCACATAGGCCAGAAGTACCCCGCCCCACTCATGGCCCAGATTGCCGTGAGAAGTAGCGAGACGATCACGAACACCCCGAGCACACGCCAGAACGAACGCTTGTCGTTGATCCTTTTCACCGCTGCTTTGCGATACGCATCCTCGCTCATACTTCGAGGTTAGATCAGGGGTTGCCCCATTTGCCAGGTTCGCGCAGACACGCCAGCAATCAGCGCACCTGCCATGCACGCAGAGTCATGCCCGCCTCCCGAAGGCGGTCGACCAAGTCGTCGCCCATCGCCGTCGATGGAGTCAACACCCCTCCTGGGCCTTGCGTCGATGACAGGCACAGGCCGGCTTCGGACAACATGCGCGAGGTGGCCGCGTAACCGGGATCACCCTTGCCGATCACCTCGGCACCGATGATCCGGCCGTCGGCCAGCGTGCTGCGGAATTCCACCCGGAAGCCTCCGCGCTCACGAGCCTCCGGGCCGGGGCCCTCGCCAGGGTCCGGCAGAAACTTCGTCGCAACCGCGCGCAAAGGGGCCACGGAAAGTGCGGCCATGCCGCCGGTGCTGGCCGTGGCAAGTGCAGTCGCGCGGGCCCTCCCACCGATTCCCGGACCCGTGGCCACGACCTCCTTGTAACTGAAGTCGCGCCCATACGCGTAGCCGGACAGCAGGTTGGAACGCCGAACCACCCGAGTGTTGATCCCGGCCATCACGAACGGCCCCGTCCACGAGTCCAGAACGGGCTCGTAGTGGACCCACAGTTGGTCACCCTCGTCCGGGCCACCATGTCCGGGCGTCAGTGCGTAAGGGTCAGCCATGATCTGGCGCAGCGCGGGGTCCTCCTTGGCTGCCATCGCTTGGCCGATGCCGCTGGCCACTGTGCCGCCGCTGAAACCGCCACTGGCCCACCGCACGGCCATCATGGTTTCCCCGAGTTCGCCGCCGGCAGCCTGCCGCAGCAAGTACACGCCGAGGTCTGACGGGATCGAGTCGAAACCACTGGCATGCACGATGCGCGCGCCGGTCTGCTTGGCCAGGTCGTCGTAGCGGTCGATGCTCTCGCGCATGAAGAGCACCTCGCCGGCCAGGTCCGCGTAGTGCGTCCCGGCAGTCGCGCAAGCCTCCACCAGCGGAAGGCCGTACTTCCAGTAGGGGCCCACCGTGGTGACCACAGCCTTGGTCGACTCGGCCAGCGTCTTCAGAGCCTTCGGATCCCCGGCGTCGGCCACGACCATGGGCCAGTCGACGTCGAGGTCGTGGGCCACCTCTGCCAACTTGGCAGCCGAGCGGCCGGCCAGGGCAATGTGCTCCGGACCGCCGCGCTTGGCCAGGTATTCGGCAACGAGCCGGCCGGTGAATCCCGTGGCGCCGTACACAACAAGGTCGAAGTCGCTCATGGCACTACGGTATTGACTTCCACCGTTCGCGCCATTACGTGGTCCGACTCCACGCTGTGCGCGACCACAAACGTGCGCTCCCCGATGATGTCGAATCCGAACTTCTCGTAGAAGCGGATCGCGCGTTGGTTCTGCTCGTTGGTCCCCAACCAGACCCAGTCGTGGCCGTTGTCACGAGCGATCTTGAGGCTGGCCTGCATCAGCGCCGCCGCAGTCCCGCTGCCGTGCGCGTGGGCGTCGACGTAGATCCGGCGCACCTCGAGGGGGTTGGCCCAGGGCTTGCTGATCGGCGGTGGTTCGGTGCACAGCATCACGTAGCCAACCACCTCCCCCGGGTCACCATCGACGACCAGGAACCGCGCCGACGCCATGTGCCCACGGAACCGCTCTGCGCTCAGTTCCTCGCGGATGTGGGTCTCGATCGCGTCTGGCGGGGTGTGGTCGGGGCAGGCCAGGGGAAATGTGCGCGCCGCGAGTCGGGCGATGGCTTCAGCGTCGGCAGGGGTGGCGGTTCGGACCTCGGGCACGTATTTCAGGGTAGTCGGCTGCGGCGCGCGGCCCGCCCGTTGCCTTTCGGTGAATATGTGACACGTGACGTGTCACATATTCACCGAAAGGCAACCCGTGCGCGGCGCGACTGATCAACCCCCCTGAGCCAGCCGGCTCAACTGGCGCAAGATCTGCTCGCCCACCGGGTCCTGCGCCTCGACAAACGCTGCAGGGGTGTCCAACGGGGCTGGCACATCCACGGTCTGGTTGCCGGCGAACTCCTCACCCGTGAGCACATTGACCCAGTCGCCCGGTGGGAACGCCACGCTGACCGTTGTAGCTGCCTCTTGCAGGACCGGTGCCACCAGCAGGTGGTCGCCGAGGAAGAACTGGCGATCGGCGGTGGCGGCCGCGCTGTCCGGGTAGACCATCCAGGTCGGGCGCATCGCTGGCACACCGGTCGCGACCGCCTCATCGATCACTGTCTTGCGGTAGGGGTACAGGGCCGCGTAGATCTGGGACGCCGCCGCAAAGGCCGCGCGCGTCTGAGCGGTGTCGTACACCTGCTGGTTCTGCGCCGGACGGTTGCCTTCGTGGGTGCGCATCATCACACCGAACGCCTGCATCTGTGCCCAGCGCTGGTTCAACTCCGGGGGACGCGTGTAGTTCTTCACCACCGCGTTGATGCTGGTGTAACCGCCGATGTCGCTGTGCCACAGCGGCGACCCGGAGATCCCGCCGGACAGCATCGCGTAGACCGCGCTGGCCATCCCGTCCTGATCGGCGTAATTGACCATCTGGTCGCCGGCCCACATCATGGGGACTTCCTGCGGCGACCCGAGGAAGCTCGAGCGCATGAACGACAGGCAATCCGGCTGGCCTGCTTTGTCGCAGCCCTCGCGCACGACCGATGCCCACAGCTGCGGGTATTGGTTGTGCACCACCAACGGGTCGCCGTCGAACAGTTTCGCGTCGAAGGGCAGGGCCTCCCCGAAGTCAGCCATGAATCCCACCGCACCTGCGCCGAGCACGTCCTCAGCGATCACATCGGCGTACCAAGCGCGCGCGTCAGGATTGGTGAAGTCCACGAGCACAGCCTCAAACCCGTTCTGGTCCATCAGATACGGCTGGCCTGACTGGGTCTGCACGGTGTAGCCCTTGTCGATCGCCTCCTGGTAGAGGTCCTTGATCGAGGAATCCCCCTTTGGCTGCGGATCAACGAGCCACGGATTGATGTAGGTCAGGACCTCGATTCCATCGGCGTTGAGTTCCTTGACCAGCTTCTTCCACCCCGGGTACCGCTGCTTGTCCAGCTGCCAGGTCCACCAGAGACGGTCACCGAAACTTGTGGTCCGCTTACCCGTCCAGTCCTGCAGCCAAACCCCCGAGATGGCCGTGCCCGCGGCCTTCATCTCGGCGACAACTGTGCGCACCTTCTCAGTCCCGCCCTGCAGACCGAGCACAGCGCCGCGCTGCACCCAGTCGGCCAGTGGCGGCCGCGTCTTGCCAGCCTCGCGAGCCGCGATCACCGACTTCGGGGTCGTGCCGGCGAAGATCTCCGCGGAGATGCTGGGCGCCCAGGCCTCCAGGCTCGCCTGCCCGTTGCGTGAGAAGTCCGCGACGGTGAATGCGCCGGACTCCGCCGTGTTCGCGAACGTGAAGGCCTTGTTCTCACTGGTCACATATGTGGGCCAGGCGGCATAGGTGGTCTCAAGCGTTCCACCGGCCTTCTGCGTGACGTCGGCGAGGTAGGTCAACGGTTGCTCCCCGCGCCCGATGCCCTGCTCCCGGGGGAGGATCGGCGTGATCGTGCCCGTCAGATCCAAAGCACGGTACTGCTCCCCGAGCCCGAAGATCCGCTCGCCGTTGGCTATACCGGCCGTGAGAACCAGACTGTCCACACCGTCGGCTGCGATCTTCATCTGCAGCGCTCGTGCACTGGCCGTTTTCGGGACGGCCAGCAGCGTCATCGTGTACTCCGCTGAGCCCTGCGGACCGGAGACTTCCCCGGAGATCCGAACCACCGGCCCGCGCTGTTCCACGGAGTCCACGGTCTGGTCTGGCATGGTCGCTGTGCGTGTGACATCTGCCCAGAAGTACCCAAGGTGTTCGGTGAAGTCCACGGTGCCGTTCGCAGCCGACAGGAACGCGACCCCCGGTTGGGACTGCCAAGCGATGATCCCGTTCTCGGTGATCCGCAATTGGTTGTCCAGCACCTCGACGTCGAAGTCACCCGTGCGCAGCGTGGTCTGCTCGGTGCTGACCGACAGGGAACCCGGCTGGACTGGTTCAAGGCTGTCGCGGGGGATCTTGGTCCACAGGTACACGCCGACGGCGACTGCCACCAGAACCAGCATGAGGATCAAGATCAAGAGCCACTTCAGGATCCGCCGCCAAAGGCGCTTCTTGGGTTTGACGGGCTCAAGGGTTGCGGCAGTCACGCAGGACAATCTAGCGATCTTGCGGCGGCCTCTAGAGACGTGGCTGGTGGACGACCTCTCGTGTCACGGCGATGCTTGCCCGACCCTGGTAATCGACGGCGAAGAAGGAGATGCACGCAGGGCCGACGGGGATCCCCTCGAGCCCGTACTGGGTGGCGTCCCACTCGTAGGCCAATGAGCTCTGGTTCTCGTCGTACGCGGTTATGCAGGCCCCGCTGGCGGCCACAACTGCGTGCAGGTAACTGTCCGCGGGCAGCGAGGCCTGCACCAGGTAGTCGGTGTACTCGTCGGGGTACTCCGTGAGCGCGCCGATGACGGGCGGCGCGAGCGGCGGGGCGGTGCGCGTCACCGCGTACCGGGCGGGCGCTGAGGCCAGCCCGTAGCGGTTGACGATGCTCACCTCGTAGCAGAACGCCCCATTGTCTGCTGCCACGAAACTGTCGTCGACCCACTTGCGATCGCTCAGTTTCGCCGAAGAACCGTCCTGGAACGCAGCGTTCTTGTCGCCCGAGCACCGTTGCGCGTCGTAGACCTCGATATTGACCGACGACCCTGGACGAACACCGGCAGGGACATCCCAGGTGACCCTCACCGGCGATTCGGTGCTGTCGCCCCCGGTGAACTGCACGTCCTTGAGTACCGGAGGCGCCGGCTCCCGCAGACAGAACCGCTTGCCGGGCTTGCGGACTTTGCCGCCGTACAGTTTGACCGCGCCACCAGCGTCGTCCGGGGTCAACCAACGACAGTTGTAGAACCAGTCCTCGGGAGGCGACTTGCAGCCCGTTCCCACCACCGGCTGCATCAGCCGACAGCCGCCGTCGCGCACATGGTTCAGGCCCAGCACATGGCCGAACTCATGGGCCAGCAGCAGGCCGAGCAGCGGCATCTGATCCGGGCCGGCCTGACGATACTCCGGGGATAGATGCAGATAGGCACCGTTCGCCTTACCGATAGTGGCGTAGCCGCCGTAGCCGTTGGTGTTACCGAAGGCCAGATTGAACTGGGCCGCACCCGGGCTTCTGACCTCCTTGAAGCGCACCCTGGCTCCCGACTTGCGCCAGGCGTCGGTGGCCTTCTTCACACTCCAGTCGAAGCGTGGCGGCAACTGATTGACGAAACGGATGGTCTTACCCGGCCAGCGAGGACCTGGCGCGTTGTATGCAGCAGCCGGTCCCCCAGTCAGGAGCACCAGAGCCAACAGCCCCACGAGACCAGCCCGAATCCGCACCACGCAACCGTACGCCTGCCGCACGCATCGTGGCAGGGTTTGGACATCGTCCATCCGGTTGGGTTCAGCGCCCAGTCACTGGATGAGCACGGCTTCGGCGCCCACAGCCGCGTACACCGGCAGGGCACGCGCGTCCCGGGTCAGCAACGGCCTGCCAGCACTGCGAGCTGCCATCCCGATGAGCGCGTCGTACACCTGACCACCTGCAAGCGCCCGGGCAGCCATTTGGTCCATCTCGTCCAGCCCGCCGACACAGGCAACGGACGTCGGGAAGTTATCCCGGAGAAGCTCCGCGGCAGCTGCCGGTACCAGCCGGTATCCAGGCAACCGAGTGAGGACGGACAAGGTCTCGAACACCGCGTGACCGGCCAGACCCACCGGTCCCTTCGGGATCGCCGCCAAGGTCCGCTCGTGCGCCTCATGGCCGGCCACCAGCAATGCCACGGCAACGCTGGTGTCCAACAACGTCATCGCCGGTCAGCTTCCCGCAATTGCCGTACGTCCTCGTCGTCGATTCGATCCTCCCCAGCCGCAATGACGGTGAAGCGGCCCTCACGCCGGACTACGTGCTCCTGCAGCCAAGGTTCAATACGGATTGCCGACCCATCCACGATGATGTCCACCCTCCCCGCACGCAGGCCGACACGATCCCGCAGCTCCTTGGGGATCACCAGCCTGCCCGCAGAATCCATCCTGCTCTCCATGGCATGAGAATACCATTCAGATGGCAATGATCTGCCAGTCCTGTGGATACTCAGCCCAGGAACGTCGCCAGTAGCGCGTCAGCAGCCACCGCCGGCGGCAGCTCCCCGGCAAGAACCGACGCTTCCACCTGCGCGAGCCTGGCCCGCACCTTGGGCGAGTCCCGGAACTCGTCGAGCAACCGGTCACCGATGAGCGACCACATCCAGCCGATCTGCTGGCGTTGGCGCCGCGCCTCACGTTCGCCCGTCGCGGCCAGCGTGTCCCGGTGTGACACGATCTGCTGCCAGATCTGCGGCAGGCCCTCGCTGGTGAGGGCAGAACACGTCATGACCGGCGGGGTCCAATTGGGCGAGGCAGGTCGCATTAGGTGGATCGCTCGGCGGTATTCGGCCGCGGCCATCTTGGCTCGCTTGACGTTGTCGCCGTCTGCCTTGTTCACGGCGATCAGGTCGGCGATCTCCAGGACGCCACGCTTGATCCCCTGCAACTCGTCGCCAGCACCGGAAAGCATCAACACAACGAAGATGTCGACCATCTCCGAGACCGTGGTCTCGCTCTGCCCGACGCCCACGGTCTCGACGAGCACCACGTCGAATCCGGCGGCCTCGCACAACAGGATCGCCTCCCGGGTCGCACGCGCCACTCCTCCCAGGGAACCGCTGGCAGGTGAGGGCCGGATGAACGCGTTCGGGTCGACCGACAGTCGTTCCATCCGGGTCTTGTCGCCGAGGATCGCGCCGCCGGTGCGCGAGCTGCTCGGGTCCACAGCAAGCACCGCGACCTTGTGACCGGCCGCCGTCAGGTTCGTGCCGAACTGGTCGATGAACGTGGACTTGCCGACCCCGGGCACCCCGGTGAGCCCCACCCGGTCCGAACCACCGGTGTCGGGCATCAACGCGGTCAGCAACTCGGCGGCAGCCTCCCGGTGCTCGGGTTTACGACTTTCGACCAGCGTGATGGCGCGGGCCAACCACATGGTGTCGCCGGAGCGCACGAGGTCGGCCAATTCCGCACGACCGGGAAGCGGCTGTTTCATGAGCCGAGCAACTGCTCCAACAAGCCCTCAGCGGCTTGCGCGATCACGGTCCCAGGCGGGAAGATCGCAGCCGCCCCAGCGTCGCGCAAGGCGTCGAAATCCTGCGGCGGGATCACACCACCGACGACGACCAATATGTCCGGCCGGCCCAATTGAGCCAACGCCGCCTTCAGTTGGGGCACAAGTGTCAGGTGACCGGCGGCCAGCGAACTGGCACCCACAATATCGACGTCGTTCTCCACAGCCTGCCGCGCAACTTCTTCGGGGGTCTGGAACAGGGGGCCGATGTCGACCACGAAGCCGAGGTCGGCGAACGACGATGCGATCACCTTCTGCCCACGGTCGTGGCCGTCCTGACCCATCTTGGCGATCAGGATGCGAGGGCGCCGGCCTTCGCGCGCCTCGAACTGCGCCACGGACGCAGCCACCGTCTCCACCTGCTCGTTGTCAACACCCATCTCCTGGCGGTACACCCCCGAGATCGATCGGATTTCGGCCTTGTGCCGACCGTACACATTTTCAAGCGCGAGGCTGATCTCGCCCACCGTCGCGTGAACGCGTGCGGCCTTGACGGACAGATCCAGCAGATTGCCATTGCCCTCGCGGGCGGCATCCTCAAGGTTCGCAAGTGCGGCCTCGACCGCGGTCTGGTCGCGCTCGGCCTTGAGCTTCTCCAACTTCGCGAGCTGACCGGCCCGGACGGCCGCGTTGTCGACCTTGAGCACGTCGATGTCCTCGGCCGCGTGTGGCCGGAACTTGTTGACACCGATGACCGCCTGCCGGCCGGAGTCGATACGCGCCTGGGTGCGAGCTGCTGCTTCTTCGATGCGCAGCTTCGGGATGCCGGCCTCGATGGCCTTGGCCATCCCGCCGAGCTCCTCCACCTCCGTGATGTGGGCCCAGGCCCGTTCGGCGAGTTGGCGCGTCAGGCGCTCGATGAAGTACGAGCCGCCCCACGGGTCGATGACCCGCGTCGTGCCACTCTCCTGCTGCAGGAACAACTGAGTGTTGCGCGCGATGCGGGCCGAGAAGTCGGTGGGCAACGCCAGCGCCTCGTCGAGGGCATTGGTGTGCAGGCTCTGCGTGTGACCCTGCGTCGCAGCCATCGCCTCTACGCACGTGCGCACGACGTTGTTGAACACATCCTGAGCCGTGAGGCTCCAGCCCGAGGTTTGCGAGTGGGTTCGCAGGGACTGCGACTTCGGGTTCTGCGGGTCGAACTGCTTGACGAGCTTGGACCACAAGAGCCTGGCGGCGCGCAGCTTCGCAATCTCCATGTAGAAGTTCATGCCGATCGCCCAGAAGAAGGACAGGCGTGGGGCGAATGCGTCGACCTCGAGGCCGGTGGCGATGCCGGCGCGCAGGTACTCGACACCGTCGGCCAGGGTGTAGGCGAGTTCGAGATCGGCGGTCGCTCCCGCCTCCTGCATGTGGTAGCCGGAGATGGAGATGGAGTTGAACCGCGGCATCTTGTCGGAGGTGTAGGCGAATATGTCCGAGATGATCCGCATCGACGGAGAGGGGGGATAGATGTAGGTGTTGCGAACCATGAACTCTTTGAGGATGTCGTTCTGAATGGTTCCGGTGAGCTTCTCGGCCGGGACGCCCTGTTCCTCGGCGGCCACGATGTACAGGGCCATGACCGGGAGCACCGCGCCGTTCATAGTCATCGACACGCTCATCTTGTCCAGCGGGATGCCGTCGAACAGCACCCGCATGTCCAGGATGGAGTCGATCGCGACACCCGCCATGCCGACGTCGCCGACCACGCGCGGGTGGTCGGAGTCGTAGCCGCGGTGGGTGGCTAGATCGAACGCGATACTCAGGCCTTTCTGGCCCTGCGCCAGATTGCGCCGGTAGAAGGCGTTGGAGTCCTCGGCGGTGGAGAACCCGGCATACTGCCGGATCGTCCAAGGCTGGTTGACGTACATGGTGGGGTAAGGACCACGCAGGTACGGCGGCATGCCCGGGTAGGTCTGCAGGTGGTCCAGGCCGACCAGGTCCTGCGCGCTGTACAGCGGGACGACGTCGATACCTTCGGGCGTCTGCCAGGCGAGCTTGTCAGGGGTCGAGCCGGTGGCCTGCGCCACGGCCAGCTCCCAGGCCTCGCGGTCGGTGTGGGCTGTGCGCGGCGGCAGGTTGATCTTGGTGAAGTCGGTCATCGGACTGCCTCCGCTCGGGTCAGGATATCCAAGGCATCGACCCCGAGGTGGACGTACTCGTCCACACCCGGGTAGTCGCCCTTGCCCGCCAGGTAGACGCGTTTAGCGCCGGCCTGCTTGAGTGCCTCCGCCGTTGTTGCGGCAAGCTCGGCGTACACATCGTCGGACGAGCAGATGCAGGCGATGTTTGCTCCGGAGGCCGCGAAGGCCGCCGCAGCCGATGCCGCATCGGCGTGTCCTTCGTCGGTGATCGCGCGGATGCCACCTGCCGCGAACAGGTTGGCGGCGAAGGCGGCCCTGGCGGTGTGGACGGCGATGGGTCCTAGGTTCGCCAGGAAGACCGAGGCGTCACCGGCATCGGCACGCAGCGCCTCGTAAGGGTCGGCCAGACGGTCCTGGGGCCACGGCGTCCCGTCGAGTTGGTGGCCTTCGATCGGTACCGCTTCTCGGGCGTCCGCAGGCGGCAGTTCGGGTCGCTCTGGGCGCTGCTCGTCCAGCAACGGGAACTCGCTGACACCAGTGATCGGGAACTTGCGCGTTGCGATCTGCGCGTCGCGGCGCTGTGCCACCACTGCGATGTCCGTGCCGATCTCGTCCATCGCCTCGACCGGACCACCCGCGGCCTCGATGCGCTGGAAGAACTTCCAGCCTGCAGCGGCAAGTTCGTCGGTGAAGCTTTCGATGTACCAACTACCCCCTGCGGGGTCGAGCACGCGGCCGATGCCGGACTCGTCCTGCAGCAGCAGTTGGGTGTTGCGGGCAAGGCGCCGACCGAGGTCGCCAGGCAATCCGGCTGCGGAGTCGAAGGGCGCCAGCGTCACCGCCTCGGCACCACCCACGACTGCGCCTAGTGTGGCGGCGGTCCCGCGCAAGATGTTGACCCACGGGTCGACCTCGGTGAGCCAACGGTCGGCCGACACCGCCACGATCTGCGTGCTGTCGATGGGTAGACCCAAGGTCTCAAGAACCGTGGCCCAGCAGTGCCTCAGCGCACGGATCTTGGCGACCGTTGCGAAGACGTCCACGTCCGCGGTCACCTCGAGGGTGATCCGGGAACCGGGGTTGTCCACCCCGTCGTCGATGAGTGCCCGCAGGTAGAGCAGCCCGACTGACAGCACGTAGCCGATCTCCTGCGCCTCACTCGCGCCCGCGTCCGAAGCAGGCGCACCGGATGCCAGGAACGTCCGCAGTCGGGGGGTGTTACCCACATCCATCCCGGCCGCCATCTGCGCATCCATCGACACGGACCCGTCCGTCACCAGCGTTGCGATCGGGTCGAGCCCAAGACATCCCGACGGCTCCACACCGTGCACACCCCGCGCGGCAAGCAAGTCCCGGTACCAGCCAGCCACGACGCCCGCATGCGCCCCGGCCCGCAGACTTACCGGCGCTGCTTCCAGCACGACGCCCTCGAGCACGAGGCCCAATTCCTCCGGCGTGCGGATACTCACGCCTTCACCAGCGCCGAGGTCCAATTGGACTTCGACACTTGTCGCGCCGTTGGCCAGGTCCTCCAGGATCTGGGCGTTGGCTACCGCGGGGTCTGGATGCGCCACGCGTGTGCGCACGTCCCAATGACCGTTCTCCCGCGGTGCTGGGTGACCGCCGCGAGTCAGCGGATTGAACCCGGGGAACCCTGCCTCGTCGGCCAACGTCGGGTACCCGTCGTACAACGGCTCGATGCGCAGTCCGTCGAGGGTCGTGGAGACCAACGTGCGGTCGAAGTCCTTGCCCTTGAGCACCTTCTCGACCGCGGCGAGCCACTGCTCGCGGGTGGGACTGTAATCCGACGCAAGATCCAGGTTCTCAGCCACATTTCGAGGATAGTCCTGCGTGCTGAGCAGCCACCGTGCACCGCCCGAGCAGCCCACCAGAGGGTGGGAAGTCCAGCGCTTGAGGCGTACCGTGGAAGTATCCGTTGGAGGCGACCATGAGATCCGGATCAACCACTCGCCTGACAGCCTCGCTGGTCCTCACAACCGGCCTGCTCGCGGCTCCCGCCATTCCTGTGGCCGCAGTCGGATCGCCACCGGCCACAGCCGTTTCGGCCCAAGCGAAACACAAGGTGCCGGACCGTTGCTGGCCCTCCTACAAGCACGACCTGCAGCGACTGCAACGGCGGATGAACGTCCAGCTGCCGCACTACGGAAGCCACTACGAAAGCGTCAATGCCCAACTCGACAACATGGTCGATGTTCTTTCCAGCGGCGCTACGGATGTCCTTCCCCAGATGGAGGAGGGCGCCGAGCAGTACCGGGAAACCATGCGGCCGATCATCGCCGACGACCGCGATTCAGCCAAGCGACTCGTCGACCTGGTGCAGAGGTCCAACAAGAACTGCTTCACCGGCAACCGGCAGGACAAGTTCCTGGCAGGGATGAAGGCGGTGCGCCTGGCATACCAGGATCTGTTCCGCGCCTACGAGAAGGGCCTGCTCGCGGTCGGCTACTTGACGACCGCGCAGACAGCCAAGGCGCAGGAGGCACTGCAGGACGCCCAACTCGAAGCCGCAACGGTCGAGGACAGATTCGACCGGGGCATCAAACAATTGCACGATCTGTGGTGATTCATGGCCTCTGACGTGACCACTCGGACCAGCAGCCAGTTACCGGGTATCGCTGGGCTGGTCGTGGCAACGGCAGTGTGGGGGTCGACCTTCCTGGTCACAAAGGACGCGCTGGACACACTGTCAGTGGCCAATCTCTTGTTCTGGCGGTTCGGCGTCGCAGCAGTGCTTCTACTGGCGGCAGCACCGAAACGCTGGCTGCAGCTCAGTGTCGACGAATGGCGCAAGGGTCTCTGGCTGGGCCTGTTCCTCGGTGCCGGCTTCCTCGCCCAGACCGAGGGGTTGCGGCACACCTCTGCGGCGGTCTCGGGTTTCCTCACCGGACTCATGGTGGTGTTCACTCCTTTGGTGGCCGCCGTTCTGTTCCGCGAGCAGATCACCGGCCGGGGGTGGGCGGCGGTGGCAGTGGCCACGACAGGCTTGGCGCTGATCTCGCTGAACGGTTGGGCGCTCTCCCCGGGCGCAGCAATCACGGTTCTGGGCGCGCTGTTGTTCGCCCTGCAGATCGCGAGCCTGTCTCGGTGGGCGACCAGGGACAACAGCTACGGACTGACGGCGGTCTCCGTGGCCGTCACCGCTGTCGTTTGCGGGCTGGCTGCACTCGGTGGCGACGGGGTCAGTGTGCCCACCCGGGGCGACGAACTCGTGGCGATCCTCTACCTCGCGATTGCTGCCACCTGCCTAGGACTGGTGCTGCAGGCATGGAGTCAGTCGTATCTCTCGGCCACAACCGCCGCGGTCATCATGACGTTGGAGCCCGCCTTCGCCGGTGCCATCGCGGTGCTCATCGGTGGTGAGGTCCTCACGACGCGCATGTGGGTAGGTGGTCTGGCCATCCTGGCCGCGATGTTCATCGCGGAACTCGGGCCGCGCGAATGCTGTGATGCGGGACTGCCGAGGGTCGAAGCCCTGTAGGTGCGACAGTGGTCCGGTGAATGAACGTGACGCCCTGCTCGACCTTGCCGCAGCCAAGGCCAAGGCCTACCTCGACGGCTTGCCTGAACGACGCGTGCCGGCGACCAAGTCGACCGACGAGATCGCCGCATCCTTCGCAGGCCAGATGCCCGAGGTGGGTCGCAACCCTGGCGAGGTACTCGAAGCGTTGTGCACGAAGGCTGAGCCCGGGTTGACCGCCATGTCCTCGCCACGGTTCTTCGGGTTCGTGATCGGCGGGACGTATCCGGTTGCGATGGCCGCAGACTGGCTGACCAGTGCGTGGGACCAGAACGCGGGCTTACGGGAAGTGACCCCGGCCCACAGCGCGGCGCGGGAGGCCGTCGAAGGCTGGTTCACCGACCTGCTCGGACTGCCGCCCGGAACGACGATGGGCACTGTGACCGGCGGGCTGATGGCGAACTTCACCGGACTGGCGGCGGGCCGCAACGCGGTCCTGGCGGCGGCCGGTTGGGACGTGGAGGCGCTCGGTTTGCAGGGTGCGCCTCGGGTGCGGGTCCTCGTCGGCGAGGAACGCCACGACACGGTGGACTTGGCGTTGCGGTACTTGGGTCTCGGGGCACCTGAACCGGTCGCCGCGGACGAGCAGGGCCGCATCCGGGTCGACGCCCTGGGCGACGCCCTTTCGACCTACGACGGGCCGACGATCCTGGCCCTGCAGGCCGGCAACGTGCACTCCGGTGCGTTCGACGACTTCGCCGCCGCAATCCCGCTGGCCCACGAGCAAGGGGCTTGGGTTCACATCGACGGCGCGTTCGGTCTTTGGGCAGGCGCGTCTGTGCGCACACGTCACCTTGTGGCGGGGTACGAATTGGCCGACTCGTGGGCAACGGACGCCCATAAGACGCTGAACGTTCCGTATGACTCCGGTCTCGCGTTCGTCGCGAACAGCAAGGCCCACCGCGCGGCCATGGGCATTCACGCGCCTTACCTTGTGCACAGTCTCGGGGCGCCGGAGCCGATGGAACTCGGCCCTGAGTTCTCTCAGCGTGCGCGCGCGTTCGTGCTGTGGGCGACGCTGCAGTACCTGGGCCGAAACGGTGTCGCCGAGCTTGTTGACCGGCTCGTCGAGCACGCTCAAGCGCTGGCCGCCGGTGTCCGCGAACTCGGCGGGCAGGTGCTCAACGATGTGGTCTTCACGCAGGTATGCACCGCGTGGGGCGACGACGAGACCACCGCTGAGGTCGAGCGGTTGCTGCTCGCCGACGGCGCCGCGTGGATGACCGGCTCGACATGGCGGGGACGCAAGGTCCTGCGAATCGCGGTGAGCAATCACGCGACCACGGCCGCTGATGTTGAGCAGTCGCTGGCGGCTCTTGGGCGGGTGTACGACCGGGTGAAGTAGTGGTGCAGGTCCTGCCAACCTTGCGCGTTGGTTGAGGCTCGGGTAGTTGGTTGACGTTTGTCACGCGACGAGCATCAACCAACTACCCGAACGTCAACCAACTACGTCCGTGGGCCTGAACGGATTCCTACCGGAAGGCGGGGCCTGCGCATGTCTGCTCACTCGTTCGGCCCCGACCTTTCCGAGCACCCTGAGCGTAGAATTGAGATGACGGGAGCACTTCTCGTCATAGTGCCCCCGCCGGGATCTACTCGGAGGTGGGGACGATGTACACCGAAATCGCAGCCGTTCTGGCACTGACGTTGGCGCCTGCCACAGTGCCCGGCCCGATCAACCCGGAGGACGGCAAGATCGCCGGCTTCACATACGGCGAAGAGGCGTACAACACCTACCCCGGCTGGCTGGGCTCGTTCCCATGGACATGGACCTTTTCCCAGCAGCACATCGGGTATCCGGGGAGCGCGACCGCCGGCCAGCCGTTCTACCTGCATGCCAACACCGCACTGGTGTCCCCCGATGCGGTCGGCGACGTGATGGTCACCATCGACGAGGACGCCGGCGGCCTGCCACTGCGGTACGCGCCCAGCGCGGACATGCCGATCCGGTGTTACTACACGCAGTTCGACACTGTCATGAACGTCTCCGAGACACCGTGCCGCAGCAGCGTGACGGTGGAGTCCGGGCAGATCCTGGTGTCCAAACTCGAACCGCTGTCCCCCGGGTTCGGGTTCAGCGTGCTGGTCCCAGTGGTCACGGACAAGGCCACCACCGGCACCGCGGCCATGACGGCCATGTGGGCGGCCCCCCAAGTCCGCCTGAGTACGCCGAATGTGCTGGCTGCCGTCCCGGTCACGGTCGCACCCGCGCCCACGGTCACCAAGCCGCTGCCCAAGAAGTTGCGCAAGTTCACGAAGGTGAAGAGCCTGACCCCCAAGGTCTGCACCGTGAAGAACCGCAAGGTCATCGTCAAGAAGTCCGGCCTGTGCAAGCTCAAGGGCGGCAAGGTCATGGTGAAGAGGCGCTACTAGGTGCGGCACCTTCTGGTGAATATGTGACACGTGAGGAGGTTGTTGCTCAATTCCAGTTCGGGCGGCGAGTCGAAGGGGGCCGTCGGCGCACGCTGAAAGCCTCTTGATCAACCTGTTAGGCACGGTTTCGCGCCCGAAATGTCGTAAAGATGGCGAATTCGCTGTACCCGCAAATCGGCTCCGCCCACCAGGTCCAGGTGGGGCCCCGCGCCGCGAACCCGGACCCAAACACACAGACACCCGCGCCCAGGGCGCCTTTCGGTGAATATGTGACACGTGACGTGCCACTTCTTCACCGAAAGATTCAGCGGTCGGTGACCACCACGGTGAACGAACCCTGCAGGAACCTCATCTCGCTCCCGTCGTTGTCCGATCGACATGCGATGCGCACATCTGCGGTCGATCGGTCGACATCCACCACCGCGCTCAACGGCAGGAAGTACTGGTGAAGAGCCGGGGCATTGGTTCCGAAGAACTGCGTCGGCCCGGCAGGTGTCCAGGTCGCTTCCTGCTGGACTTCGAAGCGGCACCCCGCAGCGGCATCAGCGTCGAACGGCTCAAGCGTGACGCTCCCGTGGAGAACCAGCCGTGTCGGCCGGTCAAGATGCAGGCGCCCGGTCGAACGGTCCGCGAACTGCGTCAGCGAGAACATCTCGACGTACCGCGCCGGGATCACGAAGCCCGGAGCGCGTGATGCCCACGCGCCAGCCGATCGGGACGTCCCATCAGTTCCGGCCGGGTCCTGCCGGTCCGGCCGGTCCTGCGGGCCCCGTCGGCAATTGGCCGCCGCGGAAATCGACGGCACGCAAGGATCCGTTCTTGACCTTCGCGCTAGTCACGGCGTTGCTCTTCAACTGTTTCGCACCGACGCTCTTGGCGGGCAGTTGACTGACTGCGTACGACGTCCCGCTCAAAGCCACGAACAGGGCCAGGAATGCCACCACGAGTGCCGGTGACGGACGACGCCTCACGCTTCACTACGCGTGCCGGGCTTGAGCATCAGCACGATCGTGAGGATCGTGAGCAGCACGTAGATACCCGCGGCGGCGACCAACCCGCTCGGCACGTCTGGACTTACGAACGCCGGCAGCGCGGTGATCGCGGCCAGGATCAACAGCACCGAGGCGGCCCGGATGGCGGCCTTGCGCTTGCGCAGCCACCCGATCAGCACGGCGACGATGATGCCGACGCCGAGGACCGCATCGACGATGAGGATCGCCATCGGGGGACCTACCTCACCCTCGGGTGTCGGGCTGGCCAGGGAGACGACGTTGCCCAGTCCGAGCAGTAGGGCTAGGACGAACCCGACCTTGTTCACCGTCGTGTACATGCCGGCTCCGGTCTGTTGTGTCGTAGTGGTAGTCATGGTGCCCTCCTCGAGGCTGCGTGGTCGGTCGGATCCAGCATGTGATCTCGGCGGCGGCCTGCGACAGAGCACTCGTTCCTCGACTGGCTCACCCATCACGGGAACGCTTCCCGCCCGAGCAGGGAGGTTCTTCCCGTGCTCGCGAGCCCTGAGGGTGGGCACAATAGGCGCGTGCCTGCCGCGCCCGCCGTGATCCGGGTGGTCATCGCCGATGATCACCCCGTGGTACGCCGAGGTCTGCGGGCCCTGCTCGAGACGCTCGACGGCATCGACGTGGTCGGGGAGGCCGGCGACGGCGTGGCGGCGGTAGCCGAGGTGGAACGCCTCACACCCGACGTCGTGCTGATGGATCTGCACATGCCAGGACTCGCGGGCATCGAGGCGACGAGGCAGATCGTGAAGGGCGACTCGGGAACCGCGGTCCTGGTGCTCACCATGTTCGAGGACGACACCACCGTCCTCACCGCCGTGCAGGCTGGTGCGCGTGGCTATCTGCTCAAGGGAGCGGACCAGGACGAGATCGGTCGGGCCCTGCGCGCTGTCGCCTCCGGCGAGGTCATCTTCGGGCCCGGCGTGGCCGCCAGCGTGCTCGGGATGGTGGGCGGCGTGGCGCGGGAGGACTCCCCGACCGAACCCTTCCCGGAACTCAGCCCCCGGGAACGCGAGATCCTGCAGTTGCTCGCCTCGGGTCAGCGCACAGCATCCATCGCCGCCACGCTGTACCTGTCCCCCAAGACCGTGAGCAACGCACTCACCTCGATCTTTGCGAAGCTCGATGTGGACAATCGCGCCGCCGCGATCGTTCTGGCGCACGAGCGGGGTCTCGTGCCCCGGCAGGCCGACCGGTGACGCGGCTGGTCGGTGTCGCGGCTGCCGTTTTCGCGGCAGCGGCAGCAGGTAGCGGGCTACTGCTCGCCTATACCCGCACGGCTTTGCTGTCGGGCTGCCTGTTGGCAGCCGCTGGGGGCGGAGGGTTACTCGGCCTCTGGCTGCTGGACAACGCCGGCACCGTGGCGGCGGGCCAATACGTACTCGTGGTCGCCGGGCTGATCCTGCTGCCCGCGGCGCTGTGGGCCTACCCCCGACCGCGGTGGCAGCATGCGGTGGATCTCGTGCTCGCCAGCGCACTCGTCGGTCCCGGCCTCGTCGCGTGCTTTTTCGTGCCGGAATCTGATGCGATCATCATTCTCGGCGCCGTGGCGTTCCTGGCCCTGGTGGCCCAGATGTGGTGGCGATTGGAACTCAGCACCGGCGCCGAACGGCGAGCCTTGGCCTGGGTCGCGTGGATGGTCGCCCTATCCGTGCTGGTGAGCCTCACATGGCAGTTCGTGGCCTGGAGCGAATGGGTCTTCTCGCTGTCCGTCGCGATCCTGGCCTGTATCCCCATCGCCATGGCCGTGGGGATGTTGCGCCCCGAGACCGTGGACATCCGGGGCCTGGCGGTCACCACCGGAGTGGGGGTGTCCCTCGCGGTGGGCTACGTCGCCTACTTCATGACGGCCGTCTCCCTGCTCGACATCGTCGGCGTGACTGATCCCGCCCCCGGCTTACTGGCGGTCGTCGGGCTGGTGGGCGCCCTGGCCGTCCACCCGGCCGGATCGGCCTTGCGGGCCGTGATGGACGAGATCCTGTTCGGGGGAAGGCCCGACCCACTGGCCGCCGCGACGCGTGTCGTCGACACCATCGGCAGCGATCCGGACGAGGCACTCACGGCGGTACGCACGGCGCTGGCGCTGCCCTACCTTTCGCTCCGGCGGGGTGACGACCTGCTCGCCCGCTCCGGCGAGCCGGGGGAACACACCCGCCGGTTTGCCGCGACCGGCACCGAGGACACGGTCGTGGAGGTCGGCATGCGCCCAGGTGATCTACGCTTACCCCCTGGCGATGTCCGCGTGCTGCGTCTCGTCACGCCGCTGATGGTGCAACTCGTGCGGGCCACCGAACTGTCGCGGGAAGTGCAGCTGTCCCGGGCGAAGGCTCTGTCGGGGATCGCTGACGAGCGGCGGCGGTTGCGCAATGAGTTGCACGACGACCTCGGCCCGACCCTCACAGGAATTGCGTTGACCACCGATGCCGCGCGCAACGTCCTGAATTCGGATCCGCAGGTGGCAGGCGAACTGCTCGAGACAGTGCGCGCGGACATTTCCGCGGCGATCGAACAGATCCGCCACCTCGTTTACGGGATGCGGCCACAGGCATTGGACGAGATGGGTCTGGTGGAGGCGCTGCGCCAGCGGTCCCGTGGGCTGGGCCGCGACGTGCAGGTGCGGTTCGTGGTCCCCGACAACCTGGGGGAACTGCCCGCCGTCGTCGAGGTCGCGGCGTACCGGATCGTCATGGAAGCCCTGACCAATGTCGCCCGCCACAGTTCGTCGACCACTGCGACGGTCACGCTGTTGCGCAACGACGCCCAGCTCATCGCCGAGGTAAGCGACGACGGCGGCTGGTCGGAACCCTGGCACCGCGGGGTGGGGCTGGCGTCCATGCAGGACCGCGTGAACGAACTCGGCGGCACGTTGACTGCCGGACCTGGACCTGCCGGTGGCCAGGTGCGGGCCCTACTGCCACTGTCGGTCTAGGGTCCCAGGTCGCCCAGGTGCCGTTGGGTGGGGTTTGTGCAGTGAGTTCGGCGCCTTTCGGTGAAGAAGTGACACGTGACATGTCACTTCTTCACCGAAAGGGTCGCGCCGGCACCGCCACGTCACCGAGTCGTCAGCCACTCCACGATGCCCGGGCCGAACCGCGCCTGAGCAGCGTCGAAACCGTCCGCCAGCAGATCCCGGCCGGCCATGTAGCGCCGTCCCGTCGCGCCCCACTCGTCCTCGACCCACCGGCCGAAGAAGTACTCCTCGCGCTCCTCGTCCGAATGCCGCGGCGCCACCGTCAGCATCGCCTCGCCCACTTCGTCGACGCCTTCACCCGTTCGCGCCGACGTGCGGTAGACAGGCGGCAACTCCTCGTCGAACGGCCGCGCCAGCGACAGCGACGAACGCAGTTGGTAGTACGACTGATTGGCCGCCGGGTCGTCGCATTTGTTGAGGATGAACGAGTCGGGGATCTCGATGATCCCGGCCTTGAGGAACTGGATCTCGTCGCCACCGAGCGGTTGCAGCACCAAGTACACATGGTCGGCCAGGTAGCGGATGTCCAACTCGCTCTGCCCGATGCCGACGGTCTCCACGATGACCAGATCGAATAGCCGCTTCAGCAGCCGCGACACCTGGAACGTCGTCGGCGCGAGCCCGCCGAGTTCGGCGGCGTTGGACTGGCTGCGGAAGAACGCCCGCTTCTCACCGGTCGCAAACCGGGTGCGGGTGCGGTCCCCGAGCAGCGCGCCGCCGGACGCGTGGCTTGCCGGGTCGACGGCGAGCACCGCCACCGACAACTCCGAGGCCGCCAGCATCTGAGGCACCAACCGCGCCACGAGACTGCTCTTGCCCGCCCCGGGGGTGCCGGTGATTCCTACGACCGTCGAACGCGCCGGGCCGAGATCGCGCAGGATCTCCGCGCGCTGGGCCGCAGCTGCCGGGCGGGTGTCCTCGAACACCGCGACCAACTGCGAGACCGCATGTTTGTTGAGGTCCCGTGCTGCGTCGAGGTTCATCGACTTTCGAGGATCTCGACGATCGACTCCATGATGTCCATGAGTTCGTAGTCCGCCGGCGTGAAGACCTTCTTGATACCCATCGACTCGAGCTCAATTGCGTCGGCAGACGGGATGATCCCCCCGAAGACGACGGCGATGTCCTCGTCGGCGCCCTGTTCGCGCAGGCCTTCGAGGATCTGCTTGGCCAGCTCGACGTGTGAGCCGGACAGCACCGACGCTCCAATTACGTCGGCGCCCTCCTCGACCGCGGACTGCACGATCTCGTCGGGGCTCAACCGGATTCCCGAGTAGATGACGTCGAAGCCCACGTGCCGCGCCGACACCGCGATGACCTCGGCACCGTTGGAGTGACCGTCAAGCCCGGGCTTGCCGACCACGATCCGGGGGCGGTGGCCCATGCTCTCAGCAAGAGCGTTGATCCGGGTGCGCAGCAGTTCCACGCGGTCTCCGGTCAAGCCGAGTTGCTGACCCTCGATGCCGGTCGCGGGACGGTACTCGCCGAACACCTCGCGCAACGCACCGGCCCACTCACCGGTGGTCACCCGCGCCAGTGCGCACTCGATGCTCGGCTCCATGAGGCTGCTCCCGTCGCGGGCGGCGGCCTTGAGCGCGTCGAGCGCTGCGGTTGCCCGGGCGGAATCACGGCTGTTGCGTGTCTGGTCCAGAGACGCGATGATCTGCTCGGCGGCCTTGACGTCCACCTTGAAGATCCCGCCGTCGTCGCCAGCGGTCAGCGGGGACGGCAGGCCGTCGGTCCACTTGTTCAGGCCCACCACGATCTGGTCGCCGGAATTGATCTTGCTCATCCGCTCGGACATGCTGCGCACCAGCGCGGTCTTCATGTAGCCGGACTCGATGGCCGGGATGACCCCGCCCATGCCCAGGATCGTCTCGATCTCGGCCGACGCCTCCTCGATCAGCGCGGCCACCTTGCCTTCAACAACCGGGCTCCCGTCGAACAGGTCGGGGTACTCCAGCAGGTCGGTCTCGTAGGCCAGGATCTGCTGCAGGCGCAGCGACCATTGCTGGTCCCACGGACGCGGCAGCGACATGGCCTCGTTCCAGGCCGGCAGCTGCAGAGCGCGGCAGCGGGAGTTGCGGCTCAGCGTCACGCCCAACGATTCGAGGATGATGCGCCAGGCGTTGTTCTCCGGCTGCGCCTCGGTCAGGCCCAGGCTGTTGACCTGCACGCCGTAGCGGAAGCGACGGTACTTCTCGTTCTGCACCCCGAACCGGTCGGCGGTGTAGGAGTCCCACATCTGCCCGAAGGCCCGCATCTTGCACATCTCCTCGATGAACCGGATGCCGGCGTTTACGAAGAAGGAGATGCGGCCCACAGCGCGCTCGAACTGCTCGTCGTCGAAGTGCCCGCGCTCCTTGAGCAGGTCCAGCAGGCTGATCGCGTTGGCCAGCGCGAAGGCCAGTTCCTGCACAGGCGTGGCGCCTGCCTCCTGCAGGTGGTAACTGCAGATGTTGGAGGCGTTCCACTTGGGCATGGCGTCCAGGCAGTACTCGTACATCTCGGCGATGAGGCGCATCGAGGCCTCCGGCGGGAAGATGTAGGTCCCGCGGGCCAGGTACTCCTTGATCAAGTCGTTCTGCGTAGTGCCCTGCAATCTGGACTCGTCCTCGCCGCGTTCGCGGGCAAGGGCCACGTACAGCGCCAGCAGCCACATGGCCGTGCCGTTGATGGTCATGGACGTGTTCATCTTCTCCAGCGGCAAGCCGTCGAAGAGGACGTGGAAGTCGTCCAGGGAGTTGATCGGGACGCCGACCTTGCCCACTTCGGGGCGTGCGATCGGGTCGTCGGAGTCGTAGCCGCACTGCGTGGGCAGGTCGAACGCGATGCTCAGACCGGTCTGGCCCTTCTCCAGGTTCGAGCGGTAGAGCTCGTTGGAGGCTCTGGCGCTGGAGTGGCCGGCGTAGGTGCGGATGATCCAGGGACGGTCACGCTCGGGCAGTTCGTGTGCTGGCGTACTCATGCTTCATTATCCGCACGGCCCGTATCGACAGGGCAGCGGTAGGGGCAGAAACAGCTCAGCCGAAGGGCAGGCGTTCATCCACGGTGCTGCTCACCTTGCCGGCCGCACGCCAGGCCCGCGCGGTGGTGTCGACGTCTTCGTCAGTGACCAGGTTCGCCATCACCCGGAAAGCGATCTTCATCAACGTCGCCGAGCGCATGCCGACCGGGCCCAATGTCGGCAGCAGGTGCGGCACGGTCAACAGACCCGCAAGTCGGCGGGCAATGGAGAAGGCCGAGCCGTAGTGCTCCCGCAGCACCGCTGGCCAGGTGTGGTCGAAGTCGGAGGTTGCCAGCATCTGTGCGGCCAGACGCCCCGTCTCCAGCCCGTAGTCGATGCCCTCGCCGTTCAGCGGGTTAACGCATCCGGCCGCGTCGCCCACGAGCATCCAGTTCGGTCCAGCCACGCCGCTGACGGCTCCCCCCATGGGCAGCAGGGCTGACTTGGCCGCCCTGATCTCACCGCTGAGATCCCACTCGTCGCGGACCTGACCGGCATACACCTCGGTTAGGTTGCGCAGGTTCACGTCCGCTGGCCGGCGGTCGGTGGCCAGCGTGCCGACGCCCAGGTTGACCTCGCCATTGCCCAGCGGGAAGACCCAGCCGTACCCGGACAGAATCTGACCGTCACCGTCGCGCAACTCCAGGTGGGAGGTGATCCACGGGTCGTCGCTGCGGGCACTCTTGACGTAACTGCGCGCAGCGACCCCGTACGCGGTGTCCTTGTGCCATTCCCGGCCGAGGATGCGGCTTAATTGCGAGCGCGCTCCGTCGGCGATGATCAGCCGCCGGCACGCCACTTCCCGGCGCTCGCGCCCCACCGCGAAGACGACCCCGGTGACCCGCGTCCCGGACCGCACAACGTCCACCGCCCGGTAGCCCTCAAGGGGCACGGCGCCGGAGTCGAGGGCTGCCTGCCTGATCGCCGCGTCCAGCTCGGTTCGTGGAACAGCCGACCCGTACTTGGGGAAGGCGCCGTCCGGCCACGGCAGGTACAGCGTCTGCCCGAAACCGTGCGTGCGCAGGCCCCAGTTGCGTACCCGCCCGTCCAGCCAAGGGGCCAGTCCCAACCGGTCCAGCTCAGCCATCGCGCGGGGGGTGAGCCCGTCGCCGCAGGCCTTGTCCCGGGGAAAGACCGCAGCGTCGGCGAGTACGACATCCAGGCCCTGTCGCGCAGCCCATGCCGCCGCCGACGAGCCCGCGGGGCCGGCGCCCACGACAAGAACGTCGGTCGTGGTGGGAAGGGGGTTCGTCATGGCCCTTCCATTGTCGCCGCACATCCTGCGAAGGGCATTCGCGGGATGGTCAGTCCCAGAACGCTAGATCCAGGTTCTCCAGCAGGGACCGGTCCTTGGTGAGCAGCGGCAAGTCGGCAGCCACCGCGTGCGCGGCCAACATCCGGTCGAACGGATCACGCGTCCAGGTCAGGCTGACGGCCGCGGCACAGAGCGGACCGAATCCTATTTGTGCGACCGTCAAGCCAAGGGTCGATCCGAGGAAGCTGAGAACCTCACTGCCCGGTCCAGCAGTGCGGCCGACCTCGTGCAGGTACGCCAGTTCCAACTCCACCGCCGGGGACACGACCAACTCATTGGCGTCGATGACGCTTAAGGCACGCTGGCTCAGGTTCGATGACGCATTCGTATACAGCCAGACCACGACGTGCGTGTCCAGCATGATCACGGCCGCCACTCACCACTCCAGTCGATGTGCACAAGATCCTCTGGGTCCCCCTGGATGAAGTCCGGCCGACTGACCAGATTCGCCAACTTCGACTCCACCGGCGAGCGTTGGATGACGACCTTGTGACCGTGGCGCTCGATGGTCAACGGCACACCGGTCTCGATGACCTCATCGATCAGGCGGTAGAGGTTGGCGCGCAGTTCGGTGACAGTGACACTCATGTACGTACGGTTTCATCGAACCGTACGTACGTCAAGCCTCCAGGGCTGCGTACTCCTCGTCGGTCAGCACCCGCGACCGGATCAGGAACCGGAAGCCGGTGGGCGCCTCCAAGGAGAAGCCCGCACCGCGGCCCGGCACCAGGTCGATGGTGATGTGGGTGTGCTTCCAGTACTCGAACTGCGCCGTTGCCATGTACACCGGGATCTCGCCGACCTCGTCCACGTCCAGCACACCCCAGAGCACATCCGAACCCTCCGAGATCAGGAACTCACCTGCGGGGTAACACATCGGTGAACTGCCGTCACAGCACCCGCCGGACTGGTGGAACATCAGCGGGCCGTTGTCACGGAAGAGGCGACGAAGCATGTCCGCCGCCTCTTCCGTGACGTCGACTCGGGACATTTAGAAGAAGCCGAGCTTCTGCGGGGCGTAGCTGACCAGCAGGTTCTTGGTCTGCTGGTAGTGGCCCAGCATCTTCGCGTGGTTCTCCCGGCCGATCCCGGAACCCTTGTACCCGCCGAACGCCGCGTGCGCCGGGTAGGCGTGGTAGCAGTTCGTCCAGACCCGGCCGGCCTCGATCGTGCGACCGGCGCGGTATGCGGTGTTGATGTTGCGGCTCCACACGCCGGCACCGAGGCCGTAAAGGGTGTCGTTGGCGATGTGCATCGCGTCGTCGAAGTCGCTGAAGGACGTTACTGATACGACCGGACCGAAGATCTCCTCCTGGAAGATCCGCATGGAGTTCTTGCCCTCGAAGATGGTCGGAGCCACGTAGTACCCGTCGGTGAGGTCACCGCCGAGATCCACACGCTCGCCACCGGTGATCAACCGGGCGCCCTCGTCCTTACCGATCTGTATGTAGGACAGGATCTTCTCGAGCTGGTCGTTGCTGGCCTGGGCACCGATCATCGTGTCGCTGTCCAGCGGGTTGCCTTGGGTGACCAGCTTGGTGCGCTCGGTCGCATCCGACAGGAACGAGTCGTAGATGGACTCCTGGATGAGCGCACGCGACGGACAGGTGCAGACCTCGCCCTGGTTGAGCGCGAACATCGTGAATCCCTCGAGCGCCTTGTCGTAGAACTCGTCGTTGGCCATCGCGATGTCGTCGAAGAAGATGTTCGGGCTCTTGCCGCCGAGCTCCAGAGTGACCGGGATGATGTTCGCGCTGGCGTACTGCATGATCAGCCGGCCGGTCGTGGTCTCGCCGGTGAAGGCGATCTTGCGGATCCGGTTGCTGGATGCCAGCGGCTTGCCCGCCTCGACTCCGAAGCCGTTGACGATGTTGAGCACACCGGGGGGCAGCAGGTCGCCGACGAGGTCCATCAGCCACATGATCGACGCGGGGGTCTGCTCTGCAGGCTTGAGCACGACCGCGTTACCGGCGGCCAGTGCCGGGGCCAACTTCCACACGGCCATCAGGATCGGGAAGTTCCAGGGGATGATCTGTCCGACCACACCCAGCGGCTCGTGGAAGTGGTAGGCCACGGTGTCGTCGTCCAGTTCGGACAGTGCACCTTCTTGTGCCCGAAGCGCCCCGGCGAAGTACTTGAAGTGGTCGATCGCCAAGGGGATGTCCGCGGCCAGGGTCTCGCGCACCGGCTTACCGTTCTCCCATGACTCGGCGACGGCGATGGCCTCGAGGTTCTCCTCCATACGCTGGGCGATTCGGTACAGGATGTCCGTGCGGTCGGCTACGGACGTCTTACCCCAGGCCGGCGCGGCGGCGTGTGCGGCGTCGAGGGCCAGTTCGATGTCCTCAGCGGTACTGCGCGCGACCTCGCAGAAGGGTTTGCCGTTGACCGGCGAGACGTTCTCGAAGTACTGGCCCTTCACAGGGGCTACGCGCTTGCCGCCGATCCAGTTGTCGTAGCGGGACTCGTAACTGACAACGCTGCCCGGAGCTCCGGGGGGTGCGTAAACGGTCATTGTTCAAACTCCATGTGCTTAGGCCGGCCTGTTCCGGATTTGGCAACCGTAGGAGCAGTGAGGTTGCAGCAACGTTGCAGAAATGAGACCCAGGTCACATTCGCCGGCTCACCGGGGGTGCGGCAGCCGTTGGCGCGGAACGGCCAGCATCCGGTGCAGACGGTCCAGGCGCGCGGAGAGCCCGATGCGCTTGGGCGAGGTGGTGGGCAAGACAGAGAGAGCCGCCTTGATCACCTCCACGTCGTCCTTGCCGTCCTCACCCACGGCGAACCGCAATAGGGCTTCCGGGTCGTGGGAGGCCAGCGCCGCACGCCGCACCCGCGAGCGCAGGTCACCGCGCATCTCGGCGATCTCCGGGGACTGCGACGTCGGCAGGACCGGCCCGGAGTACAACGTCATGGCTGCGCGAGTGTCGCCGCGGTCCAACGCCTCGAGCACCTCCTGCAAGTCGGTCGTCACCGGTTCGGTCAAACGGTAGGGCCGCGACTGCAGGAAACCTTCGCCGAGGATCTTGCGCAACCGGGCCATCTCCGCGCGCACGGTGACCAGCGCAACGTCGTGCTCGTGCAGCAGGACCGCGAGGCGCTCAGCGCTGAGGCCCTGCTTGGACGCCGACAATAGGAGCAGCAGTTCCGAATGCCGCGCGCTCAGTTGTTGGCTCTGCCCGTCGCGGCGCAACAGGGCCTTGTCCCTGCCCAGAACCGTGAGGTGCGCGGTCGCGGTCGACGGTTGTTGGGTCGCCAACCACTGCTCAACCGCCATCGCCGTCGCCCTCACCATGGCCAGGGCTTGCGGGGTTGCGACCTGCTCCTGACCCGTCACGTCGAGCACCCCGAGAGTGCGCCCGGTGTGTGGGTCATGGATCGGAACGGCGGTGCAGCTCCACGGCTGGACCGTTCCCCTGAAGTGCTCGGAGGCGAAGATCTGCACAGGCGCGTTGAGGGTCAGCGCGGTTCCCGGGGCGTTGGTGCCTGCTGCGTTCTCCGACCAATGGGAGCCGACGACGAAACCCATCGCCTCGGCCCGCATACGCAGACCCCGGTCGCCCTCCACCCACAACAAGTGCCCGGCCGCATCGCCCACCGCGACCACATGCCCGCTGGCTTCGGCAGGGTCGGTCAGCAGCGAGCGGATCATCGGCATGGCACCAGACATTGGTGAGTTGGCACGAGCCAGCGCCAACTCGTCGGCATCCCACACCAGGGGCGGAGCATCACCGCTCGGGTCCACCCCTTGTTTGACACTGCGCCGCCACGAATCCGCAACGAGGTCACGGACCGCGAGCGCGGCCCCCGGGTCACCCGACAGGAACCGCTCCTGCGCGCTGCGAACCGCCCGGGCCACACTGCCCAGATCTGGGGCCACCCAGTGGGTGGGTGGAAGCCCGCGCGACATGTGGGCAGGGTACGTCGACGGCGACGGAATTCCCAATCGACGCTGGGCCCGGGGGCGCGGTGGCCCTGCCCCCAACCTGCCCGCGTTAGAGGTTGTGCTGTTCGTTAGCGAATCCACGCGTTGTTTCGCTAACGAACCGCACAACCTCTAACCAACGGCCCGGCGGCCTAATCCCGCCCCCGCGGAATACCCGCCCCGCCGCCACCGTTTGCAATGACATGCACCCACGCGTGACGATCCACATGACGGAGGTCCCCAAGGACCTGCCGATGGTCCACGCCTTCTCGGGGTTCGTCGACGCCGGTCAAAGCATCCGGCAGGCCGTCTCCCACATGATCAACACCTTGCCCCACCAGAAGGTCGCCGAACTGAGCATCGACGACATCTACGACTACCGCGCGCGCCGGCCGGTGATGACCTTCGACCGCGACCACTTCTCCGACGTGGATATGCCGCGCCTGACCCTGGACATGTTCTGGGACGACCACTCCAAACCGTTCCTGATGATGCACGGCCCGGAGCCAGACCTCGGATGGCAGCAGGTCACCCAGACTGTGATCGAACTTGTGGAGCACTACAAGATCGGCAAGACCATCGGCCTGCAAGCCATTCCGTGGCCATCGCCGCACACCCGCGAACTGCTGGTCACCCCCCACGCCAGCGATCCGACCACGATCGAAGCGCGGCCGGGACCGGTTGAGCGCGTCGATGTGCCGGGCAGCCTCACGACGCTGATCGAGTTCGCCACCGGTCGCGCTGGCATCCCCGCGCAAGGTTTTGCCGTCCACATCCCGCACTACTTGGTCAACACCGAGTACCCGACTGGCGCGATCACCGTCCTCGACGAGATCAGCAAGGCGGCGGAGTTGACCATCGACAAGGGAGACCTGCCGCAGTTGGCGCAGCGCGTCCGCCAGGAGATCGACGAGTCAATCGCGGCGAGCACCGAGAACGAAGAGGTGGTGGCCGCCCTCGAGCAGCAGCACGACGCTGACATGGCCAGCTGGCCCCTGCCCAGCGGCGACGAGCTCATGGACCAGATCGAGCAGTTCCTGGCGGGCCGGGACGAAACCGACTGACGCCAAGATCGACGCACACCCCTTCTCCCTGCAATGATAGGAAGACGGGGAGGGTTATGGATCCGCGGATCGACGGCCTCACGGCCGCACAGCACGACCGGGCGACCGGGGCCATCGTCGGCATGGCGGTGGGCAACGCGCTCGGCAATGGTTACGCTTTCGACCCCCGGACAGCACCGGAGAGCATCGTCATGCGAGCCGGCGGGCTCGGCCCCTACAACGCCGGCGAGTGGGCCGACGACATGGCCATGTCCCTGCCTCTCCTGGACCTGCTCGCAGCCGGGCGCGACCTGAATTCCGAAGCGGCGCAGGACGAGGTCGCCGCCGCCTGGGCGAACTGGTTCGCGACCGCCAAAGACGTGGCCCCGATCATCGGGAAGGTCCTGAGCGCCTACGAACCCGAACGGGGGGCGGCCTCCCTGCGCGACAAGGCGACGCAGATCTACTCCCCGGCTTCCACCCCGGCCGGCAACGCCTCCTTAATGCGAACCACACCCCTGACGCTGGGTTTCCTTCACGACCCCGACGGACTCGCGGCGGCGTCACGGGCCTACAGCGCACTGACCCACGCCAGCCCCCAGGCCGCCGACGCTTGCGTGCTGTGGAACCTCGCCCAGCGCGAAGCGGTCCTTACTGGGACCTGC
The DNA here is from genome assembly GCA_963818505.1 of uncultured Actinomycetota bacterium. Taxonomy (GTDB): domain Bacteria; phylum Actinomycetota; class Actinomycetes; order S36-B12; family UBA10799; genus JADKAV01. Next base: position 297,893 of record CAWFSJ010000005.1, read on the forward strand.
GACCTCGCTGCAGGGCTGCCCTGGGTTCCCGACTCGCGCCAGGGATCGTGGGAGCAACTGTTCATCAAGGCAGAGATCGGCCTCCCGCAGGACTTCGCCTTCCACAACGGGTTGGTCACCAGTCTTGTCCAGACGGTGTGGTCGGCGATCAACCTGGTGGAAGACGACGGGCCGGAGCACTTCGAGAAGACGCTGAGGTTGGTCATCGGCGCCGGTGGCGACACGGCGACCGCGGGTGCCGTCGCCGGTGGGTTGCTGGGGGCGCGCTGGGGAGTCTCGGCCATCCCGCTGAAGTGGCGTCGCTACGTGCATGGCTGGCCGGGCATCACCGACGCCGACCTGATCCGCGCCGTGTGGCAGGTGCTGGCAGGCAAGCCCTGGCCCGCCCAGTTCGGCGAGGACACGCTGGACGTGCCGGTGTTCCAGCACCCGGCCGACCCCGGCGTCTGGCTCGGCGGCGCGACGGGGGTGCGCCCTTTGCCGGCGACCGTGGATGCGGTGGTCTCGCTATGCGACCTCGGCGTTGATCAGATGCCGCTGCCGGCACTCCCGCCGACAGCCCACGTCCGCGTCTGGCTCAACGACTCCGACGACCCGCGGGACAACCCCCACCTTGAACTGGTGGCAGAGCAGGCCACCCGGATCATCATGGACCTGCGCAACGAGGGGTCCAACGTCTACGTACATTGCATGGACGGGCGCTCCCGGACACCGTTCATCGCCGCGCTCTACGGAGCTCGAGTGGGCGGGGCGGCGGCTCTGGAAATGCTTGGCGAGATCCAGTCGGTGGCCCCGGCGGCTGAACCGAACGCGCTGTTCCGCAGCTTCCTGCGCGGGGCCTGAGTCAGCGCTGGCCTGCGAACCAGGCTCGAGTCGCCGCCACCATTGCGCGAACTCCGACGCCAATCGCGCGCTCGTCGACGTCGAAGGTCGAGGCGTGCAGGTCATGGGTCTCACCGTTGCCGTTGTGCACCCCGAGTCGCGCGTAACAGCCCGGCACCCGGTCCACGTACCACGCGAAACTGTCCCCGCCCCACGACTGCTCGGTGGGTACGACCGCTTCCTGTCCGAACTCCTCCGCGATCGCATCGGCCCACAGTGCCGTCGGCTCGACGTGGTTCTCGACCGGCGGGACACCCTGGCGGTGATACAGATCCCACTGCACACCCGAGTCGCCCAGAATCTGCTCGACCGACTCGTCAAGCAGACGGCCCAGCGCCTCCCAGACGACCCGGTCGGGGGTGCGCAGTGTGCCGGTCAACACAGCCTTGGCCGGGATCACGTTGGCGGCGTCACCGGAGGCCACTGCACCCCACACCAACCGGATCGGGCCCTTGTCCGCCCGCTCGACGCGTTCGGTGAGGACCTGCGGCAGGCGCAGGGCCAGTTCGCTCATGACGGTGACGAGGTCCACGGTCGCTTCGGGCCGCGCGGTGTGGCCACCCGGGCCGTGCAAGGTGACGCGCACGACGTCGGAGGCAGATGAGACCGGACCGGTGCGCAGGCCGATGTGCCCGACGTGCTTCTTGGGGTCGCAGTGCAGCCCGAAGATGACTCCGACGTCTTCCAGGTGTCCCTCGTCGATCACGTCGATCGCGCCACCGGGGACGCTCTCCTCAGCCGGTTCGAAGATCAGCCGCACCCGGCCGCCCGGCGAGTTCGACGCGAAGTACAGTCCGGCTCCCAGCACGATCGCGGTGTGCACGTCATGCCCGCACGCGTGAGCCACACCTTCGATGTGGGAGCGGTAGGGGGTGTGGCACTCGTCGTCCATCGCCAGCGCGTCGATGTCGGCGCGCAGGGCCAGAACGGGACCGTCGCCCGTGCCCACATCGCAGATCAGTCCGGTCCCGCAGTTGAGCACCTTGGGCTCGAGGCCCGCGACCTGCAGTCGGCGAACGACTGCCGCCGTTGTGCGGGTCTCCTGTTCGGACAACTCCGGGTGCGCGTGCAGATCACGCCGGAACGAGATCAACTCCTCCCCGCGAGTGGCCAGGAATTCACTCAGACTCACGGCCGCAACTCCACAGCCAGTTCCTCACGCAGCAGTGTGACCACATCCTCCAACGAACCGCCCTCGGCGACGACCGCCCGCTGGCGCTTGGCCGAGGATCCCTGTCTCCAGAATCTCACGGACACTGTTCAGCGCGTCCGTGGTCCCGAGTTCTCGGGCGACCGGTTGCAGGAAATCCACGATCTCGGCGATGTTCTCCTTGAACGGCTGGGTCGTGCCGCTGCTGTCGATCATCACCGCGCCGTCGAGGCCGAAGCGGCTAGCGCGCCACTTGTTCTCCCGTGCGACCCAACTGGGCAGATCGGGGAGCGGTTCACCGGCGTCCACGCGCTGGTCCATCCAGACGACCAACGCCTGCGCCAGTGCGGCGATCGCGCGCACCTCGCGCAGTGTCGGGATGCCATCGCACATGCGGAACTCGATCGTCCCGTAGGTGGGGTGGGGCCGGATGTCCCACCAGACCTCCTTGACGCTACGGATGGTCTCGGCCTTGATGAGCGCGGTCATGAACTTCTCAAAGTCCGCCCAGTCCTCCATCCACGGTGGCAGCCCAGAGGTCGGCATGATCTCGAAGATCTTCGCTCGAATGCTGGCCAGTCCGGTGTCGTCGCCCATCCAATAGGGACTGGACGTGGACAGAGCCAGCATCTGCGGCAGGAAGCCCAGCAGCGAGTCGATGAACTTGATCGACTTCTCCTTGCCGCGCACCCCGACGTGGAAGTGCACCCCGTGGATGGCCAACCGTCGGGCCGGCCAGCCGATCTCGTCGATGAGGCGCTGGTAACGCTCGCCGGGGCTCAACCGCATTGCGTCCCAGTCCGCGAACGGATGAGTACCTGAGCTCTGCATGGCCAGACCGCGCACGTCCAGAAGTGGCTTCAGTTCCAGCAGCGTTTCCTTGAGATCGGCCACTGCCTCGTCGGGGTTCTGGCACACCCCCGTGATGACCTCGATGCTGGAGTTGAACAGTTCGTGCTTGGCTTTGGGGTGTTCGTTGTCGGGATGTTCGGCCCCTACGATGCCCAGGATCTCGTCGGCGACCTCCACATATGCGCCGGTCGCCTTGTCGACCACCCCGTACTCCACCTCCACGCCGAGGCTCGGGCCTTCAGAGGGAACGAAATCCACACGCATGGCGCTCACGGTAGGGGTTCAGGGCGCAGGTGGCGCGGCACAGAGCCGCTTCGCAGTGACTCGCCGTCCGTATTTGCAGGCTCATCCGGCCCCGGCCCGTTGTTCCCCCCACGACGCCAGCGGCGGGCCCATGATCAACCTGCAGATACGGACAGAGCGACAGCCCAGGGGTTGGGCCGTCGGCCGGATTGGGGGAAGGGCGCTGGCCGCGTCCGGCGGCGCAGGAGGTTAGCCACTGCGCGCCCTGTCGCAGCAGGCGATGCCGACGCCCTTCCGCGGTGCGGCCGATAAGCGGCCGCAAGCCATCAGGACTCAGCCCCCCTCACGCGCGGGCGATACGCTCGAAGACGGCAGGGACGATCCTGCGACTTCTCCTGCCAGAGCGCTTGCCGCGACTGCCCAGGGGATAGGGGCTGTTTGCCGGTTGCACCTCTCGGGTACCATGAAATGGCCCTCGACGGCAGACGTCGTAGGACCCAGGTCCCCATCGTCTAGCGGCCTAGGACTCCGCCCTTTCAAGGCGGCAGCGCGGGTTCGAATCCCGTTGGGGGCACGTAGTACCGGTTCGGCTTAGGCTGGACCAGCAAGGCCCCGTAGCGCAGTTGGTTAGCGCGCCGCCCTGTCACGGCGGAGGTCGCCGGTTCGAGCCCGGTCGGGGTCGCTCAAGTCCCTCGGGACTGACGGCCAGGTAGCTCAGTTGGTACGAGCGTCCGACTGAAAATCGGAAGGTCGGCGGTTCGACCCCGCCCCTGGCCACCACAGAAATCCCCCTCTGATCAGACTTTTTGCCTTCCTCGTCGCAGCCTCATCGGCTTTCCTGGGTGCCTGAGGGTGTGGGAAATCCGTAGGAATCATGGAAGAAATCGGACCCTTCGGCACGGCTGCGTCAGGCGCTGTAGGAGATGCGTGCGGCGAGCGCTCGGGGCTCATCCTCCACACCGGTCAGCTCGACCTCAGACTCCAAGCGCTCGCCAACGACCGCTTGCCTATCGTGATCCGGAACACCGCCAAAGGATTCCTCAGCCCACCTCCTGTGAGCCACGATGGGTGGCGCTGCACTTGTGACGGGCATGTGGCAGTTGGGGCCACGGACGGGTTCGCCTTCTCGACTCGGGCCGCGTCGGGATCGCGTCAGTGCTCATCGCCCGAAACAGCGAGAGAGTCACTAACCTCGGGCCAGGGCCTCTGCATCAAATGGAGAAACTCCGAGAACTCCGCGAGAACGCTCGCGAGTTCAGCGTCACCGGCGGATCGAGCGATCACAGACCGCTCATCGAACTGCTGGATCATCTCGGGCAGGCCCTCCGTGCCCACCGGCTCGTCGGTGGCGGTGTCGACGAGATTGAGCGCGTTGTCAAGAGACTCCATCTCTGGAAGAAGACCGCTGAGGGATTCGTAAAGCCAGGCCGCGTCATGAGCCTCAAGGCGGCGGAAATTGGGGATGGTGAAGACCAGTGACATGGTCAGGTATAGCGCTGCAGACTCCAGGAGGGACCTCTTCCTTCCTTCCTTCTGCGCCACTGCACGCATCAGAGATTTGGCACCATCCAGCATGTGGGCGATCGTGGCCTCCGCTGTAATGAGGGCCCGAAGTTTGGCAGCTCTCTCCTGAACCTCCGGGTCGCTCCTGAGCCGTTCGGCCTCTTGGCGCATCTCGTCCCTTCTACGGTTCTCTTCGGCCTCCTCCGCCTGAAGAAGGCCGTCCTGCTCATCGAAATCGGCGAGCGCGTGACCCGCATCGATTCCGAGGCTCGACCCCAGCTTGGCAATGTCGTCGCGGTCGCCTTCTGCGACGAGCACCCTTTCTCCCTGATCGGTCAGAACGCCAAGAAGGACACTGGATTCGCCGTATATCCTCATCACCTCCCCCATCAGGGCGAATCCAGGGGGTTGCGCTAGTCTCACCCTCCCGTCAAGCAGACCAAGCCCCATGCCCTTGGCGAAGATGAACAATGTGCCATCACAATGCGCCAGAACACCTGGGCCGTTGTACTTGGTGAACGGCACGTACACTCCCGAGAACCATGTGGCCCTGAACGACTTACAATCGTGCCCGATCTTCCGTAGTGCCTTAGCAGCCTGTCGCTTCGAGAGCCCAGCTTCCATCAGCGCGGACATGTGATCGTCCATGTTTAGGTATCCTGTTCTCCCGTTGCTGGAACGGCCAATTGTTGCGGACCTCTCCAGTGCAACGCGCATCGAGCATCATCGCGGACTCGGGGCTGCTTGCGGACTGCCCCCGCGCCGGCCTTTCCGTAGGTCGTTCCACTCGTGGTCGTGCGACGGCGGCCATCCTCGTACTCGATAACTTGGTAGTAGGGGTTCGACCCGGTGGGCTCGTAGATCATGATGTCGAACTCTTGAATCACCCACGGTCCTCGGTGTCATCCGTAACTGGATTGGCTGCGCGTCCGGACGAAAGTGCTTGGCCCTGGGTCGTGGCGGTGTGCTTTCGCGTGCGGCGCTCTATGCCTCGACCGCCTTCTCGATCGACGGGATGGACGGTCCGAACCGGCGGGGTGCGAGCGTCCGACAAAAAATCGGAAGGTCGGCGGTTCGACCCCGCCCCTGGCCACCACGACCTCCTCCTCAGTGGCTGGGTGACCCGTCGGGCCGGACCGACACGTACAGGATGTGCAGGCTCAACAGGAGCACCCACAACGGGAACAAGAACTGAGCCCACGCCGTGATGGGCGGGGTCAAGAACAGCACGATCGGCACTGCGTAGCCGACGAACACGAGCCACCGCGGGATCAAGCCCGTCCTCAACCCCAGCGTCGTCACCGAAAGCGTGAACACGGCGGCCATCCGGATTCCAAAGGCCCCGAGCAGTTGGCTGGCCAGCGTGCCGAGCAGCAGCTGCGAATCCCCACTGAGTTCAGACCCATCCGAGGTGACCGCCAGGAGACTGCCGATGGTGGCGGCCGTGGTGAACAGCATGGCCACGAACAGCAGCCCCGAACCGAGGAGCACGGTGGCGAAGAGTTTGTCCTCGAGGTCGCCGAGCCTGGTGCGGATGACGCCGACGAACCACAGGAAGGCGATGCCGGCGAACGGGATGAGACTCATAGCAAGTCCCACCGAGGTGCGTCCCGACCCCGAACCCACCCAATCCTGCGGCGAGGTCTGCAGGTCCCCCACCCCCAAGCGCAGCGAGACCATGACCGCCGATAGAAGCAGCGCGAAGGCGATCCCCGCCACGGCTGCCGCCCGCGGGGTGCGAAGACGTTCCGAGACGTCCTCGTTCCTCGTCATCGCATCACCTCTCGTCGTCGAGAGCACTCTATGCGCCCGAGACGATAGCCACCTGCATCGTTGCTTTGTTCACCGCCCGGCCATGGTCGCCAGCCCAGCTGTGGCGGCGCGCCAACAAGCGGGGGTGGACCCAGCAAGTGGCCTCGCACTGGGGTGGCACACGCAACGCCACGGTCGTGCACTGGCCCCGCGCAACTGGACATCCTGGCGGATTCGGGGGCAGCTCTTGGTCCGGGCTCGGGCCGTGCAGGTGGGTGCGTTGAACGGACGGTCCCGGAATCCACCTGCGGGAAGGGCGGCGCACCGGAGAATACGGGCCCGAGGTCGGCTGTCCGGATTCGGCCGCCCCCAGCAGAGCCCCGCCATCGGCGTCATGGGCCTTCAAACACGGGCACCTCGAACGCCAAACCCTCGGCTGGCGGCGGACCACCAAGAGGCTGACGACTCGTTGCTGATGCAGGTGGGCGGGGCGGCCAACCGGCTGTCCAGACTGGCTGTGCCGCCCGTCGAGGCATCATGCCGACCGCCGGGTTCGGCGGGAGTTTGAACAACCACAGAAGCCCGAAACAGATGACCAGCAGGATGAGAATCTGACAGACAAGCGCTGTAGCGACGGCCTTCGGGTGGCTGGCCACGCGCGCGGAATCGTCGGTGGTGAGACTGAGCCGGAGGCCCAGCCGTGAGCTCGAGGTTTGCAGGAGCGCAGTGCAGGAACGACAGTTCTGTGATGTTGTGTTGGATCCGCCGGAACGAATAGGCACGGCAGGGTTTCGAACCGCCCGTCGTGCGTGGTTGACTTCGGCGCATGACAACAGGTTTGTTCGCCCAGACCGCAGGCTGGCATCCCAGTGCCGTGCCGACCTGGCCGCAGTTGCCTTCCGACGAGTGGAGCGCGACTCTGGCCACTTTGCATCGATGGACCCAGATCGTGGGCAAGGTCCGCATGGCCCACACTCCGTGGATCAACCACTCCTGGAGCGTGCCGCTGTACGTGGAGGCCCGCGGGCTCGGCACGTCGCTGATCCCGCACGTGCCGAACGCGTACGACATGAGCTTCGACTTCGTGGACCACCAGTTGGTCATCCGCTGCGACGACGGCCGGACGACCCGTATCCGCCTCGAATCGAAGACGACCGCGACGTTCTATGCCGAGGTGGTCGCGGCGCTTACCGACATGGGGATCGAGCCATACATCTACCCCGTGCCTAGCGAGATCGCCGACGCGGTGCCGCTGGACGCCGACACCCAGAACGCCACCTATGACCCCGACCACGCACACGCACTGTGGAAAGCCTTGGTCCAGGCGCACAGGGTGTTCCTGGCGTTCAGGGCGGAGTTCCGCGGCAAGGTCAGCCCGGTGCACTTCTTCTGGGGCAGCTTCGACCTCGCGGTGACCCGCTTCTCCGGCCGGGAGGCGCCGCCCCACCCGGGTGGGATGCCCAACTTCGCCGATGAGGTGGCGCGCGAGGCCTACTCACATGAACTGACCAGCCTCGGCTTCTGGCCGGGCAACGCAGACAACCCGGACCCGATCTTCTACGCGTACGCCTACCCGACACCGGACGGGTACGCGCAGGCGCAGGTGGCGCCCGAGAGCGCGGCCTGGCTGCCCAGCTTGGGCGAATTCGTGCTCCCCTACGAGGCCGTGCGCACAGCCCCCGACCCGGACGCCGCCCTACTGGCATTCGCCGAGTCCACGCATGCCGCAGCTGTGGAACTCGCGCAGTGGAACCAGAGCGATCTGCGCAACGGGGACAACTGGTGCGGGGCGTGGTGGCACGGGCGTCGCGGTCTGTGAGTGAGCTGGTGGGCCGGCGGCGCCACTGAACGTCCGGGTTTCAACCAGGACCGCCGCTACCCGTGAGTCCCACGCGAGTCAGTCGACCCCGTCTCATCGCCCTGCCGGGGCACGGCCGCAGCACGAGACCCGGCATCGCCGTCCACCGGCAGGAAGTACTTCGACAACTCCCGGGCACGATCGACCCGGCCGCGTGCGAGCAGCAGCGCGATGGCGTGGGAGAAGTCCTGGCTCGCCGCCGCCTCGTCGCTGTGCAGCCGGCTGTTGCCGCGCACCTCGTAGCAGTACGCGGTGCCCAGACCGGCCTCACGTGCAGGGGTGTTGGCGATGACATGGTTGGCCATCCCTGTCGCAAGTTCGGGGCCGTGACCGCGTGCGACTCCTGCCCCTCAGGTAGTAGTGGCCGCAGCGCTGCGGGCCGGCCCAGGAACCCGACCCCGGCTCACCCTTCGGCGGCGACTGGCGCGGAAGGGTCAGTCGGCGGATCATCTGGGCGTACACCTTTGACGACGAGCCACAACGCGAAGCCGACCTCGGCGATGAAGCCGACCGCCCACGACGGATAGCTGAACGCGGGGTATCCCGGCGCGAGGAACGCCTGCACGAACCAGACGAGGACAGCGATGCCGTCGAGGAGCAACAACCAACCGAGGAACCGGGGCAGGAACCCCGATTGCAGCACGAGCCAACCAAGGGGGAACAACCACGCTGCGAAGAACACCTGCGCCATGACGAATCCCGTCTGGTGCGTGGTGACCGCGAGCATCGACAGGCCATCGAGTTGCGGGCCGGTGAGTTCTCCGGACTCGCTGCGCGCCAGCACGGCGAGCAGCGGCAGATAACTCGCGACCTGCACGGCTACCCCGACCGCGTTGAGCACGAGCAGGAGCAGGGCAAGCGGTTCGTTGACCTCGCGCAGCAGGACGTACAACGCCCAGGCGGTGAGGACGAAAAGTAGCGCTGAACCGATCGCTGCGACCAACCCCAGCCGGAATCGCAGCTCATCATCGGTGATGGCAGTGCGCAGCGAGTCCGCGTCGCTGAGCCCGATGTTCCCGACTTGGCTGGCCAGCACATTGGCCAGTACGTAAGCGAGGTATAGAAAACCCGCCCAGCGAGCGACCGTGGTTCGTGGCCAAGTCGTCCCAATCATGTCAGCCCTCCTGATCCGGTCGCCCGAACATGCGTTACGGCGCGAGACTGCTCGGCGCGGGCGACCAGCCCGACCGCCAGCCCGAGTGCAAGGACACGGATGACGTTGAACACCGTGGCTACGAGCAACCAGTGGCCGGGGTCGGACACTCCCGATCGCAACTTGGACGGCACCTCGACAAGAACGGTGAGTAAGACCAGGGCGGCTGCGCTCAGCCATAAAGCGCGACTGAGTGGCTGGTTGCCCGGGAATCGCCGCGGGTATCGCACCAGAACAAGAGCCACGGCAATGGCGAGCAGTAGCCCCCCAATTGCCGCCTCCACGAGCATCGGCACGTAGGCGATCGACATCGCAGACCGATACGCAGCAGCGATGGGGGTCAACGAGATGACCAGGTTGGCCGACCAGAATGCGACCGCTCCTGCCATCGCGGGCCTGAGCCAACCACTGCCTGCCGACCCGCTGGGCGTAGCACTGCCAGTACCGGCGGAGGATGACTCGACAGCATCCATGACTACTCCCACGGCCAGACTCACGTTCCGGCCTACCCCCATCATCACGCCGAACAGGCTTGGACGGGTGAAGTTCGGTGGTGATGCACACGAACACGCGACCCATCCCGCTGTGTCCAGACCACATGGCAGCAAGGAGGTCCCAGGTGCTTGGAATACCAAAGCGATCCGGGAGAACCACGCAGCCAACTCTCAGGACCGGCGGCCGCACGCAGGTGCCACGCGGCTTGGTGTCGGCCCGCCTACGGCTGCCGGGTGAGCTCAGATGTTCGCTGCCTCCGCGGGCTGATCTTCCCGAGCGCGGAAGGCCAGGCGGCGTGAAACGCTGCAGGATCTGTGTACCTCCACTCCAGATGATGAAGGCCCTCAACTCACCGGCGTGATCACCCGGCCCCACTGCAAGTACGAAGGGCGGGACTTCGGGTTCAGTTCGCCGAATGCCGCCCCGAACGCTGCGTTGGCGAACGTGAAACGAATCTTCAGCGTCCACGACGTCGGCTTGAGGGTCACCGCGTGCTTGATCTGCTTGACCCGCGCACGCAGTTCCTTCGGCGTGCGCGTGAACCCCCAACTGCCGTCCGCTTGACAGGGTTGCGGGCCAGCTTCACGCAGTTGCCCGACGCCGAGAAGCCCCCGACCTTCACCGCTTCTGGGCGCTGCCCCTCACCTCATCAGCCACGTACCGCTGCCCGTCGGCATCCAACTTCGCGCCCGCGGCCTGCAACAGATCGACCCCGAGCACGTCGGCCATCCGGCACAGATAGATCAAGACATCGGCCATCTCGTCGGCGACGGCACGCAGCTTGTCAGGGGCTAGCGTCATCGACTCCTGCGCCGTGAGCCACTGCAATTCAACCGCCAACTCCCCCGCCTCCCCTGCGACCGCCATGGCCAGGTTCTTGGGTGTGTGGAACTGCTCCCACTCCCGCTCGACGGCGAACTGGCGAACCGCCGCCGTCAGTTCCTCGAGCGTCACACGACCTCCTCCACCCAGTCCTTGAGCACCTCACGCGTCTGCGCGTCGGTCGAATACAGTACCGTTCCCACCATCCCCCTGGTCAGCAGCACCTTGTAGACGTTGCGCACGAACGTGTCGAAGTCGGCCGCATTCTTGCCCCGGAAGGCCGGATCCCGCGACGCTGTCACGTCGCAAATGAACCGGTCTTCCCGCCACACCAGGTCCGGTCCGAGGATCACCCCGGACCAGTCGTACTCGAACCCCTGCGCGGTGTAGACGCAGCCGACCTGGCCGAAACCTCCGTCATCGGTGGCCCACAGTGACCGGGCGGGCGCCCCATCATGGCGGCGTTCATCCTTGTTGTTCCACGGCCTGGCCCACTCACCGATCCGCACGTCCGGCACGAGCGGTTCACCACGAACGGCCTCGGACCACGGCCAGCAGAACCCCGCCGACATCCGCGCGCCGAAGCCCTCCCTTTGACGCGCCGCGAGGAACTCCTCCATCTGCTCGGGAGTTTCCGCGACGAGCAGTCGGTAGCTGTCATCCCCCGCCCAGTCGATCGGGCAGGCGTCGACGAGCCCGAGCAGGCGCAGCACCCACTCCTCGTACAGCCGCGACCCACCGGAGCGGAACTGGGCGTTGAGTTCGATCTCGTGCACGTCGAGCCCGCGCCGCTGTGCGGTATCGCGGATCACCGCGACAGTGCCGATCTCTCCGGGTCGCACCACCTGGTGTTCGTCGAGGAGGAATACCGGCACCCGCGCGACGTCGATCAACTCCTGGATCTGCGGCTTCGTCGAGCGGTGGGCCTTGGCCGTGAAGCGGTTGTTGCTGCTCTCACGGATGCGGTGCGCCTCATCCAGGATCAGGACGTCGAGTGAGTTGGGCTCGTCGGTGGCGAACTGGTTGAAGTAGCCGAACAACTGCCGGACGCGGGGGTTGCGCCGTCCTGCCACCCGGCGCAGGGTCTCAGTGAACGCCTTGGAACCCGTGGCATGCTCGGCAGCGCGGCCCTGGCGGTACAACTCGCCGAGCAGCGACATCGCGATCACGCTCTTGCCGCTGCCCGGGCCTCCGGTCACCACGACCACGGACTTGTGGTCGGCCTGCGTGGCGTTCCTCACCGCGTTGAGCACCACCCGGTAGGCCACCTCCTGCTCGTCGAGGAGGACGAACTGCTCGCGCTCTTGGATCTCCTGGGCCGCCAACGCCATGAGTTGCCTGCTCGGCGCCACCGCCGAGGCCAGCAGCTCATCGGCCGCCGCAGCCCCGGAGTCCGGCGCGAATCGTCCGGCCAGGTACTCCAGCCAGCGCCCGCGCTCCTCACCGGTGAACAGCCGACTGGCCTGCGTCTCGGGACGCTGCCGCAGAGTTGCGACGCCCGCTTCGGACGCATTGTGCAGATACGCCGCCCCTGCCAGCGCATCCGCCCGCTGCTCCAGCACCTTGACGAAATCGCACATGTAGTCGACGTAGTTCTGCACCTGCCGTCCTGGATGCAGCACTGGCCGCGAGCCGTAGGCGTCCACAGTGACCAGTTCAGGGTCGTCCGGATCGGCCTGTGCGCGGCTCCACTGCTTGAGTTCGACGACCAGGTAGGACGGCCTGCCGGACTTAGGGTGGTTGCCCGCGACGATCACATCGGTGCGTTTGCTGGAGAGTGGAAGCCGGTGCTCCACGAGCACCTCGACCTCCGACAGCCCCGCCTCGGCGAGGTCGGCCATGAGCACGGGCAACGACGATTGCCACGACCTCACCTCCGCCGAGGAGGGCGCATAGCCGACGTCGATGGCGAACTGCTGGGTCAACCGGGGCACCGCATGATCGTTGAGGAGTTGCGCCAACAACAACTCCGCCGACGACCGAAGCAGCGGCACAAGAACCCCCGCGCAGCACGAAACGATTCGTGCGGGTGGGGGCGTATCCAGCCGATCGGCGAGGAAGCCCGTCGGGCCGCAACCTGACGACTTCACTGTAATGGGCCAAGGCCAGTTCTGCGGCGACTCGCAGCACCTTTTCCCTGCGGGGTGCGCGCCGAACGCGACCTACCAGAGACAGGGCGTTCTCGGCGCAAGATCATCGGTCTGGTCGCGGCCATGGCCGCCTTCGCCCTTGCCGCGTTGTGGATCGTGGTGACTCCCGGCGAATCCGAGTCCGCCAACGGCGTCGTCCGCGTGCTCCTGCGGTGGGGGCACAGCGTGTGCTGGGCGCTGATCGGTGTTGCCGCGCTGGTCTTCTCGGCCGATGGCCCGGCCCGGTTGCGCGATGCGGCCTTGGTGGCGGCCGGGATCTGTTACGCGGGCTTCATCCTGGCCCTTGTGTTGTAGGGCGACGCAGCGTCTCGACTGAACACGCGGCCGACTCTTGGGAAGACGCTCACCCGTGGCGGGCCCTCCCTGCGCAACTGCTCCTACGTGACGATCGGTGGAGTTCCGCGCAAGCCGGCGGGACCGCCGAGTGGCTCCGATATGTTCATTGTGCCGGCGACCGCCGGATGTTACACTTATGTTCTCGTTGTCACACTGGATGACAGCGTGTCCCCTGGAGTTCATCCAATGCGAAAGACCCTCACCGTCGGCGCTGTGACCACCGCGATGCTGGCAGGAATGTGCGCGATCCCGGCATCAGCGACAGCCCTGCCTGCCCAGCAACTGGCCGCCAAACCCAAGACCAAACCCGCGGGCTCGGTGATCATCGCTCCCCGAGCGGGCCAGAAGGTCAAGCGCCACACTGTCAAAGTCACGGTCCGTGCTCCCTACGGTGTGCGCGCTGCCCGACTCAACGGCACGAGGCTGACCAACCGAGAGTTCCGCCTGGCGCCCAACGGAAAGCGCCGGACCCTGGTCGCCTCCTCATCCCACGGCCTGCGCCACGGCACCAACACCCTGCGCGTCACGGTCAACAAGCGCTACAAGGGCACGAAGACCCAGACCCTGCGATTCACGATCCAGGGCAAGCCGGTCCTCACCGGGGCGGGGCGCGACAAGCGCGTGGCGGCCGGAACGTCCGTGAACATCAAGGGCACCAGCCGTTTGCACCCATCGGTGCCCAAGAACGCGCGCGCGAGCTTCCGCTGGACGATCGTCAGCAAACCGGCCGGGAGCGACGCGACTCTGCGCCACGAGACCAAGCGCAAGCCGCGCCTCAAGACCGACATGCCGGGTAAGTATGTCCTGCGGGTGAAATCGTCGTACGGACGCAACGCGGCAGCCGGCACGCTCACCTCTGACACCGTGACAGTGTCCGCACCGCAGACCCCGATGGTTCCGTTCAACGCCTTCTCCGCCGACGGCGCGGGCATTCTGGGAGTCAGCGTCGCCGGGCACTTCTACCCCGACTCGCTGCCGCTGCAGGACGCCTCATGGCAGATGGTCGTGTTCAACCGCACGACCATGGGCGTCGACGAGGGGGACAACCGCGCCTACGGCAAGTGCGGCGACGGCTGGTGCAGGGCCACCGACGGGGGCGGGCCGTCCAAGCCGGTCGATCTCGCCGAGGAGCTCGAGGAACTCGGGCCCGAGGAGTTGGTCGTGCTGGTCCACCGCGAGCAGTACGGACAAGCCGCGGACCTCAGCGACTTCAGGAAGGTGATGAACATCCCGGCCGCCGCGGTACCGGCCCCCGGCGAGGTGGCCGCGATCGTGGTGGTACCCGGTGAGAACGGCGGCGTGCGCTCGTACATGCACGAGGTCGCGGGCAAGGCCGACATGAGTGGGTACATGCTGCAGGACCGCTACTTCAACTACACGTTCGTCGACGACGAGCGGGTGCCGTTCGACACCCGCGCCGCACAGAGCTGCGACAGCGCCTCCTGCACGGCCACGGTTGAACTCGGCGGCACGAAGCGTTCCTACACGGTCAAGGACGGCCAAGCCGGAATCGTCATCTCGCGTTTCGACCGGCGCACGCTGGCCTTCCGCGACGCACAGTTCGTTCTTACCCGCGGGCAGTACGGCGACCAGACGAAGGCCAACATGCTCGCCACGGCGAAGTACCTGAACTCGCTGCCGAAGGACGACCTGGTGGTCATCACGTCCCTGGCAGCACCAGGCGAGCCGATCCTCAGTCGCCCGACGCCGATCCTCGAGAAGAACGACGACGAGGATCTGGTCATGACCGGTGACCCCGCCACCAGGCTCGGCAGCGCGATCGCCCGGTTCGGGGGCACCCGCCACCGCTTCCTGCAGGCTGGCATCCAGGCCGACGACGGCTACACCATGATCGGATACCCAGGGCTCGATGAGGGTCAGGCGGACGAGGCGCACGCCAAGGACGCGCGGCTCACCGGGGCGCTGCAACGCGACGCCTCGCAGATCTTCACCACCCACAACGTGACGCAGGCACCTGAGCCGGTCGACAAACTGGTGTCCACGGTCATGAGCACCCCCAACACGCTGGCATGGCCCGGGCAGGACGACCCGAAGTTCCGGCAGGTGCTTTCTTGCCTGGCCGCCGACAAGCCGAACCTCAACCAGAGCGACCCGCGCAAGTCCTATTGGAACAACTCCAAGCAGATCAGCGCGAGCGACTGGACCAACTGGGCAGCCCAGGTGAAGACCGCCAAACCTGAGGACTGCCCCGGCACGGACGCAGGCGTCTTCGCGCAAGCCAGGGACCAGTTCGTCCGAGAACTGCGCCTCAACGGCTACCTGCGTTCCTACATCAACGACATGAAGGACCCCTTCAGCAATAGCGCCGCGATCTCCCAGTTGGCGAACCTGAACAAGTGGGCTTCGGACCTCAAGGCGTCGAGCGACGAGATCAAGAGCAAGGGCGTGAAGATCGACTGGTTTGCGCTGATCGCCACGGCGATCGAGGCCGTCGCACCCTTCCTCGCGCCTTATCTAGAGGGCCAGGCCGGCAAGAAGATCGTGGAGAGCCTGACCCATGCGCTGGCTGTGGCGATCGCGGGCAGCCTGGAGTACACCGGCTCGTACCTGGAGAGCGAGGAGACCGGCGACAAGTACCTCGAGGACGACGAGTTCACCGCGGAGGTGGGCAAACTCGGCGCTGAGGTCGTTGACCGTCTCCAGACCACTGCCGCCAACTTCGACCGCATGGGTGACGTGATCGCGTCGGACTACTCGAAGCTGACCCGCATCGGCAACGAGTTGATCGACTGCAAGAAGGAGAAGGATGCCGGCCGGGCACCGGGCGACAAGACCTTCGACTGCGATGCGTCGTTCTACTCCGACAACATCACTCTGGCCAAGGCCGAAGCCACCGCCAGCCACACCGCTGAGCGGACGATCTACGAGGCGATCCTGCCTCTGACCTACCCGGTCACCAACCTGCCGTGGGACGGCAAGATCACCCAGGGGTACGGCCGCCCCGAGGGCAACTGGGACGCGACGTTGTTCACCTGCTTCAACGCCACCCCGTTCCCGCAGTCGTGGCCCGCGGGATCCAAGCCGTTCCTGCGTCGCTCGGTCGGCCTGCAGATCGACCAGGATCTGGCGTTCGACTCCGCTGCCGGACAGCGGCCCGGCGTGAAGATCCCGCAGTTCGACACCTACGTGATTGCCGCGTTCGGCAACGACCGGTTCAACGTCGACACCGCGGAGAAGGCCGTGAGCCGCCTCTTCGGCAAGGTCACCGACAGCACCGACCCCGCTGACGGCGGGCTTGGCGCGGACCCGGTGGACTTCGTCCTGACCCAGCGCGCCGAGGGCAAGATCAAGGACTACCCCTTGGGCTGCGGCGGGTTCGAGAACAAGAACCCGGTGCCCGCGCCGCAGGACCGGTAGTCAGACTCCCCCCACGCGTGCTTATGTGGCGCTTCGGAATCGCGGGGGGAGTCCGGCCGTCCGGTGATAGTGGGGTTCGCGGGTGAATACACGTCGAAGTCCACTTGCGTACTTTTCGGGGTGGCGGCACCCCTTGATCAACCGGAAAAGTACGCCCATAACCCCCGAATATGGATGATTGGGACGCGTTTGTGTCCTTTTCGGGTTGATCAAGGCGACCCAGGCGCCGTTCTCAACCGCAAAAGTACGCGTTTGTGAATGTGCTCCTGTGCTCCTGTGCTCCTGTGAAGAATCTGACAGTCACGCCGCCAGATGAGGTGTATCGGTTGGCTCGGGTTCGCGGGGTTGAATCGGGGATGTCGGTAAGCGCGTTGGTCGCCGCGTACCTACGGTCGCTCGAGAGCGGTTCTGCTGAATTTCACCGCCTCGCACAACAACAAGAGGACGTCGTTGCGAGTGTCACCGAGTTCCGCGCCGGCGTTCGATTGAGTCGAGATGAGGTCCACGAGCGTGCAGTTCGTTGATACGAACGTTCTGCTTCATGCGATTTCTACCCACCCCTCTGAGACCAGGGCAGGCCCAGATCGCCAGAGGGCTACTCGATGCCGCCGACATCTGTTTGTCTACGCAGGTACTGCAGGAGTTCTACGTTCAAGCCACCCGCGGATCCCGGCCAGACGCCCTCTCGCATCCCCAGGCTTCAGCGCTGGTCGAGGCATTCACCCGGTTCTCCATACAGGACGTAACAGTCTCGATCGTTCGGTGCGGCCATCGAGACGATGCAACGGTTCGACGTGTCGTATTGGGATGCGGCAATCATCGAGGCGGCTCGGGAGTCTGGATGCACCAGACTGCTCCCCGAGGACCTCCCAGATTGGCCAGGACTACAACGGCGTCACTGTGGTGAACCCATTCGCGTGAGCGCCCTCGCCAACGTCGACTTCCCGTCGCCGCCTCATGGCCGGTGGCCCAAGTCGAAGACCATCACGTTAGCCCCGTGGTGTTCGTTCTTCCAGTGCGGCGTGGACAGCAGTTTGATCAGCTTCTTGCGCTTCATTCCCTTGAGCTTGCGTTCGTCCCAGTAGCCGCTCAGCGCGAGCAGTCGCAACTCCTTCGTGCTCATGCTGCGCAACTTCTTCTTCGGCCACCAGTACTCCGCCGGTCTGCCCGGCCCGAATTTCTTCGCCCGTCGGCGACGCGGCTGGTCCTGCTCTTCGGGCTCGTAGGGAAGCTCCTCCTCCAGAACCAACTCCGGCTCTTCCCCACGCAGCTGGCCAGAGCCCCACATGGCGAAGACGTCGCTGAACACGTCGTGCTGGCACTCGTGCTCGGTGTCAGGGAAAGCGCACTGGGTTATCCGGCCGACGACGATCTGTTCCAGGGGGATGTAGCAGCATTCGGCCAGCAGACCGAGCATCAGATCGGGCACACTCCAGTCCTCGATCATCGACCGATCCACGCCGCGCTCGACGTAGATGTCCAGCAAATCCGAGCGTGTGAAGCCTCGATCCAAAAGCAGCTCAGCCTCCCAGTTGTACTGCAGAGCGCTCATCAGACCATCCGACATCGGCCAGAACGGCGAAGAACTACCCACCAACTCGGCCGACGACGCGGGAGCGACCTGAAGCATCAGCGCCCACGGATGACCGTCCGGCCCCGCCCCATGGAAGCCGCCAAACTGGAACGGCATGTGCGAGCCGAGGAAGTCGGCCTCGAGCTGGTCATGCTGATCCTGGCCAAACTGGACCAGACTCGCAGTCGCCACGAGTTCGGTGTCCACATCAAGGTCGACGGCAGCCTGCCAGATCCCCGTCATCCGCGAACCCGGTTCGAAGTAGAAGGAATCGAAGAAGTAGCCCATCACATCACCAATCAACCGGCGGGGTCGGGCGGACATCCTCTGCCACGGCCGCCTCTAGGACGCGCACTTCATCGGCGGCGCGGGTGAGCGCCACCCGTGAGGTCAGGAAACTGATGCCGTCGGCGTCGTCACCATGCACCTGCACCTCAAGCTCGACCTCGCCATCAGTACTCGACAACACACGAATCTCCAGGCCGGACTGCAGATCATGAACCGACGCGACGCTGAGTTCGGGATTCATGTCACTGGCACAGGCGAAGAAGAACTGCGCCAGGTCCCCACTCAGCCCTATCGCCATAGGCCGACGCATGAACTTCGCGTAGTGGTCAGGCGTCAACAGGCCCACTTCCAGCACCAGGTGCGGCGAACCACCGTTCATGACGCCGCTGCGCAGGAACAGCGCTGCACCCCCGAAACCGGCTATCCGGAACAGCCCCGCCTGGTACAGATCCATCGGTCCCGGCGGCGCAATCATGCTGACCATCCCAAGCACCGCGCTTCTCGAATCCCCATCTCTCATCCCCCTTACAACACCATTGTGCCCAGGGGGTACGACAAGATCCGGTGTACTGATGGCGGCCCAAGCGCGGACTCGGGGGTGCGCACATGGCCTTCGGACCAGTGACTCTTCGAGACGGTCATCGCACTGACGGACGACCAAACCAAGTAGATCGCGGAGGACCTCGTGTCGAAAGGGCTCGCCTGAGCCATCCTCGTCGCCGCATTGACCTCGGTTTCGCAACCCGCTGCCAACTCCCACCGGGTGGCTCAAGGCCCGCCCACCGGCTGAGCGGCGCAGCCAGCAACCGGACGCCCGGCTAGAACTGTCACCTCCGCCGCCACCAACCCACACCCCTTTCGGTACAACTGAACCGTGCGCATCCTGAAAGTCATCCTCATCTCAGTGCTGTCCTTGGCGCTGCTGGCCGGGCTGGTCATCGCAGGGGTGTACTGGTTCGACCGCTGGCAGACCGACCGGGAGCAGTCAGCACTTGAGGCTTTCTACACGCCACCGGCCGAGATCACCGGGGACGAAGGCGCCGTGATCCGCTCCGAACCCGCACCCGACTGGGACGTCCCAGGGGCGACGGCGACCCGCATCCTCTACGTCACCAAGGACGCCAACACCAACAGCAAACGCGTCGCAGGCGGCACCGTCTGGATCCCCACCGCGACCGCCACCAAGGACCGCAAGGTGGTGGCCTGGGCGCACCCGACCGTCGGCCTGGGCAACAGCTGTGCCCCGAGCCGCAACGCCGACTCGCTGAAGCTGACCAGCGCGTGGATCCAGCAGATGGCCGGCCAAGGTTGGATCGTCACGGCAACTGACTACTCGGGGCTCGGGACGCCGCAGCCCTTCACGTACCTGGAAGGTCAGCAGGAGACAACCGACGTGGTCAACTCGGTGCGGGCCGCCGCGGCGCTACCCGATGCGCGGGCCGGCACCCAGTGGGCTGTCTACGGGCATTCGCAGGGCGGGCATTCCGCGCTGTGGACCGCTGCTCTCGCGCCGGGGATGGCCCCGGAACTCGAGTTGGTCGCAGCAGCTGCGGCTGCGCCGGCGGCGGATCTCTACGCGACGATCAATCAGCAATGGGACACAACCATCGCGTGGCTGATCGGCCCGGAGGTGGTCGTGTCGTGGCCGGACACGTATCCGGACCTCGTGGCATCCGAGGTCGTCTCCGATGCGGGTCTGAGCGCGACCGAGAGCGAGGCTCAGGATTGCCTGCTGGATGCGGGCCTTTTCGGGCTGGCGCGGCAGGACCTTGTCAAAGAGACGTACTTCAAGGTGAACCCGTACACAAACCGGGCCTGGGCGGCAGCCCTTGAGGAAGAGACACCCAAGCCCACCAAGGCCTCGATGCCGGTCTTCGTGGGCCAGGGAACTGACGACGAAGTCGTGCTCGCCAACAGCACAGCCGCGATGCAGGAGCAGTGGTGCAAGGCCGGCAGCGACCTGACCATGGACTGGCTCGGTGGTGTGAGCCACGAGGATGCTGGCGAGGCCTCCGGACCGGCGGTTGTGGACTGGCTGGCCGACCGGTTCGCGGGCAAGCCGACCTCACCGAACTGCGACCAGACGCCACCCGTCGCGCCCTTCACACCGCAGGCGGGGGACCCAGCGCAGCCGTAAGGGGCTGGAACCGACCTGGGAAGTGATTGCAGGCCGGCGGGGTGGTGAACCATCCGTCGGGGACCTCACCGCTGACGGGCGGCACGTCCAACCCGGTTCCGGCTTGTGGCGTTGTTACGACGTGGCCTGCGCGATTGTCGCGCTGTTGCTGCTTTCGCGCCCTCAGACCCGCAACAACACCGCACTCCAGAAGCGCCACCCGCAACAACGTCACAAACGCGGCCGCCCGATGGGGCGCTCCAGTCCGTCCTACGGCTGGTAGTCGCGCG
The DNA here is from genome assembly GCA_963818505.1 of uncultured Actinomycetota bacterium. GTDB lineage: Bacteria > Actinomycetota > Actinomycetes > S36-B12 > UBA10799 > JADKAV01. Next base: position 318,734 of record CAWFSJ010000005.1, read on the forward strand.
GCACCACGATCATCGGAATCGACAGGACCCGCATGATCTTGTTGGCCGTTCGGCCCAGGAAGATCCGCTTGGGTTGCGCCAGCCGGCTGGAGCCCACGACGGCGACCTCGCTGGCACTGAATTCCAGACGGCTCACAGCGTCACCCATCGAGGTACCGTGGCCGACCATCGTCGTGACCGGGCACTCCGGCGGCAGCTTCTCCGTGGCCTGGGCCGCGACGTGATCGACGTGCAGTTTTGCCAGTTCGGTCCACTCCCGGCGCCTCTGCTCCGATCCGCCCTCACCGACCGCGACCAGAGACATCAGGCGCAGGGGAACCCGCCAAGCGGCCGCGATCCGGATGGCGTACTCCAGCAGAACCTCGTCACCTTCACGCACACCGGTGGCACAGGTGACTCGCGATATGCCCCTGTGCGCCTCATAGCCGACCGGCGCCAGTGCCACAGGTACCGAGGCTGAATGAAGCAACGCGTCTGCGATGCTGCCGAGCCGGACGCGGTGTGAAGTGCCGACGACGATGAGGTCGTCGCCGCTGCTGCGTTCAGATTCCTCAGCCTCAGCGATCAGACCCTCAACGATCGACTGCGCGTGTTGCATGCGGCCCTGCGAGTTCACGTCGATCGGCACATGCGAGAGACCGTCGGCCAACCACTCTTCGGCCTGCGCCTCGAGCTCGTCGTTGAAAGCGCGGTCGGGCGAGTACATGTGGAACGTGGGCGAGTCGTCGGGAAGGACCACAACGACGTCTACAGTGGCCCCCGAAGTCCTGGCCAGAGTGGCAGCCAGATTGATGCCGTCGATGCCGTGCTGCTCTGGCCCGTAACCCACGATGTACCTCATACCTAGGCAATCTAGCCCTCCGATGCCCTAAGTTCAGCCTCAGTGCACCGAACCCATGCTGAGGGGAGTTCGCACATGACAGCCGAAGCCACAGAGGGCGCTACGAAGTCCGGCCACCTGGCAAGGACGCTTAGCATGTGGGCCATCGTCGGCCTCGGCCTCGGCTACATGACGCCGACTGTTGTCTTCGACACCTTCGGCATCGTGTCCGAAGAGACCGGCGGCGTGGTCCCCACGTCTTACCTTTTCGCCCTCATCGTGATGATGTTCACGGCTATCAGCTACGGCCGCATGACCCGCGTCTTCCCGTCCGCAGGGTCGGCCTACACGTACACCTCCGAGACGATGAGCCCCAAACTCGGGTTCCTCATCGGCTGGGCAGCCCTGCTGGACTACTTGCTGCTGCCCCTGGTCAACGCCTTGATCATCCGCAGCTACATGTACTCCTTCTTCCCGTCCGCGCCGCAGTGGATCTGGGTGGTTGTGTACGTGGCCGTCATCACCACGATGTGCATGGTCAGCATGACCAACACTTCGCGCGTGAACATGGTTCTGGTCGTCTTCGAGGTCGTCCTGATCGGCGTCTTCCTGCTCCTGGCGACGCGGGCGCTGATGAACGGGATGGGCAACGGGACGATCTTCTCCCCGGATCCTGCCTGGCACGAAGGTGTGCATCTGGGTCTGGTGATCACCGGCGCGACGATCGTGGCCTTCTCCTTCATCGGGTTCGATGCGATCACCATGTACACCGAGGAGGCCAAGGACCCCTCGTCGGTCCCGAAGGCGATCCTGCTGGCACTGCTGATCGGTGGCGGGATCTTCCTGACCGCAGCCTGGTTCACGCAATCGCTGTTCCCGGACGTGTCGAGTTTCACCGAGGAATCCCTGGAGAACAGCGCCCTGCCGCAGATCGCGTTCGAGGTCGGCGGGCAGCTGTTCAAGATTCTGCTGACCTCAGCCGCCTTCGCTGCAACGGTGGCCTCGAGCCTTGCGTCTCAATCGTCGGTGTCCCGGCTGCTCTACGTCATGGGACGCAACGGTCGTGGGCCCATCTCACGCTTCTTCGGCTACATCCACCCGACGTTCCAGACGCCTTCCTACGCGATCATCTTCACCGGCTTGGTGTCATTGTTCGCGATCGGGCTCAACCTGGACTTCGTCGCGTCACTGATCAACTTCGGTGCGTTGATCGCGTTCACATTCGTCAACCTCACCGTGATCGTCTACTTCGCCTACCGCAAGCGCCTGGTCCACAGCGCGGGTGAGATCTTCCGCAATATCGTCCTACCCGGGGTAGGCGTGATGCTGACCGTGCTGCTGTGGCTCTACCTGTCGGCGGAATCCACGCGCTACGGACTCATCTGGTTCGGCATCGGAATCCTGGTTCTGCTGTGGGTCACCCGGTTCTTCCGCCGTCCGATGACTGTGAACCTGGGCGAGGAGGCCCCGGTCACACGCGAGGGCTGAGCCCGGCGCGGCGTGCAGCATGTCGGTGTTGCCGGCGTTCGCGAGGGGCCGCTGACTGCTGAACTGTGATCAAACCCACTGCAGTTACGTGTCCGAACTGCCGATAGAATAAAGATACGCACAGAATCGGAAGTGAGATTATGAGAGGCCACGCGAAGTCACACAGGGGTCGGGAAATCCTGCACCGGACTTGGTTCGTTGTAGCGCATTTGGTCGATGATGTGGAGCCGGACCGGCTTTCGTCTGTTGCACCGATGGGGGCAGATGGCCACAGGGCCAGGCCCTTCTCCCAAAGCGGTTAAACATGTGATGTCATCGGGCCCGCCGTGAGGGGTCGGCGGGCCCGATGGCATGTTCTTTTGCGGGCAATCCGCACAACGCAACTCTTGATCTCTGGTGCGCGTGCTCCTGCTGTGTTTGGCTGTCGATGTGAGTTTCGACGAGGACTGGGTCAACGACGCTGCAGGCAAGGAAGCCTCCGCGCGCGAACGCGACTTGCAAGCCAAGCAGGAGCGCTGGGCGCAGTTGGACCGCGCCGAGCTCCAGGGCCAGGGTGACGCGGTGAAGCGCGCCAAGCGGGCGCGGCGCTCCGAGCGCTGGCGCAAGACGTGGCCATGGTTGGTGTTCTTCGGAGTAGCCGTGGTCCTCATGGTGGGCTCGCGCCTTCTGGGCTTCGAGTAGCAGCCGAGCAGACGGTGTTGATTCTGGGCAACTAGATGGTCGCAATCCTGCACAAGTCCCCGATGGCGGGTGGAAAGATCGGTTCATGTCGCTTGACCTGTCGCTGTACCCGCCGAACGCGGCGCTTGACGATGGCCTGCTGACGCTGGGCGGGTGCCGGGTTGCCGATGTGGTGCAGGAGTTCGGAACCCCGGCGTACCTGATCGACGCTGCGGGCTTGCGGCAGCGGGCTGCGGCATTCCAAGAGGCGCTGACCTCCCGCCACGCGCGCAGCCGGGTGATGTTCGCGTCCAAGAGTTTCCCCACTCCTTCGGTCATGGGCTTGATCGCAGACACAGGCTGCGGACTCGACGTCGCCGGATTGGGCGAACTGCTCGCCGCCGAACGAACGGGTGTCGACCCGGCGCGAATCGTCCTGCACGGAAACGCGAAGTCCGACGCCGAGATCGCCAAGGCCATCGAAATGGGCATCGGCTACATCGTGGTCGACAACCTCGACGACGTGGATCGGATCGCGAGGCTGGCGACTACGCCGGTGCCGGTGTTGCTGAGGGTGAGCCCCGCCGTCGACGCCGAGACCAACGCCGCCATGGCGACCGGGCACGATGCGTCCAAGTTCGGCATCCCGAGCCACCAGATCAGTGAAGTCATCGCGCGAATCAGGCACGAACCGCTGCTGGACTTGCGCGGGCTGCACGCCCACATCGGGTCGCAGATCCTCAACGTCGACCAGTTCGAGCAAGCCATCGCCTCACTGGCGCAATTGGAACGGTTCGATGTGTACGACGTGGGCGGCGGCTTGGGGATCCGATACGTGCCGTCGGATGTCGCGCCCACGGTTGATGAATACGCCGAGCGGTTGGTGGGGGCTGTGCACCGGCACCTGGGCAAGCACGTCGAGTTGCTGATTGAACCCGGCCGCTCGATGGTCGGACCGAACGGGATCACCGTCTATCGGGTCACCACCGTAAAGCACGGCGTCCGCACGCACGTGGCAGTCGACGGTGGCATGGGCGACAACCTCGAGGTGTCCCTGTACGGCCAGCCCTTCCACCCCGCGATCATCGACAAGGCCGGCGCGACCGAGGTATGCGACGTGGTCGGCCGCCACTGCGAATCCGGGGACACGTTCGTACTGGCGCACGAGTTGGTGCAGCCAGCGGTCGGCGACCTGCTGGTCATCCCGGCCACCGGGGCGTACACCTTCACAATGAGCAACAACTACAACGGCGCTCTGCGCCCGCCGGTGGTCTTCTGTGAGGACGGGCAGGCGCGGGTGGCCGTGCGTCGCGAGACGTACGGGGAGCTGCTTGGGCGGGATGTCCGGGGCGCTTAGGGAGGGCGCACTGGATCGGCCCATCACGAAGCTCGCGTCGAACATCGCCTGGCCCTCGACCCACCTGCCCCTGAGTTGGCGTCCTACCCCACCGAACACCCCATGGTCGCGCGATGCTCAGACCCCGTAGCCTTGATGCATGAAGCGGCAGGGGAGTCTGCTGCTCGCCGTGATTCTCTGGGGTGCAATTCTGGCCGCCCCACCCAGTGCTGCTGATGTCCCGGACGTCACGGTCGCCGGGTCGGTGGACCGGATCCGACCCGAGGACACCTTGCTGCCGGGCGGCACCACCTTGACGATCTCTGCCGCGCGCAACGAGTTCGCCTCCGCCCAGGTGGTGGTTCACGCTCAGGGCGCGCCGCTGTCAGCAGTCTCCGTCGTCCAGTCCACGCCGTTCACCAAGGCCGGCGGCGCTTCGCTGCCCTCCTCAGCCGTCACGATCTACCGGGAGGACTACTACACCGTCGCGACACCCTCCGACGGCGAAGCCGGGCAGAGCAACCCCTGCGTCGTCAACTGCAGGTGGCCCGATGCACTGATCCCCGTCGTCGATCCCATCCACAATCAGGCGCGCAATGCCTGGCCGGTGAACATCCCCTCAGGGGAGAACCGGGTCGCATGGGTCGATGTCCTAGTCCCCGCAGGGCAGGCCGAAGGCACGTACACCTCCACCTTCGAGGCACGGCAGGGGGCAAATTCGGTCGGAACAGTGACGGTGAACTTGCGAGTCGTGGACTGGACGATGCCGACCACATCAAGTCTGGACGGGACGTTCGCCCTCGACTGGCACAACGTGTGTCGAACGTGGGGTGGCAACGGCAACGATTGCACGAACGTCCCCGGAGGCCTGTGGGCGATGTACGGGCAGATCGTGCGCATGATGCTCGACAACCGCATCTCGGTTTCTGGGCCAGCGGCTGGGGCGCCCACCCCTGCCAATATGGCGCTGTTCGACCAGAATGCACTGCCCTACATCGAAGGAACCGGACCAACACGACTGCCCGGCGCCAAGCTCAACACGGTACTGCTGAACCGTTGGGAGGACTGGGCCATGGCCCACTGGCGTGCGAAGGCCGCTGCAGAGGGCTTCGAGGATCGAGTCACTTTCTACTGCGATGAAGTCGCGCAGAATCCCACCACGTGGAACAACATCTGCAATACGCCGTTCGCCTTGGCACAGAGCAACTGGAATGCGGGCAACGCACTGCCCGACGAACCCCTGCCCAGCGCGATCATCGGCACATGGCAGGACATGCAGTTTGCGCGCGGCCAGAACTACCCGATCAGCGGCGCGCCTCTGCAAACGGTCATCCCGCTGGTCACCCGCGTGCACACCGGACCGAGTTCGAACAGCGGCGCGCCCAACTGGTGGGGACCGTACCCCGGCCAGACGTTCTTCGGCAATCAGCGCAGCATCTACGACACGTTCCTGGCCGAACGTCCCGGACATAACCGACTGTGGCTGTACACCTCGTGCATGACCGAGGGCTGCGGTGACGCCTGGGACGGCCACGCGCGCTACAGCGGTTGGCCCAGTTATGCGATCGACCAAATGCCCGGAGAAGCCCGGGCGATGGCGTGGCAGATCTTCAACCATCGCGCCACCGGTGAGTACTACTACGAGATCAGTAAACGTATGGACACAGCCTTCACCGACCAGTACGAAGACGGCGGGCAGGGCGACGGCACCCTGATCTACCCCGGCAAGACCAGCAGGATCGGTGGCGCGACCGACACGGTCCTCGAATCAATCCGGCTCAAGCAGATCCGCGAGGGTCGCGAGGATTACGAGTACTTGGCCCATCTTTCGGCCACTGGTCGAGACGTTGAGGCCCACACGATCGCCGGATTCTACGCGGGGGTCGAGGGCACGTACGGCAGCCCGGGTGGACTCATGGGAGCGATGTACGACTCGTCGCGTTCGCAATCTGCCTATGACACTGCTCGCGTTCTGCTGGAGGCCCAGGTCACCGGTAACGATCCAGTGGGACCGATGTGCAACGGCCGGACTGCCACCATCGTTGGAAACGGCGCGGATGTCCTGGGTACACCCGGTGATGACGTGATCGTGGGTACACCCGGCGAGGACAACATCTACGCAGGGGCCGGCAATGACACGATCTGCGGCGGGGAAGGGTACGACACGATCCGGCCGGGCGGCGGCTCAGACTGGGCCGACGGTGAAGCCGGCGGTAACGCCATCGACTACTCGGACGCCGACCAGGGCGTCGAAGTGGATCTTGGCTCTGGACTTGCCGACGGGGATCAGATACAGAACTTCAACGAGGTCTTTGGATCGGTCCACAACGATCACCTGGTCGGTGACTCTGCGGGCAACTTCCTGGCGGGCAACCTCGGCGACGACCTCATCGAGGGGCGAGCAGGAAGCGACCTGATCTGGGGACGGTCCAGCGATGTGCCCGGACCAGGCCGAGACCGATAGTGACGTGATCGTTCCGGGCGCGGGAACCGACCGGGTGGTGGCGCACGAGGGTGATGACCGGATCGACGCCGTTGATGGCTTGCGCGACGAGATCTCCTGCGGAAGTGGGACGGACTCCGGCCAGGTCGACGCGCTGGACCAGACGGCCGACGACTGCGAGGCGCTGCGCGATCCCGGTAACGCCGCGGGCCCTGTGCCGGGCCCTGCTGTGGATGTGTGCCTCAACCTTGAAGGCCCGCAGCCCGTCGCTCCCGGCGGAACTCGCGTCGACCCCAACGGCAACTGCGTCGACATCCGCCGACCCGTGGTGAGATTGCGACAAGTGGGCGCCAAGGGCAAGCCCCTGGCATGCGGATCGATGGCCAAGGACCCATGCGTCACACGCGGCACCGTGCGCGTCACTGGAGATGTGCTGCCTCAAGCCGGTCTGGCCGGCCATACGGTCCGGATCGAGGTCCAGCGGCGCACTGCTGGGGGCTGGAAGATGAGGGCGTCACTGGCCGCGACTTTGGGCACTGATCAACGGATGCGATTGACTCACCGGTTCGACCCCGCACGCTGGCGAATTCGCCTAGTGGTCCCGGCCACCAATGGCACCGCGCGAGCGCTAAGCGACTGGCAGCACCTTCGCACGCAGCGGGCCGGGCGTTGAGCAAGCTGCGCAGGGGGACCCTTCGTGGCCCAGTGATGGCGATCACCCCATGACCCATACAGATCTTCAGTGCTACGGTTCCCCTCACATCCCCAAAGGCGGCATTTCATGAGCGTGACAGGTACTCGACAAGGGCCGTCACCTGTTGTTGTCCTGGCGGCCGCGGTCATCGCCCTGGTGATGGCCTTGACGGTTGCCCCTGCCATGGCGGCCAGCACGCCTGTGCCTCCCAACCTGCCAGTCCTGCCCGACGCCGGCCACGCGCTGTCCGCGGTCAAGAAGAAGAAATGCGCAAAGAAGAAACGGAAGTCCCGCAAGAAGTGCAAGCGCCGGACCAACCCGGTGGCTACGCAGTCCAACCATTGGATTCGCGATGTCAACGGTGATGGCACATTGGAGGTCACCTTCGACACAGATGGTGACGGCTACTACGAGAGCACCTTCTACGACCTCAACCAGGACGGCTACTACGAGGTCTTTGACACCTACAGCCGCCTGGGCAGCGCCAGGGCTTTCGATCTGAACGGCGACACGTACTACGAGGTCGTACTGATTGACCCCGGGGCCGACGGCTGGTGGGACAAGGCCTTCTACGACACCAACGCGGATGGGTTCTACGACTGGGAGGGCTACGACATCAACCCCGTGAACAACGAGATGGACAGCTTCTACCCCCTCCAGCGGCCCGTCAGCGCGTCCGTTTCACCGCTGATCAGCGAGAACATCGTCACGATGAACCTCATCCGCACGCAGGATCCCTGGGCGCAGCAGGATCCATGGGGCACGTGGGGTGGGAACGCCTCCAACAACCCTCTATGGTGACGCCCGCCTCGCTTTGACCGGCGATTTCGCGTCGGGCTCGACGTTCCCGGGTGCGCCGCGACCTTGGTTAGAGGTTGTGCTGTTGGTTAGCGAATCCACGCGTTGTTTTGCTAACGAACAGGACAACCTCTAACCAGGCCACAGTGGGGTTGGCGTGAGCTGCCGACCCCCATGAAATGTCACACCCCCCGCCTACTCTTCAGATGTAGGCAAACGGGGAAGGAGGTGGCCCGATGAACGACTTGAACACCATCATCGAGGCAGCCTGGAAGGACTACCGGGCAAGTCTGGCCGAAGCACTTGACGCCCTCGATGACGACGCCAGCATCCGGATCCAGATCGACTCGGAAGGTGTCACACCTTACGTGCAGGCGCTGCGCGTGGGCGATCGGATTCTGCTCGAGGCATCGAGCAACCGCTTCTTGGACGACGTGTGGAAACTCGACAAAACCGACCGGCGACGCCTGCGCGCGATCGGCTTCGCGAAGCCCTCAGAACACATGCCCAACCACTGGATCACTTTGCCCCTCAGCCATGTCGACCAGGCGGCCAGCCTGGCGGTCCAGGCACTGCGGGAGGTGTTCCGCGTCATGCACCCGTCGAGTCTGTACAGCGCTGAAATCGACTGGCAGGGCGAGGAATTCCCGCCCACCGCGCACGAGCCCCAGCGGGCGGCACAGACCACATTCCCGCAGGACCGCGAGCAACTCGACGCCCTGATCAGCGATGTGCTCGACGCCCTCCTCAACGAGGTGCCAGACCGGGACGACGACGGCGACATTCCAATTCGCACCGGCCGCACGGTCGTCTATATCCGCACCCAGCAGGGGTCCCCCATGATCCGGCTGTTCGCGCAGATGGCCCGGGATGTGGCGGACAAGGACGCGGCGCTTCGAGAGGTCGATCGTCTCAACCGCACGGTCGAGGGGATCAAGTTCATCGTCCATGAGACGACTGTCATCGCCACCGCCGAGTTGCTGGGCTGGCCCTTCGCCCCGACCCAGTTCCAGGCTCTCTTGACGCATATGTGCGACGCCGTCGCGAAGCACGAAGAGGATCTGGTGGACCATGTCGGCGGCCGGTTCTTCATCGGGGACCAGGCGCCCGACCAGGACGACGAGGCCCACATCCACCCCGCGATGCTCAGCATCCTGCAACTGGATGCGGAACGTCCCGGTTCGCTGCGGCCGAAGGACGTGGCCAAGATCTGCGCCAACGACCCCGACCTGCTGCTCGAACTGATCCACTGGAATGAGGAGCAGGAGATCGCGTGGCGGCAAGGACGCGACGAGGCCGATGATCTCGAGGAGGAACGGGTCTGCGAGATCGAGCGCAAACATGCCCACCGGACGGTGAAGTTGTTGCGCAAAGCCCTGCGTTTGGTTCTGCTCGGCTCCTGAGTGTTGCGACGCCTACCCTTCGACAGGTTCGCGGTGTTTGTCGGCGGGAAGGCCGAACGAGAAGCCCAGCCCGATCAGAATGAACCCCGCGGCCGCCAGGGTCATGATCCGGGCGGCATCGGTGTAGGCGGTCTTCGCCTCGTCGGCGGCATCACCAACGGCGGGGTTGCGCTCCAGCGCCAAGATGTACTGCCCGGACGTGTTCACCACCTCGTCGACGATCTGGGTGCGCTGCTCCTGCGTGATGGATGGGTCGGCCTTCAGCGATGTGGTCAGGCTGGCGGCCAGAGAACTGAACAGCAGCGTGCCGAGTATCGCGCTTCCCAATGTCGCTCCGACCTGCCGGAACGTGGAGGTCATCGAACTGGCATTGCCGGATTTGGCAGGTGGGACGTCCTGCATCACCACATTGGTCAGCTGCGCGGTGTCGAAGCCCACGCCGATGCCGTAAACGAATAGCGGGATCGCCAACCACCAGGCCGACACGGTCGTACTCAGCGTGAAGGCCACTGCGATCAGCCCAAGGATCTCCAAGACCATCCCGACTCGGACCAGACGGGTGGCACCCAGCCACCTCGCGAACTCGCGCGCTGCGCCACCGGCCAGGACCGTTCCCACACCGAGCACGGCGACCAACGATCCGGTCGCGATCGGGTCGTAGCCCTTCACCGCCTGCAACCAAAGGGGCAGCATGAACAAGGCGCCGAACTCGCCCAACGACACTGTTGCGGCGACGACGTTGCCGTACCCGTAGCGACGGATCCGGAACAGGGAGAAGTCCATCATCACCGAACGTCCGGACCGGCCTCGCCAGGCCTCCCAAGCGATGAACGCGCCCAGAACGAGAAGACCCGATGTAAGTGCGATTGGGACCGGGGACAGACTCCCTTGCGAGATGTTCCACGGGCCGATCACGATGTCATTGAGCGCCAGCCACCAGCCGAAGGCCTGCCCCTCGATGAACCCGTAGACGATCAGAGCGAGTCCGAGCGAGGACAGCAGCACTCCGACGGGCTCGACCCCGCGGGCCGCGGGGTTCATAGCGGAACCGGGCACGAACTTGAGCACCAGCAGCACGCTGATGATGCCAATGGGGATGTTGATGTAGAAGGCCCATCGCCACGAGAAGTCTTGGGCCATCCAGCCACCGATCAGAGGGCCGAAAGCAGCCATCCCACCGAAGACCGCGCCCCATAGACCGAATGCCGCAGCTCGCCGATCGCCCCGGAAATGCACATTGATGATCGCTATCGAGGTGGGCAGCATCATCGCTCCGCCCAGCGCCTCGACAGCCCGCGCGACGATCAGCATGGTCCCGCCGGTGGAAGCCCCGGCCAGGACGCTGCCGATCAAGAAGACCGCCATGCCGATCAGGAACAGCCGGCGACGTCCGATCCGGTCGGAGAGGGTTCCGAACGTGATGAGGAAGGCCGCGAAGATCATCGAGTAGATCGACGTCACCCAGAGCACCTGGGTGCGGTCGATCTTCAAGTCGTCCACGATCGTCGGTATGAGGACATTGACCAGGCTGCCCTCCAGCACGATGAGGGCGACTCCCAACAGCACCGCAGCCAGAGCCCACCACGGCTTCTCGATCTCAGTCTCGGTTGCAGCGGCGGGTTCCACGGTTGTCGACATGTGCACCTCCAGCAGGGACGCTAGCGGTTCAAGGCTGGCCGGCGCAGCGCCCCCGTTAGAGGTTGTGCTGTTGGTTAGCGAAACAACGCGTGGATTCGCTAACCAGGACCACAACCTCTAACCAGGACTACCGTTGAACCGTCCGTCACGACGGGAAGCGCTCATGTTGGCCCGCACGTTCACTGCTCTGGCTGCCGTGTTGATCGCGGTCTCGCCGACATCGGTGGCAGCGACAGACCCGTACTTCCCAACAATGGGTGATGCGGGGTTCGACGCCCAGCACTACAGCATTCAGGTTCGAATGGATCCCGCCACCGGTCGGCTGCGCGGGAACACACAGATCACAGCGCGCGCCAATAGGGAGCTGTGGCGGTTCCGGCTCGAACTCGCGTTGAAGGCAGACACCGTGGAAGTGAACGGAGTACCTGCCGACTTCTGGCGTGGGCAGGGCCTGCGGTTGGTCATCGAGCCCGCCTCTGTTGTCTCCAACGGCGCGGCAATGACAATCACCGTGAGTTACCACGGGCGACCGTCACACGCGGACGCAACCAATGACTTCCCCTGGCTTGTCAGGCACGCCGAGCAGCTCGGAGTCGGCGAGCCGCGGATCGCGCCGTGGTGGTTCCCGGTCAACGACCACCCGCGCGACAAGGCCACATACGACGTCGTGGGTACGGTTCCGCGCGGTCGGCAGTTCGTGTCCAACGGCGAGTTGGTGTCGCGGCGCGAGACCGGTGCGTGGACCCGGTGGCATTGGCGAACCGCCGAACCCATGGCCAGCTACGCGACGCTGTTCGCCGCTGGCCGCTACCGGATCGAACGCGACGGCGACGCCACGTACGCGGTGTCCAAGACCCTGAGCACATCGGACCAGCGCGCGAACTTCCGCCTGCTGCGTGCAACGCCAGAGATCGTCTCGTGGATGCAAACTCAACTCGGGCCATACCCTTTCGGTCAAACGGGCGGGCTGGTCTCGGGGACATTTGGCAACGAGAACTGGTCCATGGAGACCCAGACCCGGCCCACGTACCCGGATCTGACACAGGTAAGCGATGCCCAGGCGTTGATGGTGCATGAATTGGCCCATCAATGGTTCGGGGACTCGGTGACCCCGCGCAGATGGCGTGACATCTGGCTCAACGAAGGCTTCGCCCGTTGGGCCGAGATCCGTTATGAGGAGGTGAACGGCGGTCGGTCTGCAAACACCTGGCTGCGCAAGCAATACCGGGCGCACCCGGCGGGCTCCAAGTTCTGGCTATTGGACATCTCCGATCCCGGCCCGGATCACCTCTTCGCGTGGGCGGTGTACGACCGCGGCGCGATGGCCGTTGAGGCGTTGCGCACCCGCATTGGGGACGCGGCCTTCTTCAGCCTGCTGCTGCAGTGGACGCAGCAGAAACGCTGGGGCACAGCCACCATTGAGGAGTTTCAGGCGCTTGGCGAACGGGTGAGCGGGCAAGACCTGTCAGGGTTCTTCCGAACCTGGCTGGTGGATGAGCGTCGGCCAGCCCGGATCGCCCGGAACGGGCTCTAGGCTGCCCGCCGCTCCACCCGCGGGTGGTCCTAGGTCTCCAAAGACGCAAGCAGCGCGGATAGATCGCGTGCCAGTCGCTGGCGTCGAGGGGCGCTTATCCCGGCCAAGAGCGCTTGCTCAGCAGCAAGATGCTTAGGGATCAATTCATCGACAAGCGACAGCCCTTGGTCCGTGAGAAGAACCCAGCGCACCCGGGCGTCATCAGGGTCGGATTGCCTGGTGACAAGTCCGCGGCTCTGCAGGTTGTCGACCCGGGTTGTCACGGTTCCTTGCGTGAGCCCCAGGTCTGCGGCCAAGCGTGTGTGCGTCGCGCGATAAGGCGGCAGGCGCCGGCGCAATGTGACCAGGACGGGGAAGTCCGCTGCTGTAATGCCCGCGTCTGCGAAGACCCGCGCCTGCTCGGCGTCGACGATTGCTCTGATCCTGGCCATGCGGGCGATGACCGCCACCGGGCTGACATCGAGATCCGGGCTGACGACGTTCCACTCTTCGAGCACTCGGGCGATAGAGTCCCGTGCGCTTTGCATGTGAAGAACCCTATGCTATTAATACTTTGAGTTCAAAGTATTGGAGATGCAATGTGTCCTGACCCACTGAGGTGGGCACCAGCACTTTCGTTACCGAGGCCACAGTGACCATTGACCTTCGCGAGAAGCCGGGCAGGCATCTGACCTCCCCAGTGTTGCCATGAGCCAGAGTCGACTCATCGCGAACGCCGCGAGCCACAAGGTCACCACCCTCGAACTGTTCTTTGATCTCGTCTTCGTCTACGGGATCAGTCAGGTGACGGCTTACCTAGCCGAGGATCACTCCCCGCTCGGATTCCTGCGGGGCCTGCTGCTGGCGGCCCTGCTGTGGTGGGCTTGGGTCGCCTACAGCTGGCTGGGCACTTCGGTGCAGGTGAACCAGCGACCCGTTCAGATATCGATGTTCGTGGCGATGGCCGCCATCATGATCCTGGCCCTGCTCATGCCGGACTTCTTCGACGAAAACCGCGGGGCCTCAGTAGCCATGGTGGCCGCGGCCGCCTACGTGATGGTCCGGCTCATGCATCTTGCGTTGTTCTATTTCGCCGGCAAGGACGATCCTGGCATCACCCGTGCCGCGCTACGACTGGCACGCACTGTTGTGATCGCCGCAGTCCTACTGATCGGAGGGGCCTATCTCGGTGGTGATTGGCAACTCGTCCTTGTGACTGTGGCCGTTGTGATCGACGTCATCGGCCCCTTCCTCAGCGGGGGCCAAGGGTGGCGCCTGGCTCTGTCACACTTCGCGGAACGACACGGCCTGATCGTGATCATCGCTTTGGGCGAGAGCATCGTCGCGATCGGAGTCGGCGCTTCCGGAATCCCCATGGGCGCAACATTGCTGATCACCGCGGTCCTCGGGGTCGCAGTCGCCTGCACCTTGTGGATCGCCTATTTCGACGGCGCCTCTGACTCCCTTGAGGAGGCCGTTGAGAAGCGCGAAGGCGTCAATCAGGTGACCACGGCCAGGGACGTGTACTCGATCATGCACTTCCTGCTCGTCGCCGGCCTCATCCTCATGTCGTTGGCGATGAAGTCCGCGCTGAAGGGCGCCGAAGACGGATGGGCGCAACCGCTGGCCGGCTACGCCTCATTCGCGCTGGGCCTCGGGCTCTTCCAGTTCTTGTTCGGCCTGTGGCTCATGCGCAAAAGGGCTGGCGCAGATACTGCTGCTGCCGAGGTTGTGGTTGCGCTCGGTGCGTTGTTCGTCATCCCGTTGGGCACGATTCTGCCCGCGGTAGTGACTGTGGCCATCACGGCGGCGTTGGCGCTTGTGTGGCGGGTCGTGCGGGCGCCGCTCACACCGCAACAGACGACTTCGCACGCGCCTTGATGAGGAAGCCAAAGGCGGCGGCGATGAAGAACATCAGCACGCCGTAGATGGCAGCCGGCAGTGACATCTCGGTGCTCAACAGCACCGACTGCGCGACCACGATGGCCAACGTGGCGTTGTGAATGCCCACCTCGAAGGAGGTGGCGATCGACTCACCCTCGGTGACCTTGAAGAGCCTTGGGACCGCGTAGCCGATGGTCAGGCTCAGCACGCAGAACACCGATGTGATACCCGCAAGTGACGCGATGTTGGCCCGCAGGATGTCCAGGTTGCTGATCACGGCACCGACGATGACCAACGCGAGAATCACCGCTGAACCGATCCGGACCGGTTTGTCCATACGCTTGGCAAATGGGGGGCGCCAACGGCGGATCAGCATGCCGATGAAGACAGGGATCAAGACGATGGCGAACACCTCGAGGGTCTTCTGGAACTGCAGGCCGACCCGGTCGCCCTCAGCCGCGAAGTAGTTGATGGCCAGGTTCACCACAATCGGCAGTGTGAACACGGACAGCACAGAGTTGATCGCGGTCAGGCTGATGTTCAGCGCCACATCGCCGCGGAACAGATGGCTGTACAGGTTCGCCGTGGTGCCACCGGGCGACGCTGCGAGAAGCATCATCCCGACGGCCAGAGTCGGTGGGAGGTTGAACAACTCGATCAGCCCGAAACAGATCACGGGCAGAACCAGAACTTGGCAGACCAGCGCGATCCCGACGGCCTTGGGGTGCTTGGCGACGCGGGCGAAATCGTCGGTGGTGAGGCTGAGCCCCAGGCCCAGCATGACCAAGCCAAGGGCGAGAGGCAGCAGGGTGGTTTCCATGGTTCTCCGGATCGTAGCCCCCACGAGTACCGGAATGCCACTTCCGCCGTTCGTCCAACAGCCGCGAGCCGACGAGAAGCCGAACCGTCAGATCACTGGCACACTGCTGCCCATGGACGGCGAACTCACCCGCGAACTTGCGCTGCTGGCCGGCGTGCACGAGCAGGTACTGCGAGAGGCGGGGTTGGAGGCGGTCGCTGCACAGGTTTCCAGGCTGCACGAGGGCGGCGGGATCGAGGAGCCGACCGACCCGGACGACGGCATCCAACTGGCCGGTGCCCTGACGGTCCACCTTCACCTGGTCAACCTGGCCGATGAACGACACCGGGTCCGGTTGCTCAACGCTCCGGTCGCGCCTGCCGATGCCGATGCCGGCGACGACCTATGGCCGGCCGTCTCGGGTGCCCAAGAGGTTCAGGAGCGCCTCGACACCTTGCGCATCCACCCGGTTCTCACGGCTCACCCCACCGAGGCCCGCCGACGTGCCGTCGCGACCAGTCTGCGGCGGGTGTCCGAACAACTCCAGCGCCTAGAGAACCCCCGCCTCGGTCCTGAGGAACAGGACGCTGCCCACCGGCGGCTCCTGGAGGAGGTCGAATTACTCCACCTCACCTCCGTACTGCGCACCACCAGGCCGGAACCGCTGGACGAGGTGCGAACCATCATGACCGTGTTCGACCAGACGCTGATCCGGGCCGTGCCCCGGCTGTACCGGGCGACCGAACACGCGCTCATCGGCAAACTCAGCGGGACGGTTGCCACCCCCGTCCCTGCCTTCGTCAGGTTCGGCTCGTGGGTGGGAGGAGACCGTGACGGCAACCCGCACGTCACCGCAGATGTGACCCGCCGGACGCTGGCCCTTCAGGCTGATCACGCGCTGTCTGCCTTGCAGGTATCCGTCGAGCGAGTGGGCCGGACGCTGACCGCAGACCACATCGCAACACCACCGTCGCGCGCGTTGCGGGAGGCACTGCAACGCGACGCTGTGGCCATGCCCGAACGGTTCGAGCGGATCAACACCGGCTCGCCGGGCGAACCGCACCGTCAGCGCATGCTGGTCATCGCCGAGCGCCTGCAGGCCACACGGTCTGGACGAGCGGAGCACTCCTACGCCGACGTGGACGAACTCATCGCGGACCTGCGGTTGGTGCAGGACTCACTTGCCCAAGCTGGCTCCCGCCGCGCCGCATACGGGGAACTGCAACACGTCATCTGGTACGCCCAGACGTTCGGGTTCCACCTCGCCGAACTCGAAGTCCGGCAACACTCAGCTGTTCACAAGGCGGCGCTGGAGGATCTGCTCGCCCAAGTGCCCGGCGCCCCGGTGGACGCGGCCGAAGACACCGAGTACCTGGACAGCCTGGCTCGGGATGGCTGGCCGGATCACGTGGCACCACGCGAGCAGCGCACCGGCGAGGTCTTGGACACCCTGCGTGTCATGTCCTGGCTGCAGCAGCGCTGGGGACAGCGCGCATGTGGGCGCTACATCGTCTCCTTCTCACACAGTGCGGCCAACCTCGTGGCTGTTCGTGCGCTCGCCCGGCTGGCTGTGGGGACCGCACCCCTGCGCCTGGACGTCGTCCCGCTCTTCGAGACCGGCGCCGACCTCGCCGCAGCCGACACCGTGCTCGCCGACTGGGTTTCGTGGCCGTCCACCAAGGCCTGGTTGGACCTTAACCAAAGGCGCGTGGAAGTGATGCTGGGTTACTCGGACTCCGCCAAGGACGTCGGTCCCACCGCTGCCACGCTGACTCTGGCGCGGGCGCAGAGTGCCATGGTTCAGTGGGCGCGGGTCAACGACATCGAGTTGACCATGTTCCATGGCCGGGGTGGCTCGCTCGGTCGTGGCGGCGGGCCGCTGCACAGAGCGATCACCGCCCAACCGCCCGGCAGCGTCGACGGGCGCTTGAAGGTGACTGAACAAGGTGAGGTCGTGTTCGCGCGGTACGCCGACACGACCATCGCGCAACGCCACCTGGAACGGCTCACCACGGCTGTCCTGCTCGCAGGCACCCCGGACGTCGAGCAGCGCAACGCCGAGGCAGCCGATCGCTTCCAGGAACTCGGCACGGTGCTGACCGAGGCGTCGCGCGAGGCCTACTTGGGCCTGGTGCGCACACCCGGTTTCGCCGACGTGCTGGCTCAGGCGAGCGCGCTCGAGGAGATCGGCGAACTGCGGATGGGTTCCCGACCTGCCCGGCGCAGCGCTGCCACATCGGGGCGGGAGTTGTCGGACCTGCGTGCCATCCCCTGGGTCTTCGCGTGGTCACAGACTCGCGCGAACGTGCCCGGGTGGTATGGCCTCGGCACCGGACTGGCGGCGGTCGGGGATGTGGATCTGCTGCGGCGGGCCTACGCCCAATGGCCGCTGTTCGCCTCCCTGATCGACATCGCGGAGATGAGCCTCGCGAAGAGCCACCGCGACCTTGCCCGCCGGTTCCTCGCGCTCGGCGGACGGCCCGACATCACCGATCTCATACTCACGCAAATGGATCTGACAGTCGACCTGGTCCTGCAGATCCTCGAGCAGGATCGTCTGCTCGAACGCAAGAAGGTGCTGGGCTCGGCCATCGCGTTGCGAGCGCCCTACGTGGATGCGCTTTCGACATTGCAGCTCGCAGCTTTGACGCAAGTCCGGGCCGGTGATGAAGACCTGTGGCGACGGTTGCTGCTACTGACTGTCAACGGGTTGGCGGCCGGGCTTCAGAACACCGGATGAGCCCTACTGCGTGACGGCGACCACGGGAACCACCTGTTCGACGCCGATGTCCTGCAGCACTTGGGCGGCCTGTGTGAGCGTCCATTTGCTGCGCGAGAAGTCATCGACTACCAGAACAGCGCCGGCGAGTCCGTGGGAGCGTGCCAGGTGCAGCCTCTCGGTGACCTGACCCAGCCGCGCCGGTCCTTGTGCGGGCTCCACAACCGCGGCCGGCTGCGCAAACATCTCCAGGACGGGCAGTCCGAGTTCAGCTGCTGCAAGGTCGGCTAGTTCCCGGACCCGGACCGGGTGGTCGGCACTGCTGATCGGCACTACTGAGGTGACTGCGGGCATGTCCTCCCGACGCCACCTGGCCAGCATCTGCGCGAACGCCGCCCGCAACGGTTCGGACAGCGGTGCGTCGGGGCCGACCACCTCCTCGACGAGGTCTGGGAAGACACCTCCCGCGAAAGTCGTGACGGCTCGGCCGACCGCGATCCCGTCGATGCGACCCGGGCGCCCGCTGCCGCTGGGCCACAACTTGCGCGGCGTGATCCGCACCGGACGCCGACGCAAGGACTCGTACACCGCGTCCACGGTTTGCGCAGATGGCTGGGTACCGGGATGCGGCAGTTCACCGGTGCACACCGAGCACCGCCCACACGGTTGGGATGCCGGATCGTCAAGGGCCGTCGTGAGCAGTTGCATCAGGCAGTCGCGGCCGGAGGCGTACGACGACATGATGCCGGCCTCCGCACTGCGCATCTCGACGATCCGCTCGTACTTGGCCGCATCGAAGGTCCAGGGCTTACCGGTCGAGACCCACTGGCTACCGTCCTTGTCCACGACTGCATCGACCTGCAGCTGTTTGAGCAGGACCTCCACCTTGCCTTTCGGCCGTGCGAGGGCGTTCACGAGATCAGCGGTCTTGCGCGGCTGTTCGCGCAATAGGGCCAGCAGGTTGTCCGCCATCTCGGGGTCGGGCAGGGTCGCGGTGGCGAAATACTGCCAGACCTCCGGATCGGATTCGTTGGCTGGCAGCAGAACGCCGACGGCCGAGTCCAACGCGCGTCCGGCCCGGCCGACCTGCTGGTAGTAGGACACCGGCGAATCCGGGGACCCCACGTGGATGCAGAAGGCGAGGTCCGGCTTGTCGTAACCCATGCCCAGAGCCGAGGTCGCCACCACCGCCTTGACATCGTTGGCACGCAGTCGGGCCTCGATCTGCTCGCGCACATCCGGCGGCGTCTGGCCGGTGTACGGCTCGACATCGTGGCCTTGCTCCTGAAGGAAGGCCGCCAGTTGCTCGACCACCGGAACCGTCAGCCCGTAGATGATCCCCGAGCCTGCGGCGGTCTCCAGGAACTCGTGGACCCACGCGAACCGTTTGCCGTAATTGAGGTTCGGCACCACCGCGAGTTGCAGCGACTTGCGCGCCAATGAACCGCGGATGACGGTGGTGGTCGGGCCGAGCTGCTCGGCCAGATCGTCGACCACCCGCGATGTGGCGGTTGCGGTTGTGGCCAACACCGGTGTGCCCGTCTCCAGTTCCAGCAACAGCCTCGCGATGCGTTGGTAGTCGGGGCGGAAATCGAATCCCCAGTCGGAGATGCAGTGCGCCTCGTCGATCACCAACAGGCCACTGGACTTGAGAACCGGCATGGCCCGCTTGCTGAACTGCGGGTGGGAGAGACGTTCCGGCGAGACCAGCAGGACATCGATCTCATCAGCGTCGAGCCGTTCGAAGACGCGGTCCCAGTCGGCCCGGTTGGAGGAGTTGACCGTGGCCGCTTCGATGCCGATCCGGCGGGCTGCTTCGACCTGGTCGCGCATCAGGGCCAACAGCGGCGAGATCACGATCGTGGGCCCAGCTCCAACATCGCGACGCGCCAAGGTTGCAGCCCAGTAGACCGCTGACTTGCCCCAGCCGGTGGCCTGAACAACGAGAACCCTTTGCGCCCCTGAAAGCAGCGCGGCTACCGCCTCGACCTGCCCCGGACGTGGAGTGGCGTCCGGTCCGGCCATCGCTGTCAGTACCGCTTGGATGGCCACCGACGCGGTGGTTGAGGCATCTGTCGTATCGCTCATTGAGTTCCTCCGTCAGGCAAGGTTCCCACGCCGGGCCGTCCGAACCTGTGCCGCAAGTGCCCGCGTTAGAGGTTGTGCTGTTGGTTAGCGAATCCACGCGTTGTTTTGCTAACCAACAGCACAACCTCTAACCAACGGCCCGGCGCGAGGCCCAACGGCCCGGCGCGAGGCCCAACGGCCCGGTCATAACTGCTTGAATCCGGCTATGGCCCCAGACACCGAAGCCGCGCTGCTTCAGGAGCGAACGCTTCTGCGCGCCTCAACTGCGACCGCCGCCGCCTTCGCCGCGGTGGGAATCGTGTGGGGACTGTGGGCGGAATCCCAGATCATCCTGCTGGACGGGGCGTACGCGCTGATCGGTCTGGGCCTCGGGCTTCTGTCGCTGCGGGCTGCACGTCTGGTGCAGCGCGGCCCGACCCCGGACTATCCCTTCGGCCGGGAGGCCTTGGCGCCACTGGTCGTGGGGATCCAGGGACTGGTTCTGCTCGGCACCTTCGTGTACGCGTCGTTCGACGCGGTCGCCGTGATTCTGGATGGCGGCAGCGAGACCGCCCTCGGGTCGGCGTTGATCTACGCGATCGTGACCTTGGCCGCTTCGCTGGCGATCTGGGGGTACCTGCGGGGTCGGGCGCGGGACTCTGAACTCGTGCTGGCCGAAGCCGCACAATGGGCCGCGGGGTGGGTCTTGAGCACGGGAATGATGATCGGTTTCGGTGGCGCCCTGGTCCTGGAGTCGACGAGTCTGTCATGGATGGCGCGGTACGCGGATCCGGTCCTGGTGCTGTTGGCCACGGCGGTGATCCTGCCGACACCGCTGCGCATGATCCGGTCCATGTACGTCGAACTGCTCGAAGGCTCGCCACCGGAGGGGGTCAGCGAACCGGTGCGCCAGGTCGTTGACGAAGTCGCTGCAGAACGTGGCCTGCCGAAGCCGACGCTTCGCATGGGCAAACTTGGTCGCAAGGTCTACGTGGAACTCGACTTTCTGGTGGAGCCCGGCCGCGAGGTCGGCGAGGCGGACTTGGTGCGCCGCGAACTCATGGCCAGGCTCGGCGAGCCGGGCAGGTTGCTGTGGATCAACGTCGAACTGCACACCGACCCGGCCTGGGACCGGCCGGTCTGAGGCCCGCGTTAGAGGTTGTGCCGTTGGTTAGCGAATCCACGCGTTGTTTTGCTAACCAACAGCACAACCTCTAACCAACGGCCCTACGAGACCTTCAGCTTGCTCACGACCCCGCCGTGGTCGGCCTCCCACAGGGGAACCGGCGCCTGGCGGAACGGTGTGACGTTGGTGTTGAACGCACCCTTCGACTTGACGCTGCCGTGACGCAGGACGAGGTCGATGCGGGTGGTGTTCTCACTGACGGGGTTGGACAGGTCTGCGCTCTGGCAGCAGGTCAGGCCCACACCGTCCTTCTTCTTGTTCCAGGAATCCTTGAAGTAGGACTTGGTCAAGATCTTGTAGCTCTTCGGCGAGTAGTCGCCATATGCGTCGGTGTTGAAGTCGCCGGTGGCGATCGCGGTCCCCGCACCCTTCTTCACAATCTTGACGAACTGCTTGGCCTGCTTCTCCTGGATCGACGCCGACTCCCCTCCGACCTCGAGGTGGGTATTGGCGAATCGGAACTTCGCGCCGTTGTAGGTCATGTCCGCGTATACGTAACCACGCGCGAACGAGATGACCTGGCCGGCGATCGTGTAGGTCTGCTGGGTGGTGTAACGACCCGACGTGACTGATTTCTTCTGGTACGAAAGCCCCTTCGTCGCCGTGTTCACGAGGATCACGTCGCGGTCCTTCATCTGGATGGTGCACGGCCACCCCGACGGCAAGATCCCCGATGGCGCGCCACACGAAACGGCCGGGTCGATGTACGGGAACGGTCCGATGGCCGCGTTGTCGGCGACGCCCACGACCTTGTACGACAGGCCTTCAGCCTTGAGCGCCTTCTTGACGATCTTCAAGAAGTCCTGGCTCTGCAGGGCCGGGCCATCGGAGTTGCGCGTTGTGATCCAGTTGGTCACCTCCTGCAAACCGATGATGTCCGGCTGCTCCTCCTTGACGGTCTTAGCGAAAGCCGTCGCGCGTGTCGGGAAGTCCGAGGCCATGGCCTGCTGGTAAACCTTCGCGGCGGCCAGCAGGAACGCGGTCGTCCCCTGGCCCGCGGCGTCGATCGCGGGGAAGAGGTCGGCACCCAGGTAGAGGTTCTGGGTCATGACCGTGAGGGTCCCGCCCTTCTTGGCTGCCTGCGCCGGAACGGGCATCGCGACAACAGCCGCACCCACGAGGGCACCAGCTGTGGCGCCGGCGAGCACGGTACGCAGCCCGCGGAAAGTCCTTGGCTTCATCTCAGTCCTCCATTGAACAAACTCACAAGCATCCTTACAGACCGGCGACAATCCAACAGAGGATTGCGCTCAATGGGTCCGAAGGGCCGAGGGGCCAGCCGCGCTCAGTCCTCAAGCGTCAGGTCGACGAGCAGCTCCGCAGCCAGGCGTTCGAGGTCCGCACGAAGGGCGGCGGTGTCTGCCTCAGGTGGAACACGGACAACGATGTGGGCCTCGAACAGAAGCCCCCCGGCCATCGGCGCCTCGCGGGTTGCGGTTTCGAGGGTCTCGATCGACAGGTGGTGGCGGTGCAAGACCGCCGAGACCTCGCGCACGATCCCCGGTCGGTCGTTGCCAAGCAGGTCGATCACCAAGTCGTGGTCGGTGCTGGCGGCGATCTCCTGACCTTCGTGCGCCGAGACGTCCAGCAGACCGTCGAGCCGGCGCAGGGCCGCGGTCAGATCCTCGGCGCGGTCAGGTGGCAGCGAGACCACAACGATGCCCGCGAACTTGCCGGCCAGTTCGGCCAACTGGCTGCGCTCCCAGTTGCCATCGTGTTCGGTGATGATCTCGGACAAGGCTTCGACCAGGCCGGGGCGGTCGTCGCCGATGACGGTGAGCACGATTCTGGGCACGTTCGCATCGTAACGAGCCAGCCGACAGCTAAAGGTCCGCGGCAGCCGAACGCGACAACCAAAGCTGGTAGGCATCGGCAAGGTCCGCGGCCGGACAAGGGGCGAAGACCACCGGTGGTTCGCCCGCCAGTGGCAACACCGTGCCAACTCCGGCCGCCGCGATCATCGCCGCGCCAATGGCCGAGGCGCTGCGTTGCGGTCGGACCTCCACAACGGTCCTGAGCAGGTCGGCGAGCATCTGCGGCACAAGGGGGTTCCGCGCGCCACCGCCAGTCACCCGCACCGTCACAGCGTCCTCACCCAGCAGCCCGATGCCCGCCCGGACGGCGAAGACCATCGCCTCCACGCCAGCCCTGGCCAGGTCTGCGGTGGTGGTCGAGTCGCTCAAGCCCAGCCACGCGCCCCGGCTGCTCGGTGATGCCACACCCCCGCGCTCACCGGAAAGGTACGGAATCACGCTGACCCCTTGAGCACCGGCAGGAGTCGCACTCGCTGCTGCGAGCAGATCGTCCCACCCCAGGCGCAGCCACTCCCGCAAACGGCCCAGCGCCAGGCCCGCGTTCTGGATGGCGACCATGGCGTACCAAGCGGCACCCGTGTCGGCGTACAGGTGGGTCACAGGTTCGGGAACCGGTCCGGCAACCTCTCGACCCATGAGGATCTGGGCACCTGACCCGAGGTTGACTTGCACCTCACCTGGTCGCAGGCCGCCGCTACCCACCAGTGCCGCAGGGGTGTCACCCGCGCCTGCCACCAACGCCGGCGCACCGGGCAGATCGGCTGTGCCCACCACCTCGTGGCTCGGCACAATCTCGGGAAGGAGCCGATCGGGAAGCCCGATGGACTCGACCACATCAGTAGCCCAGCCCTCACCGGGCACGTCCCACAGCAGTGTCGCCGAAGCATCACTTCGTTCCGAAACCAGCGGCCCGCCGAGACGACTGCGCACGAAGTCCTTCGGTTGCACGGCCACGACGGCTGACTCAACGATCGTGGGCTCGTGGCGCACGAGCCAGTCCAGAATCGGACCGGCCATTCCCGGGGTCAGGGGGTTCGCCAGGCGTGCACGCTGATCGGCGGACAGGCCCCGCCAGCGGGACATGTCCGGTTCTGCTCGCCGGTCTGGCCACAGGATCGCTGGCCGACAGGGCTGCCCGTGACCGTCCACGAGAACAACCCCGTGCATCTGCCCGGCGACGCCCACGCTTGTCAGCCGCAGGTCGCCGAGCGCTTCCAACGCTTCGCGCACCGCCTGCATCCAGGCCCGCGGGTCGATCTCGGCGTGACCGGTCCCCGGGTACTGAACCTGGTAGGCAGCCTCGGTTTCAGCCACCACGGAACCGTCCTCATCGACCGCACAGGCCTTGAGACCACTGGTGCCCAGGTCGATGCCGAGGTGGATCTCACTCATGTCGATACCTGACCCTCGTACCGTCTTTCAGCCGCGCCGCTTGATGAATCCATCGAGTTGCCTGTTCGCCATCCTCTGCATCACGAACGGCAGCACAGGGGTCCTACCCAGAACCGAGCCCACCGGCCCGAACGCCTGCCCCGCCCAGGCTGCGAAGTCGAACTGGTCGGTGTGCTTGACGATCAGGCCACCAGCGAGTTCGAAGTGGGCATCGACGCTGTTATGCACTTTGCGTCCGGTGCTGAAGGTGTACCAGGCGTCCCAGTGAGCGCGCCCCTCACCATCGGCCGCCTCGATGCCCGACGCCTCGACCTTGAGATCCTTGCCGCTACGGCACAACATGGTCCACATGTCGCGGGCCCGTTGCCCGCGCAACTGCCCGAAGGCCGGGTCGCTGAAGACCACGTCGTCGGAGTAGCACTGCCCCATGGCTTGGGCATCGCGTGCCGCGAAAGCCTCGTAGAAGCCCTTGATCACCTCGACATCAGACATGTCATCCCACGTTACCCGGGGCCGCGTTGCCGCGTCGGAACAGCGATTTCCGCACGGGCCGGGAAGGGTGGTTCGTCAAGCGGCGGCGAGCATGGCGAACATGACACCGACCCGGCGGCGGCTTTCGGTGAGAATGTGCAACCTCACGTGTCACATATTCACCGAAAGGCGCCCGGGGGGGTGGTTCGTCAAGCGGCGGCGGGGGCCACGAGAAGGACACCGACCCGGCGGCGGCTTTCGGTGAGAATGTGCAACCTCACGTGTCACATATTCACCGAAAGGCGCCCGGGGGGTGGTTCGTCAAGCGGCGGCGGGGTCGGGCTCTAGGCGGGATCCATGGAGAACGAGTCGAGCGTGCCTTTCACGCTGTACATGGCCACGTCGGCCCGGCGCATCGCCCTGGTCACAGCGGCCTCCGGATTGGCCTGGTCCACATGCAGTCGACTCACGCCAAGGCTGGCTGTCACATGAACCCGCTCACCGGCAACGGAGATCGGTGCGCTCAGACTCTGGATCATGCGGTGAGCCACCGGCTCGGGGTCGAGGTCCTGGAAGAGCAAGCCGAACTCGTCGCCACCGAGCCGACCGACCATGTCCTCGGCACGCAGAGCGGAGCGCAGCCTGCGGGCTGCAACCACAAGGACCTCATCTCCCACAAGATGGCCGTGGGTGTCGTTCAGGGCCTTGAAGTCGTCGAGGTCGAGCACTCCCAAGTACCAGTCCCCTTCCACGGTGCGTCTTCGATCAGTGTGGGTGAAGGGAGTCCCGCCCACGGCGAGCACGACGGCTTCCTGCACAAACGTGGCGTGGTCAAGGACATCTGTCAGCGGATCGTGGGTCGCGCGGTGTTCGATCCTGCGCAGGATTCCGTCTATCCGGATGATCGCCATGACCATGATCAACGTCGTGGCGATGATCGGCAACCGCGGGTCCACCGGCCATCCCAAAAGGTAGAGGATCGTAAGCAGCGCAGGACCTGAGTACCCGAGCGCCACAACGATCATCAGACGAGTGCGGCTGCGGATCGTCGAGCGGCCAAGTGAATACAGGCGCGGATCAGCCATGTCGGGCGTCATCACAGCTGCCGCGAACAACGCCATCTTGACCACGGAGAGGGCGGCGAAGAAGGAGTCGTAGGGCAACGTTCCGCCGGCGGCCTGCCGGGCCCGGGGGATGTCGGACAGGACAGCCGCGAGCACAGTAGCCGCCAATAGCCACATGGTCTTGTTGCGCAGCGCCCCCGTAAGGATGACCCGGGCCACCGCCGTCAGCAGCACCACCGAAGCCAGAGGGAAGACGACACCGATCACGGGTGGAAGGCCCAGCGACTCCCCGGCAGCCAGTTGCGGGCCGAACATCCACTGCACCACCAGGCTGCCCATACCCACCGCGACCATCAGCGCATCAAGCAGGTCTCCGCGACCAGGCGTGGGGTGAATGCGCCGCAGCAGCAGCACAGACCCGACGATGACAACACCACTTGCGACAAGGAACAGTCCGTCGTACCACTGCGGATACGGTCGTTGAAGATCCGGCCACCGGCGGGCGTCGAGAACGCTGATCAGGTACCCCACGGCTAGCAGCACCACACCGGTCGTGACAGTCCACCAGGCGGCTTGGGCGGGCGGTCGCCAGGCCAGGACTCCGCGCACGGCCAATCCTGCTGACAGAAGCGCCACTGCAGGCACTAGCAAGAGCCGGGTCGTGGGGACGGTAAGGGCTACCGCCAGGCTGGTGAACAGCAGAACCAGCCAGATGCGACGGACTGGAAGAGACCAACCCACAGTCTCAGCGTGCCACGCCGCGGGGAATTGTCGCACTACAGATACTTCCCCGAAAGGATGATTCGATGCCTACGGGAGGTCACGGATGCGGCCTAGGGTCGGAACATGACTGATCCGATCTGCCCACCCGGCACACCTTTCGCCGAAGCCGTCGCCGCCGCTCGTGAGGCCGTCCCGACAGCCAGTGCGGCGGCCGGACTGGTGGCTCAGTTGACCGATGAGCAACTGCTGTGGCTTCTCGACGGGGACACCGGCCTGGTCAAAGGGCTGCGCGAGATGGGTAAGCGCTACAACGGCGTACCGATCGAAGCGGGACGCATCGATGAGCTCGGGATTCCCGGTGTTCGCTTCACCGACGGGCCCCGGGGGGTGGTGATGGGATCGTCCACCGCCTTCCCCGCGGCGATCGCCCGGGCAGCGTCCTTCGACATCGCCCTGGAAAAGCGGATAGGCAACGCCATCGGCGCCGAGGCCCGCGCACAAGGGGCCAACCTCTTCGCCGGGATCTGCGTCAACCTCGCTCCTGCCCCAGGGTGGGGGCGGTCCCAGGAGTCCTACGGTGAGGACCCACTGGTGCTGGGGCAGATGGGCTCGGCGCTGGCAGAGGGCGTCAATCCGTGGGTCATGTCCTGCGTCAAGCACTTCGCTCTGAACTCGATGGAGGAGGCGCGGTTCGAGGTTGACGTCCGGGTCGAGACCGACGTGCTGCACGAGGTGTACCTGCCGCACTTCCGCCGGGTGGTCGCGGGCGGTGTGGACGCAGTCATGAGCGCCTACAACAGCGTCAACGGCACCTGGGCCGGCGAGAACCCGTACCTGCTGACCCGAGTGTTGCGCCAGATGTGGGGTTTCCAGGGATTCGTCATGACGGACTTCGTCTGGGGCCTGCGCGATCCGGTCGGATCGGTGGCTGCGGGTCAAGACCTCGAGATGCCCTTCCGGCAGCAACGAGCGGCCACCTTGCCAATCACACTGCGTGACGGCCAGCTGTCCCGGCAGGATGCCGAGCGTGCCGCGCAACGGATTCTCGGCGCACAGATCGGCCTGGCGCTTCGTGCGCGACCCACACCGGAACCCAGTGTCGTGGCCTGCGACGAGCACCGGGAGTTGGCACGGGAGGCGGCCGTTCTGGGCACAGTGCTGCTGCGCAACGAGGACGTCTTGCCCCTGGATCAACACGCCAGCGTCGCTGTAGTGGGCAGGCTGGCTGACAAACCGAATCTCGGTGACGTGGGCTCGTCGCAGGTGGTACCGCCGTCCACCGTTTCGGTGCTGCAGGGATTGACCCAACGCCTGGGTGATCAAGTGATCACACCGGTTGGTGATGGTGTGGATGCCGCTGTCGAGGCAGCCCGCGCGGCACGCTCGGCGGTGGTGGTGGTCGGGTTGTCCTCGGTGGACGAGGGGGAATCGTTCGTGTCCAGCGACCTGGACGCGATCGGACTGCTCGGCGGTTTCGCCAAGAACCCGCTCGGTGCCCGCGCTCTTGCCGCCGGGCTGGCTCTGGTCGGCAAGCTCAAGAAGGTCGGTGGCGATCGCCGCGATCTGCACCTGCACGCACAGGATGTCGCCATGATCCAGGCAGTCGCTGCCGTCAACCCCCGCACCGTGGTGGTGGTGATCGCAGGGGGGACGATCATGTGCGATCCCTGGGAGGCGGAGGTCGGCGCGGTGCTTCTGGGCTGGTACCCCGGCATGGAGGGCGGCCGCGCGCTGGCCGACATCCTGCTGGGCCGGGCCGAACCGGGCGGGCGACTGCCGGTGGCAATCCCGAGGCGCCGCGAGGACCTGCCGGTCGTGGATTGGAAGGCCAAGAAGGTCACGTACGGGCGGTGGTGGGGTCAGCGCAAACTCGACCGTGACGGCCTGCTCGCATCCCACCCTTTCGGCTTCGGTCTCGGATACACCACCATGGCGTTACGCACGGCACGACTGGTTTACCCCGGTGTCGTGGAGGTGCGGGTGGCCAACACCGGCCAGCGCGACGGCCGCCATGTCGTGCAGGTCTACGCGCGGCCCGAGGGGGCTGAGGCACCGATCCTCGTGGGCTTCGCGCCCGTCGTGGTGCCCGCCTCGTCCGAGGAGGTGGCAGCTGTTCCGATCGACTTCGCGCCCTTGGAACGCTGGACCGGCGATGGTCTGGCCGTGCCCGACGGGCCGATCACTTTGACGGTGGCTTCTTTCGCCGGTGACCCGGATGCCCTGACGCTGCCGGTCTGATCCTCAGCCCAGCCACTCGACCAGTCGCGAGTAGACGGCTTGGCTTCGCATGATCGTGAAATGGTTGTGCTCGTCGAGATGGAACCCGTTGTCGATCTCGAAGGGGATGCTGCGGGTCCGGCCCACACCACGGGCACTGGCCTCGCGCACGAGTCCATCACCGACAAGACGTCCCACCAAGTGGTCGCGACGCTTCAGCGATGCGGAGACCCAGTAGTAGGTGGCCGTGTCCAGCAAGGGGATCTGCGTGCAGCGGTCTTTGAGGAACTCGTCGGGATCGTGCCCGGACCAGTCCTCCTCGACGATGGCGCCGTACCTGAGGTCCTTGATACCGCCACTGCGCGCGGCCACCCACTGCCCGAGAGGCCGGGTTTCGGGAACCAGACGCAGCAGCCAGTCCCCCACATGCACAGCCTTCTCCACCGGGGAGCCCAGGTGCGGGGTCCCAAGCGTGACCACATGGTGCACGTACTCGGCCCACGGCTGCCCTGACGCAAGGTGGGTTGCACTGCGCGCGACAAGCCCTCCCATGGAGTGACCCACCAGGGAGATGCTCGTGACCGCTACCGGCCACTCTTCGACAAGCTCACCCAGAAGATCGCACAGCAGACGGCCGTTCTCGCTGACGCGCAGGCCGGAGTTGAAGCGCAGGTGCACGGCCGTCGCATCGATGTCCTGCTCGAGCCTGGAGCCGTATGTGGTGGCTCTGTCGTCCCACAGCCAGTCGCGCTCTGTCTCGAACAGGCCGTGGACGAAGACCACCAAATGACCGGTCGCGTTCGGGAACGCGCTACGCAATGCCGCAGCGGTCGGGCTGACATCCTTACCGTCGCACCGAACTGACATCGGGATCGCCAGCGGCTCGTCGCGCGCCGCGATGCTGTCGCCCCAGAGTCCGTTCACGATGGGCAGCAGGGCAGCACCGGCCTTTGTCTGGCTGGGCGGTCGAGCACCGGAAAGAGCGCGTCCGGCCGCCGCCGGGATCATCTGGTGGGCCAGCCGAACCTGGTCGAAAACGCCCTTGCGCTTGACCCGGTGAGCGACAGCCACTTCGGCGATACCCGCTGGCAGGGCGGCCTCGACCCGGTCCGAGATCACGTCGTGGACCCCGGAGACCAGATCCACCACCGACGCGAGGCCCTCACCGGACAGACGCCCGAGTGAAGCCCACTCCGATTCCTTGCTCATTGGTACCTCCTACCTACGTCAGCGTAACCTACGCATTCGTAGGGTTGAAGGCTTTGTGCGCGTGGGTTCGCTCACACCCGGTTCTTACCGAACCTCAAGGGGACTCTCGCATTGCCCGGTCATATTCGAGTCAACGAACAAGGGAGAGAACCAGTGAACAAGAAGTCAATGAGCATCATCGGAATCGGCGCTGCCGCAGTGGCACTGTCCGCCGGCGCCGTCGCCTTCGCCGCTTCGGACGACAACTCCGCGGGCACGACGTCCGCGAACACAAGCCAGAGCCAGACCTACGACCGCGGCCCAGGGATGGGCGAGACCCTGCTGACCGGTGCGGACGCCGAGAAGGTGACCGCGGCCGCTCAGGCTGAGATCCCCGACGGCACTGTTATCCGGGTCGAGACCGACGCCGAGGGTGTCTACGAGGCCCACGTGACCAAGGCCGATGGCACCGAGGTCATCGTGCAGGTTGACAAGGGCTTCAACGTGACCGGCGTGCAGGAGATGCAGGGTCGCGGTGGACGTGGCGGGCATGGCGGTCCGGGCATGGGCGAGACCCCGCTGACCGGCGCCGACGCGGACAAGGCGACTGCCGCCGCCGTGGCCGAGATCCCCGGCGGCACCGTCCTGCGCGTCGAGACCGACGCCGACGGCACCTACGAAGCGCACGTGACCAAGGCCGATGGCACCGAGGTCGAGGTCAAGATGGACAAGGACTTCAACGTGACCTCCGTCGAGGAGTTCGGCGGCATGCGCGCTGACTCTGGGAGCTCCGACTCCGCCGCGTGACCCCGTAGAACAACCGCCGCACCGACTGCCCCGGTGCGGCGGTTGTTTCGTTTGTCGATCATCGCCGGCCGGGAGGGGTAGCCGGTGTCGAAGTGCTGGTAGTCCGGCGTTGAAATGTCCTGCCAGATCCAGCCGCGCTTCGTGAAGGCTCGCCACACATCCCCGCCGGCAAGGATTCTGCCCTTGCCCGGGGTGCGCTCGGCGTATCGCGAAGTGGGCATGAAGCAGTCGCACCGGGGATCGAGCCACGGGTTCTCGCGCGGGTTGATGTCCACTGCCCGACCGTTCGCGTGAGGGGAGTCTGCGGCCGCCGAGTTGGCCTGCGCCGCCTGCCGGCAGTTGTACGCCGAGGTGTTGTCGGCGGCCATGCTGGCGTTGTCGTCCCCACCGAACTGCTCGATCGGCCGCATGGATCGGATGGGGAACCGCGCGTCGAAGATGTCGGTGAAGATCTGTGCCACGTCGTCGGCTACGTCGCGGTTGACCACCAGCGTCCCTCGGCGCACATCGCCGGACCAGTCGCGGAAGTTCACCTCGACCCGTCGCAGGTCCTCGCGGTCGGCAGGACACCCGGGGCGCACAACCCCGGTGCGTTGCATGGCGGCCCACTGCTGGTCGGGAATTCGGCGGATCTGCGGGTCTGCCCGCGGCGAGGGTTTGCGCGTTACGGCAGGCGTGGGTGTCGCAACCGGCGTCTCGGGTGGGGGTGGCGACGGTGAGGCGCACGCGGCGACCAATGCGACCGCGCACACCCACAGCGCTCTCATCGCCGTTCCCCCATGCCGACGACCGTGAGCCCGAGCAGGATGAGCGCGCACCCGACCCAACCCACACTGGACAGGGACTCCCCCAGAACGACCACTCCGAGCAGCGTGGCGCCTACCGGTTCCAGCAGGGTCAAGGTCGCGATGTGTCCTGGCTGCAGAACCGGAAGGCCCAGACCGAACAGCAGGTACGCCAGCGACGTGGCCGCCAGACCGAGCCACAGGGCCAGCGCAACACCTGAGACCGACCACACCCATCCGGCACCGGCGAGAAAGGGCACGAGTACCAGCGCTCCGAGCGCGAAGGGACCTGCCATGACCACGCTTGAGTCGTGGCCGTCGCGTGCGAGCCGGGCCCCGAAGACCGTATAGACCGCATAGGAGCCACCGGCCAGCAGCGCGAAGCCAAGGCCCGCGAGGTCAGCCGACCCGCCACCGGTCAGAAGCGCCAAACCGACCAGAGCAACCACCGTCGCTCCGAGCCACAACCACCCCGGCGGGCCTTCGCCGGCAAGCCACCCGAGCACGCCGGCCAGCAGCGGTGCCGAACCCAACGCCACCAGCGTCCCTACGGCCACCCCGGTTCGTTCCAAGCCGGCGAAGAAGAACGCTTGATAGCCGGCCACGCCCAGAGCCATGACCCACGCGAGCGGCAGCCGCAGCAGCGCGAGCAGTTGCTGGCCCCAACCCCGCCAGAGGACGAACACGACCATGCCGACCGCCCCGACCAGGAGGCGCACGGCCGCCACCGATTGCGCCGAAGCCTCTGGGGCGAGCAGCTCCTTGGACGTTCCGGAGGTGGAGAACAACGCCGCCGCCGCAAGCACTCCGAGCACCCCGGCGAGGGTGCGGTTGGAGACTGCGGTCACCCCAGCAGCCTAGTGAGGGTGAGGAGGGGCAAGGCGCGCTCCGGCCCGCCGAAGCCGCGTCCCAAGGCCCGCTCCCCCCGCCGAAGCCCGCGTCCCCAAGGCCCGCTCCCCCCGCCGAAGCCCGCGTCCCAAGGCCCGCTCCCCCCGCCGAAGCCCGCGTTAGAGGTTGTGCTGTTGGTTAGCGAAACAACGCGTGGATTCGCTAACCAACAGCACAACCTCTAACCAACGGCCGAGACCGACCGCCGGCGCGTGCTCACCAGCCGCCCCAACCGGGTCCCACCCGGCGTAGAACGGTTGAACAAGCCAGAATGAACGCCATGCGCTTGGCGAACACCCTCTTCACCGGCGTGGTGCGCCATTTCACCACTGATCAGGCGGTGCGTGCCGGCGTGATCACGGCCGCATGGGCCGCCGCGGCGAGCTACTCCCGTGGGCTGCTGCCCCGCACCCCCGTGCAGCAGGCTGGTGTGACCGGGGTCAGCGCGACCGCTTACTACGCGCTGGGCGCGACCACTTGGGCAACGGTTTCCAGCATCGCCGCAGGCACGCCCGGTTCCCGGCCAGGACCCACGGCCCGCCTGGTGGCAGCGGCCGTAACCGCCGGAGGCGGCAAACTTGGCGAGGTGGCCCTTCGGCCCAACAGCGGTGGATCGCTTGTCAACGGCATCGCCTGGTCGGAGTTGAAACTGCTGTCGGTGGTCGGTCTCGCAGGTGGTCTGGTGACCGTCAGCGATCTGGTCGCCCACGACCTGCTCAAACTGAAACGCACGCCAGGCACGACTTTGGCGCTCGACCTCGGAACCGGCCTGCTGATGGCCGGCGGCACTTTGGTGCGCCGGATGCGACGGGGCAGAAAGTACGGTGACGACAACCGACTGCTCAACGCCGTGAAGAAGTCCGACGACGGAACGGCGCTGGCGGTCAGAGCGCGCACGACGGCAGTCGCAGCAGCCACGGCGACGGGCTCGGTCGTCGGCTTGGCAACGTTGGCGGTCACTGAGCAGGCGGGAGCCCGGCTCGTGTCGGCGGGCGTCAACGCAATGGCTGGACAGGACCTCGGTGAGTTCAGCGAGTTCATCGGCCACGGGGTCATGCTCACGGGCTTGACCGGCGTCGGCATCCTCGGGCTCAAGCAGGTGCGCGCCGCCACGCAGAAGAAGTCCGAGGTGATCGAGCCCGGCTACCAGCAAGCCCCTGACTCGCCCTACGTGTCGTGCGGCCCCACCAGCGAAATCGACTTCGACGACATCGGCAAAGAGGGCCGCCGCTTCGTGCTCATGCGACTGAGCCCGCAGGAGATCGAATCGGTCATGGGCGGCAATTCGGCCGAGCCCGTGCGCATCGTGATCCCACGCGAAGGCACGATCGAAGAGCGCGCCGAACTCGCCGTGCGCGAATTGACCAATACCGGCGGCCTGCAGCGCAGCGTCATCTGCGTGGCCTCCCCGACCGGTGTCGGCTACGTGAACTACGTGATGGCTGAGGCCCTCGAGTATCTGACCCGCGGCGATTGCACGGTGGTCGTGCCGCAGTACGCCTACGTGCCTAGTGCGCTGGCCTTGAACAAGACCGATGAAGGGGTCGAACTGCAGTCGGCCGTGATTCAGGCGATCTCCCGCAGGCTCGACGAACTGGCCCCCGTCAACCGTCCACGGATCGTGCAGTTCGGCGAGAGCTTGGGCGCGCAAGTGGCGCTTGACGTGGCCGGGGACGACGGCGCTGACGGATTCAACGAGTTGGGCCTGGAGTCGGGGCTGTACCTCGGTGTGCCGTTCCGTAGCAGCGTGTGGCGAGCCTGGTTGGTCGACCCCGAGGCCGTGTCCTCGAACGGACTCATCGTGAACGTCGCGGAGGCCAGCGAGATCGGGACCGGGGCGGGCCGGCACGTCATGATCAACCACCACGACGACCCGATCAACAAGTTCTCCTACCAGATGGTGGTGCAGCGGCCTTGGTGGTTCGGACCGCCGGAAACCCGACCGCCCAGGGTCCCACGCGAGACCCTGTTCCGGCCGGTGATCAGTTTCGTCATCGCCATAGTCGATCTGCTCAACGGGATGGATTCGAAGCCAGGTGAGTTCAAGTTACTCGCCCACGACTACCGCATCGATCTGCGCGAAGCCTTGGAGACGACCTTCGACCTGCCTGTAACCCTCGACCAGCGCGACCAGATCGAATCGGCTCTGCGGCGCCGGGAGCAGGAATGGGCCGAGAAGCGACTCATCGCCCGCACGGGGGAGAAGGCACTGCGACAGTTGCGCAGCACCATCAACTCCTGGGGGATGGACACGGTGAACCTGCAACTGGACGAGAAGCCCAGCGACGACGCTTCCTCGCGGCTCATCGATTACCTCAACGCGCGCCTCGGTCAGTCCGGCAGCTCCGGCTTGGCCTGACTTGACCTACCGACTGGCGTTGCGGTACTTCCGGATGGCCAGCGGCGCGAAGATCGCGACCAGCACGATCATCCACCCGATGGTCACCAGGATCGGGTACTGACTCGGAAAGCCATCACCGACGTAGGGATTCGGGTTGCCGAAGAGCTCCCTGGTCGCGGCCGTGAGCGTGCTGACGGGGTTCCACTCAGCTATCGGCTGCAGGATGGGCGGCAGTGAGGCTGGCGGCACGAACACGTTCGAGATGAACGTCAGCGGGAAGATCGTCACGAAGGTCAGCTGCTGAGCCGCCTCGGTGTTGGGCACCGACAGCCCGATCCAGATGCCCAGCCACGACATCACGTGCGCGAAGGCCAGCAACAATGCCACGGCCAGCAAGAACGCCGCCAGGCCGTTGTTCACCTTCCAGCCGACGACCAGTCCGGCCAGCATAAGGACCACGAGGATCCCTGCCTGGTAGATGGTATCGGCGACGGTTCGCCCGGACAGGACGGCCGATCTCGCCATAGGCAACGACCTGAACCGGTCGATCAGGCCCTTGCCCATGTCGTCAGCCATGCCCACCGCAGTGGTGGCCGACGCGAAAGCGATCGTCTGGGCGAAGATACCCGGCATCAGGAATTCCCTGTAGTTACCCCCGTCGGGCAAGGGGATCGCGCCGCCGAACACGAAGGCGAACAGCAGCACGAACATGATCGACTGCAGGATCGCGAAGATCGCAAGCTCGGGGATCCGTGGGATCCGCTTGAGATTGCGCCACATGATCACCAGCGAGTCCGACACCGGACCTGTCTGTAGCGCGCTCATGCGCTCTCCTCCGCGTTCTCGTCTGCTGTGTGATGGCCGGTGAGAGTCAGGAAGACATCATCGAGGGTGGGTCGGCGAACCGCGACGTCGTCGATGGTGATACCCACCTCCCCCATCGCCTGGACGACCTCTACCAGTTGTTGTGCACCGCCGGTGCTGGCTGCGATCAGCCTGCGGGTGTGCTCATCGACTTCGACATCGGCCGCTGCTAACTCACCGAGCACCTGCCGTGCCCGATCCAGATCCGCACGGTCGCGCACGACCACTTCGATTCGCTCACCGCCGACCTGGGCCTTGAGCTCATCGGCTGTTCCCTTGGCGATGATCTTGCCGGTGTCCACCACCGCAATGGTGTCGGCCAATTCGTCGGCCTCCTCGAGGTACTGCGTAGTGAGCAGCAACGTGGTGCCCTGACGCACAAGGTCGCGGATGACGTCCCACATTCCAAGCCGGCTGCGGGGGTCGAGGCCCGTCGTGGGTTCGTCGAGGAACAGCAGGTGCGGCTGACCGGTCAGGGCCCCGGCCAGGTCGAGGCGGCGACGCATACCGCCGGAGTACGTCTTGACTGTCCGGCCGCCGGCCTCGGTCAGGTTGAACTGCTCGAGCAGTTCTTCAGCGCGGGCTTTGGCGTGCACCTTGCCCATCTCGTACAGCCGGCCGAACATGTAGAGGTTCTCCCAGCCGGTGAGGTTCTCATCCACGGCGGCGTACTGCCCCGACAGGCCGATGGCCCGACGGACGTCCTGGGACTGCTTGACCACGTCGAAGCCTGCCACCCGGGCCGTCCCGGCATCGGGGCGTAGCAGAGTCGTCAGGATGCGCACAGTCGTGGTCTTGCCGGCGCCGTTCGGGCCGAGCAGTCCGAGCACGGTCCCCTCCGGCACCTCCAAGTCGACGCCGTCGAGAGCGCGCACCTCCGAGGACCCCCGTTTTGCGCGGTAGATCTTCACTAGGCCTTCGGCCTCGATCGCGTTGGTCATAGGCCTGACTGTAAGGCCCACCTAAGACAAAGTGCCAACGGGGTTTCCGCGGTGATTTGTCACTTTCTGTACCAATTCCGCACGGAAAGTGACCCAGGACATACGGATAGTGAAAGTGGGCTTCATCACAGTCGGTTGTGCCCGCGCTCGCGGCATGCCAAGGTCGAAGGGACGCGTCGGAGAAGCCTTCGATGCGGCGAGGACCGAAACCGGAACTCGTTGACCGCCCCACGGACCGCGGCGCAGTAGGGCCACGCGAGGGGACGTCCGACCAAGGAACTGTTTTGCGTAAAGCATTTGTCATGCCCGTTGCTGCCTTCGCCATCGCCGGGCTCGGCGCCACCACTGTGGCCGCCCCCGCAATGGCCGCCCCGACTGCTTCCAAGAAGCAGAACGACCGCAAGGACCGCGCGTCCCGCGGGAAGGCCTCGTACCCCATCCAGTACAAGTTCGTGAAGAAGTACAGCCTCAGCAAGAAGCAGCTTCGCGAGATCGCGATCGCCAAGGTGTGGGCCAAGGGCTCGATGCCCCGCAAGGTCCGCCAGTGCGAGTCCGGCGGCTACTACGGGATCAACACCGGCAACGGCTACTACGGCGCCTACCAGTTCGCAGCCGGCACGTGGCGCGGCATCGGCGGCGGCAAGTACTCCTCGTACGCCCACCAAGCCCCCAAGTTCGCCCAGGACCACATGGCTTGGAAGCTCTGGAAGCAGTCCGGCTGGGGCCCCTGGGGCTGTGCCTGATCCGAACCACCCGAACTCCCGGCTTCCCTTCGAGGGGCCGGGAGTTCGGCCTTTTCTGGGGGGTGCTGACCCTGCGGCCCGCAGGCCCGCAGCCCGCAGCCGCAGCCCGCAGCCCGCGTTAGAGGTTGTGGTCCTCGTTAGCGAAACAACGCGTGGATTCGCTAACCAACAGCACAACCTCTAACCAGGACACCGGCGGGGACCGCCCGGGCACGCCAGCACGGTTTTCAAGGCGGCCCGCAGCCCGCGTTAGAGGTTGTGGTCCTCGTTAGCAAAACAACGCGTGGATTCGCTAACCAACAGCACAACCTCTAACCAGGACACCGGCGGGGCCAGGACACCGGCGGGGACCAGGACACCGGCGGGGCCGCCCGGCACGCCGGCCCAAGCCCCGGCTAAACCGGCACAACCAAAGCCGCGCCACCGCGGCGGGGATCGGCGTGGGCCACAACCTGCCCGTCGGCGCCGATCAGCACGGCGTTGACCCCGCCGAAGTAGAAGTGGCGATCCGGCCACATGCTCACCTCGCCGAGCTCACCAAGCGCGGCCACCTGGTCGGCCCGCAGACCAGGCTCGACCTGGATTATCCCGCGGTTGTCGACGTGAACACGGGGCGCTTCAACGGCGCCGGCAAGGTCGGAATCACCGCCGAGCAGCAGCGTGATCACGCGCGTGAGAGCGCTGCGGATCCGCTCACTTCCGCCGGTCCCGAGGACCAGCATCGCGCCGTCGAAGCTCACCACGCTGGGGGCCATCATCGACCGGATCCGCTCACCGGCCTGGGCCGATTCGGGGCCGCCGGGGTGCAGGTCGTCCTCGCCCATCATGTTGTTCAGGTGCATCCCCGTGCCGGGCAGCATCACCCCACCACCCACACCGTTGGACAACGTCAGCGCAGCAGCCATCCCCTCGGCATCCACGACGCTGATGTGCGTGGTACCGGCAGTGGAGGTCGGCCCACTGACCCGCTCCTTCAACCACGCGGTGGTTTCGGCCAGAGCCGCGGCAATAGCAGCGGGCTGCGGATGCGCGTCGTCGGCGAGGTCGGCCAACACGTGCGCCACTATTGACCCGCCAAGCGACGGCATCGGGTTGGTCGCGATGGTGCCGCCCCGGATCGAAGCGACAAGCGGGTCCCGCTCAATGACGCGGTACGCACGAAGATCCTCAGCCGTGATCGGTCCGTCTGGCATCAAGGCCGCGAACTGGTCCACGAGGTCGCCGATGCCGAGAATCCTCGCAGCCGCCACGTCGTCCAGGAAGTCCGCGAATTCCTCATCGGCGAAAACCTGGCCCGCTCCAAGAAGTTGCCCGGTCGGCGCGGTGCGCGACCGGATGTCGGCCGTGAGGCGCAGGACCGGGTCGATGAGCGCCATCGCATGGGCCTGGGCCGGTTCCAGGCGCACACCCTTGCGCGCCAGACCTGCAGCAGGTGCCACGACCTGCGGCAAAGCCCACGTGCCCCAACGCCGGTGCGCCTCGAGAAAACCGTCAAGACACCCGGGCACAGCCACTGTGGCCACTCCAACGTGGAAGTCCTGGGTGGCCCCCGAGTAGGTCACGGTGACGGTCTCGCGCTGCCCGGCCGGACCCGACGGCACCGTTGTGAAGAAGTCCAGCATCTTCGTCTGCCCGTCCGGCAGCCGGACCAGCATGAAGCCGCCCCCGCCCATACTGGAGACCCCGGGCTCGGAGACTGTCGAGG
This sequence comes from uncultured Actinomycetota bacterium, assembly GCA_963818505.1. Taxonomy (GTDB): domain Bacteria; phylum Actinomycetota; class Actinomycetes; order S36-B12; family UBA10799; genus JADKAV01. The sequence continues at coordinate 358,125 of CAWFSJ010000005.1, forward strand.
CGAACGCGGCCGCAATCGCGGCGTCCACAGCGTTGCCGCCCGCGGCGAGAACCTCAGCGCCGACTTGGGCGGTCACCGCAGATCCACAACTGATGGCTGCCCTCGACACTCGGTCAGGCTACCGGCGGGAATGCCGCCACGCTGCGCCCGGTTGGAAATTGCGTGGCCACCACTGAGCTCAACGACAGCAACTTCAACGAAGCGACCGCCGGCAAGACGGTCGTGATCGACTTCTGGGCCGATTGGTGCGGGCCCTGCAAGTCCTTCGCCCCGGTCTACACGGAGGTCTCCGCCGACTACGCCGACGTGATGTTCGGGAAGGTCGATGTGGACGCGAATCCGGGTCTCGCGCAGGCCTTCGGGGTGACAGCGATCCCCACGTTGGTTGTCATGCGCAACGGCCAGGTCCTTCACTCGCAGGCCGGCGCGATGAACGGGCCCAGCCTGCGATCAACCATCGACAAGGCACTCAAAGGCCCCAAGAAGATGACCTTCAAGTTCTAAAGGAACTACAGGACGCTTACTCGTGCGTCCGGTGCGTAGTGCAGTTCGAAGCGGCGCGCGGATACCTCGCTCACAGCGTCCACGATCACCTGCCCGTACTCCTCGCAGAAGTGGAACACCACAAGGTGGTCGCCCTCCACGTCGATGGTGTCGCCGTTCTTCAACTGCTTCGCTGACCTAACCACCCCTATAGAATCGGCTACCAGCCTCTGGATCTCGATTACAAGTCATCAAGAATCGATAACAGTCCGGTCACAAAGTTCTGAGAAGGCCCTTGACGAGGGTTTCAGTCAGCAAATCAGACGCTGGCGGTCAATCCTCTTCGCCGTCCGCGTACTTGTCGTACTCCTCGTACTCGTCCACATCGAAGTCCTCGTCGTGCGACGACTTGGACGTTCCGCTCAGTTCGGCCTGCAGAGCCGCAAGGTCGGTTTGAGGCGCGTTGTACTTCAATTCGCGCGCAACCTTGGTCTGCTTGGCCTTTGCACGGCCGCGCCCCATATGGCTCGACCCCCTCGCCCGGGATAAACCCCGAAGGTCAGTTGACAGATACATGATGGGCACGTGGCCCTCTCGGGCAAGACTACCTCGTGCCCGGCTCGATCCGCACCTTACCCACCCCGATTAGTTTCGTGCGGTTGCCGCCCTCGTTGATGGGTGCGAGACTCAAGCCAACCCTCTTATCGGACATATGGAGCATGTATGAGCGCCAATCTGGGCACCCCTGAGGAGCTGCTTACTCCGTCTGAGGTGGCTTCGCTTTTCCGGGTCGATCCGAAGACCGTTACGCGGTGGGCGAAAGCCGGGAAACTGTCATGCGTGAAGACCCTGGGTGGACACCGTCGCTACCTGGCCAGCGAAGTGAATGCACTGCTGGAAGGGTCCCTGCCGCAGCAGCGCACACCGCTGGGCAGCCCCACGATCCCCTAAGGGATCACCCCATCCGCAGAGGCCCCACGTAGTCGGCTGGCGCGGTGACACTGGACAACGGCAGGCGGAATCCCGTCTCCGAGGATGCCGCTTCGCAGTTGCCCGCGGAGTTGCGTTGCCACGTGGCAAGGTTGAGCACCGGAGTCGATGTGCCGTCCAGTTTGTATGCACTTGCTGGACCCAGCGTGGGCGGGGTTGAGGTGCGATAGACCACCCGGAAACTGGAGTCCTGGGCGAACGCATCCCTTTCCCAAGCGTCATCTACGGCAATGAAGCCAGTGCCCGTGCACGTAGCGTTGTCGTACAGCGGGGTGAGTCCAATAGGAACCAGCCACCCATTCGGGTAATAGGCGAATTCGCCTCCATCAACTCTCACGAAGAAGATGGTGACAGGCAATGAGAACTGGCCAACGGCCACGCCGACGACCGCTCCGTTGGCGTCGACTACGTTCCCGAGCGAGTTGGGCGAACCTACCGGACCAGTGGACCCCTTCGAACCTTTCGGTCCGGCCTTGGTCCACTTGATCTTCTTCCAGCCTTTGCCACACTTCTTCGTCTTGCCCTGCAACAGCCGCAGTTCACCGTTGGACTTCTTGACACACGCGGTGTACTTCTTGGCCGCAGACGCGGGCTCGGCCACCGCAAGTCCCGCGGCCCCTACCAGGGCCAAGGCTGCGGTGGATGCGATCAGCTTGTTCATGGTGACCCACTCAGCCGATCTTCAAGGGGCCGGGCACGTCCAAAGGAGCTGTGACCCGCTCAAGCGTGACCAGTGTGCCCGTGAAATTGGGCGGGTCGGGCACGCAGGCGCCCGTGTCGTTGAGCTCCCACATCGGCAGTGCATTCACAGCCTCAGTCGTCGTGGAGAACTTCCATGCGGAAGCAGGCCCGAACGTAGGCTGAATCGGCCTGTACACAAGCCGAGACGGGCCACCGGCGGACCCGGTGATGAACTGGGTGGTTTGCGCAGAGCTCGACTGCAGGTAGGCCGTGCCGTCACAGGTGCTCGTCTTGAAACTCGGCGACCCCCCACCGATTGAGAACAGAGTTCCGTTCGGCAGGAACATGTACGAACCGCCGTCGATCTCCACGAAGATCAGCGTGGGCCCCTCGGGGAACAGTCCCAAGAATCGACCCACCGTCTTGCCGTTCCCATCGATGACCGACAGGTTGGGCCCCTGAGCACCCTGGTTGCCCTGCGGGCCGGCCTTGCCCTTCTGGTTCCAGGAGATCTTCTTCCAGCCCTTCTTGCACTTCTTCTTGCCGCTGAGGATGCGCACCTCGCCGGTGCTCTTCTTGACGCAGGCGTTGACGGTCTTTGCCTGTGCCGGGATAACCGCGCCAGCACCTACCAGCAGACTGGCGCCCAGCATCGTGGCCAGGCCAATTCGTGTGAATTTCTTGAGCATCATGACCTCCACGTCAGTGCGTTGGACACTAGCGGCTCAAGACCCCCGGTGTCACGTGGCCGTTCAGCCGATAAGGCGTACCGAGCCGCCCACGCCACCCTTGGCCGGGGCATCGCCGGTGTCGCCTTCAAGGCGGTCGCGCACGTCGCCGCACACCCACGCGGGTACTCCGCGCTGGGCCAGCAGGCGCAAGACCGGCTGCGGATCCCCCACGATGGCCACCATCCCGATGCCCATGTTGAAAGTGCGCTCGGCATCGCCGCGGTCCACCCCACGGTCCATCAGGACCTGGAAGACCGGGGGCACCTCCCAGGTCGACCGGTCGATCTCCGCGTGCAAGTCCTCGGGCAGCACCCGCGCGAGGTTGCTCGCCAGACCGCCGCCGGTCACGTGCGAGAAGGCGTGCACCAGGTCGGCCTCGGCCAGCGCAAGGCAGTCCTTGGTGTAGATACGCGTGGGTTCGAGCATCTCCTCGCCGAGCGTGCGGCCCAGTTCCGGGATCTGCGTGTCCACGGTCCAATCGTCGAGGAGCACCTTGCGGGCCAGCGAGTAACCGTTGGAATGCAGGCCCGAGGAGGCCATGGCGATCAGCGTGTCGCCGGGCTTCACCCGGTCGGGACCCAGCAGGCGGTCGGCCTCGACCACCGCGGTGCCCGCAGCGGCCACGTCGTACTCGTCGGGTGCCATGAGCCCTGGGTGTTCTGCGGTCTCCCCGCCCAGCAGGGCGCACCCGGCCTGCTCGCAGCCGGCTGCGATGCCCGACACGATCGCGGCGATCCGCTCGGGCACGACTTTGCCGGTGGCGATGTAGTCGGTCAGGAACAACGGCTCGGCGCCGGTCACCACCAGATCGTCCACGACCATGGCGACCAGGTCGATCCCGATCGTGTCGTGCACGTCCATCGCCCGGGCCACGGCGATCTTCGTGCCCACGCCGTCGGTCGCGGTTGCCAGCAGGGGTCGTTTGAACCGGGCCAGCGCCGAGGCGTCGAACAGCCCCGCGAAACCGCCCAGGTCGCCGACGACCTCCGGGCGCATGGTCGCCGCGACCCGTGCCCGCATCAGCTCGACCGCGCGTTCCCCGGCCTCGACATCCACACCGGCCTCGGCGTAACTGCTCAACCTGTCACCTCGGGTTTGCTGGCGGTCTGGGCACAAGACCGGCGTTCACCCGGTCACCTCGAGGATGTGCTTGGACCGCAGCTCGGGATCGGCCAGCGGCACGGGGTACTGGCCGTCGAAACACGCGCGGCACAACTTGTCCTCAGTCACGCCTGTGGCCTCGATCAGCCCCTCCAGCGAGACGTAGGCCAAAGAGTCCGCGCCGATGGACGTCCGGATGGCGTCGACGCTCAAGCCCGGGGCGATGAGTTCGGCGCGTGAGGCGAAGTCGATCCCGTAATAGCAGGGCCACAGCACCGGCGGCGAGGAGATCCGCACATGCACCTCACGGGCGCCGGCTTCCCGAAGCATCCGCGCGATGGCCCGCTGGGTGTTCCCGCGGACGATCGAGTCGTCCACGACGACCAGGCGCTTGCCCGAGATGACCTCGGCCAAGGGGTTGAGTTTGAGCCGCAGGCCCAGTTGCCGGATCGTCTGGGAAGGCTGGATGAAGGTCCGGCCGACGTAGGCGTTCTTGACCAATCCCTGGGCGAACGGCAGCCCCGACTGCTGGGCGTAGCCGATCGCCGCGGGGGTACCGCTTTCCGGGACGGGGATCACGATGTCGGCGTCAGCGGGCGCCTCGATGGCAAGTTTGCGGCCGACCGCGGCGCGCACACCATGGATGCTGTGGCCGTTGATGATCGAGTCCGGCCGAGCCAGGTACACGTACTCGAACAGGCAGCCCTTGGGCGCGGGTGCGGCGAACATCGAGGACCGCACGCCGTTCTCGTCGATTGCCACGAACTCGCCGGGCTCGATCTCGCGCACGAAGGAGGCGCCGACGATGTCCAGCGCCGCCGTCTCGCTGGCGATCACCCAGCCGCGTTCCAGCCTGCCGAGGCACAGCGGCCTGATCCCCTGCGGGTCGCGCGCGGCGTACAAGGTGTGCTCATCGAGGAAGACCAAGGAGAAGGCTCCCCGCAGCCGCGGGAGTTCGGCCATCGCCGCCTGCTCGATGGTCTCGCCGGGGTGGGCGGCGAGCAGCGCGGTGATCAGATCCGTGTCAGACGTGGAGATCACGGTGCTGTCCAGGGGCAGCTCGCCGGTGTCCAGGGTGGACAGGCGCTCTGCAAGCTCGTGGGTGTTGGTCAGGTTGCCGTTGTGGCCGAGCGCGATGTGACCGGTGGCAGTGGCGCGGAAGGTCGGCTGCGCGTTCTCCCACACACTGGAACCGGTGGTCGAATACCGCGCGTGCCCGATGGCGATGTGACCGTGTAGTGAGGCCAGCATCGAGTCGGAGAAGACCTGCGAGACCAGTCCCATGTCCTTATAGACCAGAACCTGGGACCCATCGCTGGTGGCGATCCCGGCCGATTCCTGGCCGCGGTGCTGGAGGGCGTAGAGGCCGAAGTAGGTCAGCTTGGCCACCTCGTCACCGGGTGCCCACACGCCGAAGACACCGCAAGCGTCCTGCGGACCTTTTTCACCGGGTAGGAGTTCGTGGTTCAATCGCCCATCGCCGCGCGCCACCTGCTCAGTGTGGCACACCGTTGCGGGCCGACCGTCCCTAAGGTTGAACGGAATCGGACATTCAACGTGTCACCGGCCGCGATCTTATGCCTACGATGATCACTTCCACGAGGAAGGGGCTCGGCATGCATTTGGCCCGGCGCATCACCATTGGCCTGGTTCTCGCGATCACCGCCTCCCTGACGCTGTCATCACCCATCGCAGCGGCCCCACCCCCGGGGTCATCACCGAGTTCCCCATCCCCTCAGGCGATGCACAAGGGATCGCCCTGGGCGCGGACGGCAACTTCTGGTACGTGCAACTGAACACCAACAAGGTGGGGCGGATGACCCCCACAGGGACGGTGACGGAGTTCCCCATCCCGACCGCGAACAGCGGCCCGCGTGGAGTCGCTGCAGGACCGGACGGCAACATCTGGTTCACCGAGAGCACCGCGAACAAGATCGGCCGGATCACCCCGTCCGGCGACATCACTGAGTTCACCCTGTCCACCCCGGGCAATGCCAACTTCCTGACCACCGGTCCCGACGGGAAGATCTGGTACACCGCGTCGAACAACATCAACCGGATGACGACCTCGGGGGTGGTCGACGGGCAGTTCCCCATCCCGACTCCGGGCAGTGCACCTCAGGGAATCACCGCCGGGCCGGACGGCAACGTCTGGTTCACCGAGTTCTCCACCAACAGGATCGGGCGGGTCACCCCCGCGGGAGTGGTGACTGATTTTCCGATCCCGACGCACGGACAGCGCTCCGCGCGGCATCGGCGCCGGCCCGGACGGGAACGTGTGGTTCACGGAAACCGCAACCAACAAAATCGGCCGGATCACGCCGTCAGGGGTAGTCACCGAGTTCTCGGTACCGACGCCGAACAGCTCACCCAACGACATCACGGCGGGTCCTGACGGGAACCTGTGGTTCGGAGAGAGTGCATCGGCCGGTAACAAGGTGGCACGCATCACCCCGGACGGCACGATCACCGAATACCCCTTGCCGAATGCCAACAGCAGTCCCCGGCAGATCACCACCGGCACCGACGGGAACGTCTGGTTCCTCGAGAACTTCGGGTCACGTATCGGCCGGGTCACGACCGGCGTCTCACCGGACGACCGGCGGCCCACACTCGGCGGCAGCGGTCAGGCCGGTCTTCCGCTGGTCTGTGGCGCGGACGTGTGGGGACCGACGTCGACCGTGACCATCGCCTGGCGGCGCAACGGTTCGCCGATCAACGGTGAGACCGGTCTGAGCTACACCCCGGGTTCTGACGAGATCGGCTCAGCCATCACGTGCACCAGCAGCGGTCGCCTGCCGGGCGTCGACGCGACACTGACCTCGACAAGCAACCCGATCACGGTTGTCGCCCAACTGACCGGTCCTACCGGGCCGCCGGGACCCGGTGGCAATCTGGCGGCGGTGTTCGCCCCCGGGGCGAAGAAGGTCAAGGCCGGCAAGACGCTGAAGGTGCAGTTCGGCGTGACCAACGCCGCTTCGCTCACCGCCCAACTCAAGGGCAAGCGAACGGTCACGCGGACCCTCCAGGCCCGCGCCGGCACCAACACCTTGCGACTGAAGACGCCCAAGAATCTCAAGCCTGGCAAGTACTCACTGCGCTTGATCTTCGACGGCACCAGCCGGGCGCAGACGACGGTGAGGGTCACCCGGTAGTGGTGGCAGTTTCTGCAGGTTGATCATGAAAACGCCCGATCCACCGCCATCCCTGGAGAAGCTCTGCGGCGGGGCGGCGCGTTGCTGGAACTCCTCTCAGAACCCGCCGAACGGCTCAGGCAGTCAACCCCCGGCCAGCGGCAGCCACTGCGACAGGTCGCTGCGCTCACCGCTCGCGTCGACCCGGCCGGACGCCACCGCGTCAGCCCAGCTGAGCTCACCGCGAACCAGAGCCAGCCACGTGTCCGCGTCGCACTCCACGAGGGCCCGGGGGGTACCCCTGCGATGGTCACCGCCCGGCACTGCCTGCACCGCGGCGTAGGGCGGAACCCGGATCTCCACCGATCGGCCGGGCGCGGCCAGCGCGAACGCGGCGAGGGCGGCCTTTACCTCCTCGCGCTTACTCACGTTCTGAGGTTATCCGCGCGTCGACTGGGCAAACATCTGTCGCCCTGAGCGACGAATGTTCGCCCAACCTCAAACGCCGACAATGCGGCGGTAGCGCGGCTTCCACATCGAGTCCAAGACCGCCTGCAACGGGTTGGCCGGTTGTGAGCGAGCGACACCCTCGTCGATGGCCTGCTGGACAACCGCGGCCGCCACCGAAGCCGAGGTGGCGCGGATGTCGATGATCTCCGGAAGCAGGGGCGAACCGGGGCCCCGCATCTCCACCAGGTGTGCCACAGCCTTGGCCGCGGCGTTGAGCATGCCGTCGGTCACGTGGGTCGCCCGGCTGACGATCGCCCCGAGACCCAAGCCCGGGTACAGCAAGGCGTTGTTGGCCTGGCCGATGTGATGGTTGACGCCCTCGTGCTTCACCGGCTCGAATGGGCTGCCGGTCACGATCAACGCCTGCCCGTCGGTCCACTGCAGAAGGTCCGCGGGCACCGCCTCGGCCAGGGAGGTGGGGTTGCTCATCGGCAGGATGAAGGGCCGCTCGACGTGCTTGTGCATCTCACGCACGACCTGTTCGCTGAAGGCCCCCCGCACGGTGGAAGTGCCCACCAAGATCGTCGGCTGCACCCGGCGCACTGCCTCAAGCAGGCCGATCCGGCCCTCAGCGTCGCGCTCGTAGTCCCGCACTTCTTCGATCGGTCGCGCATACGGCCGGTGGTATTCCCGCAGGTCGTCACCCATTGCATCGTGCAACAGCCCGGGCCGGTCCACCAGCCAGATCCGGCGGCAGGCCTCCTCCCGGGTGAAACCCGATTCCACGATCGCGTCGCGGATCTGATCGGCGATCCCCACCCCGGCCGTACCCGCACCGAACACCACGACCCGATGGTCGGCAAGCGGCGTCTCCGTCACGATCACCCCGGACAGGATCGCGGCGAAAGCGATAGCACCCGTTCCCTGCATGTCGTCGTTGAACGTGCACACGTGGTCGCGGTAGCGGTCGAGGATCCGGCGGGCGTTGGCCTCGCCGAAGTCCTCCCAGTGAAGCAATGCGTTCGGGAACATCTCAGTGGCGGTGGTGACATACCTGTCGATCAATTCGTCGTACTTCGCCCCGCGCAACCGCGCGTGCTTCTCCCCGAGGTAACCCGGGTCGGTCAACAAACCGGTCCGGTCCGTGCCCACGTCCAACACAACCGGGATTGCGCGTTCTGGATCAACCCCCGCGGCCGCGACGTACACGCTGATCTTGCCGATCGCGATGTCGATGCCACCCACACCCCAGTCACCTATGCCAAGAATGGCCTCGGAGTCAGTGGCTACCAGCAGATCGACGTCGTCGGGGCCGAGACCGAGGTTGGCGAAAGCGACCGGCACATCCTCGGGCCAGCGCGATTGCAGATACACACCCCGCGGCCGACGGAACGCGTGGCTGTACTCCCGGATCGACTCACCCACCGTCGGGGTGTACACGATGGGCATCAGCTCGGGAAGGTCGTCGATCAGGAGTCGGTAGAACAGGGTCTCGTTTCGGTCGTGCAGTTCCCGCAGGTAGACGTTCTTGGCAAGCGCGCCGGGTTGCTCAGCCAACTGCCTGCGAACGCGGCCCAACTGCTGGTCGATGGTCTCCACCCGCTGCGGCAGAAGGCCCACAAGCCCGAGCTCGACGCGCTCCGCGTCACTGAAGGCGGACTGCTTGTTCAAGCGCGGGTCGGCGAGCAGCGCCTGACCCCGCAGCGTGGTTGTCCGTTCCGGGAGATCCTGCATCTTCCGGTTGTACCCCGGCGAGGCCCGGCGTTGCTGGATAGGACAGCCGGACGGGCATTCACGCCATGTTGGCGAACTTGTTCACGTCGTCGATGGTGCCCATCACCAGGATCTCGTCGTCGCCGGCCAGACGCGTGCTGCGCTCGGCATGGCGGAAGTACTCATGTCCTTGCGGCTTGACCGCTATGACGGTGATTCGGTACCTCTCGCGCAGGTGTGTCTGACCCAGGTCCACACCCACGATGAATCGCACAGGTCTGGTCTTGGCGATGACCCAGTTCGGGGCAACCTGCATGTAGTCAAGCACGTCGCCACTGACCAGGTGTGCGATCCGCCGGCCCATGTCGTGCTCGGGCTGCACCACCTCATGAGCGCCCACGCGCTTCAGAATCTGCGCGTGCTGCCGGCTGAGCGCCTTGGCCCAAATGCTGCCCACACCGAGTTCGGCCAGGTTGGACGTTGCCAGGATGTTGGACTCCATCGTGCCGATCGCCACAACCGCGCGCGGGAATTCCCCGGCACCGATCTCCTCAAGCGCCTGCATGTCGGTGCCATCAGCGATCACGATGTTGTTCAACATTCCCGCGAGGCGTTGCACGGTCGTGTCGCTGTTGTCGACGCCGAGCACTTCGATGCCGTTTCGTTCCAACTCCCGCGCCAGGGCGATGCCGAACCTGCCGAGACCCACCACCAGAACGGGGTCGTGTTTCTTAGCCAACGATCATCCTCTCCTCGGGCAATTCGTGACGGGTCCGGCGTTGCCGCAGTGCCAATGCGGACGCCACAGTCAACGGACCGACCCGGCCTATGAACATGAGCATGACGATCACAAGTTGCGCGTCCACAGGCAAGCTGGGGGTGATACCCACCGACAGCCCAACTGTGGCAAACGCGCTGATCGCCTCGAACAGAACCGCCTCGAACGGGAACCTGGTCATCACAAGCAAGACGAAGGTGGCCACGCCGAGAAGGCCCATGGCCAGCAGTGTCAACGACACGGCTTGCCGCTGCACATCGGTCGGGACCCGGCGGCGACCCACATTCACGTGATTGTCGCCGCGCGCCTGCGACCACACGATGTAGAGCAATACGCCGAATGTCGTGACCTTGATGCCGCCGGCTGTGCCCGCACTGCCGCCCCCGACGAACATCAGGAAGTCGGAGAACAGCAGAGTTTCTGGGCGCATGGCGCCGACATCGACAGCATTGAAGCCGGCCGTGCGCGGCTGCACAGCGGTGAAGAACGACAGCGCCCCGCCGCGCACGAAGCCCGTCCCGCCCATGGTCAAGGGGTTGCGCATCTCCACCACCGCGATCACGAGGGTTCCGATCACGAGCAGTGCAGTCGTCGTCACGACCGTGATCCGGGTCAGTACTGACCACGTGCGCGGCTGACGCCAGGTGCGCACCAACTCGAACATGACCGGGAAACCCAGACCACCGACAATTACCGCCACCGAGATGGTGACCAGGAAGGCAGGATCGTCAGCGAACGACACCAGGTTGTTCGAGTAGGTCGAGAAGCCGGCGTTGTTGAACGCGGAGATCGCGTGAAAGATGCCGTGATAGGCGGCCTGCGGCAACGTCTCCGCATGTCGGATCATCAGCTGGCTGGCCAGGATGACGGCCACCACTGCCTCACACAGAAGGCTGAAGCGCACCACCCGGAAGACCACGCGCCGAACGTCGCCCGCCTGGATCGACTTACTCTCAGTGGCCACGATGAGTTTGCTGCGCAGCCCGAGTCGTCGACTCAGCAGCAACGCAGCCAGCGTCGCCAACGTCATGATGCCGAGGCCGCCGACCTGGATCAGGAGCATGATGATCACCTGGCCGAACGTGGTCCAGTGAACGCTCGTATCCACCACCGTCAAACCCGTGACGCACACCGCCGAGGTCGCCGTGAACAGCGCGTCCATCGGAGAGGAGTCGGTGGTCGAGGCCATCGGCAAGGACAGCAGCCCAGTGCCCACGGCGATGGCCCCCGCGAACGCGACGGCGACGACCTGTCCGGGGTGGAGGTTGTGCCGCACGCTACGGATTATGGGCCATCCGCAGGTGGTAATGAGCTCCCCCGGCTCACCTTCCGGTGAATATGTGACACGTGAGGTGTCACATATTCACCGAAAGCGCGGACGCTTCATTCAGAAGTGCGCCGGGAGAACCGATCCGCTGACTTCGCGCATCTGGTCGATGGACAGTTCGATGTCCCCGATCTGCAGGACATCACCGAGCCCCGAGTCCACCACCCCGATCCGCTCGCAGGCGAACCGGCGAGCACCGCACATCTCGGTGAACCGCAATTCCTCTGAACGGGCCACCACCACGACGGCACGCGCCGCGGACTCGCTGAACAGGAACGTGAACGCATCCACGCCGTCGGGGATCCACGTCCTCGCCCCGATCCCTGCCCGCATCGCCATCTCCGCCAGGGCCAGACCGACCCCACCGTCGGAGACGTCGTGGGCAGCGGTGAGCATCCCGTCACGGGAGCCCGCCACCAGGATCTCCGCGAGAACCCGCTCCGCGTCCAGATCGACCTTCGGCGGCATGCCCGTGAGTATGCCCTGCAGCGATGCCACGGCCGACCCGCCGAACTCCTCGTGGGTACGGCCGAGCAGGTAGATCAACTCCCCGTCCGGACCCCAAGCCATCGGCGTGCGGCGTGCCACGTCATCGAACACACCGAGGACACCGACCACAGGCGTCGGGTGGATGGCAGTCTCACCGGTCTGGTTGTAGAAGCTCACGTTCCCGCCGGTCACCGGGATCTTCAGGTCCAGGCAGGCGTCGGCCAGCCCCGTCACCGCCCGCTCGAACTGCCACATGACGCCCGGGTCCTCCGGTGAGCCGAAGTTCAGGCAGTTGGTGACGGCCAGTGGCACCGCGCCGGTGGCGGCCACGTTGCGGTAGGCCTCCGACAGGGCAAGTTGCGTGCCCGAGTACGGGTCGAGTTCGACGAAACGTGCGTTGCAGTCGGTCGCGATGGCGATGCCGCGGCCTGACTCCTCATCGATGCGGATGATCCCCGCGTCCTCCGGTTGGGCCATCGCGGTGTTGCCACGCACGTAACGGTCGTACTGGTCGGTGACCCAGGCTTTGGAGCTGTGATTGGGCGAGGCGAGCAAGGCCAGTAGCGTCTCGCGCGGATCGGTGTGCTCGGGTTGCGTGGGGACGGCCTGCCGCGGTGCCAACGCCGCGGGCTCGGCGAACGGGCGGTTGTACACCGGCCCGTCGTGGGCGACGGTTCGCGGCGGGACGTCGACAACCACCTCGTCGTGCCACTCGATGACCAGTCGGTCGCCGTCGGTCACCTCCCCGATCACGGTTGCTGTGACACCCCACTTCTTGCAGATCGCCATGAATGCGTCGCCGTTGGCAGGGGTCACGACTGCGCACATGCGCTCCTGCGATTCGCTCATCAGGATCTCTTCGGGGCTCAGCGTCGCGTCGCGCAGCGGCACCCGGTCAAGCCACACATGCATGCCACCGTCGCCATTACTGGCCATCTCGGAGGTCGCGCAGCTCAGTCCCGCACCGCCCAGATCCTGGATCCCCTCGATGAGGCCGGACTTGAGCAGTTCCAGCGTGCATTCGATGAGCAACTTCTCCATGAACGGGTCGCCCACCTGCACGGCGGGGCGCTTGCTGGGTCCGGTTTCGTCGAAGCTCTCACTGGCCAGCACCGACACCCCGCCAATGCCGTCGCCGCCGGTCAGCGCGCCGTACAGGACGACCAGGTTCCCGGCCCCGCGGGCGCTGCTGACGTGTATGTCTTCGTGGCGCATCGCACCGACGCACAACGCGTTGACCAGGGGGTTGGTTTGGTAGCAGGGGTCGAACACAGTCTCCCCGCCGATGTTGGGCAGACCCAGGCAGTTGCCGTAGCCGCCGACGCCGGAGACCACGCCGTGTACGACCCGGGCGGTGTCGGGTTCTTCGACGGCGCCGAACCGGAGTTGATCCATCACCGCCAGCGGACGCGCGCCCATGCTCAGGATGTCGCGGACGATCCCGCCCACTCCGGTGGCAGCACCTTGGTACGGCTCGATGTAACTGGGGTGGTTGTGGCTCTCGGCCTTGAACGTCACCGCCCAACCGTCACCGATGTCCACCACGCCGGCGTTCTCCCCGATCCCGACGAGCAGCGCCTCGGAGGCTGGCGCCTTCTCACCGAACTGGCGCAGGTGGACCTTGCTCGACTTGTAGGAGCAGTGCTCGCTCCACATCACCGAATACATGGCAAGTTCGGAACTGGTCGGCCGGCGGCCGAGGATGTCGCGGATCCGCTGGTATTCGTCCGGCTTCAGGCCGAGGTCGGCGAAGGGTTGCGGGTGGTCGGGGGTCTGGGCGGCGTGCTCGACCGAATCCATGGCTTGATTCTAGGTGGGCGGGTCGGTAGGCCCCGGCGGCACGTCGGAAGGTGGTCCGCGCGATCGGCTTGAACCGGTCGGGCCCGCGATTGTCGCGTTGTTGCAGAGGTCCCGCCGCGATTGTGGCGCTGTTGCGGGTTCCCGGACCAGAAACCAGCAACAACACCACACGCGAGAACCAGGACCGGCAACAACGCGACAGTCAAAGCCGACGCCTTTCGGGGACCCGAAGAAGGGCCGGTCGGGCCAAGACCCGCAACCCGGCCGCACCGATCAAACCCCGGCGCGCTCCAACAGCGACGTGAACAGGCCCAAACCGTCCGTGCCCGGCCCGGTCAAGGGGTCGATGGCATGCTCCGGGTGCGGCATGAGACCCACGACGTTGCCGGCGGGGTTGGTGATGCCTGCGATGTCCCGGCGCGAACCGTTCGGGTTGCCACTCACGTAGCGGAAGACCACCCGGCCCTCTGCCTCCAGCCGGTCGAGGGTGGCCTCGTCGGCGATGTACGAGCCCTCACCGTTCTTGACCGGCACGACGATCTGCGCGTCCGGGTCGAAACCGCGGGTCCAAGCAGTCGCGACGTTCTCCACGCGCAGAGCCTGGTCCCGGCACACGAAGTGCAGACTCTCGTTGCGTACCAGGGCGCCGGGGAGCAGGTGCGCCTCGCACAGGATCTGGAAGCCGTTGCAGATGCCCAAAACCGGCATCCCCTTCTCGGCGGCGTCCACGATCTCGCTCATCACGGGCGCAAACCGGGCGATCGCACCGCAGCGCAGGTAGTCACCGTAGGAGAAGCCACCGGGCAGCACCACCGCGTCCACCCCCCGCAGGTCGTGGTCGCCATGCCATAGCGCGACCGCCTCGCCGCCCGCGTACTTCACCGCCCGGGCAGCATCGACATCGTCAAGGGTTCCCGGGAAGGTGACTACTCCAACGCGCACAACCTCACGGTACGACAGCCACCGAGCAGGCAGCCTTGTGCACCACCGCGTGGCTGACCGATCCGAGCAGCAGACCCTTGAAACCACCCAGACCACGAGAACCGACCACCAACAGCGCGGCGTTCTGGCTGGCCTTCACCAGGGACTTCACCGGTGACCCCTTCATGACTTCCTGGCGGACTTTGACGTCGGGGAAGTCCTCACGGAAACCCGCCATCGCCTCGGAGGTCTCCCGCAGTTCCGCGTTGCCATAGTCGCGGATCAAGACCTCGGGTTCATAGCTCGGGACCTCGACCATCGACCAGGTCGGCGGAATCTCCCAACTGTGCAGAACGTGCAGGGCCGAGCCTGTGTAACTGGCCTGCTCGAAGGCCCACTCCAGCGCCTTCAGGGAATGCGGCGAACCATCGACACCCACCACTATGTCGTGCTGGTCTGTCTGCAACGGGCGTACTACGACAGCGGGGCACTTGGCGTGGGTGGCGACCTGCCGTGAGACGCTGCCGAGCAGGAAGCCCGTCAAACCCCCGGACCCGTGGCTGCCCACGACGACCAGGTTCGCGCCTTCGGAGTGCTTGACCAAGGCCGCCGGCGTCCGGCCGACAAGGATTTCGCCCATGGCGTTGGCGCCCATCTCGGCGGCCACTTTCAAAGCCTCATCGTTGACGGCGTGCGCTTCCTGGCGCAACTCGTCGAGCAACTCCTCCTGCAGCGTCGAGGACGCACCAATGCCCAGATCGGCCGCGGGCATGGTCCACGTCGTGATCACCTCAAGGGTGCGGCCGCGGTCCTTGGCAGCCTTCGCAGCCCACTTCAGTGCGTGTAGCGAACCCTCTGATCCGTCGAAACCGACGATTACAGAACCGGACATGTCCACCCTCCGTCCTCATCACGGCCGGTGGTCCCCAGGCGAACTGCGCCTGCCAGACGCATCGAGCCTTAACCCTCACTTCCACTCTACGCCCGCAGCGGCTCCCGCGAACAGGTGTCCAGCGCCCAGAAGGCCGGTTTCAGCAGGTCCATTCCCCGCCGGTCGAGACGAAGCCGGTGGTCAGGGCGATGCGCTTGACCTTGCCGTTCTTCAGCACGAACTGCAGTGACGACTTCGGCTTGGCGACCACCCAGATCCGGCCGTTGGTGAAGATGTCGCGGCCCTGGAACGACCCGGTTGGGAACGCGCTGCGAACCGACGCGGCCGAGGATCCGAGTTCAATGCCGCGGATGGTGCTCGAGGGCTGAATGGCCACGAGTTTGCCCTTACGACTCCACAGAGCGCGCGCTTCGAACTCCGGCTTGAAATCGGTGTCCTCGCCCGGACATATCGCCAGATTGGGGCCCATCGCGCCAGTGGCCAGCCCCTCAGCGACCGTCATCCGAAGCTTCACCGGTCCCAAGCCGGAGAAGTTCGCGGGATCGCCGGCGGCTGCAGCCGGGCCAGCAGCGGCGAGAACAAGGACTACAGATGCGGCGATCGTCTTCATGATCCCGACGCTAGACCTGCGCGGCAGGATCTTCCAGTACTACGTACATATGCGGGCCGACCCCCGCCTTGAGCCACTCCTGCCCGACGACCACCCAGCCTGCTCGCTCGTAGAGTCCCAAGGCAGCCACGCGGGCGTCGGCCCACATGGAGCCAGCCCCGGCCTTGGCAGCCTCCGACACCGTCGCGCGCAACACCCGGGACCCGACTCCACCGCGGTGTTCAGGCAACACGGCCATCGACCGGAGTTGCCACTGCGGGGCTCTCAGGGGCAGCAGTTCCGGATGCGGCCACGGCGCCGGACCCGCCGAGCACGCGCCCACCACCAGCCCGTCGGCGAGCGCCGCGACGTGTAACCAGTCCCGCGGGTGGGGCCGGTCGGTCGGCAGGGGACCGTCGGGCCGGAGCACTCGCTGCTGCACACCACGGACCTCGCCACGCGATGCCGGTCGAACGATGAGCATGGGCCCACAGTAGTTTCGGGGCATGGCCTACAAAGATGTGATGCGCTGGCTCGGACACAAGAAGTGGTTCGCCTGGACCGCAGCCCGACTGGCCCCCTTGGACGCGAAGGTGGTCAAGAAGACCGGTGGCAAGTTCGGCCTATTGGGCGACTACGGCCTGCCCCAATGCCTGCTCACGACCACCGGGCGCAAGTCCGGCCAGCAGCGCACGGTGACGCTGCTCTATGGCACGCGCGCAGCCGATGAGTACGTCCTGATCGGGTCGAACTTCGGGCAGAAGCACCACCCCGCGTGGGCCCTGAACCTCGAGGCGAATCCGGACTGCGTGTTCAACGTCGACGACCAGCCCCGCGACATGATGGCGCGGTTGGTGACCGACGAGGCCGAACGTGAGCAGATCTGGGAGTTGATGTACGAGGTGTGGCCGGCGTACAACGCCTACCGCGGACGGGCGGGCCGCGAGATCAAGGTGTTCGTCATCACACCGAAGGCCTGAAACCTCAGACGTTCGTCACGATGAGGCTCGCCCCGCCCAGAGCCGCGACCACCAGCACGGCGAACCGGGCGGCGGTGGCCGGGATACGACCGGCCGCGAGCATTCCGGCGACCGTTCCGACAACCAGCGCGGCAGCCATCCACCAAGCCGGGGCGAGCACGCCGATGACCAGCGCCGTGAAGACGTTCTGTACCAGGAAGAAGAACTGCAGTGTGGCCCGCGACTGCGCGGGACCCCAGCCGGCATTCGCTGCATACATCCCCATCGGCGGGCCACCCACGCCGCCGACCACGTTGAGCACAGCGCTGGAGATCCCCGCTGCGATCCCCCCGGGTATCCCGCGCAACCACTGCCACGAAGCACCCCTTGCAAGAAGGACAACCCCAGCGATCACCGCGATTCCCGAAGCCACCGCGACCAGGGATGCGTCCACACCGGCCAGTGCCAGCGCGACAACCGGCGTGGCCAGAAGGGTGGGGAGCAGCAGCAGCCCGGCGTCCTTGTAGCGCACCTCACGCCATTGCGACAACAACGGAACCAGCGATGCGAACGTCGCGAGCACGACGACCATGGCGACGCCGTCGCGCGGTCCGAACAGGGCCAGAAGGGCAGGGGCCGCGATCAGGGAGAACCCCAGGCCTGTGACTGTCTGCGCGAAGGCGCCCACGGCGATCGCACTGGCGGACAAGGCGAGCAACCACTGCACGGCGACTCCCTCCCCAACGCGGTCAAGGTGCCCGGCTCCCCCCTCGCGAAGCCGGGCAGGAACGGCATACCCCAGGGGGGCTTGCTTCAAACCCTCGCCGTTACTGCACGGACAGAGTGTGGTTCTCGATCACGGGATTGGCCAGCAGGGTCTCGGCCAAGTGCTCGAGTTCCACCATGCGGTCCTCGGTCAACTGGCCCTCGACCTCGATCTCGAATCGCTTGCCTTGTCTCACCGAGACCACCCCTTCGAGACCGAGTCGTCCCATCGCGGCCTGCACAGCCTGGCCTTGGGGGTCGAGCAACTCGGCTTTGGGCATCACTTCGACGATGATTCGCGGCACGTGTCCAGACTAAGCCGTGCCCGTGGCGCTGTCGGCCACTGCCTTCGCGAACTCGCTGTGGTCGGTCTCCACAACGTCGGCGTAACGAAGGGCGTAGCGACCGACTGCCTTGACGAAAGAGTCGGAGTCACCGAGATATGAGTCGATCGCGATCCGGTCGCCAGTCACCGCGTGCGAGCGGGCCAGCGCGAAACCGCACAGCCTGGCGAACCGGGGCAGGGTCTGCGGTGTCGTGCGCCGGTAGGCAGAGACCACCGGCCGCAGCTGGCTGAGATAGAAATCGCGGTCGCGCCATCTGCTGAAGCCGAGCAGGGGATCAGGCTCGGACTGGATCAGGCCCTGCCCGATCGCCACCCTGCGCGCCTGATTGCCGCGGTGACGGAACTCCGGCAGGACGTATGGCTGCAGGACTGAAGGTCGCGATTCCTTGACCTGCAAAGCCACCCGCTCGTGCTTGCGGGTGCCCTGCAACAGGACCACGAAGGAACGCAGCCCGACGTCGGACACCCCTCGCACCAGCATCCCGACATCGGCGATGCGGTACTCACTGAGCATCTGCTGGATCTCCGCCGAGACAGACGACCAGTAGCCGCTCATCACTGCAGTCAGTCCGTTGTGAACCTCGGCTGCCTCCTGCTCGGTGAGCCAATCGGTGAGAGCGTGAATGGGGGGTTCGTGTCGCAGCAAGGGTGTCGAGTCACTCTCGTCGTACATGTTCGCGTACAACATTGGTTCGTCGGTGAATGCAAGATCACGCTGGCGCTTGGACGCTTTGTCGAGAGCCCTGGAGATCTCCGCGTCCGGGATGGGCGCGAACCACAGATGTAGCCGGTCCTGTCCCGCGGCCCAGGCGATTCCGCGACGGTAGCCATCCAGCGCCGATCGTGATACGAGACGCTGGTCCTTCGTGGCCAGGCCCATGGCCCGGGCGGCCATGACCATCCCAGCGGCCATCCGTTTGACGTCCCACTCCCAGGGCGCCCGCAGGGTCTCGTCGAAGTAGCCCACATCGAAGACCGCGTCGCCGTCCGGGGAACGGTAGTAGCCGAAGCTCGAGGCATCGACGTCACCACAAGCCTGGACATGGATCTCCGAGACCGGCGTGACAGCCAGGTCCGCCGCCATCACCACATCACTTCCGCGGAAGTACCCGTACGGATCCGCAGCCATGCGGGCGTGGCGTACCGGGACTAGCGAAGGCAGGCGATCCTGGTCCTGTTCAAGGACGAGGTTCAACGGATCGGGGCGCACCTGCGATCGGTAGAGGTCGGCGTGCGCATCGTGGGGCACGCGGTGTCTGGCGTCCAGACCGCGCTGGATGCGCTCGTCGAGCGTTCCCGCCGTCTTGACCTGCCACATGTAAGGCAGTCTACGGAGAATGCGCGCCGACCGGCAGCCCGTGCCGCCCCGGGCTCACGAAGCGTTCCATGCCTCCCAGGCGCTGGTCACCATTTGGCGTAGGTCATGAGTGGCCGACCAACCGAGCTGACTGTTGATCTTCTCAACGGTCGCGACCAGTTGAGCCGGATCCCCGGGCCTGCGCGGCGCCACCTGGGCTTGCACGTCCTCGCCGATCACCTCAGTGACCATCTGCATGACCTCCAGCACGGACACTCCCTCACCGCGGCCCACGTTGTAGACCTCGCCCACCGTTTGCGCCTCGCAGGCAGCAGCAGCCACCACGTGGGCGTCGGCGAGGTCCGACACGTGGATGTAGTCGCGGATGCACGATCCGTCCCGGGTGGTGTAATCGTCGCCGAACACCTGCGGGCGCCGACCTTGGGACAACGCCCGGAACACCATGGGGATGAGGTTGAACACGCTCGTATCACCAAGTGCGGGACTCGCTGCCCCCGCCACGTTGAAGTAGCGCAAAGAGGTCCACGACAAACCGCTGTTGACAGCTGCGTTGCGGGTCATCCATTCGCCGACGACCTTGGTCTGACCGTAGGGGGATTCCGGCGCCAGAGGGGCATCCTCGGTGACCAGTTGTGTGGCGGGCGTGCCGTAGACGGCCGCCGACGACGAGTAGACGAACGCAGAGGTACCCACGTCCTGCATGGCCTCCAGCAGCGACAACATGCCGTCGACGTTCTCGCGGTAGTAGTACTCGGGCCGCTCGACGGACTCCCCAACGGCCTTCTTCGCAGCCAGGTGGACGACGCCGGTGACATCGTGCTCGCGCAGCGCCGCCGCGACCAGATCGCGGTCTGCGACGTTGGCCTGGATCAGGGGCACATCGTCTGGGACCTTGCGTGCCAGGCCGGTGGACAGGTCATCCAGAACCACCACATCACGACCGCTGGCCTGCAGGGACCGCAGGACGTGAGCCCCGATGTAGCCGGCGCCCCCGCTCAACAACCACGTCGTCATTCGAACTCCTCGCCGGTCAGCGTTTCGAAGGCTTGAACGTACTTGGCCCTTGTGGCCGAAACGACTGCGTCCGGCAGGTGTGGCGGCGGGGCATCTGAGGCCGGGTCCCAGCCCGACTCAAGGCGCAGCCAGTCGCGCACGTACTGCTTGTCGTAGCTCGGAGGCGCAACGTCCAGCTGCCACATGCTGGCGTCCCAGAAGCGCGACGAGTCCGGGGTCAGCACCTCGTCGGCGAGAACGATTCGACCGTCGGCGTCGAGGCCGAACTCGAACTTCGTGTCCGCGAGTAACAGACCGCGCTCGGCAGCGAGGTCGCTGGCGCGGGAGAAGACACGCAGCGACAGTCCGCGTAGTTCTTCAGCGCGCTGCTGGCCTACCAGTTCCACGACAGTTGCGAAATCGATGTTCTCGTCGTGCTCTCCGATCGCAGCTTTGGTCGCCGGGGTGAAGATCGGTTCAGGCAGTCTCTGCGACTGCCGCAGCCCCGCCGGTAGTTGCACGCCGCAGACACTTCCGTTCTCTTGGTAATCCGTCCAGCCGGACCCGGCAAGGTAGCCGCGGACCACACACTCGACCGGAAGCATGTCCAGCCGTTGGCAGATCACGGCACGTCCGGCCACTTCGGCGGGCACGTCCAAGGAGACGATGTGGTTCGCCACGATGTCGGCCAGGCGCTCGAACCACCACAGGGACATCCTTGTGAGGATGCGTCCCTTGTCGGGAATGGGGGTCGGCAGGATCGCGTCGTAGGCACTGATGCGGTCGGAGGCAACGAAGAGCAGTCGGCCGTCATCGGCGTACAGGTCGCGGACCTTGCCCGAGTACACCGGGTTCCACCCGCGGATCGAAGGCGCGCTCACCGTTCCACGTTAGTGGTCGCGCCGCACGGTGCTGAACCCTCCCACCGCAACCCCTGCATACTGGGCGACGTGACTCGGCGATCCCCCTGGCTGCTGGCTGGGTTGGCGCTGGTGTTGTGGCTGCTCGCGGCCGGGCTCGCCCAGCAAGTGGTGAGCGCGCTTGATAACCCGACCGCCGCGATCCCCAATACCGTCATCGCCGACGACCAGCTCATCGCCACCAACGTGTATTCGTTCGTGCACGGTCAGCAATGGGTCGTCTGGCTGGCGAAGGTGTTCGCCATCATGGGAAGTGGCTTCGTGCTGGCCCCGCTGACGGTGGCTGTGGTGGTTCTCCTTGTGCGTGCCGGTTATCGCTGGTGGGCGTTGTGGGTGGGCGCGTCCGGGATGGGGGGATGGATGATCTCCCAGGCCGTTAAGCGAGCCGTCGATCGCCCGCGGCCGGTCTGGCCCGACCCGTTCGAGGTGCTGAGCTCCCCCTCCTTCCCCAGCGGGCACAGCATGGCCGGGGTGTACGGGTACGTGGCTTTCGGAGTGGTTGCACTGGCGGTGTTGCCCCGCCGCTGGCCTGGGATCGCGCTGATCGTGTTCGGTCTTCTGATGGGCCCCAGCCGGGTACTCCTCGGCGTGCATTGGCCCAGCGACGTGCTGATGGGGTGGTTGTTGGGTGGCGCCTGGATCGCCACGACCGGCGCGGTGGTGCTGTGGCTGCGAGGATGCGGGCCGGGCGAGGCGGTTGGCGGGCCCGGCGAGGCGGTTGGCGGGCCCGGCGAGGCGGTTGGTTAGAGGTTGTGCTGTTGGTTAGCAAAACAACGCGTGGATTCGCTAACCAGGACCACAACCTCTAACGAGGGCGCGGGCCGGCCACGCGGGCCGAAGGCGAGGCACGACCGGCGCGGTGGTGCTGTAGCTACGAGGACGCGGGCCCGGCGAGGCGGTTGGCGGGCCCGGCGAGGCGGTTGGTTAGAGGTTGTGCTGTTGGTTAGCAAAACAACGCGTGGATTCGCTAACCAGGACCACAACCTCTAACGAGGGCGCGGGCCCGGCGACGCGGGCCGAAGGCGAGGCACGACCGGCGCGGTGGTGCTGTGGCTACGAGGGCGCGGGCCCGGCCACGCGGGCCCGGCGAGGCAGAGGCCCTGGCACGACCGGGCTGGGCCCATGCCCGCTAAAGAATCGCCCCGGGGCTGTACGCCGCTGCCTCGGGGTACTCAGCCACGATCAGGGAGACGGCCGCGACCACCGAATCCACCTGGGCAGATGCTGCTCCCGTAAAGGCAAGAGGTTCGGCCATGAGAGCCTCCAACGCCGCAAGGTCGAGCGGGAGACGCTCATCGGCGGCCAGCCGGTCCAGCAAGGCCGGATCCGCCCCGGTGGCGCGCATGTCCAGAGCGGCGGCGACGGCGTTCTCCTTGATCACCTCATGGGCTGTCTCCCTGCCCACACCCGCTCGCACGCCAGCCATGAGGATCTTGGTGGTGGCCAGGAAAGGAAGATACTTCTCGAGCTCCTTTTCGACAACCGCCTCGAACACACCGAACTCGTCAAGCACGGTCAGCATGGTCTCGAGCATCCCGTCGAAGGCGAAGAAGGCGTCGGGCAGCATCACGCGCCGGACCACGGAGCAGTACACGTCGCCCTCGTTCCACTGCGAACCGGCAAGATCGGCGGCCATGGTCTGGTACCCGCGTAGCAGGACCATAAAACCGTTCACCCGCTCACAGGAGCGCGTGTTCATCTTGTGAGGCATCGCGCTGGAACCGACCTGCCCCGCCTGGAATCCCTCAGTGACCAGGTCGTGGCCAGCCATCAGCCGGATCGTCGTGGCCAGGCTCGAAGGGGCGGCCGCGAGTTGGACCAGTGCTGAAACGACCTCGTGGTCCAACGAGCGCGGGTAGATCTGGCCCACAGACGACAGCACCTTCTCAAAACCGAGGTGGCCGGCCACGCGGCGCTCGAGTTCGGACAAGGACTGCTGTGAGCCGAGCAGGTCCAGCATGTCCTGTGCGGTGCCCACCGGACCCTTGATCCCACGCAGCGGGTAGTCGGCGATCAAGTGCTGCAGTCGGGCATAGGCGACCAGCAACTCGTCGGCCGTGGTCGCGAACCGCTTGCCCAGAGTTGTCGTCTGGGCCGCCACGTTGTGCGAGCGACCGGTAAGCGCCAGGTCTTGGTGTTCCGCGGCCAGGCGTGCCAGGCGTGCCAACAGCGCGACGGTCTTGTCGCGGACGAGCAACAGCGAGCCGCGGATCTGCATCTGTTCGACGTTCTCGGTCAAGTCACGACTGGTCAGGCCCTTATGGATGTGCTCGTGCCCAGCCAGTGCGCTGAACTCGTCAATGCGGGCCTTGACGTCGTGGCGTGTAATGCGTTCGCGTGCGGCGATGGAATCGAGATCCACCTCATCCACCACGGACCGGTAGTCGTCGATCACACCGGCCGGGACTTCCACGCCGAGATCGGCCTGGGCCTGCAGAACGGCCAGCCACAACTGCCTCTCAGCGACGATCTTGTGCTTCGCCGACCACATCCTGGTCATCTCCGGCGACGCGTAACGTGCGGCGAGGACGTTGGGGATCATCGACTGGCCTCCAGGGCGATATCGGCACGGTAATGGCTGCCCTCCAGGGCGACACCGGACAACTTCTCGTAGGCCTTGGTCCGGGCTTCGGCAAGCGTCGAACCCGTGGCGACGATGCTCAGGACCCGGCCTCCACTGGACACCGTGGCCCCCTCGCGGCGGGCGGTCCCGGCGTGCAGAATGCCTGGCGCGTGGGCGCCGTGGATCACGTCGCCGGTGCGGGGCGACTCGGGGTAGCCCTGGGCGGCAAGCACCACCGTCACCGCGCAGCCGTCCTTCCAGCGCAGCGGTGGTTGCTCGCCCAGATCGCCTCGCGCGGCAGCCGCCAGCAGCCCCGCAAGAGGCGTCTCGAGAAGGGCAAGCACAGCTTGGGTCTCCGGATCGCCGAAGCGTGCGTTGAACTCCACGACCCGCGGGCCCTTGCTTGTCAGTGCCAGCCCCACGTACAGGACCCCGGTGTAGGGGGTGCCACGACGAGCCATCTCGTCGATCGCGGGCTTGGCGACTTGTTGCACTGTCCACTCCGCGAGGTCAACGGGGGCCCACGGCAGCGGGCAGTAGGCGCCCATCCCGCCGGTGTTGGGCCCGGTATCACCCTCGCCCACACGCTTGAAGTCCTGTGCCGGCAGCAGGGGCACGACATCTGTGCCGTCGCTGATGCAGAAGACGCTGGCCTCCGGGCCGTCGAGGTACTCCTCCACCACCACCCGGCTGCCCTTCGCGAGACACGCTTCTGCATGAATGACGGCGGCGGCCCGGTCCGTCGTGACGACAACGCCCTTGCCCGCGGCCAGGCCGTCGTCCTTGATCACGTACGGCGGGCCGAAGTCGTCAATCACCTCGAGGAGTTCGACGGCGTCCTCGACGGTTCGCGAATCCGCGGTGGGAATGCCGGCGGCGTTCATGATCTGCTTGGCGAAGTCCTTGCTGCCCTCCAGGCGCGCCGCCGCTGCGGTCGGACCGAACGCCAGAATCCCGGCTTCCCGACATGCATCGACCGCCCCGGCAACCAGTGGCACCTCCGGACCGATGACCACCAGATCGAAACCGGTGCCGAGGGCTGCCACAGCCACGGGGTCACTGACGTCCAGAGCAAGCGTGTCGACGACCGCGGCGATCCCGGCATTGCCCGGAGCTGCGACCACCTCGGTCACGGCGGGGTCTTCAAGCAGAGAAGTGACCAGGGCATGCTCGCGGGCCCCGGAGCCGACTACCAGTACGCGCACGGGTCAAGGGTATTGCGTGAACTGAACTGGTTGGGCGGGCGCTGGCACAACCAGTTCGGTACGCGACGCGCCGAGCGCAGAACCCCCACTGTCCGTGTCACTGGTCGGCGAGGGCATGGGTCGTCACGGCGTCAATCACTTCAGTCCAGCTCAGTCCACCAAGTCGTGGATCTGGATGGTCTCGGCGCGATCCTGCCCGACCCCGATGGCCGAGATCCTGCACTGGGACTGCTCCTCGAGGAAGTCGACGTACGCACGTGCGTTGGCCGGCAGGTCCGTCAGCGTACGTGCCGTGCTGATGTCCTCGCTCCAGCCGGGCAGGTACTCGTACACCGGCTTGGCGACCGCGAAGTCGCGCTGGTTCATGGGGATGTCGTCGAAGCGCTGACCGTCCACCTCGTAAGCCACACACACCGGGATCTGCTCCCAGCCGGTCAGCACGTCAAGTTTGGTCAAGAAGATGTCCGTGAGGCCGTTGATCCGGCTCGCGTTGCGGGCGATCGGGCCGTCGAACCAGCCGCAGCGGCGGTCGCGACCGGTCGTGACTCCGACCTCGCCTCCGACCGAACGCAGGCGTTCCCCATCGGCGTCGAACAGCTCCGTCGGGAAGGGCCCAGCGCCTACGCGCGTTGTGTAGGCCTTGAGGATGCCCAGCACCCGGGAGATCCGGGTCGGGCCGATACCACTTCCGGCACACGCCCCTCCGGAGGTCGGGTTGGACGAGGTGACGAACGGGTACGTGCCGTGGTCGACGTCCAAGAGGGTGCCCTGGGAACCCTCGAGCAGGATGTACTTGCCCTCGTCCAGTGCGGTGTTGAGCAGCAACCCGGTGTCGGCCACGTGCTCGGCGAACAGGGGTGCGTAGGCCAGAAGCTGCTCGCACACCAGATCAACGTCGATCGCCCGGCGGTTGAAGATCTTCAGCAGCACCTGGTTGCGGTGATGCAGTGCCCCTTCGACCTTGTCGTGCAGCCCCTCGGGGTCGAACAGGTCCTGCACCCGCACGCCGATCCTGGCGACCTTGTCCATGTAGGTGGGACCGATGCCGCGGCCCGTGGTGCCGATCTTCTTCTTGCCTGCGAAGCGCTCGGTCACCTTGTCCAGTTCCACGTGATACGGCGCGATGATGTGGGCGTTGGAACTGATCACCAACCGGTCAGTGGAGATCCCGCGAGCCTGCAAGCCCCGCATCTCACGTTCGAGGACGGTGGGGTCGATCACGACTCCGTTTGCGATCACAGGCGTACAGCTGGGAGTCAGGATTCCTGAGGGCAGCAAGTGCAGGGCGTACTTCTCATCCCCGATCACCACGGTGTGGCCGGCGTTGTTGCCACCCTGGTAGCGCACGACGTAATCGACACGCTCGCCGAGGATGTCGGTCGCCTTGCCCTTGCCTTCGTCCCCCCACTGGGCACCGACAAGCACGATCGCTGGCATCTGGCCTCCCTAAGTCACAGACGAAACTACCGCACATGCTTTCCAACGCCCGCGTTAGAGGTTGTGCGGTTGGTTAGCGAAACCACGCGTGGATTCGCTAACCAGGACAACAACCTCTAACGCGGGCGGTAGCAACCGTGCTCAGGCCTTCGTTTCTGCCTGGTAGGCGGTGATGACTTGGTCGAAGTCGTGGAAGATTCGGTCCTCGGTGAAGTCCTCCGTCAAGCCCAGCTTCTGCATCATCGCCAGCAGCGAGGGGTCTGCGCCCACGATGCCGAAGTGGGCATTGTTGGCGTGTACGTAGTCGATGAGGCCACCGACACTGATCGCCGCGGAGTAGTCGATGTCGGTGACACTCGAGCAATCCAGAACCAGCCAGCGCACCGGAACCGGGGCGGACGAGAAGACGTTCTCCACGGCATCCACGAAACGGTTGGCGTTGGCGTAGAACAACTCCGAGTCGTAGCGGAAGACGATCAACCCGGGCAGCGTCTGAGCGCCCGCCTTCGCGTTCTCGAAGACCTCTTTGTCCCCGGACGACTGCATCACGAACGACTCCGGGCGGTACTGGCGCTGAATGATCCAGATGATGCTCATCACGATCGCC
Organism: uncultured Actinomycetota bacterium; assembly: GCA_963818505.1. Classification (GTDB taxonomy): domain Bacteria; phylum Actinomycetota; class Actinomycetes; order S36-B12; family UBA10799; genus JADKAV01. Next base: position 385,317 of record CAWFSJ010000005.1, read on the forward strand.
AGGATGATGCCCTGCTCGACCCCGATCGCGCAGACCACGATGGCGGTGACAACCGCGATCACCGCTTCACCGCGCTTCTGCGCCCAGACCCGCTTCAGGCCCAAGTAGTCGACAAGGTCCACACCGATCAGGAAGACGATCGCACCCAGCACGGCTTTGGGCATGTCGGCCAGCAGCCCGGTGAGGAACAGCACCACCAGCAGCACGACCGCCGACATCGTGATGTTCGCCAACTGCGTGCGGCCCTTGAGCTCGTCGAGGATCTGGGTCTTGGTGGGACTGCCGTTGACCACGAAGGTGCCCGACAGTCCAGCTGCGAAGTTGGCCCCGGACAGGCCCACGATGTCGCGATTGACGTCCACCTTCTGACCGTGGCGCATCGCGAAACTGCGGGACGTGGCCGCGGACTGGGCGATGATCAGGATGAAGCAGGAGAACGCGATTCCCACGCACTGCGCGGTAGTGGACAGGTCGATGCCCTGGGGCAGACCGATCGGCGGGAAGCCGCCCTGCACCTCGCCCACGACGGCCACGCCCTTGCTGGATGCGTCGATCAGCGCCGAGATGATGATGGAACCGATGACGGCGATTATCGCGCCTGGCACGGCGGGCAGGAACTTCTTGAAGCCCAGGATTATGACCAGAGCACCTACGGCGAACGCCAGGGTCAGCCACTGCACCGAGCCGAGGTTGGTGAGCAACTCCCACTGCTGCTGCAGCCAGTTGCCAGCGCCCTTGGGGATCCCGAGCATGTCGGGGAGTTGTCCGGTGGCGACCTGCACACCCACTCCGGTGAGGAAACCGATCAGCACTGACGCGCTGAGGAAGTCACCCAGGAATCCCAACTTGGCCACACGCGCGATCAGCAGCATTCCGCCGCAGAGCAGCGCGATGAACGACGTGTAGGCCAGCCACTCCTGGGAGTTTGGTGTCAGCCCCGCGACGCTCACGGTCGCCAGTCCCGCCGCCAGGATCGCCGCGGTCGCAGAGTCCGCCCCCACGACTAGCAGACGCGACGAACCGAGCAGGGCGAAAAGAAGCGTGGGGAAAATGACCGTGTACAACCCGGTGACGATCGGGGTCTGGGCAATGCTGGTGTACCCCATCGTCTCCGGAATGGCGACCGCGGCCAGCGTGACGCCGGCGATGATGTCGGTCTTGAGCCAGGATTTCTTGTAGCCGCGCAACGTCAGCGGAGTCAGCGCCTTAATGTCCACGAGCGGCATTCAAGCACTTCCGGACCACCGGATGACCACCCGACAAGGGGGATACTAGGTGATCAATCCTGGCGGCGACCTTCAGCAACGAACTGCCGACCGCTGATCTCACTGACCTCGATGGCGACGAAGCGGTGCTTGGGGTCGGTGTTCCAGGGGAACAGGGGCAGGTTCTCCGCGGCGTCGAGTTCGGCTTCGTGACTCAACGCGCGAGCCATGCCGTTGAGCACGACCGACCACGCTTCGTTGGTCTCCGGGTCGTAACCATCGATCTCGAAAGCCACCTCATGATGTGCCATGACAGCCGCGAGTTTGCTCCCCTCAGCGGTCTTGAAGTAGATCTCCGCGTCGTAGATCACGTAGTTGATGGGGAAGATGTCGGGACGGCCCGCGACCACCACTGCGAGCCTGCCGATCTGATTGCTGGTGAGGCGCTCCCAGCACTGCTCCTGCGTCAGAACGTCCATATGCGCATCGTGCCACGCCGGGCGAGCGTCACAGGTGGATTGGGCCAGGAATACCGAAAACGGCGCGGCGCCCACCGGGCAGCCGCGCCGTTCTCAGCGGTGTTTCAGCTCATCTTGGTGCCTGCTGAACGCAGATCCTCACATGCGCGCTGGACGCGGGCGGCCATTCCCGCCTCGGCCGCCTTGCCCCAGGCCCGCGGGTCGTACTGCTTCTTGTTGCCGACATCGCCATCGACTTTCAGCACGCCGTCGTAGTTCTTGTACATCCAGTCGGCGACCGGGCGGCTGAACGCGTACTGGGTGTCGGTGTCCACGTTCATCTTGACCACGCCGTAGTCGAGGGCCTCGCGGATCTCCTCGAGCAGCGAACCCGAACCGCCGTGGAAGACCAGGTCGAACGGCTTGTCGACGCCATACTTCGCGCCGACCGCGTCCTGGATGTCCTTGAGGATGCTCGGGGTGAGGACCACGTTGCCGGGCTTGTACACACCGTGCACGTTGCCGAAGGTGGCGGCGACCATGTACCGGCCGCGCTCGCCGAGCCCGAGTTTGGCTGCGGTGGCCAAGCCGTCGTCGGGGGTCGAGAAGAGTTTGGCGTCGTGCTTGGCCTCGATGCCGTCCTCTTCACCGCCGACCACACCGATCTCCAGCTCCATGATGATGTTGGCCTCGTGGCACTTGTCGAGCATCTCGTCGGCGATGTCGAGGTTCTCCTCCAACGCGATCGCCGATCCGTCCCACATGTGGGACTGGAACAGGGGCAACTTGCCGGCCTTCACACGCTCGATGGAGATGTCCACCAAAGGGCGCATGAAACCGTCGAGTTTCTGCATCGGGCAGTGGTCGGTGTGCAGGGCGACGTTCACCGGGTACTTCTCGGCGACCACGTTCGCGAACTCCGCGAGCGCGACTGCACCGGTGACCATGTCCTTGACCAACTGGCCGGAGGCGAACTCGGCGCCTCCCCAGGAGAACTGGATGATTCCGTCGCTTTCGGCCTCCGCGAAACCACGCAGGGCGGCGATCACTGACTGCGACGAAGTCACGTTGATCGCGGGGTAGGCGAACTGACCGGCCTTGGCGCGGTCGAGCATCTCGGCATAAACCTCAGGAGTAGCAATGGGCATGGCACCTACGTTAGTCCCAAAGCCGTGGGGGGCGCGAGGGCCGAGCGGAATACTGTGGGGGCCATGACCGTCGGGCCGCACTCGCTTGCCATGGCCCGACGACCCCCGCCTTGACCCAGAGCTGCTGGCCGGCGGCGATACGCGCAATGTGGAGGACCGGTTCCGCTATTGGCGCCGTGAGGCGATCGTGGCGCAGTTGGACCTGACCCGGCACCCGGTGCATGTGGCGATCGAGAACTTCCAGCACGACTTCAACATCGGGTCGGTGGTGCGTACGGCGAACGCGTTCAACGTGGCGGCGGTGCACATCGTCGGCAAGCGCCGCTGGAACCGGCGCGGGGCGATGGTGACCGACCGCTACCAGCACGTGGAGCACCATCCCGAGCCGAACGGGCTGCTCGGGTTGGGGCTGCCGGTTCTGGGAATCGACAATGTTGCGGGCTCGGTGCCGCTTGAGGGGGCCGGGTTGCCGCGCGCATGCGTGCTGCTGTTCGGGCAGGAGGGACCGGGGTTGAGCCCAGAGTCCTTGGCAATCTGTGAGCAGGTGCTGCACATCACCCAGTACGGCTCGACCCGGTCGATCAACGCGGGGGCCGCGGCGGCGGTGGCGATGTGGGCCTGGGCGTTGCAGCACGCGGGGTAGGGGGTCGGGGGGCTACTCCGCTGCGGCTGCAGCTTCCCGGCGGTGTCGGATGTACTCGTAGGCGATCGGCAGAACACTGATCGCCACGACGGAGATCAGAATGATCTCGATGTTGTTCTTCACGAATGGGACGTTGCCGAGCACGTAGCCAAGGAAGGTCACCCCGGCACCCCACAGGATGCCGCCGATGGCCGAGTAGATCATGTACACCCGGAAGTCCATCCGGCCCACCCCAGCCATGGCGGTGATGAACGTACGCACGATTGGCACGAACCGGGCCAGGACGACAGCGCGCGGACCGTACCGTTCGAAGAACTCGTGGGTCTTGTCGACGTACTCCTTGCGGAATAGGCGCGAGTCCGGACGGTTGAACAGCTTCGGACCGGCTTTGTAGCCGATCCAGTACCCCGTGGCGTTGCCGAGTACAGCCGCGGCGGCCAGCAGCACGCACGCCAGCCAGATCGGGGTGTCGATGTATCCCTGGGCGATGAACAGACCGGTGATGAAGAGCAGCGAATCGCCCGGGAGGAAGAACCCGATCAGCAAGCCGCATTCGGCGAAAATGATGAAGATCACGCCGATGAGGGCGAGCGGGCCGAGCCAGTTGAGGATGTTCTCGGGATCGAGGAAATCCAGCAGGGCCAGGCTTTGGGTCATGCATACGACGGTACAGGCCGCCATGGGTCGGGGCCGGCACCCACTTAGCGCGCCGGTGGCTACTCTGGCAACCGTGAGCGACCTCGAGAGCCTCAAACAGCAAATCGTGGACAAAGCCGTGGTTCATGGCAAAGTCACCCTCTCCTCCGGCAAGGAGGCCGACTACTACGTGGATCTCCGGCGAGTCACCCTCGACCACGAGGCCGCACCTCTGGTGGGCACCGTGCTGCGGGAACTGACCGCGGACTTGGAGTTCGACGCCGTCGGAGGGCTGACCCTGGGGGCTGACCCGGTGGCCACGGCGATGATGCACGCGCCTGGCCGTGCGCTGGATGCCTTCGTTGTGCGCAAAGAGGGCAAGGCACACGGACTGCAGCGTCGTATCGAGGGACCGGACGTAGCCGGTCGTCGGGTGCTGGCTGTGGAGGACACGTCAACCACCGGGTCGAGCGTGCTGGCCGCCGTCGAAGCTCTGCAAGAGGCAGGGGCCGAGGTCGTAGCCGTCGCGGTGATCGTCGACCGCGGAGCCGGTCAGGCGGTGCGGGATGCGGGACTTGAATACCGGGCGGCGCTGAGTCTGACCGACCTCGGTCTTGCCTGAGCCAATGTCCGAGTTGTTGATCGCGCTGCTGCCAGCACTGCCCGCAGAGACGTGGTCGTGGCGTGAGGTGGCCGCCGAGGTGTCGGCGTACGGGCACAATGTCCGGATCGTGCCCGCCATGCCCGACTCCGGCGTGACGGGGGATTTGGACCTGGCCGGGGCCTACGTCGCGCACTGCGCGCTGGATCTCGCGCACCCGTCGTACCGGCCGCCTGCTCTGTTGGTGGCGCCGATGGGCGCGGGTCGGATGCTGCCCGCGCTGGGGTTCTCTCAGAAAGCGTCGCGGCGCCGAATCGTCGGATACGTGCTGGTCGATGCCGAACTGCCAAAGGCCGGGGTGACCGACTGGCCCGATGCGCCGGTCACATACGTGGGGACCCACGAGTCAGCGTTGGCTCAACTGCGCGGATGGGACGTCACCGACAACAGTCCCGCCGACGCCATCCGCGAGATCGCCACCCGATCAGTGTGATGCGAGCAGCGCCTGCTCCACGTCGGCGTCGATGCCGCTGACCGCAGCCCGCGCCGTCGGGGTCCACTGCGGGCCTTGAGCCTGCAACCACTTCCAGGTGTCAGCGACGGTCTCGGTGAGCGGCCGGGGGCTGAACCCGTACTCGAAGGACGCCTCCCCGTTGACCTGCCACAAGCCCGCGTTCTGCGCATCGGCCGGCGCCCAGAGCGGAAGCCCGCGCCACGGCTGCACGCCTGCGTCGAGCAGCGCTTGATCGTCCACGAAGACCGGCTGTCCGCCAGTAGCCGCACCGATGGCCTCGGCCAAATCGGACCATGTGTACTCACCAGGTCGGGTCACGACGTCGTAGCGACCGGGGCGTCCGGTCTCCGAACAGGTGAGGATGAAGTCGGCGAGGTCACGCACATCGACGTACTGGAAAGCCTGATCGGGACGCCCGCCCAGGAGGAACTCGCCGCCGCGTGAGGCGCGCCTGAGGTAGTCCGGCAGCCGACCGAGGTCCTCGCGCGGCCCAAGGATGATCCCGGGCCGCAGTATCAGAGTGTTGATCTCGCCGAAGATGGTCGCCACGGCACGCTCGACTCCCGCTTTGAGCCGGCCGTACAGGGCCAGGTCGTTGCTGGGTCCCTGCGTGATGCCCGTCTCGTAGACCGGCGACGAGGCCTCTACCGGCAACTCCGGCCATTGACTGTGTGCGGTGACCGTCGAGACGACGGCGTAACTCGGTGCCACGTCCTTGAGGATCCGGGCGCTCATGAGGGCATGTGAAGGGGCGTGGCAGGCGGGGTCGATCACGATGTCCGCCCCTCCGCGATCGTCGATGAGCCGGGCCAGACCGCGCAGGTCCGACATCATCGTCCGGTCTCCGCGCACCGCCACGGCTCCGCGCGGGGGAGGGCCGCTCAAGCCCCGGTTGAAGACCACCACGTCGTAGCCGCGCTCATAGGCAGCAGTGCAGATCGCACGGCCCACGAACCGGGTCCCACCCAGCACAACCAAGCGCATCAGCCATCCTCCTTGTACTTGCCGGAAACCGCGCGCAGCACCCGTCGCGGCGTATGTTGAGCCACGGTGGCCAGGGTCTTGTACCGCAGGCTCGGAACCGACAGAACCGTTCCCCGCTCGCAGTCGCGGATCCCCTGCCTGGCGACCTCGCCGGCGTTCAACCACATCATCTGTGGACCGGCAACGTCCATCTGGGCCCGCTCGTGGAACTCGGTGCGGGTGAACCCGGGGCACAGCGCTGTCACGTGGACGTAGGCCGGTGTTTGAGCTGCCAGGCCCTCGGAGAAGACCGTGACCCAGGCCTTGGCTGCGGAGTAGGTCCCGAAGGGGACCCAACTCGCGACGCTGGAGGTGTTGAGGATCCGCCCGCGCCCGCGTTTCACCATCGACGGGAGGGCCGCGTGGGTGAGGCGCATTACGGCTGTGACGAGCACATCCAGCAGCGCCTGCTCGTCATCGACGCTGGTCTTGTCGAACGGGGCGTTTATCCCGTACCCGGCGTTGTTGACCAACCAGTCGACGCCCACCGCAGCCTCTTCGACGCGGGCCAGTTGGGCGCGGTCGGAGAGGTCAGCCGGCAGGATCGTGCAGTTGCCGAGTTCGTCGGCCAACTGCTGCAATCTTGTCCTGTCCCGCGCGACGAGGATCAGATCATGGCCCTGCTTGGACAGTTCGGCGGCGATCTCCCGCCCGATACCGGCGGTTGGCCCGGTCACCAGTGCAACACCCACGGTTGGGCATCTTCCTCCCCTGTCCGGTGCGACGCCACCGGAACCGGCCACAATCGAGCCATGACCGATCGTCTAGTTGTGCGGATGCGCGAGTTCGAACGCACCATCTTCGGCGAGCTGTCCGCTTTGGCCACCGAATTGGGGGCGGTCAACCTGGGGCAGGGCTTCCCGGACACCGGCGGTCCGGATCTGGTGCGCGACACCGCCCTGCAGGCCATCCGCGAGGGTCTGGGCGACCAGTATCCGCCGGCCCACGGCCTACCCGAGTTGCGCCGGGCCGTAGCTAACCATCAGCGTCACTGGTACGGCCTTGCGGTGGATCCGGATCTCGGTGTGGTGATCACCACGGGCGCCTCCGAAGCCATCGCGTCGGCGATCCTGGCACTGGTGGAACCCGGCGAGGACGTGATGATCCTCGACCCGTACTTCGACCTGTACGCAGCAGCGATCGGACTGGCTGGCGCGCGCCGGGTGGCCGTACCTCTGAGCGCGCCGGGCCTGCGTCCGGACGTCGTCGCCATGCAAGCAGCCCTGACCCCGCGCACCCGGCTGCTGCTGCTGAACTCGCCGCACAACCCGACCGGCACGGTGTTCAACGCCGATGAGTTGACCCGGATCGCGCAGTTCGCCGTAGACAACGATCTGCTCGTATTGGCCGACGAGGCCTACGAACACCTGTGGTTCGATGACAACCGGCACATCCCCATCTGCACGCTGCCGGGCATGTGGGAGCGCACTCTGACGATCGGATCCGCAGGCAAGACGTTCTCATTCACGGGTTGGAAGGTTGGCTGGGCCACCGGCCCTCAGGATCTGGTCACCGCCGTCCGGGTCGTGCGCCAGCATCTCTCCTACGTGTCGGGGGGACCGTTCCAGCACGCCATGACGGTGGGCTTGGAGCGATTGCACGAGAAGCATTTCGACGCCTTCCGGGCTGACCTCGCCCACAAGCGGGACCTGCTCTGCGAGGGCCTCGACGAACTCGGATTCGGTGTGATCGCCGCGCAAGGTACGTACTTCGCCACCACCGACGTGAGGCCGCTGGGGTTTCGCGATGCCGAGCAGTTCTGCCTGCGAGCGCCCTACGAGGCGGGAGTCGTGGCGGTGCCCATAACCGCCCTGTCGGACCATCCCGAAGTGAGCGGACCGTACGTGCGCTGGGCATTCTGCAAGCGCCCCGAAGTCCTGCGCGAGGGTCTGTCACGGTTGTCGGGCTGGCTGGCCTAAGGCGCCGTTGGCCCCCGACCCGCCGTTGGCCCCCGACCCGCCGTTGGCTACCCGACCCGCCGTTGGCCCCGGCCTGCCGTTGGCCCCCGACCCGCCGTTGGTCCCCGACCCGCCGTTGGCCCCCGACCCGCCGTTGGTTAGAGGTTGTGCTGTTGGTTAGAGGTTGTGCTGTTGGTTAGCAAAACAACGCGTGGATTCGCTAACCAGGACCACAACCTCTAACGCGGGCGCCCAAAGCCCGCGGCAACCGCCCCCCGCAAGCGGTCGGCCGGGCCCCAAAGCCCGCGGCAACCGCCCGAACGCCGCGAGTCCGCCGCCGGCACCCCCGCCCCGGCGTCACCGTCCGCTGCGCGCGTGGCGGCCCAGCGCCCAGACCGCCAACCCCGAGAGCAACCCGGCGAAGCCCAGAAGTACCGCCAGTTGCGGCAGGATCTGCGCGACCCCGGCCCCATCATTGATGATCAGGTTCCAGGCGTCCATTGCCCAAGCCTGCGGCGTGAGGTGCCCGGTGCGCGCCATTATCGGGCCGACGACCGACAAGGGCCACATGCAGCCGCCGAGCATCCCCATGACAATGCCCGCGGGCACAGCGATCGCGACCGCTTGGCTCGGGGTGCGGACCAGCGCTCCGAGAAGCATCCCGGCCGCTGCTGCAATCACGCCATAAATGACCACCAATAGGCCACCAGCGATCGGATTCCCAAGATCGATGCCGAACACCCAAACACCCAGGCCCAGCAGGATCGCGGCTTGCAGCATCGCGATGGCGAAGCGCGAGGCGCCCAGCCCGGTCAGGTAGACGCCCAAGCCCCGCGGCGCCGCCAGCACCCGTTGGAAGACCCCGAGCTGGCGGGCCTGCACAAGAGCGGCGGCGCCCAGCAGGCCGTTTAGGAACGTGAACAGCATCAACTGCGACGGGACGGCGGAGGCGAACCGGTTGGCCTCCATCTGGTCCACGGCGCCGATGGTGCGAGCCGCCACCGCGACCTCGGGTACACCTGCAAGGGCTTCGTCCACGGCCGCCTGCGCCTGTGCGCGCGAAACCGCCCCCGACAACACCTCCACGGCCACTGCCTGCGTGCTGATCGACGCGGCGGCGGCATTCACGGTCGAGATCACCACACCGGCACCGGTGGCCGCCTGTTGCACGAACAGCTGCACGGGTTGGCCGTCCGGTCCCACCTCGAGACCACCGGCCAACAGCCCCATACGGATGTCCCGGTACAGGTCCCCCCGGTCGTCGTAGACCGCGACTTCGATGGCCGGCGACTGCTCGAGTTCCGCGATCAGGCTGGTGCCCAAGGGCCCTGCTTGAGACTCCAGCAGCCCAACCGGCAGGGCACTCGTCTGCTGACCGAAGCTCAGGCCGATCAAGAACACCAGGACCACCGGCAGGGCGATCGTGGTGAACATCGCGATCCGGTCGCGGAAGAACCGGACCCATTCGACCCAAGCGGTGACCAGGGTGCTCATGCCAGCACCCGCTTACGAAGCGCAATCAGGCCGACTCCCGCGCAGCCGATCCCGATTCCCAGCAGGAGCAGCACCTGAGGCATGACCTCCAGCAATGACGCCTGGGCAGCCGAGAGTTCGGTCAAAGCGTTGAGGGCTTGGCCGTTGGGGGTGAAGGCACGCAGGATCCCCAGTGAACCCGAGGCGCCGAAGAAGAAGGTCCCACCCGCGACCGCGAAGAGCAGGGCCATGATCGTCGTGAGCGCGTCGGCCTGGTTCTCCGTTCGCGCCACCCCGGTGATCAGCAATGAGATCCCGGCGATCGCCACAACGGCAGCCACGATCACGGTAAAGACCCCGAGCGGGTCGCCCCAGTAGGCGCCGAATCCGATCCAGGTGATCAGCCAGACAGCCGTCATGCTGACGATGCCCACTATGAGCACGCCGACGGTCTTGCCGAGCAACACCGCTGATGGTGAGACGGGGGCGGCCAGCACGCGCGGCAACGTCCCCTCGTTGCGCTCGACGATGATCGAACGTGCGCCATTGCCGATGATGAAGAACAGGAACAACATGGCGATCCCGGGGGCGAAGTAGGCCATCACGGAGAACGTCCCCGAGACCTCCGCCTGCTCGACCGTCAGCGGCGCAGGGGTGGACACGGCCTTCTGGATCAGGGGCCCGACATCGCTCACCCCGGCCGTGGTGGCGCCCACCGCGGTGATCCGGGCTGTTTGCAGGTTGGACGCGACGCCCGTTGCGACGGACTCGGCAACCGACTGCGAGAGCAGGTCCGTTGCCCGGCCGACGACGTCGAGTTGCGCCGGACGACCCGCCAGAACGTCCTCTCCAAGTCCGGCTGGCAGAACGATGACGGCGTCGTAGGCATCGGACTCGACGGCCGCGTCGACGTCGTCGCCGGTCACGGTCGAGAACGCGATGCCGTCCCCACCGGAACCCGTCAGACCATCGGCGATGCCTTTCGAGATCGACGATCCGTCAGCATCGGCGATCCCGATCGAGACGTTCAGGGAGAAGCCACTGCCGAACGCGGCGCCGACCACGAGTGCCACTGCAATAGGCGCGACGACCGCCTGGATCAGAATCGATCGGTCTCGCAGCGAACGCTTCAGTCCGAGCGCCGCGATCAGCCAGAGGTCGCGCCACATCAGTCACGCAAACCCTTGCCGGTGAGGTGCAGGAACACGGCCTCAAGGTCCGGTTCGGTGACGTCCACCCCCACCACGTCCACTGTCCGCTGCTGCGCCGCTTGGACGGCCAGCGCGATCAGAGCAGGCCCCTCGGAGGTCACCACGGCAAGCCCGTCGGATGTATCGAGTACGCCAACAACGCCTGCAATTGTGCCGAGATCCGCACGCCACGCGGTGAGGGCATCTGGCCCCGCGTTGACCCGGAAGCTCACGGTTGTCTTTTCCCCGAGTTCCCGGATCAACTCGTCGCGCGTCCCTTCGGCCACCAGTTGGCCGGCGTCGATGATCCCGACGCGATCGCACAAGCGCTCTGCTTCTTCCATGTAGTGAGTCGTGTAGAGCACCGCCATACCCGCCCCGCCAAGCGCAGCCACCGCTTCGAGGATGCTGTTGCGGCTCTGCGGGTCAACGCCGACGGTCGGCTCGTCGAGGATCAGCAGGTCGGGTTCGTGCAGAAGTCCGGCAGCGATGTTGGCGCGGCGCTTCATCCCGCCCGAGTAGGTGTCGATGCGGTCCTTGGCCCTGTCTGCGAGGCCAACCACTTCGAGCACCTCGTCCATACGCCTGCGCAGCACCTCACCGCCGAGGCCCTGCAACCGACCGAAGAACTGCAGGTTCTCCCGTGCTGACAGATCGGGGTACAGCGCTATGTCCTGGGGGACAAGTCCGATGTGGGACTTGCGACGTGTGGTCAGGGGTTCGCCGAGCACGGCAACCGACCCGGCGTCCGGTTTGAGCAGCCCGGCGATCATCGAGATGGTTGTGGTCTTGCCAGCGCCGTTGGGCCCTAACAGGCCGTACGTCTCACCGGCCGCGATCTGGAACGACACCCGATCGACGGCGGTCTGTTCACCGAACCGTCGGACGAGATCCGTGACTTCGAGGACCGCGGTGTCCACGCCCCAAGGCTACGCCTGCGGAACCACAGTCTCGTCGACGCCCACCAGCAGGCGCAAGGCCCGCGGATCGCCTTCCCAGGACTGCTCGATCACCTCGCGCGGAACCCGCCGGGCTGCATACCGCAGCGCGAGCGCCACCACGACCGCGTCGTCGAGCGGGCCGATCACGGGGATGAACTCGGGGATCAGATCGATAGGGCTGATCACCCACAGCACTGCGATGATCACGGCCACCTTGGCCGATGTCGGGACGGCTGGGTCTCTGCGCAGCCGCCACAACACCTGGACGCAGTCGGGTAGGAACCCGACGACGTCGCGCAGGAACCCGGGCGGCAGTCGTCTGGCCAATAGATACAGAACGGCCCAGGCAGCCACCAACACCAGCGCGGTGACGACTGCCGTCGTGAGCAACGTACGCATTCTTTCCTCCGAATCCAGTCTGTGCTTTGGCTCGGTCGGGCACGCAGGCGGGGCACCTGGCCACATACGGCGGCTCAGCGATACAGTTATTAGGTATACCTAAGTTCTTGGAGTCTGCGTGATCGGCAACTACCTGATCGGCCTGCGCGAAGGCCTCGAGGCCGCGCTGATCGTCAGCATCCTCGTCGCGTACCTGGTGAAGACGCAGCGACGTCACCTACTGCCCCGGATCTGGGCAGGCGTGGCCGTGGCGGTGCTGCTCTCGGTGGCCATAGGAGCGCTGCTCACGTTCGGCACCCGCACCCTCACGTTCGAGGCTCAGGAGGCCATCGGCGGCACCCTGTCGATCGTGGCTGTCGGCCTGGTCACGTGGATGATCTTCTGGATGGCCAGCAACGCCCGGCATCTCAAGGGCGAACTCCACGCCAAGGTGGACAAGGCGGCCGACGCCGGCGTGTGGGCGATCACGCTCGTGGCCTTCTTGGCCGTGGCCAGAGAGGGCATCGAGACGGCCCTGTTCATCTGGGCCGCCGCACGTTCGGCCGGTCAAGGATCGACGCCTCTCATCGGGGCGTTGCTGGGGATCGCGACCGCCATTGCGCTCGGGTGGCTCATCTACCGGGGTGCTCTGAAACTCAACCTCGCGACGTTCTTCAAGTGGACCGGCGCAGCTTTGATCATCGTTGCGGCCGGCGTGCTGGCCTACGGCATCCACGATCTGCAGGAGGCGGGGATCCTGCCCGGGCTGAACACACTTGCCTTCGACGTGAGCTCAGTGATCGCACCCAGTACCTGGTACGCCGCCCTGCTGAAAGGCACCATCAACTTCACGCCCGCAACGACCGTTCTGAGTGCTGTGGGCTGGCTGCTGTACGTAGGTGTCGTGATGCCGTTGTTCATCCGAAAGGTCCGGACCCCCAAGCCGAGCGGCGCAACCACCGCGCCTGCATCCTCACTGACCCAGGAGCGCCACGCATGAAGATCGCCGTAATCGCCGTCGGTGCCGCCGCTGTTCTGAGCCTGGCCGCCTGCACGAGCAACGGAACTGACGCCGAGGCAACCCCGGTGTCGGTCAACAGCAGCGCAACTGCTTGCGACGTGCAACCGGCCACAGCTCCGGCCGGCACCGTCGTGTTCGCGGTGCAGAACACCGGCGACCAGCCCACCGAGTTCTACCTGTACGGCAGCGATGATGCCGTGGTCGGCGAGGTCGAGAACATCGGGCCCGGCGTTGCCCGCGATCTCGTCGTCGAGGTCCAAGCCGGTGAATACACCACAGCCTGCAAACCGGGCATGACCGGTGAAGGCATCCGGGCGGCGTTCGCGGTGACGGCGAAGTGACCCACCACGCCGCGGGTAGGGAGTTGCACCTTCTCGAACCCGCAGTGCGCGCTGACCGGGACGCGCTCGAAGACCTGCTGCACCGAGACTTCGTCGAGGTCGGCGCGTCGGGGAAGGTGTGGACGCGCGAGCAGGTCATCGAGGCGCTGCTTGCCGACCCCGAATGCCCGACCGACGTGTCGGACCTCACCACGGATGAACTGGCCTACGGCATCGCGCTGGTGACCTACGAACTGGCCGGAGTGCGCCGCAGTTCGGTCTGGATCCGAGAGGTGACGCGTTGGCAGTTGCGATACCACCAGGGCACCCGTTCGTCGGCCTGAACCCGATGTCCGAAATCCGCCAGACCGGGGATTGCAGCCCGTAGAGAATCGAGTTGTGCAAACGCTGGACTTCAATGCCTGTTACCGCGCCGTCAGTAGCCGGGACGCTCGTTTCGACGGCTGGTTCTACACGGCCGTGCGCACCACCGGCATCTACTGCCGCCCGAGTTGCCCAGCGATCACACCCAAAGCACGCAACGTCGAGTTCCATCGGTCCGCGGCGGCTGCTCAAGCCTCGGGGTTCCGCGCCTGCAAACGCTGCCGGCCCGACGCATCCCCCGGATCGCCGGAATGGAACACTCGCTCGGACGTCGTGGCGCGAGCGATGCGCCTGATCCGTGACGGCGTCGTGGACCGGGCCGGCGTATCCGGCCTGGCCGAGGAACTTGGCTACACACAGCGGCACGTGAACCGCATGATGACCGAGGAACTGGGCGCCGGACCACTGGCCATCGCCCGCACGCACCGCGCGCGCACCGCCAGGATCCTGCTGGAGAGTACGGATCTGACCGCAGCCGACATCGCCTTCGCGTCGGGGTTCAACAGCGTGCGGCAGTTCAATCAGACGATCCGGGAGGTGTATGCGGCCAGCCCCCGCCAACTGCGCGGAGACGGCACGGGCACAGAGACGATCACACTGCGGTTGGCCACACGGCAACCGTTCGCGGGCGACGTCCTGCTGCGTTTCCTGGGTGAGCGCGCGATCCCCGGCGTCGAGTCCTGGGACGGGCACACGTTCACGCGCAGTCTGCGTCTGCCCCACGCGACGGGCCAAGCCAGTGTCGTCGCAAGGACAGATCACGTGCGCTTGACGCTGTCCCTGCATGACCTGCGCGACCTCACCAGCGCCGTGGCCCGACTGCGCCGGATGCTGGACCTGGATGCCGACCCTGTGGCTGTCGCGGCGACGCTTGCCCCGACGTTGCCGGTGGACCGGATTCCTGGCCTGCGCAGCCCCGCCGCCTTCGATCCGCAGGAGACCGCCATCCGCGCGGTCCTCGGCCAGCAGATCAGCGTGGCGGCTGCTCGCACGGCTGCGGGACGGTTGGCAGCCGGTGGGGACGGCCTGTTCCCCACCTCGGGCGAACTCGCTGCGCTGGACCCGGAGTCACTGCCGATGCCCCGGCGCCGGGCGCGCACGCTGGTGGAGTTGGCAACGCGCCTTGCCGACGGGCAGATCCACCTCGATCCGGGCGCGGACTGGGATTGCGCCGAGCGCGACCTGCTCGCCGTGGCCGGCATCGGTCCTTGGACTGCGAAGTACATCCGGATGCGTGCTCTTGGTGACCCCGACGTGAGCCTGCCATCGGACTTGGGCATCGCGAAAGCGGCGGCCCATTGGGGACTGGACGCCGACGATGCCCGCTGGAAGCCGTGGCGCTCCTACGCGATGCACTATCTGTGGAACCTGGAAAGGGATTGATATGGCGTACACCGAATACGACAGCCCTGTCGGCCGGCTGACCCTGGTCGCTTCCGACGCCGGCCTCAGCGCCGTGTGGTGGCCGGATGATGTGCGCGCTGGAACCGTAGGTGATCGCCAGGACGACCACCGCGTACTGCAGCAGACGGTCACGGAACTCGAAGAGTACTTCGCTGGCCGCCGAACGGAGTTCGACGTCGCTCTCGACCCGGACGGAACCGACTTCCAACTGGCGGCGTGGAGGGTCCTGCGCGAGATTCCGTTCGGCCAGACGATCAGCTACGGCGAACAGGCGCGCCGCCTCGGGGACGCCGGCAAGGCCAGAGCGGTGGGCGCAGCCAACGGTCGCAACCCGATCTCGATCATCGTCCCGTGCCACCGGGTCGTGGCGACCTCGGGTGCGCTGACGGGCTTCGCCGGGGGCCTTGACGCGAAGACGTGGCTGCTCGACTTCGAGCGTCGCCAGGCCGGTGTTGGGGGGTAGAGCGACGCCTTGCAACCGCACTTCTCACCGGGCTGGTCGGGTCCTTCCAGAGCGCCTTGCGCGCATTGATGCTGGGCACCGCGGTCCTGTGTATGCTTCCCGGTCTCATCGCCTGGCGGATGATGCGAATACCGGCCCCGGACCAGGCAGACTCGCCAAGGACTCGTGGCCCAGCCGTGACCCAGAAGTGATCTTGGCCCCACCCCGGGGTTCTACCGTGGGGGTATGGAGGGTTCGGCTGCCTTGACGAAGTGCCCGGCATGCGGCGCGGAACTGACCTCGGCCCAGATGGATTCCGACGGGATCGTTACCTGCGCATGCGGGGTACGGGCCTACGTCGGCTACATCCAGGAACTCGACTATCTGCAGCAACGAGTGTCCTGGCTGCAGGATCGCGTGGCCGAAGGCGCCGGAGCACCGGACGCGGCAACCGCGACGGAGTACGGGGTCTGGCGCGCACCGGCCACGGCGACACCTACGGCACAATCGCATCGCGGACGCTCCACCCAAGTGCTGCTCGTGGCTCTCGGTGCCACCATGCTGCTGCTGGCCGGTCTGGTGTTCGTCGCGGTGGCCTGGCAGTTGGTCGGCCCGTTCGGGCAGGTGGGCTTCCTGCTGGCGGCCACAGCGATCACCGGGGTACTGGCCTTCACCTTGCGCAGGCGGGTTCATGCCACTGCAGAAGCCCTGGCCGTCGTGGCCTTCGGGCTCGCGCTCATAGCGGCGTCGGCTGCTCCGGCGCTCGGTGCACTGCCGTCGGAATGGAACAGCCCCGACTCCCCCTATGCCATCGCGGTCAGCGTCGTCATGTGCGTCGCCGGGATCGGGCTCGGCCACGCGGCGGGGCTTCGGGGCTGGGTGTGGCTCGGGTGGTTCACGTTGCCCGTGGCGCTGGCCTGCGTTCTGGCGTTCACAGTGGGGTTCTGGGACTCGGCGCACTTGGGCGTAACGGTTGCTGCCACCGTCTACCTCCTGGCCGCGATCGGGCTGCTCGTCCTGAGGACGCCGGACCGTCCGGAACGCATCGCCACAGCTTCGTTGTGCGGTCTTACCGCAGGCGGGTTCACCCTCGGCCTGCTGATGTACTCACCGCCGTTGGGTGCACTGATCGTGATCGGCACATTCTTGCTGGCGACGCTGGTCGCCTACGAGATCGACCGGCACTTCGTACTCGCGGTTGTGGGCTGGCCACTGTTCGGACTATGGCTTGTGTTGCTGGGCATCGCTGTTGGCCCTTCGCCGGCAGTGGCCGCAGCACTGGCGCTGGCCGGGGTTGGCCTGCTGTTCGCGGTCGCCCGTTGGAGCCGATTGCTGGCGGTCACCACAGCCGCTGTGGTCTGGTGCGCCTGGCTGATGGCCAGCATCCCCGATGGGGAAGCCACCCTGGTGCTCACCATCGCCGGAGTGGGTCTTTTCGCTTTCGGCCTGTATCCGGGTGGTGCGCCGGTGGCCTGGCTGGGTGCGTTGACGCTGGCAGTTGTGGTGGTGGCCGAGGTCGATGATCCGGCGTTCGCGGAGTTCTACACCCTGTGCCTGTCTGGGCTGCTGCTCGTGGCCGGGCTGCTTCAGTGGCGAGCAGGGCAACGACGCTCGGGGCTCGTCTACGGACCGGCCGTGGCAGTGGCGCTGATTCCGACGGCGGTTCTCTGCTGGAACGACATCTGGTCTGCGCCCTCCCTGATCAGATTCGCCATCGTGATGGTTGTCGGGTTGACGCTGCTGTTGCTCGGCGTGAGGCTTCACCAGCAGGGCCTGGTCGTGCCTGCTGCCGTCGCCGTCGGGATCGCCGCCACCGCCCAGATCTTCGCGACGCTGGACACCTTGCCGCGCTGGTTGGCATTAGGCATCGCCGGCACGGTGCTGATCATCGTGGGCGCACGTATTGAGTGGGTCCGCGGCAAGGGTCGGGAAACCGGAGAGTGGCTGAACTCGCTGAGCTAGTGGCGTTCTCGCTGGCGCGGTCTTTGTGCCGTTGGTTAGAGGTTGTGCCGTTGGTTAGCGAAACAACGCGTGGATTCGCTAACCAGGACCACAACCTCTAACGCGGGCGGCACCGGGGCTCCCGCGCCTACTTCAGCGCGTACTTGCCGACCACGCCGGCGTGGTCGGAGTGCCAGAAACCGTAGGACTGCTCGCGACCGACCACCCATGTCTTGATCTTCTTGACCTTCTTGGGGGTCGTGGTGAAGATCTGGTCGACGCGGTGGTCGAAGTCGTCGATCGAACCGCCTGTCTGCATGTCATCCGAGCCGGCGATGCAGCAACTCATAGGCGTGGTGGTGCCGATGTCCTTGAAGCCAGCACCTTTCAGCACCTCGAAGGCCTGTTCGTCACCGGGCACCAGCCCGGGGGAGTCGGAGTTGAAGTCCCCGACAGCGATCAGCGGACCCTTGACCTTGCCCATCGCTGTCGCGAACTCGTTGGCCTGCTTAGCCCGGATACTCGGCACGTCGGTGCGGTCGTCGAAGGCCTCGAGGTGGGTATTTGCGAATGTGAACCAACCGCTCTTACCGACCTTCGCCTGGGTGGACAACCACCCACGACGCGAGGTGACCGTGACGAAGTTCGCTACCTTGACGCTGAAGCTGTTCTTCACGGTGTACTTCTTGCCCTGCTGGTTCTTGGTCTTGATGCCGACGCCCTTGCGCTTGAGAATCGCGTCGCGCATCGTCAGTCGGTAGTTGGCCTCGGCGCCACTCGTGCCTGTCTTCGGGTTGTTGTCGACGTCAGCCGGGGCCTCGAAATCGAACTCGTTCTGGACCTTGACCACCTCATACTGGGCCTTGCCCTTGTTGATCTGCTTGAGGAGGATCTTCAGGAAGTCCTGGTGCACCTTCGTGGCGCTGGGGGTCTGGTTGTACACAGCGTTGAGGTTGACCTTCCCCTTGCGCCAGAGTGCGACCTCCTGCAGGCCGATGAGGTCGGGTTTGCGCTGTTGGATCTCGTCGGCCAGACCCTTCGAGCGCTTCGTGATGTTGGTGGCGTTCACCTGTCGCACGATCTCACCGACAGCACTTACGAACTCGCCTCCACCCGTGGCACGCAGCGCCGGGCCCAGGTCCGCGCCCAGGAAGATGTTGCGGGTCATGACGGTCACGTCGTCGGCCGCCTGGGCCGACGACACACCGAAACTGAGGCTGAGTGCACCGGCGGTGAGCACGGTCAAGGCTTTGCGCATGACGGAACCATATGCGCCTGACGGCGAGCGAGCCAAGATCTTTGCAGGAATGTGACCCAGGCAAGGCGTCAGACCAGAACCAACCCGTCGCCGACAGCATCCACCGTGACGGAGTCGCCGTCGCGTACGTCCGCGGACAGGATCGCGCGGGCCAATTGGTCGCCGACCTCCTTCTGCACGAGCCGGCGTAAGGGCCGCGCGCCGTAGACCGGGTCGAAGCCGTGTTCTGCCAGCCAGGTCTTCGCGGCGTCGGTGACGGCCAAGGTGATCCGGCGGCTCACGAGGCGCTGAGCCAAAGCCTCAACCTGCAGGTCCACGATGTAGGTCAACTCGGACGGGCTCAAGGGCGCGAACATCACGACGTCGTCGAGGCGGTTCAGGAACTCCGGTTTGAACGACTGCCGCACAACGGCCATGACCTGCTCCTCGCGCTGCTCGAACGGCACAGTGGTGTCCACGAGGAACTGCGAGCCCATGTTGGAGGTCAGCACCAGGATCGTGTTGCGGAAGTCCACGGTGCGACCCTGGCCATCGGTCAGCCGGCCGTCATCGAGCACCTGCAGCAGGATGTCGAAGACCTCGGGGTGTGCCTTCTCGACCTCGTCGAGCAGCACCAGACTGTAGGGCCGGCGCCGGACCGCCTCGGTCAATTGCCCACCCTCTTCGTAACCCACGTAGCCGGGGGGAGCACCGACGAGCCGAGCCACCGAGTGCTTCTCGGAGTACTCACTCATGTCGATGCGGATCATGGCCCGCTCGTCGTCGAACAGGAACTCCGCGAGTGCCTTGGCCAACTCCGTCTTGCCCACGCCAGTAGGCCCGAGGAACAGGAAGGAACCGGTGGGCCGGTCGGGATCGGCGATGCCTGCCCGCGTGCGCCGTACTGCGTCGGACACCGCGCGCACGGCCTCTTCCTGTCCGATGACGCGTTTGCCGAGTTCGGACTCCATGCGCAGCAACTTCTCGGTTTCGCCCTGCAGTAGGCGCCCGGCCGGAATCCCCGTCCACGCACCGACCACCTCGGCGATGTCCTCGGCAGTGACTTCCTCGGACACCATCCCGCCTTCCGGGCCGGACTGGTTCTCAAGCTCCCGCTCAAGTTCGGGCAGTTCCCCGTACTGAATCCGCGCAGCCTGTTCGAGGTCACCATCGCGCACCGCACGGTCGGCGATATTGCGCAGCTCGTCAATACGTATCTTCAGGTCCCCGATCCGGTCGAGGTTGGCCTTCTCGAGGTCCCACCGGGAACGCAGGGCGCGCAACTCCTCCTCGTTGTCGGCCAGGTCGGCACGCAACTTCTCAAGCCGTTCGACCGACGCCGGGTCGGTCTCCTTGGCCAGCGCCATCTCCTCCATCTTCATGCGGTCGACCTGGCGCTGGAGCTTGTCGATCTCCTCGGGGCTGGAGTCGATCTCCATGCGCAACCGGGAGGCCGCCTCGTCGACCAGGTCGATGGCCTTGTCGGGCAGGAACCGCGCGGTGATGTAACGGTCGGACAGCGTCGCCGCCGCCACCACCGCTGCGTCAGCGATGGCGACCTTGTGGTGCGCCTCGTACTTCTCCTTGAGCCCGCGCAGGATGCCGATGGTTTCCTCGACGCTGGGCTCCCCGACGAGGACCTGCTGGAACCGTCGCTCGAGCGCGGGGTCCTTCTCGATGTGCTCGCGGTACTCGTCAAGCGTGGTCGCACCCACCATGCGCAGTTCGCCCCGCGCGAGCATGGGTTTGAGCATGTTGCCCGCGTCCATGGCCCCTTCACCGGATGCACCGGCCCCCACAACGGTGTGCAACTCGTCGATGAAGGTGACTATCTGGCCGTCCGACTGCTGGATCTCCTCAAGGACGGCCTTCAGCCGTTCCTCGAACTCCCCGCGGTACTTGGCACCGGCGACCATGCCGGGCAGGTCCAGGCTGATCAGCGTCTTGTTCTTCAGCGACTCGGGCACGTCTCCGGCCACGATCCGCTGGGCAAGGCCCTCGACCACGGCGGTCTTGCCGACGCCGGGCTCGCCGATGAGCACCGGGTTGTTCTTGGTGCGCCGGCTCAGGACCTGGATCACCCGGCGGATCTCCGCATCGCGGCCGATCACTGGGTCGATCTTGCCCTCGCGAGCGCGTTCGGTGAGATCGACGCCGTACTTCTCAAGTGCCTGGAAACTGGCCTCCGGGTCCTGGTTGGTGACCCGCCGATCGCCAGCCACCTGGGTCAAGGCGTCGAGCAGCTTGGCCGGCTCGACGGGCAGCAATTCCGGCTGCTTCTCGGCGATCCCGATCAGTAGGTGCTCGGTGGAGACGTAGTTGTCGCCTCGCTGGTTGGCGAGGTCCTGGGCGGCCTGCAGAACGGCATGCATCGCGCGGGCCAACGACGGCTGACCCATCGAGGAGCCACTGGCCGACGGCAGGGCATTGAGCGCAGAACGCACGTCGGCGTCCAGGGCTGGGCGGTTGACGCCCACGGTGTCGAGCAGGCTGGTGGCGATGCCCTCCCCCTGGGCCAGAAGTGCGTGTAGAAGGTGCGCAGGGGTGACTTCCGAATGCCCGTCAGCGGCGGCCTGCCTGATCGCGGCACCCAGAGCGTCCTGGGCTTTTGAGGTGAAATCCATAGTTCTATTCTCCGCCAGACGAGCATCGCCTGTCAATAACTATGAGTCGTTGTATGTCAAGGTTTGGGATACTGCCGCAGATATGTGCACTCCTTCACACAAGTGCTTGTCATCAGCGGAACTTCTTGACCTTGACCTTCACAACCACACCGGGACCCGCGGCGTTGACGGCGGCGATCGTCACCGTGTACTTCTTGCCGGCCTTCAGCTTCTTGAGCTTGAACGAGGTCTTGGTCGTGGTCGTCGACTTCTTGCCTGACTTCACCACGTAGGACGTCGCGCTGGGCGCGGCCGTCCAGCTGATGACCGCGGAGGTCTTCTTGCGCTTGACCTTGACCCCGGCCACCTTGCCGGGGGCGGCCAGTGGTGGCGGCTGAACCGCAGCGGTCACCGTCCACGCCGCGCTGGCCGGCGTGGGGTCTACGGTGCCCGCCTGGTCCTTGGCCCGGACCTGGAAGCTATGGTCGCCGGCGGCCAGCCCGTTTGCTGTGAACGGCGAGGCACACGGGTTGAACCCGCCGCCATCCACGCGACATTCGAATGTCGCAGGGGTGCTGGAGGCAGAGGTGAACGCGAAGCTGGCACTGGTGTCGGCGGTGCTACCCGAGGGCCCCGACGTGATAGATGTGCCCGGAGCGATCAGCGCATCAACAGCGGTCAGCGCCTTGTCAGCGTTGAGCCGGCCACCGGTGGCGATCGGCGTGAGACCCGCGGGGTCGAACGCCGGCGCAGGTCGACTGAAGACAGCAAAGCCTGCTTGAGCTGCATGGTGGTGGCCGACGGCTCGTAGGCCGCGAGCAGCGCGGCAGCCCCGGTCACATGCGGGGTGGCCATGGATGTGCCCTGCAGGAAGGCGTAATCCGAGGCGGATTCGCTGCCGGGTGCGGTCCAGCACTGGATTCCGAAGGCGTCAAGCCAGGCACCGTTACCGCTGCCACCACCGGCCTGCCTGGTGTACGTGTAACGGACGGCCAGGGTGTGTGGACCCGCACCCGCAATGGTGATCGGATCGCGGTAACTGCCCGAGTAGGACGAGGTGGACAAGTAGTCCACCACAGCGGAACCGTCGACGAGAACCTCCCAGCGCAGTGTGTCCGCAACGCTGCGGGTGAAGGTCTCGGTGGACGAAACGATGCACACGCCGGCACCGGTGATGTTGACAGTGGGTGACGTCAGGACGCGCGCGCCAACAGTCTGCGTGGCCGTGTCGTTCGTGAGAGCCGCTGACCCTCCAGGAGAGGTGGCGGAGCGGATCCAGCCGTTCGTGGACCAACCAGCAGGGAACCCGGGGGTCTCGAAGTCGTCTTTGACCCTATCCGCGTAGGTGTAGGTGCTCAGAATCTGCGTCCCGGGGGCGGCAAGGTCAACGGTTGTCTTCCCCCAGTTGGAGAAGGAGGCCTTGCCGTCGTTCTGATCACTGGCCGCGACGCACACCACGTTGTCTATGGCGCCAGGGACGGTCGAGGGATCGAACGCGCACGGGTAGCGGGGAGACAGGTCGTTGTCAACGTTGTCGTTGCCGGCAGCGATCACGAACAGGGTCTGGGGGTTGGCCGCAAGTGCATCCCGTACCAGCAGGCTCTGACTCGTGCCCCCGAGGGACATGTTCGCGATCTTTGCGCCGTTAGCGCCCGCGTAGTTGATGCCGGCGATCTGGGACGAGAAGGGGCAGCGGACGCCACCCTTGCCGCTATTGGACGACGGTGACCAACCGCACACCCGCAGGGGCATGATCGTGGCCTTCTGGGCCACGCCGGTGATGCCGATGCCGTTGTTGCCCTCTGCGGCGATGGTGCCCGCAGTGTGGGTGCCGTGGCCGCCTTCCGGGATGTCGTCGGTCGGATCGTTGTCGAAGACCAGTGGGACGTCGATGTTGGCGCCGGCAAAGTCCATACCGAATGTGTCGTCGACGTACCCGTTGCCGTCGTTGTCGATGCTGTCGCCTGGCACCTCGTCGGCGTTGTCCCAGATCCGGTTCGTGAGGTCGGGGTGGTTGGGCCGGATCCCGTCGTCCAAGTCGGCCACAATCACCGAGGGGTCGCCGACCGTCTTCTCCCATGCCTTCAGCGCGTCGATATCAGCACCTGGCGTGGATGTGGCGACTCCCCCGACGTTGAGCCCCTGATTGTCCAAGCCCCACAGTTCATTGAAGCGCGGGTCGTTGGGTGTGGCTGCCTGTAGTTCGGAGTAGCCGTCAGGCTCAGCGCCTGCCACAGCGGGATCGGCCTGCAGCGTTGCCACCGCCGCATCGACATCCTCACCCGGTCCGATCTCTAGCACCTGAAAACGCCGACCGAGGCTCGAGGCGTCTTCAGCCCCGGCGCTGGCGCGCGCTTCCACGCGGTCGGCCCGGCTGGTCCCCGCCTCCCAACGAACAATCACGCGATTGGTTTCCGGCGGGGCGCTGTCACTGGGGCTGGGAAGTGCTCGGGCCACCGGCCCCACCTCATCCGCTTGAGCGGGTAAGGCGGACAGGCTTAGAGCGACTCCGGCGAGGAGCACAAGGGCGGTGCGCATGAAGCGGATTATCGCACCCCTTGTGTTAGGCGAACCCAAAGATCAGCCGTCCGGCTGATCTTTCAACCAAGGCCCCCACGGCGCCACGCAAGTCCTCCCACAGCCTTTCGGTGAGAATGTGCCACGTGACGTAGCACATCTTCACCGAAAGACGCGTCGGGCTTCTCCATCCAGGCTCTGCAATACCTTCAGCGCCTCCCCGGCCGCCATACGACCAGGGCGGTCGACCGTTCGTGCCTTTCGTACTTCTGCAAGCGGGTGCGTAGCTCACCCACCTCGGCCTCCAACTCCAGCACCCGCCGGATGCCTTCGAGGTTCAGCCCGGCATCGCTGAGTTGCTGCACTTTCTCCAACTTGCGGATGTCGCGAACGCTGTAGAGCCGGTACCGCCCCGAGCGCTGCGGCGAGACCAGCCCGAGCCGGTCGTACTGCCGCAGCGTCTGCGGGTGCAGCCCGGACAATTGCGCGGCGATCGAGATCACATATGCCGGGAAGTCCTCATCCATGGCTCATCGCCTTCCGGTACTGCTCAATGGCCTCACGGGCCTCGGCGTTCAAGTCAGCGGGAACCTGGACCGCAACGGTGGCGAGCAGGTCGCCCTTCGTCCCGTCCTTGCGCGGCGCACCCTCACCGCGGATGCGGAAGGTGCGACCGTTGCTCGTGCCCGGCGGCAGTTTCAGGGTCTTGGTCCCGCCCAGCGGCAGCGGCACCTTCACCTGCCCGCCAAGTGCGACGTCGTCGAAGCCGACCGGCACCGACACGGTGATGTTGTCGTCCTTGCGGGTGAAGGTGGAGTCGGCGCCGACGTGCACGGTGATCAACAGATCGCCGTTGTGACCGCCCCGCTCGCCAGGGGCGCCCTTGCCGCGCAGCCGCACCTTCTGGCCGTCCTTGACCCCTGCCGGGATACGGGCGTTCACCAGGGTGCTCGAGGCGGCCCGGCCCGAGCCATGACAGCGCAGGCACGGATCGTCAACCACCAGGCCGCGGCCGCGACAGTGCGGGCAGGGCTCGGCGAATGCGAAGCCACCGGCGTTGCGGGTGGCCATGCCTGTTCCTTCACAGTCCGGGCACACCCGGGGCACAGTCCCGCTGCGTGCGCCTGTGCCGGCGCAGTCCGGACACGCCTCTTCGCTGGTCAAACGCATCGACGTCGTCAAACCCTTCAGCGCCTCGGCGAAGGAGATATTGACGTCTGCTTCCACGTCGGCCCCACGCCGTGCCTGCTGCTGAGCACCTCGCCTGTTGAACAGGCCGGACAACGTCTCACCGAAGTCGCCGGCCGAACCCCCTGCCCGACGGAAGATGTCGCCGAAATCGAAGTCGGGCCCGGGCCCAGCGGCACCGGGCATCCGGAAACCGCTGGACGCCATCTGACGTGCCTCGTCGTACTCGGCACGCTTCTTGGCGTCCGACAGGACATCGTTGGCTTCCGAGACGTCCTTGAACCGCTCGGCGGCCTTCGGATCGGGGTTGGTGTCGGGGTGCAACTCGCGGGCGAGTTTGCGGTATGCCTTCTTGATGGTGGTGGCGTCGGCGTCCTTCGGGACGCCCAGAACCTTGTAGTAGTCCTTCTCCATCCAGTCCTTCATACTCATCGGCGTCCCTCCTCTCCTCTACTCCTCAACACCGACCCGGGCCGGGCGCAGAACCCGGCCGCGGAACCTGTAGCCGACCGCGAACACGGTCGCGACCTGCGCTACCTCGTGGCCCGCCCCCTCACTGTGGGTCATAGCCTCGTGGAAGGTCGGGTCGAACGGGTCGCCCACCGCGCCGAAGGCCTCAAGACCCAGCTTGGCGGTCGCCGTCTCCAACTGGTCGCCCACGCTCTTGAGCGCGCCCTCGTACTCGCCGTGTTCACGGGCTCGCCCGAGGTCGTCGAGCACTGGCAGCAACTCATTGATCACCGAAGCCGCAGCCAGGTCGTTCATCGCCTCCCGGTCTCGATCCACGCGCTTGCGGTAGTTCGCGTACTCCGCGCTCACCCGCTGCAGGTCAGCGGTCAACTCGGCGACCTGCGGGTCCGGTTCGTCGGCCTGTGGCACGGGGGCGGCCGCCTCTGCAGCGGCCCCCGCCGCCGGCTCGCGCACCTGACCCGTCTCGGGGTCGATGCGCCGCTTGTCCGTGACCCGGACGCCTTCCTCGGCGCCCGGGTCCTGGTCGAACTGGCTCACTTCTGCTCGTCCTCGTCGACGATCTCAGCGTCCACGACGTCCTCGTCACCGGACTGCGGCTGGTCGCCGGCAGGCTGGTCGGACGGCGCGGAAGCCTGCTGCTGGTACAGCGCAGCTCCGAGCGCCTGGCTGGCCGTCGCGACCTTCTCGACCGAGGTCTTGATGGCGCCGACGTCGGTCCCCTCGAGGGCCTTCTTCAACTCGGCCAGCGGCTCCTCGACGTTGGCCTTCGCGTCCTCCGGCACCTTGTCGCCGTTGTCCGCCAGGAACTTCTCGGTCTGGTAGACCAACTGCTCGGCGCCGTTGCGCGTCTCGGCCTCCTCCTTGCGAAGGCGGTCCTCCTCGGCGTGCGACTCGGCCTCGGCCATCATCCGGTCGATGTCCTCCTTGGGCAGCGCGCTGCCTCCGGAAATGGTCATCGACTGCTCCTTGTTGGTGCCCAGGTCCTTGGCCGTGACGTGCACGATGCCGTTGGCGTCGATGTCGAAGGTGACCTCAATCTGGGGCACACCACGCGGAGCGGGCGGCAGGCCGGTCAGCTCGAACGTGCCGAGCTTCTTGTTGTAGGCGGCCATCTCGCGCTCGCCTTGGAACACCTGGATCAGCACCGACGGCTGGTTGTCGTCCGCGGTGGTGAAGATCTCCGAGCGCTTCGTCGGGATGGTGGTGTTGCGCTCGATGAGCTTGGTCATGATCCCGCCCTTGGTCTCGATGCCCAGGCTCAGCGGGGTCACGTCGAGCAGCAGCACGTCCTTGACCTCACCGCGCAGGACACCGGCCTGCAGGGCAGCACCCACGGCCACGACCTCGTCGGGGTTGACCCCCTTGTTGGGCTCCTTGCCCGCCAGGTCCTTGACCAGGTCCACGACGGCCGGCATACGGGTGGAACCACCCACCAGCACCACGTGGTCGATCTCGGCGGGCTTCACGCCGGCGTCGGACAGCACCTGCTCGAAAGGCTTGCGGCAACGGTCGAGCAGATCCGCGGTCAGCTTCTGGAACTGCGCGCGGGTGATGGTCTCGTCCATGAACAGCGGGTTCTTGTCCGCGTCGACCGTGATGTACGGCAGGTTCACCGAGGTCTGCTGAGAGCTCGACAGCTCGATCTTGGCCTTCTCAGCGGCCTCGCGGATACGCTGCATGGCCATCTTGTCCTTGGTCAGGTCGATGCCGTGCGCGTTCTTGAACTGGCTCACCAGGTGGTCGACCAGTGCGTTGTCCCAGTCGTCACCACCGAGGTGGTTGTCACCGTGGGTGGCCTTGACCTCGACCACGCCATCGGCGATCTCCAGCAACGAAACGTCGAACGTCCCGCCACCGAGGTCGAAGACGAGGATGGTCTCCTCCTTCTCCACCTTTTCCAGTCCGTAGGCCAGCGCAGCCGCAGTGGGCTCGTTGATGATGCGCAGGACGTTGAGGCCGGCGATCTCACCGGCTTCTTTGGTGGCCTGGCGCTGAGCGTCGTTGAAGTAGGCGGGAACAGTGATGACCGCGTCGGTCACCGGCTCGCCCAGGTAGGCCTCAGCGTCGCGCTTGAGCTTCTGCAGGACACGGGCGCTGATCTCCTGCGGGGTGTACTTCTTGCCGTCGATGTCGACGTTCCAAGCAGTACCCATGTGACGCTTGACCGAACGGATCGTGCGGTCTGAGTTGGTGACTGCCTGCCTCTTGGCGACCTCGCCCACTAGGACCTCGCCGTTCTTGGCGAAGGCCACGATGGACGGGGTGGTGCGAGCGCCCTCGGCGTTGGCGATCACTGTGGACTCGCCACCCTCGAGAACCGACACCACAGAGTTGGTCGTTCCGAGGTCGATGCCTACTGCTCGTGACATGTATTTCCTCCAGTTATGGGTTTTGCGGGCTTTTGCTACTGGTTCAAGTCTGAAGGGCATCTGAGGATTTGTCAATAAGTATGAGTCAGGTTGGGTCAAGGTTGCGTTCGGGCTTTCCCGCGCGGTGCCGCCACCAAACCCCCTACGATCGACGAGTGGTGTTCAAGGCCGTCGGCAGCTCCAAGCCGTACCCGGATCACGGCCTCTCGCTGGCCCAATGGGCCGAGCTGCCCCCGAGGCAGGTACGGCTCGAAGATCTCATCACCACGAAGTCCGATCTCGACCTGCACAACCTGCTCAGTGACGACAGCACGTTCTACGGCGACCTCTTCGCCCACGTCGTGCAGTGGCAGGGCGACCTGTACCTCGAGGATGGCCTGCACCGCGCCGTGCGGGCAGCTCTGCAGCAGCGACCCACCCTCCACGCCCGCCTGCTGAACCTCGACTCCTGAGCGGGCCCGGGCCCGCCCGCGTTAGAGGTTGTGGTCCTGGTTAGCGAATCCACGCGTTGTTTCGCTAACCAACAGCACAACCTCTAACCAACCCTTGTTTGCGGCCCACGTATCCTTGTGTGCGGTGGCGTGTCCGAGCGGCCAAAGGAGCACGCCTCGAAAGCGTGTGTGGGGGCAACTCCACCGTGGGTTCGAATCCCACCGCCACCGCAACGACAAGCGACCCTGGGCCAAGCCCGGGGTCGCTTGTAGTTTGTCGGGGGCGCGGATTCGAGGAGGAGGAGGCCCGCCCGGGCGCACGGAGTCCCACCGCCGCCACCGCCCTACTGCGGCGCCAACGCCTCCACCATGGGGTAGCACGTCTTCGGCCCGTGCAGAATGTCGAACCGTGCGCCACCCAGGGCACCCCGGCAGGCGCAGCCTCGTTCCGAGCGGATCGTCCACTTCATCAGCGCGACGAAGAACCAAGCCATGACCAAGGCGTACAGGCCAAGGAAAACCATCAGGGCCACCATGAGCACCTCCAACTGTCGCGCGAGACTTCCCACCACCATGCGCCACGATCCGCCCCACGGCAAGCGCCGCCAGAACGCCACCTCACCGGCTGCCACGCGTTGACGCAATCTTGAATCGCCCCTGAGCCCGGGCAGCATCGGGCGCAGGACGCTGCACTCATGACAAACCTGCGCCCCTACGTCGCTGTCTGCGCGTCCCTGGCGGCCTTCGCGGCCACCACGGTGATCAGCGCACCCATCCAGGCGGCAGTCCCGGCCGCACCAGCCGCGCCGAAGGGGTTGTCAGTCGTGCGCGACCAGGCCGATCCCAACCAGTTGGACATCGCCTGGAAGCCCGTGCCCGGTGTGAACAACTACATGGTGCGGATCAATGACGGGAGCAAGGACACCAATCTCATCGTCGATGCCGACAAGACCTCCGCGACGTTCCGCGGGGCCGGCAGTTGCACGGCTTACCGGGTCACCGTCTCTGCTGTCCAATCGCAGACGTCAATGGGCACCACAGGCGCGACCTTCATCCCCTCCCTGGCGCCAGGCGGAGTGACCGGCGCCCAAGGAGTTCGCAACAACCCCGGCACGGCAGCCGAGATCAACTGGGGTGCCCCACGCCGCTCAGGCTCCGGACCGCTGACCGGTTACAGGGTCCAGGTCAAGCAGGTCTCCAACGGCTCTGTGGTCCGTGACGAGGTCCAGAGCGGCACCGCACTTTCGCTGCGCGGTTTGGATCCCGACCGGATGTACTCGGCGCGGGTGACTGCTCAGAATGACTTCGGTAGCTGCATCACCAGCAACGTCGTCCTCGGCAACAACCGCCCCTCCAGCCCGGAGTTCACCGTGGCGCGGCCTCCCACCCAGCCGGCCTCGGCGACCGTCAACTGGAAGGCGGTGACCTGGGCGGGCTACGGTCCCGTGACCGGGTACCGGATCGGCTACAAGCGGGTGAACCAATCGGCCTACACCTGGGCCACTGCATCCGCCGGTGACCGGGCGCTCACGATCCCGGGGCTGGACCCCACGGTCAACTGGACCTTCGTGATGCGCGCTGTGAACGGTGACGTCGACGGGCTGCTCAGTAAGCCGTTCACCCTCAACCGCAGCGGCTACAACCCGGTCAATGCAACCGTGGCGATCACCGGCGACTCGGACACGATCACGGTGGACTTCTCATCACCGGTCGGCTCGTCCAGCAACTACCCGACGGCGCGAATCGACATCGCGAAGGCCAACGGAACCAACGGCTGGACCGACCGGCACTCTGTGACCAACCAGGCGGGTCGCGCGACATTCAACCCCGTTCCCTGCGGCACCTACGCAGTGGTCGTGACCGGCGTGGGTGGCAGTGAGGCCCGGGAGATGGTCCGCACCACGGCAAGGGTCTGCGATCAGCCCGCAATGTGTTTCGTTTCGACGCTGGACAACGGGGGCTTCGAATCCCCGGCCATCCCCAACGCGACCTACCGGATCCTGCCGTCCAGCACGACCGGCCTGGCGTGGAAGAACACCGCCGAGAACTTCGTCGAACTGTGGTCCACCGGTTTCAGCAGCAGTTCGAACGGGAAGGTGACCGCGGCCGAAGGCAGGCAGCTGGCGGAGTTGAACGCCAACAAGGCCGGGACGCTGTACCAGGACCTGCCCACGACCCCGGGCACGACGATGCGCTGGCACCTCAAGCACCGCGGCCGGGCCGGCAAGGACACGATGCGAGTGATGGTGGGCGCTCCCAACGCCAGCCTCACCCAATCGGGACCCGAGCTGAGCACGGACAACACCGGTTGGGTCCAGTACACCCACGACTACAAGATCCCCGCGGGTCAGACCACGACCAGGTTCGCTTTCCAGGCCGTGACGCACCGCCTCGTCCATCTCGGTGGGCAACTTCCTGGACGACATCGTGTTCACCCCGGAGGCCTGCCAGTAGTGCCTCAGGCGCGGCGCGGGAACTGGTCGAAGTCCGGTGTGCGCTTCTGCTTGAACGCGTCGCGACCCTCCTGTGCCTCGGCGGAGCCGTAGAACAGGAGGTTCGCGTCGTGAGCCAGTTGCTGGATCCCCGCGTAGCCGTCCTCCGACGCGTGGAAGCTGGCCTTCATCAAGCGCAGCGCGAACGGGGACAGCGCCAGCATCTCCCTGCACCACTTCACCGTTTCCGCCTCCAAGTCGGCCAACGGCACAACCGCATTCACGAGGCCCATCTGCAGAGCCTCCTGCGCGTCGTACTGCCGGCACAGGAACCAGATCTCCTTGGCCTTCTTCATCCCGACGAGCTGCGCCAAGGAACTGGCCCCGAAGCCCCCGTCGAAGCTGCCGACCTTTGGACCGACCTGTCCGAACCGGGCATTGTCCGCAGCGATCGTGAGGTCGGCGACGATGTGCAGGACGTGCCCCCCACCGATCGCCCAGCCTGCGACCATTGCCACGATCGGCTTAGGGCAACGTCGCATCTGTACATGTAGGTCAGTGACGTGGAAACGGCCCGTGGCATTGGCATCGGTCTTGTAGCCGGAGTCGCCGCGAACGCGCTGATCCCCGCCTGAGCAGAAGGCTTTGTCTCCGGCACCGGTCAGGATGATCACACCGACGGACTCGTCCTCGCGCGCGCGGGTGAGCGCATCGGACACCTCGATCAGCGTCTGCGGCCGGAACGCATTGTGCACTTCGGGCCGATTGATGGTGATCTTCGCGATCCCGTCCTCGGTCGTCGAGTAGATGATGTCCTCGTACTCACCGGCGTTGATCCAGGCAATGTCAGTCACCCAACCATTCTTGACGGTACGAGCGGGGCGGGCACGACCGGCCCGACGCAATTGCGATATGTCCGGGTGCCGCATCCCAAGCGCCAAATGCGATCCGACGGCGAGATCGTCTGTGGGAGATGTCCCTGAGGGGTTTGTCGCGCGGCGGTGGTCGTTTCGGGCACGGCGTAGCGGACGTCGATCCGGCGGTGGCTTTCGGTGAGAATGTGCAACCTCACGTGTCACATATTCACCGAAAGGCGCCGGGGGCGCGTTCCTATGGGGTTTGTGAAGCGGCGGCGGGCCAGGCACATCACGGCGGCGTATCGCCCCTGTCGTTGCTGATCCGATGCGGTGGATCGCCGACATGAACGTGGCCCTGATGCGGCGGGGTATTCCTAACGTGGGTGCCGGACGCCGGCACGAGCGCAGTCGAGGTGATCCTGCCCAGACCGGCCGAGGCGCTTGCCCGGCAGTCATGCCGGGCCTGGCAACCGAACAGCCCCCTTCGGGAGCCGCCAAGAAGGTGACGGGAGATCCCTCCAAAACTGACAATGGAGGCATGGAGCCCGACTAGTCGAAAGACTTGGCCGTCAGCGAGATCCCCAGGGCCGCGATCACCAGAACGCCGAACCCCACCCGCAGGGATGAGAACTCCCCGATGAGGCCCACGAGCGGCGCACCCAGGACGAAGCCGATGTAGTTGCCCACATTGACCCGTGCCACCGCGATGCCGGTGTTGCCGGGGTCGTGGTGGGACGCGGCGACGAAGGCCAACGGGAGTACCGGGCTGATCCCCAGCCCGATGATCGCGAAGGCGGCGATGGACAAAGCCGGGGTGGGTGCCACGGCCACGCCGATCAGCCCGACAGCTGCGACGAGGCCACCGGCGGTGATGAGCCACTGTGCCCCCTGCCGGTTGACCAAGCGATCCGCGAAGGCGCGCCCGAGCAACATGAACAACGCGTAGGCCGCATACGCCAGGGCTGCCACCGACTCCGTAGCGCCCAGCACGTCCGTGAGATCGAGTGCCGACCAGTTCGACACTGACGAGTCGATGATGAACGCTGCGACGACGGCTGCACCGAAAATGAGCAGGGGCCGCCAAGGGACCGCCGCCGAGGCGGCGAGCGGGTCGGGAGCTGCGGCGTCGGCCGCCTCGTTGTGGACGAAGCGGGTGGATGCAACCAGCCCGACCGGCGCGATGATCGCCGCGACGATGGCGAAGAATCCGAACAGGGACAGCGTGGTCGCAGCAGCTACCGACGCGGCAAGCGCACCCACGATCGTGGCCAGGCTCCACCACGCGTGGAAGGAGGCCATCACGCTGCGCTGCAACAGGGTTTGCACGCCGATCCCCTGCATGTTCATGGTCGCGTCGACGGACCCGAGGCCGAAGCCCATGAGCGACAAGGCCACCAGCAGACCCGGGAAAGAGCCGGAAGTGGTCGCCGCCCCGACCCCGACCAGCGCTGCGGCCACGATCAGAGCGCAGACCCTCAGCACGACCGCGCTGTGGAACTTCACGGCCAACAGCCCGGCCACAACACTTCCCACCCCGGCGAGGATCGGAATCGCCGCAAGCAGCATCGCCAGGCCACCTTCGGAGAAGTTGAACTGATCCTGGATCGCCGGGATGCGCGTCACCAGACTCGAGAACGCAAAACCCTGGCAACTGAAGGCGATGCTGACCGCCACCCGATTCCGGTTCACCCCGGAACCCTACGCCGCTGAAGGGACCCGGTGAGCCGGTTTCAGCGCCGGCTTGCGAAGAAGTCGCGCAGCGCAGCCGAGCACTCGGCCTCCCGAACACCGGCAACGACCTCCATGCGGTGGTTGAGCCGCGGGTCGCGCACGACATCCCACAGCCCACCCACGGCTCCGGCCTTGTCGTCGTAAGCGCCGAAGACCAGCCGATCCACTCTGGCCAGCACAGCCGCACCCGCGCACATCGTGCACGGCTCCAGGGTCACCGCCAGCGTGCATCCCGAAAGCCGCCAGTCCCCCAGCGCCCGTCCTGCTTGCCGAAGGGCGAGGATCTCGGCATGGGCGGTGGGATCGCGATCAGTCTCCCGGCGATTCACCCCGGTGCCGAGCACGACGCCATCCGGGCCGACCACGACGGCCGCCAGCGGCAGCTCCAGCCCGGGCTCGTGCGCGAGGTCCAGGGCCAGCTGCAGGGCTTGGTCTGGCGTCACGAACTGACGATGCCGAACAACCGGTCACCGGCGTCACCGAGGCCCGGGACGATGAATCCCTGGTCGTTGAGGCGCTCATCGACGGCGGCGGTGACCAGGGTGACGTTCATCCCCTCGGTCTCCTTCTCCAGTCGCTCGATGCCTTCAGGTGCCGCGAGCAGGGTCACGATCGTGATGTCCGTGGCACCCCGGCCCCACACCACATGCAGGGCGTCGGCCAGACTCCCACCGGTGGCCAGCATCGGGTCAACGACGTACACCTGTCGCCCGGTCATGTCACCGGGCATGCGATCGGCGTAGATGGTGGCCTGCAGCGTCTGCTCGTCGCGCAACATCCCGAGGAAACCGACTTCGGCGCTCGGCAGCAACCGGACCATGCCTTCGAGCATTCCCAGACCCGCGCGCAGGATGGGGATCAGGATCGGTGGTGGGCTGGCCAGGGCGACGCCTTCAGCGGTGGTGAGTGGGGTCTCGACCTCTATTGGCACGACCCGGATACCGCGCGTGGCCTCGTAGGCCAGCAGCGTGACCAATTCGTCTGCCAACCGGCGGAAGGTGGGGCTGTCGGTAGAGGCATCACGCAGCATCGTGATCTTCTGTGCGATCAATGGGTGGTCGGCGACGATCTTCTGCATAGCCGAATCGTGGCACAGGCGCCAGGCTCTTCAGTGAGTAAGGCGGTACTGGTTGAAGAACGACCACATCAACTCCGCGGCGTCCACCCGGTCGTTGTTCGGCCAGACGTGCTTTCCTCCGTACAGCGTGTAGAACTGCACCTTTGTGCCTTCCCGGCACTTGTCCCAGCTCTGCAATGCCACCCCCGGCACATAGACCTCGCGCACGTACTGCTGACACCCGTCGCGGCGTGCCCATTGCCGCATGGCGGTCCTGGCCGAAGGTGCGGTGGCAGTGGAGGCGGTGCGGCCACCGGCGAACGGGACGATCGAGTCGGCAGTGCCGTGGAAGGCAATGATGGGAACCGGATCCGGGTCGGCGCACTTGGGCAAGTAGATCTCGAAGCCGACTCCACCGAACGCTGCGAACCGTCGGGGTTGAGCACACGCCTGCAGGAACGTCATCGCAGAACCCATCGACATACCCGAGGCGTAGGTCCGCACGGGGTCGTCACACGCCCAGCCGTCCAGGATGCGGCTGGTGAACAGCGTGTCGGACCCGCGGAAGTCCCACTTACCCGCGCGGGCCTGAGGTGCGATCAGCGCAACCCCCTCGCGGTCGGCCACATCCTGAAATCCGGTCCCCTTGATCTGGCTCAGGGCTGTCTGCAGCCGGCCGTGGTAGGTCACGATTGTCGGCGCCGGCAGTGTTGCGGACTCGGGCACATAGACCATGTACGAGCGACCGTTGACAAATCCCGTGTGCAGGCCCGGCGAGCAATCGGGAGCCTGCGTTCGGGCCAGAGGGGCGGCGCCGGCGAGCATCAACACAGCAATGAGGGCACCCGCCCCCGCCAGCCACTTGCCCACTTCGTCAGTCTCGCACCGCGCAAGAGTTACCCGCGAGTAGGTACCGAACGGGCACGGACTAGATTTTAGGTATCCGCGGCCGAGGAGGGTCTGTCGTGCGCATTGGCATCCCAGCAGAATCCAAACCGGGCGAGCGCAGAGTTGCTGCCACCCCGAAGACCGTCGAGCAGCTGATCAAGCTCGGCTACACGGTTGAGATCCAAGCGGGGGCGGGGGTGGGTGCCTCCTTCGACGACACCGCCTTCGAAGCCGCGGGCGCACAGATCGTCGCAGATCCGTGGGACGCCGACATCATTATGAAGATCAATCCGCCTTCCCCGGATGAGGTCGCTCGGCTGAACTCCGGGCAGGTCCTGATCGGTCTGCTGGCCCCGGCACTGGATCCCGATCTGGTGCATGCCCTGAACGAGCGCGGGGTCACGGCCCTGGCCATGGATGCCGTACCGCGCATCTCTCGTGCGCAGTCACTGGACGTGCTCTCCTCGATGGCCAATATCGGGGGCTACCGCGCAGTGATCGAGGCGGCCAACGAGTTCGGCTCGTTCTTCACCGGGCAGGTGACCGCGGCGGGCAAGGTTCCCCCGGCCAAGGTGCTGGTAGTCGGCGCCGGCGTGGCTGGACTCGCGGCCATCGGAACCGCCAACAGTCTCGGTGCCATCGTGCGCGCCTTCGACGCGCGCTCGGAGGTTGCCGAGCAGGTCGAGTCGATGGGTGCTGAGTTCCTGCGCATCGAGGTCGAGGACACGGGCCCGAGTGCGACCGGGTACGCCAAGGAGATGGGCGAGGACTTCAACCGCAAGGCCGCCGAACTGTACGCAGAGCAGGCCAAGGATGTGGACATCGTCATCACGACGGCCCTGATCCCCGGCAAGCCCGCGCCGCGACTGTTCACCGAGGACATGGTGGCGTCGATGAAGCCGGGCAGTGTCGTGGTCGACATGGCCGCGGCCAACGGGGGCAACGTAGCCGGCTCACGGGCCGACGAGCGCGTAGTCACTGAGAACGGCGTCACGATCCTCGGCTACACCGACCTGCCCGGCAGGCTGCCGACGCAGGCGTCGCAACTCTTCGGCACCAACCTGGTCAACCTGCTCAAACTCACGACGCCGGACAAGGACGGGCAGTTCGTGCTCGATCTTGATGACGTTGTGCAGCGCGGCATGACCGTCACCGAGCGCGGCGAGATCCTGTGGCCACCGCCCCCGGTGCAGGTCTCGGCGGCTCCGGTCGCTGCAGCGCCACCGGCCCCACCCCCGGAGCCCAAGAAGAAGATGAGCGACGGCACCCGCTTGGGGATCATCGGGGCCGTCGCTGCGGTCTTCCTGCTGCTGTCGTCGGTCTCGCCGGAGCCCTTCCTCGGCCACTTCATGGTCTTCGCCCTCGCGGTCGTGATCGGGTTCTATGTGATCGGCAACGTTCACCACGCGCTGCACACCCCCTTGATGTCGGTGACGAACGCGATCAGCGGCATCATCCTCGTGGGGGCCTTGTTGCAAGTCGGGCAAGGGGACATTTGGGTGACCGTGCTGGCGTTCATCGCAATCCTCGTGGCCAGCATCAACGTGTTCGGTGGGTTCACCGTCACCGCTCGAATGCTTCAGATGTTCAAGCGTGAGGAGCCGGTCAAATGAGCCTCACACTGGTCCAGGGCGCCTACATCGTCGCCGCCCTGCTGTTCATCCTCGCGCTTGCCGGCCTGTCCAAGCACGAGACGGCCCGGATGGGCAACCGCTACGGAATCATCGGCATGGCCATCGCCTTGATCATCACGATCATCGCGGCGACCGGAGGCGTGAACGGGGTCGGCGACCTCAACGACCGCGAAGGCAGCGGGCTCGTGGGGCTAGGCCTGATCGCGGCCGCCATGTTGATCGGCGCCATCATCGGGATCTGGCGGGCACGCAGCGTCGAGATGACCGGCATGCCCGAACTCATCGCGATGCTGCACAGCTTCGTGGGTCTGGCGGCCGTGCTGGTCGGCTGGAACTCCTCCTACGAGACCGACGTCCCCTACCCGGCGATCCACGACGGCGAGGTCTTCGTCGGCGTCTTCATCGGTGCGGTGACGTTGACCGGTTCGATCGTGGCTTACCTGAAACTCTCGGGGAAGATCAATTCCGCCCCCATGATGCTGCCGGCCCACAACGCGGTCAACCTCGGCATCATCCTGATCTTCTTCGGCATGACCGCCGCCTACATCGCGGTCCCGGCAGACGACATGGTCATGCGTCAGAGCCTGTTGGGCATCATGACTGCATTCGCGCTGTTCCTCGGGTGGCACCTGGTCGCCTCGATCGGCGGAGGCGACATGCCGGTCGTGGTTTCGATGCTCAACAGCTACTCGGGGTGGGCCGCTGCGGCGGCGGGCTTCCTACTGAACAACGACCTGCTGATCATCACCGGCGCGCTGGTCGGGTCCTCCGGTGCCTACCTGTCCTACATCATGTGCCGGGCGATGAACCGCTCGTTCATCTCAGTGATCGCCGGTGGTTTCGGTGTGGAGTCGGGCACGGTAACCGGGGATCAGGACTACGGCGAGCACCGCGAGATCACGGCCGAGGGGGCAGCGGAAATGCTGAGCGAGGCACACTCGGTGATCATCACGCCCGGTTACGGCATGGCCGTCGCACAGGCCCAGTACCCGGTCGCGGAGTTGACCAGCCAGTTGCGCAAGAAGGGCATCGAGGTCCGTTTCGGCATCCACCCCGTGGCGGGCCGCCTCCCGGGGCACATGAACGTGCTGCTCGCCGAGGCGAAGGTGCCTTACGACATCGTGCTCGAGATGGACGAGATCAACGACGACTTCCCCGACACCGATGTCGTGCTCGTGATCGGGGCCAACGACACCGTCAACCCCGCCGCCATCGACGAGCCGAGCAGCCCGATCGCC
Source organism: uncultured Actinomycetota bacterium (assembly GCA_963818505.1). Classification (GTDB taxonomy): domain Bacteria; phylum Actinomycetota; class Actinomycetes; order S36-B12; family UBA10799; genus JADKAV01. The sequence goes on from CAWFSJ010000005.1 coordinate 423,590, forward strand.
GGGATGCCGGTGTTGACGGTGTGGCAGGCCAAGAACGTGATCGTGTTCAAGCGCTCCATGGCCACCGGGTACGCAGGCGTGCAGAACCCCTTGTTCTTCAAGGAGAACTCGCAGATGCTGTTCGGCGACGCCAAGGACCGGGTCGAGGACATCCTCAAGGCGCTTTAGGGCCGCTCTTCGGGCCGCCTTCGCCGCGGGTTGCCCCACCACCGCCCGCGTTAGAGGTTGTGCTGTTGGTTAGCGAATCAACGCGTGGTTTTGCTAACGAACAGCACAACCTCTAACCAAGCGGCTGGGGCCGGTTCAACCAAGCGGCTGGGCCCAATTCGCATCCGCCGACCCACGCGTTCAGACGTACCATGGAACTGTGCGTACGGGGGTCCGCATCCCCGGGGGCCATTGGGGGTGGGGCGCATGCATGGCCTGACGAAAGTTCTTGCACTGTTCACTGCGATCGCAGCGATCGCTTGGCAGGCAGTGGCACCCACACAAGCCATCGCCCCACAGAAGATCGACCCCGGACTGGCTTCGGCCATCGCGGCATGGTCGCGCAGCGACATGACTGCCAACCAGTGGGGCCCGCTCGCGATCCGCACGCCACTTGCATGGCAGACGACCAGAGGCGCTGGGGTGATCGTCGCGGTCATCGACAGCGGCCTTGACATGACACACCCCGACATGGCGGGGCAGACCGTCTCGCCCGGCTACGTGTGGCAAGTCGGCACCGAGAACGGGAAACCGGTGGGGCACCTGATGGGCGCACTGGCCACACCTGGACTGGTCCAACAGGTGGATCAGGTCGGCCACGGTACGCATGTTGCCGGCATCGTGGCTGCAAATCAGGACGGTCATGGAGTGACCGGGGTCGCCCCCGATGCGCGCATCCTCCCGATCAATGTCGCCGCGGCCCTCGGCGAGACGTCGACGTTCCCCCAGTTCGCCAACGCGTTCACCGCCGCCATTGCGACGGCAGTCCGCGACGGCGCGCGCGTGGTCAACGTCTCCTTGGGCGGCCCGGAACTCGAGTTGCCATGGCAGGCTCACCCTCGCTCGGAGACCGAGCAGCGGGCGCAGAATGCCACGCGCCGCATCTGTGCGGCGATCCAGAGCGCCCGGGCAGCCGGTGTCGTCACCGTGGTGGCGGCTGGCAACTCCGCGCACGACGGCAACCAGCGTTCCGACCCGGGCGTGTGCCCCGCTGCCATCGAAGTCGGCGCGGTCGGCCCATCCCTGCAGCGCGCGTACTTCTCGAACTACAACGGGAGGGTCGACCTGACCGCTCCCGGGGTAGGCGTGCTGTCCAGCGTTCCGACCCGCCCGGATCTGCCCGGCGCGTCGGGCGTGACTTCGTACGAGTGGCTGGACGGGACCTCGTTCGCGGCGCCGCACGTAGCCGGCGTGGCAGCCCTAGTAGCAAGTGCACATCCCACTTGGAACGCCGACCAGATCGTTGAGGCTTTGTTCAACTCTGTGACCGACCGCGGCATTGCCGGGGCTGACCCGGAGTTCGGCCGGGGGATCGTCGACGCCGCCGCCGCCGTGGACCCTGCAGTCAACCCCCCGGGCCTTCTTATCCCGGCGGACGTCTTCATCCCGACCCGGCGCCTGGCCACCAACGAACGTGGCGAATTCGTGTTCACGTTCAATCCCCCTGTGGTGCATCTGTTCTCCGGCTTCACAGTGACGGTCGTGAACCGCAACACCGGAGAGCAGCGCACCTACAGCCTGCCCGGGGACGCCGTGTCGACCCCCGCCATCGGACCTTCCAGCTGGGTACATCTCACGGCGACCACCACAGAGGGTCGGACTTTCGACGCCGGCTGGTTCCCCACCGCACCAGTAGCACCGCGCGGAAGGTTCCAGGCGCCGCTGGTGGCGCCAGCCCGTTGGGTGCGTCATCATCGAGCGCTGTGGATCCGTTGGGCGAACGGTAGGTACGGAGTTGCGGCAGACCGCGTGGTGGTCGTCGCTTGTCCTGCAGTGCGCACGACCTTCAGCCTTCCGCTGGACAACTGCTCACGACTGCAGGCCTACGACAACCCCCAGTACCGCACCCACGCCTTGCTGCACGTCCCGCGTTCGGTGCGTGGGTACGACCTGCGGGTATGGGTGATGCAGAGCGCCGACCTGACCGGCATCCCGCTGTTCGACGCAGTGCTGGCCGGCGTTAAGGGCTCAGTCGTCGTGAGGGGCGAGCAGAAGATCTTCGCCCACGCCCCGGCTGTCGTCAGCCCCCGTCTGGTCAGCCTCACAGTGGGGGTGAATCCCTCGTTCGCAAAGCACACACCGATCGGCACGAAGGCGATGGTGCGCTACCGTTCCCCGTCCGGTAGGTACCTCGGAGCTGGGCATGGCTTCATCAGTGGCGGTTACGAGGACAGCTTGTACGAGTTCGGGCGGTCCGCAACGATCACGACCAAACTGGAGTCGCGGCGGGCGCTTCCACCGAACACCCGCGTGCAGATCATCGTGGATACCCCGCGGCCGGTAAGCCGCACGGTGCGCCTGGCAGACATACCGCTTGGGGAGTGACTGGACCACCGCGTTACCGCCACCCCTGGACCACCGCGTGCCGCCACCCCTGGACCACCGCGTTACCGCCACCCCTGGACCACCGCGCGCCGCCACCCCTGGACCACCGCGTGCCGCCACCCCTGGACCACCGCGTTAGAGGTTGTGCTGTTGGTTAGCGAATCAACGCGTGGTTTTGCTAACGAACAGCACAACCTCTAACCAACGCCGCGCGGGCGGCCTAACCAACGCCGCGCGGGCGGCCCAACCAACGCCGCGCGGGCGGCCCAACCTCAGCCCAGCAGACCGATCAAAGGCGCGATCAGCACCTTCATGATCATGGCCACCGGGTAGACCAGCGCGTAGCCCAAACTCACGCGCGGGTCGGAATTGGTGCGCTCGTTGGCGAATGCCAAGACGGCGGGCTGGGTCTGCGCTCCGGCTAGGGACCCGGCGAGCACCGGACCGCTCACACCACCCCACCGCGGGCCCAGGATCCGCAGCATCAAAGCAGCGGTCAACGTCACGACAAGACCGACCACGAACAACCGCGGTCCCACATCGGTCTGGAGTGCTTGTACCAACTTGGACCCGGAGGTGGACCCGGCGTAGGCGAGGAAGGCCAGCATCCCGTACTGGCCCAAAGCGTTTGCCGTCGGGAAGGGGATGGACCACAAGATCGGCCCGGTTCGGTGCAGGCGCCCGAGGACCAGCCCGGCGACCAGCGTGCCGCCGGCGATACCCAAGGAGAGCTTCGCGCCCCCGGGCAATGGGACGGCGATGAGCCCGATGAGCAGGCCGATCACGATGCCGAGCATGAAACCGATCGGGTTGAGCGCACTGGCTGCGTGCTCGGAGTCGCCGAAGAACTTCGACAGTTCGTCCATGCGGGCCTTCGGCGCGGTGATCCGGATGCGGTCGCCCACGTGGATGACGAAGTCGTCGGTAGCCAGGAAGTCGATGTCTCCGCGGCGAACCCGAGTGGCGGTGGCACCGAACCGGTCGAGCAAGCCCAACTCGCCCAGCGGCCGGCCCGCGACCTCGTTGTTCGACACGGCCATCCGGCGGAAGTCCAACTCCCGCCGATCGAGTTCGAGGTGTAGCGACGACTCGTGCCCGAGTCGAGCCACCACCTCACCCACGACGTTCTCGGGCCCGATCACCGAAACGACGTCACCGGGTGCGGGGACGAAGTCATCGGTGGCGATCGTCACGCGCCGGTTGTGGCGCACTCGCGAGAAGCGGATCCGGTCGTCGAACTCTGTGATCAAATCGCGCAGATTCGGCAAACCCGCGACCTCCACGCGCACGCTGGACATCATCAGCTCGGGTTCGGGTTCGGGCACCGCCGACACCTTGGGCTCGGTCTTGCCCTTGAGTGCGGAGGCCGCAGCGATCAGCATTCCGATCACGCCGAAGACGTAGGTCACCGAGTACCCCACGGTTGGCTCGGCGGAGTTCAACTGCTCCGTCGCGGCCGCCAGGGCGGGGGTGTTGGTCAAGGCACCCGTGAATGCCCCAGCCGTCAGCGCGGGAGTCAACCCCGCCAAGGCTCCGGCCCCAATAGCCACACCGGCGGCAACCAGCAGCGTGACCGCGACGAGCGCCACCGCCCGCCCCCCAGTTCGCAGGGTGTCGAAGAACGTCGGTCCGCTGTTCACACCCACGCAGTAGGCGAACAGCACGAGCCCGATCTGTCCCACAATCTCCGGCAGCGCGAGCCGCTCGTCGAAAGCGGAGATCCCAAGGGCTGCGAACAGCACGGCCGCCGGTCCGATCAACACTCCACGGATGCGGACCTGCCCGAGGACAGCGCCGACCGCGATGTAGAGGAAGTAGAGCAGGACGGTGTGTTCGACCAACAGGTCAACGATCACGACGGTGACAGTACTACGTCGGTGTTTCCGACACGAAAACTCATGTCCTGTCCTGTGTTGCCCGCGGAACTCCGGGTGGCCAATTTCAGAGCGTCCACATCGGGCCGGTGAACCGGCACCTGCTGCGGGCCGACAGCGCCGGTAGGTTGTGAAGTCACATGGAACGCCGCCTCAGTCTGGACCAAGCCCGTCGGGTGGCGGTACGCGCGCAACGACTCGACCAGCGCCGCGCCGCTGCTCCACTGTCGCTATTGCGGCGCCTCGGGGCCGTGCAGATCGACAGTGTCAACGTGGTGGCGCGAGCCCACTATCTTCCCTTCTTCGCCAGGCTCGAAGCCGACAAGGACGCGGTTGACCGGCTCTTCAACGCCCGGACCACGACTGAATACTGGGCGCACGAAGCGAGCCTGCTGAGCACAGACGATCGCGACCTCTTCGCCTGGCGTATGCGTTCATGGAAGGAACAGGCATGGGGGAACATGCTGCGCACCGCCACCGAACACGCGGACTTGCTCGACATGGTGGAGGCGGAAGTCGCTGCCGGACCGGGGACCTCGCGCGATCTCGAAGCCCGCCTTGAAACCGACCATCCACGCGACCGTTCCGACTGGGGCTGGAACTGGTCGATCGTCAAGAGCGCGTGCGAAGCGTTGTTCTGGGCAGGGCGGCTCTCGACATCACGGCGCAACACCGCCTTCGAGCGGATCTACATCCCCGGTGGTGTGCCCGCTGTTGATGACGACTGGGCCGCCGGGGAACTGGTGGCACGCGCGGTGCGCGCCAGCGGGGTCGCCGACAGGCGCACGATCAAGGACTACTACCGGCTGCCCCCGGCGGTCGTCGACCTCGGCCTGTCCGAGGCGCTGCGTGCCGGCACCGTGCAACGCGTACAGGTCGATGGCAGCCCATGGTTCGCAGACCCCGACCTCACCGTGCCCCGCACCGACCGCGGTACCGCGCTGCTGGGCCCTTTCGACTCCCTGCTGTGGGACCGGACCCGGGTGGAGCGCATCTTCGGGTTCCGGCACCGCCTGGAGATCTACACCCCACAGCCCAAGCGCGAGTTCGGGTATTACGTCCTGCCCTTCCTGCTGGACGGCAAGCTGGCGGCCCGGGTGGATCTCAAGACCGACCGGCAGGCAGGAGTGCTCCGGGTGCGTAGCGCTCACGCACAGACCGACGCACCGGCCGGGCTGGCGCAGGCATTGACCACCGAACTGCACCGGTTGGCCACCTGGCTGGGCATGAGCAGCATCTGGTCAGCCCAGCAAGGCAACCTCAACCTGCCGCTCAGCTGATCCGACGCTCAATCGCCGATGCGCTTGAAACTCGTGGAGACCGCTGCCTGCCCGGTCGGCTCGACGGTTGCTGTCAACAACTCGTCGTCGACAAGGCGGAAGGTCCACACGGTGTTCGTGGCGGGCTTGGCCTCGTACAGCATGTCCCCCGTCGACTGCGCGGACAGTTTGACGTCCACGTTGTCGCCGGTGATGTTGACGGCGTACTTTCCGTCTACGGGTGCGTCCACGGTCATGGCGATCTGCTCACCGCCGGTCGATTCCCATTGACCCACGAACGGTTCAGCACGCTGCTCGGACCCGGAACTGCATCCAGTCAGCATGGCCGCGAACAGCAGCGCGATGAACAATGCGATTGTTTTCCTCATGATGGCCCCCCATCGCGAGTCGGTACTTCAAGCCTACGCCTGGGGCTTGATCACCAACCGACGCGTCTCCTACCATTGGCCGCATGAACCTGGTCCGCATCGCTATTCCCTTGGCCTGCTTGGGCCTCGCGACCGCAGCCTTACCGGCAGTCGCCGCACAAGAGCTGACCGGGTCAGATTCGTGTGCACCTATCCAGAAGAAGGCCAAGCAGGCCGCCAAGTCCGGCAAGAAGGCAAAGGCCAAACGTTTGAAGCAGCGCTACAAGACCTGCAAGAGCGAGGCGACGATCCGTTCAGCACTGGCCGGCTACACCTTCACCGGCAACCGGGGTGATGGCGCGCTGGTCCAGGTCACGTTGTGCGACAACGGCACATGGTCCTCGCGGATCGGTTCGCGCCCGGTGGCGGTCAGTTCCGGGACGACCTGGGTCGTCCGCTACCCGAAGTTCTCCTCAGCTTCGAAATGGGTGGCACAGGTTGCTGAGTACAAGGACCGGAACAAGGGGGGCTGGAGCGTGGGCTTCGCTCGCAGTGCTGAGACGTTCGAGTTCGGAATAGCCTCCTTCGACGAGGTGAACGAACTCGGCCCCGTCAGTCGGGCTCCAGCGGGAACAGCCTGCACATCCTGAGGGACTCAGAGCCCAGAGACGACCTCGATCCGCCCTGACTCGGCTGCCTGCTTCAACGCTGCATAGTCCTTGTCGTTCTGCTCCGCGTAGGCCACAGCGAACGCCGCGATCGCCTTGTCGAACACCTCACCGTTGCCCAGGTAGGCCGCGATGGCGATCCGATCACCAGAGCGCGCGTGCGCCTTGGCCAGAGTCCACGCGCACAGGCGCCCGTACATGAACAAGCGATCGGGGTCGATGTTGTCGATGTCTGCGGACCCTTTCCAGTCGCGCAGTTGGCGCACGTAGAAGTCGCGGGCCTCCCCGTCGAGAGGACTGGTGATGCGGTGCCAGCCCAGGAAGATGTCGCTGGTCGACTGCATCAGTCGCTGTCCGGCCACGACGCGTTCGCCGTTGTTCTCGAACTCGCTGCGCACGACGTAGCGTTCCAGCACCGAGGCCTGAGCCTCCTTGGCCTGAAGGAACAGTGGGTCGTCGCTGTCACGACCGAGCATGAGCATGATCCACGCGCGGGTCCCGACGCTGCCGACACCCACAACCTTCAGTGCGGTGTCCACGTACTCGTACTGGCTGAGCAGGTGGCGGCGGTCCGTGGGCAGCGTGTGGCGGTAGCCGCGCAGGACCCCTTCGATCTCCTGGCGAACGTCCATTTCTTCCAGCCCCGCACGCTGCGCGGCCAGGTCCTCCAGACGCATGATCAATGGAGGCTGATTGATGATGCGGCGCTGCCCGTCGACCACCTCCGTCAGTTTCCCCAAAGCCTGCATCGAGTCCTTCGTGCGCGCCTTGGCGATGGCCTTCTCGGTCTTCTTCGCCGCCTTCGCGGGCCGGTTGACTCGCAACTGCGCGAACTGCTCGAGGAAGTCCAGACGCGAGTACCAGACCTCCAGGTTGTTCATGGCCGCGAAGTTCGCCATGGAGATCCGGTAGGCGGCCGTAGCCCCCAGAACCGTGCGGGCACGCTGATCTTCGTCGTGCCCGTTGGCTCGGCCCGCGATCTCCAGGCTGGTGACCAGCCGCTTCACGTCCCACTCCCAAGGCCCGGGTGCGGTCTCGTCGAAGTCATTGATGTCGAACACCAGCGACCGCTCCGGCGAACCGAAGACCCCGAAGTTGGCCAGGTGGGCATCGCCGCACGCCTGCACGCGCAATCCCGAGTCCGGTGTGGTCGACAGGTCACTGGCCATGACCAGGGCGGCGCCGCGGTAGAACGTGAACGCAGAGACAAGCATGCGCCCGTAGCGGATCGGGACGAGTTCGGGAACGCGGGTGGCTGCCTGGGACTCCAGCAGGTCGACCGGGTCCGGCCTGTCCGGTGCGGGCACGAAGTCCGCGTGACTCGAGCGGGGGACACGGGCCCTGGCGCTCTTGCCCAGAGCCGCCCGCTCAGCCGGTGACAAGTGAGTGCTGGTCATGTGGTTCCTTCCTTCGAGTGCGTCTGCCAATCACTGCCGGTGGCGTCTCGGCACGCCCTCACGGCTTCGTTCAGCGTCGGGTAGAAGCGGTCATCGGGAACATCCGGATCCAACCCGTAGTCGTTGAGTTTGGCACGAACGGGGTCCTTAAGTTCGGCGAGCACCAGATGCTTGCCCGCGCGGTCGAGGTCGGCCACCAGGTCGTCGAGCATGTCACACGCGGTCGTGTCGACATCCGTGATCGGTTCGGCGGCGATGATCACCCAGCCGCCCTCGGGCAGCCGTCGGGCAGCAGCGTGGACGGACTCCCGGAAGGTGCCCGAGTTGGCGAAGATCAACGGCGCGTCGAAACGAAGGATCGTCGCGGACGGCAGCAGGGAGAACTCGTCGAACCGTTTCGTGTCGTGCAGCCCGCGCATCCCTGGGACCTTGCCAAGCTCGGCCTGGTAGGGCCGCCAAGCCCTGCGGAACACGTTGGCCACCGACATCATCACGGCCAGGGCGATGCCGGGCAGCACTCCGAGCAAGGTCACCCCGAGGAAGGCGGTGATCGACAACACGAAGTCCGTCTTGCGCTGGCGCCACAACCTCGTCGTCGCCGGGACGTCGGCCAGGGAGATAGCGGCCATGACGACCACTGCTCCCAGCGTCGCCTGCGGCAGCGCGGCGAAGAGTCCGGGCACGGCCAGCAGCATCACTGCGATGACACCAGCGCCGACCAATCCCGTGAGTTGGGTCTTCCCGCCGGCTTGATCGGCCACCGCGGTGCGCGAACCACTCGTGCTGACCGGGAAACCTTGGAACAGCCCCGCGGCCACGTTGGACGCGCCGATGCCGATCATCTCCTTGTTGCCGTCGACGAGTTCGCCGCGGCGTTCCGCGAAGGACGTCGCCGTGGAGATCGTGTCGGTGAGCGCGACCAGGGCGATACCCAAAGCTCCCGCGAACAGCGGAAGAAGGTCCGAGAACCCGACCGCCGGCAAGGTCAGCTGCGGCAGTCCTTGAGGAAGGACCCCCACCAACTTGACGCCCCGGCTTTCCAGGTCAGCGGCCAGCGAGACCACCATCGCGAAGATCACCGCTACCAGTACCGCCGGGATCTTCGGCAGCCAGCGGCCGAGCACGAAGATGACAGCAAGGCTGGCCAGACCGATAGCGGCAGCGGCCGGAACCACATCACCGTTCGCGATCCCGGCGAAGAAGCCGAACAACTCGCCCAGGAAGCCGTCGGCGTCCACGGAGAAACCCAGAAGCTTGGGCAACTGACCCACCACGATCGTCAGGGCAAGACCGTTCATGTAACCGAGGATGGTCGGCTTGGACAGCAGGTCGGCGACGAAGCCGAGTTTGCCGACCCCGGCCCCCACCATGATCAGCCCGGTGAATATCGCCAGCAGCGAGGCGAGCGCGACGGCCTTGGCGGGATCCCCGCCTGCCCCGGCCAGCGGCAGGATGGTCGCCGCGATCATGGGCCCGAGCGAGGAGTCCGGGCCGAGTACGAGCACCTTCGAAGGACCGAAGATCGCGTAGCCGATGAGGCACAGGATCGATGTGTACAGCCCGGTCACCGCCGGCAGTCCCGCCAGTTCGGCGTAGGCCATGCCTTGCGGAACAAGCAGCGCCGAGAGCACCAGGCCCGTCATCACATCGCGTGGTAGCCAACTGCGCTCGTAGGTACGGACGGCGCTGACGCCCGGAACCCACGAGGTCAGAGTGCTCACCGGGCCGGTTTTCCTGCCGCCACGTCCACGAGGGCCCCGAGGCTCACGCCACGGGCACGACGCTTCTCCGCGGTCTCCACGGTGTCCGCCGGCACCAGCAGCTGCAGGCCCGCGCGATGGATCCGGAACTCAAGAGGCGTGGCCAGGTCCAGCGCCTCGCCATCGACGCCGGCCAACGCCCGACCGGACTTCGACCGGACCTCGAACGACTCGGCGTCGAATACGAACAGGTTCGGGTCCCGCTTGCCCAGTCCGAGTGTGGCCCGCGCAACCAGTTTCGCGGCCTCCGCCCCGGAGGAGGCGGTAACGGCCAGGACTCCGAGCCTGCCGGTGTCCATAGCTCGGCGCTGGGAGATGTCGAAGGATGGACCCAGAACATAGGGGTTGTTGGACACCATCACCAGGAAGGCGCCGTCGACATCACGGCCATCCGGGTCGGTGAACTGCAGATCGAAGGGTTCCGCCTGACGCCCCAGCAGTTCGGGGAGCTTGCTCTGGGTGGTTTCTTTCTTGGCATCGCGGTAGTCGTCGTCCTGAACGATCGTCGCGTACACGCCCAGCGACACGTTGTTCACGAACAGCCGGTCACCGACTGTGGCGTAGTCAACCCTGCGCGGAACCCCGTCGCGCAGCGCCACCATGCCCTTGCGCGGGTCGTCGCGATCGAAGCCGAGGTCCAGTGCGAAGTGGTTGCGGGTACCGGCGCTTATGCAGACGAACGGGATGTCGTGCTCGATCGCGATGGATGCCACGAGGGCCTGCGAGCCGTCGCCGCCGGCCATCCCCAGGCAGTCGGCACCGCGTGCGATCGCGTCGCGAGCAAGCTGAGCGAGGTCCAGGCCCTTCTCGAGAAGCACCACCTCGACGCCCATCTGGTCGGCCATCTGGATCAAGCCGAACTTCTCGACCTTGCCGCCGCCGGACTTCGGGTTGCAGATCAGCACCGGGTGTTTCGGCCGGACCCGTCCCGCCCGTAGCGCGTCGATCTCGTGCAGGTCCCGGACAAGGGCCGCCCGTGCCGCCCCAACCGCGACGGCCAAGACGCCCACCACCACAGCCAGTCGCCACCACCCGCCGGCGCTGTCCGAGAACGCCTGGAGCACAGCCCAGCCGATGACCACCACTCCGAGCACCATGCCGGCCATCCCGACGGCACGGCGCGGGTTCTGTTCTGTGGCCAACCACCAGCCACCGGCGCCGGCCAGCGCCAGACCCACGATGCCCCCGATCAGCAACGTAGGCTGCCGCAGCAACAGAACGACCACGAGCACCACGCCGACCAACAGAGCGACCAACGCAAGGATGGCCAGCGCGCGTCGGCGTGATGATGGGCGTGAGGTGGCGTTCATGACAACTCCTTCATCCAGGAACCAGCGTTCCTTGGGGAAGGTTGCCACAGCATCACCCGAAGAGGGTGGTTGGACTCAGCGCGTGTCCGCTTGGTCGGGACTGCCGGTGGCACGGACAAGCCGTCAGCGCAGCGGTTGGCGAACGTTCACCCCGGTGCCGGGGGCTGGATCCAGCAGCGCGGGCGCAGGGCACTCCCGTCTGTTGCGTTGTTAGCCGGGCGGGAGCTGGACTGTTGCGTTGTTGCGGGTTTCAGCACGCAGAAACTGCAACGACGCAACAATCGAACCGCGGCGGCGGTAACAACACCACAATCGAAAGGCGAGGCTAGAGATCCACCCCGGTGAGCACCATCACCCGGTCGTGGGTCATGTCGGTCATGGCCGCGCGCAGGCCCTCGCGACCAAGGCCGGAGGACTTGACCCCGCCGTACGGCATCTGGTCGGCGCGGAAGCTGGGGACGTCCCCAATCACGACACCCCCGACCAGCAACTCCCGATGGGCGCGGAAGGCCACCTGAAGGTCACGTGTGAACAACCCCGCCTGCAGGCCGAAGCGCGAGTCGTTGACCGCGGCCAACGCCCCGTCCACCCCGTCGACAGCGGCGATGGTCATGACCGGGCCGAAGACCTCTTCACACGAGACCCGAGCCTCCGCCGGCGCGTTGGCAAGCAGAGTCGGGGCGATGGTTGTGCCTTCCCGGTTACCTCCGGCCAGCAGCTCAGCGCCAGATGCCACGGCGTCGTCGATCCACGACCCGATGCGCTCGGCGGCGGCTTCGTTGATCACCGGTCCGACCACGACGTCCCCGTCGAGCGGCGACCCGGTCGGCAGCGACTCCATCTCCTCCACGAGGAACGGAACAAAACGTTCGTAAAGTGACCGGTCGACCAGAACACGCTGGACCGAGATGCAGGACTGGCCCGCCTGGTAGTTGCCGAAGGTCGCGATACGTTTGGCCGCCCATTGCAGGTCCGCGTCACTTGACCAGTCCGGCATCACGACGGCCGCTGCGTTGCCCCCAAGTTCGAGCACCACGTGTTTGGTCGGCTGAGACGCCTGGATCTGGTAGCCGACCGTCTCGGAACCGGTGAAGGAGACCACCGGCAGCCTGGGGTCGGCGACCAGTGCAGCGGTCTGCTCATTGCCCAACGGCAGCACCGACCACATGCCGGCAGGCAGGTCGGTCTCCGCCAGCAACTCGCCGAGCAGCAGCGCGGTCAACGGCGTGGCCGGAGCCGGCTTGATGAGGATCGGCGCGCCCACCGCCAAGGCCGGGGCGACCTTGTGCGCCACAAGGTTCAGCGGGAAGTTGAACGGCGCGATGCCCAGAACCGGTCCGTTGGGGAAGCGGCGGATGAGTGCCACCCGGCCGGCTGTTGAAGGGTCAGTGTCCAACCGCTGCAACTCGCCGGACCAGCGACGGGCCTCTTCGGCCGCCCAGCGAAAGGTCGAGGCCCCGCGCTGAGTCTCCGAGCGAGCCCACATCAGGGGTTTGCCGTTCTCAGCCGTGATCAGATCGGCGATCTCATCGGCCCTGGCCGTGATCTGCATCGAGACGTGCATGAGAGCATCGGCACGCTGTGCAGCAGTGGTGGCCAGCGCCTCGGGCTGCACGTCGACGGCGGCTTGTACGGCCTCTTCCACGTCCTCCTCGCTGGGTTCAGCGTGACGGCCCACAAGGGTGCCGTCGTATGGGCTTCGAACCTCGTGAACCGCCGAGCTCGAACGCGATTTGCCGGCGATCCAGAACGGGATGACCTCGCTCATGCGCCGACCTCGGCAGCCAACGCCTCGGCCAGGACATCCAGACCTTCAGCAAGCAGTTCGTCGCTGATCACCAGTGGCGGCAACAGCCTGATGACGTTGCCGTAGGTGCCCGCGGTCAGGATGATGACGCCTGCCTGTGTGCAGCGTGCCGCAAGCGCCTTGGGCAGTTCGGGCAACGGCTTGAGCGTGCCGGGTTCTGCGAACTCGATGGCCACCATCGCGCCGCGGCCGCGCACTTCGGCGATCACGTCGTACTGGGCGGCGAGTGCGTCGAGTTTCTCCCGCATGACCTCGCCGAGTTGGCGCGCCCGCGCTGCGAGATCTTGCTCTCGCATCGTGTCAATCGCCCCGATCGCTGCGGCACACGCGACGGGGTTCCCGCCGTACGTCCCACCCAGACCCCCGACGTGAACGCTGTCCATCATCTCGGCGCGCCCGGTGACTGCGGCCAGGGGCATACCGCCGGCGATCCCCTTCGCCGTGGTCATCAGGTCCGGCACCACACCCTCGTGGTCGCACGCGAACCATTCGCCGGTGCGGCAGAAGCCGGTCTGGATCTCGTCGGCGATGAACACCACGCCATTGTCCGTGCACCACTGCGACAGGGTGGTTAGGAAACCTGCCGCGGGGACGATGAAACCGCCCTCACCCTGGATCGGCTCGATGATCAGCGCCGCGAGGTTGCTGGCCCCGATCTCTGCTTCGATGCGCGAAATCGTCCTGGCGGCAGCGTCCTGGCCCTTGAGCTCGTCGCGCAGCGGGTAAGACGTCGGGAACCCGGTAGACCTCGGATGCGAACGGCCCGAACGAGTGCTTGTAGGGCATGTTCTTGGCCGTCAAACCCATGGTCAGGTTCGTGCGGCCGTGATAGGCGTGCTCGACAGCGACGACTGCGTCCCGGCCGGTGTATGCCCGCGCCACCTTGATGGCGTTCTCCACGGCCTCTGCCCCGGAGTTGAACAGGGCTGAGTGCTTGTCGTGGTCGCCAGGGGTCAGCGCGTTCAGCTGCTCGCACACCTCGATGTAGGGCTCGTAGCCGGACACCATGAAGCAGGTGTGCGTGAGTTTGTGCGCCTGGTCGGCGATGTCCTCGACGACCTGCGGCGCGCTGTTGCCGACGTTGACCACTGCGATACCCGCGCCGAGGTCGATGAAGGAGTTGCCGTCGACGTCGATGATCACGCCGCCTCCGGCCCGATCGGCATAGACGGGCACGGCTGCGCCCAGCGCCGCGGATACAGCGGCCTTGCGCCGTTGGGCCAGGGCCTGTGACTTGGGGCCGGGGATCTCGGTGACGACCTTGCGCTCCTGCGGGAGGTCCGGGCCGAATGCTTCACTCATGACGGTGTCCGCTCTTCCATCTTCCATTCCTGTCCGTAGCCGTCCTTGAGCAGATCAAGGAACGGCTCGCTCGGCAGGGCCTCCGGTCCAAGGACGCCCTTCCCAGACCAGGCACCGGTGGCCAGCAGCTCCAAGGCGACCACCGGGTTCATCGCGGTCTGCCATACGACGGCCTGGGCGCCGTACTCCTTCATCGTCCACTCGTTGTCGCTGACGTGGTACAGGTACACGGCCCGTGGCTGACCGTCCTTGCCGGTACCCGTGACGTACAGGCCGGCACAGGTCTTGCCCGTCATGTTGTCCCCGAGGGTCAGCGGGTCGGGCAGGTACCGCGGCCACGACGTCGCGGGGGCTGACCTCGTGGTTGTGGACCTTGACCTTCTCCGTGCGGTCCAGGCCGAGTTTGCGCAGGGTCTTGAGCACCTCGATGAACTCGTCGCCGAGGCCGAACTTGAACGTGACCCGTTTGGCGTCCACCCAGCGCGGCATGAGCAGCACCTCTTCGTGCTCCACGTTCACGCACTCGACCGGCCCGATGCCCTCGGGGAAGTCGAAGACCTCAGCATCGCTGAACGGTTCGGTTGTGTACCAGCCCTTGTCCTTCTCCCAGATCACCGGCGGGTTCAGGCACTCCTCGATCACGGTCCAGATGGAGAACGAGGGCGCGAACTCGTAGCCGTGCACGACGATGTCCGAGGCGTCGCGAACCCCGAGCTCGTCGATCTCACTGAACAGGTGGTCGGCGGCGTAGCGGGCGAAGACGTCGGCCAACCCCGGTTCGACGCCGATCCCGACCAGCGCCAGACGGTCGTTGTCCTCCCAGGCCTTGGCGAAAGCGAACTGGTCGTCGCCGAGTTTGACACCGGTCAGCTCGTAGGGCTTCTCGGGGTGTTTGCTGGACAGGCTCATCGCCGTGTCCAGGTAGTCAGCGCCGGCCAGGAACGCACCCTCGAAGATGCTCATCACGAAGCGCGGGTCGACGACATTGAGCACATGGGTGATCTGGTTTTGCCGGCAGGCCCGGGCGACGGCTTGAGCGTCGGAAGCATCGATCTCGATGGCACTGAAGCGAGGATCGCCGATCCGGTCGACGAGAGCCCGCGCGCGAGCGGCGTCGTAGTCAGCGATCACGATGTGTTCGTAGAAGTCACGGCGAGCGGCGATCAGCGCGGCGGAAGAACCGACACCACCGGCGCCGATGATGAGGATACGCATTGATCTCCTTGACGGTGAGCGGCCAAGGGCCGCCTGATCAGGGTACGGTTTCCGTATCGTTTGACGCAATACGCTCACGAAATCGTAGGTTGCTGACATGCATGAAGAGTTCGAACCGCAGATCGACGACCTACAAGCAAAAGGGCCTTGAGTCCGACGCGGTCGGTCTGACCAGTTCAGTGGTCATATCGGTCTGGCATCGACCGCCCCGGCGTTCTCGCTGGCCGCGACGATCGGTTGGCTGGCGATCGCGGTGGGCAATCAGCGCTGGCGGTGATGTGGGTGGCCTTCATCCCGATGGCGATGGTCGCGCTGGCCTATCGCGAACTGAACCGGGTGATCCCCGACTGCGGCACGACGTTCACCTGGGCGACCAAGGCCTTCGGCCCCCACATCGGCTGGATCGGCGGCTGGGGGCTGGCCGTCGTCGGGGATCATCTTCGTGGCCAACGCCGCCGACATCGTCGGCATCTACGCGGTGCAGCTGTAGGCGCAGATCACCGGCGCCGATCCCGAGCCGCTTGGCGGACAACAAGCTGCTGGTCATGGCCATCGCGCTGCTGTTCGTGGCACGTCATGACGTGGATCAACTACCGCGGCATCGAAGGCGGCGCCCAGATGCAGTACTTCCTGGTGGCCGTGCAGTTCGTGGTGCTGGTCGTGGTCGCCGTCGCTGGCTCTGGTCGCGTGTTCAACGGCACCGGGATGCGAAGGCGCCAGGAGCCGGCCGAAGACCTGGCTCGAACCCGTTCGCCGATCGGCGACTTCGAGTCGTTCGTGCAGGGCGATCCTGCTGGCGATCTTCATCTACTGGGGCTGGGACACGGTGCTGGCGATCAACGAGGAGACCAAGGACACGCGAGAGGACCCCCGGCCGCGCCGCGCTGATCAGCACCGTGCTGCTGCTCGGTATCTACCTGCTGTTCACGGTCGCGATGGTGGCCTACGCCGGCACGGGTCGAACAGGTCTGGGCAGCGCCGAAGAACGCCGACGACATCTTCGCGGTGGTCGCCGAACCCCTGCTGGGCAACTGGGGGCGCTCCTGTGCTGCTCGGCTGGTGCTGATCAGCGCGGCCGCGTCGATGCAGACCACGATCATGCCGACCGCGCGCGGCACGCTGGCGATGGCGCGTGTACAAGGCCCTGCCGCGCCGCGTTCGCGACGGTGCAACCGGTTCCAGGTCGCCGTCGTTCTCGACGCTGATGATGGGTGTCGTCGGTAGCGCGTTCTACGTCGGGCTTCAAACTCATCAGCGACAACATCCTGCAGGACACGATCCTGTCGATCGGCCTGGCCATCGCCTTCTACTACGGGATCACGGCGTTCGCCGCGGCCTGGTACTTCCGCAAGGACGCGTTACTGAGCGTGCGGGACTTCTTCGTGCTGTTCCTGTTCCCGCTGGTCGGCGGTCTCGATCCTGACGGCGGTGTTCGTCAAGAGCGCGGTCGACATGCTCGACCCCGACTACGGCTACACGACGCTGTTCGGCGTCGGCGGGGTGTTCGTGATGGGGATCGGGTCGCTGCTGATCGGGGTGCTGTTCATGTTCCTGTGGCAGCTCAGGCGCCCCGCCGTTCTTCCGCGGCGAGACGCTGCACCACGACACCCCGGTGCTGGTGCCGGACGAGTAGGCGACGAGTCGCCGGGGCGTCGCTCATCCAGCGGCCAACTGGCCGACTCTGGCGCTGGTCCATGCAGGGCACGCCGGGTGCGCACGTCCCTCGCGTAACCGGTCGAACGCTAGAGCACCCACGTTGGCGGCATTGCGGACCCGGGCAGAACGGATCCGAAGAGACCAGTTTCCGTCACCCCTTCAAGGGCGACCGCTCCTGCGTACGCGGCACCGGTCGTCCTGCTACTGGCGAACGACCTGGATGAGCATGGTGTCCGCCCAGCTTGACGTTGGAATCGACACCTGCCGCGCAGCGTGAAGGGCCGCCCAGTCCCACCGAGCGGCCCTTCGCGCAGAACCCCTACTCCTCGATGGAGCTCATGACGTGCTTGATGCGGGTGTAGTCCTCGAACCCGTACATCGACAGGTCCTTGCCGTAGCCGGAGCTTCTTGTACCCGCCGTGGGGCATCTCGGCCACGAGCGGGATGTGGGTGTTGATCCACACGGTGCCGAAGTCGAGGGCCTTGGCCATGCGCATCGCCCGGCCGTGGTTCTCAGTCCACACCGAACTCGCCAGACCGTACTCCACACCGTTGGCCCACTCGATGGCCTTGGCCTCGTCGTCGAACCTCTGCACTGTCATGACGGGCCGAAGATCTCGTTCTGGATCATCTCGTCGTCCTGTTGCATGTCGACCACCACGGTCGGCTCCAGGAAGTAGCCCCGGTCACCCTGACGCGAGCCCCCGGCGGCGATGTTCGCATGCGACGGTTTGCGCTCCAGGAATCCGAGCACCTTCTCGAACTGCGCCTGGTTGTTCAGCGGCGGGACCAGCGCGTCCTCGTCGGTCGGGCCGTTGGCGAAGGTGGTGGAGGTGTTCTTGGCTTGCTCGGCCAGGGCCGCGACGAAGGCATCGTGCACTCCGGCCTGCGCCAGCACACGTGTGGCAGCTGTGCAGTCCTGCCCGGCGTTGAAGTACCCCGCCACGACAAGCCACTCCGCGGCCTTCTCCGGGTCCGCGTCGTCGAACACCACGACCGGTGCCTTGCCGCCCAGCTCGAGGTGTACACGCTTGACCATCTTCGATGCTTCTTCGGCCACCTGCATGCCGGCGCGCACCGAGCCTGTGATCGCGGCCATGTCGACACCGGGGTGGGCCACCAGAGCCCGGCCGGTGTCGCGGTCACCGGTGATCACGTTGAACACACCGGGCGGCAGGATTTCGGCTTCGGCGACCATCTGCGCCAGCCGTGCCGTGGAGACCGGGGTGGTGTCTGAGGGCTTGAGGACGACCGCGTTACCGGCAGCGATGGCTGGGGCGAACTTCCAGACACCCATCATCAACGGGTAGTTCCACGGGGTGACCTGCGCGATGACGCCCACGGGTTCGCGGCGAATCATCGAAGTGAACCCCTCCATATACTCACCAGCCGCCCGGCCTTCGAGCACGCGGGCCGCACCGGCGAAGAAGCGCAGCTGGTCCAGCAGTGGTGGGATCTCCTCAGCCATGGTGACCGGGATGGGCTTGCCGGTGTTCTCAGACTCCAGGGCCACCAGCTCATCGGCGTTGGCCTCGACGAGGTCCGCGATAGCGAGCATCGCCTTCTGACGCACCGAGGGGGTGGTCTCGCGCCACTTCAGGTAGCCTTCGCGGGCAGCTGATACGGCCGCGTCCACGTCGGCTTGCGACGACACCGGCGCCGCACCGAAGATCTCACCGGTCGTCGGGTTGACCAAGTCGATTGCCTCGCCCTGTCCCACCGACACGACACCGTTCACGACGTTGCTGACTTCGCGCATTGTTTCTCCCATCAAGTTGGCAACCAGGCTAGCCACTCAACGTCGTTCTGTCTGCTCGTCGAAGTCAGACTGCTGCGGATTCAGCGGAATAGGTGGGCTGGAAGTACGAAAAGCATTGCCCGATGAGGGCCGATAGGTCAGAATCGCATGGTGAGCGACATCGCATTGGACAACACCAACCGTGCAATCATCCGGCTGCTCCAACTGGACGGTCGCCGGGCTTACGCGGACATCGCCAAGGAGGTGGGTCTGTCCGAGGCGGCCGTGCGCCAACGCGTCCGGCGGCTTCTGGACACCGAGGTGATCCAGATCGTGGCGGTGACCGATCAGCTTCAGATGGGATACCCGCGCGCCGCAATGATCGCGATCAACGTGGACGGTGACGTCCAGGCCGCCGCCTCACTGATCGCGGACATCGATGAGGTCGACTACTTGGTTTCGACGGCCGGCGGCATCGACCTGCTGGCCGAGGTGTTCGCCAGCAACGACGAGCACCTGTTCGAACTGCTCAACCGGGTCCGCGCGATCGAGGGTGTCCGGCACGCGCAGACCTACATGTACTTCAAGATCCACAAGCAGACCTACCACTGGGGCGCGAAGTGACCAGCACACCGCAATTCGTCACCGAGAGCGGACCTGACCCGCTGGCCGAGGTGGCCCGCAGGCACCTCTGGATGCACTTCACACGTCACTCGGTCTACGGCCCGCAAGAACACGTACCGGTCATCGTCCGGGGGCAGGGCGCCTACATCTGGGACGACCAAGGCCGCAAATACCTCGACGGCCTCGCGGGTCTGTTCACGGTGATGATCGGCCACGGTCGCGAAGAACTGGCCCGGGCGGCCGCCGAGCAGGCACGCACGTTGGGGCACTTCCCCATTTGGTCGTACGCGAACCCGAAGGCCATCGAACTCGCCGAGCGTCTGGCGCACCTGGCACCACCTGATCTCAACCGGGTGTTCTTCACCTCCGGCGGCGGCGAGGCCGTCGAGTCCGCATGGAAGCTCGCCAAGCAGTACTTCCATATCACCGGCAAGCCGAACAAGTACAAGGTCATCAGCCGGGCGGTCGCCTACCACGGCACGCCGCACGGCGCCCTGAGCATCACCGGCATCCCCGGAGCCAAAGCGCCCTTCGAACCGCTCGTGCCCGGAGCGCACAAGGTGCCCAACACCAACTTCTACCGCGCCACTGAGCACGCCGATGACGAGGTCGCGTTCGGGCGGTGGGCGGCCGACCAGATCGCCACCGCGATCGAACTAGAGGGCGCCGAAACCGTGGCCGCGGTGTTCATCGAACCGGTTCAGAACTCCGGTGGTTGCTTCCCGCCGCCGCCTGGATACCTCCAGCGGGTCCGTGAGATCTGCGACCGTTACGACGTGCTGCTCGTTGCCGACGAGACCATCACCTCCTTCGGCCGGATCGGCGACTACTTCGCGATGAACCGTTTCGGGGTGCAACCCGACATCATCACGTGCGCCAAGGGCATGACTTCCGGTTACGTGCCCATGGGCGCGATGATCGTCCACGACCGACTCTTCGAACCGTTCGCCGAGGGCTCGAACATCTTCCTGCACGGTTACACCTGGGGCGGGCACCCCGTCGGCGCTGCCGTGGCCCTGGCCAATCTGGACGTCATGGAGTCCGAAGGACTCATGCAGCACGTGCGCGACAACGAATCCGCGTTCCGGGCCACCCTCGAGGGTTTGAAGGAACTACCCCTGGTCGGCGACGTCCGCGGCGCCGGCTACTTCTACGGCATCGAGTTGGTCAAGGACAAGGTCACCAAGGAGACCTTCACCGACGAAGAGTCCGAGCGCCTCCTGCGCGGATTCCTCTCGAAGGCGCTGTTCGACGCTGGGCTGTACTGCCGGGCCGATGACCGGGGAGACCCCGTCATCCAACTGGCGCCGCCGCTCATTTGCGATCAGAGCCACTTTGCGCAGATCGAATCAATTCTGCGCGAGGTGCTCACACAGGCTTGGTCGATCCTGTGACCTCAGCGGTGTCCTGGGAACTTCTCGCGCGCGGCTGCCACCACTGATTCGAACTGCTCGCGGGACAGTTCCCCACCTTCACGGCGGACAGATTGCGGAGCGACCGCCAGTGGCCTGTTCACATTGACCCAGGACGGCCGGTGCTCAGAATCCCACTCTCCTGAACCGATCAGCAGCCAACCTTCTTCGTCGCTACGATCCTTGCTGGACAAGAGGAAGCACACCAAGTCACCCGGCTTGTCCAGCGCTCGTCCGACGATCGCCAGCGGCCGGTCCTTGCCCTGAGTGAGATCCTCCTCGAACGGCACCCACGCCCACACCACCTCACCCGGGTCGGGTTCGTGATCGAGTTCAGGGGCGTATTCGGGAACCGCCGCACCCCTGTAGTCGAACGCCCCGCCACGGATGGGTCGGGGGTCTGCATCGTCCTGCATGGCCACCTACTTCACGTTGATGAGTTCGAGACTCACTTGCACTGTCACCACAGACTCACGTCCATTGTCGCGCTTGCCGGCGAATGTTCCCCTACCGGCCAGCGTTTCGAAATCCTCCGTACCACCGATCACCTCGGTCTCGCCCGTGAAGGACTCCTGCTCATCTCCCGAGACCGGCGACGAGACCCCGGTGATCCGCAGGCCGATGTCGCCCTTGCGCGACTCCAGGGTCAGGAAGCCCTCCAGTGTGCCGCTGCCACGTGTGAAGTCGCTGGCCACCTGCAACTGCGCGGAGAAGGATTGATCCAAGAAGTCGATCTTGTCGGTGTACAGCGACCAACCGTAGGACTTCTCCAACTGCGGCCCCACGGCGTGGAGCTGCTGGCTTTTCAAATCGAAGGTGGCCGTGAACGTCTGGGTGCGTTTGGACTCGGGGCTCGTGGTGGGCGAAGGGGCCGGGCTGGCTGGGTCGTCGTTCGGCGTCGCACATCCCGCCAGCACCAGCATCAGTACCAAGACGGCGTAGCGCACGCTCAGAGCCTGCCATGGGTACCCTCGTCGCGCTAGCGACGTAGCTGATCACGCAGCAGAACAGCCAGGTCGTCGGGGTGCAGCGCCGGGCTGAACAACCAGCCCTGCGCAGCGTCGCAACCGAGTTCGCGAAGCAGTTCGGCCTGGACCGTGGTCTCCACGCCTTCGGCCACCACCCGAAGGTTCAAACCGTGGCCGACCGTGATGACTCCAGCGACGATGGCTGTGTCGGTCGGGTCCATCCCCAGTCCGTCGATGAAGGTCTTGTCGATCTTCAAGGTTGAGGCAGGGATCCGGCGCAGGTAGTCGAAGCCTGCGTGCCCGGTGCCGAAGTCGTCGATCGCCACCTCGCTGCCCGCAGCCAGGCACGCCCGCAGTCGGGCCAAGGTGGCATCGTCGGCGCTGAGCAACTGGCTCTCAGTGATTTCCAGTTGGATCTCTCCCACATCGATTCCCGCCAGGGCCGCGCGCTCAGCAACACCTGTGGCGAGGTCGTCTCGCACGAACTGACTCGTGGAGACGTTCACACTCACACGCGGGGAGAATCCGAGGTCGTCGCGCCAGCGACCTACCTGCTGACAGGCCTCCCCGATGACCCACATGCCGATGGCGCTGATCAGGTGCCGTCGCTCTGCCACAGGGATGAAATCGTTTGGCGGCACCAGGCCACGTATTGGGTGCTGCCAGCGGATCAATGCCTCGACGTCGTGGATGTCACCGGACTGCAGACTCACCACAGGCTGGTAGCGCAAAATGAACTGCTGCTGCGCTACGGCCGCGCGCAAGTCCGTCTCGATCTGCACGGTTCGCAACGCGACGGGGGGCCGTTGTGCCCGCCCGAACGACACGCAGTCCCCGCCCGCGGCCTTCGACTCGAACATTGCCGCGTCGGCGATGGGCAGCAGATCCTGCACGGAGATCCCCGCGCCACTCCACGCCGCCCCGATGGCACTCGCGGCAGTGAGGACCCCCTCGCCGACAGCGACACCCTCCTTCAACCGCACCCGAAGTCGCTCCGCCTCCTGGGCGACCATTTGAGGGTCGTCCTCATGGGCGCTCAGAACGGCGTACTCGTCGGCCCCCATGCGCGCCACCAGCGTCGCTTCGTCAACGGAGTCCTCGAGCAGTCGTGCGACTTCCACGAGATAGGCGTCACTGCGCTCGCGGCCGAGACTCTCATGCACGGATTTGAAGTCGTCGATGTCGATCACGTAGAGCGCCACATCCTCGCGGCCAGCGAGTTCATCCAGTTGGGCCAACAATGCGTCACGGGATGCCAGACCCGTGAGCGGGTCGAACCTGTTGGCCGATTTGGGCCGTGCTGAGGCAGCCATGTTGTGGACCACCACGACCACACCGTCGTCGCCACTCGGCTCGACGGTGACCTCATGGGCGCCATGCAAAGGGCCCGCCGGCATGGAGATCACACGTCGGGTGCCCATGCCGGAGGCGATCACCTGCGCGTAGTCCATGACCAAGCCCAGTCGGTCCTTTCCCGGGTAGATCGACGACTCGGTGTGCCCCAGCACGTCCGCCTCCGCCTTGCGCAAGATATTGAGCGCGGCGTTGTTGACTGCGGTCACGACGAAGTCCATGGCACGGCCCGTCTCGTCGCGCTGCGCTTGCAGGAAGACCATCGGGTCGCGGATCAGATCCAGTGCGCCCCGCAGCCGCGTCGAAAGCCCCTCGTCGGCCACACCGCGCTCGGTGAGGTCGTGGTAGGAGACCACCGACCCGATGACCTGCCCTTGTGCGTCTCCCACCGCAGCCGCTGTGACCAACACCCAATGCATCGGTCCCCGGCCGAGTCTCACCCCGAGCAGGGAGTCCTGCACGCAGACTCCGGTGGCGATCGCAATCGTGCCCGGTAGTTCGTCCCCGCGCATCACCGCCCCGTCCGGGTGGTAGTAGGTCCACTCGGGAGAGTCGATGCTCTTGTCAACGAAGTCGTCGGGCGTTCCCTCCACCGTCGCGGCGGCCACCGAGTTGATTCCCCTGATCGCACCCTTGGCGTCCAGGACGATGAGGGTCATCCGGGGATCGTCGGAAGCCAGCGCGAGCGACTGTTCTGGGTCGTTCCCGGCCAGCAAGTGCCGTCCGGCGCTGCGCATCCGGGCCAGCCCGGACAGCCCACGGAATGCCTGCTCGATCATGCCCTCGGCATCGAACAACCCGGGACCGCTGGTGATGGTCCACAGATCGATGACACCCTGGCAGCGGCCCTCCGACCGAAGCCCGGCCTGCACGGCGGCACTCAGCTGCTCGACCGGCAGTGGTGAACGCGGGTCGTGCACGACCTGGGCCACGAGCACACGGTCGGTCGACCACTCCCATACGCGGTCGCGTTCGCCTACGACTTGGCGCACCTTCTTGAGGACGCGAGCTCGTTCCTCCGGATCCTGCGGCCCACCGGCCTGGGACGCGGCTGCGGAGTCGACGACGGTCAGCGCCAAATGCGCACCGTCGGTGATCGCCTGGCGCCCGAGGTTCTGCAGTTCCCGAACGGCCTGCGCCCGCTGAGTACGACCGCTGGTCAACGTGACTCTCGTGCGGATACGTGGAAGCAGTCGTCCGGCCACATGGGCGAGTTCCTGCAGAACCGCCAAGGGTTTCGCGCCCGGGCCGTACTCCAGGGCAATCGCCAATTGCGCTCGGTGACCATCCGAGCAGGGCAGGGCCACGTCCGGGCCGGACTCGATCGGCTCGTCGCCGTCAAGGGCCCTGCGAGCCAAGTCCGCCAGCGCGCCAGTGCTGACATCGGGATCGGCCGCGGTCACCAGTTCCATTCGCGGCGGAGCGAAGAGTTGTGTGAGCACGGTTCTCAGAGCGTCGAGGAAGGCGTCCACACCTTCGGCTTCCGACAGCTGATCGAAGACATCCAGACGCAGATGACCTGATCGGGAGGTGCTCTCATCGGCAGTCATCCGCCGACCTCCCGATCCAAGGCGTGCCTAATCGGCCTCTGTCCAGGATGGCCACATAATCAGCGTAGCCACCGGGCTGCACGTATCGCCGATCCAAAACACTGCGGCCCCGAAGACCCTGCCTGGCACGAAACCGCCCGACTGCCCACCATGGAAACGGGCGAAGCGCGGGCTAACCTGCGCGAATCCACTCGGCAATATTGACGACGTCCGGGGCGGCTGAAAGCGACTGCGTGATCGCCGGTGCAAGCAGGCAGGCAACCCCTTTCATCGCTGGCGTCTTTCGGACAGCCGACGCAGGTTCTCGTTGTAGGCCGCAAGCTCGGCATCGCCGTCGCGTTCTGCCCGCCGGTCATGACGAGCCGCCTCACGGCTGTCCGAGCGCGCCCACTGAACGGCAACAGCGATGATCAGCAGGAAGGTGGGGACCTCTGCGATCCCCCACGCGATCCCACCAGCGGTTTGGGAGTCCGCCACAAGATCGGTCAGCCACGGGGGCTGTACCTGGGAGTACCAGGCAGAACCGAATGCCGTGTCGCTCATCATGATCGGGACGGCGAAGAACGAATGCAGGATCATGGCGATCGTCGCCAGCAGCAGCCTGCCCCAGGGTGGCAGGGACCGTGGCAGGGGATCGGTTTGGATGACCACCCAGGCGAACAGGTATCCCGAGGCCAGGAAGTGGATCTGCATCGCGAGGTGCCCCACGTGACTGGACATCAGCCAGGCGAACAGAGGCGTGTAGTACAGCCCGTACAGCCCGACAGTGAAGACGAAGAGCACGTACAGCGGGTGGGTCAGGAACTTGGCAAGCGGGGTGTGCATCCCCCAGACGATCCACTCCCGTGGTCCCCGTCGTTCCCCTGTGGTTGACGGCAGAGCACGCAGGGCCAGCGTCAGGGGCGCCGACATCGCCAACATGATGGGAGCCACCATCGACATCACCATGTGGGAGACCATGTGCCAGGTCATCGAGACCATCGCGTACGTGGCTACTCCCGCATTCGTCGCCCAGACGACCATGATCCAACCGGTGATCCACGACACGGTGCGCAAGACCGGCCAGCGATCACCGCGCCTTCGCAGGCGGATCACCCCCGCGACGTAGAGCCCGACACCGAGGATGGCCAGGCCCAGGAACAGGGGCTCCAACCGCCAGCCGAAAACGATGTCCGCAGCCGTGGGCGGCGGCGGGAACGCCTGCCCGAGGAGCGTCTCGGCATTGGTCGGGTACTGGATCTCGACGCGCGGGTAGGCCGTCTGGGTCAACGCGACCCCGATGCCGCCAGCAGCAGCCATCAGCACGGCCTCGATGCTGGCGAAACGGACCAGCGTCGGCCGCTGCTCAAGACCTGCACCCACCACCTGTGTCTGCAACACCCGGGCGGTGATCAACAGGCAGGCCAGCAGCAGGATCTTGAGCAAGATCAGCAGGCCGAAGTTGGTCGTGAGCAACTCCGAGACCGAGTTCATGCGGGCGAAGGCCGCACCCAGCCCCGAAATTGCCAGCAGGACCACTGCCCAGGTAGCCACTGTCCGGAACACGGGAAGCGAACGCATCGTGGCTGGGTCGTTGCGAAGGCCGTGGAAGAGGATGACCAGCAGGCCTCCGACCCACACCGACACTGACACCGCATGCACCACGTCGGAGGTCATGGCCACGCCGTGTGAACCGAGGCTGGACGCGTGCCCGGTCAGTGCCGGAAGCGCGACACCGATGAGGCCGGTCACCATCCAGGCCGCCGCGGACGTGACGCTGGTGGTGAAGAAGCAACCGACGGCGATGGCGATGGCGAGCATGGCCACGATGATGAACGCCCGGACCGAGTCCACCGACCAGGCATAGGTGGAGATCACAGCCGGGGTCAAGGTCTTGGAAATGGGCAGCCCCAGCGCCCACGCCAGCGTCCACAGGGCGGTTGCGAAACTGAACACCGCCCAGACGACCGCCACAGCACCGGCCCGCACGACGTCGGCCCGGCCCACTTGGGACAGCACGCCTTTGCGCCCCTGCGGTCCGAGCACCGCGGCGTAGCCGAGCAACCCGACGACCAAGACGCTGCACACCGTGGACACCAAGCGCACCAGCGGCAACCCCCACGCCACTAGCGGACCTGGCCCCGCGATCTGCTCAGCGGCCGCTTGCGAAGCGCCTCCGCCGACCACCAGCCCGACGACCAGCCCGAACACAGCCACGAGCGCCACGGGCACGACCCAGCGGGTCAGTCCCGGCCGGGCTGGGCGGGTACTGGTACTAGTCGGCACGCGATCTCCACACGAAGAAACCGACCGCCCCCACTACGACCACGAGCAGCGCCGGGAGGAGCAGGTTCACGCCCTGCTGGGGCTCATCTGCAACCACCTCTTCGGCTGCGACGGGCGAAGGTTGAGCGGCTGGCTGCTCAGCCGTACGGATTTGGAAGGCGAACTGGCCCTCCAGCGGGTGGCCGTCGTCGCCCACAGCTCGCCACGCCACTGTGTAGCGACCTGAGTCGGCAGTGGCCGGCCATTGCGCGGAAAGAACTGCACCATCGACTCTCGGCGTGCCGAGGGCAACGTCGGCACCGCTCTCGTCGCGGGCCACGACCCGGGCACCGCCGTCGAGGATGTCCTCCGCGAAACGCATGAGCAACTGCTCTGGAGGGCTGTCCAGACTGGAGCCCGCATCCGGGTTGGTCGAGATCAGATCGGTGTGGGCGGCGGCGGGCAGAACTGGCACCAGCGCGAGGGCGACGGCAACCAGAAGGACCCAGCCGCCCCTGATGGGGGCAAGCATTGCGAACTCCTACTAAGGGGTGGAAAGGGTTACGAGTACCGGGCTATCAGCAGGCCACGACAGGTGGGCCACGCTGAGCGTGTGCCCTGTGGGTAACCCCGGTGAGTACGTGGGCCGTCGCGACCGCCCACGAGTTGGAACGCATAGGGACCGGTGACAGGCCGACCAGGGCGGTCCGAACGGCGATGACCCAGCGCAGGTACCTTCGCCGGGCGGCCGCGAACACGCGCGCTTCACCGAATCGCAGGAAGGCGGCGAGCAGTAGGGCAGAAAGGGCATGCGCGCCCAGCATTGCCGTGCTCTGTTGATGTGCGTGGCCCGCTGCGAAGACCATGTGCACGAGGACCTGAACCGCCAACACCCAGGCGATGATCGGCAGCAGGGATCGCTCAGCACTCGACCAGCCGTACGCCGCCAGTACCGAAGTCGCGAGCAGCAGGAGCATCAGGGCAGGCTCGATGTGACCACCACCGAGGCCATGGCCGGCAATTGCGAGGCCGGTTGAGCTCAGACCAAGCGCACAGGCGCGCACCCAGCGCAGTTCATGGACCGGGTGCTTCACACGCCAAAGACTAACTAAGCAGTTTGGAGGCGAAGTCGGGGACGTGGGTCTGGGTGTCCTTCGGCGGACGCATGTACCCGCGCGACGCGGGTCGGTCCGGGAGGCTCAGAGGAGCCACGGTGACGTCCTCATAAGGCATCGAAGAAAGGAGGTGGTTGATCACGTTCAGACGTGCGGCCTTCTTGTTGTCGCTCTCGACGACGAACCAGGGCGCCTCTGGGATGTCGGTGTGAACCATCATCTCGTCCTTGGCCCGGGAGTACTCCTCCCACCGTGTGATCGACTCGAGGTCCATGGGACTCAGTTTCCAGCGACGCATCGGGTCCTTCAGCCGGGACTCGAACCGGCGCTGCTGCTCCTCGTCACTGACGCTGAACCAGTACTTGCGCAAGACGATCCCGTCCTCCACCAGCAATCGTTCGAAGATCGGCGCCTGATGTAGGAAGCGGCGGTACTCCTCCAGCGTGCAGAACCCCATGACGCGCTCGACACCCGAGCGGTTGTACCAGGAGCGGTCGAACATCGCGATCTCTCCCGCGGCGGGCAGGTGCGGCACGTAGCGCTGGAAGTACCACTGGGTCTTCTCGCGCTCGGTCGGGGCGGGAAGCGCGACGATGCGCGCGGTACGTGGGTTCAGGTAGGCCGTCATGCGCTTGATCGACCCGCCCTTGCCAGCGGCGTCCCTGCCCTCGAAGATCACGACTAAGCGGGTCCCGGTTGATTTGATCCACTCCTGCAGCTTCACCATCTCTGCCTGCAGGCGGAACAACTCGGCCTCGTAGACCTTGTTCTTCAGTGTCGGTTGCCTGTCGCGTTTCGCCATGGAGCACAGCGTAGGGCTCAGGCCCGGCGGATCGGGTACTGGTCGGCGATCTCGGCCTCAAAGAATGTGTGTGAAATCACGTTTCCAGATGTCCGCTGGGGGCATCCAAAAGGTATGAAGAACCGTATCGAGTGGATCGACCTGGTCAAGGCCACGTCGGTGCTGCTGGTCGTCTTCATGCACGCGACGAACACGATCGTGGACCTCGGGGGACCGAGCTGGGCCATGTCTGCGCTGATGTGGTTCAACCAGCTGGTCGAGCCGCTGCGGATGCCTATCTTCTTCCTGGTCTCCGGGATGCTGGCCTCCTCGGCCGTGCACAGACCGTGGGCCAAGACGTTGAACCGGACGACCGGGATGCTCTACCTCTACGTCACCTGGATCCTGCTGTTCCTAGGATTCACCGTGCTCCTGGGGGCCAGCCTCGAGGAGCCATTCACAGCCATCCTCTTCGCCAAGAGCGGCTACTGGTACCTCTACGCGATGGCGCTGTTCTTCGTCGTCGCCCGACTACTGCGCAACCAGCCGGCCTGGCTGGTGGTCGCCGTCGCGATCGTGCCGAATCTGCTACGGCCCTTGGTCGACCAGATGTTCGGTGCGCTCATCCCCGGGACCTTGTTCACGTCCATGACTCTCAACATCGCGTTCTTCCTCGCCGGCGCCTACTTCAAGGAGATCCTCGCGACGGTTGCACAGAAGGCCACCATCGCGCACACGATCGCGCTCGGTGCACTGTCGGTGCTCACAAGCGTGCTCTGGATGAACATGGCCTCGGCCGTCGGGCAGTCGTACTTCCTGCTGAGCGTCGTGTGGGTGGCATTCGGCATCAGCCTGGCGGTTCAACTCACCCGCAACGCAGCGCCGGCCTGGGCGACCTACGTGGGGGCCCGCACCTTGGCTGTCTATGTGATGCAGTGGCCGGTGCTGTTCGTGGTCGGCTCTTTCCTGCCCGCAGCGTTCGTGGGCAATGTGGCCGTGCAGTTCCTCTTCCCCTTCCTCATCACCGCCGCTGTCGCGGCGCTGGCACTGTCCGCCCACCGGGTGGAAGCCCTGAAGCCGCTCTTCGTCGCCCCTGCCTGGACGACCCGGCGCCCCGGGCTCACCATCCCCGAATCCTGGGGTCGGCGCCTGGTCGAAAGCGAGCCCGTCAGCGCAACCGCCGGCAGGTAACGACCCGGCCAGACGGGCAAGTTACTCGCCAGTAGTATGAGGCTGGGAGGTCTGTATGGATCACACGACTATCCGGCTCATCATCGGATTGCTGCTTGTTGTCGCCGTCATCGCCATCGCAGGCAAGCGGGCGTGGACGCTGTTCAAACTGATCACTTCCGGTCAGGCCACGGTCGACCGCCCGGAGAGCCGACCGGCCGCCCTGGAGTCCCAGGCGACTGAGGTGCTCGGGCAGCGGAAGTTGCTGCAGTGGTCCGTCCCCGGCGTGGCGCACGTGTTCGCCATGTGGGGCTTCATCATCTTGACGCTGACCATCATCGAGACCCTGGGCGCGGTGTTCATCGCCAAGGACTTCGCGATCCCGTTCATCGGGCGCTGGGCGGTCATCGGCTTCATCGAGGACGTCTTCATCGTCCTGGTCCTCGTGGGCCTGGCGATCTTCGCCATCATCCGACTGCGCACCCAGCCCGCGAAGCAGGGCCGCTACTCGCGCTTCTTCGGCTCCCACACCGGTGCCGCCTGGCTGGTCCTATTCATGATCTTCAACGTGATCTGGACCTTGTGGGTCTCCCGCGCCGCGCAGTACAACGTGGCTGAGTACACCCTCGCCGAAGGTGAGTACGTCCAGGCATTCCCGTTCCACGCCTCCGGTGGCGCCTTCGCCACGGAATGGCTCGCTGGCCTGCTCTACCCGCTGGGCCTGGTCGCCAACGAGTGGATCGAGACCCTCTTCCTGCTGCTGAACCTCGCGATCGTGTTCGGCTTCCTGGTGCTCGTGCTCTACAGCAAGCACCTGCACATCTTCCTGGCCCCGATCAACGTGGGCGCCAAGCGGCAGCCGGACGGCCTCGGACCGCTGCTGCCCATGTACTCCGGCACCGAGAAGATCGACTTCGAGGACCCGGCCGACGACGCGACATTCGGCCGTGGGCGCATCGACGACTTCACGTGGAAGGGAATGCTCGACATGGCCACCTGCACCGAGTGCGGGCGATGCCAGAGCCAGTGCCCGGCGTGGAACACCGGTAAGCCCTTGAGCCCCAAGCTCATGATCATGGACCTGCGCGACCACATGTTCGCCTCAGCCCCCTACCTGCTGGCCACGGCCGGCGCGGGCAAGCCCGACGAGATGGGCGAGCGCAACGAGGAGGTCCTGGCCAAGGTCGGGGAGAAGGTCGCCGCCGAGATTCAGCGTCCGCTGGTCGGGGAGCGTGACTTCGACGAACACCGCGAGACCGACGGCTACGACGCCGCCGGCCACCGCAGCCACGAGGGCCCGGTCATCGACGCCGACGCGTTGTGGAGCTGCACCACGTGTGGCGCCTGCGTCGAGCAGTGCCCGGTGGACATCGAGCACATCGACCACTTCGTGGACATGCGTCGCAACCAGGTCATGATCGAGTCGGAGTTCCCCGCCGAATTGGGCGGCCTGTTCAAGAACGTGGAGCAGAAGGGCAACCCGTGGGGCATGAACGCCTCCCTGCGCAACGCCTGGATCACTGAGGTGGACTTCGAGGTCCCGGTCTTCGGAGCCGAAGGCGAGGAGGAGATTCCCGCCGATGTCGAGTACCTATTCTGGGTCGGCTGCGCGGGTGCTTACGAGGATCGCGCGAAGGCCACGACGAAGGCCGTCGCCGAACTGCTCAACGAGGCCGGTGTGAAGTACATGGTCCTCGGCGAGGGTGAGACATGCACCGGCGACCCGGTGCGCCGAGCCGGCAACGAGTTCCTGTTCCAGATGCAGGCCATGCAGAACGTCGAAATGCTCAACGAGATCAAGGCGCGCAAGATCGTCGTGACCTGCCCGCACTGCCTCAACACCATCGGCCGGGAGTACCCGCAGGTCGGCGGCGAGTACGAGGTCGTGCACCACACTCAGTTGCTCGCCAACCTCGTGGACAACGGGCGCTTGACTCCTGTGACGCACGTGGACGAGAAGGTCACCTACCACGACCCGTGCTACCTCGGTCGGCACAACAAGATCTACGTGCCGCCGCGTGAGCTGGTTGCGGGTGTGCCCGGGGTGACTCTGGTCGAGATGGAGCGCCACGCCGAGCGATCCTTCTGCTGCGGCGCCGGTGGAGCCCGGATGTGGATGGAAGAGACGCTGGGAACCCGCGTGAACATGAACCGCACCGACGAAGCACTGGGAACCGGTGCCACCACGGTCGCGGTCGGCTGCCCGTTCTGCAACGTCATGATCAGTGATGGCGTGACGGCACGTCAGTCCGAGGGTGCTGCCGGCGAGCAGGTTCAGGTCAAGGACGTGGCGATCATGCTGCTGGAGTCGGTGAAGAAGTAGCGATCCCCACGCCGGGGCCCGGCGTTGCCCAAGCCCCAACTTGAGTGCTGCGCGGTTGACGGGTTCACGGCAGTCGAACCGGGCGGCGCCGACGTACCTGGCGATCCCGGCAGCGATGCGGACATGATGTACTCATGCGCACAATCGGCAACATCCTCTGGTTGCTCCTCGCCGGCATCTGGCTGGCGTTGGCCTACGCCGTCACAGGCTTGATCATGTTCATCTTCATCATCACGATCCCGTGGGGCATCGGAGCCTTTCGAATGGCGAACTACGCCTTGTGGCCCTTCGGACGGGCGGTGATCCCGAAAGAGGACAAGATCCCTGGCACCTGCATCGCCAACGTGTTGTGGTTCATCTTCGCCGGAGTGTGGATAGCCATCGCCCACGCGGTGACAGGCGTGCTGCTGTGCATCACCATCATCGGCATCCCCTGGGGCATCGGATCGTTCCAGATGATCCCGATCGCGCTCGCACCTCTCGGCAAGCAGATCGTCGACGTGGATGACCTCGCAGCTGGGACAGCCGGAGCCATCTACGCCCCGGGACCCCGCTGAAGGCTCAGCGCCGAGCCGTTCGACCTAGGCACAGACAATCCGCTACCGATCTGGTTGGGCCGCATGCTGAAACCCTCTTGATCAACCTATTAGGGTACATGGCGAATTCGGCGTACCAACCGGGTTGATCAAGAGGGGTCCCCAACCCGATCGGTACGCCGATGGACTCGCTCGGGAGACCCCGGCCCCCCAGATACGGCCACATTGAGCCACAGCACTCTCAGTTGCCGAAATGCAACGTCGCCTCGGTTGGGCCCCCGGGGGGCTCGGACAGGCCCACATGCAGGAATTGCTCCATGGGTCCAGGTCGGGCGTAGCGGTAGCCCTGTAGGTAGCGGACCCCTAGCAGGTTGACCACCTGGGCCTCCGCGTGGGTCTCGATGCCTTCGGCGACCACGTCGCAGTTCAGACTGGCGGCGACGCTGGTCGCGGCGGTCAGGAAGGCCACACCGCCCTCATGCTCGCTGCCCGCACGCTGCACCAGGCTGCGGTC
Organism: uncultured Actinomycetota bacterium; assembly: GCA_963818505.1. Lineage (GTDB taxonomy): Bacteria > Actinomycetota > Actinomycetes > S36-B12 > UBA10799 > JADKAV01. The sequence goes on from CAWFSJ010000005.1 coordinate 457,066, forward strand.
CACCTTCAGCAGCGACGGACTGAGACGCTCCAGCCTCGTGAAGTTCGAGAATCCGGCACCGAAGTCGTCGATGGCCGTCCGGAAACCGGCAGCAACCAGTCGATGCAGGCTCATCTCGGCATCTGAGTTCTCCTGAAGTTCCAAAGACTCGGTGACCTCGATGATGACCCGGCCGGCGTAGTCCGCGCCGATCACGCGCAGGAGGTCCTCCACGAGAGCGTCGTCGGCCAACTCCTTGGCCGAGAGGTTCACACACACGAAGAAGTCGCTGCTGCGCACGGCGAACCACCTGGCAAGGTCCGGTGCCAGCAACCGGATCACTGCTCTGCCAAGGGGGATGACCTGCCCGGACTGCTCGGCGTACGGCACAAATTCGCCGGCGGCGACCACCTTGCCGTGACGGTTCCAACGCACGAGGACCTCGACGCCGGCCATCCGCTGGCCGTCAGCCTCGAAGATGGGTTGGTAGTGGAGCAGGAACTGATCGTTGCGCAGGGACGTCGTGAGGTCGTGACGCAGTTTTGCTTTCTGCACGGCTTCAGTCCCGATGGAGCTGTCGAAGATCTCGTAGCGATCACCGCCGTGGTTCTTTGCCGCGTACATCGCCAGGTCGGCGCACAACAGGAGGTCCTCCGGCTTGGTCGCATCGTCAGGGGCTGTCGCAATACCGATGGCAGCGCTGACGTGGATCAGGTTGTCACCATCCCGGATGGGCTCCCGGACGGCTGCCAGCAGGCGTTCGGCGATCACCTCCACCCGCCCGGGTTCCACCTGATCGCAAAGGAGCACGCCGAACTCATCACCCCCGAGGCGCCCGACGTGGTCGCCCAGGCGGATCTGCCGGCCGAGCCGCTCAACGATCTGGCGCAGGACCTCGTCGCCCACCGGATGTCCCAGTTGGTCGTTGACCCCCTTGAACCCGTCGAGATCGATCCAGAGCAACGCCACCTGCCCGCCTGTGCGGCTCACGCGGGCAATCTCCCTGTGAAGCGCGTCGAGCAGACTCATCCGGGACTCTGAACCGGTCAAGGAGTCGACGGTGGCCAGGTCGCTGTTCGCCCTATCGATGCGCGAAAGGTTCCAGATCAAGGCGACGAACAGACCGCCGACGGCCAACAACCAGTACATGCGGCTGGAGTACCACCCGGCCGTGTAGCGACCATCGGTGTTGAGATTGACCACCGCTTCACCAAGGACGATGAACCCCAAGCCAGCCAACCACCGGCCGATCATCGACCCGTTGCGCGCGCAGTAGACGGTTATGGCCACGGTCACCATGCAGAGCATCAGCAGAACTTGATGCAGGAACCTCGCATACGCCGTGGATTGGCCGTCGCCCGTGACCAGATCGGGTAGCCCAACCCAACCACCCCAGACCAGCCAGATCGTGATGGCGATCCCACCCATCGTCGACCAGAACCCGATCCTGCGTTGCGTCTTGGTCATGCCAGGACGGCGGTGGACACGTCTGTCGGAGTAGATGATCCAGGCCGAGACACACACCCCGATCGGAAACGCAAAATGCCAGGCGAAGTAGAGGCTGATCGCGCCTTGCGGGCCTCCCAGGATCTGCTCGTCGGCGATGATCGCCCCGGGGAACAGAAGCGGGAAGAACGCCAGGATCGCCGTCATGTACAGGAACAACCCGGAGATCATCAGGTAGCCCCGGCGGCCAGTGCTGCGCGCGTGGCTGTACATCAGCAAGGCCGTCACCGCGCAGATGAACGCCGCGATGACCGCGTGCATCAACGCGAAGGCGGGGACGATGGGCATGGGATCGTTGGCGTTTGCCAAGGTAACGGCGACCACGACGACATAGATGACCCCGGCCACCGCGGTCCACACCTTCGCGCTGACCGACAGGGGTCGGGGCGCATCCAGTGAGTAGAGGGCGCGCGCCACCCAATCAGGCTAGGCCGTCACGCACAGCGACGTCTTGCTAGACGATCGCCTCCGGCAGGAGCTTGTCGATGACGAGGTTCACGTTGCTCTCCACGGAATCCGTGCCGGACAAGTGCAGTTCAGCCGTCTCAGGGTCCTCGTACTGCTGTCCCACGCCGGTGAGGTTCGGCAGGTTGCCGGCCGCCGACTTGGCGTAGAGGCCCTTCGTGTCTCGTTCCATCGCGACCTCGATCGGGGTGTCGACCCAGGCCTCGACGAACTCCCCTTCGCCGAACAGCGACCTTGCCGTCTGACGGTCCGCGCGGAACGGAGACACCAGGGCCACGATCACGACCAGCCCTGCGTCGTACATCAAACGGGCCACTTCAGCCACACGACGCACGTTTTCGGCCCTGTCCTCAGGGGTGAAACCGAGGTCCTTGTTCAAGCCGCTGCGCAGGTTGTCGCCGTCCAGCACGAACGAGCGGATGCCCAGCGAGTGCAGGCGGCGTTCGACCGCATCGGCGATGGTGGACTTGCCGGATCCCGAGAAGCCGGTCAGCCACAACACCTTGGAAGGGTGGCCGTTGAGCACCTGGCGGGCCTCGCGGTCCACCTCGAAGTGATGGGGCACCACGTTGGTCGCACGGCGCAGCGCGAACCGGTTCAAACCGGCCGCCAGCGTCTCGCCGGTCATCCGGTCCACGAGGATGAAGCCGCCGGTCTCTCGTGACTCTGTGTAAGGTTCGAGGTTCACCGGTCGGGAGGTGGCGATCTCCACGCGGCCCACATCGTTGATCTCGAGCAGGCGGGCAGCCATGGTGTTGCCGTTGGTGACATCCAAGCGGTGACGCACGTTCGTGACGGTCGCCGGCACCTCCAGCGGACCGCAGCGAAGCGTGTACGAGCGGCCGTGTGCCAGTTGCTGATCACTCATCCAGACGATGTCTGCCGCGAACCTGTCGGCCAGCTGCGGGGGCTCCCCCGTGACGAGCAGATCGGCGCGGGCGATGTCGATGTCCTTGTCGAGCTCGATGGTCACCGACTCGCCGGGGATTGCCTGCTCCGGCTCGCAGGGCCGGGTGCCATCGAGTGAATGCAACTTGAGAATCGTCGCCTGCTGCCCCGACTGGGCCACGGTCACCGTCTGTCCTGCCCGCACGACTCCTTGGGCGACAAGACCGCCATAACCACGGAACTGCTTGCCGCGGATGATGGTCTGCACCGGCAGGCGGACCTCGCCGTCGAGTTCCTCCTGGATGTCAGCTGCGTCAAGGGCATCCAGCAGCGTCGGCCCGTGGTACCAGGGCGTGTTCGGCGAGTGGCCCAGGACGTTGTCACCGACAAGTGCGGAGACCGGCACCGGGATGACCGATTTGATCTCCATCCGGCGGGCTGTGTCGGACACCTCAGCGACCAACTCGTTGTAGATGCCCTGGTCATAACCGACACCGTCGAGCTTGTTGACCGCAAGGACCACGTGGCGCACGCCCATGAGACCGCAGACCGTGAGGTGGCGGTGGGTCTGGCGCTTGGTGCCACGCATCGAGTCGATGAGCAGGATCGCCACGTCAGCGGTGGAGGCAGCCACGGCCATGTTCCGGGTGTACTGCTCGTGGCCCGGAGCGTCGGCAAGGATCGCCCGGCGCCGGCTCGGCAGCATCAGGTGCCGATAGGCGACATCGATGGTGATGCCCTGCTCGCGTTCGGCCTCCAGACCGTCGGTCACGAGGCTGTAATCGATATCGCCCAGCGGGATGGTGGAACCGGGCCTGCGGGTGAACCGGGCAGCCTCGAGTTGGTCCTCGGGGATCGAGCCGGTCTCGGCCAGCAAGCGGCCCAGCAGCGTGCTCTTGCCATCGTCGACAGAGCCGCAGACAACGACTCGGATCAAAGCCTTCATCAGAAGTAGCCCTCCGCCTTCTTGCGCTCCATGGACTGTGCGCCCTCGCCGTCGATCAGGCGTCCCGCGCGTTCGGACTGCCGGTTGACTTCGATGTCGCGGATGATGTCGTACACGTCGGCCGCTTCGCCTTCGATGGCCCCCGACAGCGGGTAGTCACCCAGAGACCGGAAGCGGACACGCCTCAACTCGGGCTCCTCACCGGCTTCGAACTCCATCCGGTCGTCGTCGACCATGATCCATGTGCCCTGCCGTTTGACGACAGGACGCTCCTGGGTGAAGTACAGCGGCACGACCTCGAGGTTCTCGCGGGCGACGTAGCGCCACACATCGAGTTCTGACCAGTTGGACAACGGGAAGACACGCATCGTCTGGCCTTCGGTCAGTGTGTTGTTCACCGTGTGCCAGAACTCCGGGCGCTGGTTGCGCGGCTCCCAGCGGTGACCCGCCTCGCGCAGGGAGAAGATGCGCTCCTTGGCCCGGCTGCGCTCCTCGTCACGACGAGCACCCCCGACTGCGATGTCGAACTGCCCCTCGTCCAGAGCGGCGCGCAGAGCCACCGTCTTCATGATCCGGGTGAACTCCTGCGCACCGTGGCTGAACGGGGTCACACCCTGGTCGCGTGCCTCCTGGTTGGTGGCCAGACGCAGGTCAAGGCCCAACTCCTTGGCGGTGCGGTCGCGCAGCTCGTACATGGCCTTGAACTTCCAGCCTGTGTCGATGTGCATGACCGGGAACGGGATCGGACCGGGGTGGAAGGCCTTGCGCGCCAGGTGCAGCAGCACTGTCGAGTCCTTACCGATGCTGTAAAGCAGGACGGGACGCTCGAAAGCGGCGGCGGTTTCGCGGAACACCCAGATGGCTTCGGCTTCCAGGGCATCGAGAACCCTCGAGGTCTCATTGTCGATCGACATGGTCGCTAATCTAATCCTTTGTCGGGAACTGGCAGCGACGGCAACGTTCGAGCCCGGCGCCACGTGTCATTCACGCCTCCGACGCAGGGATGCTCCGGCGGCGGCCCCCCCATTGTAACGTGACCGGCGTTTCCGCCTTCGCAGCAATCAGTGGAGGTCGGTGCGGTGGAAGTTCAGGTACGAACGGCTCGGGGTGGGACCACGCTGGCCCTGGTAACGCGATCCGTAGACCTGCGACCCGTAGGGGTGCTCGGCGGGCGACTCCAGCCGGAACAAGCACAGTTGGCCGATCTTCATCCCCGGCCACAACTTCATCGGCAGCGTCGCCACGTTCGACAACTCGAGGGTCACGTGCCCGGAGAAGCCGGGGTCGATGAAGCCGGCCGTGGAGTGCGTGAGAAGGCCCAACCGTCCCAGCGACGACTTGCCCTCGAGCCGGCCGGCGACGTCGTCGGGCAGCGTGATCACCTCGTAGGTGGAGGCGAGTACGAACTCGCCCGGGTGCAGGATGAACGCCTCAGTGTCGTCGGCCTCCACCATGCGGGTGAGTTCGGCCTGCTCGACCGACGGGTCGATGAACGGGTAACGGTGGTTCTCGAAGACCCGGAAGAAACGGTCCAAGCGCACGTCGATGCTGGACGGCTGAACCATCCCAGAGTCGTACGGCTGCACACCTACCCGTCCGCCTTCGATCTCGCGGCGGATGTCACGGTCACTCAGCAGCACTGGCGCAGCCCAGGGAGTCGTTCAACTCTTCGTAGTTGGTCTGGAGTCCGGTGACCGCCTGCTGCACCTCGGCTGGCACTGCTGACAGACTCTGGTCGCCGTCGAGGCCCGTCAGGCCTTCCTCGACCTGCATGAGGGACTCGCTGAACTGCTGCTGGGCCACCAGGGCTTCCTCAGCCGCATCCGCGTCGGCCTTCTGGATGTTCGCCTGCACCGTGTCGTACGCGGTCTCGATCTGGTTGATCGACTCCTGGGCCTTGGAGACCGTGACGTCGCCGGTGCCGGTCACGCCGGTGCCCAGACCCTCGATGGTGGCTGCCAGGCCCTCCAGCGCCAGACAGACCGACGCGTTCGCCGACTCGGTCTTCTGCTCGGCCTCTTCGGTCGATGAACAACCCGTGGTCAACAGACCAGCGGCGATGACGGCGGTCGCGAACATAGCAGAACGGCGCACTTTGCCTCCTCCAGGAATCCCCTGACCACTTTAGGGGTATCGGCCGTCACTGAGGGGCGAAAGCCCGTCAATGTCGCAGCCCACCTGGGCTCAACTCAGGCCCGCTCTCACGATGAAGGCAGCCTCAGGGCCGAGCGCATTCTCGAGCAGGTCGAGGTACACCGACTGGAACTGCGGGCCGTGCCCGGTCGCCTGCAACCCGAACCAGGCCACATGGTGGGCGTACTCGTGCAGAACGACCACTTCGCGCATCGCCCATCCATTGGCGCCGATCCCATCGGGAAGTGCGATCACGCCGTTCTCCCAGTGAGCCTTTGTCCCGCCCTTGCGTATGCGAACACCCGGCTCCGGGGTCTCGGGGGCGCCCCAAGGTCTTCGACGGACCTCGTGCAAGTACCTGCGCACCCCGTCGAGATCGCCGAATCGGCGCTCGATCGGAAGGGTCAACGAACTGCCCATGAAACGCACGGTCCCGCCGTTGGCCAGCATGAACAGCAGCGTGTCTTCGGCGGCATAGACCCGGGCCGTGTCGCTCACGATGCCACCGCCGGACGGGTACCCCCGATCTCACGGGCTGCGTCGATCCGGGCCCGCTGAGCGTCAGTGCGGGCAGTGGTCACGGCCTTGCCCGACGACATGCTGGACCTCTGCCCACGCCACGAACCGCGAGCGGTGGAAGTTTGCATGTAGTAGTCGCGGACCTCGACTTCCTTGCCTCGCAGGACCAGTTCAGCGCCTACCCCCGAGGCGGTCCGGTCGTACTGCATCGCAGCGTCCTGACGGGCCCGCATCAGTCGGGCACCGATCTCGCGCACGTATGCGGTGTAGTAGCTCTTGCGAGCCTTCTGCGCGGTCATCGCCGCGCCCCTGTTCTCCCAGTCACGCTCGTCGACCCAAGTCCTGCCCCGGATGAACGCGTCCGCGCAGCGCACCATCTGATGGGCCACGGAGTGCAGGATCATGCGAGCCGTCTCGATGTCGCTCGGCAGGCCGAACCACACGATGAACGTGTTGTTGGACGCGATGTTGGTCCTCACACTGTTCGCCTCACCGATCACCACCGACAGCAGGCACAGGTGGCTGTTGACGTGCTGGCGGGGTTGGCCGATCGTCAACTGCTCGTGGGTCGGCTCCTCACGCTTCTCCTTCTTACGCGCATGGCTGCGCGCCTCCGCCAACGAGATCGCATGCAAGGTCGCCAGTTCCTGCGCCTTGGCGAAGAACGCCTCTGCCTCGGCGGCCGTCGCGGCGTTCTCAGCCTGGTTCAGCAACTTGCTCAAGGTGTCCAGCATTGGCGTCCCTCCTGGTCGGTATCCCCATCCTGGCCCCAACCCACGACATCACTGCCTCGTTGTCCACAGTGGCGCCGGGGTGAGGAGAAGGCCGCGGCCGCCCAGGGGCCGTCCGCGGCCGCCCAGGGGCCGCCCGCGTTAGAGGTTGTGCGGTTCGTTAGCAAAAACACGCGTGGATTCGCTAACCAGGACCACAACCTCTAACCAACTGCCGCACGCCCGGGTGCGGGACCAACGGCGGCGCCCGCAGCCGCCCAGGGCCGCCCGCGTTAGAGGTTGTGCGGTTCGTTAGCAAAAACACACGTGGATTCGCTAACCAGGACCACAACCTCTAACCAACTGCCGCACGGCCGGGTGCGGGACCAACGGCGGCGGCGTGCGGCGGGACCAACGCCCGGGTGCGGGACCAACGGCCGGGTGCGGCTAGCGGCGGGGAGGTCCTACGGAGAATAATGCGGGGACAGCGGGAGGCAGGCATGATGGACCGTTACGAGAGCACGCGTGCCACCTTGCGCCGGAGTCTGGCCGGGGGCGGGAAGTTCACCTGGGTGCATGAGCCCGGCTCGCCCTTGGCCGTCACCTGCTGGCCGTTCTCCCAGGTCATGCACGCCTACGCCCTGTCCGACCCCGTGTCCGGTCCGGCCCGGTTCCCCGGTCTGGCTCGCGGCCTGCGCGGCTACCGGGATCCCGAGGCCGGCTTCCGCGATTCCGTGGGCCGAGGCAAGCGCTATTACGACGACAACGCGTGGCTCGGTTTGGCGTTCCTGCAGCGCAATGCATTCAGCGGCGGTACCCGTTCCCGCCAGCGCGCCCAGGAGATCAGCGACTTCGTGCAGACCGGCCTGGACCCCGAAACCGGCGGGATCAAGTGGGACGAGGACGGCCCGACCTACAACGCCTGCTCGACCGGCGCTGGGGCGCTGCTGCATGCCCGCCTCGGCAACCGGATCGACGCGTCACTGAACTTCCTCACCCACCTGCGCACCAGCGAGGGCCTCGTGCAGGATCACGTGCGCGCCGACGGCAGCATCGAACCCAGCGTGTACTCCTACAACCAGGGCCTGCTGATCCTCGCCGCGCTGGCCGCCGGCGAAACGGCACTGGCCCAGGAGACCTCCGAGGCCGGCGAGGCGCACTTCACCAGCCAGCGTCTGTGGAAACAACCGGTGGCATTCAACGCGATCTACGCGAAGGCCCAGTTGCGCCTGGGGCGCAAGGCCGCGATCAGCGAGTACGCGGACTCCCTCGAGGAGTCCGGCCGCGACGAGGACGGATGGTTCACTCAGGCGGGGCGCTACGACGACGGCAGGGTGCTCGACACCGCCGCGGCCCTGCAGATCTTCACGTTGCTGCGATTCCCCCACCTCGTGGAGAAGGTCGTCTGATCACGAGGCGGTGAAACGGCGAGCCCCGGCCAGCCCCTCACCCAACGCCGGAAGGCCCCGCTCGAACTCCGCCGACATCGCCGCGTCGATCGGTTGCCCGAGACTTGCGAAAACACTGGCACGGTCGGCCAGCATCGCCGCCTGCGGGAAGGCCGCGATCTGCTCGGCGAGTTCCAAGGCCGCCGCAAGCGCACCCCCGGTTGGCACAACCCTGTCGGCCAGCCCGATCCGCAGCGCCTCGTCCGCGCCCACCTCCCGGCCGGTCAGAATCAGGTCGAGCGCACGACCCAGTCCCACGATGTGCGGCAGGCGGACCGTCCCGCCGTCGATGAGCGGCACACCGACCCGGCGGCAGAACACCCCCAGCACCGCGTCCTGCTCGACGACCCGGAGGTCGGCCCAGCAGGCCAGTTCAAGACCGCCCGCCACCGCGTACCCTGCCACCGCCGCGATCACAGGTTTGCTCAACTGCATCCTCGAAGGCCCCATCGGCGCGTCCCCGACGGGCTCCAGACGGTTCGGCTTGCCCTCGGCGATGGCGCGCAGGTCGGCGCCGGCGCAGAAGGTCCCCCCGGCGCCGGTGAGGACCGCCACCCTGGCATCGTGGTCGGCCTCGAACCCGCGGAAAGCATCGGCCAGTTGCGCCGCGGTGCCCGCATCCACCGCGTTACGGACCTCGACACGATCGATCGTCACAGTCGTGACAGGGCCACTTTGCTCAATCCTTACCGTCATGTGGCCCGATCGTAGGACACCCGGTGAGAGCAGGGTCACTGTCCAGATGGGGTTGGTTCAGGGCACCATGGAGGGGTGAGTGACAAAGGGCAGGTGCCGCCGGAGTTCGAGTCGTGGATGCGTCCGGATCCGGCTGAGAAGCCGACGCAGCGCCTCGGCGCTCCAGCACGTCGGCCCGTCGGCAGCCCACCGGTTGCCGTGCGGCCGCCGGTCCAGACCATCCCGAGGACCATCGCGCCCACCAAGCGCAAGCGCAAGCGCTGGACTGTCAAGCGCATCTTCGTGACCGTGGTCGCGGTGATGGCCGTGTACGTCACAGCAGTGGCAGCGGTCTTCGCAACCTCGGTCACCAAGATCGACGCCCTTCCGGGTACCAGTGGTTCGTCGTCGGGGACCAACTTCCTGCTGGTCGGAAGCGACAGTCGCGAGGGTTTGACCAAGAAGGACCAGAAGCGCCTGCACACCGGATCCACCGAGGGGCAGCGCACCGACACGATCATGCTGATGCACATCCCGCTCATCGGGGCACCGACGCTGGTGTCCATCCCGCGCGACTCCTGGGTCGGGATCCCCGGCTACGGCCAGGGCAAGATCAACGCCGCGTTCGCGTACGGCGGCCCGCAGTTGCTGATCGAGACCGTCGAGCAGGCGACCGGTCTGCACGTCGACAACTACGTCGAGATCGGTTTCGCCGGTGTGGCGAACACCACCGACGCGCTCGGGGGCGTGAAGTTGTGCCCGGCGCGCAACTTCACCGACGCCAACAGCGGCCTGGACGTCAAGAAGGGCTGCCAGACGATGGACGGCCAGGACGCCCTGGCCTATGTGCGCATGCGCTACGCGGACCCGAAGGGCGACCTCGGCCGCGTGCAGCGCCAGCAGGAGTTCATCTCCTCAGTGGCCAAGAGGGCCATGAGCCCGATGACCTGGCTGCTGCCATGGCGCGCGTTCGGCGCCGCGTCGGCCGCGGGTGACAGTCTGACGGTGGACAACGGCACGGGCATCATCAACGACGCCCGCCTCGGCCTGGCAATGGGGATGATCTCCATGGGCATCGGCGAGGCGACAACCGTGCCGACCCTGCCCGGCTCGTACTACGTGGGCGGCCAGGACGCGGTCAAGTGGGACACCCCCAAGGCACTGGAACTGTTCAACTCGATCGACTGACTCCGGGCCAAGAGGACTATTCCGCCGGATGCCGGTGACAGGGGTGGCATGCGCTACCGGATGATCGGCGACCTCAGTGTCTGTCCAATAGGCCTTGGATGCATGCCCATGTCCAGTCGCAGGGCCGTCGAGCACCGGCAACGCAGCATCGACACCATTCACGCCGCGTTGAACGCCGGGGTGAACCTGCTGGATACCGCCAATGTGTACGCCCCGGATGCCGAGCACCTCGGCCACAACGAGGTCCTGATCGCCCACGCCCTGGCGCAGTACTCGGGGTTGCGCCCGATCGTGGCGACCAAAGGGGGGATCACCCGTGAGTCCGGCGAGGTCTGGGGGCGTGCCGGTTCCCCTGATGCTCTGATGTCGGCGGCAGAAGCCTCGGCAGCCCGGCTCGGCGTGGATTGCATCGATCTGTACTACCTGCACAGGGCGGATCCGAACCTGGCATATTCCGAGCAGATCAAGGGTTTGAAGGCCGTGCAGGAACGAGGGCTCGCCCGGCGGATCGGGGTGTCCAACGTCAATGCCGCCATGCTGAACCGGGCACTGGAGATCGCCGGAGGGCCCGCCGAGGGTGGGATCGTGGCCGTGCAGAACGAGCGTTCGCCGCGGTACCGGGCAGACTCGGACGTCTTGCAGATGTGCACCGAGCGAGGGATCGCCTACCTCCCGTGGTCACCGCTGTCAGGCTCCGGCATCTTCGCCGAGCACGCCGCCGCCCGAGGCATCAGCGGCCAACAGCTCACTCTCGGATGGCTGCTGGGTCAGTCGCCGGTGGTAGTGCCAATCCCGGGAAGCACCCGCCCCGAGACGATCCTCGACTCCGTGGGCGCCAAGGATCTCAGCATGTCAGCGCTGGAGGTCGAGCGACTCTCGGCGCTTCCTTACACAGAGCAATCCCTCTACCCCGACAACATGGCCAACCCACCGCTTTAGGCGCCATCGCGCCAACTCTTGGGCCAGTGTGGCCAGGGTGCGATTCGTGATAGCGCTGGTGCTGCTGCTTGCGGGCTGCGCGTCCACACCCACGCCCGCACCATCACCCATCACAACCGATCAGGTGAGCCTCGAAGTGGAGATGAGCCGCAGCGGGATCGCGTGGGCACAACTGGGCAGCGGCCCACCTTTGCTGCTGCTGAACGGCACGGCCTCACCAATGTCCCAATGGGATCCCGCTTTCCTCGCAGCCCTCGCCGAGCGACGCCGTGTGATCGTGTTCGACTACCCGGGCCTGGGTGCGTCCACTGCGCGACTGGCGCCCACTTTCGCCGGTATGGCCGACCAGATTTCGAAGTTCCTCAAGGAGATCGGGGTGGCCAGCACCGAGATCCTCGGGTGGTCGATGGGGGGGTTCATCGCCCAGCAACTGCTGGCGCGCGACCCGCAGACCGTAGTGGGTGCGGTGCTGGTCGGGACGAACCCTGGCGGGCCGGCAACAACCCTTGGCCCGCGCTGGGTTCAACGGGCAGACAGCGACCCCGAGGCTGGGATCGCCACGTACCTGCGGACCAATTACCCGCCGCAGGAGTGCGCCCAGGATGCGGGCCGGGCGTTCCTGGACAGGCTTGAAGCGGCGATGCAAGCGGGCCGCTACCCCGAAGACGTCGTGCCCGAAAAGACCTACGACACAATGGTCGCGGCCGAGGACCCGTGGTTGCGCTCGCCCAAGAACATGATGGGCCTCGCCGGTGTCGACAAGCCGGTGCTCGTCATGGTCGGCTCGCAGGACGTGGTCACCCCACCGGCCAACAGCCGGTTGATCGCCGCGGCTGTCCCAGGATCGCGGCTGACGATGGTGGATGGCGCGGGGCATTCGGCTTTGTTCCAGGACCCGGCCGGGACAGCGAGACTGGTGACCGATTTCCTGGATGGTGGCCAGGCACCGGCAACAGTGGGTTCCGGCTGCCTCTGAGCGATCGCACAGTCTCACCTGCCTCTTACCCGCATCAGGTTCTCTTCACGTAGCGGGGACCGACATTAAGAGCACCGACGAGAAGGAGCTCGACATGATGAAGAAGATCGGAACCGTCGCCGGCGCGAGTATCGCGGCATTCGCCGTGGGTGCCACGGTGGCGGGCGGCATCGCTATTGCCAGCGCAGATGACAACAGTTCCACCCAGGACCCAGCGACAGTGGGGCAGCCAGGCCCGATGGGGATGCGCGGGCCAGGGCCGCTCGTGACAGGCGAGAACGCTCAGAAGGCCATCGACGCGGCCTTGGTTGCTGTACCGGGTACCGCTGACCACGCGCACAAGACGCCCACAGGCGGATATGTCGTCATGGTGACGACCACGGATGGCAAACGCATCGTGGTCAGCCTCGATGCGAACTTCGCGGTCACCGGCCAGCAGGAAGTGACCGGCCGCGGTCCGGGGCATGGCACGCCGGCGACCGCCGAGGAGACGCAGAAGGCCACGGACGCGGCACAGGCCGAAGTCCCCGGCGCGACTGTGCTGCAGGTGTTCAAGCGCGACGAGGGCGGATTCGCAGTGCTGATCCGCACCGATGCGGGCAACAAGAAGGTCGTGCTGCTCGACAGTGCCTACGCTGTGGAATCGGTCCAGAACGCCCCCAAGCGCGGCCAGGGCCGCCACGGGCACATGGGCCGCGACGTGACCGGCGCTGCTTTCAAGAAGGCCGAGACAGCCGTACTTGCCAAGTACGAGGGCGCAACAGTGCTGGACGTGCACAAGGTGGGCAAGAAGTACGTCGCAGCCACCAAGAAGCAGGACGGCACCGTGGTGTTCGTCAAACTCAACTCCAGCTTCGAGGTGACGGGCACCGCCAAGATGGGCTTCGGCCGGGGTCCCGGACCGATGCCCATGATGCCCTCCGCGGGCTCGGCGTCCAACGCCGCATGATCGTGATGCGCCGCGCAGCCGACCCCCGGGCTGCGCGGCGCTTCGCGTTGTCACGGCAGACTCACTGACATGAAGGTTCTGGTTGCCGACGACGACCGCGCCATCCGCGAGTCGCTGACCACTGCGCTCGAGATCAACGGGTATGAGGTCACGGCTTGCAGCGACGGTGTGCAGACCCTCGCGGCTTTCCGCGAGAACAAACCCGACGTCCTGGTGCTCGACGTGATGATGCCCGGCGTCGACGGCCTCGGAGTGTGCGCGGTGCTGCGCGCCGAGGGCGACCACACCCCGATCCTCATGCTGACGGCGCGGGTCGAGACTGCCGACCGGGTCGCCGGCCTGGACGCCGGCGCGGACGATTACGTGCCGAAGCCCTACGACATCGACGAGGTGCTCGCCCGCCTGCGCGCATTACTGCGCAGATCCGGCGAGACCACGAGCAGTGACGACCTGACCGTCGGCGATGTGCGCCTGTCCCCGGAATCGCGTCGAGTGTGGCGTGCAGGCCGTGAGATCGAGTTGTCGAAGACGGAGTTCGACCTGCTGGAACTTCTCATGTTCAACGCCGGCATCGTCTTGGAACACCACACGATCTACGAGCGCATCTGGGGTTACGACTTCGGGCCGGACTCCAAGAACCTCGCCGTCTACGTCGGCTACCTGCGTCGCAAACTCGGGCCGCCCGAGTTGATCAGGACCGTGCGCGGCGTTGGTTACAGCGTGCAGGCACCATGAGCCTGCGGACCAAACTGGCGCTCGCCTTCGCGGTCATGGCGGTGGTGGTGGCCACCCTCATGGGCGTCATTGGCTATTCGGCCACGGCCAACCAGCTCGAACGCTCGGTGGACCAATCGCTGCTGAACGCAGGCGGCCGGATGATGGACGGTCCCCGAGATCGTTCGCGCGACGAGACAGCGGCGACAGTGCTGTCACCGGACGGGCAGGTCCTGCAGAGCCAGGGCGAGGTCCAGATCCCCGTGACCGACGCCGACCGACAAGCTGCTGCTTCCGGACGTTCATTCGTCTCAGCCCGCACCCAGAGCATCGACGGCAAGCCGTACCGGATTGTCACCATTGCGGGCGGCGCTGGTCGGGGGGCCCTGATCATGGCTCGGGACTGGTCGGCCAGCGCGGCGGTGCTGCATCGACTGGCCCTGGTGCTTCTTGTCTGCTCGCTGGCGCTGGCGACCGTCGCGGCCTTCGCAGGCTGGTTGTTCGCCCGCCGGATCACCCGCCGGCTGATCGACCTGTCGCAGACCGCCGGTGAGGTGAGCCAAACCGGACGCCTGGATCTCACGGTCCCCGGCGGCGGCAAGGACGAGGTCGGGCGCCTGGCCGCATCCTTCAACTCGATGCTCGGCCGGCTGGCCTCCTCCCAGGCCGACCAGCAGCGACTGGTGCAGGACGCAGGCCACGAGTTGCGCACACCCTTGACGTCGCTGCGCACGAACATCAGCCTGCTTGAACGTTTCGACGAGCTCTCACCGGAGGTGCGCGAGCGGGTTCTGGCGGACCTGAAAGGTGAGTCACGGGAACTGACCGGTCTGGTCAACGAGGTGCTGACCCTGGCCGGCGGGCAGGGCGGCGAGGGCGAGCCGGCGCCGGTGACGCTGTCGGCCATTGCCAAGTCCGTGGCCAATCGTGCCCGCCGCCGCACCGGCCGCGAGGTGAGCCTGTCCACCGACAACAGCGTGGTGGTGGCCAACGCCGCGGGACTGGAACGGGCGGTGTGGAACCTCGTGGAGAACGCCGCGAAGTTCGACGCCAGCGACGAGCCGATCGACATCACCGTCACCGACGGGGTGATCGAGGTGCTCGACCGCGGTCCCGGCGTGGCGCCCGAGGACGTGGCGCATGTCTTCGACCGTTTCTACCGACCCGTATCCTCGCGCAGCATGCCCGGCTCGGGCCTGGGCCTGTCCATCGTCAAGGACGTCGCCGAGCAGGCCGGTGGCCGGGCGTACGTGCGCACCCGCGAGGGTGGCGGATCAGCGTTCGGGATCGCTCTGCCGGTGCAGGGGTAGTTGGCGGCTCACAATCCCAGGGCGGCGCACAGGCCGTCGCCGATTGTCGAAGTGGTCTGCCTGTCTCCCGGGTAGATGGGGGAACCGCTGACGCCGTTCACGCCACGTACCAGCGCATCCGCCCGGGCCACCGTGACCGGGCTCAGGCGCTCGCGTACTTACGCTCAAGTCCTGCGACCAACTCGGGCGTAGATTGCACCGAGGCATCGCACCAACGCGCCGGCACCCGCGTGCCATTGAGGTAGTCGTAGCGGGTAATAGAGATGTCCTCTGTCCCTGTGCCAGTAATGCGCGCTGGGCTGTTGCCGACGCCGGGTTGGGACCGTTTTGTGGGGTCCTCGCTACCCAGGTGCAGCGTGTACTGGTCGATTCGTGTGCGCTTGTCGAGAACGTCCGGTGGAGGCGGGTACCACCCGCAGACATAACTCCATGGGCATGAACTTCTCTCAGACTGGATGCCCCATTCACATCCACTGGCCCGGTCCACACCTCGTCGCACGTGTCCACAAGGTCTTTCTCGAACACCGTGGCATCGAACAGTTCCAGGACCATTCGACGCCCCACTTGCCAGCTCGATCATGCTCCGATGGCATCTCCGACGCTGAGAGTTGTGGCTTGCGGGGTGGGGAATCGTGAGCCGCACCGCCAGGAACGGTCGGCAGGGCGCGGTTGCGCGACCCAAGAAACCGGCCCTTGTACTTCTGTTTCAGGGATGCGCTGGCCGTGGAATCCATGCTCACATCCGTTCCATCGCCGTAAGGCTCCCACGGGCGTTGGTGGACACGACGATGAAGTGGTGGTCCTTCTGGAAGCCGGGCCGTGCCCGGTAGACCCGGCCCCGCATCGCACGTGCGCGTCGTAGAAGCGGAACCACTCACGCTCGCTGAGATCAGGAACTCCTGGTCGATCTGGAAAGACCCGATGAAGAAGGTGCCGCCAGGAATCGAGATGGAACAGGTCCAAGTCCCTCCCAGTTGCAGCGCCTTCTGGAAGTCCACAGACACGCCCAGATTGCCACGGAGGAGGACCTTGAAGTACTTCTCATCGCAGTCGGCGGCAAGATCTTTGCTGATGTCAACGTCGAACTCCAGCGGTACGAGACCCTCACAGCCGAGTTTGATCTTGGGCTGCTGCTGGATGTCTCGCACCTCATCCATGTACTGGCGGGCGCTCAGTGCCTGTTGCGCTGGGGCACCGGTGATGGGGACGTTCTTGACGTCGATCTTGTAGTCCTCGATGACGGCGTCCAGTGATGACACCGGGGCGAACGAGATCACCTTTTGGCCTTCCCCGTTGGTGTTGACGTACTGGACCCTCCTGTGAGCCGGCCCGGGAGCAGGCTGCTGGGCTCATTCTCGAACGTGGCCCCGTCGGCAGGCGCAGTGCCGTGATCGTAACGGTTCCGCCGGTATCGGACGTACCGTCGACGCTTACCACCGTGAGGGATCCACCAGCGCGACCCCCGCCTTGTACTCCATCAGAATCGGGATGACCTCAAGGGAGACGGCGCGCCTCCCCGAGTCACTCGCGGAGTACTCTGCAGCAAGCTCCCGGTAGCCCTCCGCCTCAGCCCTTGTCGCACCGTCCGCGAGACCGGCCTCGAACACCGGTGCACGCGAGACGCTCTTCCACATCGTCCCGGCTCGCCAGATGTCCTGGCTGCAGAGCTGGGCCAGGGCATTCCGGTAGGAGGTCGAGTCCTTGAGGGCGACAAGATCCGCCTCGTCTTCGGCGGTGAGTGGCAGGCTGGGCCGCCGGACGACGGCTTGCCATGTTGCCTGTGAGCCTGGAAGTCGACGGAGAGCCTCGATCCGGTACTGCCGCTTGGAGTTCCCGGTTCAGGCTGACCGCCTGCACGGTCTATCGGTCCCATTGCCACGATCCGTATACGCGCTCAGCTCCGATTGCTCCCCCCCCACTCATTCGGCTGGGCATGGACTCAGTGTGCGGCATATTGTGCGGCACAACAACGCCCGTCGAATCGCTCATGCCGGCAGGTGGCGCCGGTGAAGGTCGTGTGCAGGGGCGACGAAGACGGCCTGTGGATTTACACCCGGGTCATCCACAGCCCGCAAAGACGCGCACCCGATGCCTCACCGCACCCGGATCGTGTAACGCTTCGAGAAGGCCTTCAAGCCAGGCGTGCCGGGCGCGCTCGCGGAGATCTTGCACTTGCCCTTCTTCTTGGCCGCCCGGAACTTCGATCCTGGGCTCCGCTCTCTCGCAGCCCACCACATCGGATCGACGCGGTCCTTGAGCGTCAGATCAAGCTTGATGGGGGCCTGCTTCGGGCCGTTGTCGAAGGTCGGTAGGTGCCGTTCGGGATGGTCAGCCCGTACGCGCCGTTGCTGAAGTACGTCTCCGCAGTTGGTTCCGCGGCCGTGTAGTCCTCGCACGTGGGGTAGAAACCGACCGTGCCGGACGCGACCGGCCCGTTGGCGCTGGACACGTGCCCGGTCACACGTGCGGCGCCACTGGCCACAAGATCGATCGGGCCGCTGCCGGCGACGGTGACGAGGTCGGCGATCTCGCATCCTGCCTTGGCGTTGTGCCAGGACAGCACGGCAGGGTCGTTGGTGCCCGGCTGGATCTGAACGCGGTATGTCCCCGCAGGCGGGGACAGCGTTACTTTCCGGGGACATGGTGTCGATCCCGACATCTTCTCGTCGAGTCGTGTAGAAGGACACGTACCCGTCCTCGACCGTGCCGCTGGAACTGGTGACCGTGCCGGTGATCACGAACCCCGGGGCGGCGACGAGGTTGTGGGAGCCGTCACCTGGGACGGCGATGGACGTCGCCTGGTCGCAGGCCGTGACCCCGTTGTGCCAGGAGGCCAAGGCTGCATCGCCACCCTCGGGCGAGATCCGCACGATGTAGGTCTTCCCCGGCGCGACAGCCGCCCGGTACTGACCGTTCTCGTCGATGTAGCCGTACCCCGCCGACTGGCCCCACAGATACGCCTGGCAGTTCTCGTAGAAGGCGACGCTGCCGCCTTTCAACAGGGCGCCTCCCGCGCGGGTAACCGAGCCGGTCACGACCGCCGCGGAGCGCGCAAGCAGGCTCTCGGTGTCAGTCGGCCCGGCCACTGTGATGGTCGTGGCGCTCGCACAATTGGCGGCCGCGTTGTGCCAGGAGTTCAACGCGCCGTCGCTACTGCCGAACAGGGTGATCCGCACACGGTAGGTGCCCGCCGGCAGCGTGATCGCGTAGGTGCCGTTCGAGGGGTAGGCGCTGGCGGTCTGGTTGTTCTCCTCGAAGTCCTGGCAGGTCTCGAAGAACTGGATGAGGGCGCTGTTGATCGGTGAGGTGACACATTTTCACCGAAAGGCGGCGCACGTGACTAAGCCGTGCAACTCCTTGACGAACCGGCGCTGCATGGGCCAAGGCGAATACGGGCTCAGCGCACCTTCCACGTCCGCGTCCAAACCGTCGGTGTCACGCCGGAGCCGCTGGCGACGATCGACACACGCACCTTGCCCTTCGGCGCACGCTTGGTCTTCACCGTCACCTTCGTGGCGGTCTTCACCACCTTGACCCGCTTCGGCGTCTTGACCTTGATCTTGGCCTGCTGACCCGGACCGACGACCACCTTGCGAACCAGCACCACCTTGCCTGTCCGCGGGACCTTCTTCTGCGCTGGGCGCGCCTTCACGACCAGGGTGGCCGCGGGTTGCGGGGTCACCGGCGGTGGCGTCGGTTCGACGGGTTTCACCGGGACCGTGCCGAACACGATGAACACCGAGCCGGCGTTGGTGCGGCTGTTGGGTGCCATGTTCGGGGCGCCGATGGCGATGTCGACACCGCCGTCCCCGTTGACGTCGCCCAGACCTGCCACCGCCTGTCCAAGACCGGAGTTGGCAGGCGCGAAGAACCCGTCGGGCCACGAAGCCAAGGGTCCGCCGTGCAGAGATGCGCCACCACGCAACAGCGCGGCCAGGTCTTGCGTGGCCGAGATGGTCGGCGCCCCGATGAGCGCATCGGGGTGACCGTCAGCGTTGACGTCCCCCACGCCGGCCAGAGCGCGCCCCACCGCGTAGCTGGTGTTGGTGCCACTGAACGTGATGCCGCGATCCCCGAGGCTGCTGAGGTCGACATTGCCCGACGTCTTGCGGCCGAACAGAATCGTCGCGAAGTCCCCCGACGTGCCATACCCGGGCGAACCCACCGCGAAGTCGTCGATGCCGTCCGCGTTCATGTCGCCGAGCCGAGCCAGAGCCATGCCTGTGAACGAGCGGTCGGGGCCGTCGATCCGGAACCCCTGGGTCGCCGTCAGCGCACCCAGGCTCAGCGAACCGAAGCCCGGCTTCCCGTACACCACGTACGCACTGCCGCTCTGCGTCCCGTTCGGCTCAGCGCTGGCAGCACCCACCCCGATGTCGGGGATGCCGTCGGCGTTCACATCTCCGATACCGGCAGCGTCTTTGCCTGCGTAGTCCATGGGGTCTTCCCCGGTGATTGCGGCCCCCTGCCCGGCCGACATCGTGCTGAGAGTCAGGTCCGCGGGCGACCGTGTGCCGAACAGGACGTAGGCGATGCCGCGCAGGCCTGTGGCTCCGACCGCCCCGATCACCATGTCGGGATAGCCGTCCTGATTCACATCACCCACGCCGTCGACCGTGTCGCCGACGCCGTCGCCGCCCATTCCGGTGAACTTGAACCACCCCGCCGGTGGCTGCGCGAGGTCGATGTCGGCGGGGGTCGCGTCGCCGAGGACCAGAACGGCGCTGCCCGAGAACGGCCCGTTGGAACTGTCCGTGTTGTCCCCGATGAGGACGTCGTCGAGGCCGTCCTGGTTTATGTCACCCACGCCGGCCACGGCGATACCGAACTGGTCGCCCGCGCCGGTGATGTGGATGGTGCGCCCGGACCCCACGATCCCGGACTGCATGTTCGGTCCCCCGAAGACGATGTCCGCCGCGCCGGTGGCCGGAACGTTGTAGGTCCCGAGGATCACGTCGTCGTAGCCGTCCCCGTCGAAGTCGCCTGCGGAATCCACCGCGCTTCCGAGGAAGGAGTTGACACTTGCGCCGTCGATACGCACCGCAGCGGCGTTCCCGATGTCCACCACATCAGCGTTGGCCGGTGCGGTCAGGAACAGTCCGGCGATCACGCCGAGAGTGGCCCCAGAGGCCAGGAACTCACGCATCACAACCACCCCCCAGCGGGCATGCGGGTTCACTTCCAGGCTACGCCTGCTGGGGTCGCGGGTGATAGCTTCCGCCGGGCTTTCGGTGAGAATGTGATACGTGAGGTGTCACATATTCACCGGAAGCCGCTCACAGCTCAAGAACCCAGCCGCGCAGCTCCTCCATGAACGGTTTGGCCTCGTGGCGCAGGGTCCAGGAAGAAACCCGCAGGCCGACTGCGGGGTTGGACATCTGCAAGCGGTTGTGCCGGTTGATGTCGTCGAAGTAGTTGGCCGGATCGAGGTGCTGGACACCCTCGATCTCCAGCCGCAGCACTCGGCCCGACGGGGTCAGGAACTCCACATCGATCGCCCGCAACCGCCCGTCGCCCTCGAAGCGTTTCACTTGCCTACGCGGCTCGGGCACGTCGTGCCGGCGGCACATCGCTGCGAAGTCCAGTTCGTTGAGGCTGTGCGCGCCACCGCTGAACTCCGCGATGAGTTCGCTGATGATGGGTCGACGCGGGAGGCGCGGGAGTCGCGCGAGCGCCTGCCGCAGTCGGTGGGGGGTGGTTAGGCGTTGCTGGAGTGCCGAAATGACCATCAGGGCCGCCTCCCGGTCGGTGCGCGCCCACGCGGCGGCATGGGCGGTGGCCAGGTGCGCCGAGGTGCGCGCGGGCTTAGCAGCGGGTCCGGTCAGCGGCACGGCCACCCGGTGGATCCGCATCCACTCCGGACCGGACACCGGCTGTACGTCGTGGGGGATGGCGACGTCGTACGGCGCGGTGAGTTCGCCATTCCAGCCGTGCAACACCAACGCGTTGCGTCCAGACAGCCGGGCGGACTCCCCGCCGTGCAACACGGCCGCCCAGACGCGCTGCCGCTCGGTAGGTGAACATGGGGCCGCGAGGAAAGTTCGCTTGGTCAAGCGCCGCCACTCACGTCGCTTCACCGCCCGCGTTGCGGCGCGGCGCAGGGGCACGGGCAGTTGCCACATCGCCACCACGTTGTCCTGTTGCGCGAGCAGGTCACGCAAGACCTCCGGAATCTCCACTGCGAACCATCGTGCGGCGCGTGCGGAACCGGTGGGAGCGCTCGAGGTGATCTGTGGAAAACCCGGGCCGGCCTTTCGGTGAAGATGTGCAACCTCACGTGCGACATATTCACCGAAAGATTTCGGGGGCGGGCTCCGAGCAACTCAGCCGATCGGCCGGTAGGTGCGGCACCACGCACCATCGTTACCCGCAGCCTCCGGCACCAAAGCGTGGAACCTCTTCACGCTGCTGCGCCGCCACTTCCCAGGTAATCCCTTCACCGTGAGCTTGCCGTTCTTCATGCCCAACCTGTAGCGCACGGCGAGCGGATCGGGGGCGACGCGTTGTTCCTTGCCGACGAACTTGTTCCCGCGCAGTGTGCCCCACGCGCAATACATCCCGTCGCCGGGATAGGTGCCCTCGTCGCGGTAGATACGCAGGTCCGAACCGGAACGCCACAGCCGCAGCATTTGGTAGGTGCCGCCGTTCGGCTGGGTCCACACCGACGGCCCCTTCGGGACAACCGGATCAGCGGCGGCCGGTGTTGCGACCAGGGCCAGCATCGCCATGGCGGCGAGGAACTTCATGACCATGTTCTGAGCGTATTCCCACGCACCACGCGCCCCCGACGGACCTTTCGGTGAGGATGTTGCATCTCACGTGTCACATTCTCACCGAAAGAATTCCGGGGGCGTCGCGGGCGGCGGGCGCCCACGTGGTCAGCGGGTCAGTCCGAACAGCGCGGCCCGGGCGAGTCGTTGGACCCCGCGGGGGTCGCGGTTCCGGTAGCCGCCAGTCATGGCCTCCAGCGCCAACATCGTGGGCTCTGCGGCGAGATCCGCTTGGTCAGCGCTCACGCGCGCGCTGCCCTTGGTCCGCCAGCCCCGGTGGGTCAGGATCTGGCCCACGCCCTCGTCCAACGCCCTACCCGATGCCCCACCCGCCAACCCGAGCAGGGCGAACCACCCGGCCTCGGCCTCGAACCCCTTGCCCAGCGGCAATCGTGAGAGGACCGCGCCGACGAGGGCCCGGGGATCGCTTGCCGCAACGCGGGCCAGGCGGGTCGGCGTGAGCGTTCCCTTTGCCTTTCGCAGCAGGCCCAGCGCCTGCGCAGCCTCACGGAGTTGGGCGACCGGCGGTGTGAGATCCTCGCGGTTCGTCTTCCCCATCCACCATTCGCTCACCCCGCTCGCCTGAGCGATCTGCTCGACCGTGGCCGGCGGCAAGTATCCCGCCGATGTCAACTTGACCCCAGGCCCGACGGCCTCCAGGACGGCCAGCCACGGCCGCGCCGCTCGTTGCACATCGTCGTCGTCCAGGTCCTGCGGCTGCCGCGGCCCCAACGCGTCCAGCCAGTCGCTGACCGCACCCCAGTTACGCATGGACGTGATCAATTCGACCAGCGGCTCGGGCAGGCCGTGCCAGGGCAGGTGCTCACCGGCGGCCCACACGCGCATGGCTTCGGTCGCCTCGTCGGCGTCGAACGCATCGGGGTCGTAGCCATCGGGAAGCCAGTCGTGGGCGTGCTCGGCGTCCTGGAACTGGTCGGGCACCTCGTCGCTCGGCGCTCCGGCACGAAGCCACGCGGCGAGCTCGTGATGTCCCCAGATCCCACCGACGTCCTCCGGCGGGCAGGCCAGCGCTCCCGCGACACACCTCGGCTGTCGGTTCTCATGGGTCAACGCAACCGTCGATTCAAGCGTGACCCGGTGCTCCCAGCCGTCGCCGAAGTCGTACATGTAGGTCAACCCATCCCCTGGAACGCGAAGCACTTGGTCCAGGCGCACATCGTTCTCGCGGATGCCCTCGTCGCCCTCCTCCTCGTCGAACTCGGTGACGAAGTAGGGCTGGTCGTACCCATCGCCGACGCCAGGCGAGAAACGGTGCAGATGCGAGTCAGACCAGCCCATCGCTGCCTGGATTAGCGTGTGCACGGCATCCAAAGTGAGATCCCCAGGCAGCACCAGACGCCGCCAGATCCTCGGCTGGGATTCCCGCAACTCCAGGGTCACCGTGAGCAGGCTCGGGGAGTCGGGGGGCGACGGGAGGTCGATCTCCAGGTTGCGCGGCGCCGCGAATGCTCCGAGGCCGCCGCTGGTGAGGCCCTGGGCCAGCGCCATGAGATCGTCGCGTCCCAAGGACTCGACCCACGCCTTGAGCTCGGCGGGGTCGTTCGGTGGCGGCGGCAATTCGGTCATGGGCACCAGTGAACCAGCCGAACCACCCACGTGAAAATGCGCCGCCCCACCAGCTGGGCCGGCGATGCCGGCCTGCTGACGACCGGCGGAGGGCTGCTAAGGGCAACCCCGTGTGGGGCTCGATCAGCCTGCAGATTCTGACAGCCGACCGCTCGGCGACGGCAGCGCTCCGAACCCGACCGCAAGGTAGGTGCCGGTGAAGGCTCCTTCGATCCCCGCGGCCTCACCCGGGTGCCTTTCGGTGAATATCTGACACGTCACGTGTCACATATTCACCGAAAGATGCCGGACACTCCCCCTCCCGCGTCCTGACGCAGCTGAGCACTACTTCAACCAGGCGGGCTCCTTGAACTTCAGCGTCCGGGTCGACGTCAACGGCTCAGAATCCGGCGAGGTCAAGGCGGTGACCTGTCTGATCGTCAAACGCCCTGCCTGCGCATGACGAACGTGGCCAGCGAGGATCGACCCTGCGTCACGGGCGCGGTGTGCTTTCCGATGCTGTCCCGCCACTACCTCGATCTGAAGTCGTAAGGGAACACGGCTTCGACCCGTGGGAGGTCCGTGCTCCAGAAGACCTTGTAGTCGGGAAAGCCCAGTACCGACAGAACCATGCGGATGCCCTGCTGCGTCGTGATGGCTCGCGAAATCGATTGGGCCCGTTCGGGCTGATCGAAGATGGACTCGCAGGCTGTCAGAACGGCGTCGTGCAGATCCGGGTCCAGGGCTTCGAGCTCGTCGAGTTGCTGGTCGGCGATCGTCGAGTACGAATCCACCTAGCGCTGACGCTTTCGTCGATTCCGGCGCACGGTGGGAGAGGCTGCAGCATTGGCCAGCAGCTCCTGCAGCTCGGGGTTCTGGTCGTATTCGAGCTGGCTTTTGCTGACGACGACCGCCGGCTCGAGCAGGATCGAGCCGTCCGGGTTCTCGCGCATCAGGAACATCTCGTCGCTGTGCCCGGGGAGTACGACGCGACTGCGCCCGTCTGTCCTGACCAATTCCATGCTCCTAGTGTCACTCTGTGCGGGCAAGTGGGCAAGTGGGCATATGGGTCACGCCGCTTCCGAGAGACGTGCCTGCAAGCGGACACCTTCGCCAGGGGTCCGTTCTGGCTGCTGGCGCCCTGGGTGCGGGAATGCTGCTGGCAGTGCCCACCGCGCAGGCTGCTCAGTACCCGCCCACCAAGCCCGTGCGCTGTGGCGCGGCGGTGAAGGGCAAGGAGATCCGGATCCGCATCCGGCCCAACAACGACCAGGGCTGGAAGTACGTGATCGAGCGCCGGAAGAGCAAGAACAACTGGAAGGCGTACAAGAAGGGCAAGGTGCGCCCGGCCAACAACAACCAGACCTCGGTGAAGGTCAAGCCGGGTTGGTACCGCGTGAAGTGCATCGGCGGCCCCAACCGCCTCGACGGCCAGACCTCTCGCGGTCAGGTCAAGTAGACACAGAACTCCCCAGCGGGGCTCGGCCTAAGGTGGCCGGGCCCCGCTGGCGTTTGTGGGGGTGTCGGTGCCGGCCGGTCAGCGGTCGAGCAACGGCTGCCGGGGATCCCAGGTCGTCCCGTCGCGGTCGTCCTGTCGCCGGCGGGCCATCGCCGACAGCGCCTCGAGGACCACCCGGTTGCCCAGCAGCGCGGTGATGTCGGCGTGGTCGAACGGCGGGGAGACCTCGACGACGTCCATGCCCAGGACCGGCAGCTCGTAGCAGATGCGGCGCACGGCGTCGAGCAGCTGCCGCGAGCTCAGCCCGCCCGGCTCCGGGGTTCCGGTGCCGGGCGCGTGGCCGGGATCGCAGACGTCGATGTCCACGCTCAGGAAGATCCCGTCGCACTCGTCCAGGGCGATCTCGAACGCCTCCGTCAGGCACTCGTCCAGGCCGCGGGTCACGATCTCGGTCATCTCGTAGGAGCGCATCCGCTGCTCGGCCATCCAGTCGAGGATCTCCGGCGGGGGCCAATACCCGCGCAGCCCGATCTGCAGGAAACGGTCCCCGCGCGCGGCACCCGACTCGATCAGCCTGCGCATGGGCTGGCCGTGGCCGATCAGCGAGCCGAACTCGATGTTGCCGGTGTCGGCGTGGGCGTCGAAATGGATGACCGACACCTTGCCCCAGCGGTCTCCCCCGCGGGCGACTGCCGTGACGTCCGGCCAGGTCACGGTGTGGTCGCCGCCGAGGATCAGCGGGATGGCACCGCTGCGTGCGACCTTCTCCACGGCCGCTTCCAGATCCGCGCACGACCGGGCGGCGTCCCCGGAGAACATCTCGACGTCCCCGGCGTCGACGACGCGCAGGTCCTGCAGGCCGTCCACGCGCAGCGCCAGCGAGGGCCGGGAGCCGTCGTGGGCCAGGTAGCAGGTCTCGCGCAGCGCCTTCGGCCCGAAGCGTGCCCCCGAGCGGTACGACGTGCCGCCGTCGAACGGTGCGCCGAGGATCACCACGTCGGCGTCGGCGTAGCTGTCGGGATCGTCGAGATCGACCGCGTCCACGCCGAGGAAGGTGATGTCCGGGCCGAACTGTGCGCCGTATCTCATAGCAGCGAGGCTAATGCCTGCGGATGCATCGAAACCCGTTGTGCGCCGGTGCGCGGGCCCTCGCCGGGTTTGTTGCAGACTTGGCCGGTGAGCATCGACCCGTTCTTGACTCTCGGTGGGTTGTTCGCCGGGACAGTGGTGGGGATGACGGGGTTGGGCGGAGCGGCGATCGTCACGCCGATGCTGCTGCTCATCTTCCACGTCCCCGCCCCGGTGGCCGTCTCGACCGACGTCGTCTCCGCGGCGGTGATGAAGCCTGTGGGCGCCGCAGTGCACATCAAGCGCCGCACCCCCTAC
Organism: uncultured Actinomycetota bacterium; assembly: GCA_963818505.1. Classification (GTDB taxonomy): domain Bacteria; phylum Actinomycetota; class Actinomycetes; order S36-B12; family UBA10799; genus JADKAV01. The sequence goes on from CAWFSJ010000005.1 coordinate 483,592, forward strand.
TACCCGGTGGTGCTCTGGTTGTCGCTCGGCTCGGTACCCGGAGTGCTGCTCGGGACCTGGTTGTTCTCCCTGCTGGTCGGCGAGGAGGGCGGTGACACCAAACTGCGCAGGCTGATCGGGGTCGTCCTGCTCGTCGCGGTGGTGATCACCCTGTTGCGGCTGCGCCTGCGCAAGTACTCCGACGAGCACGGCGATCAACCGTTGACCTTCTCGCGGGTGAAGCTGGCGCTCGCGTCCCTGGTGGGCCTGTTCGTGGGCACCCTGGTCGGGCTGACCAGTGTGGGCTCCGGGACGCTGATCGCGGCCAGTCTGATGATCCTTTTCCCAGCGATGCTTCCGAGCCGGCTGGTGGGTACCGACCTGGTCCAAGCCGTGCCCATGCTGATCGTCGGGGCGATCGCGCACGCCGGCCTGGGGGAGATCGACACCACGGTGCTCTTCTCGCTGCTGCTGGGTCAGATCCCCGGGGTCTTCATCGGGGCGCGCATCTCGAGTCGCTACAACGGGCAGGAGTTGAGGTGGCTGCTTCTGGTGCTGGTGGGCTCCGCGGGCTTGGCGCTGCTCGGTGCGCCCAGTTGGCTGGCCACGACCACCACTGTGGTGGGTGTCCTGGTGCTGGGCATCCCGATCATCGTGCGCAGTGTGCGCCACCGCCACGATCACGAGCAGGTCTAGACCGCTGCCGGATCCAGGCGTTCAAGGACTGCGTCAAAGGCCGGGTCAGTGGACACGATCGTCGAGATTCCAGACAGTGACGCGGTTGCGGCGTGCACAGCATCTCGGCCACGTAGCCGCCCGTCGGCCATCAAACCCAGCGCCGCGTCAAGCACCCTTTCGTCAAAGGCGTGCAGCACACATGTGCGCCCGGCCAAGCGACCCTGCTCCACCGCTGTCGCCACGTCGGTCAAGCGCATCCGATGGAAGGTCAGTTCTTGGACCATCTCGACGCTGGCATGCAGTTCAAGACCATTCCGCGGGAGTCGCGCAGGAACCGTCGACAGCCGTCTCGCTGGGGATGCTCGCCGCCGAGCGCATAGGCGAACACCGACGTGTCCACCAGAACGGCCAGGCTCATGCGTATTCCGTGCGGGCATCCTCGAGAGCACGCTTGGCTACTGGCCAGTCCTCGCCCGCACCGGCGTCCACCGGCATTTCCAAGAGGGCATCAAGCGCGCGGGACTTGTCATCTGCTCCTGAGTCCAGGTAGTTCATCTCCAATAGGCTGAAAAGTATGGAGACTGAGATCACCTCCCCCGTGGACCTGTGCCTGCCCGACGGCCACCTGAACCGCGACGCCGTGGGCTGGTCGCGCACACCAATGCACCGGGCGAACCTGCGCGGGTGGGGCCGATCGAAGCGCTGGGAGTACTGGTGCGTGCAGACCCCCGACTGGGTCCTGTCGGTCACGATCAGCCATATCGACTACCTCGCCCTGCATCAGGTCTGGTTCGTCGACCTCGCAAGCGGTGAGCAGATCGATGCGGGCGCAATCGTGCCCCTGGCGCGCGGTCCGGTGCTCCCGGACAGCAGCGGCGGCGGTCCGGCCAGAGCCCGGGCCAAGGCGCTGAGCATCGACCTGATCCCGAACACGGCCGGTGTTCGCCTGGTCGCACACACCGACCGCATCGATGCGGACATCCAGATCGCTCGGCCCGACGCTCACGAGTGCATGGGAGTGGTCATCCCGTGGAGCGACAAGCTCTTCCAGTACACGGTCAAGGAGAACACCCTGCCGGCCTCGGGCACGCTCAAGGTGGACGGTCAAACCCGGGTCCTGCCCGACGGTCAAACGTGGGCGGTGCTCGACCATGGCCGCGGCAAGTGGCCCTACAGCACGACCTGGAACTGGGGTTCAGCCTCAGGCACCAGCGACGGCCACACGATCGGTCTGCAGTTCGGCGGCAAGTGGACCCAAGGCACCGGAATGACCGAGAACGCCCTGTGCATCGACGGCCGGGTGACCAAGATCAGCCAGGAACTGCAATGGGACTACGACACCTCGGACTGGCTGGCCCCCTGGAAGGTCAGCGGCGACGACGTGGAAGTGGTCCTCACGCCGAGTTTCGAACGAAAAGCGCGCACGAACGTCGGTGTGATCTTCACTGAAGTGCATCAGTGTTTCGGGGTGTGGAACGGCGTGGTGCGTGCCGGTGGCGTCGAGTTGGCAGTGAACGGTGTCAGGGGGTTCGCCGAAGAGGCCCAGATGCGGTGGTGAGTGACCCGATTCAGCGCGCGAGCCGACGAGCAGCGTGCCACCGGGCCTGTTCGCGCAACCCGTCCTCAATGGGGACCGCGGGTTGCCAGCCGAGTATGTCTCCGGCGCGGGTGATGTCCCCTTGCGTGTCCAGCTGGTCCCCCGGCCGCCGATCTCGGAACTCGAGCTCGGGTTGTACTCCCAACTCGTCAGCGAGTACCGAGATCGCTGCCAAGAGTTCGATGCGGTCCCCCCCGGCCACGTTGACCACATCACCGGGTCGGCCTGCTGTCAGGGCAGCGACAGTGGCCGCCACTGCATCCTGAACGTGGGTGTTCGAGCGGCTTTGGGTGCCATCTCCGAACACTGTCAGCGCCCTGCCGTCCAGCATCGCCTCGCAGAAGATGTGGTAGCCCATGTCCGGACGCTGTCGGGGACCGTACAGCGAGAAGTACCTGAGGACCACAGCCGGCAGTCCGAAGTTCGCGACGTACGCCTGCACCAACTTCTCCGCGGCGAGTTTGCTCACGCCGTAAGGACTGAAGGGCTCCGTCGGTTGACTCTCGTCGCCAACGGCATACCGCCCATACACACTTGATGTCGAGATCTGCACGAACCGCCCGACATCGGCTTCCCGGGACGCTGCCAACAGTCGGTCGACCGCCAGCAGGTTGCAGCGAACGTACAGGTCGAAGTCACTCCACGACTTCATCAAACCCGGCATCGCCGCCTCGTTGATGACGGCATCAGCATCCCGCAGGGCTCCGGTGAGGCCATCGCTTCGCAAGTCGAGGTTGTGAATCTCCACCCCCGGAAGGCGGGATACGGCCTGCAGATTCGCCGCCTTCACGGCCGGGTCGTACGACTCTGACAGCAGACAGTCGATCGCCACGACTTCATGCTCCTCGGCAACCAGGGCCTCCACCAGGTGACTGCCGACGAAGCCGGCCGCCCCGGTCACCACCACACGCACGCGCCCAAGCCTAGTCGTGCCCGACAGATAGGCTCTGGCGCATGCGAGTCACCGTTACAGGAGCCGCCGGCTTCATCGGCAGTCACCTCTCAAGGGCACTCGCTGCCGAACATGACGTGATTGGCATCGACAACGGCCGGTCGGGCGACTGGAACCGTGTGGCGGACTCGGTAGCTCGCCACAATCTCGACATCACTGCCCCCGATGCGTCGGACTGGGCAGATCTGCTCCGCGACACTGACGTTCTCTTCCACTTGGCCGCGGAGAAGTACAACTCCTCTCGGACCACACCACAGCGGGTGATCGACACGAACATCACCGCCACGGCCCGCCTGTTCGAGGGAGCGGCGCGCGCAGGGGTTCAACAGGTCGTCTTCACGTCCTCCCTCTACGCCTACGGCAGTGTCGGCCCAGAACCGATGTCCGAGGAGCAAGTGCTGCAGACCTGACACCTACTACGGCATGTCGAAGTCGGCGGGCGAACAACTCCTTCGGGCCACCCAACGCGAGCATGGCCTCAGTTGGGCGTGCGCGCGGCTGTTCTTCGTCTACGGGACCAACCAGTACGCCGAGGGCGGGTACAAGTCCGTGATCATGACCAACTTCGAGCGAATGCTTGGAGGTGAGCCCCCGAGGATCAACGGATCCGGACAGCAGCGCCTGGATTACGTCCACATCCGCGATGTCGTCAAGGCCTTGACCCTTCTCGCCTCGCCACAGCACGCCGGCCTCACAGTCAACATCGGAAGTGGGGTTGCACCATCCATCAACGAGCTGACTCGAATGATGCAGCAGATCGCCTCGGACGAACGAGACCCGATTCACGCCCCGCCCGACTGGACCGACGCGACCATCCGATGCGCCGATGTCGGCCTAGCCCGAGACGCCCTCGGTTGGTCAGCACAGACTCCCTTGCAGGTGGGCCTGCAGCAAGTCTGGGATTGGCTGGCGAGCCGGTAGATTCAGCCGCACATCCAGCATGTGATCTGGGAGAGTAGTCCCCTGACTAGGAGTGCCATGCCCGAGAAGTACAAGCTGTCGGTCGTAGCGCCCGCCTACAACGAGGAGGCGGCGCTGCCGACGCTGGCCGATCGGCTGTTCCGGTCCACGGCCAATGCCGGGCTCACATGCGAGCTGGTCATCGTCGATGACGGCAGCACCGACGGCACTTGGAAGGCCATCGCCGGACTTGAGGAGCGTTGGGGAGGGCAGGTCAGGGGTGTTCAGCATCCTGAGAACCGCGGAATCCCGGCCAGCTGGCAATCCGGGATCGCTGAATCTCGCGGCGAGTACGTCTGTCTCATCGACGCGGATCTTCAGAACCCTCCGGAGCAGGTTGTCACGCTCTACCGCCGTCTGCTCGAGTCTCGCGCCGACATTGCGCAAGGAACCCGTTCCACAATCGAGCGGGAGAAGGACTCTCGGCTGCTGTTCAGCAAGACCCTGAACCTCATGCTCAATGTGGCTTTCGGGGACGGCTCTCAAGACTCGAAGTCAGGCTTCCTGCTGGCACCCCGACGGGTGATGGCGGATGTGGTCGACCACCGCGGGAAGTACCACCACTTCCAGACCTTCGTGCGGGTGGCGGCCCGCGCCAAGGGCTACACATTCGTCGAAGTGGAGACCCTGTTCCAGCCCAGGCGAACCGGTGAGTCGTTCCTCGCCGGTCGGCGCGCCTGGGAGGTCAGCGGTCAGGCACTCTCAGACTTTCCGCGCGCACTGCGGGAGTTCGGCCGCGGTCGGCGCGAACCGATCGATGGCACGGTGGCGCCAAGGAGCAGGCCGGTCCCGAAGGCCGAGCATCCCTACTCCGGCTGGAGGAGAGCCTGGTTCGAGGCCTACTTCGCGACGATGCCGGCGCACAAGTGGCTGATCCGGCGTCGGGCCCGATCGATCTACTTGGAGCTGAAGAGGACCGAGCACCTCGCGGGAGAGGAACTGCGCGACCTGCAGCTGCGCAAATTGCAGCGCCTGGTCCAGCACGCCCGCGTCCATGTCCCCTACTACCGCGAAGTCCTGGGCGATGTGGACATCAAGGCGCTGGGCGATATCGGCGACCTTCCACTTCTTGACAAACAGACGGTGCGCGAGCGGCTCTACTTCGACCTGTTCTCCGACACCCACCGCAAACGAGACATGCACAAGATCGCCACCAGCGGTTCCACCGGTGAGCCATTCGTGACCTACGCCGATCGCTATCAGCTCGAGGTCAGATTCGCGACCACGCTGCGCGCCATGGAGTGGACCGGTTGGCGCTTCGGAGACAAGCAGGCGAGGCTTTGGCACCAGAAGATCGGGATGTCGAAGACTCAGGTCATGCGCGAACGCATCGACGCCTTCTTCATGCGTCGACTGTTCATCCCCGCGTTCGAGATCAGTCCCCAGACGCTGACGGAGTTCGTGGAGGAGATCCGGGACTGGGATCCCGTCCTTGTCGACGGGTACGCGGAGAGTCTCAACTTCCTGGCGTCGTATCTGAAGCAGGGAGAGGTCGCCGGATTCTCACCGAGCGCGGTGATGTCCAGCGCGCAGGTCCTACCCGATCAGGTCCGCGTCGCCATCGAGAACGGCCTGGGGACGCGAGTGTTCGACAAGTACGGAAGCAGGGAGTTCTCAGGAATCGCCTACCAGTGTGAAGCGAGCCACGACCACCATGTGATGGACGAGTCCTACCTGGTGGAGATCCTCGTCGAAGGTCGACCTGCCAAACCCGGCGAGGTGGGCGAAGTAGTCATCACCGACCTCAACAACTTCTCGGTTCCCTTGATCAGGTACCGGGTGGGGGACCTCGCTCAAGCGGTGGATCAGAGCACTGCCTGTCCCTGCGGCCGCGGGCTGTCACGCATCGGACGTATCGAGGGCCGATCCCAAGCGATCGTGCACTGCGCGGACGGCACGTGGATGCCCGGTACGTTCTTCGCCCACTTCTTCAAGGACTACGACCACATCGTTCGACTGTTCCAGATCCACCAGTACGAGAAGGGAGCCTTCACGCTCAAGCTCGTGAAGGGTGAGCAGTGGACCGAGGACGGCGAGGTCGAGATGCTCGATCTTCTGGCTGGATTCATCGGCGAAACCGCGGTCACAGTCGAACACGTCGAATCCATTCCGTTGCTGCGCACCGGGAAGCGCTCGCCGGTTGTGTCCGATGTCCGAGAGGACTTCCAGGGGTTGTAGGTGACTCTCGAGAGCGACGTAGAGGAAACGCGGCTGGAGCGGCTTCACGGCTCCCCTTCGGTGCCGAAGTGGCAGCCAGGGCGGATGGCACCTGCCGTCTACATCTCATTGTGCGCAGCCTTGGTCGTGATGGCGCCGGTCTGGATGACGGATCGAAGCTTCGGAGGCGATTGGTGGCTTCACCTTCGCCTCATCGAACTTCAGCGCGTCGCCTGGTTGGATTCCCTGCACCCCACACTCACCGCGAGCATCGACCCAGTTGGGGCATTGACGCCGCTGCCGATGATGTTCGGTGCTGTCACGACCGCGATCGGTGGAGGCCTCGCCGCCCTGGGTCTCGGTTCCCAGGCTGCTTACGTAATCCTTCACATTGCAGTGACTTGGGCGGCATTCTTCGGGATGTGGTGGGTCGCGCGCCTGGCCGGTGCCGGCCGGACCGCGTCCTACGCACCAGCAATCGTGTTGGTCACGTCGGCCTTCTTCCTCGGGGATCCGCTGGGGCGTGGGGGGTTCGGTCAATTCGCTGCAACGCAGACGATTCCACTGCTGATCGCGGGGGTGGCGGATGTCTTGGTCAACCGACGAGTCCGGCTTCGCAGCGCCTTGGCAGTCTTCGCGACCACCCCCATTGTCGTGGGAGGACACACTGTGTCCACGCTGTGGACCCTCACGATCACAGCGACCGTGATCATCTTGCTCGCAGCGTTCCTGTGGAGATTCGTTCAGGACGTCCCTGGACGGTCCAAGGTCCTACTGCTTGGTGTATTCGTGAGCGGCTGCCTGACGACTGTATGGTCTCTGGCACCGCTATTGACGATCTCTGGCAGCCTCGGCGCAAACGACGGGGACTTTTCGCAGTCCGCAGCCAGGTACTTCGGGAATCCTGCTATCTGGCTCAACCCCTTCAGGGTCGTCCCGCAGGAGCACATTGACTTCTGGCGGATTCAAGTTGAGGGTGCTGGCTATGTATTCCAGGGCGGCACCTCCCTGCTTGTCCAAGCGCCCGTCCTCGCCCTGATCTGGACGATCTGGCTTTCCTGGCGGATAAGACACGTACCGTGCGTGCAGCGGACCCTGTCGAAGGTACTGTGGCCGGTTCTTCTGGCAATGGGTCTACTAATGACCTTCCCCGAACTCTGGAACGCCCTGCCGAGGGTCTTCCTGATGACTCAGTACCCGTTCAGGCTCATGGGGTACATCCAGTTGCTGATTTGTCTGCTGATGGCACTGGCGATTGGCGGATACCAGCGGCACCGTGAGGCTCGCCTGCCCCGCGGCAGCGTCAAGTTTCTGATCGGCATTCTGGTGATCTGCTCAGTCCAGTCCATCTGGCAGGGCTGGAGCGTTGTCAACTTCACAGCGGGCTGGGGTTACGACGTCGCGCGCACCCAGGCGCTGGAGGATTCCTTCGTTGCCAAAGAGTGGTACGACGTGAAGGGCGGACGCTACCTACCCAACGGCGTCACCAGCGAGATCAAACCGACAATCGACAGCAACTTCACCAGTGACAACCTCGCCTCCTGGCAACCCGACGCTCCGGTCAGCCGAGGCGCCACCATCACAACCCCCGTCGTGGCGCCGCCAAAGATCATCGCCTGGACGGACGCCGCTGAGATCGGTAGAACGGCCGACGGATTCGCTGTCATCCGCGTGACCGGGTCCAATCCTTCCGCAGTCATCAGCAGCCCCACAATCACTCTTGCGGGTTGGACCAGTCTGGGCGCGCTTGTTGTCGGACTGCTGCTCTTGATGGGGGCATGGCTGGAAGGTCGGCGCGGGCCTCCCCCGAGACGAACCAGACCGGATCAGGTGGCGCGCAGACCCGCGAGGCGCAAGCTCACTGTGGTCGCCCTTGCCTTAGCTGTGACGGGCGCCTTTGCAGCCGCCGTCGCCGCGCTAGTTCCACATGCGGAGAACACCAGGCAGTACGAATTCCCGCTCAACGCCCTAAGCTCCCCGGTTGAGTTCGTATCCGCAACTCAGTCACCACAGAACCTGCAGGTGACGGTGCCGTGCGCAAGCGCCAACTCACTGGATCCAGGACGATCGGTTGTAGCGCTTGGCACAGCTCGACCAGGTCAACAGGGTCTCGTTCTGAGGCTCCAGCCAGGCTTGGCGACCTTCGGCCTTGAAGGCAACCCACAATTCCAGACCTCCATCGTCGTCCCCGCCGAAGGCTGCCAGGTACTTGCTTCTTACGACGACGCCACTCGAACAATTGCGCTGGAAGTACCCGGCGCCAAGGAGGAGGTGCGACTGGATCAGACGGAATCAGCAACCCGTCCACGGCTCTCGCTCCCGTACAGCGAACTCATTGCCCCTGCCACAGCCTCATTGGTTTTCAAGACATACCTGACGACATTGTCACCGAGCCCCGTTCACTCCGCGGCTGTGTTGGTGGCTGCCCTTTGCGGCCTCATGCTGATCGCGCTTCTGGCAATCGGGCGAACCGGATCGCGCCGGAGCACCAGCGAGCCATTCACCAAGAACCTAAGGGTCTTGAACGGCTTGGTCCTTGCTGGCTTGTCGGTGCTTGCAGTGCTTGTCCCACCCGGCTTCGACGACGGATGGGTATTGACGACCGTCCGTGCCCGGGAAGCACTGGGCTTCTTCAGCAACTACTTCAGCGGTGGTGAGGCGATACAACCGCAAGGGGCTTGGTGGAACGTACTGCAATCCACCTATGCCACATCGTTGTACACATCACCGGTCGTCATGCGGCTCCCGTTGGTCCTGGCCGCGTGGTTCACGTGGCTCGTCGTGTTGAAGTGTGTGGCGCTCGTGCGCGGCGCATACCCGTCACGCAGCACGTCTGCGACTGCGGCGGTGTTCTTCGTCTCGGGCAGCGCCGCCTTCCTGACAGGGCTTCGGCCGGAGGCTCTGGTGGCACTTCTGCTGGCCGCGACCTTCTACCTCGTCATCGACTTTGGCAAGTCATCTCACCCACTTGCGGCCGCAGGAGCCTTCACTCTCGGGGGGCTGAGCATCAGCCTGCACCAGTCGGGGCTCGCCGTCGCGGCCACCGCGCTGGGCGCGACTCCCGCGCTTGTGCGTCATTTCGGACAGTGGCGGCTCTGCGACAAGATCGCCGTAATCAGTGGGCCAGTACTGATTTCAGCGGCGGCATTGACCCTTCCGGGAAGTCTGCGCCAGATATGGGCCGGAACGCAGGCCTTCCGGGATTTCCCGGAGTACAACCGGCAAATGGACGAACTGGCCCGGTGGGGCGAGTTGCTGGCAGACCAACCCAACGGAATGAATCCGATTAGGGTCCTTATCCCGCTCGTGTGCCTGGGCGTGACGATCCTGGCCGTGATGCTCATCCGGGCGACCAACCTAAACTGCAGAAACCTCGTCCTGCTGGCGCTATTGCCCTGGGCGGGCCTTGCTCTCACTGCGAGCAAGTGGACCTGGCATTTCGGGGTGCTCATCCCGGTCGTGACATTGCTGCTACTGGCCCTCCTAGATGAATGGCGGGGCATGATCGCGGGGCGTCAGCGCTGGAATATGGGTCTGGTCGTCGCCTTTGCTGCTCTGGGATTCAACGTGTCTCAGCGGTCGCTTGACTGGACTCAGGGATTCGATGCTCCACGTGATGCGAGTGGATTCCTGCTGGGGATTAGTCTGATCGACCCGACATCGCTTGTGTTCTGGGGATGTCTGGCGGCGCTGGGCATCATCGCGGTCCACCGTGGATGGATTCTGAACATGGCGGGCAGGGGGCTCAGCGTCATGCTCTCGATCGTCCTGCTGCTGAGCCTCGGTCCAATTCTGGTGGACGGTTGGCAGCGACCGTACTCCTGGCTCGGGCAGCAGATCGCGTCGATGAGCGGCAACCATTGCGGACTCGGCGAGATGACAACCGCAACGGACTTGCGACCACTCGAGGGCTGGCTGGCTCCCACGGGGCTGCTGCCGACCACCGCATCATCGGATTTGCGGCTTCCCACCGCCCCGCCGAGCACACTGGCCTATACGGCCACCGCTGCGGGCGGGTCAGGCACACCTTGGTTCAGGGTCACCGCCGGGCAGAGCCTTCAGGGCTGGATGAAGTCCATCACGCCAGTCGAGGCAACTGTGGATTTCACTGGAGCCTTCGGACAAGCGATTGAATCGACTTCCTTGTCCGTTTCCCGTGCAGACGCGTGGCAGATCTGGCAGGTCAACGCTCCAGATGCCGCCGCGTACGTACGCGTTCGCTGGTCGGGGCCCGCGGGCGCCGCCTTCACTGAACCTCTGCAGGTAGTAGGCAGCCGCAAGATCAAGGACCTCCCTGCAAAGACGGTGTGGGCGAACCCACAGATCTATTTCCAGGCGACGTGCGACAGACCTGCTGACATCAGCGCGGGCGAGATACCGCCCCTGGACATCTCCATCGGCCTACCCCAGTGGGAGGCGACCCAGAGGGCGCTTCAGAAGACGCCAGTCCAGTTGGCGTGTCCGTCGGACGACCCAGAACTCGCGGCGAACACCTGCGTATACGGGTTCACAGACCGCAGACTTGTGCAGTAGCCCCTTGGCAACGCAGGACCCGCGTGATCGGGAATCTGGATGACGCCTGGCCCGATTTCTGATTGATGCCGGAAGCATCTCATCCGATCGATTCGGTAATCGTCCGATAGGTCACAACCTCGGGGGTCTTTGACAGCGACACGAGACAAGCGCCGCGCAATCCCTGCTCAGTGCCCGCGCAACCCGCCTCGAACGCAGCCCCACCGTCCAAGCCAGCCGCGACCCACGACGGCGGTCCGACACTGTGCTCAACCGCGTTCACCGTCCCATCCTTGATAGAGACCGAAGGGACGCAGGGAGTCTGCAGGCCCAGGCCCGGATTCACCCACCACGAACCTTTTGTGGCCGCGAACATCTCGGATGCGGACTGAGCGGGCACGGAGGTGGTCGTGACGACAGAGACCCCGGATTGCGTCCAACTCAGGGTGGCGGCGCCCTCGGGCAACGGAACCTGTGACCAAATGGTGCTGCTGGGCGCTAGGGCCTCGGACGTCACATCACCATCCCCGTCAAGCACTTCCAGACGCATGGGGCTGAACAGTGGCCCCCGCGCCCAAGCCACTGCACCCTCTCCTACCCGAATCTCCTGGAATCCCTCACCGGACTGCGGATTGACGAAGACCGAAGGAGTCGCCTGGTGGACCACAACGACGTCTATCAGGCCACAGGTCCGTCCCTCGAACACTCCCATTTGCTGCCCTAACCAGGACCCTGGTTGACCGACCCCTTCTACGACCACAGGGGCCAAGGCAGAAGTGGCGGAAACAAGTACGCCCCAGGCCACGGCCAGTGCCGCCGCGGCCGTCGGCTTCACCACTCCTCGAACCAACGCGATCAGCAAGCCTGCGACGACCAGAATCAAGAGGCCAGCAGACATCAGGCGCGTGAATCCCGGCACGTACTCAGCCACCCGATCCAGCCCCAGCGCCCAGGACCCCGCCTGCGCAATGCCAGCCAGGACGATCACCACCACCGCCAGCAAAGTCCCCACTGCCACTGTCGACCGGATGCGGCGCAATGCGATCCCCGTAAGCACCACCGCTGACGGCACGACGGCCCCATAGTGGTCGATCAACTTGCTCGAGGTGAGCAACAATCCGCCCACTGCCGCCACAGCAGCCCACCCAGCGGCAAGTCCCTCCACGTCACCGCGCTGTGAACGCAGGAGGAAGCCCAGGATCGCCAGTATCAGCAGTCCGACGGCGGCGGTCGTGACGGTGGGACTGCTCAGTCCAGAGGCCAGGCTTCCGATCCGATCACCCTCGTCCAGCAGGGACTGGTAGGTGGTCGTGTCTGCAGCGAAGGCGCGCACAGAGCGCCACCACAGGGTGGCATTGGATCCCAGCATCAACAGGACCGTCAGAACCGCACCCCCGGTGACTGCCATCGCCAAGGCCGTGATCCAGGCCCGCGGCTGCCTCAGCCAGTCCATTGCCCAGGGCAGCACCGAGGCCGAAGCTGCGACCACTGCCCAGCCGGTCTGGTGGGCAGCCAGTGCGGCCGCTGAGAGTCCTGTCAGCACAACAAGCATGTGGGGCTCACGGTTCATCGCGTATCGCACAACAACGCTGATGGCGGCCGCCAGCAGGAGAGCAACGACTGGCTCTGGCCGGATGGTGATCTGCAGCCCAATCATCCCCGCACATGCGACGGCCGCGGCACCCCACATGGCCGGAGCTTCAAGATCGAGTCGGCTCAACACATGGCGTCGGAGGAACCACCACGTGCCAAGCAGGATCAGCACTGTGGGCAGGCGGATAAGAAACCCTGGGGTCCCGAGTGGAGTGAGCCATAGCCGCTCGATCCAGGTCCACCAGAAACCCTGGGGCTGGGCAGCGGCATCGATCGAGTAGTAGTTGGAGAAGAATCCCAGGTCCGCGTACTGCCTGACTGTCGTCAGAACCCACCCGTCGTCGAATCGCGGGGGAACGACAATCAGCGCGAAGAGCCCCACTACAGCGACGAGCGAATCGCTGGCTGACCATCGCGGCGCTCGGATCGGGTCGCGTGGACGCACCTGATTGCGATGCAGCAGGACACCCAACGCCAGGAGACTGCCCAGGCACAGGACAAGCAGAAGAAGGCGCCATCCCGAAGACGAGAAGGTCGTGGGCTGCGTGGTCATGACGGCTTCGAAGCCTGGTGCGGCATGGAGGCTGGTCACAGCGAACTGTCTGTAGGGCACCGTGCCCAGCCCACTGGACAGGGGAACGAGTTGCCCCTGGGTCTCTCGCTCACCGACTGCGAGCACCGCCGTGTTCTCGGCCCTTTGGTACGTCAACGAGATGCTGCACTGACCCTCAGCCGGAAGCACCTGGCCGATCTGCGTTCCCGCGTAGGCCAACCACGCCTTGCCGTCCTGGCCCATCAGCGTCAGCGAGGTTCCGTCTGATCCGGTCGAGAGCAACTCCACAGGATCAGCAGACGCCGCAATTGCGCAGGGCCCGTCCGCCTTCAACAACTCGGGGGACTGCGCTGACAGAACCAACGGGATCGGGCCGCCGATCTGGTCAGCAGACCAGGTGAACTCAGAACGGGTGACACTGACGGTGCCCGTCGCGTAGGCAAGACACGAGAGAACCGCGACTACTGCAAGCAACACCGGACCCAGAACGGGTGGGTTTGGCTGCCGCATACCTAGCCTTCCGCTCGGCGTTCGACGCAAGCATATGGGGGCAGAGGTGCTCAGACCGCTGAATGTGACTCGCCCTACCCATGTCAGCGGCTTGCCGACTAGGTGACGACACTCCTACGAGCGGGCGTAAGCGACCAACGGTCTGGGAAATCTCCTGAGCAGCGCCCACCTCGCCTCACCCCCCTGCCACCGCCTCCATCCCCACCAACAAGGCATCCAGCATCGCCTGGAACGCCTCACCCGGGTCCTCGGCGAAACCGATCCCGAGCAGTTCCAGACTCACCGCACCGTGCAGCGCCGACCAGATCTGCTGGGCGACCTCACTGTCCGAACCAACCCCGAGCGGGCGCAGGGACCGCGCCGCCGCCACGTTGCCCACCAACTGCTCGAACGAGGCGAAGGCCTCCAGCATCCCTTGTTCGCCGGGCTCCACCTCGTGCATCCGCTCGAACATCAGCCGGTAGTGCTCAGGGTGGGCGATCGCGAACTCCCGGTAGTTGACACAGCCGGCCCGCAGCCGCGCCACAGCGTCCGGCCCGTTGGCCGAGGCGACCATTGCTTGCAACTGCTGGAAGCCGCGGATGAACAGCGCCTCCAACAGCCCCTGCTTGCCATCGAAGCGGTTGTAGACGCCCATCGGCGCGACCCCCGCGGACGTGGCCACCTTCCGCACTGTGATGGCGTCCGGTCCCTCGTCGCTGAGGATCTGCTCGGCAGCGCGCAGCAGACCCTCTTCCACATCCCGGCTTGGCGTTCTTCCCATATCTGTAGTATAACGTTCTACATATCTAGAACGTTGTTCTACAGAAGGGAAACGAACATGTCGGTCTTGACGCAGGTGCCAACAGGGGAACGCACGAAGGGTCGGTGGTGGATCCTCGCGGTGCTGTGCCTGAGCCTGTTCATGGTGGTTGTCGACAACACGATCGTGAACGTGGCGCTGCCCACCCTGAGCGAGGAACTGTCCGCGACCACTGCCAATCTGCAGTGGATCGTCGACGCCTACACGTTGGTGTTCTCGGCGCTGCTGCTGGCGTTCGGCTACTTCGGGGACCGCACCGGACGCCGACGCGCGCTGCAACTCGGCCTGGTCATCTTCGCGCTCACCTCCGGGCTGGCCGCGCTGTCACAGACCACCGAGCAACTCATCGGCGCCCGGGCGCTGATGGGGGTGGGCGCCGCGCTGATCTTCCCAGCCACCCTGGCGATCATCATCAACGTCTTCACGGACACCCGGGAACGCGCAATGGCGATCGGCATCTGGTCCGGGGTGACCGGGCTGGCCGTCGCAGCCGGACCGGTCAGCGGCGGACTGCTGCTGGAGAACTACTGGTGGGGCTCGATCTTCCTGGTCAACATCCCGATCGCGGCGATCGCGTTGCTAGCAGGTCGGGTTCTCATCCCGGATTCGCGCGACCCGCGGCCCGGCCAGCTCGACCGGCTCGGGCTGGTGCTGTCCGTCACCGCCATCGCAGCGATCGTCTGGGCGGTCATCGAAGCGCCGCACCGCGGCTGGACTTCGGCCGAGGTCGTGGTCATCGGTACCGCGGGACTGCTGCTGCTCGCTGCGTTCGTGTGGCAGGAACTGCGGATCCGCTACCCGCTGCTGGACGTGTCGCTGTTCGGCAACCCGCGCTTCTCGGCGGCCAGTGTCGCCATCGCGTCGGCCTTCTTCGGGTTGTTCGGCTTCATCTTCCTGATCACCCAATACATGCAACTGGTCCAGGGATACAGCCCGCTGGAGGCAGGCCTGCGGACCGTGCCCTTCGCCGTGGTCACCGGAGTCTTCTCGCCCCTGTCGATCGCCATCATGCACAGGATCGGCAGCAAGGCCGTCGTGACAATTGGTCTGACACTCATGAGCCTCGGTTTCGTGATGGCCTCGACTCTGAGCGCCGACAGCGCGTACTTCGGGCCGGTGCTGGCAAGCATGGTCACAATCGCAGCCGGCCTGGGACTGACCACCAGCCCGGCCACAGAGGCGATCATGGGCGCGCTGCCTTCAGACAAGGCTGGGGTGGGCTCAGCGGTCAACGACACCACCCGCGAGTTGGGCGGAACGCTCGGGGTCGCCATCGTGGGGTCGGTCTTCGCCAGCCTCTACGCGCCCCAGATCGTGGATGGGCTCAAGGGCTTCCCCGAGCAGGTCGTGGCGCTTGTGGAGGAGTCGATGGGCGCGGCGGTCGTGCTGTCCGAGCAGATCCCGCAGGGTGCGGTCCTGCTCGAAGCGGCGCAGACGGCGTTCATGTCCGGCTTCCAGGCGGGGTCGCTGGTCGCTGCTGGCGCCACCGCGATCGGCGCGTTGCTGGCTCTGCTCTGGCTCCCGGCCCGACACCGCGTCACACCAACGACGTGAGCCGGCGCGCCGCGATCTGGATCGGGTCCCACACCGGCGAGAACGGCGGTGCGTAGGCCAGGTCCAGGCTGGTGACCTGCTCTGCGGTCATCTGGTTCCAGATCGCGACCGCCGCCGCGTCGATGCGTTTGCCGGAGCCCGCTTGTCCGACGATCTGGCAACCGAGCATGCGGCCACTACCGCGCTCGGCGATGGCCTTGACGTGGATGGGCCCGGATCCGGGCATGTAGTGGGCCTTGGTGCTGGCCTGGATCCGGGCCGACACGGTGTCGAACCCATGCTCGGCGGCCTCGGCCTGCGTCAGGCCGACGCGGGAGATCTCGAGGTCGCACACCTTGGACACCGCCGTGCCCACCACCCCTGGGAAGGTCAGGTCGCCGCCGCCGATGTTGGTCCCGATCACCCGGCCGTGCTTGTTCGCATGAGTTCCCAGAGGCACGTGCAGGTACCGGCCGGTGATCCGGTCGAGCACCTCGACGCAATCCCCGCCGGCCCACACGTTGGACTGGCCGACCACCCGCATGTGTTCATCCGTGGCGATCCCGCCGTGGTCGCGCAACGGCAGACCCGCTCGGTGCGCGAGCCCGGAGTTGGGCTGCACACCCATGCCGAGGATCACGATGTCCGCTGGGTACTCACCACTGGAAGTCACGACACCCGAGACGTAACCGTCTTGGCCCGCGACGAACCTGCTCACAGGTTCCCCACCCCGGTAGGCGATCCCCATCCCGGCCATCGCAGTGGCGATGAGTTCGCCCATGTCCGGGTCCAGTGTCGTCATCGGTTGCCCGGCGAGGTCAACCACCGTGACGTTGAATCCCCTGCGGCACATAGCCTCGGCCATCTCGATGCCGATGTAGCCGGCGCCGACCACGACAGCGTTGCGCACCGGGCGCCCAAGGGAGTCCACGACCGCCAGCCCGTCGTCGATGGTCTGCACACCGTGAACCCCGGGCAGGTCGATCCCGGGGATCGCGGGGCGGCGCGGTACAGACCCGGTGCCGATCACCAGATGGTCGTACACGAAGGTCTCAGCCGTGCCCACCGCGAGTTGCTTGGCGGTGACCCGTTGCGCGCCGACGTCGATGGCCGTCGCCTCCCACCCTGTTCGCAGGTCCAAGCCGTTGGCCCGGTGCTGTTCGGGGGTGCGGGCGATGAGCGGTTCGGGGCCTTCGGTCTCGCCTGCCAGCCAGTACGGGATACCGCAGGCCGAATACGAGGTCCAGGCTTGCCGCTCCAGCACCAACACCTCGTAGTCAGGCTTCATCCGCTTGATCGTTGAGGCGGCCGACGCACCACAGGCATCGGCCCCAATCACCAGAACTCGCATGCCTGCCATCTTGGTGCGGCTGCGAGGGTCGGCGCCACGCGGGCGATTGGGCGGGCAGCGGCGGGGGCGGCGGCAGCGGCGGCGGCGGCGGCGCGGCGGCGGGCGGCCGCGGCGGCGCGACGGCACGCCGCGCGGCGGCGGCAAATGTGGAAATCAGGCAACCAGGTGGCCCGGAAACCACAAAGCCCCACGGCGCCGGGCAGAACCGGGACCCCTGGCGCTGACTCGCACGCCGTCGCGGGCAGGCCCCACGCGGCAAATGTGGAAATCAGGCAACCAGGTGGCCCGGAAACCACAAAGCCCCACGGCGCCGGGGGCCACACGAGCCCGCGCCGCGCCACCGACCCGCAACCCCTGCCACAATCGAGCCCGTGGCCCGTCCCATCGCTCTGCTCGTGGAAGACAACCGGGAATACGCCCTGATCGGCACCCGACTGCTGGAGAACGAAGGTTTCGAAGTGGTGGCCGCTCAGGATGGCGAGACCGGGATCGGGCTTGCCAGGGTCCGGCGGCCCGAGGTGGTTCTGCTGGACGTCAGTCTGCCGGGCATCGACGGTTTCGAGGTGTGTCGCAGGATCCGTGAGTTCAGCGACTCCTACGTGATCATGGTGACCGGCCGCACCGACGAGGTGGACCGCGTCGTGGGTTTGACGGTCGGGGCCGACGACTACGTGACCAAACCCTTCTCAGCGCGCGAACTGGCCGCCCGCATCGGGGCCATGCGAAGACGGCCACGGGCCGCGGCCCCCACGGACACGATGGAATTCGCAGGCCTGTCCATCGACCCGAACGCGCGTGAGGTCCGGCTGGACGGTCAACTCATGGACCTGACCAAGATCGAGTTCGACCTGCTGACGAAGCTGGCCTCGGAGCCACGCAGGGTGTTCGCACGACAGCAACTGCTGGATTCGGTGTGGGGAACTGACTGGTACGGAGACGACCACGTTGTGGATGTGCATATGGGCAACCTGCGCAAGAAGCTTGGCGAGTCGGGCAGTAACCCGCGTTTCATCCATACGGTCCGGGGCGTGGGCTTCCGCTTCGAAGCGAAGTCTTGATCAGGCTTTGACCCGGCGGAGGGTGGTTATGAAACGCCTGGCACCCACAATGGGACGCCTCGGAACGGAGGCGGTATGAAAGGCATCATCTTCAATCTGGTCGAGGATGTGGTCACTGAGGACAGTGGTCACGACGCCTGGGACGACCTGCTGGAACAAGCCGACGTTCACGGTGCGTACACGGCGGTCGGCTCCTACTCGGACTCCGACCTCGACGCGATCGTGGCCGCGGCCTCACAGGCGGGCGGGCAGCAGCCCGACGACGTGGTGCGCCATATCGGCCGGCGCTCGCTTCCCATGCTGGCCGCTCGCTTCCCCGAGTTCTTCGAACTGCACCGCAGCGTGCGGACGCTGCTGCCAACGCTCAACAGCGTCATCCACCCCGAGGTCCGCAAGCTGTACCCCGGCGCTGAACCACCCCGCTTCGAGTTCGCCGCGGACGACAGCGGCGCGATCCTGATGGACTACCACTCGGCACGTGCGATGTGCAGCCTGGCTGAGGGCCTGACCCTGGGCGCGGGGGACTACTTCGGTGAGAACCTGACCATCACCCAGACGCAATGCAAGAACCTCGGAGCCCCCTACTGCACTCTGCGGATCGTCGTGGAATGACCGACCACGAACTGCTGGAGGCGCGTGCACAGATCGCACGTCTGCAGCGGCGCGTGGAGCGTGAGCGCACCGCCCGGCGCGAATCCGAGGAGATCGCCGAGCGATCGCTGCGCCGCCTCTACGCCCGCCAGCGAGCCCTGGACCTGCTGACCCGTTCGGCAGCCGCGTCCAACGCGGCCACACTGGAACGCGACGCCTTCCGCGAAGTCATGACGATGATCGCGCAGGAGTACGAGTGGAGTGTCGGGCACTTGCTCATCCCCGCTCGTGACGACGCCTCTGCCCTGGTGTCCAGCGGCATCTGGGTGGGCCAGCCGGGCGACACCTTCTACGAGTCGATCCGCACCGCGACTGTAGGGGCCCGCTTCGAACCCGGGGTCGGCATCCCGGGCCGGGTCACCTCACACGGCCCCCGTTGGGAGGTGCAGCCCACCGACCTGGTGCCCGCCCGCCGGGACCTGCTCACAACCGGCTCCGCATTCGCATTCGGCGTGATGGTCCGTGACGTCCTGGTAGGCGTCGTCGAGTTCCTCAGTCCGGTACCGAAGGCCAAGGACCCGGACCTGCTGGAGGTCGCGGTCCCGATCGGCGAGCAGTTGGGCAGGGTCATCGAGCGGGCCAAAGCACGGGAGTCGGAGCAACTTCACCGCGACGAACTCGAGCGCACCGTCAAGGAACGTACCGACGATCTGATCCGAGCCCGCGACCGGGCTGAGGCGCTGTCCAGAGCCCGCAGTGCGCTGTTCAACGCCGTCACCCACGAACTGTCGACCCCGATCCATGCGGCACAGGCCGCGCTGTCTGCCACCCAGCCCGATCTGGGCACCGCCCGGTCGCAACTCGAGGTCATGAATCAACGGATCGAAGCGCTGGTCGCTCTCGCTTCGGACAGCACCGGCGCCGACATCGCCAAGCCGACGATCTGCTCGCTGCCCGATCTGCTCAACGAGGTGTGCCAGACACAGCAGTCACTTGTGTCCGAGCACGGTGGACTCATTGCACTCAGCGTCGACCCATCAGCGGCCGAGGAGGTACTGGTCGACTCGGACCGGCTGCGCAGCGCACTGCACACCCTGCTGGCCGGGTACCGACTGACCCGTCCCAGCGCTCAAGTGACAGTCCGTCTGAGCCTCAGCGGGCACCGGGTCCAAGTGGAGACCCGAAGCCCGGGAACCGATCCGGATCCGGGCTCGATCAGTGTGGCACGACGAACCTGCCAAGAAGCCGATGGTGAGTTGACCCACGACGGTGTCAGGTTCGAGTTGGTTCTGCCCGTGGCCCGCCCGCGATTGCGCCGCACAGGGACCAACCGTCGTGTCCTGCTCGTCGACGACACCAAAGTCACCCAGCAACTGGCGTCGATGATGCTGGCGGAGTCCGGGTTGGAGGTGGACATGGCCGACGACGGTCTCGCGGCCATCCAACAACTGTCGGAGCGGGACTACGGGGTGGTGCTCATGGACATCCGCATGCCTCGCCTGGACGGACTGTCCGCGACCCGACGCATCCGCGCGGGGGTGGCAGGAGCCGACCGATGCGAGGTGCCGATTGTGGCCATGACCGCCGATACCGCCCCGGGAGCCGCGGAAGCCGGGATGCTGGCCGGCGTGGACGCATACCTGTCCAAACCCTTCACCCGCCAGCAGTTGCTCGCGATCATCCACCGCTACTTGCCACAGGATCAACCGGTGACCGATTCCTCCGCCAAGTAGGAGCGCATCAGGGTCTCGACCTGCTCGGCCTCCGCGGTCAACTCGGTCAGGGTCGCGTCGTCGGCCTGGGTCTCCATCTGGGCGCACAGCCGACTCAAACGCATCGCCCCGAGCATGCCCGAGGCACCCTTGAGCGAGTGTGCCACCGCGCGGGTCTCCTCCGGTGAACCAGACGCATGCCCTTGGTGCAGTGCCACAAGACGAGTGGGCAACTCCTCGAGGTAGACCCCGAGCGTCTGGCGCACGAGTACCGGATCACCCAAGTCTTCGCCGAGCTGGTCGAGTGTGCCCGTATCGAGGCTCACCTGGGTATCCGCGGTCCGTTGGGCCGGCAGTTGTTCGGACACGGGCAGCCTCTCCAGAACCTTCGTGATCCCGATCTGCAGATCGGCCATCGTCGAGGGTTTCATCACGTATCCGTTGAACCCCGCGGCCGTCAGCACCGACCGGTCGATCCATCCGGGGTCTGCGCTCAGCGCGATGACTGCGAGCTCCTCGATCCCGGCCAGTCGCTCGCGGATCACGCGCACCGCTTCCAGACCATCCATCACGGGCATGTTGAGGTCGAGCAGCACGACGTCGAACCTGTCCCGCGCAACCTCCTCCACCGCGGCCGCGCCATCGCTCACCGTGGTCACCTCCGCGCCCATCCGCCGCAACATCTCCGCGATGAGGTTGCGGTTGACTGTGTCGTCCTCCGCGACCAGCACGCGCAGTCCAGTGGGCAGGGCCAGAATCTCGGTGGGCACGGCGCTCGGTACGTCTGCGCCCAGCGCTTCGAGAAGTCGGTCCATCGTCCAAGGCATGGGCAGGTACTCCCCTGCCGTCGGGGACGCCGCCACCGTGACCGTGGGCCCCAGAACCAGCAGGCGGTGGCCGTCCTCCACCGGGTGCGCGGCCTCGGGAGCGTACGTATCGCACACCACGCGCACGTGCAGGGTGCCCGGTTGCCCCTGACACTGCTCCACGACGGTTTTGCCCATGCGCTCAAGGGCCATCCCGACGGCGCCCACGGCCACCGGATGGCCCGTGACGACGACTTGACCCGGGATCGACACCAGGTGGTCGTCGTGAACCTTCTCGAGCCGACCGACCGGCAACAGGATGCGGAAGGTCGTGCCCTGCCCGAGCGCGCTGGTCAACTGCAGCGAACCACCGAGTGCGCTGGTGAGGCGCTGTGCGATGGCCAGGCCCAGACCCGATCCGCCATGCTCCTTGTGGACACCGGGGCCACCCTGGACGAAGGACTCGAATGCTGCGGCCTGTGCCTCATCGCTCATCCCCGGGCCGGTGTCGGTGACGCAGATCTCGACCCACGGCGCACGGTTGTGGGTGACCGGGCGGGAGACCACGGTCACCACACCTTCATCGGTGAACTTCACGGCGTTCGAGACGAGGTTCAAGAGGATCTGGCGGAAACGGCTGGGGTCGGTGTGGATCCAGGAGTGCAGGTCAGGGGAGGCCGCGCCGATCAGCGGGATGCTCTTGCTCTGAGCCATCGGTCCCACCATCTGCAGGACCTCGCTGACCATGTCGCAGATGTCCGCATCGCTGGTGTGGACCTCGAGCCTGCCGGCCTCCACCCGGGCCAGGTCCAGGAGGTTGTTGAGCATCGTGGTGAGACCGTCGGCGGAGTGCCGCACGCCCACGACCAGTTCCCGCGTCCGCGCGTCCAGTGGCCGCTGAAGCAGCAGGTCGACCATCCCGACGATCCCCGTGACCGGCGTGCGCACATCGTGACTGATCGTGGCCAGCAGGTTCTGCCGGCTTTCGGCCAGTTCTTCGGCGTCCGTGAGCAGCCCCACCTGCAGCTCCACGGCCGCGGCGGCGGTGTCGAGGTTGTTCCTGCGGCCGAACCGCATCAACTGGCCCACGAGTGTGGCCATGGCCATCGCGATGAGCCAATGCGGCCAGTTGACCCCCGGGATGCTGGCCATCCCGATCACCCACGCCACCCAGCACAGCACCGTGAGCGCCACGTTCCACTTGGTGGCCAGCACCGCCATCCCTGCACCTATGACCACCAGCATGAGATTTGTGGTCTGCCAGTCCTGGGCCGTGATGAACAGGTGCAGCCCCGAGTTGACGATCATCAGCAGGATGACGGCGGACAGCAAGGCGGTCGCATTCGGGACTTCCGTTCGGCCGCGAACCCACCACGCGATCCCAAGCAGGAAGGCCGCAGTCGCTGCTGCGACCACGCTCATGATCAGCCCGCCTCGCCCACCAACCATCACAGGGTGCAGCGCTGCTAGTACCAGGTAGAGCAGGCCCACGAAGAGGGAAACCGGATACAGAACACGTTGAGCCGCGCCGTCGTATCGCACGTCAGGATCAGCAGAGAGCTCCGTCGGAATACGCACCACGGCCATACGTCCTTAATCGACACGATCGGGCTGCCCTTGAGGCTTGCTCAGTGTGACAGCCCGCAGAGCTCCTTGCCTTCGCGCGAGCCGATCACAGACAGTTGACGTCCAAGTCGAGGGTGGTCCGGTCCAGTGCTTCGAGCAGATCGAACTGGGGGCCGGTCTTGGGCAGTTCATAGACGAAGAAGTACTTGCCGGCCGCGCGTTTGCCGTCGTAGAAGGCGTCCTCCTTACCGGCGGCACTCAGCATCTGCTCCAGCCACAGCCATGCCACGACGACGTGGCCGAAGGCCTCGAGGTAGACGGTGGCGTTGGCCAATGCCAACTCCGGTTCCATGGGCGCCCAGACGGCCATGGTGGTCTTCGCCAGACGGCCAGTCGCGTCCTGCAGCGATTGGGCGTACCGACTCAATTCGGGGTCCTGGGCTGCCCGGGCGCGGGTCCGCTCGATTCGCCCGAGCAGGGCTCGCAGTCCCGCTCCGTCGGCGGCGATCACTTTGCGGCCCAACAGGTCCAGGCTCTGAATGCCGTGGGTACCCTCGTGGATCGGATTGAGCCGGTTGTCGCGGTAGAACTGCTCGACGTCGTAGTCACGGGTGTAGCCGTAGCCCCCGTGCACCTGGATCGCGAGGGAGTTGGCCTCCAGGCACCACTGGGACGGCCAGCTCTTCGCGATCGGGGTGAGAACGTCGAGCAGGTGGCCGATCTCGGCGCGTTCTTCGTCGTCGGAACTCGTCAGTTGCACGTCGAGCAGGTGCGCGCAGAACATGCTCAGAGCCAGGCCTCCCTCCACATAGGATTTCTGGGCGAGCAGCATGCGCCGCACGTCGGTGTGCTCGATGATCGGGATCTGCGCGGACTCGGGATCGCGATCGCGCAAAGGGCGGCCCTGTAGGCGGGTGCGTGCGTACTCAAGGGAATGCAAGTAGCCGGTGTAGCCCAGCGCCACCGCACCAACCCCCACCCCCACACGCGCCTCATTCATCATGTGGAACATGTAGGCAAGCCCACGGTTCTGCTCGCCGACCAGGAACCCCACAGCCCCGGCCTCGCCCTTGACGAGGTGGGTGCCTTCCCCAAAATTGAGCAGGGCGTTCGTTGTGCCGCGGTAGCCCATCTTGTGGTTGAGCCCGGCCAGTGTCACGTCGTTGCGTTCGCCGCTGTCCACGAGGTACTTGGGCACGATGAACAGGGACAAACCTTTGACCCCCGCCGGCGATCCGGGAACCCGGGCCAAGACCAGATGGATGATGTTCTCGGTCAGTTCGTGGTCGCCGCCTGAGATCCACATCTTGTTCCCGAACAGCCGAAAGGTCCCATCCGGCTGCGGCTCAGCCCGCACGGCAACGTCGGCCAGTGACGAGCCTGCCTGCGGTTCGGACAGGCACATCGTCCCGAAGAAGCGGCCCTGCATCATCGGCTTGACGTACTTCTCGATCTGTTCGGGGCTTCCGTGAGCCAGCAGCAGATTCGCATTGCCGATCGTCAGCAGCGGATAGGCGGCCGTGCTGATGTTGGCAGCCTGCAGCCACGCGAAACACGCCATCGACACGCAGGCGGGCATCTGCATACCACCGACCTCGACGGGCATACCCGCGGTCAAGAGGCCGGTGTCGGCGAAGACCTTGAGGGCCTCGCCGACCTCTTCGTGCATGACCACCTTCTCGCCGTCGAACGTGGGCTCCTGCGCGTCATTGCGCTTGTTGTGCCCGGCGAAGTGGTTCTCCGCAACGGTCCTGCTCAGGTCCAGCGCCGCGTCGAACGTCTCCCGGGAGTGTTCGGCGTACCTCGGGCTGCTCGTGAGCGCCTGCGCGTCGAGCCATTCGTAGAGCAGGAAATCCAGGTCACGTGCAGACAGCAGCAAGGACATAGGCATGCCGCCACTGTAGATGCCGCGCTACCGCGCAGAAGGGGAGTCGCACTGCCCCGCAGGCAAGGACGATCCGGCTACCTGAACCCCCGAATGGTCGGGCATACTGTTGGGCAGGGATGCGTGCTCATTGACGCGGTCCCGACCACGCGGGTGTAGTTCAATGGCAGAACATCAGCTTCCCAAGCTGACAGTGCGAGTTCGATTCTCGTCACCCGCTCAAAGACAAAGACCTCCGAGGCTTCGGGGGTCTTTGTCTTTGACTGCGGCTAACACGGCGAGAATCGGGAGGAGCGTCCCGAAGGGGCGCGACGGCTCTCGTCACCCGCTCAACGTAAAGGGCCCCTGACCAGCGCAGACGCCGGTCAGGGGCCCTTGTCCATGCGTCCTGGATGTGCCCCGAAGACAAGCAGCCCGTGCTGCGCGTCCGACAGTCGATGAGTCGGCTGGACGGGAGGTGGCTCGTGGGTTCCCCAGGTCGGACGCGGGTGTGCGCAACGTCGCCCTGGTGTTCGCGACACGCAGACGCCGGTCAGGGGGCCCTTTGCACGAGATCTGCCAGTACCCAGCGCACGGCCAGCAGCCTGGGGACGGGGAGGGGTCGAACGTGGGGTTTGGCGCGGTGGCGGTCGTCTTCGGTTCGTAGCAGGTGCCATCAGTGCGCGGCCGCGGCTGGCTTTCGGTGAGAATGTGCAACCTCACGTGTCACATATTCACCGAAAGGCGCCCTGGGGGTGATGATTGCCGGCCCGGGAGTGCAGCATCGCGCCTGCCTTCTCCTGACAGCACCACGGCGAGAATGTGTACCTCATCCTCAGCCTGCTGGCGAAGTCCCTCCTCGCGTGGCAGATCTACTTCCCCAGCCTCGGCTGACCAACCGAGCTGCCATCACCGCGGCGGCACCCGGGCGGACGGCCTCGCGAACGTCGGGGAGGGTGCGGCTATTGCAGGCCTCTGGCTAGGACGTCGGCGGCGGTCTGGAGCAGGTCGGCCGCGATGGGGTCATCGGTCGGGTCGTGTGTGGGGTCCTGTGTCGGCATGAGTGCCAGGCCCAGCAATGTCGCCAGGATGGTAATTGCGCAAAGGGTCGTATCGACGTCCGCGCGAACACGTCCGAGTTGCTGCTCGGCGGTGAGGTATTGGGCCAGTAGTACGGGTGGGTTGGGGGTGGGCAAGCCGGAGAGAGCGCCCGCTAGGTCGTTGGTGTGCAGCGCTGCGAAGCCGGCGCGCCGACGGGCGGCCAGTTCGGGGTCGGTGAGCATGGCCAGTTCGAGCGGCAGCATGTGCTGGCGCAGGCTGGTCAGCGCAGTGAGTGCCTGGTGGAGGTTGATGGCCACAGTGGCGTGTCCTGCGCGCTGGGGCAGCTCGGTCATCCAGGCGATCACCGGCTGGTTGGCGTCGACGACGGCAGCAAGGAAGAGGGCATGCTTGTCCGGGAAGTGCCGGTAGATCGTGCCTTCGGCGACTCCGGCCGCCGCAGCGATCGCTTTGGTGGTGGCATGCGGGTAGCCGACCGCTGCGACCACATCCCGTGCGGCGGCCAGGAGGCGGGCACGCGTGGCCGAGCCACGTGTAGATGCCCCGACATCCACTGCTGTCACCACCTCTCGACGCTCTGTTGAGGCTAGTCGGTCACGTCACGGCGCAGCAGCACAGTCGCGGCAGCAGCCAGTCCGAGTGCCACGTAGAGCCCGGACCAGCCCAAGGCAGTGCCCTGCGAGACGGTGGCGCTCCCGCCCTGCGCGACGGCGGTGAGCGTGCCGCTGAGCAGCCAGTCCGGAGTGGAGTCGAACAATCGGCTGATCATCGACTCGACGACGAGCACGTATCCGGCGCCGACGGAGATGGCGATGGCCGACGACCGAGTCAGGTAGGCGATCGCCAGGCCGATCACACCCCACACGAGCAGCGCCAGGTAGGTGCTGGCCCAGGTGCCCAGAATGGTGCTCGCGGCGGCGTCCCCCCATGCAGATGTGTCGATCCCGGCGGACTGGGCGCCCCCGGGGGCGATCCCAACCGTCACGATGGTTGCCACCGTCGTGGCGACCGCGGTGAGCAGTGCCAGGGCCGCCACCTTGCCGACCAGAAGTGGCCAGCGGGTGGGCATCGCGGCGACCATCAGCCGGATCAGCCCGGTCGAGTAGTCGGTGGCCACCGCGATGGCCCAGAACGACAGGGTCACGATTCCGAACATCGTCGAGGCGGCCGGCATCCCGGCCATGAGCCCGTCGGCGGAGGCGAGCTCGGCAGCGGTCGGGAAGGCCACCCCAGGCGCACCCGGTGGCAACTCGACGCCGTCGCCGACCACGCTGAACATGATCGTGTTCGCCATCACGGCGAACAGCGCCATCAGCCCGAACCAGCCGATGAGCATGCCCCGTCGGCGCAGCCGCACCAGCTCACTTCGAAGGGATCGCATCATCAGGCCACCTCCTGCCTCGTCGCGGCGGTCGCGGCAGCAGCCCGGCCCGCTGCGAGCTCGCCATCGGAGTGCCCGGTCATGTCAAGGAAGATGTCCTCGAGGCTGTCCCGCCCGATGACCAGGTGTCCGAGCGTGAAGCCCGCAGCCGTGGCGGCGCGGTTGAGGTCCCCGGCGCGTGCGGGCTCGGCCTGCATGCGAAGAACATCGCCGATCGGCTCCCCACGCCAGCCCTGGGCATGCAGCTCATCGAGCAGCGGCCCCAAGTCGCCCGGGTGCTCGGGCCTCACGTCGATATGGGCACTGGTCTGGGAGAGCAACTCCTCGGTGCGCCCTGCGAACATCAACTGCCCGAACCGGATGATCACGATGAAGTCACACGCGGCCTCGATCTCGGCCATCAGGTGCGAGGACACCACAACGGTGCGCCCACTGCGTCCGAGATCCATCAGCAGCGCGCGGATCTCGACGATGCCTGCCGGGTCCAGGCCATTCGTCGGCTCGTCGAGCAGGAGCAACTCGGGGTCGGACAGCAGGGCCGCGGCGATCCCCAGCCGCTGCTTCATGCCCAGCGAGAACCGCTTCACCGGCTCGGTTTCCCGCCCGACCAGCCCCACCACGCCCAGCACCTCGTCGACACGGGCGGTCGGCAGGCCGCGCAGGCGGGCCAGAGACAGCAGATTGGCGCGCGCCGAGATGCCCGGCACGAACGCCGGGTTCTCCACAAGGGCGCCGACTCGATGGTCGTAGGCCGAGGGGTGACTGATCGGCTGGCCGAACATGTGAGCCGTGCCTGCCGAGGGCCGGATGAGACCCAGGAGCATCCGGATCAAGGTGGACTTGCCTGATCCGTTCGGGCCCACCAGGCCCACGACCCCACCACCTGGCAGGTCAAGGGTCAGCCGGTCCACGGCCGTGACCGGCCCGAACGTTCGGGTCAGCCCATTGGTAGTGATCACGCCCATCGCGCCTCCAAGTGAGTGAGTACTCACATACAACCACGAACGCCGGACAATGTCGACCGGGATGGGAATGGACTGAGGGAATCAAAGCTCGCCGAATCGCCCAGCCACACCCTCGGTGCAGTC
Source organism: uncultured Actinomycetota bacterium (assembly GCA_963818505.1). GTDB lineage: Bacteria > Actinomycetota > Actinomycetes > S36-B12 > UBA10799 > JADKAV01. Next base: position 511,894 of record CAWFSJ010000005.1, read on the forward strand.
GTCCCGGGCCGGCTGGATTCGACCCCGATACGAGTCTGCGGCACCCCAGCCGAGTCCCTTACCGATCGGCTGAGTCGCAGCGTTCGTTCGGCCGTGGCCATTGCCCGCCCACGGCAAACCCTCCGCATCCGGGTGCACCGGCGAACGGTTTGCCGCCATGTAGTACTCAGTGTTACTGTGTAGCGGTAGTCACTGTCACAGAGTAGATCGGGGGTATGGGTTCCTTGGGCAAGCAGCAGACCGAGTTGCTGAAGGGCACACTCGAGGGCATCGTGCTGGCGATCCTGTCCGGCCGATCGGCGTACGGCTACGAGATCACCGCGTGGCTGCGGGAGCAAGGGTTCTCCGACATCGCCGAGGGCACCGTCTACGCGCTGCTCATCAGGATCGAGCGGCGCGGCCTTGTCGACGTCGAGAAGGTCCCGTCGCAGAAGGGCCCGCCGCGCAAGGTCTATACCCTCAACGACGCCGGCCGTGACTACCTCGACGAGTTCTGGAGGACCTGGAGCTTCCTCACAGACCGACTGGACCAGCTCCGAAAGGGAGAGAAGTGACCATGGGCATCTCCGAGTTGATGCAGAAGATGATCGGCGACAAGAAGCAGTGGCGTGATTTCAAGGCCCGCACGCGCGCCCTTCCCGAAAGTCACCGCACGGCGGTCGAGGGGTTGACCCGGTACCTCATGTACTTCGGTGCCGTCGATGGTGACAGCGCGACCGCCCTGCTGGGGGACCTCATCGACCTCTTCGAGCGAGCCGCCGCCGACGGCACCCCGATCCGCGACATCGTCGGGGACGACCCCGTCGAATTCGCCGACGCCCTCATCGCCAACTACGACAAGGGCGGCTACGTGGCCCGCGAGAAGCGGCGCCTCGTCGAGTGCATCGCAGAGGCCGAGGCTCTGGGAGCCGGAGATCCGGAGGTGTCGGGATAGCGCCCTGGCCATCCGGCCCTGCTGAGGCAGTCGCTTCCCCAGGTGGACGTGCGTCACCCACTCCGCGGGTAGGCGCGAGACCACAGCCATGAGCCGTCGGCGAAGGGCTCACAGTGGGACATCACGGTCCTGCCTTGGCCGTGCAAGATGGCGTAGATCATGCCACCCTTGCCACACGCCGGGCGCCCCAGCCTGGCGTTCCACGAGAGGAGCACGCATGGGCATCGAGGACATGGTCAACAAGGCCAAAGAGACACTTGCCGGCAGCGGCGCCACCGATGAGGCAATCGACAAAGTCGCGGAAACGGTCAAGGACAAGACCCCCGACCAGATCGACCCAGCAGTGGACCAGGCCGCGCAAGCGGCCAAGGACCAGATCTGAACTGAGACCCCGCGACACCCGACCCCGGGCGGTCACCGCACACCCTGATGTGACGACCGCACCGACCTGAGTGCAACTGGGTGCTGGCGAACAGGATTCCCCAACTGGCAGTGCGGATTTCGTGCAGCGCGTGCCAAGGTTGTTCGATGACGCAGAACCAGCCCGACAGCATGCGCGACAGGACCTTCAGGGACAGGAGTCTGCGCGGGTCCCGGTTCATCGGCTGCGACTTCCGCGACGTTGTCATCCGCGGCAGCGAGGTCGCAGGTATGCAGATCGACTCCCCGTGGCTGCTCGAGGGAGACGGCCAACTGATTGTCAACGACATCAACGTGCTGGCCTTCGTGGACGCCGAGCTGAACCGCCGGTTCCCGGGACGCGAACTGCGAGACGCTCGAACCCCGGGGGAGTTTTGCGCCGCCTGGGCGGCTCTCGAGCAGACCTGGCAGGCCACACTCGACCGTGCTCTGGGAATGCCACCAGGCACGCTCGACGCCTCCGTGGCCGATGAGTGGTCCTTCAACCAGACACTTCGCCACCTCGTGATGGCCACAGACACCTGGCTGGGCAAGGCGATCCTGGAGCAAACGCACCCCTACCACCCTGCGGGTCTGCCCAACGACGACGACAGCCCCGCCTATTCCGCCTCGGACTTCTCAGGGGCCCCGGTCCCGTTCAGGGTGGTTCTCGAAGCTCGAACAGACCGGCAGGCCATGGTGCGGCTCTTCATCGCGGGAGTGACCTCCGAGGAGCTCGGCGAACCTCGGAAGAACCCCCACAACCCCGACTACGACGAGACAGTGCATTCATGCCTGCGCACCATTCTGGAAGAGGAATGGGAACACCACCGGTACGCCGTGCGTGACCTCGACGTGCTCGCGCAGTGATAGGCGACACGGAGCCCGGCGGACGTCTAACCGGCGGCCCAGACCTGCAACAGGGAGCACTTCGGGTGAGAGTCGATCGGGTGGTGCACGAACGGACGTGATAACCCCCGTCGTGCTGCACACAGGCGTACCCTTGCGCCATGCTCAAACGGACCGGTTTCACTGTGCTGCTGGCGGTGTCCTTGGCACTTCCTCTTTCAGCACCGGCCAACGCCGCCGACCCCGACATCCCCCGCAACTTCGTGCGGCACGACCTCACGCACTGGACCTGGTACGGCCCGCAGGACTGGGTTGCGTCCGAGGGGGCCAACGACCTGTTGATCGGTTCTGCGACCGGTGATCGTTTCCTGCACTACGGCGCCAGCGCCGCACCTTGTGTCTATCCGGGCTACTGGTCCACCAGCGACGAGTTCTTCGCCTACTTCCGTAACCTTTCACTGGCTGGCGCGGCGGAGAACTTCGGCCTCTACAGCTTTCCCATCAAGGGCGCGAAGTACACCAAGGTCGGTGGGATTCAGACCATCGGCGAGAACTACCTTCGTCAGCGAAGCACGTATACCGGCAAGCGGGGCAAGAAGCCCATCCGAGGCGAGTTGATCGTGGACTTCTTCTACGCAGGTGCCGGGTCGTGCGGGCAGCGTTTGCAGATCCGCTCTGCTCCGGCCAAGGGCTACGGTCCCTCGATCAAGATCCTGCGCAAGGTCCAGACCTTCATCTTCGGGCCGCGCTGAGCCCCGATCCGTAAGGCGTGACGACTGGCGCCAATGGCGATCAAGGTCCAACCGTGTTGTGCCGAAAACCGGGTCATGAGCCAGGACGGACACGGTCCGGGCGCAAGCGAGCGGGGGTCGCTAGCCGCCGGGCAGTGGTCAGAGAAGGATCGGTTGCGCGCGATTCTTGATTCTTCGCTGGATCCGCACGTGTTGTGGGGTGCGATCCGCGATGAGGGCGGCACCTTCGTGGATCTTGAATACCTCGAGTGCAACAAGGCGGCTGCGGATTACCTGCAGATCGAGCGCGGGGAGCTGCTGGGCAGCAGCCTCTGGTCACTGTTCGCCGGTAGAGGCACCGACAAGGTTCTGGCCTGGGCCGAACAGGTGATCATCACCGGAGAACCCCTGCTGTTGAAGGCCCAGGAGCTCTTCAGCCAGGTCAGCCTGGACGACCGTCGATACGACGCGAGCATGGTCAAGGTGGAGGACGGTGTCGCGTTCACCTGGCGGGACGTGACTGACGACTTCAAAGCGGCGGCTGTCGTACGTGCGAACGAGGAACGGTTGCGGATGGTCACACTGCACGCCCCGGTGGCCATGAACCTCACCGCACCGGACGGAACCCTGCTCAGCGCAAACCCCGCGATGTGCCACTTCCTCGGCCGGGAGGAGGCCGAACTTCTGTCGTGCACGTGGATGGAGTTGACGCATCCCGATGACTTGGCCACGGACCTGGCCATGGTGAGGACGATTCTCGACGGCAGCACGGACAGCTACAGACTCTCCAAGAGGTTCGTGCGACCGGACGGATCTACGGTCTGGGGCGATCTGTCGGTCTCGTGTGTGCGCGACAGCAGCGGCCAGGTCCTCTACCTGATCGCGCAGATCCTGGACATCAACGAACTGGTGGCTGGTCGCCGGCAACTCGCGGAATCGCGCCAGCACTACCAGCTGCTGGCAGAGAACACCTCAGACGTCGTGCTGAAGGTGTCCAGCGATGGATACCTTCAGTGGGCATCCCCCTCGGTCCAGGACACCCTCGGCTGGAACCGCGATGAGGTGCTCGGCAAACCCATCAGCGCGTTCGTGTCCGACTTCGACTGGGGGGCTGTCAACGGTGTGTTGACGGCCACGGCCACGGTCGGCAGCAAGGCCGGTGGGCTGTTCCGGGTCAGGTGCAGCGGCGGCGACTGGCTCTGGGTGGACGCCACCGCCAGCTCCGCGACTGACCTCGACGGGAATCTCGTTCGTGTCGTTCGGCTGCGCGACGTTGATGCCGAGACCCGAGCTCGCAAAGCACTGACCACAAGTGAGGAGAGGTTCCGGACCGCGATGCGAGCCACGCCGATCGGCATGGCCTTGATCGATCGCGAGGGCAAGCTGCTGCAGGTCAACGGCGCGTTGAGCGCGATTTTGAAGGTGGACGAACAGTCTCTGACGGGCCAGCGGATCACCTCCATGACACACCCGGGAGACCGTCACGTGGATATGGAGATGTGGAACCTGCTGCACCTCGGCGCGGTCGACTCGGTGACTCGGGAGAAGCGGGTGGTTGACTCTTCAGGTGCGGTCGTCTGGGTCCAGAACGCTATTGCGGCAGTGAAGGACGAGCAAGGGGCGCACGCGACCTTCGTGGCCCAGTTCCTGGACATAACCGAGGCCCGGCAGGCGCACTCACTTCTCGATTTCCACGCCCACCACGATCCGTTGACGGACCTGAAGAACCGTCGAGCAGTACTGCAGACAATGCACTCGGTGCTGTCCCATCCCCCACGCACCGGTCAGCGGCTCGGCGTTCTGTACTGCGACCTCGACAACTTCAAGCATGTCAATGACACCTACGGCCACCCGGTCGGAGATGCACTTCTCATTGAGGTGTCGCGGCGCATCCAGCGGTGCCTTCGTGAGGCCGACACCGTCGGACGCATGGGTGGCGACGAGTTCCTGGTCCTCCTCACGCAGGTCAACGGGCTCGAGGAGGCGACGCAGGTCGCGGAGAAGGTCCGCCGCGAGGTGGGCATCCCGTTCCGGATGGATCAGCACATGCTCAAGCCGAAGCTCAGCATCGGCGCCGCGGTCGCCGATGCGGGTGACGACGCCGACGAAGTGGTGGCGCGGGCCGACCGAGCGCTGTACGAGGCGAAGAAGGCTGGGCGCGACCGAGTGGTTGCGACCGGAACCCCTGTGGCGCCGACCGCCTTGGCCCAGATGGAATGATCGGGGCGTGATCGGCGCGCTTCTGGCACTCAGCCTCGTGCTGCCGCCTGTGGACACCGACGCTGATTACCAACTCGGCGGTGCGTACCCACCCGCAGCAAGTGTCGGCGTCGTGGCGCGTGACTGGCGCGAAGATCCGGCCAGCGGCGCATACTCGATCTGCTACATCAACGCCTTCCAGACCCAGCCCGAGGACCGCGGCAAGTGGTTGAGGCAGCACCCACGGCTCATCCTGCGCCGTGGCGGCGAACCTGTGACTGATCCCGGATGGCCTCGGGAGATGCTGCTGGACACCCGCTCGCGCGCCAAACGCCAAGCCATCACACGGATCGTGGGGCCCTGGATCCGCTCTTGCGCGCGTCGCGGCTATTCAGCAGTCGAGGCAGACAACCTCGACTCGTGGACGCGCAGCCGTGGCCTTCTGACGGCCCCCGCCAACGCCGCGCTGGCCCGCAGTCTGGCAGGTGTCGCGCACAGGGCAGGGTTGGCCTTCGGTCAGAAGAACGCGGCGTCGCTGGTGGGTCGGGACTTCTTCGATTTCGCGATAGTTGAGCAATGCCAGCGGTACGACGAATGCGACACCTTCCTCAACGCCTACGACGATCGGGTCATTGAGATCGAATATCGACGCTCCGACTTCGAAAAGGCATGCGACAGCCACTCCGACCGGATCCCGATCGTCCTGCGGGACCGGGCGCTGCGGCCTGTCGGACGGTCGGGGTACCGGTTTGACGCCTGCTGAGTCGTGAGTCCCTCGCCCCCACCGGAAGCATTGTGGGAAACCGGCACTTTAGTTGCCCGAAAACCACACCGGCCCCCCGCGCGGCGCCAACAACCAGCCCCCACCGGAAGCATTGTGGGAAACCGGCACTTTAGTTGCCCGAAAACCACACCGGCCCCCCGCGCGGCGCCAACAACCAGCCCCCACCGGAAGCATTGTGGGAAACCGGCACTTTAATTGCCCGAAAACCACACCGGCTTCCCGCCCGAGCGCTACCGACTGAACCGTACCGGGATGGCATTGAGCACAGCCGTCCCCGCCAACGGATCCAGGCCGACGGCCGGCGTCAAAACATTCGCGTTCGCTGCGGAGGTGGCGCCGACCGACCACGTGGCCTCGTGAGCGCGTGCCCAGCCGTGAGGCAGGCAGACCACCCCCGGCATCACTGCATCGGTCACTTCAACCTCCACCTCGACACTTCCGGCGGCCGAGGTCAGGGTCGCTGTGGCGCCGTCGGACAGGCCTTCGGCGGCCGCGTCCCGGGGGTTCAGCTGGGCGGTGCATCGACTTGATCCGCCGGTCAGGCGGGGCAGCGTTCGCAACCACGAGTTGTTGGTCCGCAGTTGCCGCCTGCCAACGAGAACGAGATCGGGAACGGCAACCCGGTCCAAGACACCGGCCAACCGCTGGGCCTCGGCAGCAAGCTGCGGGGGTACGAGTTCGATCCGGCCCGATGGGGTCCGCAGCACCTCCGGCAATCGGGGTTCAAGGGCGCCGAAGTCGATGCCGGACGGCGCCGCCTCCAGCATGGCCAGCGTCAGACCACCGGGGTGCTCACCGAAACCGTCGCCGAACGGACCGCTGCGCAGGGACAGGTCCACCAGTCGCGCCACACCGCGGCGGGGGGCGACCGCCGCCAGCAAATCGGCGGGCTCACGTCCGTGTGCACGGCTCGCGGAGTCCGCGCAGGCACGGCGAGCGACTTCGAACGCCACAAGGTCGTCCAGTTGCTCAACGGTGGGCTCGGGCCCGCGGTTCACGGCGGCCGCAGCGACCGCTGCTAGTGCGAGGAGCACCTCGCCCTCGTCTCGTTCCTCGCCGGCAAGTTCGAAGACCCGCGGTGACCATCTCGCTGCATTGCGCACGGCCAGTGAGCCGAACACCACGTCGTAATGGCTGCGCGTCAAGGGTGGTGCCGCGGGCAGGATCACGTCGGCGTGCCGGGACGTCTCGGTGACGTAGGAGTCGAGACACACCAGCAGGTCCAGACCCGCGATTGCCCGGTCGAGCCGGTCGGCCGCGGGTGTGGAGACCACCGGGTTCCCGGCGACCGTGATCAGGGCACGCAGGCGCTCGCCGGTCTGCGGATCCGGCGTGTCGATCTCCTCGGCCAGAGCCGCGACGGGGAACTCGCCGAGAACACTGGGTAGGCCACGAACCCTGGTCCTCTGGCTTCCCGGCACACGCACACCCCGCCCGCGGCCGGGCTCCCCGAACGTTGTGGGCCCACCGGCCGGTGGCAGCGGGAACATCACCCCACCGGGTCGGTCGAGGTTGCCGGTGAGCACGTTGATCACTGCGATCAGCCAGGAGGCCAAAGTGCCGAAGGAGGTGGGCTCGCCGTCCACGGGCAAGCCCGAAGTGGACGTTCCCATGCGTCCGTAGACCGCCGCGGAACCTGCCGTCGCGATCTGTCGGCCCAGCGCCACGATCCTCTCGGCAGGCAGGCCAGTCGGCCCGGCGACGGCCCCGGCGGAGAACGGCTCGACCAGTTCCCGCAGTTGTTCAACCGCCTGCTCGTCGACCCACGGTGTGGCCTGCGCAAGGTCGATCAGCCCTTCGGCGAACAGTGTGTGCACGAGTCCGGCCAGTAGCAGGACGTCGGTGCCGGGGTGTATCGCCAGGTGTTCATCTGCGGCGTCTGCGGTCCGCGTGCGCACCGGGTCCACAACTATCAACCGACCGCCCCGGGCGCGCAGAGCACGAAGCCGCCCGGGCATGTCCGGGACCGTCATCATGGAACCGTTGGACACCAGCGGGTTGCCGCCGATCACCACGAACAGATCCGTGCGGTCGATGTCCGGCACCGGTACGGAGAGCTCGGTTCCGTACATCAGTCCCAGCGCCACCTGCTGCGGCATCTGGTCCACGGTGCTGGCGGAGAAGCGGTAGCGGGTGCCAAGCGCCCTGACCAGCGCGGGCAGGTAGAAGGTGCTCGTGACGTTGTGGGCGTTCGGGTTGCCCAGGTAGACCCCCACCGCGTCCGGCCCGGACTGCCCGATCACCTCGGCCAGGCCCGAACGAATGCGGTCGAACGCCTCGTCCCAAGTCGCCTCCCGCAGGCGTCCCTCGTCGCGGACCATGGGGGTTCGCAACCGCGCCGGGTCGTCCTGCAGATCACCGATCGCGACCCCCTTGGGACAGATGAAGCCCCCGCTGAACACGTCGTCGGCGTCCCCCCTCACCCCGGTAACACGGCCGTCCGAGACCGTGATCTCCAGCCCACATGTGGCTTCGCACAGAGGACAGATGTGCCGCACCTTGTTCGTCACTTGATGGTCCTGAAGTGGAAGACGTGACGCCAAGTGCCGTCCTTGAGATGTATCGACTTGCACCACCCGTGCGCACCGGCGTACTCACCGGAACCGCCCACCACGGGACGGACGACCGAGGTTCGTCGGGCCACGGTCGGAGCCGTTTGCTCGTAAACCGCGACGCCACCCACCACGAGTTGGTCAGCGGACTTACCGATCGTGAAGACGAGGTCCGCGGCGCGGTACTCCTTGCCCGCGCTCGGCTCGCCGACTGTGGTCGTCAGCAGCGATCCGGTCAGGAAGCCGATGCGCTTGTCCGTTCCCGGCTTGGTCAGGTCGGCGTAGTACGTGCGCAGATCCCCGGCACTCGGCGTTCCAGGTGTGACCGGGACCAGTTGCGCGGAGACCGAGCCATGGGCGACCTTGAGGGTCGTCGTGTCTGCCATGGCCGGGCTAGCGGCGAAGAACGAGAGGGCCACGACGAGTGGCAACAGCAGGCGACGAAGCATGCAGCGACTATACGCGTCAGGTCGACATCTGGTTGCCGCCGCGAGACGACCGGCAAAGACCTCCGTGCCACCATGGTCGATAGTCGAGAAGAGTCCCGGGGGCAGCATGTCAATCGCAGAACAGGCGAGGGCTGAACCGACCGCGAGTCCGGAACGACCCGGTCGAGGATCGTTGCTCTGGCCGTTGGGTTACGCACTGTTCGTCGCGGTGTGGGCGCTGCTCTTCCTGCGTCACAACATCGACTACGGCCTCGACGACTCCTTCATCTCCTACCGCTACGCGCAGAACTTCGCCGACGGATACGGGCTTGCCTTCAACCCCGGTGAGCGGTTCTTCGGTACGACAGCCGCGGGGTACGCTACAGCGCTCGGCCTGCTCCACATGCTCACGGGTTTGGCGATCCCGAAACTCTCGGTCGCGCTCACAACCCTCGGGGTGGTCGCACTCGCGGCATGCCTGCCCACCATCGCCCGTGGCGTCCCAGGGGCCCGCCGTTGGCTGATCAGTGCCATCTTCGTCGCCGCTGCTTTCACCCTTGGGCCGTTCAGTCAGGTCGCCGGGCATGAGACCGTCGCCTTCCTGGCAGTCGGCCTTCTGGGCACGATGTGCCTGGGTTATTGGTCGAGGCCACTGCTCGGCGGGATCCTGCTGGCCGTGGCCACAACCTTCCGGCCCGACGCCGCACTGCTGGCCGCACTGGCTGGGCTTTGCCTCTGGGTGAGCCTCGGTACCGGCTTCGGCGCCTTCCTGAAGTCCCGTGAACTGCGTCGCTACCTGCTCGGGTACATACTCGGGTTGCTGGCCTGGGTGGGGTTCCTGCTGTGGCAGTTCTCAACCGTGGTCCCCGGGACGCTGGACGCAAAACGCGCCCAGGTCGGCCTCGGTTATTGGCCCCTCTACGGGCCGGACCAACTGTGGGCTTACCTGCTCGGATTCCTCGGTGTCCTCGGCCTGGTCATGGCCGGCTTGGGCCTCGTCGCGGCCTTCATCCGGCCCACGCGTCAGTCGTTGTTCCTGCTCATCGTGTGGCTGGGCTTCACCCTGGGGGCAGCGGCCTTCTACACCGCGATCGCAGTGACGTTCTGGTTCTGGTACGCCACGCCGCTGTTCTTCGCGGTGTTCCTCGCCGCGTTCGTGGGCTGGTCGAACCTGGCGGGGCTGCGGTTCGGCTGGCTGGCAGTCGGGGTCTGCGCTCTGGCCCTCGCGTGGCAGGCGCCTGCGATCGGAACCTGGTTGAGCACCCCGAACCTCAAGCCGCACATCCACGCCTACGAGCAGGCCGCCGACTTCATCAAGGCCGAGTCACCGGACGGAGCCACCATTCTGATGCCCGAGCCCGGGTCGTTCGGAATGCGCTTGGGCCCGGATTTCACGGTCGTCGACGAGCTGGGCCTGGTCAGCCCGGGAGTCGCACAGGCCCTGCTGCGCGGCGAGACCGACTGGGCCTTCAAGAACAACGACCCCGACTACCTGTTGTGCTCGTGGTACGGCGACTACACCGCATGCAGCCAGGGCCTGCAGAAGCAGGGATACGAGTTCGTCGGGGAGTTCGACAAGTGGTTCTGGGACGGGTACGTGGGCCACGGCAACCGGCTGTACCGCCGGGCCGGACTTCAGAGCACCGGCGACGGGGTCCTGCCCCCGGGCAGCATGTTCTCGGCCAACCCGGCGACGGGCGTTCAGGCGACGAACCAGATGCCCAGGGTGGGGAACCTCGAGGGTGTGACTCGCGAGGGCTCCCGTCTGCAGGTCACGGGCTGGGCCGACGTCGCTGACAGCGTCGGCGGCGGGCAACTGACGGTTGTAACCCGCGATCCCGCCGAGGTGATCAAGGTCGAGCGGGTCACCCGAACAGACCTTCCGGCCGACCGCGCACGGGCTGGGTTCACCCTGACGCTGCGCACCCCGCAGGACCAGGTCTGCGTGATCGCCGGGGACACGGTGGTCGCTGGCAGCGACCCCGACCTGTGTCCCTAAGTCCGGCCCCCGGAACGGCCCAGCGCCACGACCAGTTTCAGCACCTCTTGCGGGTCCTCCAGGCGTTGCCCGTATGCCTCGCGGATCTGGCCCATGCGGTAGCGCACTGTCTGCGGGTGGATGAACAACTCGCCGGCCACTGCATCACGCCTGCCGAGGTTCAGCAGCCAGGACCGCAACGTCTCAATCAGGCGGTCGCGACCCGCCAGCGGGGCGAGGACCTGCTCACGCAAGTCGTCCAGCGGCTCGCCGGTGAGTATCAGATCGACGAGGTGTTCCTCGGTGTCCAAAGGCCGTATCGGCAAAAGATCGGCGAGTTGTCGCGCCCGGTCGAATGAACCCGCGGCCAGTGTCCAGGCCACGGTGGGTCCCACAACGGCGTCGAGGCCAGAGACGGCTGCTAGCAATGCCGGTCGGACGGCATCCGGCACAAGCACTGCCACGATGTCCTCGACCGGGGTCTGCAGACAGTCGGGATATGCACTGGTCAGCGCAATAGCGCGCCCGGTTTCGATCAGGACGCAGGTGAGCGTGGCCGGAGGCGCCCAGGCAGCCCGGGTCATCATCCCTTCGGTGGCATCGCCGGAAAGCAGCGCCAGAGCCAGTACCTCCCGGTTGCGCTCGCGCGTCCGGGTCTCCGTGGCGTACCCCTCGACGCTGGCAGCGGAGAGTTGCTGGTTGAAGGCGAAGATCAGTCCCGCGACCGCCGCCATGGTGGCCGCGTCCAGGTCGTGTTTGAGGGCCAGGCGCGAGATCTCCTGCCAGTGCACGCCGGTTCCAACCTGGTAGGCGGTCAGCAGCGCCCCGATCCCCCGGCGGCGACGAGCCTCGGTTCGACCGAGGATCTCCGCTCCCTTCTGGATCCTGGCCAGCGCCGCGTCATCCCCGGCCGCGAGCAGACCCGCGAAACCCTCGAAAGCCATGCGCACACCTGCCTCGAGCTCGGCCCGGTACGGCTCTTGAGTCGCTGGCGCGTACGCCGGCACCTGGTCGGCGACCGTGGCGACCGTTATCTCGGCGATCTGCGGGATGTGCTCCCTGATGTCCACGACGAGCGCGTCGGGGAGTCTGGGCACATCGAAAGTGTTTGTTCGCACTGAACAATTATGCGGGCAACTGCTGTCTGATAGCCACTACTTTCTATCTCTGAACAAGCGCACCATAAATACATGAGCACAACAGATTGCCGCGAAGACTACCTCGCAGAAGGCACCTTGAGCCACGGCCTGAGGGTCGCCATCCGTGCGATGGAGCCCGGTGACCGCGCAGATCTCGTGGACGGATTCCACCACCTCAGCGAAGAGAGCCGGTACCTGCGTTTCATGGCCAGCAAGCCGCGCCTGTCCGCAGCCGAGGCCCACCGCCTGTTCGACACCGATGAGCTTGCCCTGGTCCTCGTGTGGCCGCGCACGTCGCGCAAAGACATCGTGCTGGGCATCGCCCACGCACTTCGCGTGCCGGGCAAGCCCGACACCGCCGAGTTCTGCATCGCAATCACCGACGAGATCCACGGCAAGGGCGCAGGACGGCTGATGACGCAGACGCTCGCCGCCGAGGCCTCGCGCCAAGGCATCCACAACCTGACCGCTTACATGCTGGCCACGAACAAGGCGCCGGCGAAGCTACTGGCCGGGGTCGGCGAAGTGGTGCACGACGAGGTGGCCGCGGGAGCCCGCGAGATGACGGTACGCCTGCCTGCCGGGTGATTCAGTCCCGGCCGAACAAGTCGCGGGTGTACACCTTGTCCACGACATCAAGGATCTCGTCGTGGACGCGGTTCGCGACGATCACGTCGGAGCGGGACTTGAACTGCTCAAGATCGGCAACCACCTCGGAGTTGAAGAACTCCTGCTGCTCCAGGACCGGTTCGTAGACGATCACCTCTACACCTCGGGCCTTGAGCCGTTTCATGATCCCTTGGACGCTGGAGGTCCGGATGTTGTCCGAGCCCTCCTTCATCACCAGCCGGTAGATCCCGACGACCTGCGGTTGAAGGCGCAGGATCTGTTCGGCAACGAAGTCCTTGCGCGTGCGGTTGGACTCGACCACGGCGCGGATCAGGTGCTGCGGGACGTCCTGGTAATTGGCCAGCAGTTGTTTGGTGTCCTTGGGCAGGCAGTAACCGCCGTACCCGAACGACGGGTTGTTGTAGCCGAGACCCACACGCGGATCCAGGCTGACGCCCTCGATGATGTCGCGGCTGTCCATGCCGTGGCTGGAGGCGAACGTGTCGAGTTCGTTGAAGAAGGCGACCCGCATGGCCAGATAGGTGTTGGCGAACAACTTGATCGCCTCTGCCTGTTTCGAGTCCGTCACGAGGACAGGCACGTCCGCGGACAGCGCCCCTTCCTGCATGAGTTGCGCGAACTCTTGGCCCCGCTGCGAAACCTGACCGACGACAATGCGCGAGGGGTGCAGATTGTCGAACAGCGCCTTGCCCTCGCGCAGGAACTCGGGGGCGAAGAGGATCGCATCGGTGTCGTGCTCGGCGCACATGCGATCGCTGAAGCCGACCGGCACGGTTGACTTGATCACGATGGTGGCTTCCGGGTTGATGTCCCGAACCTGCGTTATGACCTTCTCAACGGAACTGGTGTTGAAGAAGTTGGCATCGGGGTCGTAGTCCGTGGGCGTGGCCACGATCACGAAACGCGCACCCGCATATGCGTCTTCGGCGTCGCTGGTCGCCCGCAGTTCCAGGGGGACTTCGGCGAGGAAGCGCTCGATCTCATCGTCCTCGATGGGTGAGCGCCTGCCATTGATAGCGTCCACCCGCCCGGCATCGATGTCGAGGGCCACCACCTCGTGCTTCTGGGCCAGCAGAACCGCATTGGACAAACCGACATAGCCCATCCCCGCCACTGCGATCTTCACAATTCGATGCTAGTTGCGGCGAACCTCTGGGCTGACAACCGCGTCGGGGGCTAACCTTCAGACTCACTGACTTGAGGAGAACTCATGACCCGCACACCCTTGGTGCTTATGGCTGGGGCAGCCCTGCTCGGCGGCCTCGCGACACCAGCTGCAGCCGCCGACAAGGTCCCGGTCAAGCTCAAGCTCAAGGACTGTGACGGCTGCAGCGTGAGCGCCACTTGGACCAAGACCGGCACGGTGACCGGCAAATACAAGTCCCGCACGAAGAAGGCCAGTGGCGACAACGCGACGTTGACGTTCAACGTGCCCAAGGGTTACTACATGTACTTCGCCGCGACCAGCCCGAAGGCCGCCGTCGACGCCGCCAGCGTGCTCGTCACCCAGTTCGTCGGCTCGAGCAAGGGGTCGACCGTGAGTCCGGCCAAGGCCCAGGGTCTTGACGATGGCGCCTACTACTGCCTGACCGCCAAGAAGCGCACGATCAAGGCACGCGCGGCCCTCGTGCCCGCGGGAGGGGCAAAGCTGCTGGGGCTGTGGGCCAACCCGCAGTTGAAAGGCAGCGGACCCAAGATCAACGACGGCATCAAGGGTGTGTACGGCACCCAGAACACCTTGATCTGCAAGGGCAAGTACTACTGAGACGGCGCGGGCTCGGCTGAACATCGCCCCAGGCGCCCTGGTTAGAGGTTGTGGCCCTGGTTAGCGAAACAACACGTGGATTCGCTAACGAACCGCACAACCTCTAACGCCGGCGGCAGGCAGACGGCGCGGGCTCGGCTGAACATCGCCCCAGGCGCCCTGGTTAGAGGTTGTGGCCCTGGTTAGCGAAACAACACGTGGATTCGCTAACGAACCGCACAACCTCTAACGCCGGCGGCAGGCAGACAGCGCGGGCTCGGCTGAACATCGCCCCCAGGCGCCCTGGTTAGAGGTTGTGGCCCTGGTTAGCGAAACAACACGTGGATTCGCTAACGAACCGCACAACCTCTAACGCCGGCGGCAGGCAGGCTGCGAAAGCGCGCGCCCGCCCGGTCCCCAACTAGTCTGGCCCCGTGAAGTTGATCACGGCGGCGGTCGTCGCCACGCTGCTCCTAACCGCCACACCGGCCAGCGCAGCGGTGGTCCCTGTCGATCCCGGTCCCATCGCGAACGGCCGACCGATTGTCGGAACCACCCAGAACCTTCCGTCCCTGGATTCCGCGCAACCCTACGACGCGGGTCCGGGCTTCGCCGCCCAGATCCGGGCGATCTACAACTCCGGGCGTATCAAGAACCTCCAGCAACAAGTCGCCGAAAAGGCTGGCCGGACCATCAGCTCCTGGGTGCGTGAGCATTGCCGCAGCCTCAACGGCGACCAGCGGACCTGCCGGCCGATGGTCGTGTTCGACGTCGACGACACCATGCTCAGCGGCTTCAACGAGTACTCGGGCAACAATCCGGCGTTCTCGTACGACCCTGTGCGCAACGCCCAGTTCGTCGAGGATTGCGCGACGCCCGCCAACGTGCCCGTGCGTCGGCTGTTCAGCCGGCTGGTCGACGACGGCCTCACCATCGCAGTGATCACGGGCCGCCCCGCCACACAGCGAGCCGACACAATCGCGTGCCTGAATCAACGCGGCTACACCGGCTGGGACTTCCTGATCACCCGAACGGCCAAGACGGCCGACCTGTCCTCGTCACGGTTCAAGGCGCGTGCCCGCAAGGGTCTGCAAGAGCGTGGCTTCACGATTGTGGCAAGCGTCGGCGACCAGGTCAGCGACATGGCCTACGGCCGGTTGAAGTACGGCTTCCTGCTGCCCAACCCCATGTACTTCTTGCCATGATCGCGTTCGGCACCCCCCGGCGCCCGCCGCGCTACTAGCCTTATCAGCGTGAAGCTGCTCGTCGCCGGACTCACTGTGGTCGCGCTGACCGCCGGTTCGGTCGCCTACAGCCAACCCCCGCAGCAGGCTCCGGCGGCGGACTCCAAGACCGAGCCCGGCGCCTACTGGCCGACGATGCGCCACGACCTGCGGAACACGGGCGCCTCGGATCTGCCAGGCATCGACCCGGGAACTCAGCCCTGGTCCTTCCAGACCGGCAAGGGGATCTTCTCAACGCCGGTGATCGCCGCCGATGGCACCGCCTACATCGGGTCGGCCGACAACAACCTGTACGGCCTCGACGAGCAGGGCAAAGAGGTCTGGCGCTTCGAGACCGGCGAGATCATCGACACCGCGCCGGCCCTGCTCGACGACGAGAGCCTGATCATCGGTAGCGGCGACGAGAACATGTACAAGGTCAGCACCAACCCTGAGATTCCCGCCCACCAGCGTGTGGTCTGGACCTTCAAACCCACGCTGCCAACCGTCGAGGGACAACTGGTCAACTGGTGGGAGGGCAGCCCCAACGTCGGTCCGGACGGGGTGATCTACCAGGGCAACACCGGCGGCGGGGCGTACGCGGTCAACCCCGACGGCACGCAGAAGTGGGCCTACCAGGCCCAGAACTCCGTGTGGACCGTGCCGGCGATGGACGATTCAGGCACGACCTTCTGGGGCTCGGTCGACCTGCGAATGTTTGCGCTGAACGCTGATGGCACGCAGAAGTGGCAGCGCACGACCCTGGGTTACGTCACGTCGTCGCCGGCTTTGGACACGGCAGGCAACCTGTACGCCGGGTCGTTCGACGGCACGCTGTACTCGCTGGACTCGCAGACCGGCGCGATCAACTGGAGCTTCAAGACCGGCGACCACATCTACGCCTCGCCTGCCCTGCTGGAGAAGGACGGGAAGCTCGAGCAGATCATCATCGGCAGCACCGACGGCCTGCTGTACTCCCTGAACCCGAACGGTGAACTGCTCTGGTCCTACGACGCCGGCGCCCCTATCCGAAGCTCGCCGGTCATCGGTCAGCCGCCGGTCGCCGGGGGCAACCCGATCGTCTACGTCGGCGCGGCGAACGGCCACGTGCTCGCCGTGAACGCCAACGACGGCTCCCGTCGCTGGGCCTTCGACACCACGTCGTCGGACCCGGAACTGGCCACCCGCAACCAGCTGAACTCCTCGCCCGCGCTTGGCCCCAAAGGTGTCTACACAGGTAGCCAGGACGGCGCTGCCTGGTTCGTCCCGTACGACCTGTGTCTGCGTCCACAGCCCGACCCGCGATGTGTGACCGCGGATCTGCCCCGCGACGGGATGTACGCATTCGGCGTCAATGTCGGCGGGGGGATCGTGGCACCCGACGAGCCCGTGTCGATCAGCCCGGCGGGGTACATGACCGGCCGCATCCTCGTGCGCAAGGACGGCCGCACAGTCCCGGCCCGTCTGGTTCCGGCGCCAGATCCAGAACGGCTGGTGAGCATCGAACCTGCGGTCGAGGCGGCCGTATCGGTTTCCGGCGACGGGCGCTACGTGTTCATCCGGCCGGAGGAGATGCTTCCACCGGACACGACCTACAAAGTCACGATCAGCGGTCTGGTCACCACAGGCGGTCCCCGGATCGGCAACGTCTCGGTGGGTTCCGGCGACCTCGAGCCCTTCAGCGGTTCGTTCACAGTCCGCACCGGCAACGACGGGACCGCGTGGAATCCGAAGGTCGGCCCCGATGCGACCTCCGGCTTGTCGATGTCGCGCCTGGCCGTTCCCCTGCCGCCCATGTTGACCAGTCTCAACCAGATCGGCTTCGACTTCTACGACTGGATCGGCGGCGCGGTGCAGACAGCACCCGACGCCACCGTGGTGTGGTTCGTAGGCGCCAAACGGGACGCTCAAGGCAAGATCGTCGCCGATCCGTCATCGCTCTTCGCCTTCCCCGTGGCCGGGGAGCAGCGAGGCGGGACCTTCCGGCTGACCGCTTCGCAGGTGAATCTGTGGTTCACGTTCGGGCCGGTTCCTTTGCGCCGCTTCGACGTGCGCGGGACGTTCGACGAAACCGGCCGGGTCAGGGCCGACTCGCAGTTCCTCGCCGAGGCTGTGTGTGCCGACATCCCGGGCTACGGATCCCAGATCCCCGCCACCGGGATGTGCGACAGCGCCGGGGTGATCACCGCGGGCGGGACGTTCCTCGGCGACCAAGCCGAATCGGCCGCCGTCCGACGAGTCGAGGGCATGAAGGTCGGCGAGATCACCTTGGCCAAAGGCTCGCCGTCGACTCTCACCGCAAGCATCGACGTGCCCTCCCGCTACACCAGCGACGACCATTTCGTGTCGATCCTGCTGGTCGACGAGAACGGCCAGCCGGTCCCGATCGACTACTACAGCAAGACCACGATCCAGACCGACCCGGACAAGCAGATCACCGGCGTGACAGTCACGGTCGACGATCCATTGCCGCCACGCTTCAAGGCGTTCGTCATGACTGACGCCTTCCCGGCCGCCAGCCAGCAGTTCGGGGGCGGCTCATGATCAGGGCTTTCATCGACGGGATCCTGGCGGTCGTTCTGGCCGTGGTCACCGGGGTGTTGCTGGCCTTCGGGTTGGCCCAAGTCGGGCTCACCGAAACGGGCCTATACCCGCTGGGGCTGTGGTTGGCCGGCGTCGGACTGCTTGGAGGCTGGTACCAGGAGGTCACGTCGAACGTGGCCGGGGGGATCGGCTGGGAGACGACCGCCGCCGGCGCGCCGCTGCTAGTCACGGGCGTGGTCGCGCTGTTCGTGGCGGTGCGGGCGAAGACCCGGCCGGCCTGGACTGCCGCCCCCGCCGCTTTAGGTGCGGCGGCCGGGGCTGCGCTGCTGGTGGCCGGCAGCACTGTCAGTCAGACCACGACCAACTCCGCAGGCAGCGTCACCACCACCGAGGGACTGGCCTGGTTCTGGGACGGCCAGCGTCCCGGGGCGGTCGCCGGAGCCGCCGGGCTTGTGGCGGTCGTGTGGCTTCTTCACACCGTGGGTCTTCGATGGTGGCGCAGCGGGCGAGGTGTCGCGCTCAGCCTGCTCGTGGGCCTGGGCGTCGTACTCACCGGTGCGGCCGTGGCGGGGGCGATCTACCTCACCAGCTCAACCGCGGTTGGGATCGCTCTGGGGCTGCTCTACCCGCTGGCGGGGACGCTGGTCCTGTTCGGGCTGGCAGGGATCCCCGTCACCGCGAGCCTGACGCGCCTGACCCCGCAGACACAGGAGTTCTCGACCTGGGACCAGGGGCTGCTGTACGGCATTGGTGGGATCGTGGTGGCACTGCTTCTGGCCGCGCTGGTCGGACTGGTCATGCGCCTGTTCAAGCACCGCAGCACCTGGCTCGGAGCGGTCACAGTGACCGCTGCTCTGGCCGCGTTTCTGGCGTGGGCGATGAGTTCGACGGTGGTGGTGCCCACAGCGCTCGGCGCAGAGTCGACCATTTCGCTGGACCCACTTCTGGCCTTGGCTGCCGGTGCGGTCCTCGGCGCGGTGACCCGCTTCTTCGCCGGCCGGCCCAAGCCCACCGACGGCGGCGAGCAGGCCAAACCCACCCCTGTTGCTGCCCGCGGTGAGGATATCGAACAACTCCTGAACGAGGTCAACGCCGGTCCCGCCGGCACACCCCGCCCCTGACGCCCGGGGACGTCCTCTTACGATCGAGTGAACCAGCAATCTATTCGAGGACAACAAATGATCAAGGGATTCCGCGACTTCATTCTTCGCGGCAACGTCATCGACCTCGCTGTCGCCGTCGTCATCGGCGCAGCTTTCACCGCCCTCATCGCCGCGATGAACACTGCTCTCATCACCCCGGTGGTGAACGCCTTCTTCGCCCTGCTCGGCCTGGACAAGGACGGCATCGGCGGGACCATCGGCATCCCCGGTGACCAGGTGATCAACATCGGTCTGATCATCGGCGCGATCATCACGTTCCTCATCACCGCCGCTGTCGTCTACTTCGTCTTCGTGGCGCCGATGACCGCAGCCAAGACCCGCATGTACGGCGAAGCTGCCGAAGCCAGCACAGCCGAGGACCTGCTGGCCGAGATCCGGGACCTGCTCAAGGAGAACAACAAGCCCGGACGCGACGCCCCTGACGAAGGCTGAGCCCCCGGGCCTGGCTCCGCTGGCCTGACGGACAAGACCCTCGGCGTGGAAGATGGGGGCATGGATGCTGCCACCATCATCGAACGTGCCGAGCGGGTCCTGCGCGATCGCATCTACTCCGCCGCGGTTGTCGGATGGCACCGACTCGACCTGAGCATGTGGGCCGTGGACGGCGAACCCGTCGCGTTCGAACGGGCGCGCTGGGCTGACTTCGCGCCAGCCGGTTCGGGCACCGCCTGGGGCACTCCCTGGTCAACCGCGTGGTTCCGAGCTACAGGGACAGTGCCGCAGGACTGGGGCCCCGACGAGGTGGACCTGGACATCGACCTGGGCTGGACCTGGGGCCCGGCCACCGGTGAAGCGCTGATGTACACCCCGGACGGTTCGGCCATTGAGTCGTTGGGCCCCGGTCGCCCGCGCATCCCGTGGCGGACGCACGACATCGACGTGTTCATCGAAGCGGCAGCCAACCCGATGCCGACCTTCGACTGGCGGCCCACCGACTCCAGCCTGGGGCCTGCTCCGGACTCCGCTCCACGGATGTTCGTCTCGCGAGCGCAGGTTGTGCGTGTGAACCGCGATGCCCAGAGTGCCGCCGAGGACATGATCACTGCCCTCGGCCTCGCCCGCGACCTGACCGAACCGGCCCGTAAGGCAGAAGTGCTCAAGGCGATCTCCGCGGCCTGTGACGTGGTGGACGACCTCGGGATGCCCGACGAGCACCGGTGGCTGGCCTTCAACGAGGCAATGGGCGCGGTCTTCGCCTCCCCCGCACCTCCCGACGCACCAGTGCTGACCGCCCTTGCCAATGCCCACATCGACACAGCCTGGCTATGGCCGTTCCGTGAGACCGAGCGCAAAGTGGCACGCACCTTCAGCAACGCACTGGCCCTGATGGACGAGGACCCCGACGTGGTCTTCGCGTCCTCGCAGGTCCAGCACCTCGCCTGGATCGCGCAGGGCCACCCGGACCTGTTCCAGCGGATCAAGGCGCGCGTGGATGAGGGCCGCTGGATCGTCGTCGGTGGCACCTGGGTGGAACCGGACGGGAACATGCCCTCCGGGGAGTCCTTCGCCAGGCAGTTCCTGCAGGGCCAGACGTGGCTGGCCGACAATCTCGGTCTCACCGTTGACGTCTTCTGGTTGCCCGACACATTCGGATACTCCGCAGGGCTTCCCCAGATCGCGCGAGCGGCGGGGTGCGACACGTTCGTGACCCAGAAGCTCTCCTGGAACTCCGTGAACGTCTTCCCGTACACAACGCTGCTGTGGGAGGGCCTTGACGGCAGCCGGCTGCTGACCCACTTCCCGCCCGCGGACAACTACTCCTGCGCAGTCCTGCCGATGGAACTGACCAAAGCGCGCACGAAGATGTCCAAGCAGCCGGTGACCAACGGGCTGTTCCTGTACGGCTTCGGCGACGGCGGCGGGGGACCGACCCGGGAGATGGCCGACCGGATCGACCAGCTCAGTGACGTTTCCGGGCTCCCCCGGTTGCGCCACGGCAGCGTCGCGGAGTTCTTCCAAGCCGTGCGCGAGGAACTGCCGGAGCCTCCTGTCTGGTCGGGCGAGTTGTACTTGGAGTACCACAGAGGGACCCTGACCAGTCAGGCACAGATCAAACAGGCACATCGGCGCGCAGAAGTCCTCCTGCGCGAAGCTGAGATGTGGGCGACCGGGGCTCAATTGCAGCGGGGCCATGCCTACCCCTCGGAACAGTTGCGCGATGCGTGGCGTGAGTTGCTCGTCATGCAGTTCCACGATGTCCTGCCCGGGACCTCGATCGGGTGGGTGCACGACGAGGCGGTCGAACGGCTCCAAGCGGTGGTCACCATGGCGCAACAGACCATTGACGGATCGCTGGCCGCCCTCGCCGCCAGTGGCTCTCAACTGCTGCATGTCACGGCTTCGCCGCACGGCCATCCTGGTGTTCCCGCTCTGGGTAGCGCACCGGCTTTCGAGACTTCTGGATCAAGGACGGCCACCGAGTCCCAGGGACTGATCGAACTGGCCAACGCCCGCTTCCGCGCGCTGGTTGCCGACGGCGTCGTGACCTCCCTGATCGATCTCACGGTGGACCGCGAACTGGTGGCCCCGGGTAAGGCGTTGGGCCGGTACCGGATGCACCCGGACAGGCCCACCCGGTGGGATGCCTGGGACCTCGACGAGCAGCACATGCGCGGGACAGTCGTGGTGGCGCCATCATCGTGGGAACTGGTTTCGGACGCGACCGTGGTGGTCGAGCGCGAGTGGCGCGGCACCACGATCCGAACGCACCTGATACTGCGCGAAGACGGACTGGAGATCGCAAGCGATGTCGACTGGCACGCCGAGGACTGCCTGTTGCGCCTCGAGTGCGACGTGGACGTTCTCGCCGGACTCACCACGGCCGAGACGATGTACGGATTCGTCCAGAGGCAGACGGTGACGAACACGGGCTGGGAGCAAGCGAAGTTCGAGACCTCAGCCCATCGCTGGTTGCACATCGGTGAACCGGGTTACGCCGTCGCAGTGCTGACCCCCACCACCTATGGCCATCAGGTGACCCGCAAGGATCGCGACGGCGGCGGGGTCTTCACCCGCATCGGGTTCTCGCTATTGCGCTCGGCGGCGTTCCCCGATCCGCGCCGTGACGCCGGGCGCCACCAGTTCCGCCACATTGTGCTGCCCGGCCTCGGCATCCCGGACGTCGTGGCCGCGGCCGACAGGGACAGCTTTCCGGTGCGTCACATCAGCGGATCGACCTTCCCGCCCGTGGCCAGCGTCGAGTCCACCACCGTGGCGGTGGAGGCGGTGAAACTGGCCGAGGACGGCAGCGGCGACGTGGTGGTCCGGCTTCGGGAGACGTGTGGCACGGCGGCCAAGGCCCGGGTGCGCCTGTGCGTGCCGTCGCCCTCGGTGGTGCAGACCGACCTGATCGAGCGCGGGACGACCGATGTCGACCCGCAGGCCCTGCGCTTTCGTCCCTTCGAGGTGAAGACCCTGCGTTTTCGCAGGTAGCCACCTCCCCCCAACCTGCCCGCGTTAGAGGTTGTGCGGTTCGTTAGCGAAAACACGCGTGGATTCGCTAACCAGGACCACAACCTCTAACCAGGCGGGCCCAACGGCCGATATTCAGAGCTCCAACAGGCGTAGCCTGAAGGCCGTGCGAGCGATGATCCTCAAAGAGTTCCGCGAGTTGCGCCGCGACCACCGGACGATGGGCATGCTCATCGCGATGCCGATCCTGCTGCTGATCGTGTTCGGGTACGCCGCCAACTTCTCGGTGGACAGCATCCCCACGGCGACCCTCGGCCCGCAGGCCGAACAGGCGGCCACACTTCTCACGGCAGTGCCCCAGGCCCCGTTCGAGGTCACCCTCGTCGACGCCCAAGCCGGCGCCCAGACCGCCCAGGACCTGCTGTCGCGTAACGACGTCGACGTGGCCGTCGTCACCGGGACCCAACCGGTCATCGCGTACATCGACGGATCCTCACTGTTCTCCGCCCAGAGCGCGGTGGCCTCCTTCAATCGCCTCGGAGATCAGGTACAGACCGAGATCCTGTTCAATCCCGAACTCAAGACGAGTTGGGTGATGGTGCCGGCCATCATCGGCCTGATCCTCACGTTCATCGGAACGATCATCACGAGTATCGGCATGGTCAAGGAGAAGCAGACCGGGACCATCGAGCAATTGGCTGTGATGCCGATCAAACCGAGCACCGTCATCCTCGGCAAGATCACTCCGTACTTCCTGCTCGCTTCCCTGGACATGGTTCTGGTCACGTTGCTGGGCATCGCGCTGTTCGATGTCCCGTTCAACGGCAACGTAGCCGTCTTCGCACTCGGAGCGGGGCTGTTCCTGTTCGTGGTCCTAGGCCTCGGCGTGTTCATCTCCACGATTTCTCAGAATGTGGGTCAGGCCATTCAGACAGCGTTCTTCTTCCTGCTTCCGCAGATCCTGTTGTCCGGCATCATCTTCCCGCTGGACGCGATTCCGTGGGGCGTGCGCTGGATCAGCTACCTTCTGCCACTGACCTACTTCACGATGATCTCGCAGGGCGTGATGCTGCGTGGAGCACCTCTGGACGCCCTATGGTTCCCGCTGTTGATGCTCAGCCTCATGGCCGTCATCGTGTTCACCGGAGCGGTGCTGCGTTTCCGTCGCAATCTGGCACCCGGTGAACGGCGTCACTCGTCGAAGGTGGCCTGATGGGTGTGCAAGGGCTCAGCGTCCGGTACGCGAACAGGACTGTTCTGACCGACGTCAGCCTCTCCACCCCCGCTGGTCAGATCACCGCCGTGGTCGGCGGCGACGGAGCAGGCAAGTCCACCCTGCTCAAGGCGATGGTCGGCCTCGTACGGCCGTGGACCGGCACAGTCGAGTCCCCACCCAAGTCACGTATCGGTTACATGCCCAGCGGCGCCGGCAGCTGGTCGGATCTCACGGTGGACGAGAACGTGGCCTTCGTCGGCAGCGCATACGGCCTGACCAAGGCCGCGCTCGCCGAGCGTTCAGAGGATCTGCTTGAGCGCGCTGACCTGGCCGATGTGCGAGGGCGGTTGGCCGGGCAGCTCTCAGGAGGTATGCGTAACAAGCTGGGCTTCTGCCTGGCAATGATGCATCGTCCCGACCTGCTGGTCCTCGACGAGCCGAGCACCGGTGTGGACCCGGTGAGTCGAGTGGAGCTCTGGCGCTTGATCACCCGGGCCGCCGCCCACGGCACGGCGGTGGTCATCGCGACCACCTACATGGACGAGGCCGAGCGGGCCGGACAGATCCTCGTGCTCGATGGCGGCCGGGCGCTGCTCGCGGGCTCCGCCGAGCAGATAGTCGAGGCCACCGCTGGGGTGATTGTGCGCACCGCCCAGCCTGAGCGCCTCGACTTCGCCTGGCGCAGCGGGGAGCTGTTCCACGAATGGTGGCCGCAATCCCCGCCCGCGTCAGCGGATGAGGCGGCGATGTCCCTTGAGGATGCGTGCATCGTCGCGTCCTTGTTGGGACAGGCATCGTGAACGCGCGGTTGGAGGCCGTGTCCCTGACGGTGTCGTTCGGCAACTTCACGGCTGTGGACGACGTGAGTTTCCAGGTCGCACCGGGGGAGGTCGTCGGGCTTCTTGGTGCCAACGGCGCGGGCAAGACCACGACGATTCGAATGCTGCTGGGCCTGCTGCGGCCCACATCCGGTCGTGCGCTGCTCGGCGGGAGGGCGCCGGACCGCGCCGGTAGGGCGAGCCTGGGCTACGTGCCCCAAGGCCTCGGGCTGTACGCAGAACTCACAGTGGCGGAGAACCTCGCGTTCGCGGCGCAGGCCTTCGGATGCGAGCCCGCCGCACTCGGACCGTCGCTGGTCGCTTCGAAGGACCGTCTGGTCGGTGCTCTCCCGCTCGGGCAGCGCAGGCAGCTGGCCTTCGCCTGCGCCCTGCAGCACTCGCCGGACGTCCTGGTTCTTGACGAACCCACGTCGGGGGTTGAGCCGCTGGCAAGAGCGCGCCTGTGGGACAGCATCCGTGAACAATCCAGCCGCGGGGTGGCCGTACTGGTCACCACCCACTACATGCAGGAGGCCAGTCAATGCGACCGGCTGCTGCTCATGTCTCAAGGACGCCTGGTTGCCCAGGGGACAGAGGCCGACATCGTGGACGGGACAACCGCCGTCGCGGTGGCGGCCGAGGACTGGGCACGGGTCTTCGACGTTCTCAGCGATGCCGGGTTGGCGGTGACCCTGGCCGGGCGTGCTGTGCGCGTGGTGGACCCCGACCGGCCGGCCCTGCGCGCCCTGCTTGACGAGCACGGGATCGACGCTGGCATCGAGGATGTACCGGCCACCATTGAGGAACGGATGACGGCGCTGGTCACAGCGGCCACGTGAGTGCCCAGTGACCATTTCCTCACCAGAGGACGGGCAGGCACACCTCACCGATTACCCTTGAGTGAAGCAACAACTAAACGGGGGATCTACAAATGGGGGACGACGCTGTAATCCTGTCGGCGATGCAGCAGTTGCCGCGCTGGCAGGTTCTGCATTGGGGCGGGGCCCATGGCAACAGCCAATTGCAGTTCCTGGTCGCGGGCGAGCCGACCGTGGTGTCGGTCAACAGCACCTACGCGATCTACTCCGGACGACGGGTGGACATCACCGACGGCAGTCTGCTCGAGTTCCTGCGATCGGTGCAGCGCGACCTTGACGCCCGAGCCCTGTCGATGGCACCGGCTCAATCGGCCCAGGAATGGCTGTTGATCCAATGGCAGCGATCCGTCGAGGACGAGTCAGTCGGCAAGTGGCCCTTCCCGGGAGGCGGCTTCCTGCGCTGGATCCGCGCTGACGGGCTGCTTCACGTCGAAGCCAGCGATGGCGGACCGTACGGGGATCCGCTGCCCGAACCGCTGCGCGATGTCCTGGTGGATCTGGGCTGGAATGCCCCGGACGACCGGTTCCGCAATTGCTGGATCGAGGTGCCCCGCGACCAGCACACCGACGCCGCAGCCCTAGGGGTGCTCACCCCCCTTGCCGCCTTCGGCTTGGCCAGCCCGCCCCCGCTGATCCTCGACTAGTCCGGCACTGCGAGAACCAATTGCAGCGACAGCCGAGAGCGCGGGTCGTCGAGTACGTCCCCGAACAGCTCCCGCAGGCGCAACATCCGGTACGAGACGGTCTGCGGATGCACCACGAGGTGTTCGGCCACTTGCTGCCGGTCCCCTTGGAATGCCAGCCAGGCCGCGAGGGTCTGCTCCAGCGCCGCTCGCTTGCCGGCTGAGACCTCTGTGAGGGGAGCAAGGATCCGTCGCTGCAGTTCGGACAGCAGTTCGGAGTCGGCGGCGATGACCATCTCCGCAAGATGATCGGCAGCTGCCACGATCCGGGTGTCCGGTAGCCGCCCCTGTTCAACGAGGCGCTGCACCCGTCGGGCGTGCGCAAGCGAAACCGCCGCCTCAGCCGGGGGCCGCACCGTGCCGACGAAGACCTGGGTCTGCGCCCAAGCCCGCTCCAGGGCCTCGCGGCGCCCGGGTCCCGACGGGTCGGGCAGGACCGCCAATGCCTCCCCGTTCTCGATCATTGCCAGAACCTCCGGCGGGGCAGTTGGCTGCCTGCCCGCAGGCACGGGGACGACCGCTACGGCCATACGCTCCGGGACAGTCCAGCCCGCGGCATCGGCGTCGGCCTGCAGGCCCACCGGGTCGGTGAGAGCCCGGCCGTCCAGAAGCGCCTGAACCAACCGCGATCGCGCCACGTCGCGCATACCCGCCTGCGACGCATGACCGAGGGCGCTGGCAGCTGAGACCTCGTCGATGTAGACGAAGATCGCCTCGGCAAGGGTGACCAGCGACGTGGTGTCCACCTCTTCACGCAGGGCCTGTGCGGACATGTGCTCCCAAGCAACCCGCGCACCGATCCGGTATGCCGAGAGCAGGGCCTCCATCGACCTTCCCTGCTGGCTTTCGATGGCCCCGATCCGCCGGTAGAAACCGTCCGCACGCACATCCAGGGCTGGACTGTCGGTGCCGAAGAGGTCCAGCAATCGACTGAGGGCGACCTGCGTGCCCCTCAGGACCACCGGTCCCATGTCAGCCTCGGTATAAGCGGGAACCCCGCGCACGATCTGGCGACCTGTGGCTGCGACCAACTCGGGCAGCGCGGGCCGCAACTTGGAAGCGAGATCGACCGACAGGCGTGACCAGGGCTGCATTTTGTCACCCTGACACAAAGAACAGCCATAACCCTAGTCAAGATTGACTATTGGCACCCCACAGTTATGGGGACGATAGAAACATGCAGACATCAACAGCAGCCTTCTTCGACCTCGACGGGACCCTCATCCCCGGCTCGGCCAACATCCCCTTGGCCAAGGCCGCCTTCCGCAAGGGATTCGTGAGCAAGACCGACCTGGCCAAGGATCTTCGCAACGGCCTCAGCTTCTTGCTCAAGGGAGCCACCGACGAGCGTTCCGAGCAGGTCCGCGACCGCATCCTGCGGGCTGTGCAGGGGCACAACGCAGCGGATGTGGAAGCGCTCGGAGACTACTTCATTGACGGATTGGTCGCCTCCATCAAGCCGGCGATGCGCGAGGTCCTCGACCAGCACGGCGCGACCGGCGTCGACCGGGTCGTCATCAGCGCCTCACCCACGGAGATCGTCTCGCGCCTGGCCCACACCGCCGGCCTCGAGCACGGCGTGGGGACCACTGCAGCACGCGATGCCGACGGGGTCTACACCGGCGAGTTGGTAGGACCCTTCTGCTACAAGGAGGGCAAGGTTGCGGCGATGGAGCAACTCGCGCAGCAGAACGGCTACGACTTGGCCGACAGTTTCGCCTACACCGACTCGGCCAGCGACCTTCCGATGCTTGAGGCAGTGGGCCACCCGGTGGCGGTCAACCCGGAGCCCGAACTGCGCGAGATCGCAATCGAGCGCGGCTGGCCGATCGTCGAGACCTCTTCGGTCCCCCGGGTCAAGCTCACCTCGGCACGTGGGCTGCTGAACCTGGGCACGAACCTTGTGGGTGCGGCCGGGCGCCGCGTCCTCGCCTGACCGGGCCCCGGTCCCACCCGTCCCTCAGGCCGCACCCGACGTGTTGTAGTCGGGAAGCTTCGGCACGTCCCGGCGAGCCTCGGGCAGCGATCCGTCGGCCATACCCTCCAGCAGGTTCGCGGTGACCGCGCGACTGAAGTCCGAGGAAGCACCTGTGATGCTCTTCTTGGCCGACGGCCCTGTCAGCGATCGCGTCCAGTTCATGGTTCCTGACGCGAATACCTTTGCCCCCGAGTCGACGCCGTAGTAGGTCATCGTGGACCACGTGCCCTTACCCCGGCAGGTCACCGGCGACAGCGTCGGGACCTCGATCTGCGCCGGCGTCTGATATCCGGGGTAGTACCGGTCGGTCTCGATCCCGATCAAGCCAGGCAAGGCCGTCCCCTTCGAGACCTTGATCCCGTCGAAGAGACCGAAATCGGGCTCACGGATCACCATCGGACCACTGACGGGGAATGCGTCGTACAGCGCACCGACGACCGCGGACTCGGGCTTGCCCTGATCGCGCCAGCGAATGTTCTTGGGCTGGATGGCCGCGTCCTTGGCGCAGTACACCTCATCCCCGCGCAGACCGACCCGCCAATAGCCTGCGTTCGCGCCCAGGAACGCCAACGGCGATCCGGCGTCGCGGGCCCTGATCAATGCCCGCCGGTAGGACATGGGCCAGTACTCGTCGTGGCCGGTGGAGACGACGCCCGCCGCACCATCCAGCAGGCCGGGGTCGCGGGCGATGTCTGCGTTGGTGAACCACACGTGGTCGATGCCCACCTCATCGGCGAACCGGGCGACCGGGACGTCGAAGCCCATCGCGATGGGCGCTCCCCACAAGGAGTGGTCGTAGGGGCGACTGTAGGAGACTGCGTAAGAACGGCCGCCGAAATCACCGCCGAGGCTGCGGTACAGACTCGCGCCGCCCCACACGTTGTAGGCCTGCCAGGTCATGCTGGCGGCGATGATCGCAACCTTGCCTGCCGCCGCACCGCCGCGGACCACGAACGGGATGTTCGTGCCGCCGTCCTTGGTACGCACGACGACTGTGTAGAGCCCAGAGATCCATCCGGTGGTGTCGACCTCGGCCACGACGGGCCAGTCCACTGAGACCGCCCTGGTGCTCGGATCCACAGTGCGCCCGCCGTGAACCTTCTTGGGACCCTGCACCTCGGCGACCTTGGTCGCTCCCTTGCCCGCGAAGTAGCCGATCCGGTAGACCGAGGCACGCCATTCAGCAGCGGCCGAGACATGCAACTGCAAGGGTTCGCCGATCGCCACGGAGTCGTTGGCGTAAGCGGACAGCAATGCAGCAGGCGCCACTTTGCCAGCTCGCCAGCGTGCGGTGGGAGCCTCAGCGCTGGACGCCTTGGGGCTCGGGGTGATCTTCGCGGCAGGTGCGCCGGCGGTCTGCGCCTGCTCGGGGGCACACGCCGCGGTGACAAGGCCGGCACCCGCCACGAGCAGGTGTCTGCGGCTGAGTTCCACGCTGCCATGGTCGCATCCGTGCGGAATCCCCACGGCAACCGCCGCGCTCACCAGGCACAATCACGCTATGGAACACCGCGCAGTCATCGAAGCCACCACGGTGCAAGCCGTACAGCAGTTGCTGAGCCAGCACGCATTCCTCGAGGCCTTCGCCCATGAGGTCGGAGTGACCCCCGGAGACATCGACATCACCGAGGAGGACAGCGGCATTGAAGCGCAGATGCCCTGGTCCTTCCGCACCGACAAGGCGGGGATCCCATCCCTGGCCCAGAAGTTCCTGCCGCAAGAGGTGGAGCTGGTGTGGTGGCAGGAGTGGAAGGCCGAGGAACCGCTCGGGGACATCCGCGTGGAACTGAACGGTCACCCCGCGGCCACCTGCACGGGGCGAGCCTCGCTGTCCCAGAACGGTGATGACGTGGAGTACGTCGTGATCACTGAGACGGAGACGAAGGGTGTTCCTTGGCCGTTGGGCGGGAAGGTTGAATCGATGATCAACAAGGATCTGGTCGGGTGGATCCTGTCTGTTCAGGCCAGAGTGGCCAACCGGGAGACCTGAGTCTGGCCTCTGAGAGCCGCCCGCAAACCACAAAGGTCTCCCGGCTGGGGGCCGACCTTTGGGGAAAACAGACAACCTAATCGCCCGCAAACCACAAAGACCCCCGGCAGGCCTCGCACACGGCGGGAGCCGACCTTTGGGGAAAACAGACAACCTAATCGCCCGCAAACCACAAAGGTCCCCCGGCAGGGTGAAGGCCCTGCGGAAAACCCGCAAACCACAAAGGTCCCCCGGCAGCGTGAAGGCCCTGCGGAAAACCCGCAAACCACAAAGACCCCCCGGCTCCACACGGCGGGAGCCCACCAGCGACGGTGAACGGTACGCAAACCCCCGGCGACCACACGAGGCGCCCGGGCCTGCGTCGGACCACAATGGGTCTCGTGAACGAAGACCACTACCTGGACATCGAAGCGGTGATGGATCTCCAGGAGATCATCACCAGCCTGCAGGACCTCGAGGACGACACGTTCGAGCGTCACGGCCTCAGCGCCACCGGAACCTGGGACGAGGTGGACGACCCGGTCCTCATCGGCCCCACCGGAACCCCCGTTGACACCTTCCGGGAGGGTTACCCCTACACCGAGCGGATGTCCCGGCGCGACTACGAACTGAGCAAGCGCCTGCTGCAGATCGAACTGCTGAAGATGCAGGGCTGGGTCAAGGAGACGGGCCAGCGCATCGTCATGGTCTTCGAAGGCAGGGACGCCGCGGGCAAAGGTGGCACGATCAAGCGGTTCATGGAACACCTCAACCCCCGGGGCGCGCGCGTCATCGCCCTTGAGAAGCCGTCCGAGCGGGAATCGGGCCAGTGGTACTTCCAGCGGTACATCCGTCACCTGCCGACCCACGGCGAGATCGTCATGTTCGACCGTTCTTGGTACAACCGGGCCGGCGTGGAACGGGTCATGGGGTTCTGCGACGACGACAGGTACCGCGAGTTCATGCGGCAGGCACCGGAGTTCGAACGCATGATGGTGCGCGACGGAATCATCTTGTTCAAGTTCTGGTTCTCCGTCTCGCGCAAGGAGCAGATCACCCGCTTCACCATTCGGCGCATCGATCCAGTCCGGCAGTGGAAACTCAGCCCGATGGACCTGGCCAGCCTTGACCGCTGGCACGACTACACGGCCGCGAAGGAAGCGATGTTCTGGTACACCGACACCGACTTCGCGCCATGGACCGTGGTGCGCAGCAACGACAAGAAGCGCGGCCGGCTTGAGGCGATGCGGTGGGTGCTCAGCCGCTTGGATTACCCGGAGAAGAACCTCGACGTGGTCGGGAGCCCCGATGCTTCCATAGTCGGGCCACCAGCTGACATCTACGAGTCCGAGGAGAACACCGGACGGGTCTTTCCGGCACTGTGAGTTTCGACCCCGACGCCTTGAGTGCTCTCGGGGGCGCAGTTCGACGGCCCCAGCGCCGCGTGACGTTGCCGTTCCTGATGCGGGTCGGAGTCGCGGCTGGTGTCGCGGCTGCGGTCTGCGACTTGGTGGTGCTGCTCGTCGCCGACTGGCGCGGATGGTCGACAAACCCGACCGGCGAGGTACGCGTGACCGCCCTGTCGGTGGTTCTCGTGTGCCTGGTGGTCGCTGTGCTCGCGGCTCTCGGCGCCTACGCGGCGGCGCGTGTCACGAAGCACCCACCGGTCTGGGTGGCCGCGTCCGGCCTGGTACTGCTGGGCGCATCGCTGGTCGGTCTGCCGCCCACCCTGCAAGCCATGCACGTGATCGCCGGCATGTGGGTGATCGGTTGGCTCACGCTGGCTGTTCGGCGGGGCTCTCATCTTCCATGACGCGGGCCAGGCGGGCATCGGCAGCGACCCTGATCAGCACCCCGATGACGGCCCCGATGATGGCCGGGGTGGTCACCGCCAGCCCGGCAGCGGCGCACAACAACAGCCCCAACAGAACACCGGTGAAAGGCAATCGAAGCACTCCCGCGACCGCGGCGGCGATGCCGGCCGCCGACAAGGCCGAGACGCTGCTTCCCGACACGAGCAACGACATCCAGGTAGCCACCGCCACACCGAGGAACACGGCGGGGAAGACCATACCGCCGCGGAAGCCGCCGCCGAGCGAGACTGCGTAACCGATCGTCTTGGCGAGAGTGATGATGACCAGTGTCCCGGCTGAGGTGATGCCGAGCACGGTGGCCGTGGCTTCCTGCCCTGAGAACAGCACGGTGTCCACCGGCTCGCCGGTGATGGCGCGTACAGCCACAGCCACCCCGGCCACGATGACCGCGGCGATCAGCAGGCGGGTCAACTGCCCAGGGACCCGGTTCTGGAAAATCGTTCCACTCTCCACCGCCAGGACTGCGCACAGCGCGGTGACGATGGCCACAACCACCGCGAGGAGCAGATCCAGGACTTGCACGCTCGGGTAAGCCGGCAGGCCACTGACTGCCAATTGGGACGCACCCACCCCACTCCAGTTCCCCACACCGACCTGGATCAGGTACCCGAATCCCATCGCCATGAGGACCGGAAGGATGGCGAGCATCACCTTCTTGCCGCCCGGGCTGCCTTTGAGCGCGGCGGCCTCCAGCAGAAGCACTGCCGAAACCATCGGGTTGCCCAGGATCATCGTGATAGCCGCCGCAGCACCTGCCAGCATCAGCACCTTGCGGACGTCCTCAGTGGTTCGAAATGCGATCAGACCCCCGATCGCGGATCCAACCGCCATCATCGGCGCCTCCGGCCCGACGACGGCCCCCGCGCTCAACGAGATCAGTGCAGCCACCACAACCGACACGATCACCTTGGGGCCGATGTCGATCCCGAGGCCGTCCAGTGGACGGTGGCCGCCGTGACCCGGGAGCTTCAGCGCCCCCCAGACCCCGATGGCGCCGACCAAAAGTACTGCGAATACCCACCAACCCGGCGTGCCACCAAGGGCATCGGGGATGGTGGTCCACAGCAGCGTCTGGATCTGGTGTTCGGCAGCCAGGAACGCGATGACCCCGGCACCCGCCGCAAGCCCCACGAGAATTGCGGCAGCGAACAGTTTTGCGAGGGCACCCTTGGGCGGGCTTGTGGCTTCGGCCGTTGTAGCGGACATGCAGCGCAGCCTAGCGTCGTCGCGGCTCAGTCCTTCTCCTTGACGGTCACGCTGCCCAGGAATGCCAGCCCCGAGACCCGTATCAGGGGGGCGTTCGGGTCTGGTGATGCTGTCGCCTTGGAGCGCGAGAACTCGCCCAGGATCCCGATGCCGTTGAGGTCCACCCGCATGCCTTTAGGCACGATGATCTCGACGCTGCCCAGGATCGCGAAGGCCCGGATCTCGTTCTCCGTGGCAGCGATCTGAGCCTCGCGCAGATCGATCTCGACGCTGCCGAAGACCGCGACCGCGTAGTTGTCCTCGGGCAGCGCCCAGACACCCTTTCGTTCCACCCCACTGAAGACCGCGACCATTGGCGGGCCGGATGGCGTGGCGGGCACAAGATCGGCGGCCGGTCGAGGGACGGGAAGGTTGTCCGAAGGCAGGTCGGCGATCAACGGCTGTAGTTCCCCGTACGTCTTGGCCTCCATCACCAAACCGAGCCGGTCGTTGTACTCGCTCTGGCTCAGACGACCATCCACGAACGCTTGCTGCAGCACGGCCGCATAGCGATCACGATCGGCATCCGAGGCCCGCATCTCATCCACGGCTACGAGCCTAAACGCGCTGCGGGTGGGAGGGGTCTCGTGTGGCGGTTCCCCTCATGGCTCGGGTGGGGCACAGCGACGCCCACCGGAGCCCCGGCGTTGGAGGTTGACCAGCAGCCCACACCCCGGTCGACGGGAGGCTCATCTCAGGAACTCCTGCCGCCGTCCAGGCGAGCCACCCACAGATCCTCTGCGGGCCATCGGCTGGCCCAATCCCATTGTGCGATCTCATAGAAGTCCTGACCCACGGCGTCGTCAGGTGCCAACAATTCGTGCAGGGCCTGCACCGTGAAGCCATGGCTGCGCAGGACCTCGATCCACTGGCTGTGCGACGGGTGATACTCCACGCCGTCGAACCGCATCCGGCCCAGTTCGTCATAACGGCGTTGCAGGGCGGGCAAGGCCGGACCTTCATCCGGCACGCACAAGGTCGACAGCACGCTGTTGACCAAGAACACCAGCCACCCGCCTGGTTTGAGGATCCGGGCCGCCTGGCCCACCCACACCCGCGGATCGCACCAGACACTGGCACCGTGCTCACTGACCACGAGGTCGACGGACCCATCGCGAAGGGGTAGCGCATGAGCGTCGGCTTGGACCAGGGGGAACCGCAGCCCGTGACTGTCCTGGCAGCGAGCGGCCGTGGCGAGCTGATCCTCGCTGACGTCGATCGCGATGGGCCTGGCGCCTGCCCGGGCCAGGGCCGCGGAGAAGAAGGCCGTACCGGCACCGAGCTCGGCAACGGTTCTGCCTGACAGCCGCGGCAGTGCCCCCACCTGATCTTCGGGGATCCCGAACAGCCCCCAGCGCACACCCTCCCTGGCCCACATCGCCTCCGCCGCAGCGTCGGTGTGCCGATGGTTGACGATGGTCCAAAGCGCCCGATTGTGCGCTACCTCGTCGCGAACTCGAACGATGTCAGTGGGCCTTGGGGCCTT
The DNA here is from genome assembly GCA_963818505.1 of uncultured Actinomycetota bacterium. Classification (GTDB taxonomy): domain Bacteria; phylum Actinomycetota; class Actinomycetes; order S36-B12; family UBA10799; genus JADKAV01. Next base: position 546,749 of record CAWFSJ010000005.1, read on the forward strand.
TGGCCTGCCCGATGCCGGACAGCAGGTCCTCGAACCAGGCCTGGTCGATGTCGAAGGCCTTGTGCCCGGCGATGCGGGGGAACTCGATGACGCGCAGTTCGTCGCCGGCCTCCTCGTCCTGCCCTGTCACCCCGGACTCCCCGCGCAGCGCCGCCTCGACCGCGAGGTCGGTGCACTGTTTGATCAGCGCCAGGTCCTCATCGTTGGACGCAGCCGAACGGGCGAAGTAGCCGCTCTTCCAGACCATGGTCTTCTCGGCCTTGAGCATGTCGGCGAACTGGTTGCCGAACCACTGGCCGGGGTTGATCGTGTCGAGCTTCACGTGCCCGAACGCATCGCGGCCGACCTCCTCGCCGCGGGCCTGCATTTCGGCGACGATCTCGGCGACACCCGCGCCTTCGGACAAGAAGATGTTGACCGCACCCACCTCGTCCATCACCGCGAGCAGACGTTCGGCTTCGGCGGCGACGTCGAAGCCCATCTCCGGGACGAACACCGCGTGGACATCCCAGCCACGGCGATCCAGGCCGATCCCCGGGTTCCAGTCCTGGGAGTCCAGCCACTCGCGGTACTTCACGGCCGTCGCCGCGGTGAGCCAGCCACAGGCACGTCCCATCACCTCGTGGATGATCAGCATCCGTGGGTTGGAGGTGTGCTCGGCGATGATGTTCTGGGCGAAGACCGACCCCTGCTCGGCGGCGGTCCAGGCACCCAGCGACTGCTTGATCGGTACGACGTCGTTGTCGATGGTCTTGGGCAGACCCACAACGGTGAGTTCGTAACCGTTCTCGTGCAGGTAGGCCGCCAGGTCGGCCGCGGTGGTGTTGGTGTCGTCACCACCGATCGTGTGAAGGACATCGACGCTGTCGGCAGTCAGCCGGTCAGCGGCGACCTTCAACGGGTCCTGCCCGGGCTGCACCAGCCCGCGCTTGACGCAGTCGTCGACGTTGGTGAGCTTGACCCGGCTGTTGCCGATCGGGCTGCCGCCGAACTTGTGGAGCAGTGCGGCCTTGTCACGCACCTCCTGGGTGATCGGCACCGAATTGCCGAGTAGCAGGCCGTGATACCCGTTGAGGTAGCCGATGATCTCAATGCTCGGATCGACCTCGGTGTACTTCTGGATGAGGCCGCCGACGGCCGAGGACAGGCACGGGGCGAGGCCCCCAGCGGTGAGCAGTGCAACTTTGCGTACGGACATGGCTAGAGGCTAGCCGCCGGACCCGGTTCGCCGGAAGCGGATCGGCCTACCCCTCACACGTCATCGGTGTTCGGGTCCGCTTCGGCCAGCAGATGAAGGTGCGCCGGCGGATGATCCACGGCCACCGTCGATGTGACCTGCAGATCCGGGCCGACATGCAACACTTCGCCAGGCGCGAGCATGCGCCAATCGTCCGAATCGTCAAGCCGCTCGCTGGCGACCAGCACGATTGGCGTCGGCGCATCGCTGTGAACCCCGTTGCGGGCCAGATCCGACGTGCCCTGCCAGACGCCGCCGGTGTCCGGGTCCACCACCCGCCGCGCTACGTGCAGCGCCCGCTGGTCGGGGTAGCGCAACGCCCATAGGTTCCCCGCCGAGGCAACCAGGACGTTGAGCGAGTACATCGGCACATGGTCGGCCAGCCAATTCGCGGCCCGGATGATGCCCGTACCGACATCACCGGTGTCTGCGGCGTGCTTGGCGATGAGGGCTGCGTACCGCTCGGAGTCGGTCTGCCCGCGCACCCGGCCAGCCCATTCGCCGAGTTCAGCATCGACCGCGGCGAGATCCCCGAATCCCCCGTTGTGGGCGACCACCAGCCCGTCGATCAGGAACGGGTGCGTGTTGACCAGCGCATCGTGCCCGGCGGTCGCGGCCCGAACATGGGTCACAACGGTGCACGCTGACACGGACGTGGCATCCGAGGTGAAGGCGGCGTCGGTGAAGGCGCTGCGCGGCGCCTTGTCCACATGGGCGATCCCGTCGTGGCCGAACCACCCGATCCCCGCGCCATCCGGATTGCGGTGACTCTCCACCAGCATGCTGTCCGGCGCGTCGAGCAGCCAGTACGTGGCGCGCACTTCGCGAGCGCCAGCGTTCATTCCGAAGAGGCGACACATGGCTTGAGTCTGCCCCCGTGCTGGCATCGATGGAGCCTCGGTGACGCTTTTGTGGAGGTTTGGTTTCGGCAGCGAATGACCATTTGAGGACGGTCAGTTTCGGAATACTCTGATGGTGTCGAAGGAGGCATGAAATGCAAGCGCAGCCCTGGGTAGTTGCGCTCGGATGCTTCACGGCTGGCACCTTGGCCGCGATGGGCATCGCGAACGCAGTATCTGCACCAACGAAGGTCCCCGACTCCACCACAGGGGTCATCACCGCATGCATGGTGAAGAAGACCGGTGACGTCCGCTTCATCAACGCGCAAAAGGGCGCCACCTGCACCAAGAAGGAGAAGAAGATCACCTTCAACCAGACCGGACCGCAGGGTCTTCAAGGCCCGGCTGGCGTACAGGGTGAGCGCGGCCCGAGCAATGGGTACGTGGCGCAGCGCACGACAGCGAAGTCGCTGGGCGAACTGGTACTGGTCGGTGGCAACGACATCGCCAAACTGACGCTGCCCGCCGGCACGTACATGATCAACGCCAACACCAGCGTCAGGGCGACGAGCATCGAGACGTCCTCGATCACTTGCCGACTGGACTCCGTAACCGGCACGCTGACCGACACCCACGCAGTTTGGACCGTCTCAGCTACAAACAGGTACCAACCGTTCGCCCTCGCGGCCACGTACACGAACACGGCCGAGGGATCGGTGAGCCTCACGTGCTGGCCGTCTGACGGTGTCGTGATGGGATTCGACGGGGCCGCCGAAGCTAACGGCGGAACAATGACCGCCACCCGCGTGGCCGAACTCACCGGTCCGTGATCCACACCGGCGCCGCTGTGACGACCGGAGGGGGCGTCACAGCGGCCGTCGTTCGACCCAAGATGCGCAGTCCTCGCCGGACGCTGGACGAACACCATGCCCCATGAGCAAGGCAATCCGCCCGGGAAGCCTCTCGCGAGGACGGCACTTCGTTGGTGCTTGGCGCCGGGGCGCAAGCGCGAGCTTTGAGAAGAAGTCCCATCAACACGCCGGGAGCCAGACGTACTTCTTCACAGAAGCGATTCGGCGGTTTTCGCCGGACGTGAGGCACCCGACACTGGGCGAGCCCAACAAGGTCCCCATGTGATCTGCACCACCCCCGGGGTTGCCGGAAGTTACCGGCGAGTAGCATTATTAGTTACTGACGGGTAACACGACCCGCCCCGCCCTTTGGCGGTGCTTGAAACGGGAGCAAAAACCGGTGAGCCACTACAAGAGCAACCTGCGCGACATCGAGTTCAACCTGTTCGAGGTCTTCGGCGGCGCCGAGCGGATGGGCACGGCCCCCTTCGAGGACATCGACGTCGACACCGCCAAGGATTTCCTCAAGAACACAGAGACCTTGGCCACGGGCATCCTGTCCGACACCTTCGCCTCGGCCGACCGCAACCCGCCGGTCTACGACCCGGCCACGTACTCGGTCACCATGCCCGAGGACTTCAAGAAGGCCTACCAGGCCCTGATGGACTCCGAGGGCTGGCGCTTGGAGATCCCCGAGGGCCTCGGCGGGATCAACTGCCCGCCCAGCCTGCGGTGGGCCGTCGCTGAGCTCGTGCTCGGCGCCAACCCCGCGGCGTTCATGTACATGTCCGGCCCGGGCTTCGCCGGAATTCTCTACAACATCGGCAACGAAGACCAGAAGAAGATGGCCGAGCGTATGATCGACGGCCAGTGGGGCGCCACCATGGTGCTCACCGAGCCCGACGCCGGATCCGACGTTGGCGCAGGGCGCGCCAAGGCCTTCGACAATGGCGACGGCACCTGGCGCATCGAGGGCGTGAAGCGCTTCATCACCTCGGCCGAACACGACATGAGCGACAACATCATCCACCTTGTGCTTGCTCGGCCCGAAGGCGTCGAGGGCGCGGGCGGCGCCGGCACCAAGGGTCTGAGCCTGTTCGTCGTGCCCAAGTACATGTTCGACATCGAGACAGGCGAACTCGGCGCACGCAACGGCGCCTACGTGACCAACGTCGAGAAGAAGATGGGCCTCAAGGTCTCTACGACCTGCGAGATCACCTTCGGCGACAAGGAGCCGGCGATCGGCTACCTGGTGGGGGACACCCACGAGGGCATCGCCCAGATGTTCAAGGTCATCGAGTACGCCCGCATGATGGTCGGCACGAAGGCCATCGCCACCCTTGGCACCGGCTACCTCAACGCGCTGGACTACGCGAAGAACCGTCTGCAGGGCGCCGACTTGACTCAGATGCTGGACAAGACCGCCCCGCGCGTGTCGATCATCCACCACCCGGACGTGCGTCGATCGTTGATGCTGCAGAAGAGCTACGCCGAAGGTATGCGCGCACTGGTGATGTACACCGCGATGTGGCAGGACAAGGTTGCCCAGGCGCGACTGACCGGCGGCGAGGACGACATGGCCGAACGGATCAACGACCTGCTGCTGCCCATCGTCAAGGGCGTGGGCTCCGAGCGCTCCTACGAGATGCTCGCGCAGTCGTTGCAGACGCTCGGTGGCTCGGGCTACCTGCAGGACTACCCGATCGAGCAGTACATCCGTGATGCCAAGATCGATACCTTGTACGAGGGCACCACTGCGATCCAGGGTCTGGACTTCTTCTTCCGCAAGATGGTCCGTGACCAGTTCCAGGCGATCACGAAGGTGGCCGCGGAGATCACCGAGACCGTCAAGAACACCGGCGACGGGGATCAGCTGGCCGCAGAACGCGAACTTCTGGGCAAGGCCCTTGAGGACGTCCAGGGCCTGATCGGCTCATTGGGCGGATGGGCGATGGCCTCGCAGAAGGAGATCGAGGAGATCTACAAGGTCGGCCTGAACACCACGCGACTGCTGATGGCGGTCGGCGACCTGATCATCGGCTGGCTGCTGCTGCGTCAGGCCGAGGTGGCCGGCGCCGCCCTCGAGTCGGGGGCTTCGGCCAAGGACCAGGAGTTCTACAAGGGCAAGATCGCCGCTGCCAAGTGGTTCGCCCAGAACCGTTTGCCGCTGCTCGCGGGCGAGCGCCTGGCTGCTGAGACGACCAACCTCGAGATCATGGAGCTGTCCGAGGACGCCTTCTGATCGGTTGATCCGACCCGGCACCCCGGTCACCCGTTGCGGTGGCCGGGGTGCCGTGCGTTCGGTGGGCGTGGGGTCGACTGTCCGGATGTGCAGGTTGATCAAGGCCGCAGGGATCTCCCTTCGGCGCAAAGACGCCGCAACCTGAATGAGCCTGCGAATCCGAGCGCGCAGGACCTGTTGCAGCCGCCTCGCCGCTCAGGTTCTGTCAAACAGCCAAGGTGGGGTGCGCCAGCCGCCACGGTGGGAATTGTGGTTTGCGGACCACCAGATTGCCTGAAAACCCCAAAGGTTGCCCGGGCGAACCCGCCGACCGGTGAGAAATGTGGTTTGCGGACCACCAGACTGCCTGAAAACCCCAAAGGTTGCCCGGGCGAACCCGCCGCCGGTGAGAAATGTGGTTTGCGGACCACCAGATCGCCTGAAAACCCCAAAGGTTGCCCGGGCGAACCCGCCGCCGGTGAGAAATGTGGTTTGCGGACCACCAGATCGCCTGAAAACCCCAAAGGTTGCCCGGGCCCCGCCGACCTACCACCGTGTGGGCAGGATTCAGCCGATCTTGAGCCAGCGGAAGGCGTGGGTCTTCTCGCGGCCGAGGGTGACCTTGACCCGGTAGGACGCAGCGCCGTTGGTCGGCTTGGCGTTGCAGTAGAAGACCGCACCCCTGGTCCAGTTCGATCGTGCGGGGCACTTCACAGTCGCCTTCTGCTTCACGACCTCTTTGATCTGGCTCTCAATAGCGTTCTGGACGGCCTTGCGGGGGAAGCTGCCCGCCATCGCCGGGGCACTGAACAGAAGCGGGGCCACCACAGTGGTGGCGATGGAAACGGTGACGACGGTCTTGCGCATAACGGTCTCCTCGCGGGGTCGTGAGGCGATCGTACAGCGCACAGCCGCGCCGGATAGCGGCCTGCATCAGATCGTGACACGGGCCCGAGGTGCTTGCCGCCTCCGGCGCAGTGGGCCACGTTGGGCACATGAGTACAACACCTGCCAACGATCACGGAGGGGAGCCGATGCTCCAGTGGCTCAATCGCCACTACAGAGCATCGGACCTCGACGCCCAGCAGTTCGACGACTCGTCCCTGGAGTACCGCAGGCTCTTCAGCGAGGTCTGGGGGACGTTCTTGCTGGTCGTCGTCGCTGTTGGCGGCGGGGTGGTCGGCGCGCAGGCCTTCGGATCCGACCTGACCTTGGCCATGAAAGCGCTCGCGCCCGGGATGATGGTCATGGGCATCATCTTCTTCATGGGCACCGTCAGTGGCGCGCACCTCAACCCCGCGGTCACGTTGGCCTTCGCAATGCGCGGCAACTTCCCATGGATACGCGTTCCGGGTTACATCGTCGCCCAGTTCATCGGCGCCACCCTGGCGTGCCTGTTCCTGCAGTGGACGTTCGGGGACGTCATGGCAGGGGCCACCCTGCCGGCATCCGGGGTCAGCGCCCCAACGGCGGCGCTCATGGAGGGCCTGCTCACGCTCGGCCTGGTGAGCGTCATCCTGGGCACCGCCACGGGTGCCCGCAACATCGGAATCGCGGGTGCGATCGCGGTCGGGTCCTACATCGGTCTGGTGTCGGTGTGGGGTGCCCCGGTGAGCGGCGCGTCCATGAACCCGATGCGCTCCCTGGCCCCCGCCCTAGTGGGCTGGGACTTCTCCAACTACTGGGTCTACGTGGTCGGACCACTAATCGGCGCGATGCTCGCCGTGGTGTTTGAACGGATTCTGCGGGGGGCTCCCACCAAGGGCGGCGCGCTCGCGGCGCAAGGGATCCTTGCCCCCGACGACACCTCGGCGCTATAGCCCGATGCCCCGCAACACAGCCATGGCCGCGATCGCGGACCGAGACGCCGCCAACAAGTACGGAGTGGTGTTGGCGTTGCTTGCGCTCACGTACATCACCTCGGCCACCGTTGAAGGCACCAGTGCGACGGCGCTGATCATGCTCGTCCAACTGGTCACCTTGTTCCTGACGTTTTCAGCGTCGGAATCTCCAAGAGCCCGGCGCCTCGCCGGGATCGCCTGCATCGTGGTGGCGGTTCTGATCACCGCCACCTGGTTGACAGGCATGGCCCTCTCCTTCGACCAGACAGCGCTGAAACTGCTGTCGGCGGTCAGCGTCGTGTTGTACCTGGTGGCGCCTGCCGTGATCCTGCGACACCTCCTGCGCCGCACCATGGTCGACGGCCGCACGATCCTGGGCGGCATCTGCATCTACTTCATGCTCGGCATGATGTTCGCGTTCACCTACCGCACGATCTCGCTGTGGCAGACCACCCCACCGTTCTTCGGTGACGGCGGCGCAGGTGACAACGCGAACTTCTTGTTCTTCAGCTTCATCACGCTTACGACGACCGGCTACGGCAACCTCGTCCCCGCCACGAACCCCGGGCAGTCGCTGGCCGTGCTCGAGGCGATCATTGGGCAGCTCTTCCTCGTCACGGCCTTGGCCAAGATCGTCAACGCGTGGCACGTACCGGGGCTGTCCACCCCTGCCAAGCCCGCCGCCGACGAGTGAACGGGCGCTGCGTCGGGCAGGCTGAGCCCATGCGAACGCTCGCGCTCGACTGCGGTGGATCCGGGATCAAGGGCTCGGTCGTGGATGCCGACGCACAACTGTTGGCCGAACGCATACGAGTCAAGACGCCTTACCCCCTGCCGCCTGCGCGGTTCATCGGGGTCCTTCAGGAGATCGCCTCCGCGATGCCCGCGTTCGACCGGGTCACCGTGGGGATCCCCGGCATGATCCGCCACGGGGTCGTGATCTCCACACCCCACTACCCGAACCTGCACGGGCCCTACACGCACAAGGACCCCGAACTGGACCGGGCTTGGCGCAACTGGGACGCCACGGCGGCCCTCGAACAGGCCTTCGGCAAACCGGTGCGGGTGCTCAACGATGCGGAGGTGCAGGGCGCGGCGGTCATCAAACGCTCCGGCCTCGAGGTGATGTTCACCCTCGGAACGGGCCTGGGCTGCGCGGTGTACGACGACGGTCGACTGGCCCCACACCTGGAGATGTCACATGCTCCGGTTCGCAAGGGTTTCACCTACGACACCTGGATGGGCAAGGCGCAACTGAAGAGACTCGGACCGCAGAAGTGGTCCAAGCGGATCCTGGCCACTGTGGACGGATTGCGCCCAGTATTCGGCTGGGACCACCTGTTCGTCGGAGGCGGCAACGCCAAGAAGCTCGCCGTCGAACTCGGCGAGGACGTGACTGTCGTGGCGAACGTCGCTGGAATCCTTGGCGGTGTGCGGGTGTGGGACCTGGATATGGCACGGTGATCTGGTGACCGAAGACGCCGCTGCGACTCCCGCCGAACCGGAGATCCCGAAACTCGACAAGAAGAAGAGCATCATCGCCGGTGTCATCACCGTCGTGACGCTTGTCATCGTGTTCGCGGGCATCCTGCCAAAACTGGGCAACTACTCCGACGCCTGGGACTCAGTGCAGGCGATGAGCAACCTGGACAAGGCGTCCCTGCTTGTCGCAATCGTGGTCAACCTGTGGGTCTACGTCTTCCCCCTCATGGCAGCCATCCCGGGGCTGAAGTACAACCCCGCGTTCGTCGTGCGCCAGACCTCCTTCACGATCTCGAACGCCGTTCCGGCCGGTGGGGCGGTCGGTCTGGGCGTGCAGTACGCGATGTTGGCCGGCTACCGGGTGAGTTCGGCGGCAGCCACCACCGGCATCGCCATCACCAGCGTCTGGAGCGTCTTCATGACGCTGGGACTGCCGGTGATCGGAGTGGTACTCCTGCTGCTGAGTGGGGAGAACCCGCAGCAGTACCTGACCGCAGCGATCGTGGGTCTGTTGGCGATCGGTGGCGCCGTGCTCGTCTTCGCGCTGATCCTGCGCAGCGAGGACCTGGCCCGCAAGATCGGGGGGTTGGGGCAGAAGTTGGCGAACCCCATCCTGCACCGTATGCACAAGGAATACGACGTCGTGACCGAAGTCGTGGAGTTCCGCTCGCAGATCGTCGGGGTTGTCTCCAAGCACTGGATCTCGATCACCGCCTCCAACTTCGGGATGATCTTCGGACAGTTCCTGATCCTCTTCGTGGCCATCCGGGCGGTGTCTGACGGCAGGTCCTCGGGCTTGACGGCGGCCGAGGCCTTCGCGGCCTTCGCGATCTCACGGCTGGGCACGATGATCCCCCTGACACCCGGTGGACTTGGCACTGTGGACGCGGCGTTGACGGCCTTGCTGGTGTCCTTCGGCATGGACCAGAACGATGCGCTGGCCGCGACCTTGGTCTGGCGGGCGTGCTCGTGGGTGCCGCAGATCTTCCTGGGTGTCGGCACGTTCCTGTGGTGGCGGGCCCACGCGCACAAGAACCCTGCGACGACTACCTGACCCGGTTCCCGCAGGACCAGCCCCGACGTAGGCTCGACCCATGCTCGCTGAAACGCTGCTCGCCGCTGCCATCGCCGCCTCACCCGGGCCGGTCGATTTCCAGACGATCACCAGCGACCTCTCCGCGCCCACAAGCGTCGTCCCGGGTCCCAAGCGCACGTTGTTGGTGACCGAGAAGGACGGGCGCATCGTGAAGGTGAAGCCCAACGGCACTACCTCTACCTGGTTCAGGGTGCGCGGGCTGTCCACCGATGGCGAGCGGGGGCTGCTGTCCATGGTCAGGGTCAAAGGCGGGAAGTTCTACGCCGCTTACACCGATACCCGCGGCGCGCTGCAGGTCTCGCGCTTCACCAAGGGCGTCGGGCAACGCAAGATCATCCGCATCAAGCATCCCGCCAACGCCAACCACAATGGCGGGCAGCTGGCGTTGTACAAGGGACTGCTGTACATCTCCACCGGGGACGGCGGGGGATCCGGCGACCCATTCGACGCGGCTCGCAGTCTCAAGGACCTGCGTGGCAAGATCCTGCGGATCGACCCCACGTGCGGCAAGAACAAGTACTGCATCCCGACTGCCAACCCCAAGACCGGCGACCGGCGGATCCTGGCGTTCGGTCTGCGCAACCCGTGGCGGTTCAGCATCGATGCGCCCACCGGCCAGATGTGGATCGGGGACGTCGGGCAGGACAAGTTCGAGGAGGTGGACCGGATGCCCACCGACGGCAGCCGGTTCGATTTCGGCTGGTCGTGCTGGGAGGGTGGGAGCCGCTACAACCCCGCCCGCTGCGCCGGCCGCGACGTCACCCAGCCGGTCTTGACCTACGGCCGCAAGCTCGGTGGGAGCATCACCGGTGGCTATGTGTACCGCGGTTCGGACGTGCCTTCGCTGCAGGGCTGGTACGTGTTCGGGGACTTCATCTCGGGCACGGTCTGGGCCTACCGCGACGGCCAGCGCCAGCAGATCGGGCAGGCCGACGGCGTCACGTCGTTCGGCCTCGATGCCGGCGGGGAACTGTTGCTGACGACGATCGACGGATCTCTACAGCGGGTGCGATGAAACCTGGCATGCCAACATGGGGCAATGCGCTACGCACTCACCGGGGCCACGGGTTTCATCGGTAGTCATCTTGCGAGTCAGTTGCGCGACGCCGGCCATGAGGTTGTTGCGGTCGTGCGCAACCCCACCAAGGCGGCGTCGCTGAGTGCCCTAGGCGTTGAACTCGCCCCCGGGGATGTCACGTCGCGCAGTTCCATGGTCAATGCATTCACGGGCGCCGACGGGGTGTTCCATGTCGCGGGCTGGTACAAAGTCGGTAGCTCGGACCCGGAGCAGGGTTGGGCTGTCAACGTGCAGGGAACCCGCAATGCTCTCGACGCCGCTCGTGATGCCGGGGTGCCTCGCGTGGTCTACACCTCTACAGTCGCGGTGAACTCCGACACCAACGGCGAGGTCCGCGACGAGACCTACAACTTCAGCGGCGAGCACCTGACGGTCTACGACCACACGAAGGCGCAAGCCCACGAGATCGCGCAGGGGTTCGCGGCCGACGGTCTCGACATCGTGATCACAATGCCCAGTGCCGTCTACGGCCCCGGTGACACCAGCCAGATCGGGGAGTTGATCCGACAGGCCGCGCATCGCCGACGCGTCTTGGCACCCGCTGGAATGCGCATCTGTATGGCGTACGTGGACGACGTGGCCACCGGCCACGTGCTGGCCATGGAGTCGGGGCGCTCGGGTGAGAGCTACATGCTCGCGGGACCGTGCACGACCATGGCCGAGGTCCTTCGCATCACCGCTGAGATCGCAGGCGGTCCGGCCCCCATCGTGCTGCCGGACGCGATGGTCGGGGCCACTGCACTGTCAGCCGGTTTCCTGGAGAGGTTCCTTCCCCTGCCTTCGACCTACCGCTCTGAGTCGCTGCGCGCCTCGCGGGCGAGCTACCTGGGCACCGCGGCCAAGGCCGAAGCGGAACTGGGCTGGCACGCCCGCGACCTGCGAACCGGCCTCGGTGCCACGGTCCAGGGTGAGGCGACCTCGGCCCCGGTTGGTTAGAGGTTGTGGTCCTCGTTAGCGAATCCACGCGTTGTTTCGCTAACCAACAGCACAACCTCTAACGCGGAGCGGCCAGACCGGTTCGACGTGACCCGCCGACGCCACGACAGGCCCACAGCCGCCCTGGGCGGAGCGGCCAGACCGGTTCGACCGGACCCCAGACGCCATGACAGGCCCACAGCCGCCCTGGTCGGAGCGGCCAGACCGGTTCGACGTGACCCGCCGACGCCACGACAGGCCCACGGCCGCCCTGGTTAGAGGTTGTGGTCCTCGTTAGCGAATCCACGCGTTGTTTCGCTAACCAACAGCACAACCTCTAACGCGGAGCGTGGCCAAAGACGCGCCCCGTTAGATAACGTTTCAAAAACGCTGCATCCAAACGCCCGGTCCGGCGCGAACTCCTATGTGTAACCCACTAACAGGAGGCAAGAAATGAACATCAAACGCACCATTACCGCTGGCACCGCTGTGGCAGCCACCGCCGCCCTCGGCGTCGGGCTGGCCATTACGCCCGCGACCGCCAAGCAGGGCACCGCGCCGCTGGCCGGAGTCCTGGTCGACGACAACAAGTTCGACAACAACGCCAAGGACTACGACATCGTGACCGAGGCCGTCCTCGCCGTGCTGGGCGACCAACCCGGACAGCGCAGTCGGTGTCTGACCGAGGGCAAGCGTGCGCCTCACTGCGTTCGTACCGCAGGACCGCGCCTTCATGAACCTCGTGCAGGCCGTGACCGGCACGAAGCCAGCCAACGAAGAGGCAGCCTTCGTGACCATCGCGACCGCCTTCCCGATCGAGACCGATCGAGCAGATCCTGCTCTACCACGTGGTCCCGGGCAAGCCCATCACAGCGAAGATGGCTGCCAAGTCCAACGGTGCCAAGCTCGAAGACCGCAGAGGGCAAGCGCCTGACGGTCGTGGTGAAGAAGGGCAACGTGTTCCTCAAGGACCGCGCCGTGCTGACCAAGAACGCCAAGGTCGTCCAGCCCAACATCAACAAGGGCAACCGGCAGATCGCCCACGGCATCAACGGCGTCCTGCTCCCGATCAACCTCGCCGGCTGACACCTGAGGTGAAGTGGTGACGCTCCTCGCTTCGCCGATTCAGGGGGCCTCCGCCATGTGGGAGACTGCTTCCATGACTGAGCTAGATGTTGCCGAAGTAGGGCGACAACTGGCCGCAGGGGAACAGTCCGCACTGGCGGAGGCCTACCAGCGGTGGTCTCGTCTGGTCTACACGGTGGCATTGCGTTCAGTGCCGTCGTCGGCCGACGCGGAAGACGTCACCCAAGCGGTCTTCATCTCCGCGTGGCGCAGCAGGGAGAACTTCGATCCGAACGCGGGAAACGTGCCGGCCTGGCTGCTGGCCATCACCCGGCGGCGGGTTGCGGACTTCCACCGGAAGCGTCGCGACGAAGTGTCACTCGAGCAAGCACCCGAAGACCGCCGAACACGGCCCGGACGTCTCCTCGCAAGTGTCCGTGGCTGACGAGATCGATGATCTCGGCGAACCGGCCAGACAAATAATCCGGCTCGCCTTCTTCGACGATCTGACCCACCAGCAGATCGCGGAAAAACTGAACATGCCGCTCGGAACGGTCAAGAGCCACATCCGGCGGTCTTTGCAGAGAATGCGCACTCGATTGGAGGTGACCCATGCAGCAGCACTGTGATCTTGACGAACTGGCTTTGATGTCTCTCGGCGAACCCGTCGACTCCGATTGTGCGACGCACGTCGAAGTCTGCGAGCAGTGTGCCGCGGAATTGGCCGACTTCTCCCAGGTTGTTCTCGTGGGTCGCGCATCCGGGGGGCCCGACCGGCTGACCGAGCCACCGGCTCGCGTCTGGAACCGCATCGAGGAACAACTCGCAACTGAACCTGTACCACTTGGCCGCGCCACCCAGCCTCAACGTAAGGGGCTACCGAGGTGGGCTGGGCTGGTAGCGGCCTCGGCCGCGGGCATTCTCGTCGGCGGAGCCGTTGTGGCGGTCACGACCGGCCAGGACACTCCAAGCTCTATCGTGGCGTCAGCCCAGTTGACGCCCATGCCGGACGGCCCCGACCGCGGTGGACAGGCGGATGCGACTCTGAACCGCACCGACGCTGGCTACACGGTCACCGTGAAGGCCTCCCAGATGGCTGGACCGGAAGGTTTCTACGAGGTGTGGCTGTTGGATCCCGAGAACAGCGGCTTGATCGCTTTGGGCAGCCTCGGACCCGGGGAGCAGCAGGCGACCTTCCCCGTCCCCGACGGTGTCGACCTGCAGACCTTCTCCGCTGTGGACATCTCCGACGAACCACTGGACGGCGATCCCACTCATTCCACGGTCACAGTTCTGCGGGGGACGCTGGAGGCCTGACGCTCCAGAACTCCTCGACACCTACGAAAGCGTAAGTTACGGTTAGGAAAGTTACGCATCCGTAGGGAGTCGCACCATGGCCAACGCCACCGCTGAGCAGTACACCCGATCGGCCGAGCCGAGCGTCTCCGCGCGAGTGGCGGTTGGGGCGATCATCGTCATCCCTCTACTTGCTCTGGTGGCAGCCGTTCCAGTGGCCTGGAACCGGTGGATCTCCTGGCTGGACGTCGTGCTGGCGCTGGTGCTCTACCTGATCACGGCCGCTGGTATCACCGTCGGCTACCACCGCTACTTCACCCACGGCTCGTTCAAGGCGAAGCCGTGGGTCGCGGCAGTGCTCGGCGTAGCGGGTTCCTTGGCCTTGGAAGGGTCGATCTCCTCCTGGGTGGCCGGGCATCGCAAGCACCATGCAAACTCCGACGAGGCCGATGACCCGCACTCGCCCTGGAAGTACGGCACCGGGCCATGGGCGGTCACCAAGGGCTTCATGTGGGCGCACGTCGGCTGGCTGGTCGCCCAGGAACCGATCGACGCACGGCGCTGGGCCCCGGACATGCTCAACCGACCCCTCACCGCCCGGTTGAGCGGCGCGTTCGGCTGGTTGGCGCTAACCACGTTCGTCGCACCAGCGATCCTGGGCGGGCTGCTCACCTGGAGTTGGCAGGGGGCGCTCACCGCGTTCTTCTGGGCCGGGTTGGTCCGGATCGCGCTGGTGCATCACGTGACGTGGAGCATCAACTCGGTGTGCCACATCTGGGGCAAGCAGCCTTTCGTCACCCGAGACGAGTCCCGCAATGTGGCCTGGCTGGCGGTCCCGAGTCTCGGCGAGTCATGGCACAACTTCCACCACGCCGAACCCACTGCCGCGCGGCACGGAGTCCTACCCCGTCAGATCGACCCGTCGGCAGCTCTGATCCGCTTCGCCGAGAACCGCGGCTGGGTCCGCGACGTCAAGTGGCCCAAACCGGAGCGGATACAGGCCAAACTGGCCCGACCCGCCACAATGGGGCAGTGAGCCGCGTACGGATGACCGCCCAGCAACGGCGCGACCAGTTGCTCAGCGTCGGCAAGTCATTGTTCGCGGCCCGCGGTTACGAGGCAGTCACCGTCGAGGAGATCGCCGCGGCGGCCGAAGTCTCGAAACCGGTCGTCTACGAGCACTTCGGCGGCAAGGAGGGCCTGTACGCAGTCATCGTCGACCGCGAGATGCAGACGTTGGTCAGGCAGATCACCGACCGTTCACCGGCGACAACCCGCGGCTGTTGCTCGAGCAGGCCGCCATGGCGCTGTTCGACTACATCGAGAACGAGAGCGACGGGTTCGCGGTCCTGGTCCGCGACTCCCCGGTGCCCACCGGCAGTTACGCCAGCTTGATCGTGAAGTCGCCGACCACGTCGAGCACCTTCTGGCCAAGCAGTTCAAGGCCCGCGGCTTCAACGCGAAACTCGCTCCGATGTACTCCCAGATGCTCGTCGGGATGGTGGCTTTGACGGGTCAGTGGTGGCTCGACGTGCGCAAGCCCGACAAGGACGATGTCGTGGCCCACTTGGTCAACCTCGCGTACAACGGCTTGAGCCATCTTGAGCACCGGCCCGCGCTTCGCGGCCCCAAGCTGGGTTGAACAGACCGACGCCAAGCAGAGCCTGAACCCGACCACCTACGTGCCGGGAAACAACACCGCCTCCCGCCAGCCCCCCACGTGCACCCCAACCGTCCGACGGATGCGTCGCGGCGCACTTCGCCGGGCACTCTCGTTGCATGGGCGAACTCCTGCAGTTGCTCACCCCCGAGGGCGAACGACTGCACGACGACGACCTGGACATCGAGGTGTCCGGGGAGGAGTTACGGGCCCTCTTCCGGGACATGGTCCTGGTGCGCCGTCTGGACATCGAGGCACATGCTCTTCAGCGCCAGGGTGAGCTCGGGCTGTGGCCGCCGCTGCTGGGGCAGGAGGCCGCGCAGGTCGGGGCAGGTAGGGCGTTGAGGGCCGATGACTTCGCGTTCCCCACCTACCGCGAGCACGGGGTGGCCTGGTGCCGTGGGGTCGACCCCGTACGACTGCTGGCCCTGTTCCGCGGAGTGACCAACGGAGGTTACGACCCGAACCAGCACAACTTCGCGCTGCCGACGATCGTTATCGGCGACCAGACCCTGCACGCGGTCGGCTACGCCATGGGTGTTCAACGCGACCGGGCGGACAGCGCGGTCATGACGTTCTTCGGCGACGGCGCCTCCAGCCAGGGCGACGTCAACGAGGCGTTCGTGTGGGCTGCTGTCCACGACGCGCCGGTGGTCTTCTTCTGTCAGAACAACCAGTGGGCGATCTCGCAGCCGCTGCACCGCCAGACCCGGATCCCGCTGTACCGCCGCGCACAAGGGTTCGGATTCCCAGGCCTGCGAGTGGACGGCAACGATGTGCTTGCGGTTCTGGCGGCGACCCGCTGGGCACTGGACCGGGCGCGTGACGGCGAAGGACCAAGCCTGATCGAGGCGTACACCTACCGCATGGGCGCGCACACGACCTCCGACGACCCCACCCGGTACCGGGTGGAGGAGGAACTCGAGCAGTGGCGGCTCAAGGATCCCATCGAACGTGTACGCGCTTATCTGCTGCGCAGCGGGGCGGCCGATGGCGCATTCGTAGAGACAGTCGAAACCGAGGCTGACGAGTTGGCGCAGCGACTTCGCACGCAGTGCCGAGAGTTACCCGACCCGCCCGCGCCGGCGATGTTCGCCCACGTCTACGCCCAGCCACACCCGCTGGTCGAACAGGAGGCGGCCTGGTGGGAGGAGTACCTCGGCGATGAGTGAGGTGATGACGCTGGCCGCGGGGCTGAACCGGGCCTTGTTCGACGCCATGGACGCCGACGAACGTGTGCTGGTCATGGGCGAGGACGTCGGACGGCTCGGCGGGGTGTTCCGGATCACCGACGGCCTGCTGTCCAGGTTCGGCGACGACCGGGTCATCGACACCCCGCTGTCGGAAAGCGGGATCATCGGCACCGCCATCGGCTTGGCCATGCGCGGCTACCGGCCAGTGTGCGAGATCCAGTTCGACGGTTTCGTGTTCCCGGCGGTGGACCAGATCACCACCCAACTCGCCAAGTACCACGCCCGATCCGAAGGCCTCGTTCGCCTGCCGCTGACCATTCGCATCCCTTACGGCGGCGGCATCGGCGCGGTGGAGCATCACAGCGAGTCGATCGAGGCGTACTTCACCCACACTGCCGGTCTGCGGATCGTCACCCCGTCACACGCTCGCGACGGGTACCACATGCTGCGGCAGGCAATCATGTGTGACGACCCGGTGATCTTCCTGGAACCCAAGCGGCGGTACTGGGACAAGGCCGAATGGGGAGAGGTCTCTGAGGGTTTGTTCGATGCGCGCGTGGTTCGCAGCGGGACGGAGGTCACTTTGGTCTGCTACGGCCCGATGGTCCGGACCTGCCTGGAGGCGGCCGGGCTCACCGAGCAGGAGGACGGGATCTCGTTGGAAGTGATCGACATGCGCAGCCTGTCGCCGCTGGACCTCGACCCGATCGTTGAGTCCGTCACACGTACCGGCCGGTGCGTGATCGTGCATGAGGCTCCGGTGTTCGCAGGCCTCGGGGCCGAGATCGCGGCGCGGATCAGCGAGCGCTGCTTCTTCAGCCTGGAAGCACCCGTGCTCCGGGTCGGGGCGCCACATGCGCCCTACCCACCCTCGAAACTGGAGCATCTCTACCTGCCCGATGTTGACCGGATTCTGGATGCCGTCGACACCGTCAGGGGGATGTGATGCAGACCTTCCGGATGCCCGATGTCGGCGAGGGGCTGACCGAGGCCGAGGTCGTCCGCTGGTTCGTGGAGCCCGGCGAGCAGGTGAGCGTCAACCAGATCCTCTGCGAGATCGAGACAGCCAAGGCGCTGGTGGAACTGCCCAGCCCGTTCGAGGGAACGGTTGCCGAACTCCACGCCCTGGCTGGTCAGGTGGTACCGGTCGGTGGCGACCTCATCAGTGTCGAGGCTCAGCGTGAGGCGCTGCTCGTGGGCTACGGCGCAGCCCCGCAGACACCCACGCGGCGCCGCCGGCGCCCGACCCCGGAAGCGGGACCCCCCGGGGCGCAGGCCAAACCTGTGCGCCACGGCGGATTCGAGGTGGCCCGGTCCACCGAGGAAAGACTGCAGGGCCCACCCGAGCGGCCACGAACCAAACCCCCGGTCCGTCGCCTGGCCAAGGACCTGGGGATAGACCTACAAGCGGTCGACCCCACCGGCGCGGGCGGGCTGATCACCCGAACGGATGTGGAGCGGGCAGCTGCCGCACGCCTTGAGACCCCGCCAGGAGCCGAGCAGATAATCCCTGTGCGCGGGGTCCTGCGGTCCATGGCCCACGCCATGGTCACCTCCGCCTTCACCGCACCGCACGTCACTGAGTGGCTGGACGTGGACGTCACCGAATGCATGTCGCTGATCGATCGGTTGCGTACCAAGCATCCGCAGGTCAAGTGGTCGCCCACGATGCTGGCCGCCCACGCCCTGGTGGTCGCGGCGGGGCGCCACCCACGGGTGAACGCCACGTTCGACGCTGAGGCTGAGGTGATCATCCAGCACGCAGGGGTGCATCTCGGTCTAGCGGTAGCCACCGATCGTGGCCTGTTGGTTCCCCGGATCGGCCATGCCGAGACGCTGTCGCTGCTTGGGTTGGCCGAGGCGATCCAGGCTTCAACCAGCGCTGCGCGGGCGGGATCCCTGAGCCCGCAGGAACTCACGGGCAGCACCATTTCGCTGACCAATGTCGGGGTGTTCGGGGTGGACGGCGGAACTCCGATCCTGCCCCCGGGGCATGTGGCGATCCTGTGCTTGGGCCGAGTGGTCCAGAGGGCGTGGGTGGTTGACGGCCAGGTCGCGGTGCGCCAAGTTGTCACCCTGACTCTGTCCTTCGACCACCGCTGCGTTGACGGCGCCCTGGGGTCGCAGGTGCTCACCGAGGTGGCGGGCTTCCTGGCCGATCCAGCCGTCGGCCTCGCCGGTTAGGGCGAGACGTTCAAGCCTTGCAGCACACGTTCTGCGAGGTGTCGATCTCCGTCAACCGAGGCCGCGTCGGGGTCCGGCCGACGCCCGGACGCAAGTCTGATGAAGGCGAGCACATCCATGGACACAGTCGTGGTGGCTTGCGTCGCCTCCACGCCGCGACCCCGCCCGTCCTGCCCCACGCCGATCCACTGGTCGACATAGCCCGGCACCACGAAATGAAGCACCTGACCGGGCTGCGCTTGCGCCTTCTTGACCCAGACATAACCCAGGCTGTCGGCCATCAGGGCCACGGTCACCGTCGCTGCTGGACCGAATTGCGGCACCCCGAGACCCAAGGCATCGCGCACATCGAGCTCATGCAGGAAGATGTCGAAGCAACGCATCCTCAACACCCGACGCAAGGGCCAGGTGTTCCCGGCGATCCCGCGCACGAGATCATCGTCGCCCTGCGGACCCTCGCGAAGCAGCCTGCGGCGGCGGCCCGTGACCTCGGCCAGTTCGGCTCGCAACGCCTGCGGACTGGTCCCACGACGGTGGTCCACCCCGAGTTCGGTGTACTGGGAGAACGCGTCATCGGCGTGCGCGAGGCCACCCCAGTCGGGCTCATGATCGGGTAGTGGATCCCCGCACAGTTCCGCCTCCAGGGCAACCACATGCGCGACGATGTCCCCTATCGTCCAGCCCGGAAGCAGGGAGGGTGCGGCAAAGGATTCATCACTGATGTGGTCCACCGTCGCACCGAACGAATCAATGGCGTCTTGCCAGGCGGCCACAAATGGATTCATGCCGGCCAATGTAGTCGCGACTAACCTGCTGCTATGACCCGCGTTGCTGCAGTGCAGCTGAACCTGTCGGACGAGCACGACGCGGCATTGCGCCGACGTCGCGTGCGCGAGGTTACGGAGGCCATCGACGCGGACCTCATCGTGCTGCCCGAGTTGTGGGAGATCGGACCATTCGCCGTCGCCGAGAACCTCGACCACGCAGTCCCCCTTGAGACGTGGTGCGCACACATGTCCGACCTCGCGCCGGGGCGGGTGCTGCACGCAGGTTCGTTCCTCGAGCGCGACGGCGACGACCTCTTCAACACGTCGGTGGTCTTCGGGCCGACCGGCGAGGTGCTGGCCACCTACCGGAAGATCCACCTGTTCGGGTTCGATACCGGCGAGGCTGTGACGCTGAACGCGGGGGACGAGATCGTGACGGTCGAGACTCCCCTTGGTGTCACCGGCCTGGCGACTTGCTACGACCTGCGCTTCCCGGAGATGTTCCGGGCCCTCACCGACGCCGACGCCACCGCCGTCCTCATCCCCACGGGCTGGCCGGCCGCCCGCATCGCGCATTGGAGCCTGCTGACCGCTGCCCGGGCCACGGAGAACCAGCTTTGGGTGATCGGCGCCAACTCCACGGGTCAGAGCAACGGCGTGGCGATGGGTGCATACACGACGATCGTCGACCCCCGCGGACAGGTTGTGGGCGAGCGCATGGAACCCGGCGTTCTACTGATGGACCTCGACCCCGGTCTGCCGCATCAGGTCCGCGACGAGTTCCCCGTATTGCGCGATCGTCGCCTTTAGACGACAACTGCGGTCAGGATCCCGCCCGGTTGAGTGTCGCGGTTGACGCACGGTCTTCCCCTCTGATGCCTCCGGCCCCGGGGCGCCTGGCGGGGGAATCGCACCTTCGGACAATCTGCAAGATCAGACTCTTGTTGGTCGAGGATTGCGCGTGTAGATTGGCCGTTCAGCGACGCCGACGACCGGCGACTGCACCAAGCGAGATCGAGCCTGAACATGCGAATAGCAGCCGCCCTGCGTCTTGCATTCTTGTCAGTAGCCGTCGGGTGCGTGGCCATGACCGCCACGCCGGCATCCGCAGTCGATGATCCTAGGGATCAACTGCTGCCAAACGTGGACGTTCGCCAGGATCAGAAGGCCGCTCCGGTCGCCCCGCGGGCAGCGGATCGCCTCGACAGCGCCCTCGGGGCGCAGGGTTTCGTTCAGCCCAACCCGCAGACCGGGGCTGTGGACTACGTGGGCCGCACCGACGGGTTCCTCACCGACGCCTCGAAGGCCGATCCAGCCGACATTGTCCTGGGGTACGTCAGTGATCAGCGTCGGGCCTTCGGTCTGGACAGCAGCGATCTGGCCAATCTCGAGGTCAGTGAGTCGTACACGTCGATCGACGGCGTTACCCACGTCACCTTCTCGCAGAGTGTCGACGGCATCGAGGCCTTCGACAGTCGCGTGCGCGGTCACGTCACGAAGAACGGCCGTTTGATCAATGTCAGCGGTGCGCCGGTCAGCGACCTGTCGGTGCCGACCACCACGCCCGTGCTGAGCGCTGACGAGGCGCTGCTCGCGGCCCGCGAGAACGTCGGCGGCGACGCCACTGTGCCGCCGGTGGAGAAGCGCTCGCAGGGTCCTGCGCAGAAGACCACGTATGACACCTATGCCGAGTCCGCCGAACTGACCGTGTTCGCTCAGTCGGACGAGGACCGGCTCGCCTGGGAGATCCAGGTTCTGGACACCGACTCAATGCTGTACCGGGTCGTCGTCGACGCGGCCACCAGCGAGGTGTTGTTCCGCCAGTCGTTGACCGCGTTCGACAACAACGACGCGAAGGTCTATCCGCTGTTCCCGTCGCAGCTGGTCACGCCCACGGCCGTGAACTTCGGCTCCGACCCGACGTGGTTGAACCGGTCGGCCGAGGACTTGAACCAGTTGAAGGGCAACAACACCCACACGTACGTGGACAACAACGGGCAAGACGGTTACCAGCCCGGCGAGCAGGTCGTGCGCAACGGCGGACTGGCCGGCAACTGGATCTACCCCACGCAGTTCTTCCCGGGATGCGCACCGTTCGGGTGCACATGGAACAGGGCAGACTCCGCATCGAAGGCCACCAACCGCAACGCCGGAGCCGTCGGGCTGTTCTATTTGGTCAACCATTTCCACGACGCGCTGTTGGCCGCACCCATCGGCTTCGACGAGGCCTCGGGCAACTTCGAGCACGTCAACTCCAGCGGGCAGGGAGTGGGCGGCGATGCCGTATTGGCGGAGGCGCAGGACTTCAGTGGTACGAACAATGCCAACATGGGCACCCCCGGTGACGGCGAGTCCCCCAAGATGCAGATGTACTTCTGGGATGCGGTCAACGACGTGGACTCCAGCGCGGACGCCGAGATCGTCTACCACGAGTACACCCACGGCCTGTCCGGCCGCCTGGTCAGCCTCGGTTCGGAGCAGTCCGGGGCCATGGGCGAGGGGTGGTCTGACTTCTACGCGCTGGACCTGCTGGTGCACGAGGGCAACAAGACCGACCCGGCCGGCCCCGGCAACCTGCGGATGGGCCAGTACGTTGCGGCGATCCAGGGATCAGGGAGCAGGGAATCGACTGCCCGGTCACTGCGACGGCGCAGTGTCCAGCGTCCGGGACGGCCGGATCGGGGGGCTTCACCTACGGCGACTTGGGCAAGGTCAATATCAACGGCGTCCACGACAACGGCGAGATCTGGGGCCAGACGATGTGGGACCTGCGCACGGCGCTCGGCCGCAACGACGCTCTGAAGATCATCACCGGTGGCATGCGACTATCGCCGAGCAACCCCAGCATGCTGACGATGCGCGACGCGATCATTCAGTCGGCGCAGGTCAACAACGTGAGCCTGTCCACCGTGTGGTCGGTCTTCGCCAATCGCGGGATGGGCTTCCTGGCCACCACGCCGTCGGCAAATGCAACCACGGCGGTTGAGGACTTCTCGTTGCCGCCGGCCTTGCTGCACGTGTCGACGGCCGTCGACGACAACGCCCCGCGCGGTGACGGTGACGGCTTCCCCGAGCCGGGAGAGACACTGGCTGTGACCACGACCGTGCAGAACACGACGGGCTCGCCGATCCCGGGCGTGACGGGTTCGATAGTGGCCAACAGCGGCGCACAGGTCACCGGCGGCACGAGCAACTGGCCGACGATCGCAGCTGGCAAGAACGGGGTCAACGACCCGCCGTTCACGGTCAAGCTTCCAGAGGCCATCGCATGCGAGGCCAAAGTGGGGCTCACCGTGTCCATGACCGGACCGGATGGCCCGGTCGCCGTGCCGGGGACAACCGTGTCAGTCGGGAAGCCGTCGTTCACGAACAGCTCCGACGTCCCGAAACCGATTCCCGACGCCCCTGCGGGCGGGGTGGACTCGACCATGACGCTGCCGGGCACCGGGAACGTCAGCGACCTCGACGTGAGGATCGGGAGTCTCACGCACACCTACCTCGGCGACCTGACAATCACGCTTTCCCACGCCGGGACGACGGTCCTCCTTGTGGCTGGGGCGGGCGGCCAGGGTGATGACTTTTCGAACCTCGTGCTCGACGACGACGCGGCGTTGCCGCTGACGGCCCTGTCAGGTGTCAGTGGTCTCACCGGCCGGTACCGGCCAGAGGAGTCGCTGTCGGCGTTCGACGGGCATTCGCGCAGCGGCGACTGGATCTTGAACGTCACGGACACCGGGCAAGAGGATGTGGGGACTCTGAACGCGTGGGGCCTCAGCCCTGCCGCTGCGTGTGACGTCTTCAGGGCGCCGACGTCGGTGACCAACGCCGCTTCGGCCGTCACGACGAGCGCAGCGACGCTGAACGGCACACACAACTCCGGCGGCATCCCCACCGACTACCTGTTCGAGTACGGGACCAGTCCTTCCTACGGGCAGAAGACGCCGGTCACCGATGGTGGCTCCGGTAATGCTCCCGTGGCGGTTTCAGCCAACCTCGCAGGGCTCGCGGCGGGCACTGGATACCACTACCGGTTGATCGCCCTGCGCGACGGCGTGGTGTTCAGCCGTGGCGCAGACCAGGTGTTCACGACGGCCAACGCGGCGCCGCCACCAGACACGAGTGCGCCCTTCGTGACGGTCACGAAGGCGCCGAAGAAGAAGATCGCTACCAAGAAGGCGAAGGTCAAGGTCAAGGTGTCCTTCGGCTCCGAGGCGGGCGCCACCTTCACCTGCCGGGTCAACAAGGGCAAGTCCACCAAGTGCGCTTCGCCGTTCTCAGCCACCGTCAAGTCCAAGCCTGGCAAGGGGCTGAAGCACACGATCCAGATCACGGCGACCGATCAGGCCGGCAACACGTCGTCGGCCAAGAAGGTCGCCTTCAAGGTCGTCCGTAAACGCTGACCAGGGCTCAGTTGAGACCGTGACGGGCGCGGCTGGCCTGCTCCTGGACGCTGAACTGGTTGAAGCGCGGAAGGAACTTGTCCCACTCGATGATGTGGGAGTCGATCTCCGGGCCGTCGATGCAGGCGTGCTTGCGCACGGGCTTGCCGTCGATCAGCACCGGCACCATGCATGCCCCGCACATCCCGGTGGCATCGACCATGATCGAGTTCAGGCTGGCAACACAGGCCGTGTCGTAGCCGCGGCTCAGGTCGCTCACGGCTCGCATCATCAAGGGCGGCCCGATGGTCACGACCTCTGCCACGGCCGTCCCTGGCCGCGCAGCATTTCCTCCAGCGGCCCGGTCACGAAGCCCTGCACCCCGAACGACCCGTCGTTTGTCGTGTAGACCACGTCGAACTGGTCGCCGAACTCCGAGCGCAACTGCTCGACGCGTTCGCCGGGATCGGTCCAGAACATCAGATCGGCGCTGCGGAAGCCTGCGATCAGCGTCACATGGTTGCCCGACCCGCAGGTGCTCGCGCAGGATCGGGTAGACGGGCGGCAGGCCGAGGCCCCCAGCGGTGAAGACCACCGTGGTGCCGGCCTCGTGGCGCGCGATCTCGCTGGGTCGCCCGAGCGGCCCGGCGATCCCGGTGAACGCCTCGCCGACGGCCATCCGGTTGATCTCGATGCTGCTCGTGCCGACGCCCTGCACGACTAGGTCGATCGTGCCGGCCTCGGCGTCCCAGTCGGCAAGGGTGAGCGGGATGAGCTCGCCGTCGGGTTGTGGCAGGACGCGGACGAACTGCCCGGCCTGCGCGGAGTTTGCGATCAACGGTGCCCTGACCGTGAACTCGACGATGCCGTCGCTGAGATCTGCCCTCGCCAAAATGGTGGCCTCGGTGGTGGCCAGTTCGGTGTAGTCGCGCGCGCGGGCCACAGAATCCCGGATGACGTCGGGGGTGAGGTCCTCGATCGCGAGGATCTCCCTGGCGGCGGCCTGACCGTCGCCAGCCGCGAGGATCGCTGTGGATCCGCCGCGGGCTGCATCCCCACCGGTGTAGACACCGGCCAGTGTGGTCTCCTGCGACCCCTTGTGATCCAGGTTGATCGTGCCCCACTTCGAGGTCTCGAGTCGCGGTTCCGAGTCCTTGATGATCGGGTTGGCGGCGTTGCCGAGAGCCATGATGACGAGATCGGCCGGTTTGGTGGCGGTGCGACCGGTCGACACTGGCCGGCGGCGCCCGGAGTCGTCGGGTTCGCCGAGTTCCATCTCGTCGAGGACCGCGGCCTTGACGAAACCGTTGTCGTTACCGAGGAACTCCACAGGCGAGCGCAACTCCTCGAAGGTGATGCCTTCTTCGAGCGCGTGGTGCTGCTCCTCAACCCGGGCCGGCATCTGCGCCTGCGTGCGGCGGTAGACGATCGTCACGTGTCCGCCCAGGCGCCGGGCAGTCCGAGCGGCGTCCATCGCCGTGTTGCCCCCGCCGATGACCAGGACCTGCTTGCCTGCGGTCTCCGGCAGCGGCGTCTCGTAGTCCGAGCGCAGCCCCTGCATCAGGTTGACGCGGGTGAGGAACTCGTTGGCCGACATCACGTTGAGCAGATGCTCTCCGGGCACGTTCATGAACCGCGGTAGACCCGCGCCGGTACCCACGAAGATCCGGGCGAACCCCGCATCGCGCAGGTCCTGCAGAGTGGCGGTCTTGCCGACCACGAAGTTCATCACGAATCGCCCGCCGAGCATCCGGATCTTCGCCACGACGTCATCGATCAACTCGTTGGGAAGACGGAACTCCGGGATGCCGTAACGCAGCACTCCCCCGAGGGCGTGGAAAGCCTCGAACACCGTCACCGGGAAACCCTGCGCCGCCAACAGGTACGCGTTGATCAGACCCGACGGACCCGAACCGATGATCGCCACCGGCGGGTGGGTCGCCATCTCCCAGGGATCGCGCACGCCTGCGAAGCGGCGCTGTGTGGCCTGCGGGTCTACGAGCTTCTCGCGCTCCGGCAGGTACCACTCGAGCTGGCCTATCGCGATCGGCAACTTCTGGATGCAGGCCCCCTGACACTGCAGTTCTTGCGGGCACACCCGACCGGTGACATCCGGCAGCGGGTTGCTCGACTCCATCAGTTCCAGCGCCTCGCGGAACCGGTCGTTTCCGATCAGTTCGATCACCTGCGGGATGTGGATCGCCACAGGACAGCCACCCGTTGGTTCCCGGCATCCGGCGAGGAACTCCCCGAGCTCACACGGCTTCTCCTCGCACTGCTTGTCGCGAAGGACCTCCAGCCAGACCAGCAGATCGACTTCGCGCTGGTTGTAGCCCTGCTCGAGGTAGCCGAGGAAACCCTGGTTGACCAGCCCGAAATCAGTGGCCCGCCTGTCGGCGTCTCGCACGTACGGCTCGATCGCGTTCTGCGCCGGCCACCCCTTCGACAGCCCGGCGAACATCGGATAACGATCCGACAGGTGGGCGTCGATGGCACGCACGAACTTGCGTTTGCCGGACAGGGGCAGGTTCCAGATGAAGCGCATCAGCACAGTGCTGCTGTCGTCGCCGCGCAGAAGCATCTCCCACAGGCGGCGCGTGAAGTCCTCGCCCAACTCGGGCTGGCGGAACTCCCATGCCACGGCCTGCATCCCCTCGGAGATGAAGACGTCGCGGAAGGCCCGCGGGTCGCTGACCAGTCGCCTGCGCAGCAGGTCCACCTGGTGGTCGAGCTCGGCGGTCATCGGATGATCTCCGCGTCGCAGTTGGCGCGCACCCGGTCGATCCGTTTGGCGATCTCGGGGGTCACCTCCACGGACTCGGCGGCGCCGGGGATCATCCGGGCGATGACCTGCGCCTGCCCGTCGATGACCACCGTGGTCTTGGCGAAGAACTGGGGCAACTCCTGGTAGCAGGTGCCGCAGTCGTTGCACAAACCCTCATCGGCGGTGTCGATCCAGATGGGACCGTGCCCCGTTTCGGCGGGTGCCGTGTCGACGGGCGCTGCGGTGGTTGTGCCCGGCGTCGACATGGCAGGCAGCGTCGCCCCGCCCGGTGCGCGACTCGAGGATGCCAACTCCGACATGGCCCTGGCGATATCGTCCAGGGAACTCTCGCGGGCTGCTGCGGCCTCGTCGTACCTCGAACGCAACTCCTCGATATCCGCGCGGTGCAGAGCAGTGAGTTGCGCCTCGTGGACCCCGGAGAGGTACTGCAGGGTCTGCCAGTACCGGCGACGGTCCTCGACCAGCGAGACGATCGAATGCGAGCAGGCGACCTTGATCAGGTGCCGGCCCTCGTCGGTCGCATAGACGAACGGAAGGTGCGCGGAACGCCGGTCCGCGGGCAGCTCGACGTACTCGTCGATGGGAATGGCGATCTCCTGCTCCTGCGGTGTCACCTTGCGGAACTGCTTCTTGAACCGCACCTCGCCCAGCGCGAACTCGGCTGGCGTCAACGGGGTGGTCAACAGTTGCAGGCCGCCTTCTTCGTCCAGGTACTCCAGCGTCGTGGTGGTCCAGTTCTTGTCGGCATCGGGGTTGCCGTCGATGGAGAACCACTCGCGCATGGTCGTTCCGCGCCTCGGATCGTGCACGAACAGCGGGTGCATCCGGCTCTCGACCGCCATCCGTGCCCGCGCGTTCGACGACGACTCCGGAATGCCATGTTCGGATCCGCAAGGGGTATAGACGTTCATGACCGCTGGTGCCTTCGCGTACCCGAGGTACTCCACGGTCGTGGCAAGGAAGTGCCCATGGAATGCCGTGCTGGTCGAGCAGGCGTACACGTGCGGGTGGAACGAGGCGAGCAGAGCCAGTTCCTTTCGGGCCTCGTGTTTGCCGGAGTGTGAACCGCCGAAGCGCGACAGGTCGGAGTCCTGGCCGGTGAAACTGGATGTGGACGCCTGCCCGCCGGTATTGGAGTACGCACCCGAGTCCAGCACCAACATTTTCAGCGGGGTGTCGCTGGCCAGGATCCTCGACATCGCTCCGAAGCCGATGTCGTAGCTGGCCCCGTCCCCACCCAGAGACATGACCGTGGGCAGCAGCGCCAGTTCCTCAGGCGTGAACTTCTCCCACGACAGCGTGCGCAAAACCGGTTCGTCGCGGGCCTCGTCGTAGGCGTCGTCAAGTTCGAGGGCCGCGATCCGAAGGGCTCGCACATCGGCGTTCATCTGGGCCGAGATCCCCTCGAAGATTCCCTTGGCCAGCGGCGCGCTGTCCTGGAACAGACTGTTCACCCACGGATCGCTGTAGGAGTTGTAGGGCATCGTGGAGGCGTACACACTGCTGCAGCCGGTGGCGTTCGCGATCACGACCGGGGCCGGGCCGTTGCCGGTGGGGCCGCCCTCGTACAGGTACAGCCTGCTCTCCAGCGTCGTGAGCGCCCCCTCGATGCGCCGACGCCGTTGTTCGTCATCGACGGTGTCGAGCTTGTTCCGCAGTGCCAGCACCAACCCTTCGAGCTCCCGCTGGTGGGCGCGCCGCCGATCATCAGCGAGCGCATGGCTGGTGGCCATCACGAGCCGGATCGCGGTGACCTCCCCGCACCCTCGGCACGCGCCATGACCGCCGGTCGTGGAGTAGAAGTTGGACCGGTCCAACATGAGCCGCTTCAGGTCGCCGTCCGGGCTGGTCGAGTCCTCTAGGAACCTCGCGGGTGTGTTCGGCAGCGCGCCCATGAACTCGAACCTGTCCTGCAGGGTGGCGAGCACATCTGTGTCCTCGTCGACGGCCGCCAGGGCACCTGGGCCGCAGACCTCGATGCATTCAAGGCACCCGGTGCACTTCCACGGATCGACCGTCGCAGCGAACAGCGCACCGGTGCCGGCCACAGAGCCTTCCATCGCGTCGAAGAACGGGCGCGTGCGAGACACCGGGTAGGTGGCCAGCTTGGTGACGAGCCGGTCGAAGTTGCGCTGCAGGGTCGGCTGGCCCCAGTCGATGCCTGCGCCCACCTGCGCCACGATCTCGTCGAACGGCCGGGCGGTCTTGTCCTGCCGGTAGGACTCCCGAACCTGCTCGGCGAGGGTGTAGACGTGGGCTCGCAGGGCGTCGCGTTGCGGCTCGGTGATGTCGAGTTCCCTGATCCCGGTCAGGATCAGGTCGTGGATCTCGTGCACCACGTTGGGGATCGCGGCGTCGGGACAGGCCAGGGCGCACTCCATACACCCCGTGCAGGTCGCGAAGTCGAAGGCGGGAACCGTGCGCCGGAAGAGTCCCTTGTCCTTCGCGGCGGCAGTTCCGGCGGGCATGAACAGCCCGGCCCCGGGCAGCACGGGGGCCTCGGCGATCGTTCCCTCGCGGAATGGTCGTGCGGTTGCGTTCTCGTAGTACGCCGGATCGAACAACCCGGCAGTGCTCGCGGCGGTGGCGCACATGGCCGCGGACGGTGCCACGCTGTGGCGCAGCGCCACCGGCGGGTTCTCGTCGATGGCCAGGAAGAACGGGGTGTCGTATTCGACGACCCGCGTGGCCGCCATGCCGTCGCGGATGACAGACATGTTGCCCTCGACAACGGCCTCGCCCTTGCCCCCGAACTTCTTCAGGATCTGGGCGTGGACCTTCTCGGCGATGTCCTCCTCGGCGGCGCCCCCAGAGACCCGATCTACGTGGCCGACCACCGCACCGATGAACGCGATGCCCATCATGCGGGTCTCAAGGTCAGCCGTGGGCGCATGCTTCTTGGCCACGCTGAAGGCGTCGACGACCAGGAACCGGATCCGCTTGTCGCGGATCGTGCGACGGGCGTGCCGGGGGAGTTCGCGCCAGACGTCCTCGGGCGAAAGGTCGGACTGCAGGATGAACGTGCCGCCCTCGACCAGTCCCTTGAGCGGGTTCGCGTGGATGAATGCGCGGTGATCCGGAGATACGACGACCTCGACGTCCTCGAGTTCGGCATTGGTGATCAGCACGGGTTCCGGGCTCAGCGTTATGTAGTAGTTGGTGGGCGCGCCGCTCTTCTCCGAGCCGTACTTCGGTGCGGACTTGGAGTGCATCCCGAGCACTCCGGCGAGGATGTCGGTCAGCAACTTGCCCGTGGCGATCGTGCCGTATCCGCCCACGGAGTGGAACCGGATCCGAATCGCGCTCGCCGGTAGCAGCACAGGGTTGGGCGCGGTCTGCAGCGCCATCAATTCGGTCTCCGGGTAGGCCGCTCGCAACCGGTCCTGCACGTCAGCCATCTGCGCCGACGACGTTTGGGAGAAGAACTGCGAGCCCAGGTAGATCAGCGGTGCACTTTCCGGTTCGGCCATCTGCTCGAAAGCGGCGATGATGTGCCGGGGCTGCACGTCGTGTCCGCCGAGGCCGAAGATCGCGGTCGTCAGGCGCGGCTGCTCGGCAAGCGCCGGGATGCCGTCGTGGCGCTGGCCCACGGCGTTGGCCGTCGCCCGGAACAGGGCTTGGGTGACGAGGCTGGTCAGCGCAGTCTGGTCCGAACGCTCCAGGACTGTGATCGCCTTCGAACCCGAAATCGCTTCGATGAGTTCGGCCTCCGGGAAGGGCTGGAGCAACTTGACCGAGACCACGCCGACCTTCATGCCGCGCTCTCGCAGGACGGGCAGCACAGCACGCACGTCGTCGGTGATCGAGCCCAGGCCGATCATGATGTAGTCAGCGTCTTCGCAGTCGTAGGCCATCACAGGGGAGTATGTGCGTCCCGTGAGATCGGAATACTCGGCCATCGCCTGACGGGTCAACGCGGGAACGGCGTTGGCGAAGTGGGTCCGGTGGTCGGCAGCGCCGGCCTGGAAGTCAGGCTGGTTCTGGACCGCGCCGGTCAAGCCCGGGGTGTTGACGTCGACCAGGGCGGGCACAAGCTGGCGGGTGCCCTTCTCGAAGGCGTTTAGCCACTGGCGTCGCCATTGGCCCTGCAGTTCCTCCGGCACGAACCGCAGCGTGCTTTCGATCATGTCCCCGGCGTTGTCGGTCTCGACCTGATCGGCGACGTCGTCGATGTGGGCGGTCAGCGCGGCGAGGTCCGCGGGCCGGAAGTCGTCTCGGTGACGTTCGAGGTACTGAGTCAACTGGAAGACGCGGCCCTTCGCGCCGAACAGCACGTCCTGGGCCACGGTTGGGCTCTTGATCCGGCCGGCCGGGTCGCCGAGGTACTCACGCAGCAACTCCGGCTCGGGCAGCAGAGCCTCGCTGAGCATGTGGCTGGTGGAGAACCCGTCCATGGCGTTGGCCACGGGGATCAAGGACAAGGCGGAGGTCCGGTAGGAGATGGCTGCGAGGTCAGCGGCCTCCTGCGGGTTGGAGCCGAACAGGATCGTGTAGCCCGCAGAGAGCAGGGCATATACGTCGTCGTGGCCGGCCATGACGTTCAGCGAATGTTTGGACACCACACGCGCCGCCACCTGCAGCACGAAGCCACCGGTCTTCTTGCCGACGGTTACGTAGTGCGACTCCATCGCGTAGAGAATGCCCTGGCTCGACGAGGCATTGGAGATGAACTGCCCGCCGGTCAGCGCTGCACCGAGCGCGCCACTCTGTGCGGAGTGCTCGCCCTCCGGCTCGAAGAAGAACGGGTGCTTGCCCCACACGTTCACGGCGCCCTCGGCCCGGGCCGCCTCGAACAACTCGGAGATCTCGGTCGAGGGGGTGATGGGGTAGCCGATGACCCCACCGCAGACGTGGCGCATCACGTGGGCGATGGCGCCGTTGCCGTGGATCACGGCTGGCTGGCCGGGGTATGGGGGCTGGGGAAGTCGCGCGTGTACCACTTCGATGTCGGGAGCTTTAGGGTCGCTCTCCGGCACGTATGCGCTGTCCTCGTATCGGGTGGTTGTCTCGCCGTCGCTCATAGACCTCACCTTTCGAGACAAGTCTCCCACTTCCAGTTGTCAAACTCGCAGCGTCATCAACATTTTCAGCGTCGACTGCGTGGCGCCCGAACGTCTAGACCAGAACCACCAGGCTGCCGACCCACAGACCCGCCGCCAACAGGCACGAACCGAACTCGATGAGCACCGACCAGCCGGCGGACTTCATCGCCTGCATGGTGGTGGGCCAGGCGTCCTTGAACGTCTTGAGCCGGAAGGCTTCGGACAGGAAGACACCCACGATGAACCCGACGATCAGACCGACCACGGGGATGATGAAGAAGCCGACGATGCCCGAAAGAGCACCCACGATGAGCACCCAGTTCGGCACGCCGCTGGCTTTGAGTTGCTTGCCGGGGATCAGGTACTTGAGTAGTTGTCCCACCCCGATGATCGCGACGGCGCCGATCGCCACCGCCCAGGCGGTCGTCCCGCCGGTCAGGATCGCCCACACGATCACGGCGCCTGCGACAAGCAGCGCGCCAGGCAGGATCGGAACAACAGTTCCGAACAGCCCGACAAGGATCGCAAGGCCCACCAGCAGGTTGGTCATGCGTTCAGTGTCTCAGCGAGCGTTCAGCTTCTCGAACGAGCCGAGTACCTGGTTGACGCCCAACATCGACTTGTCCTTGTCGAGTTCCTCGGAACCCTCGCCAACCATGCGCAGTCCATCGATCCCCTCGGCCAGCATGCGACGGGCTTGGGGGTCCTCGATCTCGTCGAGGCGTGGTTCCAGTTCACCGGAGACCTGCTGCAGGTGACGTCCCATCGCCTTCATCTTGCCGAACTGCAGCTTCGAGGCCATCTCCTGCAATTGGGCCATCTCGGCTGCCGCGTTTCCGAGGTCGGTCTGGAGCGCGAAGATGCGCTGCTCGTCCGTCGCTCCCTCTTCGAAGGTGGGGGCGGTGTAATTGGCGTACGAGGTCGTCGTGGTGAACATGTAGTTGTACGCCACAGCGCCCCCAGCGGCCAGCAGGAGGGCCAGACTCAGAACTACGATCACGCGACGGGTCATACCAAGGTCATTCCCCAAGGGTTACTTGGCCAAACCTTACAGCCAGATCCCGGCGAACAACATCGCAGCGATGACGGCCGCCCAGCCCAGGACGATCAGCACATCCCAGCCGCCGGTGGCCAGCCGAGAGGCGAGCCGTTGGACCCCGCCGGACCCGTTGGCCGAGACCATCCGGTTGGTGCCCAGCACGATCGTGAGGACTGCCGCAGCGCACACCGTGCAGAACGGGCACAGGGAGCCGATCGAATACGCGACCTCGAACATGTACCAGGTCAGGAACGCCGCGAAGAACACCGCAAGCCCCAGCATCGCGTTGTGGAACCCGGCGACCAACCGTCCGCCCGAACCGACAACAGCCCCGGCCGTCGCAAGCACTGCGAACATGATCACGCCCAGTAGAGCGTTGGGTGGCCCGAGCACGCTGGACTGCCAGGCCAGCAGGACCGGGGAACACCCCACGGTTGAGCTGATGTCGCAGAAGGAACCCGCGGCAGGGTCCTTGAGCAGTGCGATCTTGTCCATGATGGTGATCGATCCGGACACGATGCCGATCGCACCCGCGCCAGCGGCCAGCCAGCCCCAAGAGCGGGTCGTGTCGCGTGCAGGATCTGTGATGGGGACGTCGAGGACTTCCTGTGTAGCGCTCACACCACCATTATCGGACGGTTCCGTCCCGTTCGATACCCCCGAATTCCTCGAGGAACAGCACCTGCGCCAGCACCGCCCGTTCCAGTTCGGCGAGGTCGACGCTCTCGTTCGGGGCGTGAATGCGTGCCATCGGATCCTGCGCGCCGAAGAGCAGGATCTCGGCGTCGGGGACGGCAGCTCGTAATGAGTCGATCAGCGGGATCGAACCGCCCGCGCCGATCTCCTGAGCCGGTTTTCCATAGGCCTGCTGCATGGCCCGACGGGCGGCCGCATACGCGGGACCGGTGGTTTCGACCATTACCCCTTGGCCTACAGCGTCCGGCGTGACCGTCACCTTGACCCCCCAAGGTGCGTGCCTCTGAAGATGCCGGACCAAAGCCGAGCGCGCTGCCAGTGCGTCCTGGTCCGGTGGAACCCGCAACGAGACGCGGGCGCGGGCGAACGCGATGACGGCGTTGATGGCACCCTCGGTCGCCGGGGCGTCGATACCGGTAACACTGACGACCGGCTTGCTGAACAGCCGCGAGGCGATGCTGCCGGTCCCGACCAGCGGTTGATCGGGTTCAACGCCTGCCAACTCCCGGAAGTCCGCCTCCGCGAACTCGGGGCCGTCCCAGTCGAAGCCGGTGATGCCGTCGATACAGGTGTCACCATTGGCATCGCGCATGGTGGCCAGCAGCGCGATCAATGCCATCAAGGCGTCCGGGGACGGACCGCCGAACATGCCCGAATGCACCGATCCCTGCAACGTCCGGCACTCGACCATGACCCCACCCATTCCGCGCAGGGCCGTGGTGAACGTGGGCTCGTTGAGCCGGGCGTTACCTACGTCCGCGACCACGATCGCGTCGGCTGCAAATACCTCCGGATGTTCACGCGGATAGTCCGCGAAGGGTCCGCCCCACTCCTCATCCCCCTCGACAACCACCCTCACGGTGCACGGGGGTTTGCCGTCGAACGCGCGCATCAGCGCGGCGTGCATGACCACGCCGGACTTGTCGTCGGCAGCACCTCGCCCATACAGGCGCCCTTCGCGCACGGTCGGTTCGAAGGGCGGCGAGAGCCACAGGGATTCATCACCACCTGGCTGTACGTCGTAGTGGGCGTACAACAGCACCGTCTTTGAGCCGGGAGGTCCCGGTGTCTGCGCCAGAACAGCCGGCTTGCCGCCGGGGATCTCGATGCGCTCAACCGTGGCGTACCCAGCGGCCTCGAGGATTTCGATCACCTTGTCGCAGGCCCGCTGGATGTCATCGTCGGGAAACCCCGGGAACGCACAGCCGGGGATCCGGACGAGGTCCTCGAGTTCGGCTCGGATCTGGGGCATATCGGCGGACACCCGCTCGCGGTGGCTCATGTCGCCAGTGTGTCGTGGAAGCCCTGCGGGATTCAGGCAATCTAGTTGCCCGAAATCCACATTGCCTCAAGCCGGCGTGGAGGGCACCCACGGCGCGGGCTGTTTGCTGAGGAACGCGATCATCCCCGCCTTGGCCTCGTCGCTGTTGAACAAGTGCGCCGAGACCTCGGCTGTCCATTTGAACGCCTCGGTCCGAGGCATCCCCGGAACCTTGCGCAACAACTCCTTGGTCGCGCGCAGTGCCTGCGGCCCGCCATTGCGCAGAGCGTCTGTGTATCTGGTCACCGCCGCGTCCAGCTCGTCACGGGGGACGGCGCGATTGATCAAGCCGGCCTCCGCCGCACGCGCGGCCGAAACCCGCTCGCCCAACAGCAGCAACTCGATCCCGTCGCGCCGGTTCATCCGGTCCAGGCAGACGACTGAGATCACCGCCGGGGCCACGCCAACACGAACCTCGGAGAACGCGAAGTGCACGTCGTCAGCGGCCACCGCGAAGTCACAAGCGGCAACCAGGCCGTTACCCCCACCCGCGACATGGCCCTGAACTCGCGCGATGGTGGGCTTGTGGCAATCCAGGATCCCCTCAAGAACGGCTACCAGAGCCATCGGCCCCGCGTCAGTGAACGAGTCCCCACTCGCAGCCGATGCGCCCTTCAAGTCCGCTCCGGCGCAGAACGCCCGGCCTTCGGCGGCCAGCACGACGACGCGGACGTTCGCGTCCTCGCCGGCCCGCTGCAGACCGTCGGACACCGCAGCCATCGTGTCGGGATCCAGCACGTTGCGGGCATCCGGGTTGTCCAGCGTCAGGGTGGCGACGCCGTCGGCGACCTCGTATCTCATTTGCGTCCCATGCCTTCCAACAGTGCCAGCACCCGCAGCATGACCTCGTCCGCGCCGCCACCAATAGACGTCAACCGGGAGTCGCGGAAGTAGCGCGCCGGCCAATTCTCCTCGGCGTAACCCATGCCGCCGTGGAACTGCACGCAGGTGTCGGCCACCACGCGCTGCAGGCGACCGGCCTTGAGCTTGGCGATCGTCGAGATCTTCGTGACGTCCTCGCCGTCGATGTAGCGCTGTGCGCACGAGCGGTTGTACGACTCGAGCACGTCGACGTCGGCGTACAGCTCGGCGAGCTTGTACTGCAGGTACTGATTGGCCAGGAGCGGCTTGCCGAAAGCCTCTCGCTGCTGCAGGTAGTCCTTGGTCTTGTCCAGCGCCTTACGCATGCTCGCCACGGCCATGTACGCACCGATCAACCGCTCGTCGAGGAACTGGACCATCTGCTGCTGGAATCCGCGGCCCACCTCCCCGATGGTGTTGGACACCGGTACCCGGACGTCGTCGAAGACCAACTCCGCGGTGTCGCTTGACCAGTTACCCATCTTCTCGATCTTGCGACCAACGCTGAATCCGGGTGTGGAGGTGGGGACGATGATCTGGCTCATCCCGGCGTAGCCGCCCTCGTCGGAAGTACGTACGAGCAGGCACAACCAGTCGGCCTGCGTGCCGTTGGTGATCCACATCTTGCGGCCGTTGATCACCCACTCGTCACCGTCGCGCACGGCCTTGGTACGGATGCCTGCCACGTCGGAACCCGCGTCGGGCTCGCTGACGCCGATCGCTGCGACCATCTCGCCGCGCAGGGCCGGTTCGAGGTAGGCGCGCTTCAACTCGGGACTCCCGTACATCGCCAAGGACGGGGTGGCCATGCCGGCCTGCACGGCGATCGCCATCGGCACGCCTGCGCAGTCGATCCGGCCCAGTTCTTCGGCCAGCACGAGGGTGTAGGAGTGGTCGGCTCCCTGGCCGCCGAACTGCGGGTCGTACTCCAGGCCCAGGGCCCCGATCTCAGCGAGCTTGGAGAAGACCTGCTTGGCCGGGAAGATCCCGGCCGCCTCCCACTCGTCGACATGGGGGTTGATGTCGTTGTCCACCACCTGGCGTACGGCTTTGCGGAACTGCTCGTGCTCCTCGGTGAATTTCATGGCACCTCATCTCGTAGATCTAGAACTTGACGTTAGTGTCAAGTTCGCGCCGGGGTCAAGGGCGAGAGCGCCTTTGGCAAGCACGGCCCATGCACGACCTGCACACCCACGGTCAGGGCAAGGGTCCGGGCCCACGGTCCGTCCGGGGAGTACAGCCGCGTGTGGCCGCCGCACCCGCATCACTGATCGAACCCGGCGCGTCAGGCCACCGGATCCAGCCCCAGCGCGTTGACCCACAGACGGGTCAAGGTCGCGTTGATGTCATCGGTCAGGGGGCGGTCCCAATAGCGCGAGAAGCCCTCGACCATGGCGCAGAGAGCGGTGGCCGTGACGTCGGCCGGCAGCTCATCGGGTACCCGGTGCTGCTCCTGCAGACGACGCAGGGCGGTGGACACACGCGCGTGGTAGGTGCGACGGAACTCGTCAAGGCGCGCCCCTAAATCGGGGCTGGTGACTGCTGCCTGCTCGATGACCTGAAGCAGCCGGGAATTGTCGCGATACGCGAGTAGGTAGCGGCGGTTGGCCTCCTCGATGCGGGCCATGGGGTCCTTCGCAGAGGTGCGCAGGTCGTCGCGCAACTCCACGAGCAACTCGTCGATGACCTGCCCGAGGATCTCCTCCTTGGACTCGAAGTACGTGTACACGGTCCCGTGCGAGACCCCGGCGGCATCGGCGATGTCGTTCATCCGGCAGTCATCGAAACCCCGCTGCTCGAAGGCGCCCCGCGCGGCCTCCAGCAGCGCCGTGCGGGTACGGCGTCCACGCTCGGTGCGTGGATTCACAGCAACTGCTCCGGCACGTCGATCCAGACGGCGCGCAGTTGTTCGGCCAGCCCCTTGGCCTGCGGGTCGCTGCGCGTCGTCTCCGAAACGCCGCGGCCCAGCAGACCCTTGATGACCACGTTGACGGCACGCAAAGGCGGGAAGTAGTGGATCTCCACGGGCAGCGTCGCCGCCTCCGGCAGGATCTCGGCCAACCGCTCGCGGGTCAGGAAGTCGCACAACCACTCGTACCGGGCATCGGCCAGAATCACCGCTTCGGTGTCCACGTCGAGGTCCGTGTCGGCAGCCCACACCTCCTCGGCGGTGTGCAGTTCATCGACCTCGGGGGCGGTCAGTGCGTCCGCCTCCATCCAGGCAAGCGCGACGGCTGCATCCTCGGCCGGGTGCCTGACCCAGAAACCGACGTTGGCATTGCCGCCCTTGTCCCCGCTGCGCGCTCCCACGAATGTGCCCAAGCGACGGCGCGCGAACGGCCCGGCGATGATCGCCTCCTGCGGGGGTGATGGCAGTGGCGGGCTCGACACCGGCGGCGCGGGCAGGGGCTTGCCACCTGCCACCTTCGCAACCTCCACGCCATCGACAGTCACCGTCACCGGGACCTCGTCGATCGCCACGGTCGACGGCCAGTACACCCCGAACGGCGTACCCTCGGCCGGCGGTGCGGTGGGGAACATGCCCGGGTAACTGGCGAGCGCCGACTCGACGGCCGGACGCGTGAAGGCCTTGCCGACCTTCTTCGGATCGTCGTCCTTGACGGTGAGGATCAGCCGGCCCTGGGCCGCATTGACATCACGTGGATCATCACTGGCCGGAGGGCTGTACGAGACGCTGAGTTCGCGCACGCCGAGCTTGCTGCGCGCGCCGAGTTCGGCCGGCGAGAGCACCTTGGCCTCGGCCAGACCGACGCCGCAGATCGTTCGGATCGCGATGTCGGCCTTCTCAGCCGTCTCGGCCCCGGTCAGTACCAGCGTGATGGTGTTGCGGAACCCTCCGAGGTAATTGATGGCGACCTTGAGCGTCTCCGGTGCGCTCTGGCCGCGCACGCCGGTCAGCCGCACCCGGTCCTTGCCGACCTGGTCGATCTCGACGGTGTCGAACCGCGCGGTCACGTCGGGGTTCAGGTAGTTCTCATCGCCCACCTCGTAGAGCAACTGCGCGGTGACCGTGCCCGGGGAGACCAGACCGCCGGTGTTGGGGTGTTTGGTGATGACGCTCGTGCCGTCGGCGCCGATCTCGGCGATGGGAAAGCCAACATGCTCAAGGCCGGGCACCTCGCGGAAGAACGCATAGTTGCCGCCGCTGGCCTGTGCCCCGCACTCGATCACATGGCCGGCCACCAGCGCGCCCGCCAGCGGATCGAGGCTGTCCGGGGAGTCGAGGTCCCAGCCGTGCCACCACGCCGCCGGACCGATCACCAGGGCGGCGTCGGTCACCCGCCCGGTCACCACGACATCAGCCCCGGCTGCAAGCGCAGCCACGATGCCGCGGGCGCCGAGGTAGGCATTGGCGCTCAGAGGGTGTCCGGCGAACGCCTCGCCGGTGTCGAGATTGCGCCAGTCCCCACCGACCTCGGCGAAGCGCGGCATCAAGTCATCCCCACTCACGGCCGCGACTTTGACGCTCAGGCCCTTCTCGGCGGCCTGGTCGGCGATGGCCTGCGCAGCAGCCTGCGGGTCGAGTCCACCGGCGTTGCTGACGACCTTGATCCCCTTGTCCAGGCAGGCCGGCAGGACCTGTTCCATCTGCTGCTGGAACGTGCGGGCGTAGCCGGTGCCGTGCTTCATCTTCTGGCGCGCGAGCAGCAGCATCGTCAGTTCGGCCAGCCAATCGCCGGTCAGAACGTCGATCGGACCGCCCTCGACCATCTCCTGCGCGGCGGCAAGTCGGTCACCGAAGAATCCCGAGCAGTTGGCAATGCGTACCGGCCGTTTCATGAACTTGACGCTAGTGTCAAGTTAGTCGGCGGTCAAGGCCGGTGTGCCTCACTCGACGGTCACGACCACCTGGTGGGCATCCACCGACTGACCGGCGCGCACATGCACCGCCGTGACCACGCCGTCCGAGTCGGCTGTGATCGTGTGCTCCATCTTCATCGCCTCGAGGACGACCAGGATCTGGCCCACAGCAACCTCGTCGCCCACGGCAACCCGAACATCGGTGACCGTGCCGGGCACCGGAGTGGTCGGCCCGCCCGCCTCCCCGTGATGGGCACTCTCGTCGAACCGGGGGAGCACCTCGAAAGCCAGGGTGTGTCCGTTGACGGTGACGGTGCCGAACTCATCACCCACGACCACCGACGCGGTCAGCATTCCGTCGATCTCCACAGAAGACTCGGTCAGGCGGACCAGCCCCACCGCGTGGGCCTCGCCGAGCAGCGGGTCGCCATCGACGACCTCGGCCACCAAACCCTCGCGGGTGCGGGTCCAGCGCAACGTGAGCGCCTTGCCACCGATCTGCAGACTCAGCCACTCAGGTACGGCAGGCACATTGCGCCATCCCGCCGGGGCGACCGGGGTTGGGTGATCACGTGAGGCCAGCACTGCCAGGGCATGGCGCAGCGGGTCGATGGGCGGGTCCAGCACCGTCGGGTGGTTGTCCAAGTAGTCGGTCGCAGTGGCCCCAGCCCGGAAGTCCGTCTCGGTGAGAACCGCTGCCAGCGAATCCTTGTTCGTCACCACGCCCTGCACACCAGCACGGCGCAGGTAGTCGGCAAGTCTGTCGGCAGCCTGATCGCGAGTCGGCGCTGTCGCGATGACCTTGGCGAGCATGGGGTCGTAATTGGCCGTCACCACATCCCCGGCGACGAACCCGGTGTCGACACGGATCCCCTGGGCCGGATCAAGATCGAAGACCCGCAAGGTTCCGGTGTTGGGCAAGTAGCCGTTGGCCGGATCCTCTGCGTAGAGGCGGACCTCGATCGCGTGACCGGTGGCCTGAATCTGCTCCTGGGTCAAAGGCAAGGCCTCGCCCTGGGCCACGCGGATCTGCCACTCGACCAGATCAAGTCCGGTGATCCCCTCGGTCACGGGGTGTTCGACCTGCAGGCGCGTGTTCATCTCAAGGAAGAAGAACTCGTCGCCGGCAACCATGAACTCGACGGTCCCTGCACCGACGTAACCGATCTCGGCTGCCAGACTCACGGCGGCCGACGTCATCTGCTCGCGCAGAGCCGGGGTCACGCCTGGCGACGGGGACTCCTCCACAACCTTCTGGTGGCGTCGCTGGATCGAGCACTCCCGCTCGAACAGATGCACAACGTTGCCGTGGGTGTCCCCGAACACCTGCACCTCGACGTGTCGGGCGTGCTCGAGGTACCGCTCGACGAACACCGTATCGTCGCCGAACGCGCTCGCCGCCTCCCGCTTGGCCGCCGCAACCGCCTCCTCGAGGTCCTCCGGACGGTCCACCCGGCGCATTCCCTTGCCGCCGCCGCCTGCCGAGGCCTTGACCAGGACAGGGAACTTGTCCGTGCCGCTGGTCAGCATCGGCACGCCGGCGTTCTGCGCCAGTGCTTTGGCCTCCACCTTGAGCGCCATGGCCCGGATGCTGTCCGGCGTCGGTCCGATCCAGGTGAGGCCGGCGTCGAACACCGCATGCGCGAAGTCGGGGTTCT
This sequence comes from uncultured Actinomycetota bacterium, assembly GCA_963818505.1. Taxonomy (GTDB): domain Bacteria; phylum Actinomycetota; class Actinomycetes; order S36-B12; family UBA10799; genus JADKAV01. The sequence continues at coordinate 588,077 of CAWFSJ010000005.1, forward strand.
CGGACAAGAATCCGTAACCCGGGTGGATTGCGTCAGCCCCTGCCAGCTTGGCCGCCCGCAGGATCTCGCCGGGATCCAGGTAGGAGGCGATGGCCACCGCAACATCAGCGCTGCGGGTGTGAAGGGCGCCGCGGTCGGCCTCGGTGAAGACGGCCACCGTCCCATGCCCGAGCCTGCCCGCCGTGCCGAACACCCGGCAGGCGATTTCACCACGGTTTGCGACGAGGATCTTCACGAACTTGACGCTAGTGTCAAGTTCGGGTCCGGGTCAAGGGGACTGACTGTGCTCGAGGCACCCGAACAGCCGATACCCGGGCCAAGGGCTGTACGTGGCGGCGTGGCCGGTCTAGTCTGATCAAACTCGGCGGGAGGAGTCACCCATGGGCCGTCATCGATCACCAATTCTTCTGGCAGCGGCCCTGGTCCTTGCCGTTTCCGCACCCGCATCACCCACCGTGGCGCAGACACCAGGTTCGGCCACCCTGTCTGCGAGCCAGACGGTGACCGTCAAGCTCAAGACCTCGTGGGGCGTCAAGAAGGCCAAGCAGCTCAAGATCAGCGACGGCGGCATGACCTGTAAGGTCACCCGGTTGGTCCGCAAGAAGAAGAAGCCGGCTCGGGCGGCTGTTCTCAGTTGCACCCTCCCCGCCGGCGCCAGCGCGGGCACCCCCCTGAAACTCACCATCGTCGTCAAGGGCAAGAAGGGTGCCAAGGTCAGCAAGACCGTCGTGGTCTCCGCCAACCCAGGCCCCGGTCCGGGCCCCGGTCCTGGGCCTGGTCCGGTCAACAAGCCCACCACGTCGGCCGGGCCGATCGCGCGGGTCAACTCCGACGCCAACGGCAATGGGGGTAACGCCGAGGCAGGCAGCGCCACGTGGTCCCCGGACGGGACCAAGGTCGCGTTCTACTCCGCCGCCACGAACCTGGTGCCGGGTGTGACCAATGGCTGCACACACGTGTACCTCAAGACGCTGGCCACAGGTGCCATCCGGGTGGTCGACACTGCTTCGAACGGCACTGTGGGCGACTGTCCGGCCGGCCCGGGGGTCAACCTGGGCCTGAGCTTTTCCCCGGCGGGCGACTGGCTGCTTTTCTGCTCTGCTTCGACGAACCTGCAGCCGTTCAACCCCACGTCCGACGACGACCTCTTCGGTAAGAACCTCAACACTGGCGAGGTCGAGTGGTTCGGCTACGGTTGCGGATGGCCGGCCTGGTCACCTGATGGCACCAAGATCGCCTTCTCCACCAGGGAGGAGTTCAATCCTCAGTGTGGTTACCAGAACAACGGCGATAGGGACATCTTCTGGGTCGACCGCAACAGCACGCTGTCGACCTGCGGGGACTTCCACCGCGTGAGCAGCGACAGCAGCGGCAACCAGCAGACCTGGAACGGTCCCATGTACTCCGAGCGACCGATCTGGTCACCTGACTCCACGAAGATCCTTTTCGAGTCGGTCTCCCCATTCCTTGTGCCCAACGACACGAACGTCAACGTGGACCTGTTCATCAAGAACATCACCAACAACGTCACCACCCGGGTTTCCACCAACAGCCAGGGCGGCCAGCTCAGCGGGATCTCCGAGCGCGGGGCATGGTCACCGGACGGTGGGCGCATCGCGTTCGATTCCAAGGCCAACGACGTGGTCCCCGGTGACACCAACGTGCACGAGGACATCTTCGTCAAGAACCTCAGCAACGGTGCGGTCACGATGGTTTCCACCAACGCGGCCGGTCAGCCGACCCTTTTCCCGCACCGGCGGCCGAGTTGGTCCCCCGATGGCAACTCCATCGCCTGGGAGTCTGAGGCCGTCGACCTCGTGCCCAACGATGTGAACATCCGGCGTGACATCTTCACGAAGAACCTGAACACCGGCTTCGTGCAGTTGGTCTCCTCCAACGCCAATGGGATTCAGGGCGAGAGCGCTTCCAACGTCTTCAGTTCCGCGCCCCGGATCTGGTCCCCGGACGGCTCGCGCGTGGTCTTCATGTCGAGCGCGGAGAACCTCGCCCCTGGGGACGGCAACGCATTCAACGAGGACATCTTCGTCAAGACTCCCTGACCACCAGGCGAGTCACTGCACGTCGTCAGGCGCTCACCCGGTCCGGCTCGTGTTTGAGAGCTCCCAGCAGGTACGCCGAGATCCCGATCGCCGCGAAAGCAACAAGCAGCATTGTCGCCACCGCCGTGACGGCCTCTCCTGTCTGGCCGTACAGCCCCGGCACGTACGACAGAGCCAGTCCATCGAAGATCAGTGCACCCGACATGCCGCCCACCACCGTGGACACCGGTTCCACATTGCGGTTGGCAGCAACAGCACGCAGCATCCAGACCGTCGGCGGAGCGGCCACGACAGCCAGGACCAGCAACACCACGTAGCCGACAGGATCGACGAACACGGATCCCGGGATGAAGCTGATGATCACTGCGAAGATCACCGCAACGGCCACCCCCACCGAGAAGCCCCAAGGAAAACCTGACCTGCGCATTCCAACACCTCCAAAATGTAGTTGTTACTACACTACGTCAGTATTGAAGTGGTCGCTACACTTTGGGAGGTGGGGTACCGGCATCGGCGCGAGGACATGCTCGAGGCGGCCAAGGACATCGCCCGATCCGAGGGGTTGGGCGCCCTTAGCTTCGGGCGTGTAGCCCGCCACCTTGGGACGAACGATCGCACTGTCGTCTACTACTTCCCCTCCAAGGCCGACTTGATCGGCGCGGTGCTCGTGGCCTTGGGCGACGATCTCCAGACACTTCTGGCCGAGGCGTTCGGCGACAAGCCGCTGGCGCCTTCGGACTTGGGCCGGCGTGCATGGCACGTGCTGGCGCGCGACGAGACGCAGCCGATATTCGCCCTGTTCTTTGAGATCCTGGGGCAGGCGGCGGTGGGCACGGCGCCATTCGCCGACCTCGCCCCTGTGCTCATCAACGACTGGCTGCGGTGGCTCGAACCACGGATCGCGATCGAGGATCCTGGCAGACGCCACGCCGAAGCCCTGGCGCTGCTGGCGCAGATTGACGGCCTGCTCCTGCTGCGAACGGCAGCCGGGTCGGACGCCGCGCACGATGCGGCTGGCGTGCTCGGTTTCCGCTGATGGCCCGGCGCAGGACCGGACCTCGCAGACGGTTCCAATCCGCGCCTGCCGGTGAGCTTCACCGCTGACCACTGGCGAAACTCCCGGTATCGGGGCTAGCGTCACCGGAGTGGAACACATCCTCGATACTCCGGACTTCCTGCGTACTCTGGCGCAGTTGTCCGAGGAGACCGGCACACCCGTTTCCAAGCTCAGCGAAGAGGCGCGGGCCGATCTCAAGGAGATGGCCGTCAAACCCGGCGGGCTCACCGTCTCCGGCTGGGACATGTTCACCCGTTGGCTCTCGCGGGCCTACAAAGTCGACTACGTGCCCGAGGATCTCGAGGCCCTTCGGGAACTCAATCGCACTTCGGGGCTGATCTTCCTTCCGAACCACCGCTCCTACCTCGACCCGCTGGTCTTGCGCTGGGCCATGGAGCAGCACGGCTTCCCTCCTAACAACACGTTGGGCGGCGCGAACCTCGCGCTGTGGCCCCTGTCTGAGATCGGCCGGCGCAACGGGATCGTCTTCATCCGCCGCGAGTTCCGCGACGACCACCTCTACCGCGCAGTGCTGAAGACCTACCTGTCGTACCTGATGGAGAACAAGCACAACCTTGAGTGGTACATCGAGGGCGGCCGCACCCGCACCGGCAAACTGCGCCCGCCGCGGTACGGGATCCTCAGCTACGTCGTCGACGCCTTCGCGGACCACCCGGACAGCGATGTGCGGATCGTGCCGACCTCGATCATCTACGACCAGCAGCACGAGGTCAGCGCAATCTCCGCAGAGGAGATGGGCGGGACGAAGAAGGCCGAGTCCATCAGCTGGCTCTACAAATTCGCCCGCTCCCAGTCCCGCCGTCTCGGCCGCGCACACCTGCGATTCGGAGAGCCCCTGTCGCTCAGCGATGCCTTGACCCTCACCGAGGACGACGAGGGCAACCCGCGACCCCGGTTGGCCGTGCCCAAGGTGGCGTTCGAGGTCTGCAACCGCATCAACGCGGTCACCCCCGTGACCCCGAGTGCCATGCTCACGTTCGCGCTGCTGGACAACGGGGACCGCGCCATTACCGTCGAAGAGGGCCGCGCCATCCTGCAGCCTCTGCTGAAGTACATCCAGCTGCGCAAACTGCCCCTCACCCAGCAGGTCAACCTCGACGACCACGGGCCGTTGCGCGACACCCTGCGCAACCTCGTCCAGGAAGGCGTGGTCACCCAATACGACGGCCCGGCCGAGAGAGTCTTCTACGTTTCGCTGGATCACCAGCACGAGGCCGCCTTCTACCGGAACACGGTGATCCATTTCTTCATCAACCGGGCCATCACCGAACTGGCGGTGGTTCAGGCGGCCGAGGACGAAGCCCCTGACATCCAGACCGCAGTCTGGCAGAACGCCCGCCGCCTCAAGGACCTGCTGAAGTTCGAGTTCTTCTTCCCGACGACGCGCGAGTTCGCCGCCCAGATCGCCGACGAGGCCTCCCACATGTACCCGGGCTGGGAGAAGGACGCCTTCACCCCCGAGAGCGTGCTGGAGGAGGCGAAGAAGCTGGAACTGGTGCTCGCGCACCGGGTGATCGGGCCGTTCGTCGAGGCCTATAGCGTTCTGGCCGACTCGTTGGCCCAGGCCGGGGACGATGAAGTCGATAAGAAGGAACTGGTCCAGAGCAGTTTGAGCCTGGCCCGCCAACGGTGGTTGCAGAAGACCCTGCACACCCCGGAGTCGATTTCGAAGGATTACTTCGTCAACGCCGTCCAGCTTGCGAGCAACTACGGCTTGATCACCTCGACTGAGCCAGGGCTCGCGCAACGGCGGCAGGACTTCGCCGACGAGTTCCGCCTGATCGTGCGCAGGGTGGACGATCTGCGGCGGATCGCCGTGGAACTCGGCCAGCCGATCTTCACCGAACGTGCGCAGACTGGAGAGTCGAATGGCTGACATCGAATGGCTGATCGAGCAGATCGAGAACTCGCCAGAGGGCCCGCAGATCGGCGCCTTCTTCGACTTCGACGGAACGCTGATCGCCGGCTACTCCGCAGCCGCCTTCTTCAAGTACCGGTTGCGACGCGGGGAGATCTCCGTCAGCGAGGTGGTGAAGACCGTCACCGAGAGCATCAATGTGGAGCGCCGCGGCCACGACGTCTCGGAGATGATGCAGGTCGGAGTCCGGGCACAGGCAGGTCGCGACGTCGAGGAGATGGACTCGTGGGCACGCAACGTCTTCAGCCGCAAGATCGCGGAGATGATCTACCCCGACGCCCGGCTGCTGATCGATGCCCACGTCCGCAAGGGTCACACCGTGGTCGTGGCCTCCTCCGCGACTTTGCCGCAGGTCCAGGCCACGTCTGAGGACCTTGGCGTCGACTACATCATCTGCACGGAGATGGAGGAGGAAGACGGGGTTCTGACCGGCGAGCTCGCCAGCCCGATTCGCTGGGGGCAGGGCAAGGCCGACGCGGTCGAGGTCTTCGCCGAGGAGATGCAGGTGGATCTCGCCGAGTCCTTCGGGTACTCCAACGGCGAGGAGGACCTGCCCTTTCTGGAGTTGGTGGGCAAACCCTGCGCGCTCAATCCCAGTGAGGACTTGCACCGCGTCGCGAAGGAGAAGGGCTGGCCCAGCGCCGTACTCAAGACCCCGCGTAGCACCACCGTTCTCGACGTCGGGCGCAGTGCCGCGGCGATGGGCGTGTTCGTCGGCAGTGTCGCGGCGGCCACCGCCTTGGCGGTGGTGAACCGCAGTCGCTCGCTCGGCGCGAACCTCGCCGCCAGCACCGGTTCGGACCTCGCTCTGGCTGCCGCCGGCGTGCGCCTGAAGGTGGTGGGCGAGGAGAACATCTGGGCTGCCAGGCCCGCGGTCTTCCTGTTCAACCATCAGAGTCAGCTCGATGTCTTCGTGTTGGCGGCCCTGCTGCGCAAGGACTTCACCGGTGTGGCCAAGAAGTCCCTGGAGAAGGACCCGTTCTTCGGTCCGATCGGCTATCTGGCCGACGTCGCCTACATCGACCGCAGCAACACCGAGGCCGCACGCAAGGGCCTGGAACCCGCGGTTGAGGCACTTAAGAACGGCCGGTCGATCGCGATCGCGCCGGAGGGGACTCGCTCACCGACCCCGCGGTTGTTGCCCTTCAAGAAGGGGCCGTTCCACCTGGCGGTTCAGGCGGGGGTACCGGTTGTGCCCATCGTGATGCGCAACTGCGGGGAGATCATGGCCGCCCACTCGATGATCATCCACCCCGGGACCGTGGACGTCGCGGTTCTACCGCCCGTGTCCACCGACGATTGGACCAAGGACACCTTCGACGCCAAGATCGCAGCGGTCCGGCAGATGTATCTGGACACCCTGGGGGACTGGCCAGAGGACTGACGCCGTACTGAAGGGCCCTTCCTCAATCAGGCACAACTCGGCCCTCCGTCAAAGGTGTCCTCGTTAGAGGTTGTGGTCCTGGTTAGCGAATCCACGCGTTGTTTCGCTAACCAACAGCACAACCTCTAACCAGGAGGGTTGGGGACGGCTGGCGTGCCCGGGGGTCACATCCGCCAGATGCCGTACGCGGAGGTCCCCTCGACCGGGGCTGAATGGACTGCGGACAGCGCCAGGCCCAGCACCGTGCGGGTGTCCCTGGGGTCGATGATCCCGTCGTCCCACAGCCTGCCCGTTGCGAACAGGGCCGTGGACTGGTCCTCGACCTGCTTCTCGAACGCGTCGCGGATGGGCGCGAAGGCCGCCTCGTCGAACGCGTCCCCGGCCTTCTGCTTGGCCACGATGGTGAGGACCCCGGCAAGTTGTTTGGGCCCCATGACCGCGATCCGGTGGTTGGGCCAGGTGAACACGAAACGCGGGTCGTAGGCCCGCCCGCTCATCCCGTAGTTGCCTGCGCCGTAGGAAGCCCCGACCATCAGCGTCAAGTGGGGCACCGTGGAGTTCGACACCGCATTGATCAGCTTCGCGCCGTCCTTGATGATGCCGCCCTGCTCGTAGCGGGTGCCGACCATGAAGCCGGTGATGTTCTGCACGAAGATGATGGGCACGTTCATGCGGTTGCACATCTGGATGAACTGCGCACCCTTGTGGGACTCCTCGCTGAACAGGATCCCGTTGTTGCCCAAGATCCCTACCGGGTAGCCGCTGATGTGGCCCCAGCCGGTGACCAAGGTGGTTCCGTACAAGGGCTTGAACTCCTCGAAGGCGCTGTCGTCCAGGACCCGCGCCAGCACGTCGTGTACGTCGAAAGGCACACGCACATCCGCTGACGCGACCCCCAGGAGTTCGTCACCGTCGAAACGCGGCGCCACCGATGCGCGATCGGGGCCGCTGCCCTGCTTGCGCCAACGCAGATGGCTCACGATCTCCCGGCCGATCCGCAGAGCGTCCGGTTCGTCCTGGGCGAGGTAGTCGGCAAGCCCGGAGACGCGCGCGTGCATCTCGGCGCCGCCCAACTCTTCCTCGTCGGCGTCCTCGTCGATGGCCATTTTCACCAGAGGCGGCCCACCGAGGTAGACCTTGGCCGCCTCCTTCTGAAGCACCACGTAGTCGCTCATCCCCGGCACATATGCACCGCCGGCGGTCGAGGACCCGAAGACCATGGTCACCGTCGGAATGCCGGCTGCAGACAACTGAGTCAGGTTCTTGAAACTGGCCCCACCCGGCACGAAGATCTCCGCCTGCTGCGGGAGGTCGGCCCCGGCGGATTCGGTCAGGCTCACCAGTGGCAGACGGTTCTGCTTGGCGATGTCCATGGCCCGCAGGCCCTTGCGCACGGCGGTGGGGCCCTGCGCGCCACCTTTGACCGTCGGGTCGTTGGCCACGATCATGCACTCGGTCCCGCTGATGGTGCCGATCCCGGTCACCACCCCCCCTCCGAGCGGGTCCTGGGTGCCCCACCCGGCCAGCGGGCTCAGCTCGAGGAAGGCCGACCCGGCGTCCAGCAGGTAGGCGATGCGCTCGCGCGGCAGCAGTTTGCCGCGTTTGCGATGCCGGGCGATAGTTCGCGCGTTCTTCTCGGCATCCTTCGACCCGCCCCCCGCGGCCACAGCGGCCTGCATCGCGGCGATCTCATCGAGGGCGCCCAGCATGGTTTGCCGATTGGTGGTGAACTGCTCGGAGCCGGTGTCGATCATGGAACGCAGGACAGCCATGAACTTGACGCTAGTGTCAAGTTCGGTCGTCGGTCAAGTGCCCCGCCGGTTCACACCTGGTGCTGGTAGGTTGCGCTGCGTGAGCCAGCGCAGGGACGACTCAGGCCTCGGCGGCCGGCTTCTGCTTCCCATCTACAGCTGGAGCCCCACGGCAAGTGTGCTGGTCCGGGTTGGGATCGCCTTCTTCGCGATCATGGCCACGACCATGCTGGTCTACGTCCAGCGTGCTCAGTATCAGGACAACACCGGCACCCCCGTGGACTTCGTGGATGCTTTGTACTTCGCAACTGTCTCCCTGTCGACCACCGGCTACGGAGACATCACCCCGGCCACCGATCAGGCCCGCTTGGTCAACATCTTCCTGATCACCCCACTTCGGGTCATCTTCCTGATCGTCCTGGTTGGTACGACACTGGAAGTGCTCACCGCCCGCACCCGCGACGAGTTCCGGGAACGACGTTGGAGGAAGAAATTGAAGGACCACATCGTCGTCATCGGCTACGGCGTGAAGGGCCGGTCTGCGGTCCGCATGCTGCTGGACAACGAGATCGACCCGGAGAACATCGTGGTGATCGCCAACGAGGCGGGCGCGGTCGAGGACGCAACGCGGCCGTCCCGCAAGGACCCGTCGGATCCCACCTCGGACGAGTACCCGGGTGTGGCCGGCATCCTCGGCGACGCACGCCGCGAGGAGGTGCTGACCCACGCGGACGTGCCCACCGCAGGCAAGGTGATCGTGGCGGTGGACAACGACGACGTGGCGGTCCTGGTCACCCTGGCCGTGCGCAAGCTCGCCGGCAAGGGGACCAAGTTGGTGGCCGCCGCGCGCGAGCAGGCCAGCGCGAACGTGCTAAAACAGTCCGGCGCGGATCAGGTCATCACCACCGCCGAGGCCGCAGGTCGTCTGCTCGGCATGCAGCTGGTCCATCCGATCGCCGGGGAGCTGATGGAGGACCTCCTGGATCCTTCGGAGGGTCTGGAGGTACGCGAGCGAGAGGTCGGCCGGGCCGAACTCGGGCTCTCCCCGGATCAACTCGCCAACTCCGGGGAGATGCTGCTGGCAGTGCAGCGCGGGGATCGTATCTACCGATTCGACACCGAGTCGCTGCGCGTCCTGCAGAAAGGCGACAGGATTGTGACCATCAGACAGCACAAGACCCCACACAAGTCGGAGTTCTCCGGTGATTGAGGAATCCAGCGACCAGCCGCAGGTCGTGGTCGTCGAAGCCGACGAAGACAGCGCCAATGTGGCTGGGCTCGTCGAGCAGCCCGCCAAGGTGATGCGCATCGGCAGCATGATCAAGCAACTGCTGGACGAGGTGAAGAGCGCCCCCCTGGACGAGGCAGCACGCCAACGCCTCAAGCAGATCCACGCGACGTCCATCAAGGAACTCGAGGACGGCCTGGCGCCGGAGTTGATCGAGGAACTCGAACGCCTGTCGCTGCCCTTCACCGAGGACGGCGTGCCCAGCGAGGCTGAACTGCGCATCGCCCAAGCGCAACTCGTGGGTTGGCTCGAAGGCCTCTTCCACGGGATCCAGACCGCGCTGTTCGCCCAGCAGATGGCAGCCCGCGCCCAGTTGGAGCAGATGCGCCGCCAAGCCATCGAGGGCTCAGAGAGCGGCGACCACATCCCGGGTCCCCACACAGGGCCCTATCTGTAGCACCGGGTTTCGGCGGCGGCTCAAGCGTCAATGCGCAACAGCGTCCCACGCTCGAACAGCCGCCTTTCGACAGCGCGCAGCCTGGTCGACTCGAGCCAGGAGGCCACGGCGTCCGCCTGCTCGTCCCCGGGTGCCAACTGCAGCAGCGCGACCCCACCGGGTGCCAAGTGCTCGACGATCGCCGCCACGCACTCCCGGACGACGGCCAGGCCGTCGATGCCCCCGTCGATCGCCACCCGCGGATCGGCCGGGAAGCTGCTGGTGGCTGCGCGGGACACCCACGGTGGGTCGGCGATGATCAGCGGGAACGACTCCCCCGGCTTGAGCATGTTGCGGATGCGGCCGGTGCGGATTTCGAGGCGATCAGCGATGCCAGCCTCCACGCCGTTGTGCGCGATGTACGCGGCAGCCACCGGATTGAGATCCACGGTGACCAGTCGGCGCGGGCAGTCGCGTACTGCCAGCAGACCGATCTGACCGGCCCCCGCACACAACTCGAGGACATCCCCGTCGGGCACAGTCGCCGCAAGGTCCCGCGCCCACCGGGACTGCTCCTGCGTCCAGGTTCGAGGGGTCAGCAACCGGTCATCGTAGGCGATGCGCAGCCCGCCGAATTCCACCAGAGTCATGACGGCTTCGGGATCGCTTTGTGGGTGGCGTCGCACCACGGTTTGCGAGCGGACTTCCCACACCCGCAGACCGCGACCACCGGACGGGTGACCGGGTGTTCATCGCCCTGGTCGTCTGTCACCGAGTCAGCACCCCGCACCAGAAGCGGGCCTCCCGGGCAGAGCCGGACCGTCACCTGCGAGCTCACGACACCTCCCGCAAGTCCTCGGACCATCGCTGCATGAAACTCATTGCAGTAAGGGCATCCATATGCAGACAGGCCGCACCACCGAACAGAACGTCCTCGCGCAAGCCCGGCTCGGTGCGCACCATCGCCGCACAGATGTCGTGGGCAGCCAGGTGCTCGTGGACCGCGTCGGCTTCCACATGCTCATGGAAGTACGCAGCGGCACGATCGGGCATGCCAAGTCGTTGCAGGCCTGTGGCGATCCGCCGACACGGGACCGAACTTGTGGCCTCGAACACCGCCAGATGACCCATCGCGGCGCCGCGCAACCTCCTGTTGAAGGCGAACATGGACATGACGTTGGCACTGGCCAAAGTCGCAGCAGAGACTCGATCGATGTAGGCGCCATAGCGGCTATCCAGACCCGCCGCGTCCAACGCGTCGGCATACATCGACGCATGCAGTCGCTCGGTGCGGCCGCCTCCGTACTCGTCGTACTGCAACTCCGCGAGAGCCACTTTTGCGGCCCCTTCCAGGCGTCCCAGGACGAACGAGTGGGGGTCCGACTCCTTCAGTTGCACGATGCTGCGTTCGCGGAGGTAGTCACGCATCTGTTCGGCCGTCGCCCGCCGCTGCAGGAACAACGCGATACTCGGGCCATCGCCGGAGGCTGCCAGATCGAGCAGCTGCTGCCCGACATCGCCGTGGTCGCCAATGGGGTCTACAGTCGCGCTCGCAACTTCGCGCAGTTGGGCCTCCAGAAGCCGCTCCAGCTCGCAGCGAAGAGCGATCAGGCCGGTGTCCCACTCGAACTCGTCGGGCACCGCGTCGAATCCGCGGTAGGAGAGCTCGTAGATGGTCCACAGGGCCAACTGCACATCGACGTCGGCGATCACGTCCCCGGCTGGCAGAGGCGGGGGACTTGCGCTTTCACCCTTAAGGGTGCGGGTGACCCACCCACTGATCGGGCCCCTTGGCGACGGTGCTTCCACACCGTTCAATTACCCGCAACGTGCCTGCCTAATCCCGCGCGCCGAACCCACACCTCTGTGCCCCGCTACCCTCGTAGCGTGATCGACCTCCACGACCTGCGCTCAGATCCCGACCGCGTCCGCGAGTCCCAGACCCGACGACGCGAAGACCCGGGACTGGTGGACGTGGCGGTTGCCGCCGACACCGCCCACCGCCAGGCGCTCACCGACTTCGAACGAATGCGCGCCGAACAGAAGGATCTCGGGCGGCAAGTGGCAGCAGCCGACGCCACAACACGACCGGCGCTTCTGGCCGCGACCAAGGAACTCTCGGCCCGGGTCAAACTGGCCGAGGCCGAGGTCCGCACCAGCCAAGAGGCCCTTGAGGCAGCAGTGATGTCCCTGTCCAACCTCGTGGACCTGTCGGCGCCGGTCGGTGGCGAGGAGGACTTCAGCGTCGTCGACAAGCGCGGCAGGATCCGGGACTTCGCTGCCGAAGGTTTTGCCGTCCGTGATCATCTGGAGATCGGAGAGATGCTCGGGGCCATCGACGTCGCCCGTGGCGCCAAGGTCTCGGGTTCGCGCTTCTACTACCTCACCGGTCAGGGTGCATTGCTCGAACTTGCGCTGGTGAACCTGGCGATGGCCCAGGCCCAGGCCAATGGCTTCACCCCGATGATCCCCCCCGCGCTGGTTCGGGCCCCAGCCATGGCCGGAACCGGTTTCCTGGGTCAGGCCGCCGAGAACGTGTACCACCTGCCTGACGACGACATGTACCTCGTCGGGACCGCGGAGGTACCGCTGGCCGCCTACCACAGTGACGAGATCCTCGACGAGCTGCCGCTTCGCTACGCCGGGTTCTCCCCGTGTTTCCGCCGTGAGGCCGGCTCGCACGGCAAGGACACCCGCGGCATCTTCCGGGTCCATTGGTTCGACAAGGTCGAGATGTTCTCATTCTGCGCGCCGGACCAGGCCGACGAGGAGCACCGGCGACTGCTCAGCTGCGAGACTGCCTTCCTGGAATCCCTGCAGATCCCCTTCCGTGTCATCGATGTGGCCACCGGTGACCTCGGCGCAAGTGCTGCGCGCAAGTTCGACTGCGAAGCCTGGATCCCCAGCCAGCAGCGCTACCGCGAGTTGACCTCCACTTCCAACTGCACGACCTTCCAGTCCCGGCGCCTGCGGATCCGCACACGCGACGGCAAAGGCACCCAGCCGGTGGCGACCTTGAACGGTACGTTGACGGCCATCACGCGCACCATCGTGGCGCTGCTGGAGAACCACCAGCAGGCAGACGGCTCGGTGTGGATCCCGGAGGCGCTGCGTCCGTTCCTGGGGGGCCGAACCCACCTCACACCCGTCTGATGGCGTACCTGGTCGCCACGGACCTTGACGGCACGCTGCTGCGCGACGACTTCAGCGTTTCGCAACGCACCCGACAGGCGTTGCAGGACGCTGCAGCCGCCGGGGTTGAAGTTGTTTACGCCACCGGTCGGCCTCCGCGTTGGCTCCCGGAGGTCTACGAGACCACCGGCTTCCAGCCGATCACCGTTTGCGCCAACGGGGCCCTGACCTTGCAGGGGGACCAGATGCTGGACATCCAGGAGATCCCCGCGCCGGTGGTCGAGCAGTTGTACGCGTTGCTTCGGGCCAATGAGGTCGAGTTCATCTTCCACAAGGAGCAGTGGAACGGTCGTGTTCTCAAAGTGCTGGCCGCCGCCCCGGATCTGGGCGAAGAGGACGCCGACTCGTTGCTGCAGCAGGTGAGCGCTGTGGTCGGTCATCTGGTTGAACCGACACATTCAGCCACCGGCCGGCTGCTCATCGAGATGGGCCCCGCCGGGATCACCAAGGCGAATGCTGTGGAGAAGGTGCGCGAACGGTTCTTCCCCGGCCACACCCGGATCGCCGTGGGTGACATGCCCAACGACATGGCGCTTCTGCAGTGGGCCGACATCCCCGTGACTGTCGAAACCGGCCATCCGTGGCTGAAGACACTGACTGATCGAGTACTGCCAGGCCCCGATGACGACGGATTGGCCATTCTGCTCGAGGATCTGGTTGCCGGTACTTTCGACGTGACGTGACCCATTTCACACCCGCGTGACTTCGTTCACAGAGGGTTTTGCCTACCCCGAATCGGGGGTACCTTCGATACGTCGGGTCTGGAAAACCCGTCGGAGAGTCCGACGACCAGACCCCCGCCGAAGCGTCACGCGACGCACCGGGGACCCACCTGCAATTGGGGCGAATCCGCGAAAGCGGTAGGGCACTTCTCTGCCCGAGTCCGACAGCTAACCCGGTAGGCGGCATGAGAAGGAGAGATAGTAATGCGCTCTGCGCAAACGCCCCGTATCCGCACGGCCGCGGCCATGACCGCCAGTGCCGTACTGCTCGGTGGCCTACCCCTGCTGACGGCGACGTCGGCTCAGGCCGCCCCCGTGACCACGAACCCGATTCCCGCCGAGACTGCTGCCCCCGCGGCCCAGACTGCGGTGAAGACCAAAGCCCAGAAGAAGAAGATCAAGGCACAGAAGCAGCGCGCGAAGCGTCAGAAGGCCAGGCAACGCGCCGACCGCCAGCGTTCCACCCTGGTGCGCGTGGCTCTGAACAAGCGCGGCAAGCAGTACGTCGCAGGCGCAGCCGGACCGAACAGCTTCGACTGCTCCGGGTTCACCCAGTACGTCTACAAGAAGGCCACTGGCAAGTACCTGCCGCACTACTCCGGCGCCCAGATGAACAAGGCCCGCCGCGTCAGCAAGAGCAACCTCAAGCCCGGCGACCTGCTCTTCTACGGGTCCAACGGCTCCCAGCACGTGTCGATGTACATCGGCAAGGGCAAGATGATCCACGCCACGAACCCGCGCACCGATGTGCGGATCGACAGCGTGAACAACGCCTACTGGAGGGGTCGCTTCGCCGGCGCCGGTCGCATCATCCACACCTGATAGACCCTGAGCAAAAGGGCCGTCGCACAAGTTGCGGCGGCCCTTTTGCAGTGGCCGGTGCCTTGTCACACCTAAAAAGCGGGGGTCTGTTGGCGGCCGGTTTTCCGGCGCGGGGCCCCACCTGTGCGTGGTGGGCGAGGCTGATCTGCGTACCGATCTGGTTGGCGCTCCCTCTTGATCAACCAGAAAGGGACGCCGACGGCCCCGTTCGACTCGCCACCCGAACTGGAATTGAGCAACAGTCACCGAAGCCAGATGAGGCACCGGGCTTCACAGACCGCGAATACTGCCCAACCATGCCGCCGACTGCGCGAAAGCCTCATTGTCGGTGCCGGGGTGAATAACCGGAGCCCGACCGTCGTGGCGGGCGTAGGAGCCCAGGAACCGTACGTCGGCGCACAGGCGGTGCAACCCTGCGAGGGCCTCGCCCACGCGAGCGTCGCTGACATGGCCCTCGCAGTCGACGGTGAAGAAGTAGTCGCCCATCACCTTCTTCGTGGGCCGCGACTCGATGCGCGTGAGGTTGACCCCACGCACCGAGAACTCCGTGAGGATCTCCAGTAGCGCTCCGGGGTGGTCTTGGCGCATGAACAGCACCAGCGTGGTCTTGTCGGCGCCGGTCGGGTCGGGAGGTTGACCGTGCGGCGCGACGAGCACGAACCGGGTCATCGCGTCGGGGTTGTCGGCGATGTCGGTGGCAATCGCGTCCAAGCCCAAGGGGCCCCCTGCCCAGGGCGCGGCGATCGCGGCGTCGAACAGGTCCTCGTGAGCCACGGCGGCTGCCGCCGAGGCCGTCGACATGGCAGGGATCACCTCGGCGTGGCCCAGGTTCTGATGCAGCCAACCGCGGCATTGGGCTTGTGCGTGCGGGTGGGTCGTGACGCGCGAGATATCTGCCAGGGCCACACCGGGGCGGACCCACAGGTGGAACTGGACCGGAAGAGCGGTCTCAGCGGCGATCATCAACGGATCCCCACTGGCCAGTTCGTCGAGGGTCGCAGGCACAGAGCCTTCCACCGAGTTCTCGATGGGAACCAGCGCGGCCGAGGCCTGCCGGTCTCGCACCGCCTGCAACGCGGAGGTCACCGATCCAAAGGCCTGTGTGGGCGGGTGCTCCCCGAGCGAATCGAGCAACTGCAAAAGCGCGGCCTGGGAGAACGTCCCCTCCGGGCCGAGGTATCCGATTCCGGTCACGGCACGAGCCTATTGCTCGCCCACTTCGGCGGGTACGGGAGTTTCGCTGCGGGGTAGGGTCGCGGCATGCACGATCCTCTGGTCGATCTCGGGTTCGCCAAGGTCGACACCCATCGCGCCCACCGCACCGGGGACCCGGAAGTGGTCTTCGCGCAAGGCAAGACACCCGAGCAGACTGTGCACATCATGCACACCCTGCACGAAGCCCATCCCGACCGCGCGGTACTGGCCACCCGCGTCGACGACGCCTGCGCCCAGGCGCTGGACAGCCAACTGCCCGGGTGCACTCTTGACCCGGTGGGCCGCACAGCCGTCCTGGGACCCCTGCCTGCGGCCAAGGGCAGCGTGCTGGTGGTGTGCGCCGGAACCTCCGACCTGCCGGTGGCCACTGAGGCAGCCACCACCGCGCGGGTCTTCGGCACCAGCGCTGCCACCATCTCCGACGTGGGGGTGGCCGGCATCCATCGGCTGCTGGCCGTGCGCGAGCAGCTGCAATCCGTCGACGCGCTCATCGTGGTGGCGGGCATGGAGGGCGCGCTGCCCAGCGTCGTCGGTGGCCTCACCGGAGTACCCGTCGTGGCAGTCCCGACCTCCGTGGGCTACGGCGCTTCATTCGGGGGGATCGCCGCGCTGCTGGCCATGCTCAACTCGTGCGCGCCGGGCGTCGTGGTGGTCAATATCGACAACGGGTTCGGCGCCGCCGTGCACGCTGCCCGCATCGCGCGGAACGCCGGCTGACGTGACCGTCTGGTGGATCGACGCCTCTGCCGGCGCCAGCGGGGACATGCTGCTGGGCGCTCTGCTGGGCCTTGAACCGCAGAACCTCGCCAAGGCCCAGGCCGCGGTCGATGAGGTGCTGGAACGGCTCGGGGCGTCAGAAGCCGTGACCCTCACTGTGGAGCCCGCCGACCGCGGCGGCTTGGCGTGCACGCGGGCGCGGGTCCAATGCGACGACCACAGCGCCCACCGCCGTTGGGCGGACATCGCGCCGGCGTTGGCCGACCAGCCGGGCGCTTACGCCGTGTTCGAGTCCCTGGCCACAGCCGAGGCGCAGGTGCACGGGGTCCCCGTGGCCGACATCCACTTCCACGAGGTGGGTGCCCTCGATGCGATAGCCGACATCGTCGCCGCGACCACCCTGCACGCCGCCCTCGCACCTGCACGGATCGTTGTGTCGCCGGTGTGCGTCGGCTCCGGTTGGACCGACACCTCCCACGGCCGGCTGAGCGTCCCCGGCCCCGCCGTGACCCGCCTACTGCAAGGGGTGCCCACCTTCGCAGGACCCGTCGCACATGAAGCCTGCACCCCCACCGGCGCCGCGTTGCTGCGGTTCCTGGCCGACGAGTGGGGTCCGCAGCCGGCAATGGCCGTCGACCGCAGCGGCGTCGGTGCCGGCGGGCGCGAGACGCCTGGTCAGCCCAACGTGTTGCGCATCCTCGCTGGGTCGCCCAGCGCGCAGCCCGTGGGGGTGGTGATGGTCGAGACCACGATCGACGACCTGGACCCGAGGGTGTACCCGGACGTTCTCGAGGTGGTCAAGGACGCAGGCGCGCTGGAGACATGGCTGACACCGGTGATCATGAAGCAAGGCCGGCCCGGCGTGACCCTCAGTGCGGTTGTGCCACCCCACCTCGTCGACGCCGTGAGCGAAACCCTGTTCCGCCACACAACCACTCTCGGAGTGCGTCAAACGCCGGTGCATCGCACGGTTCTGGATCGTGACCACGTAGACGTGGATGTTCAAGGCCAGACCGTCTCGGTCAAACGCGGGATCCTGGTCGGCGAGGTAGTCAACGTCCAACCGGAATTGCGTGACGCTCAAGCTGCCTCAAGGGCCCTGGAAATCCCGTTGCGGGAAGTCCTCGACCAGGCCCGAGCAGAAGCCTTGATGACGATGGACAAAAAAAGGGTTCGGACGCCACCGACGGGGGAGACAGCGACGTCCGAACAGTTCAAAACTTAGCATGACCCTGCGGTGGGCTCAAGGCGAGGGGGCCCTCTGTGTCGACTGTCACACGCCGAATCCGAAGGCATGGGGCTAAGCAACCGGCGGATACCGCAGCGAATCGATCCCGTGCGACGCGGAATCCGCCGTTCCTCTCCGCTCGTCGCGAAATTCGGTTTGCACCCGAACGGCGGATCAATCCAGGAGTCCCCTGATGAAGGCCGGCCGGTTGGTGACCACCGCATCCACCCCGATCCGGCGGCACAGTTCGAGGTCCTCGGCGGTGTCCACGGTCCACACGAACACCTGGCCTCCGGCGCGATGCACCCGCCTGACGTACTCCGGGTAGGCGCGCACGATCTCGATGGACGGCCCTGCGACGTCGGCGGCGAACGGCAGCCAGCCCTTGCGGCAGCGCAACGGAACCCGCTCCATCAGGAACACCGCCGGCATCCCAGGAGCCAACTCCCGCCAGCGGCGCAGGGCGAGTTCGGAGAAGGACATCAGGAACACGTTCCCGACAGGCTCGTAGCGCGAGCGCAATAGGCCGAAGTCCCGCACAACCTCCACGACCCTTTGCTCGACCAGACCCGCGTACCGGGTGGGGTGCTTGGTCTCGATGGCCAGTCCTACCGGTTGCGGCGCTTCAACGGCCAGCCTGACCAGGTCCTCCAGGAGCAGCACTTCAGCACGGTCGTCGCCGTGGCCGAAGTCGTTGCGCTTCAACTGGGTCAGCGTTTTGGCGGACACCACTCCACGGCCGTCGGAGGTGCGGTCGATGCGCCGGTCGTGGACGCACACCAGGTGGCCGTCCGCGGTGAGCCGCACATCGCACTCCAGCATGTCCGCGCCCTGTTCGATGGCCTTTCGATAGGCGGCCAGCGTGTGCTCAGGGTGCTCCTTGGAAGAGCCGCGATGGGCGATCACCCTCGGTGCTGGTGGGGGTTGCCGGGGCAGCCGCACATCGGGCCAGATCGGCATCAGCGTTCCGCGTCGAACACGACACCCGGGTTCAGGATGGCCCCCGGATCCCAGGCATCCTTCAAAGCGCGCATCGCCGCCATGGTGGCCTCGCCCCTGTCGTTGACGACTGCTCTGGTCTTGACCCGACCCACGCCGTGCTCGGCCGAAACGGCCCCGCCCAGTTCGACGACCCGATCCAGGACGTCATCCTCGCCGAGGTCGAACAACTCCACATGCAACGACCCGTCTGCCACGTGCCCGAAGATCGAGCACGGATGGGCAGCCCACACGGCGTCGGTGAACTCATCGAGCCTGTCCAACGGCAAGGACACATCGACCTTCTGCTTCACCCCGGCCTTACCGGCGACCTCGGCCTGGGACTCCCGGAAGTGCCACAACCGCGCCCTGTCCGGGCCCTCGGTGGCCACCAGCGAGTCGTCGGGCAACTCAGCGGTCTCCATGTCGGACTCGAGCAGCAGCGCCCAGGGGTGCTCCCCGAGGTCGGGGCCACCGGCAGCTGCCCACGCGGCCCTGTCGACCACCTCGGCGGCCTGCAGACCCGGGCCTTGGGCCTCTGCGTACCGGAGGGCCTCGGCCAGGGAATCGACCCCGAAGACCGCCACCACCGACTCGGCTGCCCGGTCGTGCAGCTTGACGCGCACGGCGGTGATGACGGCCAGCGTCCCCTCACTTCCGGTCAGCAGCCCGGCGAGGTCGAACCCGGTGTTGTCCTTGGCCAATCCACCCATGCGGGCGATGACCGTCCCGTCGACGAGGACCGCCTCGATGCCCTGCACCTGCGAGCGGGTCATCCCGTAGTGGCACACCCTGATTCCACCCGCGTTGGTGGCGACCGTCCCGCCGATGGTTGCCGAGTCGCGCGCTGCCAGATCCACCCCGTACACAAGCCCGTGGTCGGCGGCCAGACGCTGGACGTCACCGAGAGTGACCCCGGCGCCCACTATTGCGCTGTGACCCACGACCTCTTTCGGGTGCACCAGGCGTGCGGTCGAAAGGATCACCACCGGGCGCGGGTCGGTCGCTGGGACCGATCCCCCGACCAGCCCGGTGTTGCCGCCTTGCACGTGCACGGCGCGGCCGTTGGCCTGCGCCCAGGCCAGCACAGCCGCGACCTGCGCGGTGTCACCAGGGCGGACCACTGCCTCGCACTCACCGCTGAACCGACCGGTCCAGTCGGTCTCGTAGCCCGCGCGCAAGCCCGGGTCGCTGATCACATGCTCAACGCCGACAACCTCGACGAGTCCATTCACTTCAGCAGCCTCGACATTCTTCGATCGGCCAGCGGCTTGCCGCCCGTCTGGCAGGTTGGACAGTACTGGAACGAGCTATCCGACAACCGCACCTGCGCGATGGGGTTCCCGCAGACATCGCACGGCTCGCCGGTCCGGTTGTGCACCCGCAGCCCGGAGCGTTTCTCGGTCTTGATCTGGCCCAGCGCTGCCCCCCGCGCGCGTTCGGTGGCTTCGTGCAGCGTCTCGACCATCGCCGAGTGCAAGGCATCGATCTGTACGCCTGTGAGTGAGTCCGCGCCCGCGTACGGTGACAACTTGGCCGCATGCAGGATCTCGTCGCTATACGCGTTGCCGATCCCGCTGATCACCGACTGCTCGCGCAATAGCGTCTTCAGTTGACGCTTTCCCGAGCCCGCGAGGAGCTGGCCGAAATCCTCGCGACTGATCGCGCCGGCGTCGGGCCCCAGCCGTCCTATCCCTTCGACATCC
The DNA here is from genome assembly GCA_963818505.1 of uncultured Actinomycetota bacterium. Lineage (GTDB taxonomy): Bacteria > Actinomycetota > Actinomycetes > S36-B12 > UBA10799 > JADKAV01. The sequence goes on from CAWFSJ010000005.1 coordinate 608,512, forward strand.
GCGAGGTCAACGACCAGGTACAACGCCAAGCGTTTCTGGGTCCCTGCCTCGGTGACGTCGAGCACGGTCGTGTCCCCAGCTTCATCGCGCCAGGTCAAGCGCAGCGCCACGGGGTTCTTACCCGGGCGCAGCGGCGCGAGGGTCTTGGACTGCCGCCAGTGGATCCATCCTGCACGCGAGAGGTGCAGCACCATTTGCATCGATTCACCGTCGGCGGTGGCCAGGTTGAGGATCAAGAACTTGCCCCGTCGGTCCGTGCCGAGCAGCGTGGCGTCGGCCAATGCGGCCAGCGGGGGGTCGTAGGTCTTGAGCGCCGACAGACTCCCGAGTTCGGCCTTGGCGATCCATTGGCCGGTGAACTGCCGGGCGATCGTGTCGGCCAGAGCCTGGACCTCCGGCAACTCGGGCATACTCCGATACTGACTGGTGGGTCGCAGAATCGCCAGATGCCCCACCGTTACCCACATGGGCGGAACCGGCCAAGGGGGCAACAACGTCTTATGGTGAGTGGAGAGGAAAGGTGCGCCAGTGTCACACCGCAAGGTCGCCGCGGGCCTCATCGCCGCTGCGCTGCTGCTCGCGCCGCTGAGCCCTGCCCTCTCCCAGGACAGTCTGCCCGCTGACCCCGGTGTGGAGGTGGCTCCCGAAGTTCCGACCCTCGGGCCGGAGATACCCACCGAATTGCCACCGTCCGAGTCCGTGTCCGCGGTGGTACGCACCGATGACGGCTCGCTGGAAGTGGCCACCGCCACCGACCCGGCCGCCCTTGAGGCAGAAACCGCCGGCGACACCGTTCTGGCCATCGACACCCCCTCGCACCGTTACGCCATGGCCCTGCCCGCCGACGACGCCGGCCGCGACCTCCAGTGGGGTCTGAGCCGGTTGCAGGCCGAGGACCTGTGGCAGCGCACCACCGGGGCGCGGGTCACCGTGGCCATCCTCGACACCGGCGTCAAAGCCTCCCACCCGGATCTCAAGGGCAAGGTCGCCAAGGGTTACAACGCGATCACGAACAAGGCCGGTGCCCGCGCGGACAACAACGGCCACGGCACATTCCTGGCCGGGATGATTGTGGGCAAGACCAATGGTGCCGGGATCGCCGGGCTTGCCCCGGGTGCCCGCATCCTGCCGGTCAAGGTCCTCGACTCCGAAGGTGTCGGTGACTCCGACGACATCGCCCGCGGCATCATCTGGGCGGTTGACAACGGCGCGGACGTGATCAACATGTCGTTCGGTGCCGACAGCAGCAACCGGGTGGAGGCCGAGGCGATCGACTACGCCCGCGGCGCCGGTGTGACTCTGGTCGCGGCCGGTGGCAACGAGGGTGCCCGCCTCGAGATGTACCCGGCCGGGTACCCGGGGGTGCTCGGGGTCGGCGCCACCGACTTCGACAACAAGGCTGCCTCCTTCTCCAACCGTGGCTCGCACATCGACGTGGTGGCACCTGGTCAGGGCATCCTGTCGACCTACAACGGCCCGAAGTACACCTGGACCTCGGGCACCTCGATGTCGACGGCCTACGTGAGTGCCATCGCCGCCTTGGCCATGAGTTACTCCCCCGGTTCCGGCGGCGAGCCGCTGCTGGAACAGATCATCGCGACCGCACGGGACCTTGGTCCCGAGGGCCGGGACCCGGAGACCGGGGCCGGACTTGTCGACCCAGCCGCGCTTCTGCAGCAGATGGGCGCCGGCAGGGCCCCCGGAATGCCCCGCGACATCGCCGCCACGAGCCCGGGCGAGGGTGTCGCCCGCCTGACCTTCACCCCAGCTGGTGGAACCAGCTACGTCGTGCGGTTCAAGAAGGGCAAGAAAGCCCCTGCCACACCGAACTCGGGCGTCAAGGTCGCCGAGGGCACAGGCAACTGGGAACCGATCACCGTGGATGTGCCCAACAAGAGCCCGAAAGCGCGGTATGGATTCGCCGTCTTCGTCTTCGGGGCCAGTGGCACTTCGCGCGCCATCGCAACCCTGCGTCCGGCCAACTGGACCCTGACCGGCTCACGGTCGGTTCCCCGCAACAGCACCCAGAAACTGCAGGTCGGCCTGAGGCTGCCCATCTTCGGCTGGATCGGTGGCTGGCCCCTGCAATTGACCACCAGGCAAGGCGGCGGCGCCGAGAGCGTGCGCCGGTTCGTGCCCACTTCGGACGGTCCGGACACCTTCACCGTGCGCGACATGCGGTGGTCCTTCCACTACCAGTTCACGTTGCTGGCACCGGGTTTCTGGAACGCTGCGAGCCCGCAGGAGTCCCAGTGGGTCAATACCTCGGTCAGCGCCAAGCGCGGCGGGCGGATCACCGGAGTGGTGAGCCCGAGCAAGGCTGCGAGCGAGGTTCAGCTGCAGCGCAGGGCGGGTAACGACTGGAAGACGATCGCGACGACACAGTCGAAGCCGAACGGCCGCTACAGCCTGCCGAACAAGAAGGGCCCCGTGCGCGTGTACAGCCCAGCCGACCTGTGGCACGGGCCAGCCGCCAACGAGCTGTAGCCGTTTGCCGACCGCCGGCGATACGCTGCGATTCGTGAGCCAACCGCTGCAGGACCTGCTTCCTGGCCGTCAGGGGCTCATGGTCCGACTGCTCGCCCAGCCAGGCCGCAGACCCGCCCTTCTCGACGCCCTGCACCGATACGCAGACGAGTTGCTCGAGGCCGAGCCACAGACCGAGGCGTTCGTCATGTGCCTGGATCCCCAGGAGATCAACGCGGTGTGGCTCTTCGAATGGTTCGCCGGTCCGGACGGGCAGGACAAACACCGGTCGTCGGCGCCCTTCGCCGGTTTGATCGGCGATCTGTCGGAGGTTCTGGCTGAGGAACCGCAGGTTCTGCCCCTTGAGCCGCTGCGGATGCACATCAACTTCACCCCGGACCCCTGATGTACCCTTGGGGAAGCGCGCGGGTGGCGGAATAGGCAGACGCGCACGGTTCAGGTCCGTGTGCCCGCAAGGGCGTGGGGGTTCAACTCCCCCCTCGCGCACCAGGTAGTTGCGAAGCCCCTCCTTGGAGGGGTTTTCGTGTTTCTGGGGTCGGTCATCCGGCCCATGTCGGCGCCGCACGCAGGCCGTAACATCAAACGATGATCAAGAAGGCTCTCGCCGTCGCACTCCCCGCACTGATCGGGTTATCCGTCCTTCCGGCCCACGCCGGGGCCGACGGTGACTACCAGTGGACCATCGCCAAGAACGAGTGCGTCACATCAGGTGGCAAGTTCGGCCTCGGCTGGCTGGGCATGCGGGCAGGCAACCGGAAAACCAACAAGATCGGGGTCAACTACCTCAAGGTGCGCTTCGAGCGCCAGTACTTGGGCTTCAACGGCAGCTGGCGCGTCGACCGCACCCACACCAACCAGTCACCCACGTTCCCCAACGACGCCCAGACCCGCTCCCTGTACATGCTCTGGCGCTTCCCGTTCAGCGAAAGCGACGCCGGCAAGACCTTCCGCATGAAGGTCAGCTACTCCTGGTACAAACAGAACCCCGGACCCGACTGGCGCAAGAAGCACGTCGTGGAATACGGACCTTCCTGTGGTTTGGGTGACCCACTGAGTCTCGGGTGAGGCAAGGCCGTCGCCTTGCCTCAAGCCGCTGCCTGTCGATGTGACGCCGAGCTTTTCTGATCACGGTGCACCAAGCCGGGAACCCTCCGATCCCCGGACCCACTTTCCCTACAGGTCGGGTATGGACCTCGATTCACCCGGCGATCACTGCCGCATCGCCTGAGCCAGCTTCAACCATGAGTCCACCGTCGCGATGTCGCACTAGCGCGGCCCTTCGGGATGCCCTGTCAGGATGTGGAACGCCGCTACCCTGTGCCCATGCCCGCGTGCCGGATCCGTCAATGAAAGCCACCATCTTCGACGGTAAGTCCGTGCGTCCGTACAGTTCTGCGGACGCCCAGGTCCTATCGTCGGCCACACCGTATTCATGGATCGACGTCGTGACCGCCGGCGACGACCCAGCGGTGGTGGCCCTGCTCAAGCAGATGGGCTTCACCGAGATCGTGGCCGCGTACACCACCCGCACCTACTCCAGCGGGATGTTCCAGGAGTTCGGGGAGAACATGCTGGGCAGTACCTTCGCCGCACCAGAGCTCAGACGACGAGCAGGACCCACCCGTGCTGGTCCACTGCGTCTGGAACAGTGGCTGCTTCGTGACGATCCGGCGTGGGGGTGACGAAGCCATGGAACGCGCCTTGCACGACATCGCACCTCGCGCTGAGGCGCTATTCATGGCCCCGGGTCCGGTTCCGGGCATCCTCATGCAACTCATCCTCGACAGCGTGGACCGGCAACTCACCGACTTGCAGACGCAGATCGGGCTGCTGGACGGCCAGATCATCGTGACGGGCCACCCCAAGCAACTGGCTCAGCTCCAACAGCTTCGCGCCACGGTGGAGGTCCTGGGCGCCTTGACCATCCCGAAAAGCACGTACTCGGGTCCGAATCATCCACATTTAGGGGTGTGGTAGTCCCTTTCGGTGGATCCGGGCTGCCGCCGCCCGAAAAGGACGCGACCCGGCCGGGCAGTAGCGAGCCACGCCGACTGCGACCGTACGGCCGCGTACTCCCCGCGCACGACGTGCGGCAGGCGCGGGCAGTGTGGCGGCCGGCATCCGCAGCGCGATACAGGACTACGAGGGTCAGGTCAGTACCGAGCAGGGCAACCGCATCAACCAGCTGACACTGGTGTCGATCATCTTCCTGCCCATCTCGTTCCTGACCGGGTACTTCGGCATGAACTTCCAGTACCTGGTCAACGAGTCCATGTCGTTCGCGGCCTGGTTCGGCCTCGGCGTGGTGCTGCCAGTCGCGTGTGTGCTCGCCTCAGTTCTGCTGCTGCGCCGTGATTCCGCCGGGCGATTCACCCCGCCTGATGCCCCACATGTGATGTGCGTTACCCCCTGTCTAACGCGGGGATGCGAGGGCACAAGTTCGTGACGGCCCCATCGGGGCGTCGCCGCGCGCAGATCCGAGGCGCGGCATATCGAAGTCCACACAAGGAGACCAGAATGTCCCTCAGCACGAACCCGACAACAACCGAACACCGCGACGAACTGCGGCCTGTGCGGCCTTCAACAGGCGAAACGAAGGCCTCACACAAGACCACGGAGCTGTTCGCTTATGTGATCACCGCCATCGCCGTGCTGGTTGCGTCCGCCGTGGCTGACGACGGCAGCGACTTCGGCGCTCAGGCCGCGTGGTTCTTCGTCACGCTGCTGACCATCGGCTACATGCTCAGTCGTGGGCTGGCCAAGTCCGGCAGTCGCGAGAACTACAGCAACGACGCACGGTAGTCACCGCTGGCCGCAGTGGCCGGGGACTCCTCCCTTGAAGGTGGGGTTCCCGGCCACTTTCGTGCGCTCTAGTCCTGGACCGCCTCCGGGCGCCGCCCGCTAGGGATCGCGGCCTACACCCCGACACCGTGGCTGCCCAGAACCACCTTGAACGGTGCCGGAATCCGGCTGGTCGCGACGCCCATAGGCTCGCGTGCTCGACCTGCGAGTACCGCGGATCCTGGCAGTCATCGAGGACGACTGGTTCGACCCGAAAGCGCCTGAAGCTCGGGTGGGCAAATCGGTCATCCGGCCCATGTCGGCGCCGCACGCAGGCCGTAACATCAAACGATGATCAAGAAGGCTCTCGCCGTCGCACTCCCCGCACTGATCGGGTTATCCGTCCTTCCGGCCCACGCCGGGGCCGACGGTGACTACCAGTGGACCATCGCCAAGAACGAGTGCGTCACATCAGGTGGCAAGTTCGGCCTCGGCTGGCTGGGCATGCGGGCAGGCAACCGGAAAACCAACAAGATCGGGGTCAACTACCTCAAGGTGCGCTTCGAGCGCCAGTACTTGGGCTTCAACGGCAGCTGGCGCGTCGACCGCACCCACACCAACCAGTCACCCACGTTCCCCAACGACGCCCAGACCCGCTCCCTGTACATGCTCTGGCGCTTCCCGTTCAGCGAAAGCGACGCCGGCAAGACCTTCCGCATGAAGGTCAGCTACTCCTGGTACAAACAGAACCCCGGACCCGACTGGCGCAAGAAGCACGTCGTGGAATACGGACCTTCCTGTGGTTTGGGTGACGAGATGCGCGCATCCTGAACCCAGGAACGACGAGGATGTCCGGCAGGCGGTCTACGAATCCTTCAGCCGTACCGGCCGACCCCCTGGATCACCGACTTGGGTCTGCCCGTCGAGCAGGCACACACCGCGCTGAACCGCCCCGCTGAAGCCCGCCCCATCGTGCTGGACGACCACGGCGACGTCATCATGGCGCACCCCGCATCCGCCAACGGGCCTGCGGATGGCCACTCAGGGCTCCTGGTTAGAGGTTGTGCTGTTGGTTAGCAAAACAACGCGTGGAAACGCTAACCAACAGCACAACCTCTAACCAACCGCCCGGCGGCGCCTGGGTGGGGGCACGGGCCGGGGCAACCGCCGCTTGCACAAGCCCGACCCTGAGGGCCCCCGTATCATCGGAAGTGCGGAACAGGGGAACCGCCACGACGCACCAGCCGTCGTTACCAAGAGAGGCCAAAGGGAGCGTCGTGAGCGAAGCCAGCACCGCGCGGTCGCGCTGGCGGCGACCGTTCACGTGGGTTGCGCTGGTCCTGGGAGCCCTGGCCCTCTGGCTGCTGCTCAGTGCGGCCCTGGCAGCGTGGCACGCCAAGCAGGCGAACTCGGCGTTGGCCGCGATGACCGACCAGATCGCCGCCGGCGACCCCCAAGCAGCGGCCGCGTCCATCGAGAAGGCGCGCAGCAGCACCCAAGCCGTCCAGGCGGCCACCACAACCGCGCCGCTGGCGGCCTTCAAGGTCATCCCCTACTTCGACACCAACATGACCGGCGCGAACGTCTTCATGGACGCCGCTCAGGAGGTCCTCGACGGCGCGGAGGTCACGAACACGTTGTACGCGCGGCTTTCGGGAAGTGACGGCGCCGGGCAGGCCGCTTTCCAGGACGGCACGATCAACATTGCGGCGCTGCGTGACATCGAACCGCAGATCGGGCAACTGTCCGGCGAGCTCGACGCCGCCGAGGCCGAACTGCAGCAGATGCCCGTGGACATCTCACCCTTGCTGAGCAAGTACGTGGACGAGGCGGCTGGCCAGATCGACGGTATCCAGAAGGGCCTGGCGATCTACGACGACATCCTGCCCGACCTGCCGGAGTTGCTCGGCGAGCAGAAACCGGCCCGGTACCTGGTCGTCTTCCACAACCCCGGTGAGTTGTTCCCCGGCGGCGGCGCGGCCCTCAACGCGGCCGTCGTTGAATTCGACAAAGGCAAACTCGAGGTGGTCGACAAGGGTGCCGTGAGCAGCCACTTCTTCCCGGGCAACCCCAGCGTGGCCTGGGACCCGGTAGCGCGCGGCCCCTACTACGCCGACGAGAACCCCACCGACGGCTTCGCCTGGTCCAACCTGCACCAGGACTACCGGATCACCGGTGAGGACATGATGCGCTCGTGGGTGGCCAACGGCGAACAACCGGTGGACGGGGTGATCTCACTGGACCCGGTGGCACTGGCCGCTGCGGTCCGGGCCACCGGCCCTATTCAGACACCGCTGTATGGCGAGATCAACGCCGACAACCTCGTCACCAAACTCTTCTTCGAGGGGTACAACGAGGATCCCGCGGCCCAGGAACAACGCCACCAGGTCAACCAGCAGTTGATCGACGAGATGCTCGCCCGGATGCAGAACGGCAACACGGCATTGACCATCGGGCGGGCGATTTTCAGCACCGCCCCGGGCCACCACATCCGCGTGCACCTGTCCGACGACCGGGTTGAGAAGGTCCTGCGCGAGGCCCAGGCCGACGGCGCCCAGCCCGACCCGGCGCCCGATCGCGTGGCGTTCTACACGCAGAACCAGAACGCCTCGAAGGTCGACATCTTCCAGACCCGGATGGTTGTCCACGACGTGACCCTGGCCGCAGACGGCTCGGCGTCGGTTCTGCAGACGGCGAAGGTCACCAACAACGCGCCGGTCGACGGAGGCAGCCCGCTTGAGGATCGGATCGGCTACACCACTCGCTGGGCCTTCCACTGGAACATCGTGTTCCTGCCCGAGGATGCCAGCGACGTGAGGCTCGTGACCAACCCTGGGGAGCAGAAACTGGACGACCGGGTGTTCACCGACGTCGATGGGCGCAAGGCGGTCCGCATCGGCCGATGGATGGCCCCCGGTGAGAGCAGCTACGTAACGGTCTCGTACCGATTGCCGGAGGGTACCTTCGGTAGTGAGGGGAACCTGGAATACCGTGCAGGCGTCGAATATCAGTTGACGACCAATCCGGTGGACCTCACGATCAACGTGACGGGACCCTCGGAACCGACACCGCTGGAAGGGGAGTGGACCGTGCAGGGAAACCGCGCAAGCACCAGGTTCCCGGTGACCGCTCCCGGCACGGTTGCCGTAGGGTTCGGTGACTGATGAACAAGATCCTCCTGGGTGCTGTGGCCCTCGCCGTCGCACTGCCGATGGCTCCGGCTGCTGCCGCCCCGAAACCGATCACCCCACCCCCCAGAGCACCATGGACGGTCGTGGATGCGGACCTTTTCGGCATGCACGTCGCGTCCTTGAGCGCGGGCGACACCTTCCCGGGCCGGCTTGGCGGGGTGCGCCTTTGGGACTCCGGCGTGCGCTGGGACCAGGTCGAGAAGAAGCAGGGCCAGTTCGACTGGGAACGGTTCGACACAGCGGTCAGCACCGCTGAGGCGTCCGGCGCCGAGGAGATCATGTACGTTCTCGGGTCGACCCCGGAATGGGCTGCGTCCTTCATCCGTCCCGACACCTACTACTACGGCGGCGGCACCGCCTCAGAGCCGAAGAAGCTGAGCTACTGGCGCGACTGGGTCCGTGAAGTTGCCACACGTTACAAAGGCCGGATCACGAGCTACCAGATCTGGAACGAGGCCAACCTCGCCTCCTTCTTCGCCCCGGAACGCCCGGAGTACTGGAAGCGCATGGCTCTGCTGACCGACATCGCCGCCGAGGAGATCCGCTCCATCGACCCCAAGGCTGACGTCGTCAGTGCCTCCAGCACGGTGATCCAGAGCAAGCGGTTCGCCAAGGAGAGCTTCTTCTACCGCTACCTGCGCGCCGTCGTGAAGCGCAAGGTGAAACTCGATGCGATCACGGTGCACCTGTACCCCTGGACCACAAAGGGCCCCGGCGGCGGGACACCGGTCAACCGCCTTGTCGGCCTTGAACAGGCGCGGGAAGTCGTCGATGGGCTCGGCTTGTCGAAGGTCCCGATCTGGGACACCGAGGTCAACTACGGCAACCGACGCGACAACGGCCATCCCCAGGAGAAGTTCGGCAAGAAGGTCGGGTCGGCCTATCTGGCACGCACGTACATCGACAGCCTGCGCTACGACGTGAGCAAGGTGTTCTGGTACTCGTGGGACTCCCACGTGATGGGCATCAGCACGACCGACGAACTCACGGGGACGACCATCGCACCGGGCAAGGCCTTCTTCACGATCCAGGACTGGCTCGTGGGTGCGAAGTGGGGTGACTGTTCGGACCAGCGGGTCACAGTGTGTTCGCTGAAGCGCTCCGGTGAGCGCCAGTACGTGCTGTACGCGGACCTCAAGACAACGCGCAAGGTGACGCTGCCGAAGAAGTCGTTCGACGTACGGCAGGTGTGTTACTTGAATGGGACTTGCGAGCCGATCAGAAACCGCACGGTCAAGGTTGAGCAGTCCCCCGTGCTGCTTGTTCCATAGGAGGAAAATGTTGCGTTGGGCTGCTGTACTTGCGGCTGGACTGGTTGCGGTTCCGACCGCGGCCCAGGCCAAACCCGTGGACCCCGAACAGTTCGGCCTGCACGTGTCGGGCATCGCCAACGGCACCTCGGTGTCGGTCAGCGCGGTCCGGTTGTGGGACGCCGGAGTGCGCTGGGATCAGATCGAGAAGAAGCAGGGCAAGTACAAGTGGGCGGGGTTGGATGCCGCTGTGGCCAACGCCGAGGCAGCCGGCGCCACCGAGATCCTCTACGTCCTCGGCTCGACGCCGAAGTGGGCCGCCAGCAAGTTCTCCAGCGTCGACCTCTACGGCCCCGGCACCTCCTCGCTGCCCAAGAAGAACAAGTACTACCTGGACTACGCGAAGGCCGTCGCCGCCCGCTACAAAGGCCGGATCACCAGCTACCAGATCTGGAACGAGGCCAACACCCGCAGCTTCTACAACGGCGGCAAGTTCGACGGCTGGGTGAAACTGGCGGCCTTGACCAAGCAGGCATCCAAGGCGATCGGCTCGGTGGACCCGAAAGCCGACATCGTCGCGGCCTCCAGCACCGTGATCCCGACACCGCTGTTCCAGACGGAGAGTTTCTTCTTCCGCTACTTGCGCGAACTCAAGCGGCAGAAAGTCCCCATCGACGCGCTGAGCGTGCACCTGTACCCGGTGGACCCGAAGCAGGGCCCGGACTCGCGGGTGGAGAGCATCGCCGCGGTCCGCAAGGTCATGGCCAAGGTCGGGCTGAACAAGCCGCTGTGGGACACCGAGGTGAACTACGGCGACCGGCGCGACCCCGCCCGCCAGGTGGTGCCCAAGCCGAAGAAGGCCGCGGCCTACGTGGCCCGGACCTACCTCGACTCCGCGCGCTACGGGATCGCCCGGACCTTCTGGTACGGCTGGGACATCAACGTGCTTGGGATCTCGCTGACCAACGCAGACGGCTCCCCGACCGCCGCCGGCCAGGCCTACCTGAGCACCCGCGACTGGATGCTGGGCGGGGCCTGGAAGGGCTGCAAGGACTCCGGCAGGGTGACCACGTGCACCGTGGGCGGCACCCGGATCGTGTACGCGACGAAGTCGACCAACCTGAAGCGGCCCGCCGGGGTCACGAAGGTGACCACGTTGTCGGGGGCGACGCGGGATGCCGGACCGACGATCAAGGTGAACACGGCCCCCGTGCTGCTGTGGGGATGACTCGTCGGCGCCGCTGCGAACCGCCGGTTTGGGCAAACACACAGCGACAGATATGTGCCCAAACCCCGCTGAGGGCGGACCGGCCATGAGAGTCGCCCTCCTGGGCACCCGGGGAATCCCCGCTTTGCATGGCGGTTTCGAGACCGCGGTGGCCCACATCGGCCCCGGACTGGCCCAGCGCGGCTGGGATGTGACGGTCTACTGCCGCAACCCCGGCCAGACGCTGCGCAGCTTCGAGGGCACCCACCTGGTGAATCTGCCCGCCCTGCGGCTGAAGGTCGCTGAGACCCTGAGCCACACCGCCCTTTCCGCGGGCCACGCCCTGTTCCAGGACTACGACGTGGCGATCGTCTTCAACAGCGGCAACGCCCCGTTCCTGGCACCCCTGAAACTGCGCGGACTGCCGGTGGCCGTGCACATCGACGGCCTGGAGGCCCAACGTGCCAAGTGGGAGGGCATCGGGGCCAAGTACTACGCCTGGGCCGAGCGGTCCTCGGTGAAGCACGCCGACGCGATCATCGCCGATGCCCGCGCGATCGGGGACCACGTACGGACCAAGTACGGCCGGGACAGTGTCTACCTGGCATACGGAGCGCCGATCCTGCAGCGCGCGCCGGAACGCCTTTGGAGCCTGGAATTGAGCGACCAGGGCTACCACCTGTGCGTGGCCAGGTTCGAACCGGAGAACCACGTCCTTGAGATCGTGCACGGCTACCGGTCGAGTTCGGCTGAACTGCCCCTGGTGGTGGTCGGTGGCCCCAGTTACTCCCACGAATACGCCGAAGCCATCGCCGAGGCCGCCGCTGGCGACCCCCGCATCCGCCTGCTGGGCCCGGTGTGGGACCAGGACCTGCTCGACGACCTGTACCTCGGTGCCCGCAGCGTCCTGCACGGTCACTCTGTGGGCGGCACCAACCCGTCGCTGCTGCGGGCAATGGGCGCGGCAGCACGCATCACCGCCTACGACTGCGTGTTCAACCGCGAAGTCACCGCCGGACACGCTCTGTGGTTCACCGACGCGCCGTCCTTGGCCCGTGCCGTCGAGCACGACGAATCCGCGCCGGACGACCGCGGATCGGCAGCGCAGGAACGCGCCCGGACCGCGTACCGCTGGGCGGACGTGATCGACGGCTACGCGCAGCTGTGTGAGAGTCTGGCGCGGTGATTCTCGCCGTGGGAGCAGCACTGATCGCCAGCGTCGCACCCGGTCTTCCGATCTCAGCCACGGCCTTCGGCCAGCACGTGGGCTCCATCGCCGCAGCACCTCCGCAGAACCTGCAGTTGAGTTCGATCCGGCTTTGGGACGCCGGCGTGCGCTGGGACCAGATCGAGACGGCCAAAGGCACCTACAACTGGACCGCACTGGATGCGGCCGTGGACAACGCGCAGGCCGCCGGGGCAACCGACATCCTGTACGTCCTCGGGTCCACGCCGGCATGGGCCGCTCGCGACCCCGCGCTGCCGGGCTTGTACGGACCGGGAACCACCTCGCTGCCCGCGGACCCGGAGGACTACCTGGACTTCCTGCGAGCCGTTCTCGAGCGCTACGAAGGCAGGATCAACGCCTACCAGATCTGGAACGAGGCGAACACCCGCAGCTTCTACGAAGGGGACTGGACCGCTCTGGCACGGTTGACCCGCCGGGCGCACGACACGATCAAGGTCCTGGACCCCGCCGCGCAAGTGGTCGCGGCCTCCAGCACCGTGATCCCGGGCAGGCTGTTCCAGACCGAGAGTTTCTTCTTCCGCTACGCCCGGGCGCTGCACAACGCCGGCGACCCGATGGACGCGATGGCCGTGCACCTGTATCCCGTGGACACCAGCAAGGGCCCCAACGCGAGGGCGGCCAGCATCCGGGCCGCCCAGCGCGTGCTCAACAAGGTCGGCATCGACAGACCCCTGTGGGACACCGAGGTCAACTACGGGGACCGTCGCGCGGGTCTGCCCCAGGTCGTCCCCGATCAGGCAACCGGCGCGACGTACCTCGCCCGCACCTACCTGGACGCCGCCACGATGGGAATCGCCCGTACCTACTGGTACGGGTGGGACCTGTCCGTGCTGGGCATAGACACCACCGACGCCAACGGCAACACAGCGGCCGGCACCGCGTTCATCACAGTCCGGGACTGGCTCACCGACGCCCGGCCCGGGGGCTGCCAGGACGAGGGTCCGCTGCGCCGTTGCTACTTCACCGCCGCTGACGGCACGGCCTTCACCGTCCTGTGGGCCGCCACGGCGACCGAGGTGCACACCGAGTCCCTCGAGGTCTGCCGCATCGACGGTTCTTGCACGCCGGCGGGCCAGAGCCTGACCGTCACCTCCGAGCCGGTGCTTGTGCGCCGGAGCTGACGCAGCTCGTCGTTACACTCGGTCGAAGGCGATGAAGGGAGCGCACGTGGCGCTGCAGGTGACCAACTCGCCCACCGCTGGTCTCATCGCCTCGATGCGGCCGAAGCAGTGGGTGAAGAACCTGCTCGTGTTCGCCGTGCCGTTGGCATCGGGTCAGATTCTGCAATCAGGCGTCATCCCCAAAACCCTGCTCGCCTTCGTGGCCATGTGTGCTGCATCGGCGTGTGTGTACCTCACCAACGACATCCTCGACCGTGAGTCCGACGCGAAACACCCCGTGAAACGCAACCGTCCGATCGCCGCCGGCACGGTGTCAGTGCCCATGGCGGTGCTGGTGGCGGGCCTGTTGGGACTGGCCGCGCTGGCACTGCCGGTCCTGCTCGGCAGCCCCGACCTGTCCCTGCTGATCCTCGCGTATCTGCTGCTGCAGGTCTTCTACGTCTTCTGGGGCAAACATCAGCCGGTCATCGACCTCGCGTGTGTGGCCGCGGGCTTCGTGCTGCGAGCCGTGGCCGGCGGGGTAGCGGTAGGGATCCCGACAAGCACCTGGTTCCTCACCGTCACCGCCGCATCGGCCATGTTCGTCGTGGCGGGCAAACGGTACAGCGAGTTGGTGACGCAGGGTGACGAGAGTGGCACTCGGCAGGGACTGCGCGAGTACTCCGAGGGCTACTTGCGGTTCGTATGGGGAGTCTCGGTCGGGATCGCCGTGGTCTTCTACGGGCTGTGGGCGGCTGAACTGGGCAACGGCGGTAGCGCGATGTGGGCCCGATTGTCCGTGGTTCCTTTCGTGCTTCTGCTCCTGCGTTACGCGCGTGACGTGGACGCAGGAACGGCTGAGGCCCCCGAGGACCTCGTCTGGGGCGACCGCGTGTTGCAGGTTTTGGGGATCATCTGGGCGGGAATGTTCATGTTGCAGGTACTTGCCTAGTGCAATAGGCCGCATAACGAATAGGTCACATCGCCAACCTCACTTGGCACGCTGGGAAACTGCTCTGGCACTGTGGGTAAGCGCCAACAAGTGGCCTTTGGTCGTCTGTGCCCGGAGGGAGTGACACGTGGCTCTGCAGGAGCAGTTCGGTCATGGTTCCGAGCGCGCGACCCTGCCCGAGGCGCTGGCCAGGTTCGCCCAGGCCGATCAGGCCAACACACCCTCTGCCCTACGCGGTCTCACCTGGGCCGCGATGGGCGTGGATGTTGCGATGATGAGTCTGGCCATGACGGCCGGTTACCTAGCGTGGCCGGGCCACAACCCTTGGAAAGCCGTCGGCCTGATCATCATCTTCTGGATGACGTCGCTGGCCGCACGTGGCGCCTACGATCCCCGCCGGATCGGAGTGGGCTCCGACGAGTTCAAGAACGTCTTCACGAGCACCGTGGTGATCTTCGCGCTGACTGCTTCCCTTGCCTATGCGTTCAACCTGACCGTGGGCCGGCCGTTCTTGCTGGCTACGTTCATCGCGGGTCTGGTTCTGCTTCCGGTGGGCAGGCGCCTGCTGCGGGTGTGGGTCTTCGCGCGCAGGCGGGCTGGGTCGTACCTGCAGCAGACCCTGGTGATCGGCGACGGCCCCAACCGCGACGATCTGGTCAACCGCCTGAACAACGACCGGCGGGCAGGCTTCCAGGTCGTCAGCACTCTGCACGGTCCGCGCTCATCGGAGGCTGACCTCGACTCGTGGTTGACCGACGTCGAAACCCTGATCCACGACCACGACCTGGATGCGGTCGCCGTGACGCAGACCCCCACGGTCAACTCCGAAGTGATCCGCCGGCTGTCCTGGAGGCTGGAGGGACCCAGCGTCGACCTGCTGGTGGCTCCCGCACTCGGGGGGATCGCCGGACCCCGACTCTCGGTGCGACCGGCCGCCGGGCTGCCCATGCTTCACTTGGAGGAGCCGCGCCTGGCCGGCCCGCAAGCCATCGTCAAGCGCGGTTTCGACCTGACCATCTCCATCCTGCTGCTCATCGTGCTGTCACCGGTGCTGCTGATCACCGCCGCAGCCATCGCCATGACCAGCCGCGGGCCCGTCTTCTTCATCCAGGAACGGGTCGGCAAGGCCGGTCGCACTTACCGCCTCGTGAAGTTCCGCAGCATGATCGCCGGCGCCGAGAACATGCACGAGGAGGTCCTCGGCATCGGGTCCACCACCCCGGACCAATACGTGGCCGACCCCCGCATCACACCATTGGGCCGTTTCCTGCGGCGCTGGTCGATCGACGAACTGCCGCAGCTGTTCAATGTGATCGCCGGACAGATGTCCCTGGTCGGACCGCGACCGATGCTGGTGACCGAGTTGCCCTTGCTCGGGGACTCCGACCACCGCCGCCACATCACCATGCCCGGCATGACCGGACTGTGGCAGGTGGCAGGGCGCAAGGAAGTGGCGTGGGACGAGCGTATGCAGATGGATCTGCGTTACGTGGAGAACTGGTCGCTGGCTCTGGATCTGGTCATCATGGTCAAGACCGTCAAGGCCGTCGCCACCGGCCGCGGCGCGCACTGAGCGTTCAGCCGTTCCCCCTGCGCTGTTCCTCAAGTTCGGCACGAAGCAGCGCTACTTCCTCAGCCAGACGCTGCGTGCGAGTATCGAGCCTTCCCACCTCATAGCTGAGTTGCACACCGACCAGCAGCAGCAGCACAGCGGCCAGCAGGAACAACAGGTTGGCCGGGACCTCGACCCCCACCAGATCGGCCGCCCACACCAGGATGCCCGGGAAGACCGACACCAGCATGAGTGCGGCGGCCACCGCCAGCCAGAACGCCGCGAACTTCTCACGCAGGTACCCCCGTCGCAGCATGACCACGATGAAGCCGGAGGTGACGAGGGCCGCCACGACCCCGAGCAGGTAGGTACGGTTCACGCGAGCCGCTCCCGGCGCCGTGAGAGTGCCACCACCAGCGCAAGCAGCGACCGGCTCAGGTACGCCGTGGACATCAGTGGGCCCTGGCTGGCCCTGCCGCCCTGTCGCGGCCGCATTGCGATGTCCACTTGAGTCACGGGTAAACCGGCCCGCGCAGCCATGACCAGCGACTCCACGGTGTCCCCCAAGTACTCCGATGGGTAGTCACGCGCGAACAGGGAGATCGCACGACGGTCGGAAGCCCGGAACCCGGACGTGACGTCGGTCAGGGGCTGCCCCACGATACGGCTAAGGGAGGTGGCCAGAAGCGACATCGCCCACTTGCGCGGACCCTTCGTGGGATAACTGTCGCCGCGGGCACCTACAACCACCGACGCAGCCCGCAGGCCGTCCAGCAGAGCCTTGATCCCGGCCGGGTCGTGCTGGCCGTCCGCATCGACCTGCACGACGGCGTCGTAGTCGTTGCGCTGGGCGTAGAGGAAGGCCGTGCGCATAGCCGCACCCACACCCACGTTGAACGGCAGCCGCACCACGGTCGCCGACTCGCCCGCCGCCAGGACTGCGGTGGCGTCGGTCGAACCGTCGTCGATGACCATGACGGTGTCATCTGGTCGGTGTTCCTTCACCTCTCGGACCACGTCGGCCACCGTTTGGGCCTCGTTGTAGGCCGGTATCGCGACGAGCACCCGCACGACGTCAGTCTAGACGTCCAGCGCGCCCTGTCCGGCACGCGCGACCAGGCCGCGTAGGTATTCCCCGAACCCGGAGTTGGCCAGGGCGTCGGCCGTTGCAAGCATTCGCTCGTCGTCGATCCACCCCTGCCGCCAGGCCACCTCCCACACGCAGCCGACCTTGGTCCCTTGCCGCCGCTCGAGGATCCGGACATACTCGGCGGCCTCGTGCAGCGAGTCGAACGTGCCGGTGTCCAGCCACGCAGTGCCGCGCGGCAACACCGTCACGGACAGCCGGCCTTGATCCAGGTAGGTGCGATTCACATCCGTGATCTCCAACTCGCCGCGGGCACTCGGCTGCAGGTCCGCAGCCAGGGCCACGACGGAGTTGTCGTAGAAGTACAACCCGGGCACGGCGTAGGGGCTCGCCGGTGTGGTCGGTTTCTCCTCAATCGCTGTGGCACGCATCTGGTCGTCGAACGAGACGACACCGTAGGCGGTGGGGTCCGCCACGCGGTAGGCGAAGATCAGCCCCCCGTCCACTGGCAGGCGTTCGCGCAGCGTGGAGCCGAGGCCGGGGCCGTGGAAGATGTTGTCGCCGAGGATGAGCGCCACGGGTTCATCGGCGATGAACTTGGCCGCGACCCGGAACGCGTCCGCGATCCCACGGGGGGCGTCCTGGGTGGCGTAGGACAGGTTGACGCCGAAGTCGGAACCGTCGGCCAACAGCCGCTGGAAGGCCGCCTGCTCGTGGGTGGTGGTGATGACCAGGATGTCGCGCACCCCGGCAGCCATCAACGTGGCCAGCGGGTAGTGGATCATCGGCTTGTCGTACACAGGCAGCAACTGCTTGCTCACCCCTGTCGTGACCGGCCAAAGTCGCGACCCGGTACCACCGGCAAGGACGATTCCACGCATGGCTTCAGGGTAGGGGCTCGCGCCCACTGGTGGAGCAGCGCTGGCCGAGCCCCTAGATTGGCCGATATGCGCTATCTGGTCACCGGCGGCGCCGGATTCATCGGCAGCGCTTACGTGCGGATGCTTCTCACCGGGCAATTGGGCGATCAGATCAGCCGGGTCACCGTCGTCGACAAACTCACCTACGCCGGTCGGCGCGAGAACCTCGACCCAGTTGTTCACGACCCCCGCTTGAACTTCCGGAGACTGGACATCCTCAACGCCAGCCCGGAGCTGTTGCGTGGGCACGACGTGGTCGTGCACTTCGCCGCGGAGTCCCATGTGGACCGCTCCATCGAGCACGCTGACGACTTCGTGACGACCAACGTTGTGGGGACCCAGCGTCTGCTCGACGCGACCCGGGCCGCCGGCGTCGCGAGGTTCATCCACGTGTCCACCGACGAGGTCTACGGGTCGATCGACACCGGCGCCTGGCAACCGGACGCACCGCTGGACCCCCGCTCGCCCTACGCGGCCTCCAAGGCGGGGGCGGACATGTTGGCCCTGGCCGCCCATCGGACCCATGGGATGGACGTACGCATCACTCGGTGCTGCAACAACTACGGCCCTTACCAGTTCCCCGAGAAGGCCATCCCCCTGTTCCTGACCAACTTCCTCGCCGGCGTTCCGGCCCCGGTGTACGGGGACGGACTCAACGAACGGGAGTGGATCCATGTCGAGGATCACTGCCGGGGGATCCAAGCGGTGATCGACGCCGGCCGACCGGGGCAGGTCTACACCCTGTCCAGCGGGCAGAGCCTCAACAACGTGCAACTTGCCCAACACCTCGCGGCCATCGTCGGTTTCGAGGGGGATCCGATCACGTTCGTGAGCGACCGGCTGGGCCATGACCGGCGGTACTGCCTCGACCCGGAGCCGGCCGCCCGGGACCTCGGTTTCCGGGCGCGGACTCAGCTGGACGAAGGCCTGGCGAACACCGTGCAGTGGTACCGGGAGAACCCCCAGTGGTGGACCCCCCTGTTGCCATGAGGATCCTGCTCACCGGTGCCCGCGGACAGCTCGGATCGGCGTTCATCGACGCCGCCCCGGGTGACTGGCAATTGATCCCCACGGATCGCTCGACCCTGGACTTGACGGACAGCGCGGCGCTGCGACGTTTCGTGGCCGATACTGCGCCCGACGTGATCGTCAACTGTGCGGCATACACCGACGTCGACGGCGCGCAGACCGATGAGGCCACGTGCTGGGCCGTCAACGCAGGGGTGCCGGAGGTGCTGGCCGAATCGCCGGCCCGGCTGATCCAGGTCAGCACCGACTACGTGTTCGACGGAACCGCCACGCAGCCCTACCCTGAGGACTCGCCGATCAGCGGCCTGGGCGTTTACGGGCGCAGCAAGGCGGCCGGGGAGTTGGCGGTGGCTGGAAGGGCCGTTGTGGTGCGCACCGCCTGGTTGTACGGCTCGAGCGGGTCGAACTTCGTCAAGACCATCCTGCGGGCAGCGTCGGCCGGCAAGGCTTTGAAGGTGGTGGACGACCAGGTGGGCCAACCCACCTACGCACCCGATGTGGCTGAACAGATCGTGGCCCTGATCCGTGCAGAGGTTCCGCCCAGCGTCTACCACGCCACCAACTCCGGACAGACCTCGTGGTTCGGCTTCGCCTGCCAGATCCTCAAGGACTGGGGCATCGACGCTGAGATCGAGCCGGTCGGATCTGAGGCGTTCCCGCGCCCGGCTCCGCGACCGCGCTACAGCGTGCTGGGGCATGACGCCTGGGCTGCCGATGGTTTGCACCCGCTGCGTGGCTGGCAGGAGGCGCTAGCGGCGGCCCATCGTGATCACGGCGCGGACTTCCTGCGCTGAGGGCCGGCCCAGGCACTCCCACTCCCGTTGACCGTTACAACCGGCGCGTCAGTCGGCCAGGTCCACGACGCCGAGCGGCTGTCGGGCCTGCAACCACGGCTGGATGCGGTTCTCGAAGGCGGTCAGCGCACTGGCGATGGCCATGTGCATGTCGAGGTACTTGTACGACCCGAGCCGGCCGCCGAACAGTGTGTTCGCCTCGGCTCTTGGCAAGGTCCCGGTAGGCCGAGAGCCGCTGGCGATCCTCGGCGGTGTTGATCGGGTAGTAGGGCTCGTCGTCGCGCTGGGCGAACCGTGAGTACTCACGCATGATCACCGACTTGTCGGCGGGGTAGGAGTCACGCTCCGGGTGGTAGTGCCGGAACTCGTGGATGCGTGTGAACGGCACGTCCTCGTCGGCGTAGTTCATCACAGAGGTGCCCTGATAGTCCCCGGTTGCCACGACCTCGGTCTCGAAGTCGAGCGTGCGCCAGGACAGCTCCCCGGCGCTGAAGTCGAAGTAGCGGTCCAGCGGGCCGGTGTAGACCACGAGCTGGTCCTCGCGGATCTCGTCGCGCAGGTCGAAGAAGTCGGTCTCCAGCGCCACGGTGATCAGCGGGTGCTCGGCCATCGCCGTGCAGCCATGCCGTGTAGCCATCCAGCGGCAAGCCCTCGAAGGTGTCGTTGAAGTAGCGGTTGTCGAAGGTGTAGCGCACCGGCAGGCGAGTGATGATGCCTGCGTCGAGCTCACGAGGATCGGTCTGCCACTGCTTGGCGGTGTAGCCGCGGATGAACGCCTCGTAAAGGGGTCGCCCGATCAGGCTGATCGCCTTCTCCTCGAGGTTGGCCGGCGTCGCATCCCCCAGCTCCGCGGCCTGCTCTGCCACCAGCGCCCGCGCCTCGTCCGGGCTCATCGCCCGCTCGAAGTAGGTCGTGATCGTGCCGAGGTTGATCGGCATCGGGTAGATCCGGCCCTGGTACCGGCTGTAGACCCGGTGCTGGTAGTCGTTGAATCCGTGAAGTCCTGGCGACGTAGTCAACGACTCGCTGGTTGCTGGTGTGGAACAGGTGCGATCCGTAAGTGTGCACCTCGATCCCGGTTTCGGGGTCATTGTGGCTGTACGCATTGCCGCCGAGGTGGCTGCGCCGCTCCAGCATGAGCACCCGGCGCCCGGTCCGGCTGGCGACCTGCTCGGCGATGGTCAGGCCGTAGAAGCCGGTCCCGACGACGACGACATCGGCGCGGCGGAGGGCTTCGAGGGTCACTCGTCCACCTCGATCCCGAACTGCTTGGCCCAGGTCTGCGGGGAGGTCAGGTTCTCATACTCCGCTGCGTACTCGTCGCATAGCCGTGGGAACTCCTCCTTGACCTGCCGCGCCGTCTCCCAAGTGGTCCGCATCAGTTCACGGGCCAGGGCTGGGGTGCGTGTGCGCCGCGACGTCTTGGCGCCGTCCACCGTGGCCACCCACGCGTCGGGGACATCGACAAGGCCCCAGTAGTGGTCCGAGGACTTGGGCAACTCAGCGACCTCAGCAGTCCGCGACGGGAGTTCCCAGATTCTCCAGGCATCTGCCTCGATCTTCTCGACCCAACTCGGCGGGATTGGCAACGGGATTCTGGGCACCGTGAACCCGAACTCACTCAGGGTCGCCCGCGGAATCCCGATCTTCGTGTACGGCCGCTTCTTGCGGACTGTCGTCGGGCGATCGCCTTGCCCGCCGGATGGGATACCCATCTGCGAGTCGGGGAAACCAGAGCGAGCCTGCCGAACACGATTCACTGTGTCCTGCAACGGCTCACGCAAAGCGTCCGGTCCCCGCAAGAAGTCCTGCATAGCGAGATCCGCGCCGGCGGCGGTCGCATAAGCGCGGCGCAGAACGTTGCGCAGCACATCGCGCAGCAGGATGTGACGAGTAACAGCCGCAACGCGCTTCTTGCGGATCTCGTCGGGCAGGCCAGCCGACATTAGGGCCGAGAAGACCAGCCGATTGCGCGTGTGGAAGTAGTTCGTCCAGTCGATTGCATCGTCCTTCAACGTCCACGGCTCGTGCCACACCGCTGAACCGGGAAGAGTCACCGTGGGGTAACCGGCTCGCGCCAGGCGGTACCCGTACTCGACGTCGTCGTACTTGATGAAGAAGGGCATACCCAAACCGACTTTGCGCACAGCCTCGGTCGGTATGAGACAGGACCACCAAGCATTGAACCCGACATCCAGGATCTCGTCCTGGCGCTCAGTGACGAGGTCCACAGCCTCCTCACCGCCCGGAGCAGGACCCCAGATCATCTTCTTCGTGTCGACCCACTCGGCCGACGAATGCAGCTCCGTGGGATCTGCCCTATTGAGCATGGGACCGCCTACGACCAACGGTCTGTCGGCCATCTGCGAGAAGATGACCGCCCTGCGAAGCCCTTCTGGCTCGATGACCACGTCATCGTCCAGGAGCAGCACGCTGGGCGCATCGCCATGGTACGAGGCTTCGAACAGCCCCCGCGAGAAGCCACCCGATCCGCCGAGATTGGGCTGATGCAGATGGGAGAGCCGATCACCCAGAGCTGCTGCCGCTTCCGACCCGCCAGGGAGGTCCTTGAACGATTGATCACCGTTGTCGATCACCCAAACATGATTGATAACCGCCGCGCACTCGACATCGCGATCCAACGATTTCAACAGGCTAAGGACGTCCTGCGGCCGGTTGTAGGTGCACACTGCCACATCGGTGCGAAGATCCAACTGCCTTGCTGTGGACCCCCAGAAACCCGCGTCCGAAACCAGCACCACGTCCTCAAGTGCCTCGATCTCCAGCCAGATGCAGCCGCCGGCAGCCGACGGAGCCAGCTGGACTTCACAAGAGAGCCCCTGGGCGAGGTCGCCCTCCAGCACACGCACCGTGGTCTCGATACCGCCAGCCGTGGACCGACGGATGACAACCCGCGCCTGTCCTTGACCCCCGACGCGGACCTCCACGGCCTTTAGGCTGGTCCAGCGAGCCCAATAGCCAGCATGAAGTCGGTTGTAGTATCCGTCGCTGTTGAGTGTTTGCCCCCTATGGATCTCAGCAGCGCAGCGTCCGATGATTCGGGGGCGATCTCCGACCACATCGGGCTGTTCAGATGAGGACTGCTTGAAGTACAGGGGTTCGATCTCGGATGCGGCAGCAGGCAATTCATAGCCGTACGGGTAGACGATCCGGTGGATGGATATCGCGTTCACAGAACCCCTTGCCCTCGATGGCGCAGCGCAGCACACACCCGTGATCAGTACTGCTAGCAGACTACCAACCGTCAACGGATGCCCTGGCCACCGCTTATCCTCGTACTCGTGGGAGACCGTGCTGACATCGTCATCGTTGGAGGCGGGATCATCGGCCTCACCCTCGCTCGGCGAATTCGCCAACTCCGGCCCGACTTCGACATCATCCTGCTCGATAAGGAGGTTGACGTCGCCCTTCACGCGTCAGGGCGGAACAGCGGTGTCCTTCACGCCGGGTTCTACTACGCCCCGGACTCACTGAAGGCACGGCTGACCAGACGCGGTAACCAACTGCTACACGGGTTCATCGAAGAGCAGGGACTTCCGCTGCTCAGGTGCGGGAAGGTCGTCGTGGCTGCCGACGACAGCCAACTGCCTGCGCTGAAGGATCTCGCGCAGCGGGCAGAGGCCAACGATGTCCAGGTCGAACTCGTAGACGAATCACAATTGCGCGAACTTGAGCCCTTGGCGCGAACGGCGGGCAGCGCTTTGTGGTCGCCCACAACCTCGGTCTCGGACCCCATGGCTGTGGCGCACGCAATGGCGGACGAATTGCGCGCCACGGGCGTCAGCGTCCGCCTGGGAACCCGGGTTCGCCATGCTGGTCCGGGCTTCGTGATAACCGACGACGCCAGAATCACCGCCGGACACATCGTGAATGCGGCGGGTTTGCACGCTGATGTGATCGGCAAGATGTTCGGTTTCTGCGACGACTACCGAATGATGCCCTTCAAGGGCCTCTACTGGTACTCCACCTGGCCGCCCGGTCATCTGCGCCGCCATGTCTATCCCGTCCCCGACCCCCGCAATCCCTTCCTCGGTGTCCACGCCACTGTGACGGTGGACGGTAAGGCCAAGGTCGGTCCCACTGCAATCCCGGGTATGTGGCGGGAGGACTACGGCGGTGTCTCCGGGTTCCGGCCTGGGGAGACCGCCGAAGCGCTGCTGATGCTGTCGCGGTTCCTGAGGTCAGAGCATCACGACGCCGGAGAACTCATTCGCAGCGAGGTGCCCAAGTACTCCCGCAAGTACTTGGTCAACAGACTCAAACCCCTCATCCCGTCGGTGCGAGCCGAGGACTTCCCCATCCGGGGGCGAGTTGGTGTACGTGCCCAACTCTTCGATCTTCGTCGCAAGCGCCTCGAGATGGACTTCGTTGTGCGTGGCGACGACCGAAGCACGCACGTACTCAATGCGGTGTCCCCTGCTTGGACCAGTAGCCTCGCCTTTGCTGAGTACGTGGTCGACGACATGCTCAATCGGATGGGCGCGGCATGACCAGCCGCGTCTGATCCCCGGTTCCACACACCTCACCGATGATCCGGGCCGGCACACCGGCCACGATGGCTCGGGAAGGTACGTCCGAAGTCACCACTGAACCAGCGGCCACAACCACCTCGTCGCCGATGACCACGCCCATCTGAATGACCGCATTCGCTCCGATGAACACCCGGTCACCGATTCGCACTGGCGCCCTGTCCACCGACTCATGACCTCGACCCGAAACACACCGTCTCGCCGAGGAGTGGGTGTAGATCTGGGCGCCGCTGCTGATGTCGCAGCCCTTGCCAATCGTCAGTCCGCCTGATCCGTCAATGACCGTGAACGCTCCAACCCACGTGCCCTCCCCGATCTGCGGGTCGCCAGCAATCCACGCGTGCTCGTTGTAAGGGTTGGCGGGCAGGCTCACATCGAGTCCTGGACCAGTTCCTTGAGGCCCTGCTCGACCGCGATCGTCGGCTCCCAACCGAGCACTTCGCGCGCGCGGCTGATGTCTGCCTCGCGCTGGGTCACCAGGACATCTCGCGGTCGGAATTGCGGCTCGACGTCCACGCCCACAGCGTCGATGACAATGTGCGCAAGCTGAGCCAGTGACGTCTGGACGCCGGTTCCGACGTTGATGGGAACGTTCTCCCCATCGCACTCAAGGGCCATCACCACGGCACGCGCGACGTCGTGCACGTGAACGAAGTCCATGGACTGCTCACCGCGCCCATCCACGATCGGCGGCTGGCCCGCACGAAGCCGGTTGACGAAGTGGTTGATCACCGAGGTGTAGTAGGCGGACGTCTTCTGACCGGGCCCGTAGACGTTGAAGAACCGCAATGCGATCCACGACAGGCCGGCCTGGTTCTGGTAGAACCCGAACATGTCCTCACCCGAGCGCTTACCGATGCAATAGGGGGTCTGCGGTTTCAGCCGATCGTCCTCGTGCATGGGTAACCGATCGGGTTCACCGTACACGGAAGCCGAGGAGGCGAACACGAGTCGGCGTACGCCCTCCGCAGCAGCCGCAGCAAACACGTTGTGATTGCCGACCATGTTGATGTCGACGCTCTCGCTCGGGTCAGTGATGGACTTGTTGATCGAAACGGTCGCGAAGTGGATGACCGAGTCGGCGCCCTTCATCGCCCGCTGGACAGAGTCTCCGTAGCGAACGTCTTGTTCCACGAGTTCCACGTCGTCGCGCTCGAGGTACGGCTCCAACTTGTCCCGGTTGGCCCGATGGGTCATCGAATCGAGCAGTCGAACGTGGTAGCCGCGTTCCAGCAGCATCGGGAGGACGTGCATCCCGATGAAACCGGCACCGCCTGTGAACACGACGACCGGCTTGGCTTCAGACATGAGGTTCCTCCAACTGGTTTGACTACAACGCTTCGACAGCTGCTCGAAGGGTTTGGCAAACCCGATCGATGTCGCTGTCGGTGAGATTGGCGTGCATTGGGATGGCCATGTGGTTCTGGAACAGACGTGCACTGACCGGACAGTCCCGCTGGCTGCCGTACAGCGGCTGAACATGTGAGGCGTAGGTCCCGATGTTGCACTGAACGCCACGTTCGCGCAGGTAGCGAGCGATCGGACCCCGCCCCAGACCTGGCCCGATCTCGACAATGTAGGACTGCCAGACGCTGGTCCTGTCGTCAAGAACGACCGGCAAGGTGACCCCCTCAAGGTCAGACAACTGCTCGCCGTAGGCATTCGCAACAGCGCGGCGGCGAGCCACGAGATCCGGGAGTCGCTCCAGTTGGACCAGCATGACGGCGGCGGCGAGCTCGGACATCTTGTAGTTGTACCCAAGCTCGTCGAACTCGGGCACAGGGAGGTCGACGCTGTCCTGTCGGCTGCGGGCGCCCTCGATCCCGAAAGCGTGGAGTTTTCGCGCGTGCGCGATCAGATCGTCACGGTCTGAAGTGAGCGCGCCCCCCTCCCCACAGGTGATGCCCTTACGCCCGTGGAAACTGAAAGCGGCGGCGTCGGCCAAGCTGCCGGCCGGCCGGCCCTTGTAGGTGGCGCCGGCAGCGGCAGCCGCGTCCTCGACCAACCAGAGCCCGTGCCTGTCCGCCAACGCTCGCAGTTCGTCGTAGTCGGCTGGCTGTCCAGCCAGGTCGACAGCGGCGATCCCCACAGTTCGCTCGTTGATGAGCGCCTGGGCCGACTCGACCGAGATGGTCCAGATATCGGGCCGTACATCTGCGAACACGGGCCTCGCGCCCGTGAATGCCACTGCATGACCGGTGGCAGGGAACGTGTAGTCAGCCACGATCACTTCGTCGCCGGGCCCGGCGCCCAGACCCATGAAGGCCAGATGCAAGGCGGCCGTGCAGTTGTTCACTGCCAAAGCCGAACGCGACCCCGCAAGCGAAGCGAAGGCCTGCTCGAACCGCGCGGCCGTGGGGCCTTGCCCGGCGACCCACCCCGACCGCAGAACCTCGGCAAGTGCCTGCAACTTCTTCATCACCGAAGGTCGGCTGGCCCAGCACAATGTCAGTCATGCTCGCTCCCAGGTTTGCGCAGGGTCCGGGCCACAACGTAGACCGGCCGATTACGCGAGTCATAGCCGCCTCGCCAGACATAGGCGCCGAGCACACAGACGGCGGCCAGTTGCACCGAAGTAGCGGAGCAGACCAAGGCGCTGAGCGCCCATCCGATCACTGGGGAGGAGGCGAACAGCGCCACGATGGCGGCGATCCAAAGCACCACCGCGAGCAGCGCGAAACCGAGAGCAGACATGAGCACGAGCCGCAGGGGGGCTCGCGAGTGGGCGATGAAAGAGTCGACCGCGAGCTTGGCCCGTTTTGCGTTGTTCCATCGCGAGGTGCCGACAGCGCGGCTTTCCTGCTCGAACCCGATCGTCGTCTGTGGAAAGCCCAGCCAGGCAATGAGTCCGAGAATGTTGCGATTACCCTCGCGCAACTGGCGCAGATTCTCCAGCACCGTGCGGGACATGAGCACCTGCGAGGGACCGGCGCCTGGGTAGTTCGGGATCTCCGAGTTGTCCGCCAGCAGCCTGCTGAAGCCCTTGGCCGCCCCCGTCTCGCTGCGGCCGGCATCAACCCGGACTCCTCGCACAGCCCACACGACGTCGTGGCCAGATTCCCATTCGCGAAGCAGGTCTTCCACCAGCGAGGTCGGCTCCTGAAGGTCGGCGCTCAACGTGATCGCGGCGTCCGACGAACAGTGGTCCACAGCTGCGGTGATGGCCGCGTGTGAGCCGAAGTTCCTGGAGAACTGCAGGATCGCGAACTCGATGCCCGCGGACTCGAACTCCTTCGCGAAGACGTCGGCAGTTCGGTCCGACGATCCGTCATCAACTAGCAGGACGTCGAAGGCGTAGTCGGGGTTGTGGGAAGTGATCTGTGTCAACCTCTGCACGACCAGAGCAGCAGATTCTTCTTCGTTCAGGGCGGGAATCATGAGCGACAACCGTCGGGCGCGAAGCAGCACGCGTCTGCAATCCAACTCCCCTCAGGGCTGCCGCAGCCGCGTGGACCGCCACGGGCGCGGGGCAGAGTGCCATCCACCGCCCGCAAGGGTATCCCACGGGGCACCCGCCCGATCGCCGTGGCTCAGTCGCGGACTGCTGCCACGCCGGCTCGAAGGCGCGACTGATCCGCAACGACGCCGGGTAGCTCAACTCCCCGTGCGCCAGTCGGGAGTCAAGGGCGTCTATCACCGAGTCGTCGACAGCCCCGCCGTGACAATCCAACCCGGTTCACACCTCGTACCTTCGCTGGAACACCGAATGCCATGGCGAAAGGTGGCACGTCCTTGGTCACGATCGACCCCATCCCGATCATCGCACCGGCGCCGATGACGCTGAACTGATGGAGGCGGAGTTGAGTCCGATGTTCGCACCCGTCCAGAACGATGCTGTGACCACCGATCACTGCTCCGACGGCGACTGTGACGTCGTCACCGAGGCGGGCGTCGTGCGGTACGTGGCTCTTGGTCATGAGATAGCACCGGCTTCCGATGACAGTCGGGGCATCCGGCGGAAACCTGCACCGACACACCCTCCCGGATCACCGTGTCGTCGCCCACGATCACCCCGGCGAGCATCTGCTCATCGGATCCCACGGCGCGGGATGGGGCCCACCTCGTTGCTCACCAGGGGTGCCCATCCAAACTCCGGGGCCGATCCAGTTGCGGCTCCGAGACGGACCGGGCCGATCAGCACGGCGTGCGGGCCGATGACATTGTCGTCGCCGAGTTCGACGTCGCCGATCAACTGCGCGGCGGGTGTATGCGGTTCATACGGAGCGCGCCGCGATGCGCACGGTGCTGTCCGTGCGAGCCGATTCGAGCATGCTCTCCACACCGTCACCGTTCGCGTCGCCTCGTTCGAGGCCCGACGATGTCCGCCGGACTTGCCTGAGATCGCGTCGCGCATCGCCTCATGCTCGACGAGCAACGGTTCCGGCTTGGGGAAGGCGTACCTGATGCTGTCGCCTTCGGTCACGCCCGGAAGACCGCCGAGGCTTCCCACTCATTCTCGATCGTGCCGTTGCGGTGGAAGGTCAGGTCCGCCTCAGGGTGTCGGCCACGAGCATGCCCTTCTCGCCGAGAGCTATCGTGGATCGTTCTTTGAACGGGAGACAGCCAGTTGACCAGATGGTTGGTGACAACCCCATTGGCGAGCATGCCGATACCGGCGATCAGGTCCTCGTGTTCGCGCCCACTCTTGTGGGCCGACTGGGCGCTGACCGACAATAGGCAGAGTCGGTCAGCCAGGCGGTCAGATCGATGTCGTGCGCGGCAAGGTCGGCCACAACGCCGACGTCGGCGATGCGTGCTGGGAACGGTCCCTGTGCCGCGCGTGCTGATCTGAAAGATGGCCCCGAGTTCACCAGCGCGATGCGCGACCTCATCTGGCGCAGGGCCGGGTTGAAACGCTCCACGTGGCCGACACCAGCGACTAGTCCGGTACCCGCGAAAGCCTCCTGATGCGCAGGGCCGACTCCCGAGTCGGGGCCAGGGGCTTCTCGATGAGGGTGTGCACTCCGGCTGTGCCAACTGCACGGCCACCTCTCATGTGCGCGGGTCGGCACGGACACCACCGCGTAGTCGATGCCGTGTTCGATCAGTTCGGCCACGCTTGCATAGACCGGGACATGCCGGGCGACACCGAACCGGTCGCCCTGAGTGTCCATCGCAGCCACCAGTTCAACCCCGTCGATACCACTGGCGAGCACCCGCGCATGATTACGTCCCATGTGGCCCAGCCCAATAACCGCCGCCCGCAAGTTCATCGTCACCCTCCTGCTATCTCGTTGACGGCCGCCACGATCTGCTCAAGGTCGGCCTCGTCGAGCGAGGGATGCACCGGCAACGACAGGCAGTCGGCCGCCACCTGCTTTGTCACCGGCAGGTCCAGGTCCATACCGAAGGAGGGCAGTCGGTGCACCGGGATCGGGTAGTAGACACCCGACCCGACGCCCTGCTCGGACAGGCGGGCGGCGAAGGCGTCCCTGTCACCCGGGACCCGAATCGTGTACTGGTGGTAGACATGCTCCGTCCCCGGCGCCTGCGTGGGGATCACGACACCGCGGAGGTTGGCTGAGAGGAACTCGGCGTTGCGACGTCGTTGCTGGGTCCAGCCTGCGAGCTTCGGCCAACTGCACGATTCCGATCGCGGCGTGGATGTCGGTCATGCGGTTGTTGAATCCGACGATCTCGTTCTGGTAGCGGGCCTCCATACCCTGGTTGCGCAGCAGTCGGACTGTCCTGGCCAGGCTCTCGTCTGCCGTGGTCACCATCCCGCCCTCGCCGGAGGTCATGTTCTTCGTCGGGTAGAAGGAGAAAGCGCCAGCAGCTTCCCGAGGGCTCCGACGGGGCCCGCGCCGAGGGTGGCCCCGTGGGCCTGTGCCGCGTCCTCGACGACGTAGCAGACCATGCTCCCGCGCCAGCGGCACCAGTCTCGCCATGTCGGCAGGATGACCGTAGAGGTGCACGGGCATGATCGCTGAGGTAGACGGACGTGATGGCAGCGCGTGCAGCGTCTGGGTCCATGCAGAACGTGACAGGGTCGATGTCGACGAAAACCGGGGTCGCACCCGTCAGACAGACGGCGTTCGCAGTGGCTGCGAAGGTGAACGACGGAACGATGACCTCGTCGCCAGGACCGATGCCCAACGCCAGCATTCCAAGGTGAAGCGCCGAGGTCCCGGAGTTGACGGCGACGCAGATGCGTCCGTCCGACCCATGGCCGAAGCCGTGCTCGAACTGCGCGACCTTCGGCCCCTGTGCAAGTCCGCCGCCGGCTAGCACAGCATCGACCGCTGCGCGTTCCTCGTCGCCGACGATGGGTCTGGCTACGGGAATCACGCAGCCTCACCCCTCACGTCGCGGTTGCTCAGCCGCACAACCACGCTACACGAAGGACTCTTCAGCCCGGAGCGCCGTGCTGGGCCGCCATCTGCGTTCAACCACCACGAGCCCGACAGTCAGAATCAACGCCAGCAATGTTGCTCCGATGCTCGCTGCGGCGCCTGGTACCTTCCACACGACGACCAGAGTGCCTGTCTTTGCATCGGCCGGAAGCTCGACCTCCAGCAGGCCCGCGGGACCAGTGCGCACCGGAACACTGCGACCGTCCACCTGCGCCTGATAGCCGGGCCACGCGAGTCTGGACATGGTGAGCCACTGGGGACCGGCCCCTTTGGTGAATTCGATCTCCTCGCGCCCTCGGGGATCTACTCCGGACGACACGACCGTGACGCCGTCAGGCCAACCCGTCACGGTACCCAGCGACGGATCGCGCGGCTGCTTGCGCCGCAGCGTCCAGGTGTATTCGTCCTCGTCAGCCACAAGCCAGCCGGCCGGTGCCTCGAGTGCGGGACGTGTCCATTTCGCCACAACCACCTGGTCGAGTCCCAGGTAGTCTGCCAGCGACTTGCCGCCCTCGAGCGGATCGAACACCACATCGAAGAGTTCCGGGCACATCTTGCCCGTTATAGGCCATACACAGGGCCTCATCCATCTTCTGAAAGCCGATGCCGCTGTAGGCGTTCGGACTCTCACGGCCAGCGAGGCTCTGCATCGACCCGAAGAGAACATCGTTGTAGGCGGCTCGATCTGGGATGGGGATGGAAGCGATCTGAAGAGTACGCCCATCCTGGGAGTACTCGGACTGCAGAGCGGCGACATCGGTCGGGAACTGGTAATCGGCCACGTTGGCATTCGTCGGGAAGTGGAACAGTTGCGCGGCAAGCATGAACATGGTGAGGGGTACTCCGACGGCGGCTACGTAGGCCGCTCTTCTCTGGAAACACCAGACCAGCACTACGGTGAACACCACCACCGCCAAGGTCGCGCCCAGTTGCCACCCGACACCAACGGGTCTCTCACCGAAACCGATCCAGGCGCCGAAGCCGATGAGGGCGAAGGTCGTGAACCAGCGGGCGCGGGCGTGCGTCCGCGCCAGTCCCC
The DNA here is from genome assembly GCA_963818505.1 of uncultured Actinomycetota bacterium. GTDB lineage: Bacteria > Actinomycetota > Actinomycetes > S36-B12 > UBA10799 > JADKAV01. The sequence goes on from CAWFSJ010000005.1 coordinate 640,053, forward strand.
CTGAGACGGCGACCGCCCAGATCAGCAGAATGCTCAGGTACAGGTAGGGAAGCAGCCGGATGGGCCAACGGAAGAACGAGAAGTTCGAGGGCGCCAGGACCAACAGGAGCCAGGCCGCGGAAGTCACCGCCAGACTGGCCCGACTCCTCAAGAGTTCCGGCACGCGAGTCCAGACCACCCACGCCAACAACGGGACCACGAACCAGGCCAGGTAAGCACCCGGATATGCCAGGTAGTCAAAACCGAAGGCCTTCATCCAGGGTTGCAGCATGGGGTTGCTCAAGCCCGCGATGTCTGTCAGTCCGGGGCGCAGGTAGTCCTCGTTGAAGATCGCTCCTGGTTCCCGATAACCCACGCTGTAGGAGAGGGCGAAGGGCAACAGTACGGGGATCTCGACGAGCATGATCGCCACGCCGGAACCAACGAGCAGCCAGAGTCGACGCCGTACGCCATTGACCCATCCCTCCACCAGGACTGCGGCGAGAACGGTACCGACCGTGAAGACCGCGTACGGGTTACCCACCGTCAGGCAGAGAACACCAGACACGATCAACGGGATCACGCCGGCGTCTGCGCGGACGAGACGCCTGGCACCGCGCCACACCCAGGGGTAGAAGCTCAGGATCATGAGTCCTGCTACCCACGTCGAGGCCTCAGACCACAAGGTGAAGCCAGCAAAGGGCGCCGCGAATCCCACCAGCAGGCTGACCTGGCGGCGAACACCGAAGTCCATGGCCAGGAAATAGACGCCCAGCGACAGCAGCACGAGGAAGGGGACCTTGAACGCCCACGCTGCCATGGCGAGGTTGCCCATCTGGCCGGTCACGGCAGCAAGGGCAAGGATCAGTGGGTTGTAGATACCAGCTGCAGCTTCGGCCGGGAGATTCCCCGCTCGCCACATGTCCACCTGTAGCAGCGGAAACTGCCCTTCGACCAGCAGCTGCGCAACACGGTGGTAGATAGGCATGAACGAAGCAGCGGTGTCGTCCCAGAAGTAGAAGCCAGGCTCTTTGATCATGGGCAGAAGCGAGGTGATTACGACGGCCACGGCCAACACGAGGGGCGCGAGCCACGGCCGTCGGCGATCAGTCGCTTCCGAGTGCACGGAACTGCCCACTTCGGCAATCACCATGACCCCACCTCTTCGTTCTCACCGGCAACGCTCGCCCAAGTCTAGAAGGGCCAATGCACGCCACTACTGGGACGGCAGTTCTTCTACTTTGAAAGCAGTCAACACCGGGGAGTGTCCCTCTGGGCCAAGTGCGGTGAAACGCCCAGAGGCGTCCGTGTGCCATGGGTGGACTCCATTCGGGTAACCGGCACTCACGATGACCCGGTAATCGCCAGCGGCCAGCGGTAGTCCTGGGAACCCGAAACGCAGCCTACGAGATCCGTCGATTGATTCGTGCACGCCCGCGTCGCTGCCCCGCCCGGCGAAGAGAAGCCCTCCGGATTCCGAGACGATCTCGACCCGACCCTCGAAATCGTCGGCTGAGCCCTTGAACGAGGCCACCACAGTCACATCGGTCAGACCTTCGCGGTTGTGCGCCTCGACCCCGACCTCCGTGACCGCCACCGGAGGTGCCTGCCGGTCTTCCATCTCCGGGTGTCCCAGCAGTTCCCGGAAGTCGGCGATCGCCCGGCCGGGCTCGCCGTCGGCCATGACTCGGCCGTGATCCAGCAGTACCACCCGGTCGCAGAACTCCTCCACCTGGCGCATGTCGTGGGTCACCAGCACGATCGTGCGGCCCTCTCTCTGGAACCGCCGAACCACATCCAGACACTTGCGCTGAAAGGCCTCGTCGCCCACTGCCAGAACTTCGTCGACCAGCAGGATGTCGGGTTCTGCGTAGATCGCCACCGCGAATCCGAGTCGCACGAACATGCCGCTGGAATAGAACTTCATCGGAGTGTCGATGAACTGTTCGACCCCGCTGAAGTCGACGATCTCATCGAACCGTTCGCGCGCCACATCGCGAGGGATACCCAGCACATCGGCGTTGAGAAAGACGTTCTCCCGACCGGTCAGGTCGTGGTGGAAGCCCGCGCCGAGTTCGAGCAGGGCGGCGAGGCTGCCACGGCGGCGCACTTCCCCGCGGGTCGGGGTCAAGACCCCGCCGACAATCTTCAGCAGCGTGCTCTTGCCTGAACCGTTGTGCCCGATCAGGCCCACCGTCGAGCCGGAGGCGATCTCCAAGTTGACGTCGTCGAGGGCGAGAAAGTCCTCCTTGGTTGCATGGCGGCGCAGCACCTTGGTGACGAACAATCCGCGCAGGGTCTTCTCGTGGCGCAAAGAGAACTTCTGCGTCACATGGTCGACCTCGAGGGCTGGTAGCCGGGTCATAACTCCGCCGCGAAGTTCTCTTGGAGGCGGTTGAACACCCTCTGAGCAAGCCACACGAGCAGCGCACACACGGCCACGGTCCCCCACAGACGCACCGCGAACACGGAGTCGAAGTACTCCGCCGTCGGTGGCTGACCCGGCCACGCGCCCTGCTGGAAGGCCACGGCCGCCGCCGCCAACGGATTGGCCATATAGAGGTCGAACACCCAGTCCGGCAGGCCCTTGTCCGCCAACGTCTGCTGCACGGTCCACCAGCCGTAGAGGATCGGCGTGAGCCAGAAGAGCAACAGCAGGCCGACATCGACGATGAACTGCACATCTCGCACATACACGTTCAAGGCCCCGAGCAGCATCCCCGCCGCCAAGCCGAGAAGCACCACTATCAGTAGAGCGGGGACAACGAAAGCGACGTCGCCGGGACTGGGCCACTCCCGGGCCACGGCCAGCGCCAAGACCAGCACCACCGCTTGGAAGAAGAAGTTGACCAGCGCGACGCCGGTGGTCGACAGAGGCAGCAGTTCACGCCGCAGCGCCACCTTCTTGACCAAGGGTGCGTTCCACAGAATCGAGGTGGTGCCCATCGTCACAGCCTCGCTGAACAGCCCGAAGATCATCAGCCCGCAGAACATGAAGAACGCGAAGTCGGGGATCGCATCGCCGAATCCGAGGAAGACCCCGAGAACCAGCCCGTACACACCGAGCTGAACAAGCGGTTTGATCATGGTCCAGAGGATCCCGAGCACGGATCCTCGGTACCGGATGCTGAGTTCCTTGCGCACCAGGCTGCCGAGCAGCAATCGCGACTTCCACACTTCGGCGACGGCCGACCAGAATCCGCGCCAGAACGGCTCGCGCCGATTGACGACCTCCACCGTGCTCACATCTGTCACCATATGCGTCCAGTGACCCGGTCCCTGGCAGGTGCAGGACACAATGGCGATCGTGATCGTGGTGCTGCACCCCTCCGACGAGTTGTATGGCGCGGACCGCGTCCTGCTGTCGGTGGTTGAGCAGATCCGCTACAACCACCAGGTCGAGGTCTGGCTCCCAACGGACCTCGAATACCCCGCCCGCAGCCTGAGCCGCCTGTTGTCCGAGCGGGCGGTGACGGTCGCCTTCAAGCCCCTGCCCGTCCTGCGTAGGGCTTACGCGAACCCCCGCGACCTGCTGGCAGTCGCACGTCGGGGCTCGCACCTCGCATCCACCCTGTCTCACACGCGTCCCGAGGCCCTTTACGTGAACACCTCCGCACTGGCTCCGGCGGTTCCGATCGGGGCCGCACTTGGGATCCCGACGACCCTGCACGTCCACGAGACCTGGGGTTCGTTCGAGCGACGGGTGCTTACGCACCTGTGCACGCCTGCCGACACCGTCGTCACGGTGGGAGCGGCCACTCGCGCAGCCCTTCCGGAAGGTCTGCGCCGCCGGGCTGTGATCCGACGACACACGGTCCGGGCCCGGCCTGAGGATCCGGTCAGGTCCCGGACACTACGCGCCGTTTCTGGAGGCGCGCCCTTGATCCTCTACGCAGGCAGGTGGACCCCGGGCAAAGGGATCGCCGAGTTGCTCATGGCCTTGCGCGGCTCGAAGGCCCACCTGCTGCTGTTGGGGGGGCCACCACCGTCTGGACGGACAGTCGATGTGCCCGCGGCCATCGAAGCCGCGGGGGTCGCGTCGCAGGTTCACACCATCGGTGAGGTGGAGGACGTCTGGCCCTACATCTACGCCAGTGACGCGGTGGCCGTTCCGAGTATTCACCCCGAGAGCTACCCGACCATCGCGTTGGAGGCGATAGCTGCCGGACGCCCGGTGCTGGCCAGCCGCATAGGCGGCCTGCCTGAGATCGTGACCCCGGGCCGGGGATGGTTGTTGCCGCCCGGCGACATTCCGGCATGGGCCGAGCACCTCAAGGCCTTGGAGGAAGTGCCCGATCTGCAACAATGACCGGGTGCCAGGACTCGCAGCGCAATCCCACGCCGTCGCTGCCGTGGTTGTCACCTACAACCGAAGTGCCCTTCTTGAGGAATGCCTGGCCGCGATCGAGGCGCAGACCCACAGGCCGGATCTGATTCTGGTCATCGACAATGCGTCGACCGATGACACCGCTGAGAACCTTCGGCAGCGCAGTTGGCTGATCCCGCACCGCGTGCACACCTTGCCCCGCAATTTCGGGGGGGCAATGGGATTCGCGGTCGGTATCGAGGCCGCGCTTGCCGCAGGCGCGGAGTCCGTCTGGCTCATGGACGACGACGCCATCGCCACACCCAGCGCCCTTGAGTACCTGATGGAGGACACCAAAGTGGCATCACGGGGCGGGCGGCGGCCCAGCTTCGCATGCTCCATGGTGGTCTGGACTGACGGGTCTGTCGCTCGTATGAACATCCCGCGGGCAAATGCCATCTGGAACGAGACAGCTGCAGGCATCGGCAGAGGTGTTGTCGATGTGGACAGCGCTTCGTTCGTGTCCGTCTTGATTCCCTCCGAACACGTCCGGGCCGTCGGACTCCCGCACATCGGCTACTTCAAGTGGTACGACGACACTGAGTACACACTTCGGCTGCGAGGCACATACGGCCCCGGCATCTGCAGCATGAACAGCGTTGTCAAGCACCTTTCCAAGCACAACGATGGTGCGCTGCCTTGGCAGGCCACAGAGACTGACGCCGTCGATCACGCGCGCGCGCTGCGTAACCGTGTGAGCGCCTCCATGTCCGTGCGCGACGTCCGCGGAATCCTGTCGGTGACCCGCGACGCCGCCATGGCCGCCACGAGCGCCCAGCCCGCCCGCCTGCGCCTTCGCCTGCTAGCGGGCTACGTTTCCGGCTACCTCTACCGTCCACCCGTTCTTCCAGCCGACCCGCCGCGACGCTGATGGTCGACGTCCAGCAGACCCCCACCACACACACCCGCAAGGAGGTCGGCGGATTCCTCGTCGTCGGCATCCTCGCGGTGCTGCTCGACTTCGCCCTCTTCAACGCCCTCCTGCTGGTCGAGTGGCCCGTTTGGTCGGCCAACGCGGTGGCGCTTTTCGTGTCCATGACGTTCGCCTTCGTCGGCAACTACAAGTGGACCTTCGCCCATCGCCAGATCAAGTCGCTGGTGCACGCCTACTCGGCCTTCGCGGGGATCAACCTGCTCGCCGTTGCATTCATCGAGGCCGTGGTGGTGGCCGTCGAGGTGGCATGGGAACCGAACACTCTTTGGCTAAACGTCGTGAAGGCCGCCGCGACCGCCATCGCGACCATCGGGCGCTTCTTCGCGTACAAGAAGTGGGTGTTCTTCTAGGCCGGTGCGGACCGCTGACCCCGCGGATGTTGCGAAGTGACGATCACCCCGGCAGCCGCCCCAGGGCGGCCTTACCCACCCGCAGCACCCCTTGCTTGACCGTCGACCTGTGGTGGCTCGGGCCCTCCAAGCCGACGTCCGCGCGATGGGCCAGAAACCAGTCGTACGCCTCGCAGATCATCTCCTGGTTGGAGTACCTCGCTGACCACCCGAGCTCGTGCTGAGCGGCGGCGGTGTCGAACCAGAGCTCGCGTGCGTACATCAGCCAGTGGTAATCGGCGAAAGGCGCCAGGCCCGTCTTGGACGCCGCCTTCATCGCAGGAGCCGCCACCCGACTGGGAACCGAACGCACCCGCGAACCGGTGCCTGCGTGGTCGCACAACCCCTGCAGCGTCTCGCGCATCGTGGCGAAGCGCTGGGCTCCGATGTTGAAGACCGCGGGCCCGGGCTTGAACGCCGCGAGGATCACGGCCTGCGCCAGGTCGTCGGAGTGGACGAACTGGTAGCGGTTGTTCCCACCGTCGAACACGAACACGTCCACACCGTCGGCCACCCAATCGAACAGGATCCCGAAGATGCCCAGACGACCGTGCCCGACGATCGTGCGGGGACGGATGATCGTGACGTCCAGACCCTGGGTGACCGCCGCCCGGCACAGGTTCTCACCGTCGAGCTTGGCCCGGCCGTACGGTTCGAGCGGGGCGGGCGGGGTCTGTTCGGTCACCGGATTGGTCTCGGGCACGCCGAACACGGCCGACGAGGACGTGTAGACGACCTTCCCGACGCCCGCCTGGCGCGCCGCCCACAACATGTTCGCAGTGCCCTGCCGGTTGACCTCATCGAACAGCCCCGGGTCGCGGGCCAACGGCACCTGCGCGACGTTGTGCAGGACGACGTCGGCACCCTCCAGCGCCTGCCGCACGGCTGTCCGGTCACGGATGTCGCCCACGACCAACTGCACGCCAGGCAGGTCCACCTCGCTGATGTCGAAGTTGACGACCTCGTGGCCTTGCGCCACCAACTGCTGGCACAACACGTTGCCGAAGTAGCCAGACCCGCCTGTGACGACCGCGCGCATCACAGATCCTGCCCGTTGGCCAGTCCCCAACGAATGCTGCGCCTCATGCCCTCCACCAAGGAGTCGGACGGCTCGTAGCCCAGGTCCCGCTGCGCGCCAGCGACTGTGCACGCGATGTTCTTGTCCAACTCCCCGGCCACGTGGATCTCCTGTTGGTAGCGTCCACGTGACTGCAGCCATGCGTCGACCTTGTGAGCGACCCGCCCGGCCGCCGCAGGTAGCCGCATAGCCCCAGGTCGAACCGTCAAACCTTCCTCCCAAGCGGCTGTGCGCACCGCATCCAGGATCTCGTTCATCGTGTACGGGCTGCGGTCGGCGATCCAGTACGTGTGCACCCCTTGCAGATCGCTGTTCGCCCCCTGCCACGCTGCACGCGCCAGGCAGTCCACGTCCACCATCGACCGACGGTTGCCCCCGTCGCCCACGAGCGGGAACTTGCCCGACCGAACGGTCTTGATGAAGCGTGCCTGCCGCTCGGGCTGGAATCTCCCGTAGAACCACGGCGGCCGTAGGACGATGCCCGGCACACCCGCCTGGCCCAAGACCCGACCAACGAGCACTTCGGCACGCATTTTTGACGCCCCGTATCCCAGGTAGGGGTCGAAGGGTTCGCTGTCACGGAACACCTCGTCCGGACCCGGGTTGGTGCCGATCGCGGAGTTGCTGGACAGGTGAACGAAACGGGTCAGACCAGCCGCCAGCGCGGCGTCCAGCACGTTGCTCGTGCCACCGACGTTGACGGTCTCGAAGTCGGACACTCGGCGCGGATGGATGACCCCGGCCGCGTGGACGACCCGGCACTGCTGCAATCCCGCGAACGCATCCACGACCTGCTCAGGGTCTGTAACGTCGGCCACGTGGACCTGGGCCGACGGCAGCACATCCAGGACAGCTGGCACGTCGGCGGGCGCGGCGACCAGGGCGCGCACATCCGCCACGCCCTCAGCGGCAAGCAGGTCCAGCAACGCCCGACCGAACCAACCGGCCGCACCGGTGACGACGAGTGTCATGCGAACTCCCGAGCGGGCGGGCTCTGGCCACGCTCGCGCAGGAAGTGCTCGGCGTTGCGGATGGCAAGGGCCATCACCGTCCCCTGCGGATTGATGCCGGGCGCGCCGTTGACGATCGAGGCGTCGTTCACCACAACCCCAGCGACCTCGTGGCTGGCACCGAACGAGTCGACCGCGCAGATCGCCTTGTCCTCACCCATCGGCACCGAGGAACACACGTGCACCGTCATGAGGTCGGCCGTGCGGCGGGTCATGCGCCTCACCTCGCCGGGGATCTGTTCAGGTCGGCTGATCGCACTCCCGCCGTGCACCGAGGCCACCACCTGATCGCTGCCCGCGGCGAGCAACACCAGAAGCAAACGGCCCATGGCCGAACGCAGGCGCGCGAAGTCGACCCCGGGCAGACCGAACGTGACCAGCGGATCCCGCTGGCCGGGTAACACACGCACCCGTCCTCGGCCAGAGCTGCGGATGGCCGCGTAGTAGATGCCCGCGCTGGCCCCGTAGCCAGCGACGTGGAGAACGCCGAGCTCGGTGGGCAGCAGCGCCAGCGCCAGAAGTGGAGCATCGGTGGCCGAACCCCCGATGGTCATGTCGGGGGCGAACTCCCGGACCTGGGTCACCGGGACATCACGCGGGTCATTGGCGATGTCGTCGCTGAACGCCACCGCCTTGACAGTCGGGTGCATCGAGACCGTACGGCCGACATTGACCTTGATCCCGCTGCGCAGCAGCAGCGCCGCGGACTGGATGGCCCCACCGCAGACGAAGACCGTGTCGAAACCGACCCGCTCAACGCTGCCGTCCTCATTCTCGATCTGCGCGGCAACCGCCCTCCCGCCGCGGACCTCGAGCAGGCGAACGGCGGCACCACTTCTCACCTGTGCGCCGCCGGCACGAGCATGGCGCAAGTAGGTCAGGGACATCGACTGCCGTTCGCCGGTGTCGTGCCGGAACCAGCGCGGCACCTCCACGCTGTTCCACCCGAGTCGCGCGGCCCCCCTTGACAAGAATTGCGAGGCCGGTGGCGGTCCATCCGGGAAACCGCCCACGTGCAGGTTCGCCTCAATGGCCTCGCTGATCGGATCCATCACCTCGGGCGTCAGCCCCTGCACACGCCAACCCCGGGTCCAGCCGGACAGCAGAGCCGCACTCGGGCGGTGGTAAAGACCTGAGTTGATCTCCGTCGAGCCTCCGACGCATCGGCCTTCCGCATAGGTGATCGGCGGCATTCCCAAGGCCAGCAGTTGACCACGGTTACGGTACTGCCCGCGCATCTGCGCCTGGCTGAATTGGGGCAGGGTCCCCGCGGCGACATCCGGGCCCTCCTCGACAACAAGCGTCTGAACACCGGCCGCGGCCAGAGTCGCCGCAGTCGTAGCCCCTCCCGCCCCCGATCCGACGATCAGGGCTTCCACATGCCTCACGCCATCGGCTCCAGCACCACAGGCGAGCCCGCCGGGTCGCGCTGGGCAGGGATGGAGGTCTGGGCGCTCACGGCGTCGAAGTAGGAGACGGCTGTGAGGCTCTCGATCATGCGGGCGTACTCGCCGAAGCCCGGTAGCTGCAGTAGCCCGCTGGTGAGTCTGGGAGGCAGTGGTGCGCTGACAGCTTCAAACACCGAGACGGCCTGTTTGAGCACCGAGGGCAGATCAGCGAGCCGATCAGCCACCTCAGCCTCAACCTGTGGCTGCACTTGACCGGCCCCGGGCATCCCCTGTAGCCATCGTGCCGCAATCCCGGTCGCCGTCCGCGGCTGCTTACCCACACGCCCACACTAGACCTTGGTGCACCAGGCGCACCCCCGCGACGGGCAAAGCAGGAATCCGGCAACTCATCGGCCGGAAACCAGCTTTGCCCCGCGACCCCCCACTGACCCGGGCGCGCTAATCACCTCCTGTGGGGCCCAACCACTACCCTGAAGACCGGAGGTACAGCGTGGGTTTGTTGGATCGGTTCGAACAGCGGGTTGACCGCGCGGTGAACGGTGCGTTCGCCAAGGCGTTCAAGTCCGAGTTGCAGCCCGTGGAGGTCGCTGCGGCCTTGCAGAACGAGATGGACTCCCGCGCGGCCGTGGTGTCGCGCGCACGCACCGTCGTGCCCAACGTCTACAACGTCCTGGTCAGCCAGGAGGACTACGACCGGCTCAGTGTGTACGACGAGACACTCGTGGCTGAATTCGCCGTGATGATCCGTGACTACGCCCAGCAGCAGCAGTACTCGTTCCTGGGCAGCGTGACCGTCTCGATGCAGGCCTCCCCCGAACGCCCCCAGGGAACCGTCGAGATCAGCAGCGAGGCGAAGGTCGATCACGATGTCGCACCGGCCTCGGGACCACCGGCAGGTTCAGCGCCCCGCTTGGAGACCCGCACGGGCACCTTCCAACTGAACCGCGCCGTCACCTTGATCGGCCGCGGGATCGACACCGACATCAAGATCGACGACCCGGGGGTCTCCAGGCACCACGCCGAGATCCGTGTCAGTTCGGACGTGGTCCTGCGCGATCTCGGTTCGACCAACGGGACTTACGTAAACGGCATGCTTGTGGCTGAACAACCGCTGCGCGACGGCGCCGTGATCACTATCGGTTCGACCAATCTCACGTTCCGGAGCGCCCCATGAGCGAGTTGGTCCTCACCCTCCTGCGCTGGGGGATCCTGATCGCCCTGTGGATGTTCGTCATGTTCACCCTGGGCGCTCTGCGCCGCGATCTGGAAGCCCCGCCGGAAGGCACCGCCGCACTTCCGCCTCGACCTCGCACCGAACCGCAACCCAAACGAACCCCACGTGCTTCGCGCAAGCGGGCCAACAATCTGGTCGTGACCAGCGGCGCCCTGTCCGGCACCGTGATCCCACTGGGCAGCGCACCTATCACGATCGGTCGGGCTCCGGACTCGACATTGGTGGTCGAGGACGAATACGCCTCTGCGCGCCACGCCCGGCTCTTCCAGCACGAAGGGCAATGGGTGGCCGAGGATCTCGGTTCGACCAACGGAACATGGATCGGTAAGACCCGGCTCACAGCTCCCACGGTCTTGCAGATGGGGCAGTCACTGAGGGTGGGCCAGACCGTTCTCGAGTTGCGGAAGTAGCCCATGCCTCTGGTCTTCCGCTACGCCGCGCGCAGCGATGTCGGGCTGGTCCGCAAAGGTAACGAGGACTCTGGCTACGCCTCCGACAACCTGCTGATCGTCGCAGACGGGATGGGCGGGCATGTCGCCGGCGAAATGGCCAGTGCCACCGTCACCGCGATCCTTGCGGGGCTGCCGATCGCCGACAGCGAGGACGTCCTGACGCAACTCGCCGATGCCGTGGACGAGGCGCAGCTCGAGATGCGCCACATCATCGCCGAGCAGCCCGACTTCCAGGGGATGGGCACGACCGTGACCGTCGTCTGCTGGCAGGGCGACCGCGCTTCCATCGCCCACGTCGGGGACTCCAGGGCCTACATGCTGCGTGACGGGCAACTGCTGCGGCTCACGAAGGACCACACCTACGTGCAGACGCTGGTGGACGCAGGACAGATCACCGAGGAGGAAGCCGCCACCCACCGCCGGCGCAACCTTCTGATCCGTGCGATCGATGGGATCAACACCGTCGAACCGGACTTGAGCATCCGCGAGGTCCACGCCGGCGACCGGATCATGCTGTGCAGCGACGGCCTGTCCGGAGTACTCAGGGACGCCGAACTGGGCGAGCTGCTGAGCCGTAACGACCCACCGGGTGCGGTGACTGCACTGGTCGAGGCGGCCATCGAGCGCGGCGCCCCCGACAACGTCACGTGCGTGGTGGCCGACGTGGCCCAGGTTGAGGAAGTGCCCGGCGGCAACCGACCGGTCGTCGTCGGAGCGGCGGCAGAACCGCGCACACGCTCCCGGCTACCCGGCGTGGACTTCCCCCAGGACGCGCAGTTGGACCCGTCCCCGGTCGCCGCCGCGGTGAGTGAGACACCTCAGGCTCCCCGGAGGAAACGCCGCTGGTGGATCGCAGCGGTGGTCGTTCTGGCCCTGATCCTCGGCCTTTTGGGGATGTCCTTGATGTGGATCTCCAACCAGTACTACGTGGGCGCCAAGGACGGTTTTGTCACCGTCTATCAAGGCATCCCGCAGACCGTCGGTCCCGTATCGCTGTCGCAGGTCGTGGAGACCACGCCCATCCCCAGCGTGCAACTGCCGACCTATGCCCAAGAACTGGTAAACGCCACGATCGCGGCCTCCAACCGGACCGACGCGGACCGCATCGTCGCGATCCTCAACGAACAGGCAGCCACCTGCCGGACCAAGCCGAAGACCGAGGGCTGCCCTGGAGCGACGACCACCCCTAACCCCACGCCGAGCCCGACGGTGACGCCATGAGCCGGCGACTGTCGCGTTGTTACGGGTCGACTGCTGCGCCTGTCGCGTTGTTACCAATTCCGGGGCCGAGCACCAGCAACAACGCAACGATCGACCTCCCGCGACTGCAACAACGCAACAACCCGTCGCGCCTAGAGGCGAGCTGCGAACCTTGGGGCGGCGAATGAAACCCCGCCGTACGGAGTTGGGCCTGCTGCTGGTTGCTTGGGCGATCGGAGCGGTTTGCTACGCCACTGTCGACCTCGCCACACTCGGTGAACTTCCGGTCAATACGGTCGCCCTGCTTCTCGGCAGCGCAGCGATCCTGCTCATCGGTCACATCGTCATACGGCGTCTGGCCCCGCACGCGGACCCCGTGCTGTACCCGGTCGCGGCCATGATCAACCTGATGGGCCTGGTCATGATCCATCGCCTGGACATCGCCGAGCGGCTGCGCGCCGAGGCCAACGGCACCAAGGCACCCTCCTCTGACGCCGTCGCACAGGCCACCTGGGTGCTTGTCGCGCTTGCGCTGTTCACCCTGGTTCTGTTCTTCGTGGCCGACCACCGAAAGTTGCAGAGGTACACGTTCACGAGTCTTGTGGCCGGTGTGGTCCTGCTGCTACTGCCGCTGCTGCCGATCGTCGGGACCAGCATCAACGGCGCCCGGCTGTGGATCCGACTGGGGCCGCTGTCTTTCCAGCCCTCGGAGTTGGCGAAAGTCGCGCTCACCATCTTCTTCGCCGGGTATCTGGTCCGCAAACGCGAGGCGCTGGCCACGGTTCGGCGCAAGTTCCTGGGCCTGGGTTTCCCCCGAGGCAGGGACTTCGGGCCACTGCTGGTCGCATGGCTGCTCGCCCTGGGCGTCCTGGCTTTCGAGCGGGACCTGGGTACGGCCCTGATGTTCTTCGGGGTCTTCGTGATCCTTCTCTACGTCTCAACGCAGCGACGCAGTTGGCTCATCATCGGTGCTGTGCTTTTCGCGCTGGCCGCTGTCTTGGGTTACTTGGCCTTCGGGCACGTCCGGCTGCGGGTTCTGATCTGGCTGGACCCCTGGACCTATGCCAACGACCAGGGGTACCAACTGGTCCAAGCCCTGTTCGGCCTGGCCAGCGGCGGACTGTTCGGGACAGGACTGGGCCAGGGGTACCCGCTGTTCATCCCATTCGCCAAGACCGACTTCATCTCCGCGGCCCTCGGCGAAGAACTGGGCCTGGCCGGGATGATGGCCCTGATCATGCTCTTCGCGATCCTTGTGGAGCGCGGCCTGCGCACCGGGATCGCGTGCCGCGACCCGTTCGGGGCGCTTCTGGCAGTGGGCCTGTCCAGCGTCTTTGCGCTGCAGGTGTTCGTCACCATCGGCGGTGTCACCCGCTTGATCCCCTTGACCGGTCTGACCACACCGTTCTTGTCCTACGGCGGCTCCGCGCTGGTCGTGAACTGGATGATGGTGGCTCTGCTGCTGCGGATCAGCGACCGCAACCGCCGCCCGGCGATGATCGCCCAGAGTGCCGATGAGGCGCTGACCCAGATGATCAGGGTGGGGATCGACCGATGATCCGTGCAATCCGCCGACTCGGACTGGTCTTCGGGATCCTGGCCATCGCCCTGGTCGTGAACCTGACGTTCCAGCAGTTCCTTCTGGCTCCCAGCATCAACGCCCAGCCCGGCAACCAGCGCACAGTGCTGGCCGAGTACGAACGCGAGCGCGGGCCGATCCTGGTGGGGACCAAACCCGTTGCCCGCTCTCAGCCGACGCCCAAGCAGACCTTCAAGTTCCTGCGCACCTACACAGACGGCGTTCTGTACGCGCCCGCAACCGGCTTCTACTCCTCGTTGTACGGCTCGACCGGTCTGGAACGCACCGAGAACGAAATACTGTCCGGCAACGATTCACGGCTGTTCGTGGACCGTATCGAGCAGTTGATCGCTGGGCGGGTGCCCGAGGGCGGTGCCGTACAGACGACGCTGCTCGCATCGGCACAGAAGGCCGCCGCTTCCGGGCTGGGTTCACAGATCGGGTCGGTCACGGCGATCGACCCCAGGACCGGTGCGATCCTGGCCTTGGTCCAGTCGCCGAGCTTCGACCCGAACGGGCTGTCGACCCACGACGCCGCTGCCGCGCAGGACTACTTCGAGCAGTTGGAGGCCGACCCGAACAAGCCGCTGCTCAACAGGCCGCTGGTCCAGACGGTCCCACCGGGTTCGACGTTCAAACTTGTCACCGCCGCGGCTGCCCTGGACGCCGGGTTCGAGCCGGAGTCGGTCCTGCCCGGCCCTGCTTCCTACCCGCTGCCGGGCTCGAGCAAGTCCTTGGCGAACTGGTCCGGGGCACCGTGCGGGCCCAATGACCAGACGACGCTGGCCAATGCCTTGGCGATCTCCTGCAACAGCGCATTCGCCTACTTGGGCAACGAACTCGGCGACGACGCGCTGCGCGCCCAAGCTGAGAAGTTCGGTTTCGAGAGCTCCTTCGACGTGCCGATGACCGCGGCCACCTCCCGGTTCCCTGAGAACCCCGACGACGCCCAGACGGCCATGAGCGCCATCGGTCAGTTCGACGTGCGGGCCACGTCGCTGCAGATGGCGATGGTGACCGCCTCGATCGCCAACCAGGGCGTGACGATGTACCCGTACTTGGTCAACCAGATCCTGGCCCCCGACCTGACCGTGTTGTCCAACACCTCCCCGCGACAGTTCCAGCGGGCCATGACCGACGAGAACGCGGCGCAGTTGATGGCCATGATGGTCCAGGTCGTTAACTCCGGGACCGGCTCCAATGCCCGCATCCCCGGCGTGAACGTGGCCGGCAAGACCGGAACCGCGGAAACCGGTGGCGGCAGGCCGAACATCGCCTGGTTCGTCGCCTCGGCCCCGGCCGAGAACCCGCAGGTCGCCGTGGCAGTCGCCGTGGAGAACGCCGGCCAGCCAGAGGTCAGTGGTAACGCGATCGCGGCCCCGATCGCCCGTGCAGTGATCGAAGCGGTGCTTCAATGAACAATCCCAGGAGGATCCAGTGACCACAGCGCGGAGACTGGGCGACAGGTACGAACTCGGAGACACGATCGGCCGCGGTGGTATGGCCGAGGTCTTCGAGGGTCAGGACCAACGCCTCAACCGCAAGGTCGCCGTCAAGGTCCTGCGACCAGACCTCGCTCGAGACCCCGCCTTCCAGGGACGGTTCCGGCGTGAGGCGCAGTCTGCCGCGTCGTTGAACGACCCCAACATCGTGGCCGTCTACGACACCGGCGAGGACGTGCTCGACGGTGGCGGGGAGCACGTCATGGTGCCCTACATCGTGATGGAGTACGTGGACGGTCACACGCTTCGAGAGTTGATGAGCAGCGGTCGGCGACTTCTTCCCGAGCGTTCTCTGGAGATCATGGCAGGGGTCCTGAACGCCCTTGACTACTCCCATGCCCACGGCATCATCCACCGCGACATAAAGCCCGGCAACGTCATGCTCACGCGCAACGGCGACGTGAAAGTCATGGACTTCGGGATCGCCCGGGCGGTCGCCGACTCCCAGGCCACGATGACCCAGGGCAACGCAGTCATGGGCACCGCCCAATACCTATCCCCCGAGCAGGCCCGCGGTGAGGTGGTCGACGCCCGATCGGACCTGTACTCCGCCGGCTGCCTCATGTACGAGTTGCTCACCGGCCGGCCCCCGTTCCAGGGCGAGAGCGCGGTGTCGGTCGCCTACCAACACGTCAGCGAGAACCCCGTGCCCCCGTCACAGGTGGACCCGGCCGTACCTCCCGCCCTCGATGCGCTGGTGCTCAAGGCCCTGGCCAAGGACCCCGGCCAGCGCTACCAGAGCGCGAACGAGTTCAAGGCGGACGTTGAGAGGGCTCTCGCGGGTCTTCCGGTCACCGGGACCGTCCCGACTGTGAGGGCCACCGTTCCCGCGTCGGCCAGCACCACAGCGGCGATCCCGCCCGTGGGTGCGGCGGCAGCTGAAGCGAGCGACAAGCGCAGCCCTTGGGCCTGGATCGGCGTTACCGTGCTCGTTCTGGCTGTGGCCGCCGCGGCGCTGTTCATCGGCCGCAACCTGTTCAGCTCCGGAACCGGCGCCCGGGTCACCGTCCCCAACGTGGTCGGAATGAGTATCGACGAGGCCCAGCGTGCACTCGAGGCCCAGGGTCTCAAGCTCGGCGCCCAGACGCCTCAGACCTCCGACGAGCCAGAGGACACCGTCCTGGCCCAGGACCCTGAAGCCGACACCCAGATGGCATCCGGCGAAGCCGTCACGGTCACGGTCTCGGCCGGCAAGCAGCAGACCCAGGTTCCGGCGCTGGAGGGGTTGACCAGCCTTGACGACGTCAGGACCGCGCTCAAGGACGCGCGACTCGAGTTGGGCAACGTCAGACAGGTCGAATCAAGTCAGCCGGAGGGTCTGGTGCTCAACCAGAACCCCGCGGCCTTCACCACCGTGGACGTTGGTTCGAAGGTGAACATCGAGGTCTCCACCGGCGTGGTCGAAGTGCCGGACACAGTGGGGTTCACGCAGTCCGCGGCCACCTCCGCGCTGTCGAGGGCAGGCTTGGACGTCAGCGTTGTCACGGCGTCTTCGGATCAGGCCGCAGGAACCGTCACTGCGCAGAACCCGCCCGGTGGCTCCCAGGTGAAGAAGGGCACCACGGTGACCATCACGGTCTCCACGGGCCCGGCTCCAACCCAGCCACCGACCCCCACGCCGACTGAGACCCCAACGCCTTCGGGGTCGGCCAGCCAGTAGGGGGGTTCGGCCCGCCGCCGGTTTGGGCCGCCGCCGGTTTGGGTCCGCCGCCGGTGGTCGGCTCCGGCCGCCGGTTTCGGGCCCGCCGCCGGTTTCGGCCCCCCGCCGGTTTCGGCCCGCCGCCGGTTTCGGCGCCGCCGGTTCGCGGTTCGGCCCGCCGCCGGTATCGGCCCGCCGCCGGTATCTGGGCGCCGTAGCCAGGTATCCAGGCAACCTCTAACCAGGGCGCCGGCTTCGGCCCGCCGCCGGGCGCGCGGCCCGCCGCCGGTATCGGGCCCGCCGCCGGTTTCAGCCCGCGTTAGAGGTTGTGCTGTTCGTTAGCAAAACAACGCGTGGATTCGCTAACCAGGACCACAACCTCTAACCAGGGCGCCGGCCGTGGGCCGGGAGCTTTGCCCGCCGCCGGTTTCGGCCGGCCGCCGGTTTCGGCCGCGCCGCCGGTGCCGGCCCCCGCCGCCAGCCCGCCGCCGGTTTCAGCCCGCTAGCACCTACCCCACAACCGGCGACAGCCCCTCGCTGCGCCGTACGGCACCGTCGTCGCCGCACGCGACCAGCCAATTGGCCAGCATCCGGTGCCCGCCCTCGGTGAGCACCGACTCGGGGTGGAACTGCACACCCTCAACTGCCAGTGCCCGGTGGCGCAGGCCCATGATCACCCCGGAGTCGGTGCGGGCACTGACCTCCAGCACATCGGGTACGGTGTCCGGCTCGACGGCCAAGGAGTGGTACCTGGTGGCGGTCATCGGGTTGGGAAGGCCTTCGAAAACCCCGCGGCCGTCGTGGTGGACCGAGGAGGTCTTCCCATGTAGCAGTTCCGGGGCTCGGCTCACAGTGGCACCATAAACCTCCGCGATCGCCTGGTGCCCCAGACAGACTCCGAAGATCGGAATTTCGCCAGCGAAGCGCCTGATGAGGTCCATGCAGACGCCGGCCTGCTCCGGGGTGCCAGGTCCTGGCGACAGCAGCACTCCCTCGTAACCGGCCACTTCGTCCAAGTCGATCTGGTCGTTGCGATGGACGTCGCACTCGACCTTCAACTCCCCCAGGTATTGCACAAGGTTGTAGACGAAACTGTCGTAGTTGTCTATGACCAGGATCGTCATGGTCGTCCTTCCTTGATCGGCGTGGCGTCATCAATGTCCAGTGGACCGTCCCAGCCTGGGATCGTGACGTCGGAGCCGCGCACCTGTTCGTAACCCAGCCCGAAGAACTCGACGGCCGCCATGTAGCCGCGCAGGTAGTCGTCACTCTTCAATTCACGCTCGATCGCCTGCTGATCCCCGATCCCGGTGACCACGAACGGTGGGGAGTAGACCCGGCCCTGCAGGATCAATGTGTTACCGACGCAGCGCACCGCACTGGTGTTGATCAACCGCTGGTCCATCACCTGGATGCCTAGGGCGCCACCTCGCCACATGGCGTTGATGACCGCCTGAAGGTCCTGCTGGTGCACGACCAGGTCGTCTGGGTTGGCCTCCTCATTGCCCTCGATCGGGGCATCGGTGAGCGAAACCGTCACCGCGGGGCCGGTCAGGGGTAGCAATCCCACAGGTGCCGAAAGCTGGTCGATCACGCCTTGGGCCTTGGCGGCTTCGGTGCCTTCCTGTTCGCGGGTGAGCACCTTGACCTCGTCCTGCAATTCGGTGAGCTGGTTCTGGCGCTGGTCAACGACCGCGACCCGCTCGGCCACGACGTCCTTCAGCGCCGCGGTGTCGCTGCGCAGATCCGTACCTGCCGCGATCTCGGAACTGGCGGCAAAAAGGAAGCCGGCCACGCCGAACACGACGGCGGCTAGAAGGCCCCACCAGCGTTCGTTCACTGCTCCACAGTACGTGCAGGTAAAGTGGCCCTCGTGCCTGAATCCCGATCCCGCCGCAAGGATCCCTCCCCGGCCGATAAACGCAAGCCGGTCAAGATCGGTAGCCCTGCGTGGGTTGCTCCGCTCATGGTCACCTTGTTCGTACTCGGGCTGGTGTGGATCTGCGCCTGGTACATCGCCCCCGACGCCCCCATCCTCGGCGACCTCGGATTCTGGAACCTGGTCGGAGGCTTCGTCCTTATCGCACTGGGCTTCGTCGTGTCGACCAAGTGGCGCTAATCACAGCCTTGTAGTTCTCCCCAGGTGGGGAAAACCCTGTGGATAACTAGAGCAACTCCACGATCGTGGCATTTGCCATGCCGCCGCCCTCGCACATCGTCTGCAATCCGTAACGGATCCCGTTGCGCTTCATCTGGTGGATCAGAGTGGTCATCAGGCGCGCACCGGAGGCCCCGAGCGGGTGACCGAGCGCGATCGCCCCGCCGTTCGGGTTCGTGATCTTCGGATCGGCACCCGTCTCGGCGAACCAGGCTCCAACGACAGCTGCGAAGGCCTCATTGATCTCCACCGCACCGATCTCGTCGAGCCGCAAGCCAGAACGCTCGAGCACCTTCTGCGTCGCAGGTATCGGCCCGGTCAGCATGATGATCGGGTCGACGCCGGCCATCACGCCGGTGTGGAAACGCACGATGGGCGTAAGGCCGAGTTCGGCTGCCTTCTGACTGGTCATGACCAGCAGCGCGGCCGAACCGTCGGAGATCTGCGATGCGTTGCCGGCTGTCACCACGCCGCCCTCCTGGAACGGTGTCGGCAGCCCGGCCAATTTCTCGACGCTGGAGCCCGGCCGGATTCCCTGGTCGGCGCTCACCCCGGCGACCTCGACGATCTCCTGGGCGAACAGGCCATCGGTTGTGGCGCGCGCGGCCCGTTCGTGGGACTCCACGGCCATCTCGTCCAGGTACTGACGGGAGAGGTCCCACTTGTCGGCGATCATCTCCGCGGACACACCCTGGTTGACCAGTTTCCCGTCGTAGCGATCGATCATCATCGGACCGAACGGACCGTCGCCACCTTTGCCGTTCGAGAACATGGGGATGCGCGACATCGACTCCACGCCCCCGGCGACGACCACGTCGTAGTGTCCGGCGATCACACTGGCTGCGGCGAAGTGCAAAGCCTGCTGACTTGACCCGCACTGCCGGTCAATGGTGGTACCCGGCACGGACTCCGGGAAGCCGGCGGCCAGCGCGGCGTTGCGGCCGATGTTGAATCCCTGCTCGCCCACCTGTGACACGCACCCCCAGATCACGTCGTCGATCAAGATGGGGTCGATTCCAGCGCGCTCCACCAGCCCCTGGAGCGCAAGGGCCGACAGATCCACTGCGTGGATTCCCGACAGGGCGCCCTTCTCAGGCTTGCCCACTCCGATGGGCGTGCGGACAGCAGCGACGATCACGGCATCACGGTTGGTCATGCCGCATATGTTACTGGGGAGTAACTTAGCCTGTCCAGCCCCTCTACCCGATTGGGATGAGGGCCTGGATCTGGTCCGCCCGCCACAGTGCCACGGCCGTCAGGATCAGGACCACCCCGACGCAGCCCACAACCTGAACCATCGTCTGCCGGGAGCCCTTGGGCGCCTTGGACATCACGAAGGCCACGGCCGCACCGGTGAGCAGGCCACCGAGGTGCGCGCGCCAGTCGATTCCGGGGGCGATGAAGCCGATCACCACGTTGATCCCGATCAGCACCAGAACCTGGGTGATGTCGGCTCGCATGTGCCGTCCGGCTACGACCAGGGCTCCCATGAGCCCGAAGATCGCACCGCTTGCCCCGACCGACACCGTGTTCACCGACGAGAACGCGAACGAGGCGACCGCACCCCCCAGACCGGCGATCAGGTACAGCGCGAGGAAACGCACATGCCCGAACAGCCGCTCCAACGGCGGGCCGAGCACGTACAACACGTACATGTTGAAACCCAGATGCAGCAGGCTGCCGTGCAGGAAGACCGAGGTCAACAACCTGAACCACTCGCCGTTGATGGCCACTGCCGCAGGCCACATCCCCCAGTTGGAGGCGACCTGGTTGACCCCCACGAGGAACTGCACCAGGAACACGGCCGCGCTGATCCCGATGAGCGTCAAGGTGACAGTGCTGGAGGTCGTGATTCGACCCCCGAACACGGTCTTGGCCGCCCTGGTGGAGGCCTGGCCAGCCGCGACACACTCCGGGCACTGGAAACCGACTGCGGCCGGGATCATGCATTCCGGGCAGATGGGCCGGTCACAGCGGGTGCAGAGGATCCAGGTCGGCCGGTCCGGGTGCCGGTAACAGACTGGAGCCGGCTGCGGTGTGCTCACGCGATGATGTCGACCGACTCGATCACGACATCGTCAACGGGCTTGTCCATTCGCCCGGTTGGCGCCGCAGCGATGGCGTCGACGACGTCCCTGCTGGCCTGGTCGGCAACCTCACCGAAGATGCTGTGCTTGAAGTTCAGGTGCGGGGTCTTGCCCACGGTGATGAAGAACTGTGAGCCGTTGGTGTTGGCACCGGCGTTGGCCATCGCGAGCAGGTACGGGCGATCGAACTGCAGCTCGGGGTGGAACTCGTCGGCGAAACGGTATCCGGGCCCACCAGTGCCGGTACCCAACGGACACCCTCCCTGGATCATGAAGCCGCCGATAACGCGGTGGAAGATGGTGCCGGCGTACAGCGGTCCGCTGCCGGGCTGGCCGGTCTTGGGATCGGTCCACTCCCGGGACCCGTCGGCAAGACCGACGAAGTTCGCCACGGTCTTGGGGGCCTGGTCGGCGAAGAGGTTCAGGGCGATGTCGCCCTTGTTCGTGTGAAGGACGGCTTGAGTCATGGGTTCGATCCTGTCATAGATGTTTGGTCGCCTCTCTGACGGATAGCGGCGCCAGCTCATGCTCGCCGACGAAAGCCCGCACCCAGGCCGGGTCGGTGTAGGCGTAGTCGCGCAGGGCCCAGCCGATGGCCTTGGTGATCCAGAACGTGCGGTCGGCGGTGTTGGGCTCAATGACCTCGCGCAGTAGGTCAGGGTCGGTGGCCTGCTTGGCCCCAACTTGGGAGAGGATCGCCGCGCGCCGGATCCAGCTGTCGCTGTCATGCGCCCACGTCCGCAGGTCGAGGTCCGCACGCAAGGGACCGACCAGTTTCGTCGCAGTCTCGTCCACGAGGTCCCACCACGCACCCGTCGTGACGAGGTGAAGCAGCAACGGTTCGTCCGCGGCCTGCAAACCACCTGCCCGCAACACCGCCAGCGCGGCGTAGCGCTCCTCGCGGTAGATCGCACCGTCCCAGAGATCCGCGGCCGCCCCCAGCCGCTGGTCGCGGTTCAAGCCCGCGGCCTTCGTCATCCGCATCACTGCGCGCGTGAGCTGGGTCTTCTGGACACCCAGGAACGGCATCTGGGACTTCATGTAACGCTGCATGTCCGGCGCCCGGGTGGGGTCTGCCACCTGGCGCAACCAGGCGCGGATCTCCTGGGCCAAGTCGGGCACGGGCTCCAGGCTAGCCCGCCCCTCCTATGACGATGAGACTCGCATCGACCACCTTGCGGGTGGCTGCGCCGTTGCACACCACCCGGTACTGAACAGTGATGGGGTTCTTGTTGGTGAAGCTGGCCTCCTGTTTCTCGAAAGTCAGTTCCGTGGCGCTGGTGGCAGGTGCCCGTTTCGTGTCGAAGTACGCGCCTCCATTGACCCCTATCTGCAGCGCACACTCGTAGGCACCGCTGCCCTGCGTGGTGATGGAGACACCCGTGCGCTGGGCATACTTGGACCCCCCGGGCAGTGTGATCGGGCCCCCCGCCCCACCTCCGCTGGCATCGGGCAACTGCATGGCCGTCCCGGTCACCACGACGTCAGTGTTGGTCAGGGGCCGGCCGTCGTAGACGTAACTGTCGGCGAACGTGATCAGGCTCAGTCCGGGGTCGCCCTTCGGACCTGTGTCGCCCTTCGGACCGGGGTCGCCCTTCGCCCCTGCCGGTTGGCTGGTGGCCAGCTTCGCCCGCAGTTGCGGTGACAGGTCCTTGACGGTGATCGATCCGTTCTTAATGTCTTGGCCGGTGATCAGCTTCGCCGCGGTTGCCGTCCCACCCCCGGCGAGCGCCGCACCGAGGATGAAGGCCAGAACCGTGGTTGCGTGGGTAGTTCGCATGCCTCGAACAGTAGGCCCGCCCCTTTGATCGGTATATGGGGTGAACAGACGATCTTGAAAGAACCGCCCGCGTTAGAGGTTGTCCGGTTCGTTAGCAAATCCACGCGTGGATTCTCTAACCAGGAGCACAACCTCTAACCAGGACGCTGAGAGGCTGCGGTTTCGCGCATTCGTGACCAGGCGACCAGCGTCAAGGTCAGGCCGAGGACGAACACAAGGGGCTGCAAGAAGTTGAAAGGGATGAAGAACACCTGCACGAGGATCCACACCATGACCCCGCAGCCGAAGGCGACCGTCAGCGGATCGGCGCGGTGGTTGCCCGCGACGTACAGCCCGAGCAACCCGAAAGAGGGGACGCCGATCAGGAGCATCAACAACAACCCGGGCACCACCCAGGACTCGAAGGGAAGCGGGTCGAGCCAGTCGATGGGGAAGTCGAAAGCGTCACGGATCAACTGGATGCCGCCATAGAAGGCCTGGATCCCCAGCACGGCGAGGATCACCTCTAGCAACCAGCGGCGCTTGCGGCTCACGTGGAGACGAGGGGACTTGAACCCCTAACCCCCGCCTTGCAAAGGCGGTGCTCTGCCAGTTGAGCTACGTCCCCGAAGGGCCTGCGCAATTAGCGCAGGTCGAGATCCCTGGTGGCCTCGTTCCAGAGGTCCTGCTCCGCCTGGTTGGCGGAGTACTGGCGGTAAACGGCGTAGCCGACGGCCGCAAGGGCGCCGAGCAGTATCAGTTTCTTCACGTGCGCCTACCTGGACTTGAACCAGGGACCTCTTCGTTATCAGCGAAGCGCTCTAACCGAGCTGAGCTATAGGCGCGTGGGTGTCTCAAGCGTACCGGATGCCTCCGACCGCCCCGGCAAGCAACCTCAGTCCTCCGCCAGCTTGACGGCCACGCCACCGGAGACCGACGCCGAGGCGTTGTACAGCATCGCGATCACCGCGAACATGAGCGTGGTCACCACAACCTCGACCACCGCGAAGACCACGCTGACGGTCAGGACCGTGCTGAAGCCGAAGGTGAACGGGCCTTCACTGCCGGACAACTCCGAGAACGTCGAGTTGAAGGACTCGAAGACCCCGGTCGCCGAGGCGAACAGGAACAGGAGCAGAGACGCGATCACGTACATGATCCCCAGACCGACCGAGAAGACGAACCCGGTCTTCATCGCACTCCAGGGGTCGATGCGCCGCAGACGCAACGACGCAACGCGCGTTGACTTGGCGGCCGTGGACGGCACCGTCGAAGAACTCACGCCTACTCCTCTGTCTGTTCGGCTTCCGGCGCCGACTCTCCATCATCACCCGTTACCTCATCGCCCTGCGCAACCGGGTCGGAATTCTCCGGTTCCTCCTCCTCGGCCGCCGCCCGTGCCACAGCGACAACCGTGACCCCTTCGGGCAGACCCATGAGGTTCACGCCCATGGTGTCGCGGCTGGTCTGGCGGATGTCCGCGACCGGCGTTCGGATCACCACACCGTTGCTGGCGATGGCGAAGATCGAGTCGTCTGTCTCACTGACAAGCGCGCCCACCAGCGATCCTCGCTCCTGCACGAGTTTCATCGCCCGCACGCCGTAACCGGCGCGACCCTTGGTGTTCCATTCGGTCAAAGGTGTGCGCTTGGCATAGCCCTCGTCGGTCACCGTGACCAGGTCGCAGTCCTCGCGAACCGAATCCATCACCAGCAGGTTGTCGCCAGCCCGGAAGCGCATACCGATCACTCCGGACGTGGCCCGGCCCATCGCCCGCAGGTCGTCTGCGCGGAATCGCACGGACATGCCCTTGGCCGACACCATGACCAGTTGGCCGTGGTCATCGATCAGCCGCGCGGAGACCAACTCGTCGCCCTCCCTGAGGTTGATCGCGATCAACCCTCCGGTGCGGTTGGTGTCGTACTCGGTCAGCGAGGTCTTCTTCACCAGACCGTCCTTGGTGGCAAGCACCAGGTACGGCGCCTGCTCGTAGTCCTTCAGTGCCAGTACGCCCGCGATCTGCTCGTCAGGCTGGAACGCCAACAGGTTGGCGACGTGTTTGCCCTTCGCGTCGCGCGCTGTCTCGGGCAGCATGTATGCCTTCGTGCGGTACACCCGGCCCAGGTTGGTGAAGAACAGGATCCAGTGGTGGGTGGTCGTGATGAAGAAGTGCTCCACGACGTCGTCGCGCTGCAGAGTGGCTCCGCGCACACCCCGACCGCCCCGGCGCTGGGAACGGTACAACGTCAAATCAGTGCGCTTCGCGTACCCGCCCTCGGTGATGTTGACCACCACATCGCGCACCGGGATCAGGTCCTCTTCGCTGCCCAGATCATCGGCCGGCATGAAGCGGGAGCGCCGCTCGTCGCCGTGCACCCGCACGATCTCGGCCAACTCGTCGCGCACGATGGTCCGCTGGCGGGCCTCGTTGGACAGGATGTCCTTGAAGTCGGCGATCATCCGCTCCAGCTCGGCGGCCTCATCGATGATCTTCTGGCGTTCCAGAGCGGCAAGGCGGCGCAGCTGCATGTCCAGGATCGCGTTGGCCTGGATCTCATCAACATCCAGCAGTTGCATCAAGCCGGTACGGGCTTCGTCGACGGTCGGGGAGCGCCGGATCAGCGCGATCACCTCGTCGAGGGCGTCGAGTGCCTTGAGGTACCCGCGCAGGATGTGAGCGCGTTCCTCGGCTTTGCGCAGGCGGTACTTGGTGCGCCTCTGGATGACCTCGATCTGGTGGTCGATCCAGTTGCTGACGAACGCGTCCAGGCTCAGCGTGCGAGGCACACCGTCAACCAGCGCGAGCATGTTCGCGCCGAATGTCTCCTGAAGTTGGGTGTGGCGGTACAACTGTGACAGCACGACCCGCGGCTGGGCATCGCGCTTGAGTACCACCACGAGGCGCTGGCCGGTCCGGCTGGAGGAGTCGTCGCGCAAGTCGGCGATACCCGTGACCCGTCCGGCGTCCGCGAGTTCGGCGATCTTCGCCGTCAAGGTGTCGGGGTTGACCTGATAGGGAAGTTCAGTGATCACCAGGCAGGTACGGCCGCGCTCGTCCTCTTCGATGTCCACCACCCCGCGCATGATGATCGAGCCGCGACCGGTGCGATAGGCCGAGTCGATCCCGGAGCGGCCCACGATGTAGGCGCCGGTGGGGAAGTCCGGTCCCTTGACCCGTTCGATCAAGGCCTCAAGCAACTCCTCCTTGGAGGCGTCCGGGTGCTCCAGCGACCAGGCGATCCCAGCAGCCACCTCGGTGAGGTTGTGTGGGGGGATGTTCGTGGCCATGCCGACAGCGATCCCCGACGAACCGTTGACCAACAGGTTCGGGAACCGGCTGGGAAGGATCACCGGTTCTTGGGCACGACCGTCGAAGTTCGGCTTGAAATCGACGGTGTCCTCGTCGATGTCGCGGACCATCTCCATCGCGAGCTGGGCCAACCTGGCCTCGGTGTACCGGTAGGCGGCCGCCGGGTCGTTACCGGGGGAGCCGAAGTTGCCCTGCCCGTCGACCAGCGGATAGCGAAGCGCCCAGGTCTGCACCATGCGGACCAAGGCGTCGTAGACCGCGCTGTCACCGTGAGGGTGGTAGCTGCCCAGTACATCGCCAACCACCGAGGCGCACTTGAAGAAACCACGGTCCGGGCGATAGCCGCCGTCGAACATCGCGTAGAGGATGCGCCGGTGCACGGGCTTGAGGCCGTCGCGTACATCGGGCAGCGCCCTGCCGACGATGACGCTCATCGCGTAGTCCAGGTAGGACTTCTGCATCTCCGCCTGGAGTTCGACCGGCTCGATCCGGTCGGTGTCTGGGGTCTGAGTCACTGTGGTCCTTTAGATGTCGAGGAAACGAACGTCTTTGGCGTTGCGCTGGATGAACTTGCGCCGGCTCTCCACGTCCTCACCCATGAGCATGCTGAACACCTCATCGGCCTGGGCGGCGTCCTCCAGGGTGACCTGCAGCAGCACACGGCGGTCGGGATCCATCGTGGTCTCCCACAACTCGTTGGCGTTCATCTCACCGAGGCCCTTGAACCGCTGGATGAAACCCTCCTTCGGAGACTTCTTGCCCGCCTCCTGACCCGCGGTCACGAGTGCGTCGCGTTCGCGGTCGCTGTAGGCGTATTCGTGGGCGTCCTTGCCGCTCCACTTGAGCAGGTACAGCGGCGGCTGTGCCAAGTAGACGTGACCCTCGATGATCAAGGGCCGCATGAACCTGAACAGCAGAGTCAGAAGCAGCGTCCGGATGTGCTGGCCGTCCACGTCGGCGTCAGCCATCAATACCAGCTTGTGGTAGCGCAGCTTGTTCAGATCGAACTCATCCTGGATGCCGGTGCCCAGCGCCGAGATCATCGCCTGCACCTCGGTGTTGGCCAGCACCCGGTCCAGCCGAGCCTTCTCAACGTTGAGGATCTTGCCTCGGATGGGCAGGATCGCCTGGGTCGCCGGGTTGCGTCCGCTACGTGCCGAACCGCCGGCCGAGTCCCCCTCGACGATGAACAGCTCACATTCCTCGGGGCTGGTGGAGGAGCAGTCGATCAGCTTGCCCGGCAGTCCGCCGCCGCCCAAGAGGCCCTTGCGGTTGCGGGCCAGGTCACGCGCCTTGCGGGCGGCCACCCGGGCCACGGACGCGGCGACCGACTTGCGGGCGATCTCCTTGCCCTCGGCCGGGTTCTTCTCGAACCACTCCCCCAACTGGTCGTTCACTAACCGTTGCACGAAGGTCTTCGCTTCGGTGTTGCCCAGCTTGGTCTTCGTCTGGCCCTCGAACTGCGGTTCTCGCAACTTCACGCTGATGATCGCGGTCAAGCCCTCGCGGATGTCCTCTCCGGACAGGTTCGCGTCCCGGTCCTTGAGGATCCCCCAGTCGCGGGCGAACTTGTTCATCAATGCCGTCAGCGCCGCCCGGTAACCCTCTTCGTGCGTGCCGCCCTCAGTGGTGTTGATGGTGTTCGCGAACGTGTAGATCGACTCGCTGAAGCCCTGGTTCCACTGCATCGCCACCTCTGCGCTGATGCCCTTGTCCAGGTCCTCGGATTCGAACTCGATGATCGACTGGTGGCTCGGGCCCTTGGTGGCATTGAGGTGACGGACGAAGTCGCCGATCCCGCCGGCGTAGCAGTAGGTCACGCTACTCTCGTCGTCCTCGTCGATGGGCTCGCGCGGACGCTCGTCCACCATGTTGATGGTGAGGCCGCGGTTCAGGAACGCCATCTCCTGGAACCGCCGGGAGAGCGTGTCGTAGTCGTAGTGGGTCGTCTCGAAGATGTCGGGGTCGGCCCAGAAGACCACCTCGGTGCCGGTATCGGTAACGGCTGGGCCTTTGGCAAGTGGGGCCGTGGGTGCACCATGGGCGTACGTCTGGGTCCATTCGAACCCGTCGCGGTGGATATTCACGTCCACCGTCGTGGACAACGCATTGACCACCGAGACGCCGACACCGTGCAGACCGCCGGACACCGAGTAGCCGCCACCGCCGAACTTGCCACCGGCGTGCAGCACCGTGAGGACCACCTCGACCGCCGGCTTCTTCTCCACCGGGTGCATGTCCACGGGGATACCTCGGCCGTTGTCGCGGACCCGCACGCCACCATCGGCTAACAGCGTGATGTCGATCGTGTCGCAGTGACCGGCCAGCGCCTCATCGACGGCGTTGTCCACAACCTCGTAGACAAGGTGGTGCAGGCCGCGTTCACCGGTCGAGCCGATGTACATGCCTGGGCGCTTGCGAACCGCCTCAAGGCCTTCGAGAACCTGGATATCGCTGGCGTCGTACGACACTCAACAGCTCCTTCTACCGGTAGTTCATCTCGCGCCGAGCGGCCAGAAAGGGCCAGAACACGCCTTGCGTACGTCTCATTCTACCGGCTGGAGGTGACAGCGCAGCCTATTGCACAGGCTTTAGGGCATTTCTGACGCGATTTGGGTCAAGGTAGGCATCCCCCCACACGCGTTTCGTATCACGATCTCGTCCGTAAGTGTTGATGTGCCCACAATCTGTGGACAGCCCACCTCAGCCGTAGGTGTCGCGCGGTCCGCGACCCTTGACGCGCAACCGTCCGCGCTGACGTGGTCCCACATCCGGGCCCAGCACGCTGATGTCGCTCACGAGGCTGCCGGGGATCTCACCCTGAAGTCGTTTGCGCAGCTGCCCGGACAGCATCCGGACCTGGGTCGCCCAGGCGGTGCTGTCGGCCCGCAGTGTCAGCAGGCCGGTGGTCCGGTCGAAAGCCTCGGGCTTGACATGCTCGGCCAACGTGGGCCCGACCAGCGATGCCCACTCCCCCCAGATCTTGCCGATGGCCGTGGCTGCCTGCCAACCCCGGTCGCTGACCAACGAGGAGATCGCATCGGCAACCCGGGACGGATCACGGTCGTCGGGCAATGCCGAGGAGTAGGTCGCTTCCCTTCGGCTGACGGTGCTGACGGTGGGCATCGACCGGGCTGCCTGCCGCGCGCGGGCAAGAACCCGGTTGGCCAGATCGCTCACGGCATCGTCGGTCATCTCACCCCACCTCACTGATCGTCGCTTCGTCTACCAAGAATCTAACCCCGCTAAGCCGATCCGGGACGTCATCCGACACGGCTGCTGTGATCAGCACCTGACCATGACCCCGACCGACTATCTGCGCGAGCCGCTCGCGACGCACCGAGTCCAGTTCGGCGAACACGTCATCGAGGATCAAGACAGGTTCTCCGGCCTGGTCGGTCTGCAGCGTCTCGAAGCTTGCCAGCCGCAACGCCAGCGCCACCGACCATGACTCCCCGTGTGAGGCGTACCCGCGCGCTGGCAGTTCGTTGAGGCCGATCTCAAGTTCATCGCGATGCGGACCCACAAGCGTCACAGCTCTCGCGAATTCCTCCTTCCTGAGCCTTTCCAAGCACTCCCCCATCGCCTCGGCGAAGTCCTGGGATGTCAGTGGTTCACCCTCGAGGCGCGACGAAACGTATCGCAGCTCCAAGCGGTTGCGCGTCTGTGCCACCTCTGCGTACGCGGCCGCGGCCGGTTCCCGGATCGTGTTGAGCACCTCCAGGCGGCCGGCCATGATCTGCGACCCGAAGTCAACGAGCCGCTCGTCCCACACCGCCAGCGTGCTGTGAAGGGTGTCGCGCTCAAGACCGCTGGTCGATTTGGCAGCCGAACGCAGCAGGGAGTTGCGCTGGCGAAGGACCTTCTCGTAGTCGGCGATCACGCCGGCGAACTTCGGACTCGACTGCACAAGCAACTGGTCGAGGAATCGGCGTCGTGCCGCCGGATCCCCCTTGACCAGGCTGAGGTCCTCCGGGGCGAACATCACCGCCCGTACGATCCCGAGTGCGTCCCGGGTGCGTTTCACCGGTGTCCGGTTGACCTGCAGCCGGTTGGACCGTCCCGGATTGATCTGCACATCCAGACCCAGGGTCCTGTCGCCGTGGGTGACGGTGCTGCGGATGACGGCACTGTCACACCCGGCGCGCACCAGGGCGGTGTCGTTGGCTACCCGATGACTGCTGAAAGTGGCCAGATAGGCGATCGCCTCGACGGCGTTGGTCTTGCCCTGCCCGTTGCTTCCAAGGAGGATGTTGACGCCCGGGTCAAAATCGATCTCAAGGCCGGGGTAATTGCGGTAATCGGTCAGCCCGAGATGGGCGATCCTCACCGGTTGAGACGCACCGGCATCAGTAGATACCGGAAGACCTCGCTGCCACCGTCGCCGTCCACACCTGTGAGCACCGCTGCCTTCTCAGAGGACTGAAGACTCAAACGAGCGGTCGGTTCACTCAGGCCAGCCAGACCGTCGGCCAAGAACTTGGGGTTGAACGCCACGTCGATGGGCTCACCCTGCAGGGAGCAGCCGAGGGTCTCAGTGGCGGTCGCCTCGTCACCGGTCCCGGCCTTGAGCACGACCTCATCGGCGGAGAACACCAACCGCACAGCCGAATCCTGGTGCAACACCAGGCTCACCCGCTTGAGGGCCTCTTTGAGTGCAGCGACCTCGATCTCGGGCTGGCTGACGAACTGGTTGGGCAGAAGTGAGCGGAACTTCGGGAAACCAGCGGCGTCCATGAGCCGCAACCCGGTCTGACGGCTGTCCGCGGTCAGCGACATCGACGTCTCGGACTCCCCCAAGTGGATACTCAGGTCCCCGCCATCCGCGAAGGCCTTTGCCGCCTCCATCAACTCGCGGCCGGGGGCCGTGATCGCGATGGGCTGTTCGACCGAGAGCGGTTGCCAGTCGAGTTCGCGCACCGCCAACCGGTAGCGGTCGGTGGCGGCCAGAGTCAGGTGTCCGTCGGGCTCTATCTCCATCCGGATGCCGGCGTAAGCATGGTTGCGTTCCTCGGGCGATGCAGACGCCACCGCAACCTGGGCCACTGCAGCCGCAAAAACAGCTGCCTTCACCTCGCCGACAGCGTCAGGCAGGGTCGGTAGTGGCGGGTAGTCGTCGCCCGGCAGGGTGGGCAGCGTGAACGCGGCCGCCCCGCAGGTGACCTCCACACGACCCGACGACTGCAGCGCGAAACTCACGGGTTGCGTTGGTAGCGAGCGTGCGATCTCCACGAGCAACCGGCCGCTGATCAAGGCGGTCCCAGGTTCCCCCACGACCGCATCGGCACTGTTGTGCGACCAGGTGTCCTGTGTCGTGGTCGTGAACGACACAGAGTGCTCGCCGGCCTCGACCAGGACACCAGCCAGTGACGGGAAAGGTACGCGCGACGGCAGGGTGCGCGACACCCATGTCACGACGTCTGCGAGCACGTCTCTCTCGATGCGAAACTTCACGAAGTCCTCCTTGTCACCGCATCGTGTCATGACCCCGCGACTTGTAACAGCAGATTCAGGGTTTGCCGACCATATTTGCAGTTCTGTCGCGACCGGCAATCATCCACAGGCAGGCGGCCCGGTTAGCTGCTCTCGCCTTGTTTGTTCATCTATAGGTTTCGTAGTAGTAGTAGGCCCTGTTGACAGTGTGGATAACTGGCAGAAACCCCTGATGAGCAGCAGGTAACTACATCGCACACAGGGTTGTGGGTGCACTCCTGTGTGCCTGTGGACTCTGTGGATGGCGCGACGGTTGTCCACCGACGTACACATTCACGGTGCTGGTTATCCCCGGTTGCACCTGTTCGCCAGCCTGCTGGAAGGGACTTGTCCACACACGGTTCACAGGACGTTCTGTGCCATTAGTGCCTGGTTAACGCCGTGTCCAGCGCAGAGCGCACTGCTCACACGGACCTCAGTGGGGTGCCGGAGGACTGAAAACCGGGCGCCAGCAGGCGTTTCAGGCGTTCGAGGCAATTCGGAACACGAAGTTATCCACAGGATTTCCACGACATGGGGATACACAGTGTGACGAAGATAACAAAGCTCTTACGGAAAGTAACGAATATGTTACGAGGACGAGTTCCGAATCTTGTTCGTCAAGTCCGCGACCTGTTCGTAGAGGCGCCGGCTCTCACCGATGCTGTTGCGGATCTTGCGGTCCGCGTGCATGACCGTGGTGTGGTCGCGGTTGCCGAACTCGGCCCCGATTGCCGGCAATGACAGGTCCGTGAGTTCGCGGCACAGGTACATGGCCACCTGCCTGGCACCGACCAGTGTCTTGGACCGCGAGGGCCCCTCCAGGTCGTCGAGCGTGACGCCGAAGTAGTCCGCCGCCTGGGTCTTGATCTGGTCTGCGGTCACGTCGCGCGCGGTCTCGTGCGGGATGAGGTCCTTGAGCACGATCTCGGCCAGATCGACGCTGATGGGCGAGGAGTTGAGGCTGGCGAACGCGGAGATGCGGATGAGTGCGCCTTCGAGTTCGCGGATGTTGGCCGTGATCTTCGTTGCGATGAACTCGAGAACCTCGTCGGAGATCTCGCGACGCTCCTGCATCGTCTTCTTGCGCAGGATCGCGATCCGGGTCTCAAGGTCCGGCGGCTGGATGTCGGTGATCAGACCCCACTCGAAGCGTGAGCGCATCCGGTCCTCGAAGTCCTGCAGTTGTTTGGGTGGTAGATCAGAAGTGATAACGATCTGTTTGTTCGCGTTGTGCAGGGTGTTGAAGGTGTGGAAGAACTCCTCCTGGGTCTGCACCTTGCCCGACAGGAACTGGATGTCGTCCACGAGCAGGACATCCACATCGCGGTAGCGGCGGTGGAGGTCGGCGCGGCCGTGGTCGCGGATGGAGTTGATGAAGTCGTTGGTGAATTCCTCGGAGCTGACGTAGTGGACCCGGGATCCGGCGAAGATGCGACGGGTGTGGTGGCCGATCGCGTGTAGCAGGTGGGTCTTGCCCAGTCCGGAGTCGCCGTAGATGAACAAGGGGTTGTAGGCACGGGCGGGTTGTTCGGCCACCGCCATGGCTGCCGCGTGGGCGAATCGGTTGCTGGGGCCGTACACGAAGGTGTCGAAGGTGTACCGCGGGTTCAGGGGGGTGTCGTTCTGTGCAGTCGTGGGCGCCACGGGCTCCGTCTGCGGCTCGCTGTACGTGGAGTCGGCGAGGTCGTCTGCGAGATCGTCGGGGATCTGCGGGGCGCGGGACTGATCGACGAGCACCTCGATCGTGACGCTGTGGCCGAGCTGGTCGGCCAGCGCCTGCTGCACGTGGGGTCGCAGTTTCGTCTCGAGCATGTCCTTGGTGAACTCGTTGCCAGTCACCACGACCAAGGAGTCCGCGGTCAGAGCCACCGGCTCAGTCAGATCCACCCAAGCCCGCTGTGTTTCGGGGACGGATTGCTTGGCGCGGGTCCAGAGGTCTGCGAGATCGATCAGGACGTCCAAGTGAAGCCCCTTTGGCTAGAGGTGTGCAGAGTTCTCCACAGTGTGGATAAACCATGTGGAAAGCTGTGGGGACGCCTTCCGGCCGGAACTTCCGGTCGACGCCGTTGGGCTGACGCTAATCGGATAGACAGCCCCTGACAACCTGATTGTCCACAAATGGTCGAACGGATTGTCATGGGGTCGGCGTGTCGGGACATGACCTGCGTGTCGCGGGTGTAGAGGGAAGGGCGGCTGGCGCGTTCATCCCAGGTGTGCCGTATGCTGGAAGCGCTGGCCCCTGTCGTGAACCTGCGTCATTGACCTTGGTTGTCGATGGGGGCCAATTCCGCGCCTGCATCGTCCTCGTGAGACTTGGAAGGACAACCATGAAACGTACGTACCAGCCGAACAACCGGCGCCGTCACAAGAAGCACGGTTTCCGCCTGCGCATGCGCACGCGTGCCGGGCGTTCCATCCTCTCGTCCCGCCGCAGCAAAGGCCGCGCCCGCCTGACGGTGTGAGCGTGCTGCCCAGCGACCTCCGCCTGCATCCGCGTTCGCGGGTGCAGACCACGATCCGATCGGGGCGCCGTGTGCGGTCCGGGTCGATCGTCGTGCACCACGTCCCCGCCGGCTCAGGGCGACATGCGGCTGTGGTGACGGCCAAAGGGTTCGGGGGTGCCGTATCCAGACACCGTAGGCAACGCCAGGTGCGACACGCCCTGAGTGCGATGTGGGAGGACCTGCCTGCGGGGGATCTGGTGGTGAGGGCACTGCCGGGCACTCTGGCTTACGACCGCATCGAAGCCGATCTGCGGGCAGCGGTGGGGAAACTGTGAAACTGCTACACCTGCTTGTCCGGATCCCCTCTTTGTTGGCGATCGGCCTCATCCGGCTTTATCAGAAATACATTTCCCCCTTGACTGGTCCAAGTTGCAAGTTCCACCCCACATGTTCGGCGTATGCTGTGCAGAGTCTGCAAACCCACGGGTTGCTGAAGGGTTCGGTTCTTTCTGTGGCACGCTTGGGTCGATGCCATCCCTGGCAACTAGGTGGGATCAACCCACCCCCGCCTGCTGGGAAGTGGCGCTCAGATGTTGACCTCGACGGAAACCCCAGGGGGGTATCATGTTCATCCTAGAGTGGCTCGAGATAGCCGTCTCCTGGATCCTCGTCACATTCCACGCGATCCTGTCACCAATCTTCGGTGCGGCCAGTGGTGCTGCCTGGGGCCTGTCCATCGTGGGCTTGGTCATCGTCATCCGCGTGCTGCTGATCCCGCTGTTCGTCAAGCAGATCAAGGCTCAGCGCAATCTTCAGATCCTGCAGCCGCAGATGAAGGAGATCCAGCAGAAGTACGCCGGCGACAAGCAGCGGCAGTCCGAAGAGATGATGAAGCTGTACCGGGAGACCGGTACGAACCCGCTTTCGTCATGTCTGCCGATCCTGGTCCAGGCGCCGATCTTCTTCGCCCTGTTCCGAGTTCTGCAGGGGATGGCCCAGGACAAGGCGGTCGGTGTCCTCACCCCGGAACTCGTGGACCAGGGCCGGGAAGCCACGATCTTCGGGGTGCCGATCTACGGCACGTTCATGAACGCCGCCGAGACCCCAAACCCCACTGCTACTCATGTCGTCACGCTGGTGATGATCATCCTCATGTCGGCGACGACGTTCATCACTCAGCGCCAGCTGATCGTGAAGAACACCAGCTCGGACAACCCGATGGTTCGCCAGCAGAAACTGCTGCTGTACATCTTCCCGGTCATGTTTGCGATCGGTGGCATCAACTTCCCGCTCGGTGTGCTGATCTACTGGTTGACCACGAACCTCTGGTCGATGGGTCAGCAGTTCTGGGTGATCCGCAACAACCCGCAACCCGGCACTCCGGCCTACGACGCCAAAGAGAAACGGGACGCGGTCAAAGCCGCCAAGAAGAGTGGCGCGGTGACCAGCACAGGGGCGATCGTCCCCGAGGTCGTCGACGACCCCAAGCCGGCCCGAAATCAGCCCAAGAGGCAGCCGCGCAAGAAGCGCAAGGGTGGATGAGTTTCACGTGAAACGGAGTGACCGATGAGCGACGAGAGCAAGGACCTCGAGAACGAGGGCGACATTGCCGCTGACTACCTTGAGGGCCTGTTGGACATCATCGATGTCGACGGCGATCTCGAGATGGATGTCGAGAACGGCAGAGCCATGGTGGCCATCGTGGGGGAGGACCTCGACGATCTGGTCGGCGAGAACGGCGAGGTGGTCGACGCCCTGCAGGATCTGGCCCGTTTGGCGATCATGCGGGAGACCGGGCACCGATCGCGGATGATGCTGGATGTCGGAGGTTACCGGGCCGGTCTGCGCAAGGAGTTGACCGCGCAGGGGCAGGCAGCCGTTGAAGAGGTCCAACGCAGCGGTGAAGCGGTTTCCTTGCCGGCCATGACTCCCTTCGAACGTAAGGTGGTCCACGACGCGGTGGCCGCGGCGGGCCTCGTCAGCGAGTCCAGTGGCGAGGAGCCGAACCGCTACGTCGTGGTTCTGCCTGCCTGACGTTTCACGTGGAACAACTGCGGGCCTACCAGCAACTGCTGGCCGGTGAAGGCGTCGAATGGGGTCTCATCGGTCCTCGTGAGGTGCCCCGCCTGTGGGACAGGCACATCGACAACTGTCTTGCCGTGACCGAGGACCAGGATTGCCTGCCTTTCGGCGCTTCAGTGATCGACGTCGGCAGTGGAGC
Source organism: uncultured Actinomycetota bacterium (assembly GCA_963818505.1). GTDB lineage: Bacteria > Actinomycetota > Actinomycetes > S36-B12 > UBA10799 > JADKAV01. The sequence continues at coordinate 676,278 of CAWFSJ010000005.1, forward strand.
TGGTCTGCCCGGGCTCGTATGGGCGATGGCCCGCCCAGACCTGAAGATCACTCTGGTCGAGCCCCTGGAACGCAGAGTGCGGTTTCTGAACCAGGCGATCGACGATCTGGGTCTTGATGTGGACGTTGTACGGGATAGGGCTCAGAACGTCAACCGGCGCGCCGATCGGGTGACGGCCAGGGCATTGGCCAAGACCGTCACCGCGTTCGAATGGCTGGCTCCCCTGACGAAGCAGGACGGTCGGCTCATTCTGCTGAAGGGCGAGCGCGCTCAGGAGGAACTTGAGCTCGCGGGTGGCTGGCTGACCAAGCACCGCTGGACAGCGCAAGTTCGTGATGTAGGGGATCCGCCACGCACGCGAGTCGTTATCGCTGAACGCGAGTCGAAGGGGTGAACATGGAGCAACGAGCGGGTCTGGGGTGGCCCCGGACCCCACGTGAGGATGTGCCCGAGCAGTCGGGTTCCGGGCTGGGCTGGCCAGAGACTGGGAGTGAAGAATGATCGTCACGGTTGCCAACCAGAAGGGCGGCGTGGGGAAGACCACCACGGTGGTCAATCTCGCAGCTGCGCTCGGCCAGGCCGGGACCTCGGTGCTGGTCGTGGACCTCGATCCGCAGGGCAACGCAACTACGGGGCTCGGTGTGTCCAGCCGGTCGGAGAAGCCGGGTGTCTACGATGTGCTGATCGAGGACGTCCCCATGGCCGACACCGTGGTACCGGTCCCCGAGAATGACAACGTACGGCTCGTGCCGGCGAGTTTGGACCTTGCGGGCGCCGAGATCGAGCTGGTGTCCATTCTGGCCCGGGAATACCGGCTGCATCGTGCCTTGGCGACCTATTTGGAACAAGACCCAGCCGATGTCGTGCTGATCGACTGCCCTCCGAGCCTGGGTCTGCTGACACTGAACGCTCTGGTGGCGGCCGACGAGTTACTGATCCCGATCCAATGTGAGTACTACGCGTTGGAGGGCCTGGGTCAGCTGATCCGGACGGTTGAGATGGTCAAGGAACACCTGAATCCGGAACTGCAGATAGCGTCCATTCTGTTGACTATGACCGATAGTCGGACGAACCTGTCCGAACAAGTCGCGGATGAGGTCAGGGCGTTCTTCGGGGACCTCGTTCTGGACACCGCGATCCCGCGTTCTGTGCGTCTGTCCGAGGCGCCAGGGCACGGACGGTCCGGTCTGGCCTACGACCCGAACTCCCGCGGTGCGCTTGCGTATGCCGCCGCGGCTGCCGAATTCAGTACGCGTGTCATCGATCTGCGCGAGACCCAGAAGGTCCAGTCGTGAGCCGCCGGGCGCTCGGTAAGGGCCTGGGTGCCTTGATCCCCACCGCGGAGCCGCTCACCGAGGTTGACCTGCGTGAGGATGCTGGTGGGCTGCAGGCGGTGCCCGGGGTCGAGCTGCTGGACATCGCCATCGACCGCATCACAGCCAACCCCAGCCAGCCGCGGCAGGTGTTCGACCCGGATGCCCTGGACGAGTTGGTGCACTCACTGCAGACCGTCGGTCTGCTGCAGCCGGTCGTGGTCCGCCGCGCAGGTGCCGATTTCGAGTTGATCGCGGGGGAGCGACGCTGGCGAGCGGCCCAGTTGGCCGGCTGGAGAACAGTCCCGGCGCTTGTGCGGCATACCGAGGACGCCGACCTGCTGCGCGACGCTCTGCTGGAGAACCTGCACCGGGTGCAGCTAAACCCCCTGGAGGAGGCTGCGGCCTACCAGCAACTGCTGGTCGACTTCGGGGTGACCCACGATGAACTGGCAGACCGGCTGGGGCGTTCCCGTCCGCATGTGACCAACACCATCAGGCTGATGAGGTTGCCGGCTGGGGTCCAACGCCGGGTCGCCGCCGGGGTGCTGTCAGCCGGGCACGCGCGAGCGCTGCTGTCCCTGGACTCCGATGAACAGATGGAGGCCCTCGCCACCCGAATCGTGGCCGAGGGACTGTCGGTGCGCACGACCGAGGAACTGGTTTCCTCCGACCTGCCGAAGTCCAAGCGCCGGCGCAAGACCGCTGAGCAGCCGGAGTTCGCACGTACGGTACAGACCGCCCTGGCGGCGCGCTTCGACACCAGTGTTGACGTCAAGATGGCGGGGCGCCGAGGTCGTCTCACCATCCACTTCGCCGACGCCGATGACCTCGACCGGATCCTGGACCTGATGGGTCAGTGACGCCCGATAAGCGCCGCGGCCACTTGGCCCAGTGACATCCCTGCGGCGGCGGCAGCCTGGGGGAACAGTGACGTCTCGGTCATTCCGGGGGCCACGTTGGCCTCGAGGAAGACCACGTCCTCGTCGGTGACGATGAAGTCGATGCGCGACCAGTCACGCAGCCCGAGCGCCTCGTGGGCCGTCACGGCCGCTTTCGCACACGCCTGTTCCTGCTCTTCGGTGATGCGGGCTGGAACGAAGAACTCCGTCTCGCCTGCGGTGTACCGAGCGGCATAGTCGTACACACCGGACCTCGGCTGGATCTCCACCGCCGGCCAGGCGACCGGGCCGTCGCCCAGGTCCACGACCGACACAGCGACCTCGACGCCGGACACGTACTGCTCGAGCATGGCCGAGTCCCCGTAGGCGAAGGCCGCGACCATGGCCGGTGGCAGTTCCGCTGCAGAACGCACGAGGGTCGCTCCGAGGGCGGACCCACCACGCGTGGGCTTGACCATCAGGGGCAGCCCGAGGCGTTCCACGATGGCATCCATGACCGCGGGGGCCCCGAGGTCCCGGAAGATCCCGTGCGGCAGGGAGAAGCCGTAGGGCACTGCCAGACCATGGGCCGCGGCAACACCCTTTGCAATCGCCTTGTCGAACGCCTGTCGGCAGGCCACTGCTCCACTACCCACGAAAGGCACATCGAGTGCGTCGAGCACGTCTGCCAGTGAGCCGTCCTCCCCGGCTGCGCCATGCACGAGTGGGATGACCATCTGTGGGGCGTGATCGCGTAGCGCGGGCAGCAGGTTGGCATCCACGTCCAGCACGCTCACCTCGACGCCTTGATCACGCAGGGACTCGGCCAGCCGTCGCCCCGAACGCAGGGAGACGTCACGCTCTGCTGACAGGCCACCGGCCAACACGACCACGGTCATGGTGGACCTCCTATGCCAGATCTGGACCGGGGGTTGCCGGTCCGGGGGGAAGATGAACGGGTGCATTTCCGAACGTATTGATCAGCTCGAGTTCCGCTTCGATCACGGTGGCAAGCCGACGAACGCCCTCGGCTATGCGCTCCGGCGTGGGGTAGCAGTAGGACAGCCGCATTGAGTCCCGCCCCTGCCCATCGACATAGAACCCGGTACCCGGGACGTACGCGACCAGCGCTGCCACAGCCCGCGGCAGCATGGCGGTCGCGTCGATGCCCCCGGGCAGGGTCACCCAGGAGTAGAAGCCGCCCGTTGGAACCGTCCACTTCGTCCCGGTCGGGAACTGCTGCTCCATCGTTGTCAGCAGGGCGTCTCGGCGTTCGCGGTACAACTCGCGGAAGGCCTTGACCTGGTCCATCCAGGGCTGGGTGCGCAAGTACTCCGACACCGTCAACTGGGCGAAGTTCGACGGGCACAGGATCGCGGCCTCGGACGCCAGCACCAGTTTCTCGCGCACCGCGTGCGGCGCGACTGCCCAACCTACGCGCAAGCCCGCAGCGATCGTCTTGCTGAACGAGCCGAGGTAGACCACACCTTCACTGTCATGCGAACGGATCGCCTGGGGCACTTCACCGTCGAATCCGAGCAAGCCGTACGGGTCGTCCTCGAGCAGCAGGACTCCGGCGTCCTGGGCGATCTTGAGGATCTGCTCGCGACGCGTTGGACCCTGCGAGACACCGGCCGGGTTGTGGTAGCTGGGGATCGTGTAGATCAGCTTGACCCGCTTGCCCGCCTCCCGGCACGAGATCAGCGCCTCTGCCAGCGCCTCGGGGACAAGGCCTTCGGAGTCCATGGGGACGTGTTGGACGTCGACCTGGTAGGAGCGGAAGACACCCAATGCACCCACGTATGACGGCGCCTCCACGAGCACCACGTCGCCTGGGTCGCAGAACACCCTGGTCACCAGGTCGAGGGCCATCTGGGATCCGGCGGTCACCACGATGTCGTCGGGGTGCGCGTGCACCCCCACGGGAGCCATGACCTCGCAGATCTGCTCGCGCAGTCCCTGATCACCTTGACCGTTGCCGTACTGCATCGCGATGTGCCCGCGTGTGGTCAGCAGGTGCGCGACAGTGCTCGCGATGGCGTCCATGGGCAGAGCATCCACGTAGGGCATGCCGCCAGCCAGCGACACCACTTCAGGCCGGGAAGCGACCGCGAACAACGCTCGGATCTCAGAGGCAGTCATCCCCATCGCGCGCGCGGCGTACGAGTCGATCCATGGATCCAGCCTTGATCCCGTCATGCAGCCACCTCCGGTCTGTCTCTACCATGCCTGTCGTGGACGACAAACACTCTGCCCGGGTCCTTTTACGCATTGTGGGCTTTGCGGCCCTCGGCGCGCTCGTAGGTTTTGTGCTCGGGGGTTTGCGCCCGCACGGCCCCCGTTAGCGGGTCTGGGGCAGGGCGGCGGCGCCTGGTGGGCCGCTCTGGAATGTGGTGTTTGAAGGCTCACTGGGGGGCGAAGAAGTCGTGAATCGCCGATGCGACGCTTTCGGCGATCTCCTGGCGTGTGTGGGAGTCCTGCAGGCGCTTGAGGTCGGAGGCGTTGGACAGGTAGCCCGCTTCGAGGCGCACGGCCGGCATGCGGGTCAGGCGCAGCAGATCCCAGGTCTTGGAATGGGCATGGCAGTCAGCGAGCCCCGTGCGTCCCACGACGTGATCGACTAGCAGTTCGGCGAACCGGCGGCCCATCATCGAGGCCGTGCGGGAACTGCCGTAGTAGTACGTCGCCGCTCCCGCTCCCTGCCCGGAGGGCTCCCAGTCGCAGTGCACCGAGATGACCAGATCCGCCCCTACCCGGTTGGCGAACCCCGCACGTTCTGCTTCCGTGGCAGGAGACAAGTGGTTGGCACCCAGCGGCCGGGTCAGAAGCACCTGGATGCCCAGTGCGGACAGCCGGCCCTCCAGCCTCGAGCAGATGTCGTCGATCACCCATTGCTCCGTGAGTGCGGACGGCCCGAGTTCGCGGCCAGGGTCGTTACCGCCGTGACCGGGGTCGATCACGATGACCTTGTCGGCCGTTCCGGTCTGCATCCGGGACAGGGCCTGCTGGTCGCGAAGGTGCTCTGGGGCCCCACCGCTGACCGTCCGGTTGAGCCGGTCGAGTTCGCGAAGGGTCATAGGCCCACAGACGCCGTCGGACTCCAGGCCGACATTGCGCTGGAAATCCCGCAGCGCGTGGTCGGTCGAGGGTCCGAACACCCCGTCGACCCGGCCACTGTCGAAGCCCATGTCCGTGAGCCTTCGTTGCAGGATCAGGGCGTCGTCGCCGATCTGCATGTGACCGGCCGAGAAGGACAGCACCCGGTCCCCCAGGCGCCAACGCACCTCTTCAAGGCGGCGGAAGGTCTCAGGGCCGACGATGCCGTCCACTGTCAAACCTTGTTGCTGCTGGAATCCGCGGACGGCCGCGTCCATGTGCTCGTCGAACCGCGTACCAGCTGTGGTCGGCAGCATCCCCAACCGAATCAGCCGGTCGCGTACCTCTGCGACGACCGGCCCGGCGTCACCGAGTCGAGCCACGCCTTCAGCTGAGGTAGTCGCTCAGATCTGCGATGAGTGCAGCCTTGGGCTTCGCCCCGATGATCTGCTTCACGACCTTGCCACCGGAGAAGACGTTCATGGTGGGGATGGAGGTGATGCCGTACTGGGCGGCGATGGCCGGGTTCTCATCGACGTTGAGCTTGGCTACGACGACCTCGGTGTGCTCGCCGGCGAGCTCCTCGAGGATGGGCGCGACCATGCGGCAGGGTCCGCACCACTCGGCCCAGAAGTCGACGATCACGGGCTTGTCGCTCATGAGCACGTCGTCGGCGAAGCTGGCGTCGGTCACGGTCTTAGTGGCAGACATGGGTCTCCTTCGTTGTTGGGTTCGAGCCTAACTGCTGCTGGTTCTCAGGCGTGCTCGGCAAGGTGACGTTCAGCGTCGAGTGCCGCTGAGCAGCCGCTGCCGGCAGCGGTGATCGCCTGCCGGTAGGTGTGGTCGACCAGGTCGCCTGCAGCGAACACGCCCTCGACGTTGGTCTTGGTCGTGCGTCCCTGGACCAGCACGTAGCCCTCGCCGTCAAGATCGACCTGCCCCTTGACCAACTCGGAGCGAGGGTCGTGGCCGATTGCGATGAAAACGCCGGTGACATCCAGGATGCGTTCCTGGCCGGTCACGCGGTCGCGAAGTCGCAACCCGTTGACCTTCTCGTCGCCGAGGACGTCGAGGACCTCGCTGTTCCATGCGACCTCGATCTTGGGGTTGGCCAGTGCCCGCTCGGCCATGATCGCGCTGGCCCGGAACTCATCGCGCCGGTGCACGATGGTGACTTTCTCGGCGAAGCGGGTCAGGAAGGTGGCCTCCTCCATCGCGGAATCGCCCCCGCCGATCACTGCGATGTGAGCGCCGCGGAAGAAGAAGCCGTCACACGTGGCACACCAGGAGACTCCGTGCCCGGACAGGCGCTTCTCATTGGGAAGCCCGAGTTCGCGGTATCCGGAACCCATGGCCAGGATCACGGTCCGAGCCCGCCAGACGTTACCGGCGTCGTCGGTGACCTCCTTGACGTCGCCCTCGAGCTTGACCTCGGTGGCGTCCTGGGTCAGGATCGTGGCCCCGAAACGCTGCGCCTGCTCGCGCATCGCGGTCATGAGATCGGGGCCCTGGATGCCCTCGGCGAAACCCGGGTAGTTCTCCACCTCGGTGGTGTTCATCAGCGCGCCGCCAGCGGTCACCGCACCCTCGATGAGAATCGGCGCCAACTGCGCGCGGGCCGCGTAGATGGCCGCGGTGTAGCCGGCCGGGCCGGACCCAACGATGACAACCTGATGTACTTCCTCGGTCACGACGTACTCCCTCTTTCTGGCTCTGCCAGGCATAACCGGCATAGGGGGGCCAGGTATTCCGATCCGGAACAGTACCTAGAGCGTAGCCGTGGAGTTGTCGACGTCCAGAAGGAAGTGGCGAATCACATGGCTGTCGGTCGATCCGCAGTCCGGTGACACGACCCACACCTCCTCGTATTCGCTGTCGCCGGGGTAGTTGCTGACGATGACCACTGCCGAACCGCCGGCATACAAGCCGACGTCGAGTACCAGGACCGTGCCGTAGGCATCGATCGACTCGGTGCAGGCGCCCAGTGCAGAGGCCGAATCCGCGAACGTGTTGGTGGGTTCATCGGTTGCGGGGGCACCCATGAAACGGGAGCGCAGCTGTGCGTCGAACTGGCCAGGATCGTAGATGGCACCGGCTTTGACGATTGGCTGCGCCGTGGGGGTCGGTGTGGAAGGGCTGCCACCGGCCACGCTGATGAGCATGACGAAAGCAGCCACCGCCGCTGCCACGAGCAGGCCGCTGAGGCGTCGCTGATGGCGAGGGGTCAGGTGCACGACCTCTGCCACCTGCGATTCCTGCGCCAGTCGGTCGAGCACCGCTCGGCGGACATCGGCCGGTATGCCGACGGAGGGCAGGCCGGCAAGCCGCGCGCGCACTTCCTCGTCGCTGGTCATGACCGGTCACCTCCCTCGTTCTCCCGTAGGACGACATGCTCTGCGTCGGGGTTCCGAACATTGCTCAAACGTTTGGCCAGTTTTGCGCGACCGCGGGCGCACCGGCTCTTGATGGTTCCCGGCGGGCACTGCAGGATCGCTGCCGCGTCGTCGACCGAGTAGCCCTGCACGTCCACGAGCACGATCGCGGCCCGCTGGTCCTCCGGCAGTTCGGACAACGCCCGCTCAAGCTCGATCTGCAGCTCCCTGTTGGCGACGTCGTCGACGTCATGAGCAGTGTCGTGCAAGGTCTCGATCCAAGCGGTCGTCGGGCGGGTCTTACGGCGGCGATGCTGGTCCAGGCAGGCATTGACGACGATCCGGTGCAGCCAGGTGGTCACTGCCGCGTCGCCGCGAAACGAGCCCGCCCGCCGGAAGGCCGAGATCATCGCCTCCTGCAGCGCGTCGGAGGCGTCCTCCGGGCTGCCGGCCGTGCGCAGCGCCACGGCCCACAGTCGGTCCTGATGGCGGCCGAACAACTCCCCGAACGCAGCCGTATCGCCGGCCACGTGAGCGGTCAGCAGGTCGGCATCCGAACGAGGATCCACGCGTCAGCCGCTACGGATGACTATTGAACGCACGCCGCCACGATAGCCGCCGTCGATCCAGGGCAGCCGCGTGAACCAGACCACCACGTAGCGCCCTGTCATCGGCCGCGCAGAACGCAGCAGTATGTGGCGTCCGGCCCCAGTGACCGAGGCGAACGTTCGGTAGCGGTCAGGAACGGCGTGCTTGCGGTCGGCGATGAGGACGGTCAGGTTGCTGTTGGCACCCACGAGTTGGAGATCGACGCTGGTCACCGATCGCGGCGCTCCCAGGTCCACCCGCAGACCCACGCCGGGTTTCCCCCCAAGGGCCGGGTCGTAGTAAGTCATGGTGGTCCAGGCCGTCAGGGGTTTGCCGTCGAGGGCGAACTTCACTTGGGTCGGTGATTCCCCATCCACGCCGTAGGGGTCGTAGTCCTTCGCGCTCACGATGGGCAGGCGGCGCTCGTCAGGGGCCAGGCCGGGAACGAGGTCGGCGACACCCTGGGCCCGCGTCTGGGCCGTCACAGGGTCACCTGGTCGGCTGGCGGCATCAGCCAGGCCCATCACGACGGCGGTGCCGGTCAACGCCCCCGCGAAGCCTCCGACCAGGATCCGCCGGCGCCGCTTGGCGATGATTTCACCGCGCGGCGAGGCCCAGGACGCAGCTGCCTGGGTGCGCAGGTCGGCGGCAAGGTCGGCGGCGTTGCTGTACTGGCCGCGCCAGCACCTGTCCACGATGCGCGCGAGGTCCTGGGGGACCTCGGCCACGAGCCCGCGCACTGGCGCAGGGTTTCCCCGCTGGGCGCCGGGTGCCCACTGCAGGCCGACCTCGGTGGGAAACGGCCAGCGCGCGCTCAGGCAGGCGTAGAGCAACGAGCCGATCCCATGGATGTCAGCGGCCACAGGTTCCAAGTCAGGCTCGCGCCCGTACAGCGATGCGTCCACGCCATGGCCGCGAACCCGCACGCTGCCGTCCGGTTGGACCATGATCGTGGCCGGGCGCAGTCTGCCGTGCGTCACGCCCTGGGCATGGGCTGAGGCGATGGCCCTCGCCGCCTGACCGACGGTCACAGTCGCGGCGTGGGCAGTCATGGGTTCCTGGAGGACTTCTGGCAGGGACAGCCCAGCGATCCACTCGGTGATGATGACCAACTCGTCGTCGGGCTCCGGGCCCATCACGTCGAGCACATTCGCGAAACGCCGGTCGGTGATGTGCGCAGCGGCCACGGCGGCGTGTGCCAAGGCGGCGGTGCGAGCGTCGTTGCCGTCGACGATACGCAGACCCACGGTGCGGCGAAGCCGGTTGTCGTAGGCGCGCCAGAGGGTCGACCCCGCTACCTGCGCGACGAGGTCGATCAATTCGTAGCGCTCGCGCCAATGCCGCGTCGCTGCCTCCGTCACGCTCTCAGGGTAGGGCAGAACCTCCGATGCCTTCGCCAGTGAGGGTCAGCCTTTCAGGCCGGTGTCCGGAGTGCCTCAGGCCTTGCGGGCGAAAGGTAGTTTGTGGGCGACCATCGCCCATGCCGCGGAGACCTCCCGGACCCGCAGGATCCTGGCCAGGACCACGTAAGCCAGCACCGCCACAGCTGACGTGACGGCGGCTGCGAACAGTGCCCACCCGGGCAGGCCCACGAAACCGAGGCGGACTGCCTGTCCGCGTACGTCACCGATCAGTTCGGTGAGCCCCAGGTTGACCCCCAGTCCGATGGCCGCGGCGAGAACCCCCGCGATGATCAGGCGGGCCAGCACCCACGCGGTCTGGCGGCCCTGGACGTGACCGAGGCGGCGCGACAGCACGTACCAGGCCAAGGCGAACGTGAACCAGTAGGCGATCGAGTAGCCCAGAGCGAGGGCGGTGACCTTGAACTCCACACTGGCCAGGTAGAACAGCGGTATCGAGAAGCCCACCATGACGATGTTGTAGACCACGGTGAGGTAGAAGGGGGTCCGGGTGTCCTCCACCGAGTACCAGCCGCGTAGAAGCACGTAGAACATCGAGAACGGCAGCAGACCCAGCGCGAAGGCCATGACCACCAGGCCGGCATAGGTGGACGCCTCCCCAGAGCCGGCGCCGAAGCCGAAGATGACTGTGGAGATCATGGGCCCGGCCACGATGAGGCAGACCGCTGCCGGCACGATCAGCACCGCCACCAGGCGCATGCCGTCAGCCACGAACGCACCCACCTTGGCGAAGTCCTTCTGGGCCGCAGAGCGGCTCATCCGGGGCAGCAGCGCAGTCATGATCGAGATTGTGATCACCGAGTGCGGGAGCATGAAGATCAGGTAGGCCTTCTGGTAGGTCGTGAGGCCCTGGGCGACGGCGTCGACCTCCGAGGCCAGGACGTTGGCCAAGGTCGCCAGACGGGTGACGACCAGGAATCCGAGCTGGTTGACCAGGACCAGACCGATGGTCCAGAGGGCGAGCTTGCCTGTGTGGCCCAGACCGAATCCCCGAAGGCCCCGGACGTTCGCGAAGCGGAAGCCCGACCGGTACAACACGGGAATGAGCACCAGGGCCTGCAAGGCCACGCCGAGGGTGGTCATGATCCCGAGCCAGGCCACTTCGCGGTCGGTGATCGTGTCGACGCTGACCTGGTCCCCGGCAACCCGCAGGAATGCCACGGCAGCACCGATGACGACGATGTTGTTCACGATGGGCGCGAACATGGGGGAGCCGAAACGGCCACGCGCATTGAGCACCTGGCTGAACATCGTGTAGAGCCCGTAGAAGATGATCTGCGGCAGGCACAGTCGGGCGAAGGCGACTGCGAGGTCGAACTCGCGGGCCGAGTACTCGCTGGTGGCGTAGAGGTGCACGATCCAGGGGGCTGCCAGAACAGCAGCGACGGTAAGCACGAACGTGATCAGCGCGACGATACGCAAGAGGCGGTTGGCGAAACCGTGCCCGCCGTCCTCGTCGTCCTGCATGTGCCGTACCAGCTGCGGGATGAACACCGCGTTGAGAGCACCACCGGCAACAAGGATGTAGATGATGTTCGGTAAGGAGTTGCCGAGGCTGTACGTGTCGGCCAGAGTGCCGAACCCGATCGCCGCGACGAGCGCCATGTCCCGGACCAGGCCGGTGATCCGTGAGGTGATGGTCCCGGCCGCCATGAGGGCACTTGAGCGTAGGACACCTGCCTGCTCCCCAGTGCTCACGAACCCTCCTGCCGGGCCTTGCTGCGACGCACGAAGTTCATTCCCAGCAGGAATGCAAGGAGCACGAACGCCCCCGACACCACGTAGGCCGCCGCCCGCGAGTAGGCCGTCGTCCTGACCTGAACGGTCACGGGTTCGCCGTACCGTCGCCCCTCGGGGGTCGTGAGCTGCAGCCTCACCGGCAGCGTGCCGGAGCCGACGACCTTCGCCTCAACCTCGAGACTGACCTTGCGCCCGGCTGGGACCTCGAAGGCGGCGATCTCAGGCGCAGACAGCCGGGCCGGCTCGTCAGACTCCAACCGGATGCCGACGAGCACGTCCTGATCGAGGTCGTTGGCCACGGTTACCGGAATCCGCCCTGAATCACCCGGAAGGGTGAACGTGCCCGTTGTGGCCACGCGCACCTTCGAGGTCTGGCTGGCCAACTGGGCACTGACACTGCGCACCAACTGGATCCCTGTCTGCCCCTCAGCTCGCCAGGCCGCAGACGCCTGCCTGATCACCGACTCCCCGTAGCGCACGCCGCTGGGTTCGGTCAGGATCGACTCGAGGCGATCAGCCTGCCTGGCCTGGGCCTTGATCGTGTCCAGGTACTCGGTCGACAACTCCGCAGCGCGTTGTTCGGGGGGGTAGGGCAGGCGGGTGCGCGCAACCTCGACGGCGTCCTTGCGGGCTGCCCTGAATCCCGCAAGTTCGGCGTAAGGCACCTGGCGCAGAGCGCGCAACGTCTGTTTAAGGAAACCGGATCGGGGACTCCAGCGCTGGTCGGGCACCGCCAGGATGCTGCGCGGCTGGTCCGGCAGTTCGGCCGCGGACATCGCGAGTTCGGCAAGGAACTGTTGGCGCGCAGCCAGACCCTCGGACGGGTTGTCCTGGGGCAGCGCCAGCGCCGCGGCCAGCCCGCTGTCGGCGAGGGCGACCGGCAACCCGCTCCAGCTGGTGAAACCGTCGGGGGTGTACGTGAGCCCTGGGGTGGGCGGGATCGCCGCGTCGGAGAGCAGCAGATCCGTGGCGCCCGCGTCCCGGAAGACGCGCATCGTCGAGGAGTTGGTGAAGCCCCCCGCCGGCCATGCGAGCACTTCGCGCACGGGCTGGCGGATCTGGGCCGAGACGTCGGCCGACGCCCGTTCGGTGGCCAGTTCGATCACGTCACGCATGCCGTCGCGGTCCAGGGCGGTCGCATCGGGCAGGGCGTACGCGGTAGCCATGGCCGGCGCCGTGGACGACGCTTGCCGGACCTGTTCCAGCCAAGCGGTGGCCACCTCCGCGCCCGAACCCTGGGCCGGCTCGGAGTCGCTGGGCCCTGAGACGACCAGGTACCCGTCCTGCATCTCCTCAGCGGTCTGCAGAAGGCACGGGTCGAACACCCATGTGATCCGTGAATCGCCGGCGGCCCCGACGATCCGATCCAGGCGCCCGCCGGGTGCCATTTCGGCGGCGGTGCGTTCGCTGAGCTGCACTGAGTCCAGGGCCCGGTCGGGAGCGGTGCTGACCGGCCACAACCACACCAACCGGGTTGGCGACACAGAGCCTTCCGGGAACCAGGGAAGGAAGGTCCTGGACAGCCCGAGACGTTGCGGCAGGCCGTCGGAGCCGGTGCCGATGACCTCCAGACCCGCGACGTAAACACCGGGGATGAACAGCGGAAGGTCATCCAGGGGGAACTCTATGGACCAGTCGACCACGCTGCGTGCGGGGATGGACGCGATGGGTTCGCTGACTGCGAGCGTCGGGGGGCCGTCCCGATCGGTGGCACCCGCGGCGACCGTGGCGATCTCGCTTCGGGTTGCCATAGGGCTTGGCGACAGCAGAAGGCGTACCTGTACAGCCGTGACCGGTGTCCCCGACCTGTTGCGCAACCGACCGGACATGCGAAGGGTGCCGCCGGGCTGTGGATTGAGGGGGGTCATCCTCACCAGATTGACCTCTACGCTGTCGGCGGTGACTGCTCGTGGGCTCGCATGACCACTTGAAGCCACCCCGAGGACCAGAAGCAGTGCCGCCAGAAGTGAGAGCCGCCTGCCCACTAGAGCTCGCCGAGCATGCCGCGGGCCTTGGCCACCAGGCGACGCTCGTCACGGTAGGCGAGTTTCGCCGGCACGTCCTCGAGCGGCACCCAGGCCACTTCGACCACTTCGAGATCCTCATCGCACAGGACGCCCGACTCGTAGAGCATGAGGAAGTGATGGACCGTCTTGTGGATCCGACGGTCCTCAACGGCGAACCAGAAATCGATCACCCCGAGCGGTTCGACGATGGACGCCTGTATGCCCGTCTCCTCGAGGACTTCGCGCAGAGCGGCCTCCTCGACGGTTTCGCCCTGTTCCACATGACCCTTGGGCAGTGACCACACCAAACGGTGCCGGCGGTCGTACCGGGCGATCAGTGGGACCAGGGTCTGGTCGTCGATCTTGTGCACCACGAGCCCCCCGGCGCTTGTCTCGTCAACCGTGGAACGCGACCGCGTCACGTACCGCAGGTTGAACCGCGAGGGTGACGGGATGGGCATGTTAGAGAGGATATGCGCAAACGCTGCGGCGTCGGTGCTACTGCAGTGTGTGGGCGTCATGACCGCCCGAGGAGAACTCGCGGTTGGCCTGGCGAATACCCTGTTCCGGTGAGCCGACCCGTTGCGCCGATGCAGGCATTGCACCACGTGCGCGATCAGGCGGTGACCGGCTTGCTGGACGAACACCCACTGCTGCGGGTGCTGGGCCGCCGGTTCGTAGCTGCCGGTTTCACCCTCGACCTCGTGGGCGGATCGGTGCGCGATGCAATCCTGGGGCGCCCGGTCGAGGATCTGGACTTCGCCACAGATGCCCTCCCGCAGCAGGCGTTGCCGCTGGTCTCGGGCTGGGCGGACTCGGTCTGGGACATCGGTGCCAAGTTCGGGACCATCGGTGCGGAGAAGTCGGGCATGCGCCTGGAGTTCACCACCTACCGGGCCGATCGGTACCACCAGGATTCACGCAAGCCCGACGTTGAGTACGGCGCGGATCTGCTCAGCGACCTGGGACGGCGCGACTTCACCGTCAACGCAATGGCCGTCAGGCTTCCGGACGCTCAGTTCGTGGACCCCTTCGACGGACTGCTGGATCTGGCGGTGAAGCGTCTGCGCACGCCGGGGTCTGCAGCCGACTCGTTCTCCGACGACCCGCTGCGTATGTTGCGGGCGGCTCGCTTCGCGTCGCAGTTGAACATGAGCGTCGACCCCGAGGCGATCGAGGCGATGGCTGACATGGCCGAGCGCATCGATGTGGTCAGCGCAGAACGGATCCGCGACGAGCTCTACAAGTTGGTGATGTCGCAGCGGCCCCGACCTGGTTTGCAGTTGCTGGTGGAGACCGGACTGTGCGAGCGGTTCCTGCCGGAGCTGCCGGCGCTGAGCCTGGAGATCGACGAGCACCACCGCCACAAGGACGTCTACGAGCACACCCTGACGGTGCTCGAGCAGGCGATTGTGCTCGAGTCCGCCCACGAGCCTGCGATGCCGCCGGACTTCGTGCTGCGGTTCGCCGCGCTGATGCACGACGTGGGCAAACCTCGCACGCGTCGACTTGAACCTGCTGGCGGGGTGTCGTTCCACCACCACGAGATCGTGGGCGCGAAGATGACCCGCAAGCGGATGCGGGAGTTGCGTTTCGACACCAAGACGACCGACGAGGTGTGCCAACTCGTGGCACTGCACTTGCGCTTCCACGGGTACGGCGGTGGCGAGTGGACGGATTCCGCGGTGCGCCGGTACGCCCGTGACGCCGGCGACCAGTTGCTGCGGCTGCACAAGCTCACCCGGGCCGACTCGACCACGCGCAACAAGCGCAAGGCAGTGGCCCTGCAGCGCACGTACGACAGCCTCGAGGAACGCATCGCCGTGCTTGCGCAGGCCGAGGAGTTGGCATCGGTGCGCCCGGACCTCGATGGAAACCAGATCATGTCGATCCTCGGGATCGGGCCGGGCCGCGACGTGGGCCGGGCTTACAACCACCTGCTCGAGGTCCGGCTGGAACACGGCCCGATGTCTGTCGAGCAAGCCACGGCTGAGTTGCTCACATGGTGGGCGGAGCAACCGGGTTCTTAGACCGCAGGTAGACCAGGCCACTGACGATCAGGCCGACGCCGATGGCTGCCGCAGTGAGGCCGGCGTTGTCGCCCAGTGGGTCGAGCAGGGCCACGAAGACAACCCCCGACACCAGCGCCACATTCACCGCGACGTCGTACAACGCGAACACCCGACCGCGGTTGCCTTCGTCGATCCACTCCTGGACCAGAGTGTCTCCGCACACCTTCGCGGCCTGCCCGGCGAAGCCGATGACAAGCCCCGCCAGGATCAACGACGCGACGGTGGCCGTCGCCACCCCGAACCAGGCACCAGCACCAGCGACGATGTACGTCGCGGATGTCCACTTGATCGGACCGATGGACCGCGACATGAACGGGGTGCTCACCGCGGCAGCCAGGGCGCCGACGGCGGCGGCCGCGAGCATGACGGCCAGTTCGTTGAGAGCCCGATCGGTGTCCTGCGGCGCGTTCAGATGCAGACGCAGCAGCAGCACGGCGATGATGGTGCCCGCTCCGATCGCGATCCGCTGCGCACTCACCATGGCGATCGCGTTGCGCGCTGGCCGGCGTTGCCACAGCTGCTGAGCACCGTCGGACAGACCTCGCAGGACTTGACGGGCCGATTGCGCATGTTCCCCGGGCAATGGTCCGAAGTGGGTGCGGTGAACCCGCGTGGCCAGCAGCCCGGAGATCACGAAGACCCCTGCAGTCACGCACAGCACGACCACCGAACCCGCATCCCCGCCGCCGAGGGCCTGGCGCAGCCCCACGCCCAGGAACGCGGCCAGGGCCGCAGCCATGGTCCCGGCGGTCGGGGCGATGGCGTTGGCGGTGACCAGACTCGGCTCGGGGACGGTGAGTGGGACCGCCGCCGACAGACCGGCCAGGATGAACCGGTTGATGCCGATGGCCGCCAGGACGCTGACGCCCAGCCCCAGACCGGAGTTGCCCTGCGCTGTGAAGTAGATGACCGGGATCATGCTCGCGGCCCTGGCGAGGTTCCCCCAGAACAGCACCCGCTGGCGCCGCCACCTGTCGAGCAGGACTCCTGTGAAGGGGCCGATGATCGAATACGGCAGGGCCAGGATGGCGAAGGCCGCGGCGATGGCGCTCGCACTCGCCTGTCGTTCGGGCGAGAAGAGCACGAACGTGGCCAGCGCGGACTGCAGCATTCCGTCGCCGGCCTGACCCGTGAGCCGGATGGCCAGCAACTTGCGATACAGCGGTGACCCGAGCGCGGCCTTGAGCGGGTGGGTCACGCGGGCAAGGCTAGCCCCACTCCGGGCGCCCGCCGCTCAGGCGCATCTGTTCGCGCTTGTCGCGCAGGTTCTTCATCGCGGCCGTGGGGTCGGCGAAGGTCTCGTCGACCCAGGCCCGGTGGAAGTCGTGTCCCGCGGCGCGAAGATCGTCTTCGCGCGTCTTTTCCGCACGCAGCGAGTCCAGATCCGTGTACTTGAGCTCGCCATCGATCTCGATGGCGAGACGCGTCCAGCTTCGATGTCGATGAAGTACTGCTTTCCCGATGCTCCTCGCCGGGGGACTCCGCAAGGTGGGTCGTCGTAGCCGGCGAGCAGCATGTGACCGCGAAAGAATGACTCAGCAGGGGACTCGGCAGCCGGGTTCGCCATTCGCAACGCCCCCTCCAGCGTCATGGGGTTTCACCATCGCCAGGCACTCCCGGGCGAATCTGTGGATAGAGGGCCTCGGTGTACTTCTCAGGTTGGGAAGGGGCCTGATCGGGCCTTGATCAACCGGAGAAGTACGCATCGGCGCCCGTTACGAGGCATTTGTGGGGTTATTTGTGGACCTTCTGGGTTGATCAAGGTGGGGTCTCAACCCCAAAGATACGAAAGCGGCCCGCCCCTCGTAGGACGGGCCGCTTCGCGTAGGACGATCAGCGCTCGATGGTGCCGGCGATGAAGTCTTCAACGGCTCGCCGTGCCTCATCGTCGTTGTACTGCACCGGCGGCGACTTCATGAAGTAGCTGGACGCGGAGAGGATCGGGCCACCGATTCCGCGGTCCTTGGCGATCTTTGCGGCGCGGATGGCGTCGATGATGATGCCGGCGCTGTTCGGGGAGTCCCACACCTCGAGCTTGTACTCCAGGCTCAGCGGGATGTCGCCGAAGTTGCGGCCCTCGAGGCGCACGAAAGCCCACTTGCGGTCGTCGAGCCACGCCACGTAGTCCGACGGGCCGATGTGCACGTTGCGGGCGGGCATGTCGCCGACCAACTGCGAGGTCACCGACTGAGTCTTGGAGATCTTCTTGGACTCAAGGCGCTCACGCTCGAGCATGTTCATGAAGTCCATGTTCCCGCCGACGTTGAGCTGGTAGGTGCGGTCAACCGTCACGCCGCGGTCCTCGAACAACTTGGCCAGAACGCGGTGGGTGATGGTCGCGCCGACCTGGCTCTTGATGTCGTCACCGACGATCGGGACGCCAGCGTCCTCGAACTTCTTGGCCCACTCCGGGGTCCCGGCGATGAAGACGGGCAGCGCGTTCACGAAGGCGACGCCCGCGTCGATCGCGCACTGGGCGTAGAACTTCGCGGCTTGCTCCGAACCGACCGGCAGGTAGCACACCAGCACGTCGGCCTTCGACTCGCGAAGGGCGGCGACGATGTCCACGGGGGTCTCGTCGGACTCGGTGATCATCTCGCGGTAGTACTTGCCGAGGCCGTCGTAAGTGTGCCCGCGCTGGACGTGCACGCCGGTCGGCGGCACGTCGCAGATCTTGATGGTGTTGTTCTCGCTGGCCGTGATCGCGTGTGCGATGTCTTGGCCAACCTTCTTGGCATCGACGTCGAACGCCGCAACCCACTCGATGTCGGACACGTGGTACGGCCCGAACTTGACGTGCATGAGCCCCGGAACCTTGCTGTCCGGATCGGCGTCCTTGTAGTACTCGACGCCTTGCACAAGCGAGGCGGCGCAGTTACCGACACCGACGATGGCGACACGAATAGACATTCGTTCTCCTTATTTACTCGCCGGCTCGGTGCCGGTCGATTTCTTGACGGCACTGCCGTCGATTTCTTGATCAATCAGTTGGGATAGCCAGTCGACTTCCCGTTCAACGCTGTCCAGACCGTGCTGCTGCAGGGTCAAGGTCCATTCGTCGAGTCGTTCGCGGCGCTTGGCCATGTTGCTGCGTAGCGTGGCCAGACGCTCCTCGAGACGGCTGCGCCTGCCCAGAAGGATGCGCAAGCGGATGTCCCGGTCTGTGCGGCCGAAGAAGGCCAGGTGAACGCCGAACAAGTCGTCCTCGTAGGCGTCGGGACCGGCATCGGCCAGCCATTCCTGGAAGCGGTCCTTGCCTTCGGCGGTCAGTTTGTAGACGATGCGGGCGCGGCGTCCCGAAAGTGCGGGTGCCCCGGCATCTGCCGGCCCGTCCTCAGCGATCAGGCCGGTACGCAACATTTCTTTGAGCGAGGGGTACAAGGATCCGTAGGAGATCGCCCGGAAGGTTCCGAGCACGCCGTTGAGGCGCTTGCGCAGTTCGTAACCGTGTAGAGGTCCTTCGTGGAGCAGGCCGAGCACGGCGAACTGCAGTACGTGGGTACGCTTCGCCGGGGCCATGGATCTCCTAAGAGTGTCGTTCGAGATGTATCGAGTCGATATATTCTCTTGCACTTACAGTAATTGAACACCAGGCATCGCGCAAGCAACATCCGGTGTGTCGTGAATCACCGCTTCCTCGTGAGACAAACCCTCTTGTTCCTTGAGCAGATCTTGAGGTTGGTGGACGACGGTGGCGTCCATGTGGGAGGAACACGAACGCCGGCGCTGGGAAGTGCTGGATTGGGTGGATGCACCGGTATTGGTGGCTGAGCCCGGCGGCAGGATCGTGCACGCCAACTCACGCCTACGGTCGATGACCGCCGCCGACCACGTCACCGAGGTCCTCCCCGAGCTGCCCTGGCCGCCCACTGATTCGGGCTCGGTCGATGCTGTCGGTGTCCGGCGTATGGGTGAGTACTGGGTGCTGACCCTGTGTGATGCGCCCGACCGTTTACGCCGGGAACTCGAGTATCTGCGCACGCGTAACCTCGTGCTGGAGTCGGCCAGCCTCGGCACCTGGGACTGGCATATCCCCAGCGGACGCGTGGATTACGACAGCAACTGGGCTGCCATGTTCGGATACGACGTGAAGGACCTCGCCCCCGACTTGAGGACTTGGCTCGAGCTCGTGCATCCCGACGACCTGGAAGGTGCGAATGCCGCCCTGGACGAACATCTCGCCGGCCGCTGTGACACCTACGTGAGCGAACACCGCTGCCGGCACGCCGATGGACGCGATGTCTGGGTGCTGGACATGGGCCGAGTCGTGCAGTGGGACGACGATGGTCTGCCGGTCCGGGCCACGGGCATCCACATGGACATCACGCAGCGCAAGCGAGCCGAGGCCGAGAGGGAACGACTGATAGCCGAGTTGGAGCAGACCAAGGCCGACCTGTCCGAATTGGCCCGCCAGGATGAACTCACCGGCCTGGGCAACCGCCGGGTCCTGCAGGAGGCCATGGACAACGCGTGGCTTGCCGGTTTCGGCCGGGGTGAGCCGATGGCGCTGGTCGTCGTCGACCTCGACGCACTGAAGGCTTTCAATGACCAGCACGGGCATGCACGGGCGGACCAGGAACTCCGTGCGGCTGCCCTTGCTATGCAGTCTGTGGTGCGCTCCAAAGACACCGTCAGCCGGTTCGGCGGCGACGAGTTCGTCGTCGTCCTACCCGGGGTCGATCCCAGCGCCGCGATGCAAGCCGCACACCGGATCCGGGCGTGTATTGCGACGTGCACCGGGCTCACTGCCTCAGTGGGTGTCGCCTGCTGGACTCCGGGCTGCGGGATTCAGGACCAGGACCAGTGGTTCATGGCCGCAGATGCGGCCGTCTACGACGCCAAAGCGGCCGGTGGCGATGTGGTGCGTTCGTGTGATGGGGCGAACACGTACGGCCGTACGCAGGCGTGAGGTTGGTAACAGCCGTGGGCACATAGCCCAAACCCCACCTACCCTGGAAGCATGGCCGAGTCGCGTGCACAGGGAAATGTGCGGGGAAGCAAGGTGCTGGGTGCACCTGGCAAACCCGCCCGTGCCCGTCCCGAACTGGCTGAACCCGAAGACGTGGCCAACCCCCGCGAACCGAGAAGGGTGGTCGACTACAGCCTGGAACGCCGCAGGGCGCTGGGCAAGTTGGTCCTCACCGCGACCGGGGCCAGCGACAATCTCGATCCGCACCCGGACCTGTTGCGTGCCGCCAAATACCACGGTCTGGCCCTCGAGCAGGACTGCCCGTGGTGTCACGGATCGGACATGGTCCTGCTGCGGTACACCTGGGGCGACGAACTCGGCGACTACACCGGGCGGCAACACTCGCCGGCCGAGATCGACGAGATGGCCCTTGAGCACGGGCAGTTCAGGGTCGACGAAGTAGAGGTTTGTCGCGAGTGCCACTGGCACTTCCGACTGCGCAGTTATGTGCTGGGTGACGGCGTTCCCCGGCCAGCGCGGCGGATCCGTAAAAACGAAACCTGGTGAGACGGCACCACGCCACGACGCGCGACGTCAGACACTAGGCAGCACTGAGGAACGAGGATAGGCACATGGCTAAGAAGACCACCGCGAAGAAGCGGCGGTTTATCGACTACCCGCGGGCGGGAAAGTCGGGGCTGCGGCGTTGGCTCCCATCGTGGAAGCTCACTCTGGCCACCATCGGGACTCTTCTCGTGGCGGCGTTCGCGGGCCTCGGTATCGCCGTGGCCACCATCGAGGTACCCAAGCCGAACGACCTGGCAGTCGCGCAGACCACCCGCATCTATTACGACGACGGCGAGACTGAGATCGGCCGCATCGGCGAGGCCAACCGCACGAGCGTGCCCATCGACCGGATCTCCCCTGAGATGCAGGCGGCGATCCTGGCCGCCGAGGACCGCGGTTACTACAGCCATGGCGGGTTCGATCCCAAAGGCCTGCTGCGCGCCACGTTCAACAACTTGACCGGCGGCACGACCCAAGGCGCATCGACCATCACCCAGCAGTACGCGAAGAACGCATACTTGACCCAGGAGCAGTCCTTCACGCGCAAGTTCAAGGAACTGGTGCTCTCGGTCAAGCTCGAGACGCAGGCCAGCAAGGACGACATCCTGGCCGACTACTTGAACACGATCTACTACGGCCGGGGTGCCTATGGGATCCAAGCCGCGTCACAGGCGTACTTCGGCAAGAGCGCAGCCAAACTCGACGCCGCAGAGTCCGCGTACTTGGCCGCGGTGATCCGGGCTCCTTCGTACTACGCGAGTAAAGAGGGTCAGCAGGAGTTGGAGGGACGCTGGGCCTACGTCGTGGACGGCATGGTGCAGACAGGCGCCCTGACCCAGGCGCAGGCAGATGCCCTCGACTTCCCCGAGCCGCTGCCGTGGACGGGTGCCTTCAACTACTTCAAGGGCACCAACGGCTACCTGCTGGAGTCAGCCCGGGACGCGATGCTCGAGCTCGGTTACACCGACGACGACATCAACCTCAACGGCTACCGCGTCGTGACCACGATCAACAAGCAGGCCCAAGACGCGGCCACCGAGGCGGTGGACCTCTACGGTCCGACGTACAACACCGACGGTCTGCGGATCGGGCTGGCCAGTGTTCGGCCGGGCACCGGCGAGATCGTGGCGATGTACGCGGGCAAGAACTACCTGCGCAACCAGCTCAACGACGCCACCCAGTCGACTGCGCTGGCCGGCTCCACGTTCAAACCGTTCGCGCTGGCGGCGGCCCTTGAGGACGGTATCGGGCTGTACTCCACATGGGACGGCTCCTCACCGCGCACGATCGAGGGCTACACGCTGCAGAACTACGGCAATGTGAGCTTCGGGACGGTGACCCTGCTCAAGGCCACGGAGAGCTCCATCAACACGCCTTACGTCGAGGTGGGTCTGACGGTGGGCACGGAGAACGTCAAGAGGGCCGCCATCCGGGCCGGTGTCCCGAAGGACACCGTCGGACTGCGCGCGGATCCCACGACCGTGCTGGGAACGGCCTCGCCGACCGCCATGGACATGGCAGACGCCTATGCGACTTTCGCCGCGCGCGGTGAGCGAGCCGAACCCGTGATGATCAAGACGGTGAAGACCGCTGATCGCCAGATCGACTACGAGTTGCAGGTCGACCCGCGTCGCGAGTTCGACCAGAACGTGGCCGACAACGTCAACTACGCACTTCAGCAGGTCGTCAACGTCGGCACCGGTACCACGGCGCTCGGCCTGGGCCGGCCGTCAGCGGGCAAGACGGGCACGACCGACAACAACATGTCGGCGTGGTACGTCGGGTACACCCCGCAATTGTCGACCGCGGTGATGATGGCCAAGTCCGACAAGAACGGGAACAGCGTGACCCTGGAGGGCACCGGCGGGTTGTCCAGCGTGACCGGTGGGTCATTCCCCGCGCAGATCTGGACTGCCTTCAACCAGGGTGCGCTGTCCGGCCTGCCGGTTGAGACCTTCGAACTGCCTGCCACTTTCATCGCCGGGGGGACGTCCACGGTCACGCCGTCGGCGACGATCAGCCAGAGCCCATCGGTGCAGCCCTCGCTGGAGACGACACCATCCGGTGAGGTGACCGAGCAGCCCACGACGCAGGCGCCCACGCAAACGGTGACACCGACCCAGCCGACGCCTACGCAGTCCCCTGCGCAGGCCCCTCCGCCGACGGTGACACCGACCCAGCGCGACGTTCCGCCGCCGACGAGTCCACCGACTCAGTCGGCGAGCCCTTAGCGAACGGCCCGGCAAGCGGGTCGAACTCGCCGCTGCCGTCGTTGCGGACGGGGTCGTGACGCGGTCGCAGGACGTCGCGAACGACCATGCCGCACAGCCACAGGGTGGCGAAAACGTGGATCAGGATGGCCACCGCGTAGGCCTCGCGGGAGAGACCCTTGGCGCCTTCGGCATCAAGGCCCTCGAGGTACAACCAGATCGAGACGAAGTACAGCACCTCGGCGGCCTGCCAGATGAGCAGGTCGCGCCACCGGGGCCGGGCCAGGACCGCGAGGGGGATCAGCCATACCACGTACTGCGGTGAGTAGACCTTGTTGGTGAGCAGGAACGCGGCGACGACCAGGAACAGCACCTGACCGACTCGCGGCATGATCGGAGCGCGCCATATGAGTAGCGCTATCGCCACAGCAGCCAGCAGCAACAAGGCGGTGGCCAGGTTGTTCAAGACGTCCGGGGGCACCTGCTGGCCCGCCGTTGTGAGCACAAGCCAGATGGACCCGAAGTCCTCCCCGCGCTGCTGGCTGAAGAGGTAGAAGCGCGACCAGCCGTCGAAGTTGATGACCATGAAGGGGACGTTGACGACCAGCCAGGCCACGACTGTCCCCGCCAAGTACTTTGCGAAAGCGCCCCAAGCGCGCGCTCGCCAAGCCAGCAGGAACATCGGCCCGAGGATGAGCAGGGGGTAGAACTTCGCCGCGATGGCCAACCCAAGGAACACCCCCGCCCACCAGGGATGGTTGCGTGCCCAGAACGCGATGGACACGGCCACGAGTGCGACGGGCAGGAGGTCCCAGTTGACGGTTCCCGAGAGGATGATGCCCGGGGCCAGCGCCACCATGGCTGCGTCCCACGGGCGCGAGCGCTGTGCGACGGCGGTTGCCAGCACGGCGACGATCCAGCACACCAACAGCAGCAGGACATTGACATGGAAGAACCACTCGGTGTTGCCGGAGGGGGTCATCCGGGCGGCGATCCAGACGAACACCCCGGTCAGCGCCGGGTACTCGAGGATCTGGTCCTGGGGGAGGTCGGTCACGTAGGGGATGGCCCCGTCGGCCAGCCCGCGAAGCTGGTATAGCGGGGCAATGTCCGTGTAGCACATGTGCGTGTACTTGCCCGCACCCCAGCCGTTGATCAAGCAGTAGTACTTGCTCAGGTAACCGATCACGGCTGCCGCAGCGGTCATCGCGATCAGGACGCGGTAGACCGTCCACCAAGTCAGGCCAACCAGAGCCCTCGTACCTGCCGGCCCACCAGCGACCTCACTTCCGCTCGCGACCACCGGGTCGTCGCGGCTCGGGAGGATCGAGATCATTTCTGCGTGAGCACCGCGTCGAACAGAGCGGTTGTGTGCCTGACCCGGCAGGACAGGGTCTCGCCGACCGACGGGGTGCGCTGACCGTGGGCCAGGCCCTCTCGCAGCGTCGCGTCGGGCAGCCACAGCATGGATACCTGCATGTGGGGGGGTTCTGCGAACCAGAGCAGTTTGTCGTCCCATTGGAAGGGCGATCGGCTGCGGCCGGTGGCCTCAAGTGCACCTGTGCCGGCCGCGATGGCCCGCTGCCGCAGCGACGTGGCCGGGGTGGGGGCGGCCATGGCCACTCCGTGCGAGGTCCCGCCACCGACGACGAGCAGCAGCCCGTCGCTGCTGGCCTTGCGTTGCCGGTAGCCCACGGCGAACCGCCGGCCCACGGGATGTACGGCCAGGATCGTGCCTTGCGCGGACAGCGCGCTACCGTCGCCGAGCCACAAGCGCGTGCCGACGCGGGAGTTGACGGCGATGTCTGGTTCCAGTTGCCGGACCGTGGACAGCTCCTCCTCTGTGAGGTGGGAGACCCACAGGCTGTTGGTGTCGTCGGTCACGGGGCAGCGCGCCCTCAGCAGTTCCTCCAGGGCAGCGCGCCAGGTCTTGGCCCAGCCCTGCACCTCGATCACCCGCGAACTCGTTCCCCGGGGCAACTTCGTGGCGGACACGTGGTGGACCTCGGGCATGGCCAGGGGCAGGTGCAGCGCCAGGCCCTCGAGCCTGATGTGCCCGGAGCTCAGCGCCTTCTGGAACGAGTCACTACCCACCACGGCCAGCAGTTCGGTCTCCAGGATGCCGAACCGGCGCATACTCGTGATCCCCTCGATCACGATTCTGGACCCGGCGGGCAGGTCGCTGACGGCCTTGGCTGTGGCTACATCGGAAACGGTCCGGATCACCCGCCCGGCGTACCCTGCGGACTCCAGCGAGCGCCAATGGTCTTCGGCTATGACATCGCGCGGATCCCAGGGAGAGAGCACCAGGATCTCCCCGTCGAAGTGCTCGGCTGCCCGCGCGATCTCGAACACGGTGCCGACGGCAAGCCGGTCGACTCCCAGACGGGTGGCTTCCGCGGCGAGCCGCTCGATGCCCAGGCCGTAACCGTTGCCCTTGGCCACCGGCACCAGGTCCCCCAGCCGCGCCATCCCGACATCGGCCCGGATGGCCGCACGCAGGCTGTCGCGCACCGACTCGGTGTGCAGGCGCCAGGCGGGGCCATCGACATGCAGGGTGAATGTCACGCCAGCAGTCTTACATCCCAGGTGCGCGGGCAGGTGCTGGGTCGCAGGTGTGCCTTGGTCGGCCTTGCGGGCGTCGGGGCGCAACCCGTGATGATTCGGGCGGTTTGGTTCCCGGTCGTCGGCCCCGCTTGTCGGTCGGGGCTCGACCCGGCGGGGTTCAACGCCGCTTGCGGTACGCCTCGTAGGCCTTGTTCCACATCGGGCGCAGAACGTGGTCCCACTCCCCGACGTACTCAAGAGCCTCTCCGCCGGTGCCCACCTTGAACTGCACCAGGCCGAGCAGGTGGTCGCCGGCAGTGAGGTTGTCGCTGATCCCGCGCAGGTCGTAAACAGCGCATCCCGACCCGAGACTGTCGGTGATCATGCGCCACTGGACGGCGTTGGAGGGCCGGACGTTGCGGCTGGCGGTGGTGGAGGCGCCGTAGGAGTACCAGGCGTGGTCGCCGACGGTGACCAGTGTCGTGGCCGCGACCACCTCCCCGTCGTGGCGGGCCAGGTACAGCCGCAGGCGCTTCGGATCCTCGGCGTTCATCGCGTCCCACATGCGCTGGAAGTAGCTCAGGCCCCGCGGGGTGAAACCGTCACGCTCACCGGTCTCGACATACACCGGGTGGAACAGGGCGAGGTCCTCGCGGGTGCCCTCCACGACCTCGACGCCGGACTTCTCGGCCTTGCGGATGTTGCGCCGCCACAACTGGTTGAAGCCGGCGAAAACCTCGTCCTCGGTGCGCCCCGCCAATGGCAGTTGGTACACGTAGCGCGGCTGCACGTCACCGAACCCGGCGCCGCCCCCGGCTTCCTGTGACCAGCCGCTGTCGCGCAGGGCCTTCTGCAGCTGCAGTCCCGTGGGCAGCTCCTCGTCGGCGGGGGCGTCGGCGAGACGTTGAACCGTGTCGTCCGCGATGGCCTTCTTGACAGTCTCGGCATGCCAGCGGCGGGTGCCGACGGCCGGGCCCATCTTCAAGGCGAAGGCACCCTTGGTCCGGGTGTGGTCCAGGAGCGGGTCCAGCCACGCGGGAAGATCCTCGACCGCGCGGTCCCACGGCAGCACCGGACCTTCTGGGATGTAGGCCAGGTAGCGCTTGACCCGCGGGACCTGCCGGTAGAGGACCAGAGCGGTCCCTACGAGCTGCTCACCGTCGAACCATCCGACGGATTCGCTGTTCCATTCGGCTTTGACCCCGGCCCATGCGGGGGTCTGCAGGAAGGAGACGCTCGGCTGGTCCCGGACGAAGTCCAGATGGGTCTCGGCGGTGATGGGCCGCACAGCGATGCTCACGGAATCCGAGTCTAGGCCGCCCGAGACCACAGCGGCCGTTCGCGTCAGCGCTTGGCCAGGCGAGTCAGCGACCAGCCCAGCAGGATGTTCAGCACGCACAGGCCTGGTTGAGGGTTCAATGGAAGTTGTACACACCGGCGGGTTGTGCCCGAATTGCGATCGGTTACTCTGGAACAGCCGTGGTATTCGCCACCGGCAGACGCCTATGACCTCCTGTCACGGAAAGACCGTGGCCGCATGAGTCCAAAGGAGGTGGTCGCAGTTGCGTCCCTATGAAGTGATGATCATTCTCGATCCTGATCTCGAGGAGCGGACAGTTCAGCCGAGCCTTGAGGCCTTTCTGAACGTCGTACGCCAGGACAAAGGCACCGTCGACAACATCGACATCTGGGGCCGGCGCCGGATGGCCTACGACATCCAGAAGAAGACCGAAGGTATCTACGTGGTGCTGGAACTGACTTGCACCCCGCAGACCGTGGCCGAGTTGGATCGCCAGCTCAACCTCAACGAGTCCGTGCTGCGCACCAAGGTGCTGCGGCGAGTTGCCTGAGGCGTTTTGTCGTACCCCTTTGTCAAAGTCAAGGCCTGATCGAAAGGTGAACAACAATGGTCGGTGAACCCCAAATCAACATGGTGGGCAACCTCGTTGCCGATCCCGAACTGCGTTTCACCCCGTCGGGCGTGGCTGCGGCGAGCCTGCGGATCGCAGTGACCCCGCGCAGCCGGGACAACGCCACAGGGGAATGGAAAGACGGCGAGACCGTCTGGCTGTCGGGCACTGTTTGGCGCCAGTACGCCGAGAACGTTGCCGAGTCCCTGAGCAAGGGCACCCGGGTCATCGTGATCGGTCGGCTCAAGCAGCGCTCGTACGAGACACGCGAGGGCGAGAAGCGCACCGTGTACGAGGTCGACATCGACGACATCGGCCCGGCTCTGCGGTACGCCACAGCGAAGATCCAGAAGACCGGTCGCGCAGCCACCACCAACGAGGCCCCAGCTCAGGGAGCTTCCTCCGGTGGCGCAGACCCGTGGGGATCGCCCGCCAGCGGCGGCGGCGATGCCTGGGGCGGCGCGGTCGACGAACCACCGTTCTAAATCCCTAACCAACCCATTCCGGCCAACTGGCCGGGCCCGACACATCGGAGCACCACAATGGCGAAGCAGCCACCTCGGCCCGTAAAGCCGATCAAGAAGAAGGCAAACCAGCTCAAAGCAGCTGGCGTCGACAAGGTCGACTACAAGGACGTGACCTTGCTGCGCAAGTTCATCTCCGACCGCGGCAAGATCCGCGCCCGTCGCGTCACCGGCGTGACGGTGCAGCAGCAGCGGGAGATCGCCAAGGCCATCAAGAACGCCCGCGAGATGGCTTTGCTGCCGTACTCGTCGACGGCCCGCTAGGAGAACCATGAAGATCATCTTGACCCAAGACGTCGAGAACCTCGGCGCGCCCGGCGACATCGTCGAGGTGAAGGACGGGTACGGCCGCAACTACCTGCTTCCGCGGGGTTACGCGATCGGCTGGACCCGCGGTGCGGAGAAGCAGATCGACCAGATCAAGCGTGCGCGTTCCGCTCGTGAGATCCGCGGTCGTGAGCACGCAGACGAGGTGCGTTCGCAGCTCGAGGCGCTCACCGTGAACTTCGCGGCGAAGGCAGGCGAGGCCGGGCGGCTGTTCGGCTCGGTGACCTCAGCCGACGTGGCGGCGGCCATCAAGGCGGCCGGCGGACCACTTGTCGAGAAGCGGGCCATCGAGGTCGAAGGCCACATCAAGCAGCTCGGCGACTACCCGGTGCGCGTCGCTCTGCACCCCGGTGTGGATGCCACCGTCACCCTGCACGTGGTGTCTGCCTGACGCTGGCGTCGCCCCGATGACGATTCGCATCACGACGGTCTGCCTGGGCAACATCTGCCGCTCCCCGATCGCGGCCGCCGTGCTCGCCTCGGAACTGGCTGACCTCGATGTGGAGGTCGATTCAATGGGGACCGGCGGTTGGCACGTGGGCCAAGACGCCGATCCTCGCGCCCGAGCCGCGCTGATTCGCGCCGGGTACGAACTCGAACACAGCGCGCGTCAGGCGAGCGGTGCCGCACTGGCCGATTCGGATCTTGTGCTGGCCATGGATGCCAGCAATCGCGCGGATCTCGCACGCATGGGGGTCGAGGCGTTCCTGATTCGAAGTTTCGACCCGCATGCCGAAGACCTCGAGGTACCCGACCCCTACTACGGTTCGGCGTCGGACTTCGATGAGGTGGTCACGATGATCAAGGCGACCGTGCCGGGGATCCGCGAGCATGTGACGACTGGTTGAGCTTCTCGAAGATCACCTGAGCCATCGGATTCTGTCCACATGTAACAAGTGGGTAAAATACCTGATCAGAGCCAAGTTCTGCAGTTCACAAACTCGACTGTTCCCAGGTTTTCCACAGCTTGTGAAGTTACTGCTTCCCGGCCCGTCCACAGGCAGCACACCGCTGCGTCCACAGGCGGTTTGACGAAGGACGCTGTTCTGGACGAATCTGTCACACCCGGAAAGTACAACTGACATATGAGTCTGGACATGCAGCCGGTGGCATCCGCTTCGTTCGAGCGCACGCCCCCGCAGGATCTGGCGGCTGAGCAGTGCGTGCTCGGCGCCATGATGCTGTCCAAGGACGCGATCGCCGATGTCGTCGAGCGGTTGCGCGAGGAGGACTTCTACACCCCGGCCCACCAGACCGTCTTCCGGGTAGTGCTGGACCTGTATGCCCGCGGTGAGCCCGCGGACGCGATCACGGTTTCGGCGGGACTGTTGGCGTCCGGGGAGTTGCAGCGCATCGGGGGCGCCCCATACCTGCACACCTTGGTGGCGTCCCCGCCCTTGACCGCGAACGCGTCCTACTACGCCCAAATCGTTCGGGACGCCTCCATGCGCCGCCGCCTGGTCGAGGTGGGTTCGCGCATCGTCCAGACCGGGTACGCCGGCGAGGGCGAGGTCGAGGAATTGATCAACCGCGCCCAGGCGGAGGTGTACGAGATCACCCAGCGCACGACGGCTGAGGACTACGCACCCCTGTCGGACCTGCTCGACGGTGTCTACACCGAGTTGGAGTCGATCCAGAACCACACCGGCGACATCATCGGTATCCCCACCGGGTTCATCGACCTCGACAAACTGACCAACGGCCTGCACCCCGGCCAGATGATCGTTGTGGCGGCGCGTCCCGCGATGGGCAAGTCCACATTGGGTCTGGACTTCGCACGCTCTTGCAGCATCAAGAACGGATTGACCAGCGCAATCTTCAGCCTGGAGATGAGCCGCAACGAGATTGTGATGCGTCTGCTGAGCGCGCAGGGCGAGTTGCCGCTTCACCACATGCGTTCGGGCTCGCTGAATGAGCAGCAGTGGACCCGCATGGTCAACACCATGTCTGCGGTCTCGTCGGCGCCGTTGTTCATCGACGATTCCCCCAACATGTCGATGATGGAGATCCGGGCCAAGTGCCGGCGTCTGAAGCAACAACACGACCTGCGACTGATCGTTGTGGACTACCTGCAGCTGATGAGTTCCGGCAAGCGGGTCGAATCGCGTCAGCAAGAGGTAGCGGAGTTCTCCCGGGCCCTGAAACTGCTGGCCAAGGAACTCGAAGTCCCAGTCATCGCGATCAGCCAGTTGAACCGTGGACCGGAGCAACGCACTGACCGTAAACCCATGATGAGCGACCTGCGGGAATCCGGTTCTATCGAGCAGGACGCCGACGTGGTGATCCTGCTCCACCGCGAGGATGCCTATGAGAAGGACTCCCCACGCATGGGCGAGGCGGACATCATCGTGGCCAAGCACCGTAATGGCCCGACCGCCACCGTCGTGACTGCGTTCCAGGGCCACTACAGCCGATTCGTGGACATGCAGCGGGGGTAGTCGGGGCGGCGCCGGCCCTCTTGTCGAACCGGACAGGAGTGGCGCAGTGATTAGCGGGCTGCCTGAGTCGGCAGCTGCGCCGGTGCTCCTGGCGCGCTCAGTTTGCGTTGATGCCGGGCAGCCAGCCACAACAGGGCGGCCATGACTACGAGGACGTCGGCGAATCCGGCGATGGAAGCCCATGGCAGCACGATGTCGCCGCTGCGCAGATTGTTGAAGAACGCTCCCATTGGTGTGAGCAGCGGCCAGAGTACGAGAACGTTTCGGACCAGGGCGAAGGCGACCGCGTAGACGACGCCGAGCCCGAACAGGAACACCATCTCATTGCCGCCCATGCCGTAGCCGACGTGGTAGAGCCCGTACAGAGCGGCAGCCCCCGCAATTCCCGGGACCATGCCGAAACTGGCACACAGGCGGGTTTGAACGAACCCCCGGAAGAACACCGCTTCGAAGGCGCCCACTGTCAGCGACATCACCAGCAGCGGCACCCAGTCCTGGGGGCCTGGAAAGGCGTAGCCGAACAGGGTGAGCGAGTACTGAACCCCAGCGAAGACCAGGGCCAGTGGAACCGTGGCTCGCCAGTTGTCCCGCCGCAGTCCGAGATCGGCCAGGGGACGGCGCCGAAACCAGACCGTGTAGATGATGGGACCGCCGAAGCCGACCAGCATGCCAGCGGCGAACGTCAAGAACAGACCCGCCACGTTGCCGGTGCCAAAGACCGTGAACGCGACCCGGAACAACGCCACGACTGTCAGATAGAGCAGCCCCAAAGCGATCAAATCGCGCCTGTCTGGGCAGACCCTGCCCAGCGGCTCGGGGCCCACGACCAGAGCAAGCACGAGTGCCGAGAGCGGGATCACCACGCCGTACACCGTGAGATTGAGGAACTCCAAGGCGATCAAGGCGAGCACTACCCAACTCACCCACAACCGCCATCGCCAACGGTCAGAAGTCTGAGCCAACATCGCAGCCCTCCAACTCGAGAATACTCCCGGCGTTGCGGAGGTGAGCGCCCAAAGACCCAAGGCCGGGCCGGTGGAGCCGCTGCGGTGGATGGACGCAACTCGTTTTGTCACACCCCTGTGTGAGGGTGTGGGTAGGCGGCATTGGGTCGTCGGTCGTGCACCTTCTTGTGGTGCTTGTGCTTGGGCGGCGGGGTTTCCCTGTCAGGGGCCCGTGGCCGTTTCTGGTGGTCGGTTCGAGCGGATCCATGGGGGTGTGGGGTGGGGTTCTTTCAGGTGTCGGTGCCGGCGTCACGCCGCGCGCGGATCCGGGCTGGTTTGCCCATGGTGTGCCCGCCTGGTTGGGATGCGGTGGCCGCGGCGGTCGCGGGTTTGCCGGACCCCGCCGGGCTGGGCGCTGATGAGTTGGCGGGGTCGTTGATCGCCGCGGGGCGGGTGCGCAACCAGGTGGATGCGTATCTGTGTGGTTTGGCGGGTGCCGCGGATGTGGTGCAGGCCAGCCGCAGCTTGCATGCCGGCACGACCGGCACGCTGATTGCCGCGGCAACCGGGTGTACCCCGGCGGCTGGTTCGGCGATGGTGGCCACGGCCCGGGTTCTGCGCGGGCTACCGGTGGTGGCCCAGAAGTTCCGGGCTGGGGATCTGTCGGCGGTCCACGTGTCGGTGATCACCCGGGCGGCCGGCTCGATCCCGGGGTTCACCGCGTTGGAGGACGCGGTGGTGGCCACCGCGGTGGCCACGGATCCGGTGGAGACCCGCCGGATCCTGGAGGTGATCATCGATCAGGTCGGGCCGGGTAGCCCGGGGTTGGATGCCCAGGCGCAGCGGGAACGCCGTTCGGTGCGGTTGTCGGCGCGCCCGTCGGGGATGTGGCGGCTGTCCGGGCTACTCGATGAGGTGGCTGGGTCGAAACTGGCCGAACTGCTGGCCTGTTTCATCCAACCGGTCGACACCCTGGATGATGCAAGCACCGAGCAGCGCCGCGCTGACGCCCTGGATGCCATCCTCGACGCGGCGGCGGCCAACACCGCCCCGCACGGTGTGAGCGCGCTGAGTGTCCTGGTCGACCTGAACGATGTGTCCGAGGGCAACGGCGCGGTGCTGACCGACGGGACCCGGTTGAGCCCGGCGGGCTACCAGTTGGTGTGCTGCGCGGCGGTGATCAGTGTCATCTTCGGGATCACAGATCCGGCCGGGGCGTTCGTGCCGTTGGCGTTGGCTCGCACCAAACGCCGCGCCACGGCCGCCCAATGGGCCGCGCTGGTCGCCCGCGACCGCGGCTGTCTGCGCTGCGGGCAGAAACCACGCTTCTGCCACGCCCACCACATCATCGGATGGGCCTCGGGCGGGTTGACCGACCTGGAGAATCTGTGCCTACTCTGCCCGCGATGCCACCGCGACCTGCACTTGGGCCGATACCAGATCACCACCACCTGCGGCACCGCCCCCATGATCACCATCACCACACCCCCCGGCCGGCGACAACCCTAGCCGCCGCCCCCACCGGGGCAGGTGGCATGCACCCAATTCCAAACATGTGTCTAGCCCGACCCTTGTACATAGGGGTGGGCCGAATATGGCTTGGCTCTAAGGTCGGGCCGTCCACGAGCCCGGGGGCGAAGTAGCCAACTGAAGTGGCGCAGTCAGCAGAACGACTGGCCGGCCTTCGAGGCCGTCTGCTTTCCGGACGCCAGCAGCCAGTCCCTTACGTCGGCTGTCTTGTCTGTGGTTATGCCCCAGGCACCGTCGGCCAGGCACTGGTCGATCGCGCGGGGGTCGTTGGCCGTCCAGACCAGCCAGGTGAGTCCGGCCTCGGCGATGGCAGCCGGCAAGTCGGGCGGGTAGGCGAACAAGGTGTCCAGACCGTCGAGTCGGTGAGTATGGACCTGGTCGAGCAGCCAGTGCACGTCTGCGGGTTCCTCGAAACCGCGGCGATCGTTGTTCGGGCCCCGCTTGTGGCCCTGCGCCCAGCTGCCGATCTGCCAGCGCGGAGTGGTGTCCACGATCCAAAGAACCTTGTGCCGAGCCGACGCCCTTCTGACCTCGGCAGCCGTGTCGAGGTTCTTCGCGATGAACATGACCTGGTCGTCTGAGAGCCCCGACGCGGCGACCGTGGCCAGGATGCCCTCGACCACCTGTGGTCCTTGGACGATTTCCACCACCAAACCCAGCCCGTCGGGAACGAGCGCCGTAACCTCCGCCAAGGTCGGCACTCGGGCGGTTGACCACTGCGGGCCCTTCCACCGGCCTGCACTGGCCGACTCGAGCTCGGCGTAGGTGATCGCCTGAAGGTCGTGTCCTGGCCAGTCCGTCGTGCGGTCTGTAGTGGCATCGTGGTGGACGACTGGAATCCCGTCGGAGGTCAGCCAGACATCGACCTCGACAGCGTCGGCGCCTTGGTCGAAGCCGTACGCCACGGCGGCGGCGGTGTTCTCCGGCGGTCCGTCCGGATCGTTGTGTTCGTGGCCCGACCCACGGTGCGCGACGAGTCTCACGACGTCAGGACCGGACAGCGGCGCATCGTGGGGCACGTCTGTACTCACACCAGCCACGCTAACGCCTCAGATCAGGCGGCAACCCCGGCAGCGAGCCCCGTTGCCGTGCGCAGAGCCGCTTCAGTTGCGACGGTGAGACGCCCTAGGGCCGTGGGAGCGTTCGCGGGCTCGACAGTCGAGCCGTCAATCTGCTGGACAGCCTCTGCGATAGCTGCCGTCTTCTGGTCGACGAACGCGGAATCTTCGCCCCGATCAAGGGCGGCCGAGATTGCTCGGGTGATTGTCTGGAGTTGGTCGAGGCCAGCAGGTGCGGCTACACCGCGGCTGATGTCCTCGCCAAGAGTCATGACGGTGCTGAACAGGCTGCGCAGGACCGCTGGCAGTGAATTGAGGTAGGGGTCGGTGGAATCCACGATGACGCCCTGGTGAAGGTCGGCACCCTCGGCGTGGATCTCGAGGAGGGCCTCGTATTCGTCGCCTCGTTGCGACTCGGCGGCCTCGGCCAGGTCGTGCAGGACACCTGTCGCCTCCGCCAGCAGGAGCGCGTAGTCAGCGATGGCGTTGTGGCCGGGCTCAACATGATGAACAGACATTTTGATCCTCCATCTTCACCGTAGGAGGGCCGAGTCACCGCGCCGGAAACGCAGACTGAACACGGCATTAACTCTGCTTGTGACAGCGGCGATAAGGCTTCTGGGCGCCGGGACTCTCCGGCTGGCTACGGTGGCTTTGTGTCCGACCAACGAGTTCCCCATCACCGCCGGTCCGTGGTCTTCGACGTGTACGCGGCTGAGGATGACTGCCTTGAAGTGGTCGGGCGGCTTCGCGATGAACGGCCCTGGGCGCAGCGGCCGGAGGACCTGCCCGTGGTCCACGACCTGGAACTCATCGCGACGGTGTCGACGTTGGATTTCACGGTCAGGACGGTCGAAGTCAGGTTCAACACCTATCCCCACGCCGAGTGTCCGGCGATCGCGCAGGCCTACCAGGAACTCGTCGGCGTCCGGGTCGGACGTGGCTGGACCTCGGCTATGCGCGAGCGCCTAGGTGGTCCGAAGGGCTGCACCCACTTGAGGGAACTGGCCAGGTCGATGGCGCCTGTGCTGGTCCAGGCGGCCTTCTCCGCCCGGGTGCATGACAACCCCACTCGCGAAGGTGACGAAGACCGCCTGCGCACGGTACTGCCGTTCCTCAGCGGGACCTGCCACATCTGGGCGCCGAGTGGTCCAGGTGAGAGGAAACTCGATGCAGGGTGGGTGCCCGGTAGCACTGCCTACCCGGTGCCGACAGTTGCGGAATTCGAATCCCACAGAGCCGAGTAGCCATGATCTCGTCGTCCGGCGCAGTTCGGACATATGGGAATCTGTTTGGTCATTTCCCGGACACCCACTGTTCTTGGTAGCGAAATGACCTGTGTGAGCGCTACTGTCGGGGTGCTGTTCACGACAAGGGCGCAAGCCCACACAGATGGAGGAAACCCACCCATGAAGATGCGCGCGACACTCGTCGTGTCTGCAGCTGCGTTTGGCCTTGTGCTGAGCGGCTGCAGCTCCAGCGACAGCGGTTCGACCGCCTCCGAATCCCCAAGCGCCGCCGCGGGCAAGATCGGGGTCATTCTGCCCGACACCGCGTCCTCAGACCGTTGGGAGAACGCCGACCGCAAGTACTTGCAGGAGGCATTCCAGGCAGCGGGCGTCGAATACGACATCCAGAACGCTAACGGCGACAAGGCGAAGTTCCAGACCATCGCCGACCAGATGCTCAACTCGGGCGTCAACACACTGATGATCGTCAACCTCGACAGCGACACTGGTGCGGCCGTCATCAAGAAGGCCAACGCGCAGGGCGTCAAGGTCATCGACTACGACCGGCTCACACTGGGCGGCAACGCCTCCTACTACGTGTCCTTCGACAACGTGGCAGTCGGCACCAAGATCGGTGAAGGCCTGGTGACCTGCATGCAGGACAACGGCGACACCTCCGGACCGGTTGCACTTCTCAACGGTTCTCCGACTGACAACAACGCGACGCTGTTCAAGCAGGGCTACGAGGCCGCAATCACCTCGGCCGGCTATGAGATCGCTGCCGACCAGGCTGTGCCCGAGTGGGACAACACCAAGGCCGGAACGATCTTCGAGCAGATGTACACGAAGGCCAACGGTGACTTCATCGGTGTAGCCGCAGCCAACGACGGTCTGGGCGGTGCCACCATCGCCGTTCTCGACCGCAATGGTGAGGCTGGCAAGATCCCGGTGACCGGACAGGACGCCACCGACGAGGGTCTGCAGCGCGTGCTGCTCGGAACCCAGTGCATGACGGTCTACAAGGCAGTCAAGCAGGAGGCCGACGCGGCCGCCGCACTGGCGATCGCACTGTCCAAGGGGGAAGAGCCGGCCGTGGACCAGACCACGACCGACCCTGAGACCAACACGGAGATCCCCTCGGTTCTGCTCGAGCCGCAGTCGATCTTCAAGGACAACGTCAAGGATGTTGTGGCCGATGGCTTCACCACCGCTGACAACCTCTGCACCACGGAGAAGCTGAAGCAAGCCTGCACTGAGGCTGGCGTCTCCTAAATGTCGGTAAGCACGCAGTCCGGCGTCCGCCCCTCCCCGGGGCGGGCGTCGGACCCCGTGCTCTCCCTGCGCGGAGTGCACAAGAGCTTCGGTGCGGTCCACGTCCTGCAGGGCGTGGACTTCGACGTGTATCCCGGCCAGGTCACCGCACTCGTCGGTGACAACGGCGCGGGGAAGAGCACCCTCATCAAGGGTGTTGCCGGCATCTACCCGTTCGATGACGGCGACTTCCTCTTCGAGGGCCAGAAGGTCCACATCAGCGACCCCAAGCACGCAAATGCTCTGGGCATCGAGGTTGTCTACCAGGACCTCGCGTTGTGCGACAACCTCGATGTGGTCGCCAACATGTTCCTCGGTCGCGAGGAGAAGAAGGGGCCCGGCCTCGACGAGGCCGCCATGGAGCGCAAGGCCACCGAGACTCTCGCGGGTCTTTCGGTGCGTACCTTGAGTTCGGTGCGGCGCACCGTCGCCTCGCTGTCCGGCGGTCAGCGCCAGACGGTGGCGATCGCCCGTGCCGTGCTCTGGAACTCCAAACTCGTGATCCTCGACGAGCCGACCGCGGCCCTCGGTGTCGCCCAGACCGAACAGGTGCTCAGCCTGGTCGAACGGCTGGCCGCCAACGGTTTGGGTGTTGTGCTGATCTCGCACAACATCAACGACGTCATGCGAGTCGCCGACCATATCGCGTGCCTCTACCTCGGCCGACTGGCGGCGCAGGTTCCCGCCTCCGAGGTCACCAACTCGCAGGTCGTCGAGTTGATCACTACCGGCCGCACCGGCGACATCGGTCTGTCGGCCCAGGTAGCCAACCACGCCGACGCCATCGACCCCACCACTGGAGCCTGACACATGTCGAGCACCCTCACTCCGGACGCCGAAGTACCAGAGGCGCAAGCCAGTCCTGGTCTGGGCGAGTCCGTGCGCAACTACTGGGACCGGGTTCGCGGCGGCGAACTCGGCTCACTACCCGCGGTCGCGGGACTGGTCGCCCTGATCCTGGTCTTCACCGCGCTTCAGGGCGACACGTTCCTGTCGGCCTTCAACTTCGCCAACCTGATCAACCAGTCCGCGATGATCATCGTGCTCGCAATGGGTTTGATCTTCGTGTTGTTGCTCGGTGAGATCGACCTGTCGGCCGGATATGCGGCGGGTACCTGTGCGGCGATCCTGGGCGTGACCTTGACCCAGCGCGGTTGGCCGCTGTGGATGGCTCTGGCAGCCACCCTGCTGACAGGCGTCATTATCGGTCTGCTGATCGGTGTGCTGGTCGCCAAACTAGGCATCCCCAGCTTCGTGGTGACGCTCGCGATGTTCCTCGCGTTGCAGGGCGTGATCCTGCTCATCATCGGCGAGGGCGGGACCATCGGCATCGATGACCCGACGGTGCTGAAGATCATGAACGCGAACATGTCACCGGTTGCCGGATGGATACTCTTCGGGATAGTGGTGGGGGGCTGGGCGCTGCTGTCCCTGCTCAAGATGCGTGGTCGACGTGCCGCCGGTCTGCCGGTGGAGAACATGACCGTCTTCCTGGCCAAGTTGATCACGCTGGCGGTGATCCTGGGTGCTGTGGTGTACATCCTCAACCAGGAGCGCAGCCGCAACCCGGCGATCACCTCGATCATGGGGGTGCCTTACGTGGTGCCGCTGATCCTGGTGCTGGTCGTGGGCCTGACCTACGTCCTTGGCCGAACGGGATTCGGTCGGCACGTGTACGCGGTCGGTGGTAACGCCGAAGCCTCGCGGCGCGCTGGTATCAACGTGGCCAGGATCCGGATCGCCTGCTTCGTCGCCTGTTCAACCCTTGCGGCGGTGGCCGGCATCCTGTTCGCCTCGCGTGACAACTCGATCTCGCCGTCGACCGGTGGTTCCACGACCCTGCTCTACGCGGTGGGCGCGGCCGTCATCGGTGGGACCTCGCTGTTCGGTGGCCGTGGCCGGATAATCGACGCGGTCATCGGCGGTCTGGTAGTGGGCGTGATCGCCAACGGCCTGCCGCTGGTCACGCAGGAGTCCGGAATCGCGTTCATCGTGACCGGTCTGGTGCTCCTGGTGGCAGCAAGCGTCGACGCACTGTCCCGGCGTAGAGCCATGGCGACAGGTAGGGCTTAGCTCGAGCGTGTCGCAGATCCGGGTTGGACTGATCGGTTACGGCTTGGCCGGACGGTTGTTCCATGCTCCGTTCATCTGCGACACCTCGGGTATGACGCTGAGCACGATCGTCACCCGGGACCCCGAGCGGGCACACGCTGCCGCCTCGGAGGTCCCGGGGGCGACGATCGTGGCTGATGTCGACGCTCTGCTGGCATCCGATGTGGATCTCGTGGTCGTGGCCAGCCCGAGCGGGCTTCATGAGCAGCATGCACGCTTGGCGCTCGAGGCTGACCGGCACGTGGTTCTTGACAAGCCGGCTGCGCGCCATGCCGCCGGGCTGCGATCGCTGATCGACGTGGCCCGGGAGCACAACCGTGAGCTCGTGGTCTTCCACAACCGCCGCTGGGACAGCGAGTACCTCACCTTGCGCGCGCTGCTCGAGCAGGGTCCGCTGGGCACGGTCCACCGGTTCGAGACCCGGATGGAACGGTGGCGCCCGGTCGGCAGAGGCGGCTGGCGGGAGTCCTCGGACCCTCAGGACATGGGCGGTTTGCGCTACGACCTCGGACCACACTTGGTCGATCAGGCGCTGCAACTGTTCGGGCCGGTGGACACTGTCACGGCGCGCAGTCGATCCCTGCGCGCGGTCGGCAGCCATGATGACGACATCCAGGCGTGGCTGCAGCACACTGATGGTGTGCTCACGGTTCTCAGCGCCTCAGTCCTGACCGCGATCCCGGGGCCGCGAATGAAGGTGCTCGGAGGTGACGGGGCGCTGCTGCTTCCCTACACCGACACCCAGGAGGACCGATTGCGCGCAGGGCAGCGACCCGGCCCGGATTGGGGCGCCGAGCCGGATGCGGTAGCCACCCTGGCCGTGGGTGATCCGGTGGCGATCCGCGAGGTCGCATATCTGGACGGCCAATGGCCGAAATTCTATGCCGGAGTGCGTGACCTGCTTGTGGGTACTGCCCCCACACCGGTCTCCAACGAATCCGCGCTGGCCGTGATGGAGGTCCTCGACGCTATCGAGGAGTCCGTCCGATCCGGCGAGTCTGTCAGCCTGATGAAAGGAACACAATGAACGACTACTCAACCATTGACCTGAAACCGACGCCCGAGGACAAGTTCACGTTCGGGCTCTGGACTATCGGGTGGCAAGCGCGCGACCCGTTCGGCGACCCGACCCGCGAGCCGATGGATCCGGTTCTGGCTGCTGAGAAGCTCGGCGAACTCGGGGCCTACGGGGTGACGTTCCACGATGACGACCTGCTGTCCCCGACCCTGGTCGGCGACGAGCGCGAGGCGGCCATCAGCCGCTTCGAGAAGGCCCTGGACGCAGCCGGTCTCAAAGTGCCGATGATCACCACGAACCTGTTCACCCATCCGGTGTTCAAGGATGGCGGCTTCACCTCCAATTCCCGCGACGTGCGTCGATACGCCCTCGCGAAGGTCCGGCGCAACCTGGACCTGGCAGCTCGTTTCGGCGCGACCACCTACGTCCTGTGGGGCGGTCGCGAGGGCTCCGAGTCCGATGCGGCCAAGGACGTTCGTGCGGCGCTGGACCGGTACTCCGAGGGCCTGGATGCGCTGTGCGACTACATCGTGGAGCAGGGGTACGACATCCGACTGGCCATCGAGCCCAAACCCAACGAACCGCGCGGGGACATCCTGCTTCCCACCATCGGCCACGCCCTGGCCCTCATCGACCGGCTCGACCACTCCGACATGGTCGGGCTGAACCCCGAGGTGGGACACGAGCAGATGGCCGGCTTGAACATGGTCCATGGCGTGGCCCAGGCCCTGTGGGCGGGCAAGTTGTTCCACATCGACCTCAACGGCCAGCGCGGTCCCAAGTACGACCAGGACCTCGTTTTCGGTCACGGGGATCTCCTCAACGCCTTCTTCCTCGTCGACCTGCTCGAGCAGGCCGGGTATGAAGGCATGCGCCACTTCGACTACAAGCCCGCCCGGACTGAGGACTCCGAAGGTGTGTGGCGAAGTGCGGCGGCGAACATGTCGACTTACCTGATGCTCAAGCAGCGGGCGCTGGAGTTCCGGGCCGACCCGGACGTTCAAGCTGCGATGGCGGCGGCCGGGGTCGACTCGCTCAAAGAACCCACTCTGGCTGCCGGTGAGACGCTCAAGGACCTGCCGGAGATCACCGACGTGGACGTCGAATCGTTGGTGCGCGGGTACCCCTTCGTCAACATCAACCAGCTGGCGATCGAGCACCTCTTGGGCTTCCGCGGGTGACGCTTGTCGCCGGGATCGACTCCTCCACACAGTCGGTCAAGGTCACTATCCGCGACGCGGCGACGGGCCACGAGGTGCGCAGCGGCCGTGCGAGCCATCCCGACGCGACGGCGGTAGCGGTCGGCCACTGGTGGGATGGGCTGCAGGAGGCGCTTGTCGCCGCAGGCGGCCTTGCAGACGTGGACGCGTTGTCGGTGGGAGCCCAGCAACACGGCATGGTGGCGCTGGACGCACAAGGCGAGCCGGTCTTCGATGCGCTCCTGTGGAACGACACCCGCTCAGCGGCGGACTCCGAGTCGCTCGTGGCGCAGTACGGCGCGCGATGGTGGGCCGACAACACTGGATCAGTGCCGGTGGCTTCGTTCACCGTCACCAAGTTGGCGTGGCTGGCACGCGAGCATCCGGATCTTGCGCAGCGCGTCGCGGACGTCATGCTTCCGCACGACTGGCTCACCTGGCGTTTACGCGGTGGCGGTGAACCCACGACCGACCGCGGCGATGCCAGTGGAACCGGGTACTTCAACCCAGTGCGCGGCGAGTACGTCACCGAACTGGTGACAGAGGTTCTGGGCCATTCGGTGCGGCTGCCTGAGGTTCTGGGACCGTCGCAATCGCCAGGGGAGTTCGAGGGCCGGCTGCTCGCGGCGGGCACCGGGGACAACATGGCCGCGGCTTTGGGAGTGGGCGCTGGGCCCGGGGATGTTGTTGTATCGATCGGCACTTCGGGAACTGTGTTCGCATCAGGTGATGTGCCGACAGCCGACGCGACCGGCATCATCGCGGGGTTTGCCGACGCCCGGGGCGGGTTCCTTCCGCTGGTGTGCACGCTCAACGCATCACGCGTACTGGATGCAGCCTGCTCGGTTCTGGGTGTCGGCTATGCCCAACTGGACGAGTTGGCCTTGTCCGTACCGGATGCGCAGGGCCTCGTGCTTGTGCCGTATCTGGAGGGTGAGCGCACGCCCAACCTGCCGGAGGCCACCGGTTCACTGCACGGACTTACGCGCGCCAACTCCACGCCTGCCCATTACGCGCGGGCCGCTGTCGAGGGGATGTTGTGCGGATTGGGCGCGGGGCTCGCAGCCCTGCAGGCCGCAGGAGTGCCGTGTCGCCGCGTGCTGCTCATCGGGGGTGGTGCGCAGTCGCGTGCTGTGGCTCAGATCGCCTCTTCGGTGTTCGGAGTGCCGGTGGTGGTACCGCAGCCGGGGGAGTACGTTGCGAAGGGCGCGGCTGCTCAAGCCGCCTGGGCGTTGACCGGACAGCTGCCGCAGTGGCAGTCCGTCGGGGAGCAGGTGTTCCAGGCCGAACCGCGCCCGAATGTGCTGGAGCGCTACGGGGCTGTCCAGGCGCAGCTGTACTGAGGCTTGCACGGTGCCTTGGGTGGGGTTCGAGTAGTTGGTTGACGCTCAGCGGCCGACGAGCCCCATCGAACTGCACGAACATCAACCAACGTGCGCCGGTCGGCAAAGCCACGGGTTCAGTGGTGGCCCTT
The DNA here is from genome assembly GCA_963818505.1 of uncultured Actinomycetota bacterium. Lineage (GTDB taxonomy): Bacteria > Actinomycetota > Actinomycetes > S36-B12 > UBA10799 > JADKAV01. Next base: position 719,074 of record CAWFSJ010000005.1, read on the forward strand.
GTTGACCATCGTGATCATCTTCACGTTGAGCACGACGAAGCGCCAACCCTGACGCAGCACGCTGCTGCGCGCCTTGGTTTGTTTCGCATCGGGAAGGGGTGCTTGCGGGAATGACGTTGCCATGTCGAACCTCACTCGGGGATCAGGTACCAGAACGGACGCGCCTTGGCCTTGTAGATGAACAGGTAGTGCAGCATCACCTTCATCCAGTGTGCTGAAAGGCCGATCTCGCCGTACGTCTCTTTGGTGTCGCGACCCTCTTCGCCGTATTTCTGCTTGTCGGGAATGATCGGGTAGACGGTCATCGCTGCTGCTTTGCCATCGCGCCAACCAGTCCCGGCCGAAGCGATGCAGGCAGCACCCATCTCGGCCATGGACGCGGTGTGCACCTTCGCCGACGGACCGTTCTTAATGCGCTCCGCGATGGTCTTGGCGACTGCCCGGCCGATCACACCTGACGGCATACCGGTGCGCGGCGGCGCGGGGGCGATGACCGTGCCGTTAGGGGTCTTCCGCGGCTTGGACATCTGGTGTGGCGGGGCGAAGGCGATTCCCGCGGCCCAGACGTTGTCGTACATGACGCACTGGTAGGTCTTCGGCCAGTCACTTGCCTCCCACTGCTCATAGGGTTTGGCGGTGTAGTCGGCGTCCACCTTCATGAAACCGCTGGGCGCGAAGACCTGGTCCGTTATGTCTGTGCCCGAAGCGTCGAACGCTTGGAGGTCGACGCCTCGGAAAGGCGGCAGCAGCATCGCGAAGTCGAAGGGCTGCTCCGCCTTTGTGCCATCGATCGTCTCGTAGCGGGCGACGCCCGGCTCGACTTGTTCAACGTGCGCGGACATGATCGCCTTCACCCCCCGCTCCTGGAACAGTGACTCGGTGAACATCTGGCTGGGCACCACGCCTTCCTTGGTGCCGAAGTTCATACCATCCATGCCGAAGTCGCCCAGGCTGGACTCATTGGTGATGTAGATGACCTCGGCGTTGTCGCGCACGCCCTGTTTGGTGAGCTCGTGCTCGACGTTGAACGTGTATTCGAAAGCAGCGCCCTGACAGGTGCACGTGCCGTGTCCCATGCCGATGAGGAACGTCTGTCTCTGGCCGTCCTTCAACTTGCCTATGGCGGCGTCGAGGGCCTTTGCGGTCGTCTCCGCGTGCCCTGCAGTACAGACCGACCAGCTGTTCGCATCCGGGCCCAAGCCCGGCGTCGCGCCGAAGTTGAGTTTGGGGCCGGTGGCGTTGATCAGGAAGTCGTACTCCAGTGCGGCCGTCTCACCTTGGCGGGCGGGATCCGTGTAGCGGATGGTGATGTGCGGTCGCGGACGATCGGGACTGCCATCGCCGTGCAGTTCAGTCGCCAGCGCCTGATGGAACTCGATGCCCTTGCGTTTGTAGATCGGGGCCAGCGGGAAGGTCACCTGTTTGGTGCTCATCTGTCCGACCCCCACCCAGATGTTCGACGGGATCCAGTTCCACTTGGAGTTCGGGGCGACAACCACGACTTCGTGCTGTTTGGGCAGCATCCGTCGCAGGTGTAGGGCTGCCGTGTGGCCGGCGATGCCGGCACCCATGATGACGGTTCGTGCCATAGCGTCCTCCACGTCCCAGGCTCTTGTCGACCACCATACCCCCGGGGAGTATTGGAGGGGAAGCGAATGACTCATTCGAGCAGTGGGACGACCGGCTGAGGTTCGCGACGCCCTGAGCGTTCGGCACCGATCCCAGCAACCACCACAAGCGCGACGCCGGCAATCTGCCCGGCGTGCGGGATCTGCGACAGCAAGAGCACTCCCATCAGGAGGCCGAAAGCGGGCTCCAGTGCCATGAGCGTGCCGAAGGCCGCCGTCGTCAGTCGTCGCAGTGCGAGCATCTCCAGCGAGAACGGGATCACAGGTAGCAGCAGAGCCAATCCGAAGGCGGTGATAACGACCTGCCAAGTGATGTGGCCAGCGGCTTGCGGTACACCGATCACTGCGGCCGTGACTGCCGCGACCGGAATGGTGATCGACAGTCCCTGCAGGCCTTCGAACCGGTCGCCGATGTGCTGTGTCAGCACGATATAGGTGGCCCAACCGCACGCGGCGATGGCCGCCAGCAGCACTCCGACCAGGTCGACTTCGCCTGTCCACGGTTCGGTCAGCAGCAGGACGCCCACGAGTGCCAGGGCTGGCCAGATCAGCAGAGCCCGGCTGCGGCTGCGCGCGACCGCTACACCTAGCGGTCCGAGGAACTCGATGGCGACTGCCGTACCTAGGGGGATCCGCTCGATGGCGGTGAGGAAGCTCGTAGTGATCAACCCGGTGGCCATGCCGAGCACGATTGCCGCGCGCAGATCGGGCCAGGCCATGCCGCGCAGCCGGGGGCGAGCGATCAGCAGGAAGATGATCGCGCCGGCCGTCAATCGCAGCCACGCCGTCCCACCGGCGCCCACCGTGTCGAACAGACTCACCGACAGGGCAGCCCCGATCTGCACGCTGAGCATGGCGGCCACCGCGAGACTCCACGCGGGCACTCGATCGGTCATCGCAGCAGTCGCCATCCTGTTCTGGCCTGCGGCGAGCCTTGGCGCAGGACATCCAGCAGGTGCTCCCCAGCCGCTATCAGGGCATCGTCGCCCATGGGTTCAAGGGCGTCCAGGATGAACAGCACCCGGCCGGTGTCCTCGCGCAGTTGGGTGCGGGTGCATTGGCGCCAGTTCCAGATACGGCAGGTCACCCCGGCGTCGTCGCGCCACACGACTTCACCGGTTTTGGGGTGTTCGATCGTGCGCTCACCGCCAGCAAGGGTCTCGAACGGTTCGTCGCCTGCGGCTCGGACCAATCGTGCGGGACCTGCGTACGCGTCTAGATTCTCACCGCCGATAGGTACCTGGTGCAGCACGGAAATGGCGTTGTAGGCATCGGTCAGCGAGTTGATTCGCGGGAGGCCATCGGGTGCTCGCCTGGTCAGCGCCTCCAGACTGTTGCGCGTGCGCTGCGGCTTGGCACCGAAGCTGCGGAATGCCTCCCGCCAGGCCGCGATGTGGGGGAGATCCTCGGCGGCACCTTCGGCGAGCAAGGCGCGGGCGTGCGCTTCTGCGCTGGTGAGCAGGTTGCCTGTGTCGAAGGTGCCGGTCACCCCCTCTGCCACCAGAAGGAGCACCCGGTAGTCGGGCCGCAGTGCGGTGACTGCCGGATCGATGTGAGCGGTGTTCAGGGCGGTCAGGCTGGCGGGAGTCAAATCATCATTCATCGGTTCGCTCCAACATCGGGTTCGTACACGGTCAAGGCAAAGCGGGCGGCTCGGGTGGCGGGGTTGGCATAGCTGTGGGGGACGTCCCCGGCGAACGAGGCGGCATCCCCGACTCGCAGGTCCCATGCCTGGCCCTCAACAGTGAGCCGGACCGTTCCCTTGATCACGGTCATCAGCTCCCGCGTGCCGTCACTGTGGGCATCGCTGCGGTAGTCGTCCCCGGGGCCGAGGTGCCAGTCCCACAGTTCGACGACGTCAGGCGGTGCCGTGCCCACGGTGAGTACGGCCTTGCCGCCGTTGTCGCTGGTCCACAGGGGGCTGCGGTCGGCGGCGCGGATGATGTCCACCTGCGTCGACGGGCCAGGGGCGACCAGCGCCGGGAGTCCCACCCCTAACGCGTCGCTGAGACGTAGAAGGGTGGCGATGCTGGGGTTTGTCGCGCCCTGCTCGATGGTGACCAGCATTCGCCTGCTCACCCCCGAGCGCGCTGCCAGCTGATCGAGGGTCCACGCCCGGCGTTTCCGCTCACCGCGCACCCGCTCCCCTATCAGCGTTCCCAGTGCAGCGGCCTCATCCATGAGTGCAGCATACTGCACTATTGAGGGTATAGTGATACACCGTGTACCAGATCTCCTTCATCTTCCGGCCGGGCACCTACGACGACGACTTCAAACGCCTCGATGCCCATATCGAGCAGATCGCGCAAGCCACGCCCGGTTACGCCGGGGTCAGAACCTGGTGGTCGGTCGACGGCTCGGTATGCAACGCGGTGTACTCCTGGGAGCACCTTGACAACCTCAAGGACTTCTCCAGGTCGGCCGCGCACCTTCAAGCGAAGTCCGAGTACGCCCGGTGGTACGACGGGTACGAGGTGATCGTGGCCGAGGTCATGAGCCGGTACGGGGACAGCCGCCTTTGAGGGTCGGGGCCGGACCGCTGGGCCCCCGCCGTTCCCCCGAAGCGGCCGTTGGCCGTTCCCCCGAAGCGGCCGTTCGCCGTTCCCCCGAAGCGGCCGTTGGTTAGAGGTTGTCCTGTTGGTTAGCGAAACAACGCGTGGATTCGCTAACGAGGACCACAACCTCTAACGAGGACGGTTGGGCCCGGCCGGGCCCTCCGCGGGCCCCCGAAGCGGCCGTGCCACAAACAGCGAACGTCGCCCTACAAGGCGGCCGCGACCTCGGTGCCTTGCTTGATAGCACGCTTGGCGTCCAGTTCGGCCGCGACATCGGCGCCACCGATCAGTTGAACCGGCACCCCGGCGGCCTCGAGCCCCTCCTGCAGTTCCCGCTGCGGTTCCTGACCGGTGCACACCACGATCGTGTCGACCTCCAAGACCTGCTTCTGGCCGTCGATACTGAAGTGCAGGCCGGCGTCGTCGATGCGTTCGTACGCGACACCCGTGAGCATTTGCACCTGCCTGTTCTTCAGTTCGGTGCGGTGGATCCAGCCGGTGGTCTTGCCCAGCGTCTGACCCATCTTCGTGTCCTTGCGCTGCAGCATCGTCACCTGACGCGCAGGCTGCGCGTGCTCGGCGCGAACCACACCACCCCTGGCTTCATGCGAACGGTCGATGCCCCACTGGGCGAAGAACCGCTCGGACTCCAACGTCGCGCTCGGACCACTCTGGGTCAGGTACTCGGCCACGTCGAAGCCGATCCCGCCGCCGCCGAGGATCGCCACCGAATCGCCGACCGGTTCGTGGTCGCGGAGGACCTGCAAGTAGCTGAGCACCTTTGGGTGGTCGATTCCTGGAAGGTCGGGGATCCGGGGGGTGACGCCGGTCGCGAGGATCACCTCGTCGTAGTCAGCAAGGTCCTCGACCGAGGCCCGCACGCCCAGTCTGACCTCGACTTCGTTGTCCGCCAAGGCATTGCGGTAGTAGCGCAACGTCTCGTTGAACTCCTCCTTGCCGGGGATCTGAGCTGCGTAGTTGAACTGACCGCCTACTTTGTCATCCCCCTCGAATAGCGTCACCGCATGTCCCCTTTGAGCTGCAGTCACAGCGCACGCGAGTCCGCCCGGGCCGGAACCCACAACCGCGATCCGCCGCGGTGTCTCGGTGGGTTCGATCGTCAGGATCGTCTCGTGGCAGGCAAGCGGATTCACCAAGCATGAGGTGAGTTGCAGGGCGAAGGTGTGATCCAGGCATGCCTGGTTGCATCCGATGCAGGTGTTGATGCGATCGGCCTTGTCTGCCGCCGCCTTGGCCACGAAGTCGGGGTCGGCCAGGAAGGGCCGAGCCATGGAGACCATGTCCGCCTGACCGGCAGCCAGGACCTGCTCGCAGACCTCCGGGGTGTTGATCCGGTTGCTGGTGACCAGCGGGATGCCAACCTTGCCCTTCAGTTCGGCGGTGACCCAGGTGAAGGCCGCACGCGGGACGCTAGTGGCAATGGTTGGGATGCGGGCCTCGTGCCAGCCGATCCCGGTATTCAGGATCGTGACCCCTGCGGCTTCAAGGCCCTGGGCAAGTTCCACGACCTCGGAAAGGGTTGAACCACCTTCGACGAGGTCGAGCATGGACAGCCGGAAGATGATGATGAACTCGTCGCCGACCGACTCCCGGACCCGCCGGACGATCTCGAGTGGGAATCGCGTGCGGTTGGAGTACGAGCCGCCCCAGTCGTCGGTGCGCTGGTTCGTACGTTCGGCGATGAACTCGTTGATCAGGTAACCCTCGGAACCCATGATCTCCACGCCGTCGTATCCGGCTTCCTGGGCGAGGCCGGCGCACCGGGCGAAGTCGTCAATCGTGGTCTCGATGTCCGCGGAGGTCATCTCGTGCGGGGTGAAAGGTGAGATCGGCGCTTTGAGCGGCGAGGGTCCGACCAGTTCGGGGTGGTAGGCGTAACGGCCGAAGTGCAGGATCTGCATCGCGATGCGGCCGCCCTCGGCGTGCACGGCGTCAGTGACGACCTTGTGATGCACCGCTTCCTCGCTGGTGGTCAGCGCCGCGCCCATCTGCCACGGACGTCCCTGCTCGTTGGGGGCGATGCCGCCGGTGACGATGAGGCCGACGCCTCCGCGAGCACGCTGGGCATAGAACGCCGCCATGCGTTCGAAGCCGTCCTCGGCCTCCTCCAGCCCGACGTGCATCGACCCCATGAGAACGCGGTTGGGCAATGTGACAAAGCCCAGGTCCAGCGGTTCGAGCAGATGGGGGTACGGGCTGTTCGACATGTTGACCTCCCTGGAGCGGTGTTTCCCAGGGTATTGAGCCAGGTGGTGGGCCTAGTGCCCGGGCGGTGCCGACCGCCACGCACCATGGGAGGGTGCCCGAAGGTGATGCCGTACGTCGCACTGCGGCGCAACTCGACAACGCCCTGACCGGTCGGGTCCTCACCGTGGCCGACCTGCGGGTTCCGCGCTTCTCAACGGTGGACCTGTCAGGCCGTGAAGTCCTGGGGACCGTTGCGGTGGGCAAGCACCTGCTCACGCGTCTGTCCGGCGGAGCAACCCTGCACAGCCACCGGCGGATGGAGGGTCGCTGGGTAACGGGCGGTCCGGACCTGCGCACCGGGCCTTACCACCAGATCCGTGTCGTGCTCAAGACCGAGCAGAGCAGCGCTATCGGCGTGCGTCTGGCGATGGTCGAGGTGGGGTCCACGAACGCAGAAGCCCGCTGGATCGGCCATCTCGGCCCGGATGTGCTGGCGCCGGACTTCGATCCCGGTCTGCGCCTGCCTGCTGACAGGCCGGTGGTCGAGGCCCTGCTCGATCAACGGGTCGTCGCGGGGTTGGGCACTATGTGGGCCGCTGAGACTGCCTTTCTGGCGCGGTGTTCGCCCTACAGACAAGGCGCCGATGTTTGCGAGGCTCTCATGCAGGTGCGGACGTTGATGCTCGCCAGTGTGGCCGGCACCCGGCCACGGATGAACGTGTTCGAGCGCTCCGGACAGCCTTGCCGCGTGTGCGGCACCGCGATCCGGACCGGCAGGATCGGTACCCCGCCGTCTGATCGCGTCACGTATTGGTGCCCCACCTGCCAGCCGTGATGATTGTCACCCTGATCGCTCCCGGCTCAGTGGCCCCACCCGGACTTACACTGAAACTGTCCCCTCGACTCAAGGAGTTGCCATGCTCAACGGCACGCCCGCCGGGCAACTCACTGCCGTCGACCCCAGGCGGCTCGGAAAGTGGGACGTCGAGGCGCGTATCGGAAGCGGGGGGATGGGAGTCGTCTACAAGGCGACCAGTGGGGACGAAGTCGCGGCCGTCAAGGTCGTACGCCCGGGCTTGCTGGATGACCCGCAGGTTGCGGCGCGCTTCGAGCGGGAGGCCCAAGTCCTGCGGTCCGTTCACGACGAGCACATCAGCCGGTTCCTGGACGCCGACATCGCCGGTATGCCGGCCTGGCTGGCCACCGAGTACATCCCAGGGCCGAACCTGCGCGACGCGGTGTCAATCTGGGGACCGCTGACGCCGAGGCGCTGGTGGGAACTCGCCCGCGGTCTTTCCCAGGCACTGGCAGTTCTGGAGATCCACGGGATCGCCCACCGCGACATCAAACCGGCAAACGTGATCATCGCCGACCGTGGACCGGTTCTCATCGACTTCGGTATCGCGCATCCCGAGGACGCAACGTCCTTGACTGCCACCGGGATCGTGACCGGCAGTCCGTCGTGGCTCTCGCCGGAGCAGGCCAATCTCGACGATTTGTCCGCTGCCAGCGACGTCTTCTCGCTTGGCTCGCTTTTGGCCTTCGCCGCCACCGGGCGCCCGCCTTTCGGGCAGGGTGCAACCGTTGCGGTGCTGATGAACATCCAGCGCAACGACCCCGATCTGGCCGGCATCGACGAGACCCGAAGTGCGTTGCTGCGGCGGATGCTGGCCAAGGACCCTCGCACGCGTCCGACCGCCAGGGAGGTGCTGGCCATCGCGCGGCACGTGCCCGACGAGCCGACCGTGGCTCTGGACCTGCGCGATGGCGACTCCACCCAACCGATCCGCGTTGGTGTGGCTGCGCCCATCCAGCATGTGCCCGTGTCAGCTCCTGCGGCCTGGCAGCCGGCGCCGCCCCGCAAACGCACCTGGGTCAAGCCTGTAGGGATCCTGGCGGCAGGGGGCCTGGCGCTCGCCGTCGGCTTCGCCGGCTTCAACGCCATCGAACCGGACAGCCCCGCCCCGACGCAGACAAGTCAGGCACAGACCACACCGCAACCGTCGGCCGCACCCGCCTTCCCCGGTTCTGACCAACTGCGATCCGGAGACTGGCTGCTCTCGAGCTACTCCATCTCCCAGGACGGCGGGAAACTCGTGATCAACGGGACCGTCCAGAACTCCGGCGGTTCACCAGCAAGCACGGACTTGACCGTCTACTACTTCGTGAACGGTGAGGCGGTCGCGGTTGCGACGGGCAGCACCGGAAAGGTTCCAGCGGGCGCCAGCACTAACGTCACCTTGACCAGTAGCGACGACTGGCAGCCCGGGAACCCGGTCCTGGTGGTCGAGGCGGCCTGAGGTCTCAGGCAGCAGCCGGCCGACGTCTGCGCAGCCAACGCACAACCAGCCACACGAAAGCCGCCAGGACGAGTAGGACCAGGAACGGCGCGAGGATCGCGACGAATGCCAGGGCCGTGGAGACGATGTCCTCGGTCGTGCTGACCACGGGCGCGGCTACACCGGCGGATCCCGCGTTGAGAACCGGCCGGATGGCGGCCTTCGTGCCGTGCACCGCGCCTGCTGTGATCAGTCCCGCGATCAGCGAGACGACCGGCGGGATGTCGGTGCCCAAGCTCGTGCTCGCGGCGAACAGCACCGCCCCGGCCACTGGCCGGATCACAGTCTGGATGACGTCGTTGACCGAGTCGACGGCGGGGATCTTGTCGGCCAGAACCTCTACAAGCAGCAACACCACGAGTACGCCGAGCACCCAGGGGTTCGCCAGATTGTCGAAGGGCTGCCCGAAGTCGATCCAGTCGAAGTACTGCAGGAACCCGACGATGACCAGCGGGATGTAGGCGTTGAGTCCAGCGGCCGCGGCCAGACCCAGTCCGGTGAGGATCGCGCTGGCCAGGTCCATTGCATCAGGGTACGTCCGGTGATCACCGGTGCGTAGCATCGAGGACATGTACCCGGTGTTCCTGCGCCTACGCGACAAGTTGGTGCTTGTCGTCGGCGCCGGGACGGTAGCCCGCCGCCGGATCGAGGCACTTCTGGCCGAGGGCGCCGACGTCGTGGTCGTGGCGCCGACCGGTGAGCAGGTGCCAGGTGTCCAGTGGCGGCGCCGCGAGTTCGTCGCCGAGGACCTGGAAGGTGCCTGGCTGGTTCAGGCCTGCGCGACGCCCGAGGTCAACGATCAGGTGGCCCGGCTGGCAGCTGCCCGCGGTGTGTGGTGCATAGACGCCTCGGATGCCGCGAGTTCAGCCGCGTGGACGGCCTCTCGGGTGCAGTCCGTGGACGGGGTAGAGGTCGCGGTGAGCGGCGGTGGGGATCCGGTGCGTGCCCGGCGCGTCGTCGAGGTTCTGTCCGAGGCGCTGCTCGGGGCCGATCTGCGAAGGCAGCGCTTCGGCACAGGCAGTGTTGCGCTGGTGGGAGCCGGACCGGGAGACCCGGGACTGCTGACGATCCGCGCCCGGCAACTGCTGGCAGCCGCTGATGTGGTGGTGGTCGACCGGCTGGCACCTCGCGCCGCTTTGGACATGACGTACGGGACCATCATCGGGGTAGGGAAAGCCCCGGGCGATCACACGGTCGGCCAGGAGGACATCAACCGGATCCTGGTCGAGCATGCCAGCGCTGGCAATCGGGTCGTCCGGCTCAAGGGTGGCGACCCCTTCGTGCTCGGCCGAGGCGGTGAGGAACTCGCGGCATGCTTGGAGGCGGGCATCGAGGTCGAGGTCGTGCCGGGGATAACATCGGCCGTCGCGGTGCCGGCCGCCGCGGGCATCCCGGTCACCCATCGCGGGCTGGCCACAGGTTTCCTGGTGGCCACGGCTCACGGCGAGGACCCGGCCCTGATCGCGCATCTGGCTGATGTCCCCCCCGAGATCACCATCGTTTTGCTCATGGGCGTTCGCTCCTTGGAGATGGTCGCCGCGGTGCTGCTGAGAAGTCGACCGGGCGACACTCCTGCCGCTGTGGTGGAACGCGGATGGACCCCCGCGCAACGCACGATCACCGCGACCCTGGCCACGGTGGCCGCTGAAGCCCAGAAGGCACAGATCGCCGCTCCGTCGATCGTGGTGGTGGGTCAGGTGGCCGCGCTGCACGAGCAGTTCGGCGACGTGGCCCGTCCCTCCCCTGGCGCCGGACTCATTGCGGACCTTTAGTCACTCCTGAAGCCGCCGCGCGGCAACCAGGGTCACATCGTCTCGGCGCCAGTCGCCGGCCCTCGCGCGGACGGCTGACAGGATGTGGTCGACCAGGCCCTCAGCGGTGTCCTCCACCGCCACGGCCTCGGCCACCATTGCAGCAAGGCCCTCGTCTGCGAGTTCCTGGCGGTCGGCGTCGTTGGATTCGGTCAAGCCGTCGGTCCACATGAGCAGCGTTTGTCCCACGTCCATGCGCTCGTAGTGGTTTGTCCAGTCGCCCCCGAGGACACTGATCAGCGGTCCGGTGGTGTGCAACGCCGTGGTGCCGGCCGCCCCGATGAGCCAGGGGGCCGGGTGTCCCGCATTGGCCCAGGTCAAGAACCCGGTGGCCGGCTCGATGAGCACCACAACGGAAGTGGCGGGCATCGAGGGATTGCGTGTGCCGTCCGCCGCCAGTTTCAAAGCCCTGGCCGGGTCCGCGTTCTGGGCCATCGACAACTCCAACGTGTGCTTGAGCCGCAGCGCCTCCATGACCGCCTCGGGTCCGTGGCCCGCGACGTCGGTGACCGTCAATGCAAGCTGTCCGTCGAGCAGCACCTGCGCGCTCCAGCAGTCGCCGGCAAGTACCCCCTCAGCGGCGTGCATCAGGCCGTAGTTGTCTATACCGGGGACCGAGACGTGGTGGCTGTTGGCCAGTTCGGCCCGGATACGCGCAACGACCGGGGACTTCTGCTCGAGACCCTCGACCGCGGCGCGTGCCCTGTCGATCTCGCTGACCAGCTCCCTGCGCATCTTCTCGGCGTCCTGGCCGACCTCTCGTAGTTCGGGCGGTCCGGAGGCGCTGATCGGTGTCTCGCGGGTCTCGTCGCGGGTGACGTCGACCAGTTGGCCCCGGAGGTCGCGCAGCGGCATAAGGACTCCACGCAGCAGCAGGAGTGCGAAAACGGCCAGCAGTGCGAAGAACGCGAGGATCGAGACGTTCACGATGCCCGACAGCCGGATGAACTCGCGCTCCTGCTGGGCCACCGCGAGTTCGATGCGGTTACGGATGTCTTCGTCCATCGAATGGGTGTAGGTGCGCACGTCGTTGTAGAGGTTTCGGCTGATGCCCGAGCGCACAAGGTCCTTGGCTTGGTTGCCGTCCCCGGCGCGGGTCGCTTCGATGATGGGACGGGTGCCTTGCCGTCGCCAGGTGGCCTCAGCGCGACGGGTCTCGCGCAGTAGGCCCTCCAGTTCGGCATCGCCGTCCACCAGCGTCTTGAGGCTCGCCATCTCGTTGCGTGCGCGCACCGTGCCTTCGACGTAGGTGCCGAGATCGGTGACGTCGCCAGTCAGGGCGTAGGACGTGACACCGCTGTCCATCTCGGCCAGGGCGGTATTGAGCGAGCCCACGGCGTCGGAGGCCGGTTGGAGCTGCTCCACGACCGTTGCGGTGGACCGGGCCACCTGGTTGTATCCGATGCGAAGCCACACCCATGAGACGAGCACAAGGATCACCGCCACTATCAGCAGGATCCAGATACGGGCTCGCAGCGTCACGAATGGCAGGCTACTGGTAACGACGCAAGGAGACCGTGATGTCAGCAGGGGTACGACTGCGCGCGATGCTGGCCGAACTTCCTCTTTACCGGGCTGGGCAACGGCCTGCGCAACGCTCGGACCTGCAGACATACAAGTTGTCCTCGAACGAGAACCCGGTCGGCCCGCCGGACACAGTGCTGGCCAGCCTGCCCGAGAGTGCCGTGCACCGGTACCCGGATCCCGGCAGCACCGAGTTGATCGCGGCATTGGCGACGCACCTTCAGGTGAGCGCGGAACAGGTGTGTGTGGGTTGCGGCTCGGTGTCGTTGTGCCAGAACGTCGTACAGATCGCGTGCGATCCAGGCGACGAGGTCGTGTACGCGTGGCGATCCTTCGAGGCGTACCCGATCGTCACTTCCATCAGTGCGGCGATCTCGGTCCAGGTGGCTCTGACCCAAGACGCCCGCCACGACGTGGCGGGGATGGTGGACGCGGTCACCGATCGCACCCGCGTGATCTTCTTGTGCACCCCGAACAACCCGACTGGCCCCGCGGTGACCCACGAGCAGGCCCAATGGGTCATCGACAGCGTCGGCCCGGATGTGCTGGTCGTGATCGACGAGGCTTACCACGAATACGTCACCTCACCCGATGCCGTGCGCGCCCTGGAACTCGCAGCTGCACACCCGAACGTCTTGATGCTGCGCACCTTCTCGAAGGCCTTCGGCCTGGCCGGGCTTCGCGTCGGCTACGGGGTCGGGTCACCAGAGGTGGTGGCGGCCATGCGCAAGGTGGCGACGCCCTTCGGGGTGTCCACGCCTGCCCAGGCTGCCGCGGTGGCCTCGCTGCAATCTGCCGGTCTCGAGCACATGCGCGCGAGCGTCGGCGCCAGCGTCATTGAACGCGACCGGGTGGCCCAGGGGCTTCGCGCGGCGGGGTGGAACGTTCCCGACAGCCAGGCCAACTTCGTCTGGATCAGTTCGCCTGCGGCCGCCGAGGTGTCCGCGCGACTGGAAGCCGCTGGCCTCACGGTGCGGCCGTTCGCAGAGGGTCTGCGCATCTCGGTGGGACCGGTGGCGGCCAACGACCGGGTGCTGGAGGTTCTGGCCGGCGGCCCGGCGTGAGGACGACCGTGAAAAATACCCACCGTGACCGGGGCGAATGTGGGATTGGTCACATCAACGGGCGTTTCCGTCGCATTTAGGCAGGTTTTGGCGCGGAAACAGTTGCCCGAGGGCCACTTAGGTAAGGCTTCGATTGCTGGAATTTACACGACCCTTACGGAAGACTCGCCGGTATGAGTGCGCTGGATCTCTCGCGATGGCAGTTCGCCATCACCACCGTGTACCACTTCCTCTTCGTACCGATCACCATCGGAACCTCGTTCCTGGTGGCCGGCATGCAGACCGCCTGGGTGCGGACCGGAAACGAGAAGTGGCTTAGGGCCACGAAGTTCTTCGGGAAGCTGTTCCTGATCAACTTCGCCATGGGTGTCGTCACCGGCATCGTGCAGGAGTTCCAGTTCGGCATGAACTGGAGTGACTACAGCCGGTTCGTGGGGGACGTTTTCGGGGCCCCGCTTGCCATGGAAGGTCTGTTGGCCTTCTTCCTGGAGTCGACCTTCCTGGGTCTGTGGATTTTCGGGTGGGACCGCCTTCCGAAGAAGTTGCACCTGGCCACAATCTGGCTGGCCGCAACTGGCACCCTGCTGAGCGCGTACTTCATCCTCGCCGCAAACTCATTCATGCAGAACCCGGTCGGCTACGAACTGAACCCGGTGACCCAGCGTGCGGAGATGAATGACATCGCCGAGGTGCTCTTCCAGCCCGTGGCCTACATCACCTTCTCCCACGTGATCTCGATGGCTTTCTTGGTCTCGGGACTGTTCGTTGCCGGCGTCTCCGCCTGGTTGCTCTACCACAAGCGCTCGCTGGACGTCGTCCGCTCAACCCTCAAACTGGGCGCCATCACCGCGGTCGTGGCCTTCCTGATGACCGGGTTCACCGGCGATGCACAGGCCCGGGTCATGGTCGAGGTCCAGCCGATGAAGATGGCGGCCGCCGAGGCCCTGTACGAGACGGCTGCGCCCGCCCCGTTCAGCATCTTCACGATCGGAACGCTCGACGGCTCCGAGCCGATCTTCAGCATCGACATCCCCCACGGACTGTCCCTGCTGGCCACCCACAGCTGGGACGGGCAGGTCGAAGGGATCAACAACCTTCAGACGCAATACGAGCAGGAGTTCGGCCCCGGCAACTACAAGCCCAACATCCCGGCCGCTTACTGGAACTTCCGGCTCATGATGGGCTTCGGGTTTGTCGCCGTGGCTATCGCAGTCTGGATGCTCTGGGTCACCCGAAAGGGCCGCATCCCGACCACCAAGTGGTTCCCGCGCCTGGCGATGCTCGGCATCGTCACCCCGCTACTCGGATCATCCACCGGCTGGATCTTCACCGAGATGGGCCGCCAGCCCTGGGTTGTGTTCGGTCTCATGCAAACCAGCAGCGGCGTGAGTCCGACCGTCTCGGCGTGGATGGTCCTGACCTCCATGATCGTGTTCACCCTTCTGTACGGCGGACTGGCCGTGGTCGAGGTGGGTCTTATGGTGCGTGCGGTGAAGATCGGGCCGCCTGATTCGGTCGAGCACGACTATCCCGACAAGGTTGGCGAAGACCGACCACTGACCGTGACGTACTGAGGAGAAGGTCATGGAACTGCAACAGGTGTGGATCATCCTCATAGCGGTCCTGTGGATGGGTTACTTCGTCCTCGAGGGCTTCGACTTCGGGGTCGGGATGCTGCTGCCGGTGATTGGCAAGAACGAGCAGGAGCGGCGCGCGCTGATCACCACGCTGGGCCCGGTGTGGGACGGCAACGAGGTGTGGCTGCTGGTCGCCGGCGGTGCGACGTTCGCGGCCTTCCCCGAGTGGTACGCGACGCTGTTCAGCGGCTTCTACCTGCCGCTTCTGCTGATCCTCGTGGGCTTGATCCTGCGCGGCGTGGCCTTCGAGTACCGCAGCAAGCGATCTGATCCCACGTGGCGCAAGCGCTGGGACGCGGCCATCGTGGTCGGCTCGTTCCTGCCCGCGCTGCTGTGGGGTGTCGCGTTCGCGAACATCGTGCGCGGCGTTCCTATGAAGGCCGGAGGTGCCGACAACAGCCTGTACGACGGCGGGTTCTTCAACCTGCTGAACCCGTATGCCCTACTGGGTGGACTCACGACCTTGACCCTGTTCGCCACGCATGGCGCGATCTTCCTGGCGCTGAAGACCGACGGCGAGATCCGGGTCCGGGCCAACAAGCTCGCGGGGCAGATCGGGCTGGTGGCCACCGTGGTCGCTGTTGTCTTCCTTCTGTGGACTCAGCTCGCCTTCAGTGACAAGACCTGGACGTGGGCGCTCGTGGTTGTGGCGGCGGTCTGCTGGCTGGCGGGTTTGGCAATGAACCGTGCGGGCCGGGAGGGGTGGTCCTTCCTGTTCAGTGCGATCACGCTGGCCGGCGCCGTCGCCTTCCTGTTCAGCGTGTTGTACCCGAACGTGATGCCCGCGTCCAACGACCCGGCGTTGTCACTGACGATCTGGAACGCATCGAGCAGTGACTACACCCTGAAGATCATGACGATCGTGGCGGTCATCTTCACACCGATCGTCTTGGCCTACCAGAGCTGGACCTACTGGGTGTTCCGCAAGCGGGTCTCACCCTCGCAGATCACCAACCCCAACGAGGGTTCGCTGGATCTGCCCGGGGAGAAGACCCAAGCCGGCGTCTGAGGGAATGCCGCGCAGGCGTGTGTAACATCTGTGGCCAGGTGTTACACACGCCTTGGGCTGTTTGTGGGGGTGGTCGAGCAGCCATCCTCGGGCCTAGCCTGAGGCTATGAGCATCGAGCAGGCCAAAGCCCAGATCGCAGGCGTGTTCGGTGCGGTTGCTCCGTCCTATGACCAATCGGTGGTGCCGTTCTTCGAGGTTTTCGGGGCTGCCCTGGTGGAATTGCTCCAACCCGAGCCCCACTGGCAGGTCGTCGATGTGGGGGCTGGGCGTGGGGCCGTGGTGTTTGCCGTCGCACCCTTGCTACCCCAGGGCGCGTTGACGGCGATCGACCTCGCAGAGCCAATGGTTGTCGAGCTTCGGGCAGATCTCGACCAAGCGGGCGTGACCGGGGTGGACGTCCGGGTGGGTGATGTCGAGGCGCTGGATCTGGACGACGGTTCGGCGGACGCCGTGACAGCCGCGATGGTCCTGTTCTTCCTGCCGGACCTCGACGAAGGTCTGCGTGAGATATCTAGGGTGCTCAAGGCGGACGGTGTCCTGGCGTTCAGCGTCTTCTCCGGCCCGGACCCCGCGTGGCGGGACGCGTACGAGGCGTTCCGGGCCTACCTGCCGGCGCACATGAGCTTCCCCGAGTTGAGCCGACCGGCACACAAGGACCTCTCGTCGGTCGAAGACATCCATCGGGTGCTGACCGCTGCTGGTTTCCACGACGTGCAGGTCGTGGAGGTGTCCCACGACATCCGGTTCGAGTCCGTGGACCAATGGCACGAGTGGACGTGGTCGGTCGGCTTGCGGGGGTTCTGGGTGTCGATGCCCGATGAGGTCCGCGAACAAGCCCGTGCAGCCGTCCTCAGCGAGGTTCACAAGCTTGCCGGCCCGGACGGGTCTGTCGTGGAACGGTTCTCCGTCCGGTACGTGCGGGCCCTCGCCAGGGCTTAGCCTGACCCCATGTCAGCCGATGATGTGCAGGCTTATCTCGCCGCCGTGCCCGAACCGGCGCGGACCACGCTGGAGACCGTGAGGACCAGGTTGCGCAGTGTGCTGCCTGATGCGCAGGAGGCGCTCTCCTACGGAGTCCCGGCATTCAAGGTCGACGGGATCGCGGTGGCCGGGTACTCGGCATCGAAGAAACACTGCACCTACTTGCCCATGAGCGGATCGGTGCTGGGGTCGATGAGCGAGGCGCTCGCCGGATACAGCTGGGGGAAGGGCTCGCTGCGCTTCGCCATCGATCAGCCGCTGCCAGCCGAACTCATCAAGGCTCTCGTGCAGGCACGTCTCGACGAGATGGGTGCCAAGGCAAGCTAGTCGTCGGAATCCTCGCGGGTGACCTTCTCGATCAGGCCCTGCTCAGCGGCCGCGTCGCGGGTCTTCTCGTGGTGCGATTCGCGCTCGATGGCCTCGTCGACTGCGGCTTGTTCTTCATCGCGTTCTGTGGGCATGGGCCAAGAGTGGCACGCAACCTCGGTCGCAGTCTCGGCGTATCGTCGGCGGGCTGCGGGGTAGAAGTCGGCTATGGCTGTCGACATCGTGCTGGTCCTGGCGTCCGAGCACCGACGGATGACTCAACTCGTGCAGCGCTGCCGGCGTACCAGTCGCGGCTTCCATGACCCTCGCGCGGACCTGTCCATGTTCCTCAAGGCCCACCTTCAGGCAGCCGCCACGGACGTGTACCCATCGGTCGCTCGAGGGGTGAAGGACTTGGCCTGGCCCGCGCAGCGCATCGATTCGCTGCGCGAGGCACTCGAGCACGAGCAGCCAGCCGAGGTGCTGGTGGCTATCGCCGATGAGATACGTCACATCGAGGAGTCCGTGGTGTTACCGGCGGTCCGCGAACGACTGGAACTGCAGAGCCGTCGGCGGCTGGGCAAGGTCTTCCGGATCAAGCGTGATGCTCACCTGCGCACCCTCAAGAAGGGACCGCGCCGCCAGTTGTCGCAGACCGAGCTCTACGAAGTGGCCCGGCGCGCGCAGGTGGAAAACAGGTCGCGGATGACAGCGACCGAACTGCTGGCTGCCATCAATGCCCGCGGCATCAAAACCTGAAGCCCTTGTTGACGCATCAATTTCAGGAACTCCTTTACATCTTTCGGCCAGAGCGGTACCGTTGCTGGCACGTCCAGCAGAGTGGCGTATCTAAGGTCCCTTCGGCCACCCAGATCAGGTGGTCGGAACCGACCAGAATCTGTAGGGTCACGGATTCACTTCTTTGGGATGAAAGCCTCCGAGCGGGGTAATAGTCCTCTTTCGACGTGCGCTTCAGAGTGCAGGCCGCGTCGCTCACCGCCGATCGAACTGCCGCTGAGCGAGGTATCCAATGCTGGTTCACGTAATTTCGCGCCAACTTTCCGACGTGTCGCACCTTCCACCCGGCGCCATCGAGTCCCTGATCGAAAAGGTCACCAAATCCGGGCTGGAGGTTCACAGCGATATCCAGAAGGCCACGACTGACGCTGCCACGGCGGCACGGGAGTGCGAAGAGACCCTTCGCCGACGCTGGAAGCAGTCTTCACCGGACGTCATCCACTCACTGGGGATTGCCGCAACGATGGCGGCTCTCGCCGCGCGGCCCGAGGGTGTTCCGATCGTCGCCACATTCGACGAACGCCCCGCGTCTGAGGCGATCGAGCAGCGGCTGGCACGGATGGTCGATGCCGTCATGCCCATGTCGAGCTCCGAGCAGGATCACTGGCGAAGCCGGGGTGTGAAGGTACTCACCCACCTCGCGACTGTGGCCGTGCCGGGGCCCGCCGTTTCCGACAGCCCCACCTCCGATGCCGGACATGTCGTGACGATGGCCCGTGGCGGGGCCCTCGAGAAGATCATCGCCTCAATGCCCTACTGGCCGGGGAACCGGCTCGTTGTGCTGGGACCACTGCCTGATCGCGACCGCACCCAGTTGCGACGCATGTCGCGAGAACTCGGTCTGCATGACCGCATCGACTATCGCCCTGCCACCGGAGTCACCCACCCGGCAAGCATCTGGCGCGGCGCAGGACTGCTGGTGGCCGGAGAGGACAGCGCGCGTCACGCCGGTCACGTTCTGCAAGCCGCCGCCCACGGTGTCGCGGCAGTGGCCGCCGCCCAGGAAGCACACCTCGATCACATCCTGCCCGGCGCGACCGGTGTGCTCTATGACGGCCGCGAAGGTGTGGGTGCGCTGGGAGGCGCTGTGGCCGCTCTGCTTCGCGATCCACTTCGGAGCCGCGGAATGGGCGCCTCGGCGCTGAGCCGGGTCAGCGCCCTTCATTCCCTTGAGGCGGCTGGACACAGTGTTCGCGACGCGTACCTGCAGTTGCGTCCGCAACCGCAGGAGTCGGCCGGTCCCTTGATGCAGACAACCCCCACCACGCCGCCGCTCACGCCACAGGGCGAGAAGCTGGCTCTGGACCACATGCAGTTGGCTCGGCAGCTCGCCCACCGCTACTCAGGGCGTGGACAGCGCATCGACGACCTCGTACAGGTGGCCTCGCTGGGGCTGGTGCGAGCAGCGGCTCGCTTCAACCCCGACCGCGGCAGTGAGTTCCACTCGTTCGCCGTGCCGACTATTCTCGGCGAACTGCGTCGGCACTTCCGCGACCATGGCTGGGCCGCGCGGGTTCCACGCAGTCTGCAGGAGGCATCGCTGAAGGTCCAGAAGGTCAGTGACGAGGTGCGGGCGGCCACCGGCCAGGAGGCCACGACCGCGCAGGTCGCCGACAAGCTCGGGCTGCTGGAGGAGGAGGTCCTGCAGGCCGTGCAGGCTCGTGGCGAGGCCATGAGCTCGAAATCGCTGGACCATCCCATGGGTGAGAACGGCGACGAGACCTTCGTGGATCTCGTCGGTGACGTCGACGGCAACCTCGAGTACGTCGAGTTGCGCGAGTCGGTCACTGCAGCCTTGCAGCAACTGCCTGAGCGGGAGCGCGAGATCCTGCTGATGCGCTTCTACGGGGAGCACACCCAGGCCGAGATCGCCGAACGTCTAGGGCTGTCACAGGTCCATGTGTCCCGGCTGATCACCAGGACTCTCGCGGCACTTCGCGAGCATGTCCTGAACGACGTCCCGCTGCCCAGGTCCTGGCACAAAGCTGAGGACATCACCGAGGTCGCGCAGCGGCGCAAGGCTGCTTGATCGCTACTCGGCAAGAGCCACGTCACCCCTGTGCGGCGTGGCTCTTCGCCGTGTCCGGTGCACCAGCAGAAGGGGATCGTCGCCCCGCGCTTCGGGTATGAATCCCGCGCCTGTGGGAAAGAATCCACGACTCTTGCGAACCGTCTGCGGGCCGCAGAAAGAAGGAGCAACCCATGCCCATCATCGATGCGGTTCTCTTCGATCGGGATCACACGATCACCATCGACGACCCGCCCTATAACGGTGACCCAGACAAGGTCAGGCCGGTTCCTGGCGCGGCCGCGGCCGTGCGCAGGCTGCGAGACGCAGGCATCCCCGTAGGGGTGGTGAGCAACCAGGCCGGCATCGGTCTGGGACTGATCACAGTCGAGCAGGTGGAGGCCGTGAACGCCCGGGTCGACGAACTGGTCGGGCCCTTCGACACCTGGCAGTACTGTCCGCACGCGCCGGTGGATGAGTGCAGTTGCCGCAAGCCCGCACCCGGCCTGGTGCTGCGCGCCGCAGACGCCCTGGGCGTGCAGCCGCAGAACGTCGTCGTCATCGGTGACACCGTGATGGATGTTGGGGCTGCAGAGGCGGCTCGGGCTGCCGGGATCCTCATCCCTACCGAACGCACCCTGCCGGGGGAGATCGCCGGGGCCGGACGCTGGTTCGCCGACCTCGGGCAGGCAGTTGAATGGGTCCTGATCCAGCGCGAGCAGGCGGCCTGAGAATGGCCCGCAGAGTCCTCATCACCCGGCTCGACAGCGCGGGTGACGTCATCCTGGCCACCCCTGCGATCCGGGCGGTGGCAGCATCCGGGGCCGACGTCACGTTGCTGTGCTCGTCGCAGGGTGAGCCAGCCGCGCGGCTGGTACCGGACCTGCACGAGGTGCTGGTCTTCGATGCTCCCTGGGTGCACGGCAGCCCGCCGCCAGTGCGCGCGGGCGACCTGGCCAAGCTCGTCGTCGGTCTGCGCCGCCGGCGTTTCGAGGAAGCTCTGATCCTCACCTCGTCCTTCCAAAGTAGCCTTCCGACGGCGCTGCTTCTGAGGTTGTCCGGCGTGGGCCGAATCTGCGGTATCAGTAGCGACTACCCAGGCAGCCTGCTGGATGTCCGGGTAGTCGTGGAGGAGGACCTGCACGAATCGCAGCGGGGGGCGGCTGTCGCGGCGGCCGCCGGGTACCCCATCGACGGGCGTGGGCCGCGTATCCGCGGTCATCTGCCCACCGTCAATTGGGCCGGCAAGCGCAGCCCGTATGTGGTCGTCCACCCCGGGGCTGATGCCCCTGCCCGTTGCTGGGATCGCGACCGCGCCCGCGAAGCGGTCGAGCTCCTGAGTGACGAAGGATTCCAGGTCGTCGTGACCGGGGCGTCGGGCGAGCGGAGCCTGACCAAACATGTGGCCGGGGACACCGGCGTGGACCTGGGCGGGCGAACCACTCTGGCCGAACTGGCGGCAGTGATCAAAGCTGCTGACGCCCTGGTCATCGGCAACACTGGACCCGCCCATCTGGGCGCGGCGCTCGGGGTCCCTGTCGTGTCCCTGTTCGCCCCGGTGGTGCCCGCTATCAAATGGGCGCCGTTCACCGAACGGCTCATGGTGCTGGGGGATCAACACGCGGCCTGCGCGGACACAAGGGCGCGGCAGTGCCCGGTTCCAGGCCATCCATGCCTCTCGTCAATCAGTGCCAACGACGTGCTGGAGGCTGTTCGCTGCCTGGTCGGGACGGTGGCGGCATGAAGGTCCTGATGTGGCATGTCCACGGTTCATGGTCCACGGCCTTTGTTCAGGGCGCCCACGAGGTGATCGTGCCGGTGACTGGTGACCGTGGCCCCGATGGGCGCGGCCGGCCAGACACTTACGACTGGCCATCGGACGTGCGGGAGGTGCCGGTCGACGAACTCGCCCACGAGCACTTCGACGTGGTGGTTCTGCAACGTCCGCACGAGATCGACCTGGTCCGGCAGTGGTGCGGCATGTGGCCGGGAGTCGACGTCCCGGCCGTGTACGTGGAGCACAACACACCGCGGGAATCCCCAGTCGACTCCAGACATCCGATGGCCGAACAGTCCCTGATCCCGATCGTGCACGTCACACATTTCAACGCCCTGATGTGGGACAACGGGCGAGCGCAGGTCCAGGTGGTGGAACACGGGATCCCGGACCCGGGTCTGCGGTACACGGGCAGGTTGCCGCGAGCGGCATACGTCACCAATGAGCCGATCCGGCGCGGTCGGGTGACCGGGATGGATCTGCTGGCCGAGGTCGCAGCGGTCGCACCGGTCGACGCCTTCGGGATCGACACCGCACCCCTGACGAACGGCTCCTACCGACACGACATCGTCGGACATGGCGACGTGGCCCACAACGCGCTGCACGACTTGCTCGCCGGGCGCAGGGTCTACGTACATCTGTGTCGCTGGACGAGCCTTGGCCTGTCCATGCTCGAGGCGATGTACCTGGGCATGCCGGTGGTCGCGCTGTCGACCACGCAGGCCCCCGAGGGGCTTGCCGAGAGTCCGGCCGTCATCACCAACGACCTTGAACGCTTGCGCGCCGCCGTGCGCGAGTACATCCACGACCCCGGCCACCGCGCAAGCCGTCGGCCGCGGGTGCCGCACCGCCGTCATCGATCGCTACAGCCTGCAGCGGTTCCAGACCGACTGGGACCGCGTACTGAAGGAGGTCCACGGATGAGGATCGCAATGGTTTCCGAACATGCCAGCCCCTTGGCCGTCCTGGGAGGGGAGGATGCCGGTGGGCAGAACGTCCACGTCGACGCGCTGTCGCGAGCCCTGGCCCGACGTGGTCACGAGGTGATCGTGCACACGCGCCGGGACGACCCTGACCTGCCCGCCTACGTCGAGTTGGCGCCGGGGGTCCGCGTTCACCACATGGACGCCGGGCCCGCTGAACCCGTGCCCAAGGACGAGTTCGGCCCCTTCCTGCCGAAGATGTCCGAGGTGCTGCAAGAGCAGTGGACCCGGTGGCAGCCGGACATCGTCCACTCACACTTCTGGATGAGCGGCATCGCTGCCCAGCCAGCCGCGGAAAGTCTGGATGTGCCCACGGCCATCACCTTCCATGCGCTGGGAGTGGTGAAGAAGCGTCATCAGGGGCACGCGGACACGAGCCCGCCGGCGCGGATCCCCGGGGAGCGGCAGCTGATGACACACGTTGACCGTGTGATCGCGACTTGCAGTGACGAGGTCGATGAACTGCGCAAACTCGTCGGAGAGCAGGCGAACATCGACGTCGTGCCCTGCGGGGTGGACTCGCAAGAAGTTCGTGCCCGCGGACGACGACACCCTGCTGCCCCAGAGGCGCTATACCCACCGGGTGCTTTCGTTGAGCCGCCTTGTGCCCCGCAAGGGCGTGGGCGAGGCGGTGGAGATGCTGCGCGATCTCCCGGACGTGGAACTGGTCGTTGCCGGGGGTCCTGACCGTGCAGGCAATCGACACAGATCCTGAGGTTGCTCGGCTTCGCGAACTGGCTGCGGAGCTCGGTGTTGCAGAACAAGTGCAGTTCGTCGGGGCAGTCTCCCGCGAGGACATCCCCCGGCTGCTGGCTGGTGTGGATGTGGCCGTCTGCCTGCCCTGGTACGAGCCGTTCGGCATCGTGCCCCTGGAGATCATGGCCTGCGCCAGGCCGCTCGTGGGCACGGCAGTGGGCGGTTTGCTGGACACTGTCGACGACGGGCGCACCGGACTTCTTGTGCCGCCGAAGTCGCCGCAGATGGCAGCCCGGGCCGTGCAGCGGTTGCTTGCCGATGCGGACCTGCGCGCCCGTATGGGCGCCCGCGCACGACGCAAGGTCGAGCGCTTGTACGACTGGGACCGAGTGGCTCAGGCGACCGAGTCCGTCTACGAACAGATGAGTTCGCAACGCCGCACTCGCCGTGGCCTTGCGTTGGGCCGGACGGGCAGCTGATGACCGCCGTCAGGGTCACACCATCCCCGCTCGACGTTGTCGAGGAGGGCATCGTAGAAGAGCATCGGGCGGCGACCCTGAACGCGTTGGGCCAGTCGGGTCCGGCTCTGGACCGCGCGGCCTCGTGGGGCCGGCGTCTGGCTGACAGGATGCTGGCAGGCCGCCGACTGTTGGTCTGTGGCAACGGCGGCAGTGCCGCAGAAGCGCAGCATCTCACCGCCGAGATTGTTGGGCGCTTCCGTCACGACCGTGCGCCGTTCTCGGCGATCTCATTGCACGCCGAGACTTCGTCGCTGACGGCAATCGCCAACGACTATGGCGTCCAACACATGTTCGCCAGACAGGTCGAGGCGCACGCACGCGCGGGCGACGTGCTCATCCTGCTGTCCACGAGCGGGCACAGCCAGAACCTGCTGGAGGCGGCCGAACGCGCCGGAAGGCTGGGTGTGACGACGTGGGCCATGACCGGTCCGGTGCCGAACCCACTTGCACAACTCTGTGACGAGGTAGCGGTCATCGGTTCCTCGTCCACGAGTGCGGTTCAGGAAGTGCAGCTGGTCGCCATCCACATCCTGTGCGCAACGTTCGACGCGCAAGTGCGGCGGGCGTCATGACGGCGGCCGGCTCGCGGTCGCCGCTGGTGGTCATCGGGGACGCGATGCTCGACATCGACCTCACAGGGTCGGTGTCCAGGCTGTGCCCGGACGAGCCGGCGCCAGTCGTGGACTCGATCGACGAGTTCGCCCGGCCTGGCGGGGCGGGCCTTGCCGCGCTTATCGCCGCACAATCACATCCGGTCGTGTTGATCACAGCGATCGCCCGGGACGCGGCCGGCGAGCGGCTCACCCACATGCTCGAGTCCCGGATGACGGTGATCAACCTTGGTGCCGACAGCACAGTGGTCAAGACCCGGGTGCGAGTGGCCGATCGGACCCTGCTGCGGATGGATCAGAGCACATCTGCGGGGTTCCCCCTGCGCGCAGCCCATCCGGATCTCGACGACGTCCTCGCCGAGGCCGCCGCCGTGCTGGTGAGTGACTACGGCCTCGGAGTGACTTCGCATGCCAGGATCAGGTCGGCTCTCGGGGTAGCACCGCTGGTCTGGGACCCTCACCCTCGGGGCACACGTCCAGTGCCGGGGGTCACGACCGTCACGCCCAACGTGCGGGAGGCCCAGCACTTCAGCGGGGACGCTGGCAACGACCTGCCCAGTTCCATACGCCAGGGCAAAGACCTCGCCAAGAAGTGGCGGGCCCGAAGTGTCACCGTCACCCTCGGAAGCCGCGGTGCGGTCGTGTGCGCGTCACGGCGTACTCCGTTGATCGTTCCCGCCGAGCAGTCGATCGCAGGCGACACCTGTGGTGCCGGTGACGCTTGCGCTGCCGGTATAGCAGTGGGTCTGGCTCAGGGTCAGGACATCGCCGAAGCCGTGCGCACAGGGGTGGACGGTGCGGCGGACTTCCTTAGCAGTGGAGGGGCCTGCCGGGCACTGGACGATCCGGACGCCGGGCGGTCCGATGCGCGGGGCACGCAGGCCGAGGCTATGGCCGGAGCTGTTCGCCAGCGCGGTGGGACGGTCGTGCTGGCCGGCGGCTGTTTCGATCTGCTGCATGCCGGCCACGTCAAGTACCTGCGTGCCGCCCGCGCACTTGGCGACTGCCTCATAGTGGCCCTGAACAGCGACTCCAGCGTGCGGCACCTGAAGGGATCGCAACGCCCACTGGTCCCGCAGGAGGATCGGGCAACCGTCCTGCAGGCCCTCGATTGCGTGGACGCCGTGGAGATCTTCGAGGAGCACACCGCCACAGAGGTCGTGCGACGCCTGAAACCGCACATTTTCGCCAAGGGCGGCGATTACCACGAAGATGCGATTCCCGAAGCCCGCGTCGTGCGCGAGCACGGCGGTGAGGTGGTCGTTCTCCCCACTTTGCAGGGCCGCAGCACAACGCTGCTGGTCGAATCAGCGCGCGCCGGAACTGGCGCCATCGAAGAGGAGGATGAGCAATGTCAGACGCAACCGGCCTAGGAAGAGTTCTGATCACAGGTGGATCGTCGGGGCTCGGAGCGGCCGTAGCGCGCCTTGTGGCCAAGTCCGGGGGTGTCCCATTGATCATGGACCTTGCACCTGGTCGCGACGGGCATGCCCACTTCACTGTGGACCTCGCTGACACCGAGATGACCGAGTCAGTGGTCGCGATGATCGCCGAGGATGGCCTCGACGCTGTCGTCACGTGCGCGGCTGTCGACTCATGCGGCCCGCTGGAATCCGTGAAGACCTCCGACTGGGAACGCGTGGTCCAGGTGAACCTGCTGGGCACAGCGGCTGTGATCAGGGCGTCGTTGCCGGCCTTGTTCGAATCCGGGGGGCAGGTTGTGACGGTTGCATCCACTCTGGGTCGTAGAGCCCTACCTGATGCCACGGCCTATTGCGCTTCCAAATTCGGCGTCGTGGGACTCTCCCGGGCCCTCAACGCCGAGTTGGGTGAGCGCCTGCGCGTCACCTGTGTCATGCCGGGCGGTATGCGTACGGCCTTCTTCGACGGGCGTCCAGCGCAGTATCGACCGGCTCCCGATGCCCCGCTGATGGACCCCGCTGATGTGGCCGAGGTGATCGTGGACGTCTTGGGTCATCGGGGTACCGCCCATGTCCCCGAGGTCATGATCACGCCCGGTGGTGAGAGGTCATGGCCGTAGAGGTCCTGGCGCTGCGCGCCGCAGGGATCGGGGACCTGCTCACCGCCGTACCAGCACTGCGAGCACTGGCCGAGGGGCACTCGCCCAAGGAACTCACGGTCGCTGCGCCCGACTGGCTGCATCCGCTCGTGGGGCTCATTCCCGGGGTCACCCGAGCAGTCGGAGTCGATCATCTGACGCCCCGGCAGGACCTGTCCAGGACCCTTGTCTTCAACATGCATGGCAGGGGCCCTCAGAGCCATCAGGCGCTGCTGCGCGCGCACCCCCGGGAACTGGTGGCTTTCGCGTGCCCGACGGTCTGGGAATGCGGACCGGAGTGGTTCATAGACCCTGACGAGCCCGAGCGTCATCGCTTCTGCCGGTTGGTGCAATGGGTCGGGATCAACGCCAACCCCGACCAGCTGGCCATCATGCGTCCGCACGTGCAGGTGCCGCGCGAGCAGGTGGTCCTGCATGTCGGAGGGTCAGATCCGGAACGCCGCTGGCCGCCGGGGCACTTCGCGCAATTGATACCGAAGTTGCACGGTCATGATCTGGTGGTGACGGGGGGACCCGGTGATGTGGTGCGGGCCCAGCAGGTCGCCCATGAGGCGCGACTGGCGCCCGACCGTGTACTGGCCGGGCGCCTCGACTTGGCGCAGTTCGCTGCCCTGATCGCTGAGGCACTCCTGTTGGTGACCGCTGATACCGGTGCCGCCCACCTGGCTCACGCCTATGGGGTTGCCTCGGTGGTCATCTTCGGCCCCGCCTCGACCGGCCAGTGGGGACCGCCCGATTCGGTGCCCAGCACCGTGGTCCAGGCAGCGGGAACGCACCCGAGGGCCTCGGACGTCCCCGTGGCCGATGTGGAGAAGGTCGTACTGCGGGCATTGGAGCAGTTGTGACTCTGCGCGATGAACTCATCTCGATCGTCGAACGGTTCGCGTGGGGCCGGGTTCTGGTTCTGGGCGATGTGTTGCTCGACGAATGGTTGATCGGTGCCTCTCATGCTGTTGCCAGGGAGGCACCGGTTCCGACCGTTGCCGTGACCTATCGGGAGGGGGTCCCCGGTGGGGCGGGGAACACAGCGGTCAACGCAGCTGCGCTCGGGGCCCGCACCACCATGCTCTCTGCGGTCGGCAGCGACGATGTCGCCAGGTTCGTTGCCACCCAGCTCGATCGCAGGGGGGTGCAGGCCTCGCTGATCCGGGTGCCCGGGCGTACCACCATGGCCAAACGCCGCGTGGTCGTCGGCCGGCAGGTGGTCGCCCGCTTTGACGAGGGCGAGACCGGACCCGTTCCCGACTCCGTGGACCTGGAACTCGCGGGGCGCCTCGAAGCGCTGCTGGATACGACCGACGCCGTTGCGCTGGCTGATTACGGCTTGGGGGTCTGCGCAGGGCCCGCGCTGAGGGAGGTGCTGCATGATGCCGCCAAGCGCAAGCCGTTACTCGTGGACGCGCATATGGTGCGCCAGTGGCAGGACTGCCGGCCCACCGTCGTCACTCCCAACTGGGCAGAGGCTCGCCAGTTACTGGATCTCGGTGAGGACCTATCGGGGCCTGCGCGTATCGAACGGCTCTGCGACGGTCGTGAGCGGCTTCTCGAGATGACGGGAGCAGCAATGTCGTGGTCACCCTCGACGGGGACGGCGCGGTGTTGCTAAGTGGCGAAGGTGCACATCATGTGCCGACCCGGCGAATCGACGAACCACACAGTGCGGGGGCGGGAGACACCCTGTCCGCGGCCATGGCTGTGTCCTTGGCGGTGGGCGCACCTATCGGCGACGCGCTGGAGATCGCGGTGTGCGCGGCAACTGTCGTGGTCCAGCGACCCGGGACAGCCAGCTGCTCGCGGGAGGACCTGGTAGCCGGTGCCGACGGCCCACTGCTGACCGCCGAGGCGCTCGCTGCAGGTGTGCCGCGAGCACCGGGCTGCCGGTCGAACGGATCGCACTGACGAACGGTTGTTTCGACGTCTTGCACGCAGGACATGTCGCCTGCCTGCGGGCCGCGGCGGCCCAGGCGGACGTCGTGGTGGTGGCGCTCAACAGCGATGCAGGAGTGCGTGCCATCAAGGGAGCCGGCCGGCCGGTCAACCGGGTCGCGGACCGCGCAGCAGTGCTGGCAGCTCTGGGCACGGTCGACCACGTCGTCGCGTTCGACGGCCACACGCCGCTGGCTCTGGTAGAGGCCATCCGGCCGGACGTGTACGTCAAGGGCGCCGACCACGACGTTCTGTCGCTGCCCGAAGGCCCGGGCCGTGGCCCGGCTCGGCGGACGTGTGCACCCCGTGCAGCTGCTGCCCGATCGTTCCACGTCCGGGGTCATCGCGGCCTGTGCCGCAGTCACGGGCTCGACGGCATGAGCACCGAATGCTGAGGCGCCGGTTCCACTGGCGGCAGCCCGATCGATCGCAGTGCTGCGTGCCAACGGAATCGGCGACTACCTCGGCTCGGAGCCCGCTTTACAGGCTCTACGCGACAGCTGCCCCGAAGTGCGCGAATCACGCTGCTCGGCCTTCCATGGCACGCGGTCGGTCTCAACGGCAGGCCAGGTCCGGTCGACGAGGCTGTGGTGATTCCCGTGGACCCACGGCATCCGCAACCCTGCTGTCGGCAAGGCTCCGGACGAGGCGGTCGACGCGAGCTGTTTCTGGAAGCAATGCGTGATCGCAACTTCGACTTCGCGTTCCAGATGCACGGCGGCGGGCGCAACAGCAACCCTTTCGTGAGCGCACTCGGGGCCAAGTTCACCGTCGGGCTGCGAGCCGCCGACGCTGCCCGGTCTGGATCTGAATGCGTCGCTACCAGTACTGGCAACCGGAGGTGCACAAGTACGCCGAGGTGGTGCAGGCCGCGGGCGCCGTCCCGACCCGGTTGGATCCCAGGTTCCACGTCACGCCGGAGGACCGAGCGCAGGCGCGCGCCTGGTTGGCCCAGCACGGCGTGGACGTCAGCGACCCGTTTGTCGTGATCCACCCGGGGGCCACAGACCCCCGACGCCGCTGGCCGCTGGAACGCTTCACTGTGATCGGACAGGCTCTGGCCGCGAAGGGGGTGCAGGTCGTCGTGATCGGCGACCCCAGTGAAGTCGAGATCGTCGCGCGGGTGTCCGATCGAATCCGAACGGCGGCGGCGGGTGTCGATCTGAGTTTCCAGGAGTTTGTGGGGCTGCTGGAGGCGGCCACAGTGCTGGTGGGCAACGACAGCGGGCCGCGGCATTTGGCCGATGCCGTGGGTACCGCGACCGTGTCGGTGTACTGGTTCGGCAACGTGATCAACGCTGGGCCGCAAGGTCGCTCGCGTCACCGGGTCCATATCTCGTGGACCACGTCGTGCCCGGTGTGTGGCACGTCTTGTGTTGGCGAGCCCTTCCCTGAACGTTGTTACGATGCAATCAGTTTCGTCCGTGATGTCGAGATCGCCCCGGTGCTGGCCAGCTGCCTGGAGTTGCTGGAGCAGGAGACAACGCGCAAGGCTCGACGCTACAGGAGGGCATACACGTGAATCCTGAACCGCCGAACACACAACCGACCTGGGTGCGCGACACCGGAACCCTTCGCATCGTGCTCGCCGGGGATGTGGACGGTCCTGCCATGCAGGCGAGCCTCGAGGACATGGCAGGTGAACTGGACGACTCGGTGCAGTCGCTGGTGGTGGATCTGCATGAGTGCCGTTTCATAGGCGCGACCGGTGTGGATGTCCTGGGAACGCTCGTGGGACGTGCCGCCGAACACGGCGCGACGGTCGAGCTGCAGGGCGCATCGCCGGGTGTCAGCCTCATCCTGGGGATCGCAGGGCTACTGGATCTGGCGCAGTCCAGTGGTCGTGAGGGTGACCAGGGATGAGTCCCGTCGACGGGGGCAGCAGGTGGCAGGCCCCGAACCCACCTCTGGCGGAGACGGTCGCGGCCCTCGGCAAAGAGGTGCGTGACCTGCGGGCCATGGCCCGGATGCGTGCGGTCATCGAACAGGCCAAAGGGGTCCTCGTGGAGCGCCACGGGATCTCCTTGGACGAAGCCTTCACAAGACTGCGCACCATGTCCCAGCAGCACAACGTGAAACTCGTGGAGGTGGCAGCCACCGTGGTCGGTGTGGCGATCCCGGAGGGAATCGACCCCGACCTCGGCGAGAAGTTGCTGCGCGAGGAACTCCCTGCCAGTGAGGCCACCAGCGGCACGTGGAAGGCCCTGCGTGAGCAGCAGGACATCAAGTCCGGTGTGGTGACCGCGATCATGGAGGCGGTCGCCGGAGCCACCGACAAAGGTGACGAGGCAGCCGCCCTGTTGCTGGACCTCCTGCAGCCCTACGACGTCGCGGCTCTGACCATGTACCGCACGAGCGCCGACGGATCACTACGCCTGGTGGGCCAGGTCGGGGTCCCCGGTGACCTCGTGAGCTCCTGGCGCAGCATCCCGCCGAGCACCGACGTGCCGTTCGTGCGCTCAGTACTGGACAACGTCTCGCTGTTCTGGGCCGACCGGGCCTCGCGCATCGCTGAGTTCCCTCAGGTGGCTCGCAGTGGTTCCGCCGGATTCGAGGCCACCGCAACTATCCCGGTCACCGACGAGGGCTCGATGATCGGTGTGGTCGGACTCATCTGGCGCGGGGAGCAGGTGTTCGACGAACTACGTCAGCGGGCGATCACCAACGCGGTGCAGAGGGTGGCACCGCTGTTGATGCGTAACGCTGCGGCCGCCGACCCGGAACTCGACTGGTTGAACACGCTGCTGCGGCTGCACCTCGATCCCTGGCTGTTGATGGAGGCAGTGATCAATGCGGACGGGACCGTCAGCGACTTTGTCGTCCAGGACGCGTCAACGAGCATCGCGAAAGCCAGTGCCTGGGCCGGCCGGCGCATGCTGGAGGTCTGGCCGTTCCTGGCCGAGGATGGGACGACGGAGTCCCTGCGCGGTCTGATCAAGACAGGCGGGTCGTGGTCCACCACGGTGACGATGCCCAGCGAGGCGCCGTGGGGGGTGCCGGGCAGCCTGGTTCGTGCAGTGCGACTCGGTCAGCGCGTGGTGCTCGTGTGGAGGCCGGGCTCGGCCTGATCGGTGGCGAGGCGCACGATCAGCACAGTGGCGTCACCGAGGGCTGCACCATCGGGCACGACCGCATCCATGAGTGAGCGTGACCAGCCGTCGGTGGGGCGTCGGCGTAGCGCCACGGCGGCGCTCTTCAAGCCGGACAACCCGGCGATCAGGTCTCGGGTGCCGGCGACCACCCCGTCGGTGTAGAGGATCAGGGAATCACCGAGGTCCATGCGCGTGCTCACCACATCTCGCGAACCAGGGCTCGGGGCTCCCACTCCTCGCCCCATAGCCTCCAACCACTGCGTGTGCCCGTTCTCGTGAAGCAGCAAAGCAGGGGGGTGGCCCCCCGTGGCCACCTCGAGGGCGCCGTCGCGGGGGTCGAGCACGGCGGCCAGCAGGGATGCTTTGGGTGGCTCGTCCTCCGCAGCCAGGGCTGCAGCCGTTCGCGCAACGAGATCGGGCAACGCGATGCCGGCGTTGGCGTAGGCGCGGCTGACGTACAGGACCCGCCAGGCATCGCGCACCGACGCTACCCCGGCTCCCAAGGCATCCACGATCAGGATCAGGACCCGGCCGTCGGGCAGCAGGCTCACGTCGCTCAGATCCCTGCCCACAGGGGCTCCGGAACCGTCAAGGGTGCTCCAGACATCCACGGCGACCCCAGGCAGGGCTGTGAAGCCGCCCTCGTGATTGGGCCGTAGGGCTCGCAGGAGTTCTTCTTGTTCGCGCTGCCGGGATGCCGCCTCCAGCAAGGCCCGCCTATCGGCCTCGGCCGCCACGAGCTGGCTGACGTCGCGCAGGCTCAACACGGAGGTGCCCGAATCCACCCGGGCCGCGGTGTACTCGATGGGTACCAGGTGCTCGCCGCGTGTGATCCGTTCCCCGGCGACGACTGCCCCATCACCGGCCGCGTGTATGGTCGCGGGGTCGTCGAGCAGGCAACCACCCGGGCAGGGTGTGCCGTCCCGGCGAATGTGACCGAGTTGAGCGTGAAGGCTCTGCCCCACGACGGCAGTGGGCACAAGGTCGGCCAGTGAGTGATTCGTCTGCAGGAGCAGACCTTGGTCGTCGAGTACCACCAGCGCATCGGGTACCCCGGCGAAGACCTTCTCCTGGGTCTGCTGCAGACGCGCGATGCTGCGCACGCGTTGTTCGAGCGCCCAGGAGACCGCAACGCCCAGCAGCGAGGCCAGGACCACGTTGCCCAACCGGTACCAGGGTTGGTCGACTTCCTGGGTCAGTATCAGGAGCAGGGCGGTCGCGATTGCCGCACCTGCAACGATCAGGGTCTGTCGAGAACTGAGATACAGGCCCGCCGCCACGACCACGATTCCCATCGTGGGAATCAGAGGCCCGCCGAACTCCGCGACCGTGATGGCCAGGACCAGCAGACAGCCCAAGGCGATTCCGATCACCGCTGTCCGGTGTGCCGGTCTGCCTTGGTCCACCTTGCCCCCGCCTTCAGGTGCGGTGTTCGGTCGACTCAGACGATACCGCCGGGACCTCGCGGCTGGCCATCGGCTCGACTGCCGGACCGTCGATCACGGAGCCGTCAGGGGCGAAGCGCGATCCGTGAAGTGGACAGTCCCAGGTCTTCTCCGCGTCGTTCCAGCGCACAATCCCACCGAGGTGGGTGCACACCGCACTGCACGCCCGGCGTTTACCGTCCACGGTGCTGACGGCCACGGGCTGGCCCACCCTCCGCAGCACACGCGCCTCCTGGCCGTCCTGGTCACCGAGGCGCGGTTCGAGCAACCACCCGCGAGCCAGGTTCACCCCCACCTCGGCGTTGAGCTTCGCGAGGCGCCGGGCTCCCGACACGCTGCCTGCCAGGCGGGGCGCCATGATCGCAGCCCACGGTTTCGGTGATCCGGTGATGATGTCGGCCAGCGCGTGGGCAGCCGCTGAGCCGTTGGTCATCCCCCACTTGTTCATGCCCGTGGCTATCAGTAGACGCTCAGGACCCATCGGAGAACGGCCCACCTGGGGCAGCATGTCGACATGGGAGAAGTCCTGCGCCGACCACCTGTGCGTGATCTGCTGGATATCGAAGTTCTCGCGGGCCCACGTGGCTAGTCCCTGCAAGTGCCGACTGGTCGGGTTCTGTTTGCCGGTCGGATGACCGTGGCCCCCGATCAGCAGGTGCTCCCGGCCCTGTTTGTCATGGGCGGTGCGCAACGAATGGGTAGGACTCTCGGTGCTGATGTACATGCCCTGTGGGACTTCACCGTTGACCCTCGTGGCCAGGATGTAGGACCGGGTGGGGCTGCTGTCCGCGAACATGACGGTGCGCAGGGGGAAGGGCAGGAGAGTGGCCAGAACCACCCAACGTGAGCTCACCTGCAGGCCCTCCGCGCTGCGCAGGCGCAGCAGCTCGGCTTCCTGCTCGACCTCGGTGATCCGGTGGGGCCACACGATGGGGACGCCCAGTGCGGTCAGGGCTTTGTGCAGCGCGGCCACATAAGCAGCCGGGTCGATCTGCAACTGATCGGACATCCGGATGGCGGCTGTGGTCGGGAAGGGCAGACCGTGGTCATCGCTGAGCGCGACAGGGAGTGCGAAATCCACCATGGCGTCGAACTCCTGATGGACCTGGCTCGCGCCCGTCTCACTGGTGGCGTAGGTCCACGCATCGCGATCGGCATGGTCGACCGTGCCGGCCTCCTCCACGACGCGCCGGATGAGGTCCTGGCCGATCCGGTTGGCCTGCAGGTAGGCGGCGGCCACTTCCCGACCGTGCGTCCGGCGGATCTGGCCGAGGCGGGTTCCTTGCAGCAGTGTCGCCTTCGCTGTGGATCCGGTCGTTGTGCCGGCACCGGGCGTCCGGGCCTCGACCACACACACGTCGACTCCTGCTTCGGCGAGCAGTAACGCCGTCGAGAGACCCACGATCCCTGCCCCGACCACCACGACGTCGTGGCGATCCTGCACTTCCGAGGGGCGTGTGCGGACCTCGGGGGCACCCCAGAAGACACTTGATCGGTCAGGCAACGAACTGTCGAAAGGCATAAGGACCAGTACCCGAATGGGTCGGGGCTATCCCGTAGGTGTCTATTCGCGCCTACGGCGGGTAGTTGCGGTGACATGCCTATCCAGGCCGAGCCCGGTATCCAAGTGCCGCAGGAGAGTGCCTTCCATCGCCGGGAGTGGCGCTTGGAACGCCTCGGCTGGGCGTTCATCACGTTGGTGTTCCTGGCCGCGCTTGCCGGAGGTCTTGGCACCGGGCCGCTTTCAGCGGCCCAGACTCAGGCTGGGTCGGGCCGCGTGGAACTGCAATACCAAGCGGTCACTCACCGCGAGGCCGACGACACACTCACGGTCATCTTCGACTCCCCGCCGTCCGGCAAAGCGGATCTGGTGATTCTGGGTGACTGGCTTGAGAACGCGGACATTCGGTCGGTCTCACCGGAACCGGCTTCGCAGAAGGCCGTATCCGGCGGATTGTCCCTGGAGATCGAAGCGGCCGCAGCGAGGAAGTCCACCGCGGTCATATCGATGCGCCTCAAGGCTGCTGGCCTGGTGAGCGGGGAAGTCCGCATCGACGGGCAGTCGGTCCAGTTCTCACAACTGGTGCTGCCATGAGGAGGTCAACGTGGGAGCGGTTCTGACCACGGCGGGCATCTACGTCATCCTGCTGGTCCTCTTTCGGCTCACCGGCAAGCGGTCGCTCGCGCAGGTGACCACCTTCGACCTGATCCTGCTGCTGCTGATCTCCGAAGCCACCCAGCAGGCCCTCATCGGGGAGGACTTCTCGGTGACGCAGGCCTTCCTCGTGATCTTGACCCTGATTGTGCTGGAGCGGGCGTCGGACTATCTCTCCTGGCGGTTCCCCGGCTTTCGCAAGTGGTCGGACAGTGTGCCGGTGGTTCTGGTCCGGCAAGGCCGTCCCATCGATGAAGCAATGCGCCGCTTCCGGCTCACCATCGACGACGTCGTCACCGCGGGTCGCGAGCAGCACGGCCTGCGCACCTTCGCCGACATCGAGTGGGCCGTGCTTGAGAACTCGGGCGGCATCAGCGTGATCCCATGGCAGAACGCACGGGCCTGAAGATGTGTATGCCCACCTGTGAGGGGGGTACAGGGCGCCCATGAGCACTCAGCAGGCATCTCACCGCGAGCAGACTCTGGACTATCCCGGCAGTGAGCAGCAGATGGATCAGCAGCCGCGCGACGAGATGTGCGACTACCAGGGCAGCGGTCTGCTCGCGGGCAGGGTCGCACTGGTCACAGGGGGGGACAGCGGCATCGGACGGGCTGTGTGCGTGGCCTTCGCGAAGGAAGGCGCCGATGTGGTCGCCTCCTATCTGGACGAGCACGACGACGCGGCCCGCACTGGTGAACTCGTGGAAGAAGCGGGACGACGCTTCTTGGCGGTGCCTGGGGACATCTGCGACTCCGAGCACCGGGTCGGCCTCGTGGAACGTACGGTTGCCGAGTTCGGTCACCTGGACATCCTCGTCAACAACGCGGCGTACCAGCAGCCCGTCGACAGGCCGGAGGACCTGACTCCCGAGCAGTGGCAGCGCACCTTCTCCACCAATATCGAGGCCACGTTCTTCCTCACCCAAGCCGCACTCGAGCACATGGGTGAAGGTTGCGCTGTGATCAACACCGCGTCGATCACAGGCTTGCAGGGGCATAAGACCCTGCTCGACTATGCGGCGACCAAGGGCGCCATCATCTCGATGACCTACTCGTTGGCCCAGGCCCTGGTCGACCGCAGGATCCGGGTCAACGCGGTCGCTCCCGGCCCCGTGTGGACTCCTCTGATCCCGGCGACGTTCGATGCTGAGAAGGTGAAGGGTTTCGGTACGGACACTCCGATGGGCAGGGCAGCCCAGCCCGACGAGATCGCACCCTCGTACGTCTTCTTCGCAAGCAACCGGCTGTCCTCGTACTACACCGGCGAGGTACTCGCACCTGTTGGTGGACAGACCATGCCGGGTTGATGAATGTCCGCCGCCGGTCTCTCCGGTCCGTGCGGCGGCGCTCTGAGCGGAATAATCCCCCTGCCGCTCGGAGTCTGCCGGGAGGGTGTGGCGGCACCCTCCCGGCTCCCTCTTGATTGCCTTAGCTGCTGCGGGACCGACGCGCGGTCCTTGAAGCCTCCACCTGCTGGTCGAGGTCTGCGGCCTTCTTCGCCTGACGCGCAGCCGCCCTCTTGCGGACTGCGGCCTTCTCCTTGCCCTGTGCGTCGCTCAGCGCGTCATTGCGCTCGCGGTTCTCAAGACCCTCCTCAGCCTTCGCCGCACGCTCACGTGCGTTGGTCTTGCGGGTTCGGGCGGTGTTGGCCACTTCCTTGCGCTTGCCGCGCTCACGCTTGTCCAATTCCTGCTTGCGCGACTCGGACCGTTGCTTGGCCTGGCGCTTGTCCTGCTCTACGAGTTCCAGACGCGCAGCCTCGCGCTGCTCGGCCTCGATGGCTAGGCGTTCAGCCTCGGCCTGCTGTTTCGCGGCCTGGGACTTCGACGTGGCCGCGGCCTGCTTCGAGCGACCTCTGCGAACCATGTCCTCGTCGCGCAGCAACCCACCGGCGGCCTGCATCACGGCGGCTTCCAGAGAGTCGAAGCCGACGGCCGGGGGCCAGACACTCCCACGCCGACCCGTGACCTTCTCAACAGCCTTGAGCGGCAGGCGCACGACGATCATGGCCTTCGACAACAGCCGCTCAGGCAGGCGGGCGTCACCCTCGGCTGCAGACTCGAGACGCTCGGCGCTCGCCTGCTCCTGATCCGCCGAGCGGTTCAAGTCGTTGATCTCCTTCTGTGCGTCTGCGCGCTCGCGTCGGGCCGCCTGGGCCTTGCGGTCGGCGGCTTCCTGCGCGCGGCGGGCGTCGGCCTCAGCCGCGTTCTTGGCGCGCTCGGTGAGGTCCACCACCAACTGGTCGGCGGCGGTGGCATCACGCTCGGCCTGTTCGATCTCCTGTTGTGTGCGCTTCTGTGCGATCACGGCCGCCCGCTGTGAACTCGCTTCGCGCTGCATGGCCTCTGCCTCCTGCAACTCCTCGGCGATCTCGGCACGCTCCTCGGACTTGCGTGCCTGCCTTTGCGCCTCGGCCTTCTCGTGGCGCAGTTCGGCCTCGTGCAGCAGGTCGTTGCGCCCGGTGACTGCTCCCGCCACCCGTTGGAAGGCGCCCGTGACGCGGTCGACGGTCTCCTGCCCGATGGATGTATCGGAATCCATATTCGATCTCCTCGTTCTCAGTTGCGGCCCTGGTGGCCGCACGCCGTCTCCTACCCGTGGGTGTGCAGACCATCCTCGGTCGGGGTATGGCCCAGGTCACCAGGGGTAGGAATCGGCTACCGCAAGTTTGGACAGCGATCAATCGCAGTCCGCCCACGACAAGGGAAGGAGTGCGCCCATGCAGGGGAGCACTGGATTGACCGGGACGCAGGCGACCTCGGCGAACGAAGAACACGAAGTGGATGTCCGAGAGCAGGCTGCCGACCAGATCAGGGCTGTGGCTGACACGGCCAAGGAGCAGACCCGCGATGTGATGGGCGACATCGCTGGAGAGGTTAACCACCAGGTGCACGAACAGAAGGATCGGCTTGCCGCAGCATTGCGAGAGGTGGGCGACGAGCTCGAGCGCACCTCCGCGACCGGCAACGGCCGGGTCGCTGGACTGGCTGGCGAGGCATCCGGGCATACCCGCGAGATCGCGGGTTGGATCGAGAGCCATGAGCCCGGCGACATGGTCCGGGCAGTGGAGGACTTCGCGCGTCGACGCCCCATGCTCTTCCTGGCAGGAGCTGCTGCCGCAGGCCTGGTGGTCGGCCGGATCACGCGCAGTGCCATGACCAGCAAGCCCTCGCGCAGCGTTTCCTCGACGCCCACGGTCACGCCGGTCAGCGGCGGGGACGTCCCGGCTACGGGTGCCCTGAGCACAGGGCGCACCAGCGTGCAGGCATCAGACCCCCACCTGACAGGTGGCCCTTCCGACGAGTCGCTTCTGGGCGAGTCGTCCGGGCCGTTGTCGCAGCGGGCTTATGACCCAGAATCCTCCTACCCGAACAACGACCAGCCCGTGGTCGAGGTCGGTGAGGAACTGCCGCAGGCTGGTGTCAGGATCGGTCAGGGACGGACCGATTCATGAGCAACGCCGACACCCACTCCAACGACCTGCGGGTGCAGCGCGATGCGACACCAACACCTGATCAGTCGTTTGCCGAACTCGTCAGCAACCTGACGGAGACCACCTCCAAGCTCTTCCGGCAGGAGGTGGCGCTGGCCCGGGCCGAGATCAAGCAGGAGGCATCCGTCGCGGGCAAGGCGCTGGCGCTGATCGCCTCGGCCGGGGCCCTGGGCGCCATCGCACTGGTGCTCGTGTCGTGGGCAGCAGTCGAAGGCCTGCAACGTCTGCTCGACATCGACATCGCGTGGTGCTACCTGATCGTCGCAGTTGTCTGGGCGGTGATCGCAGCTGTGCTGTTCTTCGCCGGCCGCTCCAAGTTGGCACAGATGAACCCCAAACCGGAACGCACCGTGGAGACGTTGCGTGAGATCCCAGAAACCTTGAAAGGACAGTCATGAGTACGACACCCGAAGAGATCCAGACAGACATCGAGCAGACGCGCGAGGACCTTCGCGAGAATGTCGAGGCCTTGCAGGAGAAGGCCAGCATCAAGGGTGCGGCCACGCGCAGCGCCGACCGCGTCAAGGAGTCAGTGAACTCCATGAAGGACAAAGTGATGGGCTCGGCCGAGGGCGGCACATCGTCGGCCAAGGATGCTCTCGACGCCGCGCGGGGGACGGTGTCGCAGTCTGTGGGATCTGCGCGTGAAACCGTCGGCGAAGTGCCCGAGCAGATGCGCTCCACCACGCGCGGAAACCCCTTGGCGGTCGGCCTCGGTGCCTTCGCCGTCGGCTGGTTGATCGGCTCCTTGATTCCCGTGTCCAACGCGGAGCGGCAAGCCGCTGAGAACCTCGGCGCGAAGGACCTCGTGGCCCCGTTGCAGCAGTCTGCTCAAGAGGTCGTCAACCGAGCCCAGGAGCAAGGCAAGCAGGCGGCCCAAGAGGTCGGTGAGCAGGCGAAGGCCAGCGCATCCACGATCGCGGATGCCGCCAGCCAGACGGCCAGCGACGCCGCTGACGTGGTGAAGGAGAAGGTGTCCAGCGCCAAGAGCTGACACCCACGAACTCGAAGGGGCCCCTGCTAGGCGCGGCGGGGGTCCTTTCGACTTGTCCGTGGATGCCGGCTATCCCAAGAAGCTCGAGCAGCGCCGGGGGTGAGGAGGTCCTGGCAGCGCGATCTGTCCGCAGGGTCCAGTGGGCGGTGCGTCCTGATTCAGGTACGAGAAACCCCGGCCGCGCCGGGCGGGTCCAACCTGGTGTAGCGGGATCCGCCCGGCGCAACCGGGGCTTCGGCAACTACTGGTTGATGTTGACGTCGGTGGGCAACTGGTCGCGCCAGTCCTGCAACTGCTGCTCGACGCGGTCCACGGCGTTCTCGTCATTGAGGAAGAACGTCAGGCCAAGGCCCATGGCGGCACCGAGTAGCACGGCCACTATCGACAGAACCAGGCCGCCGATGGCCACACCACGCCCGGTCACTCCGGCCCGCTTGGCGTTGCGGATCCCGAAAACGCCAAGCAGGATCCCGATGATCCCGAGGACCAGGCCCAGGGGTCCCAGGATCACGGTCAGGACGCTGAGCAGCGCCGAGAGTCCGAAGACCAAGGAGAACACGGCGGCAGCGGATGTCTTGGCTGGCCGGATCTGCTGGCGGTGCTCGTAGGGGTCGGGGATCACGGTGGGCGCCGGGGCCGCCGGGTTGGTGGTCCCGTAGGTCGCCGCAGGTGCCTGCGGTTGTTGTTCGTAGGACATTGTGGAGCTCCCTTTCGTACGGTGCGGCTTGCCAGTGGTCAAGCCTCTAGCGCTCTACCCGCGCCCGGTACATCCATCCCCCGCCGGTATGCAGACCGGTGGGCGGGGCAAAGGTCGTTTCGACCCCACAACCCTTAGGAGGAAACTGTGAGCACGGCTGAGTCGATGAGCAGGGAGCCCGACGTCCTGGACCTGCTGATGCGGGAGCACCGCGAGGTGGAGGACCTGTTGGGACAGTTGAGCATGCAGGACGGGCAGCAGCAGGACCCGCGCGAGGTCGCCGACATCGTCATCGCCAGCCTGATCCGGCACTCGGTTGCCGAGGAGATGTATGTGTACCCGGTTATCCGGGAGTACCTGCAGGATGGCGGCGAGGCTGTGGAGCATGACACCGCAGAGCACCAGGAACTCGAGGAGTTGCTCAAGGAACTCGAGGGCCTGGAGCCGTCCAACGGCAAGTTCGCGGAGGTCGTTGCCCGGCTGCAAGAGGTCTTGGCCGACCACATCTCGGATGAGGAGGACGAGCAGTTCCCTCGCCTGCGTGAGACCGTACCCACGGAGAAGCTCATCGACCTGCGATCCAAGGTCGAGATGGCCGAGCGCATCGCGCCGACCCGCCCCCACCCCGGTGCGCCGCACAGCGAGTTGTTCCACAAGATGGTCGGCCCCGGTGTGGGAATGGTCGACAGGTTGCGCGACGCCTTGTCAGGCCGCGTTACCCAGTAGCAACCTTCGACGTGGGCGCACGCGGGCTGCCGTGTGCGCCCACGTGCGTCAGGGGTTTGGTGCGCGTGCCGTGGCCTCCCGAACGAGGCGAATGGATCATGTCAAGGTTAGTCCCATGCCCGATCCATTGGAGTCGCTGTTCTTCGTGATCCTGGTCGCCGCTGTTGCGCCGATCTTCAGCCGGATTCTCCCCGGGCCGACGGTGGCGCCGGTCGTCTTCATGCTCATCGGTGGGGTCCTGATCGGCCAGGAGGGCATTGGGTTGGCCGCTGCGCAGGATGTGGCCCTGCTGTCGACGATCGGGCTTGCCTTCCTGTTCCTGCTGGCTGGCTACGAATTGGACCTCGACCTGTTGCGCCAACCTGCGGGGCGTATTGGTCTGGGGAGTTGGTTCGTCAGCGCGGGGATCTCCGCGCTGGTCACCGCCGTGCTCTACGAGGCAGGCATCATCAACGACTTCCTGGGCATCGCCATCGCGTTGACGACCACTGCGCTGGGCACCCTACTGCCGATCTTGAGAGACGCGGGCATGTTGGACCGGCCGGTCGGTCCGTTCATCTTCGCCGCCGGCGCTGTGGGCGAGTTCCTGCCGATCGTGGCGATGGCGCTGTTCCTGACAGCCTCAGGGCCCATCGTGGGCGTCTTCGCCCTGGTGGGGATGGCGGCGGCTACCTTCATCACGATCAAGGCGATCGCATTCGTGCGCAGTCGCGATATCCACACACGTCTGGCGCTGCCCGAGGAGTCCACGGGCCAGAGCACTCTGCGCTGGACGCTGGTTCTGTTGGCGGCACTGGTTCTGGTGGCGCAGGACTTCGGCCTCGACGTCGTTCTGGGGGCATTCCTGGCCGGGGTCGTACTGCGCAAGTTTGCTCCCATGAACGCCCATGATCTGGAACGCAAACTCGAAGCCGTCGGGTACGGGGTCTTCATCCCCGTCTTCTTCGTGACCTCCGGGATGAACTTGGACGTGGACTCGATCGTGCAGAGCCCGTTGCGTCTGCTTCTGTTCTTCGGGCTGCTGCTGGCTGTGCGCGGGTTGCCGGCTTTGTTCATGTATCGCAAGCAACTCGACCGGATTGAACGCTGGCAGATGGTCTTCTTGACAGCCACGGCTCTGCCCTTGCTGGTGGCACTGACCGAAGTGGGACTCAAGTCGGGTGTGATGCTCCCCGCAAACGCCGCCGCCCTCGTCGGTGCCGGCGCGCTTTCGGTGCTGGTCTTCCCGCTCGTGGCCGTGACCCTGCAACGGGGGCCTGCGCAGGGAGCACCCAGTGAGTCAGCCGCCGTGACCGAGAGCTGAAGGGGAGTCTTCGACTCCGGTTCAGGCGCACAATAGCCCTATGTGCGACACCTTCGTCTCCTTGCCCGATGCCACCTTCGATGGATCGGTGATCCTGGGGAAGAACTCCGATCGCGAGCCGAACGAAGCGCACGAACTGCTCATCGCGCCCGCCGTGCAGGACCCTGGTGCAAGGCTCAAGGCGACCTACATCGAGATCGCCCAAGCCCCGCGCACCAATGCCGTTCTCCTGTCCAAGCCCTATTGGATCTGGGGCGCGGAGATGGGGGTCAACGAGCACGGTGTGAGCATCGGCAACGAGGCGGTGTTCACGAAGGCGAAGCGTGAGAAGAAGCCCGGACTGCTCGGCATGGACCTGTTGCGGCTGGCCCTGGAGCGCGCCGAGACCGCCGAAGAGGCCATCGATGTGATCACGTCCTTATTGGCGACCCACGGCCAGGGGGGACAGGCCGGACACACCCACAAGTTGGTCTATGACAACTCGTTCATCGTCGCCGACCGACAGGGTGCCTGGGTCCTGGAGACCGTCGGCCGCGACTGGGCCACCCGCGCAGTGCAGTCCACGGCCTCGATCTCCAACG
Organism: uncultured Actinomycetota bacterium; assembly: GCA_963818505.1. GTDB lineage: Bacteria > Actinomycetota > Actinomycetes > S36-B12 > UBA10799 > JADKAV01. Next base: position 762,023 of record CAWFSJ010000005.1, read on the forward strand.
GTCTGACGCTGACCTACGCCGAGCGAAGTTCCGAGGGTTTGAAAGGGATCAAGGTCACGGACCGGTCGGACTTCCTCTTCACGAAGTTCTCCGACTCGGCGGCCCGTCAATGCCGGACCTCGGATGCGCTGAAGGCCGGCCGCGGTTCGATCGATGTGGCCGCAACCATGGCCCTACTGCGCGACCACGGCGATGCCGGACCGGACTGGTCGCCCGGGCCGGGTTTGAGCGGTCAGACCGTGTGCGCCCACGCGGGATACGGGCCGATCAGGGTGGCCCAATCGACCGGCTCGATGGTGTCCCACGTCAGTGCCGAGGACATCACCGTGTGGTTGACCGGGACATCCGGACCGTGTACCTCGGTGTTCAAGCCGGTGTGGTTCGGCGCAGGACTTCCCGAACTACGACGACCCGGCAAACGGTTCGACGCCTCGACCATGTGGTGGCGCCACGAGCTGCTGCACCGGGCGACACTTCGCAACTACCCTGAGCGGATGGTCGCCTACGCAAAACTGCGTGAGGATCTCGAGACCCAGTTCCTCGGTGGCGCACAGGTCACTACCGACCGGGGCGCATACACACGGATCTGCTTCGAGCAGGCAGAGGCCGCCGAGCGGCAGTGGCTGAACGCGGTGCGTGATATCCCGGCCACCAGCCAGCCGAAACTCTACGAGCGGGCCTGGCGCAACTGGGACAAGCTGGCGGACATGCCGTGACTTCCGCAGCGAAGCAGAAGGCGCTGGATCTGTCGCTGAGGTACGTGTGTCCGGATCGGGTCCACTTCTTGACCGGGGCCGGGATCGACCTGGTGATCGGACGACGTGAGGGCTACCGGATCTGGGACGTCGACGGCCGCGAGCTCATCGACATCCATCTCAACGGCGGGGTCTACAACCTCGGCCACCGCAACCCTCAGGTCATCGCATCACTGACCCAAGCGCTGGAAACCCTCGACATCGGCAACCACCACTTCCCCAGCACCGAACGGGCAGCTCTGGCTGAGAAGTTGGTGGAACTCACGCCCGGTGCGCACTACGCGGTCTTCGCCAGCGGCGGCGGCGAGGCCATCGACTTGGCGATCAAGAGTGCGCGGCGGGCTACGGGTCGTCGCAGGATCGTGTCGGTGACCGACGCCTACCACGGTCACACCGGCTTGGCCCTGGCCGCCGGTGACGAGCAGGCCGCCGCCGCGTTCCTGGCCGCCGACACCGAGTTCGTACGCGTGCCGTTCAACGACGTGCCAGCCTTGGAGGCGGTTCTGTCCGAACCGGCTGCTGCGGTCATCCTTGAAACAGTGCCCGCGACTGCCGGCTTCCCGCGCCCTGTCCCCGGGTATCTGCAGGCGGTCCGCGCGGCCTGTGATGCCAGCGGTGCGATGTACATCGCCGACGAGGTGCAGACCGGGCTGGGGCGCAGTGGCTCGATGTGGGCCGTTCAGCATTTCGGTGCGGTGCCGGACATCCTGGTCACCGGCAAGGGTCTTTCAGGCGGGATCTACCCCATCGCGGCGACACTGTTGAACCAGCGGGCGGGGGCTTGGCTCGAGGACGACGGCTGGTCGCACGTCTCGACTTTCGGGGGAGCCGAACTCGGCTGCCGGGTGGCTTCCACTGTCCTGGAGCTGACCGCTGCCGCAATCCCGGACTTGGCCATCGAGAGGTGGACGCAGGGGTTCGCCGCCCTGCGTGAGAGGTACCCGCAATGGGTCGTGGAGGTGCGCCAGACGGGCTTGATCATGGGAGTCAAGTTCGGCCACGAAATGGGTGGCATGCTGATGACCAAGTTGCTCTTCGACCAAGGGGTGTGGGCCATGTTCGCGGGGTTCGATCGCAGTGTCCTGCAGGTCAAACCGGGCCTGCTGATGCATGACGAGATCGACGAGGTGCTTGCGGCGTTCGATCGTGCCTGCGCGGTGGCGGCGTCATGGTGACCGAAGTCCTGGCCCAGGTGGAGGCAGGCCTGGACCCTTCTCATCCAACAGGGGTCGAGATCCTTGCGTACGGGGAGATCTCGGCTGCACTGATCGTGCCTGGCCTGCCCGGTCAGGTCGCCAAACGTATGTCCGGATTCGCCGATCACGCCATGGCCGCCGCATACTGCGACCTGGTGGCCGACTACGTGTCGATCGTGCGTGGCGCCGGTGTTCGGGTGGTCGAGACCGAGGTGGTCCTGCTCGACCGGGTCGACCGCCCCCCGGTGGTTTACCTGGTCCAGCCGCTGGTGCCCGACCTGGGAAACCAGCTGCTGCACAAGGCCACCGACGCCGAACTCGGCGAGGCGATCCACGCGGTGATGGACCGCGTCTTGGCATTATTGAGCCGCACCGACGAGCCTGAGGTTGCCATCGATGCCCAGCTGTCCAACTGGTCCTTCGCCGATGCCGGCGACCCGGTGCTGATCGACGTCGGCACCCCGTTCATCCGGCAAACGGGGAGGTACGTCTTCGACCAGGAGATCCTGCTGTCCGCGATCCCGCCTGGCATCCGCGCCTATTACCGGCGCAAGGGCAGCGCGGCGGAGTACATGGACGACTACTTCGATCCGCGGCTTGTTGCGGTGGACCTATTGGGGAACTTCATCAAGGAGGAGGCGATCGCCCGTCTGCCTGAGGGCATTGTGGTCGCCAACGAGTGGCTTTCGACCCGTGGCTTCGAGCCGATCCAACGCCCAGAGGTCGACGCGTACTACAAGCAGGATGCGGCCACATTGGAGTTGTTCCTGCGGGTGCGGCGGCTGGACCGCGCGGCGAAGAAGCTGCTGCGCCGCGAGTACGACTTCATCCTCCCGGGGAAGGTCAAGCGGTAGTCGAGTCCGGCTACTTCATCCCAGACGGCGACGGCCAAGGCACATCCCACGAGGGATCGGCGCAGCGGCCTGGCCGGTGTGCGCTTCTGCGGGTTGATCAAGGCCCTGGGCTGGCGCTGCCCCACGGGATGCGTTTCGCCTGCATGATCAACCTGCAGATCCGGATAGCGAGCGGTCGTGTCTGCCGATGAGTGCCCTCCGTACCCTGGGGGCATGCGTGGATTCGACCGGCGGCTGCTGAAGTACGCCCGGTCCACGCGCACCTTCCTGATCGCCAGCGTCTTCGTGCAGGCTGTCCAGGCGCTGCTGATCGTGGCGCAGGCATTCCTGATCGCCACCGTGATCGTTGAGGCCTTCACAGAGGGGTCCGACCTGCCGGCTCTCATGCCGACCGTGGTCCAACTCGGGGTTGTGATCGCCTGCCGTGCGCTGACGGCTTTCCTGGCCGAGTGGCTGGCCCACCGCACCGCAGCGACCGCGATGAGCGAACTGAGGATGGCTGCGTGGCAGCACATGATGCGCCTCGGTCCGGCGTGGCTGTCCGGCCAGCGAACAGGCCAATTGGCGCAACTGCTGGTGCGTGGTGTCGGCGGACTCGAGGCCTACTACGCCCGTTACCTCCCGCAGCTGGTCCTCGCGGTGGTGGTGCCGCTGATCGTGGGCACCGCGATCCTGACCGAGGATGTTCTCGCGGCGGTGATCGTGGCCCTGACCGTTCCGCTCATCCCGGTTTTCATGATTCTCGTGGGCTGGGTCAGCCAGGCACGCGTTGAACGGCAGTGGCGCTGGTTGTCCGTATTGGGCAACCACTTCCTCGATGTGGTCGAAGGGCTGCCCACGTTGAAGGCCTTCAACCGCGCCCAGCACCAGGTCGGTCAGATCCGCAAGGTCGGCGAAGAACACCGCCGATCCACAATGGGTGTGCTGCGGATCACCTTCTTGTCATCGCTGGTGCTTGAACTGCTGGCCACACTCTCGGTGGCGCTGATTGCGGTCTCCATCGGCCTGCGCCTCGTGAACGGCAGCATGACGCTGATGGCGGGGTTGACCGTGCTGATCCTGGCCCCGGAGGTCTACTTGCCCCTGCGGATGGTCGGTCAGCATTTCCACGCCGCCGCTGAGGGTGCCGAGGCTGCCGACAAGGTCTTCGCGATCATGGAACAGACGCCTGCGACCACGGGTACGGCAGAGCTTGCGAACGCCCACGCCGGCCTGCGGCTCGAGAATGTGACTCTGGACTACGGCGGCGAGCCGGTGGTGAGTGGGCTGTCGGCTGTCATCCCCGCCGGGGCCACGACCTTGCTCAGCGGCATCTCCGGAGCGGGTAAGACGACGGTGCTCAACGGGCTGCTGGGGTTCTTGAAGCCCAGCGTCGGCAAGGTCCTCGTCGGGGAGCAGGACCTTGCTGACGTCGACATCCGTCAGTGGTGGGACCAGGTGGCCTGGGTGCCGCAGAACCCGCAGATGCTGCCGGGCACCATCCGCGACAACCTCGCGCTGGGCCGCGACGTGGACGTGTACGCCGCGCTGGCCCAGACCCGCTTGACCGAGTGGGTGGCCAGCCTGCCCGAGGGCCTCGACACGGTCATCGGGGAGGGCGGGCGACCGGTCTCGGTGGGCCAGGCGCGACGTATCTCATTGGCCCGGGCGCTGCTGCGCGGCGCGAATGTGCTGATGCTTGACGAGCCCACAGCCGGTGTCGACCAGCAGTCCGAGCAGGCGATCCTGGAGACGCTGCGCGACACGGACGCCACCGTGATCGTCGTCGGGCACCGAGGTGCTATCGAGCAGATCGCCGACCACGTGGTCCGGGTCGGAGCGGTCGTATGATCCTTCGCGACCCTGCTGTCAAACGCCTGAGCACTCTGTACCGGCCTGCGTCGGGACGACTGTGGTGGGCTGCGGTTCTCGGAGCGTTGGCACTGGGTTGCTCGGTCGGGCTGATGGCCGCGAGTGCTTGGTTGATCTCCCGGGCGTGGCAGCAGCCGCCGATCCTTTTCCTGCAGGTCGCGGTGGTCAGCGTTCGGGCATTTGGTATCGGCCGCGGTGCCTTCCGGTACGCCGAGCGTCTTGTCAGCCATCAAGCGGCCTTCCGCTCGCTTGTCGACCTGCGGGTCAGCCTGTACGAGCGGCTCATCCCGCTGGCACCGGCCGGTCTGCCGGCCTTCAAACGCGGTGACCTGTTGCGCCGCATGGTCGATGATGTCGAGGCCATGTCCGACTTGAGCCTGCGGGTGCTGTTGCCCGTCTTCTCAGCGGTGATCGTCGGCACCGGCTCGGTCATCCTCACCGCCTGGCTGCTGCCCGCCTCCGGAGTCATCATGGCCGTGGCCCTGCTGCTGGGCGGCATCGTGGTCCCGGCCGTGATCATCTGGTCCTCAGGTCGTGGGCAGGCAGTCCAAGCGCCGCTTCAGGCGGACCTATCCGCGGAGGTTCTGACGTCGCTTCAGGCCGGACCGGAACTGATGGTGCTCGGCGCGGACGAGGAGTACGGGCGACGGATCGCAGCCATCGATGCCTCCTTGACAGCTGCCATGCGCCGGACTGCTGTGGGCTCCGCGCTGTCGTCGGCGTTGAGCATTCTCATCCAGGGGGCGGCGGTCATCGCCATGATCCTGGTCGCAGTCCCCGCGGTCCGGTCCGGCGCACTGCCCGGGGTCAATCTGGCCGTGGTCGTCCTGCTCCCGCTCGCCGCGTACGAGGCCGTCGCGGTGCTGGCTCCCGCTGCGCTGGCGGCCATCAAGGTCCGGTCCTCGGCCCGGCGCCTGGTCGAGATCATGGACGCCGAACCACCGGTGGGCCGACCTGCGCAAGCCGTGGTCGCCACGGGCGCAGATCTCGCGGTGTCGAACCTGTCCGCGGCCTACCCCAGCGGGCCGGTTGCGGTTGCCGGGGTTGACTTGGCCGTGCCTGAGGGCCGGCGGGTGGGCCTGGTCGGGGAGTCGGGCAGCGGCAAGTCGACCGTGCTCAACGTGGTTGCCGGGTTCTTGTCCTACGAGGGCTCCGCGCGTTTGGGTGGGACCGAACTGCGCGACCAGGACGGGGAACATGTCCGTGAGCTCGTGCTGTGGACGCCACAGATCCCGCATGTGTTCGACGCGGATATCGCAGCGAACCTGCGCATGGCCAAGCCCGACGCCTCAGATGAGGAGTTGGTGTCGGCACTGAATGCGGTTGGACTTGCCATGGAACTCGACCGGGCCGTGGGTCAGCACGGAGCCACCTTGTCCGGTGGGCAGCGCCAGCGCTTGGGTCTGGCACGCGCCGTGCTGGCCGACCATCAGGTGCTGCTGCTTGACGAACCGACCGAGCACCTCGACCCCGCAACTGCGGCTGCCGTGCTCGACACGGTCGAGAAGCTCACGCGTGGCCGTTCGCTGCTGGTCGTGACACACCAGCCGATCGAATGGTTGGACGAGCATGTGGTGGTCGAGCAGGCGAGGCGTGCGTGAAGCCGCTGGCACAGGTCATCGATCCCGGGTGGGCGAACGCGCTCGCCCCGGTTGAACCGCAGATCCGCGCGATGGGTGACTTCCTGCGCACCCAACAGGCCTACCTGCCGGCTGGCGCGGACGTTCTGCGCGCCTTCACTTACCCGTTCGACTCAGCCGAGGTGCTGATCGTCGGGCAGGACCCGTACCCGACCCCTGGGCACCCGATCGGGCTGAGTTTCGCAGTGGCCCCCGATGTGCGACCGCTGCCAGGTTCGTTGCTGAACATCTACAAGGAACTGGTCTCGGACCTCGGGGTCCCCATGCCTTCCAACGGCGACCTGCGGCCTTGGGCCCAGCGTGGTGTTGTGCTGCTGAACCGGGTGTTGTCAGTGGCCCCAGGCGCTTCCGCCTCGCACCGGGGCAAGGGCTGGGAGCCGATCACCGAATGTGCGATCACGGCATTGGCCTCCCGCGGCACGCCATTGGTCGCCATTCTTTGGGGCCGAGACGCGCAGACCCTTACTCCCATGCTGCGTGACCATGACGTGCCGGTCCTGACCAGCGCACACCCGAGCCCGCTGTCGGCGCACCGCGGGTTCTTCGGCTCCCGGCCCTTCAGCCGCGCGAACGCCGCGCTGGTCGCCCAGGGCGGGAAGCCAATCGACTGGAGTCTTGCCTAGTTCGGCCCCGGCGACGTCGTCTGAACGACGCCCACCGCCGAAAGTGGGCACGTGCTGCCGTACAAAGATGGCCGATACCTGAATCCGGGATTGGCCTGTGCCACGTTTCGGGTGCCTCGAATTTCATCGGGAGTCTGGATCAGGTGATGAGCGGTACGCGTACTTTTGCGGTTGAGAACGGCGCCTGGGTCGCCTTGATCAACCCGAAAGGGACGAAAAATGCGTCCGAATCATCCCGATTCGGGGGGTTAGGAGTGTACCTTTCCGGTTGATCAAGGGGTGCCGCCAACCTGAAAAGTACGCGACCCGCGCCTCGCCAGTGCGAGCAATTACCACCCACGGCCAGACTCCCCGGCCGGAATCCGAAGCACCCCTCTTCGGCGTCTCAGATGTGTCAAGTCACCGGTCGTGGCCGGCCGGAGACTCGCGGGGTGTCAGGGCGAGAGGAAGGTCCGCCGAGAAGGCGCGTCACAGGCGAACCTTCCCAGAAGTGGCCTTCGGAATGGAGGAGGTGTCTGCCTTAGTCGTCTTCTGCCGTGATCTCCACGACCTCGTCGGCCAGCACCGTGGCATTTCCGTCTGCGTCGATCGCGGTGATGGTCTCCTCCATGATCACGTTGCCGTCGGCGTCCTCCTCGACGACCAGATCGTCGATCACTGCCTCCCCGGTCTCGGTGTCGACCGCGGCCACGATGTCCTCGGCAATGATGTCGCCCTCGTCAGTCACGTCGGCCGCGGCTGCCTCGAATACCTCGATGTTGTCGTTCTCGCTCATGCAATCCTCCTAGTTGGGAAGTTCGACGGTATTGCCAGAACCACGCATGATGCGCGACCAATCCGTTGTCGCCGGTGTCGCGAACTGTTCGCAGAGACGAGAGGACCAACATGAACCGACGAGCCGTGACCCTTTCCGCCGTGGCGCTGATCGCGTTGGCGGGCTGCAGTTCCGCAGAATCCGGCGACGCCGCACCTTCGAGCGCCATGGAGAAGTCGCCGAGCGCCATGGAGAAGTCGCCGAGCGCCATGGAGAAGTCGCCGGAGGCGATGGCCGGAGGGGCCTACGTCACGGAGACCCAGTACCGCGAGGATCCCAGCGCGTACCAGGACGGAAACACCGTGCTGTTCTTCCACGCGGGCTGGTGCCCCGACTGCCAGGCGACGGACAAGTCGATCCAGCAGACCGGGGTCCCTGCGGACATCAACATCGTCAAGATCGACTTCGACAGTGCCAACGACCTGCGCAAGAAGTACGGGATCACCCAGCAGCACACCTTCGTGTTGGTCGGGCCGGACGGTGAGGAAGTGAAGAAGTGGACGGGTACGTTCACCGCCGATGACATCAACGCCCAGGTGAGTTAGTGCTCGCGCTACTCGGCGCGTTCGTTGCGGGGGTCCTCACCACGTTGGCACCCTGCGTCCTGCCGATGCTTCCCGTGATCGTCGGGGGCTCGGTGTCGGGCACTGGTTCGGACCGTCGCCGCGCCTACGTGATCACGGCCTCGCTCGGGGTCTCGGTGGCGGTCTTCACGCTGTTGCTGAAGGCCTCCACCGCCTTGATCGACATTCCGCCGCGGACATGGTCGATCTTCAGCGGCGGGCTGCTGATCCTGCTGGGCGTCATCAGCCTGTTCCCGGGGTTATGGGAACGGCTCTCCGCCGCGCTGTCCCTGCAGTCCCGGACCACCACCGGGCTCGCCGAGGCCCGCCAGAGACAGGGATTCGGCGGGCAGATCCTCACCGGTGCGGCGCTCGGCCCGGTCTTCTCCAGCTGCAGTCCGCTCTATGCCTACGTCGTGGTGACCGTGCTGCCGGCTCAGTTCGGCTACGGGATGCTGCTGCTGGGCGCATACGTGGCCGGCTTGTGCGGAACGCTGCTGGTCGTGTCATTGCTCGGGCAGCGGTTCGTGCGCCGGATGGGCTGGGCTGCGGATCCGCACGGCTGGTTCCGCCGAGTGATCGGGCTGGCGTTCATCCTCGTGGGAATCTTCGTGCTCACCGGAGCCGACAAGGACCTGCAGGCATGGATCATCGAGAACTCGCCGATCCGGCCCTGGGAACTGGATTCGGGCTTCATCCCGGAGCAGTGAGGTGGGTGGCGGGCGCTCTCCGGACCGCCCGCGTTAGAGGTTGTGGTCCTGGTTAGCGAATCCACGCGTTGTTTCGCTAACCAACAGCACAACCTCTAACCAACGCGGGGTCGGCGCAAGCCGTGGGGCCGGGAGAAGCCCACCCCCCAAACCACGCCTGACCATTTGCCCCACTACGGGTGAGTGGCTTGTCTGGGCCCTTCCGTAGAATTGCCCCGTGGGCGCAGATGCCCCATGTGTCTAACAAGGAGTTCTGTGTATGGACGGCTCTGTATTCCAGGCCATTTTGCTTGCCTTCGTCTTCATGGCGTACCTGATCCTGGTGTTCGTCATCGTCGGCGACCTCATGCGTGACCAGAAGCTCAGCGGCTGGTGGAAAGCTGTGTGGATCATCGCTCTGGTTGCGATCCCGTGGCTGACCGGTCTGATCTACCTGATCGCGCGCGGCAAGGGTATGGCCGAGCGCTCTGCGGCCCAGGCCCAGGAGATGCAAAAGGCCCAGGCCGAGTACATCAAGTCGGTCTCGGGCAGCACCGACCCGGCGGCTCAGATCGCCCAGGCGAAGAAGCTGCACGACGACGGCGTGATCTCTGACGAGGAGTTCGCGCAGTTGAAGTCAAAGGCCCTGGCTTCCTGAAGCCACGTGAAGCGCCCCTCACTGCTGGTGGGGGGCGCTTTCGCGTGTAACGAAGCCGAACGCCGCGATGCCCGCTCCGACAACGCATAGCCCTGCGGAGATCAGCTGAGCTGTGCGGAAGCCTTCGGCCAGACCCGCGCCGGAGGCGGCGATCCCGGCCGCAGCCGGAAGGACAGCGATGGCGATCAGCCCGGCAACCCTGGCCACGGCGTTGTTCACCCCGGACGCGGTCCCGGACAGGGCCGGTGCGATCTCCAGCAGCGCAGCGGTCGTCACCGGGGCGACCACGAGCACCAGCCCGAACGCGAAGATCAGCATCGCAGGCAGCAGCGCCGTGAAGTACGAGTCGCCAGGCCCGATCCGCGAGAGGAGCCCCAACCCGGCAGCCATCACCAACGGCCCGGCGGTCAGGAACCAGCGCGGCCCCCAGCGGCTGACAAGACCCCCCACCCGTGAGCTCAGCAGCGCAAGGATCACGGTGATGGGCAGTCCGGCTGCACCAGCCGCCACTGCTGAGTAGCCCATCACGATCTGCACGTAGATGGTCACGAGGAACGTCGCGGCGCTCAGCGCGCCGTACACCACGAAGGTGACGAGGTTCGCCACGGTGAAGCTGCGGATGTTGAACAGGCTCAGCGGGATCATCGGCGGCGGCTTCTGGGTACGGCCCCGGCGTGACTCCGTGGCGAAGAACGCAACCAGAAGCGTCACGCCGAGCGTCACGAGCACCCAGGCCAACCCGCCCAGGCGTTGCGCCTCGATGAGCGGGCCCACGAGCAGCCCCAGACCAAGGGTCGCCAACCCCGCACCCAGGAGGTCCAACTGGGAGACCAAGGGCGCCGAGGTGCGACTGCCGGGTGTGGCCGGCACCGCGGATCGCGCCAGCCAGACGGCCAAGGCGGCCAGCGGCAGGTTGATCAGGAAGGCCAAGCGCCAGCCCGCCGGGAAGGCATCGACCAACGCGCCGCCGATGAACGGACCCAGCGCCGTGAAGACCCCGGACAGACCCGACCACGCTCCGATGGCCTTGCCGCGGTCGGCCCCGGCGAACTCCGAGTTGAGCAGAGCCAGGGAGGTGGGCACGAGCAGCGCGGCGCACGCTCCCTGGACCATGCGCGCCAGCACTAGGGCAGCGATTCCTGGTGCCAGGCCGCAGGCGACGCTGGCGAGTGCGAAGCCGATCGTCCCGACGATGAACATCCTGCGCTTGCCCAACAGGTCGCCCAGTGCTCCACCCACCAGAACGAGTGCCCCCAGTGTCAGCAGGTACCCGTCGAGCACCCACTGCATCCCAGCGAAACCACCGCCGAGGTCTTCGGCGATATGCGGCGCTGCCACTGTCACGATGGTCGAGTCCAGGAAAGCCATGCCGGACCCCACGACACTGGCCGCGAGCGCTCGGCGGCCCGATGGGGAGGACAGCACCAAGGTCATGGACACAGGTTAGACACGGCGGATGCCGAGGAGCCGTGCCAAAGAATGCGACCTACTGTGGGCGGCATGGCTGAGAAGACATGGAGCATCGGATCCATCCTGGTCGGGCGACCCACGGACCGACTGAGCGTGGATGATCTCGAGACACTGTTGTTCCTCGACCGAGGCGAGGCCCGGTACAAGTTCCAGCGCTTCGGTTTGCTGCTGGTGTTGTCGGCCATCATCGCCAGTGGCGGCATCATCGTCGACTCCACCGCGACCGTCATCGGCGCGATGATCGTCGCACCGTTGGGCGTACCCATCATGGGCGTGGCGCTGGCAACAGTGGTGAGTTCGGCGGCTCGCCTGACGGCAGCGATCGCGGGGGTGGTGGGTGGCGCCCTTGGGGCCGCGCTCATCGGTGCGCTTATGGCGGCGTTGTTCGTGCCCGAGACCAGCGACGTGCTGACCAATCCGCAGGTGGCCGGGCGCATCACGCCCAGCGTCGTCGACATGGTGGTGGCCTTGGCCGTCGGTGTCGTGGCTGCGGTCGGAATGATGCGACGCGACCTGTCCGACGTGCTCCCCGGTGTGGCCATCGCCATCTCACTGGTCCCCCCGATGTGCGTGGTGGGTATCACCGCGTCCGAGACTGAATGGGCCGCGGCAGCAAAGGCACTGACCCTGTTCGCCACCAACGTCGTCGCGATGATCGCCGCCGGCATCCTGACCTTCGCCGCTGCCAAGTATGCGACCGCGGACTCAGCACTGCGCAGCCTCAACAGCCGCCGAGTCACCACCATGGTGGGGATCGCGCTCATCGCTTTGCTGATCCCGCTGGGTGTGCAAAGCGTGGAGTACCAGCGGCTGTCGCGCTCGCAGGTCGCTGCCAACGAGGCCACACAGCAGTGGTTGGCGGGCACCGGATGGGAACTCGAATACGCGAACGTCTCGGGCAACGCGATAGCAGTGCGGATATTGGGCACGGGCCAACCGCCCCCGGTCGAGTCGCTCATGTCGTTGCTCGATGCGTCTGTGGCCTCGGCCTACGAGGTCACGGTCGATGCCCAGCAGGGGGAGTCCATCAAGGCGGGGACGACGAACCCGAGCTAGGGCAGTGTCACCATGGAGACATGGCGCAACGTCCCGGGTTGAGTGGGGCCCTCTTCGAGGAGTTCCACCGTTGGTCGGATCTTGGCATGGGACTGGTCGGGTTGGCCTCCGACTACACCCGGTCGCACCTGATCGAGGGGACCGACGAGCAGGCCGAGCCCGGCGAGGTGGTGACTCTTGCGAGACTGCTCGCGGTGCTGCCCGGCGCGACCGCCACGATGACTGCGGCTGCCCAGAGCGTCGTCTTCGACATGGTCGCCGCGCTGGAGCACCTGATGAACCGAGCGACTGCTGCTGCCTCCTCGGTGGAGTTCACGGGCAAGCCGATCCGCCGGCTGTACGAAAGCCTGGCCGACCTCGACGCGCAGTTCCAGAGCAAACAGGATGAGAGGGCGCAGGCCGCGGCCGAATTCCTGGCCCGGGTGGGCCCACACACGACAGCGGAACTGCTGTCGAGGGTGGACATGAACATGGTTCTCAGCGAGGTGGACATGGATGCCCTCGTGGAGCGGGTCACCCTTGAAAGGGTGTTGGAGAAGGTGGATTTCAACGCTGTCGTAGCTGACGCGCTGGCGCAGATCGATGCGACCGATCTCACGGGGGTGCTGGCCTCGAACACGGTCGGGTCGATCCGTACTCTGCCCGGCACGGCCACCCGGATCGCGGGACGAGTGGTCCGCCGTCCGGGCACCTGATGCGGGCACTTGTCCAGCGCGCGGACGGTGCGGCGGTCAGCGTCCAGGGCGAGATCATCGGATCGTTCGACGGTCCCGGCCTGGTCGTGCTGGTCGGCGTCACTCACACCGACGACGCACAACTGGCAGCCCGATTGGCGGCGAAGGTCTGGGGTGCACGGCTGTTCGACCGTGATCGATTGCCGCAGATCTGCGTACCGCCGGGCGGGCCCGCCGAACTGTCGGCCTCCGATGTCGGCCTGCCGCTGTTGGTGATCAGCCAGTTCACGCTCTACGCAAACACCGGCAAAGGCCGGCGTCCGACCTGGGACGCTGCAGCGCCGCGCCCAGTGGCCGAACCGCTCGTGGACGCGTTCGTGGAGGCGTTGCGTGCTACCGGTGCGCGGGTGCACACCGGGCGGTTCGGTGCCGATATGCAGGTACGTTTCACAAACGACGGGCCGATCACGGTCCTGTTCGAGTTGTGACCCCGCCTTCGCCGCGGGACCTCAACTAGCCTGAGCAGATGTTCGATGCACCGATCTCGGAGGTCAGTGGCGCATGCTTCGCGGGGGACCGCCTGGTCCTGGTCGGGGATGCTGAACCGGTACTGGCATGGGCGTCCTGGGCTGCCGATGGCCCCGGCCAGTGGTCCACCATCAACGTTGCGGATCTGCCCGACGCACCGGCGAAGACCGGGCAGTTCGAAGCGGTCGAGCACCTCCGTGGATCCACGGTGCTGATCCTGTGCGAGGAGCCGGCGTTGGTGGTGGCCGTGGACCTGGACCGGTCGGTTGTCACGGGTTGGTGGCAACTGCGGGTCGATCTGAAGGATCTGGCGAAGCCGTGGAAGAAGGATCCGAACTCCCACGGCGAGGGCATGTTCACCGGCCCCGACCGACTGTTCGTGATCAAGGAGAAGAAGCCGGCCACCATCGTCGAGTTCGGTCTACCGGGCCAGGTGAGCATCGGGGGCCCCGTCGCCGGCACCTGGGATCCGTCAGCCTCTGGCGACCTGGTGGCCCTGGCCCACTGGCCGCTGGACCTCGAGGACGTCAGCGACGTGTGTGTTGTCGACGCTGAGATCTGGCTGCTCAGTGACAAGGACCGATGCATCATGGCGCTGGGCGGACAACCCGTGACCTTGGCCAAGGACCTGGCCAAGCCCGAGGGTCTGGCCCGGACTCCCGACGGCAGGTGGCTGGTGGCTTTGGACAACAAGGACGGCCGCGATGCCCTGCACGTGGTGGAGATCTGAGGGCGAACGTGGGACTGTTCGACTGGCTCGGGTGGTTCAACAGGTCCAGAGTGGAGCCGGAGGTGAACATGGGCGAGGAACCGACCGCCGTCGACAAGGACGAGTTCATCGGCGCCCGCACACGGTTCCGCGGCGAGTTCACCCCGGAGAACCTCGCGTTCGACTCGAATCTGCAGGAGTTCGCCACCCGCGTGGCCTACATCTGCGGGTTGGAGACGGCCGGCAAGATCGCCCCCGACGAGGCCCACCGTCAGATTCGCGAGCTGTACGAGCACCTGAGCCGGACCCACGAGGGTCTCGGGATCGGTGAGGACGACTAGGCCCACACGCGACTTCCCCTCAGGAACTTCCCGACATCCCCGCCATGAGCCTGCAGATCCGGTCACGCCACCACCGCGAAGGACCCGCACCCGGGGCCGGGGCCAGCCTGCGCAGCACCTGCTTTCCGTGACCCGGGGTCGACGCAGGTATCGGGCGTATGTCAAGATTCTGCCTAACGTGTGGAAGGAGGTTCGCGACGATGAGTTCCCGGCAGATGTGTATGTGTTGTCGAATGATGTTCATCGCCGGGGCCTGAGCGACGTCACTGCGTTCCCCGGCGAAGAGTCCGGGGCTTTTCTTTTCGGTGCGTTGAGCACCCGGGCCGAACCCACACAGCACCGGACCCGACATCTTCAGAAAAGGAAAACCCAATGAGCGACGCCTGGTCCTTCGAAACCAAGCAGATCCACGCAGGACAGACACCCGACGAGACCACCAATGCGCGGGCACTGCCGATCTACCAGACCACCAGTTACACCTTCAACGACACAACCCACGCCGCAAACCTGTTCGCCCTCAAGGAACTGGGCAACATCTATACGCGGATCATGAACCCGACGCAGGCCACGGTCGAGGACCGCATCGCGGCGCTGGAAGGTGGAGTCGGCGCGCTGCTGGTCTCCAGCGGACAGGCCGCCGAGACAATCGCGATCCTCAACGTGGCCGAGGCCGGTGACCACATCGTCTCCAGCCCCAGCCTCTACGGCGGCACGTACAACCTGTTCCACTACACCCTGCCCAAGCTCGGTATCGAGGTGTCCTTCGTGGAGGACCCCGACGACATCGAGTCATGGCGTGCTGCGATCAAGCCCAACACCAAGGCGTTCTTCGGCGAGACCATCTCCAACCCGAAGAACGACATCCTCGACATCGAGGCGGTGGCGGCCCTCGCCCACGAGTTCGGTGCGCCGCTGATCGTGGACAACACGGTGGCCACCCCCTACCTGATCCAGCCGTTGAAGTGGGGCGCCGACGTGGTCGTCCACTCGGCGACCAAGTACATCGGCGGACACGGCACGGCCGTCGCCGGCGTGATCGTGGACGGCGGCACGTTCGACTATGCGCAGTACCCGCAGCGCTTCCCGAACTACAACGAGCCCGACCCGAGCTACCACGGTCTGGTGTACGCCCGGGACCTCGGCGTGGGCTCGCAGTTCGGTGCGAACCTGTCCTTCATCCTCAAGGCCCGCGTGCAGTTGCTGCGCGACCTGGGTTCTGCGGTGGCGCCGTTCAACGCATGGCTGCTGTCTCAGGGACTCGAGACGCTGAGCCTGCGCATCGAGCGTCACGTGCAGAACGCGCAGGCGGTTGCTGACTGGCTCACCACGCGCGACGAGGTGGAGAAGGTCAACTACGCCAGCCTGCCTGTCAGCCCGTGGTACGAGTTGGGCCGCAAGTACGCGCCCAAGGGAACCGGTGCAGTCCTCAGCTTCGAGATCGCTGGCGGTGTCGAGGCCGGTCAGAAGTTCGTGGAGGGCCTGGAACTGCACAGCCATGTGGCCAACATCGGTGACGTGCGCAGCCTGGTGATCCACCCGGCGTCCACCACCCATTCGCAGCTCTCCCCGGAGGAGCAAGTAGCCGCGGGTGTGACCCCTGGCCTGGTGCGTCTGGCAGTCGGGATCGAGAACATCAACGACATCCTCGCCGACCTCGACGCCGGCTTCCGGGCAGCGAAAGAGGCCTGATCGATGAGCACCTCCGGTGGATGGCACGAGGGAGATCTTGCAGCTGGGCGACGTTTTGTCGACCTCGGCGCAATGCAGCTCGAACTCGCAGGGCCTCTGCCGGAGGTGCGTGTCGCCTACGAGACGTGGGGGACCTACACCGGCAACAACGCGGTCCTGGTTCAGCACGCATTGACCGGGGACGCCCACGCTGCCGGGCCCGCCGGTCCGGGCCAGCCCACTGCAGGCTGGTGGGACGAACTTATTGGCCCTGGCAAAGCCATCGACACGAGGCGTTGGTTCGTGCTGTCGTCCAATGTGCTCGGCGGGTGTCAGGGCACTACCGGACCGTCGAGTATCGCCCCGGACGGCCGCGCCTACGGCTCCCGCTGGCCACGCATCACCATCCGCGATCAGGTCGCGGTGGAGGTGGCGTTGGCCGACGCTCTGGGGATCGACCATTTCACGGCCGTCATGGGTGGGTCAATGGGCGGTATGCGGACCCTTGAGTGGATCGTGCAACATCCCGGACGGGTGGGAACGGCCCTGGTGATGGCGACCTCGGCGTCTGCGACCGCCGATCAGATCGCCACTCAGAACGTACAGATTGACGCGATCAAGGCCGACCCCCACTGGCAGGGCGGCGACTACCACGGCACCGGCCGGTCGCCCTTGAACGGCATGGGGATCGCGCGGCGCATCGCCCACCTGACCTATCGCACGGAGCGTGAGTTGGCCGCTCGCTTCGGTCGTGACCACCAGTTGGGTGAGAACGCCTTGGCCGACGGCCGCTTCGCAGTGCAGTCCTACCTCGATCACCAGGCCCAGAAACTGCAGCGGCGCTTCGACCCCGCCACCTACGTTGCGCTCTCGGATGCCATGGCGTTGCACGACGTGTACCGCGGGCGTGGGCTCGGTGCACTGCGGGATGTGGAAGTGCCGACGCGGGTCGTGGGGATCACCTCGGACCGGTTGTACCCGCTGTACCTGCAGCAGCAGATCGCCGATGAGTTGGGCGTGGAACTCGACGTGGTGGAGTCCCCGTTCGGCCACGACGGCTTCCTGCTGGAGGACGACGACATCGGCCGGGTGGTCTCAGACTTGCTGGCTCCGCAGGCGACCCCCTGCTGAGAACGCTGCGCCAGCCGACCCGCCTGCCGTCCCCGGAGCGGTTGGTTAGAGGTTGTGCTGTTGGTTAGCGAAACCACGCGTGGATTCGCTAACCAGGCCGACAACCTCTAACGAGGACGGTTGGGCCTCGGCACCGAACTGCCGTCGGGCCTCCTGCGCCGCGGTGCGGAATTGGCCACGGGCCTCCAGCATCGCGAGGTGGGCCTCCGCCCTGACGTCCATGGTCTGTTCGCGGTAGGCCCGCAAGGCCGCTTGGCGCTGGTCGGCGGTGCGAACCTCAAGCATCGCGCTCTGGAGCTGCTCGTGCGCCGCTCGGGAAGCCTGGCGGTATCTGTTCAGGATGGCCCGGCGCTGCTGCCGGTAGGTCTGTGCGGCGATGTTCGTGGCTGCCCGCAGCCCCTGTCGAGCATCCTGGGACGCAGCTACCGGCGTGGCGGTCGCCGCTGTCGCCTGTCCGGAGAACAGGACCGCGGAAGCGGCGACTGCGGAAGCGACTCTGTGACGCCAGGGGGTCATGAATCCATCCCCGCACGGAACAGACCAAGAGGTCAACCGAGTTGGCGACAGTTAACGGACTGCGTACGCGAAGTCCGGAGGGCGTCAGGAGTCCGGGTCCCCCCGTCAGGAAAGCGTCATGACGGTGGTGGACCGACCCTTTCACGGTGCGTCATGGGGGAGGAAAGGGAGGGAAATGCCCGACATCGCCTACATCCTGCTCACGCTGGCCGTGTTCGCGTTCGTGTTCCTCGTGCTCAAGGGGGTCGAACGGCTATGACATCGATGGAGGTCATGGCGCTGGTCCTCGCCATGGGCCTACTCGTCTACCTGGTGCTCACCTTGCTGTTCCCGGAGCGCTTCTGATGGCCGCGGCGGCGCAACTCACGCTGCTCATCGCGGTGCTGCTGCTTGTGCAGTGGCCGCTGGGGACCTACATCGCCAAGGTCCTGACCGGTTCCCGGGACCTCGTTGTGGAAAGGGGGGTATACCGCCTTGTCGGAGTGAACCCTGCGTCGCGGCAACCCTGGTCCACGTACGCCGTGTCCGTCCTTGCGTTCTCCGCGGTGGGTTTCCTGCTGCTGTACGCGTTGTTGCGACTACAGGCATACCTCCCCCTGAGTGTCGCAATGCCGGCGGTGCCGCCCGAGGGGGCCTTCAACACTGCCGCGAGTTTCGTCACGAACACCAACTGGCAGTGGTACTCCGGTGAGTCGACGTTGGGCTACCTCGCGCAGATGGGCGGCTTGAGCGTGCAGAACTTCGTGTCCGCGGCGGTCGGAATCGCGGTGGCCTTCGTGCTTCTGCGCGGGTTCGCCGCCTCTGGCGCCGATGAAGTCGGGAACTTCTGGGTGGACATGACGCGGATAGTGTTCCGGCTCCTGCTGCCCTTGGCTGCCGTGGCAGCGGTATTGCTGATGATCGGTGGGGTTGTGCAGAACCTGAACGACCCGGTTGTGGCAACCACCTTGCAGGGTGCCGGTCAGACCATCCCGGGGGGCCCGGTCGCCACCCAGGAGGCGATCAAGCAACTGGGCACGAACGGCGGAGGGTTCTTCAACGCCAACTCCGCGCACCCGTTCGAGAACCCAACCACCCAGACGAACTTCCTGCAGATCTTCTTGCTGCTGGTGATCCCGTTCTCCCTGCCCCGCGCCATGGGGATCGTGCTGGGAAACAAGCGCCAGGGGGTCGCCATCCTGTCGGCGATGGGCGTGCTCTGGCTGGCCAGCGTGGCGCTGATCACCTGGGCCGAACTCGCCGGCAACGGCGCGGCTCCCCAGTTGGCAGGAGCGGCGATGGAGGGCAAGGAGACACGCTTCGGACTCTCCACGTCAGCGCTGTTCGCAGCCTCCACGACCGGGACGAGCACAGGTGCCGTGAACTCCGTGCACGACTCCTTCACCGCGGCCGGCGGCGGCGTCGCATTGCTCAACATGATGCTGGGCGAGGTGTCGCCCGGCGGGGTCGGCAGTGGTCTGTACGGCATCCTGGTCATGTCCGTGCTGACAGTTTTCCTGGCCGGATTGATGGTCGGGCGCACGCCGGAGATCTACGGGAAGCGGATCGGGCGCCGTGAGGTGACCATGGTGGCGCTCTACATCCTCACCACGCCCCTGCTTCTGCTGGTCGGGGCGGGAATCACCGCAGTGGTGCCCGGTCCGGCCGAATCGATCACTCAGGAGGGTCCGCACGGGCTGTCCGGGGCCTTGTACGCGTATGCGTCGGCGGCCAACAACAACGGCTCGGCCTTCGCCAGTTTCGGCGCGGCCACGACGTACCAGAACACCGTGCTGGGCCTGGTGATGCTGCTGGCCCGGTTCCTCCCAATGCTGCTCGTGATCGGGTTGGCGGGTGCACTGGCCAAGCAACCGCGCAAGGAACCCGGCCCGGGGACGTTGCCCACCGACACCGGCCTGTTCGTCGGGCTGCTGGTCGTCGTCGTTCTCTTCATCGCCGGACTCACGTATGTTCCGGCGCTCGCTCTCGGACCCGTGGCGGAGGCGCTGCTATGAGTTCCACCACTACTACCTCGAGCCGGGCGTTCTTCGACGCGGGCCAGTTGATGCGCAACCTGCCACAAGCGGTGCGGAAACTGGATCCGCGCGAGGTGATCCGCACACCGGTGATGTTCGTGGTCTGGGTCGGCGCGCTGGTCACCACCGTGCTGGCGATCCAGGACCCCTCGGTCTTCGCATGGGCGGTCGCAGTCTGGTTGTGGGCGACCGTTCTGTTCGGCACGCTCGCCGAAGCAGTGGCAGAGGGCAGGGGTCGTGCGCAGGCCGAGAGTCTGCGCAACGCCCGCAAGGATGCCATCGCCCGCAGACTGCATCCGGACGGGCAGGAGGAACGCATCCCTGGCTCCCATCTCAACATCGGGGACCACGTGGTTGTCGAGGCCGGTGAGGTCATCCCCGGTGACGGTGACGTCGTGGAGGGTGTGGCGTCGGTGGACGAGTCGGCAATCACCGGCGAATCCGCCCCGGTGATCCGTGAGTCGGGTGGGGACCGCAGCGCAGTGACCGGTGGCACCAAGGTGCTCTCGGACCGGATCGTCGTGCGGATCACCGCGGCCCCCGGCCAGACTTTTCTGGACCGGATGATCGCGTTGGTGGAGGGATCAGCCCGGCAGAAGACCCCGAACGAGATCGCGCTGAACCTGCTTCTGTCAGCGCTCACGATCATCTTCCTGCTGGCCGTCGTGACCTTGCAGCCGTTCGCCGTCTATTCCGAGGCCAAGCAGCCGTTGCTGGTGCTCGTCGCGCTACTCGTGTGCCTGATCCCCACTACCATCGGAGCCTTGCTGTCGGCGATCGGGATCGCGGGCATGGACCGTCTCGTTCAGCGCAACGTCCTGGCCACTTCCGGGCGCGCCGTGGAGGCCGCGGGCGATGTGGATGTCCTGCTTCTGGACAAGACCGGAACCATCACACTGGGCAACCGGCAGGCCGCAGAGTTCATCCCAGTAGCGGGGATCTCCGAGCGCGAACTCGCCGAGGCGGCGCAGCTGAGCAGCCTGGCAGACGAGACGCCCGAAGGGCGCTCCGTCGTGGTCCTCGCCAAGGAGAGGCACGACCTGCGGGTACGTCAGGAGATCGCCCAAGCCACGTTCACCGAGTTCTCGGCCCGTACCCGGATGTCGGGGGTCGACATCCCTGTGGAGGGACAGGTTCATGAGATCCGAAAAGGGGCGGCAGCCGCAGTCATCAGATGGGTGCGCGACAACAACGGGCACGCCGGAGCCGACCTGGCAGAGACCGTAGACGCGGTCAGCGCCGCGGGTGGCACACCCTTGGTCGTGGCTGAGCGGCTGGGCGATGAGCCGGCGCGACCGCTCGGGGTGATCAACCTCAAGGATGTCGTGAAGGAGGGGATGCGAGAGCGCTTCGATCAGCTGCGGTCCATGGGCATCCGTACGGTGATGATCACTGGTGACAACCCGATGACGGCACGTGCCATCGCCAGTGAGGCGGGTGTCGACGACTTCCTGGCCGAAGCGAAGCCGGAAGACAAACTCGCACTCATCCGCAACGAACAGGCTGCCGGCCGGATGGTTGCCATGACCGGGGACGGCACCAACGATGCTCCGGCGCTGGCACAGGCAGACGTCGGGGTGGCGATGAACACCGGGACGTCGGCGGCCAAGGAGGCCGGAAACATGGTCGACCTCGACAGCAATCCGACGAAACTCATCGAGATTGTGGAGATCGGCAAGCAACTGCTCGTCACCCGAGGGGCGCTGACCACTTTCTCCATCGCGAACGACCTGGCCAAGTACTTTGCGATTCTGCCCGCCATGTTCGTACTGGCCTACCCGCAACTGGACCGCCTGAACATCATGGGTCTGTCCAGCCCAGAGTCAGCGATCCTTTCCGCGGTGATCTTCAACGCCTTGATCATCGTGGCGCTGATTCCCTTGGCCTTGCGGGGTGTGCGCTTCTCCCCGACGAGCGCGGAGAACCTCCTGCGACGCAACCTGCTGACCTACGGACTGGGGGGCATCATCGCTCCCTTCGTCGGGATCAAGGTGATCGACATGATCGTAAGCCTGCTGCCAGGGATGTGAGGAGACCAATGAACATCGTGCGACAGTGCTGGGCGGGCCTGCGGCTGATGGTGGTGTTCACCATCGTCGTGGGCGTGCTCTATCCGCTCGCGGGAGTCGCCGTCGGCAAGGTGATGTCCGCAGCGGCGAACGGGAGTCTCGTGAAGGTCGATGGGGTGGTGGTGGGGTCTTCCCTGCTCGGCCAGTCGTTCGCAGGCGACGAATGGTTCATCCCGCGCCCGTCTGCGTCCGAGTACGACCCCATGGCCAGCGGCGGGACGAACCTCGGTCCGAACAATCCGGATCTCGTGTCGCAGATCGCTACTCGTCAGGCTGAAGTGGCCGCACGAGAAGGGGTCGGCGTGGAGCAGGTGCCGCCGGATGCGGTCACGGCGTCGGCCTCGGGACTCGACCCGGCCATCTCACCGGAGTATGCCGCGCTACAGGTGTCCCGTGTGGCTCGTACCCGTGGACTGTCCGAGGATCGGGTGCGGGAATTGGTCGATCGGGCTACCGAAGAAGCCGGCTTCGGTTTTCTGGGGGAGCCGTCGGTCAACGTGCTCGAGCTCAACCTCTCACTCGAACGGGCACAATGACCGATGTGACGCAACCGCCGGTCTCCAGACGAGGGGCCTTACGGGTCTACCTGGGGGCCGCCCCCGGGGTGGGCAAGACGTTCGCGATGCTGAACGAGGGCAACCGGCGCGCGAGGCGCGGATCTGACGTGGTGGTGGGGTTCGTCGAGACCCATGACAGGCTGATGACGGCCGAGGCGATCGGCGACCTCGAGACGGTGCCTCGACACATTCTCGAACACCGGGGGTCCGTTCTCACGGACATGGATGTGGACGGTGTCCTCTCGCGCAAGCCCGGGGTGGCGCTGGTCGACGAACTGGCCCACACGAACGCGCCTGGTTGTCGCAACGAGAAGCGGTGGCAGGACGTCGAGGAATTGCTGGAGGCTGGCATCGATGTCATCACGACGGTGAACATCCAGCATCTGGAGTCCTTGAACGACGTCGTCTACAGCATCACTGGCATCACGCAGGCAGAGACCGTGCCCGACGACGTGGTCCGACGCGCCGACCAGATCGAACTCGTCGACATGAGCCCGGAGGCGCTGCGGCGCCGGATGGCGCACGGCAACGTTTACAAGCCGGAGAAGGTCGACGCGGCGCTGACGAACTACTTCCGGGTGGGCAACCTGACCGCGCTGCGGGAACTGGCGTTGTTGTGGACTGCTGACCGGGTCGATCAGGCGCTCGAGCTGTACCGGGAGCAGAACGACATCGAACAGCCGTGGCCGACGCGCGAACGCGTGGTCGTGGCGCTCACTGGCGGCGCGGAGGGTCAGACCCTGCTCCGACGGGGGGCACGCATCACGCAGCGGGCGATCGGCGGAGAACTCCTGGCCCTTCATGTGACGTCGACCGATGGCCTCAGCGGTGGCTCACCCGAGACGCTGGCCAGACAGCGCCGGCTGGTGGACGAGCTCGGTGGGTCATTTCACATGGTTGCGGGATCCAACATCGCGGAGTCGATCCTGGAATTCGCCCGTGGGGTCAACGCCACTCAGATAGTGCTCGGGGCTCCGCGCCGCAATCGATTCGCAACCCTTCTGTCCCCGGGCATCGGGCCGGTCGTCGTGCGGGACTCAGGTGAGATCGACGTCCACATCGTGACGCACGAGCGCACCGGGGGGTGGCGCCATGGCGAGGGTGTGGACCTCCTGCCGCGCCAACGCAAGCTGTTGGGATGGGTGATTGCACTGCTGGGGGTGCCGCTGCTGGCGTTGCTGCTTCTGCAGTGGGACCGGTCTGCGACGCTACCCGTGGCGATGATGCTGTTCCTCGCTGTCGTGCTGGCGTCGGCGCTGGCAGGCGGCCTGCGACCCGCATTGGTCGCTTCGGCGGTCGCGGTCATCATCGTGGACTATCAGTTCATCCCCCCCTACGGAACCTGGAAGGTGAGCAGCCCGATAAACGTCGTGGCACTCATAGTGCTGGTCGCGGTCGCTGTCGCTGCCGCCCGCGTCGTGGACATCTCCGCGAGACGCACACGCGAGGCGGCCCGGGCGCGAGCCGAGGCCGACACATTGAGCACCTTGTCGGGGACGATTCTTCGGGGGGAACACGCGATCACGGCACTGTTGGAGCAACTCCAGGAGTCGTTCTCTTTGAGCTACGTCGCCCTTCGGGAGCGCAGAGAACGAGACCGTCGCTGGCGAGTGCGGGAGTCCATGGGCCACGTACCTGACGATGGCATCATCACGGAGATCCCCATCAGTGACGAACTCGAGATGGCCGTCGCTGGACCCTCACTGGAGGCGGCCGACATGAGGGTCCTGACGGCCGTGGCCCTGCAGGCGGAGGGACTCATCGAGCGGGATCGGCTTCGTTCAGAGGCACGGTCTGCACGGCAGGAGCGCGAGCGCACCCGCATCAGGACGGCATTGCTTGCAGCGGTCAGCCACGACCTGCGGACGCCTCTGGCGGGTTCCAAGGCGGCGATCACCGCGCTTCGTTCACAGGAGCACGTGCTGTGCGACGAAGACAGGGAGCAACTGCTTGCCACGGTGGAGGACTCCACAGAGCGGTTGCAGGCCCTGATCGACAACCTTCTTGACATGAGCAGACTCGATGCGGGAGCGGTGACGGCTATCCAGGCGGAGGTGTGGCTGCCGGACCTGGTGGCCGTGGCGTCCAGAGCAGTCCTCCCAGATCGGCTGTCCGTCAGCATCCCGCTGGACCTGCCGCCGGTGTGGGTGGATGAGGGCCTGCTCGAACGCGCCGTCGCCAATGTCATCGAGAACGCAGTGCGTTTCAGTCCGCCGGAACAACAGGTCCGGGTCACCGCTGAACGTTCCGGCGACGAGGTCATGATGCGGGTCATCGACGTCGGCCCCGGGGTCCAGGAGAGTGAACGAGAGAGCATCTTCCAGCCTTTCCAGCGGTTCGGTGATTCCCCCGGTACGCAGGGGGTCGGTCTCGGTCTTGCCGTGGCACGCGGGTTGGTTGAGGCGTGCGGAGGTCACCTTGAGGCCGAGGACACACCTGGAGGAGGATTGACCATGATCTTCAGGTTGCCTTCATCCGGCGGTATGACATGAAGGTCCTGATCGTCGAGGATGAGGCTGCCCTGGCACGCGCCCTGATGATCACGCTTCGAGCCCGCGGTGACGAGTCGGTTTGGGCTCAGTCCGGCCGCGGTGCTCTCGACGCCGTTGCTCACGAGCACCCTGACCTGATTGTTCTGGACCTCGGGCTGCCAGACATGGACGGGCTAGAGGTGCTCGCCGCCGTGCGCGGGTGGTCGCGAGTCCCAGTCGTAGTCCTGTCTGCCAGGAGTAGCGCCGCCGAGAAGGTGCGCGCCCTCGACGCCGGAGCCGACGACTACGTCACCAAACCCTTCGGGATGGACGAATTGCTGGCTCGACTTCGGGCCGCACACCGCCGAGGGACTACGCAAGCCGTGGCTCCGGTCCTGACGACCGCTGATTTCATCATCGACCTGCCTCGTCGACGGGTGACGCGTGGAGATGCGCAGGTGCGCCTGACGCCCACGGAGTGGCGCCTGCTCGAGTTACTAGCCGCCAACCCCGGAAAGGTGGTCGGCAGACAGGAGTTGCTGGACGATCTGCGAGGCCCGAATGTGCCAAGTCAGGGACACTATCTGCGCGTCTACCTCGCTCAATTGCGGGCCAAACTCGAGCCCAACCCCTCCGAGCCGCGGTATCTCATCACGGTTCCGGGTGTGGGCTATCGGCTCGAGGTGGACCCCGAGGAGCCCTCCGCGCCTTAGTGCATTCCTCGGATCGAGGGGCAGCGGAGGGTGCTCTGCTGCGCAACTCAGAGCTCGCGCCCGGGCGTGGGCTTTCACCGATTGCCTCAGGAATCCCAAGAACCACTTAGGAGAAATAAGTCCCGGCTGCGCCAGCCGTTTGTGCGCGATACATCAGACTAGGGCTTCCTTCACGCAGGGCTGACGACCATAAAACGGCCACCGTTGGGGTCGAGGATCCCGGCGGTCACCGAGCGCTCGTCGGAGGACGGCTTCATGAACACCTTTCCCCCGAGAGCCAAGGCATCCTCCGCGGTGCCGACCGCATCCTCGACCGCGAAGTAGACCAACCAGACCGCTGGGACCTCCTCGGGCACGTACGCGGGCATGTCCTCGGCGCCGGCGTTGGTCTTGTCGTCGCCCGGTTTCGAATCGAGCATGGCGACCTTGTACCCCGGTGCGCTGCCCTCGGTCCATCGCCAGCCGAACACCTGCGTGTAGAAAGGCAGCGCGGCGTCAAGGTCGCGGGTCTGTAGCTCGTTCCAGGTCAGCGAACCCGCAACGTTGAACACGTCGGCCCCCTCGTGCTGGTAGGGCTGCCACACACCGACCATGCCGCCGGACGGGTCCATGATGTTGGCCAGCCGACCCTGGTCGGTGACGTCCATCGGCGCCATCATCACCTGACCACCGGCAGCCCGCACCGCAGCACAGGTCGCATCCGCGTCCTCGACCATCACGTAGGAGACCCACTGCGGCAGCAGGCCTTCGGCGGACATCTCCGGCGGCATCGAACTCATCCCCGCAACGAGTTGACCGTCGAGGAAGAACTGGAAGTAGTGCGCTCCCATGTCGTCCGTGCGGTCGTAGACATCCCAGCCGAACAGCGCTGTGTAGAACGTCGTCGCCCGCTCGGGGTTGGATGTGAACGTATCGACCCAACCGAACATTCCTGGGGGATGCAGCATGAGCCCACGCTACCGGTGAGCCCGACGAACTAGCCGCCGAACGAGCCGACCAGGAACATGCCGCCTGTCGGGTCCATCAGCCCTCCGAACCGACCAGGGCCCATTTGCATAGCAGGCAGGAACACCTGCCCACCCAGTTCTTGGGCCGCGGCCATCGAAGTGTCGCAGTCGTCGACGGCGAAGTAGACCAGCCAGACATTGGGAGCCTCGTCCGGGACCCCCGGTGGCGTGCTCATCGCTCCGGCGTTGGACTTGTCGTCCTCGGGCTTGGCGAGCAGGTTCGCGACGTGGTAGCCCTCGTCCGGGCCGTCTGCCCATTCCCAGCCGAAGACATCGGCATAGAACGGCAGGGCGGCGTCGATGTCCCTGGTCTGCAACTCGTTCCAGGTCAAAGAACCCGGCTTGTTGAACATGTCTGCGCCCTGGTGTGTGCCCGGCTCCCACACGCCCACGCTGGCCCCCGTGGGATCACTGAACATCGCCATGCGGCCCTGGTCCATGACCTGCATGACTGGCATCTGGACCTGCCCCCCCGCGGCCTCGACCTTGGCCGCGACGGCATCGGCATCCTCGACGAGCACGTACGAACTCCAGTAGGCGCCGACCTCCTCCGGCACGCCCGGCATCATCGGGCTGAGCCCGCACACCAGCTGGCCGTCCTTGAAGAACTGGGTGTAGGGCGGTCCCATGGGCGTGGGCTGATCGATATGGGTCCAGCCGAACAGTCCCTCGTAGAAGGTGATTGCTGTGGCAGGGTCCCTGGTCATCAGGTCGACCCATCCGAACAGCCCGTGTGGGTAACGCATTTGCGTGTCCTCTCCCTCGACTCACCAGCAACCTACCTCCGGGGTCGGACATGACGGAACCCTCGAACGGGCAGAACTGTGGATGGGCGAAACCGTGGGCTGCGTGGGTAGGTTTGAGCACACTGTTTTCAGCGGAGGTTCACCCGATGGTAATCATGGCAATCGACCAGGGCACGACATCCAGCCGCGCGATCATCTTCGATGAAGCCGGTACCCCTCTGGCCATGGATCAGCAGGAACACGAGCAGATCTTCCCCAAGGCGGGCTGGGTCGAGCACGACCCGATGGAGATCTGGCACAACACCCGTGAGGTTATGGGCGCGACCCTTGCCAAGGCGAATCTGTCGCTGCGCAGCATCGAAGCCGTGGGCATCACACAGCAGCGCGAGACCACGATCGTCTGGAACAAGACCTCGGGACTTCCCGTCTACAACGCGATCGTGTGGCAGGACACGAGGACTCAAGGGATCTGTGACGAGTTGGCCAACACGGTCGGGGAAGAGCGCTTCCGCACTACCACCGGCCTGCCGCTGGCCACGTACTTCTCGGGCCCGAAGGTCCGCTGGATCCTCGACAACGTCCCCGGCGCGCGATCCGCGGCGGAGGCCGGCGACCTTCTGATGGGAACCATCGACACGTGGCTGCTCTGGAACCTGACCAATGGGCAGGTCCACGCCACCGACCCCACGAACGCCTCGCGCACCCTGATGATGGATCTCGAGACCCTGCAGTGGGACCCCGAACTCGTCGCTGCCATGGGTGTACCGATGTCGATGCTGCCTGAGATCCGCAGCTCCTCGGAGGTCTACGGCCAGGTGATGAGCCCTGCCTCAATGAGAGGCGTCCCGATCGCTGGAATCCTCGGCGACCAGCAGGCTGCGACGTTCGGGCAAGCCTGCCTGAACCCGGGAGAGGCGAAGAACACCTACGGCACAGGTAACTTCTTGCTGCTCAACACCGGCACGGAGAAGGTGCTGAGCAGCAACGGTCTGCTGACCACGGTCTGCTACAAGATCGGTCAAGCGCCCGCGGTGTATGCCCTCGAAGGGTCGATCGCGGTCACTGGCAGCCTCGTGCAATGGCTGCGGGACAACCTCGGGATGGTGAGCGACTCCTCCGAGATCGAGTCGCTGGCTGCTGGCGTTGCCGACAACGGGGACTGCTACTTCGTGCCTGCGTTCAGCGGGTTGTTCGCGCCCTATTGGCGTGGCGATGCCCGTGGAGCGATCGTGGGCCTGACGAGGTTCATCAACAAGGGCCACATCGCCAGGGCGGCATTGGAGGCAGCGGCCTTCCAGTCACGCGAAGTGATCGAGGCCATGGAGGCCGACAGCGGAGTCAAACTCACGACGTTGAAGGCCGACGGCGGAATGGTGGTCAACGAACTGCTGATGCAGTTCCAGGCGGACATCCTCGGCGTGCCCGTCATCCGGCCGAAGACCATTCAGACCACTGCTCTGGGAGCTGCCTACGCCGCGGGGCTGGCCGTGGGGTTCTGGGCCGATGAGTCGGCGATCCGGACCAACTGGGCCGAGGGTAAGCGCTGGGAGCCGCAGATGTCTCCCGGCGACCGCGAGTGGCTGTTCGACCGCTGGCGTCAAGCGGTCACGCGGACGTTCGACTGGGTGCCCACCGGCACCAACTGAAGTTCAGACCGCTTCGGAAGCGGGGGACATCACGGACTCCTCGATCGTCAGATCGGGCAGCCATTCGTCGAGCAGCGCCTGGATGCGCCCGTCAAGATCCTCGAGCACCTCGTTGATCTCATCGCCTGACAGGCCCTCGATGTGCGGCACATCCGACCAGTGGTGCCGGTCCAGTCCGGCTTTGTCGGGCAGCGTCGTCTCCAAGTGGCCGATCACGAGCAGGTGTTCGGCTGCCGCCAGCATGTCGGGGGAGAACTTCGCCGGTGGGTCGGTGAGCAGCAGTCCGCGCTCGGCCAGACCGTTCGTGACTTCCTCAAGCACATGTCCCTTGGGAGCCACGCCCGCGGAGACGACGTTCAGCCGCCCCGGTGCGTAGTGGCGGATAAGCGCAGCGGCGGCTTGGGAGCGGCCCACGTTGTCCTGGCACAGGATGAGCACCTCGGGCATCGTCTGCAAGTTCGCTTTGGCCTCATCCTCATCCAGACTCAGCCTGGACAGAGCGGCCCGGCCGACCATCACCGGGACGAAGGTCTGTACGGAAGCCGCCGTGGACATCTCCTCATAGATCTCCTCAACGAGGTCGTTGAGTTGTTCACGGGTGAAGGCCCCCGAGGTGTGGTTGACGAGGTTGTCCACGACATGGCGCAATTGGGCGTCGATCTTAGGGTCACGGGTCACTTGTGCATTGTGTTCGTAACCGACGCTTTAGGCAACGTAAACGACTTAAATGGGTGTTCGCCATGCGTTGTATTCCTGATCCCGACGCATTCCGACCGCCTCGTAGAGCCTGGTCGCACCGGTTGGGTTGGTCGCGTCACAGTGCAGGGAGGTGCCCGTGAATCCAGCCGCACGATCGCGTTTGAAGGCGTCGTTCAACAAGTACGTTGCGATCCCCCTGCCCCTGTAATCACGCAGGACACCCAAGGTCTCCACATAGCCCAACTTGAACGGTGCGTACCTCTTGCTCCCGATGCTCAGCCCAACACATTGATCGCCGTCGAAAACCAAGCGCCACCGGTCGAAATCGGTCGTGTCGCGCATCATGTCCTTTCGGAAGACCTCCAGCGGCAGCGGGTGCGCGTCGTAGTGGTCGAGGAACGACTCGGTGGTCACCGCGTGGATCACCTCCCAGTCGTCATCTCGCATGCCGCGCACACTCAGGCCGGGCGCCAGCGGCACATCGCCCAAGGGCGCTTCGAAGTCGGTGCGCATGCGCAGGTAGACGCGGTGGCGTTCGTAGCCCCGGTCGTCCAGAGCCGACTCGACGTCGGTATCGCCACCGAAGCTCTCCACTTTCACGAAAGAGTCAGGTGGGACTTCGAACTCCTTGGCATAGCGTTCGGCTGCTGCCAGCAGTGAGGTGGTGATCTCGGCCCGCCTGCTCGCCTCTGGGTGAACGAACAGGTCGAGGTACATCCCGCGCTCGTGGGCCAGGCCGTCGTAGGCCAGCATCGCCGCCTCGAGCCGCTCGCCGCTCCAGATGCCTGCCGTGCCCCGGGCTCCGTGCAACTCCGACGAACGCAACGTGCCCAGGGTCTCGGCCTCGTTGGTCTCCGAGCGCCCGAACGACTTCATCTCAAGTGCGAACACCAACGCCGTCAAGGCCGGGTTGTGCGTCTCTTCCAACTGTGTCAGCCGCAGACCAGGCGGTAACCCGGTCACGTACATGGCCACGTTCGACATGGATCCAAGGCAACCACATCCTCCGGCGAGCGTGCAGCGGGGTTTACTCCCAGGGGATGCGCGCTGTGCCCAATGGGTCAGACTGGCCCGGTGAAGCGCGTCATGTTGCTGGTGGTCGGCCTGGTGCTGGCTGGTTGTGCCTCAGGTGGTTCGACCGCTGCCCCGAGTGCACCTGCTCCTTGCGATCCGGGTCCACCCGGTACTCGGCAGGTGCAGGTGGGCGACCGTTCGTTCCTGCTGCATGTCCCCCGCGACTTCGTGAACCCCTCACCGGCGGTTTTCACCTTCCACGGCCGGGGTTCCAACGCCCAGCAGCAGCTGCTTCTGACCGGCTTCGACCAGGTCGCCGAGGAGGGCCGGTTCCTGCTCGTGGTACCGGAGGCGATCGGGGGCCGATGGGACTTCCGGCCAAACGGCCGCGACGCCGAGTACCTGCGAGCCGTCGGGGCGGCGGTTCCGTGCACCGACCCGTCGCGTGTCTACGCCTCGGGGATGTCGATGGGTTCAGCGATGACGTTCGCGCTGGCATGCGCCCAGGACAGGAAGTTCGCCGCCTTCGGTGGAGTCGCGTTGACCCTCTACCGCCCACGATGTGATGAGGCTCCCCCAGCGCCGATCATCTACTTCCACGGGACCAAGGACCCGATCGTTCCCTTTGAAGGTGGTCAGCCGCAGGGGGAGCCGGTCACGCTGCCTGCGGTGCCAGCCGCGATGGGTAAGTGGGCCCAACACAACGGTTGCACGCAGCAGAACAGGCAGAGCATAGGCAAGGATGTGCGCTTCGAGCAGTGGACGGGTTGCGAGGCGGGGGCCGACGTCGACTACTACCGGGTGCGCGGTGGCGGTCACACATGGCCGGGCACCACGCCGTTGATCGCCGACGCTATTGAGGAGTCGTTGGGCAAGACAACGCAGACGGTCAACGCGTCGCGGTTGATGTGGAAGTTCTTCGAGGGCTACACGCTGGCGGCGGGAGGCTAACCGGCCACCAGCCGCCTTGCGTTGTTGCGTTGTTTACGACCGCGGCCCGGGAGTGTCGCGTTGTTGCTGGTTTCAGGGCGACAAACCAGCAACAACACGACAGGCGGGCCTGAACAGCTGCAACAACGTCACAAACCGGATCTGGATCAGGACCCCGGTCAGGCCTGTGGGTTCTTCGGGCCGAACGCGGACGCGAAACTCTCCAGAGCGCCGGTCAACTCCGCCGGCACGACCCACACCTTGTTCGACTCGCCCTTGGCGATCTCGGGCAGGGCCTGCAGGTACTGGTAGGCCAGCAGCTTCGGGTCGGGGTCGGCGGCGTGGATGGCGTCGAAGACCTTCTGGATGGCTTCGGCTTCACCGGTGGCGCGCAGGACCGCAGCCTGCTTGGCGCCTTCTGCCTCAAGGATCGCTGCCTGCTGCTCACCTTGAGCGGTCAGGATCTGCGACTGCTTGATGCCCTCTGCGGTCAGGATGGCCGCGCGGCGGTCGCGCTCGGCGCGCATCTGCTTCTCCATGGACTCCTGGACGCTGGGCGGCGGGTCGATCGCCTTGAGTTCCACGCGGTTCACGCGGATCCCCCACTTGCCGGTGGCCTCGTCAAGCACTCCGCGCAGCTGGCTGTTGATCTGGTCGCGGGAGGTCAGAGTCGCCTCGAGGTCCATGCTGCCGACGACGTTGCGCAAGGTCGTCACGGTCAGTTGCTCGACACCCCAGATGTAGTTCTGGATCTCGTAGGTGGCGGCCTTCGGGTCGGTGACCTGGAAGTAGATGACCGAGTCGATGCTGACCACGAGGTTGTCCTCCGTGATCACCGGCTGAGGCTGGAACGTGACGACCTGCTCACGCAGATCGAGGCGCGAGGTGATTCGGTCGACGAACGGGATCAGGATGTGAAGGCCCGCGCTGAGCGTCCGGCTGTAACGGCCCAGACGCTCGACCACACAGGCCTGCGCCTGCGGCACGATGCGCACGGTCTTGGCGAGCACGATCACCAGGAAGAGCAGGACGAGCAGTACCACCACGGCACTGGTTATGGCTGCGGTCATGGGTTCTCCTCAATAGGGACGGATGATCGCGGTTGCCCCGCGGATCTCTACAACGGTTCCGGTGGACCCGGCGGCGAGCGGATCCCAAGCATCTTCTAGTTGGGCGGACCAGATCTCGCCGCCGATCTTGACCCGGCCGGCGTCCGAGGTGACTTCCTCGACCACTGTGGCCTTCTGCCCGATGAGGGCGTCCACCCCGGTCAGGGCAGCCGGCCCGGACCTCAGGTGCTTGAGGGCGATGGGGCGCACTGCGAGGATCCCCAGAACCGCAACCCCTGCTGCGGCGCCGGCCTGGACGATGAAGGGGGCTCCAAGGGCTGCGGCGGCGGCCCCGGCCAGTGCACCCGCGGCCAGCATGATCAGGACGAAGTCGAGGCTAACGACTTCGAGGATCCCCAGCAGGACCGCCGCTATGAGCCAGAACACCGCTGCAGACATCCGCGCCTCCTTTCCCCCACCCTAGGCGCTGGGGCAGACATCGGGGAACAGCTGAGCAGACCAGGTGGGTAGCGTGATCCCCGATGGACGAATTCGTGCCCCGGCGGGGATGGTCGAACCCGCATCTGCAAACCACCCGTAGCCGCGTGCGCCCGCGTGCGGTGAACCTTCCGGAACCGGAGTTGCGGTTGGTCGACATGCCCGACGCCAGTGGCGACCGGCTGGCCGTGCTGATTCATGAGACCGGGTCGGACAAACCGATCGTTCTCGTGGTGCACGGTCTCGGTGGCAGTGCGGAGTCGGACTACGTCCGCTGGTTGACGGCGGGCCTGCTGGCTGCCGACTTCCCTGTCGCGCGGGTGGACCTGCGAGGGGCCGGGGAGTCCGGACAGTACTCGGCGGGGATGTACCACGGAGGCAAGACCGGGGACCTGGCTGCGGTTGTCGCCGCTCTGAGCCGACCCACCGCGGTCGTGGGCTTCTCGCTGGGGGGCAACACGACGATCAAGCTGGCCGGCGAGCGCACCCCCGGCGTGGTCGCGGCCGCGGTCGTTTCCGCGCCCCTGGATCTGGCCGTCGGCGTCGAGCACCTGCACCACATGGCCGGCGGATTCTACGAGCGGTACCTGTTGCGCAAGTTGCGCAAAGAGGCGTTGCGGCCTGGCGCCCGCTACACCCCGGAGGAACGCGCGGGGATCCTGGCAGCCCGATCGATGGTGGACTTCGACAACGCGGTCACCGCACCACGGCACGGCTGGCGGGACGCGGCGCAGTACTACAACGTGAACTCCAGCATCCACTTCCTGCCGCAGGTTCGGGTTCCACTTCTGGTCATCCACGCGCAGGACGACCCGATGGTCCCGTGGGGTCCATACGAGGCCGTGGACTGGGACGCCCTTGCCACCACGGAACTGGTGGCTACCCGCCACGGTGGGCACGTCGGTTTCCACGGCCGAGGACCTGCGCCCTGGTACGTAGGGGTGATCGTCGGGTTCCTGCAGGGTCTGTGAAGGGCCGCGGGCGGGCCGCTCTGGGAGGACGTCCTTACGCCGATGGTCAGGCGCCCAACGTGCTCCCGGAAGTCCTGCCGATCCGTGGGCACTGCTGCTGCCCATGGACACCGGCTCGGCTGGTTTCGGTGACGTTCGTGCACGTGAGGTGGCATATCTTCACCGAAAGGCGCGGGCACCCGAGCGACCCCGAGTCTCAGCTCGTCCGCGCCTCCAGGTCCAGACGCAGGTGGGCCACCAGCGACCGCAGCGCCCCCTGGGCGTTGATCACGTCCTCGCCCCACGACGACAGGTACGCGTACTGCCACCACCACAACGCCTCGATCGGCCGCCCGGCGCGGTAGTGGCCCCAGCCGTGCAACAAGTCGTTCACGATGCCGGACAGGTCGTCGGCCAGCGATGACTCCACGATCTCGGGCATCGGGAAGTAGGGGTCGTCGACGGTGTGGTAGTTGTCGGCGTGCCCGAACATCTCGCTGAGCCGCATCCGCAGTTCATCGACCTCAGGCTCCCCGCCGGTGTCCGGCTCGTAGCGGCCCTCGGGGACCACGTCGGTCAATGCCCCGAGCCGTGCCCCATGAGCCGCAAGTTGCGAGGTCTGGATCAGCAGTAGCGAGATCGCGGTGTCGCCGAGTCCGCCCGCGGCCACCTGCTCGACCGACGCCACGAACGACTCCACGATGACGGCCATCTCGGCAGCCAGTGACTCTGCGGTGTCATCGGTGGGCGTGGGCTGTGCAGTCAACGAGACCGCGTCGCCGGGTAGGTCACTCATCGATCCTCCTTCTTCCTGCGAACGCCCGTCCGAGGGTCACCTCGTCGGCCAATTCAAGGTCCCCGCCCATCGGCAACCCACTGGCCAACCGTGTCACGGCCACACCGATCGTGGCCAACTGACGGCCGAGGTAGGCGGCCGTCGCCTCCCCCTCGGTGTTCGGATCAGTGGCCAGGATCACCTCGCTCACAGTGCCATCGGCCAGGCGGGTGAACAACTCCTTGATGTGCAACTGGTCCGGGCCGATCCCGCGCATGGGATCCAGAACGCCACCGAGCACGTGGTAGCGCCCGGTGAATTCACGGGTGCGTTCGATGGCGATGACGTCTTTGGGTTCCTCCACCACGCACAGGATCTGTGGGTCGCGGCTGTCGTCGCGGCAGACCTTGCACCGCTCGCCCTCGGCGGTGTTGAAACACACCCGGCACACGCTCAGGCGATCCTTGACGGCCAGCAGCAACGTGGACAACGACTCGACCTCGTCGCGGTCGGCTTCCAGCAGGTAGTAGGCGATGCGTTGGGCACCCTTCGGGCCGACGGCAGGCAGGCGCACCAACTGGTCGATGAGGTCCTGCAGGACCGATTCGTAGGAGGTCTGGTACATCGTCTACTCCGTGTCGAACTCTGCGATCTTGTGGCCGCCGAGTTCGCGCTGAAGCAGTTCGAGGCCGGTCTCGGCGGTCGCAATGACCGACTCGTCGTCCTCGGACGGCGCATCATCCGGGTCCGCCAGGACCGGCTCGGGGGCCAACGGCTTCTTGGCCGGCGCATCAGCACCCAGGGTCATCTCCACGGTGAGGTCGAGCTTCATCTCGTCGAGGATCGCTTGCCTCACCCGCTCGGCATGCCCGCCTTGTGTGAAGGCGGCCATTGCGCCGCTGTTGGACTGGGTGATCGTCAAGATGGAGTTGGACAGCGAGACCGGGCGGCAGTCCCTGACAAGCAGGAACGCAACCCTGCTGTTCTCGCGGACGCGGTCGAGCACACGTGGCCAGAGGGCCAGGACCTTGTCGAGCGGCACGTCTGAGGTGGCCGCGGCAGGTTGCGCGGGCGGGGCCTGGGCTGGCGCAGACGGGGTGCGCGAGCTCGGGCCTGGCGGGGGCCCTGGGGGTCGGCGCCCGGCAGGGTTCACGGTCGGGGAGGAAACCGGGGGTTTGGGCGGGGGCTTGCGCGTCGCCGTCGGCTCCGGTGTCGGGGTGGGTGCCGGTGGCGTCGCTGGGGCTGCGACGGGTGCCGGGGCTGTTACTGGGGCGACCGGTGCCGCAGCGGCCCTGCCCGCCACCGTTTCCATTCGGCGCTCGAGCCTGTCGAGGCGGGCTAGCAGGTCCAGGGAATCGCTGGTGCCGACCGGCAGGCAGACCTGCGACATGAGCAGTTCCAGGTGCAGCCGCGGTGCTGTGGCCCCGCGCAGTTCGGAGAGGGCGTCGGAGAGGTCGTCGGCGATCCGGTTGAGTTCGGCCCGGCCGAAGCCCTGCGCCAATTCCGCGAGCTCGGGCAGCCGGTCCTCCGGCAGATCCACGAGCTGTGCCGCCTTCTCCACGCCCAGCACCTGCAGGACCAGCAGGTCCCGGAAACGCTCGAGCAGGTCGGTCACGAACCTGCGCGGATCGTGACCGGAGTCCACGACATCGCCGATCCGCACGAACAGCCGCGACACGTCGCCGGCTGCGATGGCAGTGGTCACGTCGTCCAGCAGCGAGCTGTCGGTCACCCCGAGTTGCTGCACCGCGGTCTCGTAGGTCAGCCCTTCGGGGCCGGTCCCAGAGACCAATTGACCCAGGATCGACATTGCGTCACGCACAGACCCCTCGCCGGCTCGCGCGACAAGAGCCAGGGCCGCGGGCTCGGCCGGGACACCCTCGGCCTCGCACACCGCAGCCAGATGGGTCGCCAGAGTCCTCGTGGGCACCAACCGGAACGCATAGTGATGTGTGCGGGAACGGATGGTCCCGATGATCTTGTCGGGCTCGGTGGTGGCGAACACGAACCGGACGTGCTCGGGGGGCTCCTCGATGAGTTTCAGCAGAGCGTTGGCCGCACCTGGTCCGAGTTGGTGGGCCTCGTCGATGATGTAGATCTTGTAGCGGCTCTGGGCGGGTACGAACATCGCCCTCTCGCGCAGTTCCCGCGCGTCGTCGACCAGACCGTGGGTCGCGGCGTCCATCTCGATGACG
This sequence comes from uncultured Actinomycetota bacterium, assembly GCA_963818505.1. GTDB lineage: Bacteria > Actinomycetota > Actinomycetes > S36-B12 > UBA10799 > JADKAV01. The sequence continues at coordinate 799,093 of CAWFSJ010000005.1, forward strand.
TCCAGCGTGCCCGGACCGTTGGCCGCCAGTGCCACGCACGAGTCGCATTCCTCGCACGGCTGGGAGGTCGGGCCCTTCTCGCAGTTCAGCGACCGGGCCAGGATGCGCGCGCTGGAAGTCTTGCCGCAACCTCGGGGTCCGGAGAACAGGTAGGCGTGGTGGACGCGGTCGGAGTCGATGGCGCGCTTGAGCGGTTCGGTCACGTGCTCCTGCCCGATGACGTCGTCGAAACGTCCGGGCCGGTACTTGCGGTAGAGGGCGAGTGCCACCATGCCAGCCTAAGCGCAGCCTGTGACGCGCGAACCCGGGTAGGGGAAATGCTTGGCCGTACGCGTGCCTTTCAGGTTGAGCAGGCGCGGGCCCAACCTGAAAGGTACGACCAAACTGTCGCAATTGGGGTATTCCGGGCGCGAACATGTACTTTTCTGGTTGATCAAGGCCGTATCGGGTGCATCTCCAACCACAAAAGTTCGCAGACCGGCCCACACTTGTGGCTATGACCGCGCCCACCACTGACTGGACCGAGACGATCTCCCCGGACGAGCAAGAGCGGCACGCCGCCTTCGTGGAGACCATCGTGAAACTGCAGACCCGCATCAACTCCAAACGCGGACCGGGCCGCGCGTTCCACCGCAAGCCGATCGCGGCTTTGACGGGCCGTCTGGTCATTCCGGAGGTACTGCCTGAATACGCACGCCAGGGGTTATTCGCTGAGCCGGGGGAATACGAGGTGGTGGTCAGGATGTCCAACGGCGCGGTTGTCCCCCAACCCGATGCGTTGCCCGACATCCGGGGTTTTGCGCTGTCGGTGCGCGGCCTTGATGCCCCGGGTGCTCTGGGTACCCGCACAGATCGCCAGGACTTCTTGCTGATCAACATGCCGACCTTCGGTTTCGAGGATTCGCGGGACTTCGCCGAGATTGTCCCTGCGGCCGCACGGGGTCAGGCGGCGCTCGTGAAGTTCCTGATCGGCAAGCACGGCCCGATCAAGGGTCCGTTGGAAATGGCGCGCCTGGTCGCATCGCAGGCCAGACCGTTCACCGGGTTCGCCACCGCCCAGTTCCACAGTTGTGCACCGGTCGCGTGGGGTCCGTACGCGGCGCACGTGCATGTGCGGCCTGTGGGAGCTGGCAGAAATCTGCTGGCCTGGCGTGACTGGGGAGCGGATGTGCGTGACCGGTTGGCCCGCGGACCGCTGCGCTGGGAGCTGCAGGCCCAGTTCTACGTCAACCCGGAACGCACCCCGATCGAGGACGGCCGGCAGGTGTGGTGGGCGCCGAAATTGGTGGTCGGCAACCTGGTGTGCGACTCGCTGGCTGACGCCGACGAGGTGGAGGCCGACCACTTCGACCCGTGGTCGGCGTTGGTCGAGCATCGACCGCTGGGGGAGATCATGCGGGCGCGAAAGGCCGCGTACTTCCCGAGCTATCAGAACCGGACGTGAAGGGACCCCCCGCACACCCGACAGAGCACGCTTACCCTTGCTGCCTTCCGGCCCTGGGGGAGTTGGGCATGATGCCGCCGCACGGGGGGTCCCTCCCAGGATACGCACACGGGCGTACCCGTACCATCGTCGGTGGAGGATTCGCCTAGTGGCCTATGGCGCTCGCTTGGAAAGCGGGTTGGGTTAACGCCCTCAGGGGTTCGAATCCCCTATCCTCCGCGCAGTGAAAGGCCCCGACGCCGTGCTGGTCGGGGCCCTTCGCGTGTCCAGGCCATGGGACGGCTGTGGAGGCAGACCGACGCCGTGCCTGGCCGGTAGCTCTGGGCGTTTGATCCGGGTGATGGCGCAGAGTTGTTCGCAGGCAGTGTCCGGATCTGCAGGCTCATGACGCCGATTGCCGGGGTTTGCTGAGGGGACGTCGCGTCAGGACCATGATCAACCTGCAGATCCGGACAGCCAACCCCGGACACGTCGGGGGAAGGCTGCGCCTTGCGCCGGGCGTGCATCTCTGCAACAGCGCACCTCGCGCCGGCAACCTGACGGCACAACCCGATCACCAGACCACCTTTGTGGTTTTCAGGCAATCCACTGGTCGGTTTTCCGCAAAGGTCCACGGCGGGAGTGCGAACCCACCTACTTCTTGACCGACTTCTCCACACTGACCGCCTGCTGGAACGTCGGTCGGTTCTGGAACGGGTACACGTTGGGCTTGGTCACACCGGCGGTCACCCGCGCCCGGTTGGCGTTCCAGCACGAAGGCTGCGGGTCGGAGACACACGCGCCGAACCCGTATAGCTGTGCCGGGGTCACCGTCAGCGCCTGCTTCAGCGAGTCCTGCAGCGCTGTGCTGCACGCCGCCTTGTCACCGTTGCCGCAGAACGGCACCGCGAACCCACCTTCGACAGGCTGCCCGGAGTTGACCCGCTGCAGGTCCAGCAGGCTGTAACCCCACCAACCGTCGGAGAAGCCGGGAGCGCTCGGCCTGCTCGAGTTGGACCCGAAGGAGATCATGGTCTGGATCTCGTCGAACGCCGCCTTGCCGAGAACCGGCTCGAACTGCGCGGTCAGCAACTTGGGCCACCACGCGTCCAGGATCTGGATCGCGTCGTTGTGCTCGTAGGTGCCGTCCTTGTTGAGGTCGCGGCGGTGCCCGCCGTCAGCCATCCAGGCCTTCAGCTTGTCGATCGCAGCGCTCACCTCCGGATCGGAGACGGTGCCCATGGTCTCGAACACCGTGGTCAGCAGCTTCGCCGCGCGGATGTCCTGTGTGGCCGACTCCTCCATCGCCTGCACGACTTGGGCCAGCGTCGCCTTCTTGCCACCGCTGACCGCGTTCTGCAGCTTCTCCTCGATGAGGTTGGAGCGGTAGAACGGCCCGTAGCCCCACTGCTCATCCGCGGCCGCCCAGTCCTTGGCCGGCTTGTTGTTCCACGACACCATCACTGGCTGGTCCACTGTCTTCGGGTGCTTCTTGAACCCGAGCAGATCCATCGTGTAGTTCTTCGCGTCGAAGCCCTGCCAGTCGTACTTGCCCGTGCCCAGAACCGGGAAGTCGGGCGACGTGCCCTTGGCCCTCTTCGGGTAGCCACCGGACAGGTAGTACGCGGTGTGCTTGGAGTTCTGGTAGGCCCAGTTGAACGTGAACTGGATCTTCGAAGCCGACTTGTGGAACTGCTTGGGTGTACTCATCTGGTCGGGCTGGTTGAACTTGCGGAAACCGAGGATCGAATCCGCCTCGTGCAGGTAACTGGTGCGTGCCGTCACGTACGCGACCGGCTTGCCGTTCACCGTTCCGTAGTGGGTGACCAAGCCGTGCACGCTGCGGTACACCGTCAGCTTCGCCTTGCCTGCCGGGGTGGGATCCGCGGCGTTCGGCTTCCAGGACAGGTTGCGCACCAGCTTCTGCATGGAGCGGCACTTGCCCTTGTAGGTGTACTTGTACTTACTGCCACCGCACAGCACCTCGGCGAAGGTGTCGACGTTGTCCGAGCCGGCCGACGTCGCGCTCCACGCGTAGTCGCGGCCGCGGCCCAACTGCACGTACATGCTGACACCGGGGAAGGCAGCGCCACGGGCGTCGATGCCCGGACCGTGCAGTTCAAGTTCCATCAGGACCTGGGGCAGGTAGTACCCGACCTGAGGTCCGAGCACACCGAGCGGGCGGCCGTTGGCCGAGTTCTTGGCTGACAGCAACTCCCAGTTGGAGTGGTGGCCGTCGAGTTGCTCCTGCTGGATGGCATCGCCGAAGGAGACGGTGTCGTCGGCTGACTGCAGGCTCGAAACGGTGGAACCGGAGATGACCTGCCACGGGGTGACAGGGGTTCCGGTGTCAGGTAGCGCCAGGCCATCCGGGGAGAAGGAGTCGCCGGTCTGGTACGGGAAGCTCTGCGGGATCGTGGTGGGAGCGGTCGGGTTGTTCTTCGAACGGAAACCGGTCCAGATGGCTCGGCCCTGTTCGACGCCGAACCTCGCCTCAAGCGCCCGCAGGATCAGTGCCGAGGTCACCTCCGCACCACCGCCACGACCGAAGATGCCGCCGAACAGCGACGCCGTGGCCATCACATCGGTGGCCTTCCAGTTCTTCAACGTCGCGCCCAGCGCCGTGTACTCACCGGGCATCAAGGCGTCGTTCTTGCGCGCCTTCTTGATGTAGGCGTTGATCCCGTCAACGTAGCTGTTGACGTCCTTGCGCAGCTTCTTCCATTCCTTCTGACTTCCCTGCGCGGGTGCCTCGAGCTGCTTCTTCAGGTCGGCCTCGGTGTAGGCGTTGTTCTGCCACTGGTTGGCGTCGGCGTTGAGGTTGGCTCCGCCGAGGAAGTTGGACAGGTCGGCCCGACCGGTGTGGCGCAGGACATCCATCAGGAACAGGCGGTCGTTGGCTGAGACATAACCGGCGCCGAACATCGTGTCCTGGCGGGTCTCGCCATAGACCCGCGGGACTCCGTACTTCTTGTCGCGCAGAATCGTCACACCCTTGCGTGGCTTCACGGTCTTCGCGCGATTGCTCTTCTTCACCCCGAAGGTCGCGTCCTTGTAGTAGTCACCCACCTGCGCGTCGGTCAGAGTCGGCGATGCGTAGAGCAGGCCGTCGTAAAGCGGTTGCTGGTCCGCCCAGTGCTTGGGGAACGCGCCGCTCGAGCGGTACGCCAAGATCTGCCCGAGCGTGTCCAGGCCGTTCTGCCCGGGCGGCAGGACGTTGCGGAAACCTCCGCCGTCGTTCTTGCCGTAGCCGCCGGGGTCGGCGTTGGCAGGCGCGGCGAGTGCCAGGGCGGACAGTGCGGCAACACCGATGGTGAAGCTGCGAAGGACATTGCGATACATAGTGACCTCATTCAGTACGAAGCGATCACACACTACGTGAACGTTGCCCGTCATGACCGGTGTTCGCGCGGAAATCGGGCGAACGGGCTCAGCCGGGCCTCACCACGAACCGCCGCCCCCACCGCCCGAGCCGCCCCCACCGCCGCCTCCTCCTCCGCCTCCACCACCGGAGCTGGACGAGCGCTGCGTGGCTTGGTAGGCAGCAACAGCCGAGGCCTCGACGGCCACAATTCCGGTCGACAGGGCCCATATGGGAGAGCTTCGAACCGGGGAGGAGTAGTAGCCCGACATGCCACCCATCGAGGTCGCTTCCGCACTGCCCGGTGGCGGAGTGCACGAGGCCGCCCACTCGTCGGCGCAGTCGAAGGCAACCGCCCAGGGCAGGTACTCGTCGAAGTGCCGAACCCGGGCTGCGTAGTCGAAGCGGTCAACTGAGGCACTGGTGGACAGGACCTGTTTGAAACCGGCCGTGCGGTCACGTATCGAACTTCCAAGGTCCGTGAGCCGGGTGGTGTCGCGAGAATGGATGATCAAGCCGACGACCGCCGCCGCGAGCAGCGCAGTAGCCACCAGCAAACCGGTGTCGAACCAGATCAGGGCGGTGAACCCGCCGATGATCGCCAGGTAGATCATCAGCAGGGCCAGCCCGGAGCCGTTGACCGTGGTGGCCAGACCGCTGCCCGAGATGGCCTGCTGGGTCTGCCCGGTGATCTCCCCCTCGAGTTCCTTGAGCATGCGCCCATCGGTCACGCTGCCCTTCGTGATCATCCGCGTGTGCCCTTGCTGGTAGAGCCCGAGGCTGCCCAATGCCTCGCCGAACCCCACAAGGCCCGGCGACGCGGTGTTGGTGCGGGTGAGTTGGATCCAGTCGGGGCCGTTGTTGTCGGCGACGCTGCGTTGCTCGGCGGAGAAGTCCACGACTTTGTGCGCTACAAGGTTGAGAAGGACCGTGGGCACCGCACGGTCCACGGGGGTCTCCTTCAACGTCCAGGCGCACAACAACGGGTCGGGCCCGGGCGGTTCGAAGACCGGTGCGATGTTCGGCTTGCGCTCTCTGGAGCGGACGAACACGGAGATAGTCAACGCCACCGAAAGGGCGACGAAGGCCAAGGTTGCAAGCAGCAGGATGTTCGCCCCGGTGCTGCGTTGCACCGCTGGTGCCGGCAGGTCGAAGAAGGCCTTCATGGTGATCGCGGTGTAGGGCTCGACGTCTTCGGCGGCGATCGAGTAGGCGCCGTCGGCCTGCGTGATGGTGCACGGGACCCCCGCTTCGCAGGTCGGCGGTGCGACTGGGGCCGGGATCGTGGCGTTGATTCTGACCTTGCGCATCGGCATCGCCCAGCCCGAACCGAGCACGTCCCAGTACCACTGCGACGACGCGCCGTCGGGCCCGCCCTTGGGCCGGGTCAGGGCGTTGGGCGTGGTGGAGATGATCCGGTAGGTCTGGATTCCTGGCGGGAACGGGCGGGCCGCGGAACCGATCCGGATCGTCTTGGTGCCGCCACCCTCCTGCGAAACGATGTAGGGCTCGGGCAGCCACTGGTCGTTCTGCCGACGTTCGACCGACTCGACCTCGACCGGGTGCGTCACGCTCGGGTACTGGGCGTCACGGGTGTCGAAGATCCGGTAAATACCGCGCCTGGTCTCAGTGAATTCAACCGCGAGGACCTCGGTGGAGCGCAGATTCCCCTGCTCGTCGAGATCGAACTTCGCGCGGTACTCGTCCACGATGGAGGTGTCCGAAACCTGCTCGACGTTGCCCCCGAAGATGTTCTTCAGCGGTATCGGCACCACCGACATCCACCCGGCCACCACCCCGGCCGTGAGCAGCAGCACCAGGAACAAGCGGAACTTCGGCACCCTCATCAGCGCTACCCTGCCCTAGTGACCCTCATTGTTGTCATCGCGATCGTAGTCCTGCTCGTCGGTCTAGGCGTGGTCCTGTTCAACCGCCTGGTCCGGCTGCGCAACAAGGTCGAGGAGGCATGGGCGCAGATCGATGTGCAACTGCAGCGCCGTCACGACCTGATCCCGAACCTGGTCAACACCGTGAAGGGCTACGCCGCGCACGAGAAGACCACCCTGGAAGAGGTGACAGCCGCGCGTACCGCGGCGGTGTCCGCCCAGGGGGCTGCAGCCGCGGGACAGTCCGAGAACGCACTCACGGCGGCTTTGGGCAGGTTGTTCGCCGTGGCCGAGAACTACCCCGAACTCAAGGCGGACCAGAACTTCCGCCACCTGCAGGAGGAACTGTCCGACACCGAGGACAAGGTGGCCTTCGCCCGCCAGTACTACAACGACAACGTGCGCGAGTGGAACACCCGGATCTCGTCGGTGCCGGACAACCTCGTGGGGATGATGATGGGGGCTAAGAAGGCCGACTACTTCGAGATCGATGACGGCGCGGGGGCTGCGCCTCAGGTCAGTTTCTAGACATGGCGCAATGGGTTGACCATGTCGTGTGGTGGCACGTGTACCCGCTGGGTTTCGTCGACGCTGCGCCCACGCCGTCCGGAGAGGTCGTTCATCGCATCGGGCGCCTCGAGCACTGGTTCGACTACCTGATCGAACTCGGTGCGTCGGGCCTCGCACTGGGCCCGATATTCGCCTCCTCGAGCCACGGCTATGACACCGTCGACCACCTGCAATTGGATCCACGCCTCGGCGATGCCGGGGACTTCGCGGCGCTGGTCGAAGCGGCCCATTCCCGTGGCATCAAGGTCCTGCTCGACGGCGTGTTCAACCACGTGAGCGCAGAGCACCCGATGTTCAAGCAGGCATTGGCTGAAGGCCCCGACTCAGCCGCGGCCCGCTGGTTCCACCTCTACTGGAACGAGCCCGGCCAGGCCCCCGACTACGAACACTTCGAGGGCCATCGGGACCTCGTCACGCTGAACCACGGCGAACCGCAGGTCCGTGACTACGTGGCCGAGGTGATGAACCACTGGCTGAACCTCGGCGCCGACGGGTGGCGACTCGATGCGGCCTACTCGATGCCGGCCGACTTCTGGGGCGAGGTCGTCGGGCAGGTTCGCGCTGCCCACCCCGAGGCGTACCTGGTGGGCGAGGTGATTCACGGCGACTACGCCGAGTACGTGGCCACTTCCGGACTCGACTCGGTGACTCAATACGAACTGTGGAAGTCCACGTGGAGTTCGCTGAACGACGCCAACTTCCACGAGCTGAACTGGACACTGGGCAGGCACAACGACTGGCTGGACACCTTCGTGCCGTTGACCTTCCTGGGCAACCACGATGTGACCCGCATCGCCAGCCAACTCGCGGACCTGCGCCACTATCCGCACGCGCTGGCGATCCTCATGACTGTCGGCGGCACCCCGTCCATCTACGCCGGTGACGAGCAGGGCTTCCGCGGCATCAAGCGCGACCAGCCCGGTGGGGATGACGAAGTGCGGCCTGCTTTCCCCGAGCGTCCCGAGGAGCTCGCGCCCTTCGGCCAGGAGTGGTTCCACCTGCACCAGGAGCTGATCGGGCTGAGGCGGCGACACCCCTGGTTGCACACCGCGCGCACCGAGGTGCTGCACGTCAGCAACGAACAACTGGTCTACCGCGCCCACGGCGGCGATCAGCACATCGTGGTGGCCCTGAACCTGGCCGACGAGTCGGTGAGTCTGACCGCCCCCGGGACCGAGCAGGTGCTGGCCGGACCCGGGGGGATCAACGGCTACGAATCGGTCGGACTTGGCCCTCACGGTTGGGCAGTTCTGGGCGCCTGAACCTCGGTGTGAGAATGAACCGTGCGCGTTGTGACCTGGAACGTCAATTCCCTGCCGAGCCGTATGCCACGCATGAGTGTCTGGCTGCAGGTGATGAAGCCTGATGTGTTGTGCCTGCAGGAGACGAAGATCCCCGACGAGCAGTTCCCGTACGAGGCGCTGGCCGACCTCGGATACGAGGCGGTGCACCGGGGGGACGGCAGGTGGAACGGTGTGGCCATCCTCTCGCGTGTCGGCATCGAGGACGTCCAGACCGACCTTGTGGATGTGCCCGGTTTCCCCAACGACGACGATCCACCGGAGCCGCGCTTCATCGCGGCTGTGTGTGGCGGGGTGAGGGTGGCGTGCGTCTATGTGCCGAACGGGCGCACTCTGGACAACCCGCACTACATGTACAAACTGCGCTGGCTGTCGGCTCTTCACCGCTACGCACAGGCTCCGGCGACGGCCGATATGCCCTTCGCGATTCTGGGTGATTTCAACGTCGCCCCCCACGACGAGGATGTCTGGGACATCGCCGATTTTGAGGGGAGCACGCACGTGTCCGAGGCCGAGCGAGTGGCCATCTCGGAACTGGTCGGCCTCGGGCTCACCGACCTCCCGCCGACGATCAGCAAGGGTAACCCGTTCACGTTCTGGGATTACCGCGGCGGCAACTTCCACAAGGGACTCGGCATGCGTATCGACCTGATCCTGGCCAACCCGTCGTTCGCTGCGGCGGCCCGCGAGACGTTCATCGACCGTGAGGCCCGCAAGACTGGAACCAAGGGCACGCCGCCGCCCAGTGACCACGCGCCGCTGATCGTGGACTTGGAGCTCTGACGTGCGCCTGGTGGCTGCGACGGTGGCGTGCACCGTGCTGGCCGCGGCGCCTGCTGTCGCTGACGGGCCCGGGTACCGGTTCTTCGAGTCCCGCGGCGGCAAGCCCACGGCGTACTGGAACCCTTGCCAGACCATCACTTACGGCATCGACTTCACCTACGCCCAGCGCAAGGGCATGCGCAAGGCGCGCGAACTGCAGCGCTGGCGGTCGGTTGTCGACGAGGTGAGTACCGTGATGGGACTGCGCTTGCGCTACATCGGGTCAATCGGCACACGCTCGGGCGGGACCGAACCGCGCACCGACGCGCCGGTAGACCTGGTGATCACCTTCGGCAACGCCAAGCGGGGTCGTTACGGGTATCGCAAGGTGCTGCGCGGTGGGGTGGCCGGTTTCGGCGGCGTCAACTGGCGCAGCTCGGTCGGCCGGTCCGAGGTGGTCGGCGGCTTCGTCGTGATTGACACCGACGAGGTTGTCCGCAGCACCGACAGCTGGACGCGCCCCTTCGACCCCCGCCCAGCCACCCAGCGTGAGCCGGACATTCTGCGCGCCCTCTACATGCACGAGTTCGGCCACGCCGTGGGCCTTGACCATGTGAAGGACAAGCGGCAGTTGATGTACCCGCAACTGCAGCCAGACCGAGCCGACGCCCTGGGTGCCGGGGACCGCAAGGGTCTGCGCAAGCTCGGCAACCAGCGCTGCTTCTGATTTGCCGTAACGCGGCGCCCTGGCCGAAACCCGCCGCGTTAGAGGTTGTGCTGTTGGTTAGCGAAACAACGCGTGGATTCGCTAACCAGGACCACAACCTCTAACCAGGAGGCCAGAAAGGCCGGCAGGGCCCGGGCGCGTTTCGGCCGTCGCAAGCTCGACGTGCCCTAGCGCTTGCCCAACTCCGTACGCACCTCGAGGAGTGTCTCGTCGTCGACGAGGTCCAAGGCGTGAGCAAGGTCGGCCGCGTGCGCCGCGTCACCCACCAGGTACAGCGGGATCCCCTCGCCACGAAGTGCGGTGGCGTGTTTCGACAGTTCGACGTTGCGCTCGTCGTTGGCCGAGCCCACCTGCCGGATGAGGATGAGTTTGATGTGCTGGGGGAACTCGCGGGCCATCTCCTCGTAGGTCAAGGGGTCGCGCTGGCCGCTGTCCCCGATCAGTACGAAAGGCATGACCGGGTACGCCTCGAGAAGCCGGCGGATAGCCACCCGCTTGTGCTCCGCACCGCTTCGGCGCACGTAGCGCTCGGTGGGCCCCCAGTCGGTCAGGAACATCGGGCCTTGGGGGAACGCGCGCAACTGGATGAACTGTTGAAGCATGTCGTAGAAAGCCCAGGTCCCCGTGGAGACGTAGAAGAAGGTCGGCGCCGGTTTCCGGGCGCCCGTCGGACCGGGAACCCCCCGCGTCAATCCACGGTAGAGCGACGACATCCCAGGCACGGCGCTTCGGGTGTTCGCGTCTCGCAGCAGCGTCTGTTTGACGGCCGTCAAACCCTCGGTCAGACCGCTGACCAGGATCGTGTCGTCGATGTCGGAGATCACTGCGAAGGGAGCGGTCGCAGCCGGCTTGATGACTCGGCCCGTGCCGGACGCCGACTCTCCGTCCTCGATGGGTGTAGTGACCGCGTAGGCGTTGTGCCATCCGGCGCGGAGTTTCGGAACGGGCAGGGAGAAGTACGCGTAGCCGCGGGCATCGGTGACTTCCTTGGCTTTGTGCTTGCCGATGCGTAGCTCGACCTCGACGCCCACGATGGCCAGGGCGCCGTGGCGGCGCAGGTTCGTCTGGACCAGGTCCCAGTAGGGGATGCGGCTGTCGCCGGGCAACTCGGGTGCCTCGACCACTCGCACCCGGACCTTCGCCACGTTGTCCGCCACGTACCCGCGGTAGACGACCACACGCATGCCCCGGAAGGCACCCGACTCCATCTTCTGCTCGCGGCGTCGACGCGTGAGTTTGCTTTCGAGTTGAGCCACTGCTTCAGCGGTTTCCGTGCTGCGCAACTTCGCGTTGAGATCGGAGGCTATGCGTCTGGGCAGGCGGGTCACGCTGGTCAGCATGTCAATCAGATCGGCCATGTCACAACTCGCGCTCGTAGACGAACATCAAAGGACCGTCTTGACCTTCGGTGCGGCGGAACCCCAACTTGTCATAGAGGTGGCGCGCTGCGACGTCGTCTTCGGTGGTCCCCAGATGGATGTAGTCGGCGCCGCGGGACTTGGCGTGGTCCAGGACCGCGGCCAGCAAAGCCGCGCCCATCCCGGATCCGCGTCGCTCAGGTCGCACGTACAACTCGGCCAGGTAGCACTCGAGGTTCGCGGTCCAAAGCGACGGTTGGAAGCGCAGCACCGCCAGGCCGATGTCGTCGGCCAGAATCACGTCGGTGTCGCCTGCCAGAAGCCAGCCCAGACGTTCGGCGAGTTCTTCGGCAGGCGGTGTCGGCTCCTCGAACTCGACGTTGAAGTCGTGCAGGAGCAGCCCGATCAGCGCGGCGTCATCGGGGGTGGCTTTCCGTATGTCCATCGTGAAGCCAGGGTAGGACGATCAGGTGTGCGGCGCAGGGGTGCGCGGCCTTTGACGGTGCGGCGCGCGCTGGCCGCTGATCGGCGAATCTCACGCACGCTCACGCCAGGCGGCTTAGGGTGTGCGCATGAACCTTGCCGAGAACATGACGGCCACCGCGGCCGCCCACCCCGAGAACATTGCCATCAAGTTGGACGACTTCGAGCTCAGCTATGCCGCGCTGGATGGGGCGAGCAGCCTCGCTGCCGGATGGCTCAAGGACCTCGGGGTCGGTCCCGGCGACCGAGTGGGCATCATGCTGCCGAACATCCCGCAGTTCCCGATCCTGTACTACGGCGCCCTGCGCGCCGGGGCGGTCGTGGTGCCGATGAACCCGCTGCTCAAGGAGCGCGAGGTCGAGTTCTACCTCAGCGACTCGGGGGCGAAAGTCTTGTTCGGCTGGGACGGCATCGCCGCGGAGGCCGAACCAGGAGCGCAGGCAGCCGGCACTGCGTTCGAGGTGGTCGACGGAGACTTCTCGCAGAAACTCGGCTCCCACCACCCCGCGCCCGAGATGGTGGACCGCGACCCGCAGGACACCGCAGTGATCCTTTACACCTCCGGCACCACGGGCAAGCCCAAGGGTGCGGAACTGACCCACAGCAACTTGCTGAGCAACGTCAAGGAGACCGTCGCCCTGTTCGACGGGACCAGTGACGACGTGATCTTCGGCGGTTTGCCGTTGTTCCACTCGTTCGGTCAGATGTGCGGGCTGAACACCGCGGTCACCTGCGGTGCGACGCTGACGCTGATCCCGCGCTTCGACCCGACCAAGGCTCTCGAGGTCTTGCAGCGGGACAAGGTCACGGTGATGCAGGGCGTGCCGACGATGTACGTCGCGCTATTGCAGCACCCCGAGCACAACTCGTTCGACACTTCCACGCTGCGGGCCTGTGTCTCGGGCGGCGCGTCGCTGCCGGTCGAGGTGCTGCGTGGTTTCGAGCGGGACTTCGAGGCGATCCTGCTCGAGGGCTACGGCCTGAGCGAGACAAGCCCGGTCGCATCGTTCAACCACGCCGACCGCGAGCGCAAGGCCGGTTCCATCGGCACCCCCATCCATGGTGTCCAGATGCGCTTGGTGGACAACGACTGGAACGACGTGCCCGAAGGCGAGATCGGCGAGATCGCGATCAAGGGCCCGAACGTGATGAAAGGCTACTGGAACCGCCCCGACGCCACCGCTGATGTGATCCAGGGCGACTGGTTCCGTACCGGCGACCTGGCCAAGCGCGACGCGGACGGTTACTACTTCATCGTCGACCGGGCCAAGGACATGATCATCCGCGGCGGCTACAACGTCTACCCCCGCGAGGTCGAGGAGGTGCTGTACGAGCACCCGGCAGTGGCTGAGGCTGCGGTGGTTGGTGTGCCCGACGCGGAGTACGGAGAGGAGATCGGTGCCGCGATCACCCTCAAGCCCGGTGCTACAGCCAGTGCCGAGGAGATCGCGGAGTTCGTCAAGGAGCGCATCGCTGCCTACAAGTACCCGCGCATCGTGTGGTTCATCGACGAGGGCCTGCCCAAGGGTCCGACCGGCAAGATCCTGAAGCGGGAGATCGCCCCGCCCGCGTAGGGCGAGCGTTCGTAGGTGTTCGCCGGCCTGGGCCTCCAACCGCACGGGCAGCCCCAAGCCCAGAGACCTAGTCCACCTCGCCGCGCCACGCCTCCCGGCCCTCGTTGGCCGCGACCGCAGCGATGATCAAGGCGGCCACTGGATCAGCCCACCCCCAGCCGAAGGCGGCATTGAGCACGAGGCCGACGAGAAGCACGGCGGACAGGTACATGCACAACAACGTCTGCACGCTGTCAGCTTCCACCGACGCCGAGCCGAGGCGGTGCGCCACGCGTCGTTTGGCCGCGGCCAGCATGGGCATCGCGATCAGGCTCGCGATGGCCAGCGCCATGCCGACGGCCGAGACGTCCGGATCCACGCCCGCGACCAGTGAACGCACGGCATCCACACTCACGTAGGCGGCGAGCGCGAAGAAGGCGACCGCGATCCCCTTCAGCGCCTTGCGTTCGCGCTCCTGCGGCATCGGCGCCCGGAACTGCCACACGATCACCACGGCCGAAAGGCACTCCACGAGACTGTCACCGCCGAACGAGATCAACGCCAGGGACCCGGCCTCCCGACCCGCCCAGAAGGCGACCGCCGCCTCGACGAGGTTGTAGGCGACTGTGGCGTATGCCAGCCAGAGCGCGTACCGGCCGTAGCGGCTGCGATCCGCCTCGGACAACTCGGGGGCCAGACCGGCCATGACCACCCCTCCCACTGCATGCTCCGGTGCAAGCGTAACCGCGCGGCAACTCGTCGCAGGGGAGCCGGGGACCTGAACGGAAGGCCTCGGAGCGAGAGCTTTGACTCGACCCGGGCCGGGCGGACCGGTGGTCGAGGCCCAAGCTGTCCGGATCTGCAGGCTCACCTCGCGCTGGCGAGGTTCGTCGTGAGGAGCAACCTCGGCACGCCCATGATCAACCTGCCAATCCGGACAGCGGTCCACCTCGTTGTCCGGCGGCGACCTGGCACGTGAGGTTGACTGGTCACATGCGAGCCACCTACATGTACGGCGCGGGCGAGGTCCGCGTCATCGACGTCCCCGAGCCCGTGCTCCGGCAGCCCACTGACGCGGTCGTGCGGGTCACGCGCAGTTGCATCTGCGGCAGCGACCTGCACCCGTACCACTCGATGCCCGCTTCCGAGGCCGGCGCGGCCATGGGACACGAGTTCATCGGGGTGGTCGAGCAGGTCGGCGACGAAGTCACGACCGTGAGCCCCGGGGACTTCGTGATCGCCCCGTTTGCCGTGTCCTGTGGGGTGTGCGAGTTCTGCCGGGCGGGACTGCAGACGTCGTGTGTGATCGGCGGGTTCTGGGGCAATCCCGAGTACGGCCCCGGCGCCGGTCAGGCGCAGGCGGTGCGCGTCCCCCTGGCCGACGGAACGCTGGTCAAGGTTCCCGGCGTCGGCCCGGACGCCGACGAGGCGCTGCTGGCCGGACTGCTGACGCTCTCGGATGTGTACGGGACCGGGTGGCATGCGGCGGTGTGCGGCGGGGTCACCAGCGGCAGCCGGGTGGTCGTGATCGGGGACGGCGCGGTCGGGCTGCTCGCCGTACTCTCGGCCAGCCAACTCGGCGCGGAGCAGATCGTACTGATGGGCCGGCATCCCCAGCGCACGGAACTGGGACGTGAGTTCGGGGCCACCGACGTCGTGGCCGAACGCGGCACCGAAGGGATCGCCAAGGTCCGCGAACTCACCGACGGCGGGAGCCTGGCGGTGCTCGAGGCGGTCGGCCACATGCCGGCCTACGAACAGGCGGTCGGCGTCGTGCGTCCCGGCGGAGTGATCAGCCGCGTCGGGGTGCCGCAGTTCGAGAAGGCGCCGGTGGGATTCGGCAGCCTGTTCCGTCACAACATCACGCTCACTGGCGGCCCGGCACCGGTGCGCGCCTACATCGAGCGGTTGCTGCCAGGTGTGCTCGACGGGTCCGTGCAGCCAGGTCGTGTCTTCGACCGAACGCTCGATCTCGACGAAGCGCCAGCGGGGTATGTGGCGATGGACGACCGTAGTGCGCTCAAGGTGATGTTGCGACCGTGAACGATCCCAGCCCGGCGCGCCAGGACATCGGCGCGATCGCACCCGCCCTGGCCGACTACACCGACGAGGTCCTCTACGGCGATGTGTGGAAGCGAACCGCGATCACGGCCAAGGAACGCAGCCTCGTGACTGTCGCGGCACTTGTTGCGATGGGTAACCCCGAGCAGCTGGCGTTCCACCTCGACTTCGCCAGGCAGAACGGGGCAACCGAGGACGAACTGGTCGAGGCCATCACCCATCTGGCGTTCTACGCGGGCTGGCCGAAGGCGATCGCCGCCCTGCAGGTCGCCAAGCGGGTGTTCCCCGGCCATGAGGACGGGTCAGACGTGAGCACCTGACCCGCGATCCGATAGACGCGCCACAGGTGAGACGCCCGCCTTCATCTGCGAGGGTCCCGCGGCGGTAGTGCTGGCTCCGCCCGGCCATGGGGGCAGAGGTGGTGATCGGGTGGTGGGGCTACCGAAGTGCCGTCAGTGGTCGCATTGGGAGCAGGCCAGGACCAGGTTGTCCCCACACTCGTCGCTAATCGGCTCTCACGCGTCTGGTGTCGTATGCCCACATCGCGATCTCGACGCGGTTGCGGGCACCGAGCTTGGTCATCAACGATGCGACGTGGGTCTTGACCGTGCTCAGGCCGATGAAGAGCTCGGTGGCGATCTCGGCGTTGGTCCGGCCCCGTGCTACCAGCGCCAGCACCTCCTCCTCGCGCTCGGTGAGCGGGTCGATGGGTTGGACCGGTAACACCGGCGCCTGGTCGGCGAAGGTCGCCAGCAGTCGGCGCGTGATGTTGGGGGCGATCAGCGCGTCCCCACTGGCCGCCGCGTGAATGGCCTGCACGAGCAGGTCCGGGCCGGCGTCTTTGAGCAGGAAGCCGCGGGCGCCGGCGCGTAGGGCGCCGAGGACGTACTCATCGAGGTCGAAGGTGGTGATGACCACGACCGCCATGGGGTCCGTCACGTCCGGCCCGGCCAGGCGTCGCGTCACTTCGATGCCGTCGAGCCCGGGCATCCGGATGTCCACGAGCAGGACATCGGGACGCAGCCGGGTCGCCAGGTCCAGCGCGGCGATCCCGTCTGCTGCCTCGCCCACGACCTCGAGGTCGGGTTGCGCGCCAAGGATCATCACCAGCCCTGTCCGCACCAAGTCCTGGTCGTCGGCCACGACAATACGGATGCTCATGCCAGCGCCTCCACGGGCAGCACTGCCTCGACCACCCAGCCACCTTGGGGCCTCGGCCCCGCAGAGAACGATCCGCCCAGGAGCTGGACGCGTTCGGCCATGCCCAGCAGGCCGAAACCGGGCTCCGGTGTTTGCCCCGGCTCGGTGTGTCCATCGTCGCTGACACGCAGCCTGACGGCGTCGCCCTCCCGGCGCACGTGGATCCCGATGTGCGTCGCGCTCCGGGCGTGCCGTACGGCGTTGGTGAGCGATTCCTGCGCGATCCGGTAGAGCGCGCCGTCCACAGTTGGTGCCAGCCGGGTCAACGAACCTTCCAGCGAGACCGCGACGGTGGGCGTCGCGTCCGAACGCGCCAGAGCAGGCAGGTCCGCGACACCGCGTTGCGGCGCGTAGTCGACGTCTTCCTCCTCGCGCAGCACCCGCACCATGGATCGCATCTCTGCCAGGGTTCGCGACGCTTCCGACTCGATCGCGGCCAGTACCTCGACCGCCTTCTCGGGCTGGGTGCCGGCGACCACGCCACCGGCCTGCGCCTGCACCGCGATGGCCGAAACGTGGTGGGCGACGGTGTCGTGCAGCTCGCGCGCCAGCGCCACCCGCTCCTCATTGCGGATCTCGCGCTGTTGGCGCACCCAGAGGTCCGCGCGGTAGCGGAAGACCGCCGCGAGGGCGACGATCATCAGCAGAAGGGCGCTCGCGCCGAGGACTTCGGCCCCGCCCGCGGAGGAGGCGTACATCCCCAGTGCGACGACGGCCGTCACGAAGGCCGCCCCGAGTACGATCTCGCGTCCCGAGCCCCACCGCACCAGGGAGTAGAGCAGGATCAGCACGGCCAGCATGGAGATGAGGTCGAGGTCCCCGGCATCCGTGGCCAACTGCAGGACCGAGAGCAGCCCGGCGACACCCCACCCGACCAGGGCGGCCAGCAGGGGTCGGCTGCGCCGCCAGAGCAGGGCAGGGATCAGCCCCAGGGCGAGCACCGTGACAAGTGGTCGCCAGTCCAAGCCCGGCGCCACGATGCCCTCGACCACGGTAGCGGCCGCGAACACGCCTACCAGCAGCCAGTCGAGACGACCGATGGGCGCGGCGTCAGAAGGCCTCGGCTCGTGCCAGAGGGAGCGGCGGACGGTGATCACGGCTCCAGCCTAGGGATCGGCCCGCCTCGGCGTACCCGCCTAAAGAACGAGACGCAGACCATGCCATCGGCCAGGCGAACCGCGGCCTCCGGGCGGATACGCCCGGCCGCGGGCCTCAGCGATCGTGGAACCACGGAACCTCACAACCACAAGGGAGCCCTTGATGAGTACACGTCAATCCGCCACAACACTGCAAGACCAGCCGATGCCGGTGAGAGCCAAACTCGCTGCAGCGTGGACGAGCTTCATGTTCCTCTACGCCTACGTGGACATCATCGGCTTCTACAAGCCGGGTGTTGTCCAAGGCATCCTCGCGGGCAAGATGTGGGAGTTCGACGCAAGCCAGGCGGTGTTGACCACGGGTCTGGCGTTCATGGCGATCCCGATACTCATGGTCGTGCTGTCGATGGCGCTGCCCGCCCGTGCCAGCCGCATCACGAACCTCATCGTGGCTTCGTGGCAGATCCCGTTCGCGGCATTCAACTTGGCGGGCGGGGCCTGGTTGTACTACTACGGATTTGGCCTGGCATTGGAACTGATCCTGCTCGCCCTGATCCTGCGGTGGGCCTGGACCTGGCCCCGCACCGCAACTTCGGTCACCAGCGCCGACCGTGAAACCGTTGGCGCCCAGCAGCACTCGTGAACCCAGGAGTGGTCCCCGTCCTGCGCGGAGCCACCTGCCCAGGTGTCGCGGTGTGGGCCTTCCAAGCCCGTGCCGGCAGGTCAGGTCATCGGTTTGACGGCTCTTCACGTTGCGGGGTGTGGTTGGGGTCGGAGGCCTGCGGCTTCGAGTAGCGACCCTTTTGCGGAGAACAGGCAAGGAGATTGCCTGAAAACCCCAAAGGTCCCCGGGCCCAACCGACCCGCCGACAACCTTTGCGGAAAACAGGCAAGGGGATTGCCTGAAAACCCCAAAGGTCCCCGAGCCCAACGAGACCGTGTCCGGCTGCGGTGTTGGCGGTGCCGCACGACACGGCCGAGGCAGCCCACCGCGACCAGCCGACAACCTTTGCGGAGAACAGGCAAGGAGATTGCCTGAAAACCCCGAAGGTCCCCGAGCCCAACCGACCCGCCGACAACCTTTGCGGAGAACAGGCAAGGGGATTGCCTGAAAACCCCGAAGGTCCCCGAGCCCAACGAGACCGTGTCCGGCCGCGGTGTTGGCGGTGCCGCACGACACGGCCGAGGCAGCCCACCGCGACCCGCCGACGTATCAAGGTCGACTGTCTCTACCAGTGCGTCGGGACTTCCGCCGGACCAACGCGGCCCGTCGAAAGGCAGCACCGCAACCAGCAGCGGTCGCGGCTACTTGGCGGAGGGCCAGGGATTCGAACCCTGGGTGACGCAGAACGCCACAACGGTTTTCAAGACCGTCTCCTTAGGCCACTCGGACAGCCCTCCCGTGCATCGATGGTACGGGCGACACATCCGAGCTTCGCCACCGAGGACCGCCATCCGTTGTCGTGGAGGCGTTCGACGGCGTCGGGGTCGAGGTCCAACCCCGGGTGAGGCCGAAGCTCCTGCTACCCAAGGCGGGCATTAGGTGGTGGGTGAAGTCGAGGGGCAGCCCCCTGTGACGAAGGTGTTGATCGTCGGGGTCCGTGTATGCGAGAACGATCGGGGTTGGTCGGATGGGAGACGAGCATGGCCGGCAGGCTGATGGCGAAGGGCTTCATGCCGAGCGTCGAGGCTCGAAAACCCACCGATACACTTGTTCGCGGAGGCGTCGCCTAGTCCGGTCTATGGCGCCCGCCTGCTAAGCGGGTTTGGGACTCAAATCCCATCGCGGGTTCAAATCCCGCCGCCTCCGCGCATGGATAAGGGCCCAGGTCGATTGCGACGTGGGCCCTTATCAATTAGCGGAGCACCGGCCCCCTGGCGGGCCGACCCGTCGGGCTCAGCGCACGTCCCTCGTCGGTTTGTTGCGTTGTTACGGCGAAGGAAGATCGTTTGTCGTGACGGTGCGGGTCTTGGGGAGCGAAACCAGCAACAACACGACACCCGGCAAGGGCGACCGCTAACAACGCGACAATCGAGACCATCGGGGTCGGGCGCCTCCACCAACGCGGCATCGGCCCGCGGACATCTGCCACGATTACCCACGTGAAATGGTTCAAGCGCATTCTGATCACTTTGGCTGTGCTGTTCGGCGTTCTGCTGCTGGCAGTTGTGGGCATTCTGTGGTACCTGCAGATCCCGACGACTGGCTCAGCCATGGCCGCCAAAGCCCTCTGCTCGGCCAGCTTTGTCGCCGGCCGCTCCGGGGACGCCGAACACGCTGATGGAACAGGACGTTGTTCCGGCCAGCCCGTTGTTGTTCGGCCTGGTCTCGGCGGAACTCAACGAGGAGGAGCACTACGCCACGGGCAAGTTCCTGGGCATGTTCAAGCGCCAGGCCTCCCTTGTGACCGATCGGGGCTGTGTGCTCGGCGCCCCGGCGGATCCCTCCGCAGTCCCGTACACGCCTGCCCCAGAGGACCCGGCACCGTGGCCGGCGGGTGATTCCGTGGCCCCGCAAACGGACTGGCCGGCGGGGTTCAAGGCCGATGCGTTGACCGCGGTCGTCGATGAAGCCTTCGCCGACTCCGGTGACCCCCTCGGGGCCAATGCCCGCGGCGTCGCCGTCGTGCAGGACGGCAAGCTCCTGCTCGTGCGCGACGGCAAGGACATCGAGAAGAACGTCGCTCTGCACGGCTGGTCCATGACCAAGACCGTGGCCGCGATGTTGGCCTACAAGAAGTTCGAAGAGGTCGGCCTCGACATCCAGACCCCGGTCGTCGATGCGTTCCCGGAGGGCAAGGCGCCCGAGTGGGTCGGTCAGTGGCGCGAGGACGAGCGTGCGCAGATCACGATCGCCGACCTCATGTACATGCGCGCGGGTTTGAAGATCAACGAGGGATATGAACCCGGCAGCGACGTGCTGGACATGCTCTACAACCAGCCCAATATGGCCGACTGGGCCGCCGACCACCCCAGCGAGTTCCCGCCGGGGACGAACTGGGAGTACCTCAGCGCGGTGTCCAACATCCTCGCCCAGGTCACTGAAGCGCAGTTCGACTCCCAGCAGGAGTACTGGGACTACTCTCGGACCGCCTTGTTCGATCCGGTCGGTGTGAAGACCGCGACCCTGGAGACCGACGAAAGTGGCACCTGGGTGGGGTCGTCCTACCTGTGGGCCAGCGTCACCGATTGGGCTCGCCTCGGCGAGCTGATGCTCAACGACGGGCAGTGGCAGGGCCAGCAAGTGCTGCCTCCCGGTTGGTGGGACATCGCAGGCACCTCGTCGTTGCCCGACGGTGAAGGTGCCGGCTACGGTGCGCAGACCTGGATCCCGGCCAACCCGGTCGGTGGGGAGTGCAAAGGCACCCCGGGTATTCCGCAGGACACGCTGTACATGGGCGGGCACTGGGGTCAGACCGTCGCCATGGTCCCGTCGCGTGACGCGGTGATCGTTCGCATGGGGTGGACGTTCAACGGCGAGGAAGTGTTCGACCGATGCCAGTTCCTCAGCGACGTGCTCGAAACGTTGCCGGAATGATGCAGGTCACCCCGGAACAGGCCACCGCGTTCGTCCACCAGACTGTCCCGGCGATCGGTCGGCTCGGTGTCGTGGTGGAGGAGATCGGGGCGGGCAGCGTGCTGCTGAAGGTGCCGATCGAGGGCAACGCCAACCACATGGGCACCATGTACGCCGGGGCTCTCTTCGGTCTGGCCGAATTGCCGGGGGGTTTGATTCCCCTTGGCGTGCTCGAACCCGGAAAGTACGTCCCGATCGTCACCCGGTTCGAGGTGGACTTCTTGGCACCGGCTCGCACCGACGTCACCCTGCGTGCGGCCATCGACCCGGACGAACTGCAGCGGCTGGCCGCGATGGCCGACGCCGAGGGCAAGGCCGAGTTCACACTCGAACTGCACGGGGAGGACGAGAACGGCCGGACTGTGGTGCGGACCCGCGCGGAGTATCAACTGCGGCCAACCCGGGTCTGAGCGGGGCGACTTAACCCCGGAACCGGTAGCCGTCCTCGCGATCCCGGATGCGCTTGATGTAGTTCTTCGTCTCGTCGAACGGCGGGATCCCGTCGTAGCGCACGACGTTGCTCCAGCCGGCGTTGTAGGCGGCCAGGGCCAGATCGATGGGGTCGCCGTCGATGCCGGAACTCTTTGCCTCGAAGATCAGGAAGCACATCAGCCGGGCCTGGGCGTCGATGGCTTCCAGTGCGTTGTACGGCGACGCCACGCCGTCACCGTCGAGGTCCTGACCCCACACCGCCCAGGTGTCGGGCACGAACTGCGCGATGCCCTCGGCCCCGGCCTTTGACACTGCATCGGGGTCGAAGCCTGACTCCTGGTCGAGTTGCGCTGCCAGCAGCCGCGGGGTCAACTCCGGGCACTCCTTGGCGGCCTGTTTGATGGGCGCGCGGTACTCCCGGGGGACCGTGCGCTGGAAGTCGCCACCGCACCCCGCCAGCACGAGCGCGGCGGCGATCATCACACCGACGCGTCGCACCCCTCAATCGTAGGTTCGGCCGAAGAGCGCGCACGATGGCCCCGGCTACACTCATGCGGTGATCATCGTGAGACGCGTTGCCGTTGCTGGAGTCGTGCTGGCGTGCGCCGCAGGCCTGGCAGGACCGGCCCAGGCGAAGACCGTGACGGACTTCTGGCAGATCACGCTGCAGATGCCCCCGCAGTTGTGGGATGACGCCGCCGCCTTGCCCAACATCCCCGGCACCGGCATCGACGCCTTCACAGCGGGCGCGACGAACTACCGCATCCGGTGGACCAACGCCAGCGTCCGGCAGATCCCGAAGTACATGCTGCGTCAGCAGGGTGGCAAGACAGGCGCCACAACGGCCGGACTCTACGACCGGCCACTGACCACCAAGCAGATGAAGAAGTTCGGGCTCAAGCAGAGGCTTCTGTGGCTGGATGCCGATGTGCTGCTGGCCGATTCCGCCTCACCGGTTTGCCAGGGCCTGACTGACGCGCAGTTGTCGGGGGTTCTCGACGGGTCGATCAGCAACTGGTCGCAGGTCTTCGGAAGCTGGTCCCAGCCGGTATCCCTGACAACCCCGAGGGACAGCTACGGCAAGGCCCGCTTGATGTTCGGCCGCAAGGCCTACGCACCCGGTGCACAACTGACCAGCGACGGGGCCACGCTGTCGGTGACCGGCGGTTCGGTGGCGGTGCAGAAACTGTCCTACGCGGCGAGGTATCTGACCAGTGCCGGGTTGTGCGCAGTGCCGATCGACGGCGTCACGCCCAGCGAGCAAACCACCCGTGACCGTAGCTACAGGCACTCCTACGGCGTCTACTACGTAGACCGTAAGAAGCCGACGAAGGGCATCGGCGCCAAGCCCGCGCCTTTGCTCAAGCGCTGGGAGTCCTTCCTCTTCGGTCCGGTCGGGGACAACTATCTGACCACCGCCGGTGGCCGGCAACGGTTCCTGCCCTAGGGCGTCAGCGGCCGCCGATGTCGTGACGGTGGTACACCACATCGGCCACCACGACCCCCAGGATCGACAGTGCGAGCAGCAATCCGGCCATCGGCAGGTCGAGACCGTTGACCAGGGGGCTTTCGCCCAGCGCCCATTCGAAGGGGGAGGCCTTCTGCCACGGCTCGAGCCAGTCGGCCATGGGTGCCAAAGCGTTGAGCAGGAACGCCGCGAGCGCCAAGCCCACGCCCACGCCCAGCGCGACCGTGCGCTTGCCGGTCCAGGCCCCGACGAGCAGGGTGACCGCGCCGAAGAAGAGCGCCAGTAGCGTGGTCATCGCCATCCCCGCAGTCAGTTCCCCGACACCGACCTGGAGGTCCACCAAAGGTGCCCCCACCGCGATCGTGACCAGGGTGGCGGCCGCCACCAGCAGCACGGCGATCACCGTTGCCAGGACCTTGGCGGCCAATACCCGTCCGCGGCTGATCGGCAGCGACAACAGCACATCGGCGGTGCCGCGCTCCTCCTCGCCGGCCGTCGCCGCGGCGGCACCCGTGCAGGCGATCGCGATGAGTACCAGCGGCACCATCATCGAGAACATCTCGGCATTGAGGAACCCGGCGCCGGTGGTGTACGCGTCGAGGCTGAACGCTTCCTTGAGCGCGTCGGGCCACTGGTCGACGAACGCCTGCATCCCCTCCGATGAGGTTGCCACCGAAGGGTAGACAGCCAATTGCATCATCCCTATCAGGACCAGCCCGAGACCCCATCCGAACGTGGAACGCCACCGCTCGCGCAGCGTCCGCAGCGTCAGCGTCACCACCTGGGGCACCGCTCGGGGGACGGGAAGAACGACCGCAGTCATGACTGTTCACCTCCCGCAACGAATCCGAGGAACGCATCTTCGAGGTCGGGATCGTGGGTGTGTACGTCGACCAGCCCGTGATCGACGGCCAGCTTCAGAAGGGGCCCGGCACCGCCGGCCACCCAGCAGGTCGCTGTGGGCCCGCGCACCTCCACACGTTGAACGCCCGGGGCACCGCTGAGATCCGGCGGGACCGCGGGGAAGTCCAACTCGATGCGCCGGGCAGCGCGTTCGCGCAGGACATCGACGCTGTCCACGACCACTAGGCGGCCCTTCACCACGATCCCCACCCGGTCGGCCATCTGCTCCACTTCGGCCAAGACGTGCGAGGAGAGGAAGACCGTCGCGCCGCCATCCACGGTCTCGCGGACCAGGCGCTGGAACTCCTGCTGCACCAACGGGTCGAGGCCGCTGGTCGGTTCGTCGAGTACGAGCAACTGTGGGCAGTGCATGAACGCCGCGACCACACCGATCTTCTGCCGGTTGCCTCGTGACAGGTCCTTGACCCGCCGGCCGAGATCCAGTTGCAGTCGTTCGGCGAGGTCCTCGTAGCGCTGCCGCGGAACGCCCCCGCGCATGCGCGCCATGAACTCGAGCAGGTCGCGTGCCTGCATCCGGTCGTACAGCGCGAGGTCGCCGGGCAGATAGCCGGTGTTGGCTCTTAGAGCGACGCTGTCTTTGACGATGTCGAGTCCCAACACCTGTCCGGTTCCGGCCGTGGGGTGCAGCAACCCGAGGATCATGCGGATGGTGGTGGTCTTGCCGGCGCCGTTCGGGCCGAGGAATCCGAACACCTCGCCGGCGAATACTTCGAGGAACAGATCCTCGATGCCGCGGTGGCTCCCGTAGAACTTGGTGAGGCCCTGGAGCCGTAGGGCCGTTGCGGGCCCGTCCATGTGTCCAGAATACGCCTGTTGCATCGCTTCTGGACCGGCCAGCGGGCCGGCGTCAGGCGGGCAGCCAGTCGCCGTGAAGGCCCAGCGGGACCCGTGAACCGATGTCGATGCGGGCCACAGGTCCCGACGCGACGTCGGCAGCGCGCAGGATCAACAAGTAACTGGCGTAGGACGCCCGGTCGATCGCGAACGTTACGTAGTAGCCCCCGTCCTCGCCGGGCACGAAACAGGGCTCCCCCACGGACAGGTCCCCGGCGTCGAACATCGACGTGCTACCTGTGTCCGGGTCGAGAGTCATCACGGCGTCGAAATGGCCGAGTGGCACGTCGCGTCTGCCGGTCGTGGTGCCGACGGCGACCTGGGAGTGCCTCTGGCCGATCTGCCGGTCGTCGATGCGTGGGAACTCCATACTGCGGTCGACCACGATCTCCTGCGCGACCTGCGAGGTTCCTGGTCGCAGGCGGAACCGGGCATAAGCGCCGGGGTTGTCCCCGCTGACGTCGGCCAGGCCGATCCCCAAGTGATCCCACCGGACTCCGTCGAACACCACGTCGGCGCCATCGTCGTAGCCGTTGCCGAAGTGCCAGGTCCAGAACGGTTCAGTCTGGTACCACTGCACCGCGCCGCCGCCGTTGCGTTCGATGACTGCGATGCGGGTGCCCAGTTCGGCCTGCCACTGCAGTGGCGAACCCTCCCCGCGCAGCAGTCGCTCCAGCTCGAAGACCGCGGGGCTGATCACGAGCACGATCTTGGTCGCGGTGATCACGAAATCGTGGACCATGTGTGCGCGGTCGACGCCCTGCACCGGGTTCGGGCCACTGGTCACCGAACCGTCGGGACCGATCACAGCCCATTGCAGGAAGGGTTCCCAGAGGGCGTACTGGAAGACGACCATCTCGCCGGTGACCGGGTCGACCTTCGGATGGGCGCAGAAGCCGAGAGGAAAGGCCCCGCCGAGGGTTTCCGGGCCCAAGGTGCGCAGGTCCTCGGTGATGCGGTAGCTGCGGGACTGCTCGGCCAGGGCAATCAGCCGCCCGTTGTGCCGCACGACGTTGATGCTCGGCAGATCCTTGGGCTTGTACGCCAGGTCGGGTCCGACGACCTCGGGTTCGGGCATGTAGCCGCTCATGAGACTCGCCCAGATCGCATGCCCGGCTTTCTCCTCCAACTCCATGGCGGGGGTGCGGATGAACCTGTTGCGATAAGTGGCCTTGCCGTCGGCGAGGTACACCGCGTGCACCATCGCGTCGCCTTCGAACGGGTAGATGTAGTCGCCGAGAGGCGTGAACCGGGGGTTCGCGCCGTTGCGCAGATACGCCCCCCGCAACTCGGGGGGGATCTCGCCTTGTACCGAGAGGTCCTGCCGGTCGCTCTCGGTGTCGATGGGTTCGAAGCACCCGGAGAGGAAGGGGAATGCCGCGATGTCGATGGCCGGCGGCGGGGTAGTGGTCACGAGTGCACGATAGGCCCCCGGACAGGCCGACGGGGCGGCCGGCGTGATCGCCAACCGCCCCGCGCGGGTGCTGTGTGCTAGTTCGTGAGATCCGGGAGGAGCACGTCGCTGATGCCGTGGACCACGGTGTTCTTGGTCTCGACTGCGTCGATCTTGCTCTTGACGACCTGGTCGTTGAAGAACTTGCCGTCCTTGTCACCTAGCACGATCACCGGGAAGCGGGGGCTGCGCGAAAGGACTGTGACCCGCAGTTTCTCGCCGTTGGCCATGTCCAGGCGCTGAGTGAAGGGGCCGGAGAGGACCTGCTTGCCGGTCACCTTGGCGCCGGGGAAGACGTGGTAGAGCAGTACCTCGGTGATCGCGGGCACGCCGAGCTTGAGGATGGCGTCGTACACCGCTTTCTCGTCCACCTTGGCGCCGTACCGGTAGTTCGGTCCGAGAAGGCCTTGCTCGTTGGCAAGCACCTCGAAGGCACGATCGTTCGGGGCGAACAAGGTGAACTGCTTCTGCTGCGCGAGGATCTTGTCGGCCCCGGTCACAAGCGCCGCCTTCGTGACGATGTCGAAGTCGTAGGGGGTGTCCTTCGCGTCAGCCGGACCCGTCGGGTCGTTGTATGTAGCCGTCAGCTTCGTGAGGAATTCACCGGTCTCCTCGTCGGAGAGCGCAGTTGCCGGGGCGGCGACACTCACGGCCATGCCAGCGGCAGCGACGGTGGCGGCAGCGGTGGTGGCGATTCTCTTGCGTAGTCCCATTGGTCCAAACCCTTCGTGTGTGGGCCCTGACCCTCTTGTCGAGCCCTACACAAGACACATCGCGCAGAGCCCGCGGTTTGGATGCAACGAATTTGAAACTCTTTATGCGGAGCGGCGGTTGCGGCGTTGCCGCTGGGAGTAGCGCACGGCTAAACGGCTGGCTCGCGGCGTCACGGTCTGCTCGATGCGTGACACCCGTTTGCGCACAGCCCGCTCCGTGCCGACCTCCACGAGCCGGGCATGTCCGTGATCGACCAGTTGGGTGTAGTACTTGCCCGCCGCGCCGGGTGCCCGCAGCGCCAGGTCGACCGCCCCGAGGGCAGCGAATACCGGATCAGGCAGGTCGGCGGTCGCGATGCGCCGACGCAGGTCTTCGAGCACCTAACCATGGTCACCCCACAGCACCCGATCAGCGTGCAACCGGGCGCTCGTGTCGAGATGGGGTCAGAACGTGTAGGTGCGGTTCTTGGAGTACGCCAGGAACAGGTCGGTGGCCGGCGCGCTCACGGTGACAGTGACCTTGCCCTTGCCCTTCGCCACCACCAGCACCTTCCCGTTCGCCTTCTTGACCAGGCGCGCCTTGCCGGTCACGCCCACCCGCACCTTCTGCCCGCCTGTGGTCACACAGGTGTTGCGCAGCAGCAGCGTGGACCGTCCCTTGCGCAGCTTCTTAGGCAGTGCCTTGCATGCGACCGGGGACTGGGCCCGTGGGGCTGGCTTGACCTCGATGACCTGCGGGTCCGGAGTCGGCGGGTTGACGACGTCCTGCAGTGTGGTGATGGTCCCGCCACTGGTGGCCGTCGCAGTGGGCGTCCCAGCGAAGTCGGCGCCCACCAGGAATGCCGAACCGCCGGTGGCCGCCGAGATCCCGACCCCGTCGCGCAGTAGGGCGGTGTGGCGTACGAGCACGGGGGTGTCCTGCCCGGCGGCGGGTGCGACCCGGATTCCGGTACCGCACACGTTGCTGATCACGCTGTCATTGACCACGACCCGCGTGGCGGTCGCCGTGGGTGAGACATCGATGCCGGCGTCAGAGAACCCGGAGATCACGGTGTCCTCGATATGGACCGTGCGGGCGGCCAGGATGCGCACCGCGATTCCGGGCGCGTACGAGCAGGTGGGCGTACCGCCTGGGGTGCCGATGATGTCCAGCCCGCGCAGGATCACGTCCTGGGTCGGTGGTGTGTTGATCGTGATCGCCGTACCGGTGGCCGCGATGATTCCGTGGGCTCCTGTGGCGTCGATGGTCATGGCCCGGTTCAAGGTCACCGGTCCGACCGATGCGTTGTCGATCAGGTTGATCTGGCCGCCGGTGGCGGTCTTCGAGAATGTACCGGCCAGGGTCTTGCAGGGTGCGGTCCGTGAGCACGGGTTGGCGTCGTCTCCCGTGCCGGAGACCCACGTGCGGGTCGCCCCGCCGGCCAAGGCGTTGGCATTGGCGTTGGGTAGCGGCCCGC
This sequence comes from uncultured Actinomycetota bacterium, assembly GCA_963818505.1. Classification (GTDB taxonomy): domain Bacteria; phylum Actinomycetota; class Actinomycetes; order S36-B12; family UBA10799; genus JADKAV01. The sequence goes on from CAWFSJ010000005.1 coordinate 827,733, forward strand.
TGGCGATCACATGGTTCGAGGGGTCGTTGGAGTTGATCACCCCGCCGGCCGGGTCGAGTCCGGTGCCATTTCCGAAGACCGTGGTCCCCGTGAGTTCGACTGTGCCGCCAGTCTCTGCGCGGACGCCGACGCTGTTGGTGCTGAGGGTGCTGCGCAGGACCGAGACAGTCGCGGTGACACCGTCAGCCGGAGCCACCTTGATCGCCTGCCCGCACCCGTTGCGGATGACTGTGTTGTCGATGATCACCTGCGGGTTCCCAGCCGTAGGTGCGACGAGCACCCCGGCCTGGCTGGCGTGCGAGATCCTGCTGTCCTGCAGGATCACGGTCCCGCCAGCGAGGATCCGCAGACCGTTGAGCATGTTCGGACTGCAGGCCACGGGGTCGACCTGTGCCGTGTACGCGGCTGAGAGGTCCAGGCCACGCAGCACCACGCGGTCGTCGGCGCCCGCATTGACGGTGATGCCGTTGACCAAGGAGGCCAGGATGCTCCCCTGCACCGCGCTGCCATCGATCGTGATCGCCTTGGTGATGGTCACGGCCCCGTATCCAGCGCTGTCGAGTGCGATGATCTCGCCGCCCTCATCGGTTTTGCTGATGGCCCCGGCGAAGGTCTTGCACGGTGCTGTGCGCGTGCAGGGGTTCACGTCGTCGCCGACGCCAGAGACCCAGGTCTGGGTCGCTGCAGACACAGGGGTCACAGCGACGAGTCCCAGCCCTGCGGTGAGGACTCCAACGGCAGCGGCGGCAACCAAGCGGTCGATGATCATGAACCGGAGCGTACGCCATGGTGCCGCCGCACGCCGCGAGAATCACTCCACGTACCCGGCGGCCTCTGTGCGCGCCGCATTGCGAGGCAGGAAGAAGGCCGCGATCAGGCCCAGTGAGATCAAAGCGGCCGCCACGAATCCCACGTCCTTGGCTGCACTCGCGAAACCTTCCGAGGCCCCCTCGAACAGCACCTGCCCGTTGGGCTGTTGGGGTAGCGCCACGACCGCGGTGCCGGCGCTCTGCTGGACCGCCGTGGTCACCTGCTGCGCCACCGGCTCCGGCACTCCGCGTTCGGTGAGGTCGTCGGTGATCGTGCCCAAGCCGGCCACCAGCACAGCGCCGAGCAGCGCGGTCCCGATCGCCGCGCCGACCTGGCGGGAGGTGGACTGCGCCGCGGAGGCCTGCCCGGACTCGGCCACCGGCACCTCGGACAGGATCACACCGGTCAACTGGGCGGTCGCGAACCCGACGCCCATGCCGTAGACGAACAATCCGGGGGCCATCTGCCAGCCGGTGACGTCCACGGAGATGATGACGGCCAGCCACAGCACGCCGATGACCTCCAGGGCCATGCCAAGCCGCAGCACGAGGACCGGCCCCATCCGCTTGGCCATGCCGGCACCGGCGCCACTGGCCAGGAACGAGCCCGCCGCCAGTGCCAGCAGGATCACGCCGGTCTCCAGCGCGTCGTAGCCGATCACCGACTGCAGGAACAGCGGCAGGATGAACAAAAGGCCGAACTCGCCGAGGCTCACCATCGCGGCCACGGCGTTGCCCACCCCGAACGTGCGGATCTGGAATAGGCCGAGGTCCAGCAGCACGATCTTGCCGGCGGCCTTGCGGCGGCTCTCCAGCCAGACGAATCCGACCAGCATCACGGCAGCCAGGACCAGCGCAACAAAAGCGGGGGACAGGTTCGTCAACGGCCAGTCGAAGCCTGCCGCACTGAACTCCTTCTTGGGCCGGAACCACCCGTAGTTCTGCCCCTCGATCAGGCCGAACACCAAGGCGCCCAGACCCAGGGTGCCAAGGATCGCCCCGGGCACGTCGATGCCGCGGCGGGTGCTGGGGTCCTTGGTCTCCGGCACCATCAGCAGTACGCCGATCACCACGGCGATCGCGATGGGGATGTTGATCAGGAACGCCCAGTGCCAGGAGGCGTAGGTCGTCAGCCAGCCGCCGACCAGTGGGCCGAGGGCGGCCATGCCGCCGATGGTCGCGCCCCAGACCGCGAAGGCGATCGCGCGGTCCTTGCCGCGGTAGACCGCGTTGAGCACCGACAACGAAGCGGGCAGGATCATGGCCGCCGCAACACCTTGCAGACCACGGGCGCCGATCAGTTGACTGGCTGAACCCGAACTGGCGACCAGAACACTGGCGATCGCGAACAGGGTCACCCCGCCCACGAACATCAAGCGCCGGCCGACGATGTCCGACAGGCGCCCGGACAGCAGCAGCAGTGACGCGAAGAGCAGCGCGTAGATCGCGTTGACCCACTCGGCGTCGGTCGTGGTGAGCCCGAGGTCCTCGACGATGGTTGGGATCGCGACGTTGACCACGGTCGCGTCGAGGATGATCATGGCGACGCCGAATGCCAGGAAGAGCAGCGCCACCCATCGCTTGCGGCCGGTCAGCGCGGCCGGTGGGTTCGTGTCAGTGGTCACGGGACTCTCCTTGGGTGTTCGCGTCGTATTGCTCGAGCAGCGCGCCCTCATGAGGCACGCCCTCGCGGGTGTAGATACCGGATTCGAGGATCTCGATGGTCGTGCGGTACATCCGGTGCAGGCCGTCGGTCGTCAGGATGTCCGCGCCGGTCGCCTGTTGAACGGCGCCGGAGAGCAGGAACGGCCCGAGCCGCAGCATGACCAGGATGGCCGCGCGCATGTCCGGGTCGTCGGTGGGTTTGATGTACCCCTTGTCGGTCATCGCCGACAGGGACTGCTTGGTCAGCTCGACGATCTCGGCCACCAGCGAGTTGGCGCGAGGGGAGTCATCGCTGGCCTGCCGCATCAAGTAACGCATCAGCGGCGGCGCCGCTTCGGTCACGCCGTGGAACTGGCCCATCGCCTCGGTCGGCTGCTGACTCCCGGCGCGGCTGAGCATGTCCCGGAAGAAGTCGAACACGTACCCGTCGCAGGCGTCGCGCAGACCCTCTTTGGAACCGAAGTGGTGCAGGATCAGCGCAGGGGACACCTCGGCGTCCTTGGCGATCGTGCGCACAGACGTGGCCGCGTAGCCATCGGTGCCGAAGCGTTCAAGCGCGGCGGCCCGGATGCGAGCCGGTGCCGTGAGGTCTGAACGCATGTTCAATATGCTAAACGATCGTTCAGGCTAAGGCGCGGGCTGGGCCTCCACCTAGGGACAGGCCCAGCCGCGGGCGAGGTTCAGGAGTTGAGGATCTTGGCCTTCTCCGAGGCGAACTCCTCCTCGGTCAGCACGCCCGAGTTCTTCAGCTCGCCGAGCTGCTTGAGCTGCTCCATCTTGTCGTCGTTCATGCCGGGGCTCGGGGCCGGCGCGGGGGCCGGAGCCGGTGCCGGTGCTGCAGCCTGCTGCTGCGCGGCGGCCTGCTGTTGTTTGGCGGCGGCCTTCTCCTGCTGCTTGCGGCTCACCGAGCCACTGACCGCGGTGGCGGTCCCGGCCACGACAGCGGTCCGGGCCATGGTCCCCATCAGGCCGGGGCGTCCTCGACGTCGCATATCAGTTCTCCTCCAGTGCTTCGATGGCCAGTCTTACGCTCTCGTGCGGGATTCGCATGTAGGTGATGACTTCGCCCTGGGAGCCGCGGATCGCGGTGGCAAGGCGCGAGGCCCAGGTGTTCTCCCAGACCACGACCAGCGCCGAGGATTCCGGGTCCAGGCCGTCGGCCATTCCCATGAGGTCCTCGTCGTTGAGCAGGTCGAGCTGCGACTCGGTCAGCCCGGCGAATGCGTCAGCAACTGCGGCGTCCTCGACCTCGATGAAGGAGGCGTTGCCCTCGGCGTCCTTGGTCAGGAAGGCCAGGTCGATGATGCGAACGGTGCCGTCCTGCTGGAGTTCGGCGATGGCGGGGGCTACGTCGCCGTTGAAGTTGTTGCCTTCGAACAGGATGACGGCCACGTCGACCGGACCGACGGTCTCCGGATCGGGGATGTCTGACATGTGGTGTTCCTCTCTGCAGATTCTCCCCCGTTGTATCGCAGATGGGCCGACAACGCGCGGCCGATCAGCGACAGCCCCGCTTCTCGAAGGCCTTCGTCGAGGTGTACGTGCCGACCGGCTGGTAGGCGCCCATGACCCGCTTCTGGGGCAGGTTCTTCGCGCTGAGCACATCGATGTCGTCGAGGCTGACCTTCTGCAGCGACCGGGCGAAAGTGGGGTCGCTGCTCAGGTTGCGCAGAACCAGCGTGCCGCTGCGCCTGCCCAATGAATCGCGCTTATCACCCCAGTTGAGCCACGCGACCTCGCAGGCGGGACGGGCGTTCTTCGGCCGATCCACCTTGCGGCTGACCACGATCGTGTAGCGCCGGTCCTTCTGCAGAACGGGTTGGAGGTCGGCGTCGGACAGGCAGTCGATGGCGTTGGTGACCACCGGCGAACCGTTCTGGCAGACCGACCAATAGCGCATCTGTCCGGAGCCCATCGTGCGCACCCTTGGGCCGGTGGCAGGAGTGGTGGGCAGCTTGCCCCGCAGAACCAGCACCTTGCCGTAGGCGGCGCTGATCGGACCGACGGCGTACTTGACGCTGCGGTTGTCGTAATAGCCCCCTGCCTCACCGAGCGCCAGATCGGCGCGGCGAACCGCACGGTCGGGCGTGGCCAGCCGGAAGATCGACAGTGCCAGCGGCTGGTTGAAGAACCTCTCCCAGCGCAGCGACTTGAACGCGGGGTTCACGGCAGGGTCGGCCCCCGCCAGCCCGACCAGCCCCGCGTACACGGGGGCAGGCATCGTCTGGAAGCTGAAGAACCGCTGGGAGTCGTTGATCGCGCTGCACAGAGCCTGACCGCGCAGCACTTGGCCGTCGCTGAGGGTGAGAACCGGCTCGGGAAGCGAGGCCGCGCTGCGGTCGCTGGCACGATCCGGCAGGTAGACGCGGTAGATCAGTTCCTGGACGGCGCCGTCGTTGGTGGGCGGGGCGTCGATGACGTTGGCGGCTTGCGAGGCAGTGCCGGCGTTCATCGTGAGGGTGTACGAACGGTTGGCCGCATACCGATCGGCGCCCACCGCGTAGGGGTTCACGCTGCCCGGGTCGGGCTGGATCGCGGTGTCGTCCAGGGCGTCCACCGCGGCGTGATCCACTCCGAAGACCCGGCCGTAGGCGTTGACCGACATGTACCGCGCGTGCGGGAACCGGCCCTGTAGTTGCAGGGTCGAACCCGCTGGGATCCGGAACCTGGCGCCCCAGTAGAGCGCGCCCTCGTCGGGGTAGGCCGCATTGGTGGCCGGGTCGCTGATTCCCATCGGCCCGAACCAGAAGCATGTGGGTTGCGGGACACCGGCGTCTGCTGCCTGAGCCCCGACGCCTACGAGCAGAGCGGCGCAGGCCATCACGGCAAGAGGCTTGTGGCGCATGGCTCAAGGGTAGGTGATCATCGGCCTTGCGTTACCCGATTGCTCCTACCATGGCGGCATGCCGATAGCCGGTCCTCGCCCGCAACCGTCGCGCAGGGTCTTCCTGGCTGGAATGGCTGGCGCCTTCGGTCTGGCGGCGTGCGCACCGGCCGAGGAGACCGGCGGAAAGCCGGTGGCGGTTCCGGTCACCGACGCAGGCGGCGAGCACCCGAACTTAGTTGTGATCGTCAGCGACGACCACCGCTGGGACCACGTCTCCTACCGTCCGGAACACCCCGCGTTCCTCAGCACGCCGAACCTGGACCGGCTGGCCGCCCAGGGCGTGGTGGGCGAGAACGCCTTCGTCACCACGGCGCTTTGCAGCCCGTCGCGCGGGACGTTCCTGTCCGGGCAGTACGCGAGCCGCCACGGTGTCCAGAACAACCTGACGTCCTGGAACCCGGCCACCGAGACGTTCTTCGAACCGCTGATGGCCGCCGGTTACGACTGCGCGTTCATCGGCAAGTGGCACATGCCTGGACAGTTACCCGACCTGCGCGGGGTGAACACGTTCATCACGTTCACCGCGGAAGAGGGTCAGGGCAAGTACATCGATTGTCCACTGCTGATCGACGGGGTGATGACCGAGCGGCCCGGGACCTACATCACTGACGACCTCACGGATCTGGCGCTGGAGTGGATCGCCGCTCGTCCGCCCGGGAAGCCCTACGCCCTGTGGCTGGCGCACAAGGCTGTGCACCACCAGTTCATTCCGCCGGAGAGGTTCAAGGGTGCGCTCGCGGACGCCGACCTGTCCGACCTGCCGCCCGAGGCGTTCGCTTTCCAGTCCCTGATGGACGAGAACATCTGGGAGGGGACGCTGGGCAACCTCAAGACGCTCTACCGGCGCTATTGCGAGACGCTGCTCGGGCTTGACGACGCGGTTGGCCGGGTCCTGGACGAGGTGGATCTCGACGACACCTATGTCGTCTACACCAGCGACAACGGCTACTCGTGGGGCGAGCACGTGCTGACCGGCAAGCGCTGGGCCTACGAGGAGAACACCCGCGTGCCGTTCATCGCCGCCGGGCCGGGCCTGGAACCCGGGAGCCACGCAGGCCATGATCCTCAATGCTGATCTCGCGCCGACCTTGCTGGACTGGGCGGGGGTCGAGCCGCTACCGGACGCCCAGGGCCAGTCGGTGGCGGGCGTGCTGGCCGGCGACGCGGAGTTGATTCGTGACGAATTCATGTACGAGTACTTCCCCGATTACCCGTACCACGTGCCCGGGCTGCAGGCCGTGCGTGATGAGCGGTGGCTCTACGTCGAATACGACACCGGCCCGGCGCCGCAGCTGTTCGACATCGTGGCCGACCCGCGCACGCAGAACGACCTCGCTGCAGATGAGCCGGCGCGGGTGGCCGAGATGGCAGCGCGGCTGCAACGGCTGCGGGAACGCGTCGATGCTGGGGACGTCGTATGAAGGCGGTACTGGCGTTGGTGCCCGGCGCCGTGGTGCTGGTCACGTCGCTGTTCGTGCGGACCTTCGCCGGCCGGTACGAGCTGTTGGGTGCCGCCTACGGACCTCTGCTCAACGCGGGGGTGCTGATGCGCGCGTTCGGCATGTTCGCCGCGGTGATTCTGGTGTGGGGAACGTTGCGCTCGCGCGGTGCGGGGCGAGGCGTGCTGGCTATGGCGGTCCTGTCCGGGCCGATCACCTACGGAGTCGTGGCTGCCATCGGCGCCCTGGACTTCTTCCCGCCGGGGCAGGCCGCCTACTACGGGGTGAACCCGATCTTCGTGGCCTCGGTGGCCGGTCAGTGCGCGGCAGCTGGTTTCGCGGAGGTGCTGTGGCGATGGTGGTCGCGCCGGCGCGGGCGGCAGGTGGGTCGGCTGGTGACCTGGGGTGTCGCCGCGGCTGTTCTCGGCGGCCTGAGCGTGGTGTTCTTCACGGTGTTGTTCCAGGGCGGGGTGCCGTTCTTCTACGTCTACCAGCGCGGGTACTTGTTGCTGTTCACGTAGTGGCTCGGTGCGGTGCGGCGCCGGTGGGTCTGGGCAAGCATCTGTCGGTCTGGGCGACGAATGTTTGCCCGGATCACTCCGCGGGCGGTGGTTCTGGGCGTTGGCTGCCCGGAATCGTCAGGTTGGACGCCCCCGCAGCCATCGGCGTGCCAGCCGGATACAATCGTCGGAGGCGCCCGTAGCTCAACGGATAGAGCATCTGACTACGGATCAGAAGGTTAGGGGTTCGAATCCCTTCGGGCGCGCCAAGGAACCCCTGGGCGAACCAGGGGTTTCGGTTTTGCGGCTCAGATCTGCGCGAGTTCCGCCGGGTTGAGCGTGATCGGGAACGGGGCGGTAACCCTGATGGTCTGGTCGCCGATAGCCATCGCGGCCTGCGAGTAGCGTCCCTCGACGAGTTCGAGGACCGTGATGGATGGTCGCGAGGGATTGACCAGCCAGTAGGAAGCGACGCCGTACTCCTCGTAGAGCGTGCGTTTGCGGCCCTCGTCCAGCCACCCCGTGGACGGCGAACGCACCTCGACGGCGAGCAGGGGGGCGGTGGGCAGGTCCCGCTGGGTGAATGCCTCTGTGGGTGCGACGAGAAGGTCGGGCTCGACCACGTTCGGTCCCAGAGCGACGGCGAACGGTGCGAGGAGGACCTTGAGGCCCGTTTCGCGACTTGCGTTCACGAGTGCGATATGCAGCGCTCCGACCATGCTCTGGTGTGGCAGTCCGGGCGGCGGGGTCATGACGAATGCGCCGTCGATGAGTTCGTGCCGCAGGCCGTCGTCGGGCAGCGCGTCGAGGTCGTCGCGGGTGAGCATGATGGCCATGACTGACATGGTGCCTCCTTCGTTTCCACTCGTCCAGACTGCCCGGATCAGACGATGCGAGTCGCCGCTCATCCACAGGGGAAGCCCGGCGGCATCGGTGGCTAGCCTGAAGTCGTGAAGTGGGTCGTTCTTGCCGTTGTCGTGGCGCTCGTCCTGGACAGGTTGCTCCTGGCCGCCGAGCGTCGGGGATGGATCTACTACCGCGAGCACAAGCCCACGTCCGGCTCGGCTTCCGCAGCCGCCTTCGGGCCGATGGCTGAGATCTTCCAGCCGGGGCATCAGGTCGTCGTCGAAGAGCGCCAGCGTCAGGAGAATGTGCGGCGTACCTCGGAGGACGGCGCCCCACCTCGGCCGTGAAGGGGCTGATTGCCTGCGGCTTCAAACAGGTCCGGCTGTCGCCGCCCGCCTCGTCAACGGACGCGTATCCGCGCTCCCGCCCACGGGTAGCCTCGGGGTATGGAGGGAACCTGGCATCCCGACCCCACCGGCCGCCACGAAGCGCGGTACTGGGACGGCGAGGTGTGGACGACGTGGGTGAGTGACGGGGGTCGGACTTCCGAGGACGACGTCGCCTGGCCCGAGCCGCCGGAGGAGGCGGGCCTCGGTCTGCGTTCGGGATACCTGCGCTACTTCCGACAAGGGGGCGGCCCCTGGCCGATCGTCGATCTCTCCGGCGCTCAGGCCGGATACCTCACGCGCAGTTCCTTCTCGCTGACCGGGCGCTCGATCACCGTGTGGGACATGGCCAACGCGGCCTGGGTGACGGTCAAGCAGAGCATCAGCGGAACCGTGATCGCCCTTTCGGACCAGGAGGTGGGCCGCATCCAGTGGCATGGGATCGGCTCGTTGAGCACCGTGGACATCTCGGTGCATCTGGGGGACGGATGCGGGCCCGGATGCGCGCCAAGCGTGAGGACTTCGCCGACGGTACGGCCGTGATGACAGATCCCGCCGGCACGCCGCTGCTGTCGCTGGCCATCACTTCCGAGCGGGACATGCGCATTCTGACGCTGCAGCGACTTGTCGGACTGCCCGGCGACTACGAGTACGCGGTCCAGTCGGTGGTCCCCGCGATCATCCTCGAGCTGGACAATCGCAGCTCGTTCAAGTCCACCCACGACGACGTTGGCAGCAACTTCAGCGGCCGTAGCCCCTGGCCGCAGTGATCAGGCAGTCGATCAGGCGGCGGACGGTGACACCCGACGCGCTCGGATGGCGGTAAGTGCGGCGGCCATGTGTCGTAGTGCCGGGCCTCGGTCGGCAGGATAGAGGCGCGCGCCGGGAGGCCCCGGAGGCTGGCGAGATGTGCCTCCGATCGAGCACAAGCGAAGACCTCCATGCGTACCGGGTGACAGGTCGCGATGTCCGACGCGAGAAGGGCATCCACCCTCTGGTAGGCGGTACTGCCGGTGTCACGCCTGAACTCGATCCAGGCTGACTGTCGGGTCCGACGACCGCCCGACAGCAACAGGTGATCACCGGTTCCTTTCCACCAAGTGAACGGTGAGTGATTCCCACACCGCGGGTGACCGGGCAGGCGCCTTCGGGGGTGATGATGAGCGAGCCAGCCGGTGAGAGGAGTCGCATGACCAAGGCCAGAACCGCAGAACACTCCCGTCTGGGGGAGGCCATGGGTACAGCCGAAGCAGACCTGTTCTCCGCGAACCCGTGGTACGAGTGGGGACCGTATCTGAGCGAGCGGGCGTGGGGAACGGTGCGCGAGGATTACTCGGCGGACGGGGATGCGTGGCGTTCCTTCCCGCACGACCATGCGCGGTCGCGGGCATACCGCTGGAACGAGGACGGCATGGCGGGCATCAGTGATGTCCGGCACCAGCTGTGCCTGGCGCTTTCCTTGTGGAACGGGCGTGATCCCATCCTGAAGGAACGGATGTTCGGGTTGACCGGGCCCGAGGGCAACCACGGAGAGGACGCGAAAGAGTACTGGTGGTACCTGGAGGGCCTGCCCAGCCACGCCCTGCTGAAATGGCGCTACCACTACCCGCAGGCTGAGTTCCCGTACGACCAACTCGTCAATCACGGCCGCGGTCTGCAGGATCCCGAGTTGGAGCTGCTGGACACCGGCGTGTTCGACGACGATCGCTACTGGTCGGTGGAGGTCACGTACGCCAAGGCCGCACCCACAGATGTCCACATGCTTGTGAGCATCACGAATCACGGTCCCGAGACCGAGACACTGCATGTGCTGCCGACGCTGTGGTTCCGCAATACGTGGACGTGGGCAGAGGGGATGCGCCCGCGCATCTCGTGGGTGGATGGTGGCCTGCAGGTCAGCGACCACGCACTCGCCGGGTACCGATTGGAGTGCGCGCCCGGCCCGGATGGGGTCACGCCCGAACCCTTGTTCTGCGAGAACGAGACGAACGAGGCCCGCCTCTACGGCGGTGAGAACGCCACGCCGTACCCCAAGGATGGCATCAACGACCACGTTGTATCCGAAGCGGCGACGGTCAATCCTGGCTTGGAGGGCAGCAAAGCCGCTCTTCGATACCAGGTGTCGATTCCGCCGGGGGAGACGGCCGAACTTCGACTGCGGCTGCACGCGCCCGGCGGGGCGCGGACGAGGTGGGCTGGCAAGGCGTTCGACAAGGTCATCGCCGCCCGGGAGGCTGATGCCGATGAGTTCTACTCGGCCATCGCCCCCGCGGACACTGCGCCGGAGACGATGCGCATCCTGCGGCAGGCCAGCGCGGGTCTGGTGTGGAGCAAGCAGATGTATCCGTACGACGTACGCCGATGGCTTGATGGTGACCCTGCGATGCCGCCTCCGCCGCCGCAGCGTCTGACCGGCCGCAACCACAACTGGCGCAACCTGGACGCCTTCGACGTCCTGGCGATGCCCGATCCCTGGGAATACCCGTGGTTCGCGGCGTGGGACCTCGGCTTCCACGCCGTCGCCTGGGCCCATCTCGATCCCGCGTTCGCCAAGTACCAGCTGCTCGTCCTGCTCCGCGAATGGTTCCAGCACCCCAACGGTGCCTTGCCGGCGTACGAATGGAACTTCGACGATGTGAACCCACCTGTTCATGTGATGGCCGCCTTGCGCGTCTACCGCATCGACGGGAGTCAGGACCGGGAGTTCCTGGAGCGTGTGTTCCAGAAACTGCTCGTCAACTTCACGTGGTGGCTCAACCGACAGGATGCCGACGGCAACAACATTTTCAGCGGTGGATTCCTGGGCCTGGACAACATCAGTCCGCTCGACCGCTCGAACCTGCCGGAAGGAGTCACGCTCGAGCAGGCCGACGGCACCGCGTGGATGGCCTACTACGCGCTCTCGATGCTGGTCATCGCCATCAATCTCGCCGAGGAAAACCCGGTGTACGAGGACATGGTGATCAAGTTCCTCGAGCACTTCCTGCAGATCTCCCAGGCACTGTCGGCACAGGGACTCTACGACCCGGAGGACATGTTCTTCTACGACCAGCTGGAACTGGCCTCCGGAGAGACGATCCCGGTCACGGTACGCACCATCGCGGGTCTCATCCCGATCCTGCCGTCTGTGCCGCTGCCGATAGCAGACGAGTACGGATCCGCGGGGCTTCGGCACCGGATCCAACGCATCAGGCGGAACTGGCTGGAGCAAGGCGGCAGTCTCGTGGGCCGCGTGCATCAATCCGGCGACCGGCGGACCGTGCTCGTGTCCACGGTGGATCCTGATTCATTGCCACAAGCCCTGTCGGAGTTCTTCGATGAGGATGCCTTCCTGTCACCCCATGGTCTGCGGTCGGTGTCCAAGCGCTATGAAGGCAGGCCGTTCACGGTCCAGAGCATCCCCGGCGCCAGCATCGACTACGAACCGGCGGAGTCCCGTACCGGCATGTTCGGGGGGAACTCGAACTGGCGTGGCCCGGTCTGGATGCCGGTGAACCACCTGGCCATCCGGCAGCTGGCGTCGCTTCAGACGTTCTTCGGGGACGAGGTGACCGTCGAGTATCCGACCGGGTCCGGGAACCAGTTGAGTTACAAGCAGGTCGCTCAGGATCTGGCAGATCGCTTGCTCTCCATATGGCTGCCGGGCCCGGATGGACGCCGCCCGGTCTACGGCGGGGTAACCAAACTGCAGGAGGACCCCGCGTGGAAGGACAACCTGTTGTTCTTCGAGTACTTCCATGCGGACAACGGTGCCGGCCTCGGGGCCATGCACCAGACCGGCTGGACTGCGCTGGTGATCGACCTGATCGCGGACCCACCAGGATCCTCCAGTAGGTGTAGGTGATGACCGCCGGGCAGCACCAGAGGAGGCCCGGACTGTTGGCCAGGGATGCCAGGTCAGGTGCCCCCGAAGGGTGACCGGCGAGTTGAACGACCGGCCGATGGATGCGCCACCGCGGACGGTTAGCCTTGATCAATCTTGACGAGGTGAGGGTTTCGATGCGACGACTACTGCTGATGCTGCTGTTCGGTGTGGGCTTGGTGCTGCTGCCTCAGGCAGTGGCCAGCGCCGCCGACTTCACGGTGAACAGCAACGGCGACCAGACCGACGCGGTCCCCGGCAACGGAACCTGCGCCACAGCGGGCGGGGTGTGTACGCTGCGTGCGGCCGTCGTGGAGGCCGAGGCGTTGACGGGCCCGGACACCGTCACCGTCCCAGCGATGACTATCTCGTTGAGCAGCCAGTTGTCGATCACCAAGACCGTCAGCGTCGCCGGCGCCGGCGCCCGGTCCACGATCATCACGGGCACCCCAGGTCACATCCTGGTCGGCATCGGCGGGGGTGACGTGACGCTGCGGGACCTGGCGCTGCAGGATGCGTCCTCAACTGGCGTCGGTGGCCTGGGTGTCTTCCAGACTGGTCCAGCGGCCACGCGACTGATCCGCGTCCGCGTGTCGGGCCACTCCGTCAGCAGGCCGATTGGCGACGCATACGCCCCTGTCTATGTGTCCGGCGGGGAGATGTCGGTCATTGATTCAGCGATCACGGGCAATACGACGAAGACGCCGGACGACGTCAACGGAGGCGCTCTCTACGCCTACGGCGATGGGACCAAGGTGTCGATCTTGAACTCCACCATCTCCAACAACACGTCCATCAGCACGGGGGCACCTGGGAGCCTGGTGCACGGCGGCGCAGTCATGTCGACACAGAAGGCGACAGTGACGATCAGTGGGTCGACGATCGCCAACAACACGGCGACCAACGACGGCTCGATCGCGGCGTACGGAGGGAACCTGTTCGCGTTCGACGCCGCCCCGATCACGGTGGATAACTCGATCGTCAGCGGCGGGGTCTCCGATCTGACGACCTACAACAACTGCTTCAACGACGTCTTCTTCACGGGCCGAAACATCGTCTCCGACACCACCTGCGGCGCCGCCGGCCCGAGCATCACGATCGCCGGATCCGCTACTCACCCCGCTAGCCGCAAATGGTGGTCCGACGGATTCCCGGCGCCCGGGGATCGGCAGCCCTGCTGTCGACGCGGCCGCTGCGTGTGTCGGCGCAGCTGACCAGCGCGGCCAGGCCCGCCCAGTCGGGGCTGCCTGTGATCTGGGATCGGTGGAGGTGGGCGCTGACGTCCAGGTACGTCAGTCAGTGTCCAACACGGCACCGGCCCCGGGTTCGGACATCGTGTTCACCGCGACGTTGGACAACGCCGGAAAGGACGTGGCCGTCGGCGCCACGCTCACCATGGATGTCAAGGGGGCCGCACAGATCGTTTCCGCGACCCCGACATCGGGCTCGTGCTCAGTGGCTGGCACCACGGTGACGTGCGGACTGGGTGAGCCGCTCAGCGGTTCTTCGCCCCAGGTCCTGCTGGTCGTGCGGGCACCGTCGTCGGGTGCGGTGACTTCAACGGTTGGTGCCGTGTCGCAGTTACCCGATCCGGCGCCCGGCAACAACTCGGCGGCAACCACGGCCTCCGTATCGGGCAGTGGTCCGGCGGTCACCCGGTGCGCCAACGTCATCAAGGGCAACGCCAAGTCCAACCGCCTCAAGGGAACGGCCGGCGGCGACAAGATCTCCGGCAAGGGCGGCAAGGACGTATTGCTCGGCCGCGGTGGGGATGACTGCCTGCTGGGGGGCAAGGGTCGGGACAAGTACTCCGGCGGCTCCGGGGCCGACACCATCCGCGCGAAGGACAAGACCCGCGACGTCATCCGGTGCGGTGCGGGCCGCGACGTCGTGTTCGCCGACAAGGTCGACCGGGTCGGCAAGGACTGCGAGCGTGTGCGCCGACGGTAGGGTGCGCGCCATGTGGCGGTCCCTTCGTGCGAGTGCTCTGCTCACGGTGTTGTTCGTTCTGGTCGGCTCGTCTGGGGCGTCGGCCGGAGAGATCACATCCGAGGGCTTTCGCAGTGACACGGCCGGGGACACCTACGTCACCTTGGGCATCTTCGCCGACTTCGGTACGCAACTGCTCGGGTTCAACACCACCGAGCAGGGAACCACGACGATCGGTGCCGGGTACGAGGAGGTGTCGGTTCAGCAGGATGTCCAAGACCGGCGCCCCGGCCAGTGCAGCCAGGGTTTGTCGCGCGGCGAGTGGTCGTGTGCGCTCGCGACGGCTCCCACCGGCAGCCGGTTCGTGATTCGCGGCCATGCCGGCGACGACACGATCACCGAAAGCGGCTGCAACCACACGGGCATGTCCGACATGCTCGCCGCCTGGCCGAACGGGTCGGAGTGCCCGCGCAACGGTGTACCCGGTCGTACGTCGGCTTCGGACTCGCGCCTTTCGGTGAAGATGTGACACGTCACGTCGCACATCTTCACCGAAAGCCGCGCGGCGGCTCGTCGGCGACAGAGCCGGTGACACCGTGATCAGGCCGGAGTCGGCCCGGTGATGTCGTAATCGATCGACTGCACGGTGAACTCGCCGTAGGTGAAGGGGCCGTCGGGCATCTCGTACACCGCGTTGCCGCGATGGATCAGATGCATGTCGCCGGCATCGCGGTACTCAGTCACCGGTGTTGACCACCGCCTCGGCACATAGTCACCGCTGCTGCTATCGGGGCGGTCGTCGGACAAGAAATCGATCAACTCGTCGTCGTCGTTGAAGACCAGCGTCGCCGCGACCTGATGGGGACCGTTGACGAAGCGGACATGCGCCGAGCGGTCGTCGAGACCCGCCCAGGTCAGACGGTCATCCAGCAGACTGCCAGGAGCCATCAAGCACATGTCGTTGAGGACTGTCACGGTCTCGGCAGCGCTGATCTGGTCGCCGGACAGGTCAACCATGTTGACCGCGGAAGCGACCCGAACGGTGAATGTGGCCTGCTGTTGCCTGTAGACGTGCAGCGCCTTCACGGGCAGGCCGAACATCCGTGCCCGCATCAGGAACAGCCGGGTCGGGTCGCCGAAGAAGTTGTACTGCACCGAGCGGGCCCTCATGGGTGATTGGTCGGGCTTGCGGTACATGTTCGCGTCGAGGACCACGCGCATGTTCTGCGGGCGGGGTCGTCCGAGCGCCCCGGATCGCTTGATATAGCGGCTGACCGGGTCTGGCAGTCCGGCCAGATCCTCGGCCCGCAGCGGTGAACTGCCGGCCAGCAGCGGCTGTTGGGCGAACTCAGCGCCGACCACCTGCTCGTGACGCGCGGCCAATGAACGGGTCGTGTTGACCATCATGCACCCCGTCCGGCCGAGTAGACGATCACGTCGCCGAGCGGTCGGCGGGGGCTGCGCCGGGCATTGACCGTGGGCACGCCGATGCGGAAGGCGAACACCGTGGTCCGTCCCGATGGGGTCAAGTCTCTCAGCGGTTTCTCGAACTGCGAGGTCCGCCCCTGGCTGAGGTCGCGGGCGATCCGCTCGGTGACCTGGTTGAGCGGCTGCATACCCAGGCCGACGGTGGTGGCCCACAGATGCAGGCGCTGGAAGGCGCGGCCCACCTGGATATGCGCCTGTGGGGACTGCGGATCCTCGACGCTGAGCAGACCGTAGGCGGCGGCGGTCTTCACGTGGACCTGCTCGGTGTTTCGCAGCCACGAAGCGTCGTTCTGCCGCTGTGAGGTCGGGGGCAGCAACTTGGCCAAGAACGTGGTCACCGGTGGCAGGCCCTGGGCGTCAAGGGTCATGCCGTCGCGATGCGCCATGATCTGCGCCCGGGTCGCACGCCACCACTGGTTGATCTCCGCGGACTGCTCCCGGTCGTTCACGACGGCCTTGGTGGCCCGCACCACGAGCTCGCCGAAGGCGTCGCGCTCTGGTCCTTGCAGCCAGGTGAGGTTCACCAGGGGCAACGAACCCAGCAGCGCCGAGCCTGCCGCCAGTGATCCCTCGGGCAGGGTGAGATCGGATTCGTAGGGGCCACGGTTGGTGTGGCGCTCGGTGAGGGCGGGGAAGAGGTCGGCACCCTCCACCGCGCCGCCGTTGTGCAGCGAGACGCGCGCGGAGCCCGGGCCGGCATCGACGTCCACTGTCCTACCGGATGCCGCGGCCGCGACCGCCAGGTTCTCGATCGCGCACCCCAGACCCGTCGCGAGTTCGGCATCGGTGGGGTCGGTCGCCGGCAGAGCGCGCGTCCGGTCCGCGCTCACCACAATCGCGTCCCCCTCGACGGCGAAGTGCCAGGGTTGGGTGTTGTGCGGGTTCGCTGCCAGGATGGCCGCGGCAACCAGGGCCTGCGGGCTACCGTCGCGTGGCAGGTCAGCCCATGCGTCGTAGGGCGAACCCTCGTCGGCGGTGAGGGCACCCGCGCTGCTCGCCTGGGCGCCGAGGCCGGTGCTCAGCGCTGCACCGAGGCCGACTGCGGTGACTCCGCTCAGCTTCAGCATGTCGCGTCGGGTCATCAGGTTCTGCGTCATCTTCGGCTCCTCAACCCAGAGTGATCAGTACGGCACTTGCGGCCAGGACGATGCCCCCGGCCATCAGGCCCGCGCCCAACCCGCCGGTCAGCATGGCCACGGCTCGCCGGCGCAGTGCGGGGGCGACACCGATGCTCAGCGTCAGCCCGGCAACGATCGCGACGGCGGCCGCCACAGCAACGCTCGACGCGTACGTCCCCAGTAGGACTGTGAACAGGGCGCTGAGCGCCAATCCCAGACCCAGCAGCACGCCAACTGTGTAGGCAAGCCAGCCGCGCGCGCCCGGCCCCGCCTCGTTTTCGAAAGCGGCGGGCTCCGCCGGGACCGACGTGGCCGCAGAGGGTGCGGCAGTGAACGTGAGAACGGCTGCGGCGATCAGCACTGGTCCGGGGATGTACCACAACCGGCCGACTGTGGTGAAGCACACGCCGGCGCACGCGAGCACGAGCAGCAAGGCCGCGATCCTCTGCCACCGCGTCTGGTTGTGCCGCAATTGCCAGAGTCCGGCGGCGGCGACAAGGATCAGGATCACGGTGGTCAGGCCGAGCGCGGCGTTGTCGGTCTTATTGCCACTCCATTGCGGGATAGCCGATCCGGCCAAGAGCTGGATGAGCCCTGCGGTCACGCCTAGACCGACACCGATGACCCCCAGGGTGCGAGCGGGGGACCGGGTCGCGGCTGGGCTAGGCGATGTTACGGCGGTCATCGTGGGCTCCTTCGATCAGGCGGGTTCGGCGGTCGTCATCCCGGTGCTGAGCAGTGCCATGAGGGTCTGGATGCGCACCGAGACATCTGCACCCTGGGTCATGAGTTCGGACTGTTCCTCAACTCCGCTGAAGGCAGCGAAGATGGTCTCCGCGATCTCGCGCGATCCGAGATCCGCACGGATGGATCCCTCCTGCTGGCCGCGTTCCACGACCGACTCGATCAGGTCGATCCACAGGAACAGTGACGCCTGCAACTCGGGCGCGAGGTCGGGCCGGGCCGCGGCGAGATCGGGGACGAGTCGTCCGATCGCCCGCAGGCTGCGGTTGCTGCTGTACGCGTCCACCACCTGCGCGGCCAGTTTCTGTGCCTGCAGGGGAGCCGGTGTCCGCGGGTCCACCGCGGTGGAGACCGCCGAGGTCCACTGCTCGCGCAGATCGTCGATCACGGCGACGGCCAGCGCCTCTTTCGACGGGAAGTGGAAATAGAAGGCGCCCTTGGTCATGCCCGAGCCGGCGATCACGTCGTTGAGCGAGGTCCCGGCGAAGCCGTCCCGCGCGAACGCCTCCGCGGCACGGTCGAGGATCTTGCGCCGCGTTCGGGAACTGCGCTGTGCCTGTGTCCGCGGACTCGAGGGGGCTTTGCTCGTCACGTCTTTAGATTACATACCGTCTGGTCGGTATGTCAATTCCGACCAGACGGTATGTCATGCTGTGCGCGTGTAAGGGATGCCCCAGGATTGGCCCCCAGCGGATGCCCGGATACCCCGACGCCCGGGTGTCAGCGGTGCTAGACCGGAACCATGGAGGGGGCTGTCGTCGCCGTCGTGTTGCTCGGCATCGCCTTCGACGTCTCCAACGGCTTCCACGATTCGTCCAACTCGATCGCTGCTTTGGTGGCCACCCGTGCCGCTCGCCCGGCTCCGGCCGTCCTGCTGGCTTCGGTCTTCACGATTCTCGGGCCGATCCTGGTGGCCACGGCCGTAGCCGACACCGTCGGTGGCCTTCTGGACGTGGGACCTGAGCAGACACTGCTCGTCCTATTCAGCGCACTCGTCGCGGGTCTGGTCTGGAACATCGTGACCTGGTATCTGGGGCTTCCGTCGTCCTCCTCGCACGCGCTGGTCGGAGGGCTGGTGGGTGCGGCGCTGGTCGTCGGTGGACCCACCGCCGTCGTGTGGGGCGGCTTCGATGGGATCCTTCCGTACGGAGTGAATGGTGTGCTGGTGGCCCTGGCCATCTCACCGATTCTTGGGGCCGGCATCGCCTGGGCGATGGCCGAGGCGGTGGCACTGTTCACCCGCCGGGCGTCCAGGGCGCTGCGGACCCCGGTTCTGCGGGGCGAGTGGGTGACAGCGGCGACGCTGTCGTTTGCCCACGGCGCCAATGACGCGCAGAAGACGATGGGGCTGCTGACCCTCGCGCTGGTCGCAGGCGGCGTGATCCCGACTTTCGTGGTGCCGTTGTGGGTGAAGATCGCCTGCGGACTGGCACTGACCCTGGGCACCGCTCTCGGGGGATGGCGCATCGTGCGGACGATCGGCCGCCGGATCTACCGCCTGCGTCCGATGGACGGTCTGGTGAGTTCCGCGTCGAGCACGGTGATCATTGGACTCGCTTCAGCTGTTGGAGCGCCGGTGAGTACCACCCACGTCGTGTCCTCGTCCGTGGTGGGTGTCGGAGCCAGTAGGCGGCGCCACCACGTCGGATGGGTGGTTGTGCGCGACATCCTGCTGGCCTGGTTGGTCACCCTGCCGGGTTGCGCCTTGATGGGTGCCGCGGTGTGTGTGGTTGCGAGGATGGTGACATGAAGAGGCGCTGGTTCCTGCCCGAGACCCCGGACGTTCTCGGCACCCTGCACGAACAAGCTGCCGTGACGAGGCAGGGTCTGAGTATCTTCGTGGCCTGGTCGCGCGGGGACCTGACCCAGGCCGCGGCTCTGCGTCAGGCCGAGCACGACGCCGATGATGTGCGCCGCCGCCTGGCTCAGCAGTTGCGGAGTGCTTTCACGACTCCAGTCGACCAGGAGGACCTCTTCACTCTCTCCGAGCGCCTCGACATTGTCATCAACATGGCGAAGAACGTGGTGCGGGAGGCGGAGCTGTTCGGGGTGACCCCGACACCGATCACCGCGCAACTGGCAGATGAGGCTCTCGCGGGTGTGGAGAACCTGGCCAGAGCCTTCGACGTGTTGCTCGACGATCCTGATCAGGCGACCGCTCTCGCCGACGCCGCGACGAAGTGCGGACGTCACATGGAGAAGCTTTACGCCCAGGGGATCAAGGAGGTCGCCGTGATGCCGGAGTTCCGGGAGGCGCTACCGCTTCGCGAGCACTATCAGCGCTGCCTGCGGATTGGTGAGTCGATCGAGCTGGTCGCGGACCGGATCTGGTACGCGGTCGTCAAGGAGGCGTGAGGTGCTAGGACCTGCGCCTAGCCGATGTCGCGCCGGAAGGTGGTCAGTCGCCCGATCACCGTGAAGACCACCGCGTAGCCCAGCAGAACGAGCGTCCCCTGCCAGGGGGCGAGCAACTCGGCAAGCCCCGAGCTGACGTAGAGACTCGATCCGGCGATGGCCTCCCCGGCGGCGCCCGGCAGGAACTTCGACACCATCTCCGTGGCCTCGAACTGCGCCAGCAGCAGTCGCAATAGGGGCTCGACGAACTGGGTGAACACCAACAGGACCACGATGACCGCGACCTGATTGGTCAGCACGGAACCGAAGCCGACACCCACGAGGGCCCAGATGACCAGCGCGATCACTGACAGCGCGATTGTCCTCTGCATGGAGGGGTCGGCCAGGAACGTCGGCTCGCCCAGGACCGCCAGTGTCGTGGCGCCACCGAGCACCGCGCCGAGGACCCCGGCCAAGGCCACGACGACAGCGAAAGGAAGAACAGCCGCGAGCTTGCTGCCCAGAACCAAGGTCCGCCGGGGCTCGGCCAGCAGCGTCATGGTGATGGTCCGGTGCCGGAACTCGCTGGTAACGACCATCGCCCCCAGCACTGCCGGGAAGATGTATCCCAATGCCACGGCAAGCGTGTAGACCGAGGACGCGATGGACTGTGGATCCAGCACCATCGGGTCCGAGCTGGCGGGCTCGGCACGCATCCCGAAGACGAAGGACGCCGCCATGATCCCTGACATCACCAGCATGTAGCCGAGCATCACCAGCGCGAGGATCCACCAGGTCCGCGTGGTGGTGATCTTGCGCCACTCCGTGCGAAGCGCATCCTTCATCGCGACTCACCCCGCTGATCGGCCGCGCTCGTCAACTCGAAGAACAGTGCCTCCAGGCTGGTGCCCGCCGCGGACAACTCGTGCAGTTCCAGCCCTTGCCGGAACGCTGAGGCACCGACTTCATCGGGGTGATGGTCCTGCACGATCGCGATGGTAGGTGTTGTGAACTCGGTGCTGGCAGACCAACCCGATTGTGTGATCAACCGCGCCAAGCCTTCCGCGTCCGGCGACACCACACGCACGGCCGGCCTCGCCTGCGCCTCGAGTGCGGCCAGCGAAGAGGCGTGAACCAGTCGGCCCTTGGCGATGATGACCACGTCGTCGACGGTCTGTTCCACCTCGGACAACACGTGCGAGGACACCAGGATCGTGCGTCCCTGGTCGGCGAGGTAACGAAGGAATTGCCGCAGCCATGCGATGCCCTCCGGGTCCAGGCCGTTGGCCGGTTCGTCGAGCAGCAGGACCTGCGGGTCGCCGAGAAGGGTCGCGGCCAGGGCCAGGCGTTGGCGCATCCCGGTCGAGAAGCCTCCCACCCGTCGGTCTGCCGCTTCGGTCAGGCCCACCATCGCCAGCACTTCGTCGCAGCGAGCATCCGCAACGCCGATCTGGGGGGCGTAGACCCGCAGGTGGTCGCGAGCGGTTCGTCCCGGATGGAAACTCGCTGCTTCCAGTGCCGCACCCACGTGGTGTGCCGGGCGGGGGCGTTGCTCGTACCGAACCCCGCCGATCGTCACTGCCCCGGCATCGGGTGTGGCCAGCCCCAGAAGCAGGCGCAGCGTCGTGGTCTTGCCGGCCCCGTTCGGCCCGAGGAACCCGGTGACCCGACCCGGGGCGACGGTGAACGTCAGGTCATCGACGGCCTTGAGTGCTCCGAACCGTTTGGACAGGCCGTCGACGGAGACGAAGCCGTCAGCCGGTGGAAAGGCGACCCCAGTGGCGCTCATGCTCCCAGTCTTCCACCGGGTCTGTTTCGGAGATAACGCCCTACCCGGCGTCCATCAGCCGGATCTGCGGCCCCAGCGCCAGTGCGTGAACATCCTGGGTCGGCACACGTTCCGGCAGCACGATCTGGATGCCGGTTGCTGTGAGCGCAGACTCGACCTGCGCGTCACACCCGAGTAGCCGCACCGCTGGCGCTTGGTTGGCCGTGATGGCCTCAATCGTGAAATCACGGCGTCCTGGTAACCCGAGCAGCAAGGCGTGCACGCCCTCCGCGCCGGTGGTGAAGCGCACCTCGGTCTTCTCAGAGGTTGTCGTCTGCGCGCTCAACCAGGGCCTGGATCCGTAGACGGCAGCACCATTGCGCGACATCCATTCCCCAAGACCACGCAGTGGTACCTGTTGCTCCTCGGGGATCGTTCCGTCGGGCTTGGGCCCGATTCCGATCAGCAGGTTGCCGTTCTTCGACACGATGTCGCAGAACGACCGGATCAGTTCGGTGGCCGTGACGATGTCCTGCGGGCGTTCGTTGCGATTCGCGCCGAAGGAGTGCCCCACGCCGCGGGTTGACTCCCACTTGCGCTGTTGGATCTCGTCGAACGAGGAGTACTCCGGGGTTGAGAAGTCGTAGTGGTGTGCCGCGGGGAAGGTCAGCGACTTCTGCGAATCGGGGACGAACCGCCACAACGCTTGGACGATGGTGCCGGCGCCTCGCGCGAGCGTGTCCTCTACGGCACCCCGGTGCTCCGTCGGTTGCAGCCATCGGTCGTTGATCACACCGTCGGGGACGTTGTTGTAGTAGTACGCGAACAGGTCGGCGAGGTTCTCGCCAGCTGGCCAGCAGATGTCGTTCCACAGCACCGACGGCTGGAACCGATCGATGAGCTCACGCACGTGTGCCGAGGCATACTGCACGTACGCAGGGTCACTCGGGACGGCCAGCATTGCGTCGGCCGGGTTGCTCAGCACGGCGTCGTTGTAGGGCCAGTCGTAACCGCCCGAGTAGTACAGCCCAGCGCGCAGCCCCCGCGCCCGCATCGCAGTGCTGAAGTCGGCGACCAGGTCGCGTTTGGCGTGGTAGCGCCCCTTCTTCGGGTGGGGCAGCGTGGCGGGCCACAGCGTGAAGCCCTCGTGATGTTTGGTCGTCAGCACGGTGTATCTGGCACCACTTGACTCGATGAGAGCCGCTAGTGCATCGAGGTCGGCATCGCTGGACTCGCGATCGAACACCTCCCGGAAGTCGTCGTACGTCGCGTCCGGGCCGTAGGTCTGCGCCTGGTGTTGCCAGGTGGGGCTGCCGTGCAACTGCATGCTGTTGAGGTACCACTCGGCGTAGGGGTTGTCGAAGAGCATCGCCTTCGGCCCCTTGGCGCGCAGGAGTTCCTGGATGTCCGGAACCTGCGGAGCCCAGCCGGGCACCGAGTACAGGCCCCAGTGCAGGAAGACGCCGAGTTTGGCGTCGTCGAACCACGTTGGCAGGCGATGTTCGGCCACGGATTCCCATGTGCCTTCGTACACGGCGCCTCCTCAGGTGAGTGGAAGCTCATCTTCTCGCTCGAGACCCGGTGCGCGCGCCCCTGCGTCGGTCCCGGCGTTGAGTGTTGCGCCGTCACGGGTTTGGGCGGTCACAATCGGTAACCGGGCAACAGTCAACCGAGGGCTCGGCAGGGATCGCTGCGCCGCGCCGACTCAGGTCTCGACGGTTGGCACAGTCCGTACTCGAAGGCACTGCGTCACGCCGAAGAGGCGCAGGGTGCGCAGTTCGGAATCCTCGAAGGAATCGGCCGCTGAGTCAAGCGAGACCAGCGCAGGATCAGTGACCTCGTACTGCTTGCCTTCGTGGGTGATGGCAGCGGAGTCCGCAGCCATCACGTTCTTCACCCAGTCCGTGTCCGAGCCGTAGACCAGTGCCACGACGAACCCGTCTTCGGTTTGCACAGTGCCCACTGGGGTCATGTACTCCTTACCCGAGACGCGACCTTGGTGGTGCACTACACCGGCATAGGCATCAGCCTGCCCTGCAGTGCGTAGCTGGCGAGGGTTGAACACCGCCCGGTTGAGCCGCCGCTGCGTCTTGGTGACGATCGAGCCTTTGCGGCGCATTCCGATGAACCAGGCAACGCCAAGCGTGAGGATGCCGAGAATCGCGAGCGCGGCGATGCGGGTCAGGCGTTTCATGAGATGTCCCAACTGTTCGGTGCCCAATACTAAGGCTGTTGCACACACCCAAGGTCGAATCACGATCCCGTCGGCCCACCTGGAACCCTCAGGACGGGTAGCGCAACTTCATGAAGTGCCCCCAGGACCGTTGCCCTCGCAGAACAGACTCGATGAAATCCTCCTTGGCCTCTGTGTAGGCCTCCCGGTCATTCGGGTAGCGCGTCGCCAGGGCCACCTTGAGCGTCTCGCACTCCACGGCGGTGGGCGGATCTGCTCGCAGGTGATCGCGGAACGCCAGCCCGCGCAGCGGTGGTCCGGAGAGGGCGCGCAGAACCAGTGCAAGTCTTCGTGCGGTACTGGCCCCTACCACCATCCGGCTTCGCGCGGGAGGTCGATGCAAGGCAGGCGGTCTTTCAACGAGGCGACCCCGGCGAGCCAGGGACGCAGCACCGGCTCTGGCGTCGTGGCCACGGCGTCGAACTTCCGCGCCCACCCGGGATCATGCCCAACGAGGTGGACCGCCTCATCCACCCACCGTTTGTCGGTGTGGTCGAAGTTCATGGCCGCATGCTCGCACGGCAAGTCCGGCCTTCCGTGGGCCTGGCGCCTACGGAAGGCCGGATCTGCCGCGGCTAACTGGTTGCGTTGACCAGTGGCGCGGTGCGCACGGGCTGGTCAGCCGGAAGTCCCCGCAGCAGCGCAACGCCCAGACCCGCGAACCAGACGATGATCAGCAGCCCGAAGAGGATCGAGGCAGTGGCAAGGCCCGGGACCGTGGAGAGGATCCCGGCCGCCCCGACGACCAAGCCGAGCCAGGTGACCCACGTCGGCAGTACGTGTCCGCGCAGGGCAGTCAGGCTTACCAGCAGCACCCAGGTCCCTCCGAGTACCTCGCCGCCCGCTCCGCCCAGGCCCAGCGCAACCGGCTCGATCGCTTGCCAAGAGGCGACGGCTGCTGCCGGATCGGTGGCGTTCAGTTCGACTACGGAACTCATGCCGACGATGTAGACCAAGCCGCTTGCCACGAGCATGCCGGCCCAGATCAGGCCGATGACCGAGGCGACCCGAGCTGTCATCGCGGCGACGGGCGTGAGTTTCCACTGAAGTCCGACTGCCAGGGTTGCGAGCACGAGGCCGAACCCGACGTAGGCCACCAGGTACATGACGTTGATGGACAGTTGCTGTTGAACGAGTAGATCGAGCTTCTCGACGGGGTCGGTCACGGCGGGGTAGTCGGTGCCGACGAGGAAGTAGACCATCGCCGCCACCAGGGCCGCAGCGAGGTACAGCGCGGCGAAGCCGAGGTTTCGCGGCGAGGATTTCGTGGACATCATGGCGCACCTCCTGAGGTGATACTTACACTGTAAGTGTAGAACTTACGGTGTAAGTGTGTCAAGGGGTTCCGTGGGGCGTCGCCCCGCCGGAGCGGTTAGCGGGCGGCTGCACGCCGAGGCTGTGTCCCGCTTGGGCCTGGCGGAGCGGTTTGTTAGAGGTTGTGCTGTTGGTTAGCGAAACAACGCGTGGATTCGCTAACGAGGACCACAACCTCTAACCAGGGCACGGCACGGGCAGCAGGGCAGCGGGGAACTACGACCGCGACAGGCGCAGTTCTACAGCGTCAAGCAAGAGATCCAGCCCAGCGTCAAAGTCCGCGGCGCGGTCATGGTCGGGATCCATGACGACCTGGGCCATCGACACCAGATGTGGATATTGCCCGTCCGGTAAACCCTCGACAAACCCCTCTGCGGCGTCGGACGCTTCGTCGGGCGCCGCCGGAGCAGATACCTCTTGCAGCGTGAAGCCGTAGATGAAGCTGTCGAGGGTGAGGAAGGCGTTGTAGGCAAGCTCGATCGGGAAGCCCGCATCCACCATGGCGCCGACCACCCCGTTCAGGTAACGCAAGCGCTGCGGCCCGGGGTTGGACCGCGACTCCAGCAGTGTGGCGGCCCACGGATGGGCCAGCAGTGCCTGGTGCGCCGACGCTGCGCTGCGACTCAGCGCCTGCCGCCAGTCCTCGCCAGGCGTGGGCACAACGAACTCCTCGGAAACCAGATCGGCCATTCCGTCGAGCAGGTCGTCCTTGTTGGCGACGTGGTTGTACAACGACATCGCCTCGACCCCTAGACGCTGGCCCAGCCGACGCATCGACAGGCCGGCCATCCCGTCCTCGTCAGTGAGCGCGACCGCTTCTCGCAATACCCGGGCCCGGGTCAGTGGGGCCCGCTCATCAGCCATCTTCCTGCCCCTCAGCCCGTCGACTTATGGTGTAAGTCTAAGGGATCGACCCACCCGTCAGCGCCGCCTTCGTGGAGACGCCCGGCTCACCGTGACTTGGGGGACGCCGTGGCGATCAACTGTGATCCAGAAGCGGCCCTCGTGGAGATCGTGATGACAGCGCGAACACAAGAGGGCGAGATTGGACAGGTCGGTGGAACCTCCGTGGCGCCAGTGAACGATGTGGTGGGCTTCGCAGAACCTGGGAGCCCGCCCGCAGCGGATGCAGCCGCGATCCCGCGCGATCAGTGCGACCCACTGGCCGGCGCTGGCTCGCCGTGAGCCGCGCCCCAGAGCCAACGGCACGAACGTCTTGTTGCGCGTGATGCCGAGGATGACCCAAGCCACGGCCGTACACGAGATCAGGTCGAACGTGCAGGGACCGATGGGCGTTCCATCCTCCAAGGTCGCGCCAGCACCGTCAGCCAGATCCTCGAGGTCGACCAAAACCGAGAGCCCTGACACCCCCAGCGGCCGGGTGTTTGCACACGCGGCAGCCACCATGTCGGCCAGTGCGTCGGCCCGCCGCTGCTTCGCGGTGCGCCGATCGGCAGCGTCAGCCCGATCCATGAAACTCGACAGGACATCGCGTAGCCGAGTGCCCTCCACGCCGTCGAGCCAGCCGGTGATGCGGAAACGGCCGTCGGGCAGCTCGGACAGCGAGATGCCTCGCCGCTCACGCTGCTGCGCCAACGCATCGTCGGGGTTCTGCGGGTTGACCTGGCCGATCAGAGTGTTCAGCATCCGCGTGACCTCGGCGGGCTCAACGCACGACGCCGTGGCAGCCACCGACTCCTCGTAGTCGGCGAACCCCGGCAGGTGATCTGCCGCGTCGACGATGGCGGCCACGTGCGCCGCGCTGAGCTCGCCGGCCGCGAAGCCCGCTGCCACCCCCGGCAGAGATCGCAGGGCCGCGGCGCGATTGGCCACTGCTGAACCGACTGCGGGGTTACTCCCTGTGGCAACGGCCACGAGCATGCCCGTCGTGCCCACGCCAAGGACCTTCGAGTCGGCGGCCTTATCCGCCTCCCATGCCAGGTCGGTCAGGTAGGCGTCCAACCGGTTGCGCAGGCGGGCGACGGCAGCCATGGCGGCCGCTCGTTCCTGCGCGCACAGGTGCCCAGGATCGGGTAGCACATCGAGCGCCGCGGTTACACCGTCAAGGGCCACCGGCTGGGCTTTCGGCAGGCCGTCGCGAAGGCGCATGCGTCGCAGCGCGGGCTTGGAAACCTGGTAGAACGCCATGACCCGCACCCCCGATCTGCGACTTCTGCGTGGACCTCAACCTCCCTTGCAGTGTAGAACGTACGTACGACAAAACCGTGAGTTGTCCCCAGCCTTTGAGTGAATGGTCGCAGCCGGCCCAGCGGCTCCCGCGCA
This sequence comes from uncultured Actinomycetota bacterium, assembly GCA_963818505.1. Lineage (GTDB taxonomy): Bacteria > Actinomycetota > Actinomycetes > S36-B12 > UBA10799 > JADKAV01. The sequence continues at coordinate 855,338 of CAWFSJ010000005.1, forward strand.
TCTAGCGCGAGACGTCGCGCACGTGGTGCTCGACGTCGTGCAGGAAGTACACGGCGAATGTGGCGACGGTGAAGATCGACCCGTTGCTTCGCCGGCCCGGCCTTTCCCACTGATCGGCGCGCACCGAGTCGAATGCGGCTGCCGTGGCCGTGGCTTCGCGCGTCAACTCCACCATCACCGCTGACGGGTCCTGGTGGAAGTAGTCCTCCTCAATTGCAGTGGCGTCCTGGTCCCAGTTCTCGAAGAGCGGGTCGTCCTGGCTGAGCATCAACTCCAGACGCCGACCGAACAGGGCGCAGGTGTCGCGCACGTGAGAGGCGTACTCGACCGGTGACCAGATCTGAGGGCCCGGCCGCGTGCTGGAGTCAGGTCGGTGCAGGGCTTCGTCCCACGCGGGCAGGGTCGCTCTGAGCCGCGCACCGGTCTGCACCACCGGCTGGGGCGTGAAGCCACAATCGGGACAGCCGTTCTCGATCACGAACGTCCAGTCCTTGGTGTCCGGGGGAGGCTCGAGGGGGGTGTTCACGCACTCAGCATCTCAGGTGGATCGAGGCTAATCGTCTTAGCCGTTCAAAGAGGCAAACACTCGGCCCGGCCGAGTCCGTGGCCGATCTTCAGGCAGGCTCGGCTTCGGTGACGTCCGCGACTTGGGCCGCGAGTGTGCTGATCAACTCGCCCGAGTCGACCGTGAATGCAACGCCGTGTGCGCCGCCACCGATCGAGACCGGACCTTGCCCGATTGCGGCGTCTGCGATCACGGGAAGGGGGGCAAATGAGCCGAATGGGGTGATCGTCCCTCTGGCGTAGCCGGTGATCGCCTGGGCTTCGTCTGCGCTCGGCATGGACAAACGATTGACGCCGAGCAGCGCGCGCAGCTTGGGCCAGCTGATGCTGCGACCACCAGGGACGAGTACGAACAGAAAGTCGCCCTCGCCACGCCGCACGACGATGGACTTGAGGATCTGTTCCGGGTCCATGCCGCGTGCGCTGGCCGCCTCCTGCAAATTGGACACCGGCCCGTGCTCGGTCACTTCGAAGGCCAGGCCGCTGTCGGTGATCGCGTCGAACGCGCGGGACTTACTCACTGTGACCGGGGGTCGAGCATGGTGAGCAGCATGCGTGTGGGTTCCGCAGCCAGCACCGAATGGGGCATGCGCGCGGGCAGGTGGATGACCCCGTTGGGCCGCAGTTCCACCGTCTGCCCTCCTGCCTCGATCGAAAGCCGGCCGTCGAGAACCTGAATGAGGACGGGCATGGCCGCAGTGTGCTCGCTCAACTCCTCACCGGTGTCGAACGAGAAGAGCACGAGCCGCGCGCCCTCGGCCTTGAGAACCGTCCGCGACACCGTGGCGGCTTCGTTGACCTCGATCATCGCGGCCACATCGTCAAGATGGGTCATCTGTTCGTCATTCATTAAGGGCCTCCCTGCCCCAACGCTAAACCTGACCCGCCCAGTTGGTTAGAGGTTGTGCTGTTGGTTAGCGAAACAACGCGTGGATTCGCTAACCAACAGCACAACCTCTAACGCGGGCGGGAAGCGGACGGGCGGGATGCACGCGGGCGGGAAGCGGGCGGGCGGCACGCGGGCGGGAACTTCGCCAAACTCTTTGCATAATTCCAATTTTGGAACTAGTCTCAGCCGTATGTCGGCCGACCTGTTGCGCGAGAAAGGCGTACAGGTGACGGCCCAGCGCTTGGCGGTTCTTCGAGCCGTCGCCGGTCACCCTCACGTCACGGCTGAAGGTGTCGCCGAATTGGCGAGGGCCGAAATCGGCGCCATTTCGGTGCAATCGGTCTACAACGCCCTGAACGCGCTGGATGAGGCCGGACTGGTCCGGCGCATCCAGCCGATCGGTTCGCCGGCTTTGTTCGAGACCAGGGTGGGGGACAACCACCACCACCTCATCTGCCGCGAGTGCGCCCGGCTCGTCGACGTCGACTGCGCCGTGGGCTACACGCCATGCCTCACGCCCAGCGATGACCAAGGGTTCGCCGTGGATGAGGCCGACGTCACGTACTGGGGCTTGTGCCCCGAATGCAGAACCTGACATACCGCCACAACCAAAGGGAGAAGGAATACATGGAGAACGAAGCGAAATGTCCTGTGACCGGTCACGGCGGGGGAACCGGCAACCGCGACTGGTGGCCTGAGTCGCTGGACCTAGGCCTGCTGCGCCGCAACTCCTCGGCCGTCGACCCGATGGGTGAGGACTTCGACTACGCCGCCGAGTTCAAGAGCCTCGACTTCGCGGCGCTGAAGCAGGACCTCGCTGCGCTCATGACCGAATCGCAGGAATGGTGGCCGGCGGACTACGGCCACTACGGTCCGTTGTTTGTGCGCATGACCTGGCACGCGGCCGGCACCTACCGGATCAGCGACGGCCGCGGCGGCGCGGGAACCGGCGAGCAGCGGTTCGCCCCGCTGAACAGCTGGCCCGACAACGCCAACCTCGACAAGGCCCGGCGTCTTCTGTGGCCGATCAAGCAGAAGTACGGGCGCAAGATCTCGTGGGCGGACCTGTTGGTCCTGGCCGGCAACGTGGCCATGGAGACCATGGGCTTCGAGACCTTCGGGTTCGGCGGCGGCCGCGAGGACGTCTGGGAGCCGACGCAGATCAACTGGGGTGCTGAGGCCGAGTGGCTCGGTGACGCCCGCTATAGCGGTGACCGTGAACTTGAGAACCCGCTCGGCGCCGTGCAGATGGGCTTGATCTACGTCAACCCCGAGGGCCCGAACGGCGAGCCGAGCGCGCTGGCGGCGGCGCGCGACATCCGCGAGACGTTCCGCCGGATGGCGATGAACGATGAAGAGACCGTGGCCTTGATCGCCGGTGGCCACACCTTCGGCAAGACCCACGGCGCGGCCGACGCCGACCACGTGGGTCGCGAGCCGGAGGCAGCCCCGATCGAGCAGATGGGCCTCGGTTGGAAGAACGACTTCGGCACCGGCAGCGGTGACGACACCATCACCAGCGGGCTCGAGGGTGCCTGGACGCCCACCCCGATCGCGTGGGACAACAGCTACTTCGAGACCCTGTTCGGCTACGACTGGGACCTGACCAAGAGCCCCGCGGGTGCGTGGCAGTGGGTGCCCACCGACCCGGCAGCGTCCACCACGGTTCCCGATGCGCACGATGACACCAAGAAGCACGCGCCGATCATGCTGACCACGGACCTCGCGCTGCGTATGGACCCGATCTACGAGCCCATCTCGCGACGCTTCCTGGAGAACCCGCAGGAGTTCGCCGATGCCTACGCCCGCGCGTGGTTCAAGCTGACCCACCGCGACATGGGTCCGGTCGCCCGCTACCTGGGCCCCGAGGTTCCCACCGAGGAGCTGATCTGGCAGGACCCGGTCCCGGCCGTCACAGGTGATCTGATCGACGACGCGGACGTGGCCGCACTCAAGGCGCAGATCTTGGCCTCGGGCTTGACCGTCTCGCAACTGGTGACAACCGCCTGGGCCTCGGCTTCGACCTTCCGCGGCACGGACAAGCGCGGCGGCGCCAACGGTGCGCGTATCCGCCTTGAGCCGCAGAAGGACTGGGAGGTCAACAACCCGTCCCAGCTCGCGCCGGTGCTGTCCACCCTCGAGGGCATCCAGCAGGGGTTCGGCAAGTCGGTCTCGCTGGCCGACCTGATCGTGCTCGGCGGTGTCGCCGCTGTGGAACAGGCCGCGAAGAGCGCAGGTTTCGACGTGAAGGTGCCGTTCACGCCGGGCCGCACGGACGCGACGCAGGAGCAGACCGACGTCGAGGCGTTCGTCGTGCTGGAGCCACTGTTCGACGGCTTCCGCAACTACCTGGCCAAGGGTCAGCAGCGTTCGGCCGAGGATCTGCTGGTGGAGAAAGCGAGCCTGCTGACGCTGACCGCGCCGGAGATGAGCGTGCTAGTGGCCGGTATGCGAGCGCTGGGTGTGTCCGAGGTGGGCGCATTCACAGCGACGCCGGGAGCCCTGACGAACGACTTCTTCGTCAACGTGCTCGACATGGGGACCACGTGGTCCCCGGTCAACGATGAGGAGGTCCTCTTCGAGGGCCGCGACCGGGTGACCGGCGAGGTCAAGTGGACCGGAAGCCGCGTGGACCTCGTGTTCGGATCCAATTCCGAACTGCGCGCGCTTGCCGAGGTCTATGCGACCGATGACGCCAAGGAGAAGTTCGTCCGCGACTTCGTGTCCGCGTGGGACAAGGTCATGATGCTGGACCGGTTCGAGCTGTCCTGACCCGATCCACGCCAGAGGCGCCGCGCGAGTCCGTCCCACTCGCGCGGCGCCTCGCTGTTTTACCGGCGCTACTGGCGCGCGAGCACCTTCTGCGCCTCTAGCCGCCCGGCTTCGTACAGCGCCTCGCCGCGGCTGAAGTCCATGGCCGAGCGCAGGCGTTTGACCGCACCCATCGGCAGGTTGATGACGCGCACGTGGGCGTCGTGTTCGGCCTCCTCGGTGGCCTCCCCCTGCGCGGCCATGGCCATCGCGAACCCCGTCGCGACCGGGTCGAGGCTGCCTGGGTGGTAACTGCGTGTCGCCTTCACGGCGGCTGCAACGTCGAGCACCCACACCCTCTTGGGCCGCTGCGCAAGGGCCATCTCCACGGGGACCATGCAGCGCACCCCGCCGTCGACATGAGTGCCGGGGCGGGTGGGCGCGGACATGGGACTGAGGCGCACGGGTGGGAATACCCCGGGGATCGCCGCCGATGCGAGCAGAAGTTCCACGGCTGATCCGGTGCGATGCAGCACTGCGGTGCCGGTTCGCAGGTGAGTCGTCACGACGCCGACAGGCGTGGGTGCGTCCTCGATCCGGTCGTACGGGAGGTTCTCGGCGATGACCTGGCGCAGCCCGTTCGGCGAGGACAACCCTGATCGTCCCCGGAACAGGTTCGCAGCCCGATGGGTGGTTGTGCCGAAGACCTTGCCGGTCGTCAACTCCAACCAGATCCTGGCCAGGTTCCGCACACCACGCGGGGTCGGGTCACTGGCGAAGAAGCAGGCGTTGATCGCACCGGCGGAGGTTCCGAGCAGCAACGCGGGAGTCACTCCGGCCTCACTCAGGGCGTCGAGCATCCCGACTTGGGCCGAACCCAGTGCAGCCCCGCCGGACAGCACGATGACCTCACCGCTACCGCCGAGTAGTTCACGTTCGAAAATCGCGTCCGAAGACCGCTGGGTGACTGTCACCCGGGCCGCGGCGACCAGTGCGCCGAGTGGAGATACGGCCATGTGGCGCCTCCGGATCCTGCCGATGCGGCCTGCGCTCCAAGGCGATGGCCGCTGCGGCAAATCTTACGCCTGCGCAGGGGTATTCGGGCCGCTGGGTAGCGAAATGTCAGGGGAACTGTGGTCGAATGTTCACCATGGACGTGGCCGAGGTGTACCTGGAACTGTTCGGGCGGATCCCGCCGTTGGTACGCACTGTGGTCGACGGGCTGGACTGTGAGACGCTGCGGGAGGTCCCGCGGCCGGGCACAAATCCGGTGGGCTGGCTGGTGTGGCACCTGACCCGGATCCAAGATCACCACGTGTCCGACCTGCTCGGCGTCGACCAGGTGTGGACGCATGGTGACTGGGCGCGGCGTTTCGGGCTGGTCGCGGATCCGTGGAACATAGGTTTCGCTCACCAGCCCGAGGATGTGGCGGCTGTCCGGCCCGAAAGTGCCCAAGCGTTGGTCGCCTACTACGACGCGGTGTACGCGCGCACCGAGCCGATGCTGGCCGCGCTCACCCCGGACTCGTTGGCCGAGGTGGTCGATGAGAACTGGGATCCGCCAGTGACCCGCGGCGTCCGGTTGATCAGTGTCGCCGACGATTCGTTGCAGCACGCCGGTCAGGCGTTGTACGTGCGCGGTCTGCTGCAAACCGGCTGGCACCTCGGGTATTGAGCGGCCTGCGCTTCGCGGCTCCCCATTGTCGCGAAGTTACCGGGACGGAGGTTGGGGTAGCCCGCTCAGGTGACGGCCAGCGCAATGGCCGCGAATTGGGCCAGGAACGCCGCGATTGTCAGAGCGTGGAACAGTTCGTGGAACCCGAACCAGCCGTGGTGGAAATTGGGCGCCTTGCGTGCATAAATCACGCCACCGGCGGTGTAGAGCAGTCCGCCCAGCGCCATGAGGAAGACCACCAGTGGGCCGAACGCTGACCAGATCGCCGGCAGGAAGAAGATCGCGACCCAACCCAGACCGATGTAGGAGCCGACGGCCAGCCAGCGGGGTGCGGATCGCCAGGTCACCCGTGCGATGAGGCCCACCGCGGCGATTCCCCAGACGAGGCCGAGGATTATCCAGCCCTGTCTACCGCCCAGCGCCACCGCGAAAGGTGTGTAACTGCCGGCGATGAAGAGGTAGATGTTCGCGTGATCAAGCCGGTTCAGAAACGCATTCGTCCGCGGACCACCGGCACCCAGGTGGTAGGAGGCGCTCACGGAGAACAGAAGGACAGTGGTGGCCACGTAGATCGCGACGGCGATCCGTTCAGCCTGGTCGGGTGTCACCGCGACGAGGCCCAGCCCGAGCACGAATGACAGGGGTCCAGCGCCGAAGTGCAGCCAGCCGCGCAACCTCGGTGGGGCGTCCACGGGTCGCGCAAGGGTGGTAGTCACATAACCTACGGTACCGTAGGTTTTTGGTCCTGACCAGACCGGGCGTGGCGGGAACTCTGGCGGACCCGAACGCGTCATAGTGGTCGCAGGGCTTGCACTACTGCCTGTCGACCAATCAAGGGAGTTGCACATGAAGAAGATCCACACGCTCACCGTCGCAGCGGTCAGCCCGCTGCTGCTCGTATCCGGCATGGGTGTCGCCAACGCGGCCCAGGACCCCTCCGAGGTCGTCATCCCGGCCCTGGACGCCGAGTACATCGGCCCGCTGAGCTCCGCGGGCAAGATGCCCAAGGTCGAGGTCGAGGCCTCGGAGGTCTCGCGCGCCTTCACCAAGATGGTCAACTACAAGTCGGTCGCGAAGGTCGTCAAGGCCACCGACGGCGAGGCCTCGAAGAAGGGCACGATCGTCAAGGCCGAGGGCTACCGCTGCAAGGCGACCTCGTACAAGCTGATCAACCCGGGCACCGCTGGGGAGTACTCGAAGGTCGGCTGGAAGTGCACCTTCCAGGCCGCCGACACCCCCACCGAGATCACCCTGACCTACAAGCAGTCCTCGCTCTAACTGCAACTGACGCCCGCCTCCCGAACACCGGGGGGCGGGCGTTGCCTATTGCGTGACGACCGGCCGGTATCGCAAGAACACCGTGCCGTTGACGAAGCGGTGCTCTTCGACGAGCTCGAGGTCCAGACGCACGTCCGGCAGGGCGCTCTTGCCGCCGCCGACGACCACCGGCACCACGAACAGGTGGTACTCGTCGACCAGGCCGGCAGCGATGGCGTGAGCGGCCAGTCCCGGCCCGCCGATGCCCAGGTCGCGCTGCGAGGTCGCCTTGAGTTCGCGCACGGCGTCGGGGTCGAACACCGGCTGCACGGTGGTGCGTGCGGTGGTGGGCTCGGCCAACGTTGTCGAGTAGACGATCTTGTCAGCGGCGCTCCACAGGTGTGCGAATTCCATCATCTCGGCCGAGTCGGTGGCGAACTCCTCGGGACTGTCCCACACCTGCATGACCTCGTACATCTGCCTGCCGAACAGGAAGGTGCCCACCGGGCGGACTGTGTCGTTGACGAAGGCGTGCACTTGCTCATCGGGTGCGGCCCAATCGAAGTTGCCGTCGGCGTCCTCGATGTAGCCGTCCAGCGACATGCTCACCGAGTAGATCAGTTTGGCCACGGTTCAACTCCCGACTCGCTCGACGACAACCCCGACCCCGAGTCCGGCCGCCCCGCTGACCCCCGCCACGCCGTAGCGGCCGCCACGCTGCTCGAGGGCGTCCACGCAGCCGCCGACCATGATCGCACCGGTCGCGCCGAACGCATGGCCCATCGCGATGGTGCCGCCGTTGGGGTTCATGCGGTCGGGTCCGGCGTCCAGATCGCGTCGGAAGCGCAGGCACAGGGCGGCGAACGCTTCGGCGAACTCGAACACGTCGATGTCGGCCGGGCGCAGGCCCGCTTTGGCTATGGCCTTCTGCATCGCGTCCTGGCCAGCGGTGAGCATCAGCACCGGATCGCAGGTCGCAGTGGCACTGCTCACGATGCGGGCGCGCGGCGTCAGGCCAAGCGCCTCGGCCTGACCGGCGTTGCCGAGCAGCAGCAGGGAGGCAGCGTCGGCCATCTGCGGGGACGTTGCGACCGTGTGCAGATGCTCGATCGCGTCGAAACGGTCAAGGACGAGGGCGTCGTCCTGGGGCAGGTTCACGAAGACGGGCGCAAGCGAGGCCACCGACTCGGCATTCATCCCGGGGCGGATCAGCTCGTCGCGTTCCAGTGAGTTCAGGGCAACCACGCTGCGATCGAACGCCCCCGACTCCCAGGCTGCCGTCGCTTTGGCGTGGGTTTCCAAGGCGTAGGCGTCGAGTTGCTCACGCGAGAATCCCTCGCGCGTCGCGTTGAGGTCCGCGGCGATCCCCATGTGGACCGAACCCACCGTCCGCACGACCCCCGGATCGGCCCACAGCGCCCCGCCGTCGCTGAAGATCGGCACGCGGGAGACGCTCTCCACGCCACCGGCCACCACGAGGTCTGCATCCCCGGCGCGCACCTTGGCGGCAGCGGTCGCCACGGCGTCGATCCCCGAGGCGCAGAACCTGTTGAGGGTCACGCCTGGCACGGGCCACCCCGACAACAGGTTGGCCGTTCGGGCCAGGTCCGCGCCCTGCTCGTCGATCTGGGAGGCGATGCCGAGGATGACATCGTCGACGGTCTCGGGGTTCAGGCCGGTCCTGCGCGTAAGAGCGCTCTGCAACCCGGTCACCAGATCCAGGGCGGACAGATCGTGCAACCCGCCCTTTGTGCTGGCTTTGCCACGCGGGGTGCGCACCCAGTCCAGGACGAAGACCTCGGTCATGTCTTCACCCTAGGCCGACCGGACACTCGGTCGACGAGGTCCACGAAAGCCGTCTGGTCAGCGGCCGAACCGGGCCTACTCTGAAACCATGATTGGGATCCTCGGGGGCTACCAGACGGACTTCGCGCGCAACTGGACCAAGGAGGGTTCGGACATCGCAGACCTGGTGGCCGAGGTCGTGTCCGGGACCCTCGACGCCGCCAAGGTCGAGCCGCAGGACATCGGGGTCATCCACGTGGGCAACGCCTTCGGGCAGTTGTTCACCGGTCAGGGGCACCTGGGGGCGATGCCGGCAACCGTGGAGCCTCGCCTGGCCGGCGTTCCCGCGGCGAGGCACGAGGCAGCATGTGCGTCGGGCGGGATCGCTGTGTTGGCGGCGATGGCCGATCTGGAATCCGGGCGCTACGACGTGGCGCTGGTGCTCGGGGTGGAGCTCGAGCGCAGTGTCCCGGGCGACGTTGCCGCCGACCACATGGGTGCGGCGGCGTGGGTCGGCCACGACGCCCAGGGGGCGAAGTACGTCTGGCCGTGGTCGTTCAGCGAACTGGCCGACGAGTACGACCGGCGGTACGGCTTGGACGATGCGCACCTTCGCGAGATCGGCCGGCTGAACCTCACTAACGCCAAACTCAACTCGCTGGCACAAACGCGTGGGTGGACTTACCGCGACGACGAGGTCGGCAACCCCGTGGTGGAGGGCCGGCTGCGCCGCAACGACTGCAGCCAGGTGACCGACGGTGCAGCGGGGCTAGTGCTGGTGGCAGACCGCAGCGGCCACACACCACAAGCGCACATCCTTGGTTGGGGACACCGGACCGTTGGCCTTGCGTTGGGGCCCAAACTGGCCCTGCGCGACGACTTGGTGATGCCGCACGTGGCGGCGACGATCAACGACGCGTTTGGCCGGGCGGGGATCTCCGGGGTGTTCGAGGTCGACGGCATCGAGACTCACGACTGCTTCACCCCGAGTGAGTACATGGCCGTCGACCACTTCGGGATAACACCGCCGGGCAGGTCGTGGGAGGCCGTCGAGAACGGTGATCTGGAGATCGGTGGACGCATCCCGATGAACCCGAGCGGCGGGCTCATCGGAGTGGGACATCCGGTCGGGGCCACCGGGGTGCGGATGGTGCTCGACGCCCACCGCCAGGTCACAGGGACCGCCGGTGAGTACCAGGTGCCCGGCGCGCGCCGCTTCGCGACCTTCAACATCGGCGGCAGCACCGCGACGACGGTGAGTTTCGTGGTGGGGGCTGCCTGAACCGCCCGCGTTAGAGGTTGTGCTGTTGGTTAGCGAATCCACGCGTTGTTTCGCTAACCAAGCGCACAACCTCTAACCAGGACGGGTCGGCCAATTGAACGCCTGACCGGAAGTGCCGTCACGGCCTACCCTGAGGCCATGGACATCGAAATCGTTGGTCGCATGCTCAGCACTCTGCCCGCGGACGACGACCACCCATACCGCACCGGGCCGTGGCGGCCCCAGAACACCGAATGGCGCGCCGACGACCTCGAGGTTGAGGGCGAGTTGCCAGCGGATCTCGACGGCGTCTACCTGCGCAACACCGAGAACCCCGTGCACCCCGCGATCGGTCGTTACCACCCGTTCGACGGCGACGGCATGATCCACATGGTCGGGTTCAAGGACGGCCGGGCCTTCTACCGCAACAAGTTCGTGCGCACCGACGCCCTGTTGGCCGAGCAGCAGGAGGGCGGTCCCTTGTGGGCGGGCCTGGCCGAACGCCCCGACAAGGCCAAGCGGCGCGGCGTCGGCGCGCGGCACCTGCTCAAGGACGCGTCGAGCACGGACGTGGTGGTGCACAACGGCTTCGCGCTGTCCGCGCACTTCGAGTGCGGCGACGCGTACCGCCTCGACCCGGTGACCCTCGACCCACGCGGCAAGGCGGGCTGGACCCCCGAGCGTGGCACCAGCGCTCACCCGAAGCTCGACGAGCACACCGGCGAGTTGATGTTCTTCAACTACAGCATCGACGAGCCCTTCCTGAACTACGGCGTGGTCGACGAGACCGACACGTTGGTCCACTACGTGCCGATCGACCTGCCCGGACCGCGGATCCCGCACGACATGGCCTTCACGGAGAACTACGCGATCCTCAACGACTGTCCGCTCTTCTGGGAGCCGTCGCTGATTCCCAAGGGTGTGTACGCGCCGATGTTCCACCGTGAACTGCCGACCCGTCTCGGCGTGATCCCACGGCGAGGTGACCCCGAGCAGATCCGCTGGTTCGACGCCGCACCCACGTACGTCCTGCACTGGGTCAACGCCTACGAGGACGGCGACGAGATCGTCCTCGACGGCTTCTTCCAGGACGACCCGCAGGCCAGCGTGAGCCCGGAGGCGACTTACTACGAACGGCTCTCGCGGTTCATCTCCCTGGATGGTATGCAGACCCACCTGCATCGCTGGCGCTTGAACCTGGCCACGGGTTTGGTCAAGGAGGAGCGCCTGTCCGACTCCATCACCGAGTTCGGGATGATCAACGGACTGCACGGCGGCCGTCAGCACCGGTACACCTACGCCGCCACTGGTGTCCCGGGGAAGTTCCTGTTCAACGGCTTGGTCAAGCACGACGTCGTGACTGGTGGCCAAGAGAGCTATCGCGCTGCCCGAAGGCGTCTTCTGCAGCGAGACGGCGATGGCCCCGCGCGTGGGCAGTGCTGGCGAGGATGACGGGTACCTCGTCACGTTCAGCATTGACACGGTCAACGACTGCTCGCACGCTCTGGTGTTCGACGCCGACTCGGGTCGTCGACGGTCCCATCGCCCGGGTGAGGCTGCCCGAGCGGATCAGCAGCGGAACCCATTCGACGTGGGCGCCGGGTAGTGCCCTTCCGGGCTGGGACGCTGCCTGAACCTCAGAGGTAGCGGCCGATGACCATTGCGGCGAGGATCGCAATGATCAGCAGCGTGCCGGCGATGTCGGCGCCGTAGGACAGGGGTGCGCGACTCCATTCCTGCAAGCGTCGGCCGAGGTTGCCGTCGAGCAGATTGACCCGCGTCATGGACATGAACACCAACGTGGTCGTGACTGTGATGAGCAGGCACCAGGGGCAAAGGGCACCGATCACGAAGTAGGCCTCGTAGAACAGCCAGTACGCGAAGGCCAGCCCGATGGAGTAGATGACCTGGGCCGTGATCATGAACCACCGGGGGAAGCGCACGCCCCCCAGCGCCGCGGTGGCGACCGTGATGACGACTGGCTCGGCGATGAGGCCCAGGAACGCGTTGGGGAATCCGAACAGGTTGGCCTGCCAGGTCGTGCCGACCGCACCGCAGGAGATCTTGGAATTGATGTTGCAGGACAGTTCGGCGTTGGGGTCGGCGGCCAGCGCAATGGCATCGACGGACAGCACCAGCGAGGCGACCAGGCCCAGCAGCGAGGACACGAGCATTTCGGTGTAGGCCCAGGTGTGGCGGCGTCGATAGACCGGTCGCACATCCAGGTCCGCGGTGGTGGTCACGGCTCCAGTATCCGGGGTGGGGTGCGCCGCTTGAATCAGTCGGGTCCGCGTCGTCTCGGAGCCGGGGCCCGGGCGGGGTCTTTCAGTCAGCCGCGAGGTCCAGGGAATAGGTGATCAAGTGAGAGCCGTTGATCTCCCAGTCCCGGTCAGGCGTGCGGCGGTATCCGCGGGCGGTGTAGAGCCCTTGGGCCGCCACCATGGCCGGGTCCGTGGACAGGACCACACGATCCTTGCCCCGAGCAACTGCGAGGTCCTCGGCGGCCTGCATCAGGGCGGCCGCCACACCAAGGCGCCGAGCGCGAGGCAAAACCGCGAGCATCCTGACCTCCAACTCGCCGGGTACGGCGATGTTGGCCAGCGGTGAGTCCTGGGTCAAAGTCACCGAGCCGACTGGGTCGTCACCGACGACGGCGACCAGAACCACAGCCTGTTCGATGCGGCTCGCGGCATCGAGCAGCGATCGGACGTAATCAGGGGAGTGCAGGGGATTGGCCCAGCCCTCCCCGACGTAGACCTCATTGATGATCGCGTTCACGGCGTCCACGTCTGTGGCCGTGGCCCTTCGAATCTGCACGTGCCTATTGTCGAGGAGTGCGCATAGGACTGGCCCTGGGTGGCGGCGGTTTGACCGGAACTGCGTTTCACGCCGGTGTCCTCACGGCACTTGCGGAGCACTACGACGCCCGCGAGGCGCAGGTCATCGTAGGCACATCGGCCGGTTCCACAGCCGCGGCCCTCATGCGATCCGGGTTCCCGCCGTCGGACTACGTCGCCAGAGTCGCCGGCCAGCCGATGTCGGCGCAGGGGCGGGCCATCTTGGGAGCCATGCCAGCCCTGTCAGATCCGCAGCCGCCAACAGATCGCAAGCGCAAAGTGGCCTCCCCGCAGTTGCTCAAAGCGGCGTTGCGTGGCCCCTGGCGATTCCCGCCCGGCGTTGTGTTCTCGGGTCTGCTGCCCGTAGGCACCCGGCCGGTCGACCCGGGGGCGCAACGGCTGCGTGGGCTGTTCAACGGGTGGCCAGACAAGCCGATGTGGCTGATCGCAGTGGATCTGGATTCGGGGCGACGCGTCGCGTTCGGCAGGGATGCACAAGCCGACGTGGGCGACGCTGTGTCGGCTTCCTGCGCCGTGCCCGGCTATTTCGCCCCGGTCGTGATCGATGGCCGACGGTACGTCGACGGAGGCGCATGGTCGATGGTCAGCCTCGATCTGTTGGCCGATGAGCAATTGGACCTTGTGATCGTCTCAGCGCCGTTGTCGACCACGGACTGGTTCGCGCGCGACCCGGGGAATGCGCCCCGAGTGGCCGCAAGGGCGCAGTTGGAACGGGAGGCCCGCAAGGTTCGTGCTGCCGGTGCTCGGGTGCTGATCGTGGCGCCCGACGCCAACCTGCGCTCAATCATGGGAACGAACTCGATGGTCATGGCAAAGCGAGCCCCCGTGGCTCTGGCGACCCTTGACTACGCGCGGCGGGTGTTCGCCGCCGGGCTGTGAATGCTCAGTCCTCGATCAGGGCGAACGCACTCTCCTCCTCGAGCGCATTGTGCAGGCGCAGGACCCCGTAGAGGCTGTACAGCGTGCGCCTCACATCGATGACCGTCTGCTCATCGGGGTCCTGCAGCAGCCGGTGCAGCGCGGCCACGTGGTGCTCGATCTCGGCGTGACTGCGGGTCAGCGCGCCGACAGCTTCGGCATTGCCGGTGATGCGGATCAGCGCGGGAACCAGTTCGGCCTCCTCCTGGCGCTCGTGTGGAACGAGTACGTTGTCGATCTCGTCCAGCAGTCCTCGGGTGGGAGTCAGCGAGCCCTCGTCTTCGAGCTCGTCGGCCACGTCGCGAACTCGTTCGACCAAGGGCAGTGTCTGGCGATGGTCCTCGGCCAAACGAGCGAGAATGTCCGCGTCCGTCTGACGGATGCGACGCGTTCCCCGTGGCTTCAGCAGGCCCACGCGCAGGGCCCAAGCGATGGCCACCACGTCGATCCCCTCCTGCAACAAGGCGCCAGCCGCGGGTGCCAGCCACCCGAACGCCGCGGCCCCCATCGCGATGAAGCACAACGACATGCCGATCCAGGCCGCCTGAGTCGCGGTCCGGTGCGACATTCGCGCAACGGCCACGGCCTGTCCGAGGCGCTCGACGCGATCCACTGTGAGCACAACGTCTGCAGCTTCTGACGAGGCCGTGGCGCCTCGTGCCGCGAGGGCGACCCCGACGGAGGCGGCGGCCAGTGCGGGGGCGTCGTTGATGCCGTCGCCGACCATGATCGTGGGCCCGCGGGTGGACTCTGCCTCGACGACGGCGACCTTGTCGGCAGGCGACTGATCAGCCCAAACCGCGTCCACCCCGACGATGCGGCCGATGGAATCCGCGAGGTCGGCGCGGTCGCCGCTGACCAGCACGATGCGCTTCATCCCATCGGTACGCAGTGCCCGGACCATGCCCGGTGCATCGGGGCGGATGCGGTCAGCGAACAGCATCGCCGCCACCGGACGACCATCTACGCCCACGAAGGCGATGAGCGAACCGTCGAGGTCTGCACGGCGTCTGGCCCGGTGCGCCCATCCAGGTTCCTCGCCGATCAGAATCCACGCCGCACGTCCGATGCGCACCGCACGACCTTCCACGGTGCCGGCCACACCTTGTCCGTGGATCTCCTGCACGTCCGAGGGCATGCTCAACTCGAGGTGGCGCTGCCGGGCTGCGTTGACAACGGCGGTGGCCAACACATGCGGTGACATCTGGTCCAGGCTGGCAGCCAACCGCAGCACCTCCGTCGCGTCGGCACCCGGCGCCAGGGCAGTGTGGACGACCTCGGGACGGCCGACCGTGAGCGTCCCGGTCTTGTCGAACAGGAGGACCTCGCCCGCAGCGAGCTGCTCCAACGAAGCCCCGCCCTTGACAACGACTCCTCGCTTCGCGCACTGTGAGACGCCGCCGATGATCGCGATCGGCACGGCCAGCAGCAGTGGGCACGGAGTGGCCACGACCAGCACGGCAACCGCCGCCGTGGCCGTCCCGTTGAACCACCACGCCAGCCCAGCGATCACCAGGGACAGCGGGACGAACCAGAACGCAAGGCGGTCGGCCAGCCGCACGAAGGGGGCCGCCCTTGCCTGCGCCGAGGTCACCAAACGGATCACTCCTGCGTAGGTGCTCTGCGACGCGACTGCGGTGGCCAGCATCGTGGTGGGGTGCCCGGAGTTGACCGTTCCGCTGCGGATCATGTCGCCGGCGGGGTGTTCGACCGGCAATGCCTCGCCGGTCAGGACGGACTCGTCGAAGGTACCCGACTGCCTCAAGCGGCCGTCCACGGGCACGATGTCCCCGGAGGCCAGCATCAGCACATCCCCGACGTCCACCTGATCCACGTCGATCTGCAGGACCTCGTCGTCGACGATTCGCCGGGCGATCCGCGGAGCGCGCTTGGCCAGCAGGTTCAACTCACGCTCCGCGCGGGCTTGTGCACGCTCCTCGAGGTACTGGCCGGTCCCAACCATCACGGTCAAGATCGCCGCCGCGAAGTACTCGCCGGTGGCAAGGGTGCCCACGATCGCCAGGAATGCCAGGACATCCACCCCAGCGCGGCGGGCTCGAAGTCCGCGTACGAGGTTGACCAACGCGACCACAGCCCCGAGCAGACCAACCAGAGCCCAGGCAGGTTGGCGAACGGACTCGACAACCGCCCCCACGATCAACAGCACCACGGAGACGGCCAGGAGAACGCTGCCCGGTCTGCGCATGGCCTTCACCTCATCCGGCTATCTCCAGGGTAGTCCGAGCGATGTGCTCGCGAGGCAGGTAGCGCTGGCCCATCTGGGTAGGCACCAGCGGGAACCCGGCGCGCCAACCGGGCGCCGGCCCCGCACGCTGCATCAGCTTGGGGAGCATCTGCGCCGTGGCCAGCGCATCGCCGAGCGCGGTATGCGCACCAACCACCTCGACCCCGGCCCATCGGCACACCGAGGCCAGCTTGTGGTCGGGGGTGGGCACGCAACGCTGCGCCACGCGCAGGGTGTCCAAGGCGGGAACCGACGGCACGCGCCGCCCCGCCCTGGAGAACTCCGCGCTCAAGAAGGCATCCTCGAAGGCCGCGTTGTGCGCCACCACCACGACGCCGGACAGCCAGGCAAGAACCGACCCCGCAACCTCGGCGAAAGTGGGCGCCTGCCTGAGCATGTCTTTGGTGATCCCGTGAACCGTCGAAGGCCCGGGCGAGCGACCTGGGTCGATCAGGGTCTCGAAGGCCCCCAGGTGACGGCCCGACGCGTCGATCCTGACAATCCCGATCTCCACGATCCGGTCGGGCCCGGCGGCCTGGAAGCCTGTGGTCTCGAGGTCGATGACGGCGTAACCTGCCGACGAAAGTGCGTGCCCGCCACGCGGCACCGGGTAGATGAACATCCCCCGCTCCAATCTGTCCTCTCGACCGTAGGCGGCGGGTATGACATCCCCGATTTGTCGAAAGGGTTGGATGTGGACAACCTTGAGGGCATGAGCAAGGCAGTGCTTGTCGGCGTGAACCTCGCCATCCTGGCCGCCTACATCGTCGGGTCCGGGTTGTGGGTGTCTTCGGGCAGCTCCTGGTACAACTCATTGGACCGGCCCGCCTGGCAGCCGCCGGATGCCGTGTTCGGCCTCGCCTGGCCCTACAACTTCGGCATGCTCGCGGTGGTGGGCACCCTGGTGGCACTCAACGCAAGCTCCACATTGCGCGGCGTGTGGACCGGATTCTTCGCAGCGAGTGTGGTCGCCGCCCTGGCGTGGGCGAATCTCTTCTACGTCCAGCAGGCACTGCCTGGCGCAGCCATCGCCCTGGGTCTGGCAGCGGCCTTCACGGTGCCCATGGTCGTCGTCGCCTTCCGCTACAACCTCTGGGCGGGTCTGGCGATGTTGCCTTACATAGGGTGGCTGTGCGTGGCCACGTCCCTGTCTGTGGGCTACGCAGTGCTCAACCAGGGGTCTTAAGACCAAGGTCCTCTTGTGAGCCAGGTAGCGGCTGCGCAAGTGTGGTCGTGACAAAGGAGGAAACATGCTCACGAAGACCCTCATCGCCGGGACCGCCGGCCTCGCCCTTGCAATCCCCCTGAGCCCCGCCCTGGCCAAGAGCGGCGACGACCGCGTCGAGGTGTCCAGCGAGGGCCAGTGCTCCTCGACTGCGCGCTGGGAACTGAAAGTCAAGGAACGCGACGGTGGTGTTGAAGTCGAGTTCGAGGTCGACTCGAACGTCGTCGGCCAGGACTGGGACTACACGCTCACCGGCCCCAGCGGCGTTCTGAGCACCGGCACCCAGACGACAACCGCGCCCAGCGGCTCGTTCAGCGTCGAGGTGAAGACCTCCGGTTCGGCAACCGACTCCTTCAAGGGTGTGGCCACGAACGCGGATCAGACCTGCGACTCGACCGTCAACGTCGGCGTCGGTGACGACGACTCAAGTGACGACGACGCCGGCGACGACGACAACAACTCCGGTGACGACAAGGGCGGAAACCGCGATCGGGAGACCTTCGACGGCACCTGCACGGCGGGCTCCGAGATCAAGCTCAAGGTCAAGCGCAGCGCGGTGTTCCGCATCGCCGAACTCGAGGTGGACTCGAACGTCAAGGGTCAGAAGTGGCGCTACCAGATGATGCGCGGTGACAAGAAGATCGCCTCCGGCTCGGCCAAGACCAAGGGACGCAGTGGTTCTTTCTCCGTCAAGGCGAAGGCCAAGGGCAAAGGCAAACTGACTGCTTCTGCTGAGCGGGTCTCGGGCGGCGAGTCCTGCTCGACCGACGACTGAAAGCCGGCAAAGTGGGCGCCTCGCAAACCGGGGCGCCCACTGCTGCTTGTCCGGCGGCGGTCCAGCGGCTGAGACGTCACCTCAGCGCACAGCGACATGACGGGCGCAGAGGGGCAGAATCAACACGTGCCCAAGATCACTGAGGGTGGAGTCGTCCGCCGGGAGGTTCTTGCTTTCGCCATCCCAGGGTTCTTGCTGCTCGGGCTGCTGGCGGCACTGAGTTTCTGGGTGGCTCGAAGTGTCGCCAGTGACGAATCGGTTCGAGATGCCGTGATCTCGGCGCAGCAGGCAGAACAACTGGCCATCCAGCCGAACCTGCGCGGGGGTCTTGCAGACGGTGATCCGGAGGCGATCGCGGTTCTGGATGAGGTGGTGCGTCAGCGGTTGTTGACCGACCCGACCGTGACTGTGCGAGTGTGGCGCGAGGACGGCACCATCGTGTACGCGGACAAACCCCAGTTGATCGGCGAGCGCTTCGAGCTCGGGAGCCGAAGAACTCGAGGTGCTCGAGCGGGGCGGAGTGGACGCCGGGGTCAGCGACCTGACCAAGCCGGAGAACCGGTTCGAGCGCAACTACGGCGAACTCGTCGAGGTCTACCTGCCCGTCACAGCAGCGGACGGGACCACGTATCTGCTTGAGGTCTACCAGCGACAGGCGTTCCTGGACTCCGCCACTCAGAAGATGTTGATGGCACTGGCGCCCAGCATCGTGGGGGCCCTTGCGGTGCTGGCACTGATCCTCTTGTTGTTGGCGTGGCGGATGGCCCGACGCCTGGATCGTGACCGACGCAACCGTGAGGAACTGCTTCTGTATGCGGTGAACTCCTCGGCGGCCGAACGCCGTCGGATCGCAGCGGATCTCCACGATGGGGTGGTGCAGGACCTGGCAGGGGTCTCGTTCGGGCTGACGGCCTTGTCCCAGGGGGCACAGGACCCAGCCACCAAGACGCAGTTGGCCAGCGCGGCCGATCACACCCGCAAGGCCGTGGGGTCGTTGCGCACGCTGCTGGTGGACATATACCCGCCCAATCTGCGTGAAGCCGGGCTCCCAGCCGCGCTGCAGGATCTGGCTGGCACCATGGCCTGCCCGGTCGACCTCGACCTGCAGCCGGGCCTGGCCCTTGACGACAAGTGCCAGCAGGCTCTGTACCGGATGGCGCGCGAGGCAACCCAGAACATCAGCAAGCACGCCCAGGCCGCACATGTTTGGATCTCGCTGCGCAGGCTGGGCGATCTGGTCGAGATGGTCGTCCGCGATGATGGACGTGGGTTCGATCCCGTACAGGCGGAATCGGGTCACGTGGGCCTGACTTTGATGGCGGACCTCGCCTCCCAGATGGGCGGGGCGCTGGAGGTTGCATCCACGCCGGGCGAGGGGACTCATGTGCGGATCACGGTGAGGTGCGAATGATCTCGGTGGTCATCGCCGACGATCACGCCGTCGTCCGCGAAGGGTTGAGCCTTCTGGTGGCCAGCGAGGTCGATCTGGAGGTCGTGGCAGCGGTGGATTCCGGGGAGGCTGCCGTTGCAGCAGTGGTCGCCAACCAACCCGATGTCATCCTCATGGACCTCGCTATGCCGGGGATCGGGGGGATCGAGGCAACCCGTCAGATCAACGCCGCTGGGGAGTACGCGGTCGTGGTGCTGACAACCTTCGGGGAGTCCCAGCGCGTACTGGACGCGCTGGACGCCGGGGCGGTCGGCTACATGCTCAAAGACAGCCTGGGCTCGGAGGTGGTGGCCGGAATCCGATCGGCCGCCACGGGTGGTTCTCCGCTGGACCCGCGTGTGGCCCGGGCGCTGATCGAAGCCCGCCAGGCGCCCGTTCGCAAGGCCGATCCCGAACGCCTCACTGATAAGCAGAAGGAGGTTCTGGACCTCGTGGCCCGCGGCTTGTCCAACCGGCTCATCGCCAGGCAGATGGGGATCAGCGAGAAGACCGTCAAGGCCCACCTCACGGCCATCTACGCGGCCCTCGGCGTCACCGACCGTTTGCAGGCCGCATTGTGGGCCACCCAAGGCGGTTCCTGAAGTGTTGGAGGCATTCCTGCTCAGTTTCGGGATCATCTTCGTTGCCGAACTGGGCGACAAGTCCCAGTTGATGGCGATGACGTTCGCCACCCGCTACCGGTTCTGGACCGTGCTGGGTGGGATCACGATTGCGACCGCCATCGTGCACTTGTTCTCCGTGGCGATCGGTCTTGCGGTCGGGACCGCCCTGCCGCTCGGGTTCATCAACCTGCTCGCCGGGCTCGCATTCATCGGTTTCGGGTTGTGGACCCTGCGCGGTGACGAGCTGACGGAGCAGGACGAGGCGCGCGCCAAGCGCAGCAGTGGTTCCGCGCTGCTCGCTGTCGGTGTGGCGTTCTTTCTGGCCGAACTCGGGGACAAGACGATGTTGGCCACCATCACCCTGGCGACCAACAACGATTGGTTCGGCACCTGGGTCGGGTCGACCGTGGGCATGGTCGCGGCCGACGCTTTGGCCATCGGGGTCGGGGCGCTGCTCGGCAAAGCGTTGCCTGAGAAGGCAGTCAAGTACGGCGCGGCGGTCCTGTTCTTCCTCTTCGGCGGTTTGTTGATCGTTGAGGCGCTGCGCTCGGGATTCGGTGGCTGACGCGTCTGCGGCGTGGTTCCCGGCCTGCCCAGACCCGCAGCCCTAGGCTCGGGCGGTGCGGAAGTCACTGTTCACGGCCTGTGTGGCCGCCCTGCTGCTGGCCGGTTGTTCGTCGGGATCGGGTTCGGACGTTGCATCCCCGTCTCCTTCGGCTCCCGCCGGACCCAGGATCACCGAACTCTCCATGAAGTCCGACGTCCACTGCTCGGGCTCAGAGGTGCCGGTCGAGGTCAAGTGGAAGACGCAGGGCGCTGCGTCCGCGGCACTCTCACTGGACGGGGCGCAGGTGTCCAAGGACCTGCAGCCGAATGGTTCGGCCACGGTCACTGTGCCGTGCAAGGACGGCAGCCACGAGGTGATGCTCACCGCGACAGGTCCCAGCGGGGAGACGGCAACCGACGCCCACCGCATCAAGACGGTCAAGGCGCAGCCGGCAGCCCTGCCGAGCATCAACTCCTTCACCCTCGCGGCGGGGCAGTGCGAAGGCTCCACACTCGCGGTGAGCGCGCAGTACTCCACGAGCAACGCCAGCACGGTCTCCTTCGAGGTGGACGGTCAGGCACCGGGGGCCCAGGCAGGACTGCAGACATCGGGGACCGCAAACGTCCCGGACGTCGCCTGTGACGGCAAGTCGCACCAGATCACGCTGGTGGCCACGAACTCCGCCGACCAGAGTACGCAGGCCACGCAGTCGGTCAGCGGGGCGGCGGTGCCGGTGATCACGGCGTTCTCGGTCGCGAGTTCCGTGCACTGTGATGCCAGCGATGTCGAGGTGCAGGTGGCGTGGCAGAGCGCGGGAGCCAAGAGTGCCGAGGTCACTCTCGACGGAGGCGTCGCCTCCAAGGATCTGCCCGCCAGCGGTTCAACGTCGGTCCAGGTTCCTTGTTCTGCGGGCACGCAGAAGATCGGGTTGGTGGTCACCGCGCAGGACGGGAAGCAGGCCTCTGTTGTGCACTCGATCAAGACCATCCCGTCCGCGGGCGGCACCAAGCCGGTGATCGACTCCTTCAAGTTGACCGCGCCTGGCTGCCAGGGCGACACCGTCAAGGTCAAGGCCACCTACGCCACGACCGACGCGCAGACCGTGGCCTTCGAGATCGACGGGCAGAATCCCGGGATGCAGGCCGGTCTGCCCACCAGTGGCACGGCCAACGTCCCCGATGTGCCATGTGACGGGAAGTCCCACCAGATCACGCTTGTGGCCACGAGTTCCGCGGACAAGAGCGTTCAGCAGAGTCAGACTGTGGGCCCGCTGTTCGGATCGCAGTAACGCAGCGCACGCGCGAGGCCACCTGGCGTACGACTGAGGCTTCGAAGTGGCACAGTGATGCTCGATGAGTGCGTTCCCTCCACCGAAGAAGGCCCTTCTGACCGGGCTGAAGATCACGGTTGTGGCCCTCGTGCCGCTGATCGCGGCGAGTTTGATCATTGGTGGCCGCGCGATCCTGCCGGCGGTCATGGGCCTGCTGTGCCTGACCTTCGTCCCGCACTGCTCAACGCGCCATTCCATCGTCCTGTCTGCCGGCCTTGCGCTCACCGGCGCCCTGGCCACCGCCTCGTACGGCAAGCCAGCGGCCGTCGTGACGGTGATGGTAGTGGTGTGCCTGGCAACCGGGCTGTTGAGTCGTTTCAGCGCGGGAGTCTACGGCGCTGCGCCTATCGTCGCCGCGGTGCTGGGCCTTGACGCACCCAAGAACCAGCCGATCACAGTCGCCCTTGTCATGTTGGCCGTCTGCGCCTACGCGATCCTGGTCGTCGCGCTTCTGAAGGTTCACGTCGACCCCGCGCCGGTGCCTTTCGACGTGGCCTGGCGGCACGCATGGGTCATGGCTATTGCCTGCGGTGCGACGACTGCCGTGGCCGTCAACTACGACTGGCCGAAGTCCTACTGGCTCGTGATGACCCTGGCCATCGTGCTGCGTCCGTACACCATCGACTCATTGGTCAAGAACCGGCAGCGGGTCGTGGGGACCATCGCGGGCGCTGTGGTGGCGGCCGCGCTATCACCGCTGCCGCGCCCGGCCCAGGTGCTGTTCGCGGCGGTCTGTATGACCCTCATGTTCGTTTACATGATGGAGGAGAACTATGTGCTGCAGGTGACGTTCATGACACCCATGGTGGTGTTCCTGGTCAGTACCGGCGGCGTTGACGACACGTTGTCCATGGACGGGCTGAGAGTTCTGTACACAGTGGGTGCGTGTGTGATCGGCGGGCTGGTGTCCCTGGCTCTGATCCGGGGGCCGGACGCCCAGTCCGCGCGATCGGCGTGAACCGGCCTGGCACGATGGCCGTGTGCTGATCCTGCTGCCCCCATCGGAGTCCAAGTGGGCGCCGGTCCGGGGCAAGCCGCTGGACCTGGCAGGGCTCTCGGCGCCTGCGCTCACCGAGTTGCGCAGGTCGTTGCTGATAGCCCTGCAGGAATTGTGTGTGAAGGACCCGGCGCGGGCGATAGAGGCGCTGGGGCTCGGCCCCACCCAGTTCGAGCTCGTGCTGGCGAACACGACGCTTGAGTCGGCTCCGACGGCTCGTGCCAGTTCGGTCTACACCGGGGTCTTGTATGAGGCCTTGGACTTCGCGGCATTGTCGGGCCCGGACTTGCGACGGGCCAACCGGCGGATCGCCATGGTCTCGGCTCTCTTCGGCCTGCTCCGCCCTGGCGACCGGATCCCCGCCTATCGGCTGTCCGGTGGCAGCCGGATCCCAGCGCTTCCTGGGCTGCCGAGCTATTGGCGTGACGCGCTCTCGTCGGAGGTCGCCGGGCACAAGGGCCTGGTCGTGGACATGCTCTCAACGCCCTACTCAGCGATGGTCGGCTTGCCGCCCAAGGCCGTGACCGTGAAGGTCTGGCAAGCGGGGCCGGCCGGTCAGCGCACCGCGGCCAGTCACTTCAACAAGGCGACGAAGGGGCAGTTGGCCAGGGTCCTGGCCACTCATCCGCATGAGGTGCGCAGCGCTGTTCAGGTTCTCAAGGTGGTCACTGAGGCCGGTTTTGAAGCGCAATTGGACGGGTCTCGCCTCGACGTCATGATGTAGGGCGCCGGTTTGTGGTGTTGTTGCGGCGGTGGGTGCGCGGTTGCGGTGTTGTTGCTGGTTCTCTGATCGGAAACCGGCGACAACGCAACATTCCAGATCTGCCATCGGTAACAACGCGACAATCGCGAGCGGCTGCTTACTGCCCGGGCTCAACCGCAGGCACGTAGCCCTGCCCACCCATCCGCGTGATGAGTGCTGCCAGTGAGAGCCGCAGGTGTTCTGCCTCGGGCAAACCCGCGAGCGCCTGCTCGGCATGGTCGTGGCGGGTCGCGTGGCGGAAGGCGTCCTTGCCCTCGCGGGTGGCCGTGATCAGGAACCGACGCCGATCGTCCGGATCCTTCTCTCGGGTCACCATCCCCATCCGCTCGAGGCGGTCGACGGTCTGGCTGATCGTCTGCTCCTCGACCCGGGCCGCACGGGCGATCTGGCGCTGGGACATGGGCTGGGCATGTACGAGTGCGAGGACTCCGAAGCTCGCGTGCGTCAGGTGGTAGGGCCGCAATTGCGACGCGATGTCGTGTTCCACGAGCCGGCTCGCCGTGATCAGCAGGCGGCTCAGCGGCCACTGATCCAAGGGGGCGTCAGGGGTCTCGGTCACGCCGTCAGGCTACCCCGGATTACCTCAGTTGGCTGACTATCAGCATGTGAAGTATCTTGTAAGGGTGCAATCAACTTCTTTCAAGTTAGGGCTGGTCGCCCGTGCGCGCATCCGGAGGCGAGCGTGAACCTCGCACTCACGGAGATGCGCCGGTCCAAGTTGCGTTTCGGACTCCTGGCGGGGGCGGTCTCCCTTCTGGTCTTCCTGGTGCTGCTGCTGACCACACTGTCCAACGCATTGGTCAACTCCATCACCGGAGCGTTGAAGGGCGTCGACGCGAACGTGCTGGTCTATTCCGCGACCGCGCGCGACAACCTGCAGGCCTCCCGACTCGACCCGGCCACTGTCGCCCAGGTCGCCGAGGTCCCTGGTGTGACGGCGGCCGGTCCGGTATCGGTGCTCACGACATCCGCAGCGCTGAAGGACGGCACCGAGGACCTGCAGGTGTTCGGTTTCGAACCCGGCCAGCCCGGTGCCCCGACCGCACTGTCGGAAGGCCGCCTGCCGGAGAACGCCGGCGAGGTCGCGATGGACGGTGGCGGTTACGCCATCGGTGACACCCTTGAACTCACCGCAGCGGACAAGCAAGCAACCGTGGTGGGGCTGTTGCGGGGGGCCCAGTTCAATGCCTCGCCGACCGCGTACTTGACCACGGACTTGTACGGCCAGATCGTCAAGGCCACCAACCCCAATGTGCCGTTCGTGCCGGTCAATGCCGTCGCGGTCAATACCGACGGTGATGTCGCGACTGTGGTCGGCGCCATCAACGATCAGGTAGCTGGGACCAAGGCCTATGACAAGGACGATGCGGTTTCGCTGATCCCCGGTGTCGCATCGATCTCGCAGACCTTCGGCATCCTGGTAGGCCTCACCTTCATCATCGGAATCGTGGTGATCGGATTCTTCTTCCTCATCCTCACGGTCCAGAAGATGAAGACCTTCACCCTGCTTCGCGCAATAGGGGCGGGCACCGGCAAACTGTCGGCGGTAGTCGCCATGCAGATCGCAGTCGTTGTCCTGCTGGCCTCGGCCATCGCGGTCGTGCTCACCCTGCTGGCGGTGCGGGGCCTCAACTCCGGCATCCCGGTCTCGTTGTCGCCGGGTCTTGTGATCGCCACGGTCGGCGCGGTGCTCGTCTTCTCCCTTCTGGCTGGTCTGCTGAGCATCCGGCGGATCTCCCGGATCGATCCCTTCACAGCGGCAGGTGCACGATGATGCTCGCCCTCAATGAGATCCGGCGCGGTCGCGGCCGGTTCGCTTCGATCATCGCGGCGCTGTCGCTGATCGTCTTCCTGGTCCTGACTCTTGGAGCCCTGGCCGACGGTCTGTTCTTCGGTGCCACCGGTGCGGTCCGATCGACCAACGCCACCGCTTACGCGTTCAGCCCCGACGCGAAGGGCTCGTTGCTGCGCTCGAGCATGGATCCGTCCCAGGTGGCCGAAGTCAAGGACGCCCCGGGTGTGGCCAAGGCCAGCGGCGTGGGTGTTCTGCTCACTGCCGGAACCGCGCCTTCAGGGGAGTACGACGTCGCGATCTTTGGCGTGGACCCCGAGGGCGCGGGGGTGCCCACCAGCATCTCCGAAGGGCGACTGCCCGCAGCCGGTGAGAACGGCACTGCAGCCATCGACGAGGAACTGGCCAAGCAGGGCGTCGCCATCGGCGATGCCGTGAGCGTGGGAAGCACGCCGGCCGAGGTGGTGGGCATCGTCGAGGATTCGTCCTACCAGTTGCAGCCCACGGTGTGGACTTCCCTGGACACCTGGCGCGCGATGCGCAACGAAGTGCGCCCGGAATTCACCGGTGTCGTGGACGACGTCAACGCCGTGGCCATTGAGACCGAAGCCGGTGTCACCGCCGAACAGATCCAGACTGAGATCGGCGACCTGACCGTCCTGTCCGCGGAGGCGACCGGACTGGCCATTCCGGGAGTCGAGCAGCAGAGTTCGACGCTGAACTCGATCATCTACACGGCGCTGGCGGTCGCTGCCCTCGTGGTCGCCCTGTTCTTCGCGCTCGTGGTGCTGGAGAAGCGAGAGTTGTTCGCGGCGCTGAAGGCGCTTGGAACGCCCACTCGCAAACTCGGCGCCGGGGTGGTCCTGCAGGCGATCATCGCGTCGTTGATCGGCATCGTGATCGGGGCATTGGCCTCACGCGCGCTCGGCGCGATCGTGCCTGATGAGGTCCCGACGTTGTTCCGTAACGAAACCCTGATCACCATCGCGATATTCACTCTTGTCGCCGGCGTCGTGGGGGCAGCGTTCTCCCTTCGCCGGATCGCCCGTATCGACCCCGCTACCGCCATCGGAGGCTCCTTGTGAACGAGAACCTGGAATTTGTGCCACCCCACCCCGACAACCCCGGCGTGGACCCGGCATCCGATGCGTCCGGGCACGCCGAAGCAATCCTGCGGGTCGAGGATGTCAGCAAGATCTACTCCTCCGGTGACACCGAGGTCCGCGCCGTGAGCAACGCCACCATGGCCGTGGACCAGGGGGAGTTCGTCGCCCTGCTCGGGCCGTCCGGTTCGGGCAAGACCACGCTCATCTCCATGATCGGTGGTCTCCTTTCCCCGACGTCCGGGAAGATAGAGCTGGCCGGCACCGACGTGGCCGGGCTCAATAAGCGCGACCTGACCAAGTTCCGCGCTGAGCGGGTGGGTTTCGTGTTCCAAGCGGCCAACTTGGTGCCTTTCCTGACCGCGCGCGAGAACCTGCTCTACGTCTCGACATTGCAGAAGCGGATCAGCCGCAAGCAGGCCCACGAACGCGCAGATCAACTGCTTGAGGAACTCGGTCTTGCGGCCCGGGCCAAGAACGTGCCTGAGCAGTTGTCCGGTGGCGAGCGCCAGCGTGTGGCCATCGGCCGGGCATTGATGAACGACCCCGATCTCATCCTGGTCGACGAGCCAACCGCGGCCCTGGACACCAAGCTCGGCCGCCAGGTCGTTGAGCTGCTGGCCCGCGAGATCAAGCAGCGGGGCAAGACCGGCGTCATGGTCACCCACGACCTGCGGATGGTCCAGTACACCGACCGGGTCTTCGAGATCCTTGATGGTGAGCTGACCCATGTGGAGCAGCCGAGCGCGCTGGCCCACTGATATCGGGTCGGGGCGCCTTGCCGCGTCCTGGTTAGAGGTTGTGGTCCTGGTTAGCGAATCAACGCGTGTTTTCGCTAACCAACAGCACAACCTCTAACCAACAGCACAACCTCTAACCAACAGCACAACCGGTAACGCCGGCGGCGGGCGGCACGCGGGCCCGCCCCAGCCCCGCCTCAGCGCACCCGTACCCGCTCCCCGTCACGAGCCACAACCGCCAACCAGCCCAACTCCTCGCCGATCCTGCGCGAGAGAGCAGCCGAGGCCGCCGGTTCGCCGTGGACCACGTAAACCACCGCCGGGGCTGCCGCTGCTGACCCGAGCCAGGCGAGCAGCCCGTCGGAGTCGGCGTGCACGCTGAAACCCTGGACGTCGACCACCTCGGCCTTGACGGGCACGTACTCGCCGTGGATCTTGATGGCCGTTGCTCCGTCGGCGAGGTCACGCCCACGTGTGCCCACCGCCTGGTAACCGGCCAGTACGACGGTGTGTCGTGGGTCGGGCAGCATCGTCTTCAGGTGGTGGAGCACGCGTCCGCCACTGGCCATGCCCGATGCCGAGATGATGATCGAGGGCACGGCCGGGTCGTTGAGTGCCTGGGACTCTTCGGCGCTGTGGGCGGTGCGCAGCCCGCTGTCATGTAGAACATCCTGCGGAACATCGGGGCGCACGTCGGCGTGAGCTTCGGCGATGGCCGCGCGATAGACCGTCAATCCGCGCAGCGCCATTGGACTGTCGACGAACACCGGTACGCGGGGGATCCGCCCGGCGCGCGCCAAGTCCTGCAGGGCCATGAGCAGCAGTTCCGTGCGGTCGACGGCGAAAGCCGGAATGACCACCGACCCGCCCCTGCTCACCGTGCGGTTGATGGCGTCGGCCAGTACGTCGGCCGGGTCATCGGCATGCACACGGTCGCCGTAGGTCGACTCGACGACGATCGCGCTGGCCGCGGGTGGGGCAGTGGGTGGGCGCAGCAGCCGATGGTTGGGTCGGCCCAGGTCGCCGCTGAACGCGATCACCGGCCCTGCCGTCACGACCGGCGAGGTGGAGCCGAGGATGTGGCCGGCTCGCGGCAGTCTCACGGTCACGTCGGCACAGGCGGCGATCTCGGTGTCGAAGTCCACGATCTTGAACAGCGGCAGCGTGCGCTCCACGTCGTCGGCGTCGTACAACGGTTTGGGCGTCTTGTGCTTGGAGAAGCCACGCCCCGCTGCGTATCGGGCATCCTCCTCCTGCAGTTTCGCGCTGTCGCGCAGCACGATCTGCGCCAAAGCGGCGGTATCGGCTGTGAGCAGGATCGATCCGTTGAATCCCTGCCGCACCAGTGCCGGAAGGTAGCCGCAGTGGTCCAGATGTGCGTGGCTCACCACGACCGCATCAAGGCCCGTTGCGGGGACCCCCAACGGGTCCCAGTTGCGCCTGCGAAGTGCTCGAAGACCTTGGAAGAGCCCGGCGTCCACAAGGACCTGTGAAGAATCGGTGGCGATCAGGAACTTGCTGCCGGTCACAGTGCCGGCGGCCCCGAGGAACGTCAGGGAAACGTCCATACCCCCATTGTGCGCGGGTCGGCTGCGTTCAGACCCTCAGATCCCGGATGCGCGCAGCCAAAGCCTCAGGAACCACGGTGTCGGGATCTTGCAACCGGTCGGCCATCGCATCACGCACGCTGACCAGCGATGCGTACAGCGGGGGACAGGTGGGGCATCCCGCGAGGTGGCGTTCGACGGCGGTGGCCGTGGGTGAAGGTAGTTCCCCGTCGAGGTAGGCGCTGACATGCTGGCGGGCGTCCCAGCAGCGAAGCGGGATCTTCGAGGTTGCGATCCGTCGCTCATGGCCCCGGGCCATCGCCGAGACGAGCATCATCCGCCCGCGACGCAGGCGTTGCTTGGTCGCAGGAAGGCCGAGTTGCATCACGTCGGCGATCTCTCGAGCCGTCCAGCCCTCGGCATCGTGCAGGACGACCACACTGCGGTAGGCCACGGGTATGCGCACCAATGCATCCTGGACCTCCTCGGCTGTCTCGGTGCGAGTGACCACGACTGATGCGTCGACGGTGTAGTCGTCGTCGTGCCAACGTTGTTCCACCTCAAGGGCGAGGTCCTCGCTGGGCTCTTCACGCTGCCGTCGGTAGTAGTCGATCGTCGTGTTGTGGGCGATACGGAACAACCACGGCCGAAGTCGGTCCGGTGAGGCCAAGGTGTGTGCCTTCTCGAGGGCTCGCACCATGGTCTCCTGGACCAGATCCTCGGCCGTGGTTGTATCGCGACTGATCGAGCGCACGTACCGGTACAGCTCTTGGGTGTGGTCGGGAAGAGTCCCGGCCAGTTCAGTCGCGTCCACCGCATTTCAGCCTACTGGTGCTGAGGCACCTTGCAGGTCGAGATGCCGAACACCCGGTACAGGGGGCAGAATCCGACGGCGGCGGTCACGAGCATCACTGCGCCGACCACTGCCAGAACGATGCCGCCGATACTGCTCAGGCCTACTGCGAAAGCTGCGATCAGGGCGACGACGCCGATCACCACGCGGATGATCCGGTCTACTGAGCTCTCGTTGGTTGTCATGGTTTCCTCCTTGGGTTGGTCTCACCTGTTAGGACGCAGGAACCCCCAAAAGGGATACATACTTGCCTTCTGCGAAGGGCGGACGAATTGCGCACGGTGGCTTGCCTGTTGGCGGTGGTCTTAGCGGGCTCTGGTGCTGGACCCGCCGTCGCTGATGTCTTTCACCTGCCACACGACTCCGACCGCGGCGCTCACCTGACCAGCAAGGCACGCAAGGCGCCGGGGTCGGCCAAAGTGGCGTTCACGCTGGGACTGCGCCGTGCCGAGGAGAGTGCTGAGCAGGCTCTGCGAGCTGTGTCCTCTCCCGGATCCAACCGGTATCGCAAGTTCCCCGGTCGCAAGCGCATCGCCAAGGACTTCGGTGCGACGCCGGCGACACTCAAGGCAGTGCGCAGGAGTGCGCAGGAAGCCGGGCTGAACCTGCGTCTGGATCGCACCGGGGTGTTCGCGCAGGTGACCGGCACCGCAGCCCAGATGTCCGCCTGGGTCGGCAAACCGGTAAGGGTCCAGCAGGGCACCCGTGGCGGCTTGCAGGCCAGTTTCTACTTCAGTGACGGCCAGGTACCCAAGTCGATCCGCGAGCACGTGACCGAGACGGTGCTGCTGGACGTCCAAGTAGCGACCCCGCCAAGCAGTTCCCTGGCGTATGCCGGCAAGAACGACGGTACGCCGCGCAGTTGCCTTCCCAGCGCATCACCGCAGATCAGCCAGTACGCCTACTCCTACAACCAGTTACGCAGCGCTTACGGCGTGGACACACTGGCCTGGTCGCCCAAGATCGGTAAACGCACCAGGATGGCCGTGGTCTCCCAGGGTGAGGGTTTCTCCCGCTCCGCGCTGCGGGCTTCTGCCTTGTGCTTCGGCCTGCCGGAGATGACGTTCAAGCGGGTGGCCGTGCCAGGGCTGTCCGCGGCGCTGCCCGTCGGTGATGAGGGCAACCTCGACATGCAGGTCGTGCAGGCCGTGCTGGCGCCCGGTAGTGCGGTGACAGTTGTCGAAGCGGCCGGCTTCGACCAGCGCGACTACCTCACCTGGTCAGAGGTCTACGCGCAGAAGGCGTTGCCCCATGTCGCCACCACGTCCTATGGATACTGCGAACGGCAGTTGTCGAGACTGCCGCGCGGCGCGCTGTCCCTGACGGAGTCGGTACTTCGCCGCATGGGTCTGGCAGGCATCACCGTCATGGCGGCCGCAGGTGACCGGGGTTCCAGCGACTGCGTCAACAACGCCACCGGCAAAGGCCCCCGTGGCGCGGTGGTCGGGTATCCGGGCGCCAGCCCCTACGTCCTGGCCGTGGGCGGATCGCGCATCCAGATGAGCACGGACAACACACGCGTCTCCGAGGTCGTCTGGAACTCAACGGGACTGGCCCCGCCGCTGGGACCCGACAAGACGGCCGGCGGTGGCGGGGTGTCCAAGGTGTTCGCACGGCCGTGGTGGCAGGACCGCGTGACCAAGACCGCCGGTCGCGTGGTGCCTGACATCTCCGCCCACTCGGCGGGCGCTCCGGGCTGGCCTGTCATCAGCATCGACAGCGGCCAGCCGATCGTTTCCCCCGTGGGTGGGACGAGCGCGGCCTCACCTTTCATCGCAGCCACGGTGGCGCTGATCGCAGCCAAGCAGGACAAGGGATTCGGTCTGATCGCCCCCACTCTTTACGCGATGCCCGAGTCGGCGGTCTACGACATCACGAAGGGCGGCAATGACCTGTTCGCAACGGGTTGTTGTTCGGCGAAGGTGGGCTTCGACCGGGCGAGCGGCCTGGGTGCGCCGCGCTTCGAGAGATGGCCCGCGGACCTCCCGCAGTAACTCACATCGCCGGTCACGGTCGCGTAGATCGGCGTTCATCTGCTCGTCACCTTCACAATGGGCGGGTGCCGGAGTTGATTCTGGAGGTCCTCCCCTTCGCTATCGGGGTGTTCGCCTCGCCGTTGCCGGTGATCATCGCGATCGTCATGCTCTTCACTGCCGATCCGCGCAGAACCTCGGTGTTGTACGTCGCGACGTGGGTCGGCGGCCTCACGGTGGTGACTGTGGCCTTCACCCTGTTCGCAGAGGCCTTGGGATTGGGCGCGGACCCGCCCGCTTGGGCCCCCTGGGTGCGGATCGGGCTGGGTGTGGCGCTGCTGGCACTTGCGGTGAAGGTGTGGCTGGGGCGGTCCTCGGGCTCAACCCCCGAGTGGCTCGAGGGCCTCCTGCAGGCGGGCCCCCGCGAGGCGTTCCGGTTCGGGGTTCTCATGTCGGCGGCGAACCCCAAGGAACTCGTGATGGCGCTGGCGGCCGGGTTGGCGATCGGGACCAGCGGGGCGGGGGTGTCCGCGTCCGCAGCGGCTCTGGTGGCGTTCATCGTGGTCGGGGCGGCAAGCGTGGCAGGGCCGTTGGTGGTCTTTCTCGTCGGTGGTGATGCAACCCTGAAGGCGCTCACCGAGGCCAGGGACTGGTTGCAGCGCAACAACAACGTCGTGGCCGCAGTTGTGCTCGGCCTGCTCAGTGTGTGGCTGATCGTCGGCGGGATTCTCAAGCTCTAGGCCGCCCACGGCCGTTGTGGGCTGTAATGGGACTATGCGCTACGACGTCGCCGTCATCGGTTCGGGTTTCGGAGGCAGTGTCGCGGCGTTGCGCGCGGCCCAGGCCGGACGTTCCGTGGTGGTGCTCGAGCAGGGTCGCCGCTTGACGGCCGAGGACCTCGAGGCAGGGGCCCGCAGCGCCAAAGCCCTGCTCTGGGAACCGGCTGTAGGCCTGCACGGCTACTTCCGGCAGACCTTGTTGCGGCACTTGACGGTCGTGGGCGGGGTGGGAGTCGGTGGCGGGTCCATCGTCTACGCCGCAGTACTGCTGCAGCCCCGCTCGTTCGATGCGCCCGGCTGGACCCGGGCCGGGGTCGACTGGGCTGACGAACTGGCCGGCCATTTCCAGCAGGCTGGGCTGATGCTGGGCCGAGAACGCAACCCGCAGCGCGGCCTTCAGGACCAGTGGTTGCAGGCGGCCGCGGAATCGCTGGGTGTCGGCCAGACGTACGGCGCGACGTACCAGGGGATCCGATTCGCCGACTGCATCGCGTGCGGCCAGTGCATCACGGGATGCCCGCATGGCGCCAAACGCTCCACCGACCTGACGTACCTTGCGCAGGCCGAGGAGCTCGGTGCGCAGATCCGGCCCCTGTCCAAGGTCCACATCCTGGTCCCGCTGAACCCTGGCTGGCGCATCGTCACGCGCAACCCGTTGACCGGTGAGGTGTCCAGCGTCGAGGCCGACGAGGTCGTGCTGGCTGCCGGTGTGCTCGGCACGGTCGAGCTGCTCGCCGCCTGCCGCGACCGCTGGAAGACCCTTCCGGGAATCTCGCCCATGCTGGGCAGGCACGTACGCACCAACTCAGAGGCATTCGCGGCCATCCTGCATCCGCAGGGCACCGACGTGACCGAGGGTGCGACGATCTCCAGCGACTTCTACCCAGACCCGATCACCCACGTGACGAACAACCGCTTCCCCCGTTCGTACGGGTTCATGCGCTGGTACCTGTCGCCGGTCGTGAACGGCAACCGGCGAGTGCAGACGTTGAAAGCCATGGCCCGTCACCCGGGGATCGCCACGGCCAACGCCCGGGCCCGCGACTGGTACAAGCGGGTCACCATCCTGACGGTCATGCAGCACGCCGACAACGAGATGGCCTTGGACTATCGCAAGGGACCACTCGGATGGGGTCTGCGCTCTTCCATCCCGCACGGGGTGCAACCGGTGCCCGTGAGCCTGCCGCAAGCCGACGCTGCCGGGCGAGCCGTGGCGCAGGCCAGCGGGGGGCAGGCCTACTCCACGATCTTGGAGAGCCTGCTGGGCATGGGTGCCACTGCCCACATCCTCGGTGGCGCGGTCATCGCCCCGGACTCCGAGCAGGGTGTGGTCGATTCCGACCATCGCGTGTTCGGATACGAGGGGTTGCGGATCATGGACGGCTCCGTGGTCCCGGAGAACGTGGGAGTCAACCCTTCTTGGACCATCACGGCCATGGCCGAAAGGGCCGCCGAGAGGTGGCTTACGAAGACTTAACGCACGATGTGGAATGCAGGAAGTGTCGAGCGTGCTTAAATGGTTGTAGAGACGAAAGGGAGAACATCATGGGTTTCTCGAAATGGGCCAAGCAGGCGCAGAAGCTGGCGAACCAGCACTCCGACAAGATCAACTCAGGGATCGACAAGGCCGCCAACAAGGCCAAGACCAGCCAGCCGAGCAAGAGCAGCTACGTCGACAAGGCGGCGGAGTACGCGAAGAAGACCGTCAACAAGGCCTAGCTGCGGCTTCGAAGCCCGGGTGCGACTCAGTCGTGATGCCGGGGCAGGACCAGTGTGGGCACGGTTGCGGCCCGCAATATCTTGTAGGTCGTGTCACCGAGGAAGATCCGCCGCAGGATGCCGCCGGAGGCGGAGGCCACTACCAGCAGATCGCCGTCCTGCCAGTCCTCGCGGCTCATCGCCGCCAGTGGTGAGTCCCCGACGAGGATGTCGTTGCTGATGTTCAGGTCGTCGCTTTGGATGAGGGCGAGCGCGTGTTGCTGGTGGGAGCGCAGCATCTCCAGTGACGCAGTCAACACCGACCCCTCGGCGTCAGCACCCAGGTCGGATCCGTAGACGCGGTGGCGGATCAGCAGCGTCAGCAACCGCAACGGCACCCCGGCGGCCCTGGCCAGTTCCACGCCGCGCGCGGTCGCGACCTCGCCTTCCGGCCCTTGCGAGAAGCCCACCAGAACCCGCCCAAGCCGGGCAGCCGGATGACGGGCGTATCCCGAAGGGACCAGGACCAAGGGGATCGCGCAGTGGTGCAGTAGCTGGTTGGTGGTGCTGCCCATGGCGAAGCGACCGATCGATCCCCCGGGCCCGCTGCCCACAACGACGAGGTCCGCCCCGATTTCTGAGGCGATCTCCGAGAGGCCACTGCCCAGCGAGCGGTGATGGTGAACGATCGTCTGTGCAGTCAGCCCGTACTGTTCCTTCAGCCTGTCCGCGATACCGTCCACGATCGCCGCCGAACTGTCGCCGCGCTGTTGCTGCCAGCGCGGGTCGAGGTGGTCGTTGATGTACTCGTCGTCTGTGGCGCTGACCGTGACCACCGATATGTGGGCACCGAAGGTCTGGGCGAGAGTGGCGCCAAAGGCCACCGCATCCGTGCTGGTCGAGTCATCAGCGACCCCGATTACCAATTTCATACTGTTTCTCCCGCCGCCCTGCATAGCGCCTTCCCTGGCCAGTACCGTAGCGCCGATGGCTGGTGCGATGCCGGTCCACAAGGGAGTCCATATGTCCAGCGGTCAGCCGTTGCTGAAGCAGATCATGCGGGTCAAGAACCCGGACCACATCGTGGAGGAGGCCGACCACGGCGGCCTGAAGCGCAGCATGGGTCTATTCGCGCTGCTGATGTTCAGCGTCGGCAGCATCATCGGCACAGGTATCTTCGTCATCCTCGGCGAAGCGATCCCCAAGGCCGGTCCAGCGGTCATCATCTCGTTCATCCTGGCCGCAGTCGTCTGTGCGTTCTCCGCACTCTCCTACGCCGAACTTGCCGGCACCATCCCGGTCTCCGGATCGTCGTACTCCTACGCCTACGCCACCCTCGGCGAGATCCTCGCCTGGGTCTGCGGCTGGTGTCTGATGCTGGAGTACGGTGTCGCGGTCTCGGCCGTCGCGGTGGGCTGGGGGCAGTACCTCAACGAGTTCCTGTCGGCCTTCGGCATCCAGATACCACCGGAGTTCGCGAACCCACCCGGCGACGGCGGCGTCGTCAACCTCCCGGCCGTGTTCGTGGTGGTGGCCTGCATGTTCCTGCTGCTTCGTGGTGCCAGCGAGTCGGCCACCATGAACAACATCATGGTCATCCTCAAACTGGCCATCCTCCTGTTCTTCTGCGCGGTGGCCTTCACCGCGTTCGACGGCGGGAACTTCCAGCCCTTCATGCCGCTCGGTGTAGCAGGGATCGGGGCGGCGGCAGGCCAGGTGTTCTTCTCGTATATCGGTTTTGATGCCGCATCCACCGCTGGAGAGGAGGCGAAGAACCCCAAGCGCGACCTGCCGATCGCGATCATCGCCTCCCTGGTCATCGTGACGATCATGTACCTGCTGGTCACGGTGGCAGCGATCGGAGCCAACGGCGGCCAGCCCGCCGACTATGAGGGCAAGAGCAGCGAGGCGGTCCTGGCCCAGATCGCCAACGACGTCACGGGCAGCACCTGGGCCGGGACGCTCATCGCCTTGGGGGCGGTCATCTCGATCTTCTCCGTGGTTCTGGTCACCATGTACGGCCAGACCCGCATCCTGTTCGCGATGGGCCGCGACGGGTTGCTGCCCAAGACCTTCACCAAGGTCAACCCCCGCACCCAGACCCCGGTCAACAACACGATCATCGTGACGATTGTGATCTCGATCCTCGCGGCTCTCATTCCGTTGGGTCAGCTTGCCGAAGCGACCTCGATCGGCACACTGTTCGCATTCATGATCGTCAACGCCGGCGTAATCAGCCTGCGCAGGAGCCGGCCGAATATGGACCGCTCCTTCAAGACCCCTCTGTACCCGATCACGCCGATCCTGGGTGTCGTGGGTTGCCTGTACCTCATCCTGTCCCTGGACGTCATCACCTGGATCGTCTTCTTCATCTGGTTGACGATCGGGCTGATCATCTACTTCACCTACGGATACCGACGATCGCGGCTGGCCCTGGGCAAGGGCGACGATTGGGTCCAGGACCCCGAGCCGCCGGTAGTCAGGTGAACCGATGAAGATCCTGGTGGGGGTCACTCCCGATTCATCGGCAGACGACGCGATGGCACTCGGCGCCGTACTTCAGCGGGCGGTGGGCGGCGAAGTCGTACTGGGCCACATCTTCGCCGCACCCGTGGATCAGGCAGGCAAACGCAAAGTCGATGCCGAATGGGTTCAGTACTTGCGCGCCGACGCCCTGGAGACCATGGCCGAAGCCAGCAGCGAGGCGCAGAGGCAGGGGCTCACCGAGTTCGCCACAGTCATCCACGGGCACCGATCCAGCGGTGTGGGCCTCGACGAATTGGCCCACAAGATCGGCGCGGACATGATCGTGATCGGCAGCGCGCCTGGTTCGGCCAACGGCCGCTTCCTGATCGGTTCCACGGCTGATCAACTGCTGCATGGCGCGCACGTCCCGATCGCCCTTGCCCCCGCCGGTTATCGCCGGATGAGCCCTGAATCGCTCGGGCGACTGGTTGTCGCTTTCCAGGACACCCCCGAGAGCCACAAGGCCTTGGAATGGGCCGCCATGCACGGCCACGGTTGTCGGATCACCGCACTGACCGTGCTGGTACGCCACCGGGTGATGGGAAGCAGCCTGGCCTTCGACGGGGAGAGCCTGGTGACACAACAATTGCAGGAGGACGCACAGACTGCGCTGGACTCGGCACTGAAGGGTCTGGGCGCCACTGCCGATGCTGAGATCGCCTACGGGGACAACGTCCAGTCCTCGCTCCAGCGCTTCGACTGGGACGGCGACGAACTACTGGTCCTCGCATCCGGAGGTTCGGTGTTGCGGCGGGTGTTCCTCGGTGACATGACCTACAAGCTGGTCCGGGCGGCCCCGGTTCCTGCGATTGTGCTGCCGCGCCACACGTAGTGCCCCCTAGTCTTGCCGGATGAGAGTTCTCGTCACTGGCAGCGCTGGATTCATCGGGGCTGCACTGGTCAGCTCACTGCGGGTTCGTGGCCACGACGTCGTCGGGCTTGATGCTGCTGGCGCCAACATCGACGCGGATATCGCAGTCGCCGGTGATTGGCAGGCGGGATTCGACGGCGTTGACGTCGTGATTCACACCGCAGCCATGGTCGGGATGCCCTCGGCCACGGAGCAATTCTGGCGGGTGAACACGATGGGAACCCGCCACGTCCTGGATGCCGCGCAGCAGGGGGGCGTCGGCCGCTTCGTGCTCCTGTCCAGCGTCACGGTCTTCGGCAACGACTTCCCCGCTGGCGTGACCGAGGAGCACCCGACCCGCCCCACTGGCGTCCCGTACGCGGACACCAAGATCGCAGCCGAGCACCTGTGCCTTGACGAGCACATCAGATCGGACATCGACGTCACGATCGTGCGACCCGGTGACGTGTACGGCCCGCGCAGTCGTCCCTGGACGATCCTGCCGGTGCAGATGATCAAGGGTCGAAGGGTGGCTGTCCCCACCACCGGTATCCACAGCCCGGTGTACGTCGACGACGTCGTCGCGGGGATTGTGGCCGCGGCCGCCGAGCCCGCGGCGGCGGGCCAGATCATCACTCTGTCGGGCGGAGTCGGGGTGCCCACCGGGGAGTACTTCGACCACTACGCCCGCATGCTGGGCCGCAAGCCCGTGCCGCGCCTTCCCCGCGCAGTCATGATCGCCGGTGCCGGTGCGCAGGCGCGGGCGGCAACATCGTTCGGTAAGCAGATCGAACTCAGTCCGGCGGCTGTGCGCTACCTCGCGGACAGACGCGGCACCTACTCGATCGCAAAGGCGCGCGACCTGCTCGGCTGGACGCCGCAGGTCGGACTTGAACAGGGAATGGCTCTGACTCGGGACTGGCTGGCGGACCAGGGGATGTTGGGTGCGGGGGTCCGATGAAACGGCGCCTGAAGCAGCACCTGATGAACGTTGTCGCGCAAGCGAGCGAACCGCGCCTGGCCGGCTTGGAGCAGCAGATCGTCGAGCAGGGACGGCAATTGGATGCTGTCGCGCAGCGGCTCGCCCGTGTCGAGGCGATGCTTGATTCGCACCTGCCGCGACCCAGCGGCCAGCCGAACTGCACATCGGCTTGTTCGAGGCGACATTGCCCGGCTTCGTCGCCGACCTCGAGGAACCGATCGCGCTGCTGCACATTGACTGTGACCTGTACTCCTCGACGGTGACTGTGCTCGAGCACTGCGGACCCTTCCTGACCGAGGGGACGGTAGTGGTCTTCGACGAGTTCTTCAACTACCAGGGCTGGCAGGAGCACGAGGCCAAGGCTTGGCTCGAATACGTGGACGCACACGGTCTTGAGGTCAGCTACCTGGGCTACGTGCCCGCGAGCGAGCAGGTGAGCGTGCGGGTCGACCGGGCTCCATGGGGCTCGCCGCCGGCCAGCGTGGGGTGAGGCGGGCTTGGATGGCCATCGAGTAGTTTCTGAACGGTGAGCGCCACTGTGACCAGCCCCGTGCGGGTGCGCTCCGGGCACGGTCTCGCGCCGATGATCCTGGCCCTGCTGGGCTACGTGCTCGTGCGCGCACCGGTCATGTTCAACGGTTACCTGTACGCCGATGACTTCGCACTGCGCTTCTGGGCACACGACTCGGCCTTGACTGCGGAGTACCTGTTCCGCTCCTACTACGGCCACGTCCAGCCGTGGGGCCTGCTGGTCAGCTGGATCCTGCAGGCGGGCTGGCCCGGTTCGTGGACCGTGCTGATGGTGTGGGCGCTGGTGATGCAACTGGCCACGTTGGCGTTGCTGTGGCGCATCGTCTTGCACTTGACCGGCTCGAACATCGCGGCACTGCTGGCGTTCCTCGTGCCAGCGAGCACCATGTTCATGTTCGAGGTGGGTGTCTGGTGGTGCATGATCGTCGAGAGCGCGCCCTACGGGCTGTTCATGATGCTCGCCATCTGGTCGTTGATCCGCGCACTCGAGGGTCGCGCCGGCCGATGGTGGCTGTGGTCCGCCCTGGCGTTCGCCGGGGCCGTCACTTCGATCAGTAAGGGCACCCTGTTCCTGATCGCGATGGTGATGGTCGCTGCCTTCCTGCCCATCGGGGCCCCGCGCCGCCGCGGTCTGAAGGCGGCTTGGCGCCTGAACCCGCGGTACTGGACGGCCCTGGGAGTCTTCACCGTCGGCTACGCGTGGTTCCTGCGCGTGTACGCACCCATTTCCAGGGATCCGAACTGGGACCTCATGCGTGCCCTGCGCTACGGCCGGGACCTGTTCCTGCTGAACATCGTCAACGGATCGGCCGGCGGCCCATGGTTGTGGTTCAGCGCCCAGGGCGAGACCTGGAACGGGGTGCTGGTGATCCCCCGGCCACAGACATTCCTCTACGTCGTGGCAGTGCTGCTGCTCGTCGCGCTCTTCGTCGCCGTCCGGCTCTTCCGACCCACCCTGTGGCCTTACCTCCTCGGGCTCGTGGTCTACGCGCTCGCGCTCACGGCAGTGGCGATGTACGGCCGTGGCGGGTCTTTGGTGGCCTCCACCGGCTATCGGTACACATCTGACTTCTGGATACCGCTGTCCCTGTTCGCAGGGCTGCTGTTCTACCCCGTGCTCGGCGAGCTCAGCGGATTCTCGCAGCGAGTGCAAGGCCTCGCCGCCCGGGGGATCTCGCAGCGTTCAGTAGCCGTCGGGGCTGCTGTCGCACTGCTCACCTCGAGTCTCATATCGGCGGTGGAGCCCTCCCTGCGATGGATCAACAGCCAGACCAAGGACTACGTCCGGCAAGCCAAGGACACCGTGGTCGACACGCCCCCCGAGGCCACGTTCCTTCCGCAGATGACGGTGACCGACCTCGTACACCCGCTGCTGATGCTGCCGTACGCAAGTACCGAGGTCGTGTTCTCCCCGGACCCGGTGTTCCGGCCATTCGTCGAGTACTCCACGGGGGGCCTGTACGGATTCACACGCGACGGCACCGCCGAGCAGCAGTTCGTGCCCGGCGTCCTGTCGGTCCCCAAAGGCGTGTGCGGGTATCGCGTGGGCCAGACGCCGACCTCGATTCCGATGGCGCAGGAGGTACCCCAATGGTCCTTCGTGGCCGAGGTCACCTACCTCAGTTCCGCGGATACGACCGTCGAGCTGACGGTCGGGCCGACCACACACCAAGTGCCGATCGTCTCGGGGTTGCACAACGTCTTCTTCCAGGTGGAGGGCCCGGTCACCGCGGTCACTGCCCGCTCAACCGATCCGGGTGTACAGACATGCATCGACAAGGTCAACATCGGCCCGAGGCTGGGGCCGGGCACCAAGGAACCGCTGTATCCGCCGCCGGTTTGGCCTTTGCCCTGAACCTCGGCGGGCCAGGTCGATGTGACACGATCACGGCATGTCTGGCCTGCGTGAGACCGACCGTGAGTTGTACTCCGCGATTGCCACCGCAGGGCACCCGCAGGTCGATCTGGCACTGCGCCGATTGAGCCACGCCGCCAACTACTCGCGGCTGTGGATCGCCAGCAGCGCAGCCCTGGCCGTCTTCGGCGGACCGACTGGACGCCGGGCGGCTGCCACGGGTCTGGTGGCAGTCGGGCTCAGTTCCCTGGTCGTGAACCAGGGATTCAAACGGGTCTTCCGCCGAGAGCGCCCGCAGCGTCCCGGCGACGACGCCAACCGTCACGTGCGGATGCCCACCTCGGACTCGTTCCCGTCCGGACACTCGGCTTCTGGCTTCGCATTTGCCCAGGGGGTCTCATCGACGATGCCTTGGACGGGGATGGGTCTGCGCGTGGTGGCCTCGCTTGTCGCCTACAGCAGGGTGCACACCGGGGTGCACTACCCGGCGGATGTGGTGGTCGGGGCCCTTATCGGTGCTGGAATGGGGCAGCTGAGCAGTGATGTTGCGGACCGCATCCTGTCGTGAGTACCGTCTCGTTCGCCACTCGTCGCCGACTAGCGGCCATCGGGGCGCTGGCTGCGTCCTTGGCCGGTGCGGCAGCTCTGGCAACCGGGTTCGCGCAGAATCCCATCGCGATCATCGTGGCCCTGATCTGTTTCCTGGCCGGCATCGGTTTCGGTTGGGTCACCCTGACCACCCGAGGCCCTGCTCGCGA
Source organism: uncultured Actinomycetota bacterium (assembly GCA_963818505.1). Classification (GTDB taxonomy): domain Bacteria; phylum Actinomycetota; class Actinomycetes; order S36-B12; family UBA10799; genus JADKAV01. Next base: position 897,217 of record CAWFSJ010000005.1, read on the forward strand.
GCGGGCCGCCTGGGTCACCGTGTTACTGATGATGGCCGCGCTGATCGCAGCCATCGGCGCCCATGACGACGGCTGGATCATCGTCCTCGGAGGGCTGACGATCGCGTTGTCGCTTCCTTTGGGTCGCTATGCCCTCGGTCGGGATCGACGCTCGCTGTCAGACCTCATGCCGCCCGGTGTCAGGGTCCCTCCTGCGAGCCGTCCGGTTCTGCTTGTGAACCCCCTTTCGGGTGGCGCAAAGGCGCAGTCTCTCGACCTTGTGGCTTTGGCGCGTGAACGCGGAATCGAGTGTCACGAGTTCGGTCCCGGCCGTGACTTGCGCGAGCTGGCCGTCGAGGCGCTGGCCGGCGGCGCCGACGTGGTGGGTGTTGCCGGTGGTGATGGATCGCTGGCGGTGGTGGCCGACCTTGTTAGTTCGGCCGGAGCCCAGATGGTGGTGATCCCGGCCGGTACGCGCAACCACTTCGCCATGGACCTCGGATTGGACCGGGCCGACGCGGTGGCGGCTCTCGCAGCATTCGGCGAGGCCAGGGTGCAGACGGTCGACATGGCACGAGTCAACGGCCGGGCGTTCCTGAACAACGTCTCCATGGGCATTTACGGTGAGGTCGTCCAGAGCGCCAGTTACCGGGAACGCAAGCTGGAGACCACCATCGACGAACTGCCGTCCTTGGTTGAAACGCCGCCCGATCTGAGGTTCACGGGTCCGGACGGCACGGACCACACCACCGTCCACATCGTGCACGTCTCCAACAACCCGTACCTGCTCGACGTCCGTGGCGCGGGCGGGCGACCGCGGCTGAACTCCGGCGAGTTGGGCATCGTGACCGCCGAGCTGAGCAACGCGGCTGGCGTAACCGAGATGTTCGCACGAGCCGCGATCGGACTGCTGAACTCCTCCCCGGGTTTCAACGCCTGGACCGCCGAGTCCTTCGAAGTCCACTCCGACCAGCCCATCGCTGCCGGTGTCGACGGGGAAGCGGTCGAACTGTCGGCGCCGGCCGAGTTCGCCATCGTGCCTGCCGCTCTGCAAGTACGCATCCCCCTGGACGCCATCGGGCGTTCCCCGGCCGCGTTCGTCCCGCAGTACCGGCTGGCTGTGGTGGAGCTGTTCAAGCGGGCGTTCCTACCCACCGGCGAGTGGCAGCCGCTGACCCGGCGTTGACCACTGGGAGCGGGTCGCCTGTGGCAGGCTGACCTCCATGGTTCACACGCCGCCCACCACGACCCGAGAATTCGTGCGAGCAGGGGTTCCACTGGCCCTGGCAGGCCTGTTCGTCGTGGTGGCCATCTTGAGCATCTACATTGTGATCCCTGAGCCCACTGGTGAAGACCCGCCGTGGCTCGTGTTCTTCACAATCGTCGTGGTCGCTCTCCTCTACGTCGTCGTGGCGTTCAGGCTGGTCCTGCGCATCCATCGTTCGAACCACCCGCTGCGCACTGGAATCGTGGCCCTGTCGGTCATGGTGACCGCGATGGTTGCGATCTTCAGCCTCACCTACCTCAGCCTGAGCATCGCCGATCCGGCCAACTTCAACCAACCACTGGACAAGATCAGCGCCATGTACTTCACCATGACGATTCTTTCGACGGTCGGTTTCGGCGATATCGTCGCGACCTCGCATGCGGGCATGATCGCGGTGATGGTCCAGATGGCAGTCGGTCTTACCCTGCTGACCGGGTTGGCTCGCGTGCTGGTCACCGCTGCTCGCACCGCGGCCAAGAAGCGTCAGCAGGAGGTTGAAGAGGGTTGAGGACCCGGGTTGGCGTCAGGCCGATCGATTCTCGTCGAAATCTCCGCGGCGCACCGCGTCGGAAACTTCCTCAACCTTTGCCCAGATGACGGCGCGGACCTCTGGGGCGTTCATCTCACCGAGGTGGGTGATCCGTCCCTCGATGTGACCGTCGATGCGCAGGTCAGGGTACGCGACCAGGTGCCGGCGGTATTCGGCCTCGGTGGAGATCAAGTGGTTCGTCACACCTGGGATGTCGATGTGCGCGGCCGTGTACGGGCTGATGAACAGCTCGTGGGTGCTGTAGATGTTCGTGACCCGGTCGGCGATGAACGGCAGGTCGGCGTGCAGCTGGGAGAGAAAGGGTGACCCCTGGGCCATGTCGGTCAGGGCCGGAGTGATGTCACGCGGAACCCACCGGAAGAGCCCCGAGACGCGCTTGGCGCTGGCGGATCCGTCCCAGGGTGCGCCGACGCTGATGACATGGACGACCTGCTTGGGGTGGTCGACGGCGTAACGCAGACTGGCCAGCGCGCCTTGGGAGTGACCCACCAGAACGACCGGTGAACCGGGGCTCGGCCCTGCTGCTCCAAGCCGCGCGCGATGTCCTCGCTCAGGTGTTCCTGCGACCGGTGCAGGGGCAGGGTCACACCGAAGCTGGCCAGGGTGATCAGGAAAGCGTTGGGGTGCCTCTCCAGAACCCGGCGCATCATCAGAGTCGCGGCCACCCCGCGAATAGCCGTCCCGGCCACAATGGGCACAGCTACTGGCATGGCGGTCCTCCTGCGGATTTCTCCCTATAGTGCAACCAACCGTAGCGATTCGCGCGGTGGATCACGGGTACCGAAGGGCGATTTCCTCTGCGATGTCGGTGCGCTGGCGACCTTCTACGTCGATGGTGACGTCCGCGGCGGCCTCGTAGAACGGTAAACGCGCCCGCATCAGATCGACTGCCGAGCGGGTCGCGTCCAGAACCGGTCGGGATGGGTCGCCGGTCACCTTGGCTGCAAGTCGGCCGATGTCCCCGCGCAGGAAGACGACCGTCCCGCCGGACTTGAGCAAGTCCACCTTGCGCGCGCTGAAGACCTCTCGGCCCTGCTCGTCCAGATCGACCACAACGCCGCCGCCGGCATCGATGATCACGTGGTCCATGGCGGCGAGTTTGCGCACAACGTCGAACTCGGCGTCCCGGAACGCCGCCCAACCTGATTGCGCGACGAAGTCGGCGACTGAGCGTCCGTGGTCGTACTCGATCAGCACGTCGGTGGTCATCACGGGCCGCTTCATCACGAAGGACAGTCGTCGGGCGATGTTGGTCTTGCCGACACCGCGCATTCCGATCAGGACGATGTTCACGCCGCTCAGCCTGCCATCTGTGTGAGTTGGATCATGGTATGCCGGGCTGGTTTGGTGGCACAGTCTTCATATGGAATCAAGACACCGTGTGGTGATCATCGGATCCGGCTTCGGTGGCCTGTTCGCGGCGAAGAAGCTAAAGCGCGCCGACGTGGACGTCACCCTGATCTCACGGGTGTCGCACCACGTGTTCCAGCCGCTTCTCTACCAAGTGGCCACGGGTGTCCTGTCCCAGGGTGAGATCGCCCCGGCCACTCGCGAGATCCTTAAGCGCTCGCGCAACACCACAGTGCTCTTGGGGGAGGTCACGCACGTCGACCTGGTGGCCCGAACGGTGACTTCCGAGATGGGTGAGATGTCCACTGTCACCACTTATGACTCACTGATCGTCGCCGCAGGTGCGCAGACCGGCTACTACGGCAACGACCAGTTCGAGCCGTTCGCACCGGGGCTGAAGAGCATCGACGACGCCTTGGAGATCCGGGCGCGGATCTTCGGCGCCTTCGAGATGGCCGAGTTGCAGGACAAGCCCGATGACGCACGGGCCTGGTTGACCTTCGTGGTGGTCGGTGGCGGCGCGACCGGGGTCGAGATGGCCGGCCAGATCATCGAACTGTCGAGGCGCACGATCCGCCGCGACTTCCGTCGCATCGATCCCACCACCGCCAGGGTCATCCTCGTCGAGGGTGGTGACGGCGTTCTGTCCAGTTTCGGTCCCAAGCAGTCGGGCAAAGCCGAAGAACAACTGCAGAAGATGGGCATCGAGGTACGCACCGGCACCGTGGTCCGCGCGGTCGACCAGACCGGTGTCGAGGTCGAGCACCACGACGGCTCCAGTGAGCACATCGCCTCGAACTGCGTGGTGTGGGCCGCAGGTGTGCAGGCCAGCCCGCTCGGTCGCCAGATCGCCGAGCAGGCTGGTGCGGAGGTGGACCGCGCGGGCCGCATCAAGGTCAACCGCGACCTCACGCTGCCGGGTCATCCGGAGGTGTTCGTTCTAGGGGACATGATCGCCCTGGACGACCTGCCCGGGGTGGCCCAGGTCGCCATGCAAGGCGCCAAGTTCAGCGCGGGCAAGATCCGTGCCCGACTGGAGGGCAAGCCGGAGAAGGCGGAGTTCTCCTACTTCGACAAGGGCAGCATGGCCACCATCTCCCGGTTCCGGGCAGTGGCCAACGTCGGGTCGCTGCAGTTGCGCGGTTTCATCGCCTGGTGCGCCTGGCTCTTCATCCACATCCTGTATCTGGTCGGTTTCCAGGAGAAGGTGTCCACGCTCGGGCACTGGGCGGTTGCGTTCATCGGCCGCAGCCGCGCCGAGCGGACCTTCACCCTCGAGCAGGCGCGCGGGGCCTTGACCAACGAGCGTGAGCCGCGCGCGGGGCCTTGACCAACGAGCGTGAGCCGCGCGCGGGCTCCTGGTTAGAGGTTGTGCTGTTGGTTAGCGAATCCACGCGTTGTTTCGCTAACCAGGACCACAACCTCTAACCAACGGCACAACCTCTAACCAACAGCCGGCGGGGAGGCTAGCCCGCGGCAGGCCCTAACCAAGGGCCCACGCCGATCCCTACCCCCGGATCTGGGCGATTCCCATCCGGGCCAGTTCGTCGGCCCGGTCGTTCTCGGGGTGGCCGCTGTGGCCCTTCACCCATTCCCACGTGACGTCGTGTTGAGCCGCGGCGGCGTCGAGCCGCTTCCAGAGGTCCACGTTCTTGACCGGTTGGCGCGACGAGGTCGTCCATCCGCGGCGTTTCCAGTTCTTGACCCAGGTGGTGATGCCGTTCTTCACGTACGTGGAGTCGGTAGTCAGCACGACCTCGGAACGCCTCGTCAACGATTCCAGAGCGGTGATCGCGGCCATCAGTTCCATGCGGTTGTTGGTCGTCTGGGCCTCCCCGCCGAACAACTCGCGCTCGTGGTCCCCCCACCGCATGACCACACCCCAGCCCCCCGGTCCGGGGTTTCCTGAGCACGCTCCGTCGGTGAAGGCGTGGACCGTCAACTGAGAACCTTAAGGATGACGTCAATACCGTGGTCAAGGTCCTCCTGGCTGATCATCAACGGGGGAGCCAGGCGGATCGTTGTGGAGTGTGTGTCCTTCACGATCACCCCGGCCTCCAGGGCGGCCTCGCAGCGAGGTCGGACCGGTGCGTACTGCTCGTGGACCTCCACGCCGGCCCAAAGGCCCCGTCCGCGCACCTCCTTGACAATTGGCGGAGCCTCTTCACGCAGGCGTTTCAGCATGTGGGCGCCCATTTCGGCGCTGCGCTGCTGGTACTGCCCGGTTGCCAGGATGGCGACGACCTCGCGGCCCAGGGCCAGCGCAAGGGGGTTGCCTCCGAACGTTGAACCGTGCTCGCCGGGCCGCAGCACTGCCAGAACGTCGTCGCGCGTGACGACCGCTGAGATCGGCAGGATGCCACCCCCTAGGGCCTTGCCCAACAGCAGGACGTCCGGTGTGACCTGCTCGGCGTCGCAGGCAAGGGTGTGACCCGTGCGGCCCAGTCCGGACTGGATCTCGTCGGCGATGAACAGGACGTTGGCCTCGCGGCAGGCTGCGGCCGCCTGCGACAGGTAACCCTGCGGTGGCACGACGATCCCCGCTTCACCCTGGATCGGTTCGACCAGGAACGCCACGACGTTCGGGTCGGCCAGCGCGTCGCGCAGAGCATGGATGTCGCCGAATTCGATGCCCACGAATCCTGGGGTGTACGGGCCGAAGTCGTTGCGCGCCACCGGGTCGTCGCTGAAAGAGATGATCGTGGTCGTGCGGCCGTGGAAGTTCTGATGGGCCACGAGGATGATGGCTTGACCATCCGGCACGCCCTTGCGCCGGTAGCCCCAGGCGCGGGCGGTCTTGATGGCAGTCTCCACCGCCTCGGCCCCGGTGTTCATCGGCAGGGCTCGATCAAGGCCGACCAGGTCTGTGAGCTCGGCGCAGAACGGTCCGAGTTGGTCGGAATGGATCGCACGCGAGGTGAGGGTCAACCTGTCCAGCTGGCGGTGGGCGACTTCAACCAACCGCGGGTGGCGGTGACCGAAGTTGAGCGCGGAGTAGGCGCTGAGGAAGTCCAGGTAGCGCCGGCCCTCGATGTCGGTGACCCATGCCCCGTCGCCTTCGGTGACGACCACCGGCAATGGGTGGTAGTTGTGGGCACCGGCCCGATCCTCGAGGTTGATGAACGACGCGCTATCCATAGCCCTCACGCTACCTCTCCACGGACAGGGGAACGGGTCCCGTGGCCAGATGCGCCGAGCGCTCCGCAACCTCCTGTGGTACCCTGGGGGGGTATCCTCAAGCCCTAGGAGTCCTACGGATGTGCAGCCCAGCTCTCTGCCCGAGTTGTAAGAAGGCCACCTACTCAGGGTGTGGTAGCCATGTCGAACAGATTCTCGGCCACCTTCCTCAGGAACAGCGCTGCAGCTGTGCCCCTGCCCCGAGCCGTGGTGGCTGGTTCCGTTTCTAGTTCACCTGAAGTAGGCGTTCGTACTGCTGGGCGTACCGGCCAGCCATGACGTTCATCGTGAATTGCTCTTCAACGGCGGCTCGGGCTGCGGCTCCCATTGCTGCACGACGCCCTTGATCTGCGAGTAGTACGCGCACTGCGTGGGTCATGGCCGTCACGTCCCCGGCCGCGACCAGTCTGCCTGTCACACCGTCGTCGATGACGTCGGCGGCGGCCCCGACCCGGGTGGCCACGACGGGCACGCCCGAGGCCATGGCCTCAAGGATGGTCATCGGCATGCCTTCCCGGTAGGAGGGCTGTACGAGGATGTCGAGGCTCGCGTAGACACCGGGCATGTCGTCGCGGAACCCGGCGAAGACCACATTGCCGCCGGCTTCCACAGCAAGCTCTTCGCGCAGTGGGCCGTCGCCCACCACTACGAACGTGGCACCGGATCCGATGGCCGCGGCGAGGGACAAGAAGTCGCCCGGGGCCTTCTCAGGTGCCAGCCGGGCGACCATCCCCACCAGCGGTCGCGGCAGGTCCAGAGCGGCCGGTACCCCCGCGTAATCGCCAGGTTCGACACCGTTCGGGATCGTCAGGGCGTGGGCGATGCCGTACTGGGTTCGCAGGCTGTCCCGCGCCTCGTCGGACACCGCGTAGACAGCGTCTGCCCGCCGTAGGACCGGGCGGTCGAATCGGTTCTGCGGACCGGTGTCGAAGCGATGGTTCGTGGCCACGAATCGCACCTTGCTGGCGCGGGTCGCGAGGAACCCGTAGAGGTTGGCCTTGAACCCGTGGGCGTGCACGATGTCGGCACCCAGGAGCCGGATGTCGGCACGCAACCGGCGCACGGCCGCAGGGTCGAAGCGCCCGGCGCAGGGCAGCAGGCGCACGTCCACGCCCATCTGCGCCGCGTACTGGGCAACGTCCAGGTTCGGGGCATGGGTGTTCTCGAAGACCTCCAACGTGGGCGCCACGTGGAAGGCGGGAAGGGCGGCGCACAAACCGGCGACCATCTTCTCCGCGCCGTAGACACCACTGCTCGAGATCAGATGCAGAACCCTCACGGCCTCAGCCTATGGGTAGCCTTTCGGGCGTGAGCGGTGTGCGCAGTGTGGCCAAAGCGGCGGCGCAGCGTGTCTATGCGCGCTGGAGGCGCATGCCTCTCAACGATGTGGTCCTGCTCGAGTCTTACGAGGGCACCGCGCGCAACGACAACCCCGCAGCCATCGCCGATCACCTGCTGGCTCACACCGACCTCCCATTGGTCTGGGCCCTGCGCGAACCAGTGCCCGTCGAAGACCCCCGGGTGAGCACGGTGAAGTACCGGTCCGCGGCCTACTTCAAGGCGTTGGCCACCAGCCGCTACCTGGTCAACAACGTGACCTTCCCGCCACTGTTCGACAAGCGTGACGACCAGGTGTATTTGAACACCTGGCACGGCACCCCCCTGAAGCGGATGGGCCGCGATGTCGCCGGGCCCTACGCCAACATCGCCAACACCGTGGCCAATCTGCGCAGTGCCGACATCGTGTTGTCCAGCGGACCGTACATGACGCACACGATGTACGAAGGCGCCTACGGTGTGGGGGGCGCCAACATCGCCGAACTGGGCTCGCCCCGGGTGGATGTCCAGTTCCGAGAGCAGCCCGAGCGTGACCTGGTGTTCTACGCGCCGACCTGGCAGGAGCAGTCCTACACGGATGCCGCCGATGATCTCGACGACGTGGCCGAGAGGATGCGTGCGATCGCACAAGCCGTTCCCGAAGGATTGCGTCCGGGGCTGCGCGTGCACAGCAAGCTCGCGAAAGCCGCCTCCGAGCACCCCGGCCTGGCGGGCTTCCTCCCGCCGCTGGAACTGTCCACGAATCAACTGTTGTCGCGTACCCAGATCCTGATCACCGACTACTCCAGCGTGGCGTTCGACTTCCTCGCGAGCGGGTCGCAGGTGGCGTTCTTCACCCCTGTGGCGTATCCCCGCGGCGTCTACCTGCGCGATGAGGAACTGCCCGGTCCGCGGACCGACTCCGTGCAGACCTTGCAGCAGTGGTTGGGCGATGGGATGCCGGCAGCGCCCGTCCCCGTCCAGCAGGCGCGCCGCAGGTTCTGTCCGGACGAGGACGGGTCGGCCACACAACGCGTCGTCGAACGGTTCCTCGGCGCTTGACGCGGTGCATGCCCGCGGAGAATAGTCGCGACCATGGACACCCCCCTGGAACGCTGGCACGAGGTCGTGCGGACCCGTAACCCCGCTCTTCTCAATCAGGTGCTCGCTGAGGATGCGACGTTCCACTCGCCGGTCCTGTTCCGTACCCAGCAGGGCAGGGACCTCGTGGCCCTCTACCTGACCGGAGCCCTGCACGTGATCGCGAACCCATCCTTCCGCTACGTCCGAGAGGTCGTCGACGGCAACGACGCGGTGCTCGAGTTCGAAACGGAAATCGACCAGATCAGCGTCAACGGGGTGGATCTCATCAGGTGGAACCCCCAGGGCCTGATCACCGATTTCAAAGTGATGATCAGACCGCTCAAGGCGATCAACATCGTGCAGGTCAAGATGGCCGAACTGCTGGAGCAACTCACATGAAGTGCCTCGTACGTCAGCCCGGTCCCAAGCTCGCCCAGGGTCTGCTCACCCACATCGAGCGCCAACCGGTCGACGCCGGGCTCGCCCTGGATCAGTGGCACGGGTATGTAGCCGCGCTGGTCGACTTCGGCTGGCAACCGGTCGAGGTCCCGGCCGCCCCGGAGTCGCCTGACAGCGTCTTCGTCGAGGACACGGTCGTGTGGTGGAAGGGCGCAGCCGTGCTCGCCCGCCCGGGTGCCCCCCAGCGACGCGGCGAGACCGCTGCCGTGGAGCAGGTGCTCACCCGGATGGGAGTTCCGGTGGTGGCGATCGAGGCACCCGAGACGCTCGACGGCGGGGACGTGCTGAAGATCGGCGACCGGTTCCTCGTCGGAGTGGGAGGGCGCACAACGCCTGGCGGTGTCCGGGCGCTGGGCGAGGCGCTGGGGGTGCAAGCCGTGCCGGTGCCTGTCAGCAAGGTGCTCCACCTGAAGAGTGCCGTGACCGCGCTGCCGGACGGCACCGTGATCGGTTACCCACCCCTGGTCGACGATGTGGGTGCCTTCGACACCTTCATGGCCGTGCCGGAGGAACCCGGCTCACATGTGGTGGTGCTGGACGACACCACAGTGCTGATGGCTGCCTCAGCTCCAGCCACGGCCGCCCAGCTGCGGGCTCGCGGGTTGGATGTCGTCACGGTGGACATCAGTGAGTTCGAGAAGCTTGAAGGCTGCGTGACCTGCTTGTCCGTGCGGCTGCGCCCCTGAACCTCAGACCGTGATGGTCCCGACCAGGGCCGGGGCCACCGGGGGCACGGGTGTCAACGCCGGCGAACGCAACCCGCTCACGTCCAGGCCCGCGGCCTCAAGGGTGGCTCTGGTGTCCCGGTCGCATCGGCATCCTCCGGCCAGCCACGGCCAAGCCGGTGAAAGCAGCCGCTGCGCGCGCCGCATCCAACTGCCGTCCTTGGCAACGACATGTTCGAGGATCGCGATCGTACCTCCGGGCCGCAGTACCCTGATGGCCTCGGCCACCACCCGGTCGGGGTCCTCCACACTGCACAGTACGTAGGCGAACAGCACGCAGTCGACGCTGGAGTCGGCCAGAGGCAGGTCCTCACCGAAGGCGTCGATCAGTTCGACCTGCATCCCGGATTTTGAGATGGCCTGGGCCGCTGCGCGCCGCATCGGGGCACTCGGTTCCACAGCCACGACCTCTGTGACCGCTGCCGGCAGGTGATGCAGGTCCTCGGCCGGGCCGAGCCCGACGATCAGCAGGCGGCCGTGCAGCGCTTGGGAGACCTCGGTGCGTGCTTTACCGATGGCTCCCGAGTCTTCGGCGCGGACAAGTACGCGGTAGATCTGAGTGAAGACCGGATGGTCGTGACCTGGCATACGTCCAAGCGTAGGTGGACTTATGCGCGTACCGTCGAGGGCGTGCGACTGCTCAACACGCCGGCCTACGACTTGACCTACGACGACGTCTTCCTGGTGCCGAACCGTTCGGTTCTGTCCTCGCGCCACGACGTCGACCTGACCACCCCAGACGCGACCGGACTCACCATCCCAGTCGTGGCCGCGAACATGACGGCGGTCTCGGGTCGGCGGATGGCTGAGACGATCGCACGCCGAGGCGGGTTGGCGGTGATCCCGCAGGACATCCCCACGGATGTGGTTGCAGAGGTAGTGAGCTGGGTCAAGCAGCGGCATCTGGTCTTCGAGACTCCGGCGACCCTGATTCCCACTGAGACGACCGGCATGGCTTTGGCTGTGATCCCCAAGCGCAGTCACGGCGCCGCCATCGTCACGCAGGACGGAGTGCCGATCGGCGTGGTGACCGAGGGCGACTGCCAGCAGGCAGACCGGTTCGCACAGGTGCACCAGGTGATGAGCACCGACCTGTTCGTGCTGCCCGACACCGTGTCGCCGCGTGAAGCCTTCGACCGTCTTCACGCCGAGCACCGACGTTTCGCCCCGGTGGTCAGTGAGGACGGGCGCCTTGTGGGCATCATGACCCGGCAGGGGGCCCTGCGCTCCACCTTGTACCGCCCCGCTGTGGACACCGGCGGGAGGTTGTTGATCGGTGCGGCAGTGGGTATCAACGGCGACGTCGGATTGCGCGCCAAGACGTTGGTGGCTGCCGGGATCGATGTGCTCGTCGTGGATACCGCGCACGGGCATCAGGTGAAGATGCTCGAGGCGCTGGCTGCGATCGGCCCGCAGCCGGTTCCCGTGGTGGCTGGAAATGTGGTGACCGCCGACGGGACACGCGAATTGATCGAAGCGGGCGCGGACATCGTCAAGGTCGGGGTCGGCCCCGGAGCGATGTGCACTACCAGGATGCGCACCGGCGTGGGCCGGCCGCAGTTCTCAGCGGTGCTTGAGTGCGCCCATTCGGCCAGGTCCATGGGCAAGCACATCTGGGCCGACGGCGGCGTGCGGCATCCGCGCGATGTTGCTCTGGCCCTTGCCGCTGGGGCCAGTGCGGTGATGATCGGATCGTGGTTCGCGGGTACGCATGAGTCGCCCGGGGATGTCCAGATCTCTCCCGAGGGCCGGCCTTACAAGGAGTCCTTCGGGATGGCATCCGCACGCGCTGTCGGCAGCCGGACCGCCGGGGACTCGGCGTTCGACCGGGCCAGGAAGGCTCTGTTCGAGGAGGGAATCTCCAGTTCGCGCATGTATCTGGATCCCGGCAGCCCCGGGGTGGAGAGCCTCATCGACGAGATCGTCAGCGGCGTGCGCAGTGCTTTCACCTACGCCGGTGCGGCCAGCGTCGAGGAGTTCACCGAAAAGGCTGCCATCGGAATCCAGTCGGCCGCAGGTTACGCCGAAGGGCGCCCGCTGCACGCGTCCTGGTGAACTCAGCCCAGCCGGCGGTAGAGCATCATCGCCGCCGCGCCTTCCATCACGCCGTCATCGTTTCGCGCGGACGCCCGTACCGTCGGGATCATGTACGCCATGAGGTGCTTGCCCAGTTCGTCGCGCAGGGCCGTCGCCACGTGCTCGGCGACCTCCGCGGGCAAGCACGCAAGAACGATCTCCTCGATCTCGATACCGGCGATCAGCGGTGCCAGAACGGTTGCCAGCGCCTTGACTGACTGGTTGCGGGCGCGCGCCGATGGATCATTGTGCAACTGCAGCACTCGGGCTTGAAGGCAACTGCGTCCGCAGACCGTGCAGATGGGCCCATTCGCGCCAACAAGAACGTGCGCGATGTCCCCAGTGGGTCGGCGGTTCCCTGGCCAGATCCGTCCGCCCACCGTGATGACCATGTCCAGCTGATCGCCGAACACGACGCTGGCCTGCGCGACCAGGTCTGTTGGACTGTCCCGAAGGTCCGCGACGGCGATGGCTTCAGCGGCGGTCAACGTGAAGACCGGTAGACGAAACTTCTTGCGCAACTGGTCGATCAGATCACCATCGAGCCCCTGCTTCGGGCTCCAGCGCCATTGTCCGTCTGCGGACACCCATCCATCGACGGCCAACGCCACACCGAGTAGGGCGGTGGGTTCGACCCGTGCGGCGAACGCCAGGATCTCGGCGAGCACCTCGTTGCCGGCTTCGACGCTCGCGGTCCCCACGGTGGCGATCTCCCCGCTGGCTGGGACGGTGGCCATCCGCAAGCGTGCAGGATCGCGCACGTCCGCGACGATGGTGACGCCTGTGTCCTTGGACAGGTGCAGCAGCGTCCCGGGGGCCCCTCCGCTGTAGACACGTTCACCTTCGCTGAGCAGACCCGTGGTCAGCAGTTCGTTGGCGATCACCGAGATTGTCGGCCTGCTCAAGCCCGTGCGCCGGGACAACTCCGCACGGGTGGCCGGTCCGCGGGTGATGATGCTTCGCAGCAGGCGGTCGCGGTTGCTGCGGCGGGCGTCCTGGGGATCTGCGGGCGAGTCGGTACGGAGTAGCGAGGGGTGACCCTGCAACTCCATTGGTGTTCACCTCGGGTAGGTCGGGGGCGTACGGTTGGACAGTGCGATTCGAATTCGCCTTCGAGAAGAAGTATCTCCCAGCGCTAGCCGCGATTGGGGTTACTCCGTTGACCGCGAAGGTGGACGTGAGTCAGAAGACCCTCGACGCGCGCTTCGGCCCATGGCGTTGCCGAACCTCTGTGAAGAATATCCGGTGCGTCTCTCGCACGGGCCCGTTTTCGGCTGTGAAGGCCATCGGTGCCCGGGGTTCGTTCGCTGACCGGGGCGCCACGTTCGGTACGACGACAGTCGGCGGGATCTGCGTGGAATTCCGCGAGCCGGTCAAGATCCTGGATCCCTCAGGCATCATCCTGCACCCTGGCCTCACCCTGACCGTCGCGGACCTCGAGGGGTTCGAAGAGGCGTTGCGGGAGGCGGCCGGGCTGGGTGGCTGACCTGTGGCCCGCCCCAGAACCAGTTGGTTAGAGGTTGTGCTGTTGGTTAGCGAAACAACGCGTGGATTCGCTAACCAACAGCACAACCTCTAACGAGGCGGGGTCTTGGGCCGGGCGGGGTTCGCCTGGCGGGTCAGCCCTTGACTGCGGAAGCGAGAGCCTCGGCGCGGTGTGTGCTCTCCCACGTGAAGTCGGGCAGCTCCCGGCCGAAGTGCCCGTACGCGGCGGTCTGGGCGTAGATCGGGCGCAAGAGGTCGAGCTCGGCGACCAAGGCCGCGGGTCGCAGGTCGAAGACGCGGGTAACCGCATCCTGGATCTGCTGGTCGGGCACGGTGCCGGTACCGAATGTCTGCACGAACAGGCCTACCGGGTGTGACACGCCGATCGCATAAGCCACCTGGACCTCACAGCGCTTGGCCAGACCGGCCGCGACCACGTTCTTCGCCACCCAGCGCATCGCGTAGGCCGCCGAGCGGTCGACCTTGGACGGGTCTTTTCCGGAGAACGCGCCGCCGCCGTGCCGGGCCATGCCGCCGTAGGTGTCGACGATGATCTTGCGGCCCGTGAGTCCGGCGTCGCCCTGCGGACCTCCGACCTCGAAGATCCCTGTCGGGTTCACCAGTAAGCGGTAGCCCTCGGTGTCCAGCTCAAGGTCGGCCAGCACGGGGTCGACGACCTGCTCGCGGATGTCGGGGGTGAGCAGGTTGTCCAGGTCGATCCTGGGGGCGTGCTGCGTGCTGAGCACAACCGTGTCCAAGCGAACAGCGCGGTCGGCGTCGTACTCGATCGTGACCTGGGTCTTGCCGTCCGGGCGCAGGTAGGGCAGGGTGCCGTTCTTGCGCACCTGAGCCAGGCGCTGCGACAACTTGTGGGCCAGTGAGATCGGCAGGGGCATCAGTTCGGGGGTGTCGTCGCACGCGTAACCGAACATCAGGCCCTGGTCGCCGGCGCCCTGTGCGTCGAGCGGGTCGCCGCTGCCGCCAACCCGCTCCTCGAGCGCGTCATCCACGCCCGCTGCGATGTCCGGGGACTGCTTGCCGATAGCGATGGTCACGCCGCAGGAGGCCCCGTCGAAGCCCTTGTCCGAGGAGTCGTAGCCGATGTTCAGCACGGTCTCGCGGACCAGCGCGGGGATGTCGACCCAGGTGGAGGTGGTGACCTCGCCGCCGACCAGGCAAAGGCCTGTGGTCAGGAACGTCTCGACGGCGACCCGGCTGCCCGGATCATCCTTGAGCATCGCGTCGAGAATGGTGTCGGAGATCTGGTCGGCCATCTTGTCCGGGTGCCCCTCGGTCACTGATTCGGACGTGAACAAACGCTTCGACATGTACCTACCCCTCGTTGGCTTCGATCCATAACGGTAGTAGTTGCTCGAGCGCTCGTCGGTCGACGGGGCGTATTTCGACAGGTCTTCCAGTTTGGGGGTCTGCGAAAGTCGATCTGCTGGATCACGCGATTCGACAGGTCTTCGACACACAGGGGGTGTGTCCGGACAGGTCATGCGCGGTCACGTGCTGGCCGGGAGGTTTGAACCAAGGCAACGAACCGGCCCCGCCTGCAGACTTCGCGGGAGACGGGGCCGGTCGTGGTGCGATCAGACGTAAGCGCTCAGCGCCTCGGGGTCACTGGCAGGGCAGGGTGTTCTGCGTGCCGTAAACACCCTTGATGCTGTCCTTGCCCTTCAGCTTCTTGCCCTGGGCTTGCAGTTGCGGCGTGGCCCACACGGCCAGCAGTTTCGTGCCGTCGGCCTTCACGATGCCGGCGGACGCCTCGATGGTCCCCTTCGCCGCGATCGTGCAGAAGTAGGCACCCTTCGTACCCTTCTTGGCCTGCTTCAGCGACACCGAAGCCCCCTGTTGCTGACCCACGTATTGGGTGACCAGCACCGAAGCCGCGTCAACTGCCGCCTCCGGGCTGGTGACGGCGAAGTAGAGCCAGTAACCCTTGGGCACCTGGAACGACACCGTGTCGTTGTCGGCCTTGAGCGTCTTCTGGGCGCTCTTGAACTTGCTGTTCACGGTGGCCTTCTTGCTCCAGGTGGCGGTGACCGTGCAGTTGGTGCAGTTGTCCAGGGCCACCTTGACCTTCACCGTGTCAGTCGACGCGGAGGCGGGGGTGGCAAGTAGGGCGGGGGCGACGAGAGCAGCAGCGGCGGCGGCGGCGGCGAAAGCGATTTTCATAGACGCACTTTAAGGGATCGACCGCCGTCTGCCTGAGGCCGTCGACTCGCCACGCCCTAGGAAATCGCAGACGCCTCAGCCCCGCCTCCGTAGCGGAGACGGGGCTGAGGACCCTCGGTTCCGGCCGGGGGGTCAGACTCCTTGGCAGGGCACCGTGTTCTGGACGCCGTAGACGCCTTTGATGCCGTCCTTGCCCGGCAGCTTGAGTCCCTGGGCCTTCAGTTGTGGGGTTGCCCACACGGCCAGCAGGTTCGCGCCCTTGTCCTTCACGATGCCGGAGGACGCTTCGATGGTCCCCTTCGCGGCGATCATGCAGTAGTAGGCACCCTTCGTGCCCTTCTTCGCCTGCTTGAGCGACACCTTGGACCCCTTCTCCTGGCCCGCGTACTTGGTGACCAGCAACGAGGCCGCGTCCACGTCCGCCTCCGGGCTGGTGGCGGTGAAGTAGAGCCAGTACCCCTTGGGCACGCTGAATGACACGGTGTCGTTGTCGGCCTTGAGCGTTTTCGTGGCGCTCTTGAACTTGCTGTTCGCCTTGGCTTTCTTGCTCCAAGTGGCCATGACTTCGCAGTTGGTGCAGTTGTCGATGGCCACCTTGACCTTGACCGTGTCGGTCGACGCGGAGGCGGGGGCGGCAAGTAGGGCAGGGGCGACGAGAGCGGCGGCTGCGGCTGTGAAAGCGATCTTCATGGGTGCACGATACTTCATCCATCGTGGCCCGTCAGGGATGCATTCCGGCGGATCTTTCCGCCGGGAGCATGAACGGTTTGCGATGCCGTCAGTAGCGGTAGTACTCGGGCTTGTACGGACCACTCACGTCCACACCGAGGTACTCGGCCTGCTGCTCGGTCAGTTCGGTCAGTCCCACGCCAAGTGCTGACAGGTGAAGGCGCGCCACCTCTTCATCAAGTTGCTTGGGCAGCATGTAGACACCCACTGGGTACTGCTCGGTCTTGGTGAAGAGCTCCAGCTGGGCCAGAACCTGGTTGGTGAAGGAGTTGCTCATCACGAACGACGGATGGCCAGTGGCGTTGCCCAGGTTGAGCAGGCGGCCTTCGGACAGCACGATGATCGAGTTCCCGGCATCGAAGGTCCACTCGTGGACCTGCGGTTTGATCTCCTTCACCTCGACGCCGTCGACCTTGGCCAGTCCCAGCATGTCGATCTCGTTGTCGAAGTGGCCGATATTGCCCAGGATGGCCTTGTCCTTCATGTTCTGCATCTGTGCCGCGGTGACCACGTCCACGCAGCCGGTCGCCGTGATGACCAGATCAGCGATGTCCAGGACGTCATCGAGCTGTGCGACCTGGTAGCCGTCCATGGCGGCCTGCAGCGCGCAGATGGGGTCGATCTCGGTGACGATCACTCGGGCACCCTGGCCACGCAGCGACTCAGCGCATCCCTTGCCGACATCGCCGTAGCCGCAGACGACCGCGACCTTGCCCCCGATGAGCACGTCAGTCGCGCGGTTGATTCCGTCCACAAGTGAGTGACGGCAGCCGTACTTGTTGTCGAACTTGCTCTTGGTGACCGAGTCGTTGACGTTGATCGCGGGGAATAGCAGGCTGCCCTCGCTCATCATCTCGTAGAGGCGGTGCACACCGGTGGTCGTCTCCTCGGTGACGCCCTTGATGGAGTTGGCCATCTGGGTCCACATCTGAGGGTCCTCGGCCAGAGTGGTGGCCAGAACCTTGAGGACCTCGTCGAACTCGCCGCCGTCGCCCACGGGCTGCGGAACCTCGCCGGCCTTCTCGAACTCGACTCCCTTGTGGATCAGCAGGGTGGCGTCGCCGCCGTCGTCCAGGAGCATGTTCGGGGCGTCAGCGTCGGGCCAGGTGAGGGCCTGCTTGGTGCACCACCAGTACTCCGCGAGAGTCTCGCCCTTCCAAGCGAACACCGGGACACCCTGGGGGTTGTCGGCAGAGCCGTTCGGGCCGACGGCGATCGCAGCGGCCGCCTCGTCCTGGGTCGAGAAGATGTTGCACGAGGCCCAGCGGACCTGGGCGCCGAGCGCCACAAGGGTTTCGATGAGCACCGCGGTCTGCACCGTCATGTGCAGCGAACCGGTGATCTTCGCCCCCGTCAGCGGCTTCGAGTCGCCGTACTGGGCCCGCATGGCCATGAGGCCGGGCATCTCGTGTTCGGCGAGGCGGATCTGGTCGCGGCCAGCATCGGCCAACGTGAGGTCAGCAACTTTGAAGTCCATTGGGCAATTCTCGCAGGAGCCTGCAGGTGGCACAACGGCGACTGTGAACCGAACCGGTCGGCGAGCGTCCTGGGTCAACCAGTTCGGTACGGTTCTCGTCGCTACCATTGACCAGAGCAGAAAAGGAGTTCACCCGTGGCGCTGGTCGTGCAGAAGTACGGAGGGTCCTCTGTAGCCGACGCCGACAGCATCAAGCGGGTGGCCAGGCGCATCGTCGAGACCCAGCGGGCCGGTAATCAGGTCACCGTGGTGGTGTCGGCCATGGGGGACAGTACCGACGAACTCATGGATCTGGCCCAGCAGGTCTCGCCGGACCCGCCGGGGCGTGAACTGGACATGCTGCTGACGGCCGGCGAGCGGATCTCCATGGCGCTGCTGGCGATGGCGATCTCCGACCTCGGGGCGGAAGCCCGCTCGTACACAGGCTCGCAGGCGGGTCTGATCACCGACCGGTATCACGGCCAGGCCAGGATCATCGACGTCACTCCCGGGCGCATCCAGGCGGCTCTGGACGAAGGGGCGATTCCCATCGTGGCCGGCTTCCAGGGTGTGGCCCAGGACACTAAGGACATCACCACGCTGGGCCGTGGGGGCTCGGACACGACAGCCGTTGCTCTGGCTGCGGCTCTGGCGGCCGACGTCTGTGAGATCTACACCGACGTCGACGGGGTCTTCAGCGCGGATCCCCGATTGGTGCCCCAAGCCCGCCGCGTGCCGTACATCACCTACGAGGAGATGTTGGAACTCGCCGCCCATGGCGCAAAGGTGCTGCACCTGCGATGTGTCGAGTACGCCCGTCGCTTCGACGTTCCCCTGCGGGTGCGATCGTCATTCACCGACCGCCCCGGCACGCTGGTCGTGCACGAACTCGAGGAGAACACCGCCATGGAGCAACCGATCATCTCCGGGGTCAGCCAGGACCTGTCGGAGGCCAAGATCACCGTCACTGCCGTCCCGGACAGGCCCGGTAAGGCCGCACTGATCTTCGAGACGCTGGCCGACGTAGGCGTGAATCTGGACATGATCGTGCAGAACGTCTCGGCCGAGGGCACCACCGACATCACCTTGACGCTGCCCACTGCCGACCTCGCTGCTGCTCGGGAGTCGCTGATGGCCAGGCGTGACGAGATCGCGTTCGGCGAGTTGTTCGCCGACGAGCACATCGCGAAGGTCTCCCTCGTGGGTGCTGGCATGCGTTCGCATCCCGGAGTCTCCGCCACATTCTTCCGGACACTGGCCGAGGCTGGCGTCAACGTGGAGATGATCTCCACGTCGGAGATCCGGATCTCGGTGGTGACCCGGGCTTCGGACGGCGCCAGGGCGGTTCAAGCCCTGCACACCGCCTTCGGCCTGGATGCCGACGGCGAAGCAGTCGTCTACGCGGGCACCGGGCGCTAGCGAGGGGCCTACCCTCCGGCGAACGGTGGCAGGACGTCGACCACGCAACCGTCGCCGGCGCTGTCTTGACCGGTGAGCCGGCGACCGTCGCACAGCAGCGTGGACACCTCGAGCACCTTGTCGAATCGTGGGCCGAAGTCCTGCTCTGCCAGACGGGACCCGATAGGACCCGGTTCGACCTCGACAGAGGACACGCCTGCCGCCTCACGAGCGGCGGCGAAGAAGCGGACCGTGACCACGACCTAACCTCCGATCGACGACATGGGCCGAGGGGGTTGCAGGAATGACGGGTCGTTGATGCCGTGGCCGGGCAGCTTGGTCGAGACGCCCTCGGCCATCAACCGGGCAAGTTCCTCATCGTCGGCGCCGGTTCGCAGGGCTGTGCGCAGGTCGGTCTCCCCGAGCGCGAACAGGCAGTTGCGCCACTGCCCGTCGGCGGTGAGCCGCAGCCGGTTGCAGGTGCCGCAGAAGGGCCGGGTCACCGAGGCCACGATGCCCACCGTGGCCAGACCGTCGTTTACGTTCCAGCGCCTGGCGGGGGCGGGGCCGGGGTCGTCGATGGGGGTCAACCGGAAACCCGCCGTGTTCAGCGCCGCCATGATCTCGTCCGCGGTGACCATTTCCGCGCGGCGCCAGCCGTGCTGGGGGTCCAGAGGCATCTGCTCGATGAACCGCAGTTGCACGCCCTCACCGATTGCCCAGCGCAGAAGGTCGGCGGCCTCGTGATCGTTGACTCCGCGCAGTAGCACCGTGTTGATCTTCACTGGGTCCAGGCCCGAGACCTGGGCAGCGTGAATCCCGGCAAGGGTGTCCACGAGGCGGTCGCGGTGGGTCATCGCCCGGAACGTGTCGCGGTCCAGGGTGTCCAGGCTGACGTTCACCCTGCGCAGTCCGGCATCGTGCAGCGGTGCGGCCAGCCCAGGCAGTCGCAGCCCGTTGGTGGTCATGCTGACCTCGACGCCCAGGGCCGCGACGCCCGCGACCACATCGACCACGTCGGGACGCAGCAGTGGTTCCCCTCCGGTGAGCCGGACACTGTCCACCCCCAGGTCCACAGCGACCGAGACCAACCGCAGCAACTCCTCGGTGCTCAGCATCTGCTCGCCGGGCAACCACGGCAAGCCCTCGGCGGGCATGCAGTAGGTACAACGCAGCGAGCACCTGTCGGTCAACGAGACTCGCAGGTCGCTGTGAACACGTCCGAAAGCATCTACTAAGCGCAATTGACCCACTCCTGAGTTCCATCGGCGAACCGTTGCAGCTTCCACACCGGCAATCGCCGTTTCACCTCGTCCACCAGCCAGGCACAGGCAGTGAAGGCCTCGCCGCGATGCGCTGCCGACACGGCCACCACAAAGGCGAGGTCGCCGATGGCCAGGTCGCCGACCCGGTGTAGCGCGGCTGCCGCGACAACACCGGGAAGGGCACCCGCCTGCTTCAGGACGTCCTGCATGGTCGCGTCTGCGTCGGGGTGACCCTCGTAGGTCAAGGAAGCCACTGCCCGGCCGTGGTCGTGGTCGCGGACCCTGCCTTCGAAGACCACAACCGCGCCGGCGTCAGCCCGACTCACCGCCGCGTCGACCTCGGCTGCGGTGATCGGTGTGGACCGGACCAGGCTGCGGTGGTCGGCGCCGGCCAGCACGTGGTGACTGTGCTCGAGCAGGGGTCCGAGCACGCTCAGGCCGTCGCGGACCGCCCCGTGGCTGCCGGGCAAAGCCACAACCAGAGTGGAACCGGCCGAACCCGCCACGGCGCGTGAGAGATCGGCCAAGGGGGTGTGCTGGCGCCCGAGTGCCCGGAACGCCTCGCCGAAGCCAGGCAGTTCCCGGTCGATGACCTGCAGCACCGCGTCGGGAGTCACGTCGCGGGGTCCGAGTCCCGTACCTCCTGTGCACACGACCACATCGGCGTGTGCGTTGCGGATGGCCGCGACGATGGCGCTGATGTCGTCGGCGACGATGACCGGTGTCCCGACCTCACAACCGAGCGCCTGCAGGCCGGTGACCAGTACCGGCCCGGTGGTGTCAGCAGTCGTCCCGGCCGCCGCCGAGTCCGAACAGACGATGACGCTCGCCCTCATCGGTGCCAGTCCCCGCTCTTCCCGCCGGTCTTGGACACGACGGCTATGCCTTCGATCGTCGCGCCCGGGTCGACGGCCTTGGTCATGTCCACGATGGTCAGGCAGGCAACGCTCACGGCGGTCAGCGCCTCCATCTCCACGCCGGTACGGTCCGCGGTCCGCACGACGACCCGCACGCGGACCACGTCCAACGACGGATCAGGCACGACGTCAACCTCAACGCCGTGTACGGCGATCGGGTGGCACATGGGGATGAGGTCGGGCGTGCGCTTGGCTGCCATGATGCCCGCGATACGGGCGGTGGCCAGGACATCGCCCTTGGCCACGCTGCCGTCGCGGATCGCGCTGGTCGCGTTTGTCCGCACCTCGCCGATCGCCGTGGCCGTGCGGACCGTGACTTCCTTGTTCGCGACATCGACCATGCGGGCCTGCCCGCGCGCATCGATGTGGCTCAAGCCCTCACCCATGTCCACCTCCTGCGTCTAGTGTGCGGGTGTGCAGGATTGGACCGCAATTGTGCTCACCGGTGGGACCAGTTCCCGCCTCGGTCGCGATAAGGCGACAGCCGTGGTTGCCGGGCATCGCATGATCGACCGGATTCTCGCTTCGATACCTGCCGAGATGGACGTGATCGTCGTGGGCCCCGACCCGCACGTGGCGCGTCCGCTGGTCGTCACCAGGGAGGACCCCCCGGGAAGTGGTCCGGCCTGTGCGATCGCGGCGGCCTTGCCCCACGTCCGCACACGACTGGTCGCGGTGCTGGCCGTGGACATGCCGTTCGGCTCCGTTGAGGTGGACGGGCTCATCAACCACCTGGGCGCGCACGACGCGGCGATCCCTGTCACCGACGGACACCGGCAACCGCTCAACGCGGTGTACCGCACTGCCGCCCTGCGTTCGGTCGGCTACACCCCCGGCATGTCGGTACGCGCGATGCTCGCGGGGCTCGACGTCCAGGAGGTGGTCGGCGATGCCGCCCAGTTCGTGGACATCGACACTCCCGTGGACCTCGAATTGGTCGAACGCCGGCTGACCATAATGGAGGCACCGACGAAGGGGTTGGACATGCAGCAATGGGTGGACGCCGTCAAGCAGGCACTGGATCTCAAGGACGACGTCAACGTTGATCTGATTCTCGATGTGGCCAAGGACGCCGCCCACGGTGTGCAGCGCCCGGCGGCTCCCGTCACCACTTACCTGCTGGGCCTGGCTGTGGCCGCCGGGGCGGATCCGGCTACCGCCGCTGCCAGGATCGGCGAACTGGCCCAGGGGTGGCAGACCGACGCGGATGCGTGAGCCGGACTGGTACACAGCGCGCGACCTCGCGGGTAGCGAGGCTTTGCCCGCGCTGGCTGTGGCCGTGGCATCTGCAGACGGGCTGACCCTGGCCGAAGATGCGCACGCGTTGAGCGACCTTCCCGGATTCGACACCTCCGCCATGGACGGATGGGCGGTGAGTGGTCGCGGGCCCTGGACGGTGGTGGGCGAGGTTCTGGCCGGCCATCCACCGACCCTGCAACTGCGCGATGGGCAAGCGTGCGTGATCGCCACCGGAGCGGCCGTGCCCGGTGGCGCTACCGGCATCGTGCGGCGCGAACGGGGCACCGTCGAAACCGGGCAGTTGCGTGGCGACCACGAGCCCGGTGAGGACATCCGGGCGGCGGGAGAAGAGTGCCGGGTCGGCGAGGTCCTGCTGCCCGTGGGAAGCGTGATCGGTCCGGCTGCTATTGGGCTTCTGAGTGCGGCGGGCCTGGACGAGGTGCTGGTGCATCCACGTCCGAAGGCATGGGTTGTGCTTTTCGGTGACGAACTCGTGGACGAAGGCGTGGCCGGGGTCGGGCAGGTTCGCGACGCCCTGGGGCCGCAACTGCCCGGATGGCTGCGGCGAATCGGCGTCGACGTTGTTGCGGTGACCCGGGCCGCGGACACTCTCGACGACCATGTGGCCAGGATCCGGCAGGCGGCCCAGGGCGCGGATGTCGTGATCACGACCGGTGGCACGGCGGCAGGCCCGGTCGACCACCTCCACACCGCCGTCGCCGAACTTGGCGGGGCGTTCGTGGTGGACAGCGTGGCTGTGCGTCCGGGGCACCCTATGGCGTTGGTCGCCCTACCGAGCGGGCGACTGCTTGCGCTGCCAGGTAATCCGCAGAGCGCCATCGTGGCCCTCCTCTCGCTGGGTGTTCCGTTGTTCGATTCGCTGTCCGGACGAGTGGCCCGACCGCTGCCCGTGGTGACAATGGGCCAGTCGGCGAAGGCACCCGACGGCGAGCACCGGCTGCTGGCATCCAGGCTGGTCGACGGTCTGGCCATGCCCGTGGCCCACCTCGGGTCGGCCATGCTGCGTGGGCTGGCTGCCGCCGATGGTTTTGCGGTGCTTCCCCCCGGTGGTGCTGGCGCCGGGGACCGAGTCGCGTGGCTCGCGTTGCCTTAGCCGCGGGCAAGCCGGTGGGGCCAGGCCCGCCAGCCCGGCCCCACCGTCCCCCCATCCCTTCCGGTCAGGAAGGCTTCTCCGCTCCCGGTCGGGCGTAGAAGTACCAGGTGACTGCTGCCCCGATGAGGCAGGTCGCGGTACCCAACCAGAAGAGCATCTGGGTGTTGCCGGTGGCGAACATGACGCCGAACACGAACGGGCCGAAGGCGGCGATCGCAGCGGTCCACCCGATCACACCGCCGGCCTGACGCGGCTCGAAGATCATCGGCATCTGCTTGAAGGTGCTGGCGTTGCCCACGCCGGCGAAGAAGAAGATCGCCAGCATTCCCCAGAGGAACGCTGGGAAATCGTCGACGCTGGTGGGGGCGAGCTGGAACGAGGTGTACAGGGCCGAGATGCCGATCCCCACCACGGCAACCAAGGTCACCTTCGCGCCGCCGACCCGGTCAGCGATCGGCCCGGCCAGCACGCGTGCAGCCGATCCGATGAGAGCTCCGAGGAAGGCATACGACACTGGGTTGATCCCCTCGGCACCGAACGGGGTGCCGTAGAAGTTCTTCATCAGCAGGGCGAACTGGGCCGCAAGACCTGAGAACGTTCCGAAGGTGATGATGTACAGCAGGGTCATCAGCCACGTGTGCTTGTTGCTGAAGATGTCGAGCTGGTCCTTCACGCCCCGTGCTTTGACTGGTACTGAGCGCAGCATCGTGTAGGCGAAGATCACTCCGACGATGACGAACGGGATCCAGATGTAGCCTGCGTTCTGGTACCAGACCTCTTTGTTGATCCCCTTGTCCGGGTTCGAGAACGCCTGCGCGCCACCGATCAGCGCGAAGCCGATGATCCAAGGAGTGACGAACTGCACGAGGCTGACACCGAAGTTGCCGATGCCCGCCTGGACACCCAGGGCTGTGCCCTGCTTGGACTTCGGGAAGAAGTAGGAGGTGCTGGGCATGAAGCCGCTGAACACACCACCGCCGATGCCTGCCAGTGCTGCCAGCACCAGCAGTACGGTGTAGGACGTGTCGGGGCTTTGCACCGCAAGCCCCCAGCCGACCAGCGGGATGAGCAGCAGCAAGGTGCTCATCCAGACCAGTTTGCGCGTCCCCATGATGGGCGGCAGGAACATCCAGACGAGGCGCAAGGACCCGCCGGCGAGGCCGGGCATGGCCACGAGCCAGTAGAGCTGGCCCTTGGTCAGGTCGAAGCCGATGTAGTTCAACTGCGGTGCGATGGCTGAGACCAGGAACCACGTCGCGAAGGCAAGGGTCAGGTTGAACGTGGTGATCCACAAGGTCTTCCAAGCTCGGCCCGAGTCCCAATTGGCGTCCTCCGGGTTCCAGCTGTCCAGCCAGTCACCCCCCTTGCGCTGCGGGGTTTCGGAAACGGTGGCACTCATGCGTTCACTCCTGTCTTCTCGTCAGCCGGTTGGCTGTGATCGTGTTCGAATTTGTTGGTCAGATCGGGGCTTGCCTTGTGCAGCATCCGTACGACTGTCAGGTGCATCCACAGGGCTGCGCACAGGGTCACTACGAAGAGCACTCCGAAGGTGGCCTGTGGTGCGCCCGTCCACGCCGTCGCGTAAGCGAACATGGGGGGCAGGAAGAAGCCACCGAGAGCGCCGATCGAGCCGACCAGCCCGCCCACCGCTCCGACGTCGTGCGGGAAGTACTCGGGGATGTGCTTGAAGACCGCGGCTTTGCCGACGCCCATCGCACAACCGGTGATGAACACCAGCAACGTGAAGGTGACCACGCCCACGGTCCACGGAAGGATCTGCGAGTTGGTCCCGTCCTGGCGCTCGATGACGATGTAGCCGTAGGGCATCATCAGGATCCCGGTGGCGACCAGCATGATGCCGAAGGTCGCGTACATGACCCGTCGTGCTCCGACCCGGTCGGAGATCCAGCCGCCGACGGGGCGCAGCAGCGATGCCGGGAAGATGAACAGCGCCGTGAGTAGCGCCGCGTGACTCAGGCTCTGGTCGTACACGTCCACGTAGTACTTGGGCAGCCAGGCCGCCAGGGCGACGTAGGCGCCGAAGACCACGACGTAGTACAGGCTGAACCGCCAGACCCTCACCTGCTTCAGGGGTGTGAGCATCGAGCGCAACGAGCGGCCCTGACCGGGGACGATGTCGTGGCGCGGGGAGGCGAACCAGGTCACTGCTGCCATCACGAGCAGCAGGATCATGTACAGGAACGGGACGAAACGCCAGCCCCCCGGAGTGATGCTCATGATCCCGGCGGCGGGAACGGCCACGATGAGGGCCGGTCCGATGAACTTCGTCACCGACGCGCCCACGTTGCCGGCTCCGAAGACACCCAAGGCGAACCCTTGGTGTTCGCGGGGCCACCAGGCGCTGACCCACGCGATGCCGACGCTGAAGGCATTGCCGGCCAGACCCACCAGGAACGCGTAGAAGAGCAGTTGGACGTAGCTGTCAGCGGTGGAGACCAGGTAGGCGGGGATCGCCGTGGCGGCCAGCATCACCGTCATCACAAGGCGGCCGCCTCGACGGTCGGCGATGATGCCCGCCGGCAGCCTCCAGATGGCGCCGTTCAACACCGCCACTGCGGTGATCCATGAAAGCTGCACGTCGGTGAGGCCGAACTCCTTGCGGATGGGTATGCCCAGCACTCCGAACATCAGCCAGACGGCGAACATCAAAGTGAAGCCGACCGTGGAGATCACCAGCACTCGGACGGCTCCAGGACGCAGGTTCCAGTGCTTGTGTTCGCTGGCCGGTTGCTCGGCCTCGACGACGGTCATTTCAGCCCCTAACTATTTTCACCGCTTCATATGTTAGCACCGTGTTAATTAAAAACAACCGTGGATATGTGATATGAATGTGAGTATGAATGCGGCGGAGAGCATTGGGCGTACCTTGGCCCGACTTGGTCACATCACGGCCAAGCCCACGAACACCGAGCCCGATACGAGCCGGGACAACATCTTCCGCATCGTGCAAGAGGCCGATTCGCCCCTGAGCGTCGAGGACATCTCCGGGCTCACGCAGTTGCACGTCAACACCATCCGTACCCATCTCGACGTGCTGCGCGCCGCGGGCAAGGTCGAACGGACCCGGGAGAACATCAACGGCCGTGGCCGTCCCAAGTGGCTCTACGCGGCCACCACCGAGGAGCAGGACGCCTACTTCCGGCTCGCGGATCTGCTCGGCGAGACTCTGGACGAGGCGCGCGGAGAAGGGCTGGCCGAAGAGGCTGCCACCCGTTGGCGTTCCAGCGGCGCAGTCATCAACGAGCCGGCCGAGAGCCCTGATGAGGCCCTGGCCGTGGCCGCGGACGCGTTGTCCCGACTCGGTTTCGACGTCGAGGTGTCACCTGTCGGGGACGCTGTCTACCTGGGCAACTGCCCGTACGCATCCTTGGTACATGAGCACCCGGTCATCTGCGACATCCACGCCCGAGCTCTCGAGCAGGTGCTGGACGCGACTGGCCAGGACATTTCTTTGGAGTCGATGGATGTATTCCCCCGTCCGGGAGTATGTGTTGCCCATTTGAGACGAAAAGACACAACGCCGGATTGGACCGTCCGCGGGAAAACCTCCGCGGAGTCCAATCCAGCAGCACGCAAGAGGAAGTCGAGGAGGACAGCATGACCACCACCCGTTCCGAGGCGACAGACGAGTTCCTCGTCAAAGCCGGCCGATTCTTCACCCCAGGTGATGTCTCATCGGACTTGCGAACTGTGACCCGCCACGGCGGGCGTCAGGGTGACGTGTTCTACCGCGACCGCTGGAGCCACGACAAGGTGGTCCGTTCCACCCACGGGGTGAACTGCACCGGTTCGTGCTCCTGGAAGGTGTACGTCAAGGACGGCGTGATCACCTGGGAGACCCAGCAGACCGACTACCCCTCAGTCGGCCCGGATTCCCCCGAGTACGAACCCCGGGGCTGCCCGCGTGGTGCTGCCTTCTCCTGGTACACCTACTCCCCGACTCGCATCCGCTACCCGTACGTGCGCTCGACGTTGCTCGAGGCCTATCGCGTAGCCAAGCTCGAGCACCCCGATCCTGTCGATGCCTGGGCTGCGGTGGTGGGTAACGAGCGCACCCGTCGGGCCTACCAGAGCGCGCGTGGCAAGGGCGGTCTTGTCCGGTCCTCCTGGCCTGAGGTCAACGAGATGATCGCAGCCGCCCACATCCACACGATCAAGGCCCATGGCCCCGACCGGGTGTTCGGGTTCTCGCCCATCCCCGCGATGTCGATGGCCTCGCACGCTGCTGGCAGTCGGTTCATCAGCCTCATGGGTGGGGCGATGCTCAGCTTCTACGACTGGTACTGCGACCTGCCTGTGGCCTCCCCGCAGGTGTTCGGCGACCAGACCGACGTGCCGGAGTCTGCGGACTGGTGGAACGCCAGTTACCTGATCATGTGGGGCGCCAACGTCCCCGTGACCCGCACCCCCGACGCCCACTTCATGGCCGAAGCCCGTTACCGCGGGCAGAAGGTCGTCACTGTCTCGCCTGACTACGCGGACAACACCAAGTTCGCCGACGAATGGCTCAACCCGCACCCCGGAACCGACGCTGCCCTGGGTATGGCCATGGGTCATGTGATCCTCAAGGAGTTCTACGTCCAGCGCCAGGTTCCGCGCTTCGTCGAGTACGTGAAGAAGTACTCCGACATGCCGTTCCTGATCACCTTGAAGGAGAAGGACGGGGCATATGTCCCCGACAAGTTCCTCTGTGCCTCCGACCTCGGCGACGACACTGAGGGTGCCGCCTTCAAGACCGTCCTGATCGACCAGAACAGCGGCCGCGCGGTCATCCCGAACGGGTCTCTGGGGTTCCGGTACTCCGAGTCGGGCAAGGGCAAGTGGAACCTGGACCTCGAGGGGGTCGACCCCGCGCTGTCCTTGCTGGGCGCCGGCGGCTCGCACAACGTCGAGGTGCACCTACCGCGGTTCGATGTCGGGCACGAGGACAGCGAAGGCGGTGGTGTGCACACCCGCGGTGTGCCGGTGGTTCAGGTCGACACCTCGGCCGGGCAGCGTCTTGTCACCACCGTCTACGACCTCATGCTGGCCCAGTACGGCGTGGGTCGCGACGACCTCCCCGGCACGTGGCCCAAGGACTACGACGACCCCGAGCCCTACACCCCTGCGTGGCAGGAGGAGATCACCGGCGTGCCGGCCGAACTCGCGGCACGTATCGGCCGGGAGTTCGCGCAGAACGCCGAGGACTCCGGCGGGCGCTCCATGATCATCCTCGGAGCGGGAACCAACCACTGGTTCCACTCCGACGTCATCTACCGCACCTTCCTGGCCATGATCACCATGACCGGCTGCCAGGGGATCAACGGTGGCGGCTGGGCCCATTACGTCGGCCAGGAGAAATGCCGGCCTGTCACTGGGTGGGCCAATCTTGCCTTCGGTCTGGACTGGCAGCGTCCCGCCCGCCAGATGATCGGCACCGCGTTCTGGTACGTCAACACCAGCCAGTGGCGCTACGACAACCTCGGCGCCGAGCTGCTGGCCACCCCTCTGGGCGAGGGCCGCTTCGAGGGCGCCACGATGATCGATACGCTGGCCCAATCGGCGCGCTCGGGCTGGATGCCGTCCTTCCCGAGCTTCAACCGCAACCCCTTGGAGATCGTCAAGGAAGCCCGCGAGGCGGGGGTCGAACCTGCCGATTACGTCAAGGCGCAGTTGCTCTCAGGCGAGCTGAAGTTCGCCGTGGAGGACCCGGACGCCCCTGAGAACTGGCCGCGGGTGCTGACTGTCTGGCGGGCGAACCTGCTCGGCTCGTCGAGCAAGGGCAACGAGTACTTCCTCAAACACCTTCTGGGCACCTCCAACGCGGTGCGAGCCACCACTACCGAGGACCGTTCGGACCAGATCACCTGGCGTGAGGACGCCCCCAGCGGCAAACTCGACCTGCTGGTCAGCGTGGACTTCCGCATGACCTCGACCGGGCTGTTCGGCGACATCCTGCTGCCCGCGGCGACCTGGTACGAGAAGCACGATCTGTCCAGCACGGACATGCACCCCTACGTGCACGCGTTCACACCCGCGATTGATCCGCCGTGGGAGACCAAGAGCGACTACGACATCTTCAACGACCTCGGCCGCAAGGTCTCCGAGCTGGCAGACGGCCACCTCGGCACCGTCGAGGATTTGTTGAGCATCCCGCTCTACCACGACACCCCCGACGAGATGGCCGTGCCCGGTGGTGTGGTGAAGGACTGGAAGACCGGTGAGGTGGACCTGATCCCGGGCGTAACCGCACCGAAGTTCATCGTGACCCAGCGCGACTACAGCGCGATCGGGGCGAAGATGTCCGCGCTCGGTCCGCTGCTGGAGACTGTGGGCACGGTCACGAAGGGGGTGGCCGTCAACACTGCACCCGAGTACGAGTTGCTCAAGCGGCTCAACGGTGTGATCGGCGACGGCCCCGCAGCTGGACGCCCGGCGCTGGTCACTGCGGCGCAGGCCTGCGAAGCGATCCTCACGTTGTCGGGGACCACGAACGGCCGCGTGGCCGTCGAGGGCTTCCGCAACGTGGAGGAGCGCACGGGCCAGCCGATGGCCGACCTGGCCCTGGACAACGAGGGCAAGCGGATCACGTTCGCCGACACCCAGGCCCGACCGGTGCCGGTGATCACCAGCCCTGAGTGGTCGGGCAGCGAGCACGGTGGCCGGCGCTACACGGCCTTCACGATCAACGTGGAGCGCTTGAAGCCCTGGCACACGCTGACGGGTCGCCAGCACTTCTTCCTCGACCACGACTGGATGACTGAGATCGGTGAGCAGCTTCCGACCTTCCGGCCCCCGCTGAACATGCACCGGCTGTACGGCGACCAGGGAACCGGCGAGGGCCGAGAGGTCACGGTGCGCTACCTGACCCCGCACTCGAAGTGGTCCATCCACTCGGAGTACCAGGACAACCTGTTCATGCTCTCGCTGTCCCGGGGTGGTCCGGAGATCTGGATGAGCCCGCAGGACGCCGACGCGATCGGGGTCAAGGACAACGAGTGGATCGAGGCGTACAACCGCAACGGTGTGGTCGTGGCGCGGTCGATCGTGTCGCACCGGATGCCCCAGGGCACGGTGTACATGTACCACGCGAAGGACCGCACGGTGGACGTTCCGCGCACCGAGACCTCCGGCTTGCGTGGCGGCATCCACAACTCGCTGACCCGCTTGATGATCAAGCCGACGCATTTGATCGGTGGGTACGCCCAGCTGTCGTTCTTCTTGAACTACCTCGGGCCTACCGGCAACCAGCGCGACGAGGTCACGGTGATCCGCCGCCGCTCGCAGGAGGTGCAGTACTGATGAATGCTTCTGCCTCGCAATTGTTGTGTTGTTACCAGCCTTGCGCGCCGACTGTTGTGCTGTTGTCGGATTCAGGCCAGGCAAACCAGCAACAACGCAACACTGGCACGGCCCTAGACCCAACAACGCCACAATCACGGGAGTTTCAATCATGAAGGTCATGGCCCAGATGGGCATGGTGATGAACCTCGACAAGTGCATCGGGTGCCACACCTGCTCGGTGACGTGCAAGCAGGCCTGGACCAACCGGGCCGGGGTCGAGTACGTGTGGTTCAACAACGTCGAGACCCGACCCGGTCAGGGGTACCCCCGCACGTACCAGGATCAGGACAAATGGAAGGGCGGCTGGGTCCGGACCAAGCGGGGCAAGCTCAAGCTGCGCTCCGGCGGGCGTCTACACCGACTGTCCACGATCTTCACCAACCCCAAGCTGCCGGAGTTGCGCGACTATTACGAGCCGTGGACCTACGAATACGACAACCTCATCTCCGCCCCGCTTGGAGAACACACCCCGGTGGCCAGGCCGAAGTCGTTGATCACGGGCAAGCCGATGAAGATCGAGTGGTCGGCGAACTGGGACGATGACTTGGCCGGCGGCCCGGAGCTCGCACCCAACGACCCGGTCCTCAAGAAGATCAAGAAGGACGTCGGTGATCGCGTCAAGCTCGAGTTCGAGCAGGCGTTCATGTTCTACCTGCCCCGGATCTGCGAACACTGCCTCAACCCTGCGTGTGTCGCGAGTTGCCCCTCGGGTGCGATGTACAAGCGCAGCGAGGACGGCATCGTGCTGGTCGACCAGGACGCCTGCCGCGGTTGGCGAATGTGTGTCACCGGATGTCCGTACAAGAAGGTCTACTTCAACCACAGGACGGGCAAGGCCGAGAAGTGCACGATGTGTTACCCACGCATCGAGGTGGGCCTGCCGACGGTCTGCTCGGAGACCTGCGTCGGGCGGCTGCGCTACATCGGCCTTTTCCTCTACGACGCCGATCGGGTCACCGAGGCCGCGGCCACGGAGAACGAGCAAGACCTGTACGAGGCGCAGTTGGACCTGATCCTGGACCCGAACGACCCGGAGGTCGCTGCAGCGGCTCTGCGCGACGGTATCCCGGCGGACTGGCTGGCGGCGGCCGCACAGTCGCCGGTTTACGCGCTGGCCAAGAAGTACAAAGTGGCTCTGCCGCTGCATCCGGAGTACCGCACCATGCCGATGGTCTGGTACATCCCGCCGCTGTCACCGGTGGTCGACGCATTGCGTGAGACCGGCAACGACGCGGAGGATGCGGGCAACCTGTTCGGAGCACTGAACGCCCTGCGTATCCCTATCGAGTACCTGGCGGAACTGTTCACCGCGGGTGACGTGGTGCCGGTCAAACATAGCCTCGGCGTGCTGGCTGCCATGCGCGCTTTCATGCGTGACAGCAACCTGGGCAACCTGACGGATGCATCCATCCCGGCGTCGGTGGGACTCAGCGAGCAGGAGATGTACTCGCTGTACCGCCTCCTGGCCATCGCCAAGTACGAGGATCGCTACGTGATCCCCAAGGCCCACACCGAGACGGCAGAGCGTCTCGAGGAGATGGCCTGCGCGCTGGACTACGACGGCGGTTCGGGGATGTACGAGCAGGGTCCGTTCGGGGAGGCCTCCGGTCGCCCCACGCCGGTGGCGGTGGAGACGTTCCACGCGCTGGCCCAGCGTCAGCAGTCGGAGACGATCGTCGAGCCGGACCAGGACGCCAAGGTGAATCTGCTCAACTGGGACGGCCGCGGGGTGCCCCTCGGCATGCCTGGGATGCCCCCGCGCAAGACGACGGATGCGGCCACAGCCGGTGCCGAGTCCGAAGGCGACAGGGCAGCGGCGAACACCCCACTGCGGCCCGACGACGCAGGGCAGGTGCAGTCATGATCACCGATCACAACAAGGCCGTCACCCGGCTGGCTGCTGCGTGGCTGCTCTGGTACCCCGACGAGCGCCTGGTAGAGCGGTTGCCGCAATTGCGCGCCGCCGTCAATGAGCTACCGGACAAGCAGGCGGCGCCGCTGATCCGTTTCATGGACTGGTTCGAGGCCAACGACGTCATGGAGATCAGGCGCTTCTATGTGCAGACCTTCGACATGAAGCGCAAGGCCTGTCCGTACCTGACCTACTGGACGCACGGGGACACCCGCAACCGGGGTCTGGCGATCCTGCATTTCAAGCAGGCCTATCTGGACAGCGGCTTCGACGCCGGTGACGCCGAACTCGCCGACCATTTGGCTGTGGTGCTCGAGTTCGCAGCCGTGGGCGACCGGCTGACGGGGGAGGCCCTGCTGGCCGAGCACGTGGCTGCAATAGGGCTGTTGCGCTCAGCTCTGGAGTCTCTGGAGTCGCCGTACGCAGATGTACTGGTGGCTGTGGTTCAGACCCTGCCCGAGGTCACCCCCGAGGTGGCCGAGCGTATGGCGGCCATCGCCACCATGGGCCCACCGGTCGAGCAGGTAGGGCTGGAACCGTTCGGGATCGAGTTGACAGGAGCACGCAGATGATGGCGTTGGAAGCAGTCGCATCCGACACGAGTCTGAGCACGGTGGACATCCTTCTGTGGGACGTCCTGCCGTACGTGACTATCGCGGTCTTCGTTGTGGGCATGATCTGGCGCTACCGCTACGACCGGTTCGGCTGGACGACCCGCTCGAGCCAGCTCTACGAGCGCAAGTTGATCCGGATCGCGAGCCCGATCTTCCACTTCGGGATCCTGGCGGTGGTAGGCGGTCATGTCGTCGGCCTGCTGATCCCGCAGGCGTGGACCGACGGGCTGGGTATCTCGGAGGACATGTACCACTTCTTCGCCGTGCTGCTCGGGGCCTTCGCCGGTGCCGCCACCCTGTTCGGCATAGTGATGCTCATCTACCGCCGGCGCACGGTGGGTCCGGTTTTCGCCGCGACGACCAAGAACGACAAGATCATGTACATCTTCCTCGTTGCGGCGATCTGCCTTGGAATCGTGGCCACCCTGTCCGGTGCCGGAGTGCTCGGCGAGGGCCACAACTACCGTGAGGACGTTTCGGTTTGGTTCCGCTCGATCTTCTACTTCGACCCGCAGGGCCAGCTGATGGCGCAGGCGCCGCTGGCGTTCAAGATCCACGCTCTGGCCGGTATGGCCCTGTTCATCGTGTGGCCGTTCACCCGACTGGTGCATGCATTCAGCGCTCCCTTCGGCTACGTGTTCCGGCCTTACGTGGTCTACCGCGACCGCGGCCCGCACGACGCCGGCAACCGTGAGCCGCGCCGGGGTTGGGAGAAGGTCGGAGGGCCGTGACCACGGCTACCGCACCGTCGTCTCACCGCACGCTGCGCCTGGCGATCCCGGGGCAGCACGGGGCGTGGGCCTTCTTGGTCGTGCCCCTGCTGCTCGGGTTCGTCACGGTCGGTTGGACCTGGATCGGCGCGCTGTTCGCAGTCGCCTGGGTCCTCGCCTACCCGGCCAGCTACTACCTCGGCCGGGCGGTCGTGATCCGCTGGCGCCGCGGGACTTGGTCGAGGCTGGCGAAGCGCGAGCTGCGCGATGCCGTGCCCTGGATCGCCATGGCGGCTGTGCCCTCGCTGATCCTGCTGGCCCTGCGTCCCTGGCTGGTGTGGGTGGGGGTCCTGCTTGCGGTGCTCTGGGCGGTCAGTGTCTGGCTAACCCGGACCGGCCACGAACGCGGGGCGAGCAACGACCTGCTGCTGGTGGCGCAGGCCAGCCTCGCCGTCCCACTGATGTACGCCATCGTCGCTGATTCCCCGGCACTGGGTGTCGGTCAGCCTGAAGCATCCGACGCATGGTTGGCGGCGCTGATCTGCCTGGTGTTCTTCACCGGTTCGGTCCTACACGTCAAGTCGCTGATCCGGGAGGCCGACGACCGCCGCTGGGCGATCGCCTCGCGGGTCTTCAACGTGGCGGCGCTGAGTATGGGTTTGATCTCCCCGTGGCTGTTGTTGCCCTTCGGGGTCGCCGCTGTGCGCGCCTTCGTCGTGCCCGTGGGCGCCCGGCCCGCAGTGATCGGGGCTGTGGAGATCGTGGTTTCGGTTTGGTCGTGGTGGGCGCTGCGTTGGCGCTGGGGTAGGCGGTTTCGGCTCTTCGAGCTCACTGGCGCTCCGCATGAGGAACCTTTGTGGTTTTCAGGCAGTTAGGTGGTCTGAAAACCACGAAGGTACTCAGGCGGTTTGCCGGCTCGGGCGGCTTTGTGGTTTTCAGGCAGTTAGGTGGTCTGAAAACCACGAAGGTACTCAGAAGAAGTTGGACGGCAATCTCCGACGGATAACCACTACACTCACGCTCGGACACGAGGGGGTGGTTGGTGAACTTCGAGAAGGTGGTCTTCGGCTTTTTCGTCGTGCTCGCCGCGACCTTGAACTTCGGCTTCTTCATCGGCCCGGTGGATGACCCGCGCGTGCACAACGAGATCGAGTTGTTCGCGGCAGTGGTCGTGAACCTGATCGCACTCGTGATGAAGTTCGGTGACCGCACGCAGATCGGGGCGGTGCATCTGGCCACCAGCCTGGTCGCCTCGCTGCAGTTGGTTGCAGCGGCCAGTCTGTGGGCCTACTTCAGCAATGTCTCCGGGGGCGAACTGCTCACCCCCGAGCAGATCTCCAGTGTGGTCTCGCTGTCGGGCGGGGCGCTGCTGGCCAACATCATCTCGGTGACGCTGCTGGTCGTGGAGACCGTCTCGTTCCGGCGACAGTGACATGTCCACGTCCAGCCCAGCTCCTCGGCGGGTAGTCCCCACCGGCCCATCGGCCACCGCGATCTTCCTGGTCCTGCGCAAGATGCGAATCCCGCTGATCGTGCTCATCGTGTTGTTCACCGTGAGCACTGCGGGGCTGACACTGATGCCTGGTGTGGATGCGCAGGGGAACACGTGGTACATGGACCCGTTCGAGGCGTTCTACTTCATGAGCTACACCGCATCGACGATCGGTTTCGGGGAGATCCCTTACCCCTTCACGACAGCCCAGCGCGCGTGGGTCATCGTCAGCATCTACTTGAGCGTCATCGCCTGGGCCTACGCCATCGGTTCGGTTCTGGCCCTATTGCAGGACCGTGGGTTCCGGGAGGCGCTGTCCCTGCAGCGGTTCGAACGCAAGGTACGCCGCCTGCGCGAGCCGTTCGTGATCATCGCAGGGTTCGGGCAGGCCGGCGAGGTTGTGGCCCGGAGCCTGGACCGCATCGATCAGCGAATAGTCGTTCTGGACATGGAGCAGTCGCGAATCGAGGCTCTGGACCTCGCTGCCTTCCACTCCGACGTTCCCGGGCTGGCCGCTGATGCAGCCAACCCGTACGAACTCAAGCGTGCAGGACTGCTCAACCCCCACTGCGAGGGTGTCATCGCACTGACCAACGATGATGAGGCGAATCTGGCCATCGGCATGACTGCGCGCCTTCTGGCCCCGCAATTGCCCGTCGTGTGCCGGACCGTGGATGACGCGATCCTGGCGCGCATGGAGGCCTTCGGTGAGCCGATGATCGTGGACCCGTTCAATCTCTTCGGCGATGAACTGGTCCTGGCGGTGCGTTCCCCGCAGACCTACCGGCTGGTCAACTGGTTGACGTCAGGGCCGGGAAACAGCCTCTCGGCAGCGATGAAAGTGCCCGGCAACGGCCGCTGGATCGTGTGTGGTTACGGGCGGTTCGGCAGCCATCTGGCGGCCGACCTCGTGCGCCACAGTCTGCCGGTCACGGTTGTGGATCCAGATGCGGGGAATGTCCCGGCCGTGCAGATCGTGATCGGCGACGCCGCTGACCCGAGCGTCCTGGCCCGCGCAGGCCTCGGTGATGCGGTCGCGCTCGCTGCGGCAACCGACAACGACGTCACGAACCTCTCGTTGCTGGCTGCGGCCAAGAAGACGAACCCGGATCTCTTCCTAATCGCCCGGCAGAACGACCCGGCGAACTCACCGCTGTTCGACGCCCTGGAGATCGACTCCCTTCTGGTGCCGACCCGGTTGATCGCCCACGAGGTGCTCGCCCGGATCAGCGACCCGCTGATGTGGAGGTTCGTGCAGGGGGCGCGGGGCGAGTCCGACGAATGGTCGCGGACTCTGCTCGATCGCATTGTGGCTGTCTGCGGCACCGACTTGCCGGACATCTGGAGTGTCACATTGACCGAAGCCGGCGCGCCCTCGCTGGACGAGAAACTGGCCGGCGGCACCGTCCGGCTCGGTGATCTGTTGCGCTGCCCTGAGGACAGGCAGCGCGCTCTGGACGCCGTGACCTTGATGATCGTTCGGGGCGAGGAGGTCCTGCGGGCGCCCTCTGAGGACGAGGTACTGCAGGTCGGCGACATCCTCCTGCTCGTGGGGATGTCCTACGACCGACGGGCCCTGGACACCACCCTTACCGTCCCTGCGGCTGCGCAGTACGTTCTCACCGGCGAACGGGTCGGGCAGTCGTGGGTGTGGCGCACGCTGGTGGATCGCTAGTGTTCGTCTCGGCATTGACGTTGTACCCCGTGAAGTCGGGTGCGGGCCTGGACGTCGACGCGTGGAAGCTTGGGCCCAACGGGCTGGACCACGATCGCGAGTACATGGTCGTGGACGAATCCGGCATGTTCCTGACACAGCGTGAGGAGCCGCGTCTGGCGCTGATCCGGCCCCTGCTCGGGGATCCCTTCCGAGTGAGCACGCCCGGTGGCACAGCAGTCGTGAATGCCCTGGGGACGCGCACCGTGGAGGTCTGGGAGTACACCGGCCCCGCAGTCGACTGTGGTGAACCCGCTGCCACGCTGCTCTCGGCATTCCTTGGGCGTCCCGTGCGCCTGGTCAAGGTCGCAGCCGACCACGACCGTCCCACGGAGTTGGGTGACGGTCAGGTCGGCTTCTCGGACGGCTTCCCCTTGTTGATCCTGACCGTTGCCTCCCTGAGCGAGCTCAACAGTCGGCTGGCGGTGCCGCTGCCCATGCAGCGCTTCCGGCCGAACATAGTGATCGACGGCTGTGGGGCGTTCGAGGAGGATCGCTGGGCGTCGATCCGGATCGGCGAGGTCGACATCGATGTGGTGAAGCCGTGCCTGCGCTGCGCGATCACCCGCGTCGACCAGACCACTGGTGTGCGAGGTGACGGCGAACCCCTTCGCACCCTGGGCAGCTTCCGCAAGGTCAAGGGCGGCGTTGCGTTCGGGCAGAACGCGATCCACCGCCAGACGGGGACGCTGAAGGTCGGGGATCAGATCAGCGTGACAGCAACGCGACCGTGAACGGCTGATCAGTGCCCCACGGTGTCGAGTGGACGCGGCGCTGACCCTCGATCAGCCTTAGGCCCAGTGCCTCTGCGAGTTCCTCTGGGCTGTATCGCCGGACCGGAAGACCACTGCATGTGGCCGGACCGTCAGGGGCGAAGGTGGCCACTATTGCGCGCCCGTCGGGCGCCAGGCAACTGTGCAGTGCGCGGCGGTATTGCTCGCGTCCTTCCGGTGTGGTCAGGAAGTGGAACACCGCGCGGTCGTGCCACAGGCCCACCGGGAACTCGCAGCGGAACTGGCGCACGTCCACCGCTTGGTACTTGATCGCATCGCCGAGCCGGTCCCGGATCCGGTCGAGCGCAACTGCGGAGATGTCCACGGCGGTGACCGAGGTGAAACCGCGTCCCACCAGGGCATCGGCCAGTAGGGAGGACCCGGCCCCCACGTCGACGATTGGGGTGGACGGCTGCAGGTCCAGTGAGTCGATCGTGTCTAGCCACAGGCTGTCCGCCTCCTGCCACCAACTGACGTCGTCGGCGGCCTTGTGGCTGTGGACCTGCTGCCAGTGGTCCGACGGATCCACGCTCAGACGTGCTGCAGGCGCAGACGCCACTCGGGCTCGCCGCGGTCGAGGTACTCCACCTCGAAGGCGTCGGGGTACTTCTTGTCGATCTGGGCCAGCAGCGGCTGCGGGTCGTGCGGGGCGATCAACTGGAGAGCGGCACCGGACTTGAGGGATTCAAGGGCGCCGAATATGGCGGCGTGACGGATCGCGTGGGGCAGAGTGCGCGCATCCAGGACGGGCTCTTGGGTGTGGGGTTCTCCGCAGCGGCAGGATGTGCTGGCCGTGGACAGGGGGAGTTCGGATCTCATGGGCGCTAATTTACTACACTCTCCACTGTGATAAATGGTCCAGCCCCCGCAAGGCCAGCAATTTCGATGAGTCTGAGTCCCGCGCGGCAGCGCGTGCTCGAATGGCTGCGGATGGCCGGGGACCCGATGACGGTATCGAGCTGTGCTGCAGCCCTGGATCTCCACGAGAACACCGCCCGCAACCACCTCGAAGCCCTGGCCGACGACGGTCTGGCCCACCGGTCGAGGAAGCGATCGACGGGCCGCGGCCGGCCATCGACCATCTATACCGCGGATGCGGACGGCTCCATGGACCCCGGTGTCAGGGAGTATGCCGCGCTCGCCTCAGCACTGGCCAGGATCATCGCCGATACCAGTGACGACCCGCAGCGCGACGCCGACCGTGCCGGCGTGCTGTGGGGTTGCCAGTTGGCGGGGGGAAGGCGCCCGGCGAGCCGTGTTCAGGCTCGCGGGGAGGTGGTGGCCATCCTTGCTGACCTGGGCTTCGACCCCAGGGCCGACGAGCCGGTCATCAACGTTGCGCTCACCCGTTGCCCCCTGCTCGATGTTGCCCGCGAGAACACCGGGGTCGTCTGCGGTGTCCACCTGGGTCTGGTGAGGGGGGCACTGGACCGGATGGGTCACGGCGACCAGCACGTCGAACTGCTCCCGTTCGCCGAACCTGGAGCGTGCCGGCTACTGCTCGCTGCCGACAGCCCGTGACGCCGGGTCAGCGGTCTGGGTGGCCCATCTCGTCGATGACGGCGACGATCGCGAGCAGCAGAACCGTGTTCTGGCCCGGTGCGACCTCGACGCCGTAGCTGTCGGCCACGCGCAACCACCGCTTGGACACCTCGGCCACTTTCGCGCCATCGGCTTCCATCGTGTACTCGTGGTCGACGATGTTGCCTTGGATCTTCAGGTCCGGCCCGCCGGAGACCTCCACGTGCCAGCGCTCGCGCAGTGGACTGATGACGGCCTTCTTCACCGACGCCACGTTGTTGCCCTGGGCGTCCTCGATGTTCATCGTGTCGCGAACGCGCACCATGCGTTCCTGGATCTTCAGCAGCTCGTTGCCCTGTGTGTCCTCGAACTTCAGCGTCTCGCGCACCCGCAGCGCCTTGCCGTCGACTTTGAAGACGCGGTTGCCATGGTTGTCCTCGATCCAGAAGTCGTCCCCGATCGACCACAACTTCTGACGCATCGTGTAGAACGTCTCCCCGCTGTTCTCCGCACGTCGTTCCTGCATCCGGTCGCGCAATCCCATTAGCTGATCCTTTCGGTGGTGACGCCAGTCTGCCCTCCGAACGCGGATCTGCGCTCCCCCGTGGCAGGTGATCCGTCTACCGTGTCCTCATGGCGCAACCACGTGTGAATGCAGCGGGCGGACTGCCCGCCGTCGGATACGTGATGAAGAAGGCCTGGGCAACTGGTGAGTTCGCGGCGACCCTGCGCAAGCTGAAGTCGAAGAACACGTGCAAGACTTGCGCGCTCGGCATGGGTGGGCAGGCTGGCGGCATGGTCAACGAGGCCGGTCACTTCCCCGAGGTCTGCAAGAAGTCGGTCCAGGCCCAGGCGGCGGATATGCAGCCCGGCATCGACGAGTCGGTTTTCGCGGCCAACGACGTTGACGCGCTGCGCAGACTCACCAGCGCCGAGGTTGAGGACCTCGGGCGGCTGGCTTTCCCGGTCGTCCAACGCCCAGGGTCCCGCCATTTCGAGCGGGCGACCTGGGATGAAGCCCTTGGGATCGCCGGGAGCGCGCTGCGCGAGACAGATCCTCGCAGAACCTTCTGGTACGCCAGCGGTCGATCCGGCAACGAGTCGGCCTTCCTGATGCAGCTGGTCGCGCGGGCTTACGGCAGTCCGAACATCCATAACTGCTCGTTCTACTGCCACAACGCTTCGTCGGTGGCGCTGGCTGACATCTACGGCAGCGGCACGGCCAGCACGACTCTTGACGACCTGACGAAGGCCGACGTCGTCCTGTTGGTCGGTGCCAATCCGGCCAGCAATCACCCGCGCCTGATAACCCAGTTGATCCACCTGCGCCGTCGCGGCGGGAAAGTGATCGTGGTCAACCCCCTGTCCGAACTCGGCCTGCGACGGTTTCGGCTGCCGTCGGATGTCCGCAGTCTGACGGTGGGCTCGCAGGTGAGCGACCTGTATCTGCAACCGCGCATCGGTGGGGACATCGCCCTGTTCACTGCGCTGCTCAAAATCGTGGCGTGGGATACCGGTTTCGTGGAGGACAGCACCTCCGGCGCCGAGAGACTCCGGGCGCACCTGGACGGCCTCGACCTCAACGAGCTCGCGGCGAGTAGTGGGGTGGCGCTGGGGCAGATCCGCGAGACCGCCGCGCTGCTCTCCGAGGCCCAGCGGGGGATCTTCGCATGGTGCATGGGATTGACCCATCATGCGCACGGGACGGACAACATCCGGGCGCTGGGTAATCTCGCGCTCGCGCGCGGGTTCCTCGGTAAGCCCGGTGCTGGCCTGATGCCGATTCGCGGGCATTCCAACGTCCAGGGTGTGGGTTCGATGGGTGTCTCCCCGGGACTCAAGGAGGCATTCGCCGCCGAGCTGGAACGCCGGTTCGCGATCACGGTCCCGCGCGAGACTGGGCAGGACACCTACGCATCGATGCAGGCGGCCCACGCCGGGGACATCGACGCGGCCGTGCTAGTCGGCGGGAACCTGTGGGGCAGCAACCCGGACTCGGTGTGGGCGGGACAGGCCCTGCGGAACATCGGTGTGACCGTTTCGCTGACGACCAAGCTGAACCCTGGGCACTTCCACGGCAACG
This sequence comes from uncultured Actinomycetota bacterium, assembly GCA_963818505.1. Classification (GTDB taxonomy): domain Bacteria; phylum Actinomycetota; class Actinomycetes; order S36-B12; family UBA10799; genus JADKAV01. The sequence continues at coordinate 939,147 of CAWFSJ010000005.1, forward strand.
GCCGCACCAGCGTGATTCTGCCTGTGTTGGCCCGCGATGAGGAGGCTCAGCCGACGACTCAGGAATCGATGTTCAACTACGTGCGGATGTCCTCTGGCGGCGCGCCCAACATCGTGGGTGAACTGCGCTCCGAGACCGATGTACTGGCGGCGTTGGCCGCACAAGCCATGGGCGTTGAGGTTTTCGACTGGGACAGGCTACGCTCGCACGGCACTCTGCGGGAGGCCATCGCCGCAGTCGTCCCCGGCTACGCCGCAATTGATCGGATCGAGACCCACGGGGAGTTCCAGGTCGCTGGCCGCACCTTCCACGAACCCCGATTCGCCACACCGGACGGCAAGGCCCACTTCAACGTGGTCGAGGTGCCCGCACAGGTCGCCGGGTTGCAGCTCATGACGATCCGCTCCGAGGGTCAGTTCAACACGGTGGTGTACGACGCCGAGGACCTCTACAGGGGCAACACCTCCCGTGATGTCGTGATGATCAACGCAGTGGACGCGGCCGTTCGGGGCATTCGTGAAGGAGACGCCGTCAGGGTTTCCAGTGATGCGGGCAGCATGACCGTGTCGGCGGCCGTCGTGGACATCGCCCGAGGAGCGTTGGCCATGTACTACCCGGAGGCCAACCAACTCGTTCCCGCACGCCTGGACCCCGAGTCGCGCACGCCGGCCTTCAAGTCGGTGCCGGTCACGCTGGTCAAGGTCTAGCGGGCCTCTGCCGCCTCGGCGATGTCGGCAAGGTCCTGCTGCATCACCTTGCGCATGGTGGACACCATCAACGTGCCGACGACTGCACCCAGCGTCTTGTTGAGCAGCCCATCGGCCTGTGCTTCGAAATGCATGGACAGCACGCACGCCTGCACACCATCGGGCTCAACGACCAACTGCGTGGTGTAGTGGCTGCTGCCGTGATGGGCCTCGGTGGTGTAGGAACGACCCAGCTCGACGGCCGTCACCGTCATCTCCTCAGTGGCGGACTTGCCGAACATCACCCGGGTCTCGCGCCACCGGGTTCCGACATCGAATGTCGAGCCGGAATCCAGCCGTTCCACCTTCTGGATCCCCGAGATGAACTCGTAGGAGTGCTCGATGTCGATGATCAACTCCCATACGGTTGCAGCCGGGGCCGCAATCTGCTGGCTGATATCGATTGGTCCGGGCACGACCTGCTCCCCTGCTACTCACCTGTCACCCGACCCTACTGCCCGACTTCCGCCCACCGGAACCCGCAAGATCCACTCCGACTGCTGGTGATCATGGTGGCGCCCGGCTGCACGTGATGCTTGGCACACCGTGTTCATCGAAGGTGACCGTGTAGCGGCCGTGGTGCAGGTCGTGATGACAACGCGAGCACATCAGAACCAGATTTGTCAGGTCGGTCAAACCTCCGTGACGCCAGTGCAGGACGTGGTGTGCTTCGCAGAACCGGGGAGCGCGCCCGCAGCGGATACACCCGTGGTCGCGGGCTATCAGGGCTGCCCATTGGGCGGCGGTGGCGCGCCGGTGGCTGCGTCCCAAAGCCAAGGGTACGAACACGCCGCCGTGACGCGTGCCGAAGATGACCGAGCACGCGACGCTGCAGCTCAACAGGTCGAAGCTGTCGCGAGTGAGCAGGTGGCCGTCGTCCAGGGTGGAGCCTGCCCCCTCCGGCAGAGTCTCCAAGTCGATCAGGATGGACAGTCCGGACACTCCTAGCGGACGTCGATTGGCGCAGGCGGCCGTAACGATGTCAGCCAACGCGTCTGCCCTGCGCTGCGTGGGGGTGCGCTGATCGGGCCCGGGCCCGGGGTGTGAGAAAGCGGTCAATGCGTCGCGTAGGCGCCGGCCGTCGATCGCATCGAGCCATCCGTCGAGACGGAACATGCCATTGGGGGTCTCGGAGATCGACAGTCCCCGTTTGTCGTGTTGGGAGCGCTCTTTGGCCTCGTCGGCGTCGGGCTGGCACTGCCCGATCAGCACATCGAGCAGCCGCCGGAGTTCGGCGGGTTCGACGCTTGCGGCCAGTTCCACCAGACCCGCCTCCAGATCGGCGAAGTCATCGATCCGACCGGCTGCGTGGCGAAGCGCCTGCACATGGGCGTTGCTCAGCCGCCCTGCGCCGAATGCCTCGTGCACGTGAGGCAGGACGCGCAATGCCCGCGCGGTGCCGACCATTGCCGAACCAACCGGGGGGTTTGCCCCCACGGCGGCCGCCACCAGGGTGCCCGTGGTGCCCGCGTGCAGGGATGTCGCCACGTGCATGCTGTCGGCTGCGCCAGCCAGCGCGACGAGGTAGGAGTCCATCTGGTTGCGTAGCGAGGCGACGGCGCCCAGCGCCCCCACGATCTGGTCGGCACTCAGGTCCAGGGGCTCGGGAAACGCCTTCACACATGCGGCCGCATCGTCGATGGCCCGCGGGTGCTCAGTGGGCAGACCCTCGCGGATCCGGGCGCGTCGCACTCCCGGCCGGGACAGTTCCAATATCGACATGCGCGCACCCCCCTACCCGATGATCCGTCGAATCGGGGTGACCCCCGCGACACTCTTGCGCTCAATCACCCCACGCTAACCGGGGGGTGTGACACGTTCGTCCGAACAATCCCCACGCTAAACGGGGGGTGTGACAAATAGTTGCCTCTCCATTGGCAACGGTGGGTAAGTCGAAGGGTCGGTTGGTGGGTGTGGCGCAAGGCGGGCCGGGAATGGCGTTCACGACCACCCCGAACTGCCGAACAACCGTGCGTCAGCGGGCGGCGAGCAGTTCCGCGATCTGAATCGCGTTCAGTGCAGCGCCCTTGCGCAGGTTGTCATTGCTGACGAAAAACGCCAGGCCGTTGTCGCCGTCCTGCCGGAAGCGTCCGACGTAACTGGGGTCCTGGCCGGCGGCCTGCAACGGGTTCGGTACCTCCGTGACAATCACGCCGGGGGCATCCTGCAGCAACTGCCGAGCGCGCGCGACAGTGATGGGGCGCGTGAACTCGGCGTTGATCGACAGGCTGTGGCCGGTGAATACGGGGACACGCACGCACGTACCGGAAACCCGCAGGCCAGGGATGTCGAGGATCTTACGGCTCTCGTTTCTCAGCTTCTGCTCCTCGTCGGTCTCCCCTGACCCGTCGTCGACGAAGTTGCCGGCTTGAGCCAGAACATTGAACGCGATGTGCCCAGGGAACTTCGCCGGGTCGGGCAGGCCGACGGCGCTCCCGTCGTAGGTGAGTTGCCCGAGTCCGTCGTCCTTGGCGCCGGCCAGGACCTGCTCCTGCAACTCGTTGACTCCGGCCAGGCCGGCACCGGAGACCGCCTGGTAGGTGCTGACGACCAGGCGCTGCAGCCCTGCATCCTCGTGCAAGGGTTTCAAGACCGGCATCGCGGCCATCGTCGTGCAATTGGGGTTCGCAACGATGCCCTTGGGGATCGAGTCGAGGGCGCCGGGGTTCACCTCCGCCACCACCAGTGGGACATCTGGATCCATCCGCCACGCTGACGAGTTGTCGACCACGACCGCTCCCGCCCCCGCCACCTTCGGGGCCAGGACCTTGCTCGTGGCGCCCCCCGCAGAGAACAATGCGATGTTCAGTCCGGTGAAGTCGGCTGTGGCAGCGTCCTCCACTGTGATCTGCTCGTCACCCCACGCCAGCGTCGTGCCGGCACTGCGCGCTGAGGCGAAGTAGCGAATCCGGTCGAGGGGGAAGTTGCGCTCGGCGAGCAGCGCACGCATGACCCCGCCCACTTGTCCTGTGGCTCCAAAAACTCCAACATCCATGTGCTCAAGGGTACTTGGATCAGCGTCGTGCACTTCGGCGTGAGGTCTTACGTCGCTGATGAACCCGTAGTCAACCCCAAGCCGCCGGCGCGGGCGTTTGTGCTGGGCGCATTCTCAGCCGGTCGAGGTGGCTTCGACCTCCCCAGTCCCGGCGGAGACATCCTCGCCCGAGGCAAAGATCTGGATGAGGAACAGCGTCACCAGTAGCCCGACGGTTGTCCAAGCAATGAGTTCGGGGGTCTTGTAGCGCTGCAACATGATGAAGACCAGCGCTACCAGTGCCACCGCGATGCGAAGGCCGGTCGCCTGCGAGGCCACGGTTCGACGCAGCCCGGACATCCGTAGCCCCATCGAAGCCAGCCAACCCTGGATGGCTGCCGCCGCGCGCACGGGAACCGAGCGTATACCTCTGGCGACCTGGCTCCCGCCGAGGAGCAGTCCACCGAGCAGAAGCACCGCACCGGCGACTGCGCCGGCCCAAAGCGACTGCCGCAGGAAGAGCGTGAACTGGTCGAAGAACGCGGTGGCGGCCGCGGCGTTGACAGTGTCGGGCAGTTCAGCAAGGTACACCGTGCGGCCGAACGCCAGAAGCCCAGCAGCCACTGCCATCGCCAGCATCAGGCCGAACCCGAACCATGCGAGCGCCTTGTGCGAAGCATGCGCCACGAAGATGCCGATCACAGCCAGCGCCATCGCGATGAGCGGCAACCAGAAGCCGACGGTGTTCAGCAGGTTGTAACCCGTTTGCAGAGCCGACGCGTTCGGGGCGTTGAACAGCACGATCGTGGTGTCGGTCGTGGGGATCTTCTCGGCGATCGTGAAGCCCTTGCTGATCAGGATCTCCTTCACCTGGCCGATGAGGTTGCCCAGGTCCAGAACCACTTGGTTGTCCTTGACCATCACCGCGTTGTCGGTGTTCTGTCCCGTCAGGCCTTCATTCAGTCGCTGGTGAACGAGGGTGTTGGCCTCGACCCAGGCCGCCTCGAACTGCTCAGACTCCACGACTTTGTTCACCGCGTCTGCGGCGTACGATTCGATGCCCTGGCTCAGGGGACCGGCCAGCGCCTGCAGGGCCGCAGCCTGCTGCGGGGTCAGGTCCCTGCCCTCAGTGATCGCGGAGACCGCCTCGGTCGTCAGCGCGTTCACATCGACGTAGGTGAAGATCTCCGCGGTGATCCTGGCGGACACGGCATCCTGGATGGCAGGGTTCTCGGCCAAGGGCGCAACCGTCTGCACATAACGATTGGTGTCGGTGACCTCGCCGCGTGCCCAGACAGAGACAACCGAAAGCGGTGCCAGCAGGCAGGCGGTGACGATCATCACCGTCGACCAGAACGTGCGCACCCAGTGGCCCTTGGGTTTTGGTGGCGTGTTCGAGACCTCCAGTTGTTTCTGAAGATCTGCAACCTGGTCCCGCAGTTGCTGGATCTGCGTTTCATCCTGCGTATTCGCGTATTCGCTCATGCCAGAACCTCCCAGCCAACATTCTCCCTGTTGAACAGCCGCTGAATCCCCTGTTGCGGGTGATTTACGGCGCGTCGGGCGCAGCCAGAACCTCCACCACGCCCAGATCATGGGCGCGGCCGTTGAGCTGAACGGCGATCCTGTGGGGGCCCGGGTAGGGCGTGCGCGTACTCAGCCGGTCGAAACTGACGCTTCGGCGGATCACCGCGTGGCCGTCGAGGTCGACCTCACCGCCCTTGAAGACCTTCGGTGTAGACGTGCCGTTGGACTTTACGAAATGGACGACCAGATCAGCCAGGACCGGACCGTGCCCGTGCAGATGGACTGTGATTCGAAGCGTTTGCCCGATCGTCACAGTGCTGGGCAGTTCGGCGCTCGCCGTCACGGCTGTCGGCCTGTAGCCCAGCAGGTCCAGGGCCTCGGGGTCGCCAGCCTTGATCAAGGTGCGCAGGCCACGACGGACAAGTGCCTCGCGGCCCGGATACCACGCGGCGGCCACCTCGCGTGCTCTTCGCGGGTGGTCCTTGGAGATGTCGTTGAGGTTGTTTGCGACCGAGCGGATCACGTATTCAGAAGGGTCGTCCTTGAGAAGTTCCAGCAGGTCCAGGACCGGCTGTGGATCTGCGCGAAAGGCAGGTAACTGTCTGGCCCACGGCAACCGCGGCCGGGTACCCTCGCTGACCAACCGGCGCACGTGTTCGTCGGGGTCGCTGGCCCACAGATGCAAGCGGTCCAGCGTGCCCGGGTACTGGGCGAGGAACCCGCGGATCGCGAACTCGGCGGTGAAGACCTGGGTGAGGTCGTACATGGCCGCCATCGACTCCTCGAACGCGGGCAGTCCGTATTCGCCGATGAACATCGCGTGTGGGTTGTAGAAGAACGCCGCCATTCCCGGCAGTCGTCGATCGCCCAGCGAAGTGTGCACCTGGCGCACGGCCGTGGCTGGATCCGGGTCGAGGTGTCTGTGCATCACCGCGGCGATGTGGCGTGCCCTGTCCATGAGCCCGAGTTCGTCGAAGCCGACCAAGCAGTCTCGTTCGAAGTCAGGGCCGACGGGCAGCGTCGCGGCGATCTGGGTGACCACCTCAGGGCCGAAGGAGTTCTTCAGCGGTTCAGCCATACGGTTCAGCCTATGCTCGCGCCATGGACTGCATCTTCTGTGCCATCGTGGCCGGTGACCTCGGCTCGCGTCAGATCGCCGAGACCGACACGACGCTGGCCTTCATGGACATCAATCCGGCCACTCGTGGACATGCACTGGTCATTCCGAAACGGCATGCCGCCGACCTTCTGGAGATCGACTCCGAAGATCTCGCGCAGTGCGCCGACCTCGCCCAGCAGGTCGCGCGGCGAGCTATTGACCGCCTGGGAGCCGATGGCGTGAACCTCGTGAATGCCTGTGGGACGGCTGCCTGGCAGACCGTCTTCCACTTCCACATCCATGTCGTTCCGCGCTACGCCGGGCGGGACGGTTTGGTGCTTCCTTGGGTACCGGCCCCCGGCGACCCGGACGAGATCGCGGCGGCGTGGGAGGCCCTGCGATGAACTCCGGGCGGGGCGCCCCGCGCGTTCCGGTTCAGGCCCAGGTCTCAGCGAGGTCCTGCGCCTCCCGGCGGGACGAAACCTGCAGTTTCCGATAGATCGAAACGGTGTGGCTCTTCACGGTCTCGCGTGACAGATAGAGGGAGTCGGCGATCTCGCTGAGCGTCTTGCGTCCTTTCAGCTGTTCCCATACCCGCAGTTCCGCCGGGCTCAGTTCTTGCAGCGGGCTCGCGGCTGCGTAGGCTTGGCGAGCCCGCGAGGCCCATTGCCGGCACAAGGCGTCGGCTGGTCCGCCGGAGCCGTCGCACCGGGCGATGAACCGATGGAATCCCGCCAAGTCGCCGGCCTCCACACTGGCGAAGGCGCACACAGCGCCCGCCAGTGGGCGGTACCAGGGGAGCAACGCCTCGAGGCCCGGCCGAATCCGTTCCAGGTTGGCGATCGCACGAGTGGTATCGGTGGCACGTCCGCGGAAGGCCGTCCAGGCGACCTCGGCGATGGTGAGCAGGCCGGCCGTCGCAGTCATCTCCGCGAGGTCGTGGAAGGCGAAGGCGGAACGGGCCGCCTCTATGGTCTGGCAGCCGAGCGTGTCCTGGCCATCGATTATCTCGACCAGCCCGAGCAGTGACAATGCCTCCACCTCCGAGGAGGCGATTCCAGTGGCGTGCGCGATGGCCGCCGCCCGTCGCATGGAGTCGGCAGCTCGGGGGTCGCCGAGAAGCGAGAGGTTGATGCCGACTATCAGCCCAGCCAATGCCCGGGTCGGATCATCGTTGTCCAGAGCCGCCAAGGCAGCCTCGCCGAGATCGGCAGCCTCTTGTGGGCCGGTGAGGCCGTATCCGGTCACTGCGAGCAGCATCGCCAGATGGGGCGCTACATCGCTTGAATGCAGGTCCGCACGCCAGTCCGGCGGCATGTGTTTCAGGGTTGCCTCCGCATACCGAAGGACGCTCCCGAAGTCACTGGCCGCCATGTTCGTCCAGGCGGCAGTCATGCTCAACTGCGGCAGGGCCAGAGTGGCCTGTTCACCGGCAGACTCGAGCCATCCTTTGACCGTTGTGGTGCGACCCTGCAGCAGCGACATACGGGCGGCCGGCCAGAAGACGGTGCCCATCGTTTGCCAGTCGCCGCTGACTGCTGCGTAGTGGACCGACATCTCCAGGTGCCCGAGTGCCCGGTGCCACAGTGCGGCGCTGGACCGCACCTCGCGCAGGCGGTCCGGATTCTCGCGCTCCATGACTGCAGTTGCGCACTCCTGCAACAAGGGGTGGTAGCGGTACCAGCCATCGTGGGTCTCTTGGAGCAGCACCGTGGTGATTGCCTCAGCCAGGAAATGTGCCGCACGCGGCTGTCCGGTGGCAGCCCGCGCCAGATCCGCACTGACCGTCCCGAGGGCCGCAGTCTCACACACGAAGTCGCGCAGGTCCTCGGGCATCGGCGCCAGAACCTCGGCCTCGATGAACTCCTCGATGGACGACAACTCCCGTACGCCGCCCGCCTGCGACATCAGGAATGCCGCCACCGGCCACCCCTCTGTGGCGGTGTGCAACCGCTGCACCTGCGGCTCGCTCAGTGGGGCCCTCGTGAAGCTCGCCAAGGCGTCATGGGTCTCGGCGGGGCTGAACGCCAGTTCACGGGCGGTGACGTCCACCAACCTGCCCTGTCCGCGCCACAAGGGCACCGGAAGGCCATGCAGCGATCGACCGACCAGGGCGATCTGCGAGCCCGTCGGCGCGGCGTTGACCAGGGTCTTCAGGACTTGTTGCGACTGTTCGTCTGCAACCAGGTGTGCGTCGTCGACGACGATGGTGACGGGGGTTTCAAGGGCGGCCACGGAGCGCTCGAAGTCCGGAAGCACTCGGCGTGAGTATGCGGGCTCGTCCAGCGTAAGGGCCCGGTTGGGAACCTCATACCCCGCGATGGAGTGCTCCAGGCAGGCAGCCAGAGTGGTCATCAGCACCAACGGGTCGTTGTCGGTTTGGTCGCAGGTCACCCAGACCACCTGAGTCTGTGAGCGGGACGCCCACTGGATGGCCAAGGTGCTCTTCCCGAAACCCGCCGGCGCAGTGATGGCGAGGATCTCAGCTTCGGCGATCCGCGGGTCGTCCAGGATCGCGCAGCGGGTTAACTCAGCATGCCTCACCCGCGGCGGGCGGAACTTCGTCGCGGGTGTTCCCGACGTGCTCATTGACTCAATTGGCGGCATGGAACTCCTCGGCTGGCGCCCACTCATGCTAGGCGATGCTTAGGAATGCTGCCGGGAGTCGGCGCATCTGTGACCACGGCGCGACGCATGCGGATCCTCCCGACGCATGTGTGCTTGGCCGGTGTTGTGGAGCGGCGCTCTGTTTGCCGGTTCTCAACATTGCCGGAGGCGGGTCCTGCGGTCCTCAGTCCGTCGGCTCGTCCAACTGCCGCACAACGTGCGGATTCGCCTCGATTGATTCCGCCTCGTCCTCCTCTGTGAAATCCCCGTCGTAGGGCGAGAAGTAGGTGAGCGGGTAACGCCGGGAGAAGTTCTTCATGAACGACGTGATCAAGGCGGCGATCGGCAGGGACATGAACGCCAGCATCGGGCCACCGATGGCCCCTCCGGCCATGGCGGAACCGAATGCGATGCCGCCGTTGATCTCCATCGTCCTGGCGCTGATCTTGGGGCTCAAGAAGTAGTTCTCGAGTTGCTGGTAGATCAGCGTCCAGCCGAGCAGTATCAGCGCCGCGGTGAGCCCGTTGAGCCCCCAGGTGAGCAGGATCGGGACAGCTGCCCCGATGTACGTACCGATGGCCGGGATGAACTCGGCGACGAACCCCTCGAAGATGGACATCGGCAACGCGATAGTCCAGTCGACGCCGACTAGCAGCATCGCGAAGAAGAACAGGCCGCCGTTGATGATCATCAGCAGCAGTCGGGAGTACAGGTAGCCGCCCGTCTGTTCGATGGCGGTGTCCCACGCCCAGCCGAGACGTTGCTGCTGGTTGGGCGCGAACTTGCGCAGGATCGCCCGACGGATCTGCGGAGCGTCGGCGGCGAAGTAGAACGCGAACATCGCGATCGTGAAGAACTGGAAGATGAGCCCGATCGTGTTACCGGCGAACCCCATGATGTCGCTGGCATTGGTCTGGATCCATTCCTGGACATTCTCCTGCGCCGAGCTGAAAGCTGGATCAGTTTTGGACGTCGGGATGGTCGTACCGAACTGCTCATTGATCGCGGGTATTGCGGATTTGAAGGTGTTCGACAACTCACCTGCGACGTTCACCAGGCCGGGGATCATGATGAAGGTCAGGACGATCAGGAACGTCGCTGAGATGAGGAAGACGAGTCCGGTGGCGGCCCCGCGCTTCATGCCCCGTTTCATGTGCAGGTGGTTGACGGCTGGCTCCATCGCGATGCCGAAGAAGGCGGCAATGAACAGCATGCTCAGCAGGCTGCGTGCCTTCATCGCCATGATGATCAGCACAGCAGTGATCAAGATGATCAGAACGAACCGCCAAATGATCTTGCGGACCATCGGCATGACCCAGTCGGGCGGCTGGTCGGTCGACGGCGGAGAAGTCATTTCGGGTCGGTTCGGCAAGGCGTCGCCGAAGGGAGCGGCTCCCTTCTCAACGTCATCCACCTCGCCGACCTGGTTCTTTTCATCCTGGTTCATGCCGAACCTCCTGATCTGGGTCTCACGTTGATGTTGGCGTACCCGCGGGAAGCCGGCCGTGGCATGCCTTCCATTTCCGTCCGCTGCCGCACGAACAGGGATCGTTGCGCGATCTGGCGGCGTCCGCAGTCGCGTACCACTGCCGCAGGGCTACCGCGTCCTGGCTGGCGCGAAGCAAGTCGGCCATCACTGACATGGGCGTCGCCACGTGGCCGAAGAACATCTTGTAGCCCTCGCACAGGTAGTGAAGGCCCGGTTCGCCCGTGGGAGTTGTGATGAACCGGTCCTTCGGGCACCCCCCGTTGCACGCGAACCGCACGTCGCAGTCCAGGCAGTACTGGGGCAGCGTGGACAGCTTGGCCTCACCGAAGGCGCGCTGCTGCGGTGACTCGACCAGCTGCAGCAGGGTGCGCCCCTGCGTGATGTTGCCCAACAGGTAGTCCGGTTCCACGTAGTGGTCGCAGGAGTAGAGATCGCCGTTGTGCTCAAGGGCCAGGGCATCACCACACGTTCGGGCGTGCACGCACAGACCGACCTGGTCCATACCCAGCCAATGCGCAAGAGCGGTGTCGAAGGTCTGCACGAACACGTCCCCGACGTCGTGCCGGCCCCACTCCTCGAAAACGTCGACCAGGAAGCGGCCGTACTGCTGCGCGCCGACGGATCGGGCGGTCACCTGATCCCCGGACTGGGTATACAGCGGCCGTCCGCCTCCCCAGCCGTCGGCGCTCAGGCTGAGCATCTGCGGAGTCACCCGTTCCACGATCGGAATGAACTGAATGAACTGCGCACCCAGTTCGTCGCGCAGGAAGCAGTACACCTGCCGGCCATGGTCGCCATTGGCGGCGTTGACGGTTGTGAGCGCGTTCCACTCGACGCCATGCCGGCGCAGCACTTCCAATCCCGCAATGACCCGGTCGAAGGTGGGCTTGCCGCCCTTGTCCACGCGATAGGCGTCGTGCATCTGCCGGGGGCCGTCGATCGAGACACCCACCAGGAAACCGTTGTCGTGGAAGAAGCCCGCCCACTCGTCGTTGATGAGCGTTGCGTTGGTCTGGATGGTGTTGAGGATCTTCTGGCCGGGCCGACTGTACTGCTGCTCCAGCTCCAGAGTCCGTCGGAAGAAGTCCAGGCCCATCATCGTCGGCTCGCCGCCCTGGAACGCCACGACGACCTCGTCGGCACCGACGTGGGCCTCGAGCAACTGCGCGATGTAGGCCTCGTGGACAGCCGCGTCCATGCGGAAGCCGCTGCCGGGGTACAACTCCTCTTTGGAGAGGAAGAAGCAGTAGTCGCAGTCCAGGTTGCAGATCGCGCCGGTGGGTTTGCTCATCACGTGGAAGACGTGCGGCGCGGCGTTCGTCATATCTGCTTTCCTCCCCTCGGTGCTTTCAGTTGAGGCGTCTGAGGTTCGCAGTTCGCCGGGGACGGCCGTTGATAATCCTGTTCACGATTCCGCCGGTCACGATGCCGATCAGGGACCCGGCCACGACGTCTCCGGGATAGTGCACGCCGGTGTGCACCCGCGAGTAAGCGACAGCTCCGGCGGCCAGATGCAGGGGAACGGACAGGGTCGGTGCGACCGACGAGACGCCCTGCGCGAAGGCGAAGGCCGACGCCGAATGCCCGGATGGGAACGATGTGGAAGTGGGCATGGGGACGAACCGGTCGTCAACATTGGGTAGCCGCTCAGGTCGGTCGCGTCGGGCCACCATCTTGACGCCCGCGTTGACCAGCAGGCTCGCTGCCGCGATGCTGGCAACCCCGGTAAGTGCCGCCCGCTTCTCCTTGGCGCCTCCGAACGCGGCGAGACCACCCGCCACAGTCAGCCACACCACCGACTTGTTGGCAGCCCGGGACAAGTCCCGCAGGCCGTCGTCGAGGTAGGGGGTGGGTGTGTCTGCCACGGCTGCGTAGATGGCCCGATCCATCCGGGACAGTTCTTCATGGACAGCGTCGACCGCTTCCACGAATTTTGTCATGTTTGCGTCCCTTCCTCAGCGACCGGCAGGATCCCGTCCGCGATGGCCTGCTTGAACGCCGCGTAGTCCGCGAGATTCTGTCGAGCGTATCGGACCGAGAACTCCGCGATCGCGTCGTCGAGTTTCGCGGACTTCCCGCCGTAGGCTGCTATGGCAACAGGATCACCGGACCGGGCATGACCACGGGCGAGGGTTCGTGCGCACAGCGCCGCGTAGAACAGCCACATCTTGGGGTCGCCCTGATCGACGTCGACTGAGCCCTTCCAGTCGCGCAACTGCCTGACGTAGAACTGCCGATCATCCATCCCCGTGGTCCAGCCCAGGAAGATGTCGGTCTGAGCCTGGATGAGTCGCTGTCCCTCCAGCACCCGGCGGCCCTGATGGTCGTACTCGCTGGGTTGAAGGTGATCCTCCAGGACTGAGGGGCCGGCCTCCTTGATCTGCAGGAACAGCGGATCCTGGTCGTCCCGGCCTTCGAGCAGCACGATCCAGCAGCGGGTTCCCACACTGCCGACTCCCACGACCTTGATCGCGACGTCGACCATCTCGAAGCGGGAGAGCAGCAGTTGGATGTGATCGGCCGTCGACTCGACGTACTGCGACAACGCCTGATGCACCGCCTCCCGCATCACGTCCTTGTCCAGTTCTGTGGGTATCTCGTCGAGGGGCACCAGCAGTGGCGGTTGGCTGCGGATCTTCAGCGAACCCGACTCGCGGGTCGTCAACTTGTTGAGCGCCTGCAGGCTCGTCCTCCTGCGGGCCTTGGACTCGAATTCCGAGACGCGGGCTGCCAGTACCTTGCTCGACAACCCGGAGAACCCCGCGACATCGTCGACATCCATGTAGTCGTACCAGAGATCGGTCACCGGCATCTGCGCGTAGCCCGCCATCGCTTCCCGGTAGTGCTTCACAGCATGTGCGGCGATCGCGCGGCACTGGTTCTCCTTGAAGCCACGTTGTTGTCCGCCCACCACGAAACTGGCGGTCAGGCGCTTGAGATCCCACTCCCACGGCCCGGGCAGGGTCTCGTCGAAGTCGTTGGCGTCGAAGACCAGTTCGCGGCTTGGTGAGGCGTAAGCCCCGAAGTTCGACAGGTGGGCGTCGCCACCGTCCTGGACCCACAGGCCGCTATTCGTGGTCCCTCCCAGGTCCTCAGCCATGATCGCCGCAGCGCCCCTGTAGAAGGTGAAAGGTGAGACCCCCATCCGGGCATGCCGGATCGGCACCAGCCACGGACAGGCGCTGCTGATTCTGGGTGGCGAGGATGTCGACGGGGTCTCGCCTGTCCGCATCTGGTGACCAATCCGCGTGTCCCGAACGGGGGAAGCGGGAACGGGCCTCTCTGCCCTTCTCATTTCGTTGGGCCACCGTCAATCGTGGGGTCAGGTTGATCATGTGCCGTTCCTCCTGGGGTTTCTGCCGCCGTGAGCGCTCTCGCCCCCATCTTGCGGCCGCCGGCGCGGTTGCAGAATCGCCCACAGTGGGTGATGGCCACTAAACGCACCATCCCTAAATTGACCCATGTCGGGCCAGTTGGTCCTGTCGTGAAGGGAGTCAACATGTCGAACACCGGTCAGAAGGAAACCACCGGTTGGACCGGATGGGTGGTCTTCGCAGGAATCATGATGGTCATCGGGGGAGCGCTGTGGGCGATCCAGGGCTTCATCGCCATCTTCCAGAACGACGTCGTGATCTTCGGTGACGAGGCAGCCTTGTTCTTGAACGTCACGGGCTGGGGTTGGGTCCATCTGATCCTGGGCCTGCTTCTGCTGCTTTCCGGGTTCCTCGTCATGAGTGGGAACATGTTCGGACGCACGATGGCTGTGATCCTGGCATCCCTGAGCATCATCGTGAACTTCATCTGGCTGCCGGTGTACCCGGTCTGGGCCATCGTGGTGATCGTCATCGACGTCTTCATCCTGTACGCGGTCATTGTCCACGGCCGCGAGATGAAGAACGCCTGAGTAAGGCCGGCTGCAGTTCCGGGGCATCAGAATCGCCCCGGAACTGTTTAGTATGCAATTGTCCAACGAAGGGATGGAAATGACCGAGACCCAAGCCGATGATGTCCAGATCGGACCCGTGGATTACCTGGTGATCGAGTATCCGGACGGGAAACCCACCGGCGAGGCTCTGCCTCACTTGATCGATCTGGTTGACGGCGGTGTTATCCGCATCCTCGACGTGGCGATTCTGGCCAAGAGCGTGGACGGCGACGTCGCGGCCATCGGCTTCGATCAGATCGTCGACTCCGCAGCCAGCGAATTCGCTGTTTTCGACGGAGCCCAGACCGGCATGCTCAGCGAAGAGGACATCGCGGAAGTGGCCGCGATCATGACCCCTGGTGCCGTCGGGGCGATCCTCGTCTACGAGAACACCTGGGCCGCGCCGTTCGCCACGGCTCTGCGCAAGGCGGGCGCATCGTTGATCGCCAACGGCCGGATCCCGGTCAACGCACTTATTGCCGCACTCGAAGAGGAGAACGTCTGATGCCTGGTTTGTTGCGCGGGGTTGCCCGCACCGCAGCGATCGCCGGCACCGCCACGGTGGTGTCCAACGGTGTTTCCCGCCGCCAGTACGGCCGCTGGGAGAAGAAGGCACAGGAAGAGCAGGCCCAGCAGGCACCCCCGCAGCAGTATGCGCAGCCTGCACCCGCCCCTGCACCTGCTGCCCCGGCTGCACCCTCGATGGACGACAAGATCGAGCAATTGAAGCAGCTCGGGCAGCTGCACGAGCAGGGCATTCTCACCGACGAGGAGTTCGCAGCCCAGAAATCGAAGCTGCTGGGCTGATCGGAGCGCGGGTGTGCAGACTGTTCCAGTCCACATCCGCGGCCCGTTCATTCTCAAGTGCGCTGAAACCGCCACGCACGCCGAACAGGCGCTTGGTCCAGATCAGATAGGCCAGGATCGCCAGGTTCACGGCTAGTGCGGCGATCTTCAGGGCACTGACCTTCTCAGTCAGTTCGTAGAGTTCGAGCGGCAAGAAGGCGGCAGTGGCCACAACTGTCAGGTACTCGGCCCACCGTTTGCCACGCCACAGGAAGAAGCTTTCGACCGCCTCGAGCGCTGCATAACCGAGAGCCATGAGCGCCAGCACCCACACATGCCCTCCGTCCAGGTTGATGAGCCGGTCCAGCCAGCGGGAAAGAACCTGCTGGCCGCTCCGGGTCTGATCCAGTACGGGCACGATCGCGCGAGGCGTCATGCTGCAGCGCGGGCAGGCCGAACTCGAGCAGTACGAGGAAGATCGCGACCAGCAGGAAGAAGATCACGTGTATTCCGCGTTCCAGGGCAATCGCGCGAATGACCACCAGCTCGTCGAGTGCCTTTCCGCGAAGGGGCCTCGGCAGGTCGCCGACCGGCGGCTCGGCCTTCGGGGTGTCCGTGTGGACCCACGCATCGCAGCGCAAGCAACGGGCCAGTTGGCTCTGATCATCGAGGGCGACTGACAACTCACCGCCTTCGTAGCGCGCCGTTGCCGCGGGGGCCTCGTGGCCGTGTATCGAGCACCACCAGGTTTCGGTGCTCCAGTGTCGGGGGGCCAATCGCACCCGTTCACGGTAGCCGCAGCAGTGCCGGCCCCGTGATCCGGTCGACCTCTGGAGGCCAACGGGCGGGTGTGTCGGCTCAAATGGCACCCTTGAGCGGTGATTGTTGTCACTGAACACCGCGCCGGGGACGAGTTCCTCGAACTCGCCGGGGAGTTGCTCGAGGCGCTGGCAGCGGCCGACGGCTTCGTGGCTGGCTCTTTGGGCCGAAGCCCCGACGAGCCGGACACGTGGTTGATGACAACTACCTGGCGCGATGTGGGCTCCATGCGTCGCGGCTTCGGCAGCTTTGAGGCGAAGGTGGCTGCGGCACCGGTCATGGTGACCGCAGCTGACCGGGTCTCGGCGTTCGAGGTGATGCTGCAAACCGGCCCCGATGGTTTGGTCGCTCATGACAGCGATCGCGCGCCGGACGGCTGGGGCTAGTCGTGTTAGGCCACAGGCAAAGCTGGGTTTCGACAATCTAGGAGGCTGTTGCCCAATTCCAGTTGGGGTGGCGAGTCGAAGGGCCGTCGTCGATGACTTGGCTGTTGTGACCCGTGGCTGGTCCTGCCGGGGCCCATCGGCGTACCTTTCTGGTTGGGCGGCAGGCTGAAACCCTCTTGATCAACCTGTTAGGTACAGCCTCCCTAGTTTCCCGTTTCCAGCTTGGGTGCGCGGTCGGGGTGGGCCTTAGCCGGCGGCTCCTTGGCCCACCGTGTGCTTCATGCTGTGCGCGTGTAGCGACTTCTCGGTCTCGTGGTCAACGGGCGAGAGGTCGAAGACGACCTGTCGCACGGTGCCGGTGAATGGGTAGGGAGCGTGAGGCTCGTAGTCCAGATCCACAACCAGGCCGTTGTCGCAGCCGATGTCCATGCCCGCGTAACTTGTGAAAGCGATCGGCACGGTTCGCGGCATCGAGCCCTCGCCCACCTGCCGGTCGTTCACGAACAACCTCACCGTGCCACCGCTGCCCGGGACCGGGTTGTCCGAGCGGAAGAGCATCTTGACCCGGACGTCGCCCGAGGGCAATTTCTGCGTGGCGACCTGCTTGTAGGTCTCCACTCCCAACAGTGAGTAGGTGTGGTGCAGTAGCCCGCCTGAGTCGACCCACAGACCGAAACCGCCGATGAAGTCGGCGTTCGCGACGATCACACCTTCCGCGCCCCCGTCAGGAACGTGCAGGTCCGCCTCGATCGCGTACGAGCGGCCGTAGATGCGAGGGATCATGCCCCGCTGGATGTTCTGCACGTCACCAGCAAAGCGGAAGCGAGTGACCGTCGGCAGCGGCGGCAGGATCCCGAACATGATGGCGGTTCCCGCCCACAGCGGGAGGACCCGGTTGCGTTCGGCCTCCTTCCACCACAGCTCCTGCAGCTGAGCGACCTTGTCGGGGTGCTGGCCGGCGATGTCGTGTGCCTGCGAGAAGTCCGTCGTCAGGTCGTACAACTCCCATGGGGCGTCGCGGTCGGGATCCCAGTCTGCGTCGGGTCCGAACTTCTTCAAGGTCTCCAGGGAGAAGTCCCATGGGATCCGATCCGGCTTCGAGGCCGCCCACCAGCCGTCTTTGTACATGGCGCGACCGCCGAACATCTCGAAGTACTGGGTGCTGTGCTGTTCCACGGCGACGGCGTCGTCGAAGGTGTACAGCAGGCTGGTCCCGTCCATTGGCTCCTGTGTTATCCCGTCGACGGTCTGCGGCTGCGGGATTCCGGCCGCTTCCAGGATGGTCGGTGCGACATCGATGCAGTGAGTGAACTGGCTGCGCACGGCGTGGTCCGCGGCGAAGCGGGCTGGCCACGCCACCGCCATCGGGTCGCGCGTCCCGCCAAGGTGGCTGGCCATCTGCTTGCCCCACTGGAACGGCGTGTTCATGGCGTGTGCCCAAGCAGCTGCCACGTGAGGCGCCGTGTGGTCACCGCCGATCGCCTCGATGCCGCCGTATTGATCGATCAGTTCCAACTGGTGGTCGGCATCGAGAACGATTCCGTTGAGGAAGGTCATCTCGTTGAAGGAACCGGTGAGGGTGCCCTCCATGCTCGCGCCATTGTCACCCCAGATGTAGAAGATGAGGGTGTTGTCCAGGTCGCCCATCTCATCGATGGAGTCGAGCAGTCGGCCAACGTTCCAGTCCGCGTTCTCCTGGAAGCCGGCGTACACCTCCATCTGGCGCACGTAGAGCTCCTTCTGGTTGTCACTCAAGGAGTCCCACGCGGGGAAAACGTCCGGGCGTGCGGTCAACTCGGTGTCCGCCGGGACGATCCCGAGTTCCTTCTGCCGGGCGAGGGTGCGCTCGCGAAGTGCGTCCCACCCGTCGTCGAAGGCCCCCTTGTACTTGTCCGCCCATTCAGGGGCGACGTGGTGCGGGGCGTGCGCGCAGCCGGTGGAGTAGTACATCATCCATGGTTTGGTCACGTCCTGTGCCCGCACTGCGTGCAGCCATTCGACGGCCTTGTCGGTGAGGTCGTCGGGGAAGTAGTAGAGCTCGCCGTCCTTGCCCTCGGGAACGCCGATGACGGCATCGTCCTGGGTGATGATCGGGTCGTACTGACCAGCGGCCCCGGACAAGAACCCCCACCAGTGGTCGAAGCCCCAGGCCTTGGGCCAATGGTCGAACGGTCCTGCCGCCCCCTGCACGTTGTCAGGGGTCAAGTGCCACTTGCCGAACCCGCCGGTCACGTATCCGTTCTCCCGCAGGATCCGGGGGAAGGCCGCACAGCTCTTCGGTTTGGCGGCGCTGTAGCCGGGGAACGGTCCGGGGTACTCCGCGATGGAGCCGAAGCCCACCCTGTGCTGGTTGCGTCCGGTGAGTAGCGCCGCTCGAGTCGGTGAGCAGACCGCCGTCACGTGGAAACGGTTGTACGTGAGGCCCATGTTCTGAACGCGGGTGAAGGTGGGTGTCGCCACGGGGCCGCCGAAGGAGTCGATGGACCCGTAGCCTGCGTCATCAATGAGGATGACCAGCACGTTGGGTGCCTCATCGGGGGCCTGTGGGCCGGGTATGAAGGACCAGTCGGGAACGGAGTCGCGCAAGGTGCGGCCCATCACTCCGCCGAACGTCCGGTCGGCGATTGGCAGGGTTGTGCGGTCGGGGGTGAACTTCCCCATGGCTTCGGAGAGCGCTGACTTGAGCTCGCTGATGCTGTCCTCGTCGGACTCCACGACGGACTTCAGGGGCGCGCCAGGCAACGCCTGCTCGGCGGCCAGCCGCTCAGATGCCGGGAAGATACCGATCACGACGGCGGTGCCGGGCTTGAGTGCCTCCGAGACCTGACCCTCGATGGCTGAGCGAACCTTGTGCCCGGCGAACTTGCCCACCACGGCGCCGGCCGCCGCACCCACGGCGACCGAGGCGAGTAGTGGGGGTGCGAAAAGGCCCACGAGCACTCCCACGCCACCGCCCCAACCGGCACCCTTACGGCCCATGTGGTCACCCGTGTCGCTCACGGTGACTTTGCCGTCAGCGTCCTTGGCCACCAGGATCATGCCGCGGCTGCTGATGTGTTTGCCTTTCACCTGCTCAACGAGCGACTCGAACTCGGACTGAGCGGTCTGCGGGTCCGCGTAGCCGGCCACTAGCAGCATCAAGGTGTCACTCATTGGCGTCCCTCTCGTTTGACCTGCGGGTCACGCAGGTCCACACATCAGTCTGCTTCGCGGGCTGGTGCAGTGGCTCACCCTTGTTGGGGGATGTTCGGGCGGTGGCGGGAGCGTCGGGGTGGCGGGAGCCGTCGGAACGCTGGCGCGTTCCTCCTCCCAAATCCGTGGCCTACCGCCAAACGAAGAGCAGGGACCCCGGCAAGCCGGAGTCCCTGCTCTTCATGCGTCGGGGTGGCGGGAGCCGTCGGAACGCTGGCGCGTTCCTCCTCCCAAATCCGTGGCCTACCGCCAAACGAAGAGCAGGGACCCCGGCAAGCCGGAGTCCCTGCTCTTCATGCGTCGGGGTGGCGGGAGCCGTCGGAACGCTGGCGCGTTCCTCCTCCCAAATCCGTGGCCTACCGCCAAACGAAGAGCAGGGACCCCGGCAAGCCGGAGTCCCTGCTCTTCATGCGTCGGGGTGGCGGGATTTGAACCCACGACCTCTTCGTCCCGAACGAAGCGCGCTACCAAGCTGCGCCACACCCCGCACTTCTGACAAGGATAACGGCAGGCTCACCGCGGCTTCGGCACGAGGTGGAGCATGGTGGCCTCAGGCGGGCACGCCAGCCGGACCGGCGCGTACGGATTGGTACCCAACCCCGCGCTGACGTGCAGAGCTGCACCCTCGTGATGCGACAGGCCCTTGGCCCGACGGGTGTCCAGGTCGCAATTGGTGACCAAGGCTCCGTAGCCAGGAAGGCATACCTGCCCGCCGTGTGTGTGGCCGGCGATGATCAGGTCCGCACCGTCGCCCGCCATCGGGTCGAGCACTCGTAGGTACGGCGCATGTGTGACGGCCAGGCGCAGGGCTGCGTCCGGGTCGAACTCACCGGCAACCTCGTGGTAGCGGTCAAGTTGGATGTGGGGGTCGTTGACGCCGCGCATGTCGATGCGGTTGCCGGCCACCGACGCCTGCCCGCGGGCGTTGTTCAGGCCCTCCCAGCCGAAGTTGAGCAACTCGGACTCGAGATCGTCGGTGGGAAGGCGCGCAGTCGACATCTTGGGGACGCGGCCCTGGACGAAGTACTTGAACGGGTTGATCGCCTTCGGCGCCCAGTAGTCGTTCGACCCGAAGACGAAGACCCCGGGCACTGTGCGCAGTGGCTCGAGCGTCTTGGCCAGATACGGGACTGCGTCGACATGGCCGAGGAGGTCGCCTGTGAGGATCACAAAATCGGGCTCCTGATCGGCCAGCGAGCGCACCCAGTCCATCTTGTCCTGTTGAGTCGGTGTGAGGTGCAGGTCAGTCAGTTGTAAGACCCGCATAGGCCGCGATCCAGGCCGAAGCACCTCGACTTGAACCGATCGCAGGGTGAACTGATGTGCCTCCCAAAGCGCGTACGCAAGCGTTCCCGCGCCAACGCCGACGCCGGCGATCCCGGCCTTCACGAGAGGGTGCATTCGCCCATCGTCGCACGCCCGAGAACCCCGGGGCTAGGACGAAGATCACATGACAGGATGGTCGTATGTCCTTGAAACAAACCCTGCAATCGGATCTGCAAGCCGCGATCAAGTCTCGCGACGAGCTGAGCGCGGCGACACTGCGGATGGCGCTTTCGGCTGTGACCAATGCTGAGGTCGCGGGTAAGCAGGCCAAGGAGTTGTCCGACGACGAGGTGCTCGGTGTGTTGGACAAGGAGGCCAAGAAGCGCCGGGAGTCGGTTGTCGCCTACCGTGACGCCAACCGCCCCGAGCTCGCCGATCGTGAGGAGGCCGAGCTCGGTGTGCTGGCCCGCTACCTGCCGACACCGATGACCGAGGACGAGGTCTCGGCGATCATCGATGACGCGATCGCCCAGGCCGCGGCCGACGGGAAGACCGGCATGGCGGCGATGGGCCCGGTGATGCAACGGGTCACCGCTGCGACCAAGGGGCGCGCCGACGGCAAGACCGTGTCCGGCATCGTGCGTGAGCGCTTGGCAAAGTAGCCCTGGTTAGAGGTTGTGGTCCTGGTTAGCGAATCCACGCGTTGATTCGCTAACCAACCGCACAACCTCTAACGCGGGCGCCAGTCAGGGGTTGCGGCGCACAACCTCCGCGATCACCTCGTCCCAGGTTGTGGGTTCAAGTCCGAAGGTCTCCCGCGCGGCGCTGGAGTCCATGATGAACGGCTGGTCGAACTCGTAGAGCATCTCGACGAGTTCCCGAATGGTCGGGTTGAACAGGCCAGCCGTGCGCAGCATTCCCGCGCCCAGAGTCCGCATCTTGGGTACCGGCACTTCGAGTTCGCAGGCCAGATCCTTGATCACCTGTTCCTGCGTGCGTGGCGAGGTGCTCGGCACATGCCAGGCCTTCCCCCATGCGTCGGGCCGACTGCCCACCGTTGCAAGCAGGGTCGCTGCATCGCCGGTGTAGGTCCAGGTGTGAGGTTGGTCGAGTTTGCCCAGCATCGAGACGGCCTTGCCCGCTCGCAGTCTCGGAATCACCCGGTCGCCGAAGTTCGTCTGGTCACCGGCGTCACCGATGAAGTCGCTGGCGCGCACCTCGACAGCTCGGATCCGTCCCGCCTCATGCGCGGCGAGCGCCTCACGCCACATCTGCGCGCGCACTGCGCCCTTGCGCGTGTGTGCGCTGAGCGGCGTCTGCTCGGTCATAGGGGCCTCGACCGGCCCGTATCCGTAAAGGTTGCTCAGCGTGACCAGCACCGCCTGCTGAGCCTGCGCGGCGGCGATCAGGTTGGCCGACATCGGCGGCCAGTCCTGCACCCAGCGATGGTAGGCGGGGTTGATGCAGTTGTAGATCACATCCGAACCGCTGCTGGCGGCTTGGAGCGAATCCAGGTCCGAGGCATCGGCGCTGATCGCCTTGATCCCGTCCGGAGCGGTGCCCCGGCGCGAGACGAGCCTGACCTCCTGGCCCTGTTCGGCCAGTAACGACGCTAGACGGGTGCCGACCTGGCCGGCCCCAACAACTGTGTGAGTCCTCATTCTTACTCCAAATGTGAGCGGTGCTCTCATATTAGAGCGTCGCTCGCGCAAATACAAGAGCGGTGCTCGCATATAGTGAGGGGATGAGTGCAACAGGGATTAGAGCAAGGAACCGAGCGGCCCTGCTCGAGGCGATGACTGAGACGGCCAATCGTCAGCTCACCCAGGTGGGGCCGTCCGAGTTGTCGGTGCGCGCAGTCGCCCGGGAGCTCGGGATGGCCTCCAGTGCGATCTACAGGTACGTGAGCTCCCGCGACGAACTGCTGACGCTGCTGATCGTCAGCGCGTACGAGGACATGGCCGAGGCCGTCGAGCAGTCCGCCTCCAGGGCGCGCGATCCGCACAGGAGATGGATGTCCGTCGGGCTGGCATGCCGGCAGTGGGCGCTCGAGCAACCGCAGCGGTTCGCATTGATCTACGGCTCGCCGGTGCCGGGCTACGCGGCCCCGCAGGACACGATCGCTCCGGCCACGCGGATCCCGGCACTGCTCACCGGCATCCTGCAGGAGGTCGGCGCTCAGCCGCAGGTGCCGGCGTTCACCGGGAGGGTCGCACGAAGCTTGCGACCAGCCCTGAACGACGTCGAGCAGTGGGCGGGTCTCTCAGAGACGCACTTCAACGACGCCGCCCTCGCCTTGGGGATCATGGCGTGGACCCACATGATCGGGTCGATCTCCTCGGAACTGTTCGGCCATCGCCATAACGTCGTCGGTGATTCGGCCGCGGACCGCCGCGCCTATTACGAGTTCGAGCTGCAGGTCCTGGCCGGGCTGCTGGGGATCTGAGGCGCTCCTAGGGCGTGACGATCGGCGTCGGCGTGACAACCGGAGCCGGTGCCGGCGTGTAGGTCGGCGGGATGTAGGTGCCGCCGCCGCGCGCTGTGCGAAGGCCGTAAAGGGTCTGCAGCTCGAACGTCTCCGGTGGGGTGTCTGCCAGAGCGCCGAACATGGCCTGCTGCCAGATCGGACCCGGCAGACTCGATCCGAAGACCTGTCCGTAGTAGGTGCCGTTGATGACGACGTCCTTCATCGGGTACTGGAAGCCCCCGCGAGGGTCGCCCACCCAGACGGCTGTGGCCAGGCTTGGGGTGTAGCCGGCGAACCACACCGCCGCGGATGTGTCAGTCGTACCGGTCTTACCGGTCACATCCCGGCCCAGCGTCATGGCCGCTCCGGTCCGTCCTGCGATGCCGCCATCGACGACGCTGGTGAGAATCGCGGTCACTGAGTCCGCAACCTCGCGACTGACTGCCTGCTGGCACTGTGGATCAACCTTGGAGACGACCTTGCGGTCGGTGTCGCTCTCATCCACGATCCGGGTGATCGAGTGCGGCTTGCAGTAGATGCCGTGGTTGGCCATCGTCGCGTAACTGGTGGCCAACGCCAGTGGCGAGACCTCCACCGATCCCAGCGTGAACGACTGCACCGTCGGCAGTTCCCCGCCGTTGGCCAAGGTCATGCCGGTGCGCTTGGCGATGTCCACCGTCCGGCAAAGACCTGCCTGCTGCTCGAGACCCACGAAGTAGGTGTTCACGGAGAACGCGGTGCCCTGCAGCATGTTGAACTGCCCCGAGGACGTCGAGTTGCTCACCGTGTAGGCGCCGAAGTAGTTGCCGTCCGTGCATCCCCACGGTCCTGCTGCGAAGTTCTTGTCGTCAGAGGCGTCGAAGACGGTGTACGGGGAAATCCCGGCCTCCATGGCTGCGGCAAGGGTGAAGATCTTGAAGGTCGAACCGGCCTGCATGCCCGTGGTTCCGCCGTCCTTCTGGTCGACGGCGTAGTTGTAGGTTGTCTTGCCTGCGCCCTTCGTGCCCCACAGTCGGTTCTGCGCCAGTGCGACGACCTCGCCGGTCTGCGGGGTGACCATCGCGATGGCCGTGCCCTTCTTGCTGGGATCCGTGGGAGGGATGCGGCTCATGACAGCGTTGGTGGCGGCTTCCTGTGCCTTCGGCTGCAAGGAGGTGTGAATGACCACGCCACCGCGCTTGAGGAAGTCCTCTCGGTCCTGCAGGGTCTTCCCGTAGTTGGGGTCGTTGAGGATCTGCTTGACGGTGTAGTCGCAGTAGAACGGGTACTTGCTCACTGCGCAGCCGTTGCTGATCTTCTTCGGCTTCAGGGTCCTCTTGATCGGGGTTGCGAGCGCCTTCTCGTACTCCGCCGAGGTGATGAAACCTTGTTGGGCCATCTTGGCCAGTACCTCGTCGCGGCGCGTCTGTGAGGCCTCCGGGTTCAGCAGCGGGTCGAAGCCCACCGGCGACTGGACGATCCCGGCCAGCGTGGCCGCCTCGACTGGGCGCAACTTGTCAGCGCCATGGCCGAAGTAGCGCCGACTCGCTGCCTCCACCCCGTAGGCTCCGGCGCCGAAGTAGGCGATGTTCAAGTAGCGGTTGAGGATCTCGTCCTTGGACAGCTCGCGCTCCAACTGGACCGCGTAACGGATCTCCTGCAGCTTGCGCGCCGTGGTGCGTTCGCGAGCCGCGTCCACTTCTTCGGTGGTCCGGGCTGCGGTGACGAGCACGTTTCGCACGTACTGCATGGTCAGAGTCGAGGCGCCCTGTTGGATGGAGCCGCTGGCGGTGTTCTCCAGTTGTGCGCGGATCAGGCCCTGGATGTCCACGCCGTTGTGCTCGTAGAACCGCTGGTCCTCCACGGCCACGATGGCCTGCTGCATATTGGGGCTGATCTTGTCGAGCGGAACCTCGATCCGGTTCTCCTCGAAGAGCGTCGCGTAGCGGTTGCCTTCGCTGTCCAGCAAGTAGGTGCGGACGGGAAGCGGCGGCGTCGCCAGCTCCGCCGGCAGCGAGCCGATCTGCTCGGCGGCCACCTCTGTTGCTTTGCCGAACCCGGCGACGACCGGGACGGCCATGGCTGCCATGATGGCACCGCCGACCAGCCCGACGATGCCCACACGGGCTACCGCGGACAGGGTTCGCGCAGGCGAGTTCTTCTGGGGTTCGTTCGACACAGCCATCAGACGTAAGGGTACGTGGCCCTGGTTCCGCTGTTGTGAAGCGACCCTGGTATTGCCCGAAATGCGATCAGCAAACCGACTGTGTAACGGTTGTGTATACCCCCGATGTATACCGTCCGAACGGGGTGCGGCATGCTGGATATCAGCCGTTGTGACGCAGGTAACTACGACACAACGAGTGGCCGCTCTGAAATAGTCCGAAAGGACTAGCATAACTAGTACGAATGGCCCTCAACGGTAGCCGAACGGTTGCTTAGAGTTACGGCAAGCTTTCGGGGGTTTTAACCGGGTAAGGGGAAGATGCAAGTGCTGAACGTAGGTGCCTGGAGTGCTCAAGCCGCGTGTACAGAGACTGATCCGGACGAGATGTTCGTCCAGGGGGCCGCGCAGAATCGCGTGAAACAGATCTGTAGTGGCTGTCCGGTCAAGATGGAATGCCTGGCTGACGCTCTGGACAACCGCATCGAGTTCGGTGTCTGGGGCGGAATGACCGAGCGCGAACGGCGAGCACTATTGCGTCGTCGGCCCCACGTGAAGTCCTGGACCCTTCTGCTGCACGACGCCGCAAGCCGGGGAATCCCCCAGCAGGTCGACATCCGCAAACCTGCTTACGCCTGATCCTTCACGAAAGGCCCGCCGCGAGTTGATCGCAGGCGGGCCTTTCGCATGCCACGGAAGTTCGCGCCGCTGGGGGGAGCAGTCGAACCTACGTCGCAGGGAGGGTGTCAGGCGGACTTGGTGACGGAAACGTCGAGCTGGATCTTGATCTTGTCGCCCACCAGTACGCCTCCGGCGTCGAGCGGCACGTTCCAGGTGAGGCCGAAGTCCTTGCGGCTGATCTCGGTCTCGCCCTCGAACCCGGCGCGGATGTTGCCGAACGGGTCGGTCACGACACCTTCGAGCTCGACCTCGATCTCGACCTGACGGGTGACGTCCTTGATGGTGAGGTCCCCGACCAGCACGAACTCGTCGTCGTCGGTCTGCTTCACATTGGTCGCGGCGAAGGTCATCACCGGGAAGTTCGCGACGTCGAAGAAGTCCGCGGAGGTGAGGTGGGCGTCGCGGTCCGGGGTTCCGCTGTCGACGCTGGCCATCTGCACCGTCACGTTCGCGCTGGAGTTGGCGGGGTTGGTGCCGTCGAGGGTGAGGGTGCCCTCGAAGGCGGTGAAGGAGCCACGGACCTTGGTCACCATGGCGTGACGGGCGACGAAGCCGAGGCGGGTGTGGGTGGGGTCGATGTTCCAGGTGCCGGTGTAGTCGGTGAGGTCAGCCATGAGTTGCTCCTAATAAGTTGAACGGTCAACATAATTGTTGACACATCAACTACTTGTTGTCAAGGGCAACGGCGCTGGGGTTTTCGGCGGGCGGCCTTGGTGACTGGTGTCCTGGTTAGAGGTTGTGCTGTTGGTTAGCGAATCCACGCGTTGTTTCGCTAACCAGGACCACAACCTCTAACCAACGGCTGCCGGCCAACGGCCGCGTGCCCCAATCAGCCGGGTGCTACCCGAAGTCAGCGAGCAGGTCGCCGACTTCGGTCAGACCGTCCAGATCGTGGACGTCGTCGGCCAGTGCGATCACGCTGGCGACCGGGACCCCCGGGTGTGCTCCGGTGAAGGAGCGGGAAAGGTGCTCCTGGCGGGCTGCGGTCTCCATCCGGTCGGCGTGAAGCCTCAGCAATTCGGCCACCAGAGTGTGCTCGTCGGCCAAGCGTTCGGCCCCGGCACGAGCCGTCGCGGGAGTCAGTTCGGGAAGGCGGACCTCTTGCACACGGTTGAGCACGAGCCCGGCCAAAGGCATCCGCTCAGTCTCAAGACGCTGGACGAAGTAGGACGCCTCACGCAGCGCATCCGGTTCAGGGGCGGCCACCACGATGAAGCGGGTGTCCGGTGCCTGCAGTTGTGAGTAGGTCTGCTCGGCGCGCTCCCGGAAGCCGCCGAACAAGGCGTCGAAGCTGGTGACGAACAGCTGGATGTCCCGCAGGACCTGGCCTCCGAGGATTTTGCTCATGGCGCCGGTGAACAGGCCCAGCGATGCGTTGATGACCCGCGCCGACATCCGCCCCGCGCCCCGAGCAGGTGCCGCCAACACCCGGATGAGTCGGCCGTCGAGGAACGAACCGAGCCGTTTGGGCGCGTCCAGGAAGTCCAGGGCGGAGCGCGACGGCGGGGTGTCAACGACGATCAGATCCCAGTGCTCCCCGGAGGCCGACTGGGTCTTCAACTGCCCGAGCTTCTCCATCGCCATGTACTCCTGCGTCCCGGCGAAGGAACTGGAAAGTGCTTGGTAGAACGGGTTTTCAAGGATCGCCTGAGCGCGTTCGGTGTCCGAGTGGGCCAGGACGATCTCGTCGAAGGTCCGCTTCATGTCCAGCATCATGGCGCTGAGCCGGCCGCCCTCGATGCCGGGAACGGGCCGGGGGGTGTTGTCCAATTCAGTAAGGCCCATGGATTGCGCAAGTCGGCGGGCCGGGTCGATGGTCAGAACGCACACGTTGCGTCCGCGTCGAGCCGCACGCAGGGCCAGCGCTGCAGCGGTTGTGGTCTTGCCGACCCCGCCCGACCCGCAGCACACGATGACCCCGACTCCACGGTCGTCGAGCAGGGCGTCGATGTCCAAGTGCCGCCGGCTCATCCTGCAAGCCCCTGTTCGGTCAAAGCGTCGGCCAGCGAGTACAGGGCCGACAGGTCGATGCCGGAGGCCAGTAGCGGCAACTCCTTCAGTGGCAGTCCGGCGGCTTCCAGCCGTTCGCGTTCGGTGTCCTGCAGGTGCACCCGCGCGGCGTGGTCGGCGGCCTCATCCTCCAACGCCGTGATCACCCTGGGTGTCGGTTCTATTCCTGCGGCCACAAGCCCGGCCCGCAGTTCCTCGTCGGGCAGGGACCTGGCCGTTGCCATCGCCAGTTCGGCAGGTGAGAGCTCGGAGTCGCGCGACTGGTTGATGATGACAGCGCCCAGGGGCAAGCCCGCTGCCTGAAGATCCGCGATCCCGTCCAGCGTCTCCTGAACGGGCATTTCTTCAAGCAGGGTCACCAGGTGCACTGCCGTGCGCGCAGACCGGATCACCCCCATCACCGAATCCGCGTGCGAGCGGATCGGGCCGACTTTGGCGAGGCCCGCGATCTCGGTGTTCACGTTCAAGAACCGGGTGATCCGCCCCGTCGGCGGCGCATCCATCACCACAGCGTCGTAGGCCGGACGGTTGAGCTTCTCGCCGCGCTTCACGGCCTCGGACGCTTTGCCGGTCAGCAGCACGTCGCGCAGGCCCGGCGCGATCGTTGTCGCGAAGTCGATGGCCCCCAGCTTGCGCAGGGCGTACCCGCCACGCTTGATCCCGTAGAACATCTCCAGGTACTCGAGCAGGGCGTCCTCGGGATCCACCGGCAGGGCGTAGACCACCCCGCCGCCTTGTGCCACAGCGACTTTGCTCTCCATGTAGGGCAACGGAGGGGTGTCGAACAGTTGGGCGATGCCTTGACGGCCCTCCACCTCGAGCAGGAGCACCTTCTTGCCGCCCCTTGCCAATGCGAGCGCCAAGGCAGCGGCCACTGTCGTCTTGCCGGTGCCGCCCTTTCCGGACACGACGTGGAGTCGCACACGCGACCAGTTGGGTGCCCGCCTACTCACTGTCCCAGCCTAGGCCAGCCGCCGCTGGCCACCCATTCGTGCGGTGGCCTAGGGTCGTGACATGACTACCTGGGAGTATTTGACGGCCCCGCTTCTGATCCACAACACCAAGGCGATCCTGGACAACTTCGGTGCTGATGGCTGGGAACTGGTGCAGGTCGTACCCGGACCGGCCGCGGAGAACCTGGTCGCCTACTTCAAGCGGCCCAAGGCATGAGCGTCGAACAGCGGCTCGCGGACCTGGGCCTGACCCTGCCCGAGGTGCCCGCACCGGTGGCCGCCTACGTCCCAGCGGTGCGAACGGGCCAATACGTGTACGCATCCGGACAACTGCCCTTCGCGGCAGGGGAGCTGCTGCACACGGGTCTTGTCGGAGCCGAGGTGAGCCTGGAGGACGCGGTGGTCTGCGCGCGGCAGTGTGCGCTCAACGCGCTGGCCGCAGTGGCCTCACAGGCTGACGGGCTCGAGAACGTGCGGATCGTCAAGGTGGTCGGTTTCGTGGCCAGCGCCGCGGGGTTCACGGGCCAGCCGCATGTCCTCAACGGCGTCTCGGAAATCCTCGGGCAGATCCTCGGCGAGCGCGGAGTCCATGCCCGGTCTGCCGTTGGGGTGGCCGCTCTGCCGCTCAACGCCCCCGTGGAGGTCGAGGTCATCGCAGAGGTTCTGTGATGCGCTTGCCCGAGGAGTTGATGGCACGGGCCAAAGCCGTCGTCTACGGCGGCGACTGGACCCCGCCGGCCACGCGCCGGGCGTCGACCCTGGTGCTGCTGCGCGACGGGTTCGACGGCCTTGAGGTTGCCCTGCTGCAGAAGGCATCGAATCTCGGGTTCGCCCGTGGCATGTACGTCTTCCCCGGAGGAGCGCTCGATGACGCGGACGATCAGTGGCCGGATCCGTGGGCGGTTGCCGCGATCCGTGAGACGTTCGAGGAGTGCGGGGTGCTGCTAAGCCAGCCGCCAGCATCTGGGCAACTGCAGCATCTTCGCGAGGCCGACTTCGGGCATGTTCTGCAGGAACTGGGATTGCAGCCCGATGTTGATGCGCTGCGGCCGTTCGCCCACTGGGTGACTCCGGAGGTGGAGAAGCGGCGATTCGACACCCGCTTCTTCGGGGCGGTGCTTCCCGACGGCCAAGACCTGGCCGGGCTCAGTGCAGAGCATCAAGCGGTCGGGTGGTTCCGCCCGCACGAGACCGGCGGGCTGCCGATGCTGCCGCCGACTGCGGCCGTGCTCGGCGAACTGGCCACGTTCGACTCGGTTGAGGCCGCACTTGCGGTCGAAAGGAAACCGGTGCCGATCATGCCGCGACCGATCGCTTCCGGGGATGGGGAAGTGGACTGGATCCTGGTCAACGAGCAGACCGGTGAGCAGTTGACATGACCGGCTTCGTCGCGATGCCGGGAAGTATGGGGCCGTGGTCCGGCGGGCGCTACCGGGGTGGGACCTGCGTGCTGGCCGGCAACCCCGGCCCGATGACCTTGGACGGGACCAATACCTGGTTGCTGGAAGCCGGTGACGAAGCTGTCGTTCTCGTCGATCCCGGTCCCGACAGCCGCGCGCACCTGAAGGCCGTGTGTGCCGAACTTGATGGTCGACGTGTGGTGGAGATCCTGTTGACCCACGGCCATGCGGACCACAGTGCCGGGGCGCGCTTGTTCGCCGATGAACTGCGGGCGCCGGTAAGGGCACTGGACCCGGCGCACCGGCTCGGAGCCGAGGGCCTCGCGCACGGGGACGTCGTGGAGCATTCCGACCTGCTGATCCGGGTTGTGGGCACACCGGGGCACACGCACGACTCCGTGAGCATGTACCTGCCCGAGCGTGCGGCGCTGCTGACCGGCGACACGATCCTGGGTCGCGGGACCACGGTCGTCGCCCACCCCGACGGACGCCTGGCTGACTACCTCGACTCGTTGCACCGGCTGCACGAGCTGGTGGGCTCAGTGGGTGTGACGGCGGTCTGGCCGGGTCACGGTCCGGTGCTTGAGGATGCGTCGTCGGTCCTGGCGGCCTACCTGGACCATCGCCGGCAGCGCCTCGATGAGGTGCGGGCGGCCTTGGCCGACCTCGACCCTGACCTGCCCGCAGATGCGGTACCCCGCCAGATCGTGGCCCAGGTTTACGCCGACGTGCCGCGGGTGCTTTGGCCCGCAGCGGAGTTGAGCGTGCGCGCGCAGGTGGAGTATCTGCTGCGCGATTGAGCCGTTGGTTAGATGTTGTGCTGTTGGTTAGCGAAACAACGCGTGGATTCGCTAACCAACAGCACAACCTCTAACGCGGGCGCTCGGGCTCGGAGGTGCGCGACCAGTACCAGCCCACGCACGCGAAGGCCACCAGCAAGGTCAGCCAGGTGAAACTGTTGCCGAACAGGAGCTGGCCCTCCTGCGGGTCGGCGAGGATCTGCGCGGTTTCCTGCGGGCGCACGACACCGTAGAGCAGAGCTGCGCCCAGCAACGCGGCTGTGCCCTGAAGCCAGGGGACGGGTCGATCCGGTAGTGCTGCCACCAGCAGCAGCGGCAGGATCAGGATCCAGTGGGCGGTCCAACTGATGGGCGACACCAGCAGAATTGCGGCGAGGACCAGGGCGTCGGTCAGGTGCGGGAACGTCCCGAAGAGATGGTGGGCCATCACCATGGTGGCGATCACGATCAAGGCGGCCAGCGCGAGCCAGACGAGTTTGGCGGTGCCGGTGTCCCCGAGTTGGCGCTGTAGCAGGCCGTTGATGGATTGGTTGCTGATGTACGCGACCCCGACCCTGTCGGACTCCAGGAACGTTCCCGTCCAGTACGTCCACGAGGCCTGCGGGAACACGACTGCGGCGACAGCGGTCGCGGCCAAGAACGTCCCAATGGTCACCAGTCCGGAACGGATCCGTCCGGTCACCAGGTAGTAGACAGCCACCAACAGCGGCGTGAGTTTGACCGCGGCAGCGAGGCCCGTGAGCACCCCTTGGGGCAGCCGCGAGGTGTGGGAGTTGAGATCGAGGACCATGAACAGGGCGAGCAGGATGTTGATCTGCCCGAACTTGAACCCTGATTCCGTGGGTTCCATGGCTAGGGCGAAAGCGATCGTTACGGCGTAGACGGTGGCCGTGTGAAAGCGCTGAGCCGCGAAGTTGACCACGCACACGACCGCGTACAGGATCGTCGCGACAAGCGTCACTGCTGTCCACACGACCTGAGCACTGATGTCCGAGAGCAGCGCCACTGGAGTCAAGAATATGATCGCGAACGGGGGATAGAGGTAGGGCAGACCCACGTCGGTGAACAGATCTGCGTAAACGTCCCCGCCGGCCCACGCGACGTCGACGGCTTCGCGGTAGACGTCAAGGTCGAGCAGGTAGGCCTCGCGGGCCAGCACGAGGTAGTGCAGGCACAGGGCGACTGCTACTCCGATGGCCACCCAGGCGGTGGCGGTGAGGCGGGGCAATCACAGCCCCTAGCGCGCGCGGCGTTGTAGCCGATCGATGTCTATCAGAACCACTGAACGCGACTCAAGGCGGATCCAGCCTCGAGTCGCGAAGTCGGCCAAGGCCTTGTTGACGGTCTCCCGGGAAGCACCCACGAGTTGGGCCAGTTCCTCCTGGGTCATGTCGTGGGTCACGTGCAGACCGTCGGGCATCTGCCGGCCGAACTTCTCGCCGAGTTCGAGCAGGATCTTAGCTATGCGGCCCGGGACGTCGGAGAACACAAGGTCGGCCATCGCCTCATTGGTCCTGCGCAGGCGCTGGGCCAGGGCTTGCAGCAATGCCTCGGCGACCTCCGGGCGTCCGGTCAGCCACGGCCTCAGCGCCGAGTGACCCACGGCGATCAGAGTCGCGTCGGTCAGCGCGGTGGCAGTCGCAGTGCGCGGTCCGGGATCGAACAGTGACAACTCCCCGAGCAGTTCGCTTGGCCCAAGAATGGCCAGCAGACTCTCTCGGCCGTCAGAGGCGGTGTGCCCGAGCTTGATCTTGCCCTCGGTGATGACGAACATGCGGTCACCGGGCTCGCCCTCGAGGAACAGGTCTTGACCCTTGGACAGACGGACCTCGACGGTCGATGCCTGCAGGGCAGAGGCTGCCTCGTCATCCAGGGCTGCGAACAGGGGGGCTTGGCGTAGAACGTCATCCACGATTCACAGTCTGGCCCAGTCGGGGCCCTTTGCGCCCGTTATTGGCTCAAGCGTGCTGGCGCTGAAGGGGTAAAGCGGTCAACGCCAGTGACGGATTTGTCCTGTATCTGGCGATCAGTTCGGCGGTCACCGCGTCGATCTGCTTGTGCAGGGACTTACGGTTCTTCGACAGCGAGTCCTCCATCTGGCGCAATACCCTGGCGTAGGAAGCACGCTGCTGCGGATCGTTGAGGTCCACCACGCGCTGCCACAGGGATTGGGCCTCGGGCATGGAGGTGTCGATGTCTGCCGGGTGCAGGCCCAATGCCTGCCACCTGCGAGGTGCGTTGGAGGCGTCCTCGAGGATGGCTCTCACATCGCGGGTATCGACGCGCTGGTCGTCGCCGAGCATGTCGAGCCGGGCCTGGAACAGTCGGCGCCAATACGACACCCGGCCCTCCTCGTCAGTGAGGTGTCGGCGCAGGATACGCAGGTCGTCCAGGGACAGGTCCATCAGCGACACCTGCGACTCCTGGAACGTTGTCATGGTGTCTTCATCGGACGGCCCGGACCCTGGCCTTACCACTCGAACGTGTGGTTGCATCCCCAGGGTGACCCCCCAACGGGTTACGTTGTGTCGCTGGCGAACCGTGCTGGCGGGGTCCGCCAACCTCGCGCGGCGCGCAGGCCGGGGCGACGACGTACCCTGGTGGGATGGAATCCCCCTCGCCGCTGGCCATCGTGCGGCGAGCCCGGGCGGTCGACCGGATCCTGGCCCAGACCTACCCCGACGCGCACTGCGAACTCGATTTCGCGAACCCGTACGAGTTGCTCGTGGCCACCATTCTGAGCGCTCAATGCACCGACGAGCGGGTCAACAAGGTGACGCCCGCGGTGTTCGCCGCCTACCCGGATCCGCAGGCTCTGGCCGGCGCCGACCGGTTGGAACTGGAGAACCTGATCCGTTCCACGGGCTTCTTCCGGAACAAGGCCGCATCCCTGCAATCGATGGCGATGGTTGTGTGCGACAAGTACAAGGGCGAGATCCCCCGGCCGATGTCGCAGCTGACGAAGCTGCCCGGTGTTGGCCGCAAGACAGCACATGTCGTCAGGGGCAACGCCTTCGGCCAGCCCGGTTTCACGGTGGACACACATGTGACGCGACTGTCCCAACGCCTCGGTTGGACCACGGAAACCGACCCTGTGCGTATCGAGTACGCGCTCGATGAGATCTTCCCCCGCAAGGACCGGACGATGGTTTCGCACCGCCTGATCTTCCACGGCAGGCGTTGTTGCTTCGCCCGCAAACCTGCGTGTGCCGCGTGCCCGGTCGCACGCCTGTGTCCGTCGAACGGGGTAGGTGAGCAGGACCCGATCCGCGCCGAGAAAATGATCAAGAACCCATGAGTGCGCCTGCCTGGTTGAAGCCGTTGATCATGGCCTCCGAGAGACTAGACGCGGATGAACTCTCGAGGTTCGCCCCGCCCGAGAGCGGCGGACGGCGCTCGGCGGTGTTGATACTTTTCGGCGAACACGAGGACCACGGCCCCGATGTGCTTCTGATTCAACGTGCCCCGGACATGCGCTCCCATGCCGGGCAGCCGGCCTTCCCCGGAGGTGCCGAGGACGACGAAGATGACGGTCCCGTCGCAGCGGCGTTGCGCGAGGCGCAAGAGGAGACGGGGCTCGACCCCGACGGTGTGGAAGTGATCCACCCACTGCCGGAGGTCTGGCTTCCGCCTTCGGGGTTCGTGGTGACTCCGGTCCTGGCCTGGTGGCAGCGGCCGACGCCGGTGTCAGCGATGGATCCGGCAGAGGTGGCGGCGGTCCACCGGGTCGCCATCGCCGACCTGGTCGACCCGGCCAATCGGGTGAGTGTGCGCCATCCCAGCGGGTACGTCGGGATGGGTTTCGAAGTCGCCGGCATGCTCGTCTGGGGTTTCACCGCACTGCTGCTGGACCGGATCCTGACGCTCGGCGGCTGGGAGCAGCCCTGGGACAGCGGCCGTATCGTGGAAATCGGATGGACAGGATGAATGGCCGCAAGGATCGGATCCGCGCATGGGTGTCGTAGATCTGGTCATCCTCGGCATGCTCGGGTTGATCGCGCTCATCGGCTGGCACCAAGGTTTGGTCCGCAGCGTCTTCTCCGTGGTGGGAACCATCGGCGGCGGGTTGGTTGCTGCCGCCTGCCTGCCCTGGATCCTGCGAGAACTAGGAGCCCTGGGCCCGGTCGCGGCGGCTGTCAGCGTTGGGGTGATCCTGCTGGGCGTCGGCATCGGCAACGCGCTGGCGGTGACCCTGGGCAGACCCCTGTGGATGGCGCTGCAGGACGGGCCGGCCAGGACTTTGGACGCTGCAGCGGGGGCACTGGTCAGCGTCGTGGCTGGACTGGTGGCGATGTGGCTGGTGGCGGCCACGGTCACCGCGCTTCCCTCCCAGCGCCTGTCTGCCGCCATGCGGTCGTCGACCCTGCTGCAGCAGGTCGAACGCTTCGTGCCCGCGCAGGCTACCGACCTCGCCTATTCGGTGCGCGAACTGCTGGACCAGGTGCATCTGCCCGAGGTCTTCTTCGGCCTGGAAGGGCTGCCCGGCAACAAGGTTCCCCCGCCCCCGAAGAACATTCCGCAGGCCGCTGTCACCTCCAGCGGGTCGGTCGTTCGCGTGTCCGGACCGACCCCGGCCTGCGGGCAGGGCTCGACCGGTTCCGGGTTCGTGTACGCCACTGACTACATCGCGACAAACGCCCATGTCGTGGCCGGTATGAGCCAGGTCCGCGTCGTGGCCTCGGACGGCAGATCCTGGGGCGCCGACGTTGTGTCCTTCGATGCCGACCTCGACGTCGCCGTCTTGTTCGTGCCCGGCCTGGGCCTGACTCCACTGAGCCCCGCACGCTCGGTGCAGGACGGCGAGGCGGCCGTGATCGCCGGTTATCCCGGAGGTGGCCCTCTGGACCTGCGTAGCGCGCGGGTGGTGACCAGGACCTCGGAGAGTCCGGTCTTCTCAGACAACATCTACGGCAACCCCACGAAGCCCCGCGAGATCTTCGTGGTGCGCGGGCGGATCATCCCCGGGAACTCGGGCGGCCCGTTGCTCACCCGTGACGGTCGTTACGCGGGGATCGTCTTCGCCAGCTCCCAGCAGTACGAACGCACCGGTTTCGCGTTGACGAACAAAGCCGTGGGGCAATCTCTGGACAGAGCAGCCGGCCGGGTGGCTCCCGTCGAGACCGGGCAGTGCTCCAGGTAATCACGCGGGCCAGTGACGGCCCAGCCATTCGAGCAACATCGCCTTGATGAGTTCGGGGCGCTCCTCGTGCGGGAAGTGGCCGCAGCGTTCGATCGCCTCGCGCTGGTAGGGCCCGTCGACGTAGTCCTCGCTGCCGGTGGTCGTGGCGGACAGCACCGTGGGGTCCTCGGCGCCGTGGATGTGCAGGACCGGTTGCCGGATGGGTTCGGCCGCCATCAGGGTGTTGAATCGGCGGCCGTCGGCGCGCACGTAACTGCGCCAGGCCCACCGGTGGTACTCCATCGCGCAGTGGGCCGTGTTCGCCTCTAGGAAGGCCGCTCGGAAATGATCCGCGACTTCCGGCGTGAGCCACTGCTGCTGGACCGACCAGTCGCGAAGCACCTCCTCGACGCGAAGGGCGCCGTCATCGGAGAAGTCCCGTTCCGGCAGCCAGGGCCACTGGTAGCGAAGCGCGTAGCGCCAGGCCTTGACCTGCTGCTGGGTGCGGGCGGACTCACGCAGGCGCACGGGGTGCGGAGCGGAGATGGCAGCGATGGCCTTCACGATGCGCGAACGGCGCGCCGCAGTCCAGGCGATGTGGCCGCCCCACCCGTGACCGACGATCGCAGCCGACTGTTCGCCTAGACATGCGATTACCCCGAGCACGTCGTTGGAGAGTGTGGTCGGATCGTAGCCACGGGGGGAGTGGTCGGAACCGGCGTACCCGCGCAGATCCATGGCGGCCGCCCGGTAGCCCGCAGCTGCCAGCGCTGGCAGGTACTCCCGCCAGGTCCACCAGTACTGCGGGAATCCGTGCAGGAGGATCACCAGGGGGCCTTCCCCGGCTTCGGCTAGATGGAACTGCGCACCGTTGGCAGGCACCAAACGGTGGGTCCAGGGCCCTGCGGCGTTGATCGCCTCATAGGGCGTGAGGGCTGGTGGCACTACCCGCGAAGGGTCGATTTGGTCGCATCAAGGGCCGCCATCGTGCGCTCGGGACCTTGGATCTTCTTGGCCCGACTGCGTCCGACCAGCACGAGGATCGCTCCCACGATGAACAGGAACAGTGTCACGATGCCGAAGCCGGCCCAGACCGGCAGGCCCAGTTGCACCAGCACATACGCAATGGTGACCAGAAGGAAAAGTGCCCCGACCCCGAGGATGACGCCTCCGGCTGCCAGCAGCCCGAAGGACGAACCGGCGGTGCGGACGTTCTCCTTGACCTCCGCCTTGGTCAGTTCAATCTGCTGTTTGACCAGTTCGGTGGTGTCCGCGGCCGCGGAGCGGACCAACTCGATGAGCCCGGCATCGGTCTGCTTGGTGTCAATCGCCATGGGATCAGGTTAGTCCGCGATGGTCACCGTAGACGTCCGGAATGCCATCTTGGTCGTCGTCGCGCTCTTCAACCTCATGCAGAAGGTGGTAGGACCGTGCCCTCAGACGTAGCGCCACGACGGCCAGCAGGGCCGCGATCACGCTGGCCGCGAGCACGCCCACTTTGGCGGCTTTGGCTTCGGGGCTGTCATCGACGAATGCGAGTTCGGCGATCAGCAGGGACACGGTGAAGCCGATCCCCGCGAGTAGCCCGACCGCCACCACATCCAGCCAGCGCAGGCCGGAGGCCAGCGACGCACGGGTGAACCGGGCAGTCAGACCGGCCCCGAGCAGCACCCCGATGGGTTTACCGACGACCAGTCCGAGCATCACACCGATCGCAACCGGGTTCTGAAAAGCGGACGCGATGCTGCTGCCTTGCAGGCTGACACCGGCGGCGAAGAACGCGAAGACCGGTACGCAGAACCCGGCGGACAGCGGATGGATGCCGTGCTGCAGACGATCAGCTGGCGCCTCGGCCTCCCCCGGGTCCTCCCGGATGCGTGTGAGCATGGCCAGGGCGACGCCGGCCACGGTCGCGTGGACCCCGGACTCGTGCATGAGAGTCCACGTGACGAGGGCCAAGGGAACGTACAGCAGCGGCGTTGTGACCCGCGCACGTTGGGCGAGCCAATAGGCGAACATGCAGGCCAACGAACCGACGAACGGCAGGAGCTCGAACTTGTCGGAGTAGAACACGGCGATGACCAGGATTGCGCCTAGGTCGTCCACTACCGCCAGGGTCAGTAGGAATGCCCGAAGCGCGACAGGCAGGCGCCGGCCCGCGACGGCCAGGACTGCCAGCGCGAAAGCAATGTCGGTGGCCATCGGGATCCCCCAGCCCGAGGGCTGGCCTTCGCTCGACGAGAGGTTCACAGCCACGTAGATCAGCGCGGGGATCACCATGCCGCCCAACGCAGCGGCGACCGGGACCGCGGCCTGCGCCGGCTTGCTCAGTGATCCCTTGACCAGTTCGTGTTTGAGTTCCAGGCCCGCGACGAAGAAGAAGATCGCCAGCAGGCCGTCGGCGGCCCATGTGGCCAGGCTCAGGTTGAGGTTGAGTGCGGACGGGCCGATCTCGAAATCGGAGATCTCGAAGTAGACCTCCGACCACGGTGAGTTAGCCCAGATGAACGCGACAGCGGCAGCGACGATGAGCAGCGCGCCACCGATCGTTTCGTCCTGCAGTTGTCGCAGGACCCACAGCCGTTCGGTCAGCGGGAGCCGCTCGAAGACGGCCCCCCGGGGCTGTTTGTCAGTCGCCACCCTTGTCCAGGCCCTCACTGATCAGGTTCATCACCGACGGATCCGCCAGTGTCGTTACATCACCGAGACTACGGTGCTCGGCGACGTCCCGGAGAAGCCGTCTCATGATCTTCCCGGAGCGGGTCTTCGGCAGCTCGGCCACAACCATGATCTGGCGGGGCTTTGCGATCGGGCCGATCTCCTTGGCGACATGGTTGCGAAGCAGGCTCACCGCGTCCTCGGGGGCCTGCATGTCCGTGCGCAGGATGACGAACGCGACGATGCCCTGTCCGGTCATCTCGTCGGTAGCACCCACGACTGCCGCCTCGGCCACCAGTTCGTGCGACACGAGGGCGGATTCCACCTCAGTGGTGGAGATCCGGTGCCCTGACACGTTCATGACATCGTCCACACGGCCGAGCAGCCAGATCGCGCCGTCGTCGTCGTACTTGGCGCCGTCGCCGGCGAAGTAGTACTCGGGCCAGCGCAGCCAGTAGGTGTCCTTGTAGCGCTGGTCGTCGCCCCAGATCCCACGCAACATCGACGGCCAGGGCTCACTGAGAACCAGGTAGCCGCCGCCGCCGGGACCGACCGGTTCACCGTTGTCGTCGACCACCTCTGCGCTGATACCGGGCAGTGCTCGCATGGCGGAGCCCGGTTTGCAGGCAGTCACGCCGGGCAAGGGACTGATCATCATTGCGCCGGTCTCGGTCTGCCACCAGGTGTCCACGATCGGCACATCCCCACCGCCGATGTGGTCGCGGTACCAGATCCACGCCTCCGGGTTGATCGGTTCACCGACCGAACCGAGAAGCCGAAGCGAGGAGAGGTCGAACTGCATGGGGATGTCGTTGCCCCACTTCATGAACGTGCGGATCGCGGTGGGCGCGGTGTACAGCAGGCTGACCCGGTACTTCTCCACGATCTCCCACCACCGTCCCTTGTGGGGCGTGTCGGGAGTGCCCTCGTACATGACCTGGGTCGCGCCGTTGGCCATCGGCCCGTAGACGATGTAACTGTGCCCGGTGACCCAACCGACGTCTGCCGTGCACCAGTAGACGTCGCCGGCCTTGAGGTCGAACACACATGAGTGGGTGTAGGCGGTCTGGGTGAGGTATCCGCCGGTGGTGTGCAGGATCCCCTTGGGTTTGCCGGTGGTTCCGGAGGTGTACAGGATGAACAGCGGGTGCTCGGAGTCGAAGGCCTGTGCTGCGTGCTCCGGACTGGCCGAGTCGACCGCCTCGTGCCACCACAGGTCCTTGTCGGTCCAAGCGACCTCCTGACCCGTGCGACGAACGACCAGGACCTTCTCGATCGACGGGCACATCGCCACGGCCTCGTCGACGGCTGGCTTGAGCGCGGACGGGGCACCTCGCCGGTAGCCGCCGTCGGAGGTGATGACGACCTTGGCCTCGGCGTCGTCGATGCGGCTGCGCAGGGCCTCGGCGGAGAACCCACCGAACACCACCGAGTGAACAGCCCCGATCCGTGCGCAGGCCAGCATGGCGATCGCGGCTTCGGGAATCATCGGCAGGTAGATGGCCACCCTGTCACCGGCTCGGACCCCCAGGTCGGTCAGGGCATTGGCCGCGCGGCAGACCTGGTCCTTGAGGTCGGCGTAGGTGATGGTTCGGGTGTCGCCCGGCTCACCCTCGAAGTGGATTGCGACCTTGTCCCCGAACCCGGCGTCCACATGCCGGTCCACGCAGTTGACCGCGACGTTGAGCGTGCCACCGACGAACCACTTTGCGAAGGGCGCCCCGGACCAGTCGAGGGTCTGCGACCACGGCGTCTCCCATCGCAGCCGGGCCGCTTGGGCGTCCCAGAAGGCTAAGCGGTCGGTCGCTGCCTGCTCGTACATGTCTGCCTGTGCGTTCGCTTGTTCGGCGAATGCCGGATCGGGTGGGAACACCCTGTCCTCGTGCAGCAGGTTCTCAAGCGCCTCATCTGACATGTGGCCTCCTCGCAGGTTTCCCCTATCCGATCAGGTGTGGGTGCTGGGGTGCAAGTGGATCTCGGGGAGGTTGGCTTCCCGGGCATCCGTTGTTGCTGGTTGCTGCGGCTGGCGGCTGGCGCGAAAACGCACAACAACACAACGTCGCAGCGAAGGGCCTCGTAACAACGCAACAATCCACCGTTACCGTCGAGGAGTGGATGCTTTTGCCGCCGTTGCCCGCCTGCCCGGGATTGCTGAATCCGCCGACGCGGCCCGGCGGGCGTTCGACGCCATGTTGTGGGACCGGACGTTGCGCAAGTCGGCCGAGGAGCTCAGCCGGCGCTCAGCGTTGGCCGGAGCGGCGAGTTCGGCCGGCATCGATGGGATCGAGATCGAGTGGCGGGTGTGGCAGGCCGGTCAGATCGACGATGACACCCCCATGGGCCGTGCCGCCGCAGGCATCGTCGGGATGTACTCGCAACTGCCTGCGTTGCGCCCGGTGTGGGAGCGAGCGCCTCTGCAAGCGCTGGCAAAACTGCACACGCTGGTGGCGGTGCCTGTGACCCCTGAGGACGTCGGCCGGCCGCGGACCGGCGAACCGACGGATCCGCTGCGTGTCGCAACCGCTGTCGATGCCGGCGATGTGGCAGCGCGGCTGACCGACTTGGCCGGGCGACTGGGGGCGGAAACCGCGGCGCCGGCCTTGGTCGTGGCAGCCGTGGTCCACGCCGAACTCATGACGCTGCAGCCCTTCACCTACGGCAGTGGTTTGGTCGCCCGCGCCGTCGACCGACTGGTTCTCAGTTCGCGAGGGGTGGACCCCGACACGTGGTCGGTGCCCGAAGCGGGCCTGCACGAACAAGGCCGCACGGCTTACGCGCGCGCGCTGCGCGGCTACGCAGCTGGGGAGATTGCGCCCTGGATCGAGTTCTACTGCGCGGCGATGGCCGCGGGCACCAAGAACCTGACCGCCCTGGTGGGTTGAGCATGGGCCTGTCCACTTCGAGTCTGGGGCGTTCCACCCGGATCGGTTTGCTGCCAGTTCGGGCGCTGGGCCGCTCCCTCAAGGTTGCGGCCAGTGTGCTGCGGGGCGGTGACCGGCAGGAGTTGTCCAACGCGGCGCGTGCTGCCACAGCAGACGACACGCGGCGGACCTTGGGGCATCTGAAGGGCGGCGCACTCAAGGCCGGGCAGTTGCTGTCCACCGTGGAGACGCTGTTCCCGCAGGACCCGGACGGCAGTTGGCGCTCGGCGCTGACCGCCATGCAGGAGTCCAACCCGGGACTGCCGCTGGCCGAGATCGAGACAGTGTTGCGCGAGGAGTTCGGCTCCGACTGGCGGGCGGCTTTCCGCAGTTTCGACGATCAGCCGGTCGCGGCCGCCTCCATCGGGCAGGTACACCGTGCGGTGCAGCCGGACGGAACGCCCGTGGCGGTCAAGGTGCAGTACCCCGGGATCGCGGAGGTCATGGCCGCCGACGTCCGGGCGCTGTCGATCGCGCTGCGGGCGACGTCAGTCGTGGCCCGCGGAATGGCCATGCCGCCGCTGGTCGCGGAATTGCGCACCCGATTGACCGAGGAACTCGACTA
The DNA here is from genome assembly GCA_963818505.1 of uncultured Actinomycetota bacterium. Taxonomy (GTDB): domain Bacteria; phylum Actinomycetota; class Actinomycetes; order S36-B12; family UBA10799; genus JADKAV01. The sequence goes on from CAWFSJ010000005.1 coordinate 981,680, forward strand.
CGAGCAGGAGGCCCACAGCCAGAACCTCTTCGCCGAGGCCTACGCCGACGATCCCGAGGTGGTGATTCCGAGGGTGCTGCGTGCGACCCGCCGAGTGATGGTCTCCGAATGGCTGGACGGAACCGGGTTCGCCCAGGTGGCGCTGTCGGGATCGCAGGCCGAACGAAACCTCGCCGGGCAGTTGTACCAGCGGTTCTTCCTGGTGAGCCCCACCCGGGTGGGCCTGCTGCACACCGACCCGCATCCGGGCAACTTCCGTCTCGTCGAGGGCCGGTTGGGAGTGCTGGATTTCGGCTCGGTGCTCAGCACCCCGGGCGGGCTGCCGGAGACGTTCGGCAGGCTGATCGCCGGGATGCTGGCCGGCGACGACAAGGCCGTGGCGGCGCGTTTGCAGCAGGACGGCTTCGTCCGTGCGGGCAGGCACTTGGAGGTCGACAAACTCGCTGACTACCTGGCGCCGTTCACCGAACCGGCGCGGCACGAACGGTTCACCTATAGCCGGGAGTGGCTGCGCAGCAACTTCGGCAAGATCAACGATCCGCGCAACCCCGACTTCGCGGTGGCACTGCAGATGAACATGCCCGCGGAGCAGTTGTTCACCCATCGGGTCTGGCTTGGCCTGGTCGGGGTGCTCAGCGGTTTGAACGCCGAAGTCCTGGTTCGACCTGAACTGATCGAGTACCTGCCCGGTTTTGCGCAGGGTCTATCCACAGACACGCAGTCCGACGGGTGACATTTGCCGCGAGTTCTCAAGATAGTCATCCCACAAATCGATGGATGGGTATAGAACAGAGGTAGATGGCCCTGAAGTCATCGGAACCGGGTCCGAGTACCCACGCGGCGCTCAACCCCACGTTGGGGATAGGCCGGCTTGACTGGCCACCGTGCACGCTTGATCACTCGGACCCGGTTACTTCTTTGTGGCGCCGGTGACTTGCGGGCTGGCGGTTGAAGCGCCCCTCGACCTCCTCGTTAGAGGTTGTGGTCCTGGTTAGCGAATCCACGCGTTGTTTTGCTAACGAACAGCACAACCTCTAACCAACGGCGGGTTGCCGGTTGGAGCGCGGGTACGGCGGGTTGCCGGTTGGAGCGCGGGAACGGCGGGTTGCCGGTGAAGCGCGGGTACGGCGGGTTGCCGTTGAAGCGCGGGTCCGGCGGGTGCCGGTTGAAGCGCGGGTACGGCGGGTTGCCGGTTGGAGCGCGGGTCCGGCGGGTTGCCGGTTGAAGCGCGGGAACGGCGGGTTGCCGGTTGAAGCGCGGGTACGGCGGGGTGCCGGTTGAAGCGCGGGCAACGGCGGGTTGCCGCGGGCCCCTTGACCTCCTCGTTAGAGGTTGTGGTCCTGGTTAGCGAATCCACGCGTTGTTTTGCTAACGAACAGCACAACCTCTAACCAACGGCGGGTTGCCGGTTGAAGCGCGGAACGGCGGGTTGCCGGTTGAAGCGCGGGACGGCGGGTTGCCGGTGGAGCGCCAGATCGCGAGAGAGTGGATCAAGCCCGCGGGACGGTACTAGGTTTGAGCGGTGCGAGTGGCTCTGGATTTTGACGCCGCAGCCGACCGGGCTGCGAGGCAGTTGTCAGCCACTACAGGCCATGTGCGCCTGCTCAAGCGCACCTCAAACCTCTTCCGGGCCAGGCCAGACGCGGACAACCGGTTGGACCTGCGCGAGTTCGAAGGTGTTCTGCAGGTGGATCCTGAGGCGCGCACGGCCAGCGTCGGTGGGCTGACCACCTACGAGGACCTCGTGGCTGCAACGCTTGCCCACGGCCTTGTCCCCCTGTGCGTCCCCCAGTTGCGGACCATCACCCTCGGCGGCGCGGTGACCGGGCTGGGGATCGAGGCGGCAAGTTTCCGCAACGGTTGCCCGCATGAGTCGGTACTGGCCATGGACGTGCTCACGGGATCCGGTGAGGTGGTACGAGCGACGCCGGAGGGTGAGCACAGCGACCTGTTCTTCGGGTTCCCCAACTCGTACGGCACCTTGGGCTATGCGTTGCGCCTGGACATCGAACTGGAACCGGTCCAACCGTTCGTCTCGCTGCGTCACATCCGGTTCGACAACTACCTGGACCTCGCCGCAGCCATCGCCCGGATCACGACGGAGAGGACTCACGACGGCCAAGAGGTCGATTACCTGGATGGGGTTGTCTTCGCCCCCGATCGGATGTACCTCACGCTGGGGGCCTACACCCAGACTGGAACACCGTCGGACTACACCGGGCAGCAGATCTACTACCAGTCCATCCGGCAGCGGGCCACGGACACATTGACGATCAACGACTACCTCTGGCGCTGGGACACCGACTGGTTCTGGTGCTCAGCCGCGTTCGGGGTCCAGAACCGCCTAGTGCGTCGAGTCTGGCCCGATCGGTACAAGCGCAGCGATGTGTATTGGAAGATCATCGCTGCAGACCGCAAATGGCAACTCTCAAGCCGCTTCGACCGGGTGCGCGGACGTGCGGCCAAGGAGATCGTTGTGCAAGACATCGAGGTCCCTGTGGACGCCCTGCCCGAGTTCCTCGACTTCTTCGACAAGCAGGTGGGCATCAGTCCTTTGTGGGTGTGCCCGCTTCGGCAACGGCAGGCCGACCGGCACTGGTCCTTGTACGAGTTCGAGCCGGAGACCACCTACGTCAATGTTGGCTTCTGGTCGCGGGTACCCACCGGCCGCGGCGAGGATCCGCAGGCCGGGCGCGTCAACCGCGAGATCGAGAAGAAGGTGACGCAGCTCGGAGGCAGGAAGTCGTTGTACTCCACTTCGTTCTACAGTCGCGAGGAGTTCTACGAGATCTATGGCGGGTCCACGTATGCGCGGCTCAAGGGGAGGTACGACCCAGACAGTCGCTTCCCGGACCTGTTTGAGAAGACTTGTGAGGAGGACAAATGAGGATCGCTGAGGCTTTCGACCAATTGGCAGGGCCGGACACCGACGTGGAGTTCGTGGCCTATGACGGGAGCAAGGGGGGCCGGATCGGGTCGGACATACGCGTGGAGGTCCGCTCGCCGCGCGCTATCGCGGCACTGTTGGGGGCCCCCGGGCAGTTGGGCGTCGCGAGGGCCTATGTCGCCGGCGACCTCGATGTGTCCGGCGACCTGTACACCGCTTTCGACCGGCTCGCCACGGCCGCGATCCGCGAGGTCCCGCTCAAGGAGAAGTTGCGAATCGCCCGTCACTTCGCCCCGTACGTGCTGCAGAAGCCGCCACCGCCGCCGGAGGAGGTCCAGCAGTCGGGCAGCAAGCACAGCCGCCGCCGTGATGCGGAAGTGATCTCCCACCACTACGACGTCTCCAACCGCTTCTACGAGTGGGTTCTCGGCCCGACCATGGCCTACACCTGCGCGGTCTTCACGGACGAGCGGGCTTCGCTGGAAGACGCGCAGGTGGAGAAGTTCGACCTCGTCTGCCGCAAGTTGGGTCTGGAACCGGGGATGCGAGTGCTGGACACGGGGTGCGGCTGGGGTGGCTTCGCCCTGCACGCTGCGGCCAACTACGGGGTCGAGGTCATCGCCGTGACCTTGTCCGAACAGCAGGCACGCTGGGGCCAGCGAGCGGTCGCCGAGGCCGGCCTGGAGCAGCTCGTCCAGATCCGGCACAGCGACTACAGGGCCGTCCCGGAGACGGGCTTCGATCGCGTCGCATCGATCGGTCTGACCGAGCACATCGGCAAAGCCAACTACCCCGATTACTTCGGCTTCCTGCGGTCCCGGATGGTCGATGGGGGGCGGCTGCTCAACCACTGCATCACCCGGACGGATCCTGCGGCCAGGACCTACACCCGCAACGGGTTCATCAATCGATACGTGTTCCCCGACGGGGAGTTGGTGCACGTCGGGACCCTGGTCGACGCCATCGAACGCCAGAACCTTGAGGTGCAGCACGAGGAGAACCTGCGAGTGCACTACGCCATGACGCTTGGTTTCTGGCTGGAGAACCTGGAGTCCCACTGGGACGAGGCCGTCCAGGAGGTCGGGGTGCGCAAGGCCCGTGTATGGCGGCTGTATCTGGCGGCGAGCAAGTGGGGTTTCGCCCGCAACCGGATCCAACTGCATCAGATCCTGGCCACCCGCACATCAGTGCGAGGGGACGCCGCAATGCCGTTGCGGCTATCGCTGGGTTAGAAGTCAGCGGCCCTTGCGGTAGCGCACGTACCAGGCCAGCCCGAGCGCAACGGTCGCGGCTGCAGCACCTGCGGCACTTGCCTTCTGTTCGCGGCTGATGTTGCGCTGCATCGCCTCCGGCTTGGCGAACTCGAGGATCGGCCAGACCCGCTCGCGTGCCACCCTTCGCAGTTGCTCGTCCGGGTTGACGGCGTAGGGATGTCCGACTGCCTCCAGCATGGGCAGGTCGGTGTAGGAGTCGCTGTAGGCGAAGCTCGCGCTCAAGTCGTAGCCCTCCTCCTCGGCCAGGACCCTCATCGCGTCGGCCTTGCCCGTTCCGTATGCGTAGAACAGGATCTCCCCGGTGTAGACGCCGTCCTCGATCACCATCTGGGTGCCCAAGGCCTTGTCAACGCCGAGTCGCTCGCCGATCGGTTCGACGATCTCGGTCCCCGAGGACGAGATGATGATGACATCGCGCCCGGCGGCCTTGTGTTCGCCGATCAGTTGGATGGCCTCGTGGAAGACGATGGGGTCGACGATCCCGTCGAGGGTCTGTGCGACCACTGCCTTCACCTGGTCGACCGGCCAGCCCTTGGACAACTCGGAGAGGTACAGACGCATGCGCTCCATCTGGTCGTGGTCGGCACCGGAGGTCAGGTAGACGAGCTGGGCGTAGGCGCTCTTCAAAACGTCAGAACGACCGATCAGGCCGCCGTCGTACAGGGGCTTTGCGAACGCCAGCGAACTGGACTTGGCAAGGATCGTCTTGTCGAGGTCGAAGAACGCCGCTGCGCGAGTTGTCACGCTGCCAATCGTTACATAGGGCCCTTAACCGGACTTCGGTGTCCGTACCCGGCATGGCACCTTCGGACGATTTGTCAAGAGAATGTCAAGGTAGGTCGCGCAAGGCTTGCATCGAACGGTCGGGCGAGAGATAGTGAGGGTGCCCTAATAGGGCGCGTGGCCGATTTTTCCCCCCAATAATCGGCCGAAGGCCCCCGCATCCCCCCCTGCGGGGGCCTTCCCTTTCCTGGGGATAACGCCAACTGGCTCATCCACAGATTGCCGCGCGCTGCGCACCCCGGCCCGGATTGCGGCAACGCTGGGCAGTGTGCTCGACCTCCTGGTGCTCAGTGATCAACCTGAACTTGTCGACCATCTGTTGGCGCTGGCCTCGGCCGGCGGTGCAGGCGTGGAGGTGGCTCGAGACCCGCAGCAGGTCACCGGGGCCTGGACGCGCGCCCGTCTGGTCGTCCTGGGCCCGGACGTCCTGGACGCCGTGGCGGCATCTGGACTTCCGCACCGTGGTGACGTGGTGGTGTTCGGTGAGGTCGGTGAGCACCACTGGAGGCGGGCGTTCGAGGTGGGAGCCGACGCCGTCATCGCCTCGCCCGGGCCGGTCGGCTGGCTGACCGATCGGCTGCGGGGGTCGGTCAACGGTCAAGCCCCCGTGGCTGCGGGCAAAGTGATCGGAGTGCTCGGCGGGCGCGGTGGGGCGGGCGCATCCGTGTTCGCCGCGGCCTTGGCGGTTCGCGCTGCCAAGAGCGGGCGAGCACCGTTCCTGCTCGACCTTGACCCCTTGGGCTGCGGCATCGCAGTGATCCTCGGCCGCGACCGCGAGCAGGGACTCACCTGGGATCTCGTGCGCTCCGGTGAGGGTCGCATCCCCAGCCACTGGCTGGAGTCCGCCGTGGGTTTCGTCGACGGGATCCGGGTGCTCGGGTGGTCCGCAGCGGCTGGCGCGCACTTGCCCGAGGGTGTGGCCGGTGCTGTCGTGGATGCGGCCCGGTTGTGCGCGCCGGTCACCGTGCTCGATCTCGGCCGGGCCACCGCTGACTTCCAACGGGAGGCCTTGGCCAGGTGTGACCGGGTCCTTCTGCTGGTCCCCGCCGACGTCCGGTCCGTACACGCCACCAGGCGTCTGCTGGCGCGCCACGAGTTGTCGATGTGCGAGGTCGTGGTGCGCGGCCCGAACCCGGGCGGGCTGTCCAGCGCGGACATCGGGCAGGCGCTGGGTCTGCCGGTTCTCGCGGCGGTCGCTGCCGATCGGGGCCTTGATCAACGACTGGAACGCGGGGAGGCGCCAGGGGCTCGTGCCCGCACTCCGCTAGGTCGAGCCGGTGCGGGGATCCTGGCGGAGGTGCTCGGGTGAGCGGACTCGTGGACCGGGTGCGCCGGCGCTTGGCCAACGAAGGATGGACCCCCACGGCCGTGTCGGTGACCGAGGCACTGAAGGCAGAAGGGATGGTCCTGCCCGAGACCGCGATCGTGGAGGTCGTGGCGTCGCTGCGCACAGAGATCTCGGGGTTGGGCGTACTTGAGTCGTTGGTCCGCAACCCGGGGACGACTGATGTCCTGGTCAACGGTCACGAACAGGTCTGGACGGATGCTGGGCAGGGGCTGGAACTCACCGGGTTGCGCTTCTCCGACGAGGCGGCCGTGCGCAGGTTCGCCCAGCGCCTGGCGGGGGACGCTGGGCGCAGACTCGACGACAGCATGCCCTTCGTGGATGCGCGGCTACCCAACGGGATCCGGCTACACGCGATCATCCCGCCGCTGAGTCCACAAGGCACCTGCCTGTCACTGCGGATTCCAAGGCGCCACGCCTTCACGATGGATGAACTCGTGGACACCGGCATGGTCAGTCGAAGCGCGCTGCCCCTGCTCCGCGAGATCGTCGACCGACGTGTGGCCTTCTTGATCTCCGGCGGCACGGGATCGGGTAAGACCACCCTTTTGAACTCGTTGCTCTCGGCCGTCGATGTCCACGAGCGGATCGTGGTCGTGGAGGATTCCGCCGAACTCCAGCCTGCCCACCCGCACGTCATCCGGCTCGAATCGCGCCCCGCCAACACCGAGGGATCGGGCGCCATCACCATGCGCGATCTGGTGCGCCAGGCATTGCGCATGCGCCCGGACCGAGTGGTCGTCGGCGAGGTCCGGGGCGGGGAGGTGGTCGATCTTCTTGCGGCGCTGAACACGGGACACGAGGGAGGCTGCGGGACTGTGCACGCGAACAGTGCCCAGGACGTCCCGGCCAGACTCGAGTCGCTCGCGCTGCCCGCGGGGCTCAACCGCAGCGGCTTGCACGCCCAGGTGGGTGCGGGTCTGCACGCCGTCATTCACGTAGTACGAAGACAGCGGCGATTGGTCAGTGGCATCAGCGTCCTGCTGCGTGGCACCGACGGTTTGGTCACGTGCGTGCCTGCCGTGCACTTCCGTGATGACCGGGTTGAAGCGGGGCCCGCCCGCGACGAGTTGTTCGTGTGACGGCGCTTGTCCTGATCACCACCGGTGTGCTGCTGATGTTGCCCTTCGGTGCGCGGCACCGGGTGCTTACACGGTCCTTGCCCTCGCTTACGCATCTGCTCGCCAGACGGCGGCGCGCTCCCTCCCCGGTGCCCGAGGTCCTGGCTGCACTTCGCGATGAACTGGCCGGTGGTTGCCCTCTGCGTGCAGCCTTTGAGCGGGCCGTTGCCGGGTGTTCGGACCCGGTTTGGTTGCGTGAACCGGTGGCGGTGTGCCGCATGGGTGGCGACGTTCCCGCTGCTCTGCGCGAGAGGGCCTCGGCAGATCCTCTGCTGCTTTCGCTGGCTGCGGTCTGGCAGGTCAGTGAGGGTTCCGGGGCGGCCATGGCTGCGGCGCTGGACCGTCTGGTGGCCTCGACCACCCAGGCCGATCGGCTGCGCGCTGAGATCGCCGCGCAACTGGCCGGACCCCGGGGCACCGTCCGGGTCCTCGCGGTGCTTCCGCTGGTGGGCGTGGGGATGGGCATGCTGATGGGCGCGGATCCCATCGGCTTCCTGCTCGGCGGACCGATCGGTTGGGCATGCCTGGGTATCGCCGTGCTGCTCGACACCGCTGGCCTGCTGTGGATGCGACAGATGGTGACGTCGATCGAGTCGCAGCTGTGAGCGCGCTGCCGTTGTTCATGCTCGGCGCCGGGATGTTCCTGTTGCTGACACCGTTGAGCCGGCGGCGGCTGGCGTGGTCGTCCGACGCGGTCGTGGCGCGCGGCAGGTCCAGCGATGTCGCTGCCCTGGTGCTCGGAGCTGGCATCGCGGTGGTTGTGGGAGGTCTGGGCGGGGCCCTGGCCGGGGTTGTGTGTGCGGCCGGTGCTCGGTGGGCACTGCAACAGGTGGGCTCCGGCGACGGGGGCCGGGCCAAGCAGATCGCCAGGCAGGCACCCGACGCTGTCGACTGCCTGGCGGCCTGCCTTGCCGCGGGGGCGGAACTGTGGACGGCCATGGAGGTGGTCGCCGATGCCTTCGGTGAACCGATGAGGGCAGTGCTCCGGCGTGCTGTCACCCGACATTGGCTCGGTTCGGCCTACTCGGACACCTTGGCCGAGATGCTGGACGAGCCCTCGCTGGCTGCCGTGGGCCGGGTTCTGTTGCGCAGCGTCGAATCGGGGGCCGGCGCAGCTCGTGCACTGGCTGCTGGTGCCGATCAGATGAGAAGGGACCGAACGGCCGAGTTGGAACGTCGCGCGCGCGGACTGGGTGTCAAGGCCGTGGCCCCGCTGGGCTTGTGCTTTCTGCCTGCGTTCGTGGTGGTGGCGGTGGTGCCGATCGTCGGCTCGCTGCTGAAGGACCTCTTCTGAACTTCGGCTGTGGACAGTCGGCCGAACCGTCCACAGATCGTGGCCGGGGCCTTTCCGGTGTCGTACGGATTCGTCACTGTGAGAAGGCGCCTCACTCGAGGTGCAGCAACCCATCAAGGAGGTACTCAATGGAGGCTGTCGTGTCACGCCTGATGTCTGAGGAAGGGATGTCCACCGCCGAGTACGCGGTTGGAACGGTTGCCGCCTGTGGTTTCGGCGGGATCCTGGTGAAGTTGCTCAGTTCCCCGGATGTGCAGCAACTTCTGGGGCAGGTCATCGAGAAGGCATTCTCGTTCGTCCTGTGAGATCCGCGAACGTGCGCGGCGGTGGTGCGGGCGCTCCGCACCACCGCGCTCGCGCGCAGGACCGGGGGATGGTGACTGCGGAGTTCGCCGTCGGCCTGCTTGCTGTGGTGCCGTTGCTTCTCGGTCTGGTCACACTCACCGCGGTCGGGGCGCAGGCGGCACGGGGTCAGGAGGCCGCCAGGGTCGCGGCTCGGCTGCTGGCAAGGGGGGAGTCGCAGCCCATCGTGGTCGCGAAGGTTCAGGAGTCACTGCCGCAAGCTCGGATCTCGGTATGGACCGAGGCGGACATCGTGCACGTACAGGTTGAGCAATCGGCCGGGGGAGTGGGGGTGCTTCCGCAGTTCACCATCACGGGCAAGGCTGCCACGCCGGTGGAACATGACTAGGCAGCGTGGCTCTGCGACGATCTTCCTGGTTTCCGTGCTGGGCCTGACGATGGCGATGGTGCTGCTGGGTGGCGCCGTACTGCGTGTACTGGCTGCCCGTGGCGTCGCGTCCACAGCGGCCGACCTCGCCGCCCTCGCGGCAGCTTCGGCTCAGGATTGCGCCGTCGCGCAGGCCGTCGCAGAGGAGAACCGGGCAGTGTTGCAGTCCTGCTCGGAGCAGGGCGCCGACTATTTGGTGACGGTCTCCGTGGACGTCCCCGGGTTGCCGGGCTCTGTTGGCCCGGTTTCGGCGATGGCGCGCGCCGGGCCCCCATGAGCGGTCGCCGTGAGGTCTCGATGCGGATTGTCTGGCAGAGTTACCCGCAGGCATTCAGGAGGCGAGATGGACCTGCAGGTCAGCACCGAGAAGATCGGCGCGGCATCGGTTGTCACGGTTGGGCACGGGGATGAACTGGATCTGCACACGGCACCGATCCTCACCGCGGAACTTGAGCGCGTCATCGAGTCCGGTGCGGATCTGGTCGTGGTCGACCTGAGTCCAGTCGACTTCATGGATTCGACCGGGTTGTCGGTGATGGTCGCTGCGGTTGCGGCCCTTCGGGAAACGGGTGGGGAGCTGCGCGTGGTCAGCGACTCCGACAAGATCACGAAGATCTTCAGGCTGACCGGCGTGGATCAGCACGTAGGCATCTTCGGGTCCGTGAAGGATGCGCTCGGCTGATGGCCACCTGCCGCTTGTCGATCCCCGCTCGACCTGACCAGGTCAGGATCGCGAGGCTGGTCGCGGTCTCAGCGGCGCGACAGGCCGGCTTTGACGAGGATGACGTCTATTACGTGCGCCAGGCTGTGGGCGAGGCGGTGGGAATGGCCGTCAAACGCCACGTTCGGGCCAGCCGCGTTGAACCGGTGGATCTGGTGATCATCGACGAGCGCACAGACCTGAAGGTTGAGGTTGTGGACCGGGTCGGTGCGGGCTCCGACGACCCCGACACAGCGATGGCCATGGCTTTGATCCAGGGAATGACAGCCCGTGTGGATGTGCTCGAAACCGCCGACGGCGCGCACACGGTCCGTATGTCCTGGGTGGTTTAGCCAGACGCTGGGACCTGTAAGGGGGACGTAAGTTACCCACAGGTAGACTCGCGCCCAACGGTCGGTCCTGGGAGGGGTCGGCGCCATCCATGACCCGGGGGGGCCTATGCCCGCCGGTCTGAATGAACCTAGGGAGTAACACACATGTCTGCAGGCACTGCCGCGAGCGTAGTGACCTTGACGGGCGGTAGTTACACCACGGTCATCGTCGTAGCGCTCATCGCGCTGCTGGCGCTGGTCGTGGCGGGACTACTCGTTCGCGAGGTACTCGCCGCCAGCGAGGGCACCGAAAACATGCAGAGCATCGCCGAGGCGGTCCAGGAGGGGGCGGCTGCATATCTGAGCCGACAGTTCCGCACGCTCAGCGTCTTCGCCGTCATCGTCTTCTTCGTGCTGTTCCTGCTGCCGGCTGAGACAACAAACGAGAAGATCGGTCGATCCATCTTCTTCCTCGTCGGCGCGGTCTTCTCAGCGGTGACCGGCTACGTGGGAATGTGGCTGGCTGTGCGCGCCAACGTCCGCGTTGCTGCCGCAGCCCGCGAGGGCAAGGGTGGCGAGACCAAGGCCATGCGTATCGCCTTCCGCACCGGCGGTGTGGCGGGCATGTTCACCGTCGGCCTGGGCTTGCTGGGCGCGGCGATCGTGGTGCTGGTCTACAAGGGCGAGGCACCCAAGGTCCTTGAGGGCTTCGGCTTCGGAGCGGCTCTGCTTGCCATGTTCATGCGTGTTGGCGGCGGTATCTTCACCAAGGCCGCTGACGTCGGCGCCGACCTGGTCGGCAAGGTCGAGCAGGGCATCCCCGAGGACGACCCCCGTAACGCAGCGACGATCGCAGACAACGTCGGCGACAACGTGGGTGACTGTGCCGGTATGGCCGCGGACCTGTTCGAGTCCTACGCCGTGACCCTGGTTGCGGCCCTGATCCTGGGGCAGGCCGCACTCGGCAGCCTCGGGCTGGTCATCCCGCTGGTCGTTCCCGCCATCGGCGTCATCACCGCGATCATCGGTATCTTCGCGGTCTCCCCGCGTCCCAACGACCGCTCCGGCATGAGCGCCATCAACCGCGGCTTCTTCATCTCCGCGATCATCTCGGCCATCCTGGTCGCGATCGCGGCGTTCATCTGGCTGCCGGACCGTCTGGTCAAGTTGACCGACTTCGAGCTTGTCCAGAGCCGCCTCAACCTCGACATCACCACCCTCGAGGTCATCAACCCGCGCTTCCTGGTGATCGCGGCGGTCCTCATCGGAATCATCCTGGCCGCTGCCATCCAGCAGTTGACCGGTTACTTCACCGAGACCAACCGCAAGCCGGTCGACGACGTCGCGCGCACCTCGCTGACCGGACCGGCGACTGTCATCCTGTCCGGCATCTCGCTGGGCCTCGAGTCCGCGGTCTACTCGGCACTGCTGATCGGTGCTGCTGTGTACGGTGCTTTCCTGCTCGGCTCCGGGTCGATCACGCTGAGCCTGTTCGCTGTGGCCATGGCCGGTACCGGTCTTCTGACCACCGTCGGCGTCATCGTCGCGATGGACACCTTCGGGCCGGTCTCGGACAACGCCCAGGGCATCGCGGAGATGTCCGGCGACGTCGAGGGCGAGGGCGCGCAGGTGCTCACGAGCCTCGACGCGGTGGGCAACACCACCAAGGCCATCACCAAGGGCATCGCCATCGCCACCGCGGTCCTCGCGGCCACGGCGCTGTTCGGGTCGTTCCGCGACGCCGTTGTGCAGGCGACCGCCGACGCCGGCGATGCGCTGGCGGGTCTGGGTGTTCTCGACGCTTCGCAGTACTTGGGCATCCTGGACATCTCCAACCCGCGCAACCTGGTCGGACTGATCATCGGCGCCTCGGTTGTCTTCCTCTTCTCGGGCTTGGCGATCAACGCCGTGACCCGTGCAGCGGGCGCGATCATCTTCGAGGTGCGCCGGCAGTTCAAGGAGCACCCCGGCATCATGGAGGGCACCGAGAAGCCTGAGTACGGCAAGGTTGTCGACATCTGCACCCGCGACTCGCTGCGTGAGTTGAGCACGCCGGGGCTGCTGGCCATTCTCACCCCGATCGCCGTGGGCTTCGGTCTGGGAATCGGCGCGCTGGGTTCGTTCCTGGCGGGCACCATCGCCACCGGCGCTTTGATGGCGGTGTTCCTGTCCAACTCCGGTGGGGCTTGGGACAACGCCAAGAAGTTCGTTGAGGACGGCAACTACGGCGGCAAGGGCTCCGAGCCGCACGAGGCGACCGTCATCGGCGACACCGTCGGCGACCCGTTCAAGGACACCGCCGGTCCGGCCATCAACCCGCTGATCAAGGTCATGAACCTGGTCTCGTTGCTGATCGCCCCGGCCGTGGTGTCGATGTTCCTGGACGGGAACGCCCTGCGTTGGGTCATCTCCCTGGGAGCGCTCGCGATCGTGGTCGCGGCCGTTGTGATCACCAAGCGGCGCCCGATCGCGGTGAGCCCCGAGGAGATCGCAACCAGCAGCGCCTGATCTGCATCACCCTCGCGACCCCCGCACCGGTTCAACCGGGCGGGGGTCGCTTGCGTTCGGTGGCAGGTCCGGCCGGCGGCCGAAGGCCCAGCCGGCGCCCAGCCCGCGTTTCTGCCGCGCCCAGCCCGCGTTCCGCCGCGCCCAGCCCGCGTTCCGCCCGCGTTAGAGGTTGTGCTGTTGGTTAGAGGTTGTGCTGTTGGTTAGCGAATCCACGCGTTGATTCGCTAACGAGGACCACAACCTCTAACGAGGGGCGGCAGGGGCGAGGGCGGCAGGGGCGAGGGCGGCAGGGGCGAGGGCGGCAGGGGCGAGGGCGGCAGGGGCGAGGGCGGCAGGGGCTGGCGGCAGGCCGGGTGGGCCCCGGGACCGCCACCCGCACACCGGCGTTGCCTCATGACCGGCCCATGGACAAGAGTGGGCCTGTGAGCGTAGCCATCGTCACCTGCCAACAAATGCCCGAAGAAGACCTTGATGAGCAACTACTGCTCGACGCCCTGACCGAAGCGGGGCTTGAACCCCATCTAGTCGCCTGGGATGACCCGTCGGTGGATTGGTCGGCTTACCCAATGGCGGTGCTGCGATCGGCGTGGAACTACATCGACCACCTCGACGAGTTCCTGGAATGGGCGGTTCGCGCCGGCACTGTCACGCACCTGTTCAACCCGGTGGAGGTCGTCCACTGGAACACGCACAAGGGGTACCTGCGGCAGTTGGCCAAGCAGGGGGTGCCGGTGGTTCCGACGGCTTGGCTGGGCGTGGGCGAGCATGTGGAGCTGGCCGACCTCATGGCCGACCGCGGTTGGCGCGATGTGGTTGCCAAACCTGTGGTCGGGGCAGGGTCGTTCCTCACTGATCGCATCACGGACCCCACGACCGAGGTGGCACTGAACTTCTGGCGGGATCTGACCACCGATCGGGAGGTGATGGTCCAGCCCTACATGGCCTCGGTTGAGGAGTACGGCGAAAGGTCCCTTATCTGGATCGACGAGGAACTGACCCACAGCGTGCGCAAGAGCCCCCGACTCGGTGACGCCGTCGAGAGTGTGTCGGAGGCGATCCCCATCGCGCACGAGGAGCGGGAGCTGGCTGAGGCGGTCATCGCCGACATCCCCCACGAGCTGCTCTACGCGCGCATCGACCTCATCCGCGACGACCACAACCAGCCGCTGCTGGCCGAACTCGAACTCGTTGAACCGAGCTTGTTCCTCAAGCAGGAGCCAACTGCATTGCGTCGGCTCGTTCGTGGGATCGCGCAACGTCTGTGAAGCGCGTCCTGCTACTCACCGGTGCAACCGGGATGGTCGGCAGGGAGGTCTTACGACGGGCGGGCGCCGACCCGCGGTTCGACCTGGTCCTGTGCCTGATCCGGCCGAGTGAGGACCAGTCGGCTGCAGCCCGCCTTGAGCGACTTGCCCAAGACAACGCCATTGATCCGTCAAGGCTGATCGCGCTCAACGGTGATGTCACCGAGCCGGGCCTCGGGGTGGACGCGCAAGACCTCGTCACGGTGACCCACGTGATCCACTGCGCGGCCACGGTGTCGTTCGACCTCCCACTGGAAGAGGCCCGGCAGATCAATGTCGCCGGGACCGCCAACGTGCTCGACGCGTGCCGAACGATGCCGCGTTTGCACCGCATCGACGCTGTGTCCACCTGTTACGTCGCGGGCAAGCGCACCGGGCTGATCATGGAGTCGGACCTCGAACATGACGCCGGTTTCCACAACACCTACGAGCAGACCAAGTACGAGTCCGAACAACTGCTGCGAGAGGCGATGGCTGAACTGCCCATCGCCGTGCACCGGCCATCGATCGTCGTGGGCGACTCACGCACGGGAGCGACCGGGGCATGGAAGGTCCTCTACTGGCCCCTCAAGGTGATCGCCCGTGGCCGCCTGCCGGTCATCCCGTACGACCCGGACTGCCGCTTGGACATCGTGCCCGTGGACTTCGTCGCCGACGCCATTCTGGCGCTGTCGCAAGACCCGCAGACACTCGGCAGTACGTTCCATCTGGCGGCCGGGCCCAGGCGTGACACCACCACCGGCCAGGTGTTCCCGAGGGTCTTCCGGCAGTTGAACCGACGTGCACCAGTGCGCGTCCCCCCGGCGCTGTTCCGCAATCTGATCAGACCGCTGTTGCTGCTGGTTCCCGATCAGCGGCTCAAGCGCACCCTGCGAGCCGGGCTGGTTTACCGGCCGTACCTGGAATTACGGCTTCGATTCGACACCACCGGAGCCGATGCTCATCTCGAACCGGAGGTCGTCTGCCCACCCGTTCTGGACTACATCGACACCATCGTGGCCGCGGCTCTGGCGTGCGACTTCGGACGGATCAGGTGAACGCGAGGGCGAACATGCCAACGGCGATCAGCAGGTCCAGCGCCAGGGCGGCTATCGCGCTGACTCCAGCCCCGGCCCGCCTGGCTTTCACGGCCAGCCACACTCCGATCCAGGCCGGAAGCCCACAGACCAGTCCGTAGACCGCGGCAGCGATCACGCCTGCCAGCCCGGTGCGGATCAGCGGGACATCTGTGGATGGGTACGCGTCGAACATGTCGGTCACCCAGTACCCCAAGGCGAACACGACCCAGAACCAGACCACGTATGTCAGCGGCATCAGGAACGCCGCCACCGTCCAGCGCCGCACGTTCTGCAAAGTAGCCATGTGGACCACCCCGCTTCCATTGTCGCGCTTGGCGCGGCAACGACACCTGCAGTCGGACGATACTGGGCCCCATGGCACAACGGCTCACGTCGGGTCAGCGGTTCGGTTACGCCTTCGGTTCCTTCGGCACCGGAGGTTTCGCAACGGTCCCCGGTCTAGTCCTCCTGTTCTACTTGACCGACGTGCTCGGGGTCGCAGCTGCGGTCGCGAGTCTGGTCGTGTTCATCCCCAAGGCCTGGGACGTGATCATCGCCCCGGTCATGGGAGGCCTGTCCGACAAGACGATGTTGCGCCGCGGCAGCCGCGTCAGATGGCTGCTGGTGGGCGGGCTGATCATCGGGCCGATGTTCGCGCTCACCTTCGCAGCACCGTCGGCCCTGCAAGGCAATGCCGCCGCTCTGTGGGTGGGCGTGTTCTTCCTGTTCGCTATCACTGGGTTCGCCACCTTCCAGGTCACCTACCTGGCGATGCCTGCGGAGTTCACCGACGACTACAGCGAGCGCACGCGGATTATGAGCATCCGGATCGTGTTCCTGACCCTGTCGATCCTGCTGTTCGGTGCCGGGGCCCCGATCTTGGTCAACGCGTTCGGCTCCGGACGGGTCGGGTACGCGGGCATGGGTGTGGTGGTCGGTGTGCTGCTGGTGGTCTCGACCGTGGTCTGTTGGGCGATGCTGCGCAAGACGAAGTCATACACGCAGGCCGAGACCGAACCCAGCTTCAAGGAGCGGGTCGCGGCTGTGCGCGAAAACCGTTGGTTCCTGCTGCTTGGGGTCACATTCGTATGCCAGGCGCTCGGTGTCGGCGCGATGCTCGCCGCGGTTCCCTACCTGGCCACCTACATCCTCGGCGGCGGTGAACTGGAGCAGACCATTCTGTTCGTGTGCCTGGTGGCGCCAGCGATCCTGGTCATGCCGCTGTGGTCGATCACGGCTCGTCGTGTCGGTAAGCACCGCGGATTCCTGATGGCCAGTGGGATCTTCCTGATCGCGGCGATCGGCTTGTTCTTCAGCCAAAGCCTTCCCGATGCCGCCATCTACGGACTCGTGGCGATGGTCGGTATTGCGTACGCGGGCATGCAGATGTTCCCCTTGGCGATGCTCCCGGACGCGGTGTCGGCCGATGCGGCGATCCACGGCAGCCAGCGCGCGGGCGTGTTCACAGGGGTCTGGGCCGCCGGGGAGACCGTGTCGCTGGCCCTCGGCCCGGCAGTCGTGGGCCTCATCCTGGCCGTGACCGGCTTCATCTCCAGCGAGGGCGACCAGACCGTGACCCAGCCGTCCAGTGCGCTGACCGGGATCGTCTTGTCGTTCTCCCTGTTCCCCGCGCTCATGATGCTGCTGAGCCTGCCGACTTTGTTCAAGTACGACCTGACCGAGAACCGACTCGATGAATTGCGAGGATCACATGACACTGCCGCCGCTTCCTGAGCAGGGACTTCCCGCCGACGAGATCCTGGCCGCGTTGGCCCAATTACGCTCGCTGGACCTGGATTTCACCAAGGCGACGAGCTATCACTTCGAGTCCGGCAACGAGCAACTGCGCGAGGTCTCCGCGGCTGCGGCGGCGACAGCTTGGGGGCGCAACGGCTTGGACCCGACGGCGTTCCCCAGCATCGCGGCCATCGAGAACGACCTGGTGGGCGCCGCGCTGGACCTACATGGCGGCGGTCCCGAGGCGGTTGGAACCGTGACCAGCGGGGGCACCGAATCGTGCATGCTGGCGGTGCTCGGCGCGCGGGAACGCTTCCGGCGCAACGGTGGCCAGGGCACCCCGCAGATGCTGCTGCCCGTGACAGCACACTCGGCGTTTCGCAAGGGGGCTTGGCTGTTCGATGTCGAAGTGGTGGACATCCCCGTTGACGCCGGTTTCAAGGCCGATGTGACTGCGATGAAGGCAGCCATGTCGGACCGCACAGTGCTGGCGGTTGTGTCGGCGCCCAGTTACGCCCACGGCGTGATCGACCCCGCCGAGGAGATCGCAGCGGCGGCAGCAGAACGCGACATCCTGTGTCACCTCGACCTGTGCATCGGGGGCTGGGCGCTGCCCTTCATCCTGCAGGCCGAAGGCCGGCCACCGGTCGACATGAGCATCCCTGGCGTGACGTCGGCGTCGATGGACCTGCACAAGTACGGCTACGCGCCCAAGGGTGTGTCCATACTGCTCAGCGCCAATCCCCACCTGCGTGCAGTACCACTTCTTCTCCGACGCGGCCTGGCCCGGCTACCCGTTGATCAACAACACGCTGCTGTCCAGCAGGTCGGTGGCACCGGCCGCGTCGGCCTGGGCAGTGCTGCACCTATTGGGCCGGGAGGGGCTTCGGGAGTTGGCGCTGAAGTCGCGGGCCGGGGCCTTGCACATCGCCGAGGCAGTGGAGCAGATCCCGGGCTTGGACGTGGTGGTCGCCCCGGAGGCGTCGCTGGTCTGCGTCGGTGACACCGGCGCGCCCGAGGGTCCCGATGTGCGGATCGTGGCCGACGAGGCGCACAGACTCGGGTGGTCCCTGCAGGTACAACCGGCTCGCCGAGGTGGTCCGACGAACATCCACTTGACAGTCGCTGCCGGTATCGCCGACCGGGCCGACGAGTTGCTGGAGGTGCTCCGCGAGGCCACGGCGGCCGCGACCGGCAAGGGCCGCGCCGACATCGACCCGAACCTCGCGGCAGCGGCCGCGAGTATCGATGTGGCCGCGCTCGACGATGCCACGATCGATGGGCTGATGCAGTTGGCAGGGTTCAAGGGCCAGGGCGGACCGGTTGCGCTGCCCGAGGAAATGGCCGGGGTCAACGCCCTGCTCGAGGCCTCGCCCGCGCCATTGGTCGAGGTCCTGTTGAAGGGCGTTTTCGGCGAGGTTTTCACTCCGAACAGGGGATGAACGCCGGCTGGCCGCGGGCTGTCGCGAAGTCACTCCGACACGCTGGCGTGTCCCGCTAACTTCGCAACGGCGGCGTGCTGGCCCGACCCGCTCACCTCGCGCAACGACCCCCCGGCGTCGTACTGTGCCGATTCGTACCCGCATCATGGGGACGAAACGGAAGGAAACCATGCCCGCCAACACAGTGCGCCGTCTTGTGATCGTCGAGTCTCCCGCAAAGGCCAAGACGATTCAGGGCTACCTCGGCGACGGTTTCGAGGTGACGGCCAGTGTCGGGCACATCCGCGATCTGCCCGATCGAGCCGCCGACATCCCCGCCAAGTACAAGGGTGAGCCGTGGGCGCGCCTCGGGGTGGACATCGAGAACAACTTCAACCCGATCTACGTGGTCAACGCCGACAAACGAGCACGCGTCAAGGAACTCAAGGACAAGATGGCCGGCGTCGATGAGCTGCTGCTGGCCACTGACGAGGACCGCGAAGGTGAGGCGATCGCCTGGCACCTGATGGAGGTTCTCAAGCCGAAGATCCCGGTGCGGCGCATGGTGTTCAACGAGATCACCAGAGACGCCATCCAAGGCGCGCTGCAGAACACCCGCGAGCTCGACAAGGACCTCGTCGACGCCCAGGAGACCCGCCGCATCCTGGACCGGTTGTACGGCTACGAAGTGTCACCGGTGCTGTGGAAGAAGGTCATGCCGCGCCTGTCCGCCGGGCGGGTGCAATCCGTGGCGCTGCGCTTGGTCGTGGATCGTGAGCGCGACAGGATGGCTTTCGTGCGCGCCGACTACGCCGACATCGAGGCGCTTGTCGACCCGGGAAGCTTCACCGCGACGCTTACCCACGTCGACGGCAAGCGCATCGCTCGTGGCGACTCCTTCAACGACCGCGGTGAGCTCAAGAAGGCCGACGTCCGGCACCTGGAACTCGCCACCGCGCAGAGCATCGTCGAAGGCCTGACCGACTCGACCATGACCGTCGACTCCGTGGAGGAGAAGCCGGGCACGCGCCGGCCGTCCCCGCCGTTCATGACCTCGACGCTGCAGCAGGAGGCCTCCCGCAAACTGCGCTGGGGCGGTCAGCGCACCATGCGTGTGGCCCAGGGCCTGTACGAGCGCGGGTACATCACCTACATGCGTACCGACTCGACGACGCTGTCGGCGACCGCGATCCACGCCGCCCGTGCGCAAGCCGCGTCCCTGTACGGCGAGGACCACTTGTTCCCCGGGCCCAAGCGCACCTACGACCGCAAGGTCAAGAACGCGCAGGAGGCCCATGAGGCGATCCGGCCCGCCGGTGAGTCCTTCCGCACTCCCGGGCAGGTGTCCGGTGAGCTCAACCCCGACGAGCTGGCGCTGTACGACCTCATCTGGAAGCGCACGGTCGCCTCTCAGATGGCCGACGCCCGCGTGGCGACCACCTCGCTGCGGCTGGCGGCGAGCACCACTGACGGGATCGCCACGATCTTCTCCGCGAGCGGGACCGTGGTGACGTTCCCAGGCTTCCTGGCCGCCTACGAGGAGAGCCGCGACGACGACGACTCCGGCGAGCAGCGCCGGTTGCCGCGTCTGGCTGTCGGCGACGAGGTCAATGTGCGTGCCCTCAACGCCGAGCTTCACAGCACCAAGCCGCCCGCGCGCTACACCGAGGCGTCGTTGTTGAAGGCTCTCGAGGAGCGCGGCATCGGCCGGCCGTCGACGTGGTCGAACATCATCGGCACGCTGCTGGACCGGGGTTATGTGTTCAAGCGCGGAAGTGCGCTGGTCCCGGCGTGGCTGGCGTTCGCGGTCGTTCGTCTGCTCGAGGACCACTTCGCGTCGCTGGTGGACTACGACTTCACCGCCGAGCTCGAGGAGATCCTGGACACGGTGGCGTCCGGCGATCAGAGCCGAAACCTGGTCCTGGGCACGTTCTACTACGGCGGGCCCGATCCGCGCGGGGGCACGTTCGTCGGTCTGCACCCGATGATCGAGCGGCTGCCGGAGATCGACCCGCGGGAGAACTCGACCTTCCCGATCGACGGCGAGGTCGCCTTGCGCGTGGGCAAGTTCGGTCCGTACCTCGAGCAAGGGGAGAAGCGCGCCAACGTCCCGTCCGACCTGCCCCCTGATGAGTTGACCGCCGAGAAGGCCATCGAGTTGCTCAACGCGCCCAAGGAGGAGCGGGTCCTGGGCACCGACCCCGAAACCGGTCACGAGATCCTCACGAAGTCCGGGCGGTTCGGCCCGTACGTCACCGAGGTCCTGCCGCCACTGCCCGAGGGCGCCAAGAAACCGCGCAAGACCGTCAAGCCGCGCACGGCCAGCCTCTTCTCCGACATGGATATGACCACGATCACCCTCGACGAGGCGCTGCGGCTGTTGTCGCTGCCGCGTGAGGTCGGCAAGCACCCGGAGGACGGCGAGCCGATCATGGCTCAGAACGGCCGCTACGGACCGTATCTGACCCATGGCAAGGACTCCCGGTCACTGCCCGACGAGCCCAGCATCTTCAGTTGCACCGTGGATGAGGCCCTGGCGTTGTTCGCGCAGCCGAAGCGGGGCCGCGGCCGCCAGGAGCCGCAGCCTGGCAAGGAGGTCGGCACCGACCCGATCAGCGGCAAGAAGATCGAGCTCAAGGAGGGTCGCTTCGGTCCTTACGTGACCGACGGCGAGATCAACGCGTCGCTGCGAGTGGCCGACGACCCCTTGACCATCACGCTTGAGCGCGCCAGCGACCTGATCAGTGAGAAGCGTGCGAAAGGTCCGTCGCCGAAGCGCCCGCGCAAGAAGGCCGCCTCGCGCAAGTGACCCGTTCGGGTGGTTGTACCCCCGTGGCTGGCCGGTAGCGCCGATGATGAAGCAGTGCTGTCCGTAGCTCTGGCCGTTGCCACCCTCGCCGGGTGTCCGGTCTTCCCTGCGGACAACTACTGGAACACTGCTGTTGACGGGCTGCCCGTGCACAGGTCGTCGGCGGCCTGGCTCGACGCGGTCGGCCACACGCAACTGCACCCCGACTTCGGCGGGCCGTACGGCATCCCGATCACGGTGACTTCGAAGCGGGCCCGCACCCCGGTGCGGTTCGACTACGCCGACGAAAGTGACCAAGCGCGGTACCCACTGCGGGCCAGCACGAGGGTCGAGGATGCCAGCGATCGGCACACGGTTGTGGTGGACTCGCGGCGCTGCCGGCTGTACGAGACGTGGAACACCCGGCGCACCGCCAGCGGTTGGCGCGCCGGATCCGGGGCGATCTGGAACCTTCGCTCCAATGCCCTGCGCCCGGATGGTTGGACCTCCGCGGACGCAGCGGGTTTGCCCATCCTGCCCGGCCTGCTGCGGTGGTCGGAGGTCCGCTCCGGGCGTATCACGCACGCGATCCGGTTCACCGCGCCGGTCACCGCGCCGCGCTACATCTGGCCAGCCCGCCACCAGGCCGGCGACGACCCGGGCGCGCCGCCGATGGGTGCCCGGTTCCGGCTGCGCGCCGATTTCGACCTGTCCGGCTACTCGGCCAACACGGTCACCGTCCTTCGGGCCATGCAGCGCTACGGTTTGGTGGTCGCTGACAACGGCACGGGGTGGTACTTCCAAGGGGCGACCAGCCAGCATTGGCCAGAGGCCCTTCTTGACGAACTCAAGACGATCGACTCGGACTCCTTCGAGGCCGTGGACACCGCGCCCATGACGGTCGACGCCAATTCCGCCCGATCAGCTCCTGGTTAGAAGTTGTGCTGTTGGTTAGCGAAACAACGCGTGGATTCGCTAACCAACAGCACAACCTCTAACCAACAGCCGCTGACGCGGGCTTAACACCGGCCAGAGCGGCACCTCTAACGCGGTCGCGGGGGCCGTGAGAAGGTGGCACGGTGAGGGGTTTGTTCGTCGTCTTCGAGGGTGTCGACCGCTCGGGCAAGACCACCCAGTTGCAGTTGCTCGCCGAGAAGCTCGCAGCCAAGCACGAGGTGGTTGTGACCCGGGAACCGGGCGGTACGCCGGTCGCTGAAGCGATCCGCGTGCTGTTGCTGGCCGACGACGTCGACATGGCTGCCCGCTGTGAGGCGCTGCTGTTCGCGGCGGCCCGCGCCGACCACGTCGAACGCGTCATCCGGCCCGCTCTGGAACGTGGCGCCGTTGTGGTCTCAGATCGTTTCGTCGACTCCTCGCTGGCGTATCAGGGGGTGGCCCGGGGTCTCGGGGTGGAAGAGGTCGAACGGGTCAATCTGTGGGCGACCGATCACCTCGTGCCCGACCTGACGATCATGCTGGACCTGCCCATCACCCACTCGTCTGCCCGCGACGGTGAAGTGGACCGTATGGAGAACGAGGGGGAGTTGTTCCAGGCCCGCGTGCGCCGTGGGCTGCTTGACCTCGCTGCCCGGGCGCCACAGCGATACGCGGTCATCGACGCCTCCCACGGGGTTGACGAAGTGGCCGACCTGGTGTGGGCTGCGTTGCCGGAGCAATGGCGATGAGCGTCTTCGACTCCTTGGTCGGCCAGGACCATGTGGTGAACGTGCTGCGCGAGGCCGTTGCTGATGCGGCGGCAGAGCCGGCCGGGCCGTCGATGACCCACGCCTGGTTGTTCATCGGCCCGCCAGGATCGGGACGTTCGAATGCCGCCATCGCCTTCGGTGCGGCCCTGGCCTGCCCTGACGGCGGATGTGGGCAGTGCCACGACTGCCGCGCGGCGATGGCTGGCAACCATCCAGACGTCGAAGTGGTCCGGCCCGAGGGTCTCTCGTACAAGACCGAGGAGGCGCGCAACCTCGTCTCGCGCGCCGACATGGCCCCCACCCGCGCGCGCTGGCACGTCATCGTGCTCGAGGACGCCGACCGACTGACCGAGTCCGCGAACAACGTGCTGCTCAAGAGCATCGAAGAACCGGCGAGCCGCACGGTGTGGTTGTTGTGCGCACCGTCGGTGGAGGACCTGCTGCCCACGGTGCGATCGCGCTGCCAGGTCATCGGCCTGCGCACGCCGGCGACCGCAGCAGTTGCCACTTTTTTGGAGGGCCAGGGGGTGGACGCCGGAACGGCCGCCTTCGCAGCGCGCGCCTCAATGGGCCACATCGGCCGGGCCCGCGCGCTGGCCACGATCGAATCGGTGCGCAACCGCCGCCATGACGTGCTCGTCATGATGCGCGACCTGTCGGACCTGGCCAGTTGTATGGCTGCTGCGGGCAACATCGTCGAGGCGGCGAAGGCCGATGCCGAAGCGCTGCTGGCCGAACGCGAGGAGACCGAACGCGCCGACATGATGTTGGCGATGGGTGCAGGTGCCGAGGGTAAGGGCGTCAAGCGGGTGACCAAGGCCGCGATGAAGGAACTCGACGACCGCCACACCGCGCGGCGCAACCGCACCGTGCGCGACGAGTTGGACCGCGTGCTCGTGGATCTGCTGGCGTGGTTTCGCGACGTGCTGGTGCTGCAGCAGGAGGCGCCGGTGGAACTGGTCAACGAGGAGATGCGCAACGACCTCGCGCGGATGGCCGATGAGAGTCAGGCCAGCGACACGTTGCTGCGCATCACCGCCATCCGCGACGCCCGACAGGCCCTGGCCATGAACGTGGCCCCGCAGTTGGCGATGGAGGCGATGGTGGTGAAATTGCGGGCGCCTCGGTTGGCGAGCTGAACTCCCGCAAGCGTCCATCAACGGATGCGGATCGTGTAACTCTTCGACAGTGCCGGGAAGCCCGCCCTCGCAGGCGACGAAGCGCGTAGGACGCATTTGCCCTTCTGTAAACCGCGCACCTTGTTCTGCTTGACCTTGCAGCGCTTCTTGGTCGTCGTCCGCCAACTGACCTTGCCGCCCTGTGCGGTCTTTGGCGCCAGGCGGGCGCGCTTGCCACGCTTCAATGCCTTCGGTGGTGCCTTCAGGCTCTGCCCGACCGGCGGTGGTGCCGGGCAGTTCCTCTGGAACTCGCACGGGTCGGGTCCTCCGAGCCAGGCATCGAGGCCGGTCCGGTTGTCCAGGTCCGCGAGGGTGAGCGAGTCGGCCCCGCCCCCGGGCTTGTCGTTCCAGAACTCGCGGTTGGATCCATCTGCGTCTTCGAAACTCAGCGTGTACGCCCCCGGCCACAGTCCTGCGTACTTCCAGGTCCCGTCCGGCTCGGTGACCACACCGACGATGGCGTTGCCATCCCCGCCGTAGATGGTGACCAATGCCCCCTTGCGAGGCCCGGTCGGTCCGATCACGGTCCCTGACATGCGGGCGCCTTCCAGCATCAGGGCATCAATTCCCTGCACCGTGGCCCCGGCTTCCACGACGATGTCCGTGGCCGAGTCCAACGTCTGTGCCCCCTCCCAGGTAGTGCCCCGGCAGACGTTTGGTCCCGTATTGCGTGCTGTCGAAGCGGATCCGGTACGTGCCGGGTGCCAGATTCCCGACTGTGTAGGTTCCGTCATCGGCGCTTTGGGCGAATGCGACCTGTTTCCATGCGATGCCGTCCCATCGCCTGGCGCCGACGAAGACGCCCGAAACAGGCGTGCCCTTGTAGGTCACTTTTCCCTTTATCCTGGCCGGCGGCAGTGCGCTGAGGTCCAGCGTCATGTCGCCAATGACATCAACCACGGTCGCGTCGCCGCACTGGGTCTTCGCGCTGTGCCACGAGTCGATCTCGGCGGCGATCAGCACCCGGTAGGAGCCGACCGGCACCTCGGCGCTGTAACTGCCGGCTGTGATGGGGGCCTGTGCCCGTGGTTGCGCGATCGGGACGTCATCACATGACGTGAAGAAGAAGACCCAGCCGGACATTACGGGCGTCGCGTTGCGTGACACTGACCCGCTGACCGTGAACAATTCCGACAGCGAAAGGTTCTTGCCCCGCACGCTCGAGGAGACGGCGAACGGGCCGGTCGTCTCATCTGAGAGCCCATTGCCGGTCGCGCGTACGGTGTAGGTGCCGTCCGTGACATTCGAGAATGTGTAATCACCGGAGGCGTCGGGTGCGGTGGTGGCGACCCAGCCGTTCTGGTCGTGGAGATTGACGTTGACCAACTGGACGTTGAATCCGACAGGGACCGTGATCCTGCCGGTGATCGTGTGTGTCGCTGCCTGCACTCCGGCCACGGGAAGAAGGCCAACTAGGAGGCCCAGAATCCCGGCCATGGCCATCCTGGTCCGTCGCATGCGGGCTCCCTGCCGTGGTTGTCTCCGCCCGCACGTGCAGCGTAGATCAACTACGGCGCTGAGTCACTGCCCCTTGCGCACCTTTCGTCCGTTTGGCCGTGGGCCCGCGCAGGAGGTTGAACGGATTGGCTTCACCGGCGTACCGAGCTCGCCCACAATAGGGGCCATGAGCAAACCCTCGATCGATCCGGCCACCTGGCAACCCCCTGGCGCCGCCACCAAACCGCCCACCTTCAACCTGCCGGCGCTGAACATCCTCCCCGTGCCCGGTGCGGGGCCCGAGGACGCGCTGTTCGTCAACGACCGCATCGTCAGCGGCCTGGAGGACGGCCGGATCGTGAGCGTGAGTCTGGACGGGTGGCAGATCGAGGTCCTCGCCGACACCGGCGGGCGGCCACTGGGTATCGAGTCGCACCCCGACGGCATCGTCATCTGCGACGCGGAGAGGGGCCTGCTCCTGCTGCAAGGTGGGGAGTTGACCACCCTGGTCGCAAAGGGTCAGCACGGTCTGCGTGTGTGCAACAACGCTGCGGTGGCCGCCGACGGCACCATCTACTTCAGCGACTCCAGCCAGCGCTTCGACCTAGAGCACTGGACCGCCGACATCATCGAGCACTCCGGGACTGGACGGCTGCTGCGGCGATCCCCGGATGGTTCCGTCGACGTGCTTGCCGAGGGGCTGCAGTTCGCCAACGGGGTGGCGCTGACCCCCGAGTTCGTCGCGGTCGCCCAGACGGGGCTGTACTGCGTGGACCGGGTCTGGCTGGACAGCGGGAAGCACGAGCCTTGGATCACGAACCTGCCGGCCTTCCCCGACAACATCGCCACGGGCGACGACGGCCTGGTGTGGGTGACCATGGCCAGCGCCCGTAAGCCCGCGCTGGACAAGACCGCGGGTCGGCCCGCCCTGCGCAAGGTCATCTGGGCCCTGCCCGAGGCGCTGCACCCCAAGCCGGACAAGCTCGTTTGGGTGCGCGCGTACAACCCCGACGGGCAGATGATCCACGAGTTCTGCGGCGAGCACGAGCAGTTCTACATGTGCACCGGGGTGCGCGCTCACGGTGGCAAAGTGGGGATGGGCAGCCTCACCACCACGGCGCTGGCATGGTTCGACCTGCCGAGTCGTTGAGCTTGCGTGGTGTCGTGATTTGCAGGTTGATCACGGGCTTCGGCACCGCCGCCCGCAGCAGCGCGCACCAACGCCCGTGATCAACCTGCAGATCCGGACACGGGCCGCGGCCACAGCCCATTGGTCCAGAACTTGCGCCGCCCCAGCCCGCGTCACGTACCGTAGGTGTATGGCCAAGCAGCACAAGCAGGGCGACCAGTGGATCAAGGTCGTCGAAGCTGGGGTTTCGGCGGGCCTTGAGCGTTTCCAGACCTACCGTTCGAACAAGCCGAAGCGGCCGACCGATCGCGAGATCGTCCTGGCCCAGCGGCAAGCCTTGGTCGCCCAGCACCAGAACCGCCTCGCCGGCTATGACCGGCGCCTTCAGCGCATGAAGAGCCGTCAGTTCGTCTGGACGGCCGGGGCGGCTGGCGCTTCGGCCATGGGGGTGGTTGGCGCGGTGACCCCCCAGCCCTCGCTGTTGTGGTTCACGGTCGCCGGGGTGTCCGGGATCTTCGCGTTCCTGACCAAGGAGAAGCGCGAGCATCTGCAGGCGCCTGCGATGCCCGAACTCCCGCCGATGCCGATTGAACCCCTTCCACCCGGAACCCCTGGCGCCGACGAGGTCGCGCGCTGGTCGCGCGCCGCGCACCGGTGGGACGATCTGCTGCCGCTCGTGGATCAGATGCACCCCGACGCCGGTCAGCAGTTGCGTAGGTCCTTGGCCGAGGTTGACCCCGCACTGCGGGCCCTTGTCGAGCGGCTCGGGACGCTGTACCGGACCGCGCAGCAGATGCCCGGCACCTCGGCGGCCGCGTCCGCCCACCACGCCAGCATCGAGGTGGCAGCACGCCTGCGCGAGGGGGTCGAGGCCTACGAGGGTCTCGTCGCAGCAGCCGCCGAACTGATCGCGGCACCAGACCTGAACCGTTCGGTCGTGGAGATCGTCGGGCCCGCTGTGCTGGAGGTCCAGTCGTACACAGGTGGTCTACGCAAGGCAGCAGGTACCTTCGCAGACCCGATCTGAATAACCCGGAAGAGGAGAAATGGCGCCGAAGATGCAGGAAACCCCCGTTGTCGTCGATGTGAGCCTCGCGGGTTCCGATCGGAACTACGACGCCACCATCTCGTTCCTCGAGCACGACTTCCGGATTGTTCGCATAGGTGCCGACGGCGATGTCGCCCAGGCCGAGGAGATGGTCAAACAGTGGATGCCGGGGACCGACGTCTTCGCGATCACCGGAGCGCGGGACGCCCGAACTGTCGGCATCCTGTCCGGTGACGAGAAGGGCGCATTGCGCCGGCTCGAGGCGGCCACCGGCGAGGTGCCCAACACGAACGGGTTCCGCCTGCGCGACGTGCTGCAGGAGTGGACCGTGCGCAAGATCCAGGCCGACCAACCCGGGCTCTTCTCCAATGCGCGCACGGTGATCCTCGGCGGCTCCAACCACCGTCGCACCGCCAAGGTCCTGTCCGAGTTCACCGACAACATCAAGTTCGCCGATGCCCTTCTCACCTACGGTCTTCCCTCGATGCTCGACTCGTTCGCGGCGCTGGATCGATTCATGGGCGTGAGCAAGTGGTTCCTCGGTCGCGTGCCCGACCAGATCTCCGGACCGGTGTCCGCCCCCGGCCGTCGCTTCAATCAGTCGCTACTGCGCAAGGCCGTGACCGAGGCCGATGTGCTCGTGGCCACGTACGACGAGCTCATGATGTTCGACCTCGAGGAACTCGCCGGCAAGACCTTGATCACCTCGGCGGTGTCCGAGGAGCGGCTCGAGGAGTTGCACAGGCGCGGGGTGGACCTGGTGCTCGACGACACCCCCCAGCCGTTCGAAGGCGTCACGGTGAACTCCGCGGTGCTCGAGGCCCTCATGCTCGCTGCCACCGGTGCTGAGGAGGCGCGTCTGACCGACGATGACCTGCTCGACATGATCACATCGGCGGGCCTTGAGCCTCGCGCCCTTTACCCGGGAGGCTTCAAGCGCAAGAGCCGTTTCGCGTTCGTCATCCACCCGCTGTCTCAGCAGTACTTCCGCAAGGTCGAGCCGCTGAACACCATCGCCAAGGTCTCCCCTCAGGTCGTCATGGACGGCATCGAGAAGGCCATCGCGTACGCACCTCCGTTCACCTACAGCCACGTGACCGGTGTGAAGTCGCCGACGGGCGCTGAGGTGGAGGGCTGGCTGATCACGGTGAGCGGGACGCCCAAGCAGCTGCTCGCCCACGACCCGGAGTTCACGTACAAGCGCCTATTGCAGGCCGCGGACATCGCCCGCAAACTCGGGGCGCAGATCATGGGCCTGGGCGCTTTCACCAAGGTTGTCGGCGATGCGGGCGTGACTGTCGCCAAGCGTGCCCCGTTGCCTATTACAACGGGCAACAGCTATAGCGCTTCGGGTGCTCTTTGGGCGTTGCACGATGCGCTGCGCCGCCTCGGTGTCGCCGACGTGGATGAGGAGGGACGCCTGCTCGGCAAGACGATGGTGGTCGGGGCTACCGGCGCCATCGGTTCAGTGTGTGCCCGTCTGCTGGCGCTTGCCTCCGACGAGTTGTGGATGGTGAGTCCCGAGGCCGCCAAGTTGCTCGCGCTCAAGGCGGACATCGAGAGTGAGAACCCACGCGCGAAGATCATGGTCGCGGCCACCCCCGACGACGCCCTGCCCGACATGGACGCCATCGTCACCGCCACCTCCGGGGCGGGCAAGCGGGTGCTGGACATCATGCAGGTCAAACCGGGTGCGGTGATCACCGACGTTGCGCGTCCATTGGACCTTTCCGCCGAGGACGTGGCCAAGCGGCCTGACGTCCTCGTGGTGGAGTCCGGGGAGATCCTGCTTCCCGGTGACGACATCCACATGGGCAACATCGGGTTGCCGCCCGGGGTCGCCTACGCGTGCCTGGCCGAGACCATCGTGCTGGCGCTTGAGGGGCGCTACGAGACTTTCACCGTCGGGCGCAACATCGAGTGGCCGAAGGTCAAGGAGATCTACCGCTTGGGCCTGAAGCACGGGATGAAGCTAGCCACGATCAGCGGCGTCAACGGGGTGTACACCGACGAAGACCTTGCGCGGATCCGCGACCTGGCTTTGGAGAAGCGCGCGGAGATGGAAGCGGCCGCGGCCACCTGAGGCGGGTTGGGCGGGGCCCGACGAACCACCTGCGATACCGAGCGCCGAGTGGTCAGCAGCCCGAAACCAGGTGGTGTCTTCATGCAAGAAGCCGCACCTCCTAGCTGCCCAGCAGCTTCGGCTTGATCAAGTAGTCGGCCGGGGCCATTCCGTAACGGCCTGGACCGACCACCTTCAACCCGTGCAGCCACGTCATCGTCAAGCCGTAGGTCGTTGACGCATTCTCCGCCCCACGGCGGAAATCGTCGGGCCTCCCACGCATCGGCCACGGCCCCGGCAGGTACAGGACAACGCGGTCGTCAACCGTGCGCAGGTCCCGTCGAACCTGCTGGGCGGCCATGATCGCCGCGGTGCGCAGTAACCGGCCGGTGGCCGTGGCCTCCTGCTCTGCGGCCATCACCGTGAAGCCACAGTCCAGCACCACGATGGTCGCCGCGCCCTGGTCGGCCGCGATCGAGATGGGTACGTTGGCCACGATGCCGCCGTCGACAAGGGTGCGCTCCCCCCGGTGAACCGGTGGGAAGACCAAGGGGATGGCCGCGCTGGCCAGCAGCGCAGAAACGAGTTCACCGGAGTTCAACGCGACCGGTTCGCCGGTGTCGAAGTCCGTGGTGACTGCCGTGTGCGGCAGGGACAACTCCTCGAAGGTGCGCGCCGCGACCGCATTCTCGATCACCGCGCGCAGGCCGGTGTTCGGAACCGCCGAGGCCTTGCCTTTGGCGAGATTGAGCGCCGTGCCGAGCACCTTGCCGAAGACCGCCTGCCGGGTCATGTTCGACCACAGGTCCGCGAGTCGCTCGTGAGCCGCGGCGGGTTTCTCCGCCAGGATCGCGCCATTGAGGGCGCCTACTGAGGTCCCGACGACCATGTCCGCGGTGATGTCCGTCTCGGCCAGCGCACGCAGATGTCCGACTTGCACCGCCCCATAAGAAGCCCCGCCACCAAGCACGTAGGCGATCGGGCGGGGCAGGGAGTCGACGATGCTGATCTGAGCCACCTGGTCATTGTCCCGCTTCCCGGCCCATGCCGCGCTGCGTGCAACAACTACAGTCAAGTGGTGATCCCTCGCCTCTTCGCAGCCGCAGCAGTGGCAGCCGTTGCCCTGACTGGATGCAGCAGTGGCGGCGATCCGCAGGTGACCGCGTCCCCGACCACCTCGCCGGTCGCTGAGGATCCGGTGCTGTCCGCGTACTACGGCCAGCAGCTGGCGTGGAGCAACTGCGGGGGCAAGTTCGAGTGCGCCACCATGGACGTTCCGCTGACCTACGACCAGCCCGATGGCAAGACCATCAGCTTGGACCTCATCAAACTGCCCGCCGCTGACCCGGAGCAACGGCTCGGCTCGCTGGTGCTCAACCCCGGCGGCCCGGGCGGGTCCGGTGTGGACTACGCGAGGGCGGCCCGTGTGGTGGTTACCGGCAACCTGCTCGACCAGTACGACATCGTGGGTTTCGACCCCCGAGGAGTGGCCAACAGCACGCCCATCGAGTGCCTGAACGACCGGCAGATGGACCGCTTCCTGAACGTCGACCCCAACCCGGAGACGGACGAGGACGTGGCCGCCACGGTGCGTGTGTCCGAGCGTTTCGGTCCGCGCTGCGAGCGCAACAGCCCGGACCTGACGCCCAACATCGGCACCCCCTTCGTGGCCCGCGACATGGACATCCTGCGGTCGCTGCTCGGAGACGAGCGCTTGAACTATTTGGGCAAGTCCTACGGCACGTTCATCGGCGCGACGTACGCGGACCTGTTCCCATCGCGGGTCGGGCGCTTCGTGTTGGACGGGGCCGTCGATCCGGCTCTGAACAACGCCGAGATCAGTCGCGGCCAGGCGCTGGGATTCGAGAAGGCGCTTGGCCGGTTCGCGCAGTGGTGCGCCGACCAGGACGACTGCCCGATCGGCACCGACCCGCAGGCCGGTGTGCAGCAGATCGCGGACTTCTTGCGCGACCTCGAGACCCAGCCGATTCCCGCGTCGAACGGGCGACCTCTGACGGCGGCGCAGGCCACGACCGGAATCGTGGGCAGCATGTACAGCGCGGAGGACGGCTGGCAGTCGTTGTTCTACGCGCTGGACAGTGCGCTCGACGGTGACGGTCTGGGTCTGCAGTCCTTGTCGGATTGGCTCACCGAGCGCAAGCCCAATGGCACTTACGCCAGCAACGCCAATGACGCTCTGTACGCGGTCAACTGCATCGACCGTCCGGACCGTTGGGACCCCGAGCAGACCCAGAAACAAGCTGAGGAGTGGAGCAAGGAGGCACCCGTTTTCGGTGCCGCTCTGGCGTGGGGAAACCTGCCTTGCTACTACTGGCCAGCGCCAGCGGTCGATGAGCCGCGGGAGATCGCGGCTGCCGGTGCTCCGCCGATCCTGGTGGTCGGCACAGAGTTCGATCCGGCAACGCCCTACCAGTGGGCGGTCAGTCTGGCTGACCAACTCGAATCCGGCGTCCTGCTCAGTTGGCTCGGGGGTGACGGCCACACCGCCTACTACTCGGGTTCCAAGTGCATCGACAAGGCCGTCGACACGTTCCTGGTGGACGGTGAGGTTCCGCAGAACGGTACGGAGTGCAAGTAGCGCTTACGCTGGAGCCATGGAATTCCTCTGGGGCCTGATCGTCACACTCGCCAGTGCGTGGTTCTGCTATTTCATCGCCGAACGCAACAACATGAGCAAGATCGGTTGGCCGATTCTGGGCCTCCTGCTGCCGGTGTTCGGAATCCTGGCAACCCTCGCAGTCGCGTTCATGAAGCAGAAGGACCCGGTCTGAGCTCAGAGTCCGTCGATGCCGTTCAGCAGAAGCAGTAGCCCTATTGCGGTGATGACGACGGACATCACCGCGGCGTTGTTGCGTTCCAGCCAGTCCTTGGCCTTGCCCAGCGGTTCCCGCACCTTTTCCCCGCCGATCCCGTAGGCCACCAGCGGCGCGGCCACGCTCAGCGAGCCGACCGTCGTGAACGCGAGAACAAGGGTTGCCGCTTGGCTCGTTGTCAGAGCCAATGACCCGATCTCCAGGCCAGCAGCAGCGGCTAGCAGAAGGACCTTCGGGTTGGCCGCGGACAGAGTCAGCCCCAAACGCGCTGCGGAAGCCGGGGTCCTGGAAGTGAGACTGGCCATCCAAGCGGGCTGTTCCTTCTGCTTGCCACGCCCGAGCCACTGCTTGATCCCCAGTGCAATCAGCGCGCCGCCCAGCACGATCCGCGTCCAGGAGACCCAGGTAGGCGCGTAGTCACGGGAGTCGATCACCTCGGCTACGGCTGTGAAGGCCACCGTGACGACGGCGATCCCGGCTGCCCAACCTGCGAGGAATGAGCCGGCTGTCGGCACGGGTCTGGAGGTGAACAACAGCAGGATGGCGGGCACGATCGGGAAGGGGGAAGCAGCAATGGCTATGGCCAATGGCAAGACATCGCTGAGACCGGTCATCACCACATTGTGTCCAAGCGCCCATTGCGTTTCTGCGGCGGCGGCGCCTAGCGTCGAATTGTCCACTAGGGAGGGACTCATGAGGAAAGCATTCGCACTCACCGCGGTTGCCGGTGTTGCCATGGCCAGTGTGGCGGTGGCGCCGGCGGCACAAGCCAAGACGATCAAGGCCTGCGTCAAGAAGTCCGACGGCACTGTGAAGTTCATCAACAAGAAGAACAAGAAGTGCAAGAAGGGCTACGTGAAGGTCAATTGGAACGACCTGGGTCCGCAGGGTCCCGCAGGCCCAGCTGGTCCGAACTGGACGGTCAAGGACAAGAACGGGGTCACGCTCGGGACCTTCGCCGGGTACTACACCACTGGGCTTCTGCCATCGGTGGTCGTCATCGCCGAGGACGGTGGTGTGTATCGGTACGGCGAGGACGGCAAGATCGACAATGACAACACCGTCCTGTACTTCGTCAACAACGGCTGCACCGAAGCAGCGAGGTACGCCGCTGCCAGCGCTACGCTGCAGCCGTTCCTGAAGGCCGCCGGAGGCAGCGGTCGCACCGTGTTCCAGGTGACGGACGCACCGACTGTCAGTGCCTGGAAGGTTGCAGCGACAACGACCACAACGGTCCCTGTCGCGGGCAACTCCCTGTTCCAGAAGAACGAAACGACTGGAGCCTGTGCCGCTGCCGCGCACGCGGGTGGGTTCATCGTGTTGTTGACCCCGGCCCCGGCACCGGTGGTGGCAGCGACCGGACCGCTGCAGATCGTGCGCTGACCCGCGCCGGTGGTGGGGCTGAGGATCGACCCCACCACCGCGTCAGGGGCCAGGCCTGCCCCGGTTAGACTTGAGCAGTTGGGCGGTGCGCCGTCCACGCCGCCTTAGCTCAGTCGGCCAGAGCGACGCACTCGTAATGCGTAGGTCCCGAGTTCGATTCTCGGAGGCGGCTCCACGTGAAAGCCCTGATCGGGGTCCAAGTACGAGGCCCCTAACGCCGTGTGAAGATCTGGAATCGTCGATTCAGTCGGCATCTCGTTCAGTATGTACCTCAGCGAGGGGTGCCTCGTCCAGGCGTTCGGTGAGGACGTAGAGATCGCTTTGGAGGAGATCCGCATAGGTGTCTAGGGTGCTCTTTGATCAGTCACTTGACGGCGCGGCTGGGGCAACCCCGTTGGTTACGCGGCCGGGCCAGCTTCGTTCTCGACTCCGGCCTTGATGGCCGCCAGCATGCTGCGCACGCTCTTCGCATCGACCAGTGCGCTGAGGGATTCGGACAGCCGCTGCCAGACGGCAAGATCCTCCTCGAGGACGACGAAACTGAGTTTCGTACGGCCGTCCTCGGGGTCGAACAGCCATGTGAGAACCGGACCATCATCGGTCTCTGTGCTGCGCCCCACCATGCGCATCTTCACGTGGGCCTTGCTGACGATCCGCTTATCGGGGACGACCTCAACGAACTCGCGGTGAACATCCTCGGTGACCAGTCCCTTTAAGAACCTGCCCTCGATGCGCGCGGTGGTGCCGACCCCGTCCGGCGTCATCGCGGCCTCCGTGACCTCGAGTCCGGGCCACCCTTGGAAGAGGTGACGCGGATCGCGGCAGTAGTCGAAGACCGTGTGCACTGGGGAGTTGATGGTGATTTCGTAGGTACGAGTGAAATCCGTCATGGCTGGCCTCCTCGCTCCGAAACCTGACGTGGAACTCCTGCCACTTCCATTCTAGTTCCGAAGGACGGATGTGATTGCCTGGCTGCGGTCAGCAGAGCCGGTATCTGATTGAGTTCACAGGAAAACTCAGACAGCCAGGCGACTGGCCGACGTCTAGTTCATCCGATTCACGATCCAAATCCCGTGGGGTTTGCGACGGGCACGCATTTGGTGATCTCACCCGCTCCGCTGGATCTGACGGGCGATGCCGGTGCTAAACGAGGACGCCGGAGTAGTCTGACCCACTCCTATAGGGCCGACGGTCCTGTCCCCCATGCGGTACCCGGCCCCGTGCGCACCGGAGCCCCTGCACCCTCCTGCCGCTATTGGGTCACGGACAGATACCCCGAACACATGATGCGCAGCCACGTGATCCGCCCGCCGCCGCTCTCGTAGTACGCCTGCTGTTCGATGATGTAATCGCCATCTGGACGGTTGACCGCGAATCGGTAGCCGACGCGATGACGCGAACCTAGGACTTCGGTCTGCACGGACAAGACTTCCGTGATCCGCCCTTCGGGTGCGAACCACGTGCCCAGAATCGTCTCGTCGACGATGGCGTCGACATCGTGAGACTCCCAGAACTTGGCCGGGGTCATCGCCCGGAAGTCCACCTCCGCAGCGAGGAGGGCCTTCAGCCCCACGGCGTCCTTGTTGGCCAAGGCGTGGGCGAACCGTTCACCGATTCTTTCGGCCATCAGTGGTCTCCTTCCCTTGGGTCGACTGCCGATGCCACATCGGTCGTCAGTAGCTGAAAGTTGTTGCACCATCGCCGATCCACTCCCAGAGTTGAACGGTCCCACCGAGGCGGGCATTGGGTACGAGCGTCGACTCCTGCAGGTGTCTGGCGTTGAAGCAGATGGGGCAGACCAAGAACTCGCCACCGGCTGCCGTGAATCGCTGCACGAGTTCCACGATCGGCGGACAACCCTCGCAAGCCACCCCAACCGCGACCTCGTCGACCGCCAGGCGGGCGGCCTCCTTGGTCAGGAACACCAGTGAGTTGCGCCCGCTCTCAGCCGCCCCGACAGCCACGAGCAGGGCGACGGTCACCTTCTCCGGATCCTCCAGGCCTGTGGTGAGGCTTATGGCCGCCCGGTTCATGCCAGCATCTCCGCTGTCGAAGGGTCGATGGTGGCGCGGATCTGGTGGACGGCGTCCACCGGGAAGCCGCCGCGACGGCCGTGCTCGCCGATGATGTCCGTGCCGGTCGAGTGGTACACGCAGATGATCTTGTGGTCGGTGATGTAGCTGTGGATCCACTGCACGTCCGGGCTGAGTTCGCGCAGGACCTCATTGGACTTGTCCGCAAGGCGGGCAAGTGCCGACGCATCCATCTGGCCAGCACCGGGAACGGTCCTTTCGATCACGTACTTGGGCATTAGGTCCTCCTTGCTCAGGGAGCCGCGGGGGCAGCTCTTGATGCGAACGTACGAGCCGACGCGGAGGACCCACAATGAGGGATTCACCCCATGGCGGCGACGTTGGGACGACAGCCGGGCTACGATCCGTCATGACCTCATCCGGGGTGCGCCTCACCGAGTTGCTTGCCGCGATGTCGCTCGCGACCGATCTCGGTCTGGGGCAACCCCCCGAGCACATGCTCCGAGCCGCGCGGATCAGTATGCGCCTCGGTGAGCGGCTCGGTCTCGACCCCGCGCAGCTCGCGACGCTCTATGACGTGAGCGTTCTCACCTACGTCGGATGCCCGGTTTTCGGCAATGAAACGGCGGCGATCTTCGGCGACGACATCGACTTCCGGGCCCGGGCCACAGAAGTAGAACTGGCGGGGTTCCCAGCGATGATCTTCATGCTGCGGCGTGCCGGTGCAGGGACATCGGCGTTCAACCGCGCCCGCCAGGCGGCCGGGCTCATGGCCACCGGTGGACGGGCCGTGGTCGAGCAGATGGCCAACCACTGCTCGGCGGCCGGCATATTCGCCGAGCGGCTGGGACTGAGCACCGAGGTTCGTACCGGCATTGAGCAGTCCTACGCCCGTTGGGACGGCAAGGGTGTGCCGGGCGACCTAGCCGGCGATGCACTGGCACTGTCTGCCCGCATCTCCCACATCGCCGAGACCGCCGAGGTGTTTCAGCGCACGGCTGGCATCGACGCCGCCGTCGAGGTCATCCGCGCGCGCAGTGGCACCCACTTCGACCCCGAACTCGTCGCCGCACTCCGGGTGGATCCCGTCCCGCTGTTCGATGGCATCGATGAGGACACCGTCGAGGAGATCCTGGACCTTGAGCCGATCGAGCGGCCAGCGCTCACCGACGCCGAACTGGACCAGGCTCTGGAGGCGATCGGGGATTTCTGCGATCTGCGGTGTCCCTACTTCGCCGGCCATGCTCGCGGTACGGCCGACCTGGTCGCAGTCGCCGCCGAGTTCTTGCGGGTTCCTGTCACCGAGGCGACACTCACCCGCCGGGCCGCATTCGTCCACGACATCGGGCGGATCGGAGTGTCAGCGTCGGTGTGGGACAAACCCGGACACCTGACGGCCAGTGATCAGGAACGCATGCGCATGCACGTCTACTACGTGGAACGGATCTTCGCCCGGCCCCCACAACTGCGACGGGTCGGACTGCTTGCTGCCACCCATCACGAGCGGATGGACGGATCCGGTTACCACCGCGGGGTTGGTGGACAAATGATCTCCAGGAACGCCCAGATCCTCGCCGTGGCGGACGCCTATCACGCCATGACCCAGCCGCGTCCGCACCGAGGGGCCATGACCGCCAGCGATGCCGCGCGTGAGTTGCGCAAGGAAGCCGACCAGGGCCGGCTGGATCCCGAAGCGACCGAAGCCGTCCTGGCTGCGGCGGGGCAAGCAACCAACCATTCGCGAGTCGGCGCAACGGCCGGGCTCACGACTCGCGAAAGCGAAGTGCTTCGACTCCTCGCCCAGGGGATGCCCAATAAGGGCATCGCCCGACAACTGGGTATCAGCCCGAAGACGGCCGGCAACCACATCGAGCACATCTACTCCAAACTCGACGTGTCGAGTCGGGCGGCTGCCACCTTGCAGGCCATGAGACTGGGACTGCTGGAACCGGGGGTCATCGGCGAATGACCGGCAAGGACCCGTCACCCCTCCTATCCGAAGTCAAGGCCCTCGATTGACGCTGCGGGTTCGACATCGGGCAGGCGGACCATCCGGAAGGCATTGACCAGGCCGAGCAGGCACGCGAGGACGGGCACGAGCATCGCGATCTGCAGCGACAGTGCCCGCGCCTCGTCGTTGATGGCGAGGATCTCGGCCTGCACGGCTGGTGGCTCGGCGGCGACGACGACCTGGAGCTGCGTGTCGCTGACGATCTCGGCGTTGGTCTCCAGCGCTTGGGAAATCGACGCCTTCTGCCCCTCGGGGATGACCGTGCTCGCGTTCGTGAGTGCCGTGAAGGACAGTGACAGCGATGCGAGCATGATGCCGCCGGCAACGGCGAGGCCGAACGACAGACCGAAGTTCCCGCCAGCGGAGTTGACCCCGGCGGCCTCGCTGGCCCGCTCCTCCTCGATCGGTGCCAGCGTGTAGTTGTTGAGCTGCGAGACGAGCAGGCCCAGCCCGCAACCGGCGATCAGCAACGGGACCAGCAGCACCCAGGCGCCAGCGCTGGACTCGGCACGTGGCACGACGGGGATGACCAGGGCCATGCCCACTAGGGCCAGCGCGAAGCCGGCGCGCACCAGGACGGCAGGGCGACGCTTGCCGGCTCGTCGGCCAGCGGCGAGTGCCACGAAGAACATGCTCAAGGACAACGGTGCGATGGCCAGTCCCGCTTCAAGGGCGTTGTACTCCAGGGCGATCTGCAGGAAGATCGGGATCACGATCATCGAACCGCCCAGCGCGATCTGCTGCAGCATCTGCTGGGAGATCCCGATGCGGAAGTTCGGCAGCGAGAAGAGGCCCGGGTCCAGCAGGAACGGCTTGCCGTCACGCTTGCGTCGAACGAGCCAGCGGGCGAACGCGAATAGGGCGACTGCGCCGATAGCGATCAGCAGCAGCACGGCCTCGCCACCCTCCTGCCACACGAGGATGCCGAGAACGACGCCACCCATCCCGACGACCGACAAGGCAGCGCCGACGACGTCGACGGAGCGCTCACCGGTGTAGGCGACGTCCTTGACGAGACGGCTGCCGAAGAGCACCACCAAGATGATGACGACCTCGAGCGCGAAGTTGACCCGCCACGACCAGTACGTCGTGATCACGCCGCCGATCAGCGGGCCGATCGCGGCGGCGATCGCCATGGACGCGCCGACGAGGGCGTAGACCTTGGCGCGAGCCGCACCGTCGAAGTTGCCGTGGATGAGCGACTGCATGGCCGGAAGAAGTAGCGAGGCACCCAGGCCGCCGATGATCGCCCAGAAGATCACGATGGCGAGCACGCTCTGTGCCAGCGTCATCGCCAGGGCGCCGATCGCGTAGGCCAGCAGCCCGATGATGTAGGCGCGCTTGCGCCCCATCAGATCGCCGAGTTTGCTGTTGATCAGGATGAAGGCAGCGGACACCAGGGCTTCAAGGGCGATGGCAGACTGCACGCTGCTCACACTCGCGCCCAGATCGTTGGCTACGGCCGAGATGGAGACGTTCATGATCGTGGTGTCGACCACCAGAACGAACATCGCCATGGCCAGGAGCAGCGGGAGCCAGCGACTCGGTGTCCGGGCCTCGGCCTGCTCGTTTGCGGACATCCCGACTCCTCTGTGGGGCTAGGGACCGTCAGCTGGCGCGCGTGAAATCCGAGCGGCCGCCCCAGGTCTTGTTTCAGAGCAAGTCTGTAAGTCGTGGCACGATCCGCGCATCATCCGTGGGGGGTGAGCCGAAGGGGCAGATGACCCGGATCACTGCTGGCTTGCGGGGCTCTCCGCGTCGCCGGCGTGCTCGAGTTCGGCCCCGCGCTCCAGCAGCCGGTTCAGCACCTCGCCCATCACGACCGGGTCGGCGAAGGTGTAGCGGCTCGACACCTGGATGGGACCGATGAAGTCGCAGAGTGCGGTCTCCACGACCTCGCCTACCGGCCCGTCGACTGTGACCTCGTAGTCCTGATGGGCGCTCGGCCGGGCGCCGGGCGCTGCGACCTTATGCAGGTCGACCAGGCTTAGGCCCAGGTCGTGGACTCGCCGCAGAAGGCCATGCAAGGCCGCCTGGTCGCGGACGCTCACCCGCACGACGCTGGTCAGGCGGACACGGTCGGGGAGCGCATCGATGCCGGCCGTGTCGCCCGAGGCGTGTCGTCCGCTGACCTGCAGAGTGAAGCGCCGTCCTGACATGCGCACCTCCTCAAGTCCGCCTGTGGCTCGATCGTGGCCCCGCTGGAAGGTGCCCGCACTACCCGAAGCGGGTGGTTTTCGTGCGGTTATGCTCCTTGGATGGCGACATCCCGGGCCGTACCGAGAGGCGCCCGGACCTCGATTCCACCTGCGCTCGCCGGGGAGGTCCCGCGTCCAGCGGTCGATCGTGTCCTGTCGGACGCGAGCCATCTCCGGCTGACCATCGTGACCGCAGGCCCGGGTTGGGGCAAGACCACGGCCG
This sequence comes from uncultured Actinomycetota bacterium, assembly GCA_963818505.1. Lineage (GTDB taxonomy): Bacteria > Actinomycetota > Actinomycetes > S36-B12 > UBA10799 > JADKAV01. The sequence goes on from CAWFSJ010000005.1 coordinate 1,022,204, forward strand.
TCGCGGGTTGGGCCCGCCGCCTTCGTGACGAGGCCGCAGGGGCGGTCGCGTGGCTCACGCTCGGACCGGCGGATGACACACCGGCTGCCTTCTGGGGTGAGGTCATCCGGGCGGTCAATGCCTCGGGAGCCGTGCCCGAAGGGAATCCGCTCAGGCTGCTGTCGGCAGCCGGCGGCGTCAACGATGAGGTGCTGCGCGCGCTCTTCCGGGGCCTGGACGCGCTGCCGCAGCCGATAGTGCTGGTGCTCGACGACTTTCACGTCGTGGGCAGCGCCGACGTCATGTCGGATCTGATCGACCTGGTGTCCCTGAGCACCAGAGTGCACGTCGTGCTTGTGACGCGGGTCGATCCACCGATGCCGCTGCACAGGCTGCGTCTGGCAGGCGATCTTGTCGAGGTAAGCGCACAGGACCTCGCCTTCGACGCCGGTGACGTTCGCCAGTTGGCGGCCGGAAGTGAAGCCCTCGAGCTCACGGAAAGCGGCCTTGAGGAGGTGCTCGCGCGGACCGAGGGGTGGCCAGCCGGCGTGCGCCTCGCGGCGATGTACCTCGCGCGGGTCGGCGTGAATGCAGGCCTTGCAGGCTTCGGCGGAACCGACCGTTCGGTGGCGGAGTACCTGGTTGCCGAAGTGCTCCTGCGCAACGACCCCGAGGTCAGGGACTTCCTGCTGCGAACGAGCGTGGTCGAGTTGGTCTCGGGTGACCTTGCCGAAGCCATAGTCCCCGGCATGCAGGGGCATGCGCGGCTCACGACCCTTGTCGAGGCGAACCAGTTCATCGTCTCGGTCAACCCCGAGGGGACGGTGTTCCGCTACCACCCGCTGCTGCGCGACCTGCTCGTGCACACCCTTCGCCTCGAGGACGCGCCTGTGTTTCGCAAGGCGCACCTGGCCGCCGCGTCCTGGTTCCTCGCCCATCGGCAGCCGGTTCGCGCAATGGGCCACGCTGTCGCCGCCGAGGACTGGGATCTGGTGGCTACGGCGTTCTTCGAAGCCTCGCCAGGGGTGGTCGGCGCGCGGAGCTCGGACCTGGTCGAGCACCTGCGGGCTATTCCGTATGCGTCCCTAGATCCGTGTGCCGCGCGCGAGCTCTGCGCGGCGGCATTGGAGTTCTGCGAGGGCCACTTCTTGGCCATGGAGGAGCACGTCCAGGCGTCTCGACGACTGCTCGCTGAAGGCGATCAACTTCCAGCCGTGGCACTGGCCTTCCTCGAGAACCTCGCGTGCGCATCTGCGCGCGCCCGCGGGGACGAGACATCCGTGGCTGCGGCGGCACAGGCCGCCCTGGAAGAGGTGTCGCACGCGGCACCGGTGGCCGCAGCAGAGGGCAATCGCCTGATCGCCACGACGCAGTACGCCGTGGCCCTGTTGCGCGCCGGCGACATTCCTGGCGCGCGTGCGCGTTTGACGGCAGTGGTGCGTGAAACCCCGCCTGGCGACGTGGAGCTGATGCTGCTCGGGGCCCGATCCCACTTGGCCTGGTGCGACTTCGCCGAGGCAGACCTCGGCTCCGCGATCACCCATGCACGTGCCGTGATCGAGGACGCGGGCGTGCGCGGGTGGGCCTCGCAAATGCAGCTCCGATTCGCCTACATCCCTTTGGCGCTGGCCCAAACGCTGCGGGGGGATTTCGATTCGGCTGATCGACACATTGCGGCCGGACTGGCGGCGGACGCCAACGGGATCGAGGCATGGCCGACGATCGCGTTGCATCTGGCGCAGGCCTCCGTCGCGGTGTCCCGCCGCCGGCCACGTGCGGCGAGCGCAGCGATGCAGTCCGCCCTCTCCCTGCAACGCGGACACCCGGTGTCTGCTGCCCTGGCCGACACGTGGACGCGGGTCAATGCCGAGGTCATGATGCTGTCGGCGGGAGGCGGGGGCGCGGTTGTCCTCGGCGATGATGCGCCTGCCTCAGCGACAGGCTGGTCCACCCAGGCCCGGGTGGCCCTGCACCGAGGGGATCTGCGGGGGGCGGGGATCGCTGCAAGCCGGGTGCCGAGAAGTCCCGATCCGGGCACTGTCGACGACGTTGTCGCTGCGATTGAGGCAGCGATCTGCGATGCGCGAGTGGCCCGGCGACAGGAACGACTGGCGCAGGCCACTCATTCAATGGGTGAGGCGCTGCGCACCGCCGCGCCGCAATTCATCCTCCGCCCGTTCCTCGGCCCGGATTCCGACGACCTCGCGGTGATCCTGCGGGCTGTGACGGTCGATGGCGATGCGGCCGTTCTGCGCGACTGTGCGCTCCTTCGACTGGGCGAAGCCGGCGAGGTGTCTTCGCACCCCGAGGTCGAGCCGCTCATCGAGCCGCTCACCGAGCGGGAACTCGCGGTCCTCGCGGAACTGCCGACCATGCGCACCAATGAGGAGATCGCCCAGGACTTCTACGTCTCCGTCAACACCGTCAAGTCGCACCTGAGCCATCTGTACCGCAAACTCGGGGTCGGCACGCGCCGCGAGGCCGTGCGTCGGGCACGCGACCTCGGCCTGCTGCCGTAGGCTCACCGCAGCTGGGCCTGTGGAAGCGAAACGCGCGCGCGGTTGGGAACGCGGCACAGAACAGCGATGAACGAGGAGAAGATCTTCAGCCTGAGTTGGGAAGTGACCAGCCACCTCGAACCGGCCGAACCGTTCGTGTTCGGCCATGAACAAGTCCTGAGGTGTCGGGTTGCGGACCCGCTGCGGTCCTGGTTAGAGGTTGTGCTGTTGGTTAGCGAATCCACGCGTTGTTTTGCTAACCAACAGCACAACCTCTAACGCGGGCGCGGCGAGGTCCGTCCCGGCCGCGCAGGGAGGCTACTGCGCGCGTTCGCGCACCACGTCGGCCACGCTCATGTGCCGAACGCGCAGCATCCCGGGCACCTGCGAGAGCAGGGCCACCAGCAGCACGCCCAGCACCACCAGGACCACGGCGATCCACGGTAGCGACAGGACGATGGTGTACTCGTCGCTGGACAGCGACCGTCCCAGCGCAGCGGCGCCGAGCACCCCGAGGACAACGCCGGGGATCACCCCGAAGGCTGAGACGATGATGTTCTCCCACCGCACGGTGGACGCGATCGTGGAGAACTTCACGCCTGCCGCCCGGAACGTCGCGATCTCCCGGTACCGCTCGAAGATGCTGACGCTCATCGTGGTGAAGATGATGGCAAACGCCATGATCGCGCCGAGGATCATCATCACGATCGCGATCGCATTGAAGAGGGCTTCGTACTGCACCACTGTGTCGAGCAGCGACGCGGTGTCGACATACACCAGAGCCCCAGGGATCTTCGACACGTCCTTGCGCACCGTGTCCTGATCAGCCCCGCTGGTGGTCGTCAGCAGCACGTCGGAAGCCTGCACCTCGGGCGCTTGGTCGGCCAGCCATGCCTTGTTGGCGTAGACATACGCGCCCAGAGGCTCGAAGGCGAATGCCTCGACGGTTCCCTTGATCTTGGTGTCTTCCAGCCCGGCCCCTGTCAGAGTCACAGTGATCTCGTCGCCCACGGAGAGGTCCGGCAGCTGCGCGGTGACCGACTGGTCCACCACGAAGCCGCTTGCCGGCAGTTCGACCGGTGCTCCCTTCTTGGTGATGAACCCGTGCATCGTGGTGTTCCTGTCGACCCCGGTCAGCGTGGTGGCGTACACGTCCGAACCGTCGGCCACTGAAACCGGCTCGCTGATCGCGGTCTCCACGTCCTCCACGTCCTTGACGTCCTTCACCTGCTGCACCTGGTCCGGCGTCACGGCGGTGGCGAACTCGACCTGGCCGTCGTTGCGGATCACCGACCCGAACTCGACATCAATGAGGTTGGACATCGACGTGTACAAGCCGATGGTGGACAGGACCAACATGATCGACAGCGCGACGCCGATAGCGGTGAACGCCGAGCGGGCGCCACTGCGACCGATGTTGCGCAGGATGAGCCGCCACTTCGCGGAGAAGTGCCGTGATCCGGGCACTATGCGCTCCATCCAGCTACGGCTGTGGGTTGTAGCGGGCACCTCGCCGCGCATCGCCTCGGCGGGCATGATGCGCATCGCCCGGCGAGCAGGCCACCAGGCGGCGAGTGCCGTGGCGCTCAGTGCCAGCACCAGTGCGATGACCACGGTCGGGATGCGAAGGCCGCCGCGAACAGTCAAGGACGCGGGCAGGCTGATGAGCTCGGCGTAGTAGTCGGTGAGCGCACCCGCCAGCGCGGTTCCCAGCGGTACCCCGATCGCGGTTCCGATCAGGCCGGCGAGCAGGGCGTACGACAGGTAGTGCCAGCCCAATGGCCGGGCCTTGACCCCGGTCGCACGCAACGTGCCGATGATCTGCCGCTCTTCGGCGACGCGTCGTGAGAGCAGGACGTAGATCGCCAACCCGGCTGCGAACAGGAATAGCAGGGGGAAGTAGATCGCCATCTGGTGCAGGCTGTCGATGTCCTCCTGCAGGATCGAGTTCGAGGGTTGTTCCGTGCGGTCGTACACGTCGGACGCGCCGTCGGACAAGGCCTTCTGCCGCAAGGAGTCGAGGGTGGCGGAGGCGTTGTCACTGTTGCGCTCGGCAGCGGTCAGCAATACCAGGGCTTGGTTGGGTTCCGTCGCGCTCCATGCGGTGGCATCGTCCTCGGTGACGAACAGCACGCCGAAGGAGGCTGGGGGAGTGAAGACCACCTGACGGCTCGGCGCCGGCCAGAAGTACTCGGCGCTGGCCACGACGCCGTCGATGGGCACGTCCACCTCGCCGGTGGCCGTAGTGAGTTTGACGGTGTCCCCGGTCTTGAGGCCGAACTCGTCGGCGAAGTGCTCTTCGACAAGGGCATGCCCCGGCCGAGGATTGGTGGCGCCGGACAACGGGGTGACGGAAGCGACGTCAGGTGTGCCGTTCTGCGGGTAGCCGATGACGCGGCCGACCATTGCGAAGGACTCGCCGCCCTTGCGTGCCGTCATCGGCAGGTCCGCCTGCACGCGGGTGCGGACATGCTCCACGCCGGAGGTCGTGCGCACGGCGTCGGCGTAGGCCTGCGCTTCGGGGATGGTTACGAAGAGATCCGGGAAGCCCTCCTGGCTGAATGCGTAGTCGTAGGACTCCTGCAGATTCAGATAAGAGTTGTTCATCGCCGCGTACATGCCCAGTCCCAGGGCCACCGCCACCACCAGTGCGGCGAACAGCGTCCACGTGCGTTTGATGTCCCTGCGCAACTTGCGGCGGAGGGTGGGTTGGCCGGACATTACCAACTCACCTGGCTCGCAGGCTGTGCTTCCTGGGTGTCGACACCGGCGATGGCGCCGCCGTGGACGTGGATGATGCGGTTGGCCATTGTGGCGATCCCGGAGTTGTGCGTGACGACGACCACGCAGCGGCCGTCACGTCCGGCGGTCTTCTGCAGCAGTTCGAGCACCTGGCGGCCCGTCTCCAGATCCAGCGCCCCGGTCGGCTCGTCGCACAGCATGAGTCGCGGCTGCGTGGCGATGGCGCGGGCGATGGCGACACGCTGCTGTTGACCGCCCGACATCTGCCCGGGGAAGTTCTTCGCACGCTCCTGTAAGCCGACGGCGGCCAAGGCCTCGTCCACGCGCGATGAGAGGTCGGCGCCGGACGAACGATGGGTCAACTCCGGGATGATACGGACGTTCTCGGCCGCCGTGAGTGTGGGGATGAGGTTGTAGAACTGGAAGACGAAGGCGATGTTGTCACGGCGGATCGTCGCCAGTTTCTCGGCGCTCTGACCGACGAGTTCCTGTCCGTTGATCTCTACGGACCCGGACGTCGCCGACTCGATACCGCCGATGATGTTCAGCAGGGTCGTCTTGCCCGAACCTGACGGGCCCAGCACGACGACCACCTCGCCGGCGTACAGCTCGAGGTCGACGCCCTTGAGTGCTTCGACCTCGGCCTCGCCCTTGCCGTAGACCTTGGTGACCCCCGTCAACTTCGCAATGGTTTCCGTAGCCATCATCGCTCCCTCCCGGCGCTGCCGGGGACCGCGACGAGGCGGTCCGGATCCGCCAGCGATGTCTTGGCCCAATCATCCCACCGGAGGCGGGCCAATTGGGCCGTCTTAGCCGATCCCGATCACGCCTCAGCCGTTTGAGCCCGGCGCACATTGGGCACGCGGCGGCGCCGAACCGTTCGTTTTGGGCGCATGAACAAGTCCTGAGGTGTCGGGTTGCGGACCGGCTTTTGGTCCTGGTTAGAGGTTGTGCTGTTGGTTAGCGAATCCACGCGTTGTTTTGCTAACCAACAGCACAACCTCTAACGCGGGCGCGGCGAGCGGCCTCAGCGGCCCGGCCGGATCACCCCCGTGCCTTCGCCGTGTGGCGGACGTTCTCCTTCTGGATGGCCCGGACGAGTTGCTGCTTGGACATCTTCGACCGGCCCTTGACGCCCAGCTGCGTGGCGACCTTGTAGAGGTGCGCCTTCGTCGCGTTGGCGTCGACGCCGCCCGCGGTCTTGCGCTTGGTCGCTTCACCGCCCTTGGCCTGATCGTCGGATGGTCCGGCCTTGTCCTTGCGCTTCCAACGGTCGCCGACCTTCTCGTAGGTGTGCTTCAACGCCGACCATGCGGTTCGCATGGCGCGCTCGCCCTCGCCGTACTCGCCAGCGGCTGAGTCATGCGCCTTGGCGAAGGTTCGCTGGGCCTTCTTGCTGGACCTGGCCACCGTGCTGGGCAACTCGCTTCTCTTCGGCTTGCCCTTCTTCGTAAGCATTGGCATGTGGCTGACGTACCCGGCGAGCGTGGATACAGACCCGGTGGAAGTCCGACCCGTACGTTGGCCTACCGCTTGGACCTCACCACCACCTCGCCCCCGGTCCTGCCGGTCTGGGTGGACGACAGGATGCCCCGGGCGCGGGCTTTCTCAATCCAGCCCACCGCCGTGCGGCGTGACCTGGTGACGCTCGGCGAGGGCTCTGGAATAGCCGCGACCGATGACGACCTACTGGCGGGCCACATCTTCCAGGAACACCTCGGCGTAAAGGTCTCGGCCGCGCGGCATGAATTGCGGTGTCGATAGCCCCGGAGAACTCAGCGGCGTTGCCGTCGTTGGTGGTCAACCAGCCGACGTTGCGTGGGGCGGGGCACGAGGAACCCGAGGTCCCCGTCCCCTCGGATCGTTGATCTTTCACCGCGAAGTGTCCTCCCAAGTCCGAGCGGTTTGAGACGCCGCGGAGGTGCCGAGTGACAACTACGGAAGGTTTTGGCGCAAGCGTGGAAGGTTCGTCAGGTTTGCCGATGGCGGGCGTCTCGATTCGGCCTTCGCAGGGGCCCCATCGATTGATCCCCTGCGGAGGACCTCAGGCACCGAAGCCGGCCAAAGCCCCGTCCCGGCGCTCAATGATCTCGGCCCGGTGGGACGACAGGAGCAGATCTGGTGCGCGCAGGCTCAGGCACCCAGCGAACCATCCCTCGCGCAGATCCACACCTATCGCTACCAGCATCGGCTGTGCCCGCGCAGTGACGCTGGTCTTGAGGCCGAACGATTCCTGGGTGAACCTGCCTGTGAACATCGCGGTGGCTTATTCGCTGCCGGAACGCTGGATCGCCGGGCGCACGACGCGGATCGTCGACAACGTGGGATCGGCCGCATAGGCAATCCGCACTCCAGCAGTCCGCGCACGATCCAGAGTCTCAATGACGGCGGGCGTCACCTCCTCGCCAGGGGCCAGGACGGGAATCCCGGGTGGGTAGGGCGCGATGAGTTCGGCACTCACCCTTCCCACGGCTTGAGTGATCCGGACTGGCTCGGCTGTCGCGAAGAAGGCCTCGCGCGGTGGGACCGCGACGACCGGTTCGACGGAGTAGGCCGCCGGTTCGGCTGTTTCGCGCGGGGTGCCCCGATGCCGCTGGATGGACGCGGTGATGTGGTCGGCGAGTCGGGTCAGGGTTGCGTGGGTGTCGGCCAGCGAGACGATTGCGATGAGCACGTCGCGGTCGGCCGACTCAACCGGTAGACCTGCGGCGATGAGGTCCGCTTCCACAGCGTTGCCGTCGGCGCCCGTCCCCGACAGCACGAGCGTGAGTTTGACCGGATCGACGTCGGGTCCATCGAGGACTGTCAGACCCGGGACCTCCTGCAGGCGCGTACGGGCGGCGCGGGTGGCTGCGATGGCTTGAGCGAGCAGTTCGGCTCCGTCGCGTTCGAGCAAGGCACGGGAGGCGTCGATACTAGCCAGGATCGCGCCGGCCGGACTCGTTGTCGCTGTCGCCTCCACACCGGCATCGAGCCGGGCCGGGTCGATGCGCTCGGTCCGGGCCAGCACTAGGGCGGCTTGGCTGTAAGCGGGCAACGTCTTGTGGGCGCTTGTGACCATGGCATCCGCTCCGGATTGCAGCGGGTGCGGCGGCAGGTCGGGATGGAAGCCGAAGTGCGCGGCCCAGGCTGCATCGACGATCAGCGGAACGTCGTGTGCGTGGGCGGCATCCGCCAGGCCTTGCACATCCCCAACCGTGCCGACGTAGGAGGGGTCGCCCACGAAGACGGCCCGCGCCTCGGGGTGCGCCGCAAGGGCAGCGCGCACGGCCCCGGGAGCAACCCCCAGCGGCAGCCCGGTCGCGGCGTCCACCTCGGGACGGACCCACACGGGCGTCAATCCGGCGAGCACGAGTCCGACGAGTAGCGAGCGGTGCAGCGTGCGGCTCACAACGACCTTGTCGCCGTCACCGCCGATGGCCAATGCCAGCGCCTGGTTGGCATGTGTGGCACCGCCAGTTGAGAAACGGCAGACGTCCGCACCCCACAGTCGGGCGGCCCGTTCTTCGGCGTCGGCGAGAACCCCCGCGGAGAGTTTCATCGTGTCCAGGCCCCCGTACAGCGGAACATCGCCAGCCACGACATCCCCCACCAGATCGTGACGCTGCTTGTGTCCGGGGATCGTGAACGGTGTGGGGGCTGACTGCTGGAACCTCAACCACGCGTCGAGCAGGGGTGCGCTGCCGCGCAAGGAGCGCGGGTCAGTGGGCATGGGGTGAGCATAGGCAAACTGAGGTCTGGGTCGCCCCCGCTTGCGTTGGTCCCGGTCGCCGGCCGTGCGTTGGTTAGAGGTTGTGGTCCTGGTTAGCGAATCCACGCGTTGTTTCGCTAACGAACAGCACAACCTCTAACGCGGGCCGGGTCGCCCCCAACCGCCCCTGGCGACGCAGTCAGCTTGCCGTCAGGTTCCAGAACCACCGGTTTGTAATGGCCTCCGGCGGACGGTTGACGTCGCCGACCAGCGGCGCCGTCGGGCTCTTCGTGTACTGGCCGTCGACGCCGGTTGCATCCACGCTGAGGCTGTTCGTCAGCAGGTCGCCGCCGTTCGGGCCGAATTGCAGCGACGACTGCCTGGTCTTCGGAACCCAGATCTCGTTGTCGAAGTCGTCGAGTTCGAGGTATTCGCAGGTGTAGTCGAACTTCGGGGTCGGTTGCGCATTGATGTCAACGCGGTACCGACGACCGTTGTAGGTCCTATCCACGTCGTCCTCTACGGTCAGGTTGGCAGAGAGGGATGACGCCGGAATCTGACCGGTGTTCGGACTCGCCGTGCAGTTGCGTCGCGAAACGAAGACGACCCCGGTGTCGAGGTTCAGGGAACTGGCGTCGAATCTCCAGGTGACCGATCCGTCGATTCCGGTGTAGTGGGTGGAGCCGTCGTTCCATGGCCGGTTGATGACGGGGTCACGCTCTTGGTAGAAGTACGTGATCGTTCCGTTCCACGTCGTACTCGACGAACGCTCACCGCCGAAGGTGCCTTGGTAGCGCTTGGCTACCACTGTGATGATGAACGGCTTGCCCTTGACGGGTCGTCCCTTGCCTTCCGGCACCGCGATGCTGCGCATGGAGAATCCGCCGGGGTCGGGGAAGGTACGGGAGAGCTTCACCTTGCCGTTCTTGGGCACCTTGTAGGTCTTCACGGTCCGGAACGGCCCGCTGCCCTGCTTGAGCTGCAGAGCGATCGACTTGTAGCCCTTGACCCGCACGGTCTGGCGCCAGGTGTCACCGGCGACGAGTTGCCTGGACTTGAGCAGCGGGGCAAGGTCGTCCTTCGCCCGGCTCAGCGTCGATCCTGAGTCGTCGGGCGTCGCCGCGGCGTTGGTGACCAGCCCCCCAGTTGCTGCGATGGCCACGACGGTGACCGCTCCAAGTGCTTTGGTCCACATCACGGCAGAACCTCCCCTTAGGTTGCTGAATAGTAGCCCGATCTGAGGGCTCCAGCCCAGGGCTTGCACTGTTCCAGCGGCCAACACCGCCCGAAAGGACCAGAACCCCGCCGCGTCGGCGACCGCCGATGGGCCTGTGCAACATCTGTGGTGCAGCAGCGTCGATTCTTACGCACGCAGTCGACGATGGTGTTTGGGCGCACTGCTGGTGGCAAACTGAGGCCATGTTCGGACGCAGAGATTCTCACAATGGCGCACGGTTCCAGCTCAAGGAGAAGCTGTGGTCGATAGGTGACGACAGCTGGATCCTCGACGACGAAGGAGAGCGCATCTTCAAGGTCAACGGCAAGGCCCTGCGCATCCGGCGCACCCTGATGATCGAGCCCCGTGACGGCGGCGAGCTGTACAAGATCCAGGAGCGCAAGCTTCACGTCAAGGACACCATGGCGATCGAGACACCGGACGGCGCGACTGCAGCGACGGTCAAGGAGAAGCTGATCTCGCCGATCCGCCACCGGATGGAGGCCAAACTGGCCGATGGCACCGAACTGGAGATCACCGGCAACATCCTTGATCACGAATACGAGATCAAGAACGGGAAGCAGGACGTCGCGAAGGTCAGCAAGAAGTGGATCCGCGTGCGCGACACCTACGGCATCGAGATTCAACCCGGCCACGACGAAGCGTTGATCCTGGCGATCGCGGTGTGCCTGGACAGCATGGTTGGCGACGCCTGAGATTGCCACTGGCGCAACTCCGGTCCCTTCGTCCTTAGTCGGGCGCCGACCCGGCAACCTCATCCGCATGCGCATACTGTCGGGGCTAACGCACGCGGCTGCGCGTGTCTGGAGAGGCGACCCGACATGCTGATCATCAGAGTCCTTACGGCCTCAATAGCCACCACGACGATCCTCGGGGGTGTGCCGATGGCGCATGCCTCGGTGCCGGCGCAGAAGAAGAAGCCGACGCCGAGTTTCACCGAGACGATCAAACAGGGCCGCGAAGCGGTACGGGCGCAACTGAAACAGACCAATTCGACCTCGGCCTCGGTGGCGTTGGTCGCTGACGGCAAGGTCGTGTGGAGGCAGACGTTCGGCCGTGTCAACACCGCAGGCAAGAAGCCGTCATTCAAGACCATGTACGGGGTCGGGTCGGTGAGCAAGACGGTCACGGCGATCTCGATCATGCAGTTGGTCGACGCGGGGAAGGTGTCGCTCGACGCCCCAGTGGTGCGCTACATCCCGGACTTCAGAATGGCCTCGCCGCAATACCGCCAGATCACGGTCCGCATGCTCCTCAACCACTCTGCCGGGCTGCCCGGCACAGACTACGCCGACTCCATCAGCACCAGACCGCTACCCGGTTACGTCAGCCGCGTACTGGCCGGCCTTCGCACGTCCCACTTGAAGACCACGCCGGGTGCGATGAATGTGTACTGCAATGACTGCTACACCTTGGCCGGCCTAGTTGTGGAGCGTGTCTCCGGAATGCCGTACCAGGACTATGTGGCGGCCAACATCTTCAAACCCTTGGGGATGAAGCATTCGATGTACGGGAGTCCGGCGCCGGGGACTGCGGCGCCGGTCATCCAGGACGGTGAAGCTCAGCCGTTCCTGGTCACCAACCTTGACGCCACTGGTGGGCTGATCTCGACACCGACCGACATGGCGCGTGTGGCGATGATCTTCACCGGCGGCGGGGTCGTCGGCGGCAAGCGGATCATCTCCGAGTCCGCTGTTTCGCAGATGGCTGTGGATCAGACGACCACCACGTTGACGACTGCGCCCCCCAACAACTTCCGCTACGGCCTCGGCTGGGACAGCATGGAGGATCCCGCACTGAAGGCAGCCGGCGTGCGCGGCTGGACGAAGGGCGGTGACCTCCCGCAGTACCACACGGGGTTCACCATCGCCCCGGACCAGGGCTTGGCCGTCATCGTCGAGGGTGCGGGCACCACCTTCAGCTCGACCAGTGCCGAGACGATCGGACAGACTGTACTGCTCAACGCTCTGGTTGAAACGGGGGCCATCAAGCGATTCCCGAAGCAGATCAGTGGGCAGCCGCCGGCGGCCAAGGCGACGGCCAAGCAGGTCAAGCGGATGACCGGGATCTTCATGGCGCAGAACCTGACCGCGAAGGTGGTTGAGGCGAAGGGCCGGTCGCTGCGGCTGATGATCCTGTCCGACGGCAAGTGGGTGCCCCAGCCGGGGCGCCTGGTGCGCCGCGCTGACGGTTCCTTCTGGTCGACCTCCTCGATGGGTCGATCGGTGAAGCTGGTCAGGTCCTGGGTCGCTCGTACCTCACGCTGCGTGGTATCGGCGGCACGGGAACCTTCCGCACCTACGCGACTCTGGGTCAGCGTGTGCGCTCGGGGGGAACTCCAGCGCCGGCCTGGCAGCAGCGGGTGGGAGCGAAGTGGCTTCTGGCCAACGAAGATCCGAGTTCGGCCAACTGGACGCTGGGCCCCCCTGCTGTGGAGATCGCGTCGGTCCCTGGGCTGTCGGGCTACTTGCTGGCCAAGGGAGCGTTGGTCGAGTCCGTTCCGTTCGATGCCACCACCAGCGACACTCGAGGCACGATGTTCCTTGAGGTCCCGCTCGTGCCGGGCCGGGACCTGTACGACTTCGACTTCTCGCCGCAGCAGGACGGCCAGGAGTGGCTGTCCTTCAGCAGCAGCGTCCTGCAGCCGGACGCTTCGGTTCCCGACCTGTCCTCTGGGGCGAATCCAGTCACCATCGGGGCGCAGGGTTACGTGAAGTGGTTCAAGGTTCCGGCCGCCTCAAAACTGACCGTCTCTGGTCAGAGCGACTGGAAGCTGTTCGACGACAAGCTTTCGATTCTTGGTGAGGGCAAGGGTTCAACCGAGACCGTGCAGGCTCCTGCGGGTTCGTATTTGGCGATCTTCGGTCCGGCCGGTGGCGGTTCAACCGTGGTCGTCGAGTAGGTCGCTGGCCTGCGGTTGACCTGCCGGCGTCTGCCGTTGGTTAGAGGTTGTGCTGCTGGTTAGCGAATCCACGCGTTGTTTCGCTAACCAGCAGCACAACCTCTAACGCGGGCACGTTCGGGCACTGCGGCCCGGCGTGGGGCCACGCTCGCTCAGTCGTCGATCGCCTCGATGCCTTGTGCCTTGAGCCGGGCGACGTTGTCGCGCATGTGTTGCAGCACCTCCGGCGGGTGGCCCTGCCAGTCGTGCACCTCGCGCAGAACCCGGACCGCCTCCCGGGTTCGGTAGGACTTCGTGGGATTACCGGGGAACTTCTTGTCGGTGAGGTTGGGGTCGTTCTCCAGGGCGCCCAGCGGCTCCACCTCGTAGATCCGCCCGGGACCGTCGCCTTGGGCAAGTTCAGCTCCCCAAATCGCGGCATCCATGGTGGCCGTGACGTAGACATGGTTGGCCTGCCGCCGGCTGCCGAAGTTGGAGGTGTAGCCCGGGGCCAATAGGTCGCCGGGCTGCAACTGCGCCTTGGTGCCGTGGAAGTATGGGCCGGGATCGATCGATAGGTCTGACACGACGAACAGGGTTACACAGCACCGACTCTGCCTTCCGCATTGTTGCGTTGTTGCCCCTCGCAGTTCTCCGGTGTCGCGTTGTTGCTGGTTTGAGGGCCGCGGATCAGCAACTACGCAACAACCGGGCGTGGGGCGGCGGCAACAACGCGACAACCCACAGGGAGCCCGATCCAACCCCGGGACCTTCGTCCTAGGACCAAGGTCCACTTGTCCGGATTCCGCCTTCAGCACGAGCATGGACAGGTGAGCATGTGGACGAAAGCGACGGCCGGCACGGCAATCGCTCTGGCGGTGAGCACCTCCCTGGTCTTGCCGGCAGCCGCGAGCGGCGGTCCGGATGGCCACCGGATCACCGGAGGGTCGGATACCCTCGTCACCTCTGGAGTCTGCGACGCAGGGAGCACGTGGACCATGGAGGGACGCTCCCGCTACCTGCGCGTCGAGGTCGAGGCACGCATCAGGACGAAGCGTTCGCGCCAGCGCTGGACTCTGCGGCTGAGTCACAACCAGATCACGATCGCCACCCTCACCCGTAAGCCGACGGGAAGCGGCGAGGCCAAACTCAAGGGCCGCGTCGAGAACCAACCGGGCCCCGACACGTTCACGTTCAGCGCACGCAACCGCGCCACCGGCGAGACGTGCCAGGGAACCCTGGCCTTCTGAGCCACCACTAGGAGAGGAACAGTCACGATGAAAGCATCAAGAACAGTTGCCGCAGCCACCGGAGTCCTGATCGGCCTGAGCGTGATAGCGCCAGCCGCGAACGCTCAGACGCCGAGCGTTGTGACCGCTTCGGCAGCCGCCTCCAACGGGCATGGCTGGGGGGTTCAGGACGCACGCAAGCAGTTCCGAGCCGACCTGCGTGAAGCCCGTGACGAGTTCCGCGCTCAACAGCGCGAGGCCCGCCAGCAATTCCGAGCCGACCTGCGTGAAGCCCGTCAGGAGAACCGCGCGAAGTTCGCGGAGGCGAAGCAGGTGCTGCTCGACGCTCTGCAGGCCGCCCGTGAGGCATTCCACGCAGCCATCAAGGCGGCGAACGACACGTTCATGGCCAGCGTGGGCGCCAGCCGGGATGCCTTCCTCGCAGTCGTCCAGGACCCGGCCTCCACACCTGAGCAGCGCAGGGCCGCTGCCACCGTCTACCGGACCGAGGTCCAGCAGGCGCGCGGGGTCCGCCACGACGCGGTCAAGGCCGCGATCGACGACTTCCGCGACGCACGCAAGTCCGCCCGTCAGGACTTCCGCGACGCGATAGGCAAGTAGTGACGAACGAACCCCGCCCACCGATTTGCCGATCGGTGGGCGGGGTTCGCACGTGCGCGGGGTAATCGTGGGGACAATGGCCCATGGCTGAACCTGCGGTGGGCGACAGTCCGCGGGCGATCGTCCGGCGCGAGGTGCTGCGGTTCGCCATTCCGGCAGCCATAGGCATGGTGCTCTTGGTGTTGGCCAGCCTTGCTGCAGCTGTCGCCGTGGCACGCGAACAGTCGGTGGACGACGCCCGCGCAGCCGCGCAGTGGCTTGCTCGGACCGTGGTGGAACCCAGGATCGACGACGGGCTGCAGGCAGGTAGACCTGCACGGATGGCTGAGCTCGATGCGGCGTTCTCAGCGTCGATCAGCGGTTCGGACGTCAAGGCGATCCGGCTTTGGAACGAGGACGGCGTCATCATCTACTCCAACGATCCGCGGCTGATCGGTGAGCGGTTCCCGATGCCCAGCGAGATCGCCGGCGGTCCCGCGCAGGGTGTGGCGGACACGAGCCGGCCGGAGAACCGCTACCTGGATTCGGACGCGACCTGGGTGCAGGTGAGCTTCCCGATACAGGGTGGGGACGGCTCGCGCTACCTGTTCCAGATCAGCAAACTCCAAGCCAGCCTTCAAGAGCAGGCCCGCGGTGTGTGGATGGCTTTCGCGCCGATCCTGGCCGGGTCGATCGTGCTGCTGGGGCTTCTGCTGGTTCTTCTCGGGATCAGGATGGCCCGGCGCATCAGTGCGGAACTGCGTACGCGCGAGGAGCTGCTCGAGCGTGCAGTGGACGCCTCGGAGACTGAGCGGGCTCGCATCGCCGCGGACTTGCACGACGGCACGGTTCAGCACTTAGCGGGACTCTCGTTCGCCCTTGCGGGGATGGCCGCGCGCGCCGAAGCGTCAGGCGATGGAGACTCGGCCGCCGTGTTGTCGGACGCGGCCCGGACCTCGCGTGCCTCGGTGCGAGAGTTGCGGACGTTGCTGGTGGACATCTATCCGCCGAATCTGCAGACCTCCGGTTTGGCTCCGGCGATAGCCGACCTGCTGGCTCGCTTGGGGCCCGGGATCGAAGTTGATGCCGATCTGGCCGAACTGCCGGATCTGGACCCGAATGTGCGCGCCGCCCTCTACCGGGTGGCGCGTGAGGCGATCGGCAATGTGTCCAAACATGCGCAGGCGTCGCATGTGCACGTGCGTCTGGCGCAGGAGACGAAGACCGTTGTGCTGAGCGTGAACGACGATGGTGTCGGTTTCGACCCCGAGGGTGCACACGACGGACATCTGGGTTTGCGGCTCGTGCATGATCTCGTGGCGACCGTGGGCGGCACAGTGACGGTCACCAGCGCGCCAGGCGTGGGGACAACGGTGAGAGTGGAGGTGGATCAACGATGATCACGGTTGTGCTGGTCGACGACCATCGGGTGGTTGTGGAGGGTTTGAAACTCCTGCTGGAGGCTTTCGACGACGTGACCGTCGTGGGTTGCGCCTCGGACGGGACTCAGGGCGCCGAGTTGGCGATCTCGCTGGCACCCGACGTCGTCCTCATGGACCTGTCGATGCCCGGCATCGACGGCGTTCAGGCGACCCGCCGGATCATGCAGGCAGCGCCGGGCACCGCCGTGGTCGTCCTGACAACCTCCGGCGACCGTGATCAGGTTCTGCGAAGCCTCGATGCCGGTGCCGTCGGCTACCTGATGAAGGACACCGAGCCACAGGCGCTGCACAGCGGCATCCAGGCGGCCGCCGCCGGTGGCTCACCCATCGACCCGCGCGTGGCCCGGGCCTTGGTGGAGACCCGGCGCAGCGGCGGAACCGGCCCGGGCTCGGTCTTGACCGCCAAGCAACGCGAGGTTCTCGACCTGGTGGCGGCTGGTCAGCCGAACCGGTTGGTGGCCAAGCATCTGGGCGTGAGCGAGAAGACTGTGAAGTCCCACCTGACGCAGATCTATGCCGCGATCGGTGTCACAGACCGGGTGCAGGCGACGTTATGGGCCCGCGATCGTTTCGGCGATTCGTGAATCCGGTCCTGGTTAGAGGTTGTGCTGTTGGTTAGCAAAAACACGCGTGGATTCGCTAACCAACAGCACAACCTCTAACGCGGGGCGTCAGCGCAGGATCTTCACCGTGGTGGTCGTCAGAGTCCGGCCATCGGTATTGATCAGGCTGAGGCGGTACTTGCCGGCGGGCAGCGGATTGCCCCTACTGACGAGTTTCCACCGCAGGGTGTTGGCGCCGGCTGAACCGCTGACGGCCTTCGACAGCGTGGTCGATTTTCGGGTCAACTGCGCGGTCAAGGTCGAGGAGGCGCTCAAGGCGTAGGAAACCTTCAACTTCTTGCCGGCCTTCGCGCTCACGGTGCCGGGGGCGAAGATCGCGACGAGCGGAGCGACGCCGGGCGGACCCGCGGGACCTGCTTCGCCCCGCGGCCCAGTAGCGCCAGGAGGACCAGTTGGCCCGACAGCACCAACCGGCGGCTGGAACGTCAGCGGCGCGAAGAACGTCGCCTGGTCGCGCGCCGGGTCGGTCGGCATGACGGTCCAGTAGGCGAAGACGCCGCAACCGGTCGCTGCTGGCCGCAGCGACGGTAGCGCAGTCGATGTCCAACTTGGGATCGCCGGGCATGGGCGAGATGTGCAACTGCCGCGATACCTTCATCGGCACGTAGAACGAACCGTTCGCGTCTGTGGTGACCGACCCCATCCACCACGTGCTGTGGTCGACTAGTCCCCCTTGCGCCGATCCGTAGCCGAGTGCGAGGTCCACGTTGAATGTGGCGTTCGGGGGGAAGTCCCGGCCGGTGAGCGTGATAGCCGCGCCATCCACGAGGTTGTCCGCCGGCTGGGTCTGGATGTACGGGTCGAAACCAAACGTCAACGGGGCGAACGCCTTCACCGTGGCACGGTTCGGTTCACTCACGACGACCGCACACGTCCCGGGTGTCTTGGCGCAGTCCACGGAGGTGCTACCCACCGACAGGTAGCGCTGGAAGGCGAGGCTCTCGGAGAACTGCCCATATCCGAGGGGGTACTCGTCCCACTGCGGATCGGGGTTGGTGTTGGTCAACAGCGTGGTCTGCGGGTCGCAGCCCACAACCGTCGAGCCGTTCATCTGACACTGTGCGATCTCCACAGCCATCAGGTCGAACCCGCCCCCGGTGACGTCGCCGGGCTGGCCGTTGTAGACCACGTCGGGCACAACGACCTGCGGCTGGGGGCTGGCATGCCAGTTCAGAGAGACCTCGTCGCCATCCAGGTCACGCACGTTGAACCCGAAGTACACAGTCGTACCGACACATGCTGTGCCGTTGTCCCACGGGAAGACCGGCGCGGCGGTGAAATCGAGCTGGTAAGCCCCGGATGGGCCGGTCAATTGCGCGCGCTGGGGCCAGTCATCGGACCGGCACACGGCGGTGGCCTCGATGTAACTGCCCGCCCCGATCGTGGCGTTGGTGACTGTGCCAAGCAGCGTGCCCGTGGCAACATTTCCCGCCATCGACGTCGGGAAGGGCAGCGGATCTGGCAGGTTTATCGTCTTGGTGAGTGTTGTGACCTCACGGTTCTCGACTGTGCCGGTGGCCGAAGCGATCCAGCCTGGCCGAAGCACCTGCCAGCCGGGGTCCGGTGGCACGTCCCAGTAGCCGCCGTTCTCATCGGTGGTGACAGTCCAATGGTGCGAATCGCCGGTACCCGGGTCGTGCAGGGTCATGTGCAACGCCGTGTTGGGGGCCCAGCCAGACGCGGCAACCCCGTGGGTGTCCCAGACCGAGATTGTCGGATTGGACACCTGAGAGTTGCGGCGCACGCTCCCATTTGGGAACTGAAGGTGCAGGCCCACGCCGACCCCCTTCATCAGGTCGAAGGCAGCAGTGCCTGCAAAGGCCGCCCAGGTGCCGTCGGGGTTGGGCGTCACGGTGTCGGTGGCCAGTACGCCGTCGTACTGGTTACCGACCATCACGGTCAGGGACGAGGCACCACTACCACCATTTCCATAGATCCACCCCTGAGCCACATCCACCGTGGGTGCCGACAGACTCGCGATCATCGACGTGGACGTCGGACCTGGGGCCGCACATGTTCCGCCAGCGGTGACCGTGTATTTCTCGCCCACATGAGCATTCCTGTGCAGGTCGAGACTGAACGAGCCGAACGGGTCGGTGTCCACCTGGGCGAGTTCCTGTGACCCGCGACAGACTCGCACAGTCGAACCCATCGGCCAAGCCTCGCCCGTGATGCGCGGCGGGTTGTTCATCCATAAATCGAGGGTGCCGCCTGCGGCGTAGGACGGCGCTGCTGTCACACCGGTGAGGAAAACCGACAGCGCCACGGTTGAGACGGCGGCGACGGTCGTACGCAACATCATGGGGACCACCTCCCACACGGCGCCCAATCAGCCGTATGAGGGCCGATCGGCCCCGACCCCATTGGTCCGGCGTGCCCGAACCACAAGCAAAACCCCTCAGTTCCAGGGTACGCCTCGTTGACCAGTTGTGGACATGCTCGTCGAGACGTCACACCGTCGTGATTCAATCCGGGAACGGGGTCGAGAGGAGTTCGCATGAGATTCGCGCGTTTGGCAGTGGTCGGCCTGGTTGCCACTGCCGTTATGAGCCCTTCCCTGCCGGCGGTGGCCGCGGAGTCCAAGCCGGCACAGATCGATGAGATCGTGCAGTCGGCCATGAAGGCCGAACACCTCAGAGCGGTCCTCGTGCAGGTGACCAAGGGCGACCGCGTGGTGACGACCAAGGCGTTCGGTGAATCCATGGACGGAGTGCCCGCTCGCACCGACATGCGGTTTCGTAATGGCGCCGTGGCCTTCGCGTACGTGAGCACGCTGCTGTTGGAATACGTCGACCAGGGCAAGGTCAAGCTCAGCGACACGATCGACGAGTGGCTGCCATCGGTGCCCAACGCCGACAAGGTGACGCTGAAGATGCTGGCCAACCAGACCTCCGGCTACCCCGACTACGAGCGCGACCCCGCCTGGGAGAAGGACTACATCGACAACCCCTTCCGGATCTGGACGTACAAGCAGCGCCGCAAGGTGGCGTTCAGCAAGCCGGTGCTCTTCGCGCCGGGGACCAACTGGAGTTATTCGCACACGAACTTCATGTTGCTGGGCAAGATCCTTTCCGAGGTCGGGGGAAAGCCGCTGGCCAAACTCTTGCGCCGCAACGTCCTGACCCCGATGGGCTTGAACTCCACCGTGGCCAACCAGACCAGTGAAATCCCGTCGCCAGTGCTGCACGCGTTCTCATCGGAACGCCGTGGCGCGTTGGGTCTGGCGCCCGATGTCAGCTTCTACGAGGAATCGACCTTCTGGAACACGGCGTGGGGAACGCCCGTTGGTGCGACCCAGACCTCGACGATCGCCGACATGACCAAGACCGCCCGCGCGGTGGGGACTGGCCAACTGCTGTCGAAGAAGAGTTACCGGGCGATGACCGAGTCGCGCCTCATCGGCTTCGGGCAGAGGCAGGACAACTGCACGCCATCGTGCTTCGAGCAGTCCGTGGGTTACAACTACGGGCTGGGCATCGTGCGCTCGGGCGACTGGATGCTGCAGAACCCGCTGCTCGCCGGATACGCCGCGACCATGGCCTACCTGCCGGGTAAGGATGTGACGATCGCCGTGGCCACCACGTTCAAGCAGGAGGCGTTCAGCGCAGACGGCAACTACCCGAACGCCAGCGACGGGATCTTCCGCGAGATCGGTGCGTTGATGGCACCGAAGAACCCGCCGCCGGTCAAGAAGTAGCCGGCGGCCGCCCGCAGCCCTTGAGCGAGCAGCTGCCAGGGCTGCCGGGGGCACGCCGCCCCTCGGGCAACGGTCCAGCCGCGGCCACAAACCGCCCGCAGCCCTTGAGCGAGCAGCTGCCAGGGCTGCCGGGGGCACGCCGCCCCTCGGGCAACGGTCCAGCCGCGGCCACAAACCGCCCGCGTTAGAGGTTGTGCTCCTCGTTAGCGAATCCACGCGTGGATTCGCTAACCAACGGCACAACCTCTAACCAACGGGCCCGCGGCGGTTGCTTACGCTTGGGGTGATGACCACCGAACCCATTTGCTCGACCTGCGGCAGCGCCTTCGAGTGCCTCAATGGCCGTGCGCCCCGTACACACGACGCGAACGGCTGGTACGACTGCCAGCAGCGCTGCCCGGTCTGCTCAGGCTCGCTCAAGGACGGTCGGGCAGTCATGGAACACCCCGGCCTGGGGGCGTGGATCCACCTGCAGTGCTGCCCGGTCCCGGCCGAACCTGAGGACACGCCCTCGCCGTTCGTCATCCATTCTTGAGCGCCTTCTGCTGCTTGGACACGGCCTTCCACTTCTTGCGGTAGGCCCGTGCCGCAGCGCCGTCGGTCTTGCGCTGCAGGTACTCGAGCTCACGGCGAAGTTGGCGCCAACTGTCGAACCGCTCAAGGTCGAGGGCGCCGGAGTCGACGGCTTCGCGCACCGCACAGTCCGGTTCGTTGCCGTGGGCGCAGTCCGAGAACCGGCAGTGCGCCGCGAAGCCGTCCACGTCGGGGAAGCTGCCGGTCAGCGAGTCCTCGTCGCCCCACAGTTGCAGTTCCCGCATCCCCGGTGTGTCCACGAGGAAGGCCCCCCACGGCAGTTCCAACATCCGCCGGGCGGTCGTGGTGTGCCGGCCCTTGCCGTCGAAGTCGCGGGCGTGGGAAACGAACTGGAGGTCCTCGCCGGCGAGCGCATTGAGAAGACTCGACTTGCCGACGCCCGACGAGCCCAACAGGATCGCGCAAGAACCCGGCGTGAGCAGCGCCCGCAGAGTCTTCAAGCCCGCACCGGTGCGGGCGCTCGTGGCCAGGGTCTGCCCGCCGATGTTCACGGCTTGGGCTTGGTCCAGCAGGGCTTCGAGGTCGTCGGCCAGATCGACCTTGGTCAGGACCACCACCGGCGTAGCACCGGAGTCCCACGCCAGTGTCAGGTAGCGCTCGAGTCGACGGACGCTGAAGTCCCCGTCCACGGCCATGGCCAGCAGCGCGACGTCGATGTTCGCCGCAAGCACCTGCTCGATGACCACGTCGTGTGCGGTCTCCCCGGGGCGTTTGCGCACCAGCGACCCGCGGCGTGGTTCCACGGCGAGGATCCGGGCCAGGTCATCGCCGGGTTTCCACGCGGCGCTCACCCAGTCCCCGACCACCGGCAGATCGCTGGGCCCCGACACCTCATTGCGGAACCTTCCCAACAAGACAGCCAAAATGGACGGACCGTCGCCTTCGGGGCGCAGTTCCCACCGGTCCTTCTGCACGCCGATGACCCGGGCGCGCAATGTCCCGGCCGGGTGATGAGCAGTCGTCGTGTCGATGCCTCGAGTATGCGAGTCGTGATGGTGTGCGTGCCACCGACTTTTGCGCCAGTAGCCTTGACCGGTGGCTGACCGATACGGGCGCGATGTTCTCCAGCAGGACGACAGGCGCAAGGGCCCGCAACCCATCGAGGTGC
Source organism: uncultured Actinomycetota bacterium (assembly GCA_963818505.1). GTDB lineage: Bacteria > Actinomycetota > Actinomycetes > S36-B12 > UBA10799 > JADKAV01. The sequence goes on from CAWFSJ010000005.1 coordinate 1,044,525, forward strand.
CCATCGAGCCGGGCCTGGTGGTGGAGTGCGTCGACTCCGGTTTCTGCGGCGCGGTGCTGGGAACCGACAAGACCGCCGAGGGCCGAGTCGTGATCCTGGAGGACAGGCACGGTGCCAAGCGACTGTTCCCATTGCGCGCCGGGGCTTTCCTGTTCGAAGGCCGCCCCGCGACGCTGGTGATCCCCACTCAGGCACCCAGGTCCGCGAAGCGCTCGGCATCCGGTTCGCTGCTCGTGGCCGACCTGCGCGCGAGGGTTGCGCGCTCAAGCCGGATCTGGGTGGAGGGCATTCACGACGCGGAACTGGTGGAGAAGGTGTGGGGCCACGACCTGCGGGTCGAGGGGGTCGTCGTCGAACCCCTGCACGGCGCCGACGACCTCGTCGAAGCGCTACGTGATTTCGCCCCCGGACCAAGTGCCAGGGTCGGGGTCCTGCTCGACCACATGGTTCCCGGCAGTAAGGAGTCTCGACTGGCCGCAGCTGCCCGGCAGCGTTTCGCGCCGCACGTGGAGGTCGTGGGACATCCGTTCGTGGACGTCTGGCAGGCGGTCAAACCGCAGGTCCTGGGAATCGACGCCTGGCCGACCATCCCGAAGGGCACCCCGTGGAAGGAAGGGGTCATCGCGGCCCTCGGCTGGCGCATGGATCCCTCGCAGGCCTGGTCGCACATCCTGGGGCGCGTGCGTGGCTACCCGGATTTGGAACCGGCGCTGCTCGGGCGCGTGGAGCAACTCATCGACTTCGTGACTGCGGGCGCTTAGCCGCGGGCCACGTCGGCGACCAGGTCCGCAACGCTGTGCACCAGGTGTGTGACCAGTCGGTCGAGGTCAGGGATGAGCAGGGCATCGGCGATCAGTCCCATCGTCACGCGGTCGTCATAGGAGAACATCGAGACGCCCAGGCCGACGTCGCCCGCCCCCGGCACCCAGCCGATGATCCCCGTCACCGGGGTGCCCGCGATGCTGACCTGCGTGCGCGGTCCCGGCACGTTGCTGACAGTTGCGACAACCTTGCCGGAGAACAGTTTTGTGGACAGATCCTCCACTTGATCGGGCATCCACCCGATAGCGACCAGCGTGAGGTAGGCGACGACCGCTTCGGGTGAATCCTTGAGTTCCTCGATGATGGCGTGCATCCGCGCGAGTCGTTGCGCAGGGCCAAGGGCGCCGGTGGGCAGCGTGACGACGTACTCCCCGAAGACGTTGCCCAGGTCGCTGGTCAACGGCTGGTCAAGCGGCCGCAGGTTCACCGGCACCATCACCCGCACCGATTCCAGCGGCGTTCCCTCCTCAGCAAGGTACCGGCTCAAGGCATCTGCCAGAACGGAAAGCAGGACGTCATTGACGGTCGCCCCCGCGGCACGGCTGATGGCTTTGATGTCGACCATCGGCCAGGGGTCGGTCCATCTGACCTGCTTGTCACGCCCGACCGGTCCTGCCAATGCGCTGCGTGGCTTCTGCGGGATGGTCGCCAGATGCAGCAGTCGCCTGGTTCCGCGCACGGCAGTATTCGCTGCTCCCAGTACGCGGCGGGGGTCACGCAGGGTTCGTACCGCTTGGCTACCCGCGCCCAATGCGAGGCCGGCTGCCGAACCGAGCAGGCCCGAATCGGGAGCGGGGGCCTGGAAGCCGGCGTGCGTAGAGTCCGACGTGGTTAAGGAGAGCAGCACTCTTGTCAGCGTGATCCCGTCGGCGATGCTGTGGTGCATGCGGAAGAGCAGGGCCGAACCGGAACCGTATCCGTCGATGAAATGGACCTGCCACATCGGATGCGCGGGATCGAGCGGCAGCGGGATCTGGCTCTGCACGTAAGCGGCCAGTGCACTTTGGTCCCCCGGCTGGGCGAGGCGGTGGCTGATGATGTGGCGATCCGGATCGAAGTCCTCGTCGTCCTGCCAGCCGGCCCGGCCGAACGGCACTGAGGCTGGCACCGGGTGCTGGGCGAATTTCGGGAAGCGATCCAGCATGCGGTCGCCGACCTCTTCGCGCATGACCGCCCAGTCCAGGGGCTCCTCGGTCCACATGATCGCGTGCACCATCATCAGGTTCTCGGGGGAGTCCATGCGGTACCAGGCATGATCCACCGCTGACATCGCCCGCCTGCTCACGTCGTGAGGCTACCGGTTGCGCTGCCCCGAATTCTGGTTCGCGCTGGTCGGGGCGCATTACAGTCGAACCATGACACTCGAGTTCCCAGTCGCAGGATCCTGGACGACCACTGACGAGGTCCGCGAGATCCGCTCCCCGTTCGACGGTTCGCCCATCGCCGAGGTGCCTGTCTTCTCCGCCGCCGACGTAGACCGGGCGGTTGCGGCCGCGAAGCGCGCTCTGCACGACGACCCGCTGCCCACACACGAGCGTGCTGCCATCCTCGACCGCGCGGCCGCGCTGCTGTCCGAACGGGTGGAGCCCATCGCCGCCGAACTCTCACGCGAGGCCGCAAAGCCCATCAAACAGGCGCGCGTCGAGGTCCAGCGCGCCGTCTCGACGTTGCAGTTCTCTGCTGCCGAGGCCCGGACGTTCGTCGGGGAGATGCTGCCGATGGACGCGGCGGCCGCCGGTGTCAACCACCTCGGTTTCATCCTGCGGGTGCCGATCGGTGTGGTCGGTGCGATCTCTCCGTTCAACTTCCCGCTCAACTTGGTCGCTCACAAGATCGGCCCAGCGATCGCGGCCGGGTGCCCGGTTGTGAACAAGCCAGCAAGTCAGACGCCGCTGTCGGCGTTGAACCTTGCGAGGATCTTGTTCGAGGCGGGGCTGCCGATGGACATGCTCAGTGTCGTGCCCGGCCCGGGTTCGGTTATCGGCGACGCGTTGGTCAACAATCCCGACGTCGCGCTGATCTCGTTCACCGGTTCGCCGGAGGTCGGCTGGGCCATCCGTTCGGCTGCTCCCCGCAAGAGGGTGGGCTTGGAACTGGGGAACAACTCCCCGCTCATCGTGTGCGCAGATGGGGACTGGAAGGCCGCTGCCGCGGCGGTCAAGGTCGCCGGTTTCTCCCACGCTGGTCAGTCATGCATCTCGACCCAGCGCATCCTCGTGGAGGAGTCGATCAAGGACGCGTTCATTGCCGAACTGGTCGGGCATGTTGGTTCGCTGGTGGTCGGCGACCCTGCGGATGAGGCCACCGACGTGTCTGCGCTCATTGCGTTGTCGGAGGCGCAGAGGGTGGCCTCCTGGATCGAGGCCGCTGTCGCCAACGGTGCCAGATTGGTGGCCGGTGGGGACCGCACCCCCGAGGGCCACGTGATGCCGACAGTGCTTGTGGATGCGGACCCGCGCGATGACGTTTGCGCCAACGAGGTGTTCGGCCCAGTTGTGGTGGTGCGCGGTTTCACCGACGTGCAAGCGGCCCTCGACGAGGCCAACGACACACGCTACGGATTGCAGGCCGCGATCTTCACCGCCGACATCACCACTGCGATGCACGCGGCCCGCACTCTGGACTTCGGCGGGGTTCTGGTCAACGAGGTGCCGACGTGGCGGGCAGACCACATGCCCTACGGCGGTCTGCGGGATTCGGGCAACACCCGCGAGGGCCCAGGATGGGCGATCCGCGAGCTCACCGAGGAGCGCTTGGTCATCATCAAGGGCTAGTGCCAACGGTCAGGGTTGCGCGTCGATCGACCGATTATCGCCGCTCGAGCATTTACCCGTTCGCACATCGGGGTTTACCGTCGAAGGCGCGTCGGGTCGACCGGCCCGGTTAGCGCCGGAGGTCTGCGATGTTGTCCGAATACACCCCAATGACGACCCTTGCCACGGCCGACCCCGCCAGGTCGAGTGCGTTCTACGAAGGAGTCCTGGGGTTCACCCCGCAGGAGTCAGCGATGGGAGCGGGGGTGGTTTACGCAGTGGGTGCCGGTTCGATCATGGTCTACCCGTCGGCGTTCGCGGGGACCAACAAGGCCACATGCTTCTCGATCCAGGTTCCCTGGGAGGTCTTCGACGAAGAGGTGTCGGCCCTGCGCGCCGCGGGCGTGGCTTTCGACGAGTTCGACTGGGACGAGGTCGAATGGCAGGACGGCGTGGCAGTGATGGACGTTATGAAGGCGGTGTGGTTCAAAGACCCGGACGGCAACATCTTGAACCTCGGCGCCTCAGCTCAGTAGTCTTCGGAGCTCCGAACCGCGACTCGCGGCGGGCTGTGTGGTTTTCAGGCAACTGAGTTGTCGGAATCCTGCTTTGCTTCGCCTGGGTGGTTGGTTCGGACGGGCGACGGATGGGCTGTGTGGTTTTCAGGCAACTGAGTTGTCGGAATCCTGCTTTGCTTCGCCTGGGTGGTTGGTTCGGACGGGCGACGGATGGGCTGTGTGGTTTTCAGGCAACTGAGTTGTCGGAATCCTGCTTTGCTTCGCTCTCCGGATGCGCCTTGAGGTCATCAGCCATGTTGGGCAGCGCGAAGTAGTCCAGTTGTACGCAGATCAGTGCAATCAGCGATGGCGCCGAATCGTCCCCGCGCGGTCTACAACGTGAGCCCGGCGCCGCTCTGACATGTTCGGCGCCCCGATGACTCAGTTTGGCCGCCTCAGGCCTCTGAGAACCTCTACTGTGAAGCCCGTGTTTGAGGCGGCAGTATTCGCGGCCATAGGCCAGGCGGCGCTCGTGGTCGGGGCGTTGCTCGTCTGGCGCTTCCCGAAGCTGCAGACTCCCTTCAACGTAGGGTTGCTGATGGCCTTCGGCGCGGGTGCGGTCATCTCCGCGGTCGGTACGGACCTGGTCGCAGTCGCCTACGACGAAGCGGGGGCCGGGCCCACTGCTCTGGGCATCGGCGTGGGTGGTTTGGGTTACTACGCGATCATCCAGATCCTGGAACGAACCGGCGGCAGGGAACGCCCGTCGAAGCCTGTGGAGCTGGCCGACGAAGGCGCGGTGGCCGCGGCGACACCCACCGAGGCGAGGAACCTGTTCGTCGGGATGATCATCGATGGCATCCCGGAGTCGGTGGCCATAGGGCTGACACTGCATCTGGCGTCCGTCGGCGTCTCAGCCGCGCTGGTCGGATCCGTTTTCGTCGCGGGGCTGCCCGAGGCGATCGGCGTCGCGGCCGCGCTGTTGGCCGGCGGTTTCACCTTGAGCCGCATCCTGGCCAGGTTCTCGATCGTCGTGCTGGTCGGCGCGGTTTCCGGAGCCATCGGCTATCAGGTTCTTGTGGACGCCCGGCCGCAACTGATCGCAACGGTGCAGGCGATCGCCGCCGGTGCGCTCTTGGTAGTGGTCGTCAACGAAATGGTGCCGATCGCGGTGCGCGGTGTGCAGCGCTGGGCGGGGGTCCTGGCGGCAGCCGGGTTCGTCTTCTCAGCAGTTCTCACGTGGGCCTCCGGAGCTTCCTGAACGATTAACCTTGACGCTTGGAGGCAGAGATGAAGGTTCTTGTTTTCGCGGCACTGGCCGCAGTCCTCGGACTGACGGGCTGCTCGAGCAGTTCGACGACGACCGAGGCCAGCCCGCCTCCTAGTCAGACGTCGCAGGCAGCGCCAGCACCCCCCGCTGGTGAAGGCGCGTGTGCCCTACTCTCGGCTGAGGAGATCAACCAGGTCCTGGGCACCACGTTCGAGGCCGGTGAGCCGAAGACCGACGATGCGCGTCAGATCTCGACCTGCACGTTCACAATGACCGACTCCAGCAGCGGCGTCGAGTTGCCCGTCTCCATCGTCGAGGTGGCGGTGGCCGACACCGACGGCCAAGAGGCCTACCAGACCAATGTCGACCTCGCGCCCGCGTACTTCGGCAATGAGGCGGAAACCACCCAGGTCGAGGGAGCCACGAAGGCGTATCTGGTCAACAACGAGGCGACACAGTCGCCGGTGATCGGGATGCTGGTGGGCGAAACCTTCGCGCAGATCCAGATCGGCGTTGAGGGTGCCACCCCGGAGCAGGCGCAGGAACTCGCCGCCACAGCCGCCACCAGGGTCGGCGCATCATGACGGTCAAGGTAGGCCTAATAGGGGCAGGCCCGTGGGCCCAGATCTTCCACGTCCCGATGCTGTCGGCGGGTCCGCACATCACGCTGTCGGCCGTCTGGGCGCGCCGGCTCGAGGCCGCAAAGAGCCTGGCCGAGCCGATAGGCGCGACAGCCACCGACGACCTCGACGTACTCCTGTCCGAGTGTGATGCTGTGGCGTTCGCTGTGCCACCGAATGTCCAGGCTCAACTCGCGCCGATCGCCGCGCGGGCCGGCAAGCCGCTGCTGCTCGAGAAGCCCATCGCCCTCACTCTTGACGACGCCCGCCGCATGACCGAAGCCATCGACGAGGCCGCAGTCCCGACACAGCTCATGCTGACCACTCGCTACGCCAGTCGCACCCGCGCGTTCCTGGCGCAGGCGGTCGACTTCGAGGTCATCGGGATGCGTGTTGCCAACATCTCGGACGCCTTCTTGCCCGGCAGCCCGTTCCGGACCCCTTGGCGCCTCGAGGAGGGCTCGCTGTTGGATGTCGGACCGCACAGCCTCGACTTGGCGGACGCGGCCGCTGGACCCATCGAATCCATGACCGTGACCGGTGATCCGCGCCGCTGGCTGTCGATCGTCACCAGGCACGCCGGCGGGGTCGTCGGAGAGGTCGCGATGTCGCAGGTGATCCCGGGCTACCAGGTCGAGTGCGAACTCTTCGGTCCTTTGGGAAGGCTGGCGCTGCCTACGAAGCAGGACGGCGAGCGCGAGCAGGTGCAGGCAACGATCGCGCAGGAATTCGCCGAGGTGGTTCGCACGGGTGTTTCCCACGAACTCGATGTCCACCGCGGGCTGTACCTGCAGGAGTTGATGCAGGGCCGCTGACAACACGCCTTCGCACAATGGGCGGCGATGCCACGCCGCGGCGTTACGGTGGGCTCGCTCGGGAGGTGTGATGGCTCACGGTCGGCTGTGGTTGGGGGGCGCGCTCTTCGTCGCCGCGATCGCTTCGGGTGTCGCCCCAGCGAGTGCCGCCCCGAACCCCGCCCCCGACCTCGTACGTTGGCGGGGACCCGTGGAGCACATCTTCTTCCACCCCCTGCTTCCCGCACCCGGTTACACCCTGCACCACGGCACGCAGCCGCAGGAGTTCAACAAGTGGAACATCACCACCCGGGAGTTCCGCGCGATCCTGCCGCAGCTCTATGACAACGACTGGGTGCTGGTGGACCTGGGTTCGCTGTTCAAGCGGGTCCGGACCGAGCAAGGGGAAACCTTCCGGCAACGCCCCTTGTGGTTGCCGCCTGGCAAGAAGCCACTGGTCATCTCCATCGACGACCTCAACTACCCGCAGTACATGGTCGTCAACCACTTGAACTCCAAGTTGGTTCTCGATCCGCGCGGCAGGGTCGCCACCGCGCGGGTCGAGCCGGACGGCACCGAAGTGATGTCGCGCAATGCGGAAATCGTGCCGCTGCTCGACCGCTTCGTCGCGAAGCACCCTGACTTCGCCGTCGACGGCGCCAAAGGCACGATCGCCTTGACCGGGATGGAAGGCATCCTGGGCTACCGGACCTCAGGCGATGGCCCGGCAGCGCGCAGGGAGCAGCGCCGGGTCGCGCCGATCGTCGACCGGCTCAAGCAGACCGGCTGGACGTTCGCCTCCCACAGCTACGCCCACCCGAACCTCGCGACCTCCAGCCTGGACGCCGTACAGGCCGATACCGATCGCTGGGAGAAGTACGTCGAGCCGTTGCTCGGACAGAACACGCGGATCTTCGTCTACCCCTTCGGTGCTCCGCTCACGCCGGGGTCTGCGGGCTTCTCCTATCTGCACAAGGCGGGGTTCCGGGTCTTCTGCACCATCAGCCCGGCCGCTCGGTCTGTCATCAACGCGCGCTATGTCGTGCAGGACAGAGTGCGCGTGGACGGTTTGGCCCTGCTTGGTCAGCAGTCGACTGTCAAGCGGTTCTTCAATGCCAGCTCGGTGCTCGACCCCGCCCGGCCGGGGCTGTAGTCGCGGCGGCTCACAGGTCCGCGCAGGGGCTCGTCGTAGCCTGATTGTGTGACAGTTGCAAAGGTTGCTGCGAACAAGATCGAACTGGCCTACGAGACCTTCGGTGACCCGGGGAACCCGCCGATCCTGTTGGTGATGGGTCTGGGCACGCAGATGATCGCCTGGCCGGAGCCGTTCTGCCAAGCGCTGGCAGACGAGGGCTTCCATGTGGTGCGCTTCGACAACCGCGACATGGGCCTGTCCACTCACATGCACGAGTCCCGCGCGCCGAGCCTTGCCGGGATGTTCGTGCGGCGCCAGAAGCCGCCCTACACGATCGAGGACATGGCCGACGACACGATCGGCCTTATCGAGGCATTGGGTATAGGACCGGTGCATCTCGTGGGGGCGTCCATGGGCGGCTTCATCGCCCAGACGGTGGCAATCCGGCGCCCCGATCACCTACGCAGCCTCACGCTGATCATGACCTCGACCGGGTCGCGCCGGGTGGGCAACCCGAAGCCTGCGGTGTTCACCGCGCTGACCCGACGGCGCGTGGTTTCCGACCGTGCTACCGCGCAGGCCGCGGTTGTGGAGACTTTCCGCATCATCGGCTCCAAGGGCTACGCCTTCGACGAGGAGATGCTGATGGAGCTCGGGGGCCAGTCCTACGACCGCGGGCATGATCCCGGTGGCTACTTGCGCCAGTTGGCGGCGATCAGCGCACAGCCGGACCGGACCGCGCAGTTGCGCCGGGTCGATGTACCGGCCTTGGTCATCCACGGTCTGCACGATCCGCTCGTGGCTCCCAGCGGTGGGCTGGCTGCGGCGCGGGCCATGCGCAATGCGAAGTTTGTCGGTTACAACGGCATGGGCCACGACATGCCTCGCGAACTGTGGCCGGACTTCGTCGCGGAGATCACGAGCCTGGCCCGCCGCGCGGATGTCGTGAAGCCATGAACCGTGCCGTTTGCGTGGGCAGCTAGTCCATGGCGCGGCAACGCTGCAGCATCGCGGGCCGGGTGGATGTGACTTCGCTTCTGCTGCGCGATCGCCGGGTCGTGGTGCGGGTGTACCTGCCTGCGGACTACGAGTGGACCGATCGGACCTACCCGGTCATTTACATGTTCGACGGCCACAACCTGTTCGATCGCACCACCTCGACGTACAACAAGGAATGGCGTGTGGACGAGACCATGCAGGCGATGCACGTCGAAGGTCGCCACAGCCCTGCGATCGTGGTGGGAATCGACGCCCCGCCTGGGCGCTACGACCGTTTCGCTATGTACTCGGCGGGTTCTTGGGACTACCGGACCAGTCCGCGTGGTCGGCGTTTGAAGCGGATCGAGGGTTACGCCGAACAGACCGCGGCGTTCCTGCTCGGCGACGTCAAGGACTTGGTCGAGGCGCGCTACCGGGTCGCCCGTGACCGTGAGCAGGTGGGTGTGGCGGGGTCGTCGATGGGTGGCTACATGTCCTTGTACGTCGCCGCACATTGCCCGGATCTCGTCTCGAAGGTGATGGCCTTCTCGCCGGTGGTCCTCGACTTCCCGATGCATGGTCACCTTCTGCGGGAGGCGCTCGTCGAGTCGGGCAGTGAACCGGCCCTGCGCGTCTACCTGGACATGGGAGACCGCGAGCGTTTGGACTTCGCTGGCCCCGACGACCTGGTCGACCACCTGCAGGAGTTGTCCGCCACCCTGGCCGAGGCCGGGCATCGCGAGGTTGTCGCCCGAGTGGTCGCTGGCGACCGCCACGACGAGCGGGCGTGGGCGCGCCGTTTCCCTGCGGCGTACCTGTGGGCGTTTCAGGGGGTACCGCTCGGTTGAGGCTTGGGCCTGGACCCGCCCGGCCGGTCCAGACGCGGCGCTGCGCCATCACGACCACGCTGTGTGATGGCAGCCCCGGTCAAGGTCCGAGACCCCTGTTCGCCGGCAAACCGGGGCTACGCTCCAACTGGCTCTCGTTCGAGAGGAGGCCAGGGTGGGAGGCAACAGCCCGTGGCTCGACACTGTGTTCGAGCACCTGCCCGAAGGTTTGGTCGTGCAGGCCGCGGATGGCGAGATTCTCGACTCCAACGCCGCCGCAGAACGGATCCTCGGCCTGTCGGGCGAGCAGATCGCGGGGCGGACCTCGATGGACCCGCGCTGGGCGGCGATCCACCCTGATGGCTCGCCGTTCCCGGGCCATCAGCATCCAGCGATGGTGACGCTTGCCACGGGTGAACCAGTTCACGGCGAGATCATGGGGGTGCGCAGGCCGCACGGCTCCCTGGTGTGGCTGATGATCAACTCAGTGCCGCTGCCACACACCGAGCCAACCGATGCCGCCGTGGTCGTGACCTTCGCGGACATCACCGTCGAGCGCCAGCGGGCAGCGAGGCAATTGACGGCCACGGTCGAGTCGATGATCGATCCGCACATTCTGATCCGAACGGTCCGATCCAGCGACCAGCCCCACCAAGCGTTCGTACTCGATGCCAACGACGCCGCCGCTGTGGAACTTGCCCGCGAGCGCGAGCAGTTGCTGGGTGCGTCCGTGGCCCAGGCGTTCGGGGAGCCCGCAGCGGCAGAGGTCCTGACTTGGCTGCTCGACGTTATCGAGACGGGTGAACCGTTGGTGCTCGACGAGGTGACTGTTCCAGGCGACGGCAGTCGCAGTTGGGACGTGCGCGCGCTCAAGGTGGGCGACTACGTGAGCTTCACATGGCGCGATGTGACGCAGAGGCGCGCGACCGCCGAACGCCTTGCGGTCTCCGAGGAATTGTTCCGCGGGGCCATGCAGTCTGCCGTGACCGGTATCGCGATCAACGATCTCGATGGCCGCGTTCTGGAGGTCAACGATGCACTGTGCGCCATCCTGGGCCGCGACCGAGCATCCCTTCTCGCGTCGTCTCTGACCGACCTCATGAGCCTGAATCTGCTGCACTCGATTGAGCGTGAGCGGGCACTGCTGCTTGAGGACCCGGACCGGCAGTCCGTTCTGCAGGGTGAGGTGCATCTGCCGGGTGGTTCGTCGCTATGGGCGCGGGTCGGCACTGCTCTCATCCGGGACAGTGAGGCGGAGCCGCAGGCGTTCATCACGCATTTCGAGGACGTCACCGGGGAGCGTGAGGCACGCGAGACTCTAGCCTTCCAGGCTTTCCACGACCCGCTAACCGGTCTACGCAATCGCGCGTGGCTGCTGGACATGCTCGAGCTCGAACTCGCGAACGCAACTCGCGGCTTGAGCCGCGTTGGCGTCCTGTTCATCGACCTGGACAACTTCAAGGTCGTGAACGACTCCCTCGGGCATGAGGCCGGCGACGAGATTCTGGTGGCAGTGGCAGAACGGATCAAATCCGTGGTCCGGCCGACGGACTTCCTCGGCCGTTTCGGAGGCGACGAGTTCGTAGTAGTGGTCACTGATCTGGAGCAGTTGGACCTGCTGGACACCATCGCTGCCCACATCATTCGAGTGATCGCAGCCGAGACGATGGTGAAATCGCACCGGATCAGGATGAGCGCCTCAATCGGTATTGCGGTGTCGCACGGGGACTCGACGCCGGGGAGTCTGCTGCGAGATGCGGACGTCGCGTTGTTCCAGGCAAAGGGCTCGGGCCGGGCACGCTGGCAGCTCTTCGACGACACGATGCATACCCGGGCCCTTTCGCGGATGACCCTTGAATCGCAGATCCGCGACGGGTTGGAGAACCACGAGTTCACCGTGCACTACCAGCCCGTCGTCGACCTGGCCACCCGCGAGGTCACCGGGTACGAGGCTCTCGCGCGGTGGGTTCACCCGGTGCGCGGGCTCATCGCGGCCAAGGACTTCATCCCGGTGGCGGAGGACAGTGGTCTGATCATTGCGTTGGGTGAGCGGGTGCAGAAGTGGGTGGTCGCGGACATGAAGGCCTACCCGCAGATCAGGTACATGGGGTTGAACGTGTCCGCAGTGCAGCTCGCATCTCCTGACTGGGCGGCAGGGCTGCTCGCCACACTCGACGCTTACGGGGTAAATCCTCGCCGGCTCGTCCTCGAGGTCACCGAAACCTCGATCCTGCCTCTGTTGGAGCCTGTCGTGAGAAGTCTGGAGGAGCTCAGCGCGCACGGGATGGAAGTGTTCATCGACGACTTCGGTACTGGCTTCTCATCCATCGCCATGATTCAGAAGTTGCCGGTCCGCGGCTTGAAGCTCGACCGTTCCTTCGTCATGGACCTCACGCCCGAATCCACGGAGCCGAATGCGCTCTCAGCGGGTCTGGCGGGTCTAGCCAGGGCACTTAACCTGATCTCAATTGCCGAAGGGGTCGAGACCGAGGAACAAGCCGAGTTGCTGACGTCCCAGGGCTGGACCCACGGGCAGGGGTACCTCTTCGGGCGGCCCGGACCATTGGGGGTCGCCGGGGACTGACTGCTTGCGGGTGGCCGGCGTTGCCGGTGGTCGCGCGTAGCCTGTGGTCATGCGACGTTGCGCTCTGCTCTCGGTTCTGATCCTTGCGTTGGCCGCGTGCAGCGCGACGTCGACCAGTCCACCCGAGTCCCCTACGCCTACCGGGCCGGTACCGCCGATGCTCGCGCCGGGCACTGACTGGGTTCTGATCGGTCCGGCGGCCATCACCGGGGAGGTCACGTTGCGCTTCGAGCCCGGCCGGCTGTCCGGTGCGGGCCCGGTGAACAGGTACTTCGGCCCCTTCACCGCCAGCGAGGACGGCAGTTTGGCAGTGGGCGCTGTGGGCAGCACCATGATGGCCGGCCCACCGGATCTCATGGAGTCCGAACAGCGCTACTTCGAGCTGCTGTCGCGGGTTGACCGCTTCGAAGCCGACGGGATTCAGCTGACCCTTCTGGCAGGTGACGAGGCCTTGCTCGACTACGCGGTGCCCGACTCGGCGGCTGCTTTCGGACCGACGTTGGTGGGTCTTTCGGTCGCGAAAGCCCGCAAGTCCGCGCAGGCCCAGGGCTTCGACTTCAGGGTGATTTCGGTGGATGGCGTGGGTAAACCGGTCACGCTGGATTACCGCCCGGATAGGCTCAACGCCACGGTGGTGGACGACGTCGTGACCCAGATGAGCGCGGGCTGAGGGTTTGGGGGTCCGGTTTTCGGCCAGCCCAGTGCCCTAAACCCGCCCTGGTTAGAGGTTGTGCTGTTGGTTAGCGAATCCACGCGTTGAAACGCTAACCAACAGCACAACCTCTAACCAACGGCTCGGGCGGCGTCCGCGCACTCTGTGTAGCCAGATCGTCCCTCGATTGGCCTAACGCGCATTTCCGCCAAAGTAACTGTGAGTATTTGAGTGGTTACTGTCTGGAGGGGGTTTGCCATGCGCGGGGTATTCGTCGGCACTGCCGTCACATCGCTGCTACTCGCCGGACTTGTGGGGGCACCGCCTGCGGTAGCGCAGGACGTCACACCGGCGGCCGTCACCCCGGTCACCAACCCTTCGATCGCGCAGACCTGCGGTCTGGACGCGACCTTGATCCTGGACGCGTCCGGTTCGATCAAGACCGCCGGCGCGGTCAACACCGTGCGCAACGCCGGCAAGGACCTGATGAACGCACTCAAGGACACCAACTCCACCCTGCGTATCACCCAGTTCGCCACTTTCTCCGGGCAGTTGAGCAGCCGGGTCCCGGTCAACGCCGCCACGACGGGCAGCGGGGGCGCACTCTCGAACGGCCTGGCCAATTACTACACCCCACCTCCGCCACGGCCATCCGGCGTGACGATCTACAACGGCAACCAGCAGGACAACAACGCGCTCACCTGGACCAACTGGGAGGACGGGATCAAGGGGATCGACGACCCCGAACTCGCGATCTACATCACGGACGGTGACCCCACTGCGTACAACGCCAGCGCCACACGCACCAATGTGAACACGTCCTCGACCGGAGTCGCCCTGGACAACGCGATCACCCAGGCCAACGCGTTGAAGCTCAATGGCACACGCATGCTCGTGGTCGGGGTCGGCAACGGCCTGACCAGCTCCTCCTCGCAGGATCGCTTGAAGAAGATCTCGGGCCCGCTGCTGGAGAAGTCCGCTGCGGCGCTGGCCGGCAAGACGATCAACCAGGTGGATGCCGTCGCCTTCACCGACTTCGCCGCGCTTGGCGTGTTCCTGCGCTCGGTCGTGACCTCGCTGTGTGGCAACAGCGTGACAGTCCAGAAACTTGCCCAGAGCAGTTCCGGTGCGGACTACCTGCCGGCTTCGGGCTGGGACATCACGGTGGAGCCGACTGTCTCTGGCGGTTACACGTGGGTGGACCCGACCGGCCCGGAAGGCCCGAAGACCCGTGCCACCTCCGGCGCACAGGGCGCGGCGGCGTTCCAGTGGAAACCCAAGGTCGCCAGCCAGACCGCCACGGTGAAGGTCTCCGAGTCGGTCAAGAATGAGTTCACGGCTGACCGCTGGACCTGTGACATCAAGGACACCGAGGGTGGCACTACCACTGTCAGCGGCACGCTGGGCAACAACGCGTCGTTCCAGTTCCAGATGGAACCCTCCGACGTGGCCGCGTGCAAGCTCTACAACGACTTCAACTACACACCGGGCATCAGCATCACCAAGGAGGCGGCGGACGACCCCATCCGCGGCAACGGGGTCGGCTGGAACGAGACGTACACGTTCACCGTGAAGAACACCGGAAACTCGACTCTGTCAGTGACCAAGCCCGTAGACCCGCAATGCATGGCGGTGTCTGCGCCCTCGGGCCCCGGGGCTGCCAGCGGCAAACTGCAACCCGGCGACTCATGGACCTACACGTGTGAGGTCAAGATCGGTCCGCTGCCCAGTAAGGCCACGCCGATCACGCACCCCAACACGGTGAGTGTCGCGGGCATTGACCCGACTGGCTTCGTGGTCACCGACTCCGCCAACGAGAGCATCGACGTCAAGACCCCACGCATCAACATCGCCAAGACCGCCAAGAAGACCGGTGGCGCGACGATCCCCGACGGCGGCACCGTGCCGGCTGGCACGAAGGTCACGTATGTCTACACCGTGACCAACACCGGCAACGACACGCTCAGCCTGGTGCGCGCGAGCGCAGTGACCGACAACAGGTGCTCGCCTGTTACCTACAAGAGCGGTGACACGAACAACAACCAGAAGCTCGAGACCACCGAGACCTGGCTCTATGAGTGCAACACCGTGCTCAACCCGCCCAGCACGGTGACCTCGGTGACCAACAAGGCCACGGTCACCTCCGCTTGGTCCAACCCGCAAAGCCGCCCGCAGAACAACGGCGCGGTCACCGACGACGACCAGATGACGATCAACATCGACCGTGGCGCCAACCTGCGTGTCGTGAAGCTCACGAATCCCGGTGAGGTGAACCAGGACTTCAACTTCACGCTCTCCGGGCAGGGCGTCCCGGTGGCCGATCAGTCGTTCAAACTCAACACGTCTGCGGCCCCCGGCACCCCACCGGCAAGCCGCAATATCGCCCTTGACGGGCCAGATGGCGCGGGCAGCCAGTACACGATCACGGAAACAGGCTCGTCCAGCTGGGATATCACGGACCTGGACTGCAGCAAGACACCCGACTCGGTCGACCTGGCCACTGGTGAGATCAAGGTGACGCTGCTTCCTCTGGAGGACGTGACCTGCGTCTTCGCGAACGAGCGCCGGCCGACCCTGACCATCACCAAGCAGACGAGTCCCGCTGGTGCCACGCAGGAGTTCGGCTTCAGCGCCAGTGCCCCGCTGAGCCCGTCGACCTTCAACCTCCAGGACGGTCAGTCGCAAACCTTCACCGACCTGGCTCCAGGCACGGTCACGATCGAAGAGTCGACGATTCCCGACGGTTGGGAACTCGACGGAATCTCGTGCAACGTGCCCGTTGTTCGAACCGGAGCGCAGATCGAGGTGACGCTCGATTACGCAGACAAGGGTGAGTGTGTCTACACCAACGCTGAGCTTGCCCCGGCCACCCTCACCGTCGCCAAGGAGGACGTCCCCTCGACCTGGGACCCGTCCTTCGACTTCACCGCCAGTGGCACCGGGTTGGTCAACCCAGGTCAGCTCGACTCCAAGAAGTTCAGCCTGGGCCTCGGTGACTCGAAGTCGTACACGGTGAGGCCGCTGAAAGCCGGGAACACCTACACCGTGACTGAGGATGCTCTGCCCCCAACACCTCCGGGCGAGAGTGCCTTCAAGCTGACCACAGTGGTCTGCATCATCAACGGCGACACCAACAACCCCGTCCACGGCGACGCTGGGACCGGCGTGGTGGACATCCTTCTCGAACCTGGGGATTCGGCGGTGTGTACCTATGTCAATCAGCAGAAGCCGCGGTTGACGATCGTGAAGAACGCAGTGGATCCCCAGGACCCGGCAGACGACACCTCGTTCACGTTCAACGCGACCGGGCTGACGCCGGCCGGTCAGTTCTCCCTCACCAGCGGGCAGAAGCAGGGCTTCACCGATCTGATGGTCAACGCGGCATTCCAGGTGGAAGAACTGGCCACGCCGGATTGGACGCTCACCTCCTTGGAGTGCACGGGTGACGGCTCTGCTGCAGTGACGGCGGATCCCAGCACTGCAGTGATTTCCAGCGTCGGTCTCGACTACGGCGATGACGTGGTGTGCACCTACGTCAACACCAAGTCCCCGCCAAAGGCGTTCCTCTTCATTCTGAAGAACACCGACCCTGCGGACTCGCCCGAGCTGTTCAGTTTCAACGCCACAGATGGCGCCGCATTCGACGAGAACTTCCCCCTGGCTGGCGGTGACTACCAGAGTTTTGAGGTGGACCCCGGGACCTACACCGTGACCGAGGCGGCCAAGGCCGGCTGGGATCTTGTGGAAGCCGACTGTGTGGTGGGACCGGCACCGAACCCGCCGGGGGGCGGCAATCCCGGCAAGGGCTCGGCCACGGTCACGCTGGCTGACGCCGAAATCGGTGTCTGCGTATTCGAGAACCAGCAGCGAGCCTCCCTGACGGTCGACAAGATCACCGATGTGGCCTCAGCGCAGGAGTTCGAGTTCACCGCGTCCAGCGTGCCGGCAGGGATCTCACCTACCACTTTCCCGTTGGTCGGTGGGGGCGCTGCACAGGTATTCACCGACCTGAAGGCGGGCTCAGTCGTCGCCCTCACCGAGGATGTGCCCACGTCGGCGCCTGACCGTTGGTCGCTGTCCGACATCAACTGTGTCGGCGTGACCGCAGCCATCTACGACGTGGCGGCGGGCGAGGCGGAGTTCACTTTGCCTGCGGGCACTGAGGCGGGCTGCACCTACACGAACACGAAGGTACCGTCGGCGACGGTGCAGATCGTGAAGGTCGCCGATCCTGCCGACGGGACGCAGTTCGACTTCACCGCCAGCGGTGCTGACGGCGGGGTTGTGCCCGCAGACCAGTCGTTCAGCCTGGCCCCTGACGGCGACATCGACGTGAAGACAATGACGGTCTACCCGGTCGACGACGGCGAGATGTTCACGTTCGCCGAGGCGAGCCGGCCCACGAACTGGAATCTGGATTCCATCGAGTGTCTGGATGACGAGATCCCGGCAGGGACCGTCGACCTGCCTGCCGGCAAGGTGGAGATCAGGCTGGAACCGGGCGACTCGGTGACGTGCACCTTCGCCAACCGCAAGGACGCATCGTTGACCGTCATCAAGGAGGCGGGGGACGACCCGGAGCAGGAGTTCGACTTCAAGCGTTCGTTCGGAGCCAACTTCAGTCTGAAGGACCAGCAGACCGACCACACGAACGGCCTCAACCCCGGCGCCTACACGGTGCAGGAGTTCAACCTGCCGGCCGACTGGTACCTGTCGGGTCCCGACGGAGAGCACCCTGTCTGTGTAGGAACCGCAGCCGCGGTTGACTACACGCCGGCACTCGGTGCGACGGTGACGCTCGCAGCGGGCGAGGACGCGACCTGTACGTTTGCCAACTTCTTCGACTACCGCCCGCAGATGGAACTGGAGAAGACCCCGGACCGGACGGTGACACTGGAGGGAAAGCCGGTCGTCTACACGTACACGCTGAAGAACACGGGCAACGTGCCGCTTGCCACGGTGGGTGCCGTGAACGAAGTCGTGGTCGACGACCAGTGCGCACCGGTGACCTACCAGGTCGGAGGCGCACCGCCGGTATTGCGACCTGGCGAGACCTGGACGTTCACCTGCGGTGTCGCCGCCATGACCCCGGCCAAGGCGACGAACATCGCGACGGCCACCATGGACGGTCCCGATGGGGAGCTGACCGCCACCGACACCCAGACCGTCGAGGTGCGGGTGCCGAAACTCGGGCTGGAGAAGACGGTGAACAAGGCGACTGTCTACCCTGGCACGAACGTGACCTACACCTACGTTGCGAGCAACCTCGGTGACACTGCGTTCGAAGGACCCTCAGACCTTGACGCGTGGCTGACGGACAACAAGTGCTCACCGGTGACCTACGTCAGCGGTGACACCGGCGACGACCATGTGATGGGTGTGGGTGAGGTGTGGACCTACACCTGCACCGCCGCGATCAGTGTGGACACCACCAACACCGGAACCTTCACGGGGACGCCGTTCGTCGACGAGGGCGGACCGAAGCAGACCGGTGATCCGATGTTTGCCACCGACACTGCCGACGTCGTGGTGATCCAGAAGGGGATCGACATCACGAAGTCAGCCTCCGCACCGGGCGGGGTCGTCCAGTCCGCAGTGCTGCTGGTGCCGGTCGGCACGGAGGTGACCTACACCTACGAGGTGACTTCCGGGCAGGCGACCACGCCGATGGAGGTGCTCGACGTGACTGACGACCGGTGTGCCCCTGTTGAATACCAGTCCGGGGACACCAACACCGACGGCCTGGTCGATCCCGGCGAGACGTGGATCTACACCTGCAAGGTGACGTTCAGCGGTGCAGCCACTGTGACCAACACGGTCGTGGTCACAGCGGTCGAACCGATCCTCGGCGGCATCTCGACGGACAGCGACAACGCCACGGTGCGCAGCTACAAGGGCAGCATCGCGATCAAGAAGTCGCCTAGCGCGGAGCTCGTGCCCAAGGGGACGCCGGTGACCTACACCTACACGGTCCTCAACAACGGCACCGTCGACCTCACCGACATCACGGTGAAGGACGACAAGTGCTCGCCAGTGACTTACAAGTCCGGCGACACCGGCGATGGTGTTCTGAAGCCGGACGACCAGTGGACGTTCGAGTGTGTCAGCGCGCTGCAGGACGACACCACCAACATCGCCGACGCGACGGGCACGACGCCCAGCGGTGGCAAAGTGAACGACGCCACCTCCGTGACGGTGCTCGTGATCGGGGGCCGACTCAACCCGGCCATCGCGGTCGTGAAGACGCCGTCGGCCACCCGCGTCGACAAGGGCGACAAGGTGACCTACACCTATGACGTGACCAACGCCGGCACGATGCCTCTGGCCGACATCCGGGTCAGCGACGACAAGTGCTCGCCGGTGACCTACGTCAAGGGCGATGACAACGCCGACGGTCTGCTGACGTCCTCATCCATGGGCGAGGGCTGGCCCGATGAGGTCTGGACCTACACCTGCACGACGGCGATCAACAAGGACACGACGAACACGGTCACTGCTTTGGGTGCGCCGTGGGACGCCGGTCAGATCGTGGGCAAGGACGTGTCGGCACAGGCCCAGGCGACGGTGAAGGTACGCCAGGTTCTGCCCATCGACGTGGTCGTGGACAAGAACTGCAAGGCCGACACGTGCACGTTGGTGAAGAAGTCCAAGACCAACAGCAAGGGTCTGCTGAAGTACCGCGTCCGGTGCCGTCCAGTGGGCAGCTCGGCATCCGGCGAGGTCCGGTACTGCCGCACCAAGGTGGGCAAGAACGGTGCAGTCAGCGTCACGATCAAGGGCTACCCGAAGGTCAAGGTGACCCTGTGGATCACGGCGGTGCCCAAGCCCAAGTACAAGGACACCTGGGTGCGCAACTCCTGGAAGCGGACCTGGGTTATCAGGCGGTAGGCGTACTTTTCTGGTTGGCCCACAGCCTTGCGAGGCGTTGCCCAACCTGAAAAGTACGTCAAACTGGGCTGTTTTGGGCTTTATGACTGATTTGTCCGTACCTCATGGGTTGATCATGGGGGTACGCCAACCCCTTCGGTACATGTTCCGTTCACCAAGCGCCGGACCCCCTTTGGTTGGAATACTCGCCCCAGGAAGCGGGAGGTCGCCATGCTCGAAGTGTCCGAAGTCGGCAACAAGGTTGCCAAAGAGGCGTACAAGGCCGAGGTGCCGACCCTGCGGGTAGGGCTGGTGAACGCCCAGTACGACCTGCGCAACGCCGACTTCCCCGTCATCATCTGGATCGCAGGTGACGACCGGATCGCGGCCAACGAGATGGTGAACCGTCTCAACGAGTGGCTCGACACCAGGTTCGTGGGTACCCGGGTGTTCGCCGACCAGAGCCAGGAGGAGGAAGAGCGCCCGACGCTGTGGCGGTTGTGGCGGGCTCTGCCGCCCAAGGGTCAAGCCGCGATCTTCGCCGGTGGTCTCATGCGGGCGGCCACCATGCGCGTCAACGACGAGATGAGCGAGGAGCAGTTCGGCAAGTGGCTGCGTCATGTGGAGGGGATGCAGGCCCAACTTGTCGCCGATGGCGCCTTGGTGCTCAAGTTCTTCCTGCACACCCCTGAGAACAAGCAGCGCAAGAAGCTGCGCAAGGCTGAGAAGAACCCCGAGACCGGCTGGTGGATCGACCAGCGCGACTGGGCCGCTCTGGAGAAGATGGGCCCGACCTTGCCCGTCGCCGAGCGCATCCTGCGCGAGACGAGCGCCCCCGGCGCACCCTGGACGATCGTGGAATCCACCGACAGTCGCTACCGGGACCTGACCGTGGCCCGCACCATCCTGGCCGCACTCACCGCGCGCCTAGAGCAGAAGCCGGTCACCGGGCCGTCCCTGGCTCAGTCGGTGTTCGGCGAACTCGACGGTGAGGCAACCGTTCTCAGCAAGGTCGATCTGACCCAGGAACTGGACAAAGAGACCTACCGCGCGGAGCTGGCCAAGCAGCAGGCCAAGCTCTACAAACTGTCGATCGAGGCACGCAAGCGAGGGATCAGTTCGGTGCTGGCCTTCGAGGGCTGGGATGCAGCCGGCAAGGGTGGGGTCATCCGACGTGTCACCCAATCGCTGGAGGCGGGCGACTACCGAGTCAACCCGGTGGCCGCACCCACGCCCGAGGAATTGCGCTACCCGTATCTGTGGCGCTTCTGGCAGCACATGCCACCTGCCGGTCGCTTCGCCATCTTCGACCGCACCTGGTACGGCCGGGTGCTTGTCGAACGTGTCGAGGGTTTCGCGTCTCCCGACGAATGGCAGCGCGCGTACGACGAGATCGCCGACTTCGAGGCGCAAATGGTCGAGCGCGGCTACTTCGTGGCCAAGTTCTGGCTGCACATCTCCCAGGAGGAACAACTCGCCCGCTTCCAGGCGCGTGAGGAGACTGCGTACAAGCAGCACAAGATCACCGAGGAGGACTACCGCAACCGCGAGCGCTGGGACGACTACGTGCAAGCCATCGACCAGATGGTCCTGCGCACGACCTCCGCCGGAGCGCCCTGGCACGTGATCCCGGCCAACAGCAAGTACCACGCCCGCGTCGCAGTTTTGAAGGCCATCACCGAAGGGCTGAAGCGGACCTTGCGCGAGCAGTAGCCAGCAGGCGCGACTCAGCGGGCGGTACCGACCCGCGTCGCGCAACGATGTGTGGGGAGGGTGCACATGTCCACGTCCGCTGCACGCTTGCAACCGTGGGCAGTCGACGTTGCGGCAGTGCTCAGCGATCAAGGGGTGGATGCTGAACTGGGCCTCACCGGGGTTGAGGTGCAACGACGCCTCGATGACGTTGGACCCAACGCCTTGCCCGAAGCGCCGTCCCGCGGGATCGGCGGGCTACTGCTCGACCAGTTCAAGGACGTCCTGATCTACTTGCTGCTGGCCGCGACCGTGATCTCGGTTGTGGTGGGGGAGGTTCTCGAAGCGGTTGTGATCGCGATCATCATCGTCATCAACGCGGTCATCGGTGTGTTCCAGGCGTATCGCGCCGACCAGGCGCTCGCGGCGCTGCAACGCATGAGTGTGCCGACCGCGCAGGTCGTGCGCGATGGCGACGCCCAAGGTGTGGACGCCCGCGGGGTCGTGCCGGGGGACGTCGTCCTGCTCGTCGCGGGGGACGGGGTCCCGGCCGATGTGCGCCTGGTCGCTAACGCAGGCGTACAAGCCGCTGAGGCCGCTCTCACGGGCGAGTCGACGCCGGTGATCAAGTCGGTTTATCCGCTGCCCGTCGAAACCCCTGTGGCCGACCGGGCGAACATGCTGTTCCGCGGTACCGAGGTGGTCGCAGGAGCAGGCCGCGGTGTCGTCGTGGCCACTGGGACGGCCACCGAACTCGGTGAGATCGCCGGCTTGGTGGCTGGCGCCGACGCCGTACAGACCCCCCTGCAGCGCCGGCTTGCGCGCCTCGGTCGCACGATCGCGATCGCGGTCGTCGTCATTTGCCTGATCGTGTTCGCCGCGGGGATGTTGCGCGGTGAGGACCCAGTGCAGATGCTGCTCACCGCGGTGTCCTTGGCGGTGGCAGCGGTTCCCGAGGCGCTACCGGCAGTCGTCACGATCACGTTGGCCCAAGGGGCCTCGACCATGATCAAGCAGCGGGCGCTCACGCGTCGGTTGCCAGCCGTGGAGACCCTGGGTTCGGTCACCCACATCTGCGCCGACAAGACCGGCACGCTGACGCGCAACCGCATGACCGCCGAACGGGTGTGGTTGCAGGACGGGCACACGGTCGAGGAACTTGCACAGGTGGCGACCTTGTGCAACGACGCACATCTTGGTCCCGGCGATGCCGAGCCGATTGGCGATCCCACAGAAGTGGCGTTGCTGCAATTCGCCCGGCCCTTGTGGGACGGGTCCGGTTGGCGCCGCGTGGATGAAATCCCCTTCGACTCCTCCAGGATGCGCATGACAGTGGTCTGCGAGGGCGACGGGCTGTGCGTGTTCACCAAGGGGGCACCCGAGGTGCTCCTGCCGTTGCTGCGCGAACAGGATGCAGTTGCGGCCCAAGCGATGGCCATGGCAGCCGATGGCTTGCGGGTCCTGGTGTTCGCCCGGCGTTGCCTGGCTGGGGCAACTGCGATCGAGGAGGTCGAGACCGATCTGGAGCCGATCGGTTTGATCGGTCTGCTCGATCCCCCACGCGACGGTGTGCTCGACGCGATCGGTCAATGCTCCACGGCTGGGATCGTCCCCATAATGATCACCGGTGATCATCCGGCCACTGCTGCGGCGATCGCCGACCGGGTGGGGATCCGCGTCGGTGACACCGTGACTGGCGTCGAACTCGCGGCCCTGGATGATCAGCAGTTCGCCGAGAGGGTGGACGGCATTGGGGTCTACGCCCGTGTCGATCCGGCGCAGAAGATCCGCATCGTGCGTGCGCTGCAAGCCCGCGGCCATGTAGTGGCCATGACCGGTGACGGCGTGAACGACGCCCCGGCCCTGAAGCAAGCGGACATCGGTGTCGCGATGGGCGACGGTGGAACGGATGTCGCGCGCGGTGCCGCCGACCTGGTGCTGCTGGACAACAACTTCGCCACCCTGGTCGCTGCCGTGCGGCAGGGGCGGCGCATGTACGACAACATCCGGCGCTTCGTGAAGTACGTCCTCACTGGCAACAGCGGTGAGATCTGGACGGTGTTCCTGGCTCCGTTCCTGGGTTTCCCGCTGGCCCTGCTGCCGCTGCAGATCCTGTGGATCAACCTTCTGACCGACGGTCTTCCGGGCCTGGCGCTGGCCGCGGAACCGGCGGGCAAGGACATCATGAACCGGCCCCCGCGCCCGCCCCGGCAGAGCGTGTTCGCCGGCGGGATGGGTGCACACATCATCTGGGTGGGGGCTTTGATCGGAGGTCTCTCGTTGACGGCGCTGGCCGTGGGCTACCACTCTGGCTCACCCAACTGGCAGACGATGGTCTTCACGACGTTGGTGTTCTGCCAGGTGGTGCACGCGTTCGTGATCCGCTCGGAGCGCCGCAGCGTCTTCGCCATCGGACTGCTGAGTAACCGGCCGATGGTGGTAGCACTTGCGATCACGGTGGTGCTGCAGGTGTTGGTGGTCTACTGGCAGCCGTTGCAGAAGGCCTTCGGGACCGGGGCCTTGACCCCTGGGGAGCTGGCCTTGTGCATCGGGCTGGCGCTGGTGGTGTTCGTTGCCGTCGAGGTGGAGAAGCTGATCCGTCGCACGATCAGGTGAAGTGGGGCCGACGGGTATGTTGCGTTGTTGGGGCCGTGGGAGCCCATATGTTGCGTTGTTGTTCGTCCTCGGGCCTGCAACCAGCAACAACACGACATCGCAGACTCGCGGGGCGTAACAACGCCACAATCGGTGCCGGTCTGACTCAGGAACCTCCGAGCAGCTTGGCCTTGGCCGCGGCGAACTCCTCGTCGGTCAGCAGCCCGTTCTGTTTCATCTCCACCAGCTTCTGCAACTCCTCGACGGGACCGTCGTCGGAGGTGGCCGAAGTCGAAGGGGTGTCCAGCGGGTGGGGGATGCCGAACTCGCGGAACAGCGGGATCTGCTCCGGTGAGGCGCCATCGGGCATCCCCACGGCGAACAGGTTCGGGTCGGTCGGGCTGTACCAGGCAGGCCACACATCTCCCACCCGCGGCATCTTGACCTGGTTGATCAGGATCTTCTTCTGTGCCTGGAACGCAGGGCTGCCGTCGAGCGGCTCCATGAGGAAGGTGACCCAGCACTGGATGTTGATGTTGTTCACCACCATGCCGGTGGGGTCGACCCGCAGCAGTTTCGCCCGGGCCTTCTTGCCGGTGGCCATCAGGTCTTGAGCCTGTGCCTGCTTCTTCTTGCCGCCGCCGGACATGGTGTTACGCACCACGAACAGGATCACCACTGTGACGACGATCGGGATCATGACGGACAGCAGGACGGTCGTGTTGAAGTTCACCGGCCAATCATGGCGCGATTCGATCTCAGATCCAAAGTTTTGGGCTCACCCGAGCGTGCCGATCTGGTAGGTAGCCAGCATGTCCTCAGGCTTCGGCTGGCCCTCGTGCTGGCCGTCGAAAGCCGAAGAGCCGTCTGTGCCGCACAGGTTGAGAATGCGCGTAGCGCCGCCGGGGTGCTGGTCCTCCCAGTTCGTGACGTCGTAGACCATTCCGTTGACAGAGGTCCAGCAGTCCGCCGCCGTGCTGTGCTTGGCGACCTCCGCTGCTGTGTAGGCGGTCGCCGCGGCGCTCGTCGAAGTGGTCGGCGCAGCAGATGTTCCGGCGGCCTCGTCGCCGTCACCGGTCTCGCTGCCGGAGCCCTGCGAGCTGACCTCGCCCTTCCACACCGATTCGGCGCCCGTGTGTCCGACCTGGACGATCCAATACAGGTTGAAGACGGCGACGACAGCG
Organism: uncultured Actinomycetota bacterium; assembly: GCA_963818505.1. GTDB lineage: Bacteria > Actinomycetota > Actinomycetes > S36-B12 > UBA10799 > JADKAV01. Next base: position 1,069,795 of record CAWFSJ010000005.1, read on the forward strand.
GCTACCAGCCCGAAGATCACAACCAAGGCCTTGCCCGCATTCTCTCGCTTCACGTAGGAGCGCTGAACGAACCACAGCGCCAACGCGGCGAGGAACAGAACACCGGCGATCAGGGGCATCCGGTCGCCCCACTCGGCGTGCTCGAATCCGGGTTCGCCCACCAGATCCTCGAGTTGCTCGCCCGATTCCTTGGCGACGAAGGAGGACACCGTGGCCACGAGCGCCAGACCCCACACGACCCAGCCGTAGCGGGCCCCGAATTTGGGCCACACGGCCATCAACAACAGTCCCAGAGCGGCCACCGGCACGAATACAACGGCTGCGTGGACGACCAGCGGGTGGACCGGGATCCCCTGGATGAGGCCGAATGGGCTCGATTCCCCTTCAGCGGGGAGCATGGCAATTAGTTGGCTATTCACACATCGGAGTGTGCCAATTACGCGACCCGCAGGCGCGGTTGTATGCGGAGACTGTGCGCGGACTTAACACAGGCGCAACGTGCCCGCCGTTCGTCGCGTCCGCCGACCGTTGGTCGCAGCTGCCTGCACCACCGATGGGCCTGCTTGCGCCGCTCGCCGCAACTGCCCGTGAAGGCCGTTCCGCAGGTGCCCGCACCCCCATAACTTGTCACCACCGGTGCGGATTCCCCGCCCGGTGAGGATTCGGAAGGCAGGACCGATGACCGTCAACCAGGACCCGCTGAAGGTCGGGGGCACCCCCGATCCTGAGGCGTACGTAAAGGCTCAGCGCAGCCCGCAGTTCCAGGAGTTGCGCAAGCGCTACCGCGGCTTCTCGTTCCCGATGACCGTGGCCTTCCTCGTGTGGTACTTCATGTTCGTCTTCGCGGCCGTCTTCGCTCCGGCGTGGATGGCTGAACCGGTATGGGGCAACATCAACCGCGGCCTTGTCTTCGGGTTGCTGCAGTTCGTCTCCACCGGACTCATCACGTTCCTCTACGTGCGCCACGCCAACCGCAAACTCGACCCCCTGGCCACCGAGATCCGTGAGGATCTGGAAGGAGCCCACTCATGAACGCCACCGCAGGCAGCCCCGCTGTCAACATGGCCATCTTCGTCGCGTTCGTCGCCGTGACGATGATCATCGTGATCAGGGCCTCGCGCCAGAACAAGACGGCCTCGGACTACTACACCGGCGGCCGCTCTTTCACCGGTGGCCAGAACGGAACAGCGATCGCAGGCGACTACCTGTCGGCCGCCAGCTTCCTCGGAATCACCGGCGCAATTGCGCTGACCGGCTTCGACGGGTTCCTCTACTCGATCGGCTTCCTGGTCGCATGGCTGGTGGCCTTGCTGCTGGTCGCTGAACTACTGCGCAACACAGGCAAGTTCACGATGGCCGACGTGCTGGCCTTCCGCATGCGGCAACGACCCGTACGCATGGCCGCGGCCATCTCGACGCTTGCCGTGTCGTTCTTCTACCTGCTCGCCCAGATGGCCGGCGCCGGCGGTCTGGTGAGCCTGCTCATGGGCATCACCGGCAATGTCGGCCAGTCCCTGACCATCGCGGTCGTGGGCATCCTGATGATCGTCTACGTCCTCGTCGGAGGAATGAAGGGCACGACCTGGGTGCAGATCATCAAGGCGGTCCTGCTGATCGCCGGCGCTGCGCTCATGACGCTGTGGGTCTTGAGCAAGTACGGGTTCAGCCTGTCCGACCTGATGGGTGCCGCTGCTGGCAACAGCCCGCTGGGCGAGAAACTGCTGGCTCCGGGCGCCAAGTACGGTGTGACCACCTTGACCAAGGTCGACTTCATCTCGCTGTCGATGGCCCTGGTGCTCGGCACCGCCGGCCTGCCGCACGTGCTGATGCGCTTCTACACCGTCCCGACCTCGAAAGAGGCCCGCAAGTCGGTGGTCTGGGCGATCAGCCTGATCGGTCTGTTCTACCTGTTCAGCCTGGTGCTCGGCTTCGGCGCTGCGGCCCTGGTCGGCTCAGACGTGATCAAGGCCGCTCCCGGCGGGGCGAACTCCGCTGCGCCGCTGCTGGCCTACGAACTTGGTGGCACCCTGCTGCTGGGCTTCATCTCCGCGGTGGCCTTCGCCACGATCCTGGCGGTGGTCGCGGGCTTGACCATCACGGCCAGTGCTTCTTTCGCCCACGACGTCTACGCGAACTACATCAAGCGTGGTCAGGTCTCGGCTGACGCCGAGGTGCGGGTGGCCCGGATCGCGGCTGTTGCGATCGGTCTGGTCGCGATCGTCGGTGGCATCTTGGCCAAGGACCAGAACATCGCGTTCCTGGTGGCCCTGGCCTTCGCAGTCGCGGCTTCGGCCAACCTGCCCACGATCCTGTACTCGCTGTTCTGGAAGAACTTCACCACCCGAGGTGCGCTGTGGAGCATCTACGGCGGGTTGATCAGCTCCATCACGCTGATCATCTTCTCGCCGGTGGTGTCGGGCAAACCGATCGTGGAAGCAACTGGCAAGAGCCCGTCGATGTTGCAGGGCGTGGACTTCCACTGGTTCCCGCTGGACAACCCCGGGCTGATCTCGATCCCGTTGGCGTTCTTCCTCGGATGGCTGGGCAGCGTCACCGACCCGGGCAAGTCCGACGCGGTGAAGTTCGCCGAGATGGAGGTCCGTTCCCTGAGCGGCGCCGGTGCCGAGAAGGCCACCGTCGCTCACTAGAAGCAGGCGTCCGGGTGGTGTGAGTTGGCCCCGCCACCCGGACGCCTTACGACCCGCCTCAGCCCAGAACCCTGACCCTTGACCAACCAGAAAGGCCCGACCATGACCGACACCCTGGCTAACCTCGCCTCCGAGACCCGCAGCTTCGCGCCCACGCCGGAGTTCGCCGCCCAGGCGAACGCGACCGCGCAGATGTACGACCGCGCCGATGCTGACTTCGAGGGCTTCTGGGCCGAACAGGCCGGTCGATTGGACTGGGACCGGCCGTGGGATCAGGTTCTGGATTGGTCCGACGCCCCCTTTGCGAAGTGGTTCGTCGGCGGCACCTTGAACGTCGCGTACAACTGCGTGGACAGGCACGTGGATGCGGGACTCGGTTCGCGCACCGCGATCATCTTCGAACCGGAGGCGGGCAACACCGAGACCATCAGTTACGACGACCTCAAGCGCCGGGTCTCACAGGCGGCCAATGCGCTGACTGACCTGGGCGTGCAGGCCGGCGACCGGGTGGCCATCTACATGCCGATGATCCCGCAGGCCGTGGTGTCCATGCTGGCGTGCGCGCGCATCGGAGCGATCCACTCGGTCGTGTTCGGCGGCTTCTCAGCAGAAGCGCTGCGCAGCCGGATCGATGACGCCCAGGCGAAGGTGGTGATCACCACCGACGGGCAGTTCCGCCGCGGTTCGTCGATGCCACTCAAGCCTGCCGTTGACGAGGCGTTGGAGAACTGTCCGTCGGTGGAGCACGTGATAGTGGTGCGGCGAACCGGCGATGACGTGGCCTGGGATGAGGGCCGCGACCTCTGGTGGCACGACGTCGTGGCGGTCGCCTCCGACGTCCACGAACCGCAGGCTTTCGATGCCGAGCACCCGCTGTTCATCCTGTACACGTCCGGCACGACCGGAAAGCCCAAGGGCATCCTGCACACATCCGGCGGGTATCTGACCCAGGCCGCCTACACGCACTTCAACGTCTTCGACCTCAAGCCGGAGACTGACGTTTACTGGTGCACCGCGGACATCGGCTGGGTGACCGGGCACAGCTACATCGTGTACGGGCCGCTGGCCAATGGGGCGACACAGGTGATCTACGAGGGCACGCCCGACACGCCACACAAGGGTCGCTGGTGGGAGATAGTGCAGAAGCACAAGGTGTCGCTCCTGTACACCGCGCCCACGGCGATCCGCACCTTCATGAAATGGGGCGCGGAGATCCCGGGCCAGTACGACCTGTCGTCTCTTCGGCTGCTCGGTTCGGTCGGTGAGCCGATCAATCCGGAGGCCTGGATGTGGTACCGCTCGGTGATCGGCGGCGACCGCTGCCCGATCGTGGACACCTGGTGGCAGACCGAGACCGGCGCGATGATGATCAGCCCGCTGCCCGGTGTGACCGCGTGCAAGCCCGGTTCAGCGATGCGCGCCCTGCCCGGCATCGGCGCAGCGGTGGTCGACGACCTCGGTGAACCGGTTGGCCCCGGAGGCGGTGGGTATCTGGTCCTGACCAAGCCGTGGCCGAGCATGCTGCGCGGGATCTGGGGCGACCCGCAGCGCTACAAGGACACCTACTGGCTGCGCTGGCCGCAGTACTACTTCGCAGGCGACGGCGCGAAGCTCGACGAGGACGGCGCGGTGTGGTTGCTCGGCCGGGTCGACGACGTGATGAACGTATCGGGTCACCGCATCTCCACCACGGAGGTGGAGTCGGCGCTGGTCTCGCACCCCGCTGTGGCGGAGGCGGCAGTGGTGGGTGCCACTGATGAGACGACCGGGCAGGGCATCGTCGCATTCGTCATTCTGCGCGGCGACGCCGTCGACGGCCCGGACCTGGTGCAGGAACTGCGCAAGCACGTCGGCCACGAGATCGGTCCGATCGCCAAACCGCGCCAGATCATGGTGGTGCCGGAACTTCCGAAGACACGGTCCGGGAAGATCATGCGGCGGCTGTTGCGCGATGTGGCAGAGAACCGGTCGCTTGGCGATGTCACAACCTTGGCCGACGCGTCGGTGATGAACCTGATTCAGCAGGGCTTGGGTTCGGGGAGCTGATGCTGGCGGGGGATGCGGGGTACGACACGCCCCTCAGCCGAGCAACGCCTCGTATCCCTCTAGCGCCTGCATGTCTCGCCCGCGCAGCCAGCCCAAGGAACCGATGCGGGCGGCTTGGGCGTAGGTGAACTTCGCGATCGACAGCACCCGCGCATCATCGCCTGGCACCGCACCAGCCGCCAGCAAGTCGTCGTGACGCTGCACGTTGCGCGCGCGCCAGCGTTCGACATGCGGCAATGCGGCCAAGTGGTCGCTCTTCTGCAGATTCGCGCTGCCGCTGGCCAGTACCAGATTCGTCGGTGAGTCAATGGGGAACTTCGCCCACGGGATGAAGTGATCGACGTGTGAGGTCGCGACCTCGAGCGGCCGACCGGTGTAGAAGCAGCGGCCCTCCTGCAGGTCGAGCAGCACCGGCGCGAGGGCGTGCACCGCTGAACGGTTGGCTCCGAACAGGAACTCCTCCAGGTCATGGCCGGCGCCCAGTTCCGGGTTGTGCCTGCGCACGTAGTCGGCCCAGCCGGTCCTCGCCGAGGAGACGATCAGCGACCGGAAGCGGCGCAGGCATGCCGACACCCCGGGGCGCAAACTGATGGCGCCCTGCTGGATCCGCGTGGGGTACAGGAAATTGTCGGGGTCGTCCGGATCGGGCTTCTCGCGGCCTATGGTCTGTAGCTTCATCAGCGGCATCTGGCGCACGCGTTGGGTCGCCTCCCGCAGGATGTCCTCCGGCAGCGAGCGGTAGGCGTCGGACCGATCGGGGTTGTCGGTGGCGGATCGTGCCCGCATCACCGTTCGCAGAATGGCGGCCTCCCTGCCTGTGTTCTGACGAAGGGGGTGTTGAACACCCGGGTAGTTGCGCACGTGGGTCCAATAGAGACGCAGGAACTGCTCGCCGAGGTCCCGGACGGCTACGGGCTGTTCGCGCTCGTCGTCGAATCCCTGCTCGACGGCCACGTTGCACAGGGCGATCAACAGTGCGTACTTGTAGGTCGCGACGAAACTGCCCGAATCCAGCAGCCGTTGGACCCGCTCGATGAACTCCAGTTGGAACTGTGCGGAGGGCTGCGTCAAGGTGACTCCCAGTTCCCCTTGCCCATCACCGCGTGCCGGATGCCGCCGCGTGGATCGCGCACGTCGCCGGTGAAGCGGGGGATCACGTGGATGTGCAGGTGGAAGACGGTCTGGCCGGCCGCGGCCCCCTCGTTGAATCCGACGTTGAACCCGTCCGGCTGCAGTGCGTCTCGCAGCCGGTCCTTGACCTGCGACATCAATGCGAGCAATGCGGCGCGCTCGTCGGGCGTCGTGCTGTCCCAGGTCGCGACGATCCGGCGGGGGATCACCAACGAATGGCCGGGGGAGACCGGGAAGTTGTCTCGGATCGCGAAGGCGAGGTCGTTGGCCGCGATCCACTTGTCTTCAGGCACGTGGGTGAACACGCTGCCCCCGTCGGATCCCATGCGCTCAGGGTGCCAGAACACGCGGTCTGGTTGTGGGGGACTGGGGCTGGCGGCTCGGGGACGGTGGCGCCGCGACGTTGGAGAATAGGGCGGGTGGTCAAGCCGGGGTGGTCAAGCCGCGCGGGAGCCCAACCGGGGCGCCTTCGCGTTGGGCGACAGCTCATTTCGCGAGCGGCGCCAGCCATTCTTTGTACTCGAACAGATCCGAGCCGGTGAGGTCCCAGCTCTGGAAGATCCCGGGTGGCTGCAGTGTGTCGCTGCAGAATCCGCTTTGTGTCAGGCCCACCTTCCCGAAGAGGACATACGGCGGCTCGCGGTTGGTCCAGGGCTGTCCGGTGTAGGTGGAAGGGATAGTGCCGGGTTTGTTACTGGCCGAGGGGCACTTGAGGGTGTTCAAGTACAGGGGCAGGACGTAGTCGAAGGAACCGGACTGCGATCCGCAGTTGACCGGGATCGTCACGGGCCCATCGCGGGTCACGCGGAACTGGTAATTGGCCGGCTCGCGTTTCACCCGGCTGGGCACCGAGATCGTGCCCTCACCCTTGAGGTCGGCGGCCGTAAAGGTCCCGCTGGCGGTGATCGTGCAGCTCCCCTGCAACTCGACCTGCCAGGCGAGATTGGCCGAGACGAGGTTGTAGGTGGGAAGACCTGTGCTGCTGGCGTCGTTGTACTCGAACCGGACTTCCCCGCTCCAGAGAGACTCGGCGCCCTGGCCGACCGCCTGGCTGCCGATGAATCCGGTCACCACCTTGGGCAACAGCGGGTCGAGGTCCGGCAGCTTCACCCGTACCTTCTTCTGCGGCGACTTGGCCTTCCCCGCTTGGGCGCGCAGCCTGATCAGCTCAGCCAACGGTCCGGCCTGGGCCCGTGATGATCCAAGCCGCAGGTCCTCGATCGAAACCCGCCAGCGGGCCCGTGGTGTCCCCTGCCCGGCGGCCTTCGTTCGGGTCTGCCCGATGGTGACCCACCGACCGCCGTCCAGTTGCTGCAATTGTGCGCGCCGTCCGACCGGTCCGGGGACAAGCGCCCAGGCGCGGATCTGCTCACCCTTGACCGAGACCTCGAAACCGCGGATCGGGTCGGTTCTGGCGTGGGCGGGTGCCACCGACACGGCCAGTCCGGTGGCCAAGGTGAGCGCTGCCAGGGATCGGTACATGAGAACTCCCGACGTCGAAGGACTTCAGAGTAGGACCGCGGATCCCATCCGGCAATGCCGCGCGCGAGGACACACCCCACCGGAGCCGAGAACTTCGCTAGTTTCACACCATGGACCCCTGGGTGCTGGCACTGGCGGCAATCGCCGGCGCCATTGTGCTCGGCGTACTCATCGCCGGGTGGGTCCGCGGTCGCGCCCGGATGGGGACCGAGTCGCAGATGGCGACCTACCGGACCCTGCACATCGCGAGCCTCGCCGCGCCCGCATTGCGCTCGGGACTCACGCAGGCCGGCGCCCAGCGCAGTGTCAAGCACCTTCGTAGCCTGCTGGGCGTGGAAGCGCTGGCCATCACCGACGGGGTCAGCACTCTGGCCTGGGATGGCATCGGCGACAAGCAGCGCGACGTCGCCGCCGAGCACGCGCGCCCGGCGCTGGATTCCGGCTCATCGGTGGTGCTGTCTGACGAACGCGCTCGTGAGGTCAGCCAGATGTACCGCTCAGCGATCGCCGCCCCGTTGACGTCCGAGGACCTGGTGATCGGCGCGCTGGTCGCCTATTCGAAGACCCCGGCGGGTCCGGCCATGATCCGCGCGGTGGAGGAGGTAGCGGCGTTCACCTCGGGGCAGCTCGACCTCGCCGAACTCGACCGGACCCGCGCTCGCAGTGCCGAGGCGGAAGTTCGGGTCCTGCGCGCCCAGATCTCGCCGCACTTCATCTTCAACTCCCTCACCGCAATCGCCTCGTTCGTGCGCACCGACCCCGATCGTGCCCGCGAGCTGCTGCTGGATTTCGCGGAGTTCACCCGCTACAGCTTCCGCTCGCATGGCCGGTACACGGCGCTGGCCGAAGAACTGCGATCCGTCGAGCAGTACCTGCTGCTGGAGCAGGCGCGCTTCGGCGACCGTCTGCAGGTGAGGCTTCGGGTGGACCCGGAGGTGTTGAGCGTGCGCATCCCGTTCCTGTGCATCCAGCCGCTGGTTGAGAACGCCGTGCGGCATGGTCTGGAGAACCGTGATGCTCCGGGAACGGTCAGCATCACCGCCATCGAGCGCGGGCCGGACTGCTGGATCAGCGTGGAGGATGACGGCGTGGGCAACGACCCGGACGTGATCCGCCGCAGCCTGTCCGGTGAGCCCGGTGACCATGTGGGACTGGCCAACGTCGACGAGCGGTTGCGGCAGGCGTTCGGTGACGACCACGGCCTGGTCGTGGAGACCGCGCCCATGGCTGGGACGAAAGTGACCATGCGCATTCCCAAGTTCGCGGATGCGGTGACCGATGTCTGAGGGCCTGATCGTGGTCGCTGTGGACGACGAGGAACCGGCGCTGGCCGAGTTGACCTACCTGCTGGCCCGCACGCCGGGAATCGCCCAGGTCCGTACCGCCAGCACCGCCACCGACGCTCTGGAACTGCTGAACGCCGACGATGTGGACGCCGTCTTCCTGGACATCCGGATGCCCGGAATGGACGGTCTGGCACTGGCCCGCGTGATCGGCCGCTTCTCCACACCTGTGCCGGTCGTCTTCGTCACCGCGTACGACTCCCACGCCGTGGATGCCTTCGACATCGCTGCTGTGGACTACCTGCTCAAGCCCATCCGCGCCGAACGCCTGGCCCAAGCCGTGGCCCGGGTGAAGCGCCAACTCGAGGCCGAGGTGCCCGAACCATCCGTGCGGGTGCCCGACGAGACCATCGCCGTCGAACTGGGTGGGGTGACCCGGTACGTCAAGCGCTCCGACATCGTGTACGTCGAGGCCCAGCGCGACTACGTGCGCCTGCACACCCGCGAGGCGGGGCATCTGGTGCGGGTGTCACTGGCGTCTTTGGAGGAACGCTGGCAGGAGGCCGGGTTCCTGCGTGTACACCGGCGCTACCTGGTCAACGCCGGCTTCGTCGAGGGGTTGCGCACCGTCGGTGGCCGGATGAGCGTGGATCTCGGGGAGGGTCAGTCGGTGCCGGTGAGCCGCCGTTTCAGCGCTGCGGTCAGGGAGTCGCTGGTGGCGGGGCGCAGGCTGGAGCGGGAGCCGTGAGCAGTCGCGTCGGAGTGCGCGGATGAAGCCTGAACCGCGACCCAAGCGCGTGGTCATCACAGGCCCACGCCGCGATGTCCGGCGCCGGTCACCGCGCCCTGTGACTGATGAGATCGACGGCGAGACCGTCGTGGGCAAGGTGTATCTGCGCAGTCTGATCCGCACCCAACTGCGGTTAGGACTGGCGACCGTGGCCGTGGTCGTGATCCCGTTGATAGCGATGCCGCTGCTGTTCGGGCTGTGGCCGCCGGCGCGTGAACTGCAGGCCGGACCGATGCCTCTGTGGTGGTTGCTTTTGGGCATCCTGGTCTATCCGGCGATCCTCGGGGTGGGCTGGTGGTACGCCCGGGCCGCCGACCGCAACGAGTCGCAGTTCACCGATCTGGTGGAGGGGCGATGAACCCCACCCTGGCGGCGGTGGGTATGGGCCTGACCGTCGCGATCACCATCGGCCTGGCAGCGTACAGTTCCCGGCTCGCGCGCACGACCGGTGACTTCTACGTGGCCAGCAGGTCGGTGCCCGCCTGGTGGAACGCGTCGGCGATCGCCGGGGAGTATCTGTCGGCGGCCTCTTTTCTGGGTGTGGCCGGTCTGATCATGGTGGGCGGTGCGGATGCGGTGTGGTTCCCCGTCGGGTACGCCGTTGGCTACGTGCTGCTGCTGGCACTGGTCGCGGCACCCCTGCGGCGCTCCGGGGCCTACACGCTGCCCGACTTCTGCGAGGCGCGGCTGCGGTCCCGGCATGTGCGGTTGATCGCCAGCGCCCTGGTGGTGCTCATCGGGTGGCTCTACGTGCTGCCGCAGTTGCAGGGCGCCGGGCTGGCGCTGGAGATCCTGCTGGGCACCCCGGTGTGGGTCGGTGGGTTGCTCGTTTCATTGACCGTGCTGGTCGTGATCGTCGGCGGCGGCATGCGCAGCGTCACGCTGGTGCAGGGCTTCCAGTACTGGCTCAAGGTCGTGGCCATCATGACCCCTGTGTTGTTCCTGCTGGCCACCTGGCGCGCGGATGCCAGCCCGTCGGCGCTCACCCCCGCACCCCCGGTGTTCGAGCAGACGACCACGGTCACCGTCGACCAGACAATCGAGATCGAGGTTCCCGAGGCGCTGTCCGTGGAGGTGCGGGGAACTGTGAACGGCGAGGTGATCTCAGGGCCGGTCAGCTGGCAGCCGGGGCGTTACACCGTCGGGGAGGAATCGGCGCTGACCTTCCCTGCGGGGGCGACGGTGCCGCACTTGGTGGGGACACCCGTACTGACCGGAGAAGAGTGGGCGCAGGCCGGTCAGGGGGGACAGGAGCATCCGCTCTACCGGACGTACGCGCTGATGTTCGCCCTGTTCCTCGGCACCATGGGCCTTCCGCACGTGCTGGTGCGGTTCTACACCAACCCCGACGGCCGGGCCGCCCGCCGCACGGCCTTGGTGGTCATCGGCCTGGTCGGGTTGTTCTACCTCGCCCCGTCGGTGTACGGCATGCTCGGCAGGCTCTACACGCCGGAACTGCTGATGACCGGGCGTACCGACGCGGTGGTTCTACTGCTTCCGCAGGCGATGATCGGCGGGGCGGGGGGATCGGCCCTCACGGCCCTGGTCGCGGCCGGTGCTGCCGCTGCTTTCCTGGCGACGGCCACCGGCCTGACCGTGACCGTGGCCGGCGTGCTGTCCCAGGATGTCGTCGGTCGAAGAGTCCGCAACCCGATCACCTCGTTCCGGCTGGCCGCCGTTGCTGCGGTCCTGGTGCCCTTGGCACTTGGGCTGTTCGCCGAGTCGCTACCCCTTGCCCGGGCCGTGTCCTTGGCCTTTGCAGTGGCCGCGGCGACGTTCTCCCCGCTGCTGCTTCTGGGTATCTGGTGGCCGAGGCTCACCGATGTTGGCGCGGCGGCGGGATTGCTGCTCGGCGGTGTGCTCGCCAGTGCAGCGATCACGGTTTCCACGCTGGTCCCGGGCCTTACCGGCTGGCCCGCCGCGCTGCTGTCCCAACCGGCGGCGTGGGCGATGCCGCTGGCGTTTGCAACGATGGTGCTGGTCTCCCTGTGGACACCCCAGCGAATAACGTCGGGGGTCAGTCGCATCATGGTCAGACTGCACACTCCGGAGACGGTGGGGGTACAACGATCATGGACAGCTCGCGGACGGCGATGACCGAGACGAACGCGCTCGTAGAAGCGGCACGCACGATGGACCCGGAGGCCATGGTGCAGGCCGCTGACGCCCGGACGCGCGAACTGATTGAGGGCTTCGTGCATGAGGCGGGGCCACCACCGGCACGTTTCGCCTGGGTCGCCCTCGGCTCCCACGCCCGCGGTGAGTTGCACTGTGCCAGCGACCAGGACCATGCCCTGATCTGGGAGACGCCCGAGTCTGCCCGGACCAGTTACGCGGCGGACCTGGCCAACATGGTGATCACCGGTCTCGAAGCTTTCGGCATGCGCCGTTGCGACGGTGGTTACATGGCCGACCGGTGGTCGCACGGGGTCGCTGAGTGGGCCACGATCCTGCGCGACCGGGTGCAGACGCCCACGCCCGAGGCTGTCGTGGACGCGGATGTGTTCCTGGACATGCGGGCGCTGACGACCGGCTTGGACGTCCGTTTCGCGCTCAGCGAGCTCGACGCGGGTGCGGACTCACCTCGACTGCTGCACGGCTTGGCCCAAGCAGCCACATCCTTTCCACCCCAGTTGCATGCGTTCGGCAGGCTGCCGAAGGGCCCGATCGATCTCAAGCGCGGCGGCTTGGCGCCGATCGTCCTGCTGGCCAGGCTTTACGGTCTTCAAGCGCACTCCACGGCGGTCACCACGGCCGGCCGGTTGGGCGACGCTGCGCAGGCGGGCAGGCTCGGCGAGGACTTGAGCGCCCGTCTCGGTGACGCCTACGCCGCGCTGTCGACACTGCGGCTGCGCAACCAACTGCGCCAACTCGACGCTCGCGAGTACGTCACCGACAAGGTGGACCCCGCGACTTTGACCCAAGATGAGATCGAGGACGTCAAGGCCGCGTTCCGTGCGGTCAAGAGCGCGCAGGCGGCGACCTCCCTGGCCTTCAGGACGGACCTATGACGCGTTGGAGAGTGTTCGCGCTGATCGCGGTGGCCACGTTGGTGCCGGCCTTGACAGTGGCAGTGGTGCTGGCCGATCTTCCGGAGCAGTCCCGCCAAGGGCTGCTGGACGCGGTGCGCAGCCAGGTGTGGGTACTCGCGCTGGGCCTGGTGCTTCTGGTCGGGCTCATCGGATGGATCGCTTGGAGCACGTGGCGCGCCGAGCAGCGCCATGATGAGCGAACGGCCTCGGCGGTGCGGATGATCGCTGAGGTCAATCCCGATCACCGTGTTCCCGAGGGTTCGGCCACCGCCGACGCGATCAACCTGCTGGCTCAGCGCCACGCCACGGCCGAATCCCGGCTTTCTGAGCAGTTGGATGCCGCGCATGCGGAGTTGCGTCTCGAGCGCGACGGGCTGCTGGCTGTGCTCACGGGATTGGACGTTCCCGTGGGGGTAGTGGACGACCGTGGTCGGGTGCTGCTGGTCAACCCGGCGGCGCGCGGTGCGTTGCGGGGGCGCACGCCTCTGGCCGCAGGGCGCAGCATCTTCGGGGTGTTCGACGCGGAGGACTTCACGCCACTGTTGACGCAGGCTCTTGCGGGGGGCCGTCCGCGTGCGGTCGTCGGTGGGACGGCGATCCGCCTGGTGCGCATCACGGGCCCAGAAGAGGCGGCGATGGTGCTGGTGGTCAGCGACCCGTCGCAGACCGATCCGACAGGGCCTGTGGTGGGCCTCAGCGTCGACCTGTCCCGGCCCTCCCGGCCGGTTCCGACCCGGGCGCAATGGCTGCAGACACCGTTGGCGGACATCGTGTTCACGGTGGTCGACTGCGAGACGACCGGGTTGCACGTGGATGCCGGCGACCGTCTGGTGGCGATCGGCGCAGTGCGGGTTGACGCCGGTGTGGTGCGTGCTGACGACACGTTCGATGCCCTCATCAACCCTGGACGGTCGATTCCCGCCTTGTCCACGACCTTCCACGGCATCACCGACGAGATGGTCAGAGGTGCTGGCTCACCGTCCGAGGTGGTCTGCGAGTTCGCAGAGTACGCGGCGGATTCGGTGCTCATCGCACACCACACGGGGTTTGATTTCGGTTTTCTGCGACCGGTGGCGGCCAGCGCGGGAGTGACGCTGGAGGCCCTCAGCCTGGACACCATGCTGTTGTCCGCCGTGCTCGACCCGGACCCCGAGGCGCGCCACGGTCTTGACTACGTGTGCCAGCGGTTCGGGGTCGAGGTCTTCGGCCGGCATACCGCACTCGGAGACGCACTGGCCACGGCGGAGGTCTTCGTGCGAATGGTTCCACGCCTGTCCGAGATGGGGATAGTCACCCTGGGGCAGGCTCGGGAGGCCAGCGCCCGCACCGAACTGTCGAGGCGGATTCTGCAGGGCGGCGCCTGAGTCAGGTTGAGCGACCGCCCTCGGGGCGGTCCGGGCTGCGGTTCGGCTGACCGCCGGGGCGGATAACCGGCAGTGGCGGGGTGCGCGGGCCGCTCCACGGTGCGGGGACAGCGTCGATGTCATCGAGCAACTGGTACACCGGTTCCTCGTAGTTGGCGCGCCAGCCCCGGAAGTGCCGATACGCCTCTGCGGGCTCGCGCGTCCACGTGTAGCCGGCACTGGCGATCAGGGCGCAGGCGGCTTCGAAGTCGGCCAGGGACACCGAACTGGGTTTGTCCGGCAACGGGTCCGGGTCGGTCTGGATCCCGACGACGCGGCACAGTTCCTCAACGCAGACGATTCCCTGGCGCAGTGCAACACGCATGGCACCTTGGGGCAGTTGCGGGTTCAGGGACATGTGCATTGCGGCCGTGTCCATCACACACAGCAGGGAGACCAGCCAGTTGCGATACGGCCGCGCCGACCGCATGTGGATCAGCACCGGGAAGTTGGTGTGGTTCTCGCCGACTTCGGCCGCCCACCGCTCCCACGCCGGCCAAAGCGTGTCGAGGCGATCGACGTTGTCGACAAGGGAGTGACGGCGGATGAGTTCCGGCGCCCAGTTGGGCTCACCGCCACGGCCGAGCAGCAGCGTGGCCTCCGCCTCGCGGCGCTGGTAGGCCGCGTAGATGGTGGGCAAGTAGCCGATGAGCAGACCGATGACGATGGGCCCAGTCGCTGCTGCGATGAAGTCAAGGGTCGTGAGACTGGCGCGATCGGTTGAGGCGAATCCGAGGGTGAACAGGCTCGAACCGGCCTCCCGGACGGCTGTCCAGAGATCCAGCGGCGTGAAGGCGTACATCATGAGGCCGTAGGCGACGAAGTACATGAACAGCCACATGATCAACGACGTGACGATCGCGGTCGGGGCCTGGAAGGTGAGCACTCGGTCGCGCGCCTCGTAGGTTCGAGTCATCCGTGCGATCGTCCGGAAGACAACTCCGGACACCTGGTTCTTGATGTGGTTCAGACCCGAACTGCCACGCGGAATCACCAAGGTCTTCATCACCGAGGAGGTCGCCGCCAACCAGATGGCAAGTCCTAGGAAGAAGGCGGCAACCAGCACCTGCCCACCTTAGTTGCAGGTGGTGATCTTCTCAGGGTGTGGAGAACGGTCTACCGTGGACAGCATCAGCACCGCCTGGGAGGGCACATGCGCAGAATCTCGGTCTTGGCCCTAGCGGTAACGATTCTCGCCGGCGGCGCGATCGCGGCACCCGCGCCTTCGGTGATCATTCCAGTGGGCCAGGTGGCGGCCAAAGTGGATCCCGGATGTCTGGTGCGAGTGGTCAACGGCCCCTACCGTAAGACGCTGCGCTCAGGTGTTGCGGACCTGCCCACCGGGCGCTACCGAGTCAAAGCCAAGCCCGCAGGCTGCAAGGCGATGCCCAGTTCGTTCCGGGTGCGGGAGGGCAAGAAGACCAGTCTGCGCGTATACAACAACCCAAAGTTCGTCCCGCGCAAACTGATGGGCACGATTCAGGCGACCGAGACAACCGGTGGCGTGCAGACGGCGAGTTGGGAGGGTGATGTGTACTTGGAGTTCAACAAGCCCGCCTTCACCGGCAACACCCCAGGGTTCCAGACCACGGCTTCCTACCGGGTGACGAGTTTCGACGGGTTCTATGAGATCGACGTCGCCGATGGCACCTGCACCTTGAAGGCCAAGGAGCCGTTGACCGCCGATGACCTCCTGACCGAGGGTGAGGTCGCACCCTTGTGGTCCAACCCGTGGCGTGGCTTCCAGTACGCGATGAAGATCCCCTTCGACACAACGCGGGAGTGGAAGTACACCAAGACGTGCACCGATGCCCCGGACCCGGTCACGGTGAATCGTCCGGCGCCCGGCTTGCTGTTCACGACCAACGCCTGGGCCGGCCTTGATCCCGTCGCCCCGTTGGGCAAGGGCAGTCGGCCCAGCGGGCAGTACTCGGTGACCGTCGGTGACACGCGCTACGACTACTTCTGGGGTTTCTCAGTGTGGGACGAGAGCGAACGTCGCCTTTCCAAGCCCACCGCCTCCTGACGAGGCCATCACCGCCAGCCCGGTCATAGCCTGTCGGGCGGGAGGCAGGCATGGAATCGCAGGACCCGCGTCGCTGGTGGGCGCTGTCCGCAATGTGCCTGGCCATCTTCCTGGTAGCCGTCGACGGCACGGTGCTGAGTCTGGCGACCCCGAGCATCGTCAAAGACCTGCAACCCACCGCCTCGCAGGTCCTTTGGATCGGTGACATCTACTCGTTCGTGCTTGCGGGCCTGCTGATCACGATGGGCAACGTCGGCGACAAGGTCGGGCGCAAGCGCCTGCTGTTGATCGGCGGCACCCTGTTCGCGCTCATCTCCATTCCTGCGGCGTACGCCTCGAGCGCAGAGATGCTCATCGCGGCGCGCGCGCTGCTGGGCGTGGCTGGCGCGACGCTGATGCCGTCCACCTTGGCCCTGATGCGGTCGACCTTCACAGACCCGAACGAACGCAGCTTCGCCATCGGGGTCTGGAGTGCGATGGGCGCAGCGGGGGCGGCGGCCGGCCCCCTCGTCGGCGGGGCACTGCTCCAGCATTTCTGGTGGGGTTCGGTCTTCCTCGTCAACGTCCCGATCATGGCGCTGGTGCTCATCATCGGTCTGCCGACGCTGCGGGAGTCTCGCGATCCGAATCCCGGCGGCCTCGACGTGCTCTCGGTCGCGCTGTCGATGGTCGGCATCTTGGGGCTGGTGTATGCGATCAAGCAGATGGCCATCCTCGGTTTCGAGCCCGGCTACCTGGCGGTCGGGGTTCTGGGGGCCGTGGCCATAACGTGGTTCGTCCGGCGCCAGCGACACCTCGCACACCCCCTCGTCGACGTGAGGTTGTTCGCCTCCGGACCTTTCACAGGGGCTGTGCTCGGGATGCTGCTGTCTGTGTTCGGGCTGGCCGGTGCGCTGTTCTTCTTCTCGCAGTACCTTCAGTTCATCCGCGGCCTGGAGCCGCTGCAAGCTGGGTTGTTCGAGCTGCCGGCGACGTTAGCCGCGCTAGTAGCCGCGTTGACCGCAGGCAGGTTCATGCGCCGCTTCGGCCGCGGACCTGCAACCGCCGTTGGTCTGCTGGCTATCGGCACAGGGATGGCCGCAATAGGGTTCATCCTCGACTCCAGCGTGTATCTGGTGTTCGCAGTTCCTCTGATCCTCATCGGGGCCGGCGACGGCGTTGCCTTGACCATCGCCTCCGACACGGTCCTCGCCGTGGCTCCCAAGGATCGGGCGGGGGCCGCCTCCGCCGTCTCGGAGACCGGTTACGAGCTCGGTACAGCTTTGGGAATCGCCCTGTTGGGCAGTGTTCTCACCGCCGTGTACCAGGGGGCGCTGCTCCTGCCCGCCGGACTGCCGCCGCCCGTGGGGGCAGCGGCCAACGAGTCCCCTGGCGAGGCCTTCGAGGCCATGAGCGGGCTGTCGGCAGACGTCAGCGCAGCCCTGACTGACTCGGTGCATGTTGCCTTCACCCAGGCACTGCAGGTGACGACTTGGGTGGGTGCCATCGTGCTGTTCGCAGGTGCCTTCATCACCTGGCGGCTACTCCCGGGGCGTTCCGAATCGGTCAACGAGATGGTCGGGCACTGACGCCACCGGCCGCCCTCCTATGCGGCGGCTGTGGGTGGTGCGCGGTTTGTCGTGGCGATGGTGATAGTAGGGATGCCGGGCTCGGTGACGGTGATGGTGTAGCGACCGTGGTGCAGGTCGTGGTGGCATCTGGCGCAAAGTAGGGCGAGGTTCTCGATGTCGGTCAGCCCGCCTGCGGCCCAGGGGTGGATGTGGTGGGCGTGGCAGTAGCGGGGGGCGCGTCCGCAGCGGATGCAGCCGCCGTCGCGGGCGATCAGAGCGGCCCATTGGGCGGCGCTGGCGCGGCGGTGGGTGCGTGCGAGGGCGAGGGGCACGAAGGTGTTGTGGGTGTGGATGCCGAAGATGACGCTGAGGGTGGTGGCGCAGGCCAGAAGTTGGTACTGGTCGGCGCTCATGGGGGTGCCGTCGGGTAGGTGAGCGCCGGTGCCGTCGTGCAGGTTGGTGATGTCCACGAGCACGCTGAGTGCGGACACCCCGAGCGGGCGGGTGTTGGCGGCGGCGGCTGCTGCCAGGTCGGCTAGAGCGTCGGCGCGGCGTTGTTCGGCGGTGGTGTCGGGGGCCGGTTCGGCGGTGAACCTGGCCAGGACTTCGGACAGCCGCGCGCCGTCCAGGGCGTCGAGTAGGCCGCTGAGCCGCCACATGCCCGAGGGGCGCGCGGACAGCCGTAGGCCGCGTTTGGCGCGCTGGTCGGCGGCGCACAGGTCCGGGCGGGTGGGGTTGTGCTGGTCGGCGACGGTCTGCAGGATCTGGCGCACGCAGGTCGGGTCAGTCAGCGTCGCCAGGTCGGTGATGGCCCGTTCGGCGTCGGCGAAGTCGTCGATCCCGGGGGCGTTCTCGGCGATCACACCGGCGTGGACTGCCGACAGGTTCCCGGTGGTGAAGGCGGCGTCCACGACCGGCAGGTCACGCAGGGCCCGGGCCAGGCCCACCATCGCCGAGCCGGTCTGGGGGCTGGACCCGGTGGCGGTGGCCACCAGCATCCCGGTGGTCCCGGCGTGCAGGGTGGATGAGGCGGCGCAGGTGTCCGCGGCCCCGGCCAGGTGCACCAGGTAGGCGTCCAGCCGGTTACGCACCCGGGACACCGCCGCCAAAGCCCCGGCCAACTCCTCCGCGGACATTCCGACCGGCTCGGGCAGCCCCTGCGCGGCCTTGGCCAGCTCGTGCACCCACGCCGGCGCCACGGTAGGCAGCTGGGAACGGATCCGCAGCCGGCGCTGGGCTGCTTTCGGTAGCTGGAAGAACCCCACGCCCACCCCGTTTCCGCACATGTCCAATACCCACACCATAGAACGCACGTACGACAAACCCAGACGAACGCAAACCACCTGTGCACAACCGACAACCGAAGTCAGCCGCCCCGCTTGTGGGAGGATCGCGCTGAGTCAACCGCGTCCCATGGAGGTGCCGTGATCGAGATCCGTTGGAGGTATGACCCCGACGCCGATCCGGTGCAGCGTTCACCAGCCACCGCGCAGGAGGCACAGTTGCTGTTGCACCTAGGCAACCGGGCCTTCGCGGACCTGGGCCGAGAAGGGGCCAGCGGCGAGTACGTCATCCCGGTCTCGGCCGAAGAGCTGGGCATCGGAGCCGAGGACGGGTCGGACATCCCACAGACCCCGATGGCGGTCGTGCTGGGATGCGCGGACGCGCGGGTCCCGCTGGAACTGATCTTCTCTCAGACGGCCAACGACCTGTTCGTAGTGCGGGTCGCGGGCAACGTTCTCGGTGGTGAATCCGTAGGCAGCATCGACTTCGCCCTCGCGCGGATCTCCAGTGTGCGGTTGGTGTCGGTGGTTGGGCACACCGGTTGCGGCGCGGTGAAAGCTGCTGTGGATGCCTACCTCGATCCGTCGTCGTACCTCGGGCTGTCGGCCAACCTCCCGCTCAGGGGAATCGTCGACTCACTTCTGGCGGCGGTCCAGGCCGCAGACAACGCACTGCGCAGCCAATACGGCCACGAGCGCAGCACTCGTCCCGGCTATTACGAGGCGTTGCGCGGATGCGCTGTTGTGCTCAATGCTGCCGTCGCCGGGGACGCCGTCCAGCGAATGTTCTCCCCGTACCTCAGCGATCAGTTGGCTGTGACCTTCGGGGTCTATGACCTGGCGACTCGCAAAGTCGGGCTGCCGGGTGTCGATTCCTGGCGTGCCGGCCTCTTCGCCCCGCCGGGCCCCGAGGCGATGGGCCACTTCCTCGCGGACTTGGTGAGTTCGGGCTACGTGCGGCAACTCCTGGACGCCCGCGGCTGACCAGTCGAGCCCGCAAGATCAACATGACTCTTCGTTGCAGGTGTACAGTCCGAGCCCTAGAGCCTTCGGAGGCGCAGATGATCGCACGGGTAGCTCTCGGTGGAATGTCGTTGGCATTGGCGATGGCGTGTGCGGCCCCTCCGGCGATGGCACAGAACTCCGGCCCGGCGAGGGTCAAGGGGAACCTCAAGGTGAGTGGGAACTTCAAGCTTCCTTACGAGGGCGGCGGCGGCCTCGACTTCAGCTTCAGCGCGGGGCTTGGAAAGGTCAAGGCGATCTACTACAACTCCGGGGATGCCAAAGGCTTCCACATGGCCAAGAAGAAGCCGACCGCGACCTTGCGCATGACCTACACCCAAACCACCTTCGGTCGAGGGTGCGAGACCTGGCAGGACACCGAGACCATCGGCTTCAGTGGTCCGGTGAACGCCGAGATTTCGGGAGTCAATACCACGATGCACGGAAGGAAGTTCAAGATCACCGACCGACGGTTCACAATCGGCTGGTCGGCGCAGGTGAACGTACACACGCTGTCGCGACGGGTCGGCGACTTCTTCGATTGCGTCACAACCATCACAGAGGACGACACACTGCAGCGGGTGTACATCGTGGCTGAGGGAACCTTGGATCGAAACAACCGGACGGGTCAAGTGACCGTCGGCGACTGGGGTCCGGCGTACATCTCCGGATTCGGGATCGGCGAAGGACATCCACCGGACGACCAGTTCCCCACGGCTACTGGCGGGATCAGCTTCGACCGCGACGTGCGGCTGGCGGACTAGCCGAGGTGCGGTCGATGTCATTGCGGAAGTACGCAGCGATGTCTAGGGGCGTCCCGTCGGGTAGGGCAATCAGCGCATTCAGATAGCCCCGGATCCCGGCCCGGACCACAGGCGCGAACCGGTCGGTGCACACGCCATGGGTGGCCAGCAGGCGCTCGTCGAACAGGGCGAAGAAGGCGTTGCGGGCGGGCCCCGCGACGCTGCGCGGGAACCAACGGGCAGCGAACTCGTCGGCAAGCGCTTCGGTGACCGCACGTCCTGCGACGCTCGCAGAGTACCGCTGTTGTTCGAACCGCTCGAAGAAGGCCATGAACTCGTCTGGTCCCTCTGGGATGTCGGTGATGTGCATCGCTTCGCCGACTTGGCGCCAGAATTGGTGGTGCGCTTGAACCTCGTGTGCGGAGAAGAAGTCCCTGCCCAGCAGCCGGCGGCTGACCCTGCGGGGCTCACATGCCAAGGTCGCCAGCGTGTAGAGATTCAGGTCGTTGGTGATCGGGTAAGGACTGTGCGCGCGGGCGATGCGGCCGATCGCCGGCCCCTGCACGCCTTCGTCGAAGAGCTCGCCGAACCGGACAAGTGTTTGCGCGTTGCGGGTGCAGGGGTTGCGAATGATCAACCCGCGGCCGTCGCGGTACAGGACCTCGGCGATCTCCGGTACGGCGACCTGGCGTGCGAAAGCCAGCGAGAACATCGCGTGAATCAGCAGAGGGGAACGGACCCGTGCTTGGAAACTCAGTCGGGTGATGCGACGCGCGTCGGTGCGTGCGTCCAAGGTTGCGATCTCATCGCGCGCCCATCGAGGACTCGTGACCCCCAGCACTGTTCCAGCCTACGTGGCCGTCATGCCACTTGCAGCGACCGTTTCGAGAGTCCGAAAGCGTACCCTTCCACCGGGGTCGTGATCTCGCCCTCGGCTGCGCCCAGAGTCACGAACAGTGGTGTGAAGTGCTCCACCGTCGGGTGGGCGTAGGGCAGTCCTGGAGCCTTCGCTCGGAAGGCAGCCAATTCATCGATGGCGCGATCGGCCAAGGCTTCGGCGGCCCAGGCGTCGAAGTCGCGCGACCAGCCGGGAACCGCATCTCCGTAGAACATCTCGGGCGTCAGGAACGGCAGGCCGTGGGTCATGAAACCCGAGCCGATGATGAGAATCCCCCGCTCGCGCAGTGACCGAAGGTGGCCGCCCAGTTGGAGCAGCCGTTCGGGGTCGTGCGTGGGAAGGCTCAGTTGCAGCACCGGAATCGCAGCCCCTGGGTACATCACCTTCAAGGGCACCCACGCGCCGTGGTCGAGGCCTCGACTCGTGTGTTGATGCACGTTCCATCCGTCCGGCAGCGTGGCCAGCACATCCGTGGCCAGGCTGGTGGCCTCGGGCGTGTCGTAACGCATCCGGTAGTAGCGGGGGTCAAACCCTCCGAAGTCGTACACCACGTTGCTGGGCGACACCGCGCTCAGGCTCAGTGGCGCCGCCTCCCAGTGCGCCGAAACGATGAGGATCGCGCGCGGTGTCGGCAGGGCATCCGCCCATTGCCCGAGCTCCTCCATCCAGGCTGCGTCCTCGAACAAGGGTGGGGCGCCGTGGCTGATGTACAGAGCCGGCAGTGCGGCGTCACCCTCGCGCCAAGCAGTGCGCAGGTTCTCGCGTCGCAGCGCGTCAGGGAGTTGTTGTTCGAAGGCGATCTGACGAGACATAGTTGAATACTAAACTACTTAGTAGGCAAGGTCAATGTCCTGATTTGCAGGTTGATCATGGACGCCGCGGCTACGTCCGGCCGCCATGAGCCTGCGAATCCGGACAGCCTCAGCCTCAGGGCCGCACGATGTACTTGCGCACCCGCTTGAACGGCTTGAAGTCGTCGGTGCCCCTGGCGAACTGCGTCACGATGACCCGCACGGGCAGCGTGCCGAAGACCTTGACCCTAACGGTTCCGTTCTTGCTGCGATTCACCTTGCAGAAGCTGGCCTCGCCGGCCGTGGAGGCCTTCAGTGGTCGGCAACGAACTGAGGTCCGGATCTTCTGGCCCTGCTTCGTCTTGCGCGCCGGAAGCACGCTCGGGTCGGGCGGCAGCCTGTCGGCCGTCTGCTTCGCGCGCTCCACCGGCACCTGATCGGTGGCCTTGTTGTTCGACGGGTCCGGGTCCTCGACGGGCGAGGTCACCTCGGCGGGGTTCACCACCGACGGGGCCGCGCCGTTCACCACGTTGACCCGGATACTGAACGCGGCGCTCTGCGTGACCTGTAGACCAGCCGCGCGCTCGCAGGTCACGACGCGCCCGTTCGCCGAGCAGGTCCATCCGTCGCCAGTGGCGGAGACGAACTCGTTGCCCTGCGGCAGGGTGTCGGTCACCGTTATCGGGCCCGGGTTGTCCGAAGGGCCGTTGTTGGTGACCTGCACGTTCCAGGTGCCCTGCTTGCCGATCGTCCAGGGACCGCCGTTGTGGGTCTTCACGATCGCGAGGTCGGACTTCGCGATCACGTCGACTGTGGAGGTGGCCGGGTCGGGTGTGACCTCTTGCGGGGACGTGGTCGTCACGGTCGCTGTGTTCTTCAGCGTCGTGCCACCGGGAACTGCCTTGTCCACATCGGCCTTGATGACGATGTCGGACGGGGATGCAGCCACCGGGAAGTTGGCCCGCGTGCAGGTCACGACCGTTCCGGAGCCGATGTCACAGGTCCAGCCTGCGCCGGTCGCGGAGGTAGCCCGCAAGCCGGCCTCGAGCTGGTCAACGACCTGGACGTTCTTCGCCTTCGCGGGGCCTGCGTTGGTGACGGTGATCGTGAACTCGGTGCTCTGACCAGCGGTCACCGGGTTGGCGCCGGTGGTCTTCTTGGCGATTCCGAGTTGCACCTCGGAGACCACGGGGTCCTCGACCGTCGAGGTGTTGTTCTCCTTGTTGAAGTCCTCGGTCGTGGGTGTGACGGTCGCCGTGTTGACGGCCTCGGCGGTCCCCGGGGACTCGAGGACATCGACCGTGATCTTGATCAGGTCGGCCTGCGCTGTCGGGCCCAGATCCTCATCGAGGGTGCACGTGATCTTGTCCGTCTCGCCGGTCTGGGGCGTGCAATCCCACGCCCCGCTGTCGATCGACGCGATGGACAGACCCGCTGGCAGCGTGTCCTCCACGGTGATCGGCGCGACCGACACCGACGGCCCGAGGTTCGTGACCGCCAGGGTGTAGGTCACCTGGTTGCCGACCACGTACGGCTTGGTTCGCGACTTGACGATCTCCAGGTCAGCCAGCGGCCGCAACTTCACCTCGTCGGTCGCGGTGTTGTTCGCCGGGTTGATGTCCAGCGTCTTGCCGCTCACGGTCGCTGTGTTGCGCTGGTCGGCGGTGGCGGCTTCGTCCACATAGACGGTCAGCACCAGGTCGTCGAGCTTGCCGTCCTTCGGGATGCCATCGACCGGCCCGGGGTTGGTGCATGTGACCTGCTGGCCGACGGCGTTGCAGGACCACCCCGCGCCGTTGTTGTAGCCGCGGAACTGCACCCCGTCGGGCAGGGTGTCCACGACGGTGAACAGTCCCATGCTCGGGTCGGGTCCGTTGTTGGACACCCGAAGCACCCACTCGAACTCCGTGCCCGGGACGACCTCGTTCTTCGCTACGTTCCACTGCGACGGGTAGTCGGTGCGGTGGAATTTCACGATCGCCGGGTCGGCGGCAGCGATCTCGGTGTAGGCGGCCGCGTCGTCGGTCTGGACCGTGCGCCAGCCCTGCGCCGGTGGACCGACGTGGTAGGTGGCATTGGTCCGGTTGGTGTGTTTGGTGCCAATGCCCACACCCGGGCTCTGGACGACGTCAGGACCTGGGATCCCCTGGAAGGTAAGTGTCAGGGTCTTGCCTGGCTGCAGGTCGGTGATGTCGGTCCACGTGATGTTTGGGGGCGTACCGGTCGGTTCTTTCGCCGCGGCGGTCCCGCCGGTGACGACCCACTGCGCCGACCCTGCCTTGTACGCCCAGTTCGGCGGCATGATGTCCGCGACGTCGACCCCGTACGCCGTTGCGCCCGACGGGTTGGACACCTTGATGGTCCAGGTGTACGGCTCGTTGATGTAGGCCAAGGGCGCGGAGGCCTCTTTGAGTATGTTCAGCACGGGCAGAACCGCAGTGACCTCTGCAGCGTCCGACGGCCCGGTGTACTTGCGGCCCAGTTTGTTGTCGAGGCTGTAGTACTCGGCCACTCTCGCCGTGTTGGTCTGCTTGCTGGTGGCCGGTGGTTTGAGGCGGGCGGTGAAGGACAATTCCTTCATCCCGCCTGGAGCCAGCGAGTCGATGGTCCAGGTGATTGTGCTGCCGCTCACGATGCCGCCGTCGGAGGGGTTCCCGACGATCTCGATGCTGGCCGGGATGTCGTCGGTGACCGTGATGTCGTTGGCTGTGCTGACGTTGGCGCCGGATGCATTCGACACCTTCAGTGTGTAGACGAACTCCTGGGCCGGCGTGGCGTTGATAGCGTCCTGGCCGTCGACCTTCTTCACGATGGACAGGCTCGGCTCGATAACGGTCACGCTGTCGCTGACCGCGGGTGTGGTTGCTGGTAGCGCCTCTACGCCGGCGATGGTGGTCGGCGGGGTCTGCACAGGTGTCTGGCTCCAGTAGGGCTGCGCGCTGTTTGTCAGGACGACGCCTGCGACATTCCCGCCAACGTCGGCCACGACGGCCGTGTACTCGATGGTGACAGTCCGCTTCTGTGAAGCGGCGAGCACGTCCCCGAACGACCACCCGATCTTCTGGCCCGAGGGGGGCAGGGGGGTGCCGGCGATGCTGCAGTCCGTGTCATCGGCGTTCTTGCATGTGATGCCGACCAGTTGCACCGATGCGGGGTTCACGCCGACCGGCAGAGTGTCGACCAGGCCCACGCTGTAGTAGTTGAGGTTCTTGTCGAACTGGCTGGTGATCTTCGAGGTGAAGCGCTCGCCGATGGTGGCCTTCTCCGGCGTGATCACCTTGCTGATCGCTGCGCCTGGACTCGTCCAGGTGTCCTTGCCGGCGGTCGTATAGAGGCGCTCGCCCGCGACCGAGCCTGCCATGCTCGAGCCCGTCAGGGTCGCCGTGTTCTCGTACTGCTGGCTCGCTGGCAGAGAACCGGTGCTCTTGATCTTGAAGACAACGGTGTAGGTCGTGGAGCCGCGCAGCGGATCGGTCGGAGTTGCAGGAGGCGGTGTAGTGCTGCCGGTGAACACAAGGCAGCCTTGCCCATCGGTGCTCTGGCTTACGCCGGCCGGTGTGGTGACCGACCCGGGCACGAGCTCGAACGGCGATGGCAGGCAGTCCCTGGCCTGCCAGCCGTGCAGCGGCGGCCTGGTTCCTCCCGAGTTGCGGATCTGCAGGGTGACCGTCAGCTCCTGGTCGGCAGCCGTCATCTGTTCGGGTGCGACGGTTTTGCTGATGGCCGGGTTGGGCTGCACGATGTCGACCGTGCGGTCCTTCGTCTTTGTGATCGCGGTGCCGCCCGTGTTCTCGGTGAAGCTGACGAAGGTAGCGGTGTTCGTCTTCGGCACTCTGGCAGTGGGCACAGGCGGCACGACGCAGGGATCGCTCGCACAGGGCAGAGCTGACTGCAGCACCTTGGCCGTGACGTTCACGGAGAACTTCTGGGGGTTAGAAGTCGTGTTCTGGTAGGGCGTAGCGAACACGAGTCTGCCAGTGGGGTTCGTCCCGGTGTTGGTGTCGAGAGTGAATCCCGACGGCAGTGCCCCACCGTCGAGGTTCGCGCCGTTGATGGAGACGAGCTGGATACCTACGGGCAACGCGTCGGAGAGCTCGCCCCGGTAGACGGTGGATCCAGCCGGCACGGTCGCCGAATAGGTGTAGGTGATCGCCTCACCGATCGTGGCCTGATCCGGGGTGTCGTTGCCCGGTTCGTTCACCGACGTCTCGGATGTCTTGTCCATGACGACGCCTTCGATGAACACGTTCGACGGGTCGGTCAGCGGCGGGGCGTCCTGCTCCTCCTTCGGGACCGATGGGTCGATGTTGTCCTTGGGGAAGTACGTCGCCACCGTGTTTGGGATGTCGGTGAATGCGTCGTAGCTGCGGACGTAGGCGGTGTTGGCGTAGTTCGTGCTCACGCTCGACGGGTCCGGGATCGCCATGTCGTAGAGCACAGACAGCGTCTGGCCCACCGGGACTGAGAAAGCGTTGCCGGCGTCGGGGGTCGGGAACACCCACTTGACGACACCAGCCGTGCAGGAGGTCGTCACGGTCACCGGCAAGGCAGCGACCGTGCTCGTCCCTGGCTTGATGTATCGGTAGTCCGTGATCGCCGAGCACGTGATCCCGGCGGGCAGGACGTCCCAGATCTGCACACCACGCACTGAGTAGTCAGCGCCCGGGATGTCCGGCCAGCCCTCGTTCTTGAGGTCGACCTGGAACGTCGCTGTCGAGCCTTGCTGCACCGGCTTGTTGTCGGTCCCCGGGGGGTAGGTCTGCAGGGGTGCAGTGGTCCTGACGACGCCCTTGTCGAGATCCAGGTTCGGCGGCGGGACGAGTTCGAAGTCCTCCTGATCGCGGTAGGACTGCGCCTCACCGCTGGTGTTCACCGTGCGCATCTTCATGAGGTTGCCGGTCAATTCAGGAGCGTTGGCGCCCGCGGGTTGCAGGACCTTGACGGCGAAGATGACCTCGAAGACCTCGTTGTCGGTCACGAAACGATCGGGCCCCTGCGGCACGCCGAGTTTCCAGGTGAGGGGGCCCGTGAGGTCCTCCTCGTAGACGGTCACGGTGTTGTTCCCGGTCGGCTGCACGGAACCGGTCACGAACTGTGTGCCGACCGGTACGAAGTCGGTCACCACGGCGTTCTTGGTGTAGATGTCGGGGAAGTTCACGCGCAACTTGAAACAGATGATGTCGCCCTTGCGGAAGGCGCGGTCAGCCGCGGGGATGCCCTTCGACTGCTGGTAGACGGGTGCTTTCGTGGGGTCGCACTGCATCCCGTCGGGGAAGGTGGGGGGCGCCGCGCGCGGCTTCATCTGCTTGTCGATCGTCGGTTGGTTGGTCGTCTGGGTGTACCGGGAGTCGTCTTGGACCTCCGCGTCGCCGGTCTCGGTGGGAGCGACGGCGGGAATGGAGACAGTGGTGCCCCGCAGGCCCACGGTGTTGCGGAAGCTGTCCCCGGCGACCGTCGGTACGCCGCTGCGGTAGGTCGGAAGCATTCGGGCCGGGAAGGAGACCTCGAGGCTGCCGTTGACCGGTAGTGAGACGGGCGTGAAGAGCACGCCCCAGTTGCTGGCCGGCAGCCGCGTCACCGAGGAGTACGGGACGCTCGGACCCGTGCCGGTCACCGGGTCGCACAGTACATTCCCCGGCTCGTAGTTCACCGTGCCCAGCGGGCAGTACCCGTCGGGCAGCGTGTCGGTGATGACGACGTTCTTGGCGCTGACGTACTCGGACGTCTCGAGCTCGAACGTGAACGTCACGATGCCGCCGGGCACGAAGGCCTGCTTGTCCGCCTTCTTGCGCATCCGTAGATCCTCGATCTGCACACTTTCGGTGGTCGTCACCGTCTGCGTGGAGACCGGGCTGCCGGTGAACGTGCCGACGCCCTTGACGGTGTTCTCGACGGACCGCTCCGACAGTCCTTCGCGGGTCGTTGGCGTGCCTTTGTTGTTGTCGAGGTTTGCGCCCTGCGGCCCGTCCGTCGCCGGAGTCTGCCCGGGCCAGGTCATCGTGTTCGGCTGCATCGGGATACCGGCCACGTACTTGATCGTCTCGGTGCCGCCGGCAGCGAGCGTTCCGACGTTCCACACGACCTTCGTGTACACGCCCGGCGGCAGTCCGGACGGGTTGGACACGGTCTCCACCAGGGTCGGGGTGGGGCACGGGCTGGGGTCGAGCGCCGGCACACCGAGGCGGGGCGCCCCTGTGTACTCCACGAAACCTGGGGCCGAGTTGTCGGTCTTGCCGCAGGCCAGGAACTCCATGTCGGCGGGGATGAAGTCGGTGACCGTGATGTCCGTGGTCGGCACGACCTTGTTGTTGCGCACCTTCAGCGTGTACGTCGTCCGGTTCTGATGCACGCCGCGTAGCAGTTCGCCCTCGGGGCTTCTGTCGTTGGACTTCTCGATGACGAACGGGTCGCGCGCGGTCACAGCGGTGTCGGTGGCCTGGTCGCTGAAGGTGCCCACCTTGGGGGTGCCGTCTGGGTTGAACGCCGGGATCGTGCGGGGGTCGGTCTGCGAGGCCACGGTCGCCGCGTTGGTGTCCGAGGGGGTGAGGCTGTCGGGCAGCGGCAGCACCCTGACTGCCGTGAATGTGAATGAGAAGTCCGAGTTGGGCTGCAGGTCGGTTACGTTCTTCCACACGAGAACCCACTGCCCGCTGCCGTTCTGGGTCTTGGTCGGCTCACCGACTGTCGCGGGGGCTGAGCCTGTTTTGTACTCAAAACCAGCGGGTAGGACGTCTGAGAACCCGACGTTGTACTGCGGCGGGGCGCCATTGGCGTTCTTCGCTGTCAACTCGTAGGGGATGTCGTCGCCGAGCAGGACGGATGCCGGTGCGGACTTGTTGAGCGACAGCCCGCCCACAGCGGCCGCTGGCGTGGCGACCGCGAGGCCGAGGCTGCTGGCAGCCAGTGCCGAGGCGATGAGCGCGGCGAAGGAACGTCGAATAGACATGGATCCCCTTGAGTGCTGAGTACTGCGACCCGAAGTCTAGGGATCCGATGGAGTCGGTTGCACGTCACCGGTCCGCTATGTCCAGACTCGGAGCTCCCGGGGTGCATCCCGGTGGCTGAGAGTTACCGCTGATCGAGAAGTCCTCGCACGTGAAGATGCGCTCCTGGATCGTGCCGATGCCGAAGGCGCCGAGCACCACGACTGCTACTGAGGCAACGACCACGAAGCGGTCGTGTGGTTCGGCATCTTCGACCAGATCTGGAGACGCGAAACGCACCAGGATCCACAGCATCACCGGCGCTCCAATCAGGGTGACGACGGTGCCGAACCAGGCCAGTTCGGGTCTGGACCCAGGAGCGAACTCGATGGCCAGCGCCAGCCAAAGCGACGGCAGTAACAGCGCCAGTCCCCACCAGCCCACGCGCCGGCGAACATCACGGGACAAGGCCACCAGCATGAATGCCGCAGTAGTGACCGCCCACAGGCTCAGGACCTGCGGGAAGAACACCGTCCCCCATGCGCCGAGTGTGAATGCCGGCCACCAGGCGACCGAGCTGAATGCGATCGCAGCCACACCGGCCAGCCGGCGGTTGGGTGCAGGGCGAGGGGCTTGCGTCATCGGATGAACCCTAGCGCGGCGCTTGTCCACAGATGTTTTCGCGTCCGGATCTTTGTCATACGTATGTTCTAATCTGGTGATAGTCGGTCAAGTGGAACGGGGGTTTCGGTGGGGTTCTTCCAGGTGTCAGCCGCGGCCTCGCGGCGGGAGCGGATCCGTTCCCGGCTGCCGCGCGAGCATCGCAAGAACCTGGACCTGGTGGCCGCCGCGATCGCCGGGCTTGACGCCCCGTCGTCCCTGAGCGTCAACGAACTAGCCGGGTCGCTGGCAGTCACGGCTGGGCTGCGCAACCAACTGGATGCCTACCTGGCCGAACTGGCTGGCGCCGCGGACACGGCCAAGGCCTCGCAGGTGCTGCGCGCCGGGACCACTGGCACCTTGGTGGCAGCCGCCACCGGATGCACCCCAGCAGCCGGGTCGGCCATCGTGGCCGCTGCCCGGGCATTGCGCCACCACCCGCACGTCGAGGCCGCCTACCGGTCCGGGTCGATCAGCGCCACCCATGTCACGGTGATCACGCGCGCCGGTGCTGCGCTGCCCGGTTTCGCCGCCCTGGAACCGGCTGTCGTCGAGTGCGCGGCCGCCACCGACCCGGTCGAGGTCCGTCGGGTGCTGGAGGTGATCGCTGACCAGGTAGCCCCTGGCAAACCGGACCTGGATGACGCCGCCCAGCATGCCCGCCGCGGCCTGTACCTGTCGGCCCGGCCCAGCGGGATGTGGCGGATAAGTGGGCTGTTGGACGACATCACCGGCAGCAAGCTCGCCGATCTGCTCGCCTCATTCACCGCCCCGATGGACACCCTGGACAACACGACGCCAGCGCAACGCCGCGCTGATGCGCTGGACACCCTGGCCGATGCGGCGGCAGCCAACACCCGGCCCCTGGGGGTCTCGGCGGTGAGCGTGTTGGTCGATGTCGACCAACTGCCCCACGGCGCAACACTGGAGGACGGCAGTGTCCTGACCCGTGCGCAGTACGACTTACTGGCCTGCGCCGCTGTGGTCAGCATCCTCTTGGGCAGCCGCCGGTCGGGCACGTTTGTGCCTCTGGCGCTGGGCCGTACCCGCCGCCGGGCCTCGGCCGCCCAGTGGGCCGCATTGACCGCCCGTGACCGTGGCTGTCTAGGCTGTGGACGCCCACCGAGGTTCTGCCACGCCCATCACATCATCGGCTGGGCCAATGGCGGTTTGACCGACCTGGACAACTTGTGCCTGCTGTGTCCGCGTTGTCATGCCGACCTCCACCACGGCCGCTACACAATCACCATGACCTCAGGGCTGCCAACCATCACCCCGGCCGCGCCTCCCGGGCGCCGACGATGAATCCCCCCGCCACCACCGGCGGCGGGGGGAACGAGAACGCATCCTGGCGCGCGGGTCATACGCTCGCACATGTTCACGGCGGGACTGTTCGTTCCGGGTCGGCATTGACCTAGACTCCGTTGCCATGAGCCGGACGATGATCACTGCTGCCGTGGCCGGCTGCTTCGTGCTTTCAGGACTCACGGCTCCGGCCGCCATCGCCTCCGTGCCGGTGACTTCCAACGTGACCGCGACCAGGGCGGGCGACCTCAAAGCCAGCCCATCGCCTCAGGTCTACCTCGACACCGATGGTGAACAGTTCGGGCTGCCGGGTGTACGCATCGACGACGCCAATGCGAACATCCCGGACTCCACGTTCCAGGGCCAGTTCTTCGAGGCCAAGGTCCCGACGTGGCTGCAGGTCGTGGTGCTCAACCGTTCGGATCTCAGCCC
Source organism: uncultured Actinomycetota bacterium (assembly GCA_963818505.1). Lineage (GTDB taxonomy): Bacteria > Actinomycetota > Actinomycetes > S36-B12 > UBA10799 > JADKAV01. The sequence goes on from CAWFSJ010000005.1 coordinate 1,101,223, forward strand.
GATCTACTCCCGCAACTACTCGTGCCCCCAGGTCGTCGGCCAACGGCGCTACGACGCCGGGGAGAAGGCAGCCGCGCCGTGCATCGCGGCGGTGCAGCAGGATTTCATCAACAACAAGTTGGATGACGGCAACCTCGTCATAGCCACGAACTTCGGTCAGTTCGGCAACGATCAGGCCCCGTACGGGGTCATCAAGGCACTCAAGCCCATCGGTGTCCAGCCGGTCTGGTGGTGGGGTGCGGACGCTGAACTGACCCCCGGGACGTTCTCCGCGGTGGGTGTCCCCGGGGCGAAACCGGGTGAGGCGCACCAGGTGGCGGGCAACTCGGGCAACCCGGACCAAGCCGCGGTGCGCACGTTGCTCGCCCGCAACAACTCCGGCATGTACGACGTGATGCCCAACGACCGCGTCGAGTTCGTGACCGACGCGCGCGGCTCCGACAGCGACAACCACGTGATGCGGATCAACGGCAAGCGGATCTCGCATCCGGTCAACGGGGGCGGTTACCACGTCGCCTGGTTCGATCGCGGTGTGGGTTCCCCGGACCTCATCAACGTCGAGGACGACTTTTTCGCCACCGCGGACCCGAAGAAGGGCCGTGCTGAGATCGTCCGGATGACCCAGGTGATCCGCGACATCGCCGGCACCGACCGCCTCGCCCTTGTCGCCTCCGTGGGACAACCTCTTCCCAAGAACCTCACGTACGATACAAGCCTGGCCATCGATGACCTGGTCGACGCACTGCAGTGGCTCGGCGCCACCCGCAACGGTGCCTACGGGCCGCTGGACACCAAGACTGCGAAGGGCCAGTCCTACACCTTGGTCGGCCACGGCGACGGCCCAGGTGTGGAGAGCACCCACCTGACCAAGGGCCCGGCGCTCGGGGCGTCCCCGACGTGCAAGGCCGCGAAGAAGAAGGCCAAGAAGTTCAAGCGCGGCAGCGCCAAGGCGAAGCAGGCGGCCAAGCGCGCCAAGCGGATCTGCTCCGCTACGGCGAGTCTGCAGGGGGAAGCTCGAGGCCGGGCGGTGCCCCGAGCCCTTGGTGAAGGGGTGAACAACGCTGGCGTCGCTGGGGTCCTCAGCCGCGACAACCTATGGCGATACGAGCCGACCATCACCCTTGACGGGGACAGCGATCCTGACCTGCCCGCCGTCAGTGTCGTCTACTCCAAGCCCGGCGCGTGGCCAGGTGACGACGACATCGCCATGAGCGCGGCGATCGCCGACATCGGCCAGGCAGCGAACCTCGGCAATGACCCGCGCGCGCAGTACTGGACGCAGACGTACCGCGAGGCCTACTGGAACAACCGCCTGGATGACGTGCGCGCGGCCGCGTACAAGCCGACACCTGAGTACTCCGCCGCGGTGTTCACCAAAGCCCAGAACGAGTTGATCCAGGAGATCAAGTGGGTGAAGGAGACCTACGACTACTACGACGCTCTGGCGCGGCCCTACGAGAAGGCGGGCCTGCAGACATGGGCCAAGATGACCGCAGTTGCCGACAGCATCAACAACTCCATCGACGTTCCGAAGTCGCGCAAGGTCACCGCCGACGTGGTGACGATCACGAGGGCCGCCGCGGAACTGGTCGGGGAGTTCCCGGGCATCGGTAAGGCCGTCGCGCTGGGAATGGCCACGTTCGACCTGGCCGCGGAGATCGCCGAGGTCGCCGGCGGTGAGGTGGAGGACGAGTTCAGCGTGGCGGTGTCCGAACTGGGGGAGAAGACCGCCGACCGCCTCGACGAAGTGACGACGACGGTGGGCACCGACTTCCCCCGGATCGTTGTCTCGGATTACCAGAAACTCAAGCGCGTCGGTCAGTGTGCGGGTACCTCCCAGGCATGTGCGGACCGCGACGAGTGGATGGTGACACCCGAGGGGCTCAAGGAGACCGGCGAGCAGTTCAAGAAGTCGATGGCGGTGATGTTCTACCAGTCGTTGATGCCGGCCAAGTACAAGGTGTTCGAACTCGACGCCAGCCCGCGCAAGCAGGCCAACACTGTGAGTTGTGCTGTGGACATCAAGCAGATCTTCGATGGATTCAAGCCGTGGAAGGATGCCTCACCGCGCGTCTCTACTCCGGTTCGCCTCTACGCCTCGCACGCCGACGACGGCCTGTACAACGTGCTGGCCCTGGCGCAGACGAAGAACGAGATGCAGTTGTTCAACGAGTTGAGCTACCCGTCGGCCTCTTCGTTGGAGCCGCTCTTCGGTTTGGGCAAGGACCAGCTCAAGGTCGACCCGGAGGCCTTCATCGAACGGTCCTGGGACTCCTACGTGGGCGCTGGCAAGTACGCCTGTGCATGGGACAAGAACGCGGCTAGCGGCAAGCCGGACTCCTACAGCAAACCGAAGCCCTCGCCCGGCCTGGGCCACGGTTTGACGCGGGACGTGAAGGCCCGGATCTACAACGACACCGGCCGGCGCATGTGGGTCGCGGGGTATTACGACCGGGACGGCAAGCACGACTGGAAGATCGTCGAGCCTGGCGCCTACTCGGACGGCTACAGCAGTGACCCTTACCCGGTCAACACAGTGCGCATCGGCGTGCTCTTCCACGATCCGGCGCGAGGCACCGACGATCAGGACGAGGTTCTCTTCGAGAACCCGACAACCTCGAACCCGCGTGTGTGGCACTTGCTTACGGACCCGTGGTCGCACAACTTCACGTTCGAGGTGAAGACCGCGCAGGCGCAGACCGGGTGGAAGGACCGTTCGTACCAGAGCAACGGCTACCCGTACAACCTGTTCATGAAGCTCGACGACCCGACGTATCACTACTTCTGGTTCACCGCGGCCTACAGTCTGCGGCCCAACACCCCGCTGAGCCCTCCGGGGCAGCCTTGGGGCAATGAGTAGGTCGTTTGCGTGCTCGCTGAGTGACCGCAAGTGACGGTTCGCCCGATTTGCCGGGGGCCAACAGGTAAACGTTAGATGAATCAAGGATGATTTGGCCCATGCGATTTCCGGTCGGGGAGTGGATCAAGTCCTACCGGATCCGCTACCTCGGCCCGGACCTGATCGCGGGTGTGGTCGTCGCAGCGCTTGCCATGCCGCAGTCGTTGGGTTACGCGGGGATCGCCGGTGTGCCGATTCTTGTGGGTCTGTATTCAATCCCCTTGGCCCTGATTGCGTACGCGATCTTCGGTCCGTCACCACGGCTGGTGGTGGGCCCGGTGTCCACCGTTTCGGTGCTGTCCGGCTCGTTGGTCGCGGACATCGCCCACGGCGATCCGCAGAGGGCCGTGGGACTCACCGCGGCACTCGCGTTCGCCACTGGGGCAGTCCTCATCGTCGGGGGACTGCTGAAGTTGGGCTGGGCGGCTGAGTTCATGTCCCGACCGATCGTGACCGGATTTGTGTTCGGCCTTGTCCTGCTGATCGTGCTCGGGGAGATCCCGAGCCTGTTGGGGATGCCCCCGGTCAAGGGCGACGTCCTCACCCGCGCATGGTCGATCTTCACCAGTCTCGGGGACATCAACGCGCTTACCGCGGCTATTGGCCTGACGTCGTTGGCCATCCTGTTCCTGGGCGCCAAGTTCGTGCCGCGCATCCCGTGGGGTCTTCTGGTGCTGATCGGTTCGATCCTGCTGTCCGGGGCGATGGATCTCTCCGATCGTGGCGTGACGACCGTTGGCGCCGTGCCGACTGGCTTCCCGCCTTTCGGGCTGCCAGACGTCGGCCTCAGCGACCTGGGCCCGATCGTCACCGGCGGGGTTGCCCTGGCCATGGTCGGCTTGGCCGAAGGACTGTCGGCAGCCCGTTTGCTCGCAGCCAAGGGTGGCTACACAGTGGACACCGATCAGGAACTGCTGGCCATGGGTGCCTCGAACCTGGGCTCCGGCTTCTCTGGCGGGATGGGGGTGGCCGGGTCATTGTCGAAGACCGCCGCCGCCGAGCGCGCCGGCTCGAAGACCCAGATCACCGGGGTGTCTGCGGCCCTGATCGTGTTCATCGCGATTGTGGCGCTTGCAGGCACCCTCTCGCCCTTGCCCAAGACCGTCCTGTCGGCGATCGTCATCCAGGCGGTGTGGGGACTCATGGACGTGGCCGCGATCCGTCGCTACAAGCAGGTGCGCCGAAACGATTTCACCTCGAGCCTCGCGGCTCTGGTGGGTGTGCTGCTGCTCGGTCCGCTCTACGGCCTGCTCGCCGCGATCGCGCTGGCGGTATTGGGCCTGGTTTACCGCTCCAGCCGCATCGACATGGAGGTCATGGGCAAGGTCCCCGACGAGAAGGCCGCCTGGGGGAGCATCCGCAACCACCCCGAACGCAAGACCTACGACGGGGTTCTGGTGATCCGCCTGGACGCTCCCCTGTTCTGGGCGAACGCTTCGCAGATCGCCGATGGCGTGCTTGGGGAGGTCGCGAAGACCGAAGGCGTCACGGCTGTGCTCATCGACCTCGAAGCGACCAGCCAGTTGGACACCACGAGCGTTGACGCCCTGGAACTCATCCGTTCTCGGCTCGAAGAGCGGGGCATCGAGCTCTACTTGGTGCGCGTGTTCTACCTCGCCCGGCAGGTGCTGGCCAAGTCCGGCTTCATGGATGCTCTTGGTGAGGGCCGGATGTGGCACAGCATCTCGGCGGGTGTGCGCGCCGCACGCAAGGACTTGGGGCTGGAGGGGAAGTCCCACCCGCAGTTCGACGAGGACGAGGACGGGGAGGACCGGCTGGCCCCCGACGAGGAGACCCCGGGGGGTTACACCGACGCCGACATGCCTCAGCGCCGTTGGTGGCAGTGAGTCGGGTCGGTGAGGCCGGGCCGCTTGCCGCCTGGTTAATCCTCCACCGGATGTCGGCCGGGCCGCTTGGTTAGAGGTTGTGCCGTTGGTTAGCGAAACAACGCGTGGATTCGCTAACCAACAGCACAACCTCTAACGCGGGGCTTGCCGGGGCCGGGGCTGCACTTGGTGAAGGATCTCTGTTAAGTGACGGGCGGGCTGCCCTTGAGGTGGGGAGTCGGGTCCTGGTCGAACTCCGAAAGCTCTTCCTCGGTCGGGATCTCGGCCTCAATGTCAGCAGCGTGAACCGTGTTGCGCATCGCCCATACGACCCAGGAGCCGAAGGCCACTACAACGATTCCGACGACGATCCATGCCAGAACAGTGGGCAGTTGGGTCAACCAGTACATGCAGAAGGCCAATGCCGCGGCGAACGGGATCGTGAAGATCCACGCGGTGACCATCTCGCCGACGACCTTCCAGTTCGCACCCTTACCGGACGAAACACCAGCACCGACCACCGAGCTGGCGGCGGCCTGAGTGGTCGAAATGGGGGCACCGAGGGCCGTGGCCCCGAAGATCGCGGTACTGGCCCCGATGTTGGCCGCTGCACCGGAGTTGGCGTGCAGCGTGGTGATCCGCAGGCCCATGGTTTCGATGATCTTCCAGCCGCCCCAAAGGGTACCGAGGGCGATCGCGCTGTATGCGGCAAGCTCGACCCACAGGGGCAAGACGATGCTCTTGCCCTCGGAGGTGGTGTACCCGGCTCCGAGGAGCAGGGCGCCGATGACACCCATGGTCTTCTGCGCGTCGTTGGCACCGTGGCCGAAGGACAGGGCTGCGGCGGAAACCAACTGCAGGCCCTTGAATGAACCGTGGTCGTCGTGAAGTTTGAAGATCCGCTGAACGAGGAACACGATGTACATGAGGACGAAGGCGATCGTGAATGCGACAAGCGGGCTTGCGATGATTCCGATGGCAGCCTTCTGGACCGCGGACCAAGTGATGGCCGACAAACCGCCAGCGGCGAGTCCGGCACCCACCAGGCCACCGATGATGGCGTGACTCGACGACGAGGGCATGCCGATGTACCAGGTGATGTAGTTCCACGCGATGGCCGCGAACAATGCCGCGAAGATCACCGCCTCACTGGCGAACTCCTCCTTGACCGTCTTCCCGACGGTGCTCGCGACGGCGGTGCCGACCACGAACAGGGCCAAGAAGTTGAAGAAGGCCGAGAAGGCCGGGGCCCACTTCGCGGGCAGGGCGCGGGTGGCAACAACAGTGCCAACCGAGTTGGCCGCATCGTGGAAGCCGTTGGTGAAGTCGAAAAGAAGCGCCACCGCGATGAGCACGATGATGGTAATTAATGTCCAGTCCACCTGTATCCACCCTCCAGTTTCACAACAGGTAACTACATCGTTGCCATCTGATCACCTTGAGGTAAAGGTGGCCGGAGCTGTTCACCATGTGTTCATGCAAAGGTCGTACTCCCGTCGCCCGCTGGCGAGTGGGGCGGCGAGGGCACCAAACTGAGGGACATGAACAAATCGCAGCTGGCCATCCTCACCGACAACGAGCGCCTGCTCGTTCTCGAGACCACTTCGCAGGCACTCGCGGACCTCGACGAGGATGCGGTGGCGGAACTGCACGACCGGATCCGCAGGGCACGCAACAAGTACACCGGCCAGTACCGACGGGGAGCCTCGGAACGCGTTTCGAAGACCGGTGGCCGCGGCAAGGCGTTCGGCAAGAACCAGCGTGCCCGGGACAAGGCGGAGGTGTTCGAGGACGCACTCGCCCGCGTGAGCCGCAGACTCTCGGTGCTGGCCAAGCAGAGCGCCGCCGACCTCAAGGCCGAACGCCTGGCAGCGGCCGCCGCAGCCAAGGCCGGCCAGAAACCGTCCGCGGATCCCGCGCAGCGCCCTGGCCCGAAACCGACGGGGCCGAAGAAGCGTGGGGACGCCGCGACGCGGTCGACGCGTACGGAGCGCCGCCGCGCTGACACCCGCGCGCAAGGTGCCCGCAGGCAGGCCAAACGCGACTCCAAGTAGTCCGCAAGGGAGGAAGAAGCCGTGGCCAACAAGAGGTGGTCGGAGTTGTCCGGCGCTCAGAAGGGTCTGATCCTCACACTGGCCAGCATCGAGTTGTCGCTGACCGCCACAGCGGCGGTCGATCTTGCGCGGCGACCAGCTGAGAAGGTGCATGGCCGCAAGGGTCTTTGGGCTATGGCCTTGTTCATTCAGCCAGTTGGACCTGTTGTCTACCTGCTGAAGCACCGATGAGGCCCAGCCGCCTGATCCCTGGGCTGGTGATGCTCGTGGCGGTGGTTGCCAGTGTCGTCAAGTCCGGGTCAGCCATCACTGCCGGTCACCCGACCTACCTTGTCCTACTGGTTGTGGTTGCTGCGGCCGGAGTCGCCCTGTGCATCTGGGCGTTCGGCCGCAAGCCAAAACCCGGTAGGGCCAGGACTGTATTGCGATGGGCGGCCGCTGCGGCCGGTGTGGGCCTTGCTGCGCTCACATACTGGCTGGCCCCCTACCTCGCGACGGCTGTCCCGACGACGGCGCCGGCGGCGTCCATCAGCAGCACCAATACCGGGATCCTCATGCTGCCCACCCAGGCCCGCCGCACCGGTGTGGCCTTCATCCCGGGGGCGCTTGTGGATCCGCGCGCGTACGAGCAGATCTTCGTTCCCATCGTGCAGGCCGGCTACCCCGTCTACATCGCCAAGCCGGCGCTCGGTCTGGCCTTCGCCGTCCCCGACGTGGTGGGAGATGCCGAAGCCGCGTACCCGTTGGTTGAGGAATGGGTCGTGGCGGGCCATTCACTCGGTGGTGCAGTGGCCTCGGGGCAGACTGATCAGGCGGCCGGTTTGATCCTGCTCGGGGCCTACCCCATCAACGACATCAGTAGTGCCGACGTCCCGGTCTTGAGCGTGTCGGGCAGCAACGACGGCCTTTCGACGCCTGAGGATATTGAGGCGAGCAAGGCGGATCTCCCAGCGGATTCCGAGTTCGTGGTGATCGACGGCGGCGTGCATGCCTTCTTCGGCGACTATGGTCCGCAGGCCGGTGACGGTCAACCGGGCACGACCCGAGAACAAGCGCAGGAGCAGACTCAACAGGCGATGATCGACTTCCTGGACGGGCTGCCAACGTCCTGAGTCAGCCGATTGCGGCCCTCACCGCATCCACGAGGTTGTCGCGTGCATGCAGCAACTGGTCGAAGGCAGGACCTTTCGCACGTCGGAACGCCCGAGCCACGAGCACGACAAGTTGTCCTTGTTCGGCCACGGCGACCGTGGCCCCGAGGCTGGCCGGGCCGGTGGACGCCATCAGCGCTGCGCCCATCAGACCCCCCCTGCGGTACCCCCACCACCCCAGACCTGCCCACATGGCAGGGAACGCCAGCATCGCGAAAGCCGGCTTGAGACTGGCGGCGGTAGCGGGGGCGACACCGGTCATGCTGATGGCGCGAAGCCCGACCATGGGCAGGCCGTTGACCGCCGCGCCGTATAGCGCGAAGGGGGTGAGGGCCAGCAGGCGACCGCTGCGAGAAGCCAATTGCCGACCGGTGAGTGCCACGTCGGGCAGTTCGGATTCACTGAGTCCGAGCAACTCGAGTGCGGCCGCGTGGGCCTGCAGACGCTGGCGCACCTGTTCCTGTGCGTGCGGTGATGCCTGGCTGAGCTTGTCCGCGGTCGTCGCCACATCGCTGTAGGAGAGCTCCCTGCCTGCGGACCCGGCATGCAGGTAAACGACCGCCGCCGCTTCGAAGTCTCTTCGCTGCTGCCAGTCGGAGTACTCCGAAACCACGGCACCAAGGCTCTGTGCCACCATCTCGGTGAGCGCATGGACGGCCTCGTGGTTGGTCTCGTTCAAGGCCTCGTCCGAGGGCAGCGCGGGTACCAGGTCACTCATCCGGACCGGCGGCCCGACCTGCACCAGGCAGCGTCCACGCAGTACGGAGATGTCGAAGTAGTGCAGGCCCATGGGCAAGATGCTGACGTCGATCCCGCGCGCCCAGGCACCCAGCAGGATGCGCGCGGCACCCGTGCGCAGCGGAGCCAGCCGCGGTTCGGCGATGCTCTCGCCCTCGGGGTAGATGGCCAGCAGGTCCCCGTCTTTCAGTCCCTCGTAGGCGGCGTCGAACATCGAGGTGTTGTTGGCAGAGTCCCCGTGGTCCTGCCTGCGCGACACCGGAATGGCGCCAACCGCGTTCATTATCGGCCGTGCGATCGGGAAGCGCCAGATGATGTCTCTGGCCAGGAATCTGGGGAACCTCTTGCATCCCGCGATGACCGTCAAGATGTCGCCGAGACCGCCCCCATGATTGGCCAGCACCAACGTTGCACCGTGCGGTTCAGCCGTGGTGCGACGCACGTCCACCGAGCGGAAGGCGGTGTCGGTGGCTGTTGCCACCAGGACAGTGATGATGCGGTTCAACGTTTTGCCTCCGGGAGTGCTGTGACGGCCCACAGGGCCAGGGCGGTTGCGGTCAGGACATGCCACAGCGCGTGGCCTTGGAACAGCGAGTCCGGTTCGCACAGGGGACCGCCGGTGCGGCTCAAGGCGAACACCACCACACCGACGCCCAAACATGCGAGTCCGGCGTAGAGGGCAGGGCCGCGGTTGCGCAGGCCGCGGCGGTAGATCTTGATCTCAGTGATCACCAAGGCGACACCGGCGACGGCAGCGAGCAGGGCACTTATGCTCGGCACGAACGCGATTATCGCCACCGCCACGGCTGTGAAGGCCCAAAGACCCCGCTGGAACCGCGGCAGCCCCAACGAGCTGAGGTCGATCGACAACCCTGCAACCAGCGCGATAGCCAGACCGGCATCGTGCAGTAACGGTTCGGGGCCGTAGGCCGGCCCGTGGTAGTCGAGGCTGCCCAGTCCCGCCGCCACGAGCCCGATCGCGTAGACCCAGATCTGTGGACGGGCCACCGGTTTCAGAGGGTTGTCGCGTCCGTGCGCCCACCACAGGACGAACACCGCGGCGAGGATGTAGGCGGCCGAGGATGCGAACAGGACCGGTTGCCCCCAGGTGTCGATGCGCGTCTCGCAGTCACCGCTACCGGGCAGATCCTCCACGACGATCAGGTTAAGGGATGGGCAGACCGAGGCTTCGCAGGCTGGTTGCAGGGCACCCGCCGGTTGGTTAGATGTTGTGCTGTTGGTTAGCGAATCCACGCGTTGTTTCGCTAACCAACAGGACAACCTCTAACGCGGGCAGGGTCGGGGCGGGCGGGATCGAGGCCGGACGCGTGGCGATGACAGCGCCAACAGGCACCCGCGAAGCGCTAGCGTTTGTGTGAACTCATGTGAAAGGGCTGATCCGGATGACGACCTGGCAGCAGAACCCCGTCGACGCAGTGCAGGTGCCGCAGACCGTGGGCCTGAGCCCTGAGGTGGCGTTCAACCTCGTGGGTCAAGCAGGGCTGGCACCCATGTTCCAGGTCCAGCAGGTTCAAGGCCAAGCCCTGCCGGGTGTCGCCACGCAGTGGGGGCAGGCACCGCCGTCGTTCGCAGGTCAGGCCCCGACACCGGGCCAGCCAGCGGCTCAGATCATCGCGCAGAACCCCGTGGCAGGGGCGTGGGTTCCGCGCGGCTCGGTCGTCTACATGGAGTGGGTGCAGGTGGCTCCCGCTACCAAGAAGAGTTCCCCGGTGGGGTGGATCGTCGCCGCAGTCGTCGCCCTAGCAGTTCTCGGCGGACTTGCGTTCTTCCTGTTGAACGGCGGCAGTTCGGACCCGGAGCCCTCGAAGTCACCGACTGCGACAGAGACGGTAACCGAATCCGCGAGCCCCCGGCCGACACGGACAGTGACCGCGACCGCGACAGCCACTTCGACGGCCACGGCCACCGCCACGGCCACTGAGACCTCCACCGAGACCTCGACAGTGACGGCCTCCCCGACCCCCTGAGCTCCTCTGGCATGGTGAGTCCGTGTCGGAACGACCGGTCCACCTGCGCGATGCCACGCGGTTGTGGGCCTACGTCGGGCTGAACAGCTTCGGAGGTCCAGCCGGTCAGATCGCGGTCATGCACCGCGAGGTGGTGGACAAACGCCGCTGGATCAGTGAACGCCGGTTCCTCCACGCCCTCAACTACGCCATGGTGCTCCCCGGGCCCGAGGCCCAGCAGTTGGCGACCTACATCGGCTGGCTGATGAACGGGATCCGTGGCGCGCTCGTGGCCGGGATCTTGTTCATCGTGCCCGGGTTCATCGTGATGATGGCGCTCTCTGTGATGTATGCCGTCTACGGGCAGGTCGGGTGGGTGGCCGGGCTATTGCTCGGTCTGCAAGCGGCTGTGCTGGCCCTGGTGGTGCAGGCTCTCATCCGAATGGCGGGCCGGACGCTACACACCCGCCTGCTGCGCATCGTGGCGGTGGCGGCATTCGTGGCTCTCTTCTTCTTCGCCGTGCCCTTCCCGGTCGTGATCATCGTCGCGGGACTTGTGGGCTGGTGGACCGGGCGATCCAGCGGCTCGTCGCCGATGGAACTCGAAGGTGCCCAGGCAAACCCGGATCCCCGGCCCCTGTTGTCCGACGATGAAACCGTCGACTCGACTCAGGCCCGACGAGCACTCATCGCCGCTGCCTGCTGCCTGGTGCTGTGGCTGACCCCGGTCGTGCTATTGGTGGTCGCGCTGGGCAGCGAGAGCACGTTGACCCAGATCGCGCTGCTGTTCTCAAAGACGGCGGTGCTCACCTTCGGTGGGGCCTACGCAATCCTGGCCTACGTCTCGCAACAGGCCGTGCTGAGTTACGGCTGGATCACAGCAGACGACATGACCACCGGGTTGGGGCTTGCGGAGACCACACCGGGGCCATTGATTCTGGTCGTTCAGTTCGTCGGTTTCCTGGCCGCGTACAACAACCCCGGCAGCCTGCCGCCGTTGCTCGCGGGCTTCATCGGGGCGGTCATCACCGTGTGGGTGACGTTCGTGCCCTGCTTCATGTTCATCTTCGCGGGCGCCCCGTTCGTCGATCGCCTGCGGCACAGCGCCGGTCTGCATCATGCACTCTCCGCGATCGGGGCGGCCGTGGTGGGCGTCATCGCGAACCTGGCTCTGTGGTTCGCGCTGTCCACCTTCTTCACAGTTCGTGTCGTCGATTACGGACCCCTGGTGCTCAGCGTCCCGCAATGGTCGACCTTGAACCTGTGGGCGGCAACAGTTGCCGCGGTGGCCGGCGTGCTGGTCTTCGGCATGGCTTGGCCCACGTTGCGGGTCTTGGCGGTGTGCGCTGCCCTAGGCGTGCTGGTCTCCCTGGTGGGCTGATCCGCCACTGGGCATGTGACCGGATCTGCGAGGTACCGTGCCGCCATGGTGGAGATGACACAGCCTGTGCACTGGGTGGACCGCGCGGGTCAGCAGCAGGGCCCCGAAGCGCTTGAGGCGGTCGTCGCCCGGGTGAAGTCGGGCGAGGTGCCCGCCACGGCGCACGTCTGGTGGGAGGGGGCCCCTGGCTGGACCCCGCTCAACCAACTCGGCGTCGATCTGGGGCAACCGCCGCCGCCCGCCTCCGCGTCGGCCTCCTTGATGAGCGGGATGACCGACCAGCAGCTCGACGACGAGTTCATCGACCTGGTCGGGCGCAGTTGGGACATGTACAAGGAGACCGAGTTCGCGACCTCCATCGACGAAGCGATGCTCGGCGGGGTGATCACCGCGATGGTCGACTGCGGGTTCGTCCTCATCGACCTCGAGACCGCCAACGTGTGGGCGGGGACCACCGGTAGCCACCGGCTGAGGTTCGAGGAACCAGCCGATCACTCGCGGGTCAACGTCTCCCTGCAGCACCTGACACCTGACCCCGCTGTGGCCAAGATGATCGGCCACCGCGCTTCGGTCGTCATCGGTTACGGCCAGCGGGTGCCGGAGTTCAGCAAGGTCGGCAACGCGGTCAAACAGGAGGTGCAAAGCGGTTTCATCGCCTCGCCCGAACCCGGCACGGTCACGTTCGATGCCGATCTATCGTCCGGCTACGTGTACGCACAGATCGACCTGCTCATGGAGATCGAGCGGTACGTGGATGGACATCTGGATGTCGATCACGAACTACTGCGCAAGCACATCGCGAGTGTGGTCTACACGATGAAGACCTTCATCCAAGCCCGGTTCGGGGAGGTGTCCTGATGGGCCTCTTCAACGCGATGACCAACTACGCGCACAAGTCGGAGTTGCGCGAGTCCAAGGACGAGATCGTGTGCGGCCAGATCGTGTCAGGGCTGTCCCACCATGGATGGCGGCCTTACCGGATCGTGGCCGACGCGGACAAGCAGACACTGGGTTTCAAGGTGCCCGGTGATGATGTCCTGTCGGCGGTGTACATCATGGTCGACCGCAAGTCGGGTTCCGGCTCGATCAGTCAGACCATGGGCAGTCGAACGGTGATTGGGTTCACCGCTGAGATGCGCAACAAGGTGACCGACCCCGACGACCTCGCAACGATGTGGCGCACCGATTTCGCCAACCTGTTCAAGATGCCAGTCTCCGGGGAGGTACGGATCAACCACCAACTCAACACCGTGAACGCGCGCACCTTCCACCTGGTCAACCTCGATGACTACGTCACCGGATCGTCGGTCAACACCGAGCAGCTCATCGGGTGGATCGTGGCGCAGGTGAACGACCTGCGCGAGCGGCTTCGACCCCTTAAGAAGTAGGCGGGCGGGAGTACCCTTGAGGTAGCAGGAGGTCGAACGTCGGCCAACTGGGTCGAAACGACGGCCTCCGGGGGAGGGGACGTCATGTTGATCTATCGGACGAGTCTGGCAGCGGGTGCACTGTGTCTGGGTTTGCTGCCCTTGGCCCCCGCTATGGCCGACGCCCCCGCCCCCGGAACCTGCTGGCCGTTCAGTGACCGGCAGTGGGACCGGTCCACACTTGCGCCGGTCTCGCCAGTGGACTGCTACTCCAACCACACGGCCGAGGCGATGGGCAGCATCCGGGTGACTGCCAAGGCTGCGCGGATGTCCCAGCGGGGGTTCTGGGCCTGGGCCTTCCAGAAGTGCCACACGGTTGGGGTCACCTACGTCTGGGGCAATGAACCGGCACCGCTTCCCGTGAAGAGTTACGCCCTACCGATGAGCGCGCAACTGGCCACGTACATGCCCACGACTCGGCAGCGCCGGGCGGGCGAGCGCTGGGTGTCGTGCGTCGGCTTCAACACCACACCGAAGGGCACGGCCGCGTCCCGCATGAGTCCGGTTGCTTACAGCGGGCTGTTGCCGCGCCAGTGCGTGAACTACAAGACCTGGAAGTGGCAGAGTTGCTCGGCGCCCAACTCGGCGCAGATGACCAACGTCGTCTGGTTGAAGGCGAGGCTCGGGGCGAAGTACCCCGGCACCCCCAAGGCCGTGAGTTTGGCCCAGAAGAAGTGCAAGGCGCTGGCGGCCAAGCGTGGGCTCACGGCGCGCACCTGGTACGTGCCGGGTAAGAGCAGCTGGAACTACGGCGACCACTTCGGGTACTGCGAGATCAGCTAGGTCGTGGGGGTCGGCAACCCCCGCCGCCGCCGTTTGTCGCGTTGTTGCTGGTCGCATTGCTGGGTTGTCGCGTTGTTGCTGGTTTGGGCCAGTGGGATCAGCAACGACGCAACAATTGAGCGGGCAGCGCCGCAACAACGTCACAATGCGCCGAGCTTCGAACTGGTGCCTGGCCCCCCTCTCGGCGCCCTCTAGACTCGCGCCCGTGGACTGGCCAGCCTTGATCACCGGTTCGTACCAGCGTGCCGTGGGCGAGTCGCTGTGTGCGGCCGACGAACTCGACGGGCTAGCCGCGGTGGTTCTGTGTCATGACACCAGCGATGACCCAGTCTTCGTGTACGCCAACGGTGCGGCTCGGGCCCTGTGGGAGCGGCCGCTTCTGGGTACCCCGTCGCGGCTGACGGCACCGCCGCAGGCACGGGCTGAACGGGCCGCGGCTCTGGCCTCGGGGCAGGTGGTCCGCGGGTACTCCGGGTTGCGGGAGTCGGCCAGCGGCCAGCGCTTCTGGATCAGGGGCGCAACCGTTTGGACCGTGACCGACGCCCACGGGGAAGTCTGCGGCCAAGCGGCTACCTTCACCGAGGTCGATCTGCAAGGCTGAGGCCCATGACCAGTCTCAACGGTTCCCGGGTGCTCATCACAGGCGGAGCATCGGGCATCGGTCGGCTCATGGTGCTCGATGCAGTCCGTCGTGGCGCGCAGGTGATCGCATGGGACCGTGACCGGGCCGGCCTGGATGCACTGGCTTCGGAGGTGCCCGTCGACACAGCCAGAGTCGACGTGACCGACCGGCGGGCGGTCTATGACCAGGCCGCGCAGACAGGTGACATCGACGTGCTGATTCTCAATGCCGGGGTGATCAGCGGCCGGCGTTTGCTGGATCTTCCCGACGAAGCGATCCAGACCACGATGGACGTCAACGTCCTGGCCCTGTTCTGGTGCACGAAGGCTTTTCTGCCCGCGATGGTGCGCCACGATCGTGGGCACATCGTGACCATCGCCTCGCTCGTCGGGACGACACCCGTACCCGGTCTCACCGACTACGTGGCCAGCAAACACGCGGCTTATGGCTTCGCAGACACACTGCGCACGGAGTTGGCTGAAGACGCACCTGGTGTGCGCACGACTGTGGTGCTCCCGCAGCAGATCAGCACGGGAATGTTCGCGGGCGCCAAGTCCCCGTGGTACTTCCCCGAGCTCAAGCCGGAGTACGCAGCCAGTGCGGTGCTGGAAGCCGTCGAGCGCAATCGGCAGAGGCTTCTGCTCAACCGCCCGGCCGTGATGACCGCCTACCTGGTCAGGCCCTTGCCGCCGGCGGTCTCGGACCGGATCTCGCGCTGGGCCGGGGCCTTCGAGGGGATGCGCACCTTCAGAGGTCGATCGGTGATCGGACAGCGAACGGAGTGAGCCATGGCGGTCGTGCTGTGTTTCGGTGATTCGTTGACCTTCGGCTATGACCCGGCCACCGGGGGCCGTTACGAACCGGCCGATCGGTGGCCCGAGGTGATGGCCGCCGACCTCGGCCAAACCGTGATCAGTGAGGCCCTGCCGGGCCGCACGACTGTGTTCGACTCCCCCTATGCCCCCGTGCGAAGTGGCAAGCAGATGCTCGCGCCGATCCTGGAGTCGCACGCTCCGCTCGACGTGGTGGTTCTGCTGCTCGGCACCAACGACCTGCAAGGACCTTTGGAACTGTCTGCACGGCACTCGGCGTCGGGGCTGTGGACGCTCATCGACATCGTCAACCGCAGCGGCGCCGGTCCAGCGGCGAGCAAGCCGGCTTGCCTGGTCGTCGCGCCGCCGGCGATCGCAGACCCGAAGGGTTTCATGGGCGTCTTCTTCGCCGGGCGCGAGGAGCAGTCGCGCGAATTGACCACGCACTACCGCACTATCTGCGAGCAGACGGGGACCCCGTTCCTGGCCGCCTCTGAGGTGGTGGAACCGAGCCCCGTAGACGGCATCCACCTGTCGCGAGAGGGGCAGCGCACCCTTGGCCATGCGGTGGCCCAAGCGGTCCAGGAGTTGCTGGCATGAAGCTCGATTTCCTCATCTACGACGACATGGATCTGATGGATTTCGCTGGGCCTTGGGAAGTGTGCCTGACTGCCAACCGCTTGCTCGAACGCCGCGGTCAGGAGGCGGCCTTCGACCTCGCGGTCGTGAGTCTGGACGGTGGGCCAGTGACCAGCTACGGCGGTGTCGTGGTGTCCCCGACTGCCGCCCTGCGCCAGGGCGTCGCCCTGGTCGTTCCGGGAACGATCGACGTGGGGTCGGCGGTGTCGCGGGGCCGGTTGATCGAAGTCATTGCGGCACCGCGGGAGCTGGTCGTCAGCGTGTGTACCGGGGCCTTCCTGCTGGCCGAGGCGGGTCTGCTCGAAGGGCGGGACTGGACAACGCACTGGGAGGACATCGGCGGTCTGCAACTGCCCGGTGGGCAACGCGCCCGGGTCGTCGATGCCGGCCCGGTGATCACTGGGGGCGGTATCTCGTGCGGCCTGGATGTCGGGCTGCATCTGGTGACCCAGGTTGCCGGTAGTGACCTGGCCCGGCTGGTCGCCAGACAGATGGACTACCACTGGGACTACTACGGCGATCCGACTGGCGGGAGCGAGCCCATGGTCGTCGGGCGGTCCGTCGCTTGCCGGCCGCAGCGCGTCTACGAGTTGTTCAGCACTGCTGATGGCGTGCGCGCTTTCCTGGGCGCGGACGCCGATATCGACGCGCGGGTGGGTGGGCGTTACGAGTACCTGTTCCTCGCTGAGGCGCCGGACGGGTCACGAGGTTCTGAGGGGTGCCGGATCCTTGCCCTGGAACCCGACCGGCTGATCGTGTTCTCGTGGAACTCGCCGCCGGGTCTTTCGACCCGCGGCCAGCACACCTGGGTGGTTCTGTCCCTGCGCGCCGACGGGGCCGGAACGCTGGTGCGTCTGGCGCACTGGGGCCACGGGCAAGGCCCTGAATGGGACGAGAACCGGGACTACTTCCGGTCCGCCTGGGCCGGGGTGCTCGACTCCCTGGAGCAGTACTGCGCTACGTCAGCGTGACCTTGATCCCGACCTCTTCGACGGGCTTGCCGAGCATCCCCTTGACCCTGCCGCTCAGGCCGAACATGAAAGCCATGAGCCCGTACTTGCGATTGACCAGATCCTTGACCTTGCGCGTGCCCTGCTCGTCGAGCAGGACGGCTTCGGCAGGTGCGACGTCACCGGTCACGTTCCCACGCATGTCGCACGGGGCGACCTCCGCGCGTGAGGAGTTGCGCAGCCGCTTGGCTTTGCCCGCTTCGGCCTGCGTGATCACGTACAGGTGATCACCCTCCCGGGTCAGCCACACGGGCGTGGCCACGCGGGTTCCGTCCTTCTTGAAGGTCGCCAGGCTCATGTACTTGCCGGCCGCAAGTTCGTCAATGGTCACTAAAGCATCGTACGGTCGGTGAATGGATCTGCCAGTGCTGCACCACGTGACCTTGACCGTTTGTGACCCGCAGGCGAGTGCGGACTTCTACCAGCGGCTCTTCGGCCCGGCGGAGGTGGTGCACCGGCAAGGACCGACGTGGACCCGGCAGCGACTGCTGTGGCCCAACGGTTTGATGCTGGGCATGACCCGTCACGCGACGACTGTGGCCGAGCACTTCGACCCGGCCCGCGTGGGCTTGGACCACGTGGGGTTCGGCTGTGCCTGCGAGGCTGACGTGCGGGGTTGGGCCGCCCGCATGGATGAGCTCGACGTGGAGCACGGCCCGATCGAGGACACCCCGTACGCGGTGGTCGTCACGGGTCGTGACCCCGACAACATCCCGATCGAGTTCTACTGGATGCGCGTCACATGAAGCGCAGGGGGACCGCGAACAGGACCCGGTAGGAGTTCTCGACGGCGACATCGCGGAAGTGGGTTCCCACAGGGTTGTCGGAGGTGAGGTCCATGCTGTCCAGGTGGACCCGCTGCACACGCTTGACCAGCCAGAAACCCGGCCGCTGGGGGTGCTCGAAACAACGCAGTTGCCCAGCCTTCGGCCGTCCATACCTGGTTGCCAGCAATCCCTGACCTTCGACCAGGGTGGGCTCCATCGAACGGTCGGCGACCATGAACCTGCGCAGGGGTCGCCCTCTATGCGCGGTCACCGCATGATTGTAAGGTCGAAACGAATCCACAAGAAGGAGTTACAAATGCTCGGAAGGTTCTTCGCGTCGGCCACCGTCGCCCACGCCCACTGCGACCTGTACTGCGGCGTCTACGATCCGGCTCAGGCCAAGATCGAGGCCCTGTCTGTGGTCAAGACAGCGAAGAAGTACCAGGAGTCCGACGACGAGGTCTTCCGCGCCCGCGCGATCATCATCAAGGAGCAGCG
This sequence comes from uncultured Actinomycetota bacterium, assembly GCA_963818505.1. Classification (GTDB taxonomy): domain Bacteria; phylum Actinomycetota; class Actinomycetes; order S36-B12; family UBA10799; genus JADKAV01. Next base: position 1,119,797 of record CAWFSJ010000005.1, read on the forward strand.
CGCCGAGGAGACCAAGCACCACCTGATGGTGCTTTGGGCCGACTTCTTCGCCCCCGAGCACTTCGCGACGTTCCCGCAGCTGCACGAGCTGTTCTGGAAGGCGGTTCACCAGGCCGGCGAGGCCAAGAAGTCGATGGACCCCGCCGTTGGCGAGCAGCTCGTTGCCTACATCGACGAGATCGCCGACATCTTCTGGCAGACCGACAAGGCCAAGCAGATGGGCGTCTACCCGCCTGCGTGACCGTGCCGCAGGCCGCAAACCCGCTCCTGGTTAGAGGTTGTGCGGTTGGTTAGCGAAAACACGCGTGGATTCGCTAACCAGGACCACAACCTCTAACCAGGGCTGAATCAGGCTGCGCGCCCCCGTGACGGCCGGCGGCGGCGGGGGTTGGACCGCGAACCGGTCGGCCTCGGTTGCGCCGAGACCGGCGCCGGCTTGACATGCGGCGCCACCGGTCCCACCAGGTCGGTGATCGTGGTGTGGCCCGGCGTCACCTGCTGTGCGTCGGCCTTGACCTCGGCCATGCGCAGCATGCGAGTTGTATCGCGGCGCTGCGCGTGGGTGACCACGGACACGGCCGCACCCTGTGCGCCAGCTCGCGCTGTGCGACCGCAGCGGTGCAGGTAGGTTTTGTGCTCCGCAGGCGGGTCGACGTGGATCACCATGTCGATGCCGTCGACGTGGATGCCGCGCGCGGCGATGTCGGTTGCCACTAGGACGCGGACCGACCCGTCGGTGAACGCCGCAAGGTTGCGCTGGCGGGCAGCTTGGGACAGGTTCCCGTGCAGGTCGACCGCCGGAATCCCTGACGCGGTCAACTGCCGGGCCAACTTCTTCGCACCGTGCTTGGTACGGGTGAAGGCCAGGCTGCGTTGCTTGCCGGAAACCAGTTCGCGCACGACCGCGGGCTTGTCGGCCTCGGTGACGGTGAGCACGTGGTGGCTCATCGAAGGCACCGGAGCCGCCGCCGCGTCGACGTGGTGGGTCACGGGGTTGACGAGGTAAGTGCGCACGAGCACGCCGACCGCCCCGTCAAGGGTGGCCGAGAAGAGCAGCCGCTGGCTTGTCTTCGGAGTCTGTTGCAGCAGGCGTTTGGACGCGGGAAGGAACCCGAGGTCAGCCAGGTGGTCAGCCTCATCGAGCACGCATACCTCAACCATGTCGAGGCGGCAGTGCTTCTGCGCGATGAGATCCTCAAGGCGACCGGGGGTGGCCACCAGGATGTCGACGCCGCGGCGCAATGCTTGGACCTGCGGGTTCTGAGAAACGCCGCCCACGACGGTGGTGACGCTCAGTCCCACGGCTTGTGCCAACGGCCGCATGGTCTCGGCGACCTGCGTTGCCAACTCTCGGGTGGGTACCAGGATCATGGCGCGCGGCGCGCCCGGGCGGCTGGTCTTGCCGGCCAGTCGGGTGGCCACGGGGATGCAGAAGGCGATGGTCTTGCCGCTGCCTGTGCGACCGCGACCGAGGACATCCCGCCCTGCGATCGAGTCGGGCAGGGTGCTGGTCTGGATGGGGAAGGGTGAGTCGATGCCTTGAGAGGCAAGGGCCCGGCAGAATTCGTCGGGCACGCCGAGTTCGGCGAAAGTCGATGACAAAGGAGTTCCAATCGGTGCGTGTGGTCGTGGGTGCAAGCGGGCGCAACCCGAATAGAAAGCCACCGTTGCAAAAGGTGACACCGACGACCCTTGGTCGAGCCTCATGCTCAACCGGTCTAACCCCACCGTACGCTGCTGGCACTGACTTGGGGTCGTCGGTGGGGGTGAGGTGCGTCACGGCGGGCACTATCTCCGGCCCCCGGCTCCTGGTTAGAGGTTGTGCTGTTGGTTAGCGAAACAACGCGTGGATTCGCTAACCAACAGCACAACCTCTAACCAACGCATGATCAAGAGCCCGGGCCCAACAAGCACAGCGGCGGCGGCGACCGAAGTTACCCCGCCGGTCCCCGGACGCAACGAACCGGCGCCCCCCTCGGCGCGCCGGTTCCTCACACCCCGTCAGATGAACAGCATCTGTGCCCCGTCGGTCATCTCGATGAAGTCGGAGGCATTGATGATGCCGTCGACGTCGTCGCGCAGGTCGGACTCGGTCAGGTTGTTCATGTCCGCGGACATGCGGCACGCCCACAGGTGACCACCGGCGGCCACGATCTGGTCGAGGAAGTCGGGAACCTCGGGAATGCCGAGGTCAGCGATCTGCTTCTTCATCATCTTCGTCGCCATCTGGGTCATGCCCGGCAGAGGCGAGAGCGACTGCGGAACCTTCGTGTCGCGACCCGGCAGGTGCATGGCGGTGTTGCCCACCGGCGAGAACTGCAGGTCCCACATGCGGGACTTGGTGATCATGTCGAAGCCCCAGAACGTGAAGAACAGGTGCGTCTCGATGCCCTCGCCAAGGGCGGCGTTGGCCAGGACCAGACCCGGGTAGGCCATGTCGAGGTTGCCCTTGGAGCAGATGAGGACGAACTTGCGATCGGTTTCCTCGTCGTCGCCGAAGTTCGGGATGATTGCGTCAGCCATGATCTCTCCTCACACGCAGCCGTGCGGCTTGGGTACGCCGGCGATGTAGGCCATCTTCTTGGCCGGCTTCTTCGGGAACAGCTGGAACTGCTCCTTGGTCGGGAAGCCGCCCGCGGTCTGCACCCGGCGGGTCGTGGCGGTCTCGCCCTTCTCCTTGTAGTCCTCACGCAGCCACTTGATGACCTCCCAGTGACGCGGGGTCATCTCGACGCCGATGTTGCTGGCGAGTTCTCCTGCGATGTCCTCACTCCACTCGTCGTACTCGGTGAGGAACCCTTCGTCGTTGATCTGGACCTCGTGGCCCGCAATCGTCGCGGTGGGCATTTCTACTTCCTTCCTTCGGTGGGTGTCGGCGGGTTCTCCTCACCGACGGTGTGCAGCATTGCCATGACCTTGGCCAGGCCACGGCGGGTTTGCGGATCGCGCATCGACTTCAACAGGGCGAACATCGACGGCGGCTCCATCGGGGTGTCCTCGGCGTCCTGCACGCTCAAGGCGGTGCGCTGGACCAGGCCCATGACCTCTGGCTGGGTCATCTCCTTGACCGCGGTCAAGATCGTCACCACGTTGTCGCCGAGCGCCTGGACGTCGTTTTCGGTGAACTCGGTCACCACCCGGTCGGCGATCTTGCTGCCCTCGCGGGCGAACATGAAGTACCCCTTGTCGTCGGCCACGGCGAGCATGTCGGTCACCTTGGCCAGCGCGGGCCCGGACAGGTGCGAGACCTGCTCGGCCAGTTCCGACAGTGGCCCGAGCTGGGCAAGAAGCGCCTGCATCTGCGGCACGTTCGTGGCGAAGGTGCGCAACAGCGAGACCAGCTCCTCGCTGGACACATCCATGTCCTGCAACTGGTCGGTCGCCATCTGCATCGCTTGCTTGGTCACAGGCGTCAGAGTCTCGGCAAGCTCCGAGATCCGTTCGCGAGCTTCGCGCTGGCGTTGCAGTTCTTCGACGATGAAGTCCATCTGGGCGCTCATCGCGTCGAGGCGTTCCTCAGTGGTCACGGCAACGGCAGTCATCACAGCGCTTCCTTCTCTTTGCCTGCCATCGACATCAGCGCGGGTAGAGGCAGATCTTTGCCGGGAAGCAGGATGTTCCAGTACATCCAGCGGAACATCAACTTGCCCCAGTGGTTGAGTTCGGTCTCCTTGAGCAGTGAGAACGGTCCAACACCTGGCAGCGGGTACTTGCCGGGCAGCGGCTCGGTGTCGTAGTTGAAGTCGATCAGCAGCCCCTTGCCGTGCCCGGATTCGATGAAGCAGTTCGCGTGGCCGTCGAACGCCTCGGGCATCGGCAGGCCCTGGACGTGGGCCAGGAAGTTCTTCTCGAACAGGTCCACCGCGAAGTGCGCCACAGAGCCGGCCTTGGAAGCTGGGATGTCGGAGGCGTCACCGAGGGCGAAGATGTTGTCGTACTTCTTGCTCAGCAGTGTGTGCGGATCCACCGGCACGTAGTTCAAGTCGTCGCCGAGACCTGACTTGGCGATGTAGTCGGCGCCCATGTTGACCGGGATGGTGACCAGCAGGTCGAACGGGATCTCGCGCTCATCGAACGAGACGATCTTGCCTGCCTCGGCGTCCACGGACTCGATCATGAAGTCGGGCTCGAGGTTGATCTTGCGGTCGTCGAGCATGGAACCGAGGTGCTTGCTGGCCACCGGTTTGGTGAAGGCACCCTCCAATGGTGTGACGTAAGTGATCTCCACCTTGTCGCGCATGCCCTTCTCCTCGAAGAAGGCGTCGGCAAGGAACGTGAACTCCAGCGGGGCGACCGGGCACTTGATGGGCATCTCGCAGATCTGGATGGCGAGTTTGCCGCCCTCCCAGGTCTTGAGTTTTTCGCCGAGGGCGGTCGTGCCCTCGTAGGTGTAGAACTCGTGGACGTTGTCGCGCAGGCCATCCTCCATGCCGGGGGTCTGGTCGGGCCGTGGGGTCGTCCCGGTCGCGATGATGAGGTAGTCGTAGCTGAGTTCCTGGCCGCCTTCGAGCAGGACCTTGTTGTCCTCCGGGAAGACCTGGTCGATCGTCGCCGTGATCAACTCCACGCCCTCCGGGACGAACTTCTTCGTCGGCTTGACGACCTCATCCGGGGTGTAGGCGCCGAAGGGGATGAAGAGGTAGCCGGGCTGGTAGTAGTGCGTCTGGTGCTGCTCGACCATGGTGATCTTCCAGTCAGGCAGGTGCTTGGCCAGTTTGTTGGCGGCCATGGTTCCGGCGGTTCCGGCGCCGAGGATCAAGAGCCTCTTCATCGTTTCTCCTCTTTAGGTGCGCCGACCGGTGCCGACGCGGTTCTGGACAGTGCTGCGGCGATACGAGGGAGTGCGTCGAGTACGCGGCGCCTTCCCTGCGGGTCTAGGTCATAGAAGCCGGGGTGCGGATGGTCGACCGGGCTGACGCCGCCGGCCAGGACCATGCCGACCAGTTCCCGGCCGGAGCGCACGAACGCCCGGGCGCATTCGAAACCGAACTCCCCGGGCTGGAAGGTGGCCTCGAATGTGTGCTCGTCGGCCAAGCTCTGCCACTCGGCGATACACGTCGAGAGCACCAGCGGGTCATCGACGTGGGCGGTCATCCACTCGCACGGGTTCGCGATCGGGGTGATGGGGTGGCCGTCCATGTCGGTCACGAGGATCATCACGCCGAGCAGGTCGCCGGACAGATCCGCGATCGCAGCGGCGACGGTCGGGTCCAGCGGGGAGGTGTTCAGTACCGGAGGTTGGGCGCTGATGAGCCCGTAGATCTCGTCGGCCGGGAATCGCCATTGCTTGCCGACGCGGATGGCCGGCAACCGGCCGTCCTCGGCCATTCGGTAGACGGTGGAGCGGTCGATGTGCAGGACATCCTGGACCTGTCGCGCACTGAGCAAGGTCTGCATTGTGCTGTTTGAGATCTGCACACTCTGCATGTAATGCATCATACGCCGCGTATGCATATCTTGACTACCCCGGGGGAGTTCGACCCGTGACGACCCGCGTTGGGTGCTCCCGCTTGGTTACCGTGTGGCGTACCGGGGGCACACCGTCGGACGGGAAGGGGTTCATATGCCACGCACCACCACAGTCGAGCTGACCGCCGGCACGGTCACGGTTCACACCGGTGTCGAGGGTTCGGCCTCGCGTGCGGGACACCGCCTCGCGCTGGGGTTCCCGGACTGGGACGCGACGGTGCAGATGGTCCGAGGACAGGCTGTGGCGATCACTTTGCGTGTCGGCCTGGGCAGTCTGGAGGTGCTGTCCGGAGCCGGCGGAGTGACGCCCCTGACCCCGGTGGACAGGCAGGTGATCAAGCGCAACGCCGCCAAGACCCTTGATGTCGCACGCTTCCCCGACGTGACATTCGCATCGACGCAGATCGTGGATCAGCAGGTGAGCGGAGCCCTGACGATCCATGGCGCGACCTGCCAGATCACCGCTGCGATCGAGGTCGTTGACGGCCGGGCCACAGCCAGCATCCCACTACGCCAGAAGGACTTCGGCGTGAAACCGTACTCCCTGATGTTCGGGCAGTTGAGGGTTGCTGACGAGGTGGTCGTCGACCTCGACATCGAGGTGCCGCCGAGCTAGGAGCCGCGCAGCACGGCCAAACCGTTCACAGTGCCCACGAAGAAGTCACCGTTGTCGTCCAGGTATGCGCCCGCGTAGTGGTTGTTGAAGGTTGTGCCGGCTCCCGCGCGCCGGGTCCACACGACGTCCCCGCTAGCCAGGTCGACGGCCGTGAAGTACCACGCGTCCACACCCAGAGCATTCGGCGGCTTCGTGTAAGTCAGCACCAGCCCGCCGACCGTTGTGGCTTTGGAGACCAGTGAGGGAATGCGGATGTCGCTGGTCCATCGGATCGTGCAGTCGCCTGCGTCAATGACGGCAAGGCCTGGTTCGGTGCTGCGACCCGCGGTGGTCGAGGTGATCGCCGGCTTGTAGCCGTAGTTGTTCTCCACGACCAGTGCCCCGTCGATCGCGATCAGGGAGTTCTCCGTCGCGCTCGCGTTGTCTGCGAAAACCGGTTGCTTACACGTCAACTTGCCGGTCTCCCGGTCCATCACCAGTACGTTCATGCGCGGATCGGCGTTATCGGTGATCGCCACGGAATCCCCGAAAAGCGTCGGCGTCGTCCCTGTTGCTCGGCTGGTCTGGCCCGGTTTCTGCCGGGTGCCGGTGTCGTACTCGCTGCGCCATGCGACCCGCGGCGCTGCCGTCGCGCCCGCCTCCAGCCGGTACAACGCCGCCCCGGTCGCAACGTAGATACCTTCTTCGGCCACGGCGAAGGAGTTCTCGATGTCTTCGCCTGAGAGGTTGAGTGCCTCGGGTTCGCCGTCGCGAACGACGCCGACTGTGCCGAGTGAACCGACGTACCAGTACCTGCCTTCCCAATCGGGCTGCACCGAGGTCACCTGTTCGTCGGGCTGAAGGGTGGCGGACACATCGATGCTGTCCACCTCCTGCAACCCATCCGTGGTGGCCAGTACGCGGATCACCCCGCCGCGCGACGGGAACACGATCCGGTCCTCGCTGTCGAGGACGAAGTAACCACCGCCGGAGAAGTCGGTCAAGCTCGGTCGACGTTCACCGACCACCTGTCGGTCCAGAACCTTGAGACTGGCCGGGTCGACGATCAGCGCCACGACCCGGGTCAGTGTTGAACACAGCGTGATCAAGCGGCCTTGTGAGTCGAAGGTGATCGTCGCGCAATCACCACCGGTGAACAGGGACTCGACGGCCGCCTCGCGCGGTCGGGCCGGTGCCGGCAGGTCGTAGGCGTCGGTGGCCCACGCGTCGTTGTGGATGCTGTTGAAAGGGTTGGCGGCCAGGGTCGGGTTCTGGGGGGTCCGGGTCGCCGGTGGGCCCGCAGGGGTTGCCAAGGGTGCACCCGAGCCGCCTGAGGCGAACAGGGCCATCGGATCGACGGGCAGTGCTGTGGAGGTCGCGCCAACCACGCCCACCGCCGTCGCCCCGGAGGCGAACGCGGCCAGCCACCACCACCGCTTGCGCCCTGAGGTGTCGTGCTCAGACCCACGGATGATGACTATCAGCGCGACCGTGCTGAGGACCGCCAGCGCCACGAGCAACCACGCCGAGGGGCCGAACGGACGCAGGAACGGGACCCCCGCGTGGAGCAGGACACCCGGCTGGAGCAGCAGCGCCGCGATACCCCGGGTTTTGTGCGCCACCCCCCATGCGGCCAGGAAGAGCAGCAACGCGAACAGTGAACCGAGCAGGTAGGAGAACCCTTGGGCGGTGACGTCGGCGATTCCGACCTGCGTCACGCTCTTGCCGATGATCCCGGCACCCACGAAGAAGTTGGATACAGCCAGAACGGGATGGATGACCAGCACGGCTTCCGCAGCCAGAAGTCCCGCCGCGACCAAGCGCTGGGAACGTGTGACCATGCCGCGAAGCGTAGCCGTTGGCCAACTACTGAGGGTGACCGAATTGCTGCGCTCCTTCAGGCGAACACCTGACTTGTGCGCACGGGCGACAACTGGTACCGGCACGGCTATATCTTTCGGCTATGCGACGCTTGATTGTTTCCTTGTTCCTCATCCCTGCTCTGGCATTCACCGCTGTCCCGACCGCGACTGCGGCGCCCGGCATCCGGGGTACCGCCCAGTACCAGGAGTTGAAGGCGTACGTTGCCCAACTCAACGCTGAGAAGACCCAGCAGCAGACACAGGCGCAGATCAGCAAATACCGCGCCGAACTGTCCAAGCGCAAGGCCAAGGCGTCGACCAAGGTGCGCTCCTTGTACCAAGCCCGCATGAAGCAGGTCCGGCAGGTGCGGGAGAACCGCAAGGCGAAGGTTCTGCGGTTGAAGCAGAAGCGCAACCAGCAGGTGGCAGCATTGAAGACCGCCCTTCAATCGCGGCTCAACTCGATCGCCGCCGATCGCCGCGCCGCCATCTCGCGGATCAACACCTCGTACGCGACCCGGCAGCAGAACCTGAACGAGAAGCTGACCAAGGCACGCAAGAAGCTGGCCAAGGCGACCAATCCGGTTGTGCGTCAGAACCTGCGCGAGGAGATCTCTGCCATCCAGGACCAACTGAACACCTTGGCCCAGGAGAAGCGCGATGACCTGAACGTGGCGAACAACAAGTACGACGACCAGGTGCAGACCGCTCGCGAGTCCTTCTCGCAGCGCATCGAGAACACCAAAGAGCAAGCCAACGCCAACATCACGCAGTTGCAGACCCGGCTTCGCGAGCTGTACCAGCAGGCCAAGCAGAACGCCCAGCAGAGCCGGGCCGACGGGTTCTCGATCGTGAAGAGCAAGTACGAAGAGGGCGTGGGCTACATCAACCAGATGCCGGTCAATCCTGGCGACGGCCAGTAGGGGTCCCGGTGTGCCGGGCCACTAACCGGCAGCCTCGAACACCGCCAGCGTCTCCTCGCTGAACAGCACGAAGATCACCTCGCGCACACCCGTGCCGGGCGTGGCCTCGCGCACGGTTTCCACGGCGATGCGCGCGGCCGCCTCGACGGGGTAGCCGTAGACCCCGCAGCTGATGGCGGGAAACGCAATCGTGCGCACACCGTGCTGGTCGGCGACTTCCATGCTGCTCCGGTAGGCCGAGGCGAGCATGTCAGGTTCATGGTGGTGACCGCCTCGCCAAACCGGACCCACCGTGTGGATGATGTACCGCGCCGGCAGCGCGAAGCCGTCGGTGATGCGAGCCTCTCCGGTTGGGCAGGGCGCAACCGCACGACAGGCAGCCGGAAGTTCAGGACCGGCCGCGAGGTGGATGGCGCCGTTGACACCCGACCCGTTGGCCAGCGACTTATTGGCGGCGTTGACGATCGCATCGACGTCGTACGTGGTGATGTCGCCGCGCTCGAAATGAATCATGCTCTGAGGCTAATCGCCGAAACGCGCATCAGGCATTGTGCACTAGTACCCTCCGTGCATGGCTGGGGCCGAGAGCATGACCAAGACGAAGAAGTTCCAATTCCCGAGTGCTGTCACAACACTGGCGATCGTCACGGTCCTGGTGTGGATCGCGGCGATCTTCCTGCCATCCGGGCGCTACCAACTCGACGGCGAAGGCGCGCCCATTCCCGGGACGTTCGAGCAGGTTCCGTCCCCCCTAGAGGGCTGGGCCTACTTCCAGCAACTGCTCTTGGCGCCCATCAACGGCATCTACGGCTTGTTCAACCCCGAGACCGACTTCGTGGACACCGAGACGATCGGGTTCGTGTTCGGGCAGGTCGGCGTCATCGTGTTCATCATGGCGATCGGCGCCTTCATCTCCGTCAGCTTCTACACCCGGGCGCTGGACGTGGCAGTTGCTGGGATTGCCCACCGCCTGCGCAGCAAGGGGTGGCTGCTCATCACCGCCGTCATGGTGCTGTTCTCACTTCTCGGTTCCACGATGGGTTTCTCCGTGGAGACGCTGGGCTTCTACGCGCTGTTCATCCCGCTGATGGGCGCCTTGGGTTATGACCGCTTGGTGACGGCGGCCATGATCATCCTTGGCGCGATGATCGGGGTGATGGGGGCCACGGTGAACCCGTTCTCCATCGGGGTCGCGGCAGGTGAGGCGGGCGTCTCGATCGGTGAGGGTCTCGGCCTTCGAATGATCATGTGGGTTGTGCTCACGGCGATGGCCACAGCGTGGGTGGTGCGCTACGCCGCCAAGGTCCGCAAGGACCCGGACGCCTCCTTGGTCGGCTGGGATGACCCGGACCCCGATGACGAGACGACCACCGACAAGATGGCCGAGGATGTCGAAGACCCCGCACTGAGCCACACCCTGACCGGCACGCAGAAGTGGGTGCTGGCCATCACGATCTTCGCGTTCGGGCTAATGATCTTCTCTGTCATCCCCTGGTCGTCGATCTTCGGCGCGACCACCGGACCGGCCGATTACTACGTCGGCCACCAGACAACCGCAGCACCCTTCTGGTTCGAACTGAACTGGTGGTTCCCGCAGTTGGCGATGCTTTTCATCTTGGCCTCCGTGCTGGTCGGGGTGGTTGCGCGGTTGCCCGAGAAGGAGATCGTCCGGCTCATCGGGGTGGGTGCCGCGGACATGATCGGCCCGGCCATGGTCGTCCTGCTGGCCGGCGGCGTTTCGGTGATCATGAACAACACCCAGACGCTCGACACGATTCTCAACTCGATGGAGCAACTTGTCGCAGGGGCCTCCGCCGGGGTGTTCGCGGTCGTGACGGTCATCATCAACATCCCGCTGGCCTTCCTCATCCCGTCGAGCTCCGGTCACGGGGCCTTGGCCATGCCGCTGCTGGCGCCGCTGGCCGACTTCGCCGGTGTGTCCCGGTCCACCACCATCACGGCGTGGATCACAGGTCACGGGTTCACCCTGCTGTGGTCGCCCACCAGCGTCGTCGTCGTCGGTGGCTTGGCGATCGCGAAGGTCGGCTACGACAAGTACTTGCGCTTCGTGTGGCCGCTGTTGATCGGCTTGTTCGTCGTGTCGTCCGCGATCCTGGCGATAGCTGCAACCCTTGAGTAACATCACGGACAGATAACGTTGCAAATTCGTTGCATCCAAATGTGTCCTTGCTTGCGATCTCCTTCATGTAGGTCCCAAACGACGTAGGAGGAGCAATGAAGATCAAGGTAGCCGCCGCCGGTCTGGCCGTGGCATCGCTAGCGCTGGTGGGTTGTTCCAGTGGCGACAGCAGCGCAGAGTCCACCCCGACCGCCGCCACCAGTGCGGCAGCGTCGCCCAGCGAGGCGATGTCAGAAGAGGCCATGGAGTCGGGCACCATTGTCGAGGTTGCCTCTGACAACCCCGATTTCAGCACGCTGGTTGCAGCCGTGACCGCGGCTGACCTGGGCGAAACCCTCAGCGGTGAGGGCCCGTTCACAGTGTTCGCCCCGACGAACGAGGCGTTCGAGGCGCTGCCGGCGGGTCTGCTCGACAAGTTGCTGCTCCCGGAGAACAAAGAGGTGTTGACCCAGATCCTCACCTACCACGTTGTGGCAGGAGAGGTGATGTCGACCGACATCGAGCCGGGCAAGGTCCCGACGGTCGAGGGTGAGGACATCACCATCAAGGTGACCGACGGTGCAGTCACCGTCAACGGCGCCAACGTCACCACTGCTGACGTCGAAGCCAGCAACGGTGTGATCCACGTGATCGACGAGGTCCTCGTTCCGCCGAACGTGGACGTGAACTCGCTGTAGCTCTAATCGAAGAAGCCCCTCGGTAAGCCGGGGGGCTTCTTCGTGTATGGCGGCGGGCGGCCCGCGCCTTTGCTGGTGTTGGATTGGGGCTTTCCAGCTCTGCAGACGTGAAGAAGCCCCCCGGTGATCCGGGGGGCTTCTTCAAGCTTCGAGGTCCTACTTACGGGGAGCCTTCGAGTCAGGAACGAGCGCGGACTTGCCTTTGACTGCCGCGTTCAGGTGCTCCTTGTAAACGCTGTTGTTGATGTTCAGCTGGTTACTGGTCTTGTCACCTTTGTGTCCGTACATGCTCTTCACCTCCTCGGATCTTGGCTACTCCCCAACTATACGTTTATGCGCATAGGTTTGTGAAGTGGGGTCACTGTGACCTGCATCACTTCACCCGAACGGCTGACTGCAACTGGTCGGAGTCGAAGGGACCGAAGCCCTGGCCGTTCTCGACGTAATGCAGCATCGCCACCGAGAAGATGGCACGCATGGCGCTGATCAGCACCTGCGCAGCGATGATCACGATCACGCCGATTGCCGACAGTGGCACTCCAGCGGCCGGGGTTCCGGACGCGGCGATGAAGACTCCGACGACGGTGAAGAGGATGCCCGGCAGGATCGCGACAAGCGCAATGAGGCCACCGATCCGCACCCCGCCGGCAATCTGCAGGCCCCAGGTCTGCCGGATCAAGCCGACTGATTCCTTGATCGCCTGGATCGGGCCCTTGTCCCTCAGGATGATCATCGGCAGGACGAAGAAGGTGAGCACCGACCAAGCCACCGCCAACAGGCTGGCAATGATCAGGCGCAGGATCGTGATGATGATGTTGTTGTCACCGTTGCCCCTGATCGCCGACAGCAGCCAGCCGATCGCGGTCTCGATCGCGGCCCACCCCATCAGCGCGGGCAGTCGACCGAACGCTGCACCGAGGCCGGCCCCGAAACTGCTGTCCCGTCCCTGCAGTTCCTCGTCGGCACACTTGACCAGCCCACCCATGAAGATCTGAGTGATCAGGGTGGCCAGGTAGGCGGCGGCGATCAGGATGAGGATGCCCACGACCTCGACCCCTCCGGAGATCTGGGTGGAGTCCGCTGTCTGTTCGACTTCGCTCCAGCCCATGGCTGCAACGCCGGCGCCCCCGACGATGAGAACGGCGACGATCGCCAACAACGCGCCGACGACTGGGAAAGCCAGCATGTAGGGGTTCTCCTTGATGACCGCCCATGCCTGCTTGGTGATCGTGCGACTGTTCGCCCACGAGCCTGCCATGTCCGCCTCCCGGTGAGTCCGTGGGTCACAGGCTATGCGCTGGGTAGGGTGCAGGCGTGCTTGGCGCGGCGGTGTGGGCGATCATTGCGACGACCTGCGCGATCCGGATCGCGGCGATCTGGGGCAGCTTCTTCTGGCAGGACGACTACATCCACATCTGGACTGCTTGGAATGCGCCGGCAAGCGAACTGGTCTGGCAGAACTGGAACGGCCACCGCGAACCGCTGAGTTTCGCAGTCCAATGGCTCTTGGCTCGTTCCGCCGCGCAAGTCTGGTGGCCGGCGGCTGTGCTTCTGAGCGCTGTGGCCGTGGGCACGACGGTGGCCTTCTGGCTGATGCTGCGACGTTGGCGTGGCACCAACACGGCTACGGCAAGCGCTGCGATCCTCTTCGCGGCCTGGCCCGCCACCCTGGCTGCTCAGAGCTGGCTGTCCGCGGGGTTGGAGACCGTCCCGCTGCTGCTGATGCTCGTCGCCGGTTGGATCATGGCCGACCCCAGTCGCTGGACTCCCGCGTGGGCGGGGTTGCTTGCCATCGCAGCATGGGGATTCCACGAACGTGCCGTGTACTTCCTACCGTTCCTGTTCGTGGTGGTGTGGATGTTCAGCGGCCGCCGGGTCTGGGACCACCGCGTCACGTGGATCGTGCTGGCGGTTGTGACGTTGGTCGGCCTGGCTTTGCGAGTTGGCGACTCACTGCCCGGGCGCACCGGCGGGACGAGCATCCCGGGAGCGTTGTGGTACGCGGGGCCGGGCTCGGTCATGCGCTCGGTCCTGGGCTGGTTGCCCTTCGACGGGCGCACGGTCGTGCCGGTCAGCGCCGGGCTGTGGGCCGTGGCCGTGCTGGCGCTGTGGATGATGCTGATGCTGGCGGGTTTGGCGACGGCACCGACCACGACCCTGCGCGTGCTCGGGGCGACCGCGGTGTTCCTGGTGGTCGAGGTGTTGTCCTTTGTGTGGCTGCGGGGAGGTTTCGCCGGCAGCCAGCTGGCTTCCGACCCGCGGTTCACGCTGGTCACCGGGATGGTGCTGCTCGTCGGGCTGAGCACTTTCGATGTGACCTGGCGTCCGTTGGTGGCGGTCGCAGGCGCGCTGGCCGCCATCGGCTGTTGGAGCATGTGGCGGATCGGCTCGGCTGACGACCCGGGGAGGGAGTGGCTCGAGCGCGCCCGCGCCGTGCCGGTGGGTGCCGAACTTGCCGCGACCCCGAGCCCAACGCAGATGCTGGCCCACTTCTTCTTCACCACGCAGCCGCCTGTGTATGAACTGGGTACGACGCGCACGCTGCTGCAGGTCGGGCCGACTCCCGCAGCCTTCCCGGCTCAGGCGCAAAAGCCGATGCAGGTTGACGAGTCGGGTTCGATCGGGCCATTGAGATTCACAGCGCTATTGGCCAATGACGCCCGGCAGTGCGGGGTGATCGACGTACCCCAGCTCGACGCCGGGGTGCGGGTGGTGCGGCTTCTGCGCAACGGCTTTCCGGTGACAGACGGGCCGTACTGGTTCCCGCCTGCCGGGCCGATAGCGCCGATCGTGCTGCCGGGGCAGTGCGTGGACCGGGTGGAGGTCGGCATCCCCGGTCGGTGAGAGGCTGGAGGCATGAAGCGTTGGGTCGGAGCAGGTGCAGGTGCAGGTGCGCTGATGGCGGGCGGTTACGCCTTGGCCAAAGGCGCGCGCAAGATCCCGGCGCCATTTCCGGAGTTCACCGGTGGCGGGGGCTTGACCGAGTTCATGGATGTCCCGAGTGGCCTGCCCGGGCCCGTTGCGAGGTACGTCGAGGTCACATGCGGGGACCGGTTGCCGGTGATGTCCTCGGCAGTGATCACCGGCCGGATGACCATGCGGATCAAGGGTTTGAGTTTGCCGGGGCGCTGGCGGTTCGTCCACGAGGTGGGCACCGGGTACCGGCACTACATGGAGGTCACGGTCTTCGGTCGAACGGTCACCACCGGCGAGGAGTGGTACATCGACGGCCACGCCCGCCTGAACCTGCCCGGCGGTGCTGTCGAGAACGAACCCGTAGTTGACCGCGCGGCGAACCTGGGCATGTGGGGTGAGTACCTTTGGTTGCCTTCGGTGCTGGCCCAAGGCCAGTGGCAACCCATCGACGAGCAGTGTGCACGACTGGTGGTTCCCCAAGTCGACGGCCCGGATCAACTTGTGGCCTGGTTCGACCCGAACACCGGTCTGATCGACCGGTTCGAGGCGATGCGGTGGCGTGAGGCCGGCGACTCTGAGCCTGTGCGTTGGGTGACGCGCAACCACGCGTGGACACGGTTCGCCGGGATCGGGGTGCCGGCGGTTGGCAGCGTCCAATGGGCCGACCAGCCCCAGCCGTGGCTGCGCCTATCGATTGACGACGTGGTGTGGAACGCCGACGTGGGGGATTACCTGCGGGCCAGCGGGGTTTGACCGGCGGCGGGTGGGGTTGGGCTGGGCCCGCGGCGTTGGGCCCGCCCTGCCCCGCCGGCGGTTGGGCCCGCCCTGCCCCGCCGGCGGTTGGTTAGAGGTTGTGCTGTTGGTTAGCGAAACAACGCGTGGATTCGCTAACCAACAGCACAACCTCTAACGCGGGCGGTTCGGGGCACGCGGGCGGTTCGGGTCACGCGGGCGGTTCGGGGCACGCGGGCGGTTCGGGGCACGCGGGCGGTTCGGGGCACGCGGGCGGTTCGGGGCACGCGGGCGGTTCGGGGCACGCGGGCGGTTCGGGGCACGCGGGCGGTTCGGGTCGGCACGACCCCCTAGTGGCCGCGACCGTGCAACACCGAGGTCGCTCGGCGCACGACCTCCGAGGTCCGCGGGTGGCGGGCGAATGAGGTCAAGGTCAACGGCGAGGTGAAGCGCTCCCGGACGGTGGACTTGGCGCGGGCGAACTCGCGCAGGCCGTCGGGGCCGTGGATGCGGCCGAAGCCGGACTGCCCGACCCCGCCCCACGGCAGCGCCGAAACCCCGGCGTACATGACCCACGAGTTCATGCTGACCATGCCGACCCGCAGGCGACTGGCCGCGCGTTCCATCGTGGTCCGGCTGCGCGAGAACACCGACGCGGCAAGACCGAAGTCGGCGGCGTTGGCCCGGTCCACCGCCTCGTCCATGTCGCGCACCGGGTTGACCACAAGCGTCGGGCCGAAGGTCTCCTCCATCACGGCCAGTGAGTCCTCTGGGACCTCGGCCAGAATGATGGGCTCGACGACTCCCTCACCCACGGACTCGGGGCCGCCGACGACTGCGCGGCCGCCGCGCTCCAATGCGTCGCGCACGTGCTCGCGGATGACCTCGATCTGCGAGGGCATCGTCATCGGGCCGTACGAGGAGTCCGGTCCCTTCCCGGGTTTCAAACCGCGTGCCTTGTCAGCGATCAGCGCCAGGAACTCCTCGTACACCTCCTGGTGCACATACACCCGCTCAACGCCGACGCACGTCTGGCCGGCGTTGCTGAACGCGCCGAAGGCGGCAGCGTCGGCGGCCTTCTCAAGGTCGGCGTCCTTGTCGACGAGCACGGCATCCTTGCCGCCACACTCGAGCAGAACGGGGGTCAAGGACGGGGCGCAAGCAGCCATGACCTTCTTGCCCGTGGGAGTTGATCCGGTGAAGGAGATCTTGTCGACGCCCGATTCGCACAGGGCGGCACCGGTGGGCCCGAAACCGGTGATCATCTGCGCGACGGGCTGCTCGGGGATCGCTTCGTTGATCGCGTCCACGAGCCATTGGCCGATGACCGGGGTGAACTCCGAGGGCTTGAACACCACGGTGTTGCCGGCGGCCAGCGCGTAGACGATCGATCCGATGGGCGTGAACACCGGGTAGTTCCACGGGCCGATGACACCCACGACTCCCAGCGGTTGGTATTGCACGCGGGCGTCGTGGTTGATCGTCAACAAACCGGGCCGCACGCGGCGGCGCCCGAGCACCTTCTCAGCATTCAGAGCTGCCCAGTTGGTGTGCTCCACGGACAGGATGATCTCCAGCAACGCATCATCGACGGGCTTGCCGTTCTCGGCGTGCACCAGCTCGGCCAGTTCCCGGGAGCGCCGTGCCAATAGGGCTTTGAAGCGCAGTAGGCGCACGCGTCGTTCTGAGAAGCCGAGGTCCGCCCACCAGATCGCGGCGATGCGCGCGCGGTCGACCACCTCGCGCACTGCCGTGGCGTCCATCTCAGGGAAGGTGCCGATGACACGGCCGTCCGCAGGTGAGTGGCTTTCGAAGGTTGTTGTAGTGGTGGACATGCGGCCACGCTACCTGCGCATCGCGCAGGGCGGTAGCGATTCATGCGGTCGTGCTCGCAGGTGGGGGTCCTGCCCGAAGGTCAATCCTGGAGCCCTGTGCCGCAGACTGCTGGGCGGCCAAGGAGAAGCCGAGCAGGTCGCGGCCCTGTTCCCCGGTCAGGACTGGGGCGGTCCCGTCCATCAGAGCGCGCACGAAATGTCGGCCCGAGTTGATGAACGAGACACCCCAGTCGGCGTCCATGTCATCCATGTGAACCGTCCTCTGGTCCTTGTACAGAACCACCGGCGCCACATCCGACATCCGGCCGTGACCGCGCGTCACCCAGATCACACCTTTGGTCCCGGTGATCTCGATCAGGTCGTCCTGCCCGTAGTACCGGCCGTGCAGGCGCAACTCCGGGGAGAACGTCGCTTCGAAACTGCCAATCGCTCCGTCGGCGTACTGCCAGGTCACCACCGACGGTGAGTCCAGGATCCCGTTGTAACTGCTGCCGATGAACGCGTGCACGCGTGCCGGGAAACCGTGCAGGTACCACGCGGATGAGAACTTGTGGTGGCCGTCGTCGAACACCTGGGCACCGCCGCCACTCTTGCTCGCGTCGAACCGCCACGCCATGGCCTCAGCGGGAACCTGCCAGCCCTCGGTGGAGTAGCCGGCCGCGGACTTGAGCCGGATACTCAAGACGTCACCGATCTCGCCGGTGTCGATGAGATCGCGCGCCCGCTGGATCGGGGGATAGAACACGAAGTTCTCGAACACCTTGAGCACAACCCCGGCTGAGGCTGCGACGTCGATGATCCGCTGGGCTTCGGCGAGGTCCATGGCCATGGGCTTCTGCAGTGAGATGTGTTTGCCCGCTGCAGCCGCGTGTTCGGCGACCTCGAGGTGCAGGTGGTGTGGCACGAGGATCTCGACCATGTCCACGTCGTCGCGGGCGAGCAGGTCGGCGGTGTCGGCGTAGCGGGACTGTTCGTCGACCGCCCAGGCGTCCCCGCACGCCGCAAGGTTCTCGGAGTTCGGATCGGCGATGGCGGTGATCCTGGCCTGATCGAAGTGCATGTAGGCGGCGGCGTGCAGATCCGAGATCCGCCCGCATCCGATGATGCCGACCCGGATCATGATTGATGCCGCAGAGGTGAATAGAGCATCGAAATCTCCTCCCGTCCAGCACCGGAGACGATACTCCGGGTCCCAGTTCTCAATCCAGGCCAATGGCCGTTCTCCACGCACTCGACGCCGCACACGCACTAGAATTCGGTCGTGTCAGTGCCCACGCCGGCCAACACGGTCGACGCCCTGAGGGAGCCGACCGAGAAGGTCAATTGGGTCTTCTTGGTGAGCATCACGCTTGCCAACATCGGGATCCTCATGGTTCTCATCACCCCGCTCAACAACCTGCTGCCGCGCTACGCCGAAGCCATCACCGGTGGTGACGGGAAGGAGGCAGCGCTGGCCTGGGTGAGTGGCTTGGGCGCTGTGGCAGCGATGGTGTTCAACCCCCTGGCCGGGGCGCTGTCGGACCGCACATCCGTCGCGCTGGGTCGGCGCCGGCCATGGATCGTAGGGGGCGCGCTGGTCGCGGCCGGGTTGATGGTGGCCATGTCCTATCAGGACAGCATCGTCGGCCTTGCCGTCGCGTGGTTCTTGGTACTCGCTGCGGCAAACATGGCGTTCTCGGCGATGACTGCATACATACCCGACCAGGTGCCCGTGGCCCAACGTGGTCTGGTCTCGGGTTTCGTCGGCCTGGCCCAGGTGCTGGGGGTGGTCGTGGGGGTGGCGCTGGTTTCTTTCGTGGTCCCCGATCTGCGTCAGGGCACGTGGCTGGTGGCCGCCATCATGCTCGTTCTGGTTCTGCCCATGGTCGTGGCCGTCCCCGATGCGCGACTACCCAAGTCGGCGATTGCCCCCTTCGCCTGGGGGCGATTCTGGTCGGGCTTCTGGGTCAGCCCACGCGCCTATCCGGACTTCGCGTGGGCTTGGATCACACGTTTCCTGGTCTGGCTGGGAACCGCGCTGGCCACGATCTACCTGCTCTTCTACTTGAAGGACTTCCTCGAGTACCCGCAGCCAGAACAGGGGCAGACAATCTTGATCGGGCTCTACGGGCTCGGCACCATCGTGACCGCGGTGATCGGCGGGCGGTTGTCTGACCGGTCGGGGAAGCGCAAGATCTTCGTGATCGTGTCGTCAATTGTCATGGGGTTATCGGTGCTGATCCTTGCGTTGGTTCCCAACTTCAACGCCGCCTGCGTGGGGGCCTTCCTGCTGGGTACGGGCTACGGCGTCTACCTCGCCGTCGACCAAGCGCTGATCACGCAGGTGCTGCCTACCGCCGAAGACCGGGCGCGCGATCTGGGTGTGATCAACATCGCCAACACCGCCCCACAGATCCTCGCGCCAGTACTGGCCGCGCCACTGGTCACGCTGCTGGGATACCCGGCCTTGTTCGGGGCGACAGCCGTCGTGATGGTGCTGGCCGGAATCCTGGTCCGGTTCATCCGCAGTGTCCCCTGAGGCGCCTGCGGCAGTCACGCCTTAGCGTGGTGCCATGCCCCGATTGCTCGTCTCCAACGCCGATAACGAGTTCGTGGGGCGTCTGATCACGACGTTGGCCGAGGACCACGAGGTCGAGATCAGCGCGCTGGCCGACGACCACACGACTGTGGCCGTCGAAGGACCCAACATCGAACCGGTGACCGAGCCCGCGGACGAGACGCACGCGCTCTTGACGATGCCCACCGACGATGGGGCGGCCGACAGGGCGATGTCGCTGATCGACGCGGTCGATGCTCATCTGGTCTTCATCGCCAATGAGAGGGACCCGCAGCACCGCAGGGTCATCGAGCACATTAAGGCGTCGGGCAGTCCGTGGACGATCCTGCACCCGGTGTCGATGATGGACTTCTCGTTCGCGGCTCTTCCCGCGCAGATCTCCATGGGCGGTGTGGTGTTCGGGATCTCCGGGCGCACGCCTATCGGCTTCGTTTCGGCCGCCGACGTGATGCGGGTGCTGACCGTGATCGTCGAGGGTGACGGCCATGCGGGTCAGGAGTACGTGCTGTCCGGTCCGGCCGCCGTGGACATGCCGACCGTGGTCGAGGAGGTGTCGACCGTGCTGGGTCGGCAGATCGACTACATCGATCTACCGGAGCAGGACCTCAAGAACCTGATGGTGCAATACGGCCGGCAGGACCCCGACATGATCGAGCGCCTCGTGATGAGCCATATGCGCGCGTGGCGCGACGGGCACGCGGACATCGTGACCGGCACCGTCCTTGAACTGACCGGCGAGGAACCCGAGAGCGTGGCGCAGTGGTTGTCGCGGCACGCCGACGACTACCCGAGCAGTCAGTCCTTGGTGCAGAAGGCCGCCAGCAAGATGGTCAGGGCGCGCTACAGGGACCGGATTCTCAAGTAGCCAACCGCTGCTCTCCGGCCAAACGTGCCGGTGATGCGACCAGCGCGAACCGCAGGACGCGCAGGGACGCGTCCGCCAGCCCGCGGTCGAGTTTGGGCGTGCGAGGCGAGGAGCCCAGCATCGTCAAGGCCCACGGCGGCAGGCTGTCCCACGCGGCACGGGCCAGGACGGTGTAGCCGGGCCGAAGGCTCAACGGCAGAGGCGCGCGCATGATGAAGTGCTGAGTGCGCGCGACATCGGCATCGACGCGCAGGCTGGGTCGGAACGCCTCAAGTCGCGCGGCCAGTTCAGCCCTGTCACAAGGCGGTTCGGGTACGCCCATCGCTTCTCCCACCACCGCCATGTTCGCGACGTAGCCGTCCGCATCGATGGCGCCGTCGCGGCCGTAGTCGAGGTACGCCTGCAACATCGAGTCGGTCAGACCCACGTGCACCCAGGTGAGCAGTTCGGGGTCTTGGGCCGAGTATGCCCGCCCGTCGGGGGCCACGCCCTGGACGCGCGTGTGCATCGACTTCACCGCCCGGATGGTCTGCTCGGCCAGTTCCTCGCTGCCGTAGGTCGTGGCGGCGATGAACGCACCGGTGCGTTGCAGGCGGCCGAACGGGTCCTCGCGGTAGGAGGAGTGCCGGTCCACCCCTGCCAGCGCAAGGGGGTGCAGTGCCTGCAGCAGCAGCGAGCGAATGCCGCCGAGGAACGTCGCCACGGATCCGTGCACAGTCCAGATCGGGTCCGCGGGGGTGAACCAACCCGCGGCACCGGCGGGTTTGGATATGGCGGCCGCGACTTCGGAGGCCCCGTCCGTGCGCCCAGACAGAATCTCGCGCACCTGTCCGGCCAGCGGCGCGAAGGCTTGTTCAACTCCCACCATTCCACCGTCGCAGGGGTGGTGAACCCCCGCAATCGCGCGGCGGGGATTAGCGTCGTTCCCATGGAGATCCTGCGCACCCCCGAAGACCGCTTTGCCAACCTTCCCAGCTTCGGTTGGGAGCCCAAGTACGTGGAAATCGATGGCCTGCGCATGGCCTACATCGACGAGGGTGAAGGTGAGGTGGTCCTGTGCCTGCATGGGGAGCCGACGTTCAGTTACCTGTACCGCAAGATGATCCCGGTGTTCCTCGAAGCAGGCATGCGGGTGGTGGCCCCCGACTGGTTCGGTTTCGGCCGCAGCGACAAACCGGTCGATGACGCCGACTACACCTGGGACTTCCACTACTCCTCGATGCTGCGGTTCGTGGACATGCTGGACCTGCAACGGGTGACGCTGGTGGTCCAGGACTGGGGCGGGCTGCTCGGTTTGACCCTGCCGGTGAGCCATCCGGATCTGGTGGCGCGGCTGCTGATCATGAACACCGGCTTGGGTGTCGGAACCACCCCGGGCAAGGGTTTCCTGGCCTGGCGGGACTATGTGGCGAACACGCCGGATTTCAACGTCGGGGAGTTGATGGCGCGCTCGGAGCCGAGCTTGACACCCGCAGAGGTCGCTGCCTACGACGCACCCTTCCCGGACGCGCGTTACAAGGCCGGGGTCCGGCGCTTCCCGGCGCTTGTGCCGACCACTGAGGACGCCGATGGTGTGGAGGTCTCCCGGGCCGCGGCGATGTGGTGGGCCACGCAGTTCGAGGGTCAGTCCTTCATGGCCGTGGGCACACTGGACCCGGTGCTCGGGCCGAAGGTGATGGAACGGATGCGCCAAGTGATCAAGGGTTGCCCGGAGCCGATGCTGCTGGAGGCCGGTCACTTCGTGCAGGAACACGGCGAGCCCGTCGCCCGGGCCGCGCTTGAGTCGTGGGGGATGGCCTGACGGCGTCGGTTCTTGCTTCGCGACAGCCGGGGGGTTGGGGCCGGGCTTCACGCCCGGAACATCGTCTCCGTGGCTCTGGCCGGGCGCCACAACCTGATGCGCAGACGGGGTGGCGTCTCGTCGGTCAGCCCGGTGAACACCGCCGAGGTCAGCTCGATTCGGAAGCGCAGGCTGCCCGGCGGGTAGCCATCTGGCGACGCAACCTGGACCGCAACGCCGGACATCTTGGCCTCACCGGCCCATTCGGTCGGCGAGACGGGGTCGCGCGTCGGGCTGTGGATCGCAACCCGCGGATCGCGCAGCATGTCCACCGCTTTGCGCGCGTCCGCAGGCGTGCCGATGAAGACCTGCCCGTCGGCGAACTCCACCTCCGTGCCGCTGATCCGCGGTGCCCCGTCAGCGCGCAGAGTCGCAATCGTGGCGTGTTTGGCCACCGCGAACGCGGCCCGCACATCGGCGGCCAGCTCCGGGTCCTCAGCGGCGAAGTCAGCGAACCCCGGCATCGAGCACCTCGGCCTTGAGATCTTCGATCGACTCCAAGAAGAATTCCAGGATCCGTTCGGGGTCGTCCGTGATCCCCGCGTCGCTGTGTACCGAGAAGTTGAGCTCGCCGTTGAGCGTGAAGATCCCGAAGGAGAGGTTCATGTTGCCGCTCAGCCCGCCCATTCCCCACATGCCCAGGACCTTGCCGCCGGCGACGTAGATCTCGTGGCGCGGGCCTGGGACGTTCGTGGTGACACCGATCGAGTGGTCCTGGTTGATCTTGTGGATCACCTGCGCGACGTCGGGTGTCGCCAGAGCCACCGCCGACACCAGGCCGAACGAGACCACGGGCATCTGGGATGCCTTGATGTCGTCAAGACGGCGCTTGATCTCGTGCAGCTGCTCGACGGGGTCCTCGATCGACACGGGCAGTAGCACAGGCACCACGCCGAACCGATTGCCCAGTGTGCGCGGAAGTGGTGCACCAGGTCGTCGCAGGCTCACGGGCACGGCGGTGAAGAGATCGTCGACAGTCAGGTCGTCCTTCTCGGTCAAGTATTTGCGCAGGGCGTTCGTCAGCACCGCCAGTAGTACGTCGTTGATGGTCGCACCCAGCGCACGCCCGATGTCCTTGATCGGTTCTAGCGGGATCGGGTCGATCCAGTCGACCAACTTGGTTCCGGTGACTGAGCCGTGCAGGACGGTCTTGCCCGGGCGCGGGGAGAAGAGGAACTCCATGGCGTTCTTGGACGCCTCGGCGGTGTCCGCGGCGGTCTCACTGCCGAACTCGACGAATCGCTTCGGGTACAGCGCGATCTCCAGTGCGTCGGAGGGGTTGCGGGCGACGTCGACCACCGGGGCCGCGACCTTGGCCACGATGTCCCGCTTGCGGGTGCGCTGCTTGTCCACGGTCTCGGGTCGCTCCAGCGTCCCGTGGTCGTCGCACAAAGACAGAACGAGCCTGACCAGAGCCCAGCCGTCGGCGATGCTGTGCTGGATGCGGCCGTGGATGGCTGTCGTGTTGCCGTCGTAGCCCTGGATCACGAACATCTTCCAAAGCGGCCGCTCGCGGTCCAGAAGTTCCCCACGCTGTGTGGAGACCAGCGCGGCGAGTTGCTCGTGGGTTCCGGGCTCCGGCAGTTGCAGAACCTCCACGTGGTTGGCGATGTCGAAGTCCGGATCGTCCTGCCAGTGCGGCATCATCAACGGGTTGCGGGACTTGCGAATCCGCTGGCTGAATGTGGGGTACTTGTCGACGAGTCGTTCCTGCACGAGGTCGATGTAGTCCTGCGGATCGATTTCGCGATCCAGCCACATCAGCGCCGAGACGGTCTGGTTGTTCTTGTCCCACTCGCTGTAGAGCCAAGCTGCATCGGCGGGGGAAAGTCTGCGTTCGCTCACGGCGAGAGTGTAGGCCGCGCTCGGTGACGGCGGCAGGTCGAGCGGGCGCGGGTCATGCCAAACGGGTGTCATCCGGCGATACTCGAGGGCATGCGGCGGACCCTGGCCTTGGTGGTGGCGCACCCCGACGACGACGCGTACGGCGTTGCCGGAACGGTCGCACTGCATGCCGACGATCCCGACTTCCGCTACGTGCTCATCCACGCCACTGACGGTGGCGGCGGAGAGGTTGCGCCGGGTGTCGGGGTGGGACCGGCCGGTCTGGGGGAGCAAAGGCGGCGGGAGGACGAGCGGGCCTGGCAAGCACTGGGCCGTGTGCCCGATCGCCATGTGTGGCTGGGTTACGAGGACGGTTCGCTGGCTGAGGTTGGTGTGCCCGCGTTGACCCGCGACGTTGTCGAGATCCTCGCGCAGGAGCGCCCGGATGTCGTCGGGACGTTCGGGCCGGACGGCATGACCGGGCACCCCGATCACATCGCGATCGGTGCGGCCACCGACGCCGCATTCCACCAGCTGCGCGCGACCGGGCCGGGCTTTCGGAGGTTGGTCCACGGCGCGATGCCGGAGTCGGTCTTCCAGAGATGGAACGCCCGGCGGGTACGCGACGGTCTGCCCGCGTGGGACCCCACCCGCGTCTACGACCTGCGTGGTGTCCCCGACGACCAGATCGGCTTGGTGGTGGACGCCTCGTCGGTGGCCGCCCGGATCGTGGCCGGTTTGCGCGAGCATCGAACTCAGGCTCACGTCATCGGCCGGCTGGGCCGCACAGACGAGCAGTGGCACCGCTCGGTGAGTCAGGAACACTACGTCGTGGCCTGGCCGCCGGGGGAGACCGGGCTCACGGGTTTGTTCGACGGGTTGGAGTACTGAACTGGTTGATGAAGGTGGTGCCCAAGCAGTTCCGTACGCTCAGGGTGTGGAGTTCTCCGGCACCGACGCCTACTTGACCAATCCCGCCCTCGAAGCCGCTGTGCGCTGCGCGCTCGTGCTGGAGAAGCCGCTGCTTGTGCGCGGCGAACCCGGTACCGGAAAGACCCTGCTGGCCGAAGCCGTGGCGCAGGCACTCGGCATGCCCTTGATCACCTGGAACGTCAAGAGCACAACGCGGGCGCAGGAGGGGCTATACCACTACGACACGGTGCAGCGGCTGTACGACTCCCGCTTCGGCGACCACGACGTGCGCGACATCCGCGAGTACATCCACATGGGTGCGCTGGGCCGGGCGTTCCAATCGCCGGAGCGCGTGGTGCTGCTCATCGACGAGATCGACAAGGCCGACATCGAGTTCCCCAACGACCTGCTGCACGAACTGGACCGCATGGCCTTCACCGTCAGTGAGACCGGCGACGAGGTGTCCGCCGCCCACCGCCCTGTTGTCATCATCACCAGCAACGCGGAGAAGGAACTGCCCGACGCGTTCCTGCGCCGCTGCATCTTCCACTACATCGACTTCCCCGACCGCGAGCTCATGGCACGCATCGTCGGCGTCCACCACCCGGGCCTGGATCATCAATTGCTGGAACAGGCGCTCAGCGCGTTCTTCGCGGTTCGGGGCATGGACCGGATCCGCAAACCACCGAGCACCAGCGAGCTTGTCGACTGGATCGCGATGCTGCAGACAACTGGTGTGACCGAGGTCGCCCTGGGTGACCAAATGCCGTTCCTGGGCACGTTACTGAAGAAGGAGCAGGACCTCGACGCCTTCCAGAACCGGTCGACCCGGCGGTTCTGATGGCTTCCGGTGAAGAAGTGACACGTGAGGTGTCAGATCCTCACCGAAAGCCTGGGCCCTTCTTCCTCGGCTTGCTCTACCGGCTGCGCGAACAGGACGTGGCGGTCGGCCCCACCGAGGCGCTATCGCTGGCCGCCGCGCTCAAGGCCGGGGCCCATGACGACACGGTCCGCGGTTTCTATTACGCCGCCCGCGCGACGTTGATCCACCACGAAGGCCACCTGGACGCGTTCGACCGCGCGTTCCTCGCTGAGTACGGGGACCTCGACTGGGACACCTCGCTGACCGAACAACTGCGTGAGTGGCTCGACGATCAGAACGTGCGGATGTCCGAGCGCAGCGACGAGGTGCCGGACATCGCCGAGCTCATGGAGATGTTCGAGCAGCGTAAACGCGAGCAGACCGAGCGCCACGACGGCGGACCCTATTGGATCGGTACCGGCGGCAAGTCCCCGCTGGGTCAGGGCGGGGTTGCGCAGGCCGGCTTGAGCACGGGTAGCTCAGGCGGCGGTCGCGCGGCCATCCGGATCGCCGACGCCCGCTCCTACCGGCCCTACCGGTCCGACGTCACGCTGGACATCCGGCAGATGGAGGTTGCGCTGCGGCGGTTGCGCGCGTTCGTGCGCGAGGGTGCGCAGGTCGAACTCGACATCGACGCGACCATCGACGAGACAGCACGCAACGCCGGTGAGATCGAGGTCGTCACCCGCCCGCCGAGCAAGCCCAACACGCACGTGATCCTCATGATCGATGTCGGCGGTTCGATGTTCCCCTACACACAGTTGATGAGCCAGCTCTTCAGCGCGACGAAGAAGGCGACGCATTTCAAGGAGTTGCGCACCTACTACTTCCACAACTGCGTGTACGGCAAGATCTACGGCACCGACAGGTTCACCGAGCCGACGTGGGTGCACGACCTGTTGCGCGAATGTGGGCCGCACTACAAGCTGATCATGGTTGGGGATGCGTTCATGGCCCCGTACGAACTCGGCCAGGCCGGACCGTGGAGCGCGGCCGACAACACCCGGGTTTCCGGTCTGGAGTGGTTGCACATGCTCGACGACCATTTCCGGGATTCCTGCTGGCTCAACCCCGAGCCCCTGAGCCGCTGGACGGGCACCACGATCGAGGAGATCGGGCGGGTGTTCGACATGTTCGCGCTGACGACGGAGGGTCTGACTGAGGCGATGGCGCACCTGAATCGGGGGACGCCGCAGCGGCGCTAGGTTCAGCCGTTCGTGGGTTCGTGTACTGCCGGGGACCGAGACCCACGAACCGTTCAGCCAGAAGGTGGTCTATGTGAACGGGAAGCGCCGCTGACTCCCCCCGAAAGGCTGTTTTCAGGCCCTGGCCGATGACCTAGGCTAAAGCTCCTACTTGGAGGTGGCGCCGTGCTTGTGCGTGTGATCGTGGCCGGACTGGTCGCCCTCTTCATCAATGCCGGGCCCGCTGTGGCGGATACGAACGACAGTGACCTGTACGCCTGGGGACACAACGGGAGCGGACAGTTGGGGGATGGGACCAACACCGCCCGCCCGGCGCCAGTCAAGGTGAACACCTCGGGAGCGCTGGCCGGCAAGCGGATCCGTTCGGTGAGCGGCGGTGGCAGTCACTCCTGCGTCATCGCGGAAGGAACCGTCTACTGCTGGGGGAGCAACGGCCAAGGCCAACTGGGTCGCTCGACCGGTGCGACAACTGAACCCGGACCGGTCGCCGGACTGCTGGAGGGGCGGACGGTGACTTCGGTCAGTGCCGGGCACCAGCACACGTGTGCCGTCGCAGACGGTCAGCTCTTCTGCTGGGGGTGGAACCTTTACGGACAACTGGGGAGCGGGGCGCCAACGGCCTCCGCGACGCCCATCGCCGTGACGTCCGGTGCGCTGGCTAACAAGACCATCACGGGGGTGACGGCGGGCTGGGCCAACACCTGTGCCACGGATTCCGACGGGGATGCTTACTGCTGGGGCGCAGGCAGCATCATGGGTCAGCCGCAGCCGACGCTGCTGGTGGATGGCGCTGCCGGACCGGTGATGTCCTTGCGTTCGTCGGAGGAGCACGCCTGCTACGTGCAGAACGAAAGGGCCTACTGTGGCGGCAACAACGCGCAAGGGGAAGTGGGCAACGGTTCGTTCAATTTCGCCAACTGGACACCCGTGAGCACCTCCGGTGTCCTCAACGGTCGCAGCGTGACCACGGTCCGGGCGGGGAAGCGCTTCTCCTGTGCGCTGGCCGATGCAAAGCCGTTCTGCTGGGGAGACAACTACAACGGTCAGCTGGGGATCGGTGTCGCGGGGGCCCCGCCGTACAACTCGCCGGTCCCTGTCGAGGTCATACTGCCCCCCGCGATCGCTGATAAGCCGGTGACCGGGCTCACCGCCGGCGAGCAGTTCAGCTGCCTTATCGCCGAAGGGTGGCCCTACTGCTGGGGCCTTGGCAATCTTGGACAACTCGGCGACGGGACTATCGTTTCGAAGGCCAGCCCCACTGCGGTTGAGGCCACTGGTGTGTTGGCCGGTAGGCAGGCGCGGACCTTCAGCGCCGGGGCCGACCACATGCTCTTCCTCGCCCAACAGGTGCCCACGACGCCCAGGGACGTCGCGGCCTCCGTGAGTGGGACGGAAGCGACGGTCTCCTGGCAGCCTCCGAAAGATGATGGCGGACGGGCCGTGACGGAGTACTGGGTCAGCGGCGGCGGCAGTAGCTGTGCGACCGAACAGTTGTCTTGCACGGTGTCCAGACTCGCGCCGGGCAGTGAGCACAAATTGCAGGTCGTGGCACGCAACGCGATCGGAGATTCCGCGGCCGGGACCGTGGCAGTGACGACCGCGCCGGCCCCCCAGGCGGTGGTCAAGTCCAAACAGTCGTTCGCGGCGCCGAAGAAGCTGAAAAAAAGCGGTGTGACCGTGGTCGTCAAGAAGGGGGCCAAGACCTCGGCCGGCCAACCGGTGACGACGAAGGTGAAGGCCAAGGGCATGGTGAAAGTGATCCGCCAGGGTGGCGCCGTCAAGGTCCGCACCTTCGGCAAGAACCGGTGGCGGGTGACCGTGACCCTGACCGCGCCAGGCACAGCGACCCACGAGCCGTTCAGTCAGAAAGTGGTCTACAAGCGGCGATAGGTTCAGCCCGGCACCAGGCCGTCCAGCAGCCTGCCCAGCGCCCACCGGAACTGCTTCTCCGTGACCCAGGTCGCCATCGTCGGCGCGGCCGCTGCGGACAGGGGGAATGCGCCGTAGGGCATCTCGTCGAAGCCGGCCCGGCGTTCCGCGACCCGGTCGGCCTCGGGTGCCAAGGGCGCTGTGCCCGGGGTCTCGGCGACGTCCAGGGCGGCACTGCCCAGCAGGTGCACGATGACCGCGTAGGTGGCACGAGCCGCCTCGGCCGTGGACAACCCGGCGTCGGCGAAAGCCTTCAGCAGCCCCTCGCCGATCGCCAGTGCGACGGGACCTTGCAACGGCACGCGCATGAGCAGAGGAACAGCTCCTGGGTGCTCGAGAAGCACGACGCGGGCCGAGGCGCTGAAGCGCTCGATGCGTCGCCGCCATTGTCGTGGCGGGCCGGACAGGGCGTCGAGGTCAGCCAGCCCGAGGACCCGCTCGGCGATGGCCGCCTCGAGTGCGGCGCGATCGGAGGCGTAGGTGTAGACCGCGTTCGGATTCACGTTGAGCGCTGCCGCCAGGGACCGCACAGACAAGGCCCCCGGGCCACCCGCGTCGAGCAACCCGAGAGCCGTGTCGATGACCTGCTCCTCGTCGAACTGCCGGGGCCTCATGCGCTGATTATGGTTGAGCGCACCAATCGACCTGCCAGCACCAGCACCCACAGGCTCCACAGGACGTACCCGATGAAGTTGGCCAAGTCGGTGCCCGGCACGTGCCACGGGGCAAGCACGCCAACGGCGATGAGCCCGGCCGCCGCGAGTCCGACCGCGATACTGATCCGTCCACCCCGCAGATGGGGGAAGCCGACGATCACCAGCACGGTCCAGGTCGCGGTGAGGATGTAGCCGAGGGTCTCGCCGACACCTTGGCCGAGGACGGTGTGCGCCAATTCGATCTGGTCGAGGGCCTGCGCATCGCCCTGCACCGCGAGCGTTGGGACCAGCAGGAACCATCGCGACAGACCGATCACCTGAACAGCGGCGGCTGCCACTCCCACGATCACGGACCAGCGTGCGGCCTTGGTTGAACCCAGGCGACCGAGGGCGATGGCCGCAGGAGCCAGCAGGGCGGCGCCGGCTGCCAGAACGGCGAACCATGCCATGACGGCTGCCCGGTTCTCCTGGAACAGTGCCACGAACTCGTCTGTCGGGCGAGACAGCACGTCGGGGTAGTCGAATACAGAGCCCAGGGCGATGAACGCCAGGTTGGCCAGGGTCGCCCCGCCGGCCAGGGATGCGGCTGCGATCACTTCGGGACGCCGGGTGGTGGCGGTGAGGGTGGTGGACATGAGTGGACCTTTCTGTACGGTGTACAAATAGTTGTACAGCGTACAGAAATTCCTGTCAAGAGATCTCGTGATGATCGACAGTGCGTCTCAACGGGCGTAGGCTGGTAAGAGGGAGGTACCCGTGGGTTCCACCCGTAGCGGGTTCCTCGCGCACGTGGGGGAGGAACCATGCCACGTCGATTCGCCTTCATCTCGGTTCTCGCGCTCGTCGCTGCCCTGGCCCCGGGGGGCCCGGCACAGGCGCTGTCCACGGATCTCGTCATCAGCCAGGTCTATGGAGGCGGCGGCAACTCGGGCGCGCCTTACATCAACGACTTCGTCGAGGTCTTCAATCGCGGCTCGGCGCCAGTTTCACTGACGGGGATGTCGGTTCAGTACGCCAGCGCGACGGGTACAGGCAACTTCGGCGCGAACCCCATCACGGCGCTGAATGGGACACTTGCGCCGGGTCAGTACTACCTGGTGCAGCAGGCCGGTGGTTACACCGGTGCGCCCCTACCATCCCCGGACGCGACCGGAACGGCCAACATGGGCGGCTCGGCGGGAAAGGTCGCGCTGGTCAAGACGACAATCGGCTTGGCCTGTAACGGCGGTTCCACGCCCTGCTCATCGGCCCAACTGGCCCAGATCACCGACCTCGTCGGATACGGCAACGCGAACTTCTTCGAGGGCTCTGCCTCCGCTCCCACCTTGTCCAACACCACTGCCGCACTGCGCAACACAGGTGGCTGCTCGGAGTCCGACAGCAACAGCACCGACTTCACGGCCGGTCTCCCGAACCCCCGGAACACCGCCGCCCCGCTGAGTCCCTGCGCGGTCGACCAGGCGCCGTCGGTCGTGAGCACATTGCCGGTGAACTTTGAGCTGGCCTTCCCGTCGACCAATGACCTGACCGTCACCTTCAGCGAGCCGGTGAACGTGTCGGGTGACTGGTTCACCCTGTCCTGCGCCCTTGGGGGTGCCATCACTACCACGGTCACTGGCGGACCCACCACGTTCACTCTCGACCCGGCCGTCCCGTTCACCAGCGGGGACGAATGCACGTGGACCATCCTCGCCAGCCAGGTCGCAGATCAGGACACGTCCGATCCGCCGGACACGATGGTCTCGGACCAGGTCATCAGGTTCGCACCGATGGACATGTGCCTGGCCGACACCACCGCGACCTACGACATCCAGGGCAGCGGGCCCAGTGCTGCGATCACTGGAAATGTGACCACCAAAGGAGTGGTGGTCGGTGACTTCGAGGGGACTGCCGCCGTAGGTGGCTTCTATCTGCAGGATCCGGCGGGGGACGCCAACCCGGGCACCTCCGATGGGGTGTTCGTGCTCACCGGCAACGCCGATCTGGTGAGCCCAGGCCAGGTGGTGGTCGTGAAGGGTTACGCCCGTGAGCGCTACGGCCAGACCTCGCTGAACGGGTCGAACAGCGATGCTGCAGCGGTCCTTGCGGGAAACGTGTGGATCTGCGGCGCGGATGTGTCCGTGGCACACACTGATGTGGCCCTGCCGTTCACCGCAGCGGACGCCCCGGAGCGTTACGAGGGCATGCTCGTGCGGCTTCCACAGGATTTGGTGATCTCCGAGTACTTCAACTACGACCGGTACGGCGAGATCGTGCTGGCACTGCCTCTGCCGGGTGAGTCGCGGCCGTTCGCAGGCACGGCACTCGACGAGCCTGGCGCCGCGGCCACCGCCCGTGCCACGGCGAACAGCCTTGGGCGGATCACGCTCGACGATGTGAGGAGCGCGCAGAACCCGACCGTCCTGCGTCACCCGAATGGGGATCCCTACTCGCTGACCAACAGCTTCCGTGGTGGCGACTCCGTGACGAACACGGTCGGCGTGCTGGGCTACGACTACGGCCTGTACCGGATGTTCCCGACGGGCCCGGCCACGTACTACCCGGCGAATGCGCGGACTGCAGTTCCGCCGTCGGTGGGCGGCACACTGCGCGTGGCTTCGGTGAACGCTTCCAACTACTTCCTCACCGATGGCGACCTCGATGCCTGCGGGCCGTCGGCGGACATGACGTGCCGCGGCTGGAACGAGCCGGGCGAGTTGGCCCGGCAGCGCGACAAGCTCCTGGCAGCACTGTCCGGCTTGGACGCTGACATCATCGGTCTGACCGAGATCGAGAACACCCCCGGCGTCGAGCCGCTGGCCGACCTGGCTGCGGGCCTGCCTGGGTACACCTACGTCGACACCGGCACGATCGGCACCGACGCCATCAGGGCCGGTCTGCTCTTCCGCACTGCGAAGGTGACTCCGGTCGGTGCATTTCAGGTCCTCAAGTCCAGCGACGACCCCCGGTTCCTCGACACCCTGAACCGTCCGACCCTGGCTCAGACGTTCCAGGACACGGGCACCGGCGAGCGGCTCACCGTGGCGGTGAACCACCTCAAGTCCAAGGGTTCGGCCTGCTCGGGTGACCCGGACATGGGCGACGGTCAAGGTGACTGCAACCAGACCCGCACGGACGCGGCGAAGGCTCTCGTCGATTGGCTGGCGACCGACCCGACCGCCAGCGGTGACTCGGACTTCCTCGTCATCGGCGACCTGAACGCCTACACGATGGAGGACCCAATCGACGCGGTGAAGGCGGGAGCAGATGACACCCCCGGAACCGCCGACGACTACCGCGATCTGTTACCCGGGATGACCTACACGTACCTCTTCGACGGGCAGTTCGGCGCGCTTGACCAGGCCCTTGCCAGCCCCGGTTTGGTGGACCAGGTCGTTGCCACCACCGTCTGGCACGTCAACGCCGATGAGCCGGATGTTCAGAACTACGACACGTCGTTCAAGCCTCCGCAGCAGCAAAGCCTGTACCAGCCCAACGCCTATCGGTTCGGCGACCATGATCCCCTGCTGATCGGGCTGACCCTCGTGACCGCCGTCGAGCCGCCACCGGTCGAGCCTCCGCCGCAGGTGCTTCCCAAGAAGGTCCAGACTGCACCCAATCCGCCGAAGCGGATCAAGAAACGCGGCGTGACAGTCCTGACACCCAAGAACGCGAAGACCAGCGCCGGCCAAGCGATCGCGACCACGGTTACCGGCAAGGGCAAAGGAAAGGCGTTCAAGGTCATCCGCGGCAAGAAGGGGAAGATGTCGGTGCGCACGTTCGGCGCGAAAGGCTGGCGGCTGGTGCTGACCCGCAGCGCGCCGGGCAATGACACGTACGAGCCGTTCAGCCAGCGGATCGTGTATAAGAACGGCAAGCGCCGTTGACCGAACGCGTGGTGGGCCAGCCCTCCCGCAAGTACGGTGAACCCATGAAGACCGCCTGTGTGATCGGGGCCGGGGCGGCGGGACTCGCCGCCGGCAAAGCCCTCAAGGACCGCAACATCGACTTCGATTGGTTTGAGAAGGGTTCGTACGTCGGGGGCTTGTGGCAGATCGACAACGACAACGGGGGAGCTGCGGCCTACCACTCGCTGCACTTGAACTCGAGTCGCCCGCGCACCGAGTACCCGAGCTACCCGATGCCTGAGGACTGGTCGGACTACCCGCCGTACTACCAGGTGGCGCAGTACTTCGAGAACTTCGCCGACCACTTCGGCCTGCGCGAACTGATCACGTTCAACACCGCTGTCGAGAAGGTCGAGCCGGTCGGCGACCACTGGCGGGTCACCACCTCCGACGGCACGTCAGCCGAGTACCAGAACGTCCTGGTCGCCAATGGCCACCACTCCAGCCCGAAGACCCCTCACTTCGACGGCGAGTTCACCGGGGAGTCGTTCCACGCCCACGACTACCGCGACCTGTCGGTGTTCGCTGGTAAGCGCGTGCTCGTGATCGGTGTCGGCAACTCCGGTATGGACATCGCCTGCGACGCTGCACGCAACGCCAAGTCGGTGTACCTGTCCACGCGGCACGGCGTGCACGTGATCCCCAAGTACGCCCTGGGCAAACCCGTCGACCAGTTGAGCTCGCCACTCATGGCCTACGTGCCCTTCCCGGTGGAGCGATTGGCATACGAGGCGATCGTGCGCGTGGCCACCGGACGGCCCCAGGACCGCGGCCTGCCCAAGCCCGACCACCGGCTGCTCGGTGCGCACCCGACGGTGTCGGCCGAGCTCTACGACCGCGTCGGCCACGGCGACATCGCCATGAAGCCGGACATCCGACGTTTCGACGCCAACAAGGTCGAGTTCGTCGACGGCACCACGGAAGAGGTCGACCTCGTGGTCTACGCCACCGGGTACAACATCGAGCTGCCCTTCCTGGCCGGGGTGTATAGCGCCGAGCACAACAAGATGCCCCTGTACCTGCGCGTTGTCCCGCCGGACCTGCCGGGTCTCTACTTCATCGGTTTCATCCAGACGGTCGGCTCGGGGATCCCTCTGACCGAGTACCAGTCGCAGTGGGTGGGCGACCTCATCACCGGCGCTGTCCCGATGCCCTCGCACGACGACATGACCAAGTGGATCGCTCATGATCAGAAAGAGATGGCCAAGCGCTACCTGCGTTCCGAACGGCACACCATGCAGGTGGACTACTGGCGCTACATCCGCACGATGAAGGAAGCCCGCGGTCTCGGCTGGCGATCGAAGCTGCCGCTGTGAAGGCGGTGCTGGCCGACCTGTCGACGCCGCGATACCTCTGGACCGCTGCGGCGGGCAAGGTCAAGCACGACGCCGGTTGGGGTCCCGGCGGGCTCATGCGGCTGGCCGATGTGCCCGAGCCGGTCTTGCCGAAAAGCGACGGTTGGCTGCGGATCAAGCCCGAGCTGAGCGGAATCTGTGGCTCCGACGTGGGCCTTGCGCACGCGAAGTCGTCCTTCGTGATGTCCGCGTTCTACGCCGAGCCAAAGGCGATCCCCGGCCACGAGGTCGTGGGGGTCGTGGTGGACGGTTCCCTTGAAGGCCAGCGCGTGGTGCTGGACCCGATCCTGTCCTGCGCGCACCGGGGTTTCGAACCGTGCCGCACATGTCGGGAGGGCCGGCCCTATGCGTGCGAACGGTTCGACGAGGCCGGTGTGACCGGTTGCCACGCGCCGGGTCAGGGCTTCTCCGACGCGGTCGGGGGTGGGTGGGGTGAGACCCTGATCGCCCACGAGTCCCAGTGTTTCCCGATCGGTTCAGTGGCTTCGCGCCGGGCGGTGCTGGCCGAGCCCGCCTCGATCGGGCTGCACGCGGCGCTGCAGTGGAAGCGCACCGGTGACCGAGTGGTGGTGATCGGGCCCGGGACGATCGGGTTGTTGGTCACCGCGGCGCTGCGCATGTTGCACCCCGATCTGGACATCGCGATGGTCGCGCCGGGTGAGTTCGGCGCGGCGCGTGCCACCGAAGCTGGTGCCTCGCGGATCCTGCCCACGGGCGCGGGGGCGGTTGAGGAGTTGGCGGCCAGCGACGGTGGGCGGGTTGTGCGCCCGCGTATGACGAAGATCCCGATCCTTGAGCAGGGTGTGGACGCCGTGTTCGACTGCGTGGGCTACCCCGACACCATCGACCTCTCTCTGCACATTTTGCGGCCGGGCGGGATGCTCGTGCTGGTTGGCGCGGCAGGTAAGCAGTCCGTGGACTGGAGCCTGGTCTGGAGCCGGGAGTTGACGGTGCAGGGGACGATCAACTCCGGCCCGGAACCGTCTTTGGGCGGCAGACGCACGATGGAACAGGTCGCCGAGTGGCTTGCTGATCCTGCCTACCGCGTCGACGGCCTCGTGACCCACCAGTACGACCTGGACGATTGGCAGCAGGGTCTGACCACGGCCTCGGCGGGCCCGCGTGCTGAGGCGGTCAAGGTGACTCTGCGCCCCAACCCCGACGTGCCG
Organism: uncultured Actinomycetota bacterium; assembly: GCA_963818505.1. GTDB lineage: Bacteria > Actinomycetota > Actinomycetes > S36-B12 > UBA10799 > JADKAV01. The sequence goes on from CAWFSJ010000005.1 coordinate 1,156,007, forward strand.
CTCGTGTGATCCGGCGGTCGGCCGCTGACGGATCTGTGGACGAACCGCGTTGGATGGGGTTCGGGGTAGCTAGATGGGGCTCAGCGTGCGACGAACCCACCCAACGCAAGGTTGCGAGCGCCGGGTTGCGAAGCGCTCAGTGTACGGAGAAGACCCGCCAATCCACAGACTTGCGCCAGCTCACCAAGCGGTCATACATTTGTCATACGTTGGCTGGATGGTCACGGTGGACTGGTCGAACGGAGCCGACCACATGCGCGAACGGCACGGTGTGGAGCCGCAATGGGCAACCGAGGCCGTCAACGACCCGGAAGCGCTCTGGTATGAGCCGGACTATCGCAGTCGAACGGGCAGGAGCCTTCGCGTGATCGGCTACTCGCCAGCCGCGGGGAAACTCCTGTCGGTGATCCTCGTGGCGAAACCAGAAGGCCCGCAAGATTTCCACGGCGCCAGTGGCTGGCCGTCCAACTCACGAGACCGACGTGCGTACCGGGAGGGCATGCGATGAGCGACACCATCAAGAAACTGATTGAGTCCGAGGTCGCCAACGCTGAGGCGACTGAGGATCAGCCGGCGCCAGAATCGGTCAAGCCCACTGCGCGAGGTCACGCGCGAGCGGTGATGTTGTCCGTGCGTCTGAATCCGGAGGAGAACCAGGAGCTGCTCGCGGCGGCGGAGAACGCGGATCTGCCCGTTTCGACGTACGTGAGGTCGTTGATCCTGGATGCGCTCCGGCGCGAAAGTGCCTCCATGCGAGTTTCACGGGTCAACGTGCCGCCGAGTGGACTGCCCGTCGCGCTGCGTGATCGGAAGGTCGGCGCATGACTGAGGACATTGCACTGCAAGTGATTGTCCAAGTCGTCAACGAGAACCCCGGTTCCGTGGTCGACATGACCCTGGCCGTGAACGGGCTGCTGGTGACCGGAACGGTCGTTGCCAATGCCGAGTGGTTCAGGATCATGGAGGAGCAGGTGCGCGCCGCCAGTGACGGGTTGGCCAACCTGCTCGGTGAAATGGGGGAGCGCCTGGACCCAGCCGAGGGCCTTCCGCAGTTCGTCCACATGGTCGACGTCGGGTACTTCGTGGCCAGTGAGGCTATACCCGCAGACTGCGACGCCCTGTGGCGCGGGCGACTCGATGCTGTTGATGGATGGTCCATCGGCAGAGTGGGCGCACTTGCCGCCGGTACGGCGCAGATGCGCTCGCAGCCGGCCGCGCCTGCCTGACCCTTGCGGCGCTGCGGGGTGCCGCTGAAGCCGACGAGGCGCGGGGAGGATCTTCTTGCGTGTGGCAGGGTCGAGCACCCGCCGACTGATCTGTGGCCAGGCCGCGTCCGGTGGGGTTCGGGTAGCTAGATGGGGCTCAGCGCGCGACGAACCCCACCCAACTGCACGAACCCCACCCAACTGCACGAACCCCACCCAACGGTGGTGACGCCGCGACCCCTCACCCCGCCCGTTGCGGCAGGTGAAACTCGGGCTCCGCACGCCACACATCGGGCAATCGCAGCGACGACAGTGCCGAGACAGGCACTCCCGCGATCTGGGCCGCGGTCAGCATGCCGCCACCCAGCGTGCCGGCAATGCCGTGCAGGTAGCGGGTGCTGGCCCCGACCATCCACAGGCCCTTGACCGGTGTCTTCGGGCCCGGGCGTTTGAGCAACATCTGCTTCGGTGTGGCGGCCAGGCCGTAGGACGTGCCGCCCGTGGAGCGCACGAAACGCTCATGGGTGATGGGGGTAGCCGACTCGTGGTACACCACCGACTCACTGATCCCCGGGATCGCGCGCTCAGCTGAGCCCAGCAGCATCTCGTGGTACTGCTGCTTGCGCCGCAGATACTCCGGGTTGCGCCGATAGGACTCCCCACCGACCGGCCCGCGCCCGTGCAGCCCCCAGAATCCATGGTCGGCTGGGGCCACCGTCATGACCTGCAGGTTCGTCTGCCCCGGCTGGGCCAAGCGCGGGTTCCCCGGATCCTTCAGACTGGCCGAGGTGAGGTAGGCGAACGCAGAGCCGGTCATCCGCCCGGCGGCCGCGTCGCTGTAGGCGCCGTCGATGTCATCGTCGGGGTAGACCCACCAGTTGGTGTTGGGAGCACCCTCCGCTGCGAGGTCGCGGTCAAGGATCAGGTAGTCCACGTAAAGGGGCGCGGCCATGCCCATGCGTGAGGTTCGAGTGCGCAGGTCAGCGGGCAGCGCGTCGGTGGGCAGCAACTCCAGGAACGTGCGCTTGAGATCGGCGTCAGAGACAACCGTGGGCGCGAGGATCTCGTCGGCGAGACCCCGTCGGCGCTCGGCCGCGGGACGTCGCACACGCACCCCGCGGACGGCCCCACCGGAGACCAGGATTTCCTCGACCTGGGTGCGCAGGAGTACCTCGCCGCCGTTGTCCCGGATCACCCGTGCAAGGGCATCTGCGATCGGCTGGCCGCCGCCCTCGGGATACCAGGCGCCCTCGGCGTAGTGCAGGAACACTCCTGCGTGGATGAAGAAGGAGGCCCGGTCCGGCGGCAGCCCGTAGGTACCGTTGATCCCTGCGAGCACTGTTCGCAATCGTGGTGAGGCCCCGATCCGGTCGAACACCTCGCCGAGCGTGGCGTTGAGCAATCGGGCCGTGCGATACGCGGGCATGACCAAGCCGGGTGCTTGACGCAGACGGGGACGGCGAGTACCCAAACGCATCATGGCTCTGACAGCGTCCAGGAGGCGCAGGTACTCGTCGATAGCCGTGCGCTCTCTGGGGAAGTCGCTGAGGAGGGCGTCGCGATAGTGGTCGAGCCCGGCGGGGACCCGGAACTCCTGGCCGTCGCCGAACAGCAGCGTGTCGTAGCCGTCGTTGTCCATCGGCAGGTACTCGGGGCGCACGCCCAAGGGAGCCAGCACGGAACGCAAGGTGCCATGAGGGCCGCTCTCGCCGAGGTAGTGAAGCCCGACGTCGAACTCGTACTCCTGGCCGTTGGCGGGGTCACGATGGGTGAAGCAGCTCATGTTGCCGCCGGGCACGGTGTGGCGGTCCACGACCGTCACCTTGTGGCCCAGCGCGCTCAGGTACGCAGCGCAGGACAGCCCGCCGGGCCCCGCGCCGATGACGATGACATCCGCGTCCATGTTTCGAGCCAAGCACAGATGCTGCCGGGCTGGTGTCGGCTTGGCCGGCTCGTGACGTTGGGGGCACGAACATGCCGGATCTGCGCGATGATGAAGGTGTGTCCGCAGGCCGTCGGCAAGGACAGCAGACCGGGGCAACCGTGGTCGCCCGGTCCGCCCGACGGCCCTACCTGGACAACCTCAAAGTCGTTCTTGTGTCGGCGGTCATCCTCGGGCACGTCTTCATCACCTACGGCGACATCGGATCGTGGGCCTACCGGGAGACCTCGGACAACGATGTCTTCCTGGTCGTGGCAGCACTGGTGGTCTCGCTCGGGTCGCTGTTCGCGATGGGGCTCTTCTTCCTGATCGCGGGGCTTCTCACTCCACGATCGCTTGCCAAGAAGGGCACCCGCGGGTTCCTGCGTGACCGTTCAGTGCGCCTCGGGGTGCCGTTCCTGGCATACCTGGTCCTGTACCCACTGGTGGTGTGGCTCGCTGGCGACGAGTCGTGGTCGGCGGTGGCCTCGGATCAATGGCGGGAGTGGACGCCCGGGCCGCTGTGGTTCGTGCTTGTGCTTCTGATCTACTCGGGCGGGTACGCCTGGTGGCGCGCTCGGCGTCCCACCCGTCCGTCCGACGGCCCCTTGCGCCCACGGCTGCTGGTGTGGCTGGCAGTGGCCATCGGGGCGAGTACGGTGCTCGTGCGTCTGGTGTTCCCGATCAACTCCGACCAGATCTTCTCGCTGCATCTGTGGCAGTGGCCGCAATGCCTGGGACTGTTCGTGTTGGGTATCGCGTGTGCCGAGAACGGCTGGGCGGACCCGGTGAGCGACGGGATGCGTCGTGGTGCGGGACTTGTGGCGCTGATCGGCGTGCTGAGCATGGTGGCCGGTTTCGCGGCCAGCCCGGACTCGTTCGAGCCGTTCGCAGGTGGGCTGCACTGGCAGGCGCTGCTGACCGCCGCGTGTGAGGCGACCATTGCAGTGGGTCTGTCGATCTGGCTGCTCGGGTACTTCCAGAGGCACCACGACAGGTCGAGCCCGATGCGGGCGGCGCTAGGACGCTCGGCCTTCGGGGCCTACGTGGTGCAGGTGCCGGTGGTGGTGGTGATCGCGCTGCTGCTCGCGCCCGCACCGCTGGCCCCTGAGTTCAAGTTCCTGATCGTCGCGCCGCTGGCCTGGACTGCGTGCTTCGGGCTGGCCTGGCACCTGACCCGGCTGCCCGGGTTGCGCAAGGTGCTGTGAGTTCTGCTGCAATTGCACGACTTCCTACGCGGATGCAGGTTCGTGGATCTTCACAATGCGGGGTGTGGTTGGGGTCGGAATCCTCCGGCTTCGTGAAGCGCCCCAGGTTCTGAAGCCAACCTTTGCGGAAAACAGGCAAGTAGATTGTCGGAAAACCACAAGGGTTCCCAGCGCCCACTCGACCCGCCGACAAGCTTTGCGGAAGACAGGCAAGGAGATCGCCTGAATACCGTAAAGGTCCCCAAGGCCAGCTGGACCGCGGCGGCTACACCCTCAACTGTGAAGAGCTCGTTTCGTGGCGCTGGGCCAGCGACGGCGCAACCGTCCTGAGCCCGAGCCTCATCCGCCAGGTCGCCTCAGCGAATCCGCCAGGTCCGTGTCCAGGTCACCGGTGTCACGCCCGGCCCGTTGGCGCGGATCAACACCGTGATCTTCCCCATCGGCGTCTTGCGGGTCTGGATCCGCACCGTGGACGCGGTCTTGGCGACAGTGGCCCGCTTCCTGGTCTTCGCGGGCGTGACCCCCACTGTGATGCGGGCCTTCTGTCCCGGGCCGACCCGGACTTTTCGCACTAGCACGGTCCGGCCGCTGCGGGGTACAGCCTTCTTGGCCGACCGTGCCGTGACCTTCAGAGTGGCTGTCGGCAGGACCGGTGGCGGGCCCGGATCCGGCGGCTTCGGGTCACCCAGGACGAGGTAGGCGCTGCCAGCATCGATCCGGTCACCCGGGTTGGCCAGGGGTGCGCCGATCAGGACGTCGCCACTGCCGTCGCCGTTGACGTCTCCAGCACCGGCCACGGACGTGGCGCTCTCGTCGCCGGGTGCGGCGCCGTCGATGCGGACCCCGGCGGCACCGAGGGAGGCAAGGTCGAGTTGCGGGGTCGACAAGCCCCCGTACACCGCGTACGCCGAGCCGGCCCGATCGCGTCCATTCGGGTCGGCGAACCGGGCGCCGATCAGTACGTCGGGCCGCTGGTCCCGGTTCACGTCGCCGATCCCCGCCACCGACCACCCGGCCATCTCGCCGGCTGCGGCCCCGTCCAACCGCACGGCTGCCGGTCCGGGCGCCGCGAGGTTGACCACTGTGCGGCTGGCGGCTCCGAACACCAGGTGGGCGGACCCCGCCTGGCTGACCGCGTGCGGGCTCGCGTTGTGGGCGCTCACGATCACGTCGTGGAAACCGTCGGCGTTGAGGTCCCCGGCGCCGGCGACCGCGAAGCCGGCGTTGTCCGAGGCTGCTGCGCCGTCGATCCGGAATCCCTGCGCCGTCGACAAAGCGCCCAGGTCGACCGTATGCCCGGGGCCGTAGATGACATAGCCCGCGCCCGCACCGTTTCCGTTGGCATCCACGCCGCGGGCTCCGACGATGACATCGTCGAAACCGTCGTTGTTCACGTCACCCGCCCCCGCCACAGCGCCGGCGAAGTCGACGGCCGCACCACCTTCGATGGCGAAGCCCCAAGGGCCGGCTGACCCGAGATCCACGGGCTTGGGCTCAGCGCTGCCGTAGACGACGAACGCTCCACCCGAGTAGTTGCCGTTCGGATCCAGGAACGTCGACCCCAGGATGACGTCGTCGTAGCCGTCGTGGTTGACATCCCCGGCGCCGGCCACCTCGGCACCGATGTGGTCCTCGCTGTTCGCGCCCTCGATCCGCACCCACCCCGTGCCCGGCGTTCCCAGGTCGACCGGTCCGGGTGTCTGACTGCCGAAGACGATGTAAGCGCAGCCCTCGTTGCTGCCACCGGGATCAGCCCAGGGGGCGCCGATGATGACGTCGTCGTAACCGTCGTGGTTGACGTCCCCGGCGTTGGCGACCGCGGAGCCGAGCGCGTCACCGGCGTTCGCCGCTTCGATACGCAAGCCAGAGGACCCGAGTTCGGCCAGGACACGACTGCTCACTGCCGGGGAGCCGAGAAGGACGAACGCCGCACCGCCCGGCTGGGCCGATGCCGCGCCGATGACGATGTCGTCGTAGCCGTCGTGGTTGATGTCCCCGGCCCCGGACACGTCGGTGCCGGCTTGATCCCCGGCCGCGTAGCCGTCGAAGTGGACGAGGTCGGGTGCAGCGAGGTCAATAGCCGCAGGCATGCCTTGTACGGGTGCGCTCAATATCGCAGTGACCAGCGCAGATATGGCACAGCAGGCCATGATCGTCCGGCGCGTGTTCGACATGAACCACCCCCAGTGGTCTTGTCCGAACCTGTATTCAGTCTACGCCGCGGCCCTATAGCGCCTGGTGTTCTTCGGCCCAGGCCTTGAGCACTTTCTTGCGGGCCCGCGCGGAGAGTCGGTCGATGTAGAGCATCCCCTCGAGGTGGTCGTATTCGTGCTGCAGACACCGTGCGAGCAGTCCGTCGCCCGACGCCTCGACCGGGGCGCCGGTGTGGTCGAAGCCGGTGACCGTTGCGAAGTCAGGCCGGGCCAGGGGGTGGAACTGGTGGCGCACCGACAGGCAGCCCTCATCGTCGGAGTCGAGGCGGCGTTGGGCCGGGGGGATCAGGGTGGGATTGATCATCACGCCGCGGTGGTAGACCTGTTTGTCGTCCGGGCAGTCGTACACGAAGACGCGTAGGCCCACGCCGATCTGATTGGCGGCCAGACCCACACCGTCGGCTGCGTACATGCTGGCGAACATGTCGGCCAGCAGCTGGTGCAACGACTCGTCGAATTGCGTGATCTCCGCGCACCGGGTGGACAGCACTGGATCGCCCACCTGCACGATGGGGTGGACTGTGCCCTCGACGCCGAGGTAGCCGGTCTCGCGTTCAGTCATCTCGGGTTTCAGACTAGTGCGTCGACTTACACCTTCTGCGCCTCACTTGCGCAACTGCGCGGCCTCGGCGATGTCCACGAGGTCCTGCTGCATGAGTTTGCGCGTACTGCCCTCCATGATCTTGCCCACGACCACGCCCAGGGTCTTGTTGAGCATCCCGGAGGCCTCGGCGTCGAAGTGCATGGACAGCACACAGGCGTCCTCGCCGTTCAGTTCCACGGACATGCGCGAGGTGTAGACGACCTTGCCGTGGTGGGCCTCGGTGTCGTACGAACGGCCCGGCTCAACCGCCGTGACGGTCATCTCCTCGGTCGCGGACTTGCCGAACATGACGCGGGTCTCACGCCACCGGGTGCCCACCCCGAATTCCTGGTCAGCGGTGAGGACCTGCACAGACTCGATACCCGAGATGAACTGCGGGCAGTGTTCGATGTCCGTGATCGGCTTCCACACCACGTCGGCTGGTGCGGCGACATCCTGGTGAATCTCAATCGGGCCAGGCATGGGGTAATCCTGTCACCTCCAGTGGGTGACCGACCAGAGGCAGGATGATCGACGGGTACCGTTGCTGCAGATTGACCCGACAACCACACGGAGACCGCATGGCCACGGCCACCGAAACGCCGCCAGCTGTTCAGAAGGCCCCCTCCTCTTCGCCCAAGGTCTTCTCGCTGCGGTTCAGCGGCGTCGGGATGGCGTTCGCGGCGCTTTTCTTCGCCTTCTCGCTATTCCCCTCTTTGCTGCCCCGGGCCGGCTACGTCCAGGGGATCGCCTCGGGCATCACGATCGCGATCGGGTACCTGATTGGTGTCGGGGTGCAGACACTGTGGCGATACCTGGAGATCCCGACCCCGCGGCCCTCGATCACCAAGTGGCTCAAGGGTGCGGCCTATGTCTTTCTGGCGCTGGTCGTCGTCTCCGCTGCGTGGCAGTTCGTCGGATGGCAGAACGAGGTTCGCCGCATCTTCGACAAGCCGGCCGTTTCGCCCACCATGTGGCCGATCATCCTGCTGGTCACCGTGGTTGTCGCCGGGCTGATCCTGATCATCGCGCGCTCCCTGCGCAAACTCGCGGTCTTCGGTACCCGCTTGCTCGCGCGCGTCCTCCCGCCACGGTTGGCGCAGGGTGTCAGCGTCGGGGTGATCGTGGTTCTGCTGTGGTCGTTGGTCACCGGTGTGCTGGTCCGCGGCTTCTTCGACGGTGCGAACGCCATGTTCTCGGTGCGTGACACCGCCACCACCGAAGGCACCGTGCAGACCACCTCGACGCTGCGTTCGGGTGGGTCGGAGTCGTTGGTGAGCTGGGAGTCGCTGGGTCGCAAGGGCCGCGACTTCACCGGCACCGGGCCGACGGTCGAGCAGATCAATGAGTTCACCGGCGGCGGGGCCATCGAGCCGATCCGCGCGTACGTCGGTCTGGACACCGAACCCACGTTGCAGGGCCGGGCGGATCTGCTGCTCGAGGAGTTGAAGCGGACCGGCGCCTTCGACCGCGAGGTGCTCGTCGTGGCGACCACCACCGGTACCGGCTTCCTGGACCCGATGGCCGTCGATCCGGTCGAGTACATGTGGAACGGCGACACGGCCATCGCTGGTGTGCAGTACTCGTTCCTTCCGAGTTGGATCTCGCTGCTGGCTGACCAGCAGGCTGTCAGGGAGACCTCGCGGACGGTGTTCAACACCGTCCACGACTACTGGTCGACGCTACCGGCGGACTCGCGGCCGCAGTTGTACCTCTATGGGCTGTCGCTGGGCTCGTACGGCGTGGAGAGCATTCTCACCTCGGTCAACCTGGTCAATGAACCCATCGACGGGGCGTTCATGTCCGGACCGCCCTTCGTCAACCCCCTGCACGACGAACTCGAGGCCGACCGCAACCCCGACAGCCCGGCGTGGTTGCCGACTTTCGAGGACGGTCGGACGGTTCAATTCACCTCGTCCGGTTCTGAGATCGACGATGTCATGACGGCGGACTGGGGACCGACCCGGCTGGTGTACCTGCAGCATTCGTCGGACCCCGTTGTGTTCTTCAGCCAGGACCTCGCGTTCGAGGAGCCGGAGTGGCTGCTCGAGGGGCAACGCGGCCCGGACATCTCCGCCGAGATGACCTGGGTGCCGATCGTGACGATGTGGCAGGTCGCCTTGGATCTGCCGGCCGCGGGATCGGTGCCGGTCGGGCACGGTCATATGTACTCACCGCAGTCCAACGCGGAGGCATGGGCCGCGATGACCCAGCCACCGGGATGGACTGCGGAGGACACGAAGCAACTGGTTACGGTGATGCAGGCCCAGGGCACCGCGCAGTAGTCCGGCGTGCCCGGCGTTGGTGGGGTTCACACAGTTAAGTGGGGCCCGTCGGACGCTGCAGTTCGCGTGCCTTTCCGCGGGCAGGTTGTGTGGGTGTCGCTGTCCAGAAAGAACTCCGTGTTGAGCGACGTCGGCGGGAAGTAGTGTTTGCCCCCCCACCGCGAACGGGGGCCTTCCGCAACTGCACGTGTATCCGCTGGACCCCGTGCCAGCGGCTCGAAGACCGGGTGTCGCGGTAGTCGTTTGGCGAAGTCCCGAGTCGTCCTTCAGCTCGCAGAGGTGTACCAGTCGCTGCGCTGCCATCCGGGTTGAGCCAGGGCCACACTCGCGCGTGGCTCCTTGTGCGTGCTCCCCGACAACTTCCCCCTCCGGGCGCGATGCGTGCGCTGATCGTCTACTTTGACCGCGCCCCGCGGCATCGGCAGTCACACCACCGGGATCCACACCAGCCGAAGGTCGGTGACCCGGATCTGGGTGCGCTTCAAGGCCACCTCGATGGGCTCGATGCTGGCGGCCTTGGCCTCCCACTCGGCGTGCAATGCGGCCAGTTCGCCGGTGAGTTCGGTCTCCAGGTCCTGCATCTGCGCGTGGACATCGCCCACCTTCGCCTGGGCGGTCTGCGCCCGGGCGTTCGCGTTCTGGGTCCGCCGGGCGGCGGCACTGATCGACGAGACCGAACGCCTCCCGCTCAAGAACCCGCCCAGCACTGAGGCCGCTGAGTCCATGATCGAGGAACTGGCGGCGGCACTGGCCTGCTGGGCCTGGCTGGACGCGGTGTTCAGTCGCGTCTGCAACGTGCGCAACTTGGTTTCGTATTTGGTTCGCAGAACCACCGCCTTCTTGTCGGCTTCGGCCATCGCGGCCTGCTGGCATCGCACCGCGAAGTCCTCCGGTGACTCGCCGGCGCGTGAGTAGAGCTTGAGGTCGGGGTTGTGCTGGATCTGCATCGCCTCGCTGGCGACCAGGTGATCGGCGAGGTCCTTCTGCAGAGTTGTCCAATAGGTCTTCTGCCCGATCTTCGCCGCCGGGATCACGTACCGGGCGTTGGCAGGCGCTGTAGCCAACAGGTCGCGGTCGTCGTAGTCGACGGCCAGTGGGCTCATCGAAACGGTCTGCTCGGGCAGTGGGTGGATGACCGCTTCGTACTCCTCGTCGTGGGTGAGGTCGGCCTTGGCCAACTGGTAACGCAAGACCACCCGCGCGACGGCAGCGGCCTCGAGCCGGGGTCCGGTGGATGCCGCGGCCACAGCCCCCACCTGAGCGGCCCATGCCGCGGCCGGGTCCAGGTAGGACACGGTGGTGCCGTCGGCCACGGCTGGCATGACCGGAGTCTCGTCGTGAGCAGCGGCGGGTTCGGGGACCTCTTCGGGGACCTCTTCGGGCACGGCTGGCGCTTGGCCAGCGACCGGCGCACTGGCCATCACCTGCTGGATCTGGTCGCGGGTCATCGGCCCGCGCAGGTACGACCGCGCCCAGCGGGTGGCGAACAGTTCGGGCTGGTTGGCGCCCGCTTTGCGCACGAGGAACTGCCGCTTGCCCAACCCCGAGATCTGCTCGGAGATGGCTTTGACATCGACTCCGCCCGCCGCGCTCGACATGCCCTCCAGCAAACGCGCCTTGTCGTTCTCGGTGGTCAGCCGCCCGATCAACCAGGTGCCTGCGTTGCTGATGGCCTTGTAGTCGACGTCCACGGGGTTCTGCGTGCTCAGCACAACACCGACGCCGAACGCGCGCGCCTGCTTCATGAGCAGCATGATCGGCTTCTTCGTCGGGGGGTTGGCTGTGGGCGGCAGGTAACCCGCGACCTCGTCCATGTAGAGCAGTGCGCGCAGATCCGTGGTCCCGCTCTGCCTGCGCATCCAGGTGACGAACTTGCTCAACACCAGCGAGGTGGCGCTCTGCCGGTCCTCGTCCGACAGGTGCGCGGTGGTGACGATGGCGGCGCGGGGCTTGCCGTCGGGGGTCCACAGCATGGAGGCGATATCGATGGGCTGGCCGGTGATCCAGTTGGCGAAAGTGGGTGCGGCGAGCACCGCATTGAGCCTCATTGCGAAGGCCAGGCGCTCTTTCGGGGGGAAGAATTCGTCGAGCTCGAACACGCCGAGTTTGCGCATCGGGGGTTGGTTGACGCGGGCCAGCAGGGTCGGCAGGTCGATGTCCTCGCCGGCCGCCCACGCCGACGCGATGAGGTTGGACAGCAGGATGTGCTCGCGGCTGCTCAGAGGGTCTGCGCTGATTCCCACCACCGACAGCAGGCTGGTGACGTAGCCCTCGATCTCGTCGGTGACGACCTCCTGGTCGTCGGTCTGCGGCGCCTGCAGCGACCCGAGGACGTTGAGGGGGATACCGGCATTGCTGCCCGGGGTGTAGATCGCGACGTCGAACTTGGCCTTGAACTCGGCCATCTGTGGCTCGGCGATTCCCCACGGTGCCAGGCCGTCCTTCCACATCGTGGCCTGCGCGGCGGCGAATTCGGTGACCCCGGTGGCTTTGGCTTGGGCCGGGTCGACCCAGGGCTCGAACTCCGGACCGCTCAAGCCCGCGAACACGAGCGCGAGGTTCGTCAGGTCGCCCTTGGGGTCGATGAGCAGACACGGGACGCCGGCGTTGAGGCACTCCTCGATCAGTCCGATCCCCAGGCCGGTCTTGCCCGACCCGGTCATTCCCACGATCACGGCATGGGTGACCAGGTCGTCGGTCGCCACGCTCACGTCGGTGTTGGTCTCGGGTGCGCGCCCGAGGAGCAGTTCAGCCACGGTGTGAATCTACGGTCCGGGCTGGGGCAGGCCAGTCGGCGGTGGACACCGGGTGACCACTACGCCAGCGTGCGCACCTTGATCGAGACCTCCGCGGACAGGTTGCCTGTCTCATCCTCGGTGGCCACGGCATACGTGTAGTCGGTGTTCGGGACCAGGCCCGTCTCGACCAGGCCCTTACCGTCCTGGTCAAGCACAAGGTCCCCGGGTTCGGCGCCCGTCCCGCCCGAGCGGCGCACCTGCACCTGCAGGAAATCCCCATCCGGCGGGTTGGTCCACGCGAGCCGGATGGACGTGGCGCTCACCTGCACCACGCGCAGGTTCGTGACCGGCCCGGGCGGTGTGACGTCAGGGGGTGTGACGCGGTAACGGAACTGCACCTTGGCCCCGGCCGCCTTGCGCACGCGGACCGTCTGCACGCGGTCGGTGGCTTTGGCCTTCCCCACCTTCAACGCGGTCAGGGTGTACCGGCCCGGGGACAGGTTCTTCAGGCGCTGCCGACCACTGACCGCGAGCCGCGTGGAGAAACCCTTCGGCCCAGTGATCTTGACGGTCGCAGGCGTACCCGACGTGCCGGCGACCTTGACGACCAGAGTCCTGCCGGGGATGCGCTCGCTGACTGTTGTGGCCGTCCCCGGCGCGGTCACCATGCCCATTCCCGGCAGAACTGCCACAACGAGTGCCGCGACCCAGCGTCCGCTGATCATCATGGACACCCCTTCCCGTGGTGATACCAGTTTGCTCCCGAGCGAGGACCTTTGGCCACAAACTGGCGGTGTTTCCCATACTGGCGACACAGTGCACAATGGCGCCGAGGGGGTCCGTGTGAGAATCCTGTACGTCTGCACAGCCAACATCTGCCGGTCGCCGTCGGCCGCCGCGCTGCTGACCGACGCCCGGATCGCCGGGGTGGAGGTCCGTTCCGCCGGCACCAACGCGGTCGTCGGGGCCCCCGCTTGTTCGATGGCCCCCGCACTGCGTGAGCGGGAGTCGGAGCACCAATCGCAGGCTTTGACCGCGGAACTCGTCGAGTGGGCTGATTTGGTCCTGACTGCGGCGCGCGGTCACCAAGCCACGGTGATGGCCTTGGACCCCGGCGCGCGGGCCAAGACCTTCACGATTGTGCAGGCCGGCAGGCTTTCGGCCTGGCTGGTCTCCTCGGGCATGCTCGAGGCGGCGGAACAGCGCGCCGCAGACCCGCAAGGCTGGACTGAACGGTTCGAGGAAGGTGATCCGCGCCTGTTCGTGGTGCCCCTGCCCGAAGTGGGGGAACAAACGCAGGCTTGGCTTGTGGCTGAGCTCGATGCGGCTCGCGGACTGGCACCTGCGCCGGCTCCGGTCGAACCGCAGGGCAGATTCCGGCGGCGCAAGGCCGGCGACGAGCCACATCCGGATGACATCCCCGATCCCCACGAACTCGGTCCCGGTTGGCACGAACCGGCAGGACAGAAGATCGCAGAGGCGACCGCGGAACTCGAGCTGGTGCTGCGAACGATCTGCGAGCCGCCTGCCGCTGGGTGATAACGCGGAGGCGAGAATGCCGACATGGTGATCCCCGGCCGGCGTTGGTTGCCCTTCGTGGCGCTGGAGTCCGCGACGGTGTTCAGCGGTACGGCCAACGGGATCTCGATGATCGCCTTCCCCTGGCTGATCCTGGAATTGACGGGCTCGGCCAGTGCGGCAGGCCTGCTCGGCGCGATAACCGCCCTGCCATTGCTGGTCTCGTTCTTGTTCGCGGGTGTCTTCGTGGACATGGTCGGCAGGCGCAAGGTCGCGGTGGTGTCCGACCTGTTGTCCATGACCTCCGTCGCGCTGGTGCCGATCTTGAGCATCTGGTTCGACCTGACGTTCTGGCCATTGGCAGCACTCGCGGTACTCGGGGCCGTGTTCGACCCGGCGGGGATCAGCGCTCGCGAGTCGATGCTGCCCGAAGCGGCCCGCACTGCCGGTCTGGGCCTGGAACGCGCCAACGGAATCCACGAGGCGATCTGGGGTGCTGCCTACCTCATCGGGCCCGGGGTCGGAGGGTTGGCGATCGGGTTCTTCGGTGCGACCACCACCTTCTGGCTGTCCGCGGCGATGTTCTTGGTCGGGGCGCTCATCATGTTCGGTGTCCGGGTCCCCGGCGCCGGCCGACCCGCTGAACATGAACGGCCATCCGGGGTCTGGGCGTCGACGGTGGAAGGTGTCCGCTTCGTCTGGGACGACCGGGTCCTTCGCACTGTTGCCTTGGTGAGCATGGTGATCGTCGGGTTCTGGCTGCCGGTCGAAGGGGTCGTGCTCCCGGTCTACTTCGAAGACCTCGGGCAGCCCGAGCGCCTGGGCATCACGGTCATGGCGTTGTCGGCCGGAGGCATCGTGGGTGCGCTGCTCTACGGCGGCATCGGTGACCGTTTCAGTCGTCGCCTGGCCTTCGTGACCGCCATGTCAGGTGCCGGTTTCGCGGTGCTGGGCATGGCGTTGTTGCCGCCCTTCGTGCTGCTGGTGGTCTTCGCCGTGCTCGCCGGGCTCTTCTACGGTCCGGTCGGGCCGGTGGTGAACCTGATGATCCAGCACCGCTCACCGGGCCGGATGCGAGGCCGGGTTGTCGGTCTGCTCACCTCGGCTGCGTACGTCTCGGGCCCGATCGGCTACTTGATCAGCGGGCCGATGGTGGAGTTCCTGGGCCTGCAGCAGGCCTTCCTGATCATGGCCGCCGGGGTCACGGTTGTGGGCGTGTGGTCGTGGTTCCTGCCCTCGCTGCGCCACATGGACGACACCACCGGCCTGCCTGGCGAGGAATCCGGTCCTGGTTAGAGGTTGTGCTGTTCGTTAGCAAAACAACGCGTGGATTCGCTAACCAGGACCACAACCTCTAACCAGGGCGCCCTGGGCCCCCGGGTTAGGGTTCAGGCATGCCGGACCCCGTTGACTGGAACCTCGCCGCTGCGCTGGGTTCCAAGGTGGTGGGCGGCGGTCCGAAGCTGACACCCGAAGAAGCCGACCGGGTGGTCGCCGAGCTGTACTACTTGGCCAACGAGGCGACACCGCTGGTCCAGGAGACCACAGGGCTCGATGCCTACCTGGCCAGCGACGTCAAGGTTGTCGACCGTCCGGAATGGATCCGCTCGAACATCGACAGTTTCCAGCGGATCAGCGAACCCCTGACCGAGCGTCTGGAGTCGTCCTCGGCCTTGACGCGCAACGTGGGCGCGAGGTTGACCGGAGCCCAACTTGGCCTCGTGCTCGGTTTCGTGGGTTCGCGGGTGCTCGGGCAGTTCGAGATCTTCACCGAGGACGACCCGCGGTTGCTGCTCGTAGCACCGAACATCGTGGCGGTCGAACGCCACCTCGACGTGGTCCCGCGTGATTTCCGGTTGTGGGTGTGTGTGCACGAACAGACCCACCGGATCCAGTTCGCGGCCGCGCCGTGGTTGACCAACCACTTGCTGGACAACATCCACGAGTACATGCGGCTTGCCGACATGACCACCCAGGAGTTGTTCGGCCGACTGGCCGCGGCGGTCAAGGCCATGCGCTCCGGCGACGAACCCGACGGCATCATCGGAGCGTTCCAAACCCCTGAGCAGAAGGCGGTGTTCGACCGTCTGACCGCCGTCATGAGCCTGCTCAGAGGGCCACGCCGACGTTGTGATGGACGACGTAGGGCCCAAGGCGATCCCCACGGTCAGGTTCATCCGCGCGGCGTTCCAGCAGAGGCGTGCGGCGGGGACCTCCGGGTGGGAGGGCTTCCTGCGGCGGTTGCTGGGGATGGATCTTAAAGCCAGGCAGTACGCCCAAGGTGCGACCTTCGTGCGCGCGGTGCTGGCTGAGGGGGGAATGCCCCGGCTCAACCTCGTCTGGGAGTCGGCGGCGAACCTGCCGAGCCGCGCCGAGATCGAGAACCCGCAACTGTGGCTTCGCCGGACCTGAAGGCCGGCCCGGCGCTGCTTGCTGTGCGGCGGGCCGTGCGGGACAACTTGTCGGACCTGGCTGCTGACGACCTGGTCCTCGTCGCTTGTTCCGGTGGTGCCGATTCCCTGGCCCTCGCCGCTGGGACGGCGATCAGCGGACACCGTGCGGGGGCGGTGGTCATCGACCACGGGCTGCAGTCCGGTTCGGCTGAGGTGGCCGGGGTGGCGGCCGATCAATGCCGGGGCCTCGGGCTTGAGCCGGTTGTGGTGCGCCGCGTCGAGGTCGGCACACGCGGGGGGATGGAGGCGGCCGCGCGCACTGCTCGGTACACGGCTCTGCGCGAGGTCGCCGGGCAGACCGGTGCGCAGGCTCTGCTGCTGGCCCACACCCTGGACGACCAGGCGGAGACCGTGCTGCTGCGCCTGGCGCGAGGCTCCGGTGCGCGCAGCCTTGCGGCGATGGCGCCGGCGAGTGCCGACCTGCGGCGACCGCTGCTTGACCTGCGGCGCGACGTGGTCCGGGAAGCCTGCCGCGAGGCGGGCCTGGTACCCCACGAGGACCCGCACAACAGCCAGCTGGGTTTCGCGCGGGTGAGGGTGCGCAGCGACAGCCTGCCGCAGTTGCAGGCCGACCTGGGTGCGGACGTGGTGCTCGGTCTGGCTCGGTCGGCTGCGCTGCTGCGCGAGGACAACGTGGCGTTGGATGAGTGGGCCGGCCGGGTCGAATTCGATCAAGACCCTGTAGCTGTGGACGTCGCCCAACTGGACCTGCCCCGGGCTGTACGGCTTCGTGTCCTGCGGCGGATGGCACTGGCCGCCGGCAGTCCCCCCGGGGCGATCACGCGCGATCACCTGGTCGCCGTTGCCTCGCTGGTCGAGCGCTGGAAGGGTCAAGGTCCGATCGATCTGCCAGGTGGTGTTCGCGCGCTGCGAAAGTCTGACAAGGTAGTCCTGCACCGAGCGCCCAGGAGGAACAGTGCGCGTTGACGACGTGGAGGGGGAGTTGGACGGCGTTCTCATCACCGCCGATCAGTTGCGTGAGCGTTTGGCGCAGTTGGCCGCGCAGGTGGACCGGGACTACGGTGACAAGGACCTACTGATCGTCGGCGTCCTGAAGGGTGCGGTCATGGTCGTCGCCGACTTCGTGCGCGCCCTGTCCATCTCGGTGCAGATGGACTGGATGGCCGTCAGTTCCTACGGCTCGAGCACGAAGAGTTCCGGGGTCGTGCGGATCCTCAAGGACCTCGACACCGACCTCGGCGGCCGGCATGTGCTGATCGTGGAGGACATTCTCGACTCCGGGCTCACCCTGTCCTGGCTGCTGCGAAACCTGCGCTCGCGTGGGGCTGCCAGCGTGGAGGTCCTCACCCTTCTGCGCAAACCGGATGCCATGCGCACCGAGGTCGAGGTGGCCTATCTGGGGTTCGATATCCCGAACGACTTCGTCGTGGGCTACGGCTTGGACTACGCGGAGAAGTATCGCAATCTGGATTGCGTGGCGAGGCTCTCCCCGAAGGTCTACGAGGCGTAGGCGTACATTTCAGGTCGGAAGCAGGCCCGATCCGTACAAGATCAACCCGAAAAGGTCGGATTTGGCGGCGGTTTGCCCGGTTTGCGGCTTAATGGCGTTCGTTTCTGGTTGATCAAGGGGTGGCCCCAACCGCAAAAGTACACATGAGCAGAAACCAGTTTCGTGGGACGGGAATGAGCGCCCGGTTGCCCACCGTTCTATCCTCGAAGGGATGGATATGAAGCGCTTGGCGCGTGGGCCGCTGTTATGGATCCTGCTGGCAGTACTTCTGGTGCTGCTCGGCAGTTCTTTGGTGTCCAATGTGGGCGGGGTCAAGGACGTCGACACGTGGCAGGCCGTCGACTACATCGAGCAGAACCAGGCCAAGCAGGCCAAGCTGATCGACCGCGAACAGCGCATCGAAATCACGCTGCAGGACGGCACCGAGGTCCGCTCCGAGTACATCACCGGCCAGGGGATCGAACTTCAGAACCAACTGCAGGCCAAGAAGGACGCCGGCCAGCTGCCCGACGGCTACACCGTCGAGGTCCCGCGCGACAACATCTTCGTCACGCTGCTGGTATCCCTGCTGCCCGTCGTACTCATCGTCTTGCTGCTGTTCTTCTTCATGAGTCAGATGCAGGGTGGCGGCTCCCGGATCATGAACTTCGGCAAGTCCAAGGCGAAGGTCATCACCAAGGACATGCCGCAGACGACCTTCGCCGACGTCGCCGGTGCAGCCGAAGCGGTCGAGGAACTCGAGGAGATCAAGGACTTCCTCGCCCAGCCGGCGAAGTTCCAGGCCGTTGGCGCCAAGATTCCCAAGGGTGTGCTGCTCTACGGACCTCCCGGAACCGGTAAGACTCTGCTCGCCCGGGCCGTGGCAGGCGAGGCCGGTGTGCCGTTCTACTCGATCTCCGGTTCTGACTTCGTCGAGATGTTCGTCGGTGTGGGTGCATCCCGGGTGCGCGACCTGTTCGAGCAGGCCAAGACCAACGCCCCGGCCATCATCTTCGTCGATGAGATCGACGCGGTCGGCCGCCACCGTGGTGCCGGTCTCGGTGGCGGTCACGACGAGCGCGAGCAGACCCTGAACCAGTTGCTGGTCGAGATGGACGGGTTCGATGTGTCCGGCGGTGTGATCCTCATCGCCGCCACGAACCGTCCCGACATCCTCGACCCGGCGCTGTTGCGCCCGGGACGTTTCGACCGTCAGATCGCCGTGGAGCGCCCGGACCTGAAGGGACGCGAGGAGATCCTCAAGGTCCACATCAAGGGCAAGCCGATCACGCCGGGCATCGACCTGATGAACATCGCCCGGCGCACGCCAGGCTTCACCGGTGCCGACCTCGCGAACGTGCTCAACGAGGCTGCTCTGCTGACCGCGCGGGAGAACCGCAGCCTCATCACGCCCGAGGCCATCGACGAGGCGATCGACCGCGTCGTCGCCGGGCCGCAGAAGCGCACCCGCCTGATGAACGAGGCCGAGAAGCGCATCACCGCCTACCACGAGGGCGGCCACGCACTGGTCGCCGCAGCGTTGCCGAACAGCGACCCGGTACACAAGATCACGATCTTGCCGCGCGGCCGGGCATTGGGCTACACCATGGTGCTGCCCGACGTGGAGAAGTACTCCACGACCCGCAACGAGATGCTCGACCAGCTCGCCTACATGCTCGGGGGGCGCGCCGCCGAGGAGATGGTCTTCCACGACCCGACCACCGGTGCCTCCAACGACATCGAGAAGGCGACCGCCGTGGCCCGCGCGATGGTCACCCAGTACGGCATGACCGAACGCCTCGGTGCCATCCGGTACGGCCAGGAGCAGAACGAGGTATTCCTGGGCCGCGACATGGGTCACGTGCGCGACTACTCCGAGGAGATCGCAGCGGCCATCGACGAGGAGGTCCGCTCGTTGATCGAGCAGGCACACCAAGAGGCCTACGAGGTCCTCTTCGACAACCGCGACATCCTCGACCGGCTGGTCATGGAGCTGCTCGAGAAGGAGACCCTCGACAAGGAGCAGGTGGCCCAGATCTTCGCCGAACTGCGCCGGCGCGATGCAAGGCCTGCCTGGACCGGATCGGCGCGGCGCCGCCCGCACGAGCGCGGTCCCGTCGAGTACCCCGCGGGCTCCAACGGCAACGGCTCAGGAGTTGGTGTTCCAAGCCCGGATCAGCAGATCTAGGCCTGGTCACCGCCGGTCAGTTCCGCCAGGACACCGGTGTGACGGATCAGGAAAGCCCGCTCGTCGAGGCGCTTGCGCCGCAACCAGCTGGTCACCTCCTGATTGCATTTGCTCGCGTTGCACGACGGGCAAGCGGGCACGACGTTGGTCAGGGTGTAGCGCCCGCCACGTGAGATCGGAAGGACACAGTCGCGCTGCAAAGCGGTCCCCTCGGCACCGCAGTACGCGCACCCGCCCCACGCCTGAACCAGCGACTCCCAGTTGTCGTCGTCAAGGTCGTGCTCAACGCTGTCCATCCGCCGTTTCCGGCGCCGGGCAGCCCGCGCCCTGCGACTGCTGCTGACCGCCATTGTGCGAGCGTAGTGCGCCGGGACCCGCTCGCGGGCTCTCGCGACACACCGCCCGGCTGCGTACTGGCCCGTCATCCTTCAGACTGGACGAATGACCGATCCGATCAGCATGCCTGACCGTGAGATCCCGCCCTACGACCAGCCCCGTGCCGAGGCGGCGATCCGTGAACTGCTCTACGCCGTGGGCGACGACCCCGAGCGTGACGGCCTGCAGGACACCCCGGCCCGGGTGGCCCGCATGTACGCCGAAGTGTTCGCCGGCATGCGGCAGTCCCCGCATGAGGTCCTGACCACGACCTTCGACCTGGCCCACGACGAGCTCGTGCTGGTGCGCGACATCGAGTTATGGAGTCATTGCGAACACCACCTCGTCCCCTTCTTCGGCAAAGCCCATGTCGGTTACATCCCGGCCGACGACGGCCGGATCACGGGCCTGAGCAAACTGGCCCGCCTTGTGGACGTCTACGCCAAACGCCCACAGGTTCAGGAGCGCCTCACCACCCAGATCGCTGATGCCCTGCAACAGATACTGCGCCCCAGGGGTGTCATCGTGGTGATCGAAGCCGAGCACCTGTGCATGGCCATGCGCGGTATCCACAAGCCCGGTTCCAGCACGACCACCAGCGCTGTGCGCGGCCAACTGCGCGACTCCGCCACCCGCGCCGAGGCGATGTCCTTGATCCTCGCGCGATGACGCTGGTCATGGGCGTGCTCAACGTCACGCCCGACTCGTTCAGCGACGGCGGGCGGTTCGTTGACGCCCAGGACGCCGTCGACGCTGGCCGGCGTATGGCCAAGCAGGGTGCCGCGTGGATCGACGTCGGCGGTGAGTCGACCCGTCCGGGTGCGCAACGAGTGAGCCTGGAGACCGAACTCGAGCGGGTCGTTCCGGTTGTTGCGGGGCTGGCGACGGAAGGCATCGCTGTGAGCATCGACACGACCCGCTCGGTTGTAGCCCGGGCCTGTGTTGGTGCCGGCGCGCGGATGGTCAACGACGTGAGCGGGGGACTTGCCGACCCGGGGATTCTCGAGACAGTGGCCGACTTGGGCGTGGATTACGTGGCCATGCACTGGCGCGCCCATTCGGCGTTCATGCAGGACTTCACCGCCTACTGCGATGTTCTCGAGGAAGTCGCCGCGGCCCTGGAGGAACGCCTGCAGGCGTGCCAGGCCGCCGGAATCGATCCACGGCGCGTCATCCTGGATCCGGGTCTGGGTTTCGCCAAGGAGGCTCACCACAACTGGGAGTTGCTCGCGGGCCTGCCGCGGTTGCAGCAGATCGGACCTCGCGTTCTCGTGGGTGCCTCCCGCAAACGTTTCCTGGGGGCCTTGCTGGAGGACGACGGTCAAGCCCGGCCCACATCCGAGCGCGACATCGCGACGGCGTCGATCAGTGCGCTGGCGGCCATGGGCGGGGTCTGGGGTGTGCGGGTCCATGATGTGGTGGGCAGCATGGATGCGATTAAGGTCGCACAAGCGTGGCAGGAGGCGACATGAGCGACACCATCAGCGTCATGGGGATCAAGGCGCGGGGTTTCCACGGGGTTCTGGCGTTCGAGCGCGAGATCGGGCAGACCTTCGCCGTCGACGTCCAGATGCACGTGGATACGTCCGCGGCAGCGGCCACCGACGACTTGACCCGCACGGTCGACTATGGCGCGGTCAGCACGCAGGTGGCGGCGATCATCAGCGGCCCCCCGTTCCAACTCATCGAGACGCTGGCGGCCAGGATCGCCGAACGCGTCCTTGCCTTCGACGGCGTCGAGCAGGTCAGCGTCACCATCCACAAGCCGTACGCCCCGGTCACCGAGATCTTCGACGACGTGGTCGTGCGGATCACCAGATGACCCGGGTCGCGCTGTCGATCGGCGCCAACCTCGGCGACCGCCTTGACGCGCTGCAGTTCGCCGTCGAGGTTCTGGCTGAACTGGGCCTGATCGCCGCGGTGTCGCAGGTGTACGAGACGGACCCGGTCGGCGGACCCGAGCAGCCGGACTACCTCAATGCCGTGGTCGTACTGGACACAGACCAAACACCTGAGCAGGTGCTGGCGGCTGCACACCGCGCTGAACAGGGGAAGGCCCGCACGCGGCAGGTGCGTTGGGGGGCGCGAACGCTGGACGTGGATGTGCTGGCCTACGGGGATCTGGTCAGGGTTGAACCTGAACTGACTTTGCCCCACCCGCGGGCAGCGGAACGAGCGTTCGTGATGATCCCGTGGGCGCAGATAGACCCTGAATTCCGGCTACCGGACGGCCGCACGGTTGCCGAGGTCCGGGCACTGCTGTCCGACGACGGCGTTCGCCGGATCGGCCGGCATCTGCGTACAGTGGAGCCGTGACACCGACCAGCGCGCGCCTGCTAGTCACACTCGGTGTCCTCGGCGCGGTGGGTGGCTGGGTCGTCGCCGACCTGATCGACCGGATCGCCGGACGCACGGTGCCTGTTCCTTGGACCGCACCGGCAACCTTGTTCATCCTCGCGATCGCGCTGGTCATCTGGGCGTTCGGGATGCGACGCAAACTCAGTGAAGGCCCAGTCGACCCGTTCGTGGCAGCACGCACGGCGGCGTTGGCGATGGCGGCCTCTCGAACCGGTGCGATTGCAACAGGGGTGTACGCGGGCTTCCTCGTGTGGTTCGCCGGACAGTGGTTCATCGAGATCTCCCGGTACCGCGGTTACGCCTCCTTGGCCGCGGTCATCGCAGGCCTCGGGGTTGTTGCAGCTGCCCTGTGGCTGGAGCGGATCTGCCGGATCAAGGGCGATTCCGACGACGATGATGACGGGCACACCGACACCGACTCCAGCGCCGATTGGGTGCATCCGAGGGTCGGCTAGAGTCGGGGCATGGCCCAGGCTCTTGAGGATCTCCCGTACGAAGAACTGCGACACCAGGCGTTCGAACTTGCGGAGAAACGCCACGACATCAGCTTCTTCTACGACCTGCTGACCCACACCCAGTCCCTGGAGAACGTGTCCGACGAGGGCGGGTCACTCGGCGACATCTCCGGCTCGCTGGTCGGGTTGATCAACGCGGCCAAGGAGGCCTTCGGTCACGAGCAGGTCGGCGACCTTGAGCCTCTGTTCGTGGCCCGTTTCGCCACCTACATCCGCGAGCACGGCGGGAAGTAACCCTGCGCCTCTTCGTTTGTGACGTTGTTGCGGGCCGGCCTGGCCGGTTGTTGTCTTGTTGCTGAGTTTCGGGGTTGGAATCGGCAACAACGCGACAGTGGAGATTCGCGGGCCGTAACAACGCGACAATCCAAGGCACTGGCGGCCAGACGCAGCCCCCCGATCAAGCCTGAGACGCCTGCATCAACCGGTCGATGTCGGCGATCCGCACGGCTTGCCCGCCCGGTGTGACCCGGGCCAGGCTCGTCGGCGACTGCAGCACAGCGGCCAGCAGGTCGTACATGGAAGAGTCCTGCGCCACGTCGATCACACCGTCCCCGGGTTCCACAGTGTCCGGTCCAAGCGCGGCCACCGGGATGGCACTGACGCGAAGGCGCTTGATCGCCCGGTCGGAGCCCACGAAATCAGCGACGAAGTCCGAGGTCGGGAATCCCAGGATCACCGCGGGCCGGTCGAACTGCTCCAAATAGCCGCCCTGCTTCATCACCGCGATCCGGTCGCCGAGTTTGACGGCCTCGTCGATGTCGTGGGTGACCAGGACCACGGTCTTGCGCACCCTGGCGTGAAGCGCGAGGAACTCGTCCTGCAGACGCTCGCGCGCGATCGGGTCGACGGCGCCGAAGGGCTCATCCATGAGCATCACCGGGGGGTCCGCGGCGAGTGCCCGTGCCACGCCGACGCGCTGGCGCTGCCCGCCGGAGAGCTGGTGCGGGTAGCGGTCGCCGAACGTGTCCGGGTCGAGGTCGACCAGTTCCAACATCTCGTCCACGCGAGTGGCGATCTTCGCCTTGTCCCAGCCCAGCAGGCGGCAGACCGTGGCCACGTTTCGCCTCACGGTGTAGTGCGGGAACAGGCCCGCGTTCTGGATGACGTAGCCGATGCGGCGTCGCAACTCCTGCACATCAAGGGCTGTCACGTCCTCGCCGGCGACCTGGATGCTGCCGCCGGTCGGTTCGATCAGCCGGTTGATCATCCGCATGGTGGTGGTCTTGCCGCACCCGGACGGGCCGACCAGCGCGCAGATCAGGCCCTCGTCCACTTCCAGGTTCAGGTTGTGCACCGCGACCGTGCCGTCGGGGTACTGCTTGGTGACGTCCTGCAGGGAGATCATGGCGCGACCGTACCGCAGGGGGTCCCTGCGTGCAGCGATCTGCGCTACGGTCGGGCACATGCTGGATGTGCTCGCCGACGCGAGTAACCCCTGGTTGTCCTGGAAGTACGTCCAGAACAACTGGGAGGAGTTGGTCGCGGCCGGTCAGGAGCACATCTTCTTGACGGTGGCTTCGGTGGTGCTCGCGATCATCGTGGCGATCCCATTGGCGATGCTCATCCGTAAGGCACCTGTGCTGTCCGGACCGATCTTGGGCCTGTCCGGGATCCTCTACACAATCCCCTCGCTGGCCCTGATCTCATTGCTGTGGCCGGTGTTCGGGCTCAGCCCCTGGACGGTCATCATCGCGCTGGCGGTGTATGCGCTGCTGGTCGTATTGCGCAACATCGTGGTCGGCCTGCAGCAGGTGCCCAGCGACGTGCTCGACGCCGCCAACGGTATGGGTCTGACCGACCGGCAGATCCTCGCGCGAGTGTCGCTGCCGCTGGCCTTGCCCACGATCCTGGCCGGGATCAGGATCGCGACCGTGAGCACCGTTGGCATGGTGACCATCGGGGCACTGGTTGGCTACGGCGGCTTCGGGACCTTGATCCTCTCCGGGTTCCAGAACAACTTCTGGCACGCGCAGATCCTGACCGCGACTCTGTGTTGCGTACTGCTCGCGGTGGTGTTCGAACTACTGCTGCTGGTCGTTGAACGTGTGGCCGCGCCTTGGACGAAGAAGCAGGCGGCGTGATGGGCATCATCGAGTGGTTCACGGACCCGGCCAACTGGACCGGCGAGAACGGCATTCCCGTGCGCACGTGGGAGCAGATCCAGATCAGCCTGTGGGCCATGGCCATCGCGCTGGTCATCGCGCTGCCGGTGGCATTGACTCTCGGTCACCTGCGCAAGGGCATGTTCCTGGCCACCAACATCGGCAACGTCGGCCGCGCAGTGCCGACCCTCGGCGTACTGACGATCCTGGCGTCGATCCCGCAGATCGGCATCGGCAACCTGGCTGCGATCCTGGCCCTGGCGTTGTTCGCAATTCCGCCTGTCCTGACCAACACGTACACCGGTCTGGCCGGTGTCGATGACGAGGTGCGCGACGCAGCGCGCGGCATGGGGATGGGCGGGCTGTCGATCCTGTCCCGCGTCGAAGTGCCCCTGGCCGTCCCGCTGATCGCTGCCGGGATCCGCACCGCCACGGTGCAGGTCGTGGCCACGGCTTCGCTGGCCGCACTGGTCGGAAGCGGTGGCTTGGGCCGCTACGTCGTGGACGGTTTCGCCCTGCAGGACAACACGCTGATCCTCGCCGGCGCGATCTTGACCGCGGCATTGGCCATCATCGCCGAACTGTTCCTGTCAGGAGTTCAGCGCTGGGTCACGCCGAAGGGTCTGCGGGAACAGACCCGCGCGGAGATGGAGATGCAGGAGATCCCGGCGGGTTAGGCCACTGCCCCGCGCAGCGTGCCCTGAACCGGCGCGAGGAAGGGCTTCAGCCAGTCCTGCACCACCGGGATGTCCACACGCTGGTAACCGTCGATGTAGCGGCAGTTGGCGGTGTACCCGTAGCTGGTGACGCCGACGATCTGTTCGGTCCCCGCGGCGTTGGGCAGGAAGGCCGGTCCACCGGAGTCCCCGTTGCAGGTGCCCCCCGCGCCGAGGATGTTGTTCGGGTTGCCGTTCATCTGCAGGATCTGGTCGGTGAGCTTCTGGCCGTTGGAGGTGGTCACTCGACGAATGAGCGGCAATCCGAAGGGGGTGGGCTTCTGTGGGCCGCTGGCTGGCTTGCGAACCTCGACGCCGTAGCCGACGAGGGTGAAGATCGTCTTGCTCAGTTTCGGCGGCGCCACAGCGTCGAGTGAGTTGACCGGGGCCAGTACTGCGGGCTTCGGGTCGGTCACGGACTGGTCCAGCACGATCACCCCGACGTCGTTCCAGTTCTTCAGGTCGGTGAACCCGGAGTAGGCGGGGTGCGTGTGGGCTTTGCCCAGGACGTATCCATCCTCTGCGGCCTCGAAACCCTTGGCCGGATCGGCGGCGACGGGAAGCGGCAGCTTAGGCGCCGGATTGAACGTCACCGCGACCTTGCCGACCACACCTTCTGTGCAGTGCGCCGCGGTCAGAACGACCGTCTCGCTGATCAGGGTTCCGGTGCAGCGGTAGCGGCCGTCCTTGTCGTACGCGACGACCAGGCCCACGTTGGGGTGACCCTGATCATCGGGTGTGCCGCCGGTGATGGCCTGCGCAGGAAGGGCAGCCGCGCCCGAGACGATAGCGGCGGCGGTGAGGGTGGCCAGGTAACGGCGCATCGGATCTCCAAGGGTTCGATCGAGCCCCTAGGCTAACCCGGCGAGTTCGTGGACCGATCGCGAACCCGCATTGTGGTTGGATGGGCGCATGACAGCGCGACGCTTCTCGAAATTGACCCTCCTCGCTGCCGGCGCCCTGGTGCTGGCGGCCTGCAGTTCTGGCGGCGGTGACACCGACGCCAGCGCCTCCCCGGCAGACGGCGGCGCTCCGGTGACCATCGCGACGACCAACTTCTCCGAGACGAAGATCCTGGCCTCCATGTACCAGCAGGTGCTGCAGGCCAAGGGCATCGACGCCTCAATCAAGGAACTGACCACCCGGGAGGTGATCGTCCCCGCTCTGGAGAAGGGCGAGGTGCAACTGACACCCGAGTACCTGGGCAGCCTCACCGAGTTCCTGAACAAGGAGGTCAACGGACCCGACGCCGCGCAGGTGGCCAGCGGTGACGCCGATGCCACCTTCACCGAGGCACAGAAATTGGCCGAGCAGCAGGGTCTGACGCTACTAACCCCCTCGCCCGCGCAGGACCAGAACTCGTTCGCGGTGACCTCCGACTTCGCAAGCCAGAACAACCTCACGACGCTGACCCAGCTCGGTGAGTACTCCCAGGCCTCACCCATCACCCTCGGCGGCCCGCCGGAGTGCCCGAAGCGGCCCTTCTGCCAGCCGGGTCTGGAAGAGACCTACAACGTCAAGGTCGGGTCGTTCGTCCCGCTGGACGCGGGCGGGCCGTTGACGATTCAGGCGCTCAAGCAGGGCAAGGTCAACGTGGGTCTCGTCTTCTCCTCGTCGGGTTCGGTCTCGGCCAACGACCTGGTGGTGCTTGAGGACGACAAGGGCCTGCAGACCGCGGAGAACATCCTGCCGGCGCTCAACACCGAAGCTGTGACGGACACGATCACCGCCGCGCTTGACCCCGTGTCAGCGGCGCTGACCACCGACGAGCTCCAGCAGCTCAACGCGCAGGTCGAGATCGACCGTGAGAGCCCGGAGACGGTGGCCACCAACTGGCTGACTGAGAAGGGCCTGCTCTAAGTAACTCTGCTGGGCGCCGGGGGCTCTACTTGTCCATGTCCCCGGCGACCAGCAGGAAGCTCATCAACGCCGCCGGCAGGTCCTCGAGCCGCGTCCCAGGCAGGCACGCACCGAGCGCGGCCGCGTTGTTGAAGCTGGCCGACCGCAGTTTCATACGCCACGGGACGACGTCCCCGTGAGACACGATCCACCACCCGTTGACTCCGGAACCAGTTTCGCTCGCGCCGTAGTACTCGCCCTCGGGCAACCGGATCGTGCGCGGGAGTTTCGTGTCGATCTGTCCGGCCGGGACCTGCACGCAGCGCAGGTAGTCGCACGAGACACGGACCTCCTGGGCCAGGCACTGCATCCGGGCTTGTGCGTCGCCGGCTTCGCTTGTCACGTGCGGCAGGTAGTGACGCAGATCCCGGTCCCACCCGCTGGCTCGCGCGACGACCCCGCTGGTGGCGAACGCGACGGCCTGCTCTCTGCTGAGGAACGCCACGCCGGTCAACGCCGGACTCACAGCCTCCAGCGCGTCAAGCCCGGCCTCGCACTGCTCAAGGGGGAGGCCGGCCAGCCAGCCGTCGTCCATGTCCAGGCTCAGACCACCGATCCGCACAATCATCAGGTGCATACGCGCGCCAGTGAACAGGTCGAGGGCGTGCGTCAGGTCGGCTCGGGCTGCACGCATGGTTGTGGCGTCTGCGCCGAGTGCCGCCACGGTTTCGCCCAGCCAGAAGAGGTGGTGGTTGATCCGGCACACCTCGCTGATGACCGTGCGCAGGACCGCCGCGCGCTCGGGCACTTGGATCCCCAGGGCCTCCTCCATGACCCGCGCCGCGCTCATCTCGCCGTCGAAACTGCTCAACCAATCGTGGCGGTTGGCCAATGACAGGATCTGGCGGTAGTCGCGGGACTCGAACAGCTTCTCCGCGCCCCTGTGCATGAGCCCGGTGACGACCTCGGCCCGCTCGATCCGCCCGTCCACCACACTCGCGCGGATACGCATCAAACCGTGCCCGGCAGGGTGCGACGGCGGAAGCGGGATGTCGACGATCTCCACGGGCCCATCGTGACAGAGCGCCCTTGCGTCCTGGTTAGAGGTTGTGCTGTTGGTTAGCAAACACACGCGTGGATTCTCTAACCAACAGCACAACCTCTAACCAAGCGGTCACTCCGCGAGCTTCTCCACCTCTTCGGGTGTGACCTCGTGGCCGACCCACTCGCTAACCCGCTTCTCGACCTTCTCCTCGGCCTCTGTGCGCTTGTCCTCCGGGGCCGCGGCCGCCGCTCCCCAATCACGCTGTACCGCGAAGTGCAGGTCGCGGCTGCGCAGCGCCTCCTGCATACGGGCGAACTGCTCGTCGTCGGCATGCAGCCCGAACACCTGGCGGATGGCCTCCGGAATCTCGCGGTGATAGTCGTGCCCGCCTTCGTCAAAGTCCCCCGGCGTCGGGTTGAGCGCGTTCTGCATGTCCAGGAACGTGGCGAAGAACGTGACCACCGGTTGCCATGCTGTGCCCCTGGGCGATCCGGGCGGGCGCTTGGCGTCGGGTCCGAGCCATGCTGGCTGGCGCCAAACCAACGATGGGCCGAACTTGGGAATCGGGTCGTCACCGTTCTGCAGCAGCAGGTATCGCACCTCGTCGCGCTGAGCGTCCGAGAGCCCTCGCCAGTCGCGCACCGCGCGGGGGAGGAACGCCTTGCCCGGTCCGATCGCCGGCACCTGAGCCACTGAGCGGTCCCCCCAGATCTCGTCGCGCCACTTGGTCGCATTCGGTGTTCCGATCCAAACCGCCGCCTCAAGCCCGATGCCGGTCGGGCCGGTGATGCCCTGGCCGCGGAACATCTCCTGGCTGACCTGTGAGCCCAGGCTTTCACCGAACATCATGAAGCGTGGGCGCTGGTCGACCGGGCGCTTCAGCAGGCGATCGATGATGCCGTTGATCACCATCCGGGTCTGGCGCGTGCCCATTCCCACGCGGTTCAGCGACAGGGCCGAGGGCAGCACCGAGTACTGGATCGCGGCGGAGGCACAGTCTCCGCGCGCCAGGTACTCGTAGGTGTCGGTGGCCACGTAGTTGACGTAGCCCGAGCCCGTGGGGGAGAAGAGGGCGAAGACCGGCCGGTCCAGCGCCCCCGTGCGATCGATCTCGGCAAGCAGCAGTTCGGCGCGTTCCTCCTCGGTGTCGGCGCCGGTGATGGGTGAGTAGACACGGATCGGCTGCTTGGCGGGCTCGCCCATCACCGCGGTGATCTGTTCGGGCGTCAAAGCCTCGCGCAACCACCGGCCGGGCTCGCGGCTCTGCTTCTCCCAGGGGATCAACGAACCGGGCCCGCCGGTAACTTCGGGCAGAGTCGGGGCTTCCAAGTTGGACACGTCGGCCTGACTGCCCGCGACGGCCAGTTTGCGGTCGACCAGAGTCACCGCGCCCCAACCTGCAGCGGCCAGCGCGGCGAAGGACGCCAAACGCCCGGCAGTGCGGTGGTCGGCGGCCTGTCCACCCAGCACGGCGGCAGCCACCCGCGACAGCCCCTTGCTCAATTTCGCCTCGCCGTGACCAGCGACGATGAGCAGACCGGTGGTGACGGTGGCTGCCGCGATCGCTCTGGGCGGGGAAACGCTTCGGGTGATGTTCTCGTGTGCGCGCCCATCAGTGGCATCCATGGAGCCCACGACAGATCTGTGGATGGTTGCGTAGCCCGTGCCGGCGAGTGTCGCGGCGGTCGCGGTTGTGACCACGGAGCGATGGCCCGGCACGTAGCGGGTTGCGGCCGCTGCCAGTCCAGCGGCACCCGCAGCGCCGTACCCCGAGGCCGCGAGACGGGCGAATGCGCGACCGGGCCGTTCGTGTTCCTGGTACGGCAGTGTCTTGATCACGGCGGCGCCAATCGCAACGGCCGCCGTGTCCACCACCAGACTCGAGTGAAGACCGGTCTTGCCGAACCTGCGCGCCACCGCCCTCAACAAGGAGTGCGCCGAAGTCCCCCAGCCGTAGCCTGAGGCGCCCGCGACTCCGGACAGGATCGCCTGGTCCCGGGTCGCGCGAGTCAGCAGGTTCGGCTGGAAGGAGCGCCCGGTCATGAACGCGCCTAGCAGGATGCCGGCTTGGGCGGAGAGATCGAGGTCTTCGTTCGCATCAGTCACGGGACACAGTCTGCCAAGTTCGGCGCCCGGTGGTTCCCCCAAAGCGTGGGAAAGACCGATCGCCCGATAGCTGTTCAGCCGCTGGTCTCGCGTTCAACATCGGCAAGGAAGGCGCCCGGTGGCGCGATCGATTCCCGCCATCTCGGGTACAGCCTCATGAAGTCGGCCGTCATCTGAGCCAGTGGCACGTCGTCGTAATGTCCGCGCTCTGCCATGTACTCCATGTGCAAATGCCCTTGCCGGTCGAACCGGTGGTAGATGGAGTCGGTGCGGCCGTCGAACTCCAGGGGCAGTAGGCCGAACTTGTCGCATAGTCCGATGTTGAATGCCGGGGTCGCCTTAACCCATCGGTCCTCGAGGCGGATCTCTGTGAAGCCGTGCCAATAGAACACGTCGGTGCCCATCACGTCGCGCATGCGCTTGGTGGACAGGTGGTTGCGCACATCGGCGAACCCCAGTCGCGCCGGGATCGCGCGCGCCCGGCATGCAGCGGCCAGCAGCGTTGCCTTCGTGACGCACCATCCGTAACCGGTGGCCAGCACCGTGCTGGCCCGCATCCCGGACGGTTTGAGGTCGATGCGGTAGGGGTCGTAGCGAAAGCCATCGCGCACCGCGTAGAAGAGCGCCACCGCTACCTCGATGTCTGTGCCACCCGGCGCGCGGCGTGCGAACTCGACGACCGCCGGGTGGTCGCTGTCGATGAGCACCGGCTCGTTCAGCGGACCCTCCAGGTGCGCTTCCAGGTCTTCGGGGCGTAACCCGGGCCGGTTGCGGTGATCCGCACGGTCAACTTGCCCTTCGGGGCTTTGCGGGTGCGGACCTTGACCTTGGTCGGGGTCTTGGTCACCTTGGTGCGTTTGGGTTTGGCCGTCACCTGGATCCGGGCAGTCTGGCCGGGGCCGACCTTGACCCTCTTAACGAGGCGGACCTTGCCCGTGCGGGGGATCTTCTTGCTGGCCTTGCGCGCTTTGACCTTCAAGGTGGCGGCGGGGCGACTGGTCTCTGGCAGCGGGTCGTCTTCGATCGGGACGCCGAACACCACGTATCCGGACCCGGAGCGGGGGCGTGCGTTGTTGCCCGCCCTGGGGGCACCGATCAGCAGGTCCTCGCCGGCGTCCCCGTTGACATCGCCAATTGACGCGACCGAAGATCCGGCCAGATCCCCTGCGGCAGCCCCGTCGAACCGCCGGTCTGCTGCGGTGGTACCCAGGTCGCGGCTGGCCACGTTCGGGCCCCCGTTGATCACGTACACGACCCCCGAGTCCACCCGGCCGTTGGCATCGGCACTGGGTGATCCGGCGACCAGGTCGTCGATGCTGTCGCCATTGAGATCCAGCGCGGCGACTCCAGGGCCGAATCCGGTGTTTAGCGTCGGTCCGTCGATCCGAATGCCAGCTGTCCCCAGGTTCGCCAGGTCCAACGGCCCGGGGGCGGGGGTTCCGAACACCACGAAGACGGAGCCTGAATCGTTGCGGCCGTTGTTGTCGGCGTTCCTTGCGCTGATGAGGATGTCGGGCAGGTCGTCGTCGTTGATGTCACCGGTGGCCAGCGCTGAACCGCTGTTGTCCGTGAATGCCGCTCCGTCGATCCGGTACCCGGCCCCGCCGAGACTGGCCAAGGAGACCGTGCTCGGGGCGGCCAGACCGTAGACCACGTAGGTCGATCCGGACGCCATCCGCGAGTTGAAGCCGGCGTCCGGGGCGCCGATGAGCAGATCGTCGCGGCCATCGCCATTGAGGTCCTCGGCGTTGGCCACAGCGGCGCCGGTTCCGTTGCCGCCGTCACCGATCCGATAGGCGGACGGGCCGGGGGCGAACAGGTCGAGCCCGCTGCCGAAGGGCCCGAGGATCACCCAGGCGGCTGCGGCTCCGGGCGCGCCGGCGGCGATGTCCAACCGGTCGTCGCCGTTGACGTTGCCAGCACCTGTCACCGACGAGCCGAACTTGTCGCCGGTCGCCGCGCCGTCGATGCGCACGCCGCGTGTGCCGAGGGTTGCGAGGTCGACAGGATCGGTGGATGCGCTGCCGAAGACCACGTACACCGATCCCGAGTCGTTGCGCAGGTTGAAGTCCGCGCCCGGCGCCCCGATGAGGATGTCGTCCAGGCCGTCGTCGTTGAGGTCATCGGCGCCGGCGACTGCGGTCCCGGCGCGGTCTCCCGCCGCCGAGCCCCCGATCACGAAGCCTCGTGACCCGAGGGCATTGAGGTCGATGGCCGGTGCCGGGGTCTGCGAACCGAACACCACGTAGGCGGCGCCGGAAAGGTCACGACTGAGGTGGTCGGCCTCTGGCGCCCCGATGAGGATGTCGTCGAGGCCGTCGCCGTTGACGTCCCCCACGGGGGACGTGGCCAGTGCCGCGAGGTCCTGAGCTGCCGCACCGTCGATGCGCTGGCCAGCGCCGAGCAGGAGGTCGTCGGCTGCCGCGGGGGCCTGTGTGAGGCCCACGCCGAGCGCGAGAGCGGCGATCGCGGCAGTGCTACGGATCATTGGGACTCCTCGTTGCCTGTCCGTTGAGTGTTACATCCTCCGCCGGCAGGGCTCCCGGAAACCTCCAATCCCCAGTAGGCTGCGGTCACTATGAAGCGCATATTGATCATCTCGACCGCGATGGCCTTAGCTGCAATCGGTATGGCATCTCCCGCCCTCGCCAAACCCAAGTCCGGGGGCACTGTGGTGGTGAACCTGGGCAACGGTTGTTCGGCCCAGTTGGTTGGCCCCGGCAAGGCGAAGGCCTCCCGCAAAGTGCCGACGAACGGTGTGTTGAAGAACGTCGCCCCCGGCACTTACAAGCTCAAGGTCAAGCCGGGCACCTGCAAAGCCGAGCGGTCCAAGGTCAAGGTGAAGAAGGGCAAACGCGTCACCACTGAGGTCCTGAGTGACCCGAAGCTGGTTTCGACCTCGATGTCCGGCAGCTTCTCCGGAAGCGAGTCGGGGTCGTCGCTGACCGTTTCCTGGAGCGGGTCCATCACGCTGACGCTGTCCTCGGTTGGTAGTGCCGATTTCGCGTCGTTCCCCCAACTGGCGCAGTACAAAGTCAGCGCAGCCTCTGGGTCTTGGACGATCGGCGGGGCCGTGCCGGGTGGTTGTTCCTACAGCGGAAGTGGCTCGCTGAGCGTCGATGACTTCGGACCCGGCAACGGCAACCTCTGGGTGAATCCGTGGAGCAACTACACGTACGCCTTCGAGGCCGTAGCAAACACATCCAAGAAGTGGCCTTATGTGGCGACCTGCCCAGACGGTGACGGCGTCGAACTGCGCAACGAGACCCTGCCCGTCCCCTTCCGTCTGCTGGCCAGCAACGGGTGGAGCGGGATCAACCCGGTCGCGCCCCTGCCCACCGGCGCCAACCCCTCGGGCTCGTACACCTGGCCAATGGGAAGCTCCAGCACGACCTGGACCTGGGACCTGTCCTCGGATCTGAGCAAGGAGTACTCCAAACCGTAGCGCGGTGACCAGCCCGCCCCGCCGGGTCTTTGGGTGAAGAAGTTAAACCTCACGTGCCACTTCTTCACCAGAAGGTTCGTCGATAGCCCCAACCTTCATCCGAGTTGGCGTAGGCGCTGCAGCCGCGGTTCATCCTTGCCGAGCAGGTCCACCAGCAGGCCCTCGACGGCATCCACGTCGAGTTGTCCCGCGTCGGCCATCGCCTCAAGATCAGCCCAGTCCTTCGTGCGGTTGAAGAAGGCCTTGAAGACCGCCAATGATGTGCAATCCAGCACCGGGATTCTGCTGCCACCGAACGGGACGCAGCGCACTCGTGCTTGGGCGACTTCGTGGAATGGGTGGGTGTTGAAGAACAGATCAATCGGGGTCCTACCCCACCAGGCGCGGGTTTGCCCAATGTCGGCGAGTTCAGCGCGGTTGCCCGCGGAGATCTTGATCCCAGGCGGCAATCCGTCAAGGGCAGTGCCGAAATCGGAGTGCGGCAGGAAGATGTTGATGTCCAGGTCGATGGTGGCGCGGGGCTCGCCGGTGCAGTAGGCCAAGGCGATCGCACCACCGAAAGCGTGGTTGATGCCAGCCCGGGTCAGGGCGGCGTGGATCGTCAGCAACTGATCCGCGAGAGCGCTCATCGGCCGGCCGGCAATGGCGGGAAGGTGAGTCGCTTCCGTGGCCGCGCGGGCAGCATCTGTGCGAGTTCGAGGACTTGCTCAAGGGTGCGCGCGTTGGCCAGCGCGTCGATCTCAGGTCCGGCCGTCGCTTCGAGCTGGAGCCCGCACGCCTCCACAAGCCGGGCCAGCGTTCGGGCGGTGGGTGTGCGTTGGCCATGTTCGTAGGCGTTGATGGCTGTACGGGGAATGCCTGACCGACGGGCGAGTTCGGCCTGGGAGTACCCGCGTTCGCGCCGGCTGCGGCTGATCAGTGCGGACGCGGTCACAGTTTCAAGTGTAGCGAATTCAGGACACCCAGCGCCCGTCAAACCACCTTCGCCAAGAAGGCCTGGGTGCGCTGGTGCTGGGGTGAGTCCAGGACCTCACGCGGAACACCAGCCTCCACCACGACCCCGTTGTCGAGGAAGACCAGGGAGTCGGCGACCTCGCGTGCGAACCCCATCTCGTGGGTCACGACGACCATCGTCATGCCGCCGCGGGCGAGGTCCTTCATGACCTCCAGCACCTCTCCGACCAACTCGGGGTCCAGCGCGGAGGTCGGCTCGTCGAACAGCATCAACTTCGGGTCCATGGCCAGCGCCCGCGCGATTGCCACCCGTTGCAGTTGCCCGCCGGACATCTGCGCCGGGTAGGCGTGTGCCTTGTGCGAGAGGCCGACCATGTCCAACAGTTCCTCGGCGCGCTCGGTGGCCTGCTTCTTCGGGATCTTCTTCACGTGCACGACCGCCATGGTGATGTTGCCCAGAGCGGTGACGTGCGGGAACAGGTTGAACCGCTGGAACACCATGCCGATGTCGCGGCGCTGGCGTGCGGCTTTACGCAGGGCCATCTCGTGCAGGCTGCCGTCGCTGCGTTCCACGTAACCGACGAGTTCGCCGTCGACGTACAAGCGCCCGGCGTTGATCTGCTCGAGGTGGTTGATGCAGCGCAGGAAGGTGGACTTGCCCGATCCCGAAGGCCCGATCAGGCACATGACCTCGCCGGGCTGGACCGTCAATGTCACACCGCGCAGCACATCCAACGCGCCGAAGTTCTTGTAGACGTTCTGGGCGTCGACCATGGGCGCGGTCATTTGGAGTCCCGGCTGAATGCATCGTCCTCAGCGTCGGCGAGTGCCTGCAGTTGTCGCCCGGACATGACCCGCGAGGCACCGCGCGCGAAGTGCCGTTCGAGGTAGTACTGGCCGACCATCAGCACCGAGGTGAACGCCAAGTACCAGGTCGAGGCGATCAGCAGCATCGGCACGGGGTTGAACGTCTCAACGGACAGGTCCCGGGCGCGTGCATAGAGATCGAAGGTGTATGGCACTGCAGTGACCAGCGAGGTTGTCTTCAACATCGAGATCACCTCGTTGCCGGTCGGAGGGATGATCGAGCGCATCGCTTGGGGCAGGATGACCAAGCGCAAGGTCAGCGCGCGCGACATGCCCAGCGCGGTGGCGGCCTCTGTCTGTCCCTCGTCCACGCTCTGAATGCCGCCGCGCACGATCTCGGCCATGTAAGCGGCCTCGTTGAGCGACAGTCCGATGACAGCCAGCCAGAACACGTTGTCGGCGAAAGCGGCAGTCTCGATGGAGAGGAACTGGTGGACGAACGGAATGCCTACGTCCAACTGTGGGTAGATCGTCGAGAACAGGCCCCAGAACACCAGCTGCACGTACACCGGCGTCCCTCTGAAGATCCACACGTAACCCCAACTGACCGACTGCATGATCCGGTTGGGAGTCAAGCGCATGACGGCCAGGATCACGCCGAGAACCACCCCGAGGGCCATGGACAGGATGGTGAGCAGCAGCGTGATCCCGGCCGCCTGCCAGAAGCGCACGTCGAACAGGTACTGCAGGTACGTCTGCCAGTCGTAGGCCGTATTGGTCGCTGCGCCGTATACGAACAGGCCCAGCGATACGACGATGACCACCGCCCAGACGGTGCGTCCGGGGTGACGCAGCGGGGTGGCACGGATGTAGTCGGGCGGTGGCGGGGAACCATCGTTGCCCGGGACTGATCCGGCCGGTTGCGTCTGGGCGGCGGCCACCGTCAGCTCGTTCCGCCGTTGATAGTGGCGGTCTCGATGGCCCCTGCCTCAACGCCCCACTCTTCGAGGATCGCCAGGTAGGTGCCGTCGTCCATCATCGACTGCAAGGCCGCTTGCACAGCCGGGCCCATGTCGCCGTCCTTCGCGACTGCAGCACCGAACGGGGCAGCATCGAAGATGTCGCCAGCCAGCATCAACTTGCCGTCGGTCTGGCTCACGGCGTACTGGGTGACGGGGGAGTCCGCGGACATCGCGTCCGCGCGGCCGAGGACCACGGCATTGGTGATGTCGCCCTGGGTGTCCAGTTTCAGCAACTCCAGCGGGGGCTTTCCGGCCTCCTCGCACGCCTTGCTCTTGGCCGGTAGTTCCTCGGTCTCCTGGTAGGTGCCCGTGCCCACAGCGATCGTCAGCCCGCAGGCGTCGTCGGGGTTGACGGGGTTGTCGGTGCGGCTGGCCCACTGGATACCGGCGTTGTAGTAGTCGACGAAGTCGACCGATGCCTGCCGCTCAAGGGTGTCGGTGAAGGACGCCCAACCCACGTCGTACTTGCCACCCTTGACCCCGGGGATGATGTTGTCGAACTGCGAGTCCCGCAGGTCCGGGTCCAACCCCAGGCGCGCGGACATCTCAGTGACCAGGTCGATGCCCCAGCCGGTGGGTTGTCCGTCGGGGGTCTTGAACTCGTCCGGGGCGTAGGTCAGGTTCGTGCCCACGACAAGCTTGCCGGAGTCGCGCACATCGGCGGGCAGTAACGCCACCGCTGCTTCGTCGGGACCGCTGCTCACCGTGGACCCGCTGGGCGACGGGGAGGAGCTGGTGTCCGCGGCATTGTTCACACAACCGCTCAGCGTCAGCGCCGCAGCGGCGGCCAGAGCGAAGAAGGCCGTTGACTTCTTGGGGTGGGGACTCGTCCTCGGGATCTTCATGGCACTGGCCTTTCGGTGGTGGGTGGTGCTGCGGGGCCCTGCCCCCCGGAGGCGGGGGACCAGCCGAAGGGCAGGGCATATTGGCGGAGGACTGATTCGACCTCCGCGTCTTGGGTGATGCCGGCTCGCGCGCCGACTGCGGTGACGGCACGGGCGGCGGCAGCGTTGGCGAACGTTGCGGCTGCGTGCAGGTCGGGGTTGCGGTTCAAGGCGTGCAGGAAGGCTGCCCCGAACGTGTCGCCGGCGCCTGTGACGTCCACGACCTCGACCGGGATACCGGCGACGTTGAAGCGCTCATGTTCGGTGGCGACATGACAACCCTGCGCGCCCAGTGTCACCACGACGATGCTGGCGGTCTTGAGCAGCGCGTCAATTGCGGCAGTCGGCCTTGCTTCGCTGTAGCGGTCGAAACCGACTCGGTTGAAGAGCACGATGTCGGCCTGCGCGATGAGGTCGTGGTCGCCGGCACGCAGGTTGGCGACGTCGAGGTCGAGCACCAGCTTCGCCCCGGAGGCGCGGATGGCCGCGGCTGCCGAAGCGCCGTCGTGGCGCAGGGATCGCAGGTCCCCGATGGCTGTGTACACGTAGCGCGCGCCCTGCACGACTCCCAGGGCTTCGGCAGACAGGTCGATGGTTTCGAGTCCGAGCGTCGGGGTCATCACCGTGTGCTCGCCCTCGGACAGGACGATGATGTTGCGCGAATCCGCCAGCCCCGGCGTGCGGACGACCAGGCTCGTGTCCACCGCGTGGACTTCGAGGTCGGCCAGCAGGCGGTCGCTGAGCGGCCCGTCGTTCATGGCCCACAGGAACCGCGCGTCTTCGCCGAACCCCGCGTAGACGGCGGCCGCATTGGCGATCATGCCGCCGGTCTCGGTGCTCAACGGGTAGAGGTCGATCTTGGTCCCTGCGGCTGGCCACTGGCTGGCGGTGAAGAACTCGTCGAGGGCCACGTCGCCGATGAAGACCGCGTAGTGATCAGACATGGCCGGTCACCTCGATCAGTACTGGTCCGTCGACGATCTCGGACCAGGGGTCGGTGTTCTCGGCGTCCACTTCGGCCAGCCAGTAGTACAGGCTCGGCCCGTCGAGTCCCATCGCCGGCGCGTGGTAGATCCCGGCGTGCAGAACCAGGCACTGGCCAGGCTCAAGCACAATCGCCTGCACCGCCTGCGCGTCGGGCTCTGTGGCTATAGGAACGACGATGGTTGCGCCTATAGGGGCAATTGCCTCACTGGTGTGCCGGTGGTGTTCCATAAACCGCACTTCGCTGGCCACGTCGGGCCCGGCGGTCATGCCCAAATGTGCGGCGCCGCTGACCACGGGTTCGCCGGTGTAGCGATCGTGCCACTGGTCGGCCTGGGTGAAGACCACGTCGGGTTGCTCTCCGCCGGCGAGGTCATAGAGACGCCCGTATTGCGCCAGGTCAATGGCGTCCGCGCGCACGGCATCGAGGGTCCTCATGACGCACGCGCCTGTCGCACGGTTGCCATGAACTCGGCGACGCGGCTGGCTGAGACCTCGCCGTCGGCTTGGCCCGTGTCCTTCAACCAACTGCCCACGATGGCGGCGTCGGTCAGCGCGAGTTGCTCGCGGCAGTTCCGCGCGGTCACACCTGCGCCGACGACAAGAGGGAAGTCGCCGAGTACCTCGCGGAACTCAGCGATCTTGGCCAGGGAGGTCTGCTCGCCGGTCCGGTCCCCGGTCACCACCACCGCGTCGCACCTGTCTGTGGCGATCTTCAGATCTATCTCCAAGGAGTTGCCCGACAGGATCGGCTGGTACTTGAACCGGACCCCGCCCAGCAGAATGGCCCGGCTCTCGCGGCGGATCGCCTCAATGTCCGCGGCGAACTCGGCGTCCTGCTCTGGCGGCAAGTGGCCGGCGATCGAATCCATTTGCACGAAGGCTGCGCCGTATTTGTCGGCCAATGCGAACGAGGCCACGCCGTCATCGAGCACGTTGACGCCGTAAGGGATTCCCGGGGGGTCTTGAGCGAACACCGCCAGCACGGTCTCGACGTCAGCGCGCGATCCGAAGTAGTCCTCCACGACAAGCCCGTCCACGCCGTTGGCAACGAGGATTTCGGTCTCGCGCAGCGCTCGTTCCAGGATGTCCTCGCGACCGTCGCCCTGCAGGTGCAGCATGGCCAGGATCGGTTTGGTCATTCCCAGAAGCGTCATGTCAACCGCCGGTGGGTTCTGGGATCGTCGTGCTGAAGTTGAACTGGATCCGCGACGAGTAGATGGTCTTGATCCGCTCGATCTCGACATCGTCCTGATCGAAGGCGCTGCCCTGCGCGATGAGCAGCGCGTCCTGTGCTTCTTCGCCGAGAAGTTCCCGTTCCTCGTCGGTGGCGACGGCTGCCGTGAGTGTCATCGCCGTGCGTCGCGGATGGGTGTCGTAGGCGCTGCGGAAGTGCTGGTACAACGACCGGTTCTCGAAGTCCACGTCCGCGATCCCGGGGAACAGATCGACGGGGATCCACGACGTGTCCAACGACAGGTAGTCGATGGTGTTGTCGCTGGCGATGCCGCGCAACCGGATGAGTTCGAAGTAGGTGCGGTCCTCGAGTTCGAGGGTGCGCGTCGAGACGACCTTGGCCACCGCCAGCGCCGCGTGGTCTCCCAGGCTGTCGGTGAACCCCCCGAAGTTCCAGATGTCATGGCGCGTGGGCCGGGTCTGCACGAAGGTGCCCTTGCCGTGGATCCGTCGCACCAACTTCTCGTTGACGAGCACATCGATCGCACTGCGGACCGTGCCGCGGGTGGTGCCGAACTGCTTGACCAGGTCGGTCTCGGACGGGATCGCGTCGCCGGTGGCCAGTTCCCCATCCAGGATGAGCCCGCGCACGTAGCGGCTGATGTGGATGTACAGCGGGGTGAAGTCGTTGGCTCGCACGGTTGTAGCGACCATCGGACAGCCCCCCTCTCGAGCACACGTCCACTTGTCTAGACCACTAGACATGTTAGTGCGATCGAGAGGGCCGGGTCAAGCCGTTCTACTTGATCTTCCACCTCTTGATCCGCAAGGCTCCTCGTTAGAGGTTGTGCTCCTGGTTAGCGAATCCACGCGTGTTTTTGCTAACGAACAGCACAACCTCTAACGCGGGGATTCAGAGGCCCAACGGCCCGCGCGCCAACCGTTCGAACAGCCGATGGGGGATGAATCGCTTGGCCATCGCGCCCAGGCGTTCGTCCGCGCTGCCCACCGAGAGCCGGCGCGGCGGCGTGCGCGCGGTCAGGACCTTCTCCACCGCGGCCGCGACCTTGGCTACGGGGATGCCCTCGCGCTCGTCGGCCTCCATCGTCGTCACAGCACGCTCGTTGGCGGCGGCGTAGGGACTGCTCGGGTCGGGGTCGCTGCGGTGGCGATTGGCTGTGAAGTCGCTGAGCGCGTTACCCGGTTCGACGATCGTCACGTCGATCCCGAACGGCGACACCTCGTAGGCCAAGGCCTCCGTGAACCCTTCGAGCGCGTACTTGCTGGCCGAGTAGTACGCCTGGAACGGGAGCCCGATCAAGCCGCCTAGCGACCCGATCATCACGACCCGCCCGCCTCGGGGACGCATGTGCGGCAACACCGATCGCACCACGCGGACCGTGCCCCAGAAGTTGGTCTGGAACTGCGCGCGGGCTTGGTTCAGGGGCGTGGTCTCCACCGGCCCGGACAGCCCCCACCCGGCCGACGTCACGACCGCATCGATGCGCCCGTGCTCGGCCAGAACCGCCGCGACGCCAGAATCAACCGACTCGTCGCTGTCGACGTCCATCTCCAGCGGTTGCCAGCGCACCCCGGGGGGTTGACTGCGGCTCGCGCCCACCACCACCCATCCGTGGTCGGTGAGATGGTCGGCGCACGCGCGCCCGATCCCCGATGAAGCGCCCGTCACCAGGCAGACCCGGCTTTTCACGGGCCTCACCCTATGGCGATGGTTGGGCCAAGCGCGATCTCAGCCGGCTTGGACCTGCACGCCCTTCCAGAAGGCCACATAGTCGGCGATCTGCGAGGCGGCATCCTTGGGCTGGGGGTACGTCCAGGCGGCGTCCGGGTTGGACTGGCCGTCGACCACAACCGTGAAGTACGAGGCCGTGCCCTTCCACGGGCACACGGTGTGAGTGTCGCTGTCCGCGAAGAACTCGCGGTTCAGCGAGCTCGGCGGGAAGTAGTGGTTGCCCTCCACGACGATGGTCTCGTCGGAGTCGGCCAGAACGGCCCCGTTCCAAGTCGCGCGCACTGTTGTCTCCTCATGTGTATGGGTGGGGAACTGGTTCAAGTGTGAGCCCGTCTGCGGCGGGCGCAACCGCTAGCGGCCGGCTGGATGCGCGCTCGCCGCTGCACTCCAACCAGCGGCCATCCAGGGTGGGTGTCTGAGATCCTGAGCGTCATGCAGCACACGTTCACCGCGGACCTTTGGTTGTGGGATGCCCGCCGGTCGCAGACGTGGACCTTCGTCACGCTGCCGCCCGACGTCAGCGCTGCCGTTGAGGATGAGGCCGACGCACTCGGCCCGCGCGCGGGTTTCGGGTCGGTCAAGGTCGAGGTCCGAATCGGGGCGAGCGTTTGGCGCACCTCGGTGTTCCCGGACTCGAGGTCGGCCTGCTTCGTCCTGCCCATCAAGCGGGCGGTCCGCGAGGCGAACGGTGTAAGGGTCGGCGACGAGGTCACGGTGGCAATCGAGGTAGTCGCGGGGCGCTGATCAACCACGCGTTGGGTGGGGTCCGGGTAGTTGGCTGATGCTCGTCGCGCGACGAACGTCAACCAACTACCCGAGCGTCACCAACGGCCGTCTAGCCCGAATACCGGTACGGCTGTACCACCACATTCACCCACCCCGGTGGACGCACATCCTTAAGTAATGGTACGGTCGTACCAAGATAGAGCAGGAAGAAGATGATGACCATGGCCCGCCTTGGCCCCC
The DNA here is from genome assembly GCA_963818505.1 of uncultured Actinomycetota bacterium. Taxonomy (GTDB): domain Bacteria; phylum Actinomycetota; class Actinomycetes; order S36-B12; family UBA10799; genus JADKAV01. Next base: position 1,198,816 of record CAWFSJ010000005.1, read on the forward strand.
TCGGGACAGGTGCGGCGCGTCACCCCGCTCACAACCCAAGCCACCCGTCCGGACCCATGTTCGGGGCCACCAGCCCCACCGAGAAGAGCGGGGCCGACCGCCCTGCACAAGAAGGAGTGAGTTGAAATGCCGAAGATCGTGAACTCGTGGAACGACTTCGATCCGTTGAAGCACGCCATTGTCGGCCGTGCGGACAACAGCGTCATCCCGCCGGAGGAGCCGGCCACCTCGGAGAAGGTCCCGATCGACTCCGAGATGCGCGGAATGTGGGGACCCCGCCCGCTCGAGAGCGTGGAGAAGGCCAACGCGCAGCTCGACAACTACGTCAAGGTGCTCGAGCAGCACGGCGTCAAGGTCGACCGTCCGACCCCGTTGCAGTGGAACCAGGCCATCGCCACTCCGGACTTCCGCAACGACTCGATGATGACGGCCATGCCGCCGCGCGACATCCTGCTGACGATCGGCAACGAGATCATCGCCTCGGCGAACTCCTTCCGCTGCCGTTACTTCGAGTACCTGGCCTACTGGCCCTTGATGAACGAGTACTTCGAGAACGACCCAGAGTTCAAGTGGTCCCAAGCCCCGCGTCCGCGCCTGACCGATGCGTCGTACAAGCACAACTACTACGACGAGAAGATCTCGCTGGAGGACCGTCTCGAGCGCACCGCGAACCTCGATTTCGTCACCACCGACGTCGAGCCGATGTGGGACGCCGCCGACGTGCTGCGGCTTGGTAAGGACCTGTTCATCCAGCACGGGCTGACGACGAACCGCAAGGCGATGGAGTGGTTCAAGCGGTACTACCCGGACCTGCGGGTGCACTCGGTCAACTTCCCCGGCGACCCGTACCCCATTCACATCGACGCAACGTTCGTGCCGCTGCGCCCGGGCCTGATCATCAACAACCCCAACCGGCCCTTGCCGCAGGAGCAGCGCAAGATCTTCGAGACCAACGACTGGGAGATCGTCGACGCCGCCCAGCCGGCACACGAAACCCCGCCGCCGTTGTGCTACTCGTCGGTGTGGCTGTCGATGAACTGCCTGGTGCTGGACCACAAGACAGTCGTCGTTGAGGCTTCCGAGGTCCACCAGGCCGAGCAGATGGACAAGCTGGGCATGAACGTGATCCCCGTGCCGTTCCGTGATGCGTATGCCTTCGGCGGCGGCCTGCACTGCGCCACCGCGGATGTCTACCGCGAAGGCACGTGCCAGGACTACTTCCCCAACCAGATCGCCGACCCGACGCTGGTCTGACGCGCCCACCGCGGTGCCGGTGGCGAACCCGCCGGCACCGTACGGGCCCGAAGGCATTGGAGAGAACAATGACCACCACGACCGCCGTGATCCCCACGGCCGACCCCATGAACAAGCGCCTCGGTTTCGGCGCGATGATCGCCTCGGCAACCGGGATGGGCCTCGTCGGCTTCCTGTCGCGCGGTGCGGTTCCCACCCACGTCGTCGATGGCGAGACCGTCAAGTACGTGCTCGGCGACTTCCTGGCCACCGGTCGCATGTTGACCGGTGCCTTGGGCTTCCTGTTGATCCTTCTCGTCGCGCGCAAGTGGCAGGCGCTACGCACCACGCGGGTGACCTTCTCCGTCGTGGCGGGGGGCCTGGCGATCGGCATGTCGCTGGCGCTGTACGTGTCGGCGACGTTGATGACCACCATCGCCAATGCGGTGTTCCTCATCTACACCGGACCGCTGTTCTCCGCGATCCTTGCCTGGATCTTCCTCAAGGAGAAGATCTCGCTGCGCAATGGGCTGTTCCTCGCGATGGTGTTCGGTGGGATGCTGCTGACAATCGGGCTGATCACCTACACCCCGGAGACCGGTTTCAGCATCGGGCTGCAGCTCGGTACCGATCCTGACTTCCCACTCAAGGCCGTCGGTGACTTGTTCGCCCTCGGTTCAGGGGTGTTCTACGGCCTGGCGCTGTTCTTCTACCGCTACCGCGGTGACATGGACTCGGGCGTGCGCGGCTTCTGGAACTTCGTGTTCGGGGCCGTGGGTGCCCTGATCATCATGGTGATCCGCTACAACACCCTCGACGCGTCAACGCCGAGTGTGATGACGCGCACCAATTGGGTGTGGGCTGCGGCGCTGTTCCTCATCTGCGGATTCTTCGCGATCGGCTTCCTGGTGGTGGCCGGCAAGCACCTGAGTGCGGTGGAGTTGTCCGTCGTCGCCTACTGGGAGACGGTGGTCGCGCTGTTCATCGGCTACTTCATCTTCGGCGAGACGATGACCCCGCTGGCCATGGCCGGTGGCGCGTTGATCGTCCTCGGTGGCATCGGACCGATTCTGTTCATGGTCAAGGAACGTAAGCGCGCAGAGCAGACCCCGGCCGCGCCCGAGCCGGAACCTGCCCACGTGTAGCCACTGCGCCGGTGGCTGCCGATCGGGGTGGCCACCGGCGAAGTGAGAGGCTTCAGAAAGGAGGGCGGTGAGATGCAGACCATGACAGTCCCCGCCGAGGCTGAGAGGTCCACACTGCGCCGTGCCGCCACCGCAAGTTTCATCGGCAACTTCGTCGAATGGTTCGACTACGCGTCCTACGGCTACCTGGCCACCACCATCGCGGTGGTCTTCTTCCCCAACGAGAACCGCACCGTTGCCCTGCTGTCCACGTTCACGGTCTTCGCCCTGTCATTCCTATTGCGCCCGATCGGGGGGATCATCTGGGGCAGCCTGGGCGATCGGCGCGGCCGCCGCTGGGCGCTGTCCTGGTCGATCCTGCTCATGTCGGGCGCATCCTTCTGCATCGGGCTGCTGCCGTCATGGGCGGCCGCGGGGATGTTGGCGCCGCTGGGGTTGTTCCTGCTGCGCCTGGTGCAGGGCTTCTCCGCCTCGGGGGAGTACGCGGGCGCTGCGACGTTCCTGTCGGAGTACGCACCACAGGGCAAACGCGGGCTGTACACCTCGATCGTCCCGGCCAGCACCGCGACCGGACTTCTGGCCGGCTCCCTGCTCGTCGCAATGCTGCACCAACTGCTCAGCGAGCCTGCCATGCAGTCGTGGGGGTGGCGCATCCCGTTCCTGCTGGCTGGACCCCTGGGTCTGGTCGGCCGTTACATCCGGGTACACCTCGAGGACTCGCCGCACTACCGGGCGCTGGCCGACGCGTCGCGCGGGCGCACCCAGCGCACGCCGTTGCGTGACTTGGTGGCCAACCACCGCCGCGCCCTGGCGATCACGTTCGGGGTGGCCAGCCTCAATGCCGTGGCCTTCTACCTGTTGCTCAGCTACATGCCTACGTACTTGTCCGCTGAGCTCGGAGTAGACGAGACGGTGTCGTTCTTCGCCTCGACGATCGCGCTGAGCGTGTACATAGCGAGCATCTTCGTGATGGGCCATGTGTCCGACCGGTTCGGCCGTCGTCGCATGCTCGTCATCGCGTCAGTGCTGTTCGTGGTTCTGACGGTGCCTTTGTTCGCCCTGCTGGACACCAGCGTCATCTGGCTGATTGTCGCTGTCGAGATCGTCTTCGGAATCCTGCTGACCGTCAACGACGGGACCCTGGCGACCTTCCTCGCCGAATCCTTCCCGACGTCGGTGCGCTACACCGGTTTCGCGCTGTCGTTCAACTCCGCCAACGCCCTGCTCGGCGGTACGGCACCCTTCGTGGCCACGTGGTTGATCGCGGTCACCGGCTCGACCGCGGCGCCGGCCTGGTACTTGACGATCGTCGCGATCGGAGCCCTCGGCGCGATGCTGGCCTCGAAGGAGACAGCGTTCAAGGAACTGTCCGACGAGTAGCTGCCTCAGCGGTGGCCGAGCAGCGCCTGCAGTCGTTGGCGCGCGGTCTCGCGCACATCGCGGCCCTCGCTCAACGCGCTCACACAGGCGCCGTCGACAACGGCGATGATGAGCTCAGCCGACCAGGGGACTTCCAAGCGTTCCAACACCCGTGTGACGGCGGCGTTCAGGCGGTCGCGGCCTGTCCGGTAGGCACGGCTCACCGGCGGCGACTCCCCGGCGGCGACCAGTTGCAGGTAGTGGCCGAGCATCTCCTCGTCAGTGGGCAAGGTCGCCTTGAGGATGGCGTCGATCTTGGCCTTGGGGGTGGTCGGCCGCGGGTCGCGCTCGGTGGCCTCCGCCACCCGTTCCGCGCGCGAGGCCCAGCGCGCGATGTTCACCCGTCCCGCCTCGCTGAGCAGGTCGTCGAGCCCGGAGAAGTAGTAAGTGGTCGCCGACAGGGAGCAACCCACCCGTTGCGCGACTGTTCGGTGCGACACCCCGCGGGGCCCCTGCTCACGCAGAAGGGCCGCGGCGCCCTCAACAATCTCTTGCCGGCGGCGCTGACCCTTGTTCGTGGCTGGCACGGTGGGCTCGCTCACACGTCGATCCTATTGGGCTGCGCACCCCGGCCCCGCCGCCCGCTTTGCCCGCCCGCGTTAGAGGTTGTGCTGTTGGTTAGCGAAACAACGCGTGGATTCGCTAACCAACAGCACAACCTCTAACCAACGCGCGTCCGGCCCAGGGACTAAGGCGCAGCCACCAGGTGCGACCACGGACCTGCCCCACCGGCGCGCTCAATGGCCGCCGGGTCGATCGGGACACCGCGGACACCGGTGTCGGGGACCGGCACGCCGCGCTCCACGCGGTAGACGTCGGCGTCGGCCTTGAGCAAGGTGCCGTCGGCCGGGAAGTTCCGCACGTGCGACCAGGCGTTGAGCCCGCCGGCTTGATCGAGGGCTTCCTGCGCAACCGTGACCACGGTGGGCTTGGGGCGCAGTGCCTTCCACCAGCTCTGGGTCATGTGAATGGGAGCGCCACCGGCGAAGACGTACCGCTCGCCGCTGTCAGTGCTCACGATGGTCCCGTCCGCGGGTTTGTCATTGAGCACCTCAATCGCGGCTGCCGCGACCCGGACCTCATCCTTGGCGCCGTCCGGCATGAACACCGGAGCACCACCGGCGACCACGAACGTGTCACCAGCCACGCGCAGCAACGTCCCGTCAGCAGGCACCACCGGCAGCTCGGCGAACTCGGCATCGGTCAATTTGCGCGCCGCACCGTCCGACTCCACGACCATCGGGGCGCCACCAGCGATGCGGTACACCTGACCGTCGTGACGGACCAGGTCGCCGTCCTGCAGCGGGTCCGGACGCTTCACGACAGGCTCCGGGATGCTCACCGGCGGCGGGGTCTTCGACGTCACGCCCACGTAGCGGCGCGGGATGAACGTGCCGTAGCCGGGCCAGTACGGGTACGGGATCTGGCTCAAGTGCGCGCCACCGGACGGGCTCTCCTCGTAGGCGTAGTACTCGGTCTTCGACGAATCGGCCCACCCCGCGAACAGGACCACGTGGCCGCTGGTTCCGGGCAAGGGGTTGTTCAAGATGTCGCCGGGCTCGAGTGCGTCCTTGGCGATCGGGTAGGAGACGCTCGGCAAGGTCACGGTCGTGTAGGACGAACCCAAGCCCCACGCCATGGACACATAGCCGGAGCAGTCGGTGCGGTAGGTGCCGTATTCGTTGGTGAAGTAGTTGCTGCCGCTGTAGCCCACATCCGCCGCGACCCAACTGCGCGCTCGCTCGATCATGTCGGACCCGGTCTGCGCCTGGGCGGATGCCGGAACGAGCAGGCCGACGAGGACCGCGATCGCAGTAGCGATCCCAGTCACGCTGAATCGACGGGCTTGCACACTTCCAGGGTAGGTCACGCGGCCGGGCGTATCCTCCGCCGCAAGGAGGGCGTGCGCGCAAACGGGTGAATCACACACGTTGCGTGGTCGTACGGTGGCGACGTTGCCGGCGGCGAGTCCGCACCACTCGCAGCCGCCTTTCGGTGAAGAAGTGCAACGTGAGGTGGCACTTCTTCACCGAAAGGCCCAACCGTTCACCCTTATCGGTCAACCCCCCACGACCGCAGGCGTAGGGTTGATCAAGGGGGGTGCGCCTCCCGCGTATGCGCTGTCGGAGGGGGCAGTCATGGTCAGCATTTGGCGTGGGGGATTCTCGGTCGCCGCGACGGTCGCGCTGGGGGCTTCGCTACTCGGGGTGGGCGTCGCGTCAGGCGCCACGGGACCGGGGGTGATCACTGAATATGCGGTACCGACGGCGGACAGTCATCCTGACGGGATCGCGGCGGGCCCGGACGGCAACGTGTGGTTCACGGAGGCGTCCGGGAACAAGATCGGGAGAATCACACCAGCAGGTGCCATCTCCGAGTTCCCGGTCCCCACGTCCGCGAGCAACCCACAGGCGATCGCTGCGGGCCCGGACGGCAACATGTGGTTCACGGAGTCCGACAAGAACAAGATCGGGATGATCACCCCATCAGGGAACATCTCCGAGTTCCCGGTCCCGACCGCGGCCAGTCACCCTGACGGGATCGCGGCGGGCCCGGACGGCAACATGTGGTTCACGGAGTACCAGGGTCAGAAGATCGGGCGCATCGACCCGGTGTCCAAAGACATCGACGAGTTCCCGGTCCCCATGAGCGATCCGGTCTTCGGGGCCACCTTTCCTCTGGGGATCGCAGCAGGTGCGGACGGGAACATGTGGTTCGCGGAGTCCTCCAAGAACAGGGTCGGGCGGATCACGCCCTCTGGGACGATTACGGAGTACACCCTCTCAACCGACACCTCGTCCCCGTCGTGGATCGCTGCGGGCCCGGACGGGAATCTGTGGTTGACCCGGTACGCGGGCGCCACCGTCGGGCACATAACGCCGGGGTCCGGGACGATCACCGAGTTCACCTTCCCGACTCCAGCCGGTGGACCCTATGGGATCGCAGCGGGCCCGGACGGGAACATGTGGGTCGCCCTGTACGGCAGCAACAAGGTCGCCAGGGTCTCCCCTGGAGGTGAGATCAGCGAGTTCGCCGTTCCGACGGGAACCAGCGGTCCGCGCGGGATCGCCGCGGGCCCGGACGGCGGCATATGGTTCACCGAGCACAACGGCAACAAGATCGGCCGGATCACGCCGGGGGAGGCGGCTGCGGAGCGGCGCCCCTACCTTGCGACGTCGGGGCAGGTCGGGCTGCCGCTTCTGTGCGACGCCGACGTCTGGGGGCCGAACGCCACCGTGACTACCACCTGGCAGCGCGACGGCGCCACCATCGCGGAACAGACCGGTCCGTCCTACACCCCGGTACAGGCTGACATCGGCACGGTGATCACGTGCACGACGAGGACCCGACTTCCGTCGGTCCTGACGGTTTTGATCGCCACCAGCAACCCGATCACGATCATCGGCCCGACCGAGTCGGGAGGTGTCACCGACACCCCCTTGGCTGCGGTATGGGCGCCGGGTACGAAGACCGCCAAGGCGGGCAAGACGCTGAAGGTGCAATATGCCGTTACGAGCGCCGCGGTCCTGCAAGCCCAGCTCAAGGGCAAGAAGACGTTGACGAAGCAGCTCAACGCCAAGGCCGGCACCAACACCTTGAAGTGGAAACTGCCTAAGAACCTCAAGGCCGGCAAGTACAGTCTGCGTCTGTTCTATGAGGGTGCGCTCAAGGCCAGCACGAAGGTGAAGGTCACGCGCTGATCAAGAATGCGGAAGACAGGCAATTGAGGTGCCTCCTTTCCACATTGCTCACCGCGAGGACCGCCATCCCGCCGCGTGCAAACGCTCGAACGCATCCAGCAGCAGATCCAACGTGAACTCGAACTCGAACTGCTCGTCGCAGCCGGCTCCGACCTTCGACAGGTCCCCGTCGGCGGCGTCGAGCGCGATCATCGCGATGTACGGGTAGGTCTGCTGCACCGCCTGCACCATCGCCTCGCGTGCTGCGAGGTCTGGCGGCGGTTGCAGGGAGTCGGGGTCGTCGAAGGCCTCAGGGCTGAACCCCCAGATCCGATGGCCGAGTGCGTGCATCGCGTGGTGGGTGAGGTCCGGGCTGAACCCGCCGTCGATGAAGATCCCCGACAGGCGGTCCATGTAGCTGAGCACCTGCGGCGTGCGGGTGGTGCGGGTCTCGATGACCTGCCGTGCCCACGGATGGGCCAGCATCACGCTGTCGTGCGGACAGGATCTGCGCACGCACGGCGTCCTTCCAGCCCAGCTCTGGCTCGGGTGGGGCGTAGGAGTCGATGAGGTTTGCGACCATGCCGTCGAGTAGGTCGCCCTTGTTCATCACGTGCTTGTAGAGCGCCATCGGGACCACGTCGAGGCGTGCGGCCAGCCGGCGCATGCTGACCGCGTCGATGCCTTCAGCGTCGGCAAGGGCCACGGCTTCGCCCAGCGCACGTTGCCTGGTGACCGGCGTCCTGGGGGGCATAGGCGAACCTCCGGGGTTGACAGGTATACGGTGTACACCTAGCGTGGTATACGCCGTACACCGAATCCTAACAATTCGGAGCCCACATGTCCCACACCCGCCGCTTGGCGTTCGTCGCCGGCGCCCTGTATCTGCTGACCGTCGTCACGTCCATCCCCGCCCTCGCACTCAAGGACCCGGTGCTCGCCGACCCTGCCACCGCGGCGGGAGGCGCCACCGCCCTGCAGTGGGCCGCCGCGCTCGAGTTCGTGCTGGCCCTGGCCTGCATCGGCACGGCTGTCGCCCTGTTCCCGGTCGTGCGCCGCGTCGATGAGGCCACCGCCCTCGGCTTCGTGGGGTCGCGCACCTTGGAGGCCTCGATCATCGTCACGGGCATTCTGGCGATGCTGAGCGTGACCGTCGCAGGTCCGGCAGCGCAGGCACTGGTTCGCGTGCACGACTGGGCGTTCCTCGTCGGGCCGGGCACGATTCCGGCGGTGAACGCTCTGCTGCTGGCGCCGCTGTTCCTGCGGGCAAACTTGGTCCCGCGGGTCCTCCCGATTCTCGGCTTGATCGGCGCGCCGCTGCTGCTGGCTGCGTCCGTGGGGGTCCTCTTCGGAGTCATCGACCAGGTGTCGCCGGTGGGCTTCCTGTCCGCGCTGCTGATCGCCGCGTGGGAGATCGGGCTGGGCTTCTGGCTCGATGATCAAGGGCTTCAACACCGACGCCGTGAACCGGCTCTACGCCCGGGTGAAGACGGTCGAACTCGTCGACGCACACTGACACAGTGTGAGCAACCCCGCGTGCGAGCGGCCGCTGCAGGACCACACCGACTTCCACGTGGCCCGGGTGGTGGTCGGCGGCATGTTCATGCTGGCCTTCGGTGCCTTTCGGTGAAGATCTGCAACCTCACGTGTCACATCCTCACCGAAAGGTTCTCGATCCCGAGCAGATCGGCCAGCTGTCGTTGGGTGGCAGCCCCTGGGGCCCGCGCGCTGTCGGTCAGGCACCAGCCCATCCTCACCCGTGCCTCCCCGGCCATTGGCAGTTGCGCGGTTACGGTTGCGCGGCCTTGAAACCCGTAACTGCGCAACACTCAACGCCGACGCGGCTCCCCACCCGTGTGAGAACGTCGGGGCATGGGGACGGGGCCGTGGTGGGCGGAGTTCGTGACGTGGGTTGTCGTCAACATGGTCAACGTGGCGCAGGCGATCGGTTTCGCCTCCAGACGACGTCATGGCATGGGTGTCAACCGCGCGATCGGCTGGTTGATCGCAGCACTTGCGGTCCCGGCGACCGTCGCGCTGTGGGGGCTCGCGGCTGCGGGCAACCCGTGGTGGATCGGGCCGGCCGTCTTCGACGTCTTCGTGATGCTGATGCTGGTCGTGGACTACATACGGCCGGTGGAATGGCGCCATCCGCCGCGGTACGCGATCCTCGTGCCGTACTTGGCGCTGTTCTTCGGCGCCATCTTGCTGATGGGGATCCCGATGTACGCGCTCAACCGAGGCCTTTGGCTGGTGACCGTTGCGACGACCGTGGCGCTGCTGAGCACAATGACCATCGCTGTCCGGCAGGGCAACGGTTGACGCTGAACCTCAGGCGCGGACCTTCCACCTCTTGGTCCAGGTGTTGGGCAACCACGCCGTCTCTTGTCCCGGGACAGGCGAGGCAGTGGCCTTGACCCAGACCCTCAGCTTCCCGTAGCCGGCCGACACCACAGTCACCTTGCCCTTGGGCGACACCGTGACCTTGCAAGTGTGCCTGGCGCCTGCCTGACGCATCCGGGGCTTGCAGCGCTTGGCGAATGTCAACAGTCCCGACGGGTTTGTCGCGATGCCCTTGACCAGCACCAGCTTGCCGTGCGAACCAAGGGTCGCCCGTTTGCCAGCCAGCTTCGTGACAGTGATCGGCAGCTGCGTGGGCTGTTGAGGCGTTGGTGCGATCCATTCGATCGTCACCTGCTCTGACTGCACGCCGCGGAACAAAGCCGCCACGCTGTCGACGCCGGCGCGCGCAGCGCTATAGCAGTAACTGAATGAGCCGCTCATGTCACTGAACACGCGGTCCGTGATGGTGTTCGTCCCACGGATCCCCAACTCCACGGGTATGCCGGCCAGGCCTGCGCCCTTGTTGTCGAGCGCCTTGCCCGACAGACATGCGCTCGTGCCGATCTGCACCTGCTGCGAACCCGGTGTCAATTGCAGCGCCTGCACGGCGTTGTACGGCGCGAAGCCGGAGCCAGCGGCCGTGCCATAACCCAGCGAGTAGGCGTAGCCGTACACGCTCACACCCAGTGGCTGGGGGGACACCAAGTTATGGGCGCCCGGCATCACCGTGATCTGCGCCCAGGAGTACGTGGTCGCCGGGATCGGGCTGAAGGCCGAGCCAGGAATGGCCGCGCCATCGAGGCTCACCTGTCCGACCGCGGAAGTGGGCACGACCAGGTTCGCGTAGCGGCTGTCCGGAGCTGACCTGGTGGCGAACGTGTACTCGCTCAAGAACTGGTCGACGGGGGGCAGCAACATCATCAGCGGGTCGGCGTTGGACCCCGAGTCGTACTCTGCGCCGGTGGCGTACTGCGCGATCAGGATCGGCTTGTCCGCGGTGATCTGCATCGGCGCCTGGAGCATGCGTGCATGCACCTGCCCGCGCTGCAGCGTCGCGATCACCACTCCGTTCAGCCGCACGGTGGTGTTGTCCTCGGAGGCGAGAATCCGGAACGAATCGCCATTGAGCCGCGTCTTCAGCGGAACTGTGTAGAAGGAGGTTCCCCACGTGGACGTCGGTGGGATCTGCTCGATCACCAGGTCGCAGAAATCTGTCTGCACGGTGGGCACGTTGGCGCAGGCATTCCCTGCGATGACGCCCACCGGTTTGGTGGAGCTGACCGGGGTGCCGCTGAGGTCTCCCACAGTCGAACTCACCGCTAGGACGTCGCCCTTGTTCAGGCTGGCGCTGGTGGAGGTACCCGCCGTAACGCCGGCGCGCGTCGTCGCCTTCGGGGTGTACGTGACCTGTGTGTCGTCCGAGGTGGCGACCACCGCGAACTGCGACTCGAAACCTGCTTGGGACTTCAGCGCTGGCCAGCCGAGCACTATGTGTTCGGTCCCCGCCACGTCCGTCGGCAGCGCGAGGTAGTCGCCCACCGAGGCGGACTGGGAGTCCACGACAACCACAGAGACCTCATCGAGCGCCGTGATGTGGACGGCCTTGCTCTGCGGGCTTGTCGTGGTCGCAGCATCCAGCATCAGACTTGATGGCAGAGAGACCGTTGTGCTCAGCCCCACTGTCACTGCGAAGTCGGACGATCCACCGGGGTACGACACGGTCCCACTCGTGGGCCGCGGTGCCGCGATCGTCAGAGAGTTGGTCGCGCTGCTCCCGTCGGAGTTGCGCGGGAAGGTCACCCAGAAATCGGTCCCCAAGTGGTCGGGGCGTGCGGGTGGCGCCACGGATGTCGCGGCCCCAGCCCCGAGCAAGGACATAGACGACGCAAGGGTTATGGCTGTCAAAGCAGCCAGACACCGTTTCATGATCATGATTCCCCCCCAGGGATCATGTGGTCCGGCTAGACCTAGTTCCAGGTTACTCCGCTTTCGGGGTCACCGGTCCGACGCCGCCGGTGCGACGTCACCCGTTCGCCCGCGGGCCAGGCTTGTGGCAGACGCGCGATTCAGTTGCCGGCTTCTCACAACCCTGCCGCCGGCCCAAGATCACCCGCTCTCCACCGACCACGACCGTTCGGGCCATTGTCAGCGGCACGGCACGGTGTCAGACTCAGGGCCTCATCGCCTCCCTCGAGACGATGGTGAAGGGACCGGTCATGGCTCTTGTGGCACAACGATTCTCAGGATCCCAGACACTGCAGAACTGCGTGAGCGCCGGCTACAGGGTGCTGGCCGGTGAGCGCGACAAGGATGCGGTCCGGCGGATCCAGGCGTCCCTGGGCAACGTGGGGTACCCCTGCGGGACCATCGATGGCATCTTCGGGCAGGACACCGGCACCGCTGTGAGTGCGTTCAAGCGCGACGTGTCGCTGAGCCCCACGGATCCGGTCGTCGGCATCGGGACGATGACCGCTCTGGATGGCCTGTTCGACTGGGAGCCGGCCGATCCTGACCTGCCCGACCCGACCACGGCGGATCTCGTGGCGCTGGCTGAGGACACGATCATCAACGTGCTCGTCCCGTGGCTGAGTACGACCGTGCAAGCCCTCGCGATCGGCCTGGACGGGCTGGCCCATGATGGCGATCTTTCGTGGGAGGCGGCCCAAGGGGGGCTCGATCGCAACTTCCGTCTCGACCTGCAACCGGCCGCTCGGCTGGCCAACATGACTCAGATCCATGCGGTGATGGATGCCTGCCTGCGGTTGCTGGATCCCGGTGGGTTCCTGACCTTCGAAGCCATGGATCGCGCGGCGTTCGGGCCTCACTACACCGCTGGCGGAGGTCTGGGAACGCCCATTTACGTCTGCTCCGAAGGTCTGGAAGGCGGCCGCGTGGTGATCACCCCGCCCTTCCGCAACGTGCTGGACGACGAGGACCGGGCGGTGCACATCCTGCGGTTCGCGCTGCGGATCGTGCGCCCGTCGCTGGTGACGAGTAGCTACCCGGGCACTCGGCCGTGGGACGTCATGGGCACCGCCGCCCGCATGGCCAGTCGCACCGCGTACCAGGCGTTGCTGGTGGAGGTGGGTAACGAGACGTCGTCCACCTTCCGCAACGCACCTCTGTGGATGTGAGGCTGCAGTCGTGGCCGGGGAACTCTCGGAGTTCGCGGAGCTGCTGATCGGGTCTGCGGCGGCCGGGCCGGCGGTCGTCGCCGAGGTCCGGGCCGCGGCTGATGCAGTGGCCGCGGCGCCATCGGCACTCACCCGGCAGCGGTGGGAGGACGCGTTACGGTCGCTGAGCCCGGACCCGGTTCAACTGCTGCTCCAAGCGTGGGGCCTGGCCGAGTTGCCGGGCGCGCAGCAGGTGCTCGGCCCGGATGTCAACCGCATGCTTCGCAGCGACGCGGCCTTGATCTCCGGAGTTGATGTCGACCTTCGCCTGGGGCCGCTGGAGGTCAGCGCGAATCTGCCGGCCTTGATCGCGCGGGTGCCGGGCGCACCGCCGATCGTGGTGGGGCTCAAACCACCGGCCAACGTCACGGCCTCGGTGGCGGCTGGACCGATAGATGTGACCGGCGGACTGCACGCGGAGCAGGGTGGGTGGAGCGGGTCACTGTCGGCGCAGGTGGGCGTTGTGGCCGCAGGTGCACTCGCGCTGCTGGCCGACCAAGCCGGCACGACGTCATTCGCAGCGGTCCTGGGTGCCCGCTTCACACCCGGCATCCAGCTCGGGTTCGGCTTCGAGACCTCGAGCTTGGGTGGTGTGGTGGGGGTCAACGTCGCGGCAGACGCCCATGCCCTACGCAAGGCGCTGTCCAGCGGTGCTGCGGTGGCGTTGTTCTTCCCGGCCGGCCCGGGTGATGCTGCCGCCCGTCGCGCCCGGTTGCAAATACTCACCGGAGTCTTTCCGGTCCGGTCCGGTTCCATGGTGGCCGGGCCGTCCGCAGAAGTCACGTGGTTGCAGGTGGCGGGGCAGTCGGCCTTGCGGATGTCCTTGGTGGCCCTGCTGGAGCTGCCTCGGGGACGGTTCCTGCTGCTGGGCAGGGCGGGGGTGTCCATCCCCGTCGTGCTGGACGTGCAACTTGACGTGGTGGGCGAGATCGACCCCGCCGCAGGCCTGATGGCTGTGGATCTTGCGGTCGTATCGGGCCGGTTGTTCGGGCTGCTGCGTGTCGACGGAACCGCAGCGCTGCGGGTGCGCACCTGCGACCCGACGACCGCCCTGTTCACCCTCGGCGGTTTCTACCCCGGGTTCCGCGCCGATGTTCCGGGGCTGCCGCCGCAACGCCGGCTGAGCATGGGCTCGGACCTTCCCCTGCCGCTCACGTTCCGGTTCGAGGGTTACCTGGCGCTCACCGATGGCACATTCCAGGCAGGCGCCCGGGTGGAGGTCGGCTTCGATTTCGGTATCTCTGTGCACGGGTACTTGCAGTTCGACGCGATCGGTCAATACGATCCCTTCCACGTCCATGCCCGCCTGGCAGGTGGGGTGGATGTCGGGGCGCTGGGCATCGACTTCGCCGGGGTCGACTTCGAGGGTGTGATCGACGGCCCCGGGCCGGTGGTGGTCTCCGGCGAGGTGTCCGTGGAATTCCTCGGCGCCGAGGCGGGCTGGAGCGACTCCTTCAGCATTGGGGAGTCAGGCGGATCTGCGGCCGAGCCCCCGGTCCGCGACGTCGTCGGCCTGATGGTGCGGGCGGCGGAACGCGCCGACGAGGCCGATCCGGTCCAGGCGCCGCCGGAGGCACTGGTCCCGGTCGAGGCCGCAGACCCACTGGTGAACGTCCAGGTCGTGACCCGCGACGTCGATGGGGTCGCGGTCGTACCGCCTCTGGGGTCGGTGGTCTGGAGCCAGACGGTGGCCCCGTTCGAAACCCCCGTGCATCGGGTTCGCGGCCGGCGGCTGGTCGACAAGGCCCGGCTCACGCTGGCAGGGCTTCCCGCCGGGACCGAACCGGGGCCGACCGAACAGTTCGCCCCCGCCGCCCTGCGGGACGCAGACAAGGAGCAGTTGCTCACCCTGCCCGCCTACGAACGCATGCCGTCGGGGGTGACGGTGCGACTGCCGGCGGTGGACGTCGGGGCCGGGAGGCCGGGATCGATCGCCTATGACGAGTACTACAAGCCCGAGGCGATCCGGCTCAACGGGATCAGCCACGCAATCTCGGCTTCGCTCATCGGGGTGCTCAGTGCGCGGGCTGCCGCCTCGGTGGCGGCTATGAGCCAGCCGTCCGTGGTGGTGCGCCCCGACCTTTGGGCCGTGGTGTCCCCGGGTGTTCCCCGGCAGGTCGGCACTGCCACGGCTGCGGTCTTCACCGCGGCCGACAGCGGTGGAACGGCGATGCCAGCGGTTGAGGTCGCAGTCCCGGTCGACCGGTTGTGGGGGCCTTGATGGCCGATGACATGTGGTTCAGCCCGGCAGTGCGGCACGGCGGTGCGCCGGTCATGGGTGCCCACGGGCGGGCGATCCAGGACCGGACCTTCGGGATCGACACCGCGGGGTCGACGTGGGGTGCGCAGGTGCGACTGCGGTTCGCGCTGCAAGGGGTCGCCGATGTGCGCGGGTTGCGCCCCGGTGCCGTGGTTCGGCGGGTGCCGCACCCCGGGACGTACGCCGCTGAGGAGGAGCAGCGGCCATACGTGGAGTTCGCAGCGACCGACCTGCCCTGGCGCTACAGCCCGGGTCCCGATGCGCAAGGCCGGGTGCGTCCGTGGCTGATGCTTGTGGTGGGGGTGGCCGACGACATCCAAGTCGCGGGGGATCGGGTCACCCTGCAAACGCCCGTGCTCAAGGTGCACGACCCAGATCGGGCCGCCCTGTGGGCGCACGTGCAGCGCGCCGCCGCCGGTGGGGATCCGGCCGCCGGGTTGTCCCGGGTCCTGTGCGCCCGTGAGTTCGACGCCGGCGCCACCTTTGAGACCGACCAGGATCACACCGCCGCCCTGGTGGTGCCGTGGGGTCTGGACGGGTTGCCCGCGTGGAGCATCGGCGGGGCAGGACCAGTCGAGGTGCTCTGCCTGGACTCCTGGAATTTCCGGACCGGGCCGGAGCGCGGCTTCAAGGAGCTGGCGCTGGAACTGAAGGCCGGTGACGACGATCCGTTGGGGATGGTGCACGTCGTCCTCGACGACGGCACGACGCTGGCGGTGCCCGGCGCATTGACGACGACGCTGCCGGATGATGATCCGGCGGTGGGGCTGAGTTTCGGTCTGCTCGAGCGTGAGTCGATCGACGGGCGGCAGGTGGTGGGCCTCCCGGCCTACGGCGCACCATGGTTGGGCCAGGAGGTGGTACGGCAACGAACGAACGCGGCGCAGGCGGTGGCACCACCGCAGTGGCTGTGGCCCGAGCAGGTCAACGCGGATCTGAGCCGACGGGTGGTGGCCGCAGTCGGGCGACAGGCGGCCGTCGACCTGCAGGAGGAGATCGTCGGGT
This sequence comes from uncultured Actinomycetota bacterium, assembly GCA_963818505.1. GTDB lineage: Bacteria > Actinomycetota > Actinomycetes > S36-B12 > UBA10799 > JADKAV01. Next base: position 1,215,074 of record CAWFSJ010000005.1, read on the forward strand.
CTGCTGCTCGCACGTGGCGGGCCGGACCGGCGGCATCCTCGATGCTGTCCGGTCTGGCGCTGGGGTTGGCCGCCTCGACTGCGATGTGGCGTCGGCGGTTGCCCCAGGACGTTGCCGCCCGGGTCGCTGTGCTGGGACCTGCGATGGGCCGGATAGCCACCGAGGGTCCGGCCGGCGAGGACGGCCCGACCTTGCGTGAGAGCCTGGCGCGACCCGCTCAAGTCGACCGCCTCGGATTGCCGGTGTCGCTGCTTGGCCCGGTCGGCCGGCGCGTGTTGCGCGCTGGTGGTCCGGTCTCACATTTGGCGCAGCCTGGTGCCGTGCGGATCGATGAGGTGACGGCCGCTGCCAATCAATCCGAGGATGTGCCCGACCGGCCGCAGGAAGAACTCGCGGTGGGCGCTGATCCGGCCGACCTCGACCCCGGCCACCTGGACACGCTGGTCCACGACGTCGCGCAGGATCTGGGCGAGCAGGGTGCGGCCCACGAGGTCGCGGTGTTCGCGCGCGAGGCGGGGATGCCCGAACGCTACGACCCTCATCCTGGGCCCGAAAGGATCCAACGCCGACCCGTGGACCTGTCGGACCTCTCCGGTCTGCTCGTCGACCTGCTCGACCCCGGGGCGGACCTTCCCCCCGCCCGTCGCCGTGTGACCGCGCGCATAGACGGCATCGAGCCGTCTCGGCTCCTGCAGCCGCTGGAGGACTGCCCCGACCTCGATCTGCCCGCCTGGCGCTACCTGCGCGACCGGGCTCAGTACTGGCTGCTGCCCGGAGCGCAGACCCTGTCGGCCGGCGAGGTGGTGAGTCTGCGCACCAACCCGCAGTTCGTCGAGCAGTTCCTCGTCGGCTTCAACCAGCAGGCGCTGGCCGAACTGCGCTGGCGGGGACACCCGGTCCGGGCCGGCTGCACCCCGCTGCGACGGTTCTGGGACCGCACACCGACCGAGGCGGGTGCCCGGCGCGACGACATCGTCGGGGTGTCCGGGTGGATCGGCCCGGACAGGGTGCCCACGGGTCGCACGGGGGAGCACCCGCCACCGGCCGTGGTCTCGGAGCGGCTGGTCGTGGTCATCCGCAGCGAGTTGTTCCGCCGCTACCCCGCGACCTTGGTCAGCCTCGCGCCCGGGGCCACGCCCGGCCATGCGGACCACCCGGCCAACCTGGCAGCGCGTGAGTGGCCGGAGTTCATCGCTGCTCTGTCCGCGGACCTGACAATGTTCGCCTTCCGCACCGATCCGGGGCTGACCGCGCAACGGTGGATCGTGGTGGAGGAGGTGCCCGAAGGTATTCGGTTCAGGACGCAGATCCGGCCCCCCGCGGGGGCCGGCTCGAATGGCGCAACTACCGCTGCCGCGCTGCTGATGAGGCCGGTGCGAGTGCTGCTGAACGCTGCGGAAACCATCCTTGGGGCCGGGCCATGACGTCCGTGGCGGTAATGCTGCCCGCTCGCATCGAGACCCGGTTCGACACCGACCGGGGCGGTGCCGCTCGCCTGCGCGTCATTGTGATCCCCGCGGACGTGTGGTTCGACCGACACGACCCAAGGGTGAGCCAACAGGACATCGAGGCGCTGCGGGTCGCGGCGCAGGCCTGCGACGGCGACCTGTTCGGGCAGGCCGGGATCGCCGCGTTCGAGCGGTTGGCCGGCCAGGTCGGTGCGGGCCGGGCAGCCTGGTTGGGAACGACCCTGCTCACCCGCGACGCCGGTGGTTGGAATCTGGCGGAACCGGACGTGTGGCGGGCACCTGGACAGCCTGCCGCGCCGCGCATGATCCGCGGCCTTCCCGGACTGGTCGAGGTGTGGGCGACACTGGCGGACTCCCGGGAAATCCGTCTGGCCACTTTGCGCCCGAAGCCCGAGCTGCGGGTCGAGCCCGACGTGGCTGGTGGGCCAGCCACCTTCTGGCCGCGCTGGGGCGTGCTGAAGCGGGCAGGGCTGACCGCGACTATCAACTTGAGCGAGGTTGACGGTGGCAGGCCCATCGACCCTGCGGACATCGCGGTGCTGACGGTCCTCGGGCTGGGCACGGCGGACCCCGCCCGGCTATTGAGCGCTCATCGGCACGCCGGCGCCGCGAGCCTGATGCCGCCCGGATCCCCGACGAACAACACTGCGGAGGCCAGTTACCGGCCACCCGGTCCGCTGGACTGGCGCCACGCTGCCGTCGCCACCTCCGAGGCATCGCAGCAGTTGGGCGACGCCATCGGCGCGCCCGTGTCGCTGCCCGGTGCCGACGATGGACACCGGAACCTGCAGAGCCTGCTGGTGTCGGCATTGTGGCCCGCGCTGTGGGGACATGCCCTGCAGGACCTGGCCGGCTGGCCGACGGGCGAGGACGCCGGACGGATCCGGTCTGGTTTGTGGTGGCCGCAGTACGTGTTCCCCGAGGGCCCTTTCCCAAGCCTGCTCGTGGGGGACCAACCGTACGGCGTCCTCCCGGCGACGATCGTGGCCAAACTGGCTGGCAGCGGTGGTCCGGCCGGATGGGCCGGGCAAGCGGTCGGCGCGCACCTCGCAGAGGCTGCGAGGCGCGCCGAATCGGGTGTCGGGACGGTGGTTGACGCCAACACCGACCAGGTGCTGAAGGTGCTCGCGCACACACCGGTGTCGACCGGTCACCGCTACCGATGGTCGGTGCCCGCCGCGTACTTGGGCGGGCCGCTCAAGGATGCACATCTCAACCGTCTGGCTGAGGTGCTCGACCCGATGGGGGTGGATGCGACTGGGCTCGCGGGTGCTCAGATCGCGCTCGGATCGTCGGCACCGCTGGACCTGCCGCTGTTGGACCCGGGCGGCCCCGATGAGCCGCCGAACTGGGTTCACCTCATGCTGGACGATCTTCTGCGCGACGTCGACGACGGTGTGGTCGAGGAAGCCGACTTCCTCGCACTGGAGGCAGTCGAGCCGAAGATCGCCACGAACCGGCACCGGTTGTGGCTGCTGCGACTGATAGCGCTGTGCCGTCGCCACGCGCCCGAGGTGGGGCTCGGTGCCTTCACGGGGGTGCTGGAGTCGCTGCGGGCCTACGAGGTCGAACCCGCGCTGCTCGTCCGACTGGTGGTGCAGTCATTGCGGGTGGCCCATGGCTGGCCCCCCGACGACGGTGCGGCCGACGAGGTCTACCGGAACACTCTGGAGGCGGCGCGGGGGCTTGCCCTGCGGCCAGTTCGCGGCGATGACGGTGTGCAGCGCGCGCTGGCAGCCACCATGGACTGCGCCACGCACCGGGTCGATGCCCTCCCCGCCGCCGCCGCGATGTCGACTCTCGACGCAATGGCCGATGCTCCGCGGGTACTGGGCCTCTACGGCTGGGTCGACTCCCCGTTACGCGGCGAGCCGGGGTTCGGCAAGGACAGAGCCGTGCTGGCGCCGTCGCCCGCGCAGGCAAAGGCGGCGGCGATCATCAAGGACCGCTACGTGACCCATGCAGAGTCCGGGCTCGCGCCCGTCGACGCCTGGGACTTGGGACTGAACTCGCGCGCCGTGCGCCGGGCGGTGGGCCTGCTCGACGCCGTGGCTGAAGGTGCCCATCCCGGCGAGGCGCTGGGACGACTGGTGGAAGCCTGTTTCGAGCGATACCCGGATGTCCTGCGACTGCGCGGTGGTGATCCTGCGGGGCCACCCGGGGGCTACCCCGCGGATGGCGACGCCCCGCTGCGCCGCACGTGTGACGGGCTGGCGGCGATGCGGGACTGGGCAGGGGACCGACCGGCGTTTGCTGCACGGACCGGTCTCGTACCGGGGGACTTCGGGCCGCAGGTGACGGCCGAACTCGATGCGCTGGCCGCGGTCCCTGAGGTTGTGGCCGACCTGCATCTGCTGGAAGCTGTGCACGACACGGTGCAGGGCGGGTCCGCTGTGACTGCGCAGGCGCTGGACTCCCTGGCCGGTTTGGGTGAGGTGCCGGAACTGCGCAGCCTGCGTACGCCGGTCCCCGGCACCCCCCTGACCACGCGCGTGCAGTTGTGCCTGCCGGCTGTGGCCGAACCCGCGGACCCACAGCGGGCTGCCCTTGCCGACCCGGCGGTGGCGGCGTTGCTGGACTCGTTGGGCGCGGCGGATGATCCGGTCCGGTTCGGCTGGCGGCGCGGGGACGTGGTCGTGACGCTGGCCGACCTGGGCCTCGCACCCAGCGACCTCGCGGCCCTGGACGACGCAGGGCTGCTCACGGCAGTTGAGCTCGGCTGGCCCGGTGGGGATCCCACGATGCCATCCGGGGTCGAGGACGTGCGCCGGGTGCTCGCGGTGCTCAGTCGCTGTTCGCCCTCGCCCGGGCCCATCGCCGAGGTCGACGAACTCCGCCAGCGCTACGCGCAACTGCGTACCGCGGTGACCACCCTGGTCGCCGAGTTGCGTGCCGCGGGTGCCGCCGACGATCCCGCGTTGCGCGCCCGCGCCCTGCGTTGGGGACTCGCAGGGGATTTCAACGCAGGCGCGGAGATCGCCGGAGCGAACCTTGCGCAGTGCCCACCGGTTGCCGACCTCCTCGACGACGACTTGGTGCCAGCACTGCGCAGACTCGCCGCGATCGGTCGTGGCCACTCTGATGCGGTCGTCGTGCCGGTGCTGACGGGGGGCGCGACCCCGACGCCGCTGGACCTGGCGCCTGACGCCGTGCACTGGCAGCAGGCCTTCTCCCACGTTCGCCCAGCTCTCTCGCAGTTCCACGAAGCCTTGGGCGCGCGTGTGACGGCGACTTACGCATCGGGCTGGGGGCCGGGCTGGACCGGCCAAATGGTGCCGGGGACCGCCGCCCTGCCCGGTGCGGCCAGGGAACTCGCGGTTGTTTACGGACTGGACTCAGCTGATCCGGCCAATGCGGTCAGTGGCGTGGTTGACCAGTGGCAGGAGACTCTGCCCGGGCGTTGGTCGCCCGACGGATCCGTGGACCGTGCCATCTCGGCCACCGCCGCCTTCGGTTTCGCCACTCCCGGAGCACGCCCGCAGCAGGCGATCCTGCTGGCCGTGCCGCCTTCGCCCGACATCGACCTGGATCTGCCCTTGCTGCGCCAGGTCCTGACAGAGACTCGGCTGCTGGTGCGGGTCCGGGCGCTGCGGGGTCGCGACCTCGGGCCGCTTGGCGCGCTTCTGCCGAGCGCCCTGCTGCGCGCCGACGCCGCTGGCGGGATCGTGCTGGACGACTCTGTGTGGAACCGGCCCACCAACGATCCTGGTCTGCACGTACGCCTTGAGCAGGGAACACCGGAGGGCGATGTGGACCTCGCTCTGCAGGCGCGCACGGCTGACCCGTTGTGGATGATGACACGGCAGTGGGAACTCGGGGAGCACCAGGGCGCCGACGCGTCCAGCCCGGTCTGGGCGCGGGCGCGGGTGAAGACCACCCCACTCAAGCCACCGGTCGACCGCCGCTTTGCGGACCCCGCGCGGCTATCGGGGGCGGCGGTCCTGGAGGCGGCGAGCCGCGACTGGCCGGGCGCCGTCGGTACGGCAGATCCTTTCGACACCGAAGCCTTCGTGCACACCGCCGCCCTGCGCGGAGGCGGTGCCACGTTCCTCGCACCGGATCACCCGGGCGGGCAGTCCGACTGGTGGTCGGTCGACGCGCACGCAGCGTTGCGACCAGCCGGCAGGGCCCGGACGCTGGCGGGCCTGCCCGGCCGGATGCGATACCCAGGTGCCCCTGCGCCGGGGTGGTGCACGCTCGAGGACCCCGGCGACAGCGTCACAGCGCACTTGCCGGACACCGCGCATGTGGGATCGCTGTTCTTCCTGGACGTTCTCGCGGGCCACGCCACCGACTGGTACCTGATGCCGCTGCCGACCGACCCGGCGCGCGTGTTGTCTGTCGGCAAGGTGACCGTGGTGGACTCCTTCGGCGACCCGTGGGTGCTGCCGGAGGATCACTGGGGACCGGTCGACAGGTGGAATCTGTTCGGCACTGATGGCCTTGGTCCTTCGGAGCTACTGCTGTGGGCCGCCGACGCCCCACCTCTTGAAGGTCCCGTGCTCGAGCGGGTGGTCCTCGGCGTCGACGAGGACGCGAACCTGCTGTGGGCCGTCGAGGAAACGGTGGAGGCGGGACAGCGGCTACCCGACGCTGCCGAGTCCGGCCCACCGGCTTCGGACAACACCGCACCCCGGGTGGGGTACCGACCGTTGTCAGACTCCCCGCCGCGGTGGCACCCCTACCCGGCCGATGACGCGGCCGAACCCCGGCGCTTCCGGCAGGGCAGGCTCGCAAGTGGTGCAGGGGTCACCGACCTGCCGTTGGGTGCGTCCCGCATCCTGCCCACGGACCACGTGCATGAGATCGTGCCCGCAGCGATTCCGGCCCGCGGCCTGCAGGTTCAACGCCGTTGGGTGCTGGCTCGCGACGCGGACGGCAGAGTCGTTCTGTGGCAACAGCACACCCGTCGCGTGCCGTTGGCCCCACCCGCCCTGCGACTGCCATTCGACGTGATCACATCCGGGCCGTGACGTTGTCCCCTTCGGTTTGCAGCGCGAAGAGTGATCATGGCGGTGGGTCCGGATGGGTGGGCTTGCTGGACCGCCCCAGCAGGGTTGTGGGAAACAGGCAATCTAGTTGCGTGTCTGCCACATCCTTGGCGCTGGCCTCACATTGTTGGCCGCCGCCCCAGCAGGGTTGTGGGAAACAGGCAATCTAGTTGCGTGTCTGCCACATCCTTGGCGCTGGCCTCCAGTCGCTTATGGTGAGTCGGTGCGACACGCGAACCCTGCCTACGAGCGGCTACTGCAGGACTACACCGATTACCACCTAGCGCTCGTGGTCGTCGGCGGGTTCTTCACGCTGGCGCTGCTGGGCTTCGCGGTGTTCTCGTGGGTCCGGGTCAGCCGCTCACCTCGAGGTCCCGAGCGTCGCACTCATCTAGTGTTCTCAATCGCCAGTTCCACGCTGGTCCTGCTGCTTGGCGTTGTGGTGGCGGCCAACCTCAGCAACGTCCTGAATCCCCGGCAGGGCCTGGCCTCGACAATCGGAACCCCCGGCGACCTGGGGCCGACGGCGTCTACTGAACTCACCCGATCGCTGACCGCCTGGGTTCGCTCGGGCAGCGTTGAGGTGCCGCCGCTGATCCAGGATCGGGTGGACGCCCGGCTCGCCTGGCAGGAACCCAAAGCCGTGATCAGCGTGGTTCTGCTTGTGGCGTTGGTGACGCTGAGCGTCGTGGTGTGGCGCAGCGTACTTGGGAGGTGGCGTTCCGGGAGCCGCGCGGGCTTGCCCCGAGTGGCCGCCGGCTCGCTGGCCATGCTCGCCTGTTTCGTCTTGATCCTCATGGTCATGGGCAACGTGCAAGCTTCGTACGCGCCGATCGTGATGACGCTTGTTTTCGGCTGAGGTCCGAGGAGTGCGCCAACGCCAGCTTTGCGACGAAGGCCACACGTCGGCGGTGATCGTGCAGTTCGGAGGCTGCGAAGACTATTCGCTCGGCGAGATGTTCTGTCTCAAGATCGCGGCTACTGCAGAGGAGTCGACTCCACCGGCAGCAACCCCCGAGACGATCTGGTAGGCGTCCACCTCCGCGACAGAGACGTCGAAACCGTTCGTGCGCAGGAAGATCACCGCGTAGAGCCGTCCCTTCGTTCTGTTCTCATCGGCAAGAGCTTGTGCGGACACGATGGCGGCCAGGTAGACGGCTGCGAGTCCTGCCATATCGACGTCGTCTGCCAGACACGCCAGCGCGGCGGCGGAGTCAAGTTTGGACTCCTCCAGAAGTTCCGGGGTGCCGCCGTGCCGCCGTATCCGTAGCTAATGAACCGTTGTCCCGGAGGCGGGATTGCTGAGGACATCGGGTGTTTCGTCTTCCACGGCCAGGGGCAGGTGATTCTTGCGGCCGGACGATCGGCAGCGGGAGACGCAACGGGCCAGTAGTTGGCACGACCGGCTTTGGAAAGTGCTGCCCATCATGCGCATGCAGACCCAGCCGCGTGAGTGACCATCCGAACTCGACGAGATCATCGTGGTCGCCTGAGGCTCTCGCTACCGACGAGGAGCTCGTGCGGGTCGACTTCCTGATGACGAATTCCGGCCCGAAGTTCTCGGAGCTCACCCCCTACAGCCACGGAGGCAACGCCCGCTTCACGACACAGGCCGCCGGCGAGTACCTGGCGGGCTGTGGTGAGTGGGTGCTGCCCGGGTGGGGTTGCCCGTGCCCCCAAACCGCCCGCGTTAGAGGTTGTGCTGTTGGTTAGCGAATCCACGCGTTGTTTCGCTAACCAGGACCACAACCTCTAACCAACGGCGGGAGCAGGCTGCTGCGTCGGGCTCTAACCGCCGCGCGGCCGCCGGCTCACTTGACCCGGATCGTGTAGCTCTTGGTGAAGGCGGTAAAGCTGCCGGTTGCGGGGGCCTTGGCCGAGATCTTGCACTTGCCCTTCTTCTGGGCCTTGACCTTGAACTTCTTCACCGTGCAGATCCTCTTGGTCGCGGTCTTCCACGTGATCGTCGTGCCCTGCGCGGTCTTCCTGGCGAGCTTGGCGGTCCTGCCCTTCTTCAACTTCGCGGGCGGCTTCTTCACCGTCTGCTTCTGCGGCGCGGTGGGCCTCGCCGTGACGGGAGCCGACGCAGGCCCGGTGCCCACAGTGTTGGACGCGCGCACTGTGATCTGGTAGTCGCTGCCATTCGTCAAGCCCGAGATCGTGCAACTCGTGGCGGGTGCCTGGCACGAAGCTCCGCCCGGGGTTGCCGTGGCGGTGTAACCGGTCACCGGTGAACCGCCGTCGGGCGCCGCCGACCAGCTGACGCTCGCTTGACCATTGCCCGCAGTGGCTGCGACGCCGGTGGGTGCGCCCGGGATTGTCGCCAAGTTCGCGGTCGCGGTCCGGATGCGCGAAACCGTCGGACCGTCCTGCTGCCAGGCTGCAGTCGGGGTCCCGTCGGCGGCGGCCACGACACGCGTCTGCGGGTAGTCGTAACCCTTGGACGTATTGATGATCTTTGGGGCGGACCACGTCTGGCCGGAGTCCCCGGAGACGGCCGCGCGCACTGTTGTCTCTTGTGCCGGCGTCTCGTGCCACACGACCGTCAAACGCTCAAGGTCGCTGGAGGCGGCGATCATCGGTTCGGAGATGCTCGATGTGGCAGGGGTGGCGTCCACGAAGGGCGCCCAAGTGAGGCCCCCATCCTTGGAACTGGCTGTCCGCGCGACGGTGTTGCCCTGACCGTTGGTGGCCGGCCACGAGACGAGCAGGCGTTGCGCGTCGGGGGTGGCGACCAGCTCGGGTTGCCAGTTGCCGGACCACGCGGGCAGGGCGGATGGGGTGGACCAGGTCGCGCCCTTGTCCGTGCTGAAGGCAGTAGCGACGTGGTCGGAACCGTCGCCCTCGACCCAGGTGGCCACGATTCGCGAGCCGTCAGTCGACGTGACCAGGTCGGCCTGCTGGGACTGCAGACCGGCGGTGGAGAGGTTCTTCGCCTGCGACCAGCTTGCTCCGGCGTTCGTCGATGTCGCCGAACGCAGCCGGGCGGTGGAGTCGCGCCAGGTGATGGTGACGACCTGGCCATCCGCCGAGGAGGTGATGCTGGGATAGGTGGCCTCGTCGTCGTTCGGGCCGACGATTGTGGGACCGGACCACGTGTTGGTGGTGGAGTTCCAGCTGGACACCAGGGCCATCGAGCTCGTGGGGCTGTTCTCGGTCCAGACGACCGTGGCCTTGGTGCCGTCTGCGGATGCCGCCACCCGGGGGATCGAGTCGCTGGCACTCGAGATGAACTGTGCAGGTGCCCAAGTCAGCCCGCCGTCGGCTGACTGACGCACGCGCACGCTGAGGTTGATCGGATTGGCCTGATTCCACACTGCGGTGAGTCGCTTGCCGTCCGAGGAGCCCACGATGCTGGTGTTGCCCAACAGCCCGGAGGTGTCCAGGTCGACCGGCGCGTTCCAGGTGGTTCCTCCGTCGGCTGTGGTGGCGACCTGCGCCCGGTAGTCGTTGCTCTTGACGAAGGTCCATATCGCGACCTGCCGCTGGCCGTCGGCGGAAGTGGTGAGCTCTGGGCTGTAGCTCGGCACGGTCTTGTCCGACAGCGTCGTGGGCTGCGGCCAGAAGGCGTCCCACGGGTCGGCCGCTGCGGCGGGTGTCACTGTGCCGGCGAACAGGGCCAAACCGAGAGCGGCTGCGGTGACGGTTCTCATGGTGGAACGGTACGCCGGTGTCGCGCTGTGACGCGTTGGGGGTTTGGGGTCGCCCCGGCGATGCTGATCTGAGGCAACTTCGGTCGGCGGTCATTTGTGTGCGCGAACGCGGGTGCCCGCCACCTCCTCGCATCCCCGGGCTACTGAGACGCCAGGAGGTGGGCCAGCGACGCCTTGAGCGCGTCGATGGTCGGGGTGTCGTCTGTGCTGACCCCAATGCGGGTACGCAGCACGATGCCCAGAACGGTCGCGCGGGCGAGGTGTCGTGCCGCGCGCGTGGACTCCGCGGGCCGGGCGCTGTCCAGCAGTTCGTGCCACAGTCCGTCGAGGGCCCGCTCCACCTCGTCGAAGGCCGGTTGCTGCTGTGCCCGGATGTGCTCATCGGTCCGGGCGCCGTACAGGACCTCGTACGCGGCTTGGGCCGCGGGCGAACTGTATGCGGCGACCATCACGTCGACGTAGTCATCGATCCGTTGGTCGAGCGGGAGTCCCGCCGCCGGGGCGACGCTCAGGTCCGCGACAAGTTGGTGCCAGCCCTCAACCGCGACGCTTGCCATGAGGTCCGCCCGGTCCCGGAAGTGGAACTGCAGCGCGCCGCGGGTGAGCCCAGCCCGCTCGACGACCCGGGTCGTGGTCGTTGCGGCGTACCCGTCTTCGACCAGGCAACCGATCGCCGCCGCAAGCAGGGCAGCCCTGGTTTCGGTGCGTCGTTGCGCCTGGGTGCGCCGGGTCGGGGTCTCTGTGTGAACAGCGGGCATGGTCTAAGCCTACCGTTGACATACATTCATGACTGTATGTAAGTTGTGACCCACCAGAGGAGGACCTGATGGCAAATGTGCTGATCGCCAACGCCCGCCTGCTCGATCCTGGTGCCGGGGAACTGCTTGCCGGCGCCTCGGTTCGGGTGGAGGGCGACCGGATCGTCGAGGTGACCATCGACTCTGACGCGCCGCAAGTCCCCGACGACGTCGATGTGCTGGATGCGCGGGGTGCGACTGTGATGCCGGGCCTCATCGATGCGCACGTCCATGCGGCCATCACCACTCTGGACATCCAGGCCATGGCCCGGAGGCGCGCGACGCGGATCGGGATCGAGGCTCGCGTGATCCTGGAACGGATGCTTCGCCGGGGCTTCACCACAGTGCGCGACGCCGGTGGACTCGACATAGGGATCGCCGAGGCGCTGCAGGCGGGCCTGATCCGCGGGCCGCGCGTGTTTCGTTCCGGGCGGGTGCTCAGCCAGACCGGTGGCCACGGCGACACGGCCCTGACTGTGGAGCATCCGATGATCTGCGCCTGCCAGATCAACAGCTCGAGTTCTCTCACGTGGCTGACGGGGCGGACGCGGTTCGTCGGGCTGTCCGGGAGGAACTCAAGGGCGGTGCGCAGCAGATCAAGGTCATGGCTGGCGGTGGTGTGGCGACCCCATCGGACCCGATCGACATGGTCCAGTACACCGAGGCTGAGATACGCGCGGCCGTCGAGGAGGCGCAGGCTCGCCGGACTTACGTCTTCGCCCATGCGTACATCCCGGAAGCGATCAGCCGTGCCGTGCGCGCCGGTGTTCGTTCCATCGAGCACGGCAACCTGATCGACGACGCGTCGGCTGCGGAGATGGCTGAGAATGGTGTGTTCCTCGTGCCCACGCTGGTCACCTACGACCAGATCGCGGAGTTCGGCCGTGCCCTCGGCTTCCCGGCGGCGAGCCTGGCCAAGTTGGACGACGTGCTCGGCGCCGGGCTGAAATCGGTGGAGACCGCGTTGTCCGCAGGTGTCCAGCTCGGATTCGGTACGGACCTGCTGGGCGAGACACACGATGCTCAATCCAAGGAGCTCATCCTGCGCGGCCAGGTCCAATCCGCCGCCGACGTGATCCGATCGGCCACGGTGGTCAACGCCGAACTGCTGGGCCAAGCCGGACAGATCGGCGTCCTCGAAGCCGGCGCCCTCGCCGACCTGCTGGTCGTGGACGGAGATCCGTTCGCAGACCTGGGCCTTCTCACCGGTCAAGGAGAGCACCTGCAGCTGATCATGCGCGACGGCGACGTGATCGTGAACGAGCTCCCCTGACGACTGGTCCGAGGGGATGGCCACCGAAGACCCACAACAGAGTTCCACCGACAAGGAGCAGAACGATGAGAACTGAACGAATCACCAGCGGTGACTCCGAGATTCGTTACGACGTGCACGGCGACGGCGCGCCGACGCTGGTCCTGGTGCATGGTTGGGCCTGCCGGCGCAGCGACTGGGACGCCGTGCTGTCAGGCCTGACGCCAACGCGCACCGTCGTGGCGCTGGACCTCACCGGGCACGGGGAGTCCACCGGGGGCGAAGGTCCGTGGACCGTTGAACGGTTCGCAGCCGACGTCGTCGCCGTTCTGTCGGCGGAAGGCTGCGCCGACGTGGACCTCGTCGGCCACTCGATGGGCGCCGCCGTGTGCTTGCAGGCTTCGGCCGTCCCCGGGGTCCGGGCACGCCACTTGATCGCCCTCGACGCCCTGTGCCACCTCGACCTCTACGCCCAAGCGCCCGCGGAGGTGATCCCGATCGCTATGCAGCCCTATCGAGACGACTTCGACAACTCCGTCGCCGGGCTGGTCATGACCCTTGTCGGCAGCTCGTGTGACCCCGGACTCGCCCAACAGATCATCGCCGAGATGTGCGCCCAGGACCGCATCGTCGCACTCAACTCGCTCGAGGAGCTTCTGCGCTGGGACGTCATACGGGCGTTGGGCGACTCCCCAGTCCCCGTCGACATCCTCGCGGCCGCCGAGATCCTCGACCCTCGCGCCCGGGGCGCGCTCGAACCGCGATGCCGCATCGCCACCAATGACCTGCCCGGGGGCCACTTCTTCCTGCGGGCAGCACCGGCCCAGACCGCCACCCTGATCAGTGAAGCGCTGGGCGGCGCATAGGCCGGTCGGCCCCCGCGGTGCCCAAACCCCCCGCGGTGCCCAAACCCCCCGCGGTGCCCAAACCCCCCGCGGTTAGAGGTTGTGCTGTTGGTTAGCGAAACAACGCGTGGATTCGCTAACCAACAGCACAACCTCTAACCAACCGCTCTTTTGATCTGGACGGGGGAGGTTCGGGCGGCGGATTGCCGGACGTGCTCGTTGGCGCAGAAGACGGCCCAACTGCTGCGGTGGTACGGGGTGTCGGACAGCCAGTCGGCGACCCCCGGTGGCGGCGGGGCGGCCTCGATGAGGCTCATTGTCTCGTAAGGGATCAGCGCGAGTCGGGCGAAACCGAGGTGTTCGGTGGCGAAGGCCGGCGGCACGTCTGAGTCCCACTGGGACTGTCGCAGGATCAAGTGGGGGTCGAGGTGCTTGACAGTCTGTAGGTCGCGGAACGAGTCGGGTCCGTTGAGCCGGATGTGCGGGACGTCCAGGGCTTCGAGTCCCTCGTGGGTGAACTGCTCGCCGCCGAAGTCGGGCGCGTGCACCAGCCGGCGCGGGATGCTGGCCACCAGCGGCGCGAAGTCGTCGGCCGCATCCATCTCGGCGTAGACGTCGGCGATGCTGTCCCAGGCCTCCATGTAGTGCACGAGGAACAGGCAGCGGATCGGTGCGGAATCGCGACGCCTGCGCGAGAGAGTGTTGACCGTGGCGAGCAGTTCCCGATTCGTTGTGCCCAGCGCGCCAATCTCGGAGCGCAGATCTGCGATCTCAGAGCGGTTGCTGGCAAGGTCCTGTTCCAGCGGTTGCAGCCTTCGGCTCACGTAGGCGTTGACGGCGCGGGCGATCCGATCCCGAGCAGCGGACACGGTGTTTCCTTCTGGTGGCGGATCCCCCAGTTTAGTTGACCTTCGAATTACCGCATTTGCCGATCAGCGGCGCAACTGGGCGAGCAACCGGCGGGCCTCGTGTTGCTTGGCCTCGAGCCCATCCGCGCGGGTGTGCAGTTCCTGGCCGCGTTCGTCGATGAACTTGGCCAGGAACAGCAGACTCGGATCGGCCTGCGCGCGCACCGCCATGTCGCGGACGCGCCGGTCGAAACGCACATGGGCATCGCTCTCGCCGATCACGCTGTTGGCGTCCGGGCCGATGGCGTCGGCGCGGTGGTGCCAGAAGGCCAGCACCTCGTCGATGAAGCCCACGTTGCCCGCCCGCAGCAGGCGCATGTTGAACTCCCAGTCGCTCACGGCCAGCAGGGTGGTGTCGATCGGCGCCGACCTGGTCGTGGGCTTCGCGCCGGTAGAGCAGGGAGATGGGCACGACGTGGTTGAAGCGTTGGTGGTCGAAGTAGGTCGGCTCTTGCATCGTCGGGTGGAAGATCTCGCGCCGGGTCGGCACGTATTGCTGCCCGACCAAGCGTTCCCACACGATCTGGGTGCGGGTGGCGACGGCGAGGTCGTCGGTGGTGCGTCAGGTGCTCCACGGTCCGTGCCAGGAAGTCGGGGTGCCAGGTGTCGTCGTCGTCGTGCCACACGATGAACTGCGCCTCACCGGCCTCGATGCCGTGCTGAACCGCGGCCGGCGCGACCCACCGGGTCGGGCAGGTTGACGACGGTGGTCTCGTCGGTCGGCCCGGATGCCCGGACCGCCGTCGTTGACGATGATCAGGTTCCAGTCGGGCATGGACTGGGCCGCGATGTCGTCAAGTGCGCGCTGCAGCAGGAGCGGACGCTCGCGCGTGCGCACGACGATGTCGACGAGGGCCATCAGGTGCGGTGTTCGCGCACTTGCTTACGGATCCAGTTCGGCTTGTCCTTCTCCTCGACCAGCGCGCGCAGAAGCCCGAGAATCTCGTCCTGCTGGGCCTCGATGCGGTCCAGGCGCTGGTGCAGTTCGTAGGAACGCTCGTCGATGTACTTGGCCAGGTAGAGCAGCCCACCCGGACCGTGCTGCGGCCACGTACTCACGCACGCGCCCGGTCGCGCACCCTGCGGTCGTCGCGGATGTGCAGATGCTGGCCGTCGATCACGGTGTTGCCGGCGTCGCCCCTCGCATTCTTGCGCTGGTGCCAGTACGCGAGCACCTCGTCGATGAGTCCGAAGCGGCCGGTCTGCGGCCAGGCTCAGGTTGAAGACCCAGTCGTCGACGACCTCGCAGCGCTCGTCCATCGGGCCGAGCTCGTCCCACGCGCTGCGACGGAAGACCATGCCGATCGGCACGACGTGGTTGAAGCGCAGTAGGTCGAAGTACGTGACCTCCAGCATCGCGGGGTGGAAACCCTCGCGGCCGGTCTCGACCAGCCGGTTGCCGATCTGCTCCTCCCACACGATGTCGATGCGCGTGGCCACGGCCAGGTCGTCGGTGGCGCGCAGGTGCTCGACCGTCCGGGCCAGGAACGCTGGATGCCAGGTGTCGTCGTCGTCGTGGATCGCGATGAACTCGCCGTCGCCGGCCGCGATGCCGCGGTTAGCGGCCGCGGGGATGCCCACGGACTCGGGCAGGGCCAGCAGGGTGCAGCGGCCACCGAAGTCGCGCTCGTCGATCAGCGCCTGGGTCTGCGCAGGGTCGGTCCCGTCCTGCACCACGAACAGGTGCCAGTCGGTGAACTCCTGGCCGAGCACG
Organism: uncultured Actinomycetota bacterium; assembly: GCA_963818505.1. GTDB lineage: Bacteria > Actinomycetota > Actinomycetes > S36-B12 > UBA10799 > JADKAV01. The sequence continues at coordinate 1,230,703 of CAWFSJ010000005.1, forward strand.
TCGTCGAGTGCGCGGGCGAGGAACAGGGGGCGGTTCTTGGTTCGGATGATCACGTTCACGGCGGGCATAGGGGCGATTGTTCCACGGCAGGGACCGGGCTGGTGGCAGCCGCCGGGGTGTCCTGGTTGCCGGGCTCGGGGTGCGGCGGGTGAGTTGGTTAGAGGTTGTGCTCCTCGTTAGCGAATCCACGCGTTGTTTCGCTAACCAACCGCACAACCTCTAACCAACCGCTGCGGGCCGCTGCCGCCGCCGGGCCTGTGCCGCTTGCTGAACGCTTTGAAGGCCGGCGTCTCGGGGGCCTTGGCCGAGATCTTGCACGCGCCATTCTTCTTGGCCTTGAGCACGTTCGGTGCAGACCTTCTTGGTGCGGCTGCGCCACGTTAGCTTCGTGCCCGCAGGCGTTGTGGGGAGTCCCACGTTGGGCAGGCGTACGCTGTTTCCCGTGCGGAGCGGCCTGTGATTTCACTGATCTGGCGATTCCTGCGTCCCTACCGGTCGGCCTTGATCATCGTCGTGGTGCTGCTGACGGCCCAGGTGATCGCGAACCTCTACCTGCCCTTCCTCAACGCCGACATCATCAACAAAGGCGTCATCACCGGAGACGTGGGTTACATCGTGCGACTCGGCGCGATCATGCTGGCCATCTCACTTGGCCTGGCGGTCATCTCGGTGATCGCGGTCTACTTCTCGGCGCGCACGGCCATGGCATTCGGCCGCGATGTGCGCGCGGACCTGTTCCGATCGGTTGAGCAGTTCTCTCTGCGCGAGGTCAATGAGTTCGGCGCACCGTCGCTGATCACGCGAACCACCAACGACGTGCAGCAAGTGCAGATGCTCGTGCTGACGAGCATGACGATGATGGTCGCCGCGCCTTTGACCATGATCGGCGGGGTGATCATGGCCCTGCGCACGGATGTTCAACTGTCCGCGCTGCTGCTGGTGATCATCCCGGTCATGGCCATCGTCATCGGCGTGCTGGTCGCCAAGATGGTGCCGCTGTTCCGGTCCATGCAGGTCAAGATCGACCGCATCAACTCGGTGCTGCGCGAGAACCTCGCGGGCATCCGGGTGATCCGCGCTTTCGTTCGGACCGAGCACGAGCAGGATCGCTTCGCTGACGCGAACGAGGACTTGACCGACGTCTCGCTGCGGGTGACCCGCCTGTTCGCGCTGACCATGCCGGCGCTGATGCTGATCTTCAACCTTTCGTCGGTGGCGATCATCTGGTTCGGCGGGCGCCTGGTGGACAGCGGTGACATGCAGATCGGTGACCTCACAGCCTTCCTGAGCTACATGATGCAGATCCTGTTCTCGGTGATGATGGCCGTGATGTTGATGATCATGGTTCCCCGTGCGGCGGCCTCGGCCGAGCGGATCGCCGCAGTGCTGGACACCGAGCCCCAGGTCACCGATCCCGCTGTGGCCCAGTTGCCGCAGCAGCGGCGAGGTGTGGTGGAGTTCCGCGATGTGGAGTTCGGCTACCCCGGCGCGGAGGACCCGGTGTTGTGCGGGGTCAACCTCACCATCGAGCCCGGTCAGACAACCGCCATCGTGGGCTCGACCGGCGCGGGCAAGACGACCTTGGTCAACCTCATCCCGCGCCTGTACGACGTCACCGGCGGCCAGGTGCTTGTCGACGGTGTGGACGTGCGCGAGTACGCCCAGGAGGACCTGTGGACCTATATCGGCCTGGTCCCGCAGAAGTCCTTCCTGTTCAGCGGGACCGTGGGGTCCAACGTGCGTTTCGGCCAGCCCGATGCCGACGACTCGCAGGTGTGGGAGGCCTTGAAAGTTGCGCAGGCCGAACCCTTCGTGAGGGGGATGCCCGAGTTGCTCGACGCCCCGATCGACCAGGGCGGAACCAACGTCTCCGGCGGGCAGCGGCAGCGGTTGAGCATCGCGCGGGCGCTGGTCAGGCCGTGCCCGATCTACATCTTCGACGACTCGTTCTCAGCGTTGGACTACGCCACCGATGCCCGTCTGCGCGCGGCCTTGAGCACCACCACGCGCCAAGCCGCGGTGATCATCGTGGCGCAGCGGGTGAGCACGATCCGCAGCGCCGACCAGATCGTGGTGCTCGACGGCGGCCGGGTCGTGGGAGTCGGGACGCACGCCGCGTTGATGGACACCTGTGAGACCTACCAGGAGATCGTGTACTCCCAGTTGACCGCGGCGGAGGCGGCGTCATGATCACCTCGGCCCCCGGTCATCGCGAAGTCACGCCGACACGTCAGCGAGTCCAGGTACCTTCGCAACTGCGCCGAGAAGGCGGGGGCTGCGGGCGCCTCTGGTGCTGGCGCGGCGGGAAGCCTGAGGTCCACTCATGGCGATGACCCGACCCGGCGCGGCCCCAGGGCCTCGACCCGGCGGTCCGATGGGCGGCGGCCCCGGCGGCCTGGGCATGACGCTGCCGGCGGAGAAGGCGCGTAACTTCAAGGCCACGTTCGGGCGCCTGCTCAACCGCCTTCGCCCCGAACGGTTGGTCATCGCCGTGGTTCTGGCGCTCGCGGTGGTCAGTGTCTTCTTCCAGGTGCTCGGGCCGTGGTTGCTCGGGCAGGCCACCAACGTGATCTTCGCCGGTGTGGTCGGCAAGCAGATCCCGCCGGGTGTCTCGCAGGAGCAAGCGGTCGAAGGGCTGCGTGCAGCAGGGCAGACCCAGCAGGCCGAGATGCTCGCGTCGATGACGGTGTCCGACGGCGTGGACTTCAACGAACTCGGCCGGATCATCGCGCTGGTGATCGTCGTGTACTTCATCAGCTCGGTGTTCTCCTGGGGGCAGAACTACCTGATGGCTGGCGTCACTCAGCGCACCATGTACCGGCTGCGCGAGGACGTCGACGTCAAGCTCGGCCGCCTGCCGCTGAAGTACTTCGACACCCATCCGCGCGGCGACCTTCTCAGCCGCGTCACCAACGACATCGACAACATCGCCACCACCATGCAGCAGACCATGACCCAGGCGATCACCAGCATCATGAGCGTGATCGGTGTGCTGGCCATGATGTTCTGGATCTCCCCGATCCTGGCGCTGGTCTCGCTGTTGACCGTGCCCTTGTCGTTCGCCGTGACCATCTTCATCGCCAAGCGCTCGCAGGGGCAGTTCGTCGGCCAGTGGAAATGGACCGGCAAGGTCAATGGGCACATCGAGGAGATGTTCACCGGCCACGAACTGGTCAAGGTCTTCGGCCATCGTGCCAAAGCCATCGAGGAGTTCGACGAAGCCAACGCGCAGATGTACGCCTCGAGCTTCCGGGCGCAGTTCATCTCCGGGATCATCCAGCCAGCCATGATGTTCATCGCGAACCTCAACTACGTGGCCATCGCGGTCATCGGCGGGCTGCGCGTGGCCAATGGGCAGATGTCCCTCGGTGACGTCCAGGCCTTCATCCAGTACTCCCGTCAGTTCACAATGCCCATCACCCAACTGGCGTCGGTCACCAACCTCGCGCAGTCCGGGATCGCCTCGGCCGAGCGGGTGTTCGAGCTGCTCGACGCCGAGGAGCAGAGCCCGGAGGCCGAGGATGGCCAGCGGTTGGAGCGTCCGCGTGGACATGTGGAACTGCGCGACGTGTCCTTCCAGTACGTCGAGGACAAGCCCCTCATCTCCGGGTTGAATCTGGAGGTGCAACCGGGCGAAGCAGTGGCGATCGTCGGCCCGACCGGTGCGGGAAAGACCACGTTGGTAAACCTGCTCATGCGTTTCTACGACGTCGATTCCGGGTCGATCGTGCTGGACGGCGTGCCGGTGATGCAGATGGATCGCGACGACGTGCGGCGGTGCTTCGGCATGGTGTTGCAGGACACGTGGCTTTTCGCCGGGACGATCCGCGACAACATCGCGTACGGGGCCGAGGGTGCCACGGAGGAGCAGGTCATGGCCGCTGCAAAGGCGGCGCGCGTCGACCACTTCGTGCGGACCATGCCCGACGGTTACGACACCGAACTCGACGACGAGGCTTCGAACCTGTCGGCCGGGGAGAAGCAGCTGCTCACTATTGCGCGAGCGTTCTTGGCCAACCGCCCGATCCTGATCCTGGACGAGGCCACCAGTTCGGTGGACACCCGCACCGAGGTCCTGATCCAGCAGGCGATGGCGCTATTGCGCGAAGGCCGCACCTCGTTCGTGATCGCGCACCGGCTGAGCACAATTCGCGATGCCGACATCATCCTGGTCATGGACGCCGGGCAGATCGTGGAGCAGGGAACGCACGAGGAACTGATGAATGCGCAGGGCTTCTACTACAACCTGTACCAGTCGCAGTTCCTGGCCAGCTTCGACGAGAGCGCGGACGTGCCGGTCTGAGTCGAGTGTCGTGTTGTCGCGGCCCTCTCAGCGCGAGTGTTGTGTTGTTGCTGCTTCGCCGGCTCCAAATCGGCAACAACGCGACACTGGCGGGGGACAGGCGGTAACAACACAACATTCCGGGGCCATCCCCGTGAGAAACCTCTAGTCTGAGCGCCATGAGCGACACACAGCCCGCCGTCACGGCGCTGGAGGAACCGACTCGATCTGTGCACGGCGCGTTCCTGGCCTCGATGGCTTTGGCCAACCTCGGCATCATGCTCGCATTCTTCGCACCGTTGCAGAGTCTGCTGCCGCGCATGTCCGAGCAGATCGCCGGGGCAGACGGCAAAGAGACCGCGCTGGCAGTGGTCACCGGCATCGGCGTCATCGGCTCGGTGATCGGGAACCCGCTGGCCGGAGCGTTGTCCGACCGCACGACATCGCGCTTCGGGCGACGGCGGCCGTGGATGCTCGGGGGCTCGTTGCTCGGGTTCGTCGGACTGGTGCTGATGCCCAACATGACCAGCATCTTCACGCTGACCCTCGTGTGGTTGGCTGTGCAGTTCGCCGTCAACGCCGCGTACGCCGGCTTGACCGCCACCATCCCCGACCAGGTCCCTGTGCGCCAACGTGGCGTGGCCTCCGGTTTGGTCGGCCTGGCCCAGGCTCTCGGCCCAGTGGTCGGCGTCGGGCTTGTGTCGTTCGTCGTGGTTTCGTTGACCGGCGGCTCGTACCTGACAGCGGTGCTCTTCGTGCTGCTGGTGCTGCCGATCATCTTCGTGCTCAAGGACCCGCAACTGCCCGAGGACCAGAAACCGCCATTCCACCTGGGCGCGTTCATCAAGAGTTTCTGGGTGTCCCCGAAGGCACACCCCGACTTCGGCTGGGCGTGGTTGGCGCGCTTCCTGGTCTCGTTGAGCATCGCGATGGCGACCATCTACCTCTTGTTCTTCCTCACCGATCACCTCGGTTTCGACGACGAGACTGCCGGCCAGCGCCAGACCGTGCTGCTCGCGCTGTATGCAGGCGGCACCATGCTCACCGCCGTGATCGGGGGGTACATCTCCGACCGGATGGGCAAGCGCAAGATGTTCGTGATCATCGCCTCGTTCATCATCGCGCTGGCCGGGTTCATCCTGGCGTTCGTGCCCAAAGGCCAGGGCGGGTGGGGGCTCACCATGATCGCTGCACTGATCCTGGGCATCGGCTACGGCTGGTACCTGGCCGTCGATCAGGCGCTGATCACACAGGTCCTGCCGACCGCCGGCGATCGCGCCAAGGATCTCGGCGTGATCAACATCGCTAACTCGATGCCGCAGGTGCTCGCGCCCGTGATGGCCGCGGTCCTGGTGACCCAGCTCGGCGGCTACACCTCGCTGTTCCTGGCCGTTGCGATCATCACCATCGCCGGTGCGATCGCTATCGTGCCGATCAAGTCGGTCCCGTAGTTGCGTGGCCCGTTTGGTTAGAGGTTGTGGTTCTCGTTAGCGAATCCACGCGTGTTTTTGCTAACCAACAGCACAACCTCTACCCAAGTGGGATGCGGTGGTTATTCGCCGACCAGTTGGGTCCACATTTCCTCGACGACTGCGACGGCCCGGTTCTGCTCGTGGAGTCGCGGGCGGTGCTGCGCAGGAAGCGTTACCACCACGCCAAGGCCCAGCTCGTGCTGTCGGCTCTGCGTCACCGCGCCGCTGAGCTGGGTGACCGGGCGGTGTTCATCCAGGCAGACACCTATGCCGACGCACTGGCCCAGGTCGGGGAGGTCCACGTCATCCACCCCACCTCGCGAGCGGCGTTAGCGTTCGTCCAAGCGCGCGGCATTGAGGTGTTGCCCGCCCGAGGTTTCGCGACGACCCCCCTGCAGTTCGAACAGTGGACCGGTGGCAAGCCGCTCATGGAACGGTTCTATCGCCGCGCCCGCGCGCACACCGGTGTGCTGATGGACGGCCGTGAGCCGGCGGGTGGGCGGTGGAACTTCGACGCCGACAACCGGGAACCGCCACCGCGCGGGGCCACGACCTTGGGGGTGCCCGACCCGTGGTGGCCCGAAGAGGACGAGATCGACGCGCAGGTGCGTGCCGACCTGGACGGGGTCGACACCGTCGGCCAGCCCGGCCCCCGACGTTTCGCGGTGACCGGGGCCGAAGCCCACGCCGCCCTGGACACGTTCCTGCGCGACCGGTTGCCGGCGTTCGGCGCCCACGAGGACGCGATGTTGACCGGCGATGCCTGGATGGCCCACTCGCTGCTTTCGGTACCGCTGAACCTCGGGCTGCTTGACCCGTCGGAGGTGGTGCGCGCTGCTGAGGAGCAGTACCGCGCCGGGCGCGCGCCGCTGGCTGCGGTTGAGGGTTTCGTGCGTCAGGTGCTCGGATGGCGGGAGTACATGTGGCACCTCTACTGGTGGTTGCCCGACGACTACCGGGACCGCAACGCCCTGAGCGCGCACCGCCCGCTGCCGGACTGGTGGCAGGACCTCGATGCCGTCGGCGCGAACTGTGTGGATCAAACCTTGGCCCAGGTGCGCGAAACCGGTTGGGCCCACCACATCCAGCGGCTCATGGTCCTGGGTTCGTGGGCGCTGCAGCGCGGGTACGACCCGGCCGCCTTGACCGACTGGTTCCACCGGGTGTTCGTCGACGGCTACGACTGGGTGATGCTGGCCAACGTTGTGGGGATGTCGCAGCACGCCGATGGCGGTGTCGTGGCCACCAAGCCGTATACCTCCGGCGGCGCGTACATCAAACGCATGAGCGACTATTGCGCCGGCTGCCAGTTCCGGCCAACCGAGCGGACCGGGGAGCGCGCGTGCCCTTTCACCGCTGGGTACTGGGACTTCCTGGCGCGCAACCAAGCCGCACTGTCGGGCAATCACCGGATGAAGCAGCCGCTGGCCGGTCTGCGCCGACTGGCCGACCTTGACGAAGTGCGTTCCACGGCGGCGCGGTTCGACTGAAGTTCTGCTCGGACCAGTGGCGGATCTGCAGTGCCGGGGCAGGGTTTTCGGGGGCCGCGTGTCCGGATTCGCAGGCGCATGCGGCCCCCCCGGGTGCCTGTTGTGGCCGCGGCGGCAGCGCGCGCGGGCCTGATCAGCCTGCAAATGCGGAGATCACAACGTTGGACTCGACCACTGCAGGATCGGTGATCGTTCGTCAACGCAGGGGCATCGCCCACGCGATCGCGACGGGGACGAGGCCCGGCGCCAGCGCTGGTCGGAGCAATGATTCTCAGATTTCCAGCAACACCTTGCCGAAGTGCCCGGATTCGGCCAGCAGGCTGTGGGCCTCCTCGGCCTTCGCCAATGGCAGCACACGGTCCACCACGGGCTTGATCGCCCCGGAACCGTACAGTGGCCAGACATCACGAACCACGGCCGAGCAGATCTGTGCCTTCTGCGCGTCGCTGCGGGTGCGCAGACTGGTCGCCATGACAGCGCCGCGGCGGCTCAGCAGCGAGCCCAGGTTGAGCTCGGCCTTGACTCCGCCCTGTAGGCCGATGACCACCAGACGCCCGCCGTCGGCCAGCGCCGACACGTTGCGCTCCAGGTACTTCGCGCCGACCACATCGAGGATCACGTGGACCGGTTGCGGAAGTGCTTCGACGAAGTCCTGCTCCCGGTAGTTGATCAGAATCTCCGCGCCCAGTTCCGCGCAGCGCTCAAGCTTCTCAGCGCTGCCGGCCGTGACCGCTACCCGCGCCCCAAGGGCCCGCGCCCACTGGATCGCGAACGTGCCGATGCCCGAACCGCCGCCGTGGATCAGCACCCATTCGCCGGGTTGCAGGTGCGCGGTCATGGCCAGGTTGGAGTAGACCGTGCAGGCGACCTCGGGGATCGCAGCGGCGGTGACCAGGTCCACGCCCGGTGGCAGCGGCATCACCTGTCCGACGGGCACGGCCACTTTCTGCGCGTAACCGCCTCCTGCCAGCAACGCGCAGACCGGCTCGCCGTCCAGGTGTCCCGAGACCTCCAGGCCGATGATGTCGCTGACGCCCGGCGGTGGCGGATAGAAACCCTGGCGTTGCAGCAGATCGGCGCGGTTCACGCCCGCGGCGGCCACGTCCAGCACCACCTCGCCGGCCCGGGCTTGCGGATCCGGGGTGTCACGCAGGGTCATGTGTTCGGGTCCAACCGCGATCGCCTTCACGGATCCGAGGTTATCCCGTGTCACGCAAAGCAATCGGTCGTGCGCGCGCAGTAGCCTTGCGCAAGCGAGCGAGGGAGGCACTCCATGTCCAATGAAAACGGCGGTCCGGGTCCACAGGGCGGGCAACCACCGGGGGGCATGCCGCCCGGGTATGGGAATCAACCCCAGCCGCCCCAACCGCACCCGCCCGGCTACGGCCCGCAGGGTCAGCCGCCGCAGGGGCCACCTCCCGGATACCAGCCACCCGGTCCTCCTGTTGCGAGTGCCCCCGTGCCTGTGCCCGAACCGGTGCCCAGCGGCAGATCCGGCATCGGTTGGAAGGTCGCGACCGGTGTCTGCGCCTTGCTGGCGGTGGGTGCCTTCGCTTGGGGGTTCATGCAGAAGAGCGACGCGGACAAAGCCGCGCAGGCCAACGCCGCCGCACTACAGAGCGCCCAGCAGCAACTGGCGGACTCCCAGAAGCAGGACGAGGAACTCAAGAGTGAACTCGCCGCAGCGCAGGCCGCCCACCAGAAGGTTGAGGCGAAGTACAAGACCAAGGCGCGCGACCTGAAGAACGAGACCGCGCAGTTGAAGCAGATCGAGAACAAGGCGCAGCAGGCATCTGCCGAAGCGGCCAAGAACGATGCGACGCTGAAGGAAGAGGTCACGGCGGCGCGGTCGGAGGCGGCGCTGGCGACCAAGTGCGCACAGGTGATGGCCACGGGTATGCAGGTCATCTACGACGCGCCGACCCCGGAGAAGGTCATGAATGACGTGGCCAAGGAGATGCAGAGAGCCGCTGAGAGTTGCCAAGGGGTCGTGACCGTCGGCTGAGGTCTTCGAACCCGTCATCGTTGCGAAGTTCCCGGGACACGCGAGCGCGGGTTCTGGGAACTTCGCAGCAACGCCGCGCGCAGGCGGGGACCTGCGTTGGCGGGTCGCGGGCCTGCCCCCGACACTGGAACTATGAGTATCTACGACTTCAAAGTGTCCGCACGCGACGGTTCGCAGGTGGACCTGTCCGAGTACGAAGGCAAGCCACTGGTCATCGTCAACACCGCCAGCAAGTGCGGCCTGACCCCACAGTTCGAGGGCCTGGAAGCTCTGTACAAGGAGTACAAGGACCAGGGTTTGACGATCATCGGCTTCCCCTGCAACCAGTTCGCCAACCAGGACCCCGGCACCAACGAGGAGATCGCGGAGTTCTGCCAGGTCAACTACGGCGTGAGTTTCCCGATGATGGCCAAGATCGACGTCAACGGCGCCGACGCCGACCCGGTGTTCAAGTGGCTGACTGCCGAGGCTCCAGGCTTCTTGGGCATGAAGGCCATCAAGTGGAACTTCACCAAGTTCCTGATCGGCCCGGACGGCGAGGTCGTTGAGCGGTTCAGCCCCAAAGACGAGCCCGAGAAGATGCGCGAGGCGATCGAGAAAGTTCTGCCCTAACCTCACCACATGCGAGTTGTGGTCTGTCCTGACAAGTTCGCTGGCACCCTCAGTGCGGTCGAGGCTGCGCACGCGATCGCGCAAGGGTGGCGCGCGGCCAGACCCGACGACGAGGTGCGCCAGATCCCACTGGCCGACGGCGGGCCCGGTTTCGTGGACGTGCTGCACTCAAACCTCGGCGGTGAACTGCACACCGAACTGGTGCAGGATCCATTGGGCCGCCCTGTGCGAGCCGCATGGCTCGGGGTTGGGGACACCGCTTACATCGAAGCGGCACAAGCCAACGGCCTGGCGCTATTGGACGAGTCGGAACGCGACCCCTGGCGCACGAGCACTTTCGGCGTGGGCCAGCTCATCGCCGTAGCGCGGGGTCACAAGATCGTGGTCGGGCTTGGCGGTTCAGGCACGAACGACGGCGGCCAGGGTGCGGTGGAAGCGTTGGACCGACCCGTGCCCGATCTGCTGCTGGCCACCGACGTGGACTCCCCGCTGCTCGGACCACAGGGGGCGACGTACGGTTTCGCCGTGCAGAAGGGTGCCCGGTCCGAGGACTTGCCCGGACTTGAGCAGCGGATGGCGCTATGGGCGGCCCAGGATCCGGTCCTGGCACAAGCCCCCGGCGCCGGTGCAGCGGGCGGGCTCGGTTTCGGGCTCATGCTGATGGGCGGGCGTCGTGTGTCGGGTATCGAGGTGGTCATGCAAGCGGTCGGTCTTGCACAGGCTTGTGCCGACGCGGACCTGGTGATCACCGGTGAGGGGAAGTTCGATTGGCAATCCCTGCACGGCAAGGTGATCAGCGGGGTGCGCGCGGTCGCGCCGCAGCTGGTTGTGTTGGCAGGCGACGTCGCGCTTGACGATTCGCCGGTGGAGGCGTATTCGCTGATTGATGAGGTGGGCGGTGAGAGGGCGTTCGCCGACCCGGCCGGCGCGCTGTTCGAGCTGGCTCAACGCGTGGGCACCGCGCACACGTCGGTGCGGCCGAACCACTCGTAACGGTTGGCCGCGACCCAGTCGTAGAGGGCATCGCGGACCGGTCGCGGGACGATGCGCAGGACGCGCAAGGCCGGCCACGGCTGGCGTAAGTGGCTCAGTAGTTGCAGCACCGCGGTGGACTTCGTGTACTCGACACCGTCGTCCACCACCAGGACGCTGGCCTGATCGGCGTCGGGGTTTGCGACGTAGTCCAGCGCGCCCGGCTTTGCGTGGCGTTGCAGGAACCTGACTGTGCGGTTGCACAGCATGCAGTACCCGTCGAAGACAACCGTGACCATGTCTCGATTGTCCGTCCGAGTGCGGTGTCAGGCCAGTGGAGCTTCGGTGAAGGACACCGCGAAAGCGCGGCACCAGACGACAACACGCCAGTCCTGCGATGTGTCAACGCTGCTCGGTACGGCGTATTGCTGATCGCCCTTGTTCCCCTTCAACGCGCCAAGGTCCACTGCTCCGGCGTCGCTGCCAATTGGCGCATCCGCCGGCACGAGGTAGACCAGCAGGTCCGGGCCGTTGTCGGTCTGGAAGTCCGTGAACGTCAACACTGTCCTTCCGTCGGTCTTGACCAGCGAGGCTGTGCCGCGCCCGGGATGGGAGGCCGCTTCGAACTGACCGGTCGCCAGGGTCGTGGCACCGGTCTGCACCGAGGCGACCTGCTCGTTCGCGGTGTTCGAGGTGACCAGCGGCAGACCCAGCCAGATCCCGGCCGCACCGGCGGTCACGACCAAGGGCACGCCCAGCCACGCCAGCAGATCGCGCCGTCGTCTCACGACCAGCACCAGCACCACCACCAGGACTGCGAAGAAGACGCTGGTCACGACGATTGCCTGGGTGTTGGAGTTGGCCAAACGGCCGAAGATCAGCACCCCCGCGAGGGTGGCTGCGACGACTGCGAGAGCAGCCAACAGTTTTGAGATCACACGACGTATTCGGCAGAACAGGTGTTTCAGATTGCCTGACTTGTCATTCCGCGGGAGAGTGGTTGCATGTGGGGTAGGCCCAGACCCGACCCAGTGGGTCCTGGTCAGGAGTCGGTGTGGGACTACCCACGCCCGCCTGCCGTTGCCCAGAGTGACGAAATCGTGCGAGTCATACACGCCGGTGTCCTGCTGGCCGAGAGCAAGCGGGCGTTGCGCGTTCTTGAGACTTCCCACGCGCCGGCCTACTACATCCCCGCGACCGACGTGGACTGGTCTCACCTTCACGAAGTTCCGCATCGCACTGTCTGCGAGTACAAAGGAGTTGCCAGTTACGCCGACCTGCGACTACCGGGCGAAGTGCCGGTGCGCCAGGTGTGCTGGTGGTACCCGAAACCCGCGCCGGGCTACGAAACCCTTGTGAACGCGGTGTGTTTCTACCCGCAACGCGTGGATCACTGCGAAGTGGCCGGTGAGGTGGTGACACCGTTGGCGAGCAAGTTCTACGGTGACTGGCCGACCTCGAGGATCGCTGGGCCGTACAAGGGAGCCCCCGGCACCGATTTCTGGTGACGAGCCCGCGTCCCCAAACCGCCCGGGCCCCCAAGCCGCCCGCGCCCCCAAGCCGCCCGCGCCCCAAGCCGCCCGCGTTAGAGGTTGTGCTGTTGGTTAGCGAAACAACGCGTGGATTCGCTAACCAACAGCACAACCTCTAACCAGGACCCTTGGCGGCCGCGATGAAGACCGAGTCCGCGCCCCCAAACTGGGGCTGCCCAATTGTGCTGTTGGTTAGCTGTTCTGTCTAGGGAGGTTGGTCACGGTTGCGGCGTGGTGGCGTGACATGGGTGAGGGTCTCCCGGTGTGGTGTGTAGCGACAAAACCGCACATCACACGAAGGAGACCCTCATGACCCACGCTAATGCCACGTTGACCCCTCTGGCCAGGAACAGCTGGCGTTGCTGCTCGTGGTCTGCGTCATCACGATGCTGCCGGTGTGGTTGCCCGTGCTCGCGACCACGTTGCTGGGTCACAAAGCCGATGCGGTCCTGACGAAGCTGAACCACGTCGCTACGACCTACACGCACCAGATCAACGCCGGTCTCGCATTCTTCCTCACCGCGCTGTTGATCTATTCCGCCTTGAAATGTCGCCCGCCGTGCAAAACTACGGATCGTGATCTGGAAACGGTCCAAGTTCTACCGACTGTGGGTGGTCGGCGGGCTCGCGCTGATCGTGTTCATCGTCGTGCGGGTGGGGTTGAACACCAAGCCCGGCGATGAACCCCCATACGTGACGTTCGGGGTCGCGATCGGTGTCTACCTGTTCGGGATCATCGTCATGCAGGCCGTCAGCCTGGGCCGCACCGACCCCACCCCCGAAGTGCCTGTGACCCCGCACGGACAGCTGCCGAACACGACCGAGGGCATGCAGGCGATGCTCACCCTGCCGGGCGCGGACGGCCAGCGTTCCAAAGCCGGCGCCCAGCGTGCTCACCGCCAATCCATCGGCCTGTTCATCCCCACCGCGATGATCGCGATCCTGCTGCCCCTGGGCGGCTACCTGTACATCTCCGGAACCGTGACCGGCGTATGGCAGCCGTTCGGGGAGACCGGCATCGGCATCCCGATCGCGGCGCTGCCCGGCTTGGCGATGGTGGTCGTGATGGCGCTGATGCTGCCGTTCAACATGAAGCGCGGGCGAGAGGCCGCCGACGACATCAACTCCGGGCTGGGGTTGAAGATCAGCGCGCTGCCGCAGTCCATCCTGCTGCCGCGCATCGGCACGGGCGGCATCGGTCACCACATCGTTGGCCCCACCACTATGGAGGGCACGCGCTACGGTCGGCACGTCGTGGTCGATGCGTACTCGGGAAGTACAGCGGTGCTCGTCGGCGTCGCCACGCAGCCTTTCGAGGTCAAGGGTCAGGCCGGCGCCGTGCAGGCCGACGGGCAGGTGCCAGCGTGGGTCTCGGGGGTGCTGGCGCAGGTGCCGTCGGATCCGCGATGGCACAAGGTCAAGATCGCCGGCGGCCCGCAGGGGATCCGCGCGGATCGCAAGGGTTCAGCCTTGGATTCCGACTGGATGCTGGACCTGTGGCTTGCCGAAAGGCTGGCCGACGCCGCACAACCGTGAGCCTCAACCTGCCATCCTGAGCCGGTGACGAATCAGGAGAGTCCGGCCCGTGCAGGTGCCGTTCTGTGGACCTTGATCGCTGTGGCCGCGGTGGCCAACCTGAACCTCTCGGTGGCCAATGTCGCCTTGCCGTCCATCGGCCGGGCCTTCGATGCCAGCCAGACCTCGCTGAACATGATCGCGGTCGGTTTCTCGCTGGGGCTCGCCGCTTCGGTTCTGTATCTGGGCGCGGTCGGCGACCACTACGGCCGCAAGCTGCTGCTCCTGCTCGGGACCGCGCTTTCGATCCCCGCGGCGATCCTGGCTGCGGTGGCGTGGTCGGAGAATGTGCTCATCTTCAGCCGGGTGTTCGGAGGAGTGAGCGCGGGTATGGCGTTCCCGACGACGCTGGCGTTGATCACCGCATTGTGGGCCGACGGTCCCGCGCGGACGGCAGCGATCGCAAAGTGGTCGGCCATCGGTGGCGGGCTCATGGTGCTCGGACCCCTTGCCGCAGGATGGCTGCTCGAGCACTACTGGTGGGGTTCGGTGTTCCTGATCACGGTGCCGCTGGCCGCTGGCGCGTTCGTGCTCGCCTGGATGCTCATCCCTGCCCACGTCAACGAGACCTCCGAGCCGGTGGATCACCGCGGCGGCGTCCTGTCCGTGGTCATGATCGCGGCGCTCGTGCTCGGGATCAACTTCGCGCCGGTCCCCGGCGGGTTGGCTTTGGCTCTCGGGTTCGGGGTGCTGGCAGTGGTCGCGGCGCTGTGGTTCGTCCGGCGCCAACGCCGGGCGCCCAACCCGCTTTATGACCTCGACGTGGCCAATCGGCGATTGTTCTGGGTGGCGGCTCTGGCCGGGATCATCGTCTTCGGAACGCTCATGGGAACGATGTACGTCGGTCAGCAGTTCATGCAGAACGTGCTGGGCTACGACACCTTGAGCGCGGGTGCGTCGGTGATCCCGATGTCGCTGGCGATGGTCGCTGTAGCAGGGTTGTCGGCCAGGATGGTCGGCAACATCGGCTCACGTTTGACACTGATCATCGGGTACGCCTGCTTCGTCGCGGGTTTCGTCGTGATGCTGATCCTGTGGGACGTGCAGACCTCCTACTGGGCGGTGGCGCTCGCCTACACGCTGGTGGGTCTGGGCGTCGGCTTCTGCGGGACGCCGGCTTCGCACTCCCTGACCGCCTCGGTGCCCGTACACAGGGCCGGCATGGCCTCGGCCACAGCGGACCTTCAGCGCGACCTCGGGGGTGCGGTCATGCAGTCGCTGTTGGGCGTGCTGCTCACCTTTGGTTACGCAGCGTCAATGGCAGCGGCTATCGCCCAAGCTCCCAACAGCACCCAGATCAACGACACAACGGTCACCCAATTGCAGAAGTCCTACTCGGGTGCCGAGGAGATCGCGCAGCAATATCCGCAGTACTCTGACGCGATCACGAACGCGGCCAAAGAGGCCTTTTTACAGGGCGCGAACTGGGCATACGCCGCTGGCATCCTTGCCATCCTGGTCGGTGCACTCGTGACCTGGTTCATGTATCCGGGCAGGCAGGGGGAGCAGGAACTGCTCACCGAGTACCAGGCTGAGGACGCCGATTCGGTGGCGAGCACGACTTCTTGAAGTAAGCGCTGGGTGATCTTCGAAGCCTGGCAAATTCTACGATTGCGGCATGGGTTGGCAATGGAGTGCTTATGGCATCGCGCTGCTGATCGCTGCCTGCTTGCTGGTCGTTGCCCTGGTCATGGTGTGGCCCCGTCGGCGTGCCGTTGGGGGACGACCACTGATCGGTTTGCTGGCGGCGATGCTGATCTGGACGGTGGCCTACGCGTTCGAAGCGATGGTGGTCAGCGTCCCAGCGAAGATCATGTTCGGAACGCTGGGATACCCGGGTGCGATGGCCGTCCCGGTGTTCTTCTTCCTCTTCGTGGTGGAGTACACGCAGAGTGAACGCTGGGCACCGAAGCCGCGCTGGGTGCTCTGGATAATCCCCGCGCTGTGCGTATTGTCCGCAGTCACCAATGCGTTCCACCACGAGTTGTGGACCGAGTTCATTCTGGAGCCCGGCAACATCTTGGAGTACAAGCACGGCCCGGTGTTCCTGCTGGTCATCGGATACAGCTACGCATTGCTGGTCGGCAGCCTCGCGATCATGGTTGCGGCGTTCGCGCGCCACGATGCCAACTACCGGGCGCAGTTCGCTGCGGTTCTCGTCCTGGCCATGTTCCCGATCCTGGGTTCGGTGGCTTACGTCTTCGGTTTCAGCCCGTTCCCCGCGCAGGACCCTGCGCCCATCGCCTTCGCCATCACCGCTGTCGGGATGGCCTGGAGCCTGTTGCGGCAGGGGTTGTTGACGGTGGTCCCGATCGCGCAGGAGTCGGTTCTGCAGAACCTGCACGATGCCGTGCTCGTTCTGGACTCCACAGACCGTGTGGCGGTGGCCAACAAGGCCTTCTTCGCCTGGCTGGGCATTGAGACCGCGATCGTCGGCAAGCCCGTTCTGGAGGTGCTGGCGCCTTGGCCCGGCCTCGTGCGCGCGGTGTTCAGCGAGTTCGACGCGGAAGAGGTGCTGCTCGACCACCCATCGTGGCGCTACATCGACGTGCGGCGCTCGGTGGTCAAGGACGACCGCGGACGGGTGCGTGGCCGGGTACTGGTGTTGCGCGATATCAACGCGCTGCGGCTGGCCGAACTGGAGCTGCGCGACGCGAACGAGAAGTTGACCGTGCAGTTGGTGACGATCCAGAACCTGCAGGACGGCTTGCGCGAACAAGCCCTGCGCGACCCGCTCACGGGTCTGTACAACCGTCGATACCTCGAGGAGACGATGGGAAGGGAGTTGGCCCGTTCCCAGCGCGAGGACGCACCCTTGAGCTTCGTGATGATCGACCTCGACCACTTCAAGTACCTCAACGACGAGCATGGGCACGCGGCCGGCGATCAGGTCCTTCGGTGGTTCGGTGATCTGCTTCTGGCCAAGTTGCGCCCCGGCGACATCGCCTGCAGGTATGGCGGTGAGGAGTTCGTGATCCTGATGCCCTCGGCGTCGCGCGAGGTGGCTTTGCAGCGCTGTGAGGACCTGCGGGTGGCTTTCACGAGCCTGGTCGCGAACGCCTCGGGAAACCGCTATCCGAACGTCACTCTGTCGGCTGGCCTTGCGGTCTCGCCGCGGGACGCATCCACCACCAACGAGTTGCGCCGGTGCGCCGACGTGGCCATGTACGCGGCCAAGCGCGCGGGGCGCAACCAGGTGCGTGAGTACAGCCCCAGCATCCCAGCGAACACGGTGATCAGTTAGGGGTTGGCAGGCCTGCGGGCTGCCCGGTCGGCGCTCTCGGTGAAGAACAGGCCTGTGGGAGGCGGGTTTGTCACCGAAAGGTGGGAGCCTAAGGCTGCGGAGGTCCCCAGAAGAACATGTCGAACCTGTCGGCCCCCGCGGCCACGGCTTCGGCGTACATGAACGAACCGTCGTACAGCGGCTCGTTCAGGATGATTCCATCCAAGCCCTCGGGCACGAGTTCGTGCAGTTCGTGAAGGTCGTCGAGGTGCTTGATTGCGCCATTGGCCACGACCGCGCTGCTGGTGTTGTCACAGAACTCGCGCAGAAGGTGACGGTCCTCGTGGCGCCAGTGATGGTGGGTGACGACGTCGCTGACCAGGTAACGCTTGCAACCGGCCTGGTCGAGGGTGACCGCGACAGCCAGCACATCGGCGCCGCGGACGTCGAAGCTGACCGCCAGCAGATCGCCGTGGGCGGCCAGGGCGTTCTGGGTCCAGGTCAGGTCGGTGGGTTCGATGACGATGCGGCTGGCCTGGGCGCGGTGCGCTGCCTCCAAACCTGCCTGGTCGCTGATGCCCGCGGCCAACTGCACGTGTGCGCTGTGGGCGGCGGCGATGGAGGCGAAGTTGTCCCCCTGGCCGGAGGCAGCGTCCATGTCTTCGACGTGGACCCAGGATGCGCCTTGTTCGGCCCATGCCTCGATGGCTTGTTGGGCCGTGCCGTACTCGGGTTCTGAGCCAGGGGTCAGGGGGAGTTGGGCGCGCCCGCTGGAAACGGTGACCTGGGGCAGCAGTGCCAATGGGTACAGACTCATGGCCGCAAGCCTAGTCGGCGCTGGTGGGCGGACGCCGCGACGCCTTGATCTGCGAGCGCTTGCGTTTGGCGTCAAGGCGGCGGGTGACCGATGCGCCGCTGGGCCGGGTCCGCCGACGCTTTCGCTTGGGCGTCAACGCCGACACGATCCTGCGCGCCAAACGGTGCCGGGCCGCCTGACGGTTCTGCAATTGGGACCGGTGTTCCGACGCGACAACCACGATCGGCGAACGCAGGAAGTGACGTTGATAGGCGGTCAAGTGTGCGGACTTGCGCGGATCCCACATGAGCTCGACGCGCGAGTCTGATGTGTTCACCGACTGGCCGCCGGGACCCGAGGAACGACTGAATCGCCAATGCAACTCACTGGCCGGGATCGTCAGGTCATCGGTGACCCAGAGGTCGGAAGTCGGATCAACCATCGGCTGCCACCCAGGTGTCAACGCGCACGTCATGTGGCTGTGCGAACACGTCCTCCACGACCTCATCCGACCAGACGAGCGCCACCGTCCGCGCCTCCGGGACGCTCGGCAGGAAACGGTCGTAATAGCCGCCCCCTTGACCCAAGCGCAGGCCGTCAGGAGTAACGGCCATCGCCGGCACGATGACCGCATCCACCGCCGGCAGCGCGACACCGGTGGGTGGCGGCACTGTCTGTCCCGGCACTCCCCAGGCGACCCAGGGGCGGGACGCCTGCGCGCTGACCCATTGCAGCGACCCACCGGGTTGGGCGACCGGCAGGAACACCGAGTCGCCCCGGGTTAGTAGCGCTTCCATCAAAGCGTCGGTCGGCGGTTCGCCGGGCACCGCCACGTAGCAGCACACTGCGCCCCGGGGCACTGTCTGCAAGACCGCGTCAACGTAACCGGGGGATGCCTGGTGGCCGCGCTTGCGACCTTCGCGCACCCGGGCGCGCAGCCCCGACTTGTCCATGCCGCAAGGCTAGGCGAATGCGACCCGGCGTGGGTCAGCCGAAGAGGCTGCCGAGGTGCGCGTCGACGGCACTGGTCGTGTCGACCGTCGCCAGATCAGCGGCGCTGACGGGCTCGGCGCGCAGCAGTGTCACCTCGTCCATCGTGGCCGTCACCGGGGGACTCAGGAACCGCGACGGTTGCGCCCAGGAGTGGCGATCCCCGGATGGTCGATGGTGATAGCGCAAAGGCACGTACACCTCGAGGTTGCGCCGTGGGCGGGTTACGGCGACATAGAACAAACGGCGCTCCTCCTCCAGGCCGTGTTTGTCGGTGAGGGCCATGTCGGAGGGGATGTTTCCGTCTGCAGCGTGGATCACGTGAACCACATCCCACTCGAGGCCCTTGGCCGAATGCATGGTGCTGATCACCAGCCAGTCCTCGTCGATCGTCGGTGTGCCGGCCAGGTCGCCGGTCGATCGCGGTGGTTCCAGCGCATGATCGGCGGCCACGTCGGACAGTCGCGGGAGGGTCGCTGCCGCTTCCACCAGGACGTCGAGGTCGGCGAGTCTCTCCTCCGCGTTGTCGTACGCGGCCCGGACCAGGGGAACCATCGCCTGCCTCAATGGTTCGGCCTTCTTGGTCGCAACGGCACGCGCCACGGCTTCGGCCGATGGATGCGAAGTGGTGGGAAGCTCGGCCAGGGCCAGCGGCCAGCGCAGCATCACCTCGCTGTCCTCCCCGTCCTCGAGCAGGCCGAGGGCCGTGACCGCACGTTTGGCCTTGGTCGGGCCCACCCCGGGTAGCAGTTGCAGCACCCTGAACCAGGCCACCTCGTCGCGTGGGTTGTCCGCGATCCGGAAGGCCGCCAACAGGTCCTTCACGTGAGCGGCCTCGAGGTAACGCAGACCGCCGTACTTGACGAAAGGGATCCCGCGGCGTCCCAGCTCGATCTCCAACCGATCGCTGTGGTGTGCCGCGCGCACGAGCACGGCCTGTTCCTTGAGTTCCACGCCCTCCTCGCGGCGGGCCAGCACCCGCTCGCACACGAGGGTGCTCTGATGATCCTCGTCGGCGCAGCGGACCAACCGAGGCGTGATGCCTGGCTCGGCTGCTGCCGCGCGCAACCGCGTCGAGAAGCCCGAGGGCGCCTCATCGGCAAGTGCGTTGGCCATGTCCAGGATGCTCTGCGACGAGCGGTAGTTGACTGTCAATGCCAGCGTCTGCGCACCGGGGAAGTCGAGCTCGAAGTCCAGGATGTGCTTGGGGTCGGAGGCCCGGAACGAGTAGATGGCCTGGGCGTCGTCGCCGACCACAGTTATGCGCGGATCAGTCGCGCGCAGCAGTTGCAGGACCTCCACCTGCAGGGCGTTTACGTCCTGGTACTCGTCGACGATCACGTGGTCGTAGACCGCGGCCAGTGACCGGCCAACGAGGTCGTCGCGCAGCGCCTGACGCCAATGCAGCAGCAGGTCGTCGAAGTCGAGAAGCCCGAGTCGGCGCTTGCGCTCGAGGTAGGCCTTGCAGACCTCGCCGATCGGCTCAACCATGTCACTGGCCCACGGAGCCATGGCGGTCACGACTTCACCGATCGGGGTGCCGGTGTCCACAGCGCGTGAGTAGAAGTCCAGCAGCGTGCTCTTGCGTGGGAAGCGCCGGCCCATGGGCAGCTGCTTGACGATGTCGTCGCGCACGACGTCCATCACGTCCGCGGCGTCCGACGGGTCCAGCACGCTGAAACCCTCGGGTAGCCCGAGCCGGGTGGCGTGCTGACGCAAGGTCCGGTGAGCCACTGAGTGGAACGTGCCTCCTGAGACGCGCCCCGACCTGATCCCGGCGCGCGCCAGACGGGCATGGCTGCGATCCACCATCTGCCGCGCGGCCCGACGGGTGAAGGTCAGCAGCAGGATCCTCTCTGCGGGGATCCCATCGGCGACCAGTCGCGCGACACGTCCGCTCAGCGCAGTCGTCTTGCCCGTACCGGCGCCGGCCAGCACGCGCAAGGGCCCACCGTCGAAACGCGCGACCTCTCGCTGCTCGGCGTTGAGGTCTGCAAGGAGATCGTCTGCGTACATGCGTTCGATAGTACGGCAGCGGGGTGACAATCCCGGGTGACTGCGCCGACTCGACGGGCGTGGGTAGCAGTTCCAGCACTAACTTCGGGAACAAGTCCAATTGAAGGAGTGGCATGTCCAAGAAGATCTCCCGGATCGACAAATACGCCGCCAGCCCTGCGGCGATCCTCGCCATGTTGCAGGACCCCGACTACGTCGCGGCCAAATACCCGGCACTCGGCGACGTGGCCAACGAGGTGCTCACCCATGACCTGACCGACGGTGGTCTGGTCCTGAAGGTGGACAGGGAGGTGCCCTCGGACCTGCCCGACTTCGCTAAGAAGATCCTCGGCGAGACCAACCACCTGGTGCAGAACGAGTCGTGGACGCCGGACGGCGACGGCTACAAGTGCGACCTGCACATCGACGCCCCCGGCAAACCCCTGGGCATCACGGGAACTCTGAAGATCAAGCCGACCGGGGCCGACACCAGCGACTGGCACGTCGACATGGAGGTCAAGGCGAGCATCCCGCTGGTCGGCGGGAAACTCGAGGGTTCGGTCGTGAAGGAAACGCTGGCGAGCCTGGACAAGGAGTACGCGTTCAACCAGGACTGGCTGGCCAATCACTGACGCCTGACCCGACCCGTACCATCGTCGGGTGAGAGCCCTACTGCTGGAGAACATCCACCCCGACGGTGCATCGGCGCTCGAGCGCGCAGGTTTCGCCGTCGAAATGCTGGACCGCGCGCTCGAGGGTGAGGAGTTGACCCAGCGCTTGTCAGGCGTCCATCTGCTGGGGATACGTTCCAAGTCCCAGGTCAGCGCCGAGCATCTGGCCGGTGCCGATTCGCTGCTGGCAGTGGGTGCGTTCTGTATCGGTACCGATCAGATCGATCATGCCGCGGCTGCGGACTTGGGCATCGCGGTGTTCAACGCCCCGTACTCCAACACGCGCTCCGTGGTGGAACTCGCACTGGCCGAGATCATCGCCTTGACCCGTGGGCTGGCGGAGAAGAACCGCATGATGCACGACGGCGTGTGGGACAAGTCGGCGGCTGGCGCGCATGAGGTGCGCGGGCGCAACCTGGGCATCGTCGGCTACGGCAACATCGGCGCCCAGTTGTCGGTCTTGGCCGAGGCGCTGGGCATGAACGTCTACTTCTACGACACGGTCGACAAGTTGGCGCTGGGCAATGCCCGCCGGTGCTCGAGCTTGGAGGAGTTGCTGTCGGTGGCCGATGTGGTGACGCTGCACGTGGACGGCCGTAAGGGCAACGCCGGGCTGTTCGGACGCTGAGCAGTTCGCCGCTATGAAACAGGGTTCGGTCTTCTTGAACCTGTCGCGGGGTTTCGTCATCGACACCGCGTCCTTGCGAGAACGGCTCGACAGCGGCCACATCGTCGGGGCTGCGGTGGACGTCTTCCCCGTCGAGCCGAGCAGTCGCGGCGAGGAGTTCCGTAATGAGTTGCGGGGTCTGCCCAACGTCATCCTCACCCCCCACATCGGTGGGTCGACCTTGGAGGCCCAGCAGGACATCGGCCGATTCGTGGCCGGCAAGTTGATCGACTTCGTCGCCGCCGGTTCGACCGTGCTCAGCGTGAACCTGCCGCCGCTGAGCCTGCCCGAGCATGCCGGAACCCACCGCCTCGCGCACCTGCACCACAACGTCCCCGGCGTGCTGGCCGCGATCAACTCCGTGCTCGCTGACCACGGTGTGAACGTGGAGGGGCAGTTGCTGGGCACCCGCGGCGATTCCGGTTACGTGCTCACCGACATCGGCGTCGACTACCCAGACGAGGTGCTCGAGCAGTTGCGGCAATTGCCGCAGACGGTGCGGCTTCGCGTTCTGTACTGACGTATCACGCGGTGATACTCTGTGATACATGAGTGAGGTTTCGATCCGTGAACTACGCAATGAGGGCGGGAGCGTGGTCGAGCGTGTCCTGCGCGGTGAACTCGTCACGATCACCAGATCTGGTACGCCCGTGGCTCGGCTGGAACCGATCGGTCGCGCCCCGCTGAGTTCTCGGGAACTGGTCAAGCGCTGGCAACGGGTTGCTGTGGTGGACATCGACCTGCTGCGCGCAGACGTGGCTGAGGTCCTGGACACCCGCTTGTGAAGGGGTTGCTGGACACATCCGTAGTGGTTGCGCTCAGTCAGGTCGACGAGCAGCAGTTGCCCGGCGAGCCGTTGGTGTGCGCAGTCACTCTCGCGGAGTTGTCCGTGGGTCCGTTGGTTGCCGCCGACTCGGGGGAAGCTGCCCGGCGACAGGTGGTGCTGCAACAGGTGGAGGCCGACTTCGACCCGCTGCCCTTCGATGCTTCCTGCGCTCGGGCCTTCGGCGTGGTCGCGGCGTCTCTGCGCTCATCGAACCGGACTGTGAAGGCGCGAGCGCTAGACGCCCTCATCGCCGCCACTGCTCTGGCCAACGGACTGCCTCTCTTCACCGCCAACCCGAGGGACGTGGCAGGCATCGAGAACCTCGAGGTGCGCGAGGTCAGCCTTGGGTCGCGCGCGGGTTAAGGAGCGAGTCCGGCAAGTCGGCACCAAGATCGCGTCGTTAGCCTTGAGGCATGCGTTCAGCGGTTGCCGCGGGAACACCCGGCACGGTCGAGGTGGCCCTGTCCGTGCTTGCGGCCGGAGGCAACGCGGTGGATGCCGCGGTCAGTGCCGCGTTCGCCATGCCGGTCACCGAACCTGGTCTGGCCAGTCTGGCCGGCGGCGGTTTCATGATGCTGCGCGACCCCGACGGGGCGACCCACCTCATCGACTTCTTCGCCGCTGTGCCCAGCCCTCACGACCGGACGGTGCACGAGGTCGTGACCGTGGAGTTCTCAGGTGCGGTCCAGGACTTCACCATTGGGCCTTCGACGGTTGCGGTGCCCGGAGCCCTCAGCGGGCTGCTGCATGCCCACGCCGTTCACGGGCGGTTGTCCCGCGAGGACATGTTGGGCCCGGCTCAAGCGCTGGTGCGTCGTGGCTCGGCTTTGACCGCCACCCAGGCGCTGGTACTGCGCCTTATCGGCCCGATCGTCACCTCGACGCCGGAAGCGGCCGCGATCTACGCGCCGGATGGCAGGCTGCTCGCTGAGGCAGACATGATGCGCAATGAGGCGTACGCGCATTTCTTGGACGAGATCGCCGCGGGTTTGTCGCGCCTGCCTGCTGAGGGTCCGTTGCTTGAGGAGGACTTGGCCGCGTACCGCGTCTTCGAGCGTGAACCGCTGCGGGTCGAGCTTGCGGGCGGGACCGTGTACACGAACCCGCCGCCGTCGTTGGGCGGGTCGATCATCGCCGCTGCTCTTGCGCAGTTGCCCATGTCGCCGACCGCTCTGGACCTGCTCGAGGCCTTGCGCGACGCCACCGATCAGAGCAAGGCCCTGGCCCCGACATCGGTGCGTGGCACGACGCACATCAGCGTCACCGACGGGGTGCAGTCGGTGGCGATGACGGTGTCCAACGGCAGTTGCTCCGGGGTGATGCTCGGGGACACCGGAGTGCAGTTGAACAACATGATGGGTGAGAGCGACCTGCACCCCGACGGCTTCGATGCACCCGTGGGATCGCGCATCCGGTCCATGATGGCGCCCAGCCTTGTGGAGCGCGACGGGATCGTCACGGCGCTCGGCACGGGTGGCAGCGAGAGGATCCGCAGCGCGATGACGCGGGTTGTGGCGGGGTTGTTGCGCGGTGTGCCGATGCAGCAGGCCATCGATCTGCCGCGGGTTCACATGGACAACGCCGGGGTGGTGCAGGTGGAACCTGGATTCACCCCCACTGAACTGGCCGCTCTACCTGAACCCGTGTCCCACTGGCGCCACGAGGACTTCTATTTCGGAGGTGTGCACGCGGTGTCCAGCGACGGCTTGGCCGCCGCAGACGGCCGCCGGGGTGGGCGCACCGGCCGGTTGTAGACCGCGGGGCTTCGACCCAAGCCCCCCGGTGGAGTGTTCGCCAGA
Source organism: uncultured Actinomycetota bacterium (assembly GCA_963818505.1). Lineage (GTDB taxonomy): Bacteria > Actinomycetota > Actinomycetes > S36-B12 > UBA10799 > JADKAV01. The sequence goes on from CAWFSJ010000005.1 coordinate 1,255,610, forward strand.
ACCGTAACGGCGCAACACTCAACGACGCCGCTGGTGTCCCTTTGGGGTTTGGGCAAGCTGCGGCGGCTTTCGGTGAGAATGTGCAACCTCACGTGTCACATATTCACCGAAAGGCGCAACGGGGGCGGGTCGAAGGGGGCCTTCGGCGGCCCTTTCTGGTTGATCACAGAGGGGCGCCAACCAGACCGGTACGCAAATCGGCTTCGCACGCCAGGTGCGGGTGGGGCCCGCGCCGGAAACCCGGACCCTAACAGGCAGACACCCGCATTTGAGCGACAGCGTCCACGTGCCACATATTCATCGAAAGGCACCCGCGGAGGGTAACGGGGCCCTCCGCGCCCTACCGCATGTCGGAGGAGGTCATGCCCAGCGAAGCGCGTGCCGCCTCAAGCCTTGCCACCGGGACCCGGAACGGTGAGCAGGACACGTAGTCAAGCCCGGCGTCGTGGAAGAAGTGGACCGACTGGGGATCCCCGCCGTGCTCGCCACAGACCCCGAGGTGCAGTTGGGGCCGGACGGCGCGGCCTTCGGCGGCGGCCAATTCGACCAGCCGTCCGACGCCTTCCACATCGATGCTCTCGAACGGCGACACCGGGAAGACGCCCTTATCCATGTACAAGGAGAAGAACCCGGACTCCACGTCGTCGCGGCTGAAGCCCCAGGTGGTCTGGGTCAGGTCGTTGGTGCCGAACGAGAAGAACTCCGCACTCCTCGCGATCTCGCCCGCAGTCAGGGCGGCACGTGGCAACTCGATCATGGTGCCGATCGGGAAGCGCAATGTGCATCCGTGCTTGCTGGCGACGTCGGCGAGGACCTGGGAGGCCTCATCGATGATCAGCTCGAGTTCATGCACCGAGCCGACCAGTGGAATCATGATCTCGGCCTGCGGATCCCCACCGAGCCGTTGGCGGAAGCACGCGGCTTCGGCGATCGCCCGCACCTGCAGCGCGAACAACCCTTGCACGACCAGGCCGAGCCGCACGCCGCGCAAGCCCAGCATCGGGTTGGACTCGTGCAAGCGGCGCACCGCGCGAAGCAGGCGCAGGTCGTCCTCGTTCGGCTTGCCCTGCTCCTCTGCCACGGCGACCCGTACCGACAGGTCGGTCAGGTCGGGCAGGAACTCGTGCAGCGGCGGGTCGAGCAGACGGATCGTCACCGGTAACCCGTCCATCACCTCGAGGATCCGGATGAAGTCCTTGCGCTGCAAGGGCAGCAGTGCGGCGAGTGCGGCATCACGGTCTTCGTCGGTTTCGGCCAGGATCAGCTTCTCGACGTACTGCTTGCGGTCGCCCAGGAACATGTGCTCGGTGCGGCACAACCCGATCCCCTGGCTGCCCATACGGCGGCCACGGGCGGCGTCCTCAGGAGTGTCGGCATTGGCGCGCACCCTCAGCCGTCGGCCGGAATCTGCGTGCATCATGATCCGGTCCACCGCGTTCACAAGGTCGCGAGTGGGCTGGTCGGCCTGGTCGAGTGCGGCATCGATGCCCGCGTCAAAATACTCAACCACCGGCGAGGGGCGCACATCGACCTCGCCATTGAACACCTCGCCGGTCGTGCCGTCGATGGAGATCACGTCGCCTTCGGTCAGTTTCGTGCCGTCGGGCAGGTGCAGGGTGCGCGCGACCGAATCGATCTCAATGGTCTCCGTGCCACACACGGCGGTCTTGCCCATGCCTCGTGCGACCACGGCCGCATGCGACGTCTTGCCGCCGCGGGTGGTCAGGATCCCCGCAGAAGCGACCATTCCGGGCAGGTCGTCTGGGTTGGTCTCGCGGCGCACAAGGATCACGTCGCGGCCCTCTTCGGCGGCCCCAACGGCGGCGTCGGAGGTGAAGACGATCTCCCCGACCGCTGCGCCCGGGGAGGCGGCGGTGCCCTTGGCGACGGCCTTGGGAGCGTGCGCGTGGTCGAACTGCGGGAACATCAACTGGCCCAACTGCGGACCCGTGACACGACGAGTCGCCTCGTCCATGTCGATGAGCCCTTCGTCAACCAGTTGTACAGCGATGCGGAATGCGGCAGCGGCCGTGCGTTTGCCGACGCGGGTCTGCAGCATCCACAACTTGTTTCGCTCGATCGTGAACTCGATGTCGCACAGATCCCGGTAGTGCTGTTCGAGGGTGTGCATGATCGTCATGAGCTCTTCGTAGGGTCCGGGCTCGAGCTTCTCCAGGTCCGCCAGCGACAAGGTGTTGCGGATGCCGGAGACGACGTCCTCGCCCTGTGCGGACTCGAGGTAGTCGCCATACACACCGGGCGCACCCGAGGCGGGGTCGCGGGTGAAGGCGACGCCGGTCCCTGAGTGCTCGCCGGAGTTGCCGAACACCATGACCTGCACGTTGACGGCAGTGCCGAGGTCGCTGGGAATGTGTTCCTGGCGCCGGTAGAGCTGGGCGCGTGGGGTGTTCCATGACCGGAAGACCGCCTCGATCGCGCCCAGCAGCTGGTCGCGGGGATCCTGCGGGAAGTGGGCCCCGTGCGAGGAGATGATGTCCTCATATCGTGCGACAAGGCCCTTGAGCGCTTCAGCGGGGATCTCCACATCGGACGAGACGCCGGTCTCGACCATCACGTCGGCCAGCGCCTCGGCGAACAGATCGCCGTCGAGGTCGAGCACGGTCTTGCCGAACATCTGGATCAAGCGCCGGTAGGAGTCCCACGCGAAGCGGTCGTTGCCCGACTGCGCAGCCAAACCGTGGACCGACTCGTCGTTGAGCCCGATGTTCAGGACGGTCTCCATCATGCCGGGCATAGAGAACTTGGCCCCGGATCGCACCGACAGCAGCAACGGGTCGCTGGAGTTGCCGAGCTGGCGGCCCATCTTCTCCTCAAGTGCGGAGATTGCCGCACGGGCCTCTTCGAGCAGTTGACGTGGTGTCGAGCCCGTCTCCAGGTACTTGCGGCAGGCCTCTGTGGTGATGGTGAAACCCGGTGGCACGGGGAGCCCGAGGTTGGTCATCTCGGCAAGGTTGGCCCCCTTGCCACCCAGCAGGTCCTTTAGATCCTTGTTGCCCTCAGTGAACGCGTACACCATCTTCTCGGTCATAGGGCCCATTCTGCCGAGCGAGGCAAGCCTTAGCGAAACGGAGGTGGTAAATACCTCCTGCGGGTATCAGTTGGTCGCGACGTAACGGGGGTATGTGCGCTTTGCGGCACGGGCCTCACCGAGGTCCAGATCAACGATCACAATGGGCTCTGCGGGCGTGGTGATCGCCAGTTGCGCGCCTTCGGGGTCGAAGGCCCAACCCGTTGCGCCCATCGCGGCGCCGGGCAAAGTCTCGGCGCGGTTGCTCGACAGGCAGAAGGCCCCTGACGTGACCGCATGTGTGGCTGCGCCGGCCAACCACTTGGCGGTGGTCTCGATCGGGGTCGCGCGGGGCACCAACACGAGGTCGACGTCGGGGTAGGCGTGCTGGGTGAACCACATCTCGGTGCACACACTGACCCCGATGCGGCCCACGGGTGTGTTGAAAGCGTCGAACCGTGCCGGACCTCGCTGGTACCAACTGGCCTCCCAGTAGCCCTGCTCGTCGGGCAAGTATGTCTTGGTGTGGACGATCTGCAGTCCGTCGCTGGCGGTCCAGCAGAACGCGTCGTTGAAACGACCTCGCGCATCAGCACGCGCCAGGGTTCCGACAATCACCTGCGCGTCCAGGTCGGCGAGCCGGTCTGGGGATTGCTGTGCGGCGGCGGTGTCCCAAGCTGCCGGATCGACCTCTTGTTGGGCGCACAACCAAGGGGTAAGCGCCAATTCGGGGAGCAGCATCAAGTCGACCGGCTCGATCGCACGAAGCGTGTTCCAGGTGGCTTTCGGGTCCGAGCAATCGATGCCGAGGATCGCCGCCTTCAACGGTGTGCCCTGGTCTCGGCGCGGCTCAAGGCATCACCGACCGCGACGCCCGCCGGTTGCGAGGCCAGATAGTGCGTTTCGCCGTGCATCCCCAGTCCGAGGCTTGCGAACACGTCGATGGCCTGCGGGTACCAGAGGTGGATCCCGTCGCCGCCGGTCACCCAGTCGCCTTTGTTGACCAGGTTGACCCAAGTGGTGACCATTCCAGTGGGGAAGTGTCCTCGGAATTCAGCCAGCGTGTCACGCCAACCGCGGCGGGCCATGGGGCTGCCTATCGTGAGGAGCAGTTCGACGTGGGTGTCCTTCGGCAAGTAGTGCATGAGGTCGTAGGCGACGACGGCGCCGAGGCTGTGGGCGACGATGATCAGGTCCCCTTTGGGCAGTTGCTCCAGACACCGTGCGCGCACTGCTGCGCGGACTTCGGGCTGCGCCCTATAGCGCTGGATCTCGGGCATCCTGCTCATCAGGAAACGTGTGACCAGCTCCTTGGGGAAGAAGTCATATGGGCTGGTCGGCCGTGTGGTGAACGGGTGCATGGACAACCGGACCATACGTTGGTGGCGTTGGAAGTTGGCACCCGGCTCGGCGTCTTCGATGTCGCGGGCGGGCATTGACGACAAGACATCGTGAAGCACATCGGAGTAGTCGAGTTCGACGATGTCGACATCGGTCAGCGCGTCCCGATGGGCCTTCAGCAGGCCTTCATCGACCGCACCCACCCAGTCGCCGCTATCGGCGAACCGGCCGTGGATGAAGACGAGGGACACGTCCACGGGGTCAGTCTATCCGGCCGTCACTGAGCGCCCTCACCGGCGACGACTCCCGCACGCAGTCTCAGACGAGTTCGTAGTCGCCAGCTTCGATGAGCGCCGACCGGAGGGCCTCGGTCGTCAGCGGCGCCTCGGCCGACACGGTGACGGTGGACGCGCCCTCGGCGTCGAGGGCGACCTCGACGGCCTGCACGCCCTCAAGGGCACCGATCTCCTCCTTGACGGCATTGACGCAGTGGTTGCACGTCATCCCGCGCACCTGCAGTTCTTGCTGACTCATGAACGCACCAATCTCGCTATCGCTGCTGAAATCTCCATGACCTTGGCTTCGGGGTCCACGCCGTCCTGGCTCGCCTCGCGAACGCATGTCTGCAAGTGCTGTTCCACCAGTTGGATCGCGAAGGACTCAAGCGCGCGGGTGGTGGCTGAGACCTGTGTGAGCACGTCGACGCAGTCGTTGTCGTCCTCGATCAGCCTCTGCAATCCGCGGACCTGTCCCTCGATGCGGCGCAGTCGATGGATCTGCGCCTTCTTCGTCTGTTCATCGGTCTGCATCGGGACCTCCTCACCGTGCAGAACAGGATACTCGCACGGGGTATTCCGTTTGGGTGCCCGCGGCGGCGTGCCCAACGCTGCTCCCCCCTCAGGCGGCCTCGACCGACTCGGGCAGATCTCCGGCAGCCTTGTCCCACCGCTGGAGCAGCCAGGCGGCGACGAAGCCAATAGCCACACCGATGATGGTGTAGAAGACGCGCTCGGCGGTGGATGTGATCCCCTCGCTCTCGTCACCTACGGTGGTGAAGATCAGCAGCATCGGTGTGAGGAACAGGGTCTGCAGGAAGTAGTTGCCGCTCATGGAGTACGCAGCCAGCAGCGGCAGGCACAGCGCGGCGAAGAGCAGTGCGCCGATCGGGGGGAGGACCACGATCGCTAGGAATGCGAGCAGAGCGCCGGCCAACGTCCCCAGCAACCGGTCGTTGAGGGTGCTGGAGCGTTGATCCGGCAGCGGCCGCAGTGCCATTACCAGCGTGACTGTCACCCAGTAGCCGTGCGGGATGTCATTGGCCAGCGCCCAGTACATCGTGGCCGCGGACAGCACACCAAGGACCGTGCCGTGGCGCCATGCCACCCCGGAGGCAACCGGCTTGGGCTCGGCGCTGAACTTGAACAGACGTGTCAGCAGCCACCCGTAGACGCCGCCGAGCAGAAGGTAGAGGAACGTCTGCTGCCAGGTGAACTCCAACGACGTCGGACCGAAGATGATGATGATGGCAGGTGCCAGCGTCATCAGCCCTGCCGAGTGCTGATTGGTGATGGCCAGCAGCAGGGCCGACACGAGCATCAGCCCAGCGATCAAGACGGCACTGTCGTCGGCGGCGGTGGCAAGAGCCCCGAGCCCGGCTCCCAGTACTGCGGAGCCGAGCGCCTGGGGCGTCGTGGCGAACGGTGTGACGGCCATTGTGAAACCAGCCGCTATGCCGAAGGCCATTCCGGCAGTCGTGCCGCCCACAGCGGTCGCCATGGACGAGGGAATCATGATCGCCACCAGCAGTATGAGGGCGAACTTCAGAGTCCCTTCGGCGGGTTTCGTGAACTGTGCCATCAATCCAGTGTGGCCCTCAGCGCGGTGAAGTCCTGGGTGTTGATGGCCGAGTACGCCACGGCGAAGTCCGTGACCGCCTCTTCGAAAGTCTCGTCCTCGCCGAGGTAGCCGGTGATCAGCGAGGAGCTGCCACTGCGGGCGTGAGCGCGTGCCAGCACCGACCCGCAGATCTGCGCGTACACCTGCAACGCCTCAGGGGACAGCCCGACGGTCTCGATCGAGCCCTTCATGTCGCGCAACTGGCGGACGTAGAAGTCCACCGTGTCGCCGCCTTGGGCCTGGCACCACCCCAGGAAGGGGTCCCCGGTTGCCTGCATGACCCGCTGACCTACGACCACCCGCTGACCGGCGCTTTGGAGGCGACTGGCCGACGTGTAGGGCTCGAGTACGGACTGCTGCGCCTGCTTGATCTGCAGGATCAGGGGCTCGTGGTCCCCTGACTCCATAAGCAATGCAATGGCCCGGGTGCCGACGCTGCCTACGCCCACGACCTTGTGGGCGATGTCCAGGAACGAGAAACGGGTCAACAGCGCGATCCGGTCCGGCGGCAGGGTCGCGAGGTACTGGGCGTAGATGTCGGCCATCTCCAGGTTGACGCGGTCCCGATCGTCCTCGTGGACGCGCACAAGTAGTGGCGGGTCGCTCAGGAAGCGCCGCTTGCCGTCGACGACCTCGGTCAGCTTGGCCACGGCGCTGTCACCGCTTCGACTCGCTGCCTTCTTGCCGGCCTTCTCCGCGGTCTTGCCCAGTGCCGTCTTCTTCACCGCGGCCAACAGATCATGGAAGTCGACCGTCGCGAACCAGACGTCGAGCGTCTTCATCTGCGCTAGCCGGGCGATCGTCGTCCGGTAGGCGCGTACACCGGCCAGCGTGGCCTTGCGGATCTGCTTGGCCTTGTGGTCGTTGGCCTCTCCGGCCACCACCAGGCTCGCCGCCAGTCGCTTCACGTCCCACTCGAACGGCCCCGGATTCGTCTCGTCGAAGTCGTTGAGGTCGAAGACGAGGTCACGCTCGGGGGAGGCGAACATGCCGAAGTTCGCGACGTGGGCGTCACCGCACAGTTGCACGTTGATGCCGGACTGAGGGGTTTTGTGCATGTCGTCGGCCATGATCAGCGCCGCGCCGCGCAGGAAGGCGAACGCGTCGGTGGTCATGCGCTCGTGCCGCAGCCGGATGAGGCTCGGCAGGCGCGAAGCCTCCTGCGAGGCCAGCAGTTCCAGCGGGTCCGATCGCCGGTCGGTGCCGGGACCTGCGCCAACGCCTCCAGCGGCCGGTCCCGGCGCACCTGCTCGCCGAGAGCCTTACGCTCCTCGCGGCTCGGGCGAGGGTTGTTGAAGAAGGCCAGAACCTCTGGTGCGGTACTGGGCGTCGGTGCTTCGGTCATTTCCGGTTCCTCTCGTTACGGCGCTGGCCGACTTTGTCGAGCTCGACCACCACGGCGAATACCAATGCCAGACCCAGGCAGGTCAGCCACTGCCCGCCTGTGAGCGGGACTGTAGCCAACCACGTCTGCAGGAAGGTCAGTTCCGTGCTCAACAGCAGGATCAGGCAGGCCAGGAGTGTGAGGGCCAACGGCCGCAACACGGGCTGCGCGAACGACGATCCGGGCGTGCGGTGCATCGTGAAGCCTGCGAAGGCGGTGCCCAGGCCCATGACGATGAACCCCATCGTGACCGGTGTCGAAGCCACCGAGATGCTCGCATCACCGGGGCCGAACGCGACTGAGCCGATCGACAGGACACCCAGCAGCAACCCGAGCAGGATCCAGCGCGGACCGGTGACCTTGTCCATGATGCGCGCTTTCGGGTCGCGCGGGGGCCGGTTCATCACTTGAGGGTCGGGTGGATCCAGGCTGATGATGATGACCGGGATCACCGCGATGACGAAGTTGAGGAACAAGACCTGCAGGGGCAACATCGCGACACCATCGTTGATGTTGAACGCCGTGGCGATCAGGAACATCGAGACCAGACCGAACAGCTGGGTCATCTGGTAGCCGATGTAGGCGGTGATCCGGGAGAAGATGCTGCGCCCAAGCGAAATGGCGTGGACGAGCGTCGCGAAGTTGTCGTCGGTGAGGACCATGCGCGCTGCCTGTTTGGTCACCTCACTGCCCGAACCCATTGCGACGCCGATGTCGGCCTGTTTGAGTGCCGCGGCGTCGTTGACCGCGTCACCGGTCATCGCCACGACCATGCCCTTGTCCTGCATGAGCTGCACTAGGCGCAGTTTGTCCTGGGGCGAGACCCGGCCGAAGACATGCAGGTCCTCGATCTGGTGATGGATCTGTTCGTCGGTGGCCGCAGCGAACTGGGTGCCGGTCATGCCGCCGGAGCCGAGCCCCAACTGGGCTCCGATCGCTTCTGCGGTGATCAGGTGGTCGCCGGTGATCATGCGAACGTCGATACCTGCCTGGTGTGCTTGCCGGACGGCCTCGATCGCTTCGGGTCGCAGGGGGTCGATGATGCCGACCAGGGCAACGAACACCAGTTCCTCCACGAAACTGATGGGCGCATCGGTCAGCGCGGTCTCCTGATCGTCGGGTACCACCCTCAAAGCCAGCGCCAGGACTCTCAGGCCACGCTTTGCCAGTGTCTCGTTGGCCCCGTCGATCTCGGCGCGGTGGGCGTCGAGATCCTCGACGTGCCCATCGGCCATGAGGATGCGGCTGGTCCGTCCCAGGATCACGTCCGGCCCACCCTTGACCAGTCCGACGATCTTGGTCGAACCCTGCAGCGGCAGCCGGTGGAACGTGGCCATGAACTTGTAGTCGGAGTCGAACGGAACGGTGGCCAAGCGCGGATATGCCCGCCGGGTCTCCGACACCGAAACGCCCAGCTTCTCGGCCAACACCACCACGGCCAGTTCGGTCGGGTCGCCGACGACCTCACCGCCGTCCACCGTCGCGTCGCTGGCCAGTGCGCTCACGTAGGCGACCGGCGTCATGTCCACGGGTTCGCCACCTGCCACCCCCCGGGTGTCGCCGCTGGTGGAGTAACCCTGCCCGCTGACCGTGAACCATTGGTTCTGGGTGAAGACCGCCCGCGCGGTCATCTGGTTCAGCGTGAGCGTGCCGGTCTTGTCGGTGTTGATCTGTGATGTGGAACCCAGCGTCTCCACGTCGGTCAGGCTGCGCACGATTGCTTTCGCGCCGGCCAGTTCCTTCGCGCCCACGGCCAGCATGGACTGAACGAAGGTCGGCAGCCCGGTGGGGATCGCGGAGATCGCCATCGAGATGCCCAGGAGCATCAGGTCGCTGAACGGCAGGCCCCGGAACAGTCCCACCGCCAGAATCACCGCCAGGGCACCCCAGGCGACCAGGGCGATCTTCTTCGTGAGGTCGTCTAGTTGCATCTGCAGTGGCGATCGCGTGCGGTTGACGCTGCCGAGCATTCCGGCGATCCGGCCGACCTCGGTGTTCATCCCTATTGCCGTTACGACCAGTCGTGCGGAACCCCGAGTGACGGAGGTGTTCTGGAAGAGCATCGAGGACTGGTCGCCGAGTGGCACGTCCGAACCCGGTACGGGGTCGGCGCCCTTGAGGACGGGCACGCTCTCACCGGTCAGCGCCGCCTCCTGGGTCTCCAAAGATGCGCTGGAGATGATGCGGCCGTCGGCCGGCAGGATATCGCCGGCCTCCACCTGTACGAGGTCTCCTGGAACCAAGGTGGCGGCGTCGACCTGCTGGGTGGTGCCATCCCGGACGACTTTGGCCTGAGGTACTTGCAATTGCGCGAGGGCGGCCACGGACGCCTGGGCCTTCATCTCCTGGTTGGTGCCCAGGACGACGTTCAAAGCGATCAGGGCGATCACGACCCATGCTGTGGACGGCTGGGCGATTACGAACGACACTGCGGCCACGGCCACCAGCATCAGTGTCATCGGGTCCCGGAATTGCGAAAGGGCTACCTGCCACACCGACGGCGGCTTCTCCGTGGACAAGGTGTTGGGACCGTGGACTTTGGCCTCGGCTTCCACCTGGGAAGTCGTCAATCCCTCGGATGCGTCGGTGTGCATCCGTTCCACGACATCGGCCGCGGGAAGTGAGTACCAAGGGCGGGGATCAACCTCAACGGGAGCGGTGGGCATCTTGATTCCTGAGTCGTGGGCGGTGGAACCCGAGCGTAGGCGAGTCTGCGGTGGCGCGCCGGTGGGCGGGCAGCGCTGACCTCGCGTATATGGCACGAAACAACCGGGAGCGCCAACCGCGCCGGATCGTGTTTCACCCTCCAGGGGGGACGAAGGCGCGGCCACGGTTACCCTGTCCGGGTGACACGTGTGAGGGACATCAACGCCTTCCGTTTGGTCGTACCGCCCTTACCCCCCGGTGTGATGGTCCGGTATCGCCTCGTCGACCGGATCCTTGCCACCGAAGGCGGTGGGGTGTGCCTGATCAGCGTCCCGCCGGGCTACGGGTCGACCACGGTCCTGGCCCAGGTCGCTGATCGCACCACTGACCATGTCCGCTGGCTGAGCTTGGACGCCAGCCTTGCCGACGACCAGGCGTACGACCTGCTCATGTCAAGCGTGGGGGCGCGATCAGATGGGGCAGGTGTTGACGAGGTTCTTGACACGATCGCTGATGCGGGCCAGGTCTGGCTGATCGTGGACGGTCTAAGCGCCCAGCAGCATCCTCGGACCACGGCGTTGCTGCGCCTGCTGGCCGGCCGGCTGCCAGGGTCCGCCCGGCTGGCCATCAGCACCCAAGGGCGAATGGCCGGCCCACCGCGGGCCAATCGCCTGACGGAGGCGGACCTGGCACTCGACGACGACGACGCCGTCGACCTGGTGATAGGACTCGAGCCGGGACTGGCGATGGAGGCGACCTCCGCGATGATTCAGGCCGCGGAAGGCTGGATCGGTGCTCTGGTCGCGGGGGCCAAGCACGCGCGCAGCCCAGGTGGTAGCCGCTGGCTGCAGAATGAGGGTGCCGCGATCCTGCTGGGGGACTGGTTCGCCGCGCTGCCGCTCGAGCAGCAGCGCTTTCTAGACAGGACTGCCGTTCTGGACCTGCTTTCGGCCGGACTTGCTGAAGCGGTCTGCGAGGATCCGGGCGCGCCGCAGGTTCTCTTGAACCTGGACACCGCACACGCCTACCTGCAACCGGTCGAGCCTCCGGCCGGGCACACGGGCCGGTGGTGGCGCAGACACGGTTTGTTGTCCGCCTTCCTGCGGATGCGACTGTCGGCTGGAAGTGTCCGCCGGCACTCCCTGGCCGCGGACTGGTTCGTCGAAAAGTCGGATATCGACTCGGCGATGCACCACCTGATCGCCGCCGGACGGCCCGGCGACGCGGGTGAACTGCTGACCCGCCATGAGTCGGAACTGCTCAGCGGGGGTCATGCCGACCGAGTGCTCGACTGGTACGGGCGGATCCCGTCGACAGGTGACGACAGGATCCTTCGGTTGCTCAGGATCGGATGGGGACAGGTTCTCACCAGTGATGTTCGGGGGGCGGTCGGGACCCTGGGTCAACTGAAGGTGGAATGGGCCGAGCAGCGCCGGCGGACCGATGAATCCTCCCTTGAGGAGGTGTCTGGCGCGACGTCGCCAGGCGGGTCCTGGTCTGCTGAGATCTCACTGCTCACCGCCTACCTGGCCGCATGTCACGCCGACCCGTCGACCATGGTGGCGCAAGGCCTGCGCGCCATGGATGCGCCCCAAGAGGCGCGCACGCGCGATGCGAATCAGATTGCACCGCTTCTCGTGATGCGCGGCTACTTGTGGTCTGGGCAGCCCGAGGCTGCCGAGGGTGTCCTCGAGTCGATAGCCGACATGCCCTTCGCCAACGACATGATCCGCGAGGCGCAACTCAACAGCCTGCAGGGCCTACTGGATGCGGTTCAGGGGCGGGTTCACAGGGCGGGCACCCGGGTGACCGCAGCGCTGACCTGGCTCGAGCGCGCGGGTCTGGGCACCAGCGTCCCGTCGCATTACACGCCACTGCAGGCCGATGCGCTGTTCACGCTGGAATCCGGTGACGCTATCGGTGGGATCGACAAAGCGAATCGGGCCATTGAGGCTGCGAAGGCCGGACACCACGTGGGTGAGATGGTATGGGCGCTGTCGACACTGGCGCGCGCGCAAATCGTGCTCGGCGACTTCGGCGCCGCGAAGCGCACACTGACCCGCGCGGGCGAGGCCGCAAGGGCCGAGTGCCCCGAGACCGCCATGTCGGCCGTCCTCGACCAGCTCCACGCGCTGGCAAGCATCTCATCGGGGGACATCCTTCGCGCCGAACGGATCATCCGCCAGATGCGCCCCAGCGATCAACGAGCGCTGCTGTGGGCCCGTGCCGGGCTGGCCCGTCAACCTGGTTTGGCACGCAGAGCGCTGGACAGCGTCAAGGGGACCTCGCCGCGTACTCAGGCGCAGAAGCACCTCCTGCTGGCCGCGGTCCACCGGTCTGCGAGCCGCCGTATGGCCCAAGGTCACCTGCGCGAGGCAGCCCAAGTCGCGCACAAGCACGGCATGGCTCAGTTGCTCTATCCTGCGATCCCGGGCATTCTCGACCTCGCCCGGGAGACCGCTCTGGAGGAGCAGGACGACAATCTGCGGTGGCTGCTGGGGCCAAGGCCCTCGGATCATCGCGAGGCGCCCGCGGACAGTTGGGCGGCCAGCCTGAGTCGTGGCGAGCTGCAATTGGTGACGCTGCTGCCCAGCCGTGCCAAGAATGCCGAGATCGCGCAGATCCTTGGGGTTTCGGTCAACACCGTGAAGACGCGCCTTCGCAGGTTGTACGCCAAGTTGGAGGCTTCCAATCGTGACGAGGCGATCTTCAAGGCCAGAGAGCAGGGTTTGATCGAATAGGGGCGCGCCGGCTTTGGCGGGTGTCCCCTGGGGTGTGTCAACCAGGGCGGTTGTCTTGGGCTGGGTGCAGGTGACGACGTCACTGCGGCAGCGGCTTTCGGTGAGAATGTGTGACCTCACGTGTCACATATTCACCGAAAGGTGCCCGGGGGGTGCTGCGCGTCGGTTTCTGAGAAGTGGGCACCCGGCGATACGAAATCCGACGGACCAGTGACCACCCGTCGGTCGTGCTGGATTCTGCGGAACGAATTGGTTCGGGTGGGGCGAGCAGGGGGGGTGACTCGCTACTGGCAGACTCGAAAACATGTTCAACGTCGAAGATGCTCTGGAACTAACCTCTGACGGCGACGGTTGGACCGCGCAGGTGCCCGAGGGCTGGGCTCAGGGGCGCACCACGTTCGGCGGTTTGGTGGCCGCCTACCTCGCGCGGGCTGCGCAGGCGGCGTGCCAGCGGCCGATCCGCAGCATGGACACCTACTTTCTGGAGCCGGTGGGACCCGGGCCGGTGCGCCTGGTGCAGCACAGTTCCCGGCACGGCAAGCACTTGACCCATCTCGAGGTGGGTATGTACTCCTCGGATGTGCGGGTGGCGACGGCCCGCTTCATACTTGCCGACGCCCTGACCGGCCCGCTGGATGTCGTACCTGCCGCACCCGAGCAGGAGAAGTCCTTCGAAGAGGCTCCCGAGATGCCGTTCATGGAAGGCCTCATGCCCGAGTTCCTGGCGAACATGCAGATCCGGCTCGGTGAAGGCGACATCCCGATGAGTGGGTCGTCGCGCGCAGTGGCCGGCGGTTTCGTGCGCAACCGCGGCCCGGCCCGTGGCGTTGCCGCGCTGCTCACCCATGCCGACGCCTGGCCGCCGCCGCAGTTGGCGCTTGTCACCAGGCCTGCCGCGGCCAGTAGCGTGCGCTGGCACATAGCGTTCCATGCCGACGTGGACACTGCCGACGGGCAGCAGTGGTCCTGGCTACGAGCAGAGGCCGGCTGGCGCAGTGGGCCGTTGTCCACGGTGACCGGCACGCTCGTGCGTGAGGGTGTGCCCGTGGCCTACACCGAGCAGACGATCGTGATGTACAGCTGAATCACTGCAGGTGCAGGTGGCCGTCGATGTCCACTTCGAGGTGCTTGATGTGACCGAGCCCGGGCAACGGGACGTGGATGTCGGAGAACCGGGAGGTTCCGCGGACTTCGAGGGCGCCATCGGAGGTCTGCGTTCGCTTCAAATCCAGCGGGACCTCGATGTTGCCCGCCGTGGCCCGACCGCTGAAGACGTCTCCGTCGCGGGTGCCGGTGAACGTGAGAGTGCCTTGGGTGATCTGGTGGATGAGGGCGTGCAGTTCGGGGTCCAGCAGGGGGTTGCCGGTCGCGACCTTGTCGATGCGCACCGTGAACTCGAGGTCCGAGGCCGACAGGCGCCCGCCCACGACCGGTGCGCTGGCGTGGATGCTCAGCAGGCCGATCCGGTTGGTCCGGATGTGCATGGTTCCGTTGTCGTCGAGTTTGGGAGAATCCGCCACGCAAGGGACTCTACGTGCAAGCGGGCACCGGCGCTGCCACACTCGGAGCATGCTGAGCCGGCGTTCGGCGCCCGGATGGCTGGTGGCCTACGTTGTGGTCGCCGGTCTCAACGTCATCGCCGCTTTCGCCGATCTCTCGCTGCTCTCCACCGTGACCAAGCCGTTGCTGATGCCCGCGCTGCTGGGTTTGTTCGTGTCGAGTCTCGATGGTCTGGTCCACCCGCTGGGGACCTGGGTGAAGCGCGCTCTGGTCTTCTCCTGGGCCGGTGACCTGCTGCTCATGGGTGACGGCGATGCGTTCTTCGTCCTGGGCCTGTTGGGATTCCTGGCGGCCCAGATCTGCTACGTGATCGCCTTCCGGCCCAGCGCAGCTCTCGGACCTTTGCGCAGCAGGCCGTGGTTGGCGATCCCGTATGTGCTTTACGGCGTGGGTCTACTGTGGGCGTTGTTGCCGGACTTGGACGCGTTGCTGATCCCGGTGGTGATCTACGCCGCAACGCTGGTGGCCATGGCCGTGCTGGCCACTGGGGTTTCGCCGACGACCGCGGTAGGGGCGATCCTCTTCCTCATCTCGGACAGCCTCATCGCGTCCACGAGACTGTCCGACATCCTGCCCACGTCAGCCGCACAATGGGTCATGCCCACCTATCTGCTGGGGCAGTTGCTTATCGTGCTCGGCGTGCTGCAGAACCTCGGGCGGTTGACCTCAATGCGTTCCCAGGTCGCCTACCGGGCGTAATGCGTGGCGGTGCCTTCAGAGAAGCGAAGGGCCTGAGGCAACGCCGTGCCCGATCTCCTTGAACCGCTCCTGCGACGCGACGACTTCGCGCTCGGCGGCCTCCCGGCCCTCCCAGGTTGCGCCCTCGACCGACTTGCCGGGCTCGAGGTCCTTGTACACCTCGAAGAAGTGCTGCACCTCGAGGCGGTCGAACTCGGCCATGTGGTAGATGTCGCGAAGGTGATCCAGACGCGGGTCCGCCACTGGTACGCAGATCAGTTTGTCGTCGCCGCCGGCCTCGTCGGTCATGCGGAACATGCCGATCGTACGGCAGCGGATGAGGCAGCCGGGGAACGTGGGTTCATCCAGAAGCACGAGCGCGTCGAGCGGGTCGCCATCCTCGCCGAGGGTGTTGTCCACGAAGCCGTAGTCGTGCGGGTACCGAGTTGAGGTGAACAGCATCCGGTCGAGCATGATCCTGCCCGATTCGTGGTCAACCTCGTACTTGTTCCGACTACCTGCGGGGATCTCGATGGTCACGTCGAATTCCACTGTCGCTCCTGACTGTCCGGTTCGTGTGGCCTAGTGTTCACCACGTGAGGGTGCCGAAGCCTGCTCAAGCGGGCATGTTCG
Organism: uncultured Actinomycetota bacterium; assembly: GCA_963818505.1. Lineage (GTDB taxonomy): Bacteria > Actinomycetota > Actinomycetes > S36-B12 > UBA10799 > JADKAV01. Next base: position 1,271,517 of record CAWFSJ010000005.1, read on the forward strand.
CCCTCGTGGTGTGCATGTCGGCACCTGTCCAACATGCCTCAGCCGCGCCGGATGTGCCACCCGACTACGTGGTGCTGGCCCCGATCGACCCCATTGCACCCGTGGATCAGCGCGAGTTGGCACGCCGGGTCGATGTCGCGTGGGACGACCCTGCGCTCGGTTCGGACAAGGCGCTGGCCATCGATGCGTTCCAGAGCCCGCCCCAGCCTGACGTCCAGCGCGATGGTGCGGCGGCGCTCATGCCCGCGTCGACGACCAAGCTCCTTACGGCAACCGCCGTGCTCGAGGCCTTGGGTCCGCAGACCAGATTCCGCACCACTGTGAAGCGCGCCGGCCGGCAGGTCTTCCTGGTGGGCGGCGGCGACCCACAACTGACCGCGCAACCCGTCGTCCCGGCGGTGAATGCGGACGCCTCCTTGCCCAGGCTGGCACGGCTGACGGCGCAGGCTCTGAGCGAAGAGGGCATCGAAACGGTCAAGCTGCGCTTCGATGCGACCCTGTTCTCCGGCCCGGCGGTGCAGCCTTTCTGGAAGTCCGATTTCCTCGAGATCGGGGTGGTGGCGCCGATCAGCGCTTTATCCGTGGACGACGGGCGTCTGAACCCGCTGGCCTCGCCCCGCTCTGCCGATCCTGCGCTCACCGCGGCACAAGACTTCGCACGGTTGCTCGCCGCTCGCGGAATCGAGGTCGATGGCGAGCCGGTCGCGGCAGCCTCACAGGGCGACGAGATCGCGGCGGTCGAGTCGGCGCCGCTGGCCGACCTGGTGGAGCACATGCTGTTGACCTCGGACAACACCGAGGCCGAGATCCTGGGCCACCAGATCGGCCTCGAGGTCCTGGGCGATCCGACGTTCACAGGTGGCGCGACGGCGACCTTGCAGGTGCTCAAGGGCCTCGACATCGACGTGGAGGGGACGGTTCTCAACGACAACAGCGGCCTTTCGCGGGGCAACCGGATCAGTCCCCAGACACTGCTCGCGGTGTTGCGCGCGGCCATCGAAACCGACCCGGAACGGCTCTGGCCGGTGTACACAGGTCTGCCGGTCGCCGGCTTCGACGGGTCACTGGCGGCCCGGTTCTCCCAGCCCAGCGCCAGAGCCGCGCGCGGCACCGTGACCGGCAAGACCGGGACGTTGACGGGAACCTCGACCTTGGCCGGGCTGGTCGTCAACCGAGATCAGCAACTCCTGCTCTACGCGGCCATGACCAACGATGTAAACCAGTTCGCGGCCTCACCTGCCATCGACGATGTGATCGCACGGGTGGCCGGCTGCCGCTGCGCACGGTGAGAGTCAGGAACTCCCGGACTTGCGCCGGAACATCTTGTCGCTGGACACCGGCCCGTGGGTGTTGGGCCCGGAGCCCTTGGCGTGGTCCTCGTGATCGACACCCTTATCGTGTGGCTTCTTACGGTCGAGTGCCTCGCGCATCTTGGCTTTGATGTCCTCGTTGTCAGTCACGTTCACTCCTCGCTTCAGGACTTCAGCCTAGTCCGCGTCTGGCGCTGGGCGCGGCCTGTGTCGGTTCTTCACCACAAGGCGCCCGGTGGTCCTGGATCAGCATCCGCACGGCGGCATCAAGGTCTTGACCGCGTCCGGGTTGCACGACATGGCTCAGCGTCAAGCGCACGACCGCGTCCACTTTTGCCGGCAAGGCGTCGCCACGCAGCTCGGGGTATTTGGCCAGAAGGGAGCGCCTCGACCCGGGTGGTCGCGGTCGTGATCAAGGGCTGGGAGGCCGAGGTGAGCAAGGGCAGCAGTGGAGACGGGCTGCCTGCCGCCGCGGAAAGGGCGGCGCGCAGAAGCGGGTTGGTACCCGCGAGATCGAGCACCGCCTGGGCCGCGAATGTGGTCGATTCAGCGGGGTCTTCTCCTCGCGCAATGCCGCCGTCAACCGCGTCGAGGAAACGCAGGAGTTCACGGGCGATGAGCGCCTGCGCCACCTGTTCCTTGGAGCCGAACTCGTTGTACACGCTCTGCCGGCTCACCCCGGCGGCCGCGCCGATCCCAGCCATGGTGATCGCCTGCCAGCCTCTATCGACGGTGATCGTCCAGGCCGCGTCCAGGATCCGTTCGCGGGTGTTCACGCTTCGACGAAGTCGATCTTCTCGCGCACACCGCAGTCGGGACAGGCCCAGTCGTCGGGAACCTCGCTCCACGGCGTGCCTGCTACGAAGCCCTCGCGAGGGTCGCCCTGCTGCTCGTCGTAGACGTATTCGCAACTGTCGCAGCGGTAACGGCTCATGCCGTGGAGCCCACTGGGTATTTGGCCAGGACCTTGTCGCGCTTGCCGGGCTGGATGTTGGCCCGGCTCATGTCCTGGTCGAAGTGGGTCAGGACCCGTGGGTCCATCACGCGGTACCACAGCGGCGGGACCAGGGCGATGAGCATCATCCCGGCGTAGCCGGTGGGCAGCACCGGCGCCTCGTCGACGTCGCGCAGGGCTTGGTAGCGCCGAGTGGGGTTCGCATGGTGATCACTGTGTCGTTGCAGATGGTAGAGCAGCACGTTGGTGGCGATGTTGTTGCTGTTCCAGCTGTGGCTCGCGCGGACCCGCTCGAAGCGGCCAGTGTGCTCTTTGCGCCGAAGCATCCCGTAGTGCTCCAGGTAGTTGACGGTCTCGAGAAGCACGATGCCCACGACTGCCTGCAGCAGCAGGTACGGCAGGATCCCGATGCCGAAAACCAGAAGCAGAACCGCCCACAGCGCCACCGACATCAGCCATGCGTTAAGCACGTCGTTGCGGATCGACCAGTGGCTCTCGTCGCGGCGTTTGAAACGTGGTTGCTCGAGGCGCCAGGCGCTTTGAAGACTCCCGACCACCGTGCGGGGCAGGAACGTGTACAGGCTCTCGCCAACCCGGCTGCTGGCGGGGTCGACCGGCGTGGCGACGCGCACATGGTGACCGCGGTTGTGCTCGATGTAGAAGTGGCCGTAGAACGACTGCGCGAGGGCGATCTTGGCCAACCAGCGTTCGACCTTCTCCTTCTTGTGGCCGAGTTCGTGAGCCGTGTTGATCCCGATTCCTGCGACCATCCCCACCGTGAGTGCAAGGCCGATCTTGTCGGAGACGCTGAGTGTGGTGCCGGCCCACAGCCAGCAGGCCCAGACCAGAGCGACGTACTGCAACGGCAGGTAGAGGTAGGTGATCCAGCGGTAGTACTTGTCCGCCTCCAACGCGGTGATCATGTCGTCGGGTGGGTTGGAGCGGTCGATGCCCGCGAGCAGATCGAGCAGGGGGATGATGCCGAAGATCAGGATCGGGCCGATGTACCAGAAGAACCCCCACCCGGTCGCCGTGGCCAGTGCGCCTCCAGCGAATGGGAAGAGCGGAACGATGAGGCCGAAGAGCCACAAGTAGCGCTTGTGGTCTTTCCAGGTCTGCGTCATACGTCGAACCTCCTGAGGTTTACAGGAGAGTACCTTTTGTAAACCTCAGGGGTCAAGGCTTTCGTCGAAGAAGCCGACGACACGTTGTGTCCACGCGGCCGGGTCGGTCACCAGCCCTGCGATGTGGCCGGAGTTGGCGATGACCCAGGTTTGGGCCTGGGTGTCTTCGGCGATGTAGGCGATCGCCAAGGCCTCGTCCTGCACTGTCCCGGCGGCGATGAGCAGCACTGGCCGGGGGCTGATCGTGCGCACAGCCTCGGCGAGGGGTGTGGGTGGGTCTTGCGCGGCGAGCACATCGACCAGCGCGAACCGGGGTGCGTTGATGGCCTTCTGGAGGCTCCCACGCCAGCCGAACTCATCGGACAGCCACGCGTAGTCCGCGCCCGTGCGGTGGGTCGCTCCCTCGGCGGCCACAGCGGCGATTCGAGGGTCGGCACCAGCGGCCCCGAGGACCTGCTCGCCGCCCATGCTCAGCCCGAGCGCGCCGATGCGCCGGACACCCTTGGCCGCCAGGAAGTCGACTGCACCGCAGACGTCCTGATCGCCGGCCCACCCGAGGTCCATCGCGACGCCCGCGCTCTGCCCATGGCCCCGAGGGTCATAGACCAGCACTGCGAATCCGCCCTCGGCCAGAGCCTGGGCCTGCGTCAGAGCGCCCGAGCGCGATGACCCGGACCCTGGCACCACCACCACGCCCGCACCCTTGCTACCGGGGGTATACCAACCGCTCAGGATCACGCCGTCTCGGGCGGGAAAGCCGACCTCGCTCCAGCCCTGCGGCGCCGCTGATGTGACGGCAGCCCGTGGTGGGTCGGTGGCGGCCAGTGGGATCGCGAGGGTGAAGAGCCCAAGTGCCGCGACTATGGCGACGGTCACGCCCATCAGGGACTTGGACCACCAGCGCCACCCGGCTGCGGCGTGAGCCAGACCTATGACGATGAGCATGAGTCCGGCGACTGCGGCGACCAACGCCAGCCACGCCAGTGGGTCCGGTTGGCCCGCGGTCAGGAATCGCAGCCCGCGGGCTATTCCAACTGACACGCCCACAACGCCCAGCACCATTGCAGCGATTCCGGCAGTCCGACGACCGGTGGCCAGCACGGCCGCATAGAGCAGGACGACCGCCCCCATCAGGACGAATCGGCCGAGACCGTCGCGGGGGATCAGCAGGCAGAGTGCCGATGCGATTGTCACCACCGTCGCGGCCATCGCCGCCGGCCATCCGGACCAGTTGTCGGCCCTGCTCACCTCGCCAGTTTACTGCAGTACTGGTCTAGGGTTGCTGCATGCAGATAGAGATCAAGCACTCCCCAGCGTTCGCGAGCGCAACAGTGATGCTGGCCCCCAATGAGCAGGTCAAGGCCGAGGCCGGCGCCATGATCCTCAAGACCCCCAGCGTCAATATCGAGACCAGCACGCAGGGTGGCTTCATGAAGGGCCTGCGCCGTTCGCTGGGCGGCGAGTCCTTCTTCATGAACACCTTCACCGCCGGTCCCGAGGGTGGCGAGGTGGCTTTCGCCCCGGACCTGGCCGGCGACATCGTCACGTGGACTCTGTCCGGGCAGACGGTCTTCCTGCAGTCGGGTGCCTACCTGGCTTCAGCGATAGGAGTCGAAGTTGACAGCAAGTGGGGCGGTGCCAAGACGTTCTTCAGCGGTGAGGGTCTCATCGTGCTGAAGGTGAGCGGACACGGAGATGTCCTCGTGTCTTCGTATGGGGCGATCGAATCGCGTGAACTGAAGGCCGGCGAGATGATCTCCGTGGACACCGGCCACGTCGTGGCATGGTCGGATGGGGTGACCTACCAGGTGCGCAAGGTAGGTGGCTGGAAGTCGACCATGCTCTCCGGCGAGGGCTTGGTTGTGGACCTCACCGGTCCCGGCGTGGTCTACACCCAGAGCCGCAGCCCCGAGGCGTTCCTCGGCTGGCTGATCCCCAAACTGCCGTCCCAAACCAACAGCTGATCAGGCGGGCCGGGGTACCCGGGGAGTCAGAATCCCCGGGTGATCCGGGGGCAGCGAGCGTTTGATCACCCACCAACTCGCGGCGATCACGAGCAGCACCATCGGCCAGCCCAGCAGCACCCGCGAGATACCCAGGCCGACCAGGTTGTCGGTGAGGTACAGCGGCGTGTTGACTGCCGCGCGGACCACGAATGAGACTGCCCAGATCCAGGACGCTTGGCTGTAGGCCCGCATGAGGTCCGGGTCCTGGCGCCACGAGGTCTTCTGCCGCAGGGCGAAACCGAGCGTGACTCCCAGCAGCGGCCAACGGGCCAGGATCGAGGCCGCCCAGATGAGAGCGGAGGCGATGTTGGCCAGCAGGCTGGGCAGGAAGTAGTCCACAGCGTCGCCGGTGCGCGCGGCCACAACCGCGGCCAACGCCACCGCCGCCAGCCCCCCGACGACGCGCACCGGCTTCTCGCGGCGAACCAGTCGGGCGGCGGCGAGTACGGCAGCGGTGCCCAGCGCCGCGAGCAGGCCGACCCGCAGATCCGAGCCGGTGAGCAGATAGGTCGTGACAAACACGACGCTGGGCAGGGCCGACTCGAGTGCTCCACGCGTTCCGCCCAGCAGGTCGTGCAGGGGGTTCGTTGTGGTCACCTTGTCATCTTCGCCGACGGGTCGGGGTGGGGGTGCGTTGCGGTTGGGGAAGGTGCCCGTGGTGCCCGGTCGGGTTTCGACATGGCTGTGGCTGTTGCTCAATTCCGGTTGGGGTGGGCAGTCGAAGTGGGCCGTCGGCGTACCGATCTGGTTGGGCTGCAGGCTGAAACCCTCTTGATCAACCTGTTAGCTACGGTTTTGCGCCCGATATGTCGCAAAGATAACTAAATCTGCGTAACGAACAGGTTGATCAAGGGGGAGCGCCAACCACATTGGTACGCAGATCGGCTTCGCCCAGCAGGTGCAGGTGGGGCTCGCGCGGGAGCTCGCCACAAATCAACCTCGCCCCCGTCAGGCAACCCCCGCCAACGGGTAGAGTCGGGCGTGAGTCGAGGAGGATTCTATGAACGCGCTGATCATCGCCACAGTGCTCCTGGTGATCGTGGTCGGGTCGATCATCGTGTGGGCTGGGGAGTTCGGCAAGGGCGCCGACGCAGCGAAGTCCGGCTTGCTGTTGGTGGTCCTCTCGCTGATCTCCGGCTACGTCGTGGCTCTCGCTTCGGGGTCGATGTAGCGGGTTCGGCGTTCGGGGCGCGACCCTTGGGCGTGCAGCGTTAGCGTGCGGAGCATGAGCGTCTCAGGTTCCAGAACAGTCACTGTCAATGCCCCCTTGGACAAGGTCCTCGAGACCGTCCGCGACGTCGCCGGCCAGGTGAACTGGTGGCCCGGCACCATCTCAGCTGAGGTCACCGAGACCGACGACCAGGGCCGGGTGAAGAGGGCGGCGCTGGTCAACGATGTGAAGGTCGCCAAGGACACCTTCGACATCGACTACGCCCACACCGATAACGGCATGACGTGGTCGCTGGCCGCGCCCAGCAAGGCGCAGAAGGCCCAGTCCGGGTCCTGGGAACTGACCGCCGACGGCGACAAGACCGAGGCGACCTTGAACCTGACGATCGACGTCTCGCTGCCGCTGCCCGGTTTCGTGCAGAAGAAGGTCCTCAACGACACTCTCAAGGGCGCGACCGAAGGTTTGAAGAAGTACCTGGCGGGCTAATCCCTACAGGCCGGGGTCACGGCCTGTGACTGAACGGTACAGTTCGCGGGCCTCGTGCCCGAATAGTGTTGGCAGTCGCTGCGCGTCTGGCATGAGCAACTCATCGGCGCCGAAACCGACGTGTACGCGGCCGTTGTAGCTGAACATGCAGATGGTCATCGGCTGATCGCCTGAACTGGGTGCCCAGCCGAGCATGGAGTCAACCGGAGTTCCGGCGAGGGCGACCTGGCTGCTGGGTCCGGGCACGTTGGTCAGCACACCCACTGCCTTGTTCGCCACGAAGTTGGTCAGAAACACACTGAGCCGTTCGGGAGACTCCGAGACGATCCTTTGCACGCCGAAAGTCATGACCGCCTCGTGGGAGTTCTTGATCTTGTTGATCCGCCGGTTGACCTCCTGCAGGCGTTGTTTCGGGTCGTCGATGTTCAAGGGCATTTCGAACGCGATCAGCGCGAAGTGGTTGCCGAGTTCCTCGGGCATCTTGGCGTCGAAGGGTTTGAGGCTCACGGGGATCATCCACATGACCTGCGAGATCTGCTCGTCGTGTTCGGCCAAGTACGCCTGCAGTGTGCCGGCGACCATCGTGAGCAGAACGTCGTTGACTGTGGTGCGGGAGCGGCGGCTGATCTCCTTGATCTTGTCAAGCGAGAAGGCGTCCATCCAGTGCGCCGACTTCTCAATGCCAGGGGTACCGCTCCAGACGGTCTGCACGCTCGGGCGCGACAAGCCGATCTTGGCAACCGAGGACATCGTGTTGGTCGCGTCCTCGGGCATGGGCGTGTATGCCGCGAACACGTCGAGGAGTCTGCCGGGGTCCCCGACGATGTCCAGTGCCTCATCGAGCATCGCCTGGCTGCGGGTGGCCGCACTGACGGCGGCGTCCTTGACCTGCCCAGGGGCGGCAACCAAGGCGCCCGGGATGGCCTTCGCCGCACCCACCGGGTCGGTCACGATCGAGGCCACTTGCCCGGCTGCCTGCTTGCCAGCATCGGCTGCTGCTTCGACATTGGCCCGCACGGTGTCGGCGGCGTCACGCGTGGTGTCCGCGGCCTTCTGTCCAACTGCGGCGACGCTCGCGCGGGTCCTGTCCAGCGTGCCCGCCGTCTCCCGTGTCGGGTCCCCCTGCCGCCCACGACCGACGGTTGCTCCGACTTCGGCCTCCCCGTCGATGGGGTCGCACAGCCCGAAGATGACTTGGGTGAGACGCACCCCGTCGGCGATGGAGTGATGGATGCGGCTCAGAATCGCAGCCCCCAGGTCGTTGCCGTCCTCATCCACCACCGAGTCGATGAAGTGGAACTGCCACAGCGGTTTCGACCGGCTCAGGGGTCTGCTGCGCTGACTGGCCACGTACTGCTGCACGTCGTCGAGGGTCAGAGGCTGGGGCAGATCCGGTTGGATCAAATGGTTCTCGATGTCAAAAGCCGGGTCCTGCTGCCAGACGTACCCGTCCTTGTTCTTGACCGCTTTCGCTGAGAATACGGGGAACTTCGACACCATCCGCTCGTCGATGACCGCCGCAACCGCGTCCCAGTCCGGGGTCTCGCGGAACCAGAGCAGTGAATCGATGATCATCAAGTTGTTCGGGCGGTCCATGTTCAGCCAAAGGGCATCCTGGACGCTGATGGGCATGTCAGTCATGGGCAGAACGTAACAGCCGCCGCAGTCGGCTTGACGATCACTGCAGCTGCAACAGAACCTTGCCGCGTGCCTGCCTGTCTTCCAGGGCGTGCAAGGCAGCGCCGACGTCGTCGAGTCCGACGGTCCGGTCGATGACCGGCCGCAGCGTTCCGGCCCGCAGCATCGGCAGCAGGTCCGCCCACTGCTCCTGCAGGTACTCCAGGCGTGGGAGCCAGAACGCGCCCCATCCCACACCCACCACCGAGATGTTGTTGAGCAGCAGGCGGTTGACTTTGACGGTGGGGATCTCGCCCGCGGTGAAACCGATGACCAGTAGACGGCCCTCTGCAGCCAAGCATCGCAGGGAGTCGGTCATCCGGTCCCCACCGACGGGGTCGACCACGATGTCCACGCCGCGGCCGTCCGTGAGGCCCTTAACCTCAGCTAAGAAACCCTCGGCGAGGACGCAGTGGTCGGCGCCGGCCTGCTGGGCAGTCGCGGCCTTGGTGCTGTCCGAAACAACAGCGATCACCTGCGCGCCGTTGGCCTTGGCGAACTGGATGGCCGCGGTGCCGATCCCGCCTGCGGCGCCGTGAACCAGGACCGTCTCGCCCGCAGTGAGCCTCGCGCGACGGGCCAGCGCGAAGTGGACGGTCAAGTAGTTCATCGGCAGTCCGGCGCCGGCCTCCAGCTCCACCTCATCGGGCAGTGCGAACACCATCCGTGGATCGGTGACGACGACCTGCGAGAAGCCGCCCAGGCCAGGGAAGGCTGCCACACGATCGCCCGGCGCGAAGCCACTGCCGACCGGCGCTGAGCGAACCACCCCTGACACCTCGCTGCCCGGGATGAAGGGCGGCGGGGGTTTGATCTGGTACAGCCCACGTGTGAGTAGGACGTCCGGGAACGTGACGCCCGCGTAGGCCACGTCGATGACCACCTGCTCGGCTGTCGGGGTCGGCTCGCGGACCTCGCGGACCTCGACGTGATCGGGGCCGTCAAGGGTGACTACTTGGGCTGCGCGCATAGTGCGAGCCTAGGCGCTGCTCTGGCGCGGGCGGGCCAGGCGTACAACGATGGTGGCGTGGCAAACCGACTCGCCGATGCGATCTCGCCCTACCTGCGCCAGCACCAGGACAACCCCGTCCAATGGTGGCAGTGGGAGGACGCCGCCTTCGACGAGGCTCGCGTGCGAGACGTGCCTGTTCTGCTCAGCGTCGGGTATTCCGCGTGCCATTGGTGTCACGTCATGGCTCATGAGTCCTTCGAGGATCCCGTAACGGCCGACTTCATGAACGAGCGCTTCGTGAGCATCAAGGTCGACCGGGAGGAGCGCCCGGACATCGACGCGGTCTACATGGCCGCCACCACCGCGCTGACCGGGCAAGGCGGCTGGCCGATGACCGTGTTCCTCGATCACGACCGTCAGCCCTTCTACGCCGGCACCTACTTCCCGCCCGAACCGCGCAGCGGCATGCCCAGTTTCCGGCTGGTTCTCGAGGCCATCGCCGACGCCTGGGTGGAGCGTCGTGAGGACATCGCGGCCACAGCGGCCAAACTCAGCCAGCGGCTGGCCGGGGGAGTCCCGCAGGCCAAGGATGTGGACGGCGGCATCTCCGACCGCGCCCTGCAGGTGCTGGCGGCGTCCTTCGACTCCCGTTTCGGGGGTTTTGGTGGCGCGCCGAAGTTCCCGCAACCGATGGTGCACGAGTACCTGCTGCGACGCTACGCGCGCTGCGGTGACGCGGTGGCGCTTCAGATGGTGGAGACCACCCTCACCCGGATGGCAACCGGCGGCATCTACGACCAATTGGCAGGCGGTTTCGCGCGCTACAGCGTCGACTCGCGATGGCTGGTGCCGCACTTCGAGAAGATGCTCTACGACAACGCGCTTCTGATGCGGGTGTACCTGCACTGGTGGCGGGCGACCGGTTCAGCGTTGGCGCGGCGGGTGGTTGAGCAGACCGCTCAATTCCTGTTGAGCGAGATGCTCACGTCAGAGGGGTGTTTCGCGGCGTCGCTGGACGCGGATTCGGAGGGTCGCGAAGGCGCCTTCTACGTGTGGACGCCCGATCAGGTGTTGGCGGCCGGGGGCGATCCTGATCTGCTGGGAGTGAGTGCCGAAGGCACATTTGAGCATGGGACGTCTGTCCTGCAGTTGTTGGCCGAACCCGGACCCGACTGGCCGTCGGTGCGTGCGCGGATGCGGCAGCAGCGGGAGTTGAGGCCGCGGCCGGCTCGCGACGACAAGGTGGTTCTTGCCTGGAACGCCTGGACCGTCAGCGCCCTGGCAGAGGCGGGCGCCTTGCTTGACCGTCCTGAATGGATCGAGGCGGCTGTGCGCTGCCGCGACTTCCTGTGGTCCACGCACATGCACGGGGGGCAGCTGTACCGGATCTCGCGTGACGGTGTGCGTGCCGATGCGCTGGCGGTCCTTGAGGATCATGCGGCGCTGGCGCTGGCCGAATTCACCCTTGCCGGAGTCACCGGGGGTGAGCCGACCGCCGGTTTGGAACTGGTCGAAGGGCTTGGGCCGGCCTTCCTGGACGAGGGTCGGGACTCGCTGGCAGGCGACGTTCTGGCCACGGGTCCCGACATGTTCGACAACGCCACACCGTCCGGTTGGAGCCTGGCGGCTGAGGCCTTGCTGACCGCCTCGGCCCTGACCTCGCAGTTCGGGGACAGGGACCGTGCCGTGCAGGTGCTCGGTCAAGCCGCGCACCTGGGCGGGCACCCGCAGTTCTGGGGTCACGGATTGTCGGTGCTCGAGGCCGTGTTGGATGGGCCGCGAGAGGTCGCCGTGATCGCAGACGTCGGCTCGCCCATGCACCGGGTCGCGCTCGCGGCTACGGCCCCGGGTGCGGTGGTCGCTCTGAGCGGGCCCTTGACCCTCGGTCGGCCCAAGGTGGAAGGCAAGGACACGGCTTATGTGTGCCGAGGGTTCGTGTGCGACGCCCCGACAACCGATCCCGAGGTTCTCGCCAGGCAGGTGCTTGCGTCGCGGGGTTCGGGGGCGGTTGGTTAGAGGTTGTGCTGTTGGTTAGCGGAAACACGCGTTGATTCGCTAACCAACAGCACAACCTCTAACCAGGGGGCTTGAGGCTAACCACGAGGCCGGTCTGCCGGCCCCAGCCAGTCGAGCATCGCAGCGGTGACCTGCTCGGGGGCCTCGTTCTGCACGAAATGCCCCGCCTGCTCGATTAGGACCAACTTCGCCTCGTTGCCGTAGGCGATGGCGCGACGCAGTGACTGTGGCGAGATGGACTCCAGGCCGATGAACTGGTCCTCTACACCCCAGATGATCAGGATGGGTAGCGCGATCGGTGGAAGCTTGCGTGCCGCCCTCGGGTGGCGCAGTGCGCCGCGGTACCAGTTCACGGGACCGGTCGCGTCGGCTGGCGTCGCGAACGCGGCGCGGTACGGGGCGAGGTTCTCGTCGTTCCAAACGCTGCGGTTGAACGAACCGCCGACGATGGCCCCGGGCATGTGCTTGACCACGAACTTCTCCGGGATCACCGGGAGCTGGAACAAGAGCATGTACCAGGACTTGAGCATTTGCGACGGGTTGGTCATCAGTTCGTGGGCCAACACCGCGGGCGGCGGGCAGTTCATGATGATCAGGCTGTCAACCCGATCGGGGAAGAGGTGAGCGACGGTCCAGGCTGCCCCACCGCCCCAGTCATGGCCCACGACCACGGCCTTCTCCGCGCCCATCGCGTCAATCATCGCCACAGCGTCGGCCGCGAGGTCGGCGGTCGCGTACGAGCCGTCCTTGACCGAACCTGCGTAGCCCCGTTGGTTCGGGGCCAATACCCGGTAGCCCGCCTGCACCAGCGCGGGGATCTGGTTGTGCCACGAGACGTTCAATTCGGGGAACCCGTGAAGTAGAAGGACCAAAGGCCCGTTCTCGGGGCCTTCGATGATGGACTCGAAGTCACCGCGGTCGGTGTGCAGCAGGGTCATGGCCCCATCGTCTCACCGAGGCATCGCCCCCCACATGAGCGAGGGACGATGCTGCTGGCTATTCGACCGTCTTCCAGGTGACCATGGCCCCGCGCGGTACCGACTTGAGCGAGCCTTCGCGCACGGACCACTTGGCGTTGCCGTAGGGCGTGACCATGTGCATCTTGACAGGGGTGGGCTGCGGTTGACAGGGGTGAACCGCGGCGGAACCTGATCGAGCAGCTCATGCAGGAGGGCCAGAAGGCTGGGGAACTGCGCCAGGTAGCCTGCGCTGCGGCGATCTCGGCATTGAGCACCGGGCTCTACCTCCAGGATCAGCCCGGGATGTACGCATGGATCGGTCCGGCGCGCGCCGGGCACGTCGGTGTTCGACGTGATCTGGCCATTGATCGCGGCGGACTGAACCCCCGCGGCATCAACCCACGAGCGCGGTGGCCACCGCGGGCAGTGCCTCGCCGATGGGATCGCGGAGCACCACATCGGCCTGCTCGTCGTACGGCGTGGGGCTGGCATTGATGATCGCCAAATGCCGGGGCATGTCTGCCAATCCTGCGGCGGGCATCACCTGCAAGGTGGTTCCGACTGCAACGAGGAGATCAGCGGTCCGGGCGGCCTTGATCGCGGCGTCGAGAATGGACGCGTCAAGGTGCTGGCCGAAGGAGATCGTGGCGGTCTTGAGGATCCCGCCGCAAACCAGGCAGCGCGGATCGGGCTCCTCGCGCTGCATGGTGATCAGCGTCGGCGTGTGATCCCCGCAGGACAGGCACTCGATCTCCCAGATGGTTCCGTGCAGTTCGAGGACGTCGGTGGATCCGGCGAGTTGGTGCAGCCCGTCGATGTTCTGGGTGATGATCGGCCCGAGCCGGCCGGCCCTTTGCAAGTCGGTCAGCGCCAGGTGGCCTGGGTTCGGTTGTGCGTTCCAAACCGGATGGTTGCGTCGGCCTTCCCACGCGCGAAGGCGGATCTGCGGGTCGTTGAGGTAGGACTCGATGTCGAACATCGCAGCGGAGTCCGGATTCTTGGTCCAGAGCCCGTTGGGCCCGCGGAAGTCGGGTATTCCGCTGTCCGTGCTGGTTCCTGCCCCGCTGAGGACAACGACGCGCTCGCAGCGACCCCACAGGTCGATGAGGCCGTCGATGTCGGTCATGTGATCCAAAGTACCCGCGCAATGCTGAACCACCCCCGCGGAGGTTCAGGCTGGGTCGCGCCAGCGGCTCACGACTCGTGAGGTGATCAGGACCAGGAACGCGCCGCCCGCGCCAATGACAACCGTGGCCACGCCTTCCTTGTCCGGCGAGATGCTCAAGGCGAAAAGTTCCGACAGCGCAGGGATGAACAGCACGAGCAGGAACGCTGCGATCATCGAACCCACGATGGCCGCGCGGATCGGGTTCATGGGCCGGGCGGACACGGCCAGGACTGTGATCGTGACCATGAACAGCGCGATGGTGGCGTCAACGCGCGCCTCCTCCACGTCGCGCAGTTGCAGGGCCGCGTAGTAGGCGGCGAAGGCGGTTGCAGCGGCGATCGCTCCGCACGGCACCGCGAAGACCATCACGCGCTTGAAGAAGCCCGGCCGGAAGCGTTCGGTGTTGGGCATCAGCGCCAAGAAGAAACCAGGGATCCCGATGGTGAGTGCGCTGATGAGGGTCAGATGCCTCGGCAGGAATGGGAAGGGGAGTGCGGTCAGTCCCACGGCGAGTGCGAGGAGCAGCGCGTACATGCTCTTGGTCAGGAAGACGTCCGACACTCGCTCGATGTTGCCCAGGATCCGTCTGCCTTCGGCCACGACTGAGGGCAGGCTCGACCACTTGCTGTCCATGAGCACGATCTGGGCGACGGCTCGGGTTGCCGACGACCCCGAACCCATGGCGATCCCCAGGTCGGCGCGCTTCAGCGCGAGCACGTCGTTGACCCCGTCGCCGGTCATCGCCACCGTGTGCCCGTTGGTCCGCAGAGCGTCGACCATGTCCTGCTTCTGGTCGGGATTGACCCGGCCGAAGACGCTGGCCTCCTCCACAGCGGCCACCGGGTCCTGTCGGCGCGCATCCACCGGGTGGTCGGCGCCGGGCACGCCGGCACGGGCGGCGATCGCCCCGACCGTCTCCGCGTTGTCCCCTGAGATGACCTTGAGCGCCACCCCTTGCTCCAGGAAGTAGCCGACCGTCTCGGCGGCGTCGGTTCGCAGTTGCTGATCTATGACGATGAGGGCTTGCGGCTGGACGACCGGCAGGGGTTCTTCGGCGCGCACCGTCGCCTGCGCCCTGGCCAGCAGCAGGACCCGCGCCCCGGTCGCCGACCACTTCTGGGTGTCTACGGATTCGTCGACCACGTCGGGTGCGCCGATCACGTACCAGGCGTCGTCAATGAGCCCGGCCGACCACTTTCGTGCGGAGGAGAACGGGATGCTCTCCACAACAGGCGGGCCGCCGGTGTACTGCCGGCCCACAGCCAGCATCGTCGGGTTCGGGTGTTCCTCGGCCGAGGCGAGGGCCGCCAGCACCGGTGCCGGGTCGGCGTCGCCGATTTGGACGACCTCTTCGACAGACATGCCAGGGGCTGTCAGGGTTCCGGTCTTGTCCACGCACACGATGTCGACTCGCGCCAACGTCTCGACGGCGGGCATCTCCTGTACCAGCGCCTGTCGTTGGGCAAGGCGCAGCACGCCCACGGCCATGGCGATGCTGGTCAGCAGCACCAGGCCCTCCGGCACCATCGTCACGACTCCGGCGATGGCCCCGCGCACGGCCTCCTTGAGGGTTTGGTCGGCCAACAACTGGCTGTAGGTCAGCAGGGCGCCGACGGGGATCAGGGCGAAGCTGATGTAGCGGATGAACCGGTTGATCGAGTCTCGCAACTCCGAACTGGTGCGTTGGAACTGGCGGGCTTGTTCGGTCAGACGCCCTGCGAAAGACTCGGCCCCCACGCGGGTCACTGTGTAGGCGGCTGATCCGGACACGACGAATGAGCCTGACATCAGTTCTTCTCCCGCGGCCTTGGCCACCGGGTCCGCCTCGCCCGTCAGCAGGCTCTCGTCGACCTCGAGGCCAGTGGCCCGCAGGACCACCCCGTCGACGGCGATCTGGTCGCCAGAGGAGAGCAGCGCGAGGTCATCGATCACCAGTTCGCGCAGGCCGATCTCCGTCTCAACGCCGTCGCGGACGACCACGGGTCGGGCTTCGTTCAATACGGACAACTTCGCCAAGACGCGCGCGCTGCGGTACTCCTGGATCGTGCCGATGAGCGAGTTTGCCACGATCACGAAACCGAATAGCGCGTCCTGCCAGGGGGCGACGAAGATCATCACCGCCCACAGCGACCCGATCAAAGCATTGAAGGGCGTGAGGATGTTCGCGGCCAGGATGCTGCCGAGACTTCGGCTGCCCTTGTCGCGGACATCGTTGACTCGTCCGTCGGCAACACGCTCGCGGACTTGGGCGCTAGTCAGGCCCTGTTGGCTGAGGGAGGTTTCGATAGCCCCACGGTAGTGATTTTTAGTCGATCACCGCGGGTGTGGGATGGTCGGCCCGGCTCAACAGGGCCATCGTGATCCCGGCGAGCACCATGGTCGCCCCGAGGATCTGTACCAGCCCCAGGCGCTCGTCGAACCACCACCAGCCGATGACCGCCGAGCCCACCGGCTCCAGCATGGCCAGCACGCTCACAGTTGTCGCCGGGAGCCAGCGCATGGCCGCGGTCTCCGAGGCGAATGGGACCACGGTTCCCAGGCTCACGACCCATAGGAGCAGAAGGCCGATCGGTACGACGATCGCGCCGAGGGCCTGCGGAAGGGTGACCTGAGTGCCCAGAGGGACCTCCCAGATCCCGACGATGCGCGGGACGAAGAACGCCGCCGCCGCCCAGCCCACCGCAGCGATCGTGAAGCCCCAGAAGCTGACCACGAAAGGGTCGTGGTCGGCCACCAGTCGTTCGCCCACCACGAAGTAGACCGCGAAGCACAAGCCGGCGAGGAAGGCACTGATCAGCCCGATCGGGTCGAGCTCGGCGAACTGCGCGCCTGCCACAACGGCCAATCCGACGAGCGTGATCACCAGTGCAGGCCAAAGGATCGGCTTGACGGGTTGATGCTGGACGAAGCGAGCCCACAAAGCGACCCACAGGGGGGCGAGGAACTCGATCAGGATCGCGAGGCCGATGGGGATGCGGGCGATCGCTTCGAAGTAGAAGGACTGCAACAGCCCGAGACCGACCAGTCCGTAGAGCAAGAAGCTGGGCCAGTCCTTGCGTCCCACGCCGAGACGCCCCCAGCGTCCGGTGAGCGCGATAATGACCGCAAGCAGGAAGGCCGCACCAATTGCGCGCAATTCCGCCAGGGTCCACGCGCCGATGCCGTTGTCGAGCACGAGCCTGGACACCCCGGCGTTCACGGAGAAGCCGACAACCCCTACGAGGACCAGCACATAGCCCAACTGGTGTTTGGAGGTCCCCGTCACCGCGCGCCGCGCAGCCACTGCTCGAGCACGGCGCGGCAGGCCGCGACCTGTTCGGTGGCGACCTGTTCGTCGTCGCTGTGTGCCAGTGCGGCATCCCCCGGCCCGTACTGAACGGTGGGGATGCCAGCAGCAACCAGTTGCCGCAGATCCGAACCGTACGTCACCCCGACGATCTTCGGCTGCTCGCCCAGGAGCGCTTCGTGGGCACCCGCCAGATCCTGCACCAGCGGATCGGTGACAGGTGTCGAGCCTGAGGCGAAACGCCCACCGGACCACTCGACACGCGCCCCAGTCGCGACGAGCGCGGATTCGAACGTCGCCATTGCCGCGGGGACCGACTCACCCAGCATCACTCCGTAGCGGCCCTCAAGTGCAACCTCGGCCATGACCGTCGAGGGCCAGTCGCCACCTTCAATGCGTCCGATGCTGATGGGGTATGCGATCGGCCAGCTGGCGAGGACGTCGGGCACGTCTTGGCTGCGGGCCGCCTCGAGTTTTCGCAGTCTGTCCAGGACCTCGGGAACCGCCTCGAGCGCGTTGTGCCCGTCCCAGCGACGAGCGCCGTGGGCAGCCACGCCGGGCAGCGTGATCCGGAAGGTCAAGGAGCCGGCGTTGGCGGGGACGATCGCGAGGCCGGTTGGTTCGGGGATGACGCAGGCCTTTGCTTGCAGGCCGTGACGCAGCGCCAGGAACGCCCCAATCCCGCCGTCCTCCTCACCGCTCACCGCGCAGACAGCCACATCGCCGCCAGCGGCCTTGGCGGCATACATGCCTGCGACAAGTCCGGCCTTCATGTCCACGCTGCCTCGGCCGACGACGTGATCGCCTGTGAAGCCCGGTTTTGGGCCCCCCGGGACGACATCGGTGTGGCCCAGGATCAACCGCGCGCCGCTGCTGCCTCGCGGTTTGCCGAAGACTCCGGTCACCGACGTCCGCGCGACCTCCATCTGTGGGTAGTCAGGCTCCCCGGCGAACGTTTGTGGGTCGTCCTCCCAGACTTCGACGTCCCAGCCCCAGGCCTTCAAGGTGTCCGCCACCCAGAGTTGCGCCCGCTGTTCCTCACGGGTGCCTGCGACCGAGGCGATCTCAAGAAGATCGTGAAGGTCGGCGAACAGGGGTTCCACGGGTCCAGCCTGCCAGCAGGCGCGGGCGAGCCGCTCAGCCGGATGGGCGGCAGCGATGTCGTTTTCCGGCCAGTTGGTTGCCGGTTTCCAGCTCTGCTTGCCGGTCACCCTCCTCCAAACTTGACATATGCACACAATTTCAGGAAACTAACTACAAGCGAAGGGGAGTATCCACCTCGCAGATGTCGTCAGTCCGGCCCACAGCCCGGCATCCGCGGACCTCACGGTCAGGAAAGACCTTCGAAAACGACAAGCTAGAAGGAGTTTCTGACCGTGGACGTCCCCCTGTGGGCCTGGTTCGCAGTGCTCGGCGTGATCTTCGTGATGCTCGCCATCGACCTGTTCGCGCACCGAGATGCGCATGTCATCGGTGTCAAAGAGGCGGCCGCGTGGTCGGCACTCTGGGTGGCGCTCGGCGTCGCGTTCGGTGGCGTGATCTGGTGGTGGGTGGGCTCCGAGTTCGCCGGCCAGTACTACGCCGGCTACCTGATCGAGAAGTCATTGGCGATTGACAACGTCTTCGTCTGGGCCATCATCTTCAGCTACTTCGCCGTGCCGCGGCAGTACCAACATCGGGTGCTGTTCTACGGTGTCGTCGGCGCCCTGATCTTCCGTGGCGTGTTCATCGCGGCGGGTTCGGCTCTGATCGCCTCGTTCGCGTGGATCCTTTACCTCTTCGGCGCGTTCCTGCTGATCACCGGATACACGATGATCAAGAAGCGGGCCGACCACATCGACCCGTCGAAGTCCAAGGTCGTGGCGTTGTTCAAGCGTTTCGTGCCGACGACCGACGAGTACGACGGCCAGAAGTTCCTTACCAGGCGTAACGGGGCGCTGGTTGCTACGCCGCTGCTGCTGGTCCTGGTCCTGGTCGAGACGACCGACATCATCTTCGCGGTGGACTCGATCCCAGCCATCTTCGCGGTGACCCAGGAACCGTTCCTGGTCTTCACGGCGAATGCCTTCGCGATCCTGGGTCTGCGGGCCATGTACTTCCTGCTGGCCGACCTGATGCACAGGTTCGTGTACCTCAAGCTGGGCCTGGGCCTGGTGCTCATCTGGGTGGGCGTGAAGCTGGTTCTCCAGGTGGATGTCTACAAGATGCCGACTTGGCTGAGCCTAGGAGTGGTCGCCGTGATCATCGCGGTGAGCATCGCCGCCAGCCTCATCTCAACCCGTAATGGTGAATCCCCGCCGGAAATCGGTAGTGTTGCCGAAGGTGATGGGAGGCCAGTTGATGGCGCTGGAGCGCAGACGGTGGACGTTTCTGACGAACCACGGGCACGTGCTGATCTACGTGAACCGAAATCCTGATGCAAGGGTTCGGGACATTGCGACGGCCGTGGGTATCACCGAACGTGCTGCGCAGACGATCCTCGCCGATCTTGAGGGCGACGGGTACCTGCGCAAGACCAAGGTCGGGCGGCGCAACACGTACAGCGTCAACGCCAGTGGCGAGTTCCGCCATCCCGAGGAGGCCGGCCACCGGATCGGCGACTTGTTGAACCTCTTCACCTGATCCATGCCGATCGTCGAGCGCAACCCGCTACCAAGGGTGCCGCTGCAGACCAGGGAGGAACTACACGAATGGCTGGCGGTCAATCACGCCAGCCATTCGGGTTTCTGGCTGGTCCAAAGAAGGCCCGCAGCAGGTGGCCCCACGATCGCCTATGAGCACATCGTGGAGGAGTGCCTGATATTCGGGTGGATCGACAGCACTGTGCAGAGTTTCGATGAGGAACACAGCGGGATCCGGCTGACCCCGCGCAAGCCTGACAGCGTCTGGTCGGCACCCAACAAGGTTCGCCTTGCTCGGCTGCTGGAGGCCGGGATGATGCAGGCGGCGGGGCTGCGGGCGGTCGAGGTCGCACAGTCGAACGGCATGTACACATTCCTCGACGACGTCGATGCCATGGTGGTACCTGATGACTTGGCGCAGGCCCTCACCGACTGCCGGGAGGCGTTCGACAACCTGACTGCGGGCAGGCGCAAGCAGGCTCTGTATTGGGTGAAGTCGGCCAAGCGGCCTGCCACGCGCAGCGACCGAATCGCCAAGATCGCGGACGCGGCCAGCAGGGGCGAGTCAGTCTTTTGAGGTGGTTGTCCCGTTGGACCGCAGCAGTTGCCCGGTCTGATCGAACAGCGCCGTCCAATCAGTGAGCCAGGTCGCGATGACCGGGCGTGGGTCCGCGCCAGTGCCATGCCAGTCGTCCGGGCCTGCGAGAACCTCGTCGATTCCGGCCCGTAGGGTCTGCACCGGTTCAGAGATGACGAATGGGGGAAACCCGGAGTCCAGGGAGGCGGCCACCGAATCGTCGTCGAAGGTGGGCATCTGGTTGCACATGCTGTCGGTGGCTTCCATCAACTCGCTGCGCACGTGGTTGGTGCCGGCCAGCAGGGGTCCCACCAGCGCGGTGGGGATGGGACGCTGATCCCCCCGCACAGCCACCATCTCCTCGGCCTGTGGCATCAGCCGGGCCGCGAAATCAACGTGGCTGATGCTGTTGGCAAGGGCTGTCCATTGACCGACCGCAACCGTCTTGGGAGGTCTCTGCGCGATCGACAGGTCCAGTGCTTCCTGCGCCCTGTCGATGGTGTTGTGCGAACGCTGCCTGAACTCGGCCAGCAGGCGGTCGTCAATGGCACCACCAGCCATCCAGTCCGACGAAGCCACGTAGTAGTCGCACGCCGCGACCATGGCTTCACGCAGGCGGGTGAAGAGAGTCTCGATCACACCGCGGGGCCACATCAAGAGGCTGACGACAAGGCTCACCGCAAGGCCCAGACCCACGTCGATCAGGCGGGCGGCGGCCGTATCGAGGCGAGCGGGACTCATGATCGAGAACATCACGATGACCACGAAGCTGAAGCCAGCCTGGCCGAGGGCGAAGGACAGCGTGCCGGGCGTGTAGGCCGCCCAGAACAAAGCAACGGGGAACAAGGCCCACCAGACCGCGGTATTGCCCCCGATCAGCCAGATACATACAGCGCTGAGCACCACGCCCGCGGTGGTACCGATGAGGGCCTGCTTGGCGGTGCGCCCGGTTCCCAGGGCGTCGAAACGCAAAGCGCTCAGCGTTCCCAGCACGATCCAGAACGGGTGTTGCAGCGACACGGACTTGGCCACGGCGACCGACAGCGAAAGTGCGACCGCCGAACGGACAGCGCTGCGGAACCACGGCGAGCTCCAAGACAGATGAGCGGTGATTCGCTCAGTCTTGGAGGGGGGCTTCACCGGCGAGATTGTCGAGCGCATCGGAGGGTTGGCGTATTCGTCACCCGAACGGCCCGACACGGCGATCGTCTGGTCGGTGATCCGCGATGTGATCAGCGTGGTGACCCTCAGGGGGAAGGTGTCTTCGATCTGCTTGCGAAGGTAACTGGGGTCGCGGGTGGTGCGATTCTCGGCCAGCCAGTCCGCCATCTCGTCGAGATTCTGTCCGCGAACCTGGAACAGGAGTTCCGAAGACAGCGGTTCCTTGCCGCCTCGAAGCCGGTCAGCGCACCGGCGCAACGACGCACTCACAACCGAGCAGAGCCGTCCCGTCATTTCCTGCAGGACCGGGTCCTTGTGATCGGACACATCCTCCCAGCGCTGCAGGTAACGCAGTCGGCTCGCCTCGTCGACCAGTTCGGCCAAAGCGCGGTCCGAACTGGTCACACCGCTGGGGCGTAGCAGGTTCCCGTCGTATTTGGCGTGAAGGCTCTCCACGGCCGCCGTGACCTTCTGCCGGGCAGCAGTGAGCTCCTCCAGGCCACCTTGGTCCACCCACCTGATGTCCGAGGCGTCGGCGACGGCCTCGAGCAGGTCGGCGATCAGGCCCCGGATGGGCATGTTGATGTGCGCCGGCCATAGGAACACGGCAGACAGCGCGGCCATCAAACCGCCGATGCACCATGACACGACGTCGGGCCAAACCACTGCAGGGGTCGAGGCCGTGAGCGACAGGACCGTCGCCAGCAGCAGCACGGATTGTGAGCAGGCAATCAGCCCCCGCAATAGGGCTAGCAGCCCGACCACCAGGGCAACGATGGCCATGGTCAGGATCGAGGCCCAGCGGTACTGCCCTGCGTATGCGCCGATGATCACCAGGGGCACGCCTGTGGCGGTGGCGGCGAGGTAGGCGATGAAGCGCTGTTTCAGTGGACCCCCGTAGTCGGAGAAGACCAATAGCGCCAAGCTGGCGAAGGCGCCCATCAGCGCTCCCTGGGAGACCCACGGCAACTGCAGCAGAACGGCCAGTGTCAAGGGGACGACGATTGCCACCCTTGTTCCGCGCCGCAAAGCCCGCTTTCCCGGGTCTTTGATCACCATTGCTGACCGTCCAGGGGGCGTCCGGGCACCTGGTTAGAGGTTGTGCTGTTGGTTAGCGAATCAACGCGTGGTTTCTCTAACCAACAGCACAACCTCTCACCAACAGCCCGGCCGATCACCGAAGTCGTCGGCGGGTGGTCAAGCATTGAGGCAGCCTACTGCTCACACGAGCACGAACGCTCCGCGAACTTGACCGCCTTCGAGTCGTTCCAGCGCGCCTGGCGCCTCGTCGCGCGACACCACCTCGGTCTGCGTGCGCACCTTGGCCGGGCCCACGAGGTCGAGGAATTCTCCGACGTCCTGGCGGGTCACGTTGGCCACCGAGCGCAGACTGCGCTCCCACCACAGATCGTCGTAATCCAGCTGCGGTATCCGGTCGAGGTGGATGGCGTTGATGGCGACCGTCGCACCCTTGTCGAGTGCCTTGAGCGCGGCGACCACCACGTCTCCGCTGGGGGCGAAAGTGACGGCTGCGTCCAGCAGGGTGGGCACAGTCCGGTCATATGTGCCGGCCCATGTGGCGCCGAGTTCCAGGGCTCGCTGCACCTCGTTGTCCGACCGGGTCACCACGTACGTTTCGGCTCCCCAATACCTGGCCACTTGTAGCGCGATCGTCGCCGACGCTCCGAACCCGAAGAGGCCCACCTTCATGCCTTCGCGGTCAGGTCCGACGCCGGCCACCTTGAGGCTGCGGTAGCCGATGACACCGCCGCACAGAAGCGGTGCGATGTGTGTGGGGTCGCCGCTCGGCAGCGGATGGACGAAGTCCTTGTGCGCGGTCACGAGCTCGGCATAGCCGCCGTCCCGGTCCCATCCGGTGAAACGCGCCTGGTCGCAGAGGTTCTCCCGGCCGGTCCGGCAGAACGCGCAGACTCCACACGCTTGCGCCAGCCACACCAGCCCCACCCGTCGTCGGCTCAAAGGGCCAGGTGTCAGGACCTCTCCCACCACCTGATGTCCGGGGATCAGCGGCAACCGGTGGGTGGGCAGGTCGCCGCGCAGGATCTGCAGATCGGTGCGGCACACCGCGCAGGCTTCGACGCGGATCAACACCTCGTCGGGTCCAGGTTGCGGATCCGTGCGGTCGCCTGCGGAGATCTGGTCGATCCCGGTCATGGTCACTGCGCGCATGTGCTCAGTCTTGCGCCTGCGAGCGTCCGTCACCTAGTCGCAGCGCGGGTGAGCCGGTCGCGCACAGCGAGGCCGAGTGCGGAGTCGTCAGCCGGACCAATCGCCCACAGGTCCGTCAGTCCGGCCGCATCGGCGTCGCGCAGGGCGCGGTACAGGACCACCGCGAAGTCCCGGGTTGTTTCCGGTGCTGCCAGACGCACGACCCCGGGAGGAGTCGGCACGTTGACGAGGGCGAGCAGCCCTGCCCCCGGCGACGGCTCGCCGCTCAGGTGCACGCGCGCCAGAGGGGCGTAGTGAGAGGCGAGCCCTCCGGGTGCTCGCACCGCGGAGCCAGCTGTGGACACCGCGAGTCCGGTGACGCGCTGCACATCGGCCGGCTCGACAGCACCCCAGCGCAGAACCCGGGGAGCGTCGCCGGTGCAATCCAGGATCGTGGACTCCACGCCTACCGGGCACGCGCCGCCGTCGAGGATGAGATCGAGTCCGGGTTGCAGACGATCCCCGATGTCGGAGACCACGTCGGCCGCGCTCGTCGGGGAGACCTGCCCGAAGCGGTTCGCGCTCGGCGCGGCCACAGGGCCGGCAGCCTCCACTACCGCCAACGCAACCGGGTGTGCCGGGCATCGCAGCCCGACTGTGTCCTGTCCGCCTGTGACGTAGCGCGCAACCGTCGGTGCCGCCGGGATCACCAGCGTCAAAGGCCCCGGCCACAAAGCCTGCGCCAGATCGAGAGCGTAGTGGGGTACATCAGGACCCCCCCATTCCGCGAATACCGCAGCCGAGGCGACATGCACGATGACCGGGTGGTCCAATGGGCGTCCTTTGACCTCGAACACCCGCCGCACGGCCCCGGGATCGCTGGCCAGCGCCGCCAGACCGTAGACGGTTTCGGTGGGCAGTCCCACCAGGCCGTGCCGCTGCAACGCCGAGCTTGCCGCCGCTACGGCGTCTTGGTCCACCGCGCCACCGCGCCACGCAGGCAGCGGCTTCACAGCGTCACCGGGCACAGCCATCGATCCACCACATTGCTCCTGATCCTTGTGCAGTCGTCGCGCCCGATCGTTCCCACGGGGTCGATCTGGGTCTGATCGGGACCGGTCACGACCCACACATTCTGGGCCTGATCCAGTTCCGCCTTCAGCCACTGCAGCATCGCGGTGCCGGTGAAGTCCTTCTGCACGACATGGACCGGCACTCCCTGCGGCAGGTTGCCCGCCAGCAGGAAGGTACTCGGGTATTGCCCGTCGACAATGACGGCGTCGCCGGGCTGGACGCGCAAGAAAGCGCCCGCTTCCACCTGGTACCACTGCTGCGCGAACTCGACTCGCCTGCCGGAGGCCGATTGGGTCAAGACCCCCGCCGCCAGCGTCAACACGACTCCCAGGGCGAGGGTGATCCTCGGTGGTGCCGCCAGACTGATCGCCCAGACGATGATGACCGCTGCCAGCATCTCGGCCGGGATGGCGTACCGGATGACGCCGAAGACCGCTAGCCATATGGCAAGCCCGCTGATCGTGAAGGCCACGACCGCCGCGCCTTCGGCCGTGACGCGCTTGTGTAGCACTGCGATCGCGACAAGGGCGACGACCAGCAGCAACCATCGCGGATCACGAACCGGCAGATCCAGGACCTGGGCTTGACCAGTGGCCATTTCCCATGGCCAGCTGAGCCAGCCGATCAGTCCGTTGACGCCGTAGCGCTCGTCGGTCAGGTTGTCTGTCGGGTACCAGGGGCTGGCGAAGAGGGAGTTCCAGAACGGGAACACCGGACTGTCGTAGGTGCGCTGCAGACTCAAGGCCCAGGCAGCCCCGGTGAGCAGCCAGCCGACTGCCGCACCGGCTACCCAGAAACCGGTTCGGCGCACGCGACGGTCGGGCAAGATCAGCACGGCGATGATTGCAGCCAGTGCGAACGGCGCGCTGGTGTACTTGAGCCCGACGGCGGCCCCGGCCAGCAGCCCGGCGGCCAGTGTCGCCCAGGGTTGGGCGTGCAGGATCAACAGGACCCCGGCCAGCAGCAACGAGGCCAGGAGCACATCGCTGTAGCTGGTTCCCACTTCGCTGCGGAAAGCTGCGCCCACGACCGCGAGCAGTGCCGCCACCGTGCTCGTCGCGAGCTGCCAGCCGCCGGAATAGGGGAGCACCCGCATGGCGATGCGGCGCGTGAACACCGCTGCCAAGCCGGCGAGGGCGCCCAGCGCCGCTTGGGCGACCACCGGGGGCAGCGCGTTCACCAGTAGGTAGAAGGGGATCTGTGGCATGGGGTTCTGGAAGCGGCCGCCGTAGAGGTCGGGATCGGTGAGCCCTCCGTGGAACAGCTGCCAGGGGTACCAGTAGTGGTACTGCAACTGGTCCCAGTTGGCGTCCTGTTCAAGCAGAGCCGCGACGCCGGCGCATGCTGCGACCAGCAGCACATCCACAAGAACGCCCCAACGCCGCACTCGGCCATTGTTCACCAGGGGCGCAGGTTCGCTGGGAGCCATGTTGTTTTCGGCGCTCTGGTTGCAGGTTTCCAGCTTTGCTTGTGGCGGCTGGCCCCAACACCGCCCGGACTAGGAGCGGTAGACGTAAACCGGAGTGCCGACCGAGGTGGTCCGGTAAAGACTCCGGGCGTCTTTGTAGACCCGGATGTTGACGCACCCGAGCGACGCGCCGTTGTAGCCGTCGCGATGGAAGCCCGGCGAGTAGTGAACGGCCTGGCCGCCGCTGAAGAACATCGAGAACGGCATCGGAGTGCCGGCCAGATCGCTGATCAGGTAACGGATCTTGGAATAGACACGGAACTGCCCGTTGCGGGTGGGGGTCTGTTCGGATCCGAAGCGCACATCCGTGACCAACTTCTGCTTGCCATTGGTCATCTGGCGCAGGACCAGCTGGGTCTTGTCGATGCACAGCACCTTGTTGCTCGTGCGGCAGATCTTGGGGAGCTTGCCATTGCCGTACAGCTTCTTCAACTTCAGGGCGGGGCTCTGGGTCACCTTGCCGGTGGGCCAGTAGCCGAACTTGTCCTGGAACGACTTGTAAGCCTTGCGGGTCTGTTCATCGAAGACGCCGTTGACAGGCGCAGGCTTGCCCACACCGTTCAACTGCTCCTGGATCGTCGTGACGGACTGGCCCTCCATGCCGGCCTTGATCTTGGCCTTGCCTTTGTAGACCAGCGAAAGCGGGGGCGCCTTCTTGACTGGCGGCTCAGTGGGAGTGGTCGTGGGGGTCGGCGTGGGCGCAGGCGTGTCTTCTGCTGGCATGAGCAGGACAACTGCGGCGAGGGCGTCGATCACCCTTCCAGTGTCGCCCGAGCGCGCTGGCTAATCAACACCGCCTTCGGATGAGGCCTGCGCCTAGCCTGTTGGTGTGGGCGAAACACGTGGCGAGCCGGTCGATCCCGACGCTTCCCCCTTCGACGTCGAGGCCCAGGGACAGCGTGTGTGGGACCTGGTGGCGGCCATCGCTGCCGGTGGGGCGCTGGGCGGGGCGCTGCGCTACCTGCTCAATGAAGCGGTGCCTCTGAGCGGTTTCCCATGGGCGACGTTCATGGAGAACGTCACCGGCTGCTTCCTACTGGGCGCGCTGATGGTGTACCTGCTGGACGTCTGGCCTCCCAGTCGCTACCTGCGCCCGTTCCTGGCAGTCGGCGTGCTCGGGGGCTTCACGACGTTCTCGGCATACACGGTTGAAACCCGGGGGCTGCTGGCCGAAGGCCGTGGTCCTGCCGCATTTGCCTACCTCTTCGGCAGCCTCCTGGCAGGGCTCGCGGGCACCTGGCTGGGCATCACTGCGGCCCGCGCATTGAACAAGGAGGCACGATGAAACTACAAGGTGCGGCGGTGCGGCTGACGATCTTCGTGGGAGAGTCCGATCAATACCACCACCGTCCGGTCTACACCGAGATCGTGCACAGGGCACATGCGGCGGGCCTCGCCGGAGCCAGTGTCTTGCGTGGGATCGAAGGCTACGGGGCATCCTCGCGAATCCACACGAACCGGCTACTCAGTCTCAGTGAAGACCTTCCGGTGGCGGTCGTGATCGTCGACACCAAGCAGCGCGTCGACGCCTTCCTGCCCGAGCTCGACGATCTGATCACCGAGGGTCTGGTGATCGTGGACCCGGTGGACGTGATCAAGTACGTGGGCCGTTCGTGACCCTGCTGCTGGTGATGGCCGGGGCTGCGATCGGAGCGCCGAGTCGCTGGCTGGTCGACCGTTTCGTGCAGCGACGCCACGACAGCGTGTTCCCTTGGGGCACGTTGGTGATCAATGTTCTCGGCTCCGCGGTGCTGGGATTCATCCTGGGGGCCGGTGCTTCGGGCGAGTTGGTCTTACTGCTGGGCACGGGGTTCTGCGGCGGTTTCACCACATTCAGCACTTTCAGCTACGAGACCATCCGCCTGGTCGAGGAGGGATCCGGCGGCGAAGCTTTGCTCAACGTCGGCGCGTCGCTGGTCGCTGGCCTGGCGGCGGCATCGGCCGGTTGGTACGCCGGTGTCGCGCTCCTCGGCTGAACCTCAGCCCATCCGGCCGATGATCAGGTCGGCTACCAGTCCCGTCCAGCCGGTCTGATGGCTGGCTCCGAGTCCCGCCCCGTTGTCGCCGTGGAAGTACTCGTAGAAGTACGGCGCGAAGTTCCAACGCGGGTCGGTCTGGAACTTCTCGGTGTCGCCGAACACGGGCCGACGACCTCCCGGCCCCGGCAGGAACACGCTGATCAGGC
The DNA here is from genome assembly GCA_963818505.1 of uncultured Actinomycetota bacterium. Classification (GTDB taxonomy): domain Bacteria; phylum Actinomycetota; class Actinomycetes; order S36-B12; family UBA10799; genus JADKAV01. The sequence goes on from CAWFSJ010000005.1 coordinate 1,299,882, forward strand.
GCCTGCGTAGTTCCTCCGCGACCTCGCGCATGTTGGCCATGTCCCCACTGCCGGTCGGGCATTCGACCTGGAAGGTGTCCCCGAGGTACATGTAGTAGCGCTCAAGGGCCTCGATGACCAAGTGGTTGATCGGGAACCAGACCGGCCCGCGCCAATTGGAGTTGCCGCCGTAAAGCGGCGACTGTGATTCGGCCGGCTCGTAGTCGACGCTGAACGTGTGACCGTCGATGGCGACGCTGAATGGTGCGGTCAGGTGTCGCTTGGACAGACTGCGCAGCCCGTGCGGTGACAGGAAGGAGTCCTCGCTGAGCACCTCCAGCATGACCCGCCGCAGTCGTTCCGGGTCAAGGACAGTGAGCAGCAACTTGTGCTGTTCGGGGGAGCGGTAGACGAAGCCGGCCCGCCCGGAGTCGATGGTGTCCAGACCTCGGCGGCGCAGGAAGTCCGAGAACCGCTCGTACAGTCGGGCGTTGCGCTGCAGCGCTTTGTCAGTCTCGATCCAGGCAGCCGCCAGAATCGGGATCAGACCCACGATCGAACGCACCCGTAGCGGCTCCTGGGAGCCGTCGGGCCGCAGCAACTGGTCGTAGAAGAACCCTTCCTGCCAGTCCCACATCCCACTGGACACCATGCCGTCGGTGATCGCAGCGAAGTGCTCGGCGAACTTCAGCGCCATCGCGTCGTAGACGGCATCGTGCTCAGCCAGTCGCAGCGCGATCCGCAGCATGCTCAAGCAGTAGAAGGCCATCCACGCGGTGCCGTCTGCCTGTTCGAGCCGGCAACCTTCCGGCAACTCGGAGCGGTTGATCGGCCCGACGTTGTCAAGGCCCAGGAAGCCGCCCTGGAAGACGTTGTTGCCCTCGGCGTCGACGCGGTTGACCCACCACGTGAAGTTCATCAGCAACTTCTGGAAGACCTCTGCCAGGAAGTCGTAGTCCTTGGTCCCGTCGATCTCGAAGACCCGTAACGCCGCCCAAGCGTGCACCGGCGGGTTGGTGTCGCTGAAGTTCCACTCGTAGGCGGGCAGCGCGCCGTTCGGATGCATGTACCACTCGCGGCACATCAGCAGCAATTGGTACTTGGCGTACGAGGGGTCGATGTGGGTGAAGACGACCGTGTGGAAGGCCAGATCCCAGGCGGCGAACCAGGGGTACTCCCAGGAATCGGGCATCGAGATCACGTCGTAGGCGTCCACGTGCTGCCAGTTGTGATTGCGCCGGGAGTCAGCAGGTGGGGGTGCCGGTTCGTTGGCATCGCCGGCCAGCCAGCGTTGGATGTCGTAGCGGTAGAACTGTTTGCTCCAGATCATCCCGGCGAAGGCCATGCGCATCGCCTGCAACTCATCGGCGGGGCAGTTGTCAGGTGCAAGATCGCCGTAGAACTCATCGGCCTCGCTCAACCGAGTGGCGAACAACTCGTCGAAGCCGGTGGTCAGTGCCTGTGGATCGGGGCGGTTCTCCGGCGACTTCCAAAGCCGGAGGCGGATCTCCTGGGATTCCCCTGGTGCGACCGTCAGCCGGTACCACCATGCGCCCTTCGTTCCGCGGTTCTCCGGATTGACACTGGGATCGCCGAGGCGGACATGCCGGTCGATGCCGTCCTTCGGGTAAGAGGTGATGTTCTCGGCACCGAACAGCAGTTGCTCGTTGGTCTCGTTGTGGCAGCACAGCGGCTTGGGCATCGAGCCGTCAGGCAATGGGCTCGGATCCAAGTGGTAGGTGCCTGATCGCCAGTGGGTGGCGATCATCGCGCCGCCGTCGACCCGTAACTCCGGCACCGGGTGGCCGCGGCCCCAGCCCCACGTGTTGCGGAACCACATTGTGGGCAGGACATCCAGGGTGGCTTCGTCTGGTCCTGCATTGGTCACTTTGATCCGGATGCTTATGTCGGTGGGGGTGGCTTTCGCGTAGTCCACGTCGACGACCCAGAAGCGGTCGTCGTCGAAGATCCCGGTGTCGATCAGTTCGTACTCGGGCTGCGTGCGGTCACGTTCGCCATTTGTCTTGAGCAGGTCCTCGTAAGGGTACTCGCCCTGCGGGTAGTGGTAGCGCCACTGCAGCCAGGCGTGCGACGGTAGGGCGTCGCGGTACCAGTAGTACTCCTTGACGTCCTCGCCGTGGTTTCCCTGGGTGCTGTCAAGGCCGTAGAGGCGCTCCTTGAGGATCGGGTCCTTGCCGTTCCACAGGCCGAGGGAGAAGCAGGTGTCCTGCAGGAGGTCCGAGAGTCCGGCCAGGCCGTCCTCGCTCCAGCGGAAGGTGCGTGCGTGTGCGTGCTCGAACGGGAAGTACTTCCAGGCGTCACCGTCTGTCGAGTAGTCCTCACGCACGGTGCCCCAACCCCGCTCCGACAAGTAGGGGCCCCACTGGTACCAAGGGCCGGCCTGCTCCGGGCCACCGGCGATACCGCCGGCCTGCTTCATACGCTCGTACTCGCTCACCCGGTGAAGGGTAGTCGCGCCGGGTGTGTGGTGGCGCGGCTCGCGTCGGGCAGCGACCAAGCACCTGGAGTCGCTCGCGCACGCCCCAATAGCGGTTGCGTTCACCCAGGGCGAAGTCGGGAAGCCCACGAGACAGGTCGTCGTTGTCGTAGGTCGAGGTTAGAGTGATAAATCAGGCGTCTGATGGGAGTGAACGGATGTTCGAGAGGTTTACCGACCGGGCCCGTCGAGTGGTCGTGCTCGCGCAAGAAGAGGCGCGCATGCTCAATCACAATTACATCGGGACAGAGCACATCCTTCTGGGTCTGATCCACGAGGGCGAAGGCGTTGCTGCCAAGGCACTGGAGAGCCTCAACATCTCCCTGGACGGTGTGCGCCAGCAGGTCGAGGAGATGATTGGGCAGGGTCAGCAGGCCCCCAGCGGTCACATCCCCTTCACCCCGCGGGCGAAGAAGGTCCTGGAGCTGTCCCTGCGCGAGGCACTGCAGCTCGGACACAACTACATCGGAACCGAGCACATCCTGCTGGGCCTCATCCGTGAGGGTGAGGGTGTCGCAGCTCAGGTGCTGGTCAAACTCGGCGCCGACCTCAACAAGGTCCGCCAGCAGGTCATTCAACTACTTTCCGGGTACCAGGGCAAGGAGCCCGCGACCGCCGGTGGCCCGCAGGAGGGCACGCCGTCCTCGTCGTTGGTGCTCGACCAGTTCGGCCGCAATCTCACTCAAGCCGCTAGAGAGGCCAAACTCGACCCCGTGATCGGGCGCGAGAAGGAGATCGAGCGGGTCATGCAGGTGCTGTCGCGCCGCACCAAGAACAACCCGGTGCTCATCGGGGAGCCCGGCGTTGGCAAGACAGCGGTCGTCGAGGGCCTGGCCCAGATGATCGTGCGCAACGAGGTGCCCGAGACGCTCAAGGACAAGCAGTTGTACACGTTGGACCTCGGCGCGCTTGTCGCCGGAAGCCGCTACCGCGGTGACTTCGAGGAGCGCCTGAAGAAGGTGCTCAAGGAGATCCGCACCCGCGGCGACATCATCTTGTTCATCGACGAGATGCACACGCTCGTGGGCGCCGGTGCCGCGGAAGGTGCCATCGACGCGGCCAGCATCCTCAAGCCCATGCTCGCCCGTGGTGAGCTGCAGACCATCGGCGCCACGACCCTTGACGAGTACCGCAAGTACGTCGAGAAGGACGCAGCCCTCGAGCGGCGGTTCCAGCCCATCCAGGTCAGTGAGCCGACCCTGGCGCACACGATCGAGATCCTCAAGGGTCTGCGCGACCGCTACGAGAACCACCACCGTGTGACGATCACCGACAGCGCGCTCGTGGCCTCGGCGACGCTGGCTGACCGATACATCAACGACCGGTTCCTGCCGGACAAGGCGATCGACCTGATCGACGAGGCGGGGTCGCGTCTGCGCATTCGGCGCATGACCGCTCCGCCGGATCTGCGCGAGCTGGACGAGCGGATCGCAGGGGTTCGACGGGAGAAGGAGTCCGCGATCGATGCGCAGGACTTCGAGAAGGCAGCGTCGCTTCGGGACAACGAGAAGAAGCTCATGGCCGAGCGCGTCGAGCGCGAGCGGCAGTGGAAGGCCGGCGACATGGACGTCGTCGCGCAGGTCGACGAGGAGCTCATCGCCGAGGTGCTGGCCACCGCGACCGGCATCCCGATCTTCAAGCTCACCGAGGAGGAGTCCCAGCGGCTGCTCAAGATGGAGGACGAGCTGCACAAGCGGGTGATCGGCCAGGAGCAGGCCATCCACGCGCTATCGCAGGCCATCCGCCGCACACGGGCCGGCTTGAAGGACCCGAAGCGCCCAGGTGGCTCGTTCATCTTCGCCGGGCCCTCGGGCGTCGGCAAGACGGAGCTGTCCAAGACGCTGGCCGAGTTCCTGTTCGGTGATGAGGACAGCCTCATCAGCCTTGACATGAGCGAGTTCTCCGAGAAGCACACCGTGTCGCGGCTGTTCGGCTCACCGCCCGGCTACGTGGGTTACGACGAGGGCGGGCAGTTGACCGAGAAGGTCAGGCGTAAGCCGTTCTCGGTTGTGCTCTTCGACGAGGTCGAGAAGGCCCACCCCGACATCTTCAACTCCCTGTTGCAGATCCTTGAGGACGGTCGGTTGACCGACTCGCAGGGCCGGGTGGTCGACTTCAAGAACACCGTGATCATCATGACCACGAACCTCGGTACCCGCGACATCGCTCGCGGGATCAACCTCGGGTTCGCCAACGAGGACGACACGAAGACCTCGTACGAGCGCATGAAGGCCAAGGTCAACGACGAGTTGAAGAGCCACTTCCGCCCGGAGTTCCTCAACCGGATCGACGACATCATCGTCTTCCACCAGTTGACCCGTGACGAGATCGTGCAGATCGTCGACCTGATGATCGCCAAGCTTGACGAGCGGCTGCGGGACAAGGACATGGGCATCGAGTTGACCCAGCCGGCCAAGGATGCGCTGGCGATCCGGGGCTACGACCCGGTGTTGGGCGCGCGGCCGTTGCGTCGCACCATCCAGCGCGACATCGAGGACGCCTTGAGCGAGAAGATCCTCTTCGGTGAGATAGGCGCCGGGCAGATCGTGGTCGTTGATGCTGAGGGGGAGGGCGCCGAGGCTGTGTTCACCTTCGTCGGCACCACCGCAGCCACGGCGCCGGACGTGGCACCGGTCGAAGCTGCAGAGGGCTGATCCCCACCTGGTTAGAGGTTGTGGTCCTGGTTAGCGAATCCACGCGTTGTTTCGCTAACCAACCACACAACCTCTAACGCGGTGGGTTCAGTCCGGCAGCGACCAGCGGTCGCCTCGCACAATGAGGCCGTCTGTGAGCAAGCCATCCAGCGCGCGCTGAAGTTGGTCCGGGTCGGGCCACTCGAACTGCTCGGCGGGCCCGCTGCGCAGGGTTTGAAGGACCGTGCCGCGTGCCTGCCGGTCGGTGCCCTCGTAGGCCTGGGTCCGGGTGGCTCTCGGTCCGGGAACCCAATCGCAGTCATTCGCCAACGGACACGTGCTGCATCTGGGCCTTTGGGAAGTGCACACCAGGGCCCCGAACTCCATGGATGCCGCTGCCCACAAGGGGGCTGGCACCTCCAGGTGCGTGTGTACCTGCTCGGCCAGGGCTCGTTCCGCGGCGCTGAGGGATGCTGCCGGATCGGAGCCGGTGAAAAGCCGCACAAGGAACCGTCGCACGTTGACGTCGACGACCACGGCCGGCCTGTCGTAGGCGAAGGCTGCCACAGCCGCGGCGGTGTACTCGCCCACCCCGGGCAGTTCGCGCAGTGCAGCCTCGGTGTCGGGGACCTGCCCCTCATGGTGATCGCGCATGATGACCGCTGCCTCGTGTAGGCGCTTGGCCCGTCGGGGATAGCCGAGCCTGCCCCAGGCCCGGATCGCCTCCCCGACGGAGTCGTCGGCCAAAGAGGTCGGGGTGGGCCAGCGTCGTCGCCAGTCACTCCATGCAGGCAGCACTCGCGACACCGGTGTCTGCTGCAGCATGATCTCGCTGACGTACACACCCCACGGGTCGGTGGATCGCCACGGCAGATCCCGGCGGTGATCGCCGAACCACTGCGTCACGACCCGGTCGACATGTGCCATCTGCGCCATTCTCGCTTCTGCACGCGTCCGGGCAAACGGGCCACCCCCGCCCGGTGGAGTCGTTGGCGCCGCCGCTTACCGTGGCTGTCATGAGTTCGTTGTTGAATCCCGTGGGCCCAGAACCGGCCAGCGTCTATTGGCGCCGCCGGATCATCGTGATTCTGGGTGTCCTGGTGGTTCTGGCGCTGTTGTGGTGGCTCATCTCCCCAGGTGGATCGTCGGCGCCGACCTCGGCAAGTGCCAGCCCGTCGCCGCTTCCGACGCTCTCGCCCACCGTCTCCGCGTCACCGTCGGGGTCGTCGTCGCCGGCGGTTTCCGGAGCAGCATGCCTGGACGATGACATGGCCGTGACCGTGTCTATGACGCAGCAGAGCTATCCGGTCGGCAGCCCGGTCGAGTTCGTCATGAAGATCAGCAACATCGGCGCAGCACCCTGTTCGCGCGATGTGGGGCCCGCAGCCAACACGTTCACGGTGAAGTCCGGCGGCTTCGACGTGTGGTCCTCGGATGCGTGCACCGAGGCTGGGGAGTCACAGATCGAGGAGATTCCCGCTGGTGAGGCCTTCGCGGTCAAAGGCACTTGGGACAGCACGGTGACGGCCAACGGCTGCGCCAGTCCGACCGCAGCCCAAGCCGGTGCCTACCAGGTCGAGGCGACCAACGGTGAGGTTCCAAGCACTGCCTTGAGTTTCAGCCTGAGCTGACCTACTGGTAGCGGTCCAGGATCGAGGACTCCGCCAACCGGGACAGCGCGTCACGCACACTGCGCGCTCGGGTCTCGCCGACCCCGTCCACCGACTGCAGATCGTCGATCGAAGCAGCCAGCAGCTTCTGCAGACTGCCGAAGTGCTCGATCATGCGCTGCACCACCGGGTCGGGCAAGCGCGGCACCCGGCCAAGCAATCGGTACCCTCGAGGACTCAGTGGTTGATCCAGGCCTTCGGTGTCGCTGGCTATGCCCATCAGGTCGGCCAGTTCCGCCAGATCCACCAACGAGGAGTCGGCGGTCTCATCCAAGGCAGCGATGGTTGCCGAATGGTCGTCGGCGTCGGGCAGGTAGTCCTGCAGCAACAACACCTGATCCGACGAGACGCCACTGACCACCTCCTGAAGCTGCAGATCCAGCAGGCGGCCCTCCACACCGAGTTCAACGACGTAGTCGTCAATCTCCGCGGACATACGACGAACCATCTCAAGACGCTGGGTCACCAGAAGTACATCGCGCACGGTCACGAGGTCTTCCACCTCAAGGGCCGAAAGGGTCGCACTCACCTCATCGAGTCGCTGCCTGTACCGCTCGAGCGTGGCCAGGGCCTGATTGGCTTTCCCGAGGATCGCCGTGGGGTCCTCAAGCACTTTGCGTTGCCCATCGAAGTACAGCGCGATCGTCTCCATCGACTTACTGACGCTGATCACGGGGAAGCCGGTCTGGACCGCGACCCGCTCTGCCGTGCGATGTCGGGTGCCTGTCTCCTGGGTCGGAATGCTCGGATCGGGGAGCAGTTGAACGGCCGCACGAACGATTCGTGTGGCGTTGCGGTCCAGAATGACCGCCCCGTCCATCTTCGCCAACTCCCGCAGGCCGGTCGAGGTGAACTCCACGTCCATGCCGAACCCACCACCGGACATCTGCTCGACGACCTCGTTGTGGCCCAAGACGATGAGACCACCGGTTCGGCCCCTCAGAATCCGTTCCAGACCTTCGCGCAGGTCCGTGCCCGGGGCAACTTGGGACAAAGCCGCGCGCATCGGGGCGACTCGATCCATGGGCACTCCCTCTTTGGCTTTGAGGTGATTATCCCCCCACCGCCTCAGAAGGGCGCGTTGACCGGCTGGGGTTCGGCTCGCTGCACTCGTCCAGGCGTCGCGGCTATGACATCGAGCAGGTCCGTCAGCCGGTGGATCGGCAGCACGTCCAGGCCCGCTGCTGCCCGCACCACCTCGGGATGGCCCCCGGCATCAGCCGGGATCACCACCGTCCTGAAGCCGAGTCGGGCCGCCTCGGCCACACGCTTGGACAGGCCCGGGACGACGCGCAGGTCACCGGAGAGGGTGACCTCTCCGATCGCCACGGTGTCCGGCCACAAGGGCGTGTCGAGGCGGGCGGAGGCGACCGCCAAGCAGACCGCGAGGTCTGCGCCCGGATCGCTCAGCCTGGCTCCCCCCACCGTTGCGGCGTAGACGTCACGGTTGCTCAGCGACAACCGGCCTGCCTTCTCGGTGACGGTGACCAGCATGGTGGTCCGGTTGAGTTCCAGGCCGGTGGCTGATCGACGGGGTGCGGGTGCGGCCGTCGGCGCCACCAGTGCCTGGATCTCGGCCAGCATGGGGCGCCGTCCTTCGAGCGTGACTGTCAGACACGACCCGGGCACGGGTTGCTCGCGGACCTTCCGAAACAAGAAGGATGGGTCTGCGACCTCTCGTAGACCATCCTCATCGTGCTCGAAACAAGCCACCTCGTCGGTTGGCCCGAACCGGTTCTTCATCGACCTCAGCATGCGCAGCGCGGAGGTCCGGTCGCCTTCGAATGTCACGACGGTGTCGACCAGATGCTCCAGTGCCCTGGGGCCGGCCACGGAGTTCTCCCGCGTCGACTGGCCGACCAGCAGGGTCGGGAGGTTGCGGCTCTTGGCCCACTGTGTGATCACCTGCGTGACCTCATGGACTTGTGCCACCCCACCGGCGCGGGAGTCGATGGAGGAGGTGGCGATCGTCTGTACTGAGTCCACGATCAGCAGGGCTGGTTTCACTTCCGCCAAGTGGGCCAGCAGTTGTTCCAGTTCGGTCTCGTCGGCGATCAGGAGGTTCTGGTGGAGTGCGCCGATTCGTTGAGCCCGCAAGGCGATCTGTTCGGCGGACTCCTCGCCGGAGACGTAGAGGACCGTGCCGTTGACCTGGGCGAAGCGGTGGCCCACATCAAGCAACAGCGTGGATTTCCCAACTCCGGGTTCCCCCGCGACAAGAACCACCTGCCCGGAGACCAGCCCGCCGCCCAGAACCCGGTCGAACTCGCTCACCCCAGTGCTGAGCCGACGGTGATGCTCCCCGCGCAGGTCCACCACGGGACGCGCCGAACGGTTCGGCGCTCCAGCCGGCCCCCGGGTCTTGGAACCGGCCTTGGGTCGGCTCTGGCTGGCGCTCTCCGTAAGAGTCGCGAACTCATCGCAGGATGGGCACTTACCCATCCACTTGGACGTGCGGTTGCCGCAGGCGCTGCATTGGAACTCTGACTTGGGCACGTCGGCAACACTAGGCGCGGGGTACGACACGAGCGGTTCGGCGCGCGGGCCTGGGGATAACCGTGGGCCGCGACGGGTTGGGGCCGGGGATGACCGTGGGCCGCGACGGGTTGGGGTCGGGGATGACCGTGGGCCGCGACGGGTTGGGGTCGGGGATGACCGTGGGCCGCGACGGGTTGGGGCCGGGGATGACCGTGGGCCGCGACGGGTTGGGGCCGGGGATGACCGTGGGCCGCGACGGGTTGGGGCCGGGGATAACCGTGGGCCGCGACGGGTTGGTTAGAGGTTGTGCTGTTGGTTAGCGAAACAACGCGTGGATTCGCTAACCAACAGCACAACCTCTAACGAGGAGGCGAGGAGGCGAGGAGGCGAGGAGGCGAGGAGGCAACGGGGAGGCGAGGAGGCAACGGGGAGGCGCGGGAGGCGGGGAGGCGAGGGAGGCAACGGGAGGCGGGAGGCAACGGGGAGGCGAGGAGGCAACGGGGAGGCGGCCTATTTCGCAGACCCGGGCCGCCGCGTCAAGAAGGGTCAGCCGGGTGGCGGGCGACGTCGGTGCCCTTGCGGCGACTGCGTTCACGCAACTCACACGCCTGGACGAGCACGTCGTAGGCCGCGCGCCCCATCATCTCGACCAGCCCATCGCGCTCCGTGAGGTAGACCGGCTCGGGCGCCACGTGGGCCTCGGTGTTCGAGGAGCAGTACCAGTTCAGGTCGTGCCCACCCGGGCCCCATCCGCGCCGGTCGTACTCCCCGATACCCACGACCAGGATCGTGGTGTCGTCCGGGCGTTGCCTGTGGTCGAAGGTGCGCCGAATGGGCAGCTGCCAGCAGACGTCTGGCTTGGACTGCACCGGGGAAACACCTTCGCGCACGGCCAGCGCGTGCAACGCACACCCGGTCGGGCCGTCGAAGTCGGGGCGGTTCAAGAAGATGCAGGCCCCGTCGACGACTCGGGTCTGCTTGCTGCCCTCGGGGTCCTTCATCACGAAGCCCTTGCGCGCCGCGACGTCGCGGTACTGCCAGTCGGCATCGGTGAGTCGCTCGGCCCACTGCTCGACGCGCCGGCGGTCGTCCTTGTCGCTGAAGTGCGCACCAAGGGTGCAGCAGCCACCGTCCGGCATGTGCGCGGAGATGCCCCCGCAGCCACGGCCGAAGATGCAGGTCCAACGACTGGTCAACCATGTGAGATCGCACCGGAACAACTTCTCGGGGTCGGCTGGGTCGGGGAACTCGAACCATTCGCGGGGGAAGTCCAGGCAAACCTCAGGCACCGGCCCAGAATACGAGGCATACGCTTGAGTAATGCGACTAGGCGTCCTGGACATTGGTTCGAACACCGCGCACCTGCTGGTCGTGGACGCCCATCACGGCGCCGCGCCCGTGCCTGCGCTGTCGCACAAAGTCGAACTCCGACTCGCCGAGCACTTACTTGCGGACGGTTCGATCGATGGTGCTGCCACCGATGCCTTGGTCGCCTTCATCCAGCAGGCACTGCAAACCGCTGAGGACGTCGGAGTCACAGATGTCATGGCGTTCGCCACCAGTGCCATCCGGGAGGCGCCCAACGGGGCAGAAGTCCTTCAAGAGGTGAAGCGCCGCACCGACGTCGATGTCGACCTCATGAGCGGCGAACGCGAGTCGCGCGTCACCTTCTTGGCCGTCCGCCGCTGGTTCGGCTGGTCCAGTGGCCGGTTGCTGGTCGTCGACATCGGAGGAGGCTCGCTGGAAATGGCCAGTGGCGCCGACGAGGACCCTGATGTGGCCCTCTCCCTTCCGCTGGGCGCCGGTCGGTTGACCAGGTCCTGGCTGCCCGACGATCCGCCGAAGGCCTCCCAGCTGAAGGAGCTGCGTAAGCATGTCCGCGCGGAGGTCGCCGACGTCGTGGGACGCCTGACCCGCTTCGGGGTCCCCGAACTGTCGGTGGCCACGAGCAAGACGTTCAAGCAACTGGCGCGCATCACCGGGGCTCCCGCCAGCGCTGAGGGCCTCTACGTGCGACGTTGCCTGAACCGGGACGGCCTGGCCGAGTGGTTGCCGAAGCTGGCCAAGATGGATTCGGCCGAACGCGCACAGCTGCCAGGGGTCTCCACCGGCCGGGCTGCGCAGTTGGTCGCTGGCGCGGTCGTCGCGCAGGCCGTGATGGACATCTTCGGAGTCGAGGAATTGGCGATCTGCCCCTGGGCGTTGCGCGAGGGTGTGATCCTCGAGCGCCTCGACACCCTGCAGGAGTAGGGCGGCGCAAAGGTGGGTCGTTGTCACCGACGACAGGTCGGGCTTGTCAGACTGGAGCAGTGACCAAAGGCGCGCGAAGGCCCAGGATCAAAGTGGCCCTGTCCAGCGTGTCGGTGTACCCGGAATCCACCGCCGCCGCTTTCGAGATGGCATCCCGGCTCGGATACGACGGTGTCGAAGTGATGGTCATGAACGACACCGTCTCGCAAGACCCAGATGCTTTGCGCCGATTGTCCGAGCACTACGCGACACCGATCCTGGCGGTGCACGCGCCATGCCTGTTGATCACCCAGCGGGTGTGGGGAACCGACCCTTGGGCCAAGTTGGTCCGCGCAAGGTCGGCAGCCGAAACCCTCGGCGCCGACACCGTGGTAGTCCACCCGCCGTTTCGCTGGCAGCGCGATTACGCCCGCGAGTTTCTGCGGGGGCTGCGCCGGATGCAGGACGAGACAGATATCAGATTCGCTGTGGAGAACATGTATCCGTGGCGGGCCGGTGGCCGGGAATTGGCCGCCTACTCCCCGGGCTGGGACGTCCGCGACGAGGACTACCCACACACCACCCTTGACCTGTCCCACACCGCGGTTAGCGGGACCGATCCACTGCGAATGGCACGCGACCTGGGTTCATCGTTGGCCCACATCCATCTCGCCGATGGCAGCGGCAGTAACCGTGACGAGCACTTGATCCCCGGCAGGGGCATGCAGCCGTGCGGGCCCGTCTTGGAGACCCTGGCCGGACAAGGGTTTGAAGGCGTCGTGGTGGTGGAGGTGAGCACCAGGAAGGCCGCGAACCGAACCGAACGTGAGCGCGATCTCGTGGAGGCCTTGGCATTCGCGCGTCTGCATCTCGACGTCCCCTGAGAAGGGACCACTCCCGACGTGTCTGTCAACCCGATCGTCGGGCAATAGGCTGTCGTTATGGGAACTGACGATGTTCGTGAGGCTGTGCTCGACGCAGCCAGGGCGGCATTCCATGCCCGCGGTTATGTCCGCACCTCGATGAAAGGTGTTGCCGCAGCCGCAGGGGTCGCGCCGGAGGTGGTCAACCGGTATTGGAATTCCAAAGAGTCGCTGTTCGCCGCCGCGATGCGCCTGCCCTTCGACCCCGCTTCCGCTGTGCCCGAGCTCGTCGCCCCAGGCCTGGATGGGATGGGCGAGCGTCTCACGCGCGCGACCTTCGACCTGCTGTCCGACGAGCAGAGCCGCAACGATTTCATCGCACTCTTCCAGGCCGGCGCCTCGGCAACCAAGGCCGCCAAAGGAATGCAGGACTTCATCGAGCGTTCGTTTGTGGACCGGCTCGTGCGCGTTCTCGGAGTGCCGGACGCCCGACTGCGCGTCAACATGATCGTCTCGTACTTGATAGGCGTGGCGACCACGCGTTACATCCTCCGGCTCGAACCAGTGGCGTCGATGCCGGAGGACGATTTGGTCAAACTCGTGGCACCCACCATCCAGAACTGGTTGGACCCGACAAAACCCCTGCGCCCGTCCAAGTCGGCCAAGCCCACCGCCGTGCCAACTCGGGCCAGCGACGGATAGCCTGACTAGCGAATACTTCCAGGGAGGTCATGCGTGATCCGTCGAGCCTTGTTGAGCCTTTCGCGGCAGAAGAAGATCCAGGAGATTTCGGCAAACGCGCCGATCACCCGATCGGTGGTGGCGCGTTTCGTGGCCGGTGAGACCGAGGATGACGCTGTGCGCGCAGCCGGGGAACTGGCCGGTGAGGGACTGCTGAGCACGATCGACCACCTCGGCGAGGACACCCTCGACCGGGCGCAGGCCGACTACACCCGGGAGGCGTACCTGCGTCTGCTCAAGGGCCTGGACGAGGCCGGGCTCGCGGCCGCCGCAGAGGTCTCGGTGAAGCTGTCGGCCGTAGGGCAGGCGCTGTCCGGCGACGGCGAGAAGATCGCCCTGGACAACGCGCGGGCGATCTGCGAATCGGCCACGGCCATCGGGACCACAGTCACCCTCGACATGGAGGACCACACCACGACTGACTCGACGCTGGGGATCCTGTCGCAGTTGCGCAAGGACTTCCCGAAGACGGGAGCCGTGCTGCAGGCCTACCTCTACCGCACTGAGCAGGACTGCCGCGACCTTGCCTACGAGGGTTCGCGAATCCGTCTGTGCAAGGGCGCCTACAAGGAGCCCGAGTCTGTGGCGTTCCAGGCCAAAGACGACGTCGACAAGGCGTACGTGCGCTGCATGCGGATCCTGTTCGACTCCCAGTGCTACCCGATGATCGCATCACATGACCCGCGCCTGGTCGAGATCGCGGGCGCTCTGGCGACGCGCGCCGACCGCGCCAAGGGCACCTATGAGCACCAGATGCTCTACGGCGTGCGGCCCGATGAGCAGCGCCGCTTGGCCAAGGCCGGCGAGCGGATGCGCGTCTACATCCCCTACGGCGGCGAGTGGTACGGCTACATGGTGCGCCGGATGGCTGAGAAGCCGGCCAACATGGCCCTGTTCGTCAAGTCCATGACGTCGAAGTCCTGATCCTGTGCTCACCCGTCAGGGGTGAGTCGGCCCTCACGCCGCGCTACTAGCATTGACGACGCATGCCGTGGCGCATGTGAGGGAGTGGGGCGATGGCCAAGAACGCTAAGCACAGCAAGAAGACCAAGGTCCCGGGCGGTCCGGGGACCGCCGAGCAGGCGACCCCAAGGCCCAAGATGAAGGCCAAGGAATACGAGAAGCAGATGCGGCGCCTGCAGGGCGAACTGGTCGCGATGCAGGAGTGGGTCAAGGCCACGGGGGCCAAGGTCTGCATCGTGTTCGAGGGCCTGGACTCGGCAGGCAAGGGCGGCACGATTCGCCGCATCACCGAGCGCACCAGCCCGCGGGTGTTCAAGCACATCGCCCTGGCAGCCCCTACCGACCGCGAGAAGTCCCAGATGTACGTCCAGCGCTACATGGCGCACTTCCCGTCAGCCGGCGAGGTGGCCATATTCGACCGGAGCTGGTACAACCGGGCCGGCGTCGAGCCGGTCATGGGCTACTGCACCCAGGAGCAGACGGACAGGTTCCTGGAGATGACGCCTGCGGTCGAGAAGGCGATGGTCGACAACGGCATCATTCTGCTCAAGTACTGGCTCAACGTCAGCGTCGACGAACAGAGCCGGCGACTGGGCAACCGCATCGACGACCCGCGCAAGGTCTGGAAACTGTCCCCCACCGACCTGAAGTCGTACAGGCGCCATTTCGACTACTGCCGGGCCCGGGATGCGATGCTCGCGGCCACTGACACGTCGTGGGCGCCGTGGTTCGTGGTGGACAACGACGACAAGAAGCGCGGCCGGCTCAACATCATCTCGCATCTGCTGAGCCAGATCCCGTACGAGCCCCTTCGGCCATCGGACACCAAGATGCCCCGCAAGCCCGCCCCGCGTGGATACAGCCAGCCCGACATGCCCCTGCACCGCATCCCGACCCCCTTCTGATTCCCGGCGGGTCGGGCGAGGCCGAGGCGGCCGGTAGGACTTTCATGAAAGGTATGGAAATGGCAGACACTGAGGCAGTTTCCGGCCAGTCGGGTTCCGGAACCGATTCCTGGTACGCATTGCCGCCCGACGAGGTGGTCAACACCCTCGGTGTGGATCCCGCCCAGGGCCTGACAGCCGCCGAGGCGGCGCAGTTGCTCGAGCGCAATGGGCCGAACGCCCTTCCGGCGGAGAAGCCGGCGCCCGGTTGGCAGCGGTTCTTGGCCCAGTACAAGAGCTATATGCAGATCATCCTGGTCGGTGCCGCGGTCGCCTCGATCCTGATCGGTCAGGTCACCACGGGGCTGGTCGTCCTACTCATCACCGCCGTCAACGCGCTCGGTGGTCTGCGTCAGCAGGGCAAGGCCGAGAGTGCGATGAACGCTCTGCAGTCGATGCTGAAGACGTCGGCACGGGTGCGCCGCGACGGCACTGAGGTCAAGGTCGATGCCGACAAGGTCGTGGTGGGCGATGTGGTGCTGCTCGCTGCAGGGGACGACGTCTGCGCCGACGGCAGGCTGCTGGAGGCCACCTCCCTGCAGATCGACGAGTCGGCCCTGACGGGGGAAAGTGTGCCCGCGGGCAAGAGTGTCGAGGTCATCACAGACCCGGATCCGGTGCTCGGCGACCAGGTCAACATGGCCTTCATGAACACCCCGGTCACGCACGGCAGCGGCGTGATGATCATCACGGGGACCGGCGCCGACACCGCCGTCGGCAAGATCTCCGGCATGCTGAAATCCGCCCCGACGCTAAAGACCCCGCTCACCGCGCAATTGGACACTTTGACGCTGTGGATCGCTGGAGCCGCGGGCCTGACCATCGCGGTCATGTTCGCGCTGGGGATCTCCCGCGGCGATTCCACCCAGGTCATCTTCACCACGGCGATCGCGCTGGCCCTGGCTGCGGTGCCGATGGCCATGCCCACGGTTCTGCAGGTCATCCTGTCCACGGGCTCGACGACACTGGCCAAACACGGCGCCGTCGTGAAGAGCCTGGACTCGGTGGAGACGCTCGGTTCGACCTCGGCCATCAACTCCGACAAGACCGGCACCCTGACGATGAATCAGGTGACCGTCGTGGAGGTGATCGATCCGACAGACCGCTACGCGGTGACCGGAATGGGATACGGCCTCACGGGGGAGATCGAACACACTGCGGGCAACACCAACACGATCGAGGCGGCCATCCTGCCCTTCCTCATGTGCAACGACGCGAAACTCGTCGATGGCAAGGTGGTCGGCGACCCGACCGAGGGTGCGCTGCTGGTACTCGGGCACAAGGCCCGGTTGGACACCGAGGGCACTCAGGAGAAGTACCCGCGGCTGGCGACTCTGCCGTTCGACCCCACGTACAAGCTCATGGCCGTCTTCTGCCAGGCCAACGATGCGTCCGGCAAGCCGGTGGTCCGGGCATTCGTCAAGGGTGCCGGGCCCGCGGTGATAGGCCGGGCCTCCACGGCGCTGGCCAACGGCGAGTCGGTGCCCTGGAGCGAGGAGTTCAAGCAGCGCTCCGATGAGCAGATGCAACGGCTCGGCGGGAAGGGTCTGCGGGTGATGGCCGCGGCGGTCAAGGACATCGATCCCGCGGCATTCGACCCGGACGGCGACCTGCTGGCCATGATGAACGACCTGCAGATGACGGCCCTGGTCGGCATGATCGACCCACCCCGAAAGGAGTCGATGGAGGCGGTCCGCGACGCTCAGGCAGCGAACATCCGCGTACGCATGGTGACCGGCGACGACGTGGTCACCGGGGCCGCGGTCGCCAAGCAGCTCGGGATCCCCGGGGAAGCGATCCTGGGCACTGAGCTGGCAGCCATGTCCGAGGCCGAGAGACTGGATCGGATCGACGACATCGGGGTGGTCGGGCGCGTGGCACCCGAGCACAAGGTCCTCATGGTCGAGACCCTGCGCAAGAAGGACCAGGTCGTGGCCATGACCGGCGACGGAGTCAACGATGCCCCCGCGATCAAGGCCGCGGACATCGGCATCGCGATGGGATCCGGCACCCAGGTGGCCAAGAACGCCAGCCGGATGATCCTCACCGACGACAACTTCGCCACGATCGTGCGGGCGGTGTCCGAGGGCCGCAAGCTCTACGACAACATGCTCAAGTACATCCGCTTCATGCTGATCGCTCTGGTCACCTACGTGGTGACCTTCCTGATGGCCAGCATCCTGAACATCGCGGCTGGGCAGCCGTTCTCGGCCACCCAGATCCTCTGGATCAACTTCCTCATCACCGCCCCGGTCGGCATCGCGCTGGGTCTGGACAAGCAGACCCCCGGGTTGATGCAGCGCAAACCCAGGCCGCGGGCTGCGTCGATCATGTCCCCGGCCGTCATCACGACCGTCGGTCTGACCGGGCTGTTCATGTCGGTATCGATCAACTCCATCATCGTGTTCGGGGAGAACCAGTTCGGCAAGACCGAGA
This sequence comes from uncultured Actinomycetota bacterium, assembly GCA_963818505.1. GTDB lineage: Bacteria > Actinomycetota > Actinomycetes > S36-B12 > UBA10799 > JADKAV01. The sequence goes on from CAWFSJ010000005.1 coordinate 1,317,315, forward strand.
TCGGCAGCACGATGGGGCTGGTGGCGTTCTCGCTGATGCTGGTCATCGCCGCGTTCGAGAGCCGTGACCAGAAGGCAACGGCGCTGCGGGTGGAGACCTTCGACAACGCGACGTTGAACATCACTGCCCTGGTGGAGATCGCACTGGCCGTGCTGATCGCCAGGGGTGGGGTCATCACGGACCTGCTGAAGACCGAGACCCTGACTGGCACCCAGTGGCTGATCGGTGCTGCTCCTGCGTTGCTCCTACTGATCCTGTGGGAGTTCGGCAAACTGCTGGCCCGGCGCCGGTCGGCAAGGCCCAGCTGAGGGGTTCACCGGCAGAGGGTCCAACCACCCGGGCCCGCGGCGGGCTAGCCCTTGGCCAACTCCACCGACCGGTTGCGCGCGGCCTCCAGTGCGGAAAGGAACGCCGCGCGGACCTTGTGGTCCTCCAGTACGCGCAGGGCCGCGGCGGTCGTACCGGCCGGTGATGTGACGTTCTCCCGGAGCACGACCGGGTGTTCACCGGTTTCGCGCAGCATCGTGGCGGCGCCGTAAACCGTCTGCAGGGTCAATTCCGTGGCCAGACGGCGGGGAAGCCCGAGGCCGACTCCGGCCTCGATCATGGCCTCGACCGTGAAGAAGATGTAGGCCGGCCCGGAGCCCGAGATGGCGGTCACCGCGTCCTGCTGCTTCTCAGGCACCTCGACGACTTTGCCGACGCAGCCCATCAGTCGCACCGCGTGGGCGACGTGTGCTTTCGAGCAGTGCGCGCCCGCCGAGACCGCTGACATGCCCTGGTCGACCAGGGCGGGGGTGTTGGGCATGACGCGCACGACCGGGGTGCCTTCGGGTAGCCGCTCTTCGAGGCTGGCAGTGGTCACACCTGCAGCCAATGAGACCACCAAGGCCCCGGGTTTCAACTCGGCGCCAACCTCCTCGGCAACGGCGAAGATGTCCTGCGGCTTGACCACCAGCACGACGACGTCGGCCTCGCGAGCCGCCTCGGCGTTCGTGGCGATCGAGACGCCGTATCGATCCTGCAACTCAGCGCAGCGGTCCTGGCGCTTGTCGGCGACCACGAAGGTGTCACCCATGCGGTCACCTCGCAGCAGCCCCGACAGCAAAGCCTCACCCATGACACCGGCACCGACGACCGCAACCACACCCATGGGCGACACGGTAACAAGCCCTGGTCACACCACTGTTGTGACGATGGCGCAGTAGCAGAGAATCGTGAGCAGATCCTGGATGACTGTGGACAGCGGACCCGACCCGTATGCGGGGTCCCGGCCGAACCTGCTGAACACGAACGGGAGCGCCATCGCGATGACGGAGGCGACCGCGCACGACACGAACAGAGCCAGACCGACGGCCAGCATGATCTGCACATCACCGAACACCAGCGCCGCGAGGGGGACGAACAACACGGCTACGACCGTGCCGATGATCAGGCCGGTAAGTGCTTCTTTGGGTGCGACCTGGCGTACCCCCACCCCGACGGAAAGCCCGCGCACCACCACGGTCTCGGTCTGCGTGCCCACAGCATCGGCCATGTAGACGACGCCGGGTAGGAAGAACGCCACGATCACTTGTTTGCTGATGTCATCCTCGTAGCCGGCCACCACCAGAGCCGAAATCATGGCGCCGGCAAGGCCCACCAGCAGCCACGGGATTCGGTGGGCCACCCGCCGCGGTACCGACTCGATGGTGGCCGTGCGGACCTGCTCGGTGTCGTGAACCACACCGGCCAGCCGGGACAGGTCCTCCTCGTGTTCCTCGAGCAGCACGCTGAGCATGTCGCTGGGCGTGACGATCCCCAGGAACCGTCCTTCATCGTCGACGATCGCCAAAGCCTCGTGCCCGCGGCGAACCATGTTCCATGCAGCCACCTCCTGGTCGGTGTCCCTATGGGCCGTGGGCGGTTTGGAATCCATGAGGCTCGCGACCGTCGCGCCGGCTTCGGCAGCCAGCACTTCTTCGATTGTGATCAGCCCCATCAAGCGGTCCCCAGAGCACACCGGGAGGGTGTCCAAGTCGTCGAAACGGTGTCCGATGAGTCCGGCTCGCACGTCGCCGATGGTCTGCTCGACCGACAGGCTGGGTCCGCCGCGCCGCGACCGCGCTAGGACCGACTCCGGGTGGGGTTCGGTGATGCTCATGACCACCAGTCTGCTCCTGGTGCTGGAGGGTGTGAGGCTTACCGATTACCTACCCACACAATCGGAATCTGAGTAGCGTTGCGAGCATGAGCCATCGCGTCGCGTTCGTATGGGACGACGATCTGCGTCACTACGATTTCGGCCCGGGTCACCCCTTGGCGCCGCTTCGTGTGCAACTGGCTTACAGGCTCTCGCGCGACCTCGGATTGCTGGACAGCGAGAACCTCACGGTCGTGAAGCCTGCGCAGATGCCCGAGGGGCTGCTGGAGAGCATCCACACCGCCGATTTCATCGAGGCTGTCCGTAGTGAGACGGCCGGCAGCCACGGACTCGGGACAGACGACGTGCCTACCTTCGCCGATATGCACGTCCACTCCGAGCGTGTATGCGCCGCCTCGTTGGCCGTCACCCAAGCCGTGTATCGCGAAGAAGCAGACCATGGGATCAACTTCGCCGGTGGACTGCACCATTCCATGCCCGATCGGGCTTCGGGGTTCTGCGTGTACAACGACCTGGCCGCCTCGATCAAGTGGCTATTGGACCAAGGGGTGGAAAGGGTCGCGTACGTGGATGTGGACGTCCACCACGGCGACGGCGTGCAGCAGCATTTCTGGGACGACCCACGCGTGCTGACCATCTCGCTGCACGAGAGTCCCCGGACGTTGTTCCCCGGAACAGGATGGCCCACGGAGATTGGCGGGTCCGGTGCGCAGGGTTCGGCGATCAACGTCGCGCTGCCGCCCGGGACTGCCGACAACGCCTGGTTGCGCGCCTTCGAGGCGGTCGTCCCGCCGGCGCTGCGCGCGTTCGAGCCGCAGTTCATGGTGACCCAGCAGGGGTGCGACAGTCACTTCTCGGACCCCCTGGCACACATGGCGTTGAGCATCGAGGGTCAGCGGATGTCCTACCGAGCTTTGCACCGCTTGTCTCACACCCACGCCCAAGGTCGTTGGATCGCCACCGGCGGCGGTGGTTACGAATGGGTGGACGTGGTCCCGCTGGCCTGGACACATCTACTCGCCGAAGCGCTCAACAGGCCGATCGACCCGACCGAACCCACCCCGGAAGCGTTCCGCAACCTGATCTCGAAGGTTCTGCAGCGCGACCCGCCGCTGACCATGGGTGACGGCCGGGATCCGTGGGTTCGCAGTTGGGAAACGGGGTACAACCCCGACGATCCGGTGGATGCGGCGGTCCTGTCGGCTCGCAGGGCTGCCTTTCCGCATCTGGGAATCGACCCAGACCCCGACCCGATGTTCTGATCCGACTACCCTGGGGGAAACGTCTTTGGAGGCCTGAATGGGTTCGGTTGTCAAGAAGCGCCGCAAGCGTATGGCGAAGAAGAAGCATCGCAAGCTGCTGCGCAAGACCCGCGTCCAGCGCCGCAACAAGAAGTAGGTCACCCATGGGTCAGGTCGTCCTGGTCACCGGAGTCTCCCGCTACCTTGGCGGCCGGATGGCACAGATCCTCACCCAGGACCCGAAAGTCGATCGGGTGATCGGTGTGGATGTTGTGGCTCCGCGCCAGGAGATCGGTGGCGCTGAGTTCGTTCGCGCCGACATCCGTAACCCGATCATTGCGAAGGTCATCGACGCGGCCGAGGTTGACACGGTGGTTCACATGGGGGTCATCGCCACGCCCATGCAGGCCGGTGGCCGGATGTCGATGAAGGAGATCAACGTCATCGGCACCATGCAGTTGCTGGCCGCCTGTCAGAAGTCGCCGACCGTGCGCAAACTTGTCGTGAAGTCCACCTCGTCGGTGTACGGGGCGGGCCCCAAGGATCCGGCGATGTTCACCGAGGAGATGGAACCGAAGCACGCTCCCACCTCGGGCTGGGCCAAGGACAGCGTAGAGGTTGAAGGGTACGTGCGCGGGTTCGCCCGGCGTCGCCCAGATGTCCTGGTGACGACCTTGCGTTTCGCCAACTACTTCGGCCCGCGGGTGCAGACCCCCATGGCCACCTACTTCTCGCTTCCGGTGATCCCGGTCGTGCTCGGGTTCGACGCGCGCATGCAGTTCATCCATGAGGACGACGGCCTTGACGCGTTGCGCCGCGCGACGATCGAGGAACACCCGGGAACCTTCAACGTGGCAGGCGACGGCGTCATCCTGGTCTCACAGGCCGCGCGCAGGGCTGGCCGGCCGGTCATACCCATCGCGGGTCCCTTCGCGTTCTCGGTTGGCGCCTTCTTCCGGCGTCTGGGTCTGGCCGACTTCAGCCCCGAACAGGTGCGGTTCCTGACCTACGGCAGGGGCATCGACACCAGCCGCATGCGCACCGAGTTCGGCTTCGTCCCCCAGCACACGACCAGCGAGACCTTCGACTCGTTCGTCGAGGCGCGCAACCTCAACCGCCTATTGCCGCCCGAGCGGGTCGAGAACATTGAGGACCAACTCCTGTCGCTGCTGACCGGAAAGGATTGAGCCGGTGCCCGACGCACGTGTCATCCCCTTGAAGGGCAAGGACCCCAAGAAGAAGAAGCCGGCAGCGCGCAAGACCGCCCCGCGCTCAGGCGCGCGCGCCAGTCGGGGCAGCACTGCGCCGGCTGAAGATCTGGCCACGGACGCAACACCGCTACCCGGCACCGAGGAGCACGTGGACTGGGACACCCGCGTGGCTGGCGCCCTGGCCTTCTTGCGCAGGCGGATCACCGGAGACTACAAGGTCGATGACTTCGGCTTCGACCCCGAACTCACAGACCGCGTTCTGCTCGCCCCGTTCCGGCCGTTGTACAAGCGGTGGTTCCGCATCGAGACGCGCGGGCTGGAGAACATCCCGGACGAGGGCGGCGCGCTGCTGGTGGCCAACCACTCGGGCACGGTGGCGATCGACTCGATGATGACCCAGTTAGCCATCTGGGACCACCACCCCGCGCACCGGAAGTTGCGCATGCTGGGCGCCGATTTTGTGTTCCAGCTGCCCGTTGTTGGGGAGTTGTCACGCAAAGCCGGCCACACCCTGGCGTGTGCCCCGGACGCTGAACGCCTGCTGTCATCAGGTGAACTCGTCGGGGTTTGGCCCGAGGGCTTCAAAGGGGTGGGCAAGCCGTTCAGTGAGAGGTACAAGCTGCAGCGTTTCGGCCGTGGCGGTTTCGTCGCAGCGGCATTGCGCACCAAGACCCCGATCATTCCGTGCTCCATAGTGGGTGCCGAAGAGATCTACCCGATCATCGGCAACGCTCGGCTGATGGCCAGGCTGCTTGGGGCGCCGTACTTCCCGATCACCCCCACGTTCCCGTGGCTTGGGCCGCTGGGCATGGTGCCCCTGCCCAGCAAGTGGATCATCGAGTTCGGCGAGCCTATCCGTACCGACGACTTCCCGGACTCCGCGGCCGACGACCCGATGCTGGTCTTCGACCTCACCGACCAGGTGCGCGAGACCATCCAGCAGACGCTCTACAGGTTGCTGGTGGCCCGGCGCTCGGTGTTCTTCTAGGCCGCCGCCCCGGTGACCTGGCTGGCGGTTCCACGCGCCCGCGTTAGAGGTTGTGCGGTTCGTTAGCGAAACAACGCGTGGATTCGCTAACCAGGACCACAACCTCTAACCAACGGCTTCGCGAGGCGCCGGCCGCCGCCCGCTAGGCCCGCAGTGCTCGGCGCGCCATCACCGCGCCAACGGCCGCCACCCACGGTGACCTGGCTGGCGGTTCCACCCGCCCGCGTTAGAGGTTGTGCGGTTCGTTAGCGAAACAACGCGTGGATTCGCTAACCAGGACCACAACCTCTAACCAACGGCTTCGTCAGGCGCCGGCCGCCGTCCCCTAGGCCCGCAGTGCTCGGCGCGCCATCACCGCGCCAACGGCCACCCCGGTCGCAAGCCCTGCCGCCCCCACTGCGGGTGCGGTGACTTTCACCACGCGGCGGGTCGTCCGGTAGTCCCGCACGGTCCAACCGTTGCGACGCGCATGCTGGCGCAAAGCACGATCCGGGTTGACCGCCACTGGGATGCCGACCAAAGACAGCAGTGGGATGTCGTTGGAGGAATCCGAGTAGGCCGAACAGCGGCTCAGGTCCAAGCCCTCGCGCTGCGCCAACGCGGTCACCGCTTCGGCCTTGGCCTGCCCGTGCAGCGGTTTGCCCACCAACCGACCGGTGTACACACCGTGGATCTGCTCGGACACAGTGCCCAAGGCGCCGGACAGTCCGAGGTGCTCGGCGATGAGTTCAGCCAGTTCGATGGGTGCCGCTGACACCAGCCACACCCGCTGGCCGGCGTCCATGTGGCCTTGTGCCAGAGCCACTGTGCCCGGCCAGAACCGGTCGATCATGTACTCGTTGAAGATCTCGCGGGTGAGTGTCACCAACTCGGCTTGATTGCGGCCCTTCACCAGGGACAAGGCCTCTGAGGTCACGTCGCGCATGTCGTCGGCGTCCTCCTTGCCGACCACGATGAACCGGGTCTGCTTCCACACGAAGTCAAGGATCTGGCCGCGTGAAAGGTACTTGTGCTTGGCCAGCCCGCGCGCCCAGTGGAACATCGAAGCGCCGTGGATCAGCGTGTTGTCGATGTCGAAGAAGGCCGCGCTGCGCGAGTCGAGGGCCAACGCCGACGGCTCGGAGATCTCGGCTGTCTGCCAGCCCGGTTCCTCACCGTCACCTAACGTCACCTCTGCAGGCTAGCGAAGTGCGCCATATGTAAGACTTCGGGCGTGGTGGCCAACCTTGCCGATCTTGTGCGGGCCGCGGCCGAATCGCGGCCTCGGCACCCGGCTGTGGTGACCGAGGACCGGATGACGACCTGGAGTGAGGTCGACTGGCAAGTCCGGGCAGTGGCCAGCGGTTTGATCTCCAGGGGCTTCGATCGGGGAACCCGGATCGGGCTCATGGCCCACAACGGCCTGGAGTTCATCACCACGTACTTCGGGATCCTGCGCGCCGGCATGGTGGCCGTTCCGCTCAATACCGGCTACACCGCACACGAACTGAGCCGCGTTGTCGAAGAGGCCGACGTGCGGCTGGTGGTGGCCGACGCCGATGTGGCCGGCGTGGTGGGCCAGGTCGAGGCTCTGGAGGTCCTAGTTCCGGGCAGCGAGGCCTGGCGCCGGTTCACGGTGGGCAGTTCGCCATTGCCCGTGGACCCGACCGACCCGGAATCACTGGCCGTGCTGCTGTTCACATCCGGGACGAGTTCGCGCCCGAAGGCCGCGATGCTGACCCACAGGGCGCTGTTGGCCAACGTCGAGCAGCTCACGCAATTGCAGGACCCCCCGGCGATGACCGGCGACGACGTCGTGCTCAGCGTCTTGCCGCTCTTCCATATCTACGCCCTGAACGCCACGCTCGCGCTGGTCGCTCGCCACGCAGCGACGATTGTGCTCACGTCGCGTTTCGACCCTGCTCTGGCACTGGAGGCGATTCACCGGCACAAGGTGACCAATGTCGCCGGTGCCCCTCCGATGTACGTGGCCTGGTCGGCCCAGGAGGGTCTGGCTGCGGCGTTGCAGGGTGTGCGCTTGCTCGTTTCGGGGGCCGCGCCCTTGCCACGCAACGTGATGGAGCAGTTCGAAACCTTGACCGGCCAGCCCATCTGGGAGGGCTACGGCATGACCGAGTGCTCCCCGGTGATCGCCGCGAGCCTGGTCTCGGGACGGCCCAAGGCAGGCTTCGTCGGGCAACCCCTGCCGGGCATCGAGATCGAGCTGCGCGACGAGCACGGGGACGTCGTCGAAGAGGGCGACCCCGGCGAGATCTTCGTGCGAGGCGCGAACCTGTTCAACGGGTACTGGCCCGACGGGGCGGACGGCCCCGACGAGCAGGGCTGGTTCGGCACCGGGGACGTGGCCTACGCCGATGATGAGGGCGACCTACGCCTCGTCGACAGGCGGCGGGAGTTGATCATCGTCAGCGGCTTCAACGTCTATCCCCGCGAGGTCGAGGACGTACTGCTGAGCATGGACGGGGTCCTCGAGGTCGCGGTGATGGGGGTCACCCACCCCTACACCGGCGAGGCGGTGAAGGCCTTCGTGGTCGCTCTGCCTGAGGTCACCAGCGAAGCGATCCTGGACTACGCGCGGGTCCGACTGGCCCGTTTCAAGTGCCCCACGATCGTCGAGGTGGTCGCCGGCCTGCCGCACTCGGTGACCGGCAAGGTCAGCAAGGCGCGACTGCGCGAGGCCCATCCCGGGGATAGCACCTGAGCGCGCGGGTGGTGCTCATCGGCAAGCCCGGGTGCCATCTGTGTGATGTGGCGCGCGAGGTGATCGAGACGGTGTGCGCCGAAGCCGACACAGATTGGACCGAGTTGTCGATCTTCGACGACCCGCGCCTGGCAGCGGCCTACTCCGACCAGGTCCCGGTGGTTCTGGTGGACGGCGCGGTCCACGACATCTTCCGGGTCGATCCAGGGAGACTGAGGACGGCACTGACGGCCTGAGAGCGTCCGCAATTCGAACGTTCACGCCCGATTGTCATTGTGGCCGATGCTTGTGAAATCGGTAGCATGGAGGCACCCCCACAAGCAGACAGGTGACAGGTGTCCATGCCGCGACTACGACGACGTTCGTTGCCGGATGCGACCATTGCCCGCCTGCCGCAGTACCTGCGTTGCCTTCATCAGTTGGAGAACGCGGAGATCCAGACCGTTCACAGCGCGGATCTCGCCGCGAACGTCGGAGTCAGCCCGGCGGTCGTCCGCCGTGACTTGAGCTACGTGGGTAGTTACGGAACCCGCGGGGTCGGTTACCCGGTCTCAGAACTGCGCGAAAGCGTCAATGTCGCCCTCGGTCTGTCGAACGAGCACCCCATGGTCATCGTCGGGGTCGGGCACATGGGCCAGGCGCTGGCCGGATACGGCGGATTCGTCGAGCGCGGTCTGCGGGTCGTGGGCCTTTTCGACGCAGACCTCGAACTCGTGGGGGCCAAGGCCGGCAACCCGGATGTGGAGATGCTGGAGATCCGTCCGCTGTGCGAACTCGACCGGTTCGTCAAGGACCACGAGGTGGCCATCGGCGTGATCGCGACTCCGGCGGCAGCGGCCCAATCGGTTGCCGACCAGTTGGTGCAGGCAGGCGTCACGAGCCTGCTCAACCTCTCGGCGGTGCACCTGAGCGTGCCTGATCACGTGGTCGTTCGTCCCGTGGACCTCGCGACCGAGATCCAGATCCTTGCGGTGCACGCGGTGCAAAGGCGGTCCCGATGAGTCTTCTGGTTGTGGGCGTCAGCCATCACAGCGCGCCGATGGACGTTCTGGAGAAGGTCGCCGCCGCGGACGCCGAATCGGCGCTCCCGATGCTCGCCGGAGCCGACGCCGTCGCCGAGGCGCTATTGCTCTCGACCTGCAACCGGATCGAGGTGTACACCGAGGTCTCCCGATTCCACGCGGCCGTCGAGGCTGTCACGGTGGTGCTCGCCAAGAGCGCTGGCCTCTCGGTCGAGGACCTGTCCAAGCACCTGTACGTGCACTACGAAGACGCAGCCGTGCGCCACGCATTGCGGGTCACCAGCGGCCTGGACTCCATGGTCCTGGGTGATGAGCAGATCCTCGGTCAGTTCCGGGAAGCGTTCAAGGTGGCCGTGGACCAGGGCCAGGCTGGTCGCAACCTGCACGATCTGGCGCAGACCGCTCTGCGGGTCGGCAAGCGCGTTCAGACCGACACAGGCATCGGCCGCCACGGCGCGTCTGTGGTGGAGGTGGCACTGGAACGTGCGCAGGCGCACTTCGGTTCGCTGCACGAGCGCAACGTCGTGATCCTCGGCTCGGGATCGATGTCGTCGTTGGCGGCGTCGGTGAGCAGCGCCCGGGGGGCGCGAGTGACGATCGTTGGACGAACCGCGGCCTCCGTTCACAGGCTGGCCGAAGCGGTCGGTGGGCAGGGCAAACAACTGGTGGATCTCGACGACCAGTTGCGCACCGCAGACGTGGTCGTGAGCGCAACCGGAGCGACAGGATTGCTGATCACCGCGGAGCACTTGGAGCGCGTGCTCGACGGGGTGGACACGGACGTCTTCTTCTGCGACCTGGCCCTTCCACACGACACGGATCCCGCCATCGCCAACATCCCCGGAGTGCAACGGCTCGACCTCGCCGGTATCGCGGAACTGCCCCAGGCCAGGGTCGCCGGTGAGTCGGTCAGTTCGGCCGAGCACATCGTGATGGAAGCCGCGACTGAGTTCGTGGCCCGACAGACCAGTGCCCGTGTGGAACCTGTGGTCGTAGCTCTTCGTTCGCGCGCCGAGGAGGTCGTCGAGAGCGAACTGGAGAGGTTGCGCCTGCGCGGCGCCAATCTCACAGATGAGCAGTTCAAAGAGATCGCACATTCGATGCGGCGCGTGGTGGCCACTTTGCTGCACACCCCGACGGTGCGGATGAAGGAGTTCGCCATCGACCCCGGTGGTGACCGTTACGCGGCCGCCCTGCACGCCCTCTTCGACCTCGACCCGCAGGCCGTTTCGGCCTTGACCGACCCACGGGGCCCGAGTGCCTGACCTCAAAGTGGCCACGCGGGCCAGTGCCTTGGCGCGCGCCCAGACGGCGTGGGTGCGCGAACGCATCGAGGCCGCGACGAATCTGAATGCCTGCGAGGTCCTCGTCACTTCCGAGGGCGACACATCGCGAGCGGCGCTCACCTCGTTCGGCGGTCAGGGCGTGTTCGTCGCCGCAGTGCGCGAGGCGGTCGCCGATGGCGCCGCGGATGTGGCCGTTCATTCGATGAAGGACCTGCCCACCGCCGACGACCCCCGCACGACGATCGCTGCGGTACCGCCGCGTGAGGACGTTCGGGACTTCATGGTGACCAGCGCGCCCGACCTTGCGGCTCTGCCGGTCGGGGCGAGCGTGGCCACCGGTTCCCCGCGACGTGTGGCGTACCTGCTGCGGGCCCGACCCGACCTTCAGATCGTGGGTATCCGCGGCAACGTGGACAGCCGGGTCGCTGCCGCGCAGTCCGGTCAGGTCGATGCGGTCGTGGTCGCCGTTGCAGGGCTCAACCGGCTCGGTCTGCACCCGGCAGGCTTCGTTCTGGAGCCGGACGTGATGCTGCCGGCCGTGGGCCAAGGTGCCCTGGCAGTCGAGATGCGGGTGGATGACCCCCGGCTCGATGCGGTCGCCGGCATCGACCACGAGGCCAGCCGCGCGGCTGTCGTGGCCGAACGGGCGCTGCTCGCCGGGCTGCGTGCCGGCTGCAGCGCGCCGGTCGGGGTGCTGGCCGAGATCGGCCCCAACACCCTCGGACTGCGCGCGGCCGTGCTGTCGGAAGACGGCTCACAGATGTACGAATGCACAACGACCGGTTCGTGGTCCGACGCGCACAGCGTCGGGCGGCGGGCCGCTGACACCCTGATCGGGCAAGGCGCCGGTCGCATACTCAGGAGAGAAACATGAGGAATCGAAAGACTCTGCCAGCCATCGCGCTCATCGCGGCGGGAGCAGGAGACCCCGAGTTGTTGTCGGTGCGCGGCGCGTCGCTGCTCGCCGCTGCGGAGGTCGTCGTGTGCGACCCGGAGGTCATGGGCCTGGTCGAGGGCCACGACGTCGAGATCCTGGACATTCCGACAACGGCTATCGACGCCCCCACCGTCGCCAAGGCTCTCGTCGAGCAGGCACGCGCCGGACGCCGGGCAGTGCGGCTGTACGCCGGCGACCCACTGCTCGACGGTCGCGCCAGTGCCGAGGCCAAGGTCATCCACCGTGCGAAGGCCCCGTTCGAGATCCTTCCGTCAGCCGCTGACGTGACCGGTGTGGCCGCCTATGCCGGCATCGGCCTGGTGGGTCCCAAGTCCAAGCAACTGCGGGTCGTGGACCTTCTGTCAGGCGAGGTGGATTCCGACACGCTGGCTGACGCATCAGCGACCGTGGTGGTCCGCAACGCGGCCGATTCGGCAGCGGGCATCGCGAAAGCAGCACTGGCTGCCGGGCGCACACCATCGACCGGGATGGTCGTCGTCAGGGGTGGCACCACGGTCGAGCAGCAGACGATCGTGACCACGCTGGCTGACGCCGCAGCCGACCTGAAGGCCGCGAAGCTGAACGGCAATGGCGACGTGTACATCGGCGATGCGGTCGGTTCGGCCAGCAACCTGGGCTGGTTCGAGAGCCGGCCCCTGTTCGGCTGGCGGGTACTGGTGCCGCGCACCAAGGACCAGGCAGGGGAACTCTCAGCGCAGTTGCGGCTGTTCGGGGCCGTGCCGGTCGAGGTCCCCACGATCAGTGTGGAGCCGCCCCGCACGCCTCAGCAGATGGAGCGGGCGATCGAAGGCATCGAATCCGGGCGTTACCAGTGGATCGCGTTCACCAGCGTCAATGCTGTGCGCTCCATACGGGAACGCTTCGAGCAGCGGGGACTGGACGCCCGCCACCTGGCGGGGCTCAAGATCGCTGCCATTGGGGAGTCGACCGCAGCCGCACTTCAGGAGTTCGGCGTGCGTGCGGACCTGGTCCCGCCGGCCGACGCACAGTCCTCAGCGGGACTGCTCGAGGTCTGGCCGGACCGCGACCCGGAGCTCGACCCGATCGGTCGGGTGTTCCTGCCCCGCGCCGACATCGCGACAGAGAAATTGGTCGCGGGCCTCGAGGAGCTGGGCTGGGAGGTCGACGACATCACCGCCTACCGGACCGTTCGGGCAGCACCGCCTGCCGCACACATCCGGGAGGCCATCAAAACCGGCGGATTCGACGCGGTCGTATTCACCTCGTCGAGCACCGTGCGCAACCTCGTCGGCATTGCCGGCAAACCCCATGCCACGACCGTGATCGCGGCCATCGGCCCGGAGACGGCCGCCACCGCGACCGAGCACGGATTGAAGGTCTCGGTACAGCCGGCCCAAGCCAAGATCGATGCCCTTGTCGCGGCCCTGGCCGATCACGGTGAGTCGTTGCGGCAGACCGCGCTGGAGAGTGGGGAGCGCACGTGGCGGCCATCCAAGCGCAGGGGTGCGGGGCGTCGGCGCGCGGCGAAGGCATGATCCGGCCGCGCCGGCTGCGGGCCACCGATGCGCTCCGGCGTCTCGTCAGCGAGACCCGGGTGCACCCGGCGCAACTGGTGCTACCCGTCTTCGTGGCCGAGTCGCTGACGAGCCCGCGCGCCATTAGTTCCATGCCCGGTGTTCATCAGCAGACGCTGCAGACCCTGCCCGAGGTGGTCGACCAAGCTGCTCGGGCAGGCCTTGGCGCCATCATGCTCTTCGGTATACCCGCGCACAAGGACGACATCGGATCATCGGGCACCGACCCGCAGGGCATTCTCGCGCGATCAGTCGAGGTGGCGGTGGAAGCGGCTGCGGGCAGGCTGGTCGTGCAGGCGGACCTGTGTCTGGACGAGTTCACGGATCACGGCCACTGCGGTGTCCTGCGCGACGGCGAGGTCGACAATGACGCGACGTTGGTGCGATACCAGCAGATGGCTGTTGTGCTGGCAGCCGCCGGGGTCGACATGGTAGGTCTCAGCGGCATGATGGACGGTCAGGTCGCCGCGGTGCGCGAGGCGCTGGACGCGGAGGGCTTCATCAACACGGCCATCATGGGTTACACCGCCAAGTACGCCACGGCGTTGTACGGCCCCTTCCGGGAGGCGGTCGACAGTACTCTGAAAGGCAACCGGCGGACATACCAGCAGGATGTCGGCAACGCCCGGGAGTCCCTTCGGGAACTGGACCTCGATCTCGCCGAGGGTGCCGACGTCGTGATGGTCAAACCAGCCTTCCTGGACATCGTGGCTGCGGTGGCGCAGTCCAGCACCGTTCCGGTGGCCGTCTACCAAGTATCCGGCGAGTACGCGATGCTCGAGGCTGCCGCCGAGCGCGGATGGATCGACCGCGAGCAGGCGATCATGGAGTCGATCACCGGATGTGTGCGGGCAGGGGCCGACATCGTGCTGACGTATTGGGCGCTGGAGGCGGCTCAGTTGTTGAGGTGAGGGTGTCATTGCGACTGTTGGAAGCGTACGCTGGCCCCAACTCAAGGAGGGTGCCATGCGCCGGACCACCGCGCTCGCAGTAACAGTTCCCCTGATCGCCGCGCCGATCGCCTTTGTAGGGCCCGCGAATGCTGCGAGCACCGTCAAAATCCCCAAGTTGGAACGCAACATCAAGCGGGGCTTCAACTCGCAGGCCAACATCAACGTCACCGTGAAGTGCCCGAACAAGGTCACCTGGGCCAAGGGCAAGATCTTCTACTGCAAGGCAAGAAGCAGCAGCGGGACCAGTTACCGGGTGCAGGTCAAACTGGGTAGCGAGTCCGCGGCCAACCTGAACTGGAAGGTCGTCTCCTGACGCGTGCTGGTCACAGACCTGACCGTCGGGGGACTGCGGTCATACGGCCCTGATCCGACCACCGTCGAGCTCGGGCCCCTGACGCTGGTCTTCGGTCCGAACTCCGCGGGCAAGAGCAGTCTGCTGTCCGTACTGCCCATGCTTCAGCAGACGGCTGCGCGCCCGGAGATCCTGAACATGTCCGGCGAACTCGTCGAGGGCGGCACGTTCAGGATGGCGATCCACCATCACGACGAGTCCCTGCCTATGACTTTGGGATTCGGCTGGACCAGCGCACCGGGTCAGCGCCACGCGGCAACCGGGGTCTTCCACTGGGATCCTGAGCGCCGCGCGGCGTTGCGGACGCGACTCGAGGTGGACGACGGCAGCGAACGGGGCTTCGTCAGCGGACCACGGCCCTGGGCGGGGCAACCCGGTGCGCCGCTTGCCCGTCAACTCGCCCCGGAGATCTACGACGTGCTCAGCCATGTCTACTTCCTGGGGCCGATGCGGGCCCAGGCCAAGCGCACGACGGTGGTCGGGCAAGGCGGCGACAGGTATGTGGGACCGGCCGGGGAACGAATGGTCGAACTGCTCCACGACGAGGACGACCTGCTCGGGCAGGTGAACGAGTGGTGCCAGCATCTCGGGCTTGGCTACCGGGTCAGGATGCTCGCCCCGGTCTCGCACGACATCGTGATCTCCGCGGGTGACTTCACCGTGCTGGCGCTCGAGGACGTCCGTCACGACCCGCCGGTCCTGGTGTCGCCGCGTGCCGTCGGATACGGGGTGGGGCAGCTGCTGCCTGTCATCACGCAGTGTTGTGTGAGCGATGGCGGCATGATCATCGTGGAGCAGCCGGAGGTGCACTTGCACCCGCGGCTGCAGTCGGCGGTGGGCGACCTGTTCATCGACACCGTCACCTCCGGGCGCGGACAACTGCTGATCGAGACCCATTCGGAACATCTGGTGCTTCGGATCCTGCGCAGGATCCGGGAAGGTTCGTTCGCGGCGGCGGATCTGCGCATCCTCTACGTCGACCTGCACGACGATGCTGCGGCCTTTGTGCGCCAATTGGAGGTCAGCGACCGCGGCGAGCTCATCGACGGCTGGCCGGGGGACTTCTTCGAAGAGCGCCTGGCAGAAGTGCTTCCGGGGTGGTCGTGAGCGCCCGCTCGGTGTTCGGGGTGAGCATCAGTGCGGCTGCGCTGCAGGAGCGCGCAGACGATCCAGCTCTGCGCCGTGCCCTGCACGAGGAGTTGTTGGAGGACCTGAGCGTGCACGGCCACTTGGTCTTCACCTGCGCGGAGGACTTGGAGATCTTCGTGCAAGCCGTACGCGAGATGCCGACATCGCTGGCCAAGTCCTGGGAGGCGATCCTCTCGTCGCGAAGGGTGAGCGTCGAGGTCGCCGACCCTGCTCTGCGCCCCGGGCTGGGGGAGCTTCTGGACTCGGCTGTCCTGGAGACACACCTGGCCCCGGCGGTGTCGCTGGTACTGGTTGAGGCCGACCAGGCCGAACTGCTCGGTGTGGCGACCGATGAGTTCTCCACCCAGACCCCGGGCGGGCTGATCGAGATCGGCCGGATCACGACTGCGGGGCGCACGACCACGGTGCTGGCGGCCCGCCATGTGATCGAGGCCCCTCTGCGCGAGGGTGGCAATCGCGAAGTGGAGTGGGAGCAGCGGTTCGGTCCGCTTGTGCAGTCGTCCAGCCCGATCGTGATCTATGACAAGTACGCCGGTCAGCAGGTGGCTCGCCGCTACGTGCACGAGACTCAGAACGGTGACGGCCTGAGTTGGTTCCTCTCGCGAGTCTGCATGCACCCGGGTCGCAAGGTCCGGGTGATCACCTCGGTGACCGACGAACGAGCCAAGAATGGCGACCGCTTCGACGAGGATGTCATGTCGTTGGCGTTCGGACGCCTGTTGCAGGCAGTCGGACGCCAGGTCAGCCTCGACGTGGTCCTTGTGCCCGAGCGGGTGCGGGGTCACGGCAAGGTCGAACGGTTCGGACACGACCGTCACATCCGGTTCGGGGATCGCGCGGTACTGGCACTGGGCACGGGGCTGCAAGCCTTCGCGACCACACACTTCCCCGAGACGATCACTGTGGCCAGGCTGCCCGTGGCCGATGCCAGAGTGCGCGAGGAGCGGGCGACGAAAGCCGCCCTACGTCCGCCTCGAGGTGGCTGGCTCGGTTGGATCCACGAAGGTGCTAGCGGCGCTTGACGCGGAACTTCGCTTTCGCAGGGGTCGGGTCGGCCGTACCGCTCAACACCGCCCGTACCCGGAAGGTGTACTTGCCCGGCTTTACCTTCAGGGACCTCGGTGAGGAACACGGCACCCAGCCGCGCTTGTTGAGCCGGCATTGGAACATCGCCCCTGTTGTCCCGGTGAAGCGGACCTTCACTTTGGCGCGGGCCTTGCCGGTGCGCACCAATTTCTTCGGGGCCTTGGTGATCGTGGTGTCCAACGCAGGGTTCGGTGTGGGCGTGGGGTTCGGTGGTGCTGGCGGGTTCACTCCGGTCACGCGGGCGACCTTCTCGGCGGTGTCGAGTGTGACCCACAAGGTGTTGTTTGGTCCGGGTGTCAGTTGGCGGGGGCCTGTGTTCGCGGCGACGGGCAGTGTGGAATAGGTCCCGTCGGTCGTCAGTCGTCCGAGGTTGTTCGTGCCGAACTGGGCGAACCAGTAGGCCTGGTCGGCACCGAACGCCACCCCGGTGGGATCTGCAAGCGGAGTAGTTGTCCCCTGCGCAGGTCCGGGGTCGGTGATCCGGCCGACCTCCTGAGGATTGGCGATCGGGTTGCTGTAGGCGACCTGTCCGTTGGGCCCAGCGGCGATTCCCTGGGGGCCGCCACCGGTCGGGTAGGGGGTGGCTACGCCGGCCGGGGTGACGCGCACGACCCGCTCACCACCGATCCCGTCGGCTACCCAGAGGTTGCCGTCGGTCCCGGAGGTGATCCATCGGGCCTGGGTCAAAACGGTGAACGATGTGGCGGTTGCGGGGTTGGCCGGGGGGATCTTCACCAGTTTCGTGTCCGAACCCGTCCATAGGTTGCCGTCAGGTCCGGCGGTGATCGCCCTCGCGTCGGTGATGGCTGCGATGGGGGTGGCCACCGCACTGGCGGGGTCGGCCGGGGAGAACTTCGCCACCCCTCCGCTCTGGGTCACCCAGAGGTTCCCGTCCGGACCGGCCGTGATCCCGGTTGGGTCTGTGATCGCCGCAGGGTTGAACTCAGTGACCACACCGTCGGGGGTGATCTTCGCCAGGTCGTTGGTGGCACTGGCGTCGAGGGTGAGCCAGATGTTGGAGTCCGGTCCCGCAGCGATCTGGTTGTTCGTGCCCACCGCACTGACCGCGAACTGCCCGTCCACAACTGGATCGGCTGAGGCGGGCGCGGCCACGAGGGGAAGGGCCAAGGCGGTTGCGCCGAGCGCAATCAGGGTTCTGGACATGTGCGTAGTAAACCGTGCTCGCGTGGCTGTGCCAACCTCCGTTCAGCCCGTCATCGTGTCCACGCCACGCGTGCGATCTGCCTCGAGGGGCCCAAAACCAGACGTACCATGGAGAATCTGTTGTCCTGCGCATCGTTGAGAAGAGGTCGGGGTGTCTGTCGCGGTGGTGCCCAAGCACGCAACCGACGTGCGCCGGGCCTCGCCGAAGATGGGCTACATCCCCGGCCTTGACGGGATCCGGGCGATCGCGGTCCTTGCCGTTCTGCTGTACCACTCCGGTCTGGTCGCGGTACCCGGTGGTTTCCTCGGTGTGGATGTCTTCTTCGTCTTGTCCGGGTTCCTGATCAGCAGCCTTCTGCTTCAGGAGATCGAACACACATCGTCGGTCTCCTTCGGGCAGTTCTACCTTCGCCGGGCCCGACGGCTGCTGCCGGCGCTGTTCGCCACTCTGGCTCTGTCGGCCGTGCTGGTGCTTCTGTTCGCAAGGGACGCGGCAGCGCAGTTCCGTGAGGACGCCATCGCGTCTGCGGCCTACGTGACGAACTGGTGGTACATCGCCTCGGACCTCTCCTACTTCGAGGCCATGGGCAGACCCCCGATGCTGCAGCACCTCTGGTCGCTGGCCGTCGAGGAGCAGTTCTATTTGCTCTGGCCACTTGCCCTCGTGCTGCTGTACCGGTGGCGCGGCCGGCCCGGCGTGGGCCGAGTGGCCCTGATCGTGGCGCTGGCCTCGACGCTGCTCATGGCCATTGGCTCGTTCGCCTGGAACCTACCGGCAGCAGGTGACGCGAGTCGCTTGTACTTCGGCACCGACACCCACTGCATGGGGCTTCTGCTGGGCGCCGCTCTGGCCACCGTCTGGCGACCGGGCGCACTGCCCCATCGGGTTGCGGGCGGGGCGAAGTTGATTCTGTGGGCCGTGGCATTGGGTGCGGTGGGGTGGCTGTTCTGGATCTTCCACACGGTCTCCCAGGACAGTGCCTGGTTGTACCGCGGCGGTTTCCTGTTGGTCTCTGCGCTGACCGCGGTGATCATCGCCGCGGCCACCCATCCGGCTTTCGGCTTCGGATCGGTGCTCGCTGTGCAGCCGATGCGTTACATCGGGGAGCGCTCCTACGGCCTGTACCTGTACCACTGGCCGATCTTCGTGGTCACAAGGCCGGGGATCGACCTGCCCTTCGACGGCCTTCCCGCGTGGATCCTGCGTATGGGTCTCACGTTCGGGGTCGCCGAGATCTCCTACCGCTACCTCGAGATGCCCATCCGTCGGGGTGCCCTGGCCGGTGCCTGGAAGCGGTGGCGCGAGCGTGGGGCGGCCTACGCTGGTGCCCGGGCGGCGGGCGTGGTGGCAGGGTTCGCGGCGGTGGTGTTCGCGGCCGGAACCGCTCTGGCGGCCATCCCGGCGCCCAGCGCCGACGACTACCTGCACGGCCTTGAGTCCGTCGGCCAGGACTTGAGCACCCCGCAACCCGCCTCGGATAAGGGCCAGGACTCCCAGGATTCACAGCCATCAGCGCCGGTTGCCCGAGGGGCAGACCTCTCGCAGCGGCCCATGACCGCCATCGGCGACTCCGTGATGCTCGGGGCCAGCGGGGCCCTGGAGAGCGCTTTCGACACGACAGTGGACGCCGCGGTCTCTCGGCAGTTCCCGCAGATCGTTGAACGCATCGAGGCACGAAAGGCCGCGGGTCAGTTGCGCGATGTCGTCGTCATCCATGCGGGTACGAACGGCACCGCCTATTGGGACATGCTCAAGAACACCCTTGATGGGTTGACCGACAAACAGGTCGTGCTGGTGACCGTCCACACGCCCAACACCTGGGAAGAGGACTCCAATCGCAACATCCGGGGCATGGTCAACCAGTTCGACAATGTGCGGATCGCCGACTGGGCTGCCGCAGCCGAAGGCCACCGCGAGTACTTCGTCTACGACGGCACGCACCTGACAACCGAGGGCATCAAGACCTACGTGGATGTGATCCGCAAGGCGCTCGAAGGTGACGGCAGCGTTGCGGTGGAACAGGCCACTACCGGCTGATCCACAGCGGTGCGGCGCGATGTCGGCACCCTCGTTACCCTCGAGGTGATGCTTCGAATCACCCTGCGCAGCCTTGCTGCCCACAAATTGCGACTGCTGCTGACTGCGGCAGCCGTGTTCCTCGGCGTCGCGTTCGTGACCGGCATGCTGATGCTCACGAACACGTTGGACCGCACGTTCACCGACATCTTCGAAAGCAACGCACAGGACGTGCTGGTAACGCGCACGACGGCGGTGTCGGAGGACATAACGCAGAACACTGGTGACGACCAGGTCCAGCTCATCGCACAGAACGTGGTCGATGAGGTGGCAGCCGTCGAGGGGGTCAACAAGGCCGGCGGTTCGATCTTCCAGAACGGGGCCTACCTGCTGGACGCAGAAGGGGATGTGGTGGGCGGGAACGGCCCGCCCTCCGCCGGAACCAACTGGCAGTCCGACCCGGACCTCTCAGTCGCGAACATCACGCAGGGCCAGGCACCACAGAACGACCGGGAGATCGTCGTTGACGAGGTGTCCTTCCCCAAGTTGGACATCCCCATTGGCGACGAGGTGACGATGGTGACCCCAACGGGTCGGATCAAGGTCGACCTCGTCGGGGTGTTCAGGTACGGCGAGACCGGTGGACTGGCTGGGGCCACCATCACCGCCTTCACCGCCGATAGAGCCCAGGAGTTGTTCACCGAACCGGGCAAGTGGCAGTTCGTCGAGGTCGCTGTCCAGGACGGGTTCACCGATCAACAGGTGGCCGACAACATCTCCGCCGAACTGGGTGATGGGTTCACGGTCAAGACCCGTGCCCAGCAGGTGGAGGAGTCCAGCGACGCCCTTGCGCAGGGTCTGGGGTTCATCACCTACGCGTTGGTCGGTTTTGCGGGGATCTCGTTGTTCGTCGCGGCCTTCCTGATCTACAACACATTCGCCATGCTGGTGGCCCAGCGTGGTCGCGAGATGGCCCTCCTGCGCGCAGTAGGTGTATCGCGTCGGCAGGTTCTGACGTCGGTGCTGCTGGAAGCCGTGGTGCTGGCCCTCATCTCCGCGGTGATCGGCATCGGGCTCGGATACCTCATCGCAGTTCTGTTGGTCGCGCTGCTCGGTCAGATCGGTCTTTCCTTGACCTCGGGGGTGGCCCTGACCGGGCAAGCAGTTGTCTGGGCGGGGGTCCTGGCGATTGTCGTCACGGTCGTCTCTGCGCTACTGCCGGCGATGCGAGCGGCGCGCACCCCACCCATCGCGGCACTGCGTGAGGCGTCCAGTCCGGTCGAGAAGCCGGGCAAGATCCGCACAGTCCTCGGAGGGCTGCTGCTGGTCGCGTCCGCGGCCGGCTTGGCGTCTGCCTACGGTTCCGACCCGCAGATCCAGCTTGTCGCGCTGTCCGCTCTCGGTCTGCTCGTGGCGGTTGTCATGCTCTCCCCGGTCCTGGCGATCCTCGTGGCCAGGGTCGCCTCCGCGGTGCTGGGGGCGGCCGGTGTGTCCGGGCGCCTGGCCGGACGCAACGCCGAGCGCGGGCCACGGCGTGTGGCCGCCACCGCCTCCGCCCTGCTGATCGGACTTGCACTGGTCACGACAGTTGCGGTTGTGGTGGCGTCGGCTCGGGAGTCGATCAACCAACTGATCGACCGCGCTTTCGGGGCCGACTACGTGGTCGCCACAGCTACCGGAAACCCCTTCAGCACCAACATCGCCAGCAAGTTGCGTGAACTCCCGGAGGTCGAGTACGTGGTCAGTCAGTCAGCCGGGCCCGCCCGCGTGGACGGCGAGGACCAGCTCATCTCCGCGGCCGGAGGTGGACCGATCTCGAGTGTCTTCGACCTCAACGTGACCGCCGGGCAGGTGGGGGAGTTGACCCAGGGCACGGCGATCGCGGACAGTGAATGGGCCGCCGACGCCGGGGTTGGGGTGGGGGACCGGGTGACCGCCTTGTTCCCCAGTGGGCAGTCGAGGTCGTTTACCGTGCAAGGCCTCTTCGAACCACCCGACGCGGGACTGATCAGTGGTCTGGTCATCCCCAAGGACGACTATCGGGCAGTGGGGGGTGCCTCCCAGGACACACTTCTGTATGTCGTGCTCGACCCGGGTGCCGATCCTGCGACCGCATTGTCGGCAGTGGAATCCGTGACCGACGAGAACCCGTTGCTGCAGGTACTCGACCAGGCGTCGATCAAGGAGCAGAACTCCCAGACGATCAACCAGTTGCTCTACCTGATCTACGGCATGCTCGGCCTGTCCATTCTTATTGCGGCGCTCGGCGTGGTGAACACCATGGCCCTGTCGGTGCTCGAACGCACCCGTGAGATCGGCCTGCTGCGTGCCGTCGGTGCCTCGAGAAGGCAAGTCCGACGGATGATCCGCTGGGAGGCGGTGCTGGTGGCCATCACGGGCGCCGTGGCCGGCATCCTCGTCGGTTTGCTGGCGGGTACCAGTTTGCGCGCCGCGCTCTCTGATGACGGGATCGAGGTGTTGGTGATCCCGATGGCGACCCTGCTGGTCATTCTCGGGCTGGCCATCGTGATCGGTGTGCTGGCGGCCGTGGTGCCGGCTCGTCGCGCTGCCCGCTTGGACATCTTGGCCGCGATCGCCGACGAGTAGGGTCAGGCCTTCCAGATGCTGGCGTCGTGCACGCCCTTGAGCGTGCGCGCCGCGATGACCGCCCAGCCTATGGTCAGCGTCACCGTTGCGATCCACGCCAGCGCTGTGAGCAGACCGACGTCCCACGCCTGCGCGAGCACGGTGGTGGCGACCGTCCAGGCGCCGAACGGGAAGATGAAACCCCACCAGGCAAGCGAGAATCCGATCTTGTCATAGCCCCGGCGCAGCACCATGATCGCTGCGACCAGCCACCACAGCCCGAACCCCCACATCATCGTTGCGGCGGCCAGGAACGCGGGGTTGTCCGGTCCGCCCAGGCGCAGGATGTCCAAGCCCAGCAAGCCGGCGGGGCCGACCCCGATGACCAACGTCGGGGCAAGCGCAGCGGGCGGCAGGGGATGGGTGATCGTACGCAGGAAGAGTGCTGCGGTGACCAAGAAGTAGAGCACCGCGCCGATCCCTAGCATCGCCCAACCGAGCACCATCAGTGTCTGCGCGGCTTGGGGCAGTTGTGCGGCTAGAGGCACCAGCGCGAGGGGGACGATGATTGTGACCACAGGCGGGATGAACCACGCCCCCGTGACCTGGTCCATGGGCGTGCCTTCGCCGGTGAAAGCAGTGGCCATGAACTCCCAGCCGATCACCAGAGCCAACGCCGCGCCGATTGCGGTCAGAGTCGCCACCACGACGAGCAGTGGCGTTCCAGGAAGCCAGCCTTCGCCCACTCTGGACAGGGCTACGGCCCACGCCAGCATCCCGCCTGCCGCAGTGGCCGTCATCGCGCCCTTGACCGGGTGTCGCAGGTCTGCCAGTGCGGCGTCTCGATGGCGGATCCAGCGCGCCGCAGTCAGGGCGAGTACAGCCACGGCCAGCACTGACGAGACGACGAGCATGACTCTGGACAACCAGGGCCACCAACCGATGACCGCCATCGAAGTGGCCACGATCGAGGTGCCCATGACAGAGGCGCCCCAAGCAGGGGCGAACGACTCGAGCCTGAACCTCAGCGGTTGCTGTGCTCGGACTCCCTCGGGGGCAGGCTGATGCTGCATGTCATCTCTCCTCGTAGTCGGATGAGCAGTGCCCAGGCCAGCAGCACCAAACCCGCCAGTGCGAGGTACGGCTGTAGCGGGGCGAACAACGTGATCGCCCCGGTGCTGCCCAGCGCGATGAGGGCCAACTTGTTGCAGACAGGACAACCGATGGCCAGGTAGGACAGGAACGCCCCGAGAGTGCCGCGCTTGTCCAGGCCTTCCGATCGGCCGTCGGTCACGTAGGTGGCGGTCAACAGCCCCGTGAGCACTGCAGTGGCGACCAGGACCTCCATTGCCCAGTCCGTCGGCGCGATGCTGCGACCGAACGCCGGGTTGGCGATCACCGCCGTTGTCAGTCCCAGAGCGAAGAAGGTGGCCAGTGCGACAGTGGCTGCAACGATCCAGCGACGTGCACTCCATTGGGCGAAGGCGGTCAACGGACAGATCGGCACGCCCTCATTATACCTATGGGGGGTATTAGTGAGGGACCGGCCGACGCGCGCTCGCCTCCACGACGATCAGGCTGACCGTGACGCTGACCGCGATGACGTTTGTGATGATCATGGGAAGGTCGGGACGGGCCAGTCCATAGGACAGCCAAAGGCACTGCCCGGCGAGTAGCAGGCCGAGTGTGGCCATGGACACCTCAGAGACCATGCCGGCCCTGCGGCGCTGCACGGACTCGATCAACTGCGGAACAGTGGTCAGGATGCCGCACAGGACCCCGATGCTCGAGGGGACCACGGCCGGGGCGCGCTGGAGTACCAGGACGGCCGCCACGGCGGCCGCCAGCGGCACCGCGATCGCGGCAGCCAGAGCCCAGGCCCGCTGACGGCGCAGCAGGAGCATGATCACCGGCAGGGTCGTGGCCACGAATGTGAGGTTTCCGATGATGATCGCGGGGGCACCCAGGATGAGCCCGTAGGCAAGCCAGGCGACCCCCGACAATCCAAAGATGCACCAGGTCAACAGGCTCACGCCCGCCGCACTGCGGTCCCGGACGATACGAGCGATCTGGGGCAGCGCCATTGACGTCATGAGAACAGCCCCGGCGTACCCGAACCATTCAGCGTCCACCGCTCCAACCTAACCGGGGTCGGCCGGGCGGGCTCGCGCCTTTGGCGATGCTGGAAACCGGCCACTGAGTTGCCGGACTCCAGCATTGCCCGGCGGTGGGGGTATGGCCTTCGGCGGCGGGGGCGTGACCGCCACCAGAGGGGGGTACATTGGGCAGCACAAGGGGAGCTCGGGGCAGCCGGGCTGAGAGGGTCACCGAACGCGTGGCCGACCCGCCGAACCTGATCTGGGTAATGCCAGCGGAGGAATTGTGAAGAAGATTCTGCTCCTACCGGTGCTGTTCGTGATCGGTGCCTGCTCATCCGCGCCGGCTGCCCCGCCCTCAACGCCAACCGAGGTCGTCCTGCTGACCCACGACTCGTTCGCTATGTCCAAGGAGGTGCTGGCCGACTTCGAGCGGGACACCGGTTACGACGTCAAGATCGTGCAGAACGGTGACACCGGGCAGTTGGTCAACGCCGCTGTCCTGTCCGCCGGCGCACCTCAGGCCGACGTGCTGTTCGGGGTGGACAACACGTTTCTGAGCCGCGCACAGCAGGCCGGGGTCTTCTCCGACTACACAGCGCCGAACGCACCCGCCGACCTGGTTCAACCGGGCGTCACCCCGATCGACACAGGAGCGGTGTGCCTCAACTACGACGTGGACTTCTTCGTAGACAAGCAGCCGCCACGCACACCCGCCGATCTCGTGAAGCCGGAGTTCAAGGACCTCACGGTGGTGCAGAACCCGGCCACATCTTCGCCTGGTCTGGCATTTCTGTTGAGCACTATCGTTAGCCAGCCGGACTGGCAGCAGTACTGGCAGGAACTCAAGGACAACGGCGTCAAGGTCGTCGACAGCTGGGAGAACGCGTACTACCAGCAGTTCTCCGGCGGCTCCGGCGAAGGCACCCGGCCCATCGTGGTGTCCTACTCCACCAGTCCAGCGGCCGAATCCATGTTCAGCAAGGACCCAGGCAGTGCGCCACCGACCGTAAACGTGGACTCGGACTGCTTCCAGCAGGTCGAGTACGCGGGGGTTCTCACCGGTGCGGCCAATCCGCAGGGCGCTAAGGCCCTCATCGACTTCATGCTCTCGCCGGAGTTCCAGAACCAGGTCGGTGAGCAGATGTTCGTCTACCCGGTGATGCCTGATGCCCGGGTGCCGGCCGCCTTCACCAAGTACTCCGCGCCCCCCACCGACCCCGTGGTTGTGAATCCCGAAGCGATCGCGCAAAACAGGGACGAATGGATAGACCAATGGTCGTCCATCATGGGTCAGTAAGGGCCGGGCGCAACGCGCTGCTGGCGGTCCCGCTGGTCTTCCTGCTTCTGCTCTTCATAGTCCCGGTGACCGCAGTCATCCGGGTCGGGATGGCCGAAGGTTCTTTGCAGTTGTGGGCCACGCTGATTGCACCGGGCACTTGGCGGGTCCTGGGATTCACGGCGCTGCAGGCGGGCTTGTCGACTGTCGCCACGCTGGTGATCGCGATGCCTGCCGCATACGTGCTTGCGGTCTTCCGGTTTCCCGGTCGATCGGTTCTTCGGGCGCTCGTCCTGGTGCCATTCGTCATGCCCACCGTCGTGGTGGGCGCAGCCTTCCTGGCTCTGGTGGGACCGAAGGGAATGCTCGGTGTCGACCTGTCCGGCTCACTGTGGGGCTTGGTGCTGGCGCACATGTTCCTGAATCTGGCCGTCGTCATCAGGGTGGTGGGAAGTGCCTTGTCCGGGCTGGATCCTGACCTGACCGCGGCAGCGCGGGTCCTAGGGGCTTCCCGCTGGCAGGCCTTCGCGCGGGTCAGTTGGCCGTTGGTCAAACCGTCCGTGCGCGCCAGTGCCGCGATCGTGTTCCTCTTCTGCTTCACCTCCTTCGGTGTGGTCCAAGTGCTCGGTGCCGGGCAACTGCGCACCGTCGAGGTCGAGATCTACCGCCGAACCGCGCTGCTGCTCGACCTTCCGGCCGCCGCGGCGTTGTCATTGCTGCAACTGCTGGCTGTGGTGGCGATGCTGGTGGTCCTGGGTGGTAGCCGGGGGACCACCACCAGTGCGGCCGTGGATGTGGCACGCCCGCCGCGCGGTGCCGAAAGACCGATCGTGATCGCTGTGGCTCTCTGCACGGCGGTCTTGGTGCTGCTTCCATTGGCCGTCGTGCTTGCCCGTTCGGTCGTCATCGACAACACGTTCAGCCTGGCCGGCTGGCAAACGCTGTTCGGCGAATCCGGCAGCACCAACTCGGTGGATCCGTGGGCAGCAGTCCTGGCTTCTCTACGCACTGCTACAGCCGCCACCGTCCTCGCGGTGCTTGTGGGTGGTTCGGCAGCGCTCGGCCTGGCCAGGTCGCGGCGGGGCCGGTGGCTGGGCTCGATCGACGCTCTACTGCTGCTGCCCTTGGGCACCTCGGCGGTGACCGTCGGGCTGGGCATGCTGTTGGCCTTCGGGCGGCCACCCGTGGACCTGCGCAACACCGGGCTGCTCATAGTCCTGGCACAGACGCTGGTCGCAGTCCCCTTCGTCGTGCGAGTGCTCACGCCGGCACTTGAGAACTTCGACGGCCGGTTGTTGGAGGTCGCCGCGGTGCTCGGCCGCAGCCCGGGCAACGCCGTGCGCACCGTCGCGGTCCCCTTGGTGCTACCCGCCTTCGCCGTGGCCGTCGGGTTCGCATTCGCAGTCACCATCGGTGAGTTCGGCGCCACCGTGTTCCTGGCGAGCCCCGCGGACCCGACGCTGCCGGTGGCGATCTCGAGGCTGCTCGCGAGGCCCGGCGAACTGACTGTCGCTGCCGCCTACGCTGCCAGCACGGTGCTCATGATGATCACTGTGCTCGTCGTCGTCCTGGTGGACCGAATCCGGCTCGGGAAGGCGGTGGTGTTCTGATGCTGCGGGTCGAGCAGTTGCGAGTCGAGTACGACCGGACCCCGGTTCTGCGCGGTATCGATCTCGTTGTCGGTGGGGCGGAGATCGTCTGTGTGCTCGGGCCGAGCGGCGGCGGCAAGTCCACCCTGCTCAGGGCGATCGCCGGTCTGCTGGAATACGAGGGCCACGTCGGGATCGGCGACAGGTCCGTGGACGGGGCTGCGCCCGACAAGCGCGGTCTGGGGATGATGTTCCAGGACAGTCTGTTGTTCCCCCATCTGGATGTGGCCGCCAACGTGGGTTTCGGGATCCGGCCCAAGGATCCGCAGCGTGTCGAGCAGTTGCTGGCCCTGGTGGGACTTGAGGACTTCGGTCCCCGCTCGGTGGACACGCTCAGCGGTGGTCAGGCCCAACGGGTGGCGCTGGCACGGGCATTGGCGCCGGACCCGCAGGTGCTTCTGCTCGACGAGCCTTTCGGTGCGTTGGACGCGGTCCTCAAGGCGGAACTTGTGCTCGACGTGCAACGCCTGCTACGGGCTGCGGGGGTCACCGTCCTGGCCGTGACGCACGACCGGCATGAGGCCTTCACCATCGCGGACAGGGTTGCGGTTCTGCGTGAAGGCGTTCTCGTGCAGGTCGGCACACCCCAGCGTCTCTGGGAAGATCCAGTGGACGCCTACGTCGCCCGCCTGGTCGGCTTGTCCGTACTCGACGGCACGCCGTACCCGCCAGATGCCCTGCGCCAGAAGCCGGGTGGACGATGGTCCTTGGAGGTCACCGGCCACGCGTTCAGCGCGGGGCGGTACCTGGTGACCGGGACCGTCGCGGGCGAGACCGTCACCTACGTGCACGAAGGATCACTTCCCGAGGTGGGCGCGATCATCGGACTGGACCCGGTTTGAGTCGCTACGGTTCACCCGTGGATCCCGTTCGTCGCACAGAGACCTGGTTCGCCCGAAAAGGCCTGCCCCAGTTCGTGGATGACTACAGCTCGGCCAAACACATCTGGACCCGGGCGCTACCCGCGCTCGTGGTGATCGTCGTGGTCCAACTCATCTCGGCCATCGGCTCGGCGGTGTCTGGAGTCACCCTGGCATTGCCCCTCGTAACCCTGGTTGTGGCAGGGCTGGTGCTCTTGGGGGTGGGGTTGTGGTCGAAGTACAGGCGGGGATACTGGTTCGCACCCTCGGATCGGGTCGGATGGCCGGTGCTCGTCGGATTCCTGCTGGTCGGCGTGATCGACGAGGTTGTCGGGACGGCCGCCGCGGCACGCCCTGTCACCGTTGGCAACATCGCTGGGGCCCTGTTCTTGCAGGTCCTACTTCTCGGGATCATCTACGTCGTGACGCGGTTCGCGATGATCTCGATGGTCGTCTGGGGGATCCGGCAGACGATGCGCAGCGCGGGCGATCTCTATGTAGTGGCCACGAAGGCCCTCCCTCTGCTGCTGATCGTGCTGATCGTGCTGTTCATCAACACGGAGGTCTGGCAGGTGTCCGCGACATTGGACTCCACGCTGCTGTGGGCCAGTTCCGGACTGTTGTTGCTCCTTGGTCTGCTGGTAACGCTGGAGCGCACGCGCGAACAGATCGCGGCCCTCGATCCGGCCTCGGACATGGACCGGGTCCGGGCGTCGTGCCAGGACAGCCCCATGGACCAACAGGCGCATGGCTTGACCGAGGCGGTGGATCCGCGCCTGGGCCGCGCGCAGAAGCGCAACCTGTTGGTGGCTGCCATCGCCACCCAGGCCATCCAAGCCGCGCTGATCGGGCTGCTGGTGTGGCTGTTCTTCATCGTCTTCGGAGTGATCGCGATCAACGCCTCGATCCAGCAGACCTGGATCGGGGATCTCGGGCCCGTGGATGTCTTCTGGACGGTTGGCGGCGACCATGTGCTCTCGCGCGCGCTCATCCGTGTGTCCACGTTCCTCGGCGCTTTCGCTGCCTTCTACACGACTGTTTACGCAGCCACCGACGACGTGTACCGGGCCTCCTTCAGTGAAGATGTCGGGGCGTCGCTGCAACAGGCTGTTGACGTGCGCCGCGTCTATTTGACGGTCAAGGGTCGGTCTGATGCGTGACCGGGACGACTCCGGTCGTCCACGCAATGCCCGCCCTCGAGATGCCTTGGGGCGCCCGCTTGAGCCAGGAGCAGACGGTGTGGCGCCGCTGCCCGACGACATCGACCCGGATCCGGGGGCCGTAGTGCCGGCGGCCACCGACTTGCTCGACAGGGGTCTCCCGTTCCAGGCCCACGAGGTGCTGGAGGCCGCCTGGAAGGCCAGTGAACCGCCGGCCCGGGCAGCCTGGCAGGGCATGGCGCAGCTGGCGGTGGCCCTCACCCATGCCCTTCGGGCGAACCAGCCCGGGGCGCGACGGTTGCAGCAGCGTGCCCGAGTCAACCTCGCCACCGGCCAGTTGCCAGCCGTGGCTGAACCGCTGCGAGAACGCCTCGAGGAGGAGCTGGCTCGTGCGCTGGAACCATGAGATGCGTTGGTTAGAGGTTGTGGTCCTCGTTAGCGAATCCACGCGTTGTTTCGCTAACCAACGGCACAACCTCTAACCAGGGCGCGAAACCTCAGCCGTTCATACGCTTGTAGAAGCCCTTGACCGATCCGTACAACTTGCGGTACTCCGCGAAGTTCGCGGCGTAGACCTCACGCTCACCGGGAACCGGGTCGAACACCTGGGCCACGGGGACGGTCTGCGCTGCCTGCTCCAGGGTCAATTCCCCCAGGCAAACCCGGGCCCACATGGCCACGCCACGCAACTGCGCATTGAGCGGATCCGCGACCTGTTCGATGCGCCGGTCGAGGGTGGAAGCGATGATCGAGCACCAAAGATCGGACTGCGCACCGCCGCCCAGGATCCGGATGCTGGGGACGGTGCGCTTGAGGTACTTCTCGTAGTAGACGAAAAGCCAGTTGATGTTCAGGGCCACGCCCTCCATGACCGCGCGAACCATCATCGCCCGGTCGCTGCGGAACGACAGATTGAGGAACGCAGCCCGCAGATGTTTGTCCTCCACCGGTGAGCGCTCCCCGGCCAGCCAAGGCGTGAAGATCAAGCCCTCACAGCCCGCGGGGGCTGTCGCGGCCAGTTCGGTGAGGGCTTCGTAGGTCGGCTGTTCGCCGACGGGTGCTGCTCCATCGGCACCGATGCCGCTGCCGCCCCCCATGAGTCCATCGGCAGGCGCGATGATCTGTTCGCGCAACCACGACAGTGCGGCGCCCCCGGTTTCGATGTTGTTGCCCACGATGTTCATCTCGGGGGTCAACCCGGGCAGCGTCGCGATCGATCGAAGGATGTCGGTGCGTTTGAACGGCACCGGCGCTGAGAACCACGCCGTGGTCGAGACGGCCAGGTGTGTCTCGAAGGCTTTAACCGCACCACTTCCAATGATCGCGGCGTGCACATCGGGAATGCCGCAGGCGACGGGGACGCCGGGCTTGAGGCCCAGACGCTGCGCCATGTCGGGGAGCAGCGGACCTTGGACCGAACCCGTTGGAATGAGTTCGGGCAGAAGCTCGCGCTTGCGACCGGATCGCTCGACCAGCGAATCGACGTAGCCGAAGGGCGCCCCGATGTGGTTGTCCGTCAGCCATGAGGCCGTCATCGACGCCGGCGTGGCGACGGTTCGCCCGGTCAGCAGGAAGCCCAGGTAGTCGACAGGTTCCAGCAGCACCCGACTGCGTTCACCGATGTCGGACAGTTCGTTGCGCAGAAGCAGCGCATGCCCGGTCGGGTCGGCGCCCGCCGGGTTCGGCGCCCCGCCGGTGATGCGCAACCAGGGCAGGACCTTCTGCGGGGCGTAGCCGCCGACACTCACCGGCCCACCGATGATGCGCGCGACGTTGGCTCGTGAGCGGGTGTCCGACCACAGGATCACCGGGCCGGCGGGGTCATTGTCCGGCCCGACCGGCACGGTTGAACCCCACTGTCCGGTGATCCCGATGGCGTGCAGATCGTCGGCATCCACCTTCGAGGTCACGTCGTCGATCGCGGCACGCAACGCGATCTCCCACTCGATCGCGTCCTGGGTCGCGGCACCGTCTCGGCCGACGTAGACCGACACCGGTTTGAAGCACGTGGCCAAGATCTCGCCGGACACGTCAACCGCAGCGACCTTGGGCCCCCCGTTTCCAAGGTCGATGGCCAGGATCCACGTCATTCCGGAGCGACCTCGTGCATCGCGTCGAGCACCCCCGACATCAGCGTGTTGATCGTCTGGTTGCCCTGCGGGGTCCCGCCGAAGCCGTACATGGCACCGCTGGCCGCGGGCGTGCCCGTGTTGGCCACGGCGTAGTCGACGGCCGACTGCAGATCTGCCAGGAAGGCCTCGGCCACGCCCGCTTTCGTGTTGGGGCGGGTCACGCAGAAGTGCAGGGCCGCGGGCAGTTGCAGCGCATTCATCCGCCAGCCGGACTTCTTCAGCGCGTCGTTGACCAGGTAGATGTCCACCTCGTCGCGGTCGGACATGAACGCGACGAGGAACTTCGGATCGCCGATGACCTTGAGCCCGTCGATTGCGTCCACGCCGTCCTTGATGGTGCTCGCGGTCTCGAGGATGCCTTCGGCCGCTGCGAGGTATCCGGCGCGTCCTGTCGTGACCATGGCTGCCCAGGTGGAGGCGATCAGGCCGCCGGATCGCGAACCCGCCAGCCCCGGCGAGAGGTACAACCCGCCGGGCCAGTCGGGGTAGGTGAAGTACTGGTGGCGGCGCAGATCCTTGTTCCTGTAGAGCAACGTCGAGGTGCCCTTCAGCGAGTAACCGTATTTGTGGGTGTCAGCAGAGATCGAGGTGACGCCGGGTACGCGGAAGTCCCAGGCCGGAATGTCGTAACCGAGTGCCTCGGCCCACGGCCACAGCAAGCCACCCAAGCAACCATCCACGTGCATACCGATGCCACGTTCAGCGGCCAGCGCGGCGATCGCCTCGATCGGGTCGATCAGGCCGTGGCCGTAGTCGCCGGCCGAGCCCACAAGCGCGATGGTCTGGTCATCGATCAGGTCGGCCATGGCGGCCACATCCGCGGTGTACGCATCGGTCAGCGGAGCGTGGCGGACCTCGATGTCCATCCAGTAGGCGCCCTTGTCCAATGCCACATGCGCGGTGATTGGCATCACGACGTTGGGTTTGGTGACTCCGCGCTCACGGGCCATCTCACGGTAGGTGAACAGGGCGGTTATCAGGCTTTCGGACCCGCCACTGGTGACGACGCCGCAGGCGTTCGCATCGCCGTTGAGCAGGTCCAGCACCATCGCCACGATCTCCGCCTCGAACTTGGTCGCCGACGGGTACATGTCGCGTTGCAGAACGTTGGCGTGGGAGAACTGGGAGAAGACCTCGCCCAGGTAGGCGTAGTGGTCGTGGTCCCCGGAGTAGAGGCTGCCACTGACTTTGCCCTCGTCGCCCACGGAGTCCTCGCGGCTGGCCATCGAGGTGATCTCGGCCAGCACGTCCGCGCGGTCGCGTGGTTCGTCGGGGATGCTCCGGTAGCTGGTCGTCTGCTTGCGGTAGGGATAGAACCCGTCAATGAAGTCGTCGAACTCGCTCACGCTGCTGACATTACGCCGCGGGCGAGTGTGAACCCCGACGGAAGAGTGAAGTCATCCCAGAAACGCAGCGGCGTCAATGCGGCGACGCTACCGGCACTTCACATCGCGCCAACTGGCACTCTGTTGGCATGCGTAAAGCCGTACCGCTCGTACTCATGATCGCCGGCATCGTCATGTTCGCTCTGGGGATCGCCAATGCTGTGGGTGGCTTCACCTCGTCAGTCACCTCCATCGCCAACTCCACTTTGATCGGCACGCCGTTCACGACCCCGGGCAGTTCGTCCACTCAGCTCGAGCCCGGCACGTACGTGGTGTACGAGAACATCGGGTTCCAAGGTTCCCGGCCTGGCCTTGTCACCGCTGATCCGGATGCGATCACCGTGTCCGGGCCGGGCGGGGATGTGGTCACAACCTGCGTGTCGTGCGGAAACGCGAGCTCCACCTTGACGCTGGGTTCCACGACCTACATCGGCGTGGTGTCGTTCCAGGTGGCCGACGCGGGGGAGTACACCGTGGCCTCCGACGACGACACCGGCGCGCAACTGGTGCTCGGCCCGTCGGTGGCCGACGCCATCGGGGGGATCTTCGGCAGCCTGGGTGGGATCTTCGGCTGGACCGGTGTCGCGATACTGGGTGCGGTCCTGGGCTTCGCCGGGATGATCTGGCTGATCATCGCCGCCGTCACTGGTGGGTCGAAGCCGCCGCCGGTCGCTGGGATCCCGTACTACGATCCAGCGGTGCCTGGCCAGGTGCAGGTGACCTCTCAGGCGCCCACAGCGGCGGGTTCGTGGTACCCGGATCCCGAGGACCCGAGCCAATTGCGCTGGTGGGACGGCCGCCAGTGGACAGAGCAGCGGCGCCCTCGCACGTAAGTACGGCACTGGCGAACCGTTCGGTTGTGCCGTTTTGGCATGGATCTTGTGTAGAGTCTGCCCACCAAACCTCGGGAGGCGTTATGAAGAAACTGATGGGAATTGTCGTGGTCGTGCCGCTCTTATTCGGCGGACTGGCCGCATGTGGTGGCAGCGACAGCTCCACCTCGGAGACCACTGCTGCTGCCACTCCGGCCGAAACCACGGCTGAGGCCAGCCCCGCGATGACGGAGGGCTCGACTGAGACCACTTCTGCCGTCGACGACTACTGCCAGCAGGTCGATGAGTACGCGGCGGCAGCCAAGGAGTTGATCTCGGACCCGACCTCCGGCGACGCGACTGAACTCCAGCAGCAGGCGCAGGAACTGCAGGACGCGGCGTCGAAGTTGACCCAGGAGCTCATCGACGACCCGTCGAAGGCCGAGCAGGTCCAGGAGTGCACCACGAAACTCCAAGAGGCACTCGCCGGCTGAGGCACAACCGCACCACCACAGGAGGGGATCCGGAGGAATCCGGGCCCCCTCCTTTGGTGTGTGCGGGGGCCATGTTGGATTTCGGCGATCTAGTTGCGGGTCTCCGACTTCAGTTGTCGGTGGGCCGTCAGCGGACAGCCCGGGGTGCCCCCCGTTATTACTAGCCAGTAACATAGCCCTCACGCGGCTGCGCGTCGGAGCGCAAACGCCATTTCCAGGAGGCTCGATTTGACCAGCGAAGCGTACATCTACGAGGCGATCCGCACCCCCCGAGGCCGAGGCAAGGCCAACGGTTCCCTGCATGGGGTCAAGCCCGTCACCCTGGTGACCGGCTTGATTGACGAACTGCGCACCCGTCACCCGGGGATGGACCCCAACGCCATCGATGACCTTGTGCTCGGTTGTGTGACGCCCGTGGGCGACCAGGGCGCCGACATCGCCAAGACCGCCGCGATCTTCGCCGGGCTGCCCGACACCGTCGCCGGTACCCAGGTCAACCGTTTCTGCGCCTCGGCGCTGGAAGCCGTCAACATCGCCGCGCAGAAGGTCCGCGCCGGATGGGACAACCTGATCATCGCCGGTGGCGTCGAATGCATGAGTCGCGTGCCTATGGGTTCCGACGGAGGGGCCTGGGCGATGGACCCGGAGACCGCCTACGACACCTACTTCGTGCCGCAGGGCATCAGCGCCGACCTCATCGCCACCACGGAGGGGTTCACCCGTGACGACGTGGACGCCTATGCCGTGCAATCTCAGCAACGCTCCGCCGCCGCGTGGGCAGCGGGCAACTTCGCCAAGTCCGTCGTCCCGGTCAAGGACCGCAATGGCGTGATCCTGCTGGACCACGACGAGCACATGCGTCCCGACACGACCGTTGAGTCCCTGGGCAAGCTCAAGCCCTCCTTCGCGGGCATCGGCGAGATGGGCGGTTTCGACGCCGTGGCGCTGCAGAAGTTCCACTGGGTGGAGAAGATCGATCACGTCCACACGCCGGGCAACTCCTCCGGGATCGTCGACGGCGCTGCTCTGGTCGTTGTGGGCAACGAGCAGGTCGGCAAGGACTTCGGCATGGCCCCACGTGCGCGCATCGTGGCCACCGCGGTCTCAGGGGCTGACCCGACGATCATGCTGACCGGCCCGACCCCAGCCACGCAGAAGGCGCTGAAGACCGCGGGCCTGACCGTGGACGACATCGACGTGTGGGAGTTGAACGAAGCCTTCGCCGCGGTCGTCCTCAAGTGGGTGAAGGACTTCGACCTGCCCATGGAGAAGGTCAACATCAACGGTGGCGCGATAGCCATGGGGCACCCGCTCGGTGCGACCGGGGCGATGATCCTCGGGACCGTGGTCGACGAGTTGGAGCGTTCCGGCGGCCGCTACGGGCTGGTCACGTTGTGCATCGGTGGCGGCATGGGCCTGGCCACGATCGTCGAGCGGGTCTGAGGAGAACACGGATGACGAACATGATTGCTTGGGACAAGGACGCCGACGGCATCGTCACTTTGACGATGGACGACCCGGACCAGGGCGCCAACACGATGAACGCCACCTTCCAGAGCAGTTTCGCTGAGACGGTGGAGCGCCTGGTCGCTGAGAAGGACGACATCACCGGCGTCGTGCTCACCTCGGGGAAGAAGACGTTCTTCGCAGGTGGGGACTTGACTCTGCTGAGCCAGGCCACTGCGGAGCACGCAGAGGAGCTCACCGCCCAGTTGCAGGACTTCAAGGCGCTCACGCGCAAGCTCGAGACACTGGGCAAGCCGGTCGTCGCAGCCATCAACGGCGCCGCGCTCGGCGGAGGCCTGGAGATCGCCCTGTCGTGCCACCACCGCGTAGCGCTCGACGTCAAGGGCAGCGAGATCGGGCTGCCCGAGGCGACGCTGGGGCTGCTGCCCGGCGGTGGCGGTGTGGCGCGCACCGTGCGGATGTTCGGGCTTCAGAAGGCTCTGATGGAGATCCTGCTGCAGGGCCAGCGGCGCAAGCCGGCGGCTGCCCTCGAGGTGGGTCTTGTGGACGAGTTGGTCAGCGACCCGGCCGAGCTGATTCCCGCGGCGAAGGCTTGGGTCAAGGCCAACCCCGACGCCCACCAGCCCTGGGACGACAGGGGCTACAGGATCCCCGGCGGCACGCCCTCGAACCCCAAGTTCGCCGCGATGCTCCCGGCGTTCCCCGCCAACCTGCGCAAGCAGATCAAGGGTGCCCCGATGCCGGCACCCGAGGCGATCATGGCTGCGGCCGTCGAAGGTTCACAGGTCGACATCGACAACGCGCTGCTGATCGAGACGCAGTACTTCGTCAACCTCGCGACCGGCCAGGTCAGCAAGAACATGATCAAGGCGTTCTTCTTCGACCTGCAGGGGATCATGAAGGGCGGCAGCCGCCCCGAAGGTTACGAGAAGTACACGGCCAAGAAGATCGTGATCCTCGGTGCCGGAATGATGGGCGCGGGCATCGCCTACGTGTCCGCACGATCCGGCATGGAGGTCATCCTGAAGGACGTCTCACTGGAGTCGGCGCAGAAGGGCAAGGCCTACAGCGAGAAGTTGCTGGCCAAGGCCGTCAGCCGCGCCAAGATGACCCAGGAGGCTGCCGACGAGGTGCTCGCGCGGATCGTCGCTACAGACAATCCTGCCGACGCCAAGGGTGCGGACCTGCTCATCGAGGCCGTTTTCGAGGACCCAGCGTTGAAGCACAAGGTCTACGCCGAGATCGAGCCTTTCATGGCCGAAGGTTCGCTGCTGGCCTCGAACACCTCGACACTGCCGGTCACCGGTCTGGCCGAGGGGATCAGCCGTCCCGCGGACTTCATCGGGATGCACTTCTTCTCACCGGTGGACAAGATGCCGCTACTGGAGATCGTCGTCGGGGAGCAGACCTCGGACGAGGCGATCGCCAAGGCCGTGGATGTCGCACTGCAGATCAAGAAGACCCCGATCGTGGTGAACGACAGCCGCGGGTTCTTCACCAGCCGGGTCATCGGCACCTTCATGGGTGAGGCCGCCGCGATGCTGGGAGAGGGCGTGCCTGCCCAGAGCATCGAGCAGGCAGCGTTGCAGGCGGGGTACCCGACCGGCCCGCTCGCGCTGTTCGACGAGGTGAGCCTGACACTGGCCCGCCGGATCCGTGAGGCCTCGCGCGAGGCTGCGGCCGCAGAGGGCTGGGACTTCCCGGACCACCCGTCCTACCCGGTGATCGACTTGATGGTCGTCGACTTCGAACGCGGTGGCCGGGCGGCTGGCGCCGGGTTCTACGACTACGTGGACGGCAAGCGCCAAGGCCTGTGGTCCGGGCTGGCCCAGACCTGGGGTTCGGACATCGACCCGCTGTCGATCGACCTGACCGAACTGCAGGAGCGCATGCTCTTCGTCGAGGCGATCGACTCGGTACGTTGCTTCGATGAGGGGGTCCTGCGCAACGTGCCGGACGCCAACATCGGATCGATCTTCGGCATCGGCTTCCCGCCCTGGACCGGTGGCGTGCTGCAGTACATCAACTCCTACGGTCTGGCGCAGTTCGTCAACCGTGCGCGGGAGTTGGAGGCCAAGTACGGGCCGCGGTTCGCGCCGCCGGCCTCGCTGGTCGAGCGTGCCAAGACGGGCGAGCAGTACATCTAAGGACGCAATCAGAAGGGGTCGGGCCGTTGGGTCCGGCCCCTTCTTCTTCGCCCAATAGGGTTTCCCTCATGGCTTCTGCGTGGACCCGCAACTTCTACCCCCGCGAGGGTGACGGTGTGGCCTTCGAACGCGTCATCTTCTTCTCCGATGCGGTCTTCGCCATCGCCTTGACACTGGCGGCGGTGGAGATCGGCATTCCGGAGGTGGAGGGCGACCCCAACTCGGTGTCCGCGCTGCTGGACGCGGTCGTCGACAAGGGCCCGGCCGTAACTGCCTTTCTGGTCGCTTTCATCTGGGTGGCGATCTATTGGCGGGCCAATCACCGGTTCGTGATGACGTTGCGCGGGATGGACTCGCGCTTCGTTCTGGCCACGCTCGTGTACCTGGCCCTGATCGCTCTGCTACCGATTCCGGCGGGGTTGCTGGGGGAGTTCTGGAGCAACCCTCTGGCGGTGTCGTTGTTCTCCATCTACGCCGCTGCCGTGAGTGCGATGGAAGTTGCCCTGTTCACGGTGGCCTACAAGGGCAAACTGTTCCTGGCACAGCCGAGCCGGGACTTCGCCCGGCTTCAGGTCCTGGGATCACTCTCGCCGGTGTTCGTCTTCCTCACCTCGATACCCCTGGCCTTCATCTCCACGAGCATTGCGCTTGTGTGGTGGTTGGTGGGTTCGGTTCTGGCAGGGCAGTTGTTGAGCCGGATGCACGCGCAGGCCCCGCAGGACCCAAGCTGAAGCCCGCGTTGCTCCGGCCCCCGCACGACCTGAGCCGGCCCGCGTTACCCGGGCCGCGCACGACCTGAGCCGGCCCGCGTTGCTCCGGCCCCCGCACGACCCGAGCCGGCCCGCGTTACCCGGGCCGCGCACGACCTGAGCCGGCCCGCGTTACCGGCGGAGCAAAAACACGCGTGGATTCGCTCCACGCACGCCAGCCGGCCCGCGGTGAGGCCTGTGCGCGACCGGCCAGCCAGGGCGCCGGCGGGACTCGAGCCGCCGGAGCGGCTAACCAGGGCGCCGGCGGGTGAGGCCGGGCTAACCAGGGCGCCGGCGGGTGAGGCCGGGCTAACCAGGGCGCCGGCGGGTGAGGCCGTGGCCGTGGGCCACCGGGCGCCCCCGAGCACGGCTCGTGCGACGATCGGGTCATGGATCGCAGTGCCAGCGCCGCCTGGATGCAGCGCGCCCGGACCGTGACGCCGGGCGGGGTCAACTCCCCGGTCCGCGCGTTCCGCGCAGTCGGCGGCCACCCTGTGTTCTTCACCAGCGGCAGCGGTCCGAGGGTGAGCGACGTCGACGGCAACACCTACGTCGATCTGGTGGGTCAATGGGGCCCGGCACTGCTGGGCCACGCCCATCCTGCGGTGATCGAGGCGGTCCGCGAAGCGGCAGCGCGTGGCCTCGGCTTCGGCGCGCCCCACCCGAACGAGGTGGAACTTGCCGAACTGATCACCAGCCGGGTCGCGCCGGTCGAGCAGGTGCGCCTGGTCAGTTCCGGAACTGAAGCCACAATGAGCGCCATCCGGGTGGCCAGGGGCTTCACCGGCAGGGATGTGATCATCAAGTTCGCGGGTTGCTACCACGGGCACTCCGACTCGCTACTGGCCGCGGCTGGAAGTGGCGTGGCCACGCTTGGCCTGCCCGACAGCGCTGGGGTCACCAAGGACCAGACCGCCGAAACGATCGTCGTGGCCTACAACGATCTGATCGCCCTGACCGCTGCCTTCGAGAAGCACGAGGTCGCTGCGGTGATCACCGAAGCGGTGCCCGCCAACATGGGCGTGGTGCCTCCCGATCCCGGGTTCAGCCAAGGCCTGGCCGACTTGTGCAAGGCACACGGGGCGCTGCTGATCAGCGACGAGGTGATGACGGGATTCCGCGTGTCGCCGGCCGGTTGGTTCGGCATCGAGCAGATCCCCGCGGATCTGTACACCTTCGGCAAGGTGATCGGGGGAGGGTTGCCGGTTGCAGCCTTCGGGGGCCGCGCCGACGTGATGGCCATGCTGGCGCCGGTCGGTCCGGTGTACCAGGCGGGCACGCTGTCAGGCAACCCAGTCGCGACGGCTGCAGGACTCGCCATGCTTGGCAATGCGGACTACCCGGCGGTGGACGCCGCCGCGGATGCGGTGATCGAGATGACAGGTGAGGCATTGACCCGAGCCGGCGTCGAGCACCGGATCCAAAGGGCGGGCAACCTCTTCAGTTTCTTCTTCCGATCAGACCCTGTGTCCAACTACGAACAAGCCCAGCAGCAGAACACCAAGGCCTTCGCCGCGTTCCACGCCGGGATGCTCGACGCGGGAGTCAGCCTGCCACCGTCGGCGTTCGAAGCGTGGTTCGTCAGCAGCGCCCACGATGCCCGGGCCCTCGACGAGATCCGGGCGGCGCTGCCGGGAGCCGCTGCTGCTGCAGCACGAGCCCAGGAGGAGTCGCGATGAGCGAGCGCACTACCGTCCACCTGCTGCGCCACGGCGAGGTCTACAACCCCGACAAGATCCTCTACGGGCGGCTGCCCGACTTCCACCTGTCGGACCTGGGTCGTCAGATGGCTGACCTGGCCGCGGCAGCATTGAGTGAGCGGGACATCGTCGAGGTCGTCTCGTCTCCCTTGGACCGGGCCCGGGAGACCGCCGCCCCTATCGTTGAGAGCCTGAATCTGACGCCGATCATCGATGAGCGGATCATCGAGGCCGATAACGTCTTCGAGGGTCAAAGGGTCTCGGTGGGTGATGGCGTCCTGCGTCAGCCGCGCGCGTGGCGTCATCTCTACAATCCGTTCCGCCCGTCATGGGGCGAGCCGTACGTGGATGTGGCCGCCCGGATGCGGGGGGCCGTCACCGACGCCAAGCAGCGCGTCCGAGGTCACGAGACGGTACTGGTCAGCCACCAGTTGCCCGTCTGGATCTCGCGTCTGGATGCTGAAGGACGCTCGTTCGTCCACGACCCGCGCAAGCGGCAGTGCAACCTGGCGTCCCTGACCTCGCTGACCTTCGACGACGACCGACTGGTCTCGATCGTGTACACCGAGCCGGCGGCGGCTCTGTACCCGGCATCCACGAAGGGGGTCGGAGCGTAGGTGCGCGCGCGTTTGACGGTGCTCGGGTCGGGGCTGCTCCTGGCCGTGTCCGTGCTGGCCGGCTGTTCGCAGGAATCGGCCGACGTGGGCGATTCCTCCGGTTTCGTCGCCGGGGACGGATCGTCTGTGATCCTGCCCGTTGAAGAGCGCAAACCGGCGCCGGTACTGACAGGCACCGATCTCAACGGCAAACCGGTGGACACCGCCGAATGGCTCGGGGCGCCGGGGGTCATCAACGTCTGGGCCTCGTGGTGTGCCCCCTGCCGCGCTGAGGCGCCTGAACTGGTGGCGGTCAGCGAGCAGAACCCGAAGGTCAACTTCCTCGGCCTAGACACCCGCGACACCGACGGTGCTGCCAGGGCCTTCATCGAGAAGTACGGGATCACCTACCCCAACCTGCCGGACCCCAACGGCCAACTTGTCCTGAAGTTCTCCGACAGCCTGCCCCCTCAGGCCATTCCGTCGACACTGCTCATCGACAGTGAAGGCAGGGTGGCTGGGCGCTTCCTCGGAGCGGTCGAGGCCAGCGAACTCGACTCGGCTCTGCAGGACCTCACTGCTGAGGCCGGAGGCTCGCCGTGAGCGTTGCGGAGACGGTGACCGGCGGTTCGCTGCTGTTGGCGGTGCCCTTGGCGCTGCTCGCGGGCTTCGTGTCGTTCGCCTCCCCGTGTGTACTGCCGCTGGTGCCCGGGTACGTGGGCGTCGTCACCGGGGTCACGGGTGCAGAGCTTGAGGAACAACAGACCCCGGCCCACAGCAAGATCCTCACCGGCGTGGGGTTGTTCATCCTCGGTTTCTCGCTCGTATTCATCTCCTACGGTGCTCTTCTCGGCTACGCGGGCGAGGTCCTGCTGCAGTACCAGGAGCCGATCCAACGGGCGCTCGGAGTGGTCATCATCGTTCTCGGCATCGGCTTCATGGGTGCGTTCCCGTGGCTGCAGCGGGAGGTGCGCTGGCACGTCTCGCCGAACTTGGGGATCTGGACCGCACCCGTGCTCGGTGTCCTTTTCGGCCTCGGCTGGACGCCGTGCATCGGCCCCACCTTGGCAGCTGTGCAGGCGCTGGTCTTCTCTGAGGGCTCGGCCTTGCGCGGTGCTTTGCTGTCCTTGGCGTACTGCATCGGACTCGGTGTGCCGTTCCTCATCATCGCGCTGGCGTTCCGCCGAATGGCAGGGACGGTCTCGTGGCTGCGCCGGCACTCCCTGTGGGTCCTGCGGTTCGGGGGAGTGACCCTCATCATTATCGGGGTGCTGCTGGTGACCGGGCTGTGGAACGAGATCTCGGTGTGGATGCGGGTGTGGGCGGGCGCATTCGAGGTGGGTCTATGACAACCACGGTCGAACGTGCGCCCAGCACCGGTGGGCCCCGGCTCGGATTAACTGGCTGGCTGCGCTGGGGCTGGCGCACGCTGACGAGCATGCGCACGGCCTTGGTCTTGCTGCTCCTGCTCGCCCTGGCCAGTATCCCGGGATCGGTCTTCCCCCAGCGTGGAACCGATGCCGCTGCTGTTGAGGACTACCTCGCGGCCAGGCCGGGTCTGGGTGCCTGGCTTGATCGTTTCGGGATGTTCGACGTTTTCGCCGCACCGTGGTTCGCGGCCATCTACCTCTTGTTGTGCGTGTCCTTGATCGGCTGCATCATCCCGCGCAGCTACGACTTCTTCAAGGCCGCCAGAATGCCTCCGCCGCCGGCACCGTCACGGCTTTCGCGTATGCCGGCCTACAGCGAGGTCGTCTGCCAACCCGACGCACTGGCCACGGCTGAATCGCACCTGCGCAGCCACCGCTGGCGGGTGCGCCGCGACGGTGACTCGCTGGCGGCTGAGAAGGGGTACTTGCACGAGGTTGGGAACCTGCTGTTCCACCTGTGTTTCATCTTCCTGCTGCTTGCCGTTGCTGCGGGAGGCCTGTTCGGGTGGTCGGCGAAAGTCATCGTTGTGGAGGGCAAGGGTTTCACCGGTTCGCTGACCCAGTTCGACTCCTTCCGCAAAGGCCGGTTGGTGAACCCAGACCAGATCGCTCCCTTCTCAGTGGTGCTCAAGGACTTCACGGCGACCTTCCAGGAGTCGGGCCAGCAGCGTGGCGCGCCCACGCAGTTCGAAGCCACGG
The DNA here is from genome assembly GCA_963818505.1 of uncultured Actinomycetota bacterium. Lineage (GTDB taxonomy): Bacteria > Actinomycetota > Actinomycetes > S36-B12 > UBA10799 > JADKAV01. The sequence continues at coordinate 1,360,362 of CAWFSJ010000005.1, forward strand.
CTGACGTGACCGATCGCCCGGGAGCCCCCACGACCGAGGAGCTGTTCAGCGTCAACTCGCCGTTGGTTCTGCCCGGCGTCAAGGTGTTCCTCACCGGTCACGGCTACGCTCCCGAAATCAAGATCACCAAGCCGGATGGCACCGTGATCTTCGACGATCCGGTGGTGTTCCTGCCGCGCGACGGGAACCTGACCAGCGCCGGGGTCGTCAAGTTGCCCGACTCCGAACCCGGCTTCGCTTTGACGGGACTGTTCCTGCCCACCGCCACGATCGATCCGGTGGCGGGGCCGATTTCGACGTTTCCCAAGGCAAACGACCCGATGTTGTTCCTTGGGGCATTCACCGGCGACGTCAAGACGGGCGGCAACGTCTACCGGCTCGACACGGAGAACCTCCAGCGGATCGGCACCACGTCGCTGGCGCCCGGAGAGCGCTGGGAACTACCGGACGGCACGACCGTCGAGTTCACCGGTTTCAGGGATTTCGCCAACGTTTCGCTGGCCCATGACCCCGGTCGCTGGCTGGCGCTGGTGGCGGCTGCTCTGGTCATCGTCGGCGTGACCATGTCGCTGTTCCTGCAGCGCCGCAGGCTTTGGGTCCGGGTGTCGGGGCAGGGCGCTACAGTGGCCGAAGTAGCCGGGTTGAGCAAGTCCGGCGGCGGACGCGTCCACGACGATGTCCGCGAGATCAGTGCCCTGCTTGAGAAGTCGGAGACCTGAGATGGCCCAACTGAGCAACGCCGCCGTGTACGCGTCGATGCTGGTCTACACCCTTGCGCTGTTCGCGTTCGCGGCGTCCCTGGCCGCGCGCCGGGTGCCACTGGCGGCCAAGCAGCAGGTGCTGGTGGGTGCCGGCGCGCCGAACACCGAAACGCCTGCTCCCGAAGAGCCCGGGCGGCGCAGCGGGAACATCGCGATTTCCTTGACCTGGCTTGCAACTGTGCTGCTGATCGCGGGATTTGTGTTCCGCGGCCTGGCGGCAGGTCGATTCCCGCTGGGCAATATGTACGAGTTCTCCCTGGGGGCGGCGATCGCGGTCGCCCTGGTGTACCTGATCGCGGCGTCCCGCAGCGATCTGCGGTGGCTGGGAGTGTGGGTGGTCGGTGCGGTCCTGCTGACGCTCGGCGTGGCAGTGACCCTGCTGTACACCGAATCGGCGCAACTGGTGCCCGCGCTGAAGTCGTGGTGGCTGGTCATCCATGTCAGCGCCGCGGCCATCTCCGGTGGTGCGTTCACGTTGTCCGCCGGTTTCATCGGCGCCTACCTGATCCGCCAGCGCGCGGAGGATCGGGAGACCGCCGATCGCGGCCTGGCCTCGCGTTTGCCCAGCGCAGAACGCTTGGACGCACTCGCCTACCGGACAATCGCGTTCGTCTTCCCGGTCTGGACGTTCGCGGTCATCGCGGGGGCCATCTGGGCTGAGAACGCCTGGGGCCGGTACTGGGGCTGGGACCCCAAGGAGACATGGGCTTTCATCACATGGGTCGTGTACGCCGGTTATCTGCACGCCCGCTCCACCGCCGGTTGGAAGGGTCGCAAGGCAGCTGTGATCGGACTGATCGGTTTTGCAGCGTTCCTGATCAATTACTTCGGCGTCAACTTCTTCGCCAGCGGGCTGCACTCGTACTCTGGCGTCTGAACGGCCTTGGGGTTTGCCGACCTGGCGCCGCTTGGGCCGCTTGAAAACCGCCGTTTGCGCCTCCTGGGCCGCTTGAAAACCGCCGCTTGCGCCTCCTGGGCCGCTTGAAAACCGCCGTTTGCGCCTCCTGGGCCGCTTGAAAACCGCCGCTTGCGCCTCCTGGGCCGCTTGAAAACCGCCGTTTGCGCCTCCTGGTTAGAGGTTGTGCTGTTGGTTAGCGAAACAACGCGTGGATTCGCTAACCAACAGCACAACCTCTAACGCGGACCGACGGGACAGCCGCGGACCGACGGGGACAGCCGCGGGGCCGACGGGGACAGCCGCGGGCCGACGGGGACAGCCGCAGGGCCGACGGGGACAGCCGCGGGCCGACGGGGACAGCCCCGACCCCGAAACCCGGACCGAAGCCCCTAAGGCCGCAGGCCCCGCAGGAAGTCCGGGTCATCGTCCGGGCCGCTGTGGCGTTGCTCGTTGAAATCCTGCTTCGACCGGCCGATCCACAACCAGGTAGCGGCACCAAGGACGGGCAGCAGCAGGATGGCCAAGGTCCACAAGAACCGGTTGCCCCCGCGGACGTCGACTGCGGGAACTTGCCACAGGTCGATCAGGGCGAAGATCATCAAGCCGAGAGCGGCGACGAGCAGTATCACCTTGACCATGGTCCGATGGTACGCCCGCGAGCACAACTCGGCACCGCATCGCTGAGCGGGCGAAACACCCGACGTACTCTGGATCAGTGAGCACTGGTCAAGCCTTCGCGGTTTACACGGGACTTCGGGTCCTATTGCTGCTTGCCGTGGGAGGTTTGCTCTACCTCACCGGCGCGCGCGGCTTCCTGCTGATCCTGCTGTCGTTCCTGGTGAGCGGCGCCTTGAGCCTGGTTTGGCTGGATCGCCCGCGGTCGACCATGAGTGCTGGATTCGGCCGGGTGATGGGCAAGATGAACGACCGCATCGACGCCGCCGCGGCCTCCGAGGACGAGGACGAGCCCGAGGACGTCGTCGAGCTAGAGGAACAGCCCAAGGCCGAGACCGAGCCCGGTCAGAAGTAAAGCCAGCGAGCTCAATTGCAGGACGGGGATGAGTCCCCTGCCATAGGCGTGCTCGAGCACCTCCTGCGATGCTTTCACAGCCGGAATCGCTCCGGCCAGACCCAGCAGCGCCCACGGCGTGGTGAGCATCGCTGTCCAGGCGACCAGTACAAAGGCGGTGATCTGGCACCCCGCGAAGAACCACCGGGTCCCGCGGTCTCCCAGGCGAACCGCCAGCGTGTGCTTGCCGGCCTGCTCGTCGAGTTCTCGGTCCCGAAGGTTGTTGGCCACCAGGATGGCCACGGTGAGCAGGCCGATCGGCACCGACACGGCGGCGGCGTCCGGCCACACCTGGCCACCAGTGACCAGGGTTGTGCCGCAGACGGCCACTGGGCCGAAGAAGATGAAGACGAACAACTCCCCGAGGCCGAGGTAGCCGTACGGGCGGGAGCCACCGGTGTAGCCGTAGGCGGCCAGCATCGCGGCAGCTCCCACCGCCACCAACCACCACACACCGCTGAGCACGATCAGGGCCAGCCCGAAGGCGCCTGCCAGAAAAAGGCTCACGACAGCGGCTGCCCTGACCTGACTGGCCGGGGCGAGACCTTGGCCCACCAGGCGGACCGGTCCCACGCGCACGTCGTCGGTGCCGCGCACGCCATCGTGGTAGTCGTTGAAGTAGTTGACCCCTATCTGCAGGGCCAGGGCAACCAGTAGCGCCAACACCGCCCGCACTCCCACTTGCGTGGCGGTCAAGGGCGACCCGGTGTAGCCGGTGACCCCCAGGCCCGCCAAAACTGGCGCGAGGGCAGCGGGAAGGGTGCGCGGGCGAGCCCCCTCAATCCATTCGGCGACGCTGGCCACTGGCCCTCCTGAACAACTCCTGACGATCCGGCTTGCCTGTTGTCAGCCGCGGCAACACCTGCGTGGCATCTTCCACGAAGACCTCAACACGGTAGCCGTCTGTGCCGTCCGGCACAGCGATAGCCACCGCCTCGACCACACCGGGGGTGCTCATTGCCTCCCGTTCGAAGTCCGCGAGGAAACGGTTCACGCCTTTCACCGGCACCTGGTCGTCCTCGCGGCCCAAGACCCTCAACCGACCGTCCTGCAGCACGGCGAGATCGCCGGTGGGCCACGGATGCGCGATCCTCGGGCCCGGCACATAGGTGGCTGCGACGTGGGGGCCGTCGATCAGGATCTGTCCATCGACCAGCTCCACGCTGACCCCGGGCCAGGGCAGCCCGTCGTAGACACATCCACCGAGGGTCTCCGTGGCGCCGTAAGTGGCCACCGCGCGGATGCCGAGGTCAAGGCACCGTGCGCGCAGGCTCTCGGGGAAGGGACCACCGCCCACCAGGACACATTCCAGCGACTGCAGGAATGCCCGTCCGTGCGCCAACCCCAGCAGCCGCGCGACGTGTGTGCTCACAAGCGATGTCGCTTGCGCTCCACCCGGGTACCAGTCCAAGAACTGCTCTGCGTCGAACCGTGCGCCTGCGCCCGGCCACACCAGTGGTACCGGCAGGCTGCGTGCCACCGTCATGAAACCTCCGGTCGATGTCGGTGGCAGAACCACCAGCCAGCGCCAACCGGTGTCCCCGAGCACATCCCGGGCGGTCCGCGCAGCCCAGTCCACCGCGTCGAAGGAGTGCCCGACCGACTTCGACCGGTGCGTGCTGCCCGAGGTGCGCAGAACGACGTCGCAGTCCCCAGCAGTCGCACCCGGCACGACCAGCGCTTGCCGATTGAGCAGACGAAGGCGGATCTCGGCGGCGGTCGCCTGCGCGCTTTGCCCGCTCGGCAGTTCGGTCACGCGACCATTGTGTCTATTGCCCGAGCGGCAGTCCCCAGCAGTGCTTGGCGTTTGCCCTAGCCTTGGGCAATGAATCTGGGCGAGGCATGAGGCTGCAGGACCGGCAGTTGCTGCCGTACCGGCTTCGCCTGCGCACCGCCTTCCGTGGGCTCACTGAGCGCCGCGGTTGTCTGATCTCGGGTAGCCGGGGCTGGGGCGAGTTCGCACCGTTCGAGGACTACACCGACGAACAGGCGGGGCGGTGGTTGGCATGCGCGCTCGAGCAGGCCGACGGCCTATGGCCGCTCCCGGTTCGCGATGAGGTCAAGGTCAACGCGATCATCCCGGCAGTCGACCCGGATGAGGCCGTTCGCTTGGCGATCGAGAGTGGGTGCTCGACCGTCAAAGTCAAGGTCGGGGACGCACACGGCTACGACCGGGTCGCCGCGATCCGTGAGGCGCTGCCCAAGGCGGGGATCCGTGTGGATGTCAACGCGGGTTGGGATCTCGATGAAGCCGTGCGGCAACTGCGGCGGATGGTGGCGATGAACCTGGAGTACGCCGAGCAGCCGGTGCGGGCGCCCGCCGACATGGCGGCACTGCGGCGGGCGGTCGATGTGCCCCTGGCCGCCGATGAGTCCATCCGGATCGACCGGCTCTTCGACGAGGTGGCCGAATTCGCCGATGTCGCCGTGCTCAAAGTCGCGCCGCTCGGCGGAGTGCGCGCAACGCTGGGTGTGGCCGACCGCGTCCGCCTGCCGGTGGTCATCTCCAGTGCGCTCGATTCGTCCATGGGTCTGGCCGCCTCGGTCGCCGCTGCCTGCGCTCTCACCCGCTCCCCCCTGGCCTGTGGTTTGGGGACTGGCTCACTTCTGGCACAGGACACCACCGCGCCGATCCTGCCCCTGGCGTCGGCGGTTGGGTTCAACGGCTATCCGGAGCCGAGCCCGAACCTCGAGGTCTACGAACAGGACGCGCAGATGTGGGTGACCAGGGCGCAGAGAGCGGCCAGCCACCTCACACCGGATGTACTACCCGGGTGAGGCAGCCACGAACGTGCAGGTCGAGAGCCCGACGCGAACATGACAAGGTTGGGATGTGAATCCCTCGACCGCCGCGGCACGCGTCATCATCGACGAGTTCGTCCGTTCGGGAGTGAACGACGTCGTGCTGGCCCCCGGTTCGCGCAGTGCGCCCCTGGCCATCGAGGTCGCCAGGGCAGCCCAGCGAGGCGACCTGACCCTGCATGTGCGCATAGACGAGCGCAGTGCAGGTTTCCTGGCGCTCGGCCTGGCCAAACGCGGCGGGGCCCCCGTCCCGGTCATCACCACGTCCGGAACGGCGGTGGCGAATCTGCTGCCCGCGGTCACGGAGGCCTTCCACAGCAATGTGCCCCTCGTGGTGCTCAGTGCGGACCGCCCAGCGGAACTGCGGCAGACGGGGGCCAACCAGACCATCGACCAAGTCCGCCTGTTCGACAGTGTCGTGCGCTGGTCGGTCGACATCGAGGCTCCAACCCGGGGTAAGGGTCATGTGGCGTATTGGCGCAGTACCGTGGCTCGTGCTTGCGGGATCGCCAGCCACCCGTGGCAGCGCGGACCGGTCCACGTCAACGTTTGCTTGCGGGACCCGCTCGTGCCCGACGGCGATGAGGACTGGGTGGAACCGCTCACTGGCCACGACGGGATCACGTTCGTGGACGACGAGGGCGACGAGGTCCAGGTCGTGCGCACGTGGTCGATGGACCGCCGGATCATGCTCAGCGTGCAGGAACCCATCGACGAGGTGCTCGAGGATCTGGCCGAGGGCGACTTGCCGCAGAAGGGACTGGTCATCGTCGGCGACCTCGACGATCCCGAGGACTCTGCCGCAGCAGTGGAACTGGCTGAGGCCTGTGGCTGGCCGCTTCACAGTGAACCGACAGGGCAGGCGCGCGCCGGACTGGTGGCGCTGGCCCATGCGAGCCTGCTGACCTCGGATGCCGGGTTCCGTGAGGCCCATATCCCCGAACTGGTAGTCACCGTGGGCAAAGTGGGTCTCAACCGGGGGCTGCTCGCCTTGGTGCGTGCCGCCCGGGTCCACATCCATGCCGAACCGCACCGCGTCAACGATTGGCCCGACCCCACGCGAACCGCCATCGCGGTTCTGGGATCGGTACCTGCGCCGCCTGCGAACACCGAAGTGCCGCAGTCCAACGACTGGCTCGACGGTTGGCTCATGGCCGATGCCGCGGCTCAACGGGTCGTGGAGAAGGTGCTTGATTCTCACCGACCCGAGACGGGCCTGCATGTTGCGCGTGCGCTGTGGCAAGTCGCAGGCGAGGACGACCTGGTCTTCGTCGCGTCCTCCAGGTCCATCCGTGATCTTGAGGCCGTGGCCGGCGTGCGCAACGACGCTGCCTACGTTCTCGCCAACCGTGGCGTGAACGGGATCGACGGCATCGTCTCCACCGCTATTGGCGCAGCCATCGCGCACCAAGGATCTGGCGGCGAGCGAGCATTCGCGATGCTGGGCGACCTCGCGCTGATGCATGACCTCAACGGACTGCTGATCGGCCCGGGGGAGCCTCGGCCCAATCTGTGCTTGGTGGTGGTGGACAACAACGGCGGCGGGATCTTCGGATCGCTGGAGCAGGCCGACGAGTCCTTGGCCGACGTGTACGAGCGCGTGTTCGGCACGCCTCAGGATGTGGACGTGCGGGCGTTGCTCGCTGCACACGGGGTGCCGGTTTTCGAAGGTGAGGACCTGGCAGCCACCATCACAACCGCCGCAGAGACCCCCGGTATCAGCGCGGTGGTCGTGGGTCCGGTGAGCAGGGACGTGGAGGTCCAGCTCTATCAGCACATCCGAATGGAGCTGGCATGAGGATCGCACGGACCCTGAACGGCCCTCCGGATGCCGGTCATGGGGGTTACGTGGCCGGCAGTTGTGCGGTTCGCCTGCCGGGAGATACCGCCGATGTGTGGCTGCGCGCCCCGGCGCCCCTTGAGGTCGATCTCGAGGAGCGGCTCACCGGTGACCATTTCGAGATATGGCACGACGCGTTGCTCGTGGCACAGGCCGATCGTGGCGATATGTTGCCGGAGCCGATTCCCTTTGTCCCACTCGAGCGGGCCAGCGAGGCCCAGCAGGGCTTCGCTGGCGCTGTTCCGAACCGTTACGAGACGTGCTTCGGCTGCGGACGGCTTCGTACCGATGGCCTCGGGATCCACCCGGGACCGGTCGGCAAGGGTGTCGTTGCCTGTGTGTGGCATCCCCGCGGCCGCGTCGCGCAGGAGTGGGTGTGGACGGCACTGGATTGTGCCAGCGGCTGGGCGTGGCCGATCGGGGAGACCGACCTGGTGACCGGTCGGCTGACGGGCGGAATGCTGGTGGACGAGCCACTGGACCCGGTCGGGCCGTACGTGGTCGTCGGAGCCCAGTTGGGCGTTTCTGGGCGCAAGCACTTCTCCGCCTCGGCGCTCTTCACCGCTGCGGGGCTACGCGTGGCGTCGTTGAAGGCGACCTGGATCCGCACGGGTTGATCTGCGGCGCCGTGCATTCGCCGGGCGCCCGACCGCGGGCGTCACTGCGCAGTCAGGGCCCAGCGCATCGCGGCCAGTTTGGACTCCGACTCGGCGAACTCCGACTGTGGGTCGGACCCGGCCACGATCCCGCACCCCGCGTACAACTCGATGCCATCGGGTCCCAGTTGTCCGCAGCGAAGCGCGATGCCGAACTCGCCGTCGCCGTTGGCGTCGAACCAACCGACCGGCCCGGCGTACCGGCCGCGATCGAGCCCCTCGTGGCGCAGGATGTACTGCAGCGCGCGCTCAGTGGGCGTGCCGCACACCGCGGCTGTCGGGTGCAGGGCGCCGGCGATGGCCACCACTGAGGTGTCATCCACAAGCATCGCGTGCACGTCGGTGGCCAAGTGCTGCACGTTGGCCAGCCGCAGCACACTCGGCTGCGCGGGTACCTCAAGGTCGGTGCAGTGCGTTCCCAGGGCCTGGGCCACGGACGTCACGGCGTACGCGTGTTCCTCGCGGGCCTTCTGGGACGCCACCATGCCGTCTGCCAACTGTCCGCTCTCACGGTCGTCCGTGGAACGTGGCACGGTGCCTGCGAGCACCCGGGACATGACCTGCTCGCCCGTGCGCCGGACAAGCAGTTCCGGGGTCGCTCCGATCAGCCCGTGGACGCTGAAGGTCCAGCAGTCCGCATACCTGTCGGCCAGACGGGCCAAGGTCGCGTGCACATCGATATGACCAGTCAGCCGGACACCGCGGGCCAGGACGACCTTGTCGAACACCCCAGCCGAGATGTCCTCGACCGCTGCGGCCACGATCGCCCGATAGTGCTCGCCGTCAGGGTCTGGTTCGCTCAGTTGCCCGTCGGCGCCGACCGGCTCCTGGGTCGGCGAGCTCGGGGTGATCGTGGTGATCCACGCCTTGCCATCTCGCCGTCCGGCGATAGTTCCCGGAACGGTGATCACGGACTCGTCGTCGGCGTCGAAGGAAAAAGAGGCAAACGCAACGGGTCCGGTGCCGGGGGCCATGACTTCGTCGTCGATGGCTGCCGACTCGCAGAAGCGTGTCCACCAACGCTGTGCGCGTGCGAACCGCTCTGGGCCCCGGACTGTGGTGGTGGCTGCTACGTCCCAGCCCACGAGGCCGTCCCCCTCATGGACCCAGCTCAAAGGGGTCGCACCGGCAGGGATCAGTGAGAGCAATTCGGACGGTTCAACCAAGCGCGTGCGCACCTGAACCGGCGAATCTGTCACCTCCCAAGGGTAGGCCCGCCGAACCTGCGGCGCGAGGGCGAGGGGTGGGACGGCTCTGAGAGACTGGGCTGGTGACACGTGCCGAACTCGACAAACAGCCAGCAGACGTCGCGGGCATGTTCGACCGGGTGGCCCGGCGCTACGACCTCACCAACGACGTCCTCGCGTTCGGCCAGACCCGCACCTGGCGGCGCCTGGTGGCCGATGCTCTCAACGCGGGGCCCGGGCTGCGCATCCTGGATCTGGCCGCAGGCACTGGCACGAGTAGCCAAGCCTTCGCTGATCGTGGTTCCCAGGTGGTGCCGTGCGACTTCTCCTTGGGCATGCTGCAGGTCGGTGTCCAGCGACTGCCCCACTTGCCCTTTGTCGCCGGCGACGGCATGGCGCTGCCTTTCGCCGACGACTCCTTCGACGCGGTGACGATCTCGTTCGGCCTGCGCAACATCCACGACCCGGTCAAGGGCTTGCAGGAGATGCACCGGGTGACCCGCCCGGGGGGACGGTTGGTGGTTTGTGAGTTCTCCAGTCCGACCTGGGCGCCCTTGCGCACGGTGTACCTCGAGTACCTGATGAAGGCGTTGCCAGCCGTGGCGAAACGGGTCTCCAGTAACGCTGCTGCTTATGAGTACTTGGCCGAGTCCATCGCCGAATGGCCCGACCAGCGGGCACTCGCGGGGTTGCTGCAGGACACAGGTTGGACAAATGTGGCGTGGCGCAACCTCTCAGGGGGGATCGTCGCGCTGCACAGAGGGGTAGCCTGAGTGCGTTCAATCAGGCGAACCGGGAGTGGGTCCATGCGGATTTCAGTAGTGATGGCGGGTGCAGCGTTGGTGCTGGGCCTGGCCGGATGTTCGGGTAGCGCGGAGGTAAGCACAGAATCCGCGTCACCGGCGGCGAGCGCGGAGCAGTCCGTGCCCGCGAATGCCCAGACGTACACAAGTGACAAGTACGGGTTCAGTTTCCAGTACGCGCCGCCCTTCGAGGAGAAGAGCGACGTGACTCTGGACGCTGAGAGTGGTGCCAGCAGCGCGGATTCGGTAGCAGTGTTCGACACCGAAGGCACCCAGGTGGGTGGTCAGTACCGCGACGCGTTCGTGGTCAACGTCTACGAGCTGAACACGGAGATCACCTCGGAGAACCTCGGTGAGGTGCAGACCGAACTCGAGCAGACCGTCATCCCGCAGCTCGAGGCCAGTAGCGAGAACATGCAGATCTCCGAACTGAGCCCGGCCAGCATCAATGGCGTCGACGGGTTCAGCGCGGATGCCACGTTCGACGTGGAGGGCACCGCGATGACCTCGCAGTTGTACTTCTTGTTCGACGGGGCGATCGAGTACCAGCTGTTGACCCAGTCGGCCACTGACCGGTGGACCGAACTGCAGCCCACGTTCGACCAGATGGTGAACTCCTTCACGGTGTCCGCGCCTGCGGAAACCGCTGAGTCACCGGCCTCCTGAGCCGGGCAGCGGTGGCGGTCCTTCGGGGCCGCCACCGGCGTGCTCGGTGGCTGGTGGCACGACTTAGACTCGTCGGGGACGCTCGTGAACGCGTTCACAAGGAGTGCGGATGGCCAGCGACGCCCATGGCGAAAGTGGCATCAACGCCATGAACCGGACAGCGTCCGACTCGATGGACACCTGCGCGGGGCGTGCCCCTAGGATTGTCCCGATCGGAAGGAGACGATAGCGATGGGCAATGTGTACCTTCCCATCCTGATCCTGGGACTTCTGGCTTTTGCATTCGCGGCCTTCAGCGTCGGCGTTGCCAGCCTCACCGGTCCTAAGCGCTACAACCGCGCGAAGATGGACGCCTACGAGTGCGGCATCGAGCCCACCCCGCAGCCCATCGGCCGCGGCAAGTTCCCGGTGAAGTACTACTTGACGGCGATGTTGTTCATCATCTTCGACATCGAGATCGTGTTCCTCTACCCGTGGGCTGTCGCGTTCGACCAGTTGGCGGCGTTCGGGTTGATCGAGATGCTGTTGTTCATCGCGACCCTGCTGGTGGTCTACGCATATGTGTGGCGCCGCCACGGTTTGGAGTGGGACTGATGGGCATCGAGGAGAAACTGCCGAGTGGCGTTCTGCTGACGACCGTTGAGGCGGTTGCCGGGTACGCACGTAAGGGCTCGCTGTGGCCGGCCACGTTCGGTTTGGCCTGCTGCGCCATCGAGATGATGGCCACCGGCGCCCCGCGTTACGACCTCGCCCGTTTCGGCATGGAGGTGTTCCGCGCCTCGCCGCGCCAGGCCGACCTCATGATCGTGGCCGGTCGGGTGAGTCAGAAGATGGCACCGGTTCTGCGCCAGATCTACGACCAGATGCCCAACCCCAAGTGGGTGCTGGCAATGGGAGTGTGTTCGTCCAGCGGTGGGATGTTCAACAACTACGCGATCGTGCAGGGTGTGGATCACGTGGTTCCCGTCGACATGTACCTGCCGGGTTGCCCGCCGCGTCCCGAGATGCTCATCGACGCGATCCTGAAGATCCACGACCAGATCCAGCACACCAAACTCGGCGCCAACCGCGAGCGTGAGGTCCTGGAACTGGAGTCCCAAGCGATGGCCGCCGTCCCCACCGAACAGATGAAGGGCCTCATGCGGTGAGTGAGAACACCGAGAACCCCGGTGGCGACGACATCGTCCCGGCCGGCACCGAGACACTCGAGGTCCTGTCCACCGGTCAAGGCGCGTTCGGGGTCAGCGGCACGCCGGACGTCAGTGGCTACGGCGGGCTGAGCCGCACGACCCACGCGGCACCGGCCGCGACCCGCCCATACGGCAGTTGGTTCGACGCTGCTCTGGACACCCTGCAGGACACGATGGGCACCGACTTCGGCCCGGCGGTGTCCAAGGTCATCATCGAACACGACCAGTTGCGACTGGAGGTCTCACGCGAGCACCTCTTGAGTTTCATGCAGGTCCTGCGCGACCATCCTGACCTGCGCTTCGAGATGTGCCTGGGTGCCAGCGGTGTCCATTGGCCGCAGGACACCGGCTCGGAACTGCACGTGCACTACCCGATGCTTTCCATGACGCACAACCGGCGGCTGTCCGTCGAGGTCACCTGCCCCGACGAGGATCCCCACATCCCGTCGATCGTGGGGATCTACCCGGGCAACAACTGGCACGAGCGGGAGACCTTCGACTTCTTCGGTGTGGTCTTCGACGGGCACCCCGGCCTGACGCGCATCGAGATGCCCGACGACTGGGTGGGCCATCCCCAGCGCAAGGACTATCCGCTGGGCGGCATCCCCGTGGAGTACAAGGGCGCGACGATTCCACCACCTGACGACCGCCGGGAGTACAAGTGAGCGAAGAGGTCATCTACGAGACGGCCGATGAGGCCGGCGCCTACGACACCACCGAGGGCAAGGTCTTCAACGTCAGCGGTGGGGACTGGGCCGAAGTCGAGGGTGATGAGGGCATTGCGCAGCGGGTCGTGGTCAACATGGGACCCCAGCACCCCTCCACACACGGCGTGCTTCGCCTGATCCTCGAACTCGACGGCGAGAACGTCACGCAGGCTCGTTCCGGCATCGGCTACCTGCACACCGGCATCGAGAAGAACATGGAGTTCCGCACGTGGACCCAGGGGGTCACCTATGTGACCCGCATGGACTACCTGGCGCCGATCTTCAACGAGACGGCCTATTGCCTCGGGGTGGAGAAACTGCTCGGAATCACCGATCAGATCCCCGATCGGGCCACGGTCATCCGCGTGATGCTCATGGAGCTCAACCGGATCTCCTCGCACCTGGTGTGCCTGGCCACCGGCGGCATGGAACTCGGCGCCCTTACGGCGATGACCTTCGGCTTCCGGGAGCGCGAGTACATCCTCGACGTTCTGGAGACGATCACCGGGCTGCGCATGAACCACGCGTTCATCCGTCCCGGCGGTCTGGCCCAGGACCTGCCCGAAGGCGCCGAGCAGCAGGTCGTCGACCTGGTGAAGTACCTGCGCAAGCGGCTGCCCGACACGGTCAATCTGCTGGTCGACAACTCCATCTGGGTTTCGCGCACCGAAGGGGTGGGCTACCTCGACCTCACCGGGTGCATCGCCCTGGGCATGACCGGGCCCGTTCTGCGATCCACCGGCTACCCGTGGGATCTGCGCAAGATGGCGCCGTACTGCAACTACGAGGACTACGAGTTCGAGGTGGTCACGCAGACCTCCTGTGACGCCTACGGCCGATTCCTGATCCGCCTCGGCGAGATGCAGCAGAGTCTCAACATCGTCGAGCAGTGTCTGGAGAAGCTGCGCCCGGGCCCGGTGATGGTCGAGGACAAGAAGATCGCCTGGCCGGCACAGCTGGCGATCGGCTCCGACGGGATGGGCAACTCCCTGGAACACATCCGTCACATCATGGGTCAGTCCATGGAGGCGCTCATCCACCACTTCAAACTGGTGACCGAGGGGTTCCGGGTGCCTGCTGGGCAGGCTTACGTCTCGATCGAGGCACCGCGTGGCGAACTGGGCGTGCACATCGTCTCCGACGGCGGCACGCGGCCATACCGGGTTCACTTCCGTGACCCGTCCTTCAACAACCTGCAGGCCGTCCCAGCGATGAGCGAGGGCGGCCAGGTCGCTGACGTGGTGGCGGCCGTGGCAAGCATCGACCCCGTGATGGGTGGAGTGGATCGCTGATGGCACTGACTGAGAAGACCCGGGCGGAGATGGTCGAGCTGGCCTCGCGCTACCCGCACGCGCGCAGCGCAGTGCTGCCGATGCTGCACCTCGTGCAGGCCAATGACGGGTACGTCACCGCTGAGGGCATCATCATGTGCGCCGAGGTGCTGGGCCTGACCACCGCCGAGGTCAAGGCCGTGGCGAGTTTCTACACGATGTTCAAGGACGAGCCCGTCGGGGAGTACCACATCGGGGTCTGCGTGAACCCGGGCTGCGGAATCCTCGGTGGGGATGCGATTTGGGACACGCTCACCGGCGAGCTGGAGGTCGGAAACGACGAGGTTACGCAGGACGGCAAGATCTCGCTGGAACGCATCGAGTGCCAGGCGGCATGTACACACGCACCGGTGATGACGGCCAACTGGGAGTTCATGGACAACATGACCCCTACCTCGGCGAGGCAATTGGTGGAGGACCTGCGTGCGGGACGCGAGGTCAAGTCGACCCGCGGCCCTGTAATCCGGGATTTCAAGGCGACTGAGCGCACGTTGTCCGGGATCGAGGACGACGGTCTGGGCGAGGTGCCAGCGACCGACGACCTCATGCTGGCCGGCCTGAAGTACGCGAAGGAACACGGCATGGCTGCTCCGGATGCGGAGGTCATCTGATGGCATTGACACCGGTCATCACCGCCCACTGGGACGAACCTGACTCCTTCACGCTCGACGGCTACCGCCGCAACGGCGGGTACAAGGCGCTGGGCAAAGCACTGCAGATGGATCCGGACGCGGTCATCGCGACCGTCAAGGATTCGGGACTGCGTGGCCGCGGTGGAGCGGGTTTCCCGACAGGTCTGAAGTGGAGCTTCGTGCCACAGAACGACGGCAAGCCGCACTACCTGGTGGTCAACGCCGACGAGTCCGAGCCTGGGGCCTGCAAGGACATCCCGATCATGCTGGCCAACCCGCATGCGCTCATCGAGGGGATCATCATCACCTCGTACGCGATTCGGGCCGACCACGCCTTCATCTACATCCGAGGTGAGGTTCCGCACGTCATCCGCCGGGTGTTCGCAGCGGTGCGCGAAGCACGCGAGGCCGGCTACCTCGGCGACAACATCGCCGGCAGCGGCTTCAACCTCAACCTGGTGGTCCATGCCGGTGCCGGTGCCTACATCTGTGGCGAGGAGACCGCGCTTCTGGACTCCCTGGAGGGAAGGCGTGGGCAGCCACGCCTCAAGCCCCCGTTCCCTGCCGTGGCCGGTCTCTACGCCTGTCCGACGGTTGTCAACAACGTCGAGACCATCGCGAACGTCCCGTACATCGTCAACAACGGCGTGGACTGGTTCCGGTCCTTCGGCACGGAGAAGTCGCCGGGCTTCAAGGTGTTCGCGATCTCAGGGCACGTGGCTCGTCCGGGCATCTACGAGGCACCGTTGGGAACCCCCATGGCCGAGTTGCTGGACTACGCCGGCGGCGTGAGGGAGGGCCACGAACTGAAGTTCTGGCTGCCCGGCGGGTCATCGGTGCCGATGCTGACGCCGGCCCACCTGGACACCCCGATGACCTACGAGGCGATCGCCGAGGCCGGGTCCATGCTCGGCACAGGTACGCCCATGGTTTTCGACGAGACGACCTCGGTCGTGCGTGCGGTCACCGGCTGGCTCGACTTCTACAAGCACGAGTCCTGCGGCAAGTGCACCCCGTGCCGGGAGGGGAACTGGTTCATCCACGATCTGCTGCACCGGTTCGACTCCGGGCGCGGGGAGCGCCAGCAGTTGCAGATCCTCGACGACGTCTGCGGTCAGATCCTCGGCCGTTCGTTCTGTGCGCTCGGCGACGCCGCGGCCACCCCGTTCCCGGCGGCCATGAAGTACTTCGCAGATGAGTTCGAAGCCGGAACCAGTACCGCCAGCAGCGTGGCGTTCGACCCAGCAGCCAGCACGGTGTTCAGTGAGGTGACCGCATGACCGTCACACAGCCCGGTGGCGACGAGATGACAGTGCCCGAGGGGCATGTGGCGTTCAGCATCGACGGCGTGAACATGACCGCCGAAAAGGGCACCCTGATCATCAGGGCGGCCGAGCAACTCGGCATCGAGGTCCCGCGGTTCTGCGACCACCCCCTGTTGGAGCCGGTTGCCGCCTGCCGCATGTGTTTGGTCGAGATCGAGGGCCAGCCCAAGCCACAGCCTGCCTGCGCCATACCGGTCGGCGACAAGATGGTCGTGCGCACCCAGCGCACGTCGCGGGTCGCCGACGACGCCCAGCGCGGCGTGATGGAGTTCCTGCTGCTAAACCACCCGCTGGACTGTCCGATCTGTGACAAGGGCGGCGAGTGCCCGCTGCAGAACCAGGCCATGTCTGCGGGACGTTCCGAGACACGGTTCGTCGGGGCCAAGCGGACCTTCCCGAAGCCCATCAACATCAGCGCCCAGATCCTGCTCGACCGCGAACGTTGCGTCTCGTGTGCCAGGTGCACCCGGTTCGCCGATGAGATCGCAGGCGACGCCTTCATCGAACTGCTCGAGCGCGGCGCGAGCCAGCAGGTGGGCATCAGCGAGGACACGCCGTTCGACTCCTACTTCTCTGGTAACACCGTGCAGATCTGCCCGGTAGGCGCCCTGACCAACTCCCGCTACCGCTTCCGGGCGCGGCCGTTCGACTTGGTCTCGATTCCGACCATCTGCGAACACTGTGCCAGCGGCTGCGCCTTGCGCACAGACGTGCGCCGGGGAGAGGTCCAGCGCCGTTTGGCAGGCGACGACCCCGCGGTCAACGAGGAATGGAACTGCGACAAGGGCCGGTTCGCCTTCCCCTACTTGACCACGGACCGGATCACCCACCCGTTGGTGCGTGACGAGGACGGCGAGATGCGAGTGGCGTCCTGGCCCGAAGCGCTGGCGATGGCCGCCGACGGACTTGCAGAGGCCGTGGGCAGCGCCGCCGTGCTGACCGGCGGCCGGCTCACCGCGGAGGACGCGTACGCCTACGCCAAGTTCGCCAGGGGTGTTCTCCAGACCGACGACGTGGACTTCCGGTCTCGCCCGCACAGTGACGAAGAGGCGCAATTCCTGCGTGCGCTGGTCGCCCGACGCCAGGGTCCGACCTACGCGGATCTGGATGCGGCCGGATCGGTGGTGCTGATCGCGCTGGAGCCCGAGGACGAATCGCCCATCGTGTTCCTCCGCCTGCGCAAGGCGGCCAACAAGCTGGGCACCAAGGTGTACGCGGTCGCCCCCTGGGCCAGCCCCGGATTGACCAAACTCGGTGCGACCGTGCTGGCAGCCGGACCGGGTCAGGAGATCGCTGCCCTTACCGGCTCCGAGGCCGTCATGGGTGCGTTGCGTGAGCCGGGTGCCGTGATCATGGTGGGCGAGCGCGCAGCTGCCACACCGGGTCTGCTTTCGTGGATCGCAGCCACGGGCGAGCAGACCGGCGCTGCCATCGCCTGGGTCCCTCGCCGGGCAGGCGAACGTGGTGCCCTGGACGCGGGTCTGCTGCCCGAGTCCGGGGGCGCCGGTTTCAGCGGCGTCATCGCGGCACTGAGCGAAGAGCCCGAGCCGGCCACCGACCTCGTGGATCCCGACGAGCCGGTCGAAGAGCCCGAGCCGGCCTACCGGGCGCTGATCGTGGCTGGCTTCGACCCCGCGGATGTGCCGGACGGGCAGGCACTCGTGGCCGGATTCGAGAAGGTCCCGTGCGTGATCGCGCTGGCAACCCACCACAACGCCGCCACACAGGCCGCGGACATCGTCCTGCCGGTTGCGGCGGTGACCGAGAAGGCGGGGTCGTACGTGAACTGGGAGGGTCGGCGCAGGGCCTTCCCGCAGGTGTTCCGCGAGTCGCTGATCATGACAGACGCCGCCGTGCTGGCAGCGATCACCGACGAGATGCTGCTGGACTTCGGCGTCAGTGACGCGCTGGGTCTGCGCGCGGAGGTCGAGACGTTGCCCGTGCCAGAAGCGCAGGCGCCGACAGTGTCGCCCGAGCCGACCGCCGCCCTGGCCACCGGAGAGGCGATCCTGGCCACTTGGCGACAGCTCATCGACGATGGCTCGATGCAAAGTGGCGAACCGTACATGGCCGCCACCGGACGTCCGGCGGTCATCCGGCTGAGCCCGACCAACGCCAGCGACCTCGGCGTCGCCGACGGCGACCATGTCAGCATCAGCACGGACGAGGGTTCCTTGACGCTGCCCGTGCTCATCACGGACATGCCGTCGGGCATCGTATGGGCCCCGGCGAACTCAGGTGTGAACGTGCTGGCTGATCTGCACGCGAGCGCGGGCGATACCGTGCGGGTGAGTGTCGGGAGGGCGTCATGAACGTGGCCGGTTTCGGCAGTGACCCGTTCTGGTTGATCTGCCTGAAGGTGCTCGGGCTGTTCATCCTGCTGGTGGTGATCGTGCTTCTCACCATCTGGGCCGAGCGCCGCGTGGTCGCCCGGATGCAGAGTCGGATCGGTCCGAACCGCGTGGGCCCATTCGGTCTGCTGCAGTCGCTGATGGACGGGTTCAAACTCGCGCTCAAGGAAGAGATCATCCCGCGCAAGGTCGAGCTGGGCGTCTATGTCCTGGCCCCGATCCTGTCGGCTGTAACAGCCTTCTTGGCCTTCGCGGTCATCCCGTTCGGGCCCGAGGTGTCCATCTTCGGACAGACCACCATGCTGCAGCTGACGGACTTCTCGGTCAGCGTCCTCTACGTCCTGGCGATCGCCTCCATCGGCATCTACGGGATCGTCCTGGCCGGCTGGTCGTCCGGTTCGACCTACCCGCTGCTGGGAGGTCTGCGAAGCACCGCCCAGATGATCTCGTACGAGATCGCGATGGGCCTCTCGTTCGTGGCCGTGTTCCTCTTTGCAGGAAGCATGGCCACCTCTGAGATCGTCAACGCCCAGACCAATCTTTGGTACGTGCTCCTACTGCTGCCGTCCTTCATGATCTACACCACGGCGATGGTGGGGGAGACGAACCGGGCACCGTTCGACCTGCCTGAGGCCGAAGGCGAGCTCGTCGGCGGTTTCCACACCGAGTACTCCTCGCTGAAGTTCGCGATGTTCTTCCTGGCCGAGTACATCAACATGGTCACCGTGTCGGCACTGGCCACCACGCTTTTCCTGGGCGGCTGGCGAGCACCGTGGCCCGTGTCGCTCTGGGAGGGCGCGAACCAGGGCTGGTGGCCCATGCTGTGGTTCCTGATGAAGGTCTGCGCTTTCATCTTCGTCTTCATCTGGCTGCGCGGGACCCTGCCCCGTTTGCGCTACGACCAGTTCATGCGATTCGGGTGGAAGGTCCTCATCCCGATCTCCTTGGCCTGGATCATCGTGGTCTCGGTGGCCCGGTACACGATCGGCCCGGACGGCTCGCAGTTGCTCGCGGTCCTCGTGGCAGTCGGCTTCGCCGTACTGCTGCTGATCATCGCCTCCTACTCCGCACAGGTGCGACGCGATCGGCGCGCGGAGGCGCAGGAGGCCGCCGAGGCGTCCTTCATCAAGCCCATCGATCCGTTCGCAGGCGGGCACCCGGTACCGCCCATGCCCGGGCAGGAACGCCTTGAGCCCAGCGTCGCCCCGGCTCTTGAACAGGAGGCACGCAATGCCTGAGATCCCGCCAGTGGTGAAGGGTTTCTCCACGACGTTCACGACGATGTTCAAGAAGGTCGTGACCGAGCAGTACCCGGAGGAGAAGGACGAGTTCCCGCCGAAGGCTCGCTACCACGGCCGTCACCAACTCAACCGGCATCCCGACGGGCTGGAGAAGTGCGTCGGATGTGAGTTGTGCGCCTGGGCCTGCCCCGCGGACGCGATCTTCGTCCAGGGCGCCGACAACACCGACGGCGGCAGGTTCTCGCCGGGGGAGCGATACGGGCGCGTCTACCAGATCAACTACTTGCGCTGCATCGGCTGCGGGTTGTGCATCGAGGCCTGCCCCACACGCGCTTTGACCATGATCCACGAGTTCGAACTCGCTGATAACCGGCGCGACAAGCTGATCTACGAGAAGCAGGACCTCCTGGCGCCGCTGCTGCCTGGCATGGTCGCCCCGCCGCACGACATGGTCGATGGCGCGACCGAGAAGGACTACTACGAGCGCAGGGTCACCGGTGCCGGCGAGCCGTTGAAGGACGCGGTCGAGGGGAGCGCTCTGTGACTTCCACTCTCGCCGCACAGAACACTGGAGAGGCCGCGGTGTTCTGGATCTGCGGGGCGCTGGCAGTGCTCGGAGCTCTGGGCATGCTCTTCTCCCGCAAGGCCGTGCACAGCGCACTGTTCCTCGCCATGACGATGATCAACCTCGCCATCCTGTACGTGAGCCTGTCCGCGCCCTTCCTGGGCATGGTGCAGGTCATCGTCTACACGGGCGCGATCATGATGCTGTTCTTGTTCGTCCTCATGGTTGTGGGCGTCGATTCCTCCGACTCACTGGTGGAGACCGTCAAGGGCCAGCGCCCGGCAGCCATCCTGTTCGGGTTCGGTTTCGCAGTCCTGCTCCTCGGGCTGCTGGGACAAGGCACCTCGGACTTCCCGGCCGGATCGCTGGAAGAGGTGAACACGGTCAACGGGGGCAACGTGCAAGGGATCGCCGAACAGATCTTCACCCGTTACGTGTTCGCGTTCGAGGTGACCTCGGCGCTGCTGATCACCGCGGCCCTGGGTGCGATGATCCTGACCCATCAGGAGCACTACAAGCCCAAGCCCACCCAGCGCGACCTTTCCGAGGCGCGGTTCGCCGGGGACCACCCCAGCCCGCTGCCGCCCCCGGGTACCTACGCCCGTCACAACGCGGTGGACACTCCGGCGCTGCTGCCCGACGGCACGCCCGCCGACATCTCGGTGCCGCGGCCCATGGCTCTTCGCAATCCGCAGGTCGACCAGGTCGACGTCGAGGAGATGGACGAGGTTGTGGCGGGGCACAACGTCGTCGTCGACGATCTGCAGACCGGTCAGAGGACCGACGACACCTCCGGGGAGGAAAGGTGACGACCGACCACTACATCGTCCTTTCGGCGGTGCTGTTCAGCCTCGGGGCCTTCGGCATGCTGTTCCGCCGCAACGCCATCGTGGTCTTCATGTGCGTTGAGTTGATGCTCAACGCCTCCAACCTCGCGTTCGTGGCATTCGCCCGGATGCATGGAAATCTCGAGGGTCAAGTGTTCGCCTTCTTCACGATGGTTGTAGCGGCCGCTGAGGTCGTCGTCGGCCTGGCCATCATCGTCGCCATCTTCCGCACGCGACGTTCGGCCTCGGTCGACGAGCCCAGTCTGCTGAGGTTCTGATGGGAACCTCACTGCTGTCGGCCGTAGCGCCGAGCATCACGTATGCCCCGCCGGAGGGGATCTTCACCTACCTGTGGCTGCTGATCGCGCTGCCCCTGTTCGGAGCGTTCTTCCTGCTCGTGATGGGCAACCGGACCAATGCCTGGGGCCACTACCTGGCCACAGTGCTGCCCATCGGTTCGTTCGTGCTCGCGGCGCTGATGTGGGTCGCGATGCTGGCCAGGCCCTCCGAGGAACGCGGCGTCATCCAGCACCTGTGGGACTGGGTCATTGTTGGGGATTTCCGGGCCAACGTCGGTCTGCAGATGGACCAGTTGTCGATGACCTTCGTGCTGCTGATCACCGGTGTCGGATCGCTGATCCACATCTACTCGATCGGCTACATGAAGGACGACCCGAAACGGCGTCTCTTCTTCGCGTACCTGAACCTCTTCGTCGCGGCGATGCTGCTGCTCGTGCTGGCGGACAACTACCTTCTGCTCTACGTCGGCTGGGAGGGCGTCGGCCTGGCCTCGTACCTGCTGATCGGCTTCTGGCAGTACAAGCCGACGGCCGCCGCGGCCGCCAAGAAGGCGTTCGTGGTCAACCGGGTGGGCGACTTCGGGCTGTCCGTCGGGATCATGCTCATCTTCGTCACCTTCGGATCGGTCACCTTCCCGGATGTGTTCGCGCAGGTCGGTGAGACCGACCAGAGTTCGCTGACCTGGATCGGAATCCTCTTGCTGATCGCAGCGTGCGGGAAGTCCGCGCAGGTTCCGCTGCAGTCCTGGCTGCTCGACGCCATGGAGGGTCCGACCCCTGTGTCGGCCCTGATCCACGCGGCCACCATGGTCACCGCCGGTGTGTACCTGATCGTGCGTTCCAACGCCATCTTCGACGCGGCCCCGACCGCACAGTTGCTGGTGGTCATCGTGGGCGCCGTGACATTGATCTTCGGTGCCATCATCGGTACCGCAAAGGACGAGATCAAGAAGGTGCTCGCGGGATCCACGATGTCGCAGATCGGCTACATGATCTTGGCCGCTGGCCTTGGCCCGATCGGGTACGTCTTCGCGATCTTCCACCTGGTCAACCACGGTTTCTTCAAGGCGAACATGTTCCTCGGCGCGGGTTCGGTCATGCACTCCTTCAACAACCAGGAGGACATGCGCCGGTTCGGTGCCATACGCACGGTCATGGTGATCACGTTCGTCACGTTCGCCGCGGGCTGGCTGGCGATCATGGGTGTGCCACCTTTCTCCGGCTTCTACTCGAAGGACAAGATCATCGAAGCTGCTCTGGCGCAGGGATGGGTTCCCGGTCTCGCGGCCATGATCGGCGCTGGGATCACCGCGTTCTACATGACGCGTCTGTTCACCATGACGTTCCTGGGCAAGGCCCGCTGGACAGAGGATGTGCACCCGCACGAGTCCGGCTCGGTCATGACGATCCCGCTGATCATCCTCGGCCTGCTGTCCGCGGTCAGCGGCTTCGTGCTCGCCTGGAACGGCATGATCGAGAAGTGGTTGGAGCCGGTCACCGGCTTCGAACATCCAGAACCTCCGATACCCATACCGCTCATCAGCGGCATCACTTTGCTGCTCGTGATCGTGGGTGCGCTGCTGGCCTACCAGCAGTACCGGCGCGACGTGCCCGTCGCGGCGCCCACATCGGTGTCGCCGCTCACAGTGGCCGCACGCAAGGACCTCTACGGCGATGCCTTCAACGAGGCGGTCTTCATGCGGCCCGGGCAGTACCTCACGCGGGCACTGGTCTGGTTCGACAACCGCAGCATCGACGGGTCGCTGCTGGCACTGGGCTCTGCGACCGCGGGGTTGTCGGGCCGATTGCGTAAGTGGCAGACCGGCTTCTCGCGTTCCTACGCGATGTCCATGCTGGCGGGAGCCTTCGCGCTGTTCGCCATCATGCTGGTGGTGAGGCTCTGATGAACTGGTTGCTCACCCTGCTGCTGCTGCCTGCGATCGGTGCTGTTGTCGTCGCACTGCTCCCCAAGGAGAAGATCGACCTCGCCAAACAGCTCGCCCTCGCCTTCAGCGTCGCCACCTTGGTGCTGGTCATCGCGATGGCGTTGCAGTTCGACGCCGAAAGCACCGAACCCTTCCAGTTCGTGACGTCCACCCCTTGGATCCGCACTTTCGGGGTGTCGTTCGCACTCGGGGTCGACGGGATCGCGCTGGTGCTGATCGCCATGGCAGCCGTGCTCGTGCCGGTGGTCATCCTGGCCGGCTGGAACGAGGCCGACCACAGCGATGCGACGACCAAGGGTTACTTCGCCCTGATGTTGCTGCTGGAGGCCTGCATGATCGGGGTCTTCGCCTCGATCGACGTGTTCCTCTTCTACGTGTTCTTCGAGGTCATGCTCATCCCGATGTACTTCATGATCGGCCGGTACGGCGGTGCGCGGCGGTCCTACGCCGCCGTGAAGTTCCTGATCGTGAGCCTGTTCGGTGGCCTGTTCATGCTGGCCAGCCTGATCGGGCTGTATGTGGTGGCCCAGCGCGAGATCGGCGCCGGGACCTTCGATTTCCTGACGCTGACCCAACTCAACATGGACTCCACCACCCAGCGCATGTTGTTCCTCGGCTTCTTCTTCGCCTTTGCGGTCAAGGCGCCACTGTGGCCGTTCCACACCTGGTTGCCGGATGCGGCCACGGAGTCCCAACCGGGAAGCGCAGTGCTTCTCGTCGGGGTCCTGGACAAGGTCGGCACGTTCGGCATGCTGCGCTACTGCTTGCCGATCTTCCCGGAGGCGTCGCAGTTCTACACCCCGATCATCATCGTGATCAGTGTCATCGGGATCATCTACGGCGCGTTGCTGGCGATAGGTCAGACCGATATCAAGCGGCTCATCGCCTACACCTCGATCAGCCACTTCGGCTTCATCACCTTGGGCATCTTCGCCATGACCAGCCAAGGGCAGAGCGGCTCCACGCTGTACATGATCAACCACGGGTTCTCGACGGCTGCGCTCTTCCTGGTCGCAGGCTTCCTGATGAGCCGTCGAGGGTCGAAGCTGGTCGAGGACTACGGCGGCATCTCCAAGGTCGCCCCCCTGCTCGCCGGCTTCTTCCTGATCGCGGGCCTGAGTTCGCTGGCGCTGCCCGGCATGAGCAGTTTCGTTTCGGAGTTCCTGGTACTCGTGGGGACGTTCGTGCGCTATCCGATAGCGGCCGTCATCGCCACCACCGGCATCATCCTGGCGGCGTTGTACATCCTGTGGCTCTACCAGCGCACTATGACTGGACCTGTCAAAGAAGGCTGCGAGGACGTCAAAGACCTCACCGGGCGCGAGATCGTGGCCGTGTCGCCGCTGGTCGTGCTCATCCTGGCTCTCGGCGTGTTCCCTGCCCCGGCACTCAATGTGATCAACCCGGCGGTGAGCCAGACGCTGGCGGCCGTGGGCGTGATGGACCCATCGGTGGGGGTGGGCTCCGGCTGCGACCTCGCTGACGGGTGCCGCGCGGAAGGGGAGGGCCAGTGAACGGCGTTGTCGAGACCTTTGCGTCTCCCGAGATCAGGTACGGGCTGGTTGCCCCGCTTCTGATCGTGCTCGGCGGTGGTGTCCTGGGCGTGCTCGTGGAGGCCTTCGTGCCGCGTACGAACCGCCGGTCGGTGCAGTTGGGCCTGGTGGCAGTGGTGCTGCTGGCGGCCTTCGTGGCTGTGGTCCGGCTTGCAGGTACGAACGACCTGGCCGCTGAGGGCACGATCGCTGTGGATGGCCCGGCGCTGTTCCTGCAGGGCTCCATTCTGCTCGTGGCGATGGTGTCTGCGCTGCTGATGGCCGAGCGGCAGGTGGACCCGGCCGGGGACGCTTTCGCGCCACAGGCCTCGGCTCTGCCTGGCAGCAATGATGAGAAGGCCTTCACGCAGCAGGGCTGGCTGCAGACCGAGATCTGGCCGCTGTTCCTCTTCAGCGTCGGCGGCATGATGATGTTCTGCTCGGCCAATGACCTGTTGACGATGTTCGTGGCACTCGAGGTCATGTCGCTGCCGTTGTACCTGATGGCAGGGATGGCGCGGCGTCGACGTCTGCTCAGCCAGGAAGCCGCGATGAAGTACTTCCTGCTGGGTGCTTACTCGTCAGGATTCTTCGTGTTCGGCGCGGCGATGCTATACGGCTTCAGCGGAAGCATCACCTTCCCGGGCATCGTGGACAGCATGGCCGCAGACCCCGGTAACAACGGCTTGCTGATCGCAGCCACCGGGCTTCTCTTCGTGGCGCTGCTGTTCAAGGTCGGGGCCGTCCCGTTCCACCAGTGGACCCCGGACGTGTACCAAGGGGCACCCACTCCGGCGACCGCCTTCATGGCCTCTGGTGTGAAGATCGCCGCCGTGGGCGCCTTGCTCCGGCTGTCCTATGTGGCGCTCGGCGGGTTGCGCTGGGACTGGCGGCCGTTGATGTGGGCTGTGGCCATCGCCACGATGCTGGTCGGCGCGATCGTTGCGCTTACTCAGACCGACATCAAACGCATGCTCGCCTACTCGGCCATCGCCAACGCAGGCTTCATGTTGATCGGGGTGCTGGCCACCAACCAGGCGGGCCTGTCAGGGACGATGTTCTACCTGCTGGCCTATGGATTCAGCACGCTCGGCGCCTTCGCGATCGTCACACTTGTGCGCGACCCGGCCGGAGAAGCCACGAAGTTGTCCCAATGGGCGGGGCTGGCTAAGACCTCCCCGCTGGTGGCCGGTGCCATGGCGATCTTGCTGCTGGCCTTCGCAGGCATTCCGTTGACGTCGGGCTTCACCAGCAAGTTCGCGGTGTTCCAGGCCGGGATCGCCGGCGGTGCCACACCGGTGGTGATCGTCGGTGTGTTCGCTTCGGCCATCGCCGCATTCTTCTACGTGCGAGTGATCGTTCTGATGTTCTTCACCGAGCGCGGTGAGGATGCTCCGGCAGTGGTTGTGCCCAGCAGTCTGACCGCGGTGGCGATCGGTGTGACCGTAGCCGTTACCGTGATTCTTGGCGTGCTGCCGCAATCCGTGTTGGACTTGGCTTACAAGGCCTCCACGTTCATCAGGTAAGGAGGGAACGGTTGCCGAATCTGGCTTTCCTCTCCGACCCGAGTCTGCGCGACGGACTGCAACTGCGCCTCGAGCGTGTCGAAGCGCGCCTGAACGAGGCCGTCAAGAGCGACTACCCGTTCGTCACCGAGACCTCCGCGCATCTGGTGGAAGCCGGGGGCAAGCGCTTCCGGCCGCTCATGACGCTGCTGTGCGCGGCCTTCGGCGACCCCGACCATGAGGACTGTGTACGACGCGGCCACGGTTGTGGAACTGACCCACTTGGCCACCCTCTACCACGACGACGTCATGGACGAAGCGCCGATGCGCCGAGGCAGGCCCAGTGCGAACAACCGCTGGGACAACTCCGTAGCGATCCTCACCGGCGACTTTCTGTTCTCCCGGGCCTCGGACATCCTGGCCGACCTCGGCCCTGACGCGGTGCGTATCCAGGCCCGCACGTTCGAGCGCTTGGTGACCGGACAGATCAAGGAGACCGTCGGCCCGGTGGACGGTGAAGATGCCGTGTCGCACCACTTGCAGGTGCTGGCCGACAAGACCGGTTCCTTGATCGCCACGTCGGCGCAGTTCGGTGCGATGTTCTCCGGGTGCGACGACTCGACCGTCGAGGTGCTGACCCGTTACGGCGAGCGGATCGGTGTGGCCTTCCAGTTGGCCGACGACCTGGTCGACCTGGTCAGCGAGTCTGCGGCGTCCGGCAAGACTCCAGGCACCGACCTCAAGGAGGGCGTCCCCACGCTGGCCGGGTTGATGGTGATGCGCGACCCCGGCCGCGATGACCGACTCGTGGACCTTCTGTCCCGGCCGCTTTCCGACGCGGAGGTCACTGAGGCGTTGGCCCTGCTACGCCCACATCCGGCTGTCGACCAGGCACGCACGGTGGCCCGGCAGTGGGCTGACGAGGCGCGCGATTGCCTCGAGGGCTGCCGCCGGTTCGCCGCGGGATGCCTTGGCATCGGTCTGCGACTACGTGGTGAACCGCACGGGCTGATCGGGGCGGACCGGCGGCGGTCAGATACCCAGAAGGCGCGCTGCCAGGTCTGCCATCACCTCGTCCGCGCCGCCGCCGATACCCAGGATCCGGGCGTCACGGTAGTGCCGTTCGATCTTCACCGCGTGCATAACCCATGCCCGCCGAAGAGTTGCACTGCGCGATCGGTGACGAAGGCCGCACAGTTGACCCCGGTCTGCTTGGCGTAGATGGCGTCGAGCACCGTGACCTCTGCCACCGTCGGCCAGCGCGTGGACGTACGACCGTGCCACGTCGGTGCGGCGGTTCATTTCGACGAACGTGTGCCTCACCACCTGTCGGGTGCTCAGCGGCCGCCCGAAGGTCTCGCGCGCCGCAATCCACTCACGAGTCAGGTCTACACATCGGGCGGCTGTGGCGTATCCGCTGACGCCCAACGACAGTCGTTCGGTGGCGAAATGACGGGCAAGTGATGCGAATCCGTCGGCTGTGATCAGTTCGGCCCGGGCGTCCACGAGACCGAGTTCGGCGGTGTCCGAGCAGTGCCAGCCCATCTTCTCCAGGCGGGTCGTGACCTGGTATCCGCGCTGATCTGTGGGGACCGCGAACAGACCGATCCCGCTGCGCCCGGCGCCCCCCGCAACCGCGCGGCGACAACCGCAACGTCGGCGCGGGCTCCAGAGGTGATGAAGGTCTTGGAACCGTTGAGCACCCAGGAGTCACCGGATTCGTCGGCCCGGGTCCGCAGGTTCGCCACATCGGAACCGCCACCCGGCTCCGTGACCCCGAGGCAGGCGATCTTATCCCCGGCCAGCACAGGCCGGACCCACTGATCGATGAGGTCTTCGTTGCCCGAGTCGATGATGTGCGGAATGGCGATCCCGTGCGTGAACAGCCCGGCGATCACCCCGCCCGATCCGCCCGCGGCCAGAACCGACTCTGTGACCACGATGACATCGCCGAGGTCGCCTCCGGAGCCGCCGACCGCCTCCGGGTAGCCGATCCCGAGCAGTCCGAAGGCTGCCGCCTGCTTGTGTAGGTCGCGAGGGAGTTCGCCGTCCTGGCTCCCACTGATCGAGGTTGGGCGCTATCTGATCGGCGGTGAAGTCCCGGACCGTCTGCGCCAGCGCCGCCCGTTCCTCGGTCATGAAGCTCATAGCCGCCAGACTACGGCGGTTTGGCGGTCGCTTGGGGCAGTCGCAGCCTTGCCTGACGCCGCAGGGGTGCCAGCGCCCTCCCGGACCGTCCTGGTTAGAGGTTGTGGTCCTGGTTAGCGAATCCACGCGTTGTTTCTCTAACGAACCGCACAACCTCTAACGCGGAGCGGCCGGCCGGGGGTGACGCTGTCAGCGGGTGCCTGGGGCGGTTTGCGGTTCGAATCCACGCGTTGTTTCGCTAACGAACCGCACAACCTCTAACGCGGGACCGGCCGGCCGGGGGTGACGCTGTCAGCGGGTGCCGGGGCGGTTTGGGTTCGCCCTGGCGTCCTGGTTAGAGGTTGTGGTCCTGGTTAGCGAATCCACGCGTTGTTTCGCTAACGAACAGCACAACCTCTAACGCGGCGGGGCCGGCCGGCCGGGGCAACCGAGCCGCCACCCGCACCGTTTCCCGGCAGACTGAGCAGGTGCGCAAACACTGGGGTTGGGGTACAGACGATCAGGCATTGACCGAACAACAAGTGCGTGAGGCAGCAGCGCAGGTCATCGACTACCTCGGCTTCGGTTCACCTGACGTTCGGTTCGCACGTTCCCCTGGAAGCGGCCGCCATGCCCGCGCCGCGCCTGGAGTCTGCACCCTGCGCCACCACCGACCGGCATGCGCGCGCCACCCACGCATTGGGCAAGGCCTACCGCGATGTGATCCGCGGGTTCAACGGGCAGTTCGAGCTCCGCGCCCGACCTCGTCGCGTACGCCAGCGACGAGACCGACGTGATCACGGTGCTGGAGTGGGCGCGAGCAGCGCAACGTCGCGGTCATCCCATACGGCGGTGGGACGAGTGTGGTCGGCGGCATCGAACCACGTGGACTCGATGCGTACAACGGGGTCATCAGTCTGGATCTGAGCGGAATGAACCGGGTGATTGAGGTGGACGAGGTGAGTCGAGCCGTGCTGGTTCAAGCCGGAGCCGCTGGGCCGCAGGTGGAGGCACAACTGAAACCGCTGGGCCTGACCACCGGTTCTTCCCGCAGTCCTTCGAGTTCTCCACTGTCGGCGGCTGGGTCGCCACGCGTGCGGCCGGCCACTACGCCAGCGGGCCGACGCACATCGACGACCTGGTCGAGTCGGTCCGGGCAATCACCCCCAGCGGCCCTGGGAGTCACGCAGAGTCCCCGGGTCCGGGGCGGGACCTAGCCCGGATCGGACTGCTCCTGGGAAGTGAGGGCTCGCTCGGCGTGATCACTTCGAGCGTGGCTGCGCGTGGTGCCACGCCCGGCGCACAAATCCAGCGCGACTCTGCGGTTCCCGTCGTTCCAGGCGGGGTGCGAGGCGATCCGCACTATCTTGCAGTCGGGGATGACGCCGACCAACTGTCGTCTCATCGATGGCGCAGAAGCACCCGGAACGGACGAGCGGCCGCTTCTGGTGCTGGGGTTCGAGGGCCAAACCCCGTCGAGACGCTCAATTGGCCGCTGCCGTGGCCTTGTGCCACCGGTTCGGCGCCGAGCAGCAATCCGGCGGCAGCGAGTCCGAATGGCGGGGCGCGTTTCTGCAGGCTCCGTACCTGCGCGACCTGCTGGTGAGCCTGGGCGTCATGGCCGAGACCTTCGAAACTGCGGTCACCTGGGATCGGCTCTATGCGTTGATCGAACAGGTGCGCGCCACCTGCCAGGCCGCCGTGGAGCGAGTTGTGCGGAGTACCTGGCAGGGTCACCTGTCGGCTGACCCACGTGTATCCCGACGGCGCTGCCCCCTACTTCACGGTCCTCGCCCCTGTTCCTGGTGGAGAGGAGATCGCCGTGTGGGACCAGATCAAGGACCAGCGTCAGCAGCGCCATCATCGACGGCCGGCGGCACGATCACCCACCATCACGCGGTCGGCCGCGATCATGTTCCCTGGTACGTCGAGCAGCAGTCGCACCCTTTCGGGCTGGCCCTCGAGGCGACGAAACGCACGCTCGACCCGGCCAGAATCCTCAACCCCGGTGTCCTGGGACTCTGATCGAACCTGAGTCGCAACCATCTCGTGATGTTCCGTCCGGTGTGCGCACCCCCGTTCGAGGTATCTTGCGGCAATGCGCATCGCTTTCCTGTGCACCGCGCTCGTTGTCGCTGGTGCCTCCCCTGCCGTCGCCTCCGAGGCCGCAGCCCCCGCGGACACGACGATCACCGCCTCTTCGTGCTACATCCCGGCGCTCATCGCTCATCGCGGCGGCGGCGGTGTGGGCAAGAACCCGTACGAACTCGAGAACTCCTGGCCGGCCTTCGAGAAGTCCGTCAACCTTGGCGTCAAGGTGCTCGAGACTGACGTGCGCTGGACCAAGGACGGCGTGCCGATCCTCATGCACGACGCGAACCTCAGTCGCACCACCAACGGCAGTGGCAATGTCCAGGACGTCGACATCGCCTACATTCAGAGCCTCGAACTCGACAACGGAGCGGGCAAGATCCCGCTCTTCGAGGAGTTCCTGACCTGGTCCAAGGGCAAGAACGTGCAGGTGTGGCCGGAGTACAAGCCCGAGCCGGCGATCACCCAGCAGGCCTGGATCGACGATTACGCACAGAAGATCAAAGCCAGTGGTGTGGACGCGGTCGTGCCGTCGTTCAACAAGCCGGAGTTGGAGCAGTTCAAGACCCTGCTGCCGGGCTACAACCAGATCTGGTTCCACGACGTGATCAAGTCCGGGTTGAAGGTGACGCCCAGCGACGTGCCGGCTGGCGCATTCGCCGGACTGATCAACGTTGTGCTGTCCAACGACCCCAAGATCTCCGTTGAGATGGGCAAGGCCGACATCACGCTGTACGCGTGGTTCAACCTGGTGACCAAGGGCGACGACCCGGCGGGCTGGGAGGCCATGGCCAAGCAGGGACCGGCCGGCATCATCACCGACTACCCCGAGCAGTACCAGCAGTGGGCGGCCTCGACGACCTATTGCAAGACGCCCAAGAAGCAGAAGGCCAAGTGCGCCAAGCTGCCGAACAAGTTGCAGGCGGACTCGGCCGTTGTGGTCCTCAAGAAGACCTGCAAGACCAACGCCGGCCAGAAGGTCACGGTCAGCGTCTCCGGGAAGGCCAAACTGCAGAAGGGCAAGAAGGGCAAGGTCACTGTCGTCACCGGCCCCAAGGGCAAGGTGAAGATCACCCTGAACGCCAAGAAGACCGCCAAGTACGCGGCCCTTAAGCAGTCAAAGAGTTACACGCTGAAGTAGACGGGCTGCGTGACCTGGTCGTTGCTGGCGGCCGCGTTGCGCCTGCCTTTCTGCGCGGGCCGGGGGATACTCGCCAGGTGACCAATGTTGTAGCCGTGCACTCGTTCCGTGGGGGCACGGGCAAGAGCAACACCACAGCGAACATCGCAGCCAACTTGGCGTCCAGGGGCGCTCGCGTTGGTGTTGTTGACGCAGATATCCAGAGCCCGGGGATTCACACGTTGTTCGGGTTCGATCAGTCGCTGGACAATACTCTCGACGACTATCTGTGGGGAAAGATCGAGATCACCGACGCGGTCCGCGACGTGTCGGACCAGATCGGAGGGCCAGAGCAAGACGGCGGACAATTGTTCCTGGTGCCGGCGAGTATGCACGCGGCCGACATCGCCCGCATCCTGCGGGACGGCTACGACGTGGTCAGGCTCACCGAGGGCCTGCGGGACCTGTCCGCCTCATTGGACCTGGACTACTTGTTCATCGACACCCACCCGGGTCTCAACGAAGAGACCATGCTGTCCATGACGATCAGCGATGTCCTGCTGCTGCTTCTGCGCCCGGACAAGCAGGACTTCCAGGGCACAGCGGTAACGGTTGACATCGCACGCAGGCTCTCCGTACCCAAACTCCTGCTGGTACTCAACAAAGTGCCGGATGTGGTTGATCTCGACGATCTAGGCGCACAGATGGAGCAGGCGTATTCCACGCCCACGGCTGCCTTTCTCCCGCTCTCCACTGATGTGGCCGTCAACGCTTCTGCAGCACTCTTCAGCCTCACCCACCCGGAGCATCCCTGGTCACAAGGCATTCGCCAGGTTGTCGACAGTCTTCAGGGTGGCGTAGCGGGAGCAAAGCCCGCGTTAGTTCATGAGCGACGTGAGCCCCAGGCGCCGATGGCGTTTCCCGATGCGGTGGAAGTTGCTCACGGCCTTCGTTTCGGCATTCACCGTGGTCTTCGTGGCAATTGCGTTCTGGGTGGTCCACTATGCAGGCGATGCGGCCTCGAACCGACTGGCCGACCAGTTGCTTGAAGCCGCCGAGGGCGCCAGCGAAGCGTTACCGGTAGGCCCAGTCGCCAAGGTGATCGCCCTGCCGCCCGACTCCGACCCGACCCAGAACCCCGCGTATGAACGTCTGACCGAGGACCTGGCAGCGGTCAGTTGCGATCTTCCCTTCGGCTGAGCCATTCATCTACACAGCCGAGGATGGCAAGTTGACCTACCTGGTCGGGGATCAGCCGTTTCGCGAGCCTGTTGCCCAGACCCAGTCACCCTCGACCGTGGAGTTCATGCAGAAAGGGTTGTCAGAGACCACGCTGCAGCCGACCAACACCGATGGCTCAGGCACATGGATCTCGGCGTACAGCCCGATCGTCGACGAGAATGGCGAGAAGATCGCCGCTGTTGGGATCGACTACTCGGTCGCCTATGTTCAAGAAGTCCGAGATCGCGCGCGGGTACAGGTCTTCCCCGTGCTGGCGGTGAGTTACGTGTTGTTGATCGTGCTGGTCCTGATCGTGTCGACCCTCATGGTCCGGCCACTGCAACGCCTGACACTGGCCACGAAGCGGGTCGCTGCTGGGGAGTATGACCTTGACCTGGGCGCCATCGGCGCAGAAGGCCGATTCGCCGACGAGATGTCGGATCTGGCCGACTCGTTCGCCGTGATGGCCACCAAAGTCGCTGCCCGGGAGCGTGCCTTGACCAAGGAGGTGCAGCGACTTCAGGTCGAGATCGACACGACGAAGCGGGAGGAGTCGGTGCGCGAGATCACTGAGACCGACTTCTTCGCAGACCTGGCCGCAAAGGCCGAGCAACTGCGTTCCACGATGCGCCCTGACCAGTAGGACGTGCCTGCTGGGCCATGTTGACGACAGGCAACTGGTTTGCCGGTTTTCAGCTTTGCCTGCTGCGGTGCGGCGGCCGAATCGGATGGGCGGTGTGGCAGGGCGGCGATTTAGTTGCCGGTTTTCAGCTTTGCCTGCATGGCGCTGGTAGCTCCCCGCCAGTCAGTCCTCCAGGATGAAGACCGGCGCCCCGCTCGCTCCACCGCTGACGTTGGTGATCCAGGACCCTTCGGGTGCCAACCGCATCGCGTACCCGGCCATCGTGTCGCCGCACATCAACGGATCCACGTCGCCGTTGAACCCACGCAGCGGGAACCCTTCCTCGAGAACTGAGTACTCCTCGGTGACGATGGACACGCGCTGTTGGGCCACATGTCCGCCCGCCGCTGCCCGGTCGATGACCGCGGCCCACGAATCCGTGGTGTGCATCCACCCGAGCTCTACGCCGGATCCGCCGTACCCGTCCGTGGGTTTGATGACGCTTTGCTCCCGGTTGGCGGCCAAGTACCCCAGCAGGTCGACGGCACTGCCGCCCGGGTCGGTCGAACGACCCGCCGCCACAAGCCGGGTCCAGGGCAGGTGTGCGCGGGCGAGGGTCAACTGCTCCGGGGTCACGTCGATGTCAACCGCCGGATCGGTGGCCATCGCAAAGAGTGACTTCATGCCGAAGAGGCCGGACTGCAGACTGGTGATCATGCACAGGGACTCGGCGCGCAGAGCGGCCTTGATCCCGTCGAGCCGATCGCCGAGGTACTCCAGCATCGGGGTGAAGAACGCCCGCACCAGCACATCGATGGGCTGTCCGTTGAGGCGTGCGCGCCCCTGCGAGTACACGACCTCACCGGGGTCGGCCACCTGGATCTCGATGTTCCGGGCGGCGGCCAGGTCGCACAGGTAGGTGATCGCGCGGGAGGCGACGGCCGTGAGCTCCCGAGGTAGGGCCATAACCGTGAACGGCAAGCCCGTGCCGCCGAAGTCGTGCCAGGTCTTCACCATGACGTCCAGCAAGTCCTGACCGACGGTGGTCGTCCGGAACGGGAACCGCGCGGCGAAGTCGCCGGCGATGTCGGCCTGGGACATCAAGGCGGCCGACACGTCCGAGTCGAACACGCCACCCGGCAGACCGCCGTTGAACTCGAGCACTTGGAGCCCATCGGCGGTCCGGACGCCGTCAAGCCGGCCGAACACGATCGGGTCCGGGTACCCGGCGGGGAGTGTGAAGAGGTCTGCGTCGGGCACCTCGTCCAGCCAACCGGGGATGTAGCGATCCTGCAGCGCGCGGTCGGCGAGCACCTGCTGTCCACAAGCCACCAAGGTGGCGAGGACCGCGGAACTGACGGCTTGGTCGGCGGCGAAATCGGTCTCGGTCAGCATCGCCGGCTCAGCGACGATCATCGCGGGCTTGTCGTGATAGACGAAGCCCAATGTCCGCTGCTGATCCAACAACCTTTGCGTCCAGGTGGCGCTGTCGGCAATACCGGCCTGCAATTCCCGCCAGTAGGCGAGGGGTTCATTCATGGCTGCGCCTCCGCATCGACTTGAGATCCGGCTTCCACACTTCTGGGTAGCCACCGCCAGACGATCGCGGCTAACACCACCAGCACAATACCGGCGAGGATCAGGGTCAAGCGGAATCCGGCGACGTACGCGTCACGAGCGGCATTGGCAAGGCCGGCCACGTCGAGGCGCTGCGCGACGTTCAGCGCGCCACCGATGCTCTGCGTGGCGTCGAGAACATCCTGTTCGCTTAGCCCCGCGGTGGCCGGCGAGAGGTCCGTCCGGTACTTCACAGCCAGCAATGTCCCGTAGGCGGCTACTCCGAACGCAAGGCCGAAGCGCATGGCCATCCCATTGATGGCCGAGCCCACGCTGCGCCTGTCCTCGGGGTAGTTGCTCACGGAGGCATGGGTCATGAGGGCGGGGGCCACACCCATGACGCCGGTGAGGATCAAGCCGAGGATGAGAACCGGGTAGAAGGGGTAGCGTCCTCCCGAACTTGTGAGCACCAGCCCCACGCCGGTGATGACCAGTGAGATGGCCGTGACGTTGCGGGCACCGAACCGCTTGGCGGTCACGCCGGCCGTCGCCGAACTCACCGTCCACATCAACAGGGCGGGCATCAGGAACAGCCCTGCGGCCAATGCGGAGAAACCCAGTACAAGCTGCACGTATTGGGTGTTCAGGAACAGCAGGCCACCAAGGGTGAACTGGACCGTGAACACCGTCAAGGTAGGGATGAGGAAGGTTCTGCGTTTGACGATCGTGGGGTCGAACAGCGGCTGATCAACTCGGCGCTCCCACACCACCAACGCCACTGTGGCAATCACCCCGACGGCCACTGCTACCCACACCCACACGTCCGGCGATGACGCGACGCTGACGGCCGCATACAGGAACGCCACTCCAGCCACAGCGGTGAGCGCCGCACCCGGGGAGTCCAACGGTTGACGCGGCGCCGGCTCGTCCTTGGGTAGCAGTGCGAAGTTGAGCACGAGTGCAAGGACCAGCATGGGCGCGACGCTCCAGAAAGCGGCGTGCCAACCGAAGGTCACCAGCGCAGCGCCCCCCACCAGCGGTCCCAGCAGAGCGCCGATGGCCTGGGTCCCGCCCATGATCCCGACGGCCGTGCGCTGGTTGGTTCCACGGGTGACGTCGAAAGTCAAGGCCATGGCCGCGGGCATGGCGAGCGCGGAGCCCACGCCGGTCAGAGCCCGAAGCAGGATCAGGATCTCCACACTGTTGGTCATCCCCGAGAGGATCGCTGAGATCAGGAAGACGATGTTGCCGATCATGAGCATCCGCTTGCGGCCCACCCGGTCGCTCCATGCCCCCGCGAAGAGGATGAGCGCCGCCGAAGTCATGGGTGTGGCGTTGACGATCCAGGCGAGTTGGTCGGCCGTGGCCTGCAGTTCGGTGGAGATGGTCGGCAGAGCGACGCTGGCGATCGTCATGTTGAGCGCGATCGCAAGGTAGGTCAGGGCCAGGGGCAGGACACTGAGCGGCAGTCGGGTGCTCTTCTGGTCGCTGTCCGCTGAATCGCTCACCTCAGTCGAGAGCTTCGAAGATGCGCGCCAAGTCCGCTTGCGAACGCTGTCTCTGGGCAGTGTGTTCGCCAGCGCGCCGGGCGTCATCAACCACGAAGTCGCGCAGGAACTCGCCGAGTTCGGAGGCGACGTTGATTTCCTCCGGGTGGACCTCGACGTTATTGAGGCTCTGCAGCAGAAGGACGTCGCCGTCGTCGTACTCCGGGTAGATTCCCGCGAAGGACAGGCCGATCTCCCGCAAACCCGAGCCGAAGTGGCTGGTTCCAGGGTCGGCCATCGGCAGGATCGTGACGATCAACTCGAATCTGTTGAGCCGTAGTTGTCGCAGATGCTGGTCCAAGCCGGCCAGGAAGTCCTCGCCGTAGGACTCGACGAAGATCACCGCGGCGCCTGTCTCATGGCGCAGATCCAACCGGAACCGAGATGGACCCGCTGACGTTTCGACACGGCGCGCGAACTCACCATGCACGGTCCGGGGTAGGTTGCCCTCTCGGTAGATGCGTTCCACCACCTCCCGGTAGGTGGGAGGGACGTGGACCTCGCGGTGGGGAGTTGTGCCGAGCGATCCGTAGAACAGCATCAAGGACTTGCGGGCCTTTGTCGTCGGAGTCGAACCCACGGAAGTCCAACTCGTTCGACTGCGCGGCCAGCATCATCCCGGTCTCATGCGCCCCACCGCGCAAGGCGCCCTTCTGGCTGCCCACGTGAACCGTGACGGCCTCCGTGTATTGACCCACGAATCCCAATTCGACAAGCCGCGCGATGTGGGCGAACCCGATCCGCAGGGACAACTGGTGTTTCCGGTAGACCGGGTCCACGGCGAGCAGACCGATCTTGCTGGTATTGGCGCCAGGGCGGTGCACTTCGCTGGCAAGATGCCCGACGATGCGGCCCTGCGGGGACACTGCCACGGTCGCGATGTGTTGCCCGCTCTGCACACGTTCGGCAAGTCGTTGCGGCTCGTACACGACCGGTGCGTAGTTCACCGTGTAGCCGTAGCAGCGGTAGAACAGTCGCGCCACGCCGACGACGTCCTGCGGGGGTTATCGCACGGATGTCTACGACGACCTGTCCATCGTCGCCGATGGTCGGCGCCACCGTCGGGTGTGCCTCAGTCTCGGCGATGAACTGCGCGTCGTCGTTGATGGTGTCGTACTGCAGACCTTTGGTGATCTCGGTGCGGTTGCCGGCCCGGCCCTCGTTACTGAAGACCAGTCCATCGGCGAAACCGAGACGGACCAGATCCGCGACCCGTGGCGGGTAGTCGCTGCCGAAATCCAGCGGAGCGCCTCGATCCTTGAGCACAAGTTTCATGACGCCGGGTTCCCGGTTGATCTCCAGCGTGAGGTCGACGTCCTCCTGACCCGGTTCGAAGGCGTTGTCCAGTACGGCCTCGAGCACCTCAACTGCCAAGGCCCGCAGTCGCACACGGTCCGACGGCGGCAACCCCAGCATGTCCGCGCCGTCCTCGACCAGTCCGGGGGCAAGACTCACGGCCTGTCTGCTGTGGATCTGCAGGCGACACAACGGCTCGGACATCGGACCTCCCTAGGCAACTGTTTAGAGGCTAAGGCAGTGTTCGGCTCACACCGTCCATCACACGGGCGCTTCTGCCACCGGCCTTCGGGCGTGGCGCGCGACATCGACTGTGAACACGGTCAGGGCAACCCAAACCAGGGCGAATCCGGCCCAACGCGCTGGTGGCATGTGTTCGCCGAAGTAGGTCACGCCCGAGCAGGAACTGGATCACCGGTGCCAGGTACTGCAGCACCCCCAGCACCACCAGAGGCAGGCGGATTGCTGCTGCCCCGAATAGCAGCAGTGGCACGGTCGTTGCGATTCCGGCGGTCATCAACATCGCGGAGTTGCCGGGGGAGTCGCCGAAAGCCAAACCCCCGGTGGCACCCAGCACCGCCAGGTAGACCAGGGCGAACGGCGCCTGAAACGCAGTCTCGACGGTCAGCGCCGGCACCGCAGCGACACCGGCCTGTTTGCGGACCAGGCCGTAGAAGCCGAATGAAAAGGCCAGTATGAGCGCGATCCAGGGAGGCCGGCCGTATGAGAAGGTGAGCACGGCCACGGCCAGTGACGCGATGCCGACGGCCACCCACTGGGCGCGCCGCAGGGATTCCCCCAGGACGAATACGCCAAGCGCCACCGAGACCAATGGGTTGATGAAGTATCCCAGCGAAGATTCCACGACGTAGCCGTGGTTGACCGCCCAGATGTAGGTGCCCCAGTTGACGCTGACGAGGGCGGCGGCGGCCAGCAGCAGCAACCGGGTCCTGCGCCCGCTGAACGCTTCACGAACCTGCGACCAGCCCCGCAGCACAATGTTGATCACTGCTAGGAACGCGAAACTCCACACCATGCGGTGCGCCAGGATCTCCCACGAGGAAGCGGGCGCCAGGAGAGGCCAATAGAGCGGGAACAAACCCCAGAGGGTGTAGGCCCCGATCCCGTAGAGCAGACCGGTCCGGTCGGACTTCAGTTCACGGTCCAGGGGTCAGGTCCGGTCAGAAGGGATGCGAGATCGGCATCGGTGGCGGAGTCCGCGACCTGCGAGCGCACGCCTTCGTCGTAGGTCGGTTGTTCGACCTGCCGGAAGATCCCGATCGGCGTGTGGTCCAACTCGGAGCCCGACAGCCGCGACAGGGCGAACGCCAACTGCAGGTCGCTCGGGTCGTGGACCACTGGTTCGCCCGTAGTGGACAGCGCCAACCGGCCCATGTCGTCACGGACCAGGCGCAGGTCGCCGATGGCGATCGGCTCACCCGCCTGCAAACGGATCAAGTGCTCGTCGCGCAGCCCCGGGTCCTTGAGAATCTCGAAGGCGCCGTCGTTGAAGATGTTGCAGTTCTGGTAGATCTCCACCAGGGACGTGCCCCTGTGCGAGGCCGCAGCCCGCAGGACCTCGACCAGGTGCCCCCGGTCGGAGTCGATGGTCCGGGCAACGAACGTGGCCTCCGCCCCGAGGGCCAAGGAGATGGGGTTGAAGGGTCGGTCCACTGATCCCGCCGGGGTGGACTTGGTCACCTTGCCCGGCTCTGAAGTGGGGGAGTACTGCCCTTTGGTCAGGCCGTAGATGCGGTTGTTGAAGAGCAATATCGTCATGTTGACGTTGCGCCGCAGTGCGTGGATCAGATGGTTGCCACCGATCGACAGTGCGTCGCCGTCACCGGTGACCACCCAGACGTCGAGATCGGGACGGCTCACGGTGAGGCCTGTGGCGATGGCCGGGGCCCGTCCGTGGATGGAATGAAGACCGTAGGTCGACAAGGTAGTACGGGAATCGCGAGGAGCACCCGATGCCGGAGACGAAGACGATGTCCTCGGGTTTGCGCCCCAGTTCGGGCAAGAACGACTGCACGGCGGCCAGAATCGCGTAGTCCCCGCAGCCAGGGCACCAGCGAACCTCTTGGTCGGACTTGAAATCCTTGGCTTTCAGCGGGATCTCGGTCATCGCACCTCCTCCAGCATCTCGTTGATCACGTCCTGCATCTGCGGGGCGGTGAAAGGCAGCCCCCGCACCTGGTTGAAGCCGACTGCATCGACGAGGAATCGCCCGCGCAGGAGCAGGGCCAGTTGTCCGAGGTTCATCTCGGGGACCAGTACCTTGCGGTAGGACTTGAGCACGTCTGCGGTGTTCTTGGGCATGGGGCTGAGGTGGCGCAGGTGGGCCTGGGCGACCTTCTTGCCCTCCTTGCGCACCCGCCGCACGCCCGCGGTGATCGGACCGTACGTGGACCCCCAGCCGATGACCAGCAGCTCGGCGTCGCCGGTGGGGTCGTCGACCTCCAGGTCGGGCACGTCGATCCCGTCGATCTTCGCCTGCCGCAGCCGAACCATCTTGTCGTGGTTGTCAGGGTCGTAGGAGATGTTGCCGGTGCGGTCTGCCTTCTCGATGCCGCCAACTCGATGGGCCAGACCCGGTGTGCCTGGGATCGCCCACGGCCGAGCGAGTGTCTGCGGGTCGCGCAGGAAGGGAAGGAACTCGCCGTCCTCGCCGTTTGGCTCTGTCGCGAAGCCGGGGTCGATGGTGGGTAGTGACTCCAGGCTTGGGATCGACCAGGGTTCTTGGCCGTTGGCCAGGTAGCCGTCGGAGAGCAGCAGCACGGGAGTGCGGTAGGTGATGGCGATCCTGGCCGCCTCGATTGCGGCGTCGAAGCAGTCGGCCGGCGATTGTGGCGCTACCACGGCAACCGGCGATTCGCCGTTGCGCCCGTAGAGCGCCTGCAGCAGGTCGGCCTGCTCGGTCTTGGTCGGCAGGCCTGTGGAGGGCCCACCGCGCTGTACGTCCACCACTAGTAACGGCAGTTCCAGTGCCACCGCCAGCCCGATGGTCTCGCTCTTCAGGGCCAGGCCGGGTCCGGACGTGGTCGTCACGCCCAGTGATCCGGCGTAGGCGGCGCCAAGGGCCGCGCCTATCCCGGCGATCTCGTCCTCAGCCTGGAAGGTGGTGACGTTGAATCGCTTCTGGCGGCTGAGCTCGTGCAAGATGTCGCTGGCCGGCGTGATCGGGTACGACCCCAGGAACAGTGGCAGACCCGCCTGATGGGCGGCAGCGATCAGCCCGTAGGACAAGGCCAGGTTGCCGCTGATGTTGCGGTACGTGCCTCGCGGCATCGGAGCCGGATCGACCTCGTAGCGGACCACGAAGTCTTCAGTGGTGTCCCCGTAGTTGTACCCGGCGTGCAGCGCGGTGATGTTGGCCTTGAGAATCTCCGGTTTGCGCGCGAACTTCTCGTTGAGGAAGCTCTCTGTGGCCTCGAGATCGCGGTGGTAGAGCCAACTGAGCAGGCCGAGCGCGAACATATTCTTCGCGCGCTCCGCATCCTTCTTACCGAGCCCAGAGCCCGCGAGTGCCTCGACGGTCAGCGAGGTCAGACCGACCGGGTGAACTGAGAAGTTGGAAAGGGTGCCGTCGTCCACCGGGTTGGTCGTCAGCCCGATCTTGGTGAGGTTGCGCTTATTGAACTCGTCGGTGTTGACGATGATCTCCGCCCCCGGCTTGAGCAGCGGCAGGCTGGCCATCAGCGCGGCAGGGTTCATGGCCACCAGCACGTCCGGCGCATCGCCCGGAGTCACGATGTCGTGATCGGCGAAGTGCAGCTGGAAGGCGCTGACCCCAGGCAGTGTCCCTTGTGGCGCCCTGATCTCCGCGGGGAAGTCCGGAAAGGTCGAGAGGTCGTTGCCGTGTGCGGCTGACTCCCAGGTGAACCGGTCGCCGGTCAGTTGCATGCCGTCACCGGAGTCGCCGGCGAAGCGGACAATCACCCTGTTGAGTCGTACGGTCTTCTTCGGTGTCGCGTTTACCACGGCTATCCTTGCTGTTGGTTCCTCATTCAAGTATCTGGCACGATCGGCGGTGCGGGCCACCGCAACGCTAAGCGCTGATCGAACATCGCCGTTCGGCTGAGGCGTGGTGCATGACAACCACGGTACCTGTGGGGCAATACAGTCGGTTGCGTGGATGTCCGCTATCTCAATCTCGCCTGTTGTGGGGTCGAGGCGGGTAGCGCCGCTGCGTCTCGCGCCAGCGAGGACTTGGCCGACATTCCCGGACCCACCGTGGTGGTCGTTGCCGGAACCGTCACCAGTGCGGCCTCCGAGTTGGTGATGCGCGCGATCGAGGCCGTTCCCGAACCCCGGCTCGTCGTGGCCTACGGAGTCTGCACTATGTCGGGGGGACCGTACTGGGACTCGTACGCCGTGCAGCCGGGCATCAAGGCCGATGTCATGGTGCCAGGGTGCCCGCCGCGACCGGAGGCCTTGCGCGATGCGGTTCTGGAGGCGTTGGCATGAGCTGGAGGGAGACTCTCCTGGAGTTGCGCGCCCAGGGCTTCGACGTTCTGGACTGGCTCAGCGCCGTCGAGCAGGACGGTTCGGTGCGGATCACGGCGTGTTTGCTGAGCAGCGCGGATCCCGACCTGGTTCAGCTTGTGAGCGACGCCGGCGCCGGTGGCCTCGGTTTCCGACCTCTTTCTCAGCGCCGACTGGCACGAGCGGGAGACCGCCGAGATGTTCGGGGTCGAGTTTGAGGGTCGTGCTGACTGCCTGCCGCTTCTGCTCGAACCGGGATCTCGGCCGCCTCTTCGCAGGGAAACGCCTCTGCCTGCGCGTCTGCAGCCGTGGCCCGGTGCGGTGGACCCCGCCAAACCGAAGCGAACCCAACAACCTCCGGGCACACCATGGCAGTGACACCGCGGGTATCTCTCGAGCTGATTGGCGTGAACTGTACGAGCTGCATGTTGTGCATCCGGGCCTGCCCGGTGTGGTGCTTGGACCTTGAGGCACACCTCGAGGTGCGCGAGGAGGGCGGACGCAAGCGTTCCACGCTGCATTTGGACCGGTTCGTCATCGACTACCGAACCTGCATGATGTGCGGGTTGTGCGTGGACATCTGCCCCTTCGACGCGCTGCTCTGGTCGGATCAGGCTCCCGAGGCGATCTTCAGTTGGGAAGCCGGGACCCCTTGAACCAGCCCGCGTTAGCGGCAAGGCGGCGAGGCCGGTGAGGCGGCGAGGCCCCGGGCGCGGGCGCGGGCTTGAACCGGCCGCGTTAGAGGTTGTGGTCCTCGTTAGCGAATCAACGCGTGGATTCGCTAACCAACAGCACAACCTCTAACCAGGACGCTGGGCCGTGGGCAGGACGCCGGGCCGCGAGGCGGCGAGGCCGGCGAGGCGGCGAGGCCGGCGAGGCGGCGAGGCCGGCAAGGCGGCGAGGACCACCGGCGCGGCGGGCGCGGGCTTGAACCGGGCCGCGTTAGAGGTTGTGGTCCTCGTTAGCGAATCAACGCGTGGATTCGCTAACCAACAGCACAACCTCTAACCAGGACGCCACGCCGCGCGCCGGACGCCACGCCGCGCGCCGGACGCCACGCCGCGGGCAGGACGCGAGGCCCGGACGCCAAGCCGAACCCACTCAGCGATAGTTGACGAACTGCACAGCGAAATCGAGGTCCTGGTCCTTGACGAGGGCGATGACCTCTTGCAGGGCGTCGCGCGACTTGGCGGACACCCGCAACTCGTCGCCCTGCACCTGAGTCTTCACACCCTTGGGCCCCTCATCGCGGATGGTCTTGGCGATCTTCTTGGCGTTCTCGGTGCTCAGCCCGGCCTGGAACGTGCCCGCGATCTTGTACTCCTTGCCCGACAGGCGCGGGTCATCGGCCTTGAATGCCTTGAGTGAGATCTGGCGCTTGATCAGCTTGTCGCGAAACACATCCAGCGCGGCCAAAGCCCGCTCCTCCGTGCCCGCCTCGATCTCCACGGACATCTCGCCGGTCCACCGCACATCGGCTCCGGTGTTCTTGAAGTCGAAGCGTTGCGACAGTTCTTTGGCCGCTTGGTTCAGTGCATTGTCGGCCTCTTGCCGGTCGACCTTGCTCACGATGTCGAAACTGCTGTCTGCCATGCGAGCACAATACTGCGACCGTGTATCCTGCTAACGCACCTTGGCGGGTTGCCCGAGTGGCCAAAGGGAACGGACTGTAAATCCGTCGGCATACGCCTACGCTGGTTCGAACCCAGCACCCGCCACCATCACGTGAACCGGGGCTTGACCCCGGACTCGTTCTTCTGTTCCTGATGACGCGCGCAACAGCCATTCGGTGATGTCGGTAGACGCACGCGCGGCACTGATGAAGTAGCCCTGGGCAAGGTCGCAGCCGGCTAGGCGGACCTGGTCGAGGTCGCTGGCCGTCTCCACGCCCTCGGCGACCATGCGCAGGCGCAGACCGTGAGCGAGATGCACTGTGGCCGACAAGATGGAGCGCAGGTCTCCACGCTGTCCCACGCCTGTGACGAAGCCCCGGTCCAACTTCAGTTCGCGCGCGGACAGTCGACCTATCTGGCTCAAAGAGCTGTAACCGGCGCCGTAATCGTCGATGGACAACTGCACCCCGAGTTCGTGCAATTGCCCTAAGACGGTGTGCACTCGTTCCCGGTCCGCGGTCAGGACGGTCTCTGTGATCTCGAGGGTCAGGCGGTCCGCGGGGATCT
Source organism: uncultured Actinomycetota bacterium (assembly GCA_963818505.1). Taxonomy (GTDB): domain Bacteria; phylum Actinomycetota; class Actinomycetes; order S36-B12; family UBA10799; genus JADKAV01. The sequence goes on from CAWFSJ010000005.1 coordinate 1,404,744, forward strand.
GATGGGCGGACAACATCTGCGCGACCTTCAGGGGCAGTGCCCGGTCCATCAGGTTCGTGGCCGACAAGTTCACGGACATCCGCAACTGCAGCCCGGTCTTGTCCCACGCCCGCAATTGAGCAAGGCTCGTTGCCAGGACGAAGTCGGCCACCGGACGGATCAGTGCGGTCTGCTCGAGCATCGGCAGGAACTGCCCGGCCGGGATGAGACCTCTTTCGGGGTGTTGCCAACGAAGGAGCGCCTCGACTGCTGGAACCTCGTTGGTGAGCACGTCCATCTGAGGTTGGTAGTGGCAGGCGAACTCGCCGCGATCCAGACCGCGGCGCAGCTCCTGGATCATCAACAGGCTGCCCTCGTCGTCGGAGTGCCAGCGAGGGTCGTAAACGAGGCTGCCGGCTCGGTCCCGCTTCGCCCGGAACACGGCACGGTCGGCCGTGCGCAGTAGTTCGGACAAGGTTGAACCATGGTGGGGATGGAAGGCGATGCCGACGCTGATCTCCACGGCCAACTCGATGCCCGTGGCCCGAAATGGAGTCGCGACGCACCTCTGCAGTCCCTCGGCCGTGGTCGTCGCCTCAAGCAGCCCCGACCCCGGCGGTAGCAGGATCGCGAACTCGTTGTCGCCGAGCCGTGCCACGGTACAGCCCGGACCGACAGTGGCTGCGAAGCGCTCGCCGACCTGTCCGAGCACCTCGTCGCCGGCTTGATGCCCAAGGGTGTCGTTGATCTGCCGGAAATGATCGATGTGCACAAGCAGTAGCGCCTGTTGGTCGGTCAGTTCGCCGTCCAGCGCAAGGGCCAAACCTCGTCGATTGGCCAAACCGGTCACATCGTCGGTGGCAGCTTGGCGCTGCGCCTCGGAGCGTGCTGAGGCCGATCGGAAGGCGAGTACGCTGCGTGCCCCACCGGCCAGAACAGCTCCGGCGGCCAGCAGCACAGTGGCGAGTGGGACCGGTTGGCGGGTGGCGAACAGCACGATTGCGAACGCGACCATGGTCACGGTCAGCGGCAGCAGCCAGCCTGCGTCGCGGTTGATGGGTCCACGCACTGGGCGCGTCCAGGCCGCCGCGGCCATGAGAAACAGGCTCGTCGGCCAGCCCAGATCGATCAACGAACCGTTGAAGTACGTCTGATCGTCAAGTCCGAAGAGCCACAGGATGTCCGCGATCCACATCAGGGCCGCTCCTGCCAGCAGCAGCCACCACATTGGGCCCGCCGCGCGGCCCAGCAGGGCGACTATCGCGAGCACGAGGCTCAAGAGCAGAAGTGCGGTCAACGGGTCGCTGACCGCGATCACGATCTGCGCCGGTGAGCCCATGACCTCGGCCAACAGATCGGGGACGAGCAAGGATCCGATTGCGCAGCCGGCCAAAGCGATTACCAGGCCGTCGAGCCAGACCGCTGGCACGGCCTGCTGCATCACGGCTGAGGCGAGCAGAAGCACGCCGGCGTACAGAAACGGGTTGGCAAGGATGTACGCCCAGTCGACCCACGCCGCGGGGGTTTCGCTCACATCGGAGGTGGTCACGGTGTAGCCGGCCTCGGCGGTCAGCCAGATCAGGCTTCCGGTCGCGAATGCCCACCAGGCCCAGCGGCTGCGCCCCCCGATGAGTGCCCGGCCGCTGAATGCCACGACCGGCACCACCAGCAGGGTGCAGTAGAGGACGAGGTCACGCGCGGGTATGTACTCGCGGGGCCCTGTGAGCAGCCAGAGCGAGTAAGCGGCGTAGGCGACGACGGCGAGTGCGAACAGGATCAGGATCCATCGTGGCCGGGGCACAACCCATTGCGACCCCTCATTCGGATCTGCTGGCCGTGTCGCCGTCAGCCCCACCCACCTAGGGTAGTGCGTCACGGGGGCGTTTCGCGGCTATTACGACCCACCGCCATGAGGGCCGGTGGCCGCCACCTTGTACGCTTGAGCAGTTGCCCCTTTAGCTCAGTCGGCAGAGCGTCTCCATGGTAAGGAGAAGGTCTACGGTTCGATTCCGTAAAGGGGCTCGGCCGGGGCCCCAAGGCCTCCCGAGGCGGAGTAGCTCAGCCTGGCAGAGCAAGCGGCTCATAATCGCTGTGTCGCCGGTTCAAGTCCGGCCTCCGCTACAACACCACTATGAAAGGTTCGCCGTGGCGAAATCAGATGTACGCCCCAAGATCACGATGGCGTGTGTGGAGTGCAAGAACCGCAACTACATCACGCGCAAGAACCGGCGTAATGACCCGGACCGTATTGAGCTGAAGAAGTTCTGCCCGACGTGCAAGAAGCACACAGAGCACAAGGAAACCGCTGACGCTGCCGGTGGCAGTGAATGGAGTCGCGACGCAGGTCTGCAGTCCCTCAGCCGTGGTTGTCGCCTCGAGCAGGCCGGACCCTGGCGCCAGCAGAACCGCGAACTCGTTGTCGCCGAGCCGGGCGACCGTGCTGCCGGGCCCGACGACCGCTGCGAAGCGCTCGCCCACCTGACCGAGGACCTCGTCGCCGGCCTGGTGACCGAGTGTGTCGTTGATCTGGCGGAAGTGATCGATGTGGACGAGGAGCAGTGCCTGCTGATCGGTCAGCTCGCCGTTCAGGGCGAGCGTCAGGCCCCGCCTGTTGGCCAAGCCGGTCACATCGTCTGTGGCTGCTTGGCGCTGCGCCTCGGATCGTGCTGACGCCGACCGGAACGCGAGCACGCTGCGTGCCCCGCCAGCCAGGACAGCGCCGGCCGCCAGTAGCACGGTCGTCAGCGGGACCGGCTGGCGCGTAGCGAACAGCACGATCCCGAACGCGATCATCGTCACGGTCAGGGGCAGCAGCCAGCCTGCGTCGCGGTTGACGGGTCCACGCACAGGCCGCGTCCAAGCCGCTGCAGCCATCAGCAGCAGACTCGTCGGCCAGCCGAGGTCGATCAAGGAGCCGTTGAAGTAGGTCTGATCGTCCACGCCGAACAGCCAGAGGACGTCTGCGGTCCACATCAGGGCCGCACCCGCCAGTAGCAACCACCACGTCGTCCCCGCCGAACGCCCGAGCAGGGCGAGGCTTGCCAGGACGAGGCTCATCAGCAGCAGGGCGGTCAACGGGTCACTGAGCGTGATCACCATCTGCGCAGGCGAGCCCATGACGTCGGCAAGCAGATCGGGGACGAGCAGAGCGCCGATGGCGCAGCCGGCCAGGGCGATGACCAGACCATCGAGCCAGACCGCGGGCACCGCCTGCTGCATCACCGCGCGCGCGAGCAGGAGCACCCCCGCGTAGAGGAAGGGGCAGGCGAGTATGTACGCCCAATCGACCCACGTTGCAGCCGTTCCACTCACATCGGCGGTGGTCACGGTGTAGCCGGCCTCAGCGGCCAACCAGATCAGGCTTCCGGTGGCGAATGCCCACCACGCCCAACGGCTGCGGCCACCGACCAATGCCCGGCCGCTGAACGCAACGACCGGCACCACGAGCAGGGCGCAGTAGAGGACCAGATCACGGGCGGGGACGTACTCACGTGGGCCGGCGAGCAGCCAGGTCGCGTAGGCCAGGTAGGCCACAGATGCGGTCACGAGGAGGGTCAGGATCCACCGTGGCCGGGGCACAGACCATTGAGACCCCTCGTTCGGATCTGCTGGCCGTGTCGCCGTCAGCCCCACCCGCTCAGGGTAGTGCGTCACGGGGGCGTTTTGCGGCTCTTACGACCCACCGCCATGAGGGCCAGCGCCGTCCACCTTGTACGCTTGACCAGTTGCCCCTTTAGCTCAGTCGGCAGAGCGTCTCCATGGTAAGGAGAAGGTCTACGGTTCGATTCCGTAAAGGGGCTCGGCCGGGGCCCCAAGGCCTCCCGAGGCGGAGTAGCTCAGCCTGGCAGAGCAAGCGGCTCATAATCGCTGTGTCGCCGGTTCAAGTCCGGCCTCCGCTACAACACCACTATGAAAGGTTCGCCGTGGCGAAATCAGATGTACGCCCCAAGATCACAATGGCGTGTGTGGAGTGCAAGAACCGCAACTACATCACGCGCAAGAACCGGCGTAACGACCCGGACCGCATCGAACTGAAGAAGTTCTGCCCGACGTGCAAGAAGCACACCGAGCACAAGGAAACGCGCTGACGCCTGCATGACGGGCGGTCAAGGCCGCCTTCTCTGCAATTAGGCTGGCAGCATGGCGCTGAATCCCGACTTCATCGGCAAGAGATATCCCGACACTGATCCGTACCTGATCGGCCGCGAGAAGATCCGCGAGTTCGCGATGGCCATCGCAGACACATCGCCGGTGTTCCACAGTTTGGACGCCGCGCGCGCTCTGGGTTATGCGGATCTGCCGGCCCCTCCGACGTTCGCCTTCTCGTTGACGATGAAGGCGATGGCAACTGCCATGTTCGACCCCGAGCTCGGTCTGGACTACGCAAGGGTCGTGCACGGGGAGCAGGGGTTCGAATACAAACGACCGATGGTCGCAGGTGACGAGGTGATCGTGAAGTCGTTCATCGCGGACATCACAACGCGGGGCAAGAACGAGTACCTCACGACGCAGGCCGATGTGGTCACCGTGGCCGGGGAGTTGCTCGTGAGCACGCGCAGCGTCATCGCCAGCCGGGGGACCGCGGCATGAACGTCGGAGATGTCGTCGCCGAGAAGACGGTCAAGATCGAGCGCATCAACCTCGTGATGTACGCCGGGGCATCGGGGGACTTCAACCCGATCCACTGGAACGAGCCCTTCGCCAAGGCTGTGGGCCTGCCCGATGTGATCGCCCACGGCATGTACACCCAGGCGCAGCTCGGCCGCCTGCTGATGGAAGTGGTGGGCGATCCGGCGCGGATCCTGTCGTTCTCTGTGCGCTTCTCTGCGCCCGTGGTCGTCCCCCAGGACGGCGGGGCGAAGGTCGACCTGTCCGCGACGGTCGAGTCCGTCGACGGCGACGTCGCGACCCTGACGCTTCGGGCGGTGTGCAACGGCGCCGATGTCGTCAAGGGTGCCGTGGCCACCATCCGGGTGGCTTAGTGCGGGCGCTGGCCGAGCTGACCACGCTGGGTCTCGGTGGGCCAGCCGAGGTGTTCGAGGCGATCGACCCAGGCCGAGGTTGTCCGGCTGTTGGGCGAGTACCCGCAGGCCAGGGTGCTGGGCGGTGGGAGCAACATCGTGGTCGCAGATGCCGGGCTCACCGAACCCGTGGTCCACATCGTGACGCAACCGGTTGGATCCAGCACGGCGACCAGTTCATCGTCGCGGCCGGGACGGTCTGGGACGACTTCGTCGAGCAGATGGTGGCCGAGGGTCGCAGCGGCATCGAGGCGCTGTCCGGGATCCCCGGCTCGGTGGGGGCAACGCCCATCCAGAATGTCGGGGCCTACGGCCAGGAGGTCGCGCAGACCATCGCTGGTCTGCGCGTACTCGACCGGCAGAGCGGTGAGATCACCACGTGGCCTGCTGAACGCGCCCGATTTCTCCTACAGGGACAGCATCTTCAAACGCCAACCGCAGTCCCACGTCATCCTTGCCGTGGCCTTCGAGTTGCCACGTGACGACAGCGCCCCGATCCGCTACGCCGAACTGGCACGCACACTCGGGGTTGAGGTGGGCGAGCGGGCTGCGGGACCAGCGGTACGCGAGGCGGTGTTGCGCCTGCGACGGACGAAGGGCATGGTCCTGGACCCGAACGATCGCGATACCTGCAGCGCGGGTTCCTTCTTCACCAACCCGCTCGTGGACGCGGTTCCCGACGGTGCACCCGCGTGGCCGCAGCCAGACGGACGGATCAAGACCAGTGCGGCGTGGCTGATCGAGAATGCCGGCGTCGGCAAGGGGTTCCGGCTACCTGGGTCGCAGGCGGCCGTCTCGTCCAGGCACACCTTGGCACTGACGAACATCGGCGACGCAACGACGACTCAACTGCTCGACCTCGCCCGCGAGATCCGTTCGCGGGTTCGTGCGAGCGTTCGGCATCGAACTCAAGCCCGAGCCGGTGTTCTGGGGTTGCTCTCTATGAGCGCGATCGCCTATTCGGACAGCAGCCCGGCGATTCTGCCGACGCCTTCGACCAGGTCGTCGTCGCCGAGCGCGTAGGACAGGCGCAGGTAGCCTTCGGTCCCGAACGCTTCGCCGGGCACCACTGCCACCTCGACCTCATCGAGGATGATCGCGGCCAGTTCCGCGGAGGTCTGCGGGATGCTGCCGCGGATGTTGCGGCCGAGCACGCCGCGCACACTGGGGTAGGCGTAGAAGGCGCCCTCAGGCACCGGGCAGGTCACCCCTGGGATGGCGTTGAGCATGTCCACGATCGTCAGCCTGCGCCGGTCGAAGGCCTCGCGCATCTGGGCGACCGCCGCAAGGTCACCGGTGACTGCTGCCAGGGCGGCACGCTGGCTGACGTTGGCCACGTTCGACGTGGCGTGGGACTGCAGGTTGGTCGCGGCCTTGATGACATCGGTCGGGCCGATCATCCAGCCCACCCGCCAGCCGGTCATCGCGTAGGTCTTGGCCACACCGTTGACGATCACGCGTTGTCTGCGATCTCGGGCACCTGCACGGGCATCGACGAGAACTTCGCCGTGCCGTAAACGAGGTGTTCGTAGATCTCGTCGGTGACCACCCAGATGCCTTTGTCGTGCGCCCATTTGCCGATGGCCGTGACCTCATCGGGGGTGTAGACCGCGCCCGTGGGGTTGGACGGGCTGACGAAGACCAGCAGCTTGGTCTGCGCTGTGATCGCCGCGTCCAGGTCGGCCACCGAGACCTTGTAGCCGGTGTCCTCGTCGGTGGGGATCACCACAGGCACCCCGCCTGCCAAGCGGATGGACTCGGGGTACGTGGTCCAGTACGGCGCCGGCAGAAGTGCCTCGTCGCCGGGATCGAGCAGGGTCGCGAAGGCGTTGTACAGCGCCTGCTTACCCCCGTTGGTCACCAGTACCTGGCCCGCTTCGACCTCGTAGCCGGAATCGCGCAGGGTCTTCGCGGCGATGGCCTCCCGCAAAGCGGGCAACCCGGCGGCCGGCGTGTAACGGTGCATCGCCGGGTCCTCGCATGCGATCCGCGCCGCCTCGACGATGTAGGCCGGCGTCGGGAAGTCGGGCTCACCGGCGCCGAACCCGATGACTGGCCGACCAGCGGCCTTGAGCGCCTTGGCCTTGGCGTCCACAGCGAGGGTGGCGGACTCGGAGATGCTGCCGATGCGGCGGGAGATACGAGAAAGGGCCATGTACTCTATCGTGCCGAACTCGGTGGGCGGGGTCGACCGGTGGGAGGGCTTCGCGTATCCTGGCATCTGGTGATCCACCGGGTGTGCGTGAGCGTGCCCACTTCCCGCTGGTCCGGGTTGAGAAGGTCATCGTAGGGTCGTAGCTCAATTGGTAGAGTCCCGGTCTCCAAAACCGGTGGTTGGGGGTTCGAGTCCCTCCGGCCCTGCAAGGCGAGGAAAGGAAACGGTTTGTGAGCGAGTCGACCACGGCTGACGACGCTGGTTCGCCTACCCCGAAGCGGGGAGCCAACCAGCAGCAGCGCAAGGGTCTTTTCGCGCGCATGGCCTTGTTCCTGCGCCAGATGGTCGCCGAATTGCGCAAGGTGATCTGGCCTACCCGCAAAGAGTTGATCACCTACACCTGGGTGGTGCTGGTGTTCGTTGTGGTCATGGCAGGACTGATCGCGCTGTTCGATCTGGGCCTTGCCCGAGTGGTGTTCGCCATCTTCGGCGAGTGAGAAGAACAGAGGATATGTCGATGCAGACCCCCGACCAGTGGCCCGCCGATGAGCAGGGCGACTCGGGCACTGAGGAGTTCGCGGCCGTGGAGCTTTCCGACGGAACCACCGTGGTCGAAGAGGTGGACGTCGAGACCGCCGCTGACGGCACCGTGACGACCACGCAGACCGAAGCCATCGCCGAGCCCGACGGCACCGTGACTGTCGATCAGAGCGTCACCACCGGCTTCAGCGACGGCACCGTGACCCAAGAAACCGTTCACACGCAGGTTGATGATGACGGCGTCGTTCACGTGGACGAGACCGAGATCACCGAGACCCCTCAGCGGCGAGACCATCGTCACCGAGCACTCCGAGGACCTCGTCGAGGAGGTGCTGGTCGACCCGGAGACCGGCGAGATCATCGAGGCCGTCGCCGGGGACGACGAGGAGGAGATCGACCCCGTCGAGGCCTTTCGCGACGAGCAGCTGAGCCTGCCCGGACTGTGGTACGTGGTCCACTCTTACGCCGGCTTCGAGAAGCGGGTCAAGACCAACCTTGAGACCCGCATCAACACCCTCAACATGGAGGACTACATCTTCCAGGTGGAGGTGCCCACCGAAGAGGTCGTCGAGATCAAGCAGGGCCAGAAGAAGACCGTCAAGCGCAACAAGTTCCCCGGCTACGTGCTCGTCCGCATGGACTACACCGACGAGAGCTGGGGCGCCGTGCGCCACACGCCGGGTGTCACCGGCTTCGTCGGCAGCGCCCACGAACCCACCCCCTTGACCATCGACGAGGTCGTCCACATTCTGGCGCCCAAGCCGGAGCCGAAGAAGTCCGCGACCGAGCAGCCAGGAGCCGCCACGCTGGGCCAGCAGGCCCAGAGGGTGACCGAGGTGGACTTCGGCGTCGGGGACTCGGTTACAGTTATTGATGGACCCTTCGCGACGTTGCATGCAACGGTCAGCGAAATCAATCTCGATGCCCAGAAGGTCACCGGCCTTGTTGAGATCTTCGGCCGGGAGACCCCGGTGGAACTCAGCTTCAGCCAGATCGAGAAGAACTAGACCAGCAACAACAAAGGAAACGTAATGCCTCCCAAGAAGAAGGTCGCCGGCCTGATCAAACTGCAGATCCAGGCGGGACAGGCCAACCCAGCGCCGCCCGTGGGTCCTGCGCTCGGTCAGCACGGCGTGAACATCATGGAGTTCTGCAAGGCCTACAACGCGGCCACAGAAGCTCAGCGTGGACAGGTCATCCCCGTGGAGATCACGGTTTATGAGGACCGCTCGTTCACGTTCATCACCAAGACGCCACCGGCTGCCAAGCTGATCCTCAAGGCCGCAGGTCTGCAGAAGGGCTCAGGCAACCCGCTGCAGCCAGTCGGCAAGATCAGCAAGGCCCAGGTCAAGGAGATCGCCGAGACCAAGATGGACGACTTGAACGCCAATGACGTGGACGCTGCGATGAACATCATCGCCGGCACCGCACGTTCCATGGGCGTCACCGTCACCGACTGAAACACCCCACGTGGGAGGGGCCGCATCGCCCCGCAGACCACATGACACTAAGGAGCAACGATGCCGCACGGTAAGAACTACAGGAACGCCGCTGAGAAGATCGACCGCGAAAAGATCTACTCGCCGTCCGAAGCCATCGAACTGGTGAAGTCCACCACGAAGAGCAAGTTCGACCCCACGGTCGAGGTGGCGATGCGCCTCGGCGTTGACCCCCGCAAGGCCGACCAGATGGTCCGCGGGACAGTCAACCTTCCGCACGGGACCGGCAAGACCGCCCGCGTGCTCGTGTTCGCCAACGGACCGAAGGCCGAGGAGGCCAAGGCCGCCGGCGCGGACTACGTGGGTTCCGACGAACTGATCGACAAAGTGGCTGGCGGCTGGATCGATTTCGATTCGGTTGTGGCCACACCCGACCTCATGGGCAAGGTCGGCAAGCTCGGCCGAGTACTGGGTCCGCGCGGCCTGATGCCCAACCCGAAGACTGGCACCGTGACGATGGACGTCACCAAGGCCGTCTCGGAGATCAAGGGCGGCAAGATCGAGTTCCGGGTCGACAAGCACTCGAACCTGCACTTCATCATCGGCAAGGCTAGTTTCAGCGAGGAGCAGTTGGGCGACAACTACGCCGCCGCCGTTGACGAGGTCATGCGCCTCAAGCCTTCGGCCGCCAAGGGTCGCTACATCAAGAAGACCACCATCTCCACGACCATGGGTCCGGGGATCCAGGTGGACCCCGCCCGCAGCCGCGACGCCTGACGCAACTCTCTGGATGGAACCCCCGGTCAACTGGCCGGGGGTTTCGTCGTTGGCGGCCCCGGTGCCGGTTCCCCCGCAGAGGCGTTGGTTAGACCCGCGGCCCCGGTGTCGGTTCCCCCGCAGAGGCGTTGGTTAGAGGTTGTGCTGTTGGTTAGCGAAACAACGCGTGGATTCGCTAACCAACAGCACAACCTCTAACGCGGGCGGTGTCCCACCCACCTCACCAACCCGCCACGGACCTGTGTCACACTGATTGGGAACCACAGACCGCCGGTCGCCGTAGTCCAGGCGTAAACCCTGCGCAGGTACAGCTCCTTCCGAGCCCGGGCCCTGCGTGCCTGGGCTTTCGTCTTCTCGGCGCAGGAAGGAAATCCATGGCAAGGCCCGACAAGCAAGCAGCCGTCACCGAGATCGCGGAACTGTTCCGCAACTCCTCGGCGACTGTGCTGACCGAGTACCGCGGTCTCACGGTCTCCCAGCTCAAGCAGCTGCGTGGGGACCTCGGGGCCAGCACCACATATGCGGTCGTCAAGAACACTCTTACCAAGATCGCCGCGAAGGACGCCGGCGTCGACGGCCTGGACGAGTGGCTGGTCGGCCCGAGCGCCATCGCCTTCGTCGAGGGAGACCCCGTCGAGGCAGCCAAAGGCCTGCGCGCATTCGCCAAGGACCACCCCGCGCTGGTGATCAAGGGCGGGATCATGGACGGCAAGGTCCTGTCCGCAGCTGACATCAGCAAACTGGCCGACCTTGAGTCGCGCGAGGTGCTTCTGGCCAAGATGGCTGGCGCGATGAACGCATCCCTGCAGAGCGCCGTGTCGTTGTTCGCAGCACCCCTGTCGCAGACCGCAAGGCTTGTGGAAGCGTTGCGCGCCAAGGTCGAAGCCGAGGCCCCCGCCGAAGCCGAAACCCCGGCCGAAGCCGAGACCCCGCCGCCGAAGCCGAAACCCCGGCCGCCGAAGCCGAGGCCCCCGCCGCCGAAACCCCGGCCGAAACCCCGCGCCGAAGCAGCCCCCGAATCCGAGTAGATCCCACCAAACTTCCGGCAATACCCGGAGAAACAGAAAGGACGCCGATCATGGCGAAGCTGTCCACCGAAGAGATGCTGGACGCATTCAAGGAAATGACCCTGCTCGAGCTCAGTGAGTTCGTGAAGGAGTTCGAGGAGACCTTCGGCGTGACTGCTGCAGCTCCGGTTGCAGTTGCCGCTGCCCCGGCTGCCGGTGGCGCCGGCGGCGACGCTGGTGCCGTCGAGGAGAAGGACGAGTTCGACGTCATTCTCGAGGCCGCCGGTGACAAGAAGATCCAGGTCATCAAAGAGGTCCGGGCGCTGACCAGCCTCGGTCTCAAAGAGGCCAAGGACCTCGTCGAGGGTGCCCCGAAGGCCGTGCTCGAGAAGGTCAACAAGGACGCGGCCGAGAAGGCGAAGGAAGCCCTCGAGGGCGCCGGCGCCAGCGTCTCGGTCAAGTAGTCCACATCTGCTTTCAGCCGCTGCCGGGGGCCTCTGGTCTTCGGCAGCGGCTGATCGTGTCTTCGCCGTATGCGGGTCTTGCTTGACGTATCCGGCGCACGGGGTGATCATTGGTAGTTGGCCCCCCTATGTTGTCCCTTGAACCACCTCAGTTACTCTGGTGTTCTGCGCATGCCATGGACTAACCGTTTGACGACGACTGTGCGCCTTACGGCGAACGGTACGTCCAGAACGGCGCATTCTGGTGTGCTCTGCCAGCACCCAGCGAGCCTCGGAAGGATCTCACTTGGCCGCCCGCGATAACTCCACCGCCCCAAACCGTGTTTCATTCGGAAAAATCCGCGAACCTCTCGCAGTCCCGGACATGTTGGATCTGCAGACCCAGTCATTCGACTGGTTGCTCGGCAACGATGCCTGGCAGACCCGTGTCCAAGAAGCTGTCGATGCGGGTCGCACGGACATTCCGATGACCAGCGGCCTCGAAGAGATTTTCGAGGAAATCAGCCCCATCGAGGACTTCAGTGGACAAATGTCGCTGTCGTTCCGAGAGCACCGCTTCGAGGAGCCGAAATACACTGAAGCCCAGTGCCGCGAGAAGGACATGACCTTCTCGCAGCCGCTGTTCGTGACCGCCGAGTTCTTCAACTCGGAGACCGGTGAGATCAAGTCGCAGACCGTCTTCATGGGCGACTTCCCACTCATGACGAACAAGGGAACCTTCATCGTCAACGGCACCGAGCGTGTCGTCGTCTCGCAGTTGGTCCGCTCGCCGGGCGTGTACTTCGAGAAGACCGTCGGTAAGGCCCTGGACAAGGACATCTTCTCCGCCAAGATCATCCCCGGCCGAGGTTCGTGGCTGGAGTTCGAGATTGACAAGAAGGACATCGTCAACGTCAAGATCGACCGCAAGCGCAAGCAGCCGGTCACGGTTCTGCTGAAGGCCCTCGGACTGACCTCCGAGGAGATCGCCGAGCGGTTCGGGCAGTACGAGTCCATGCAGCTGACGATGGAGAAGGACGCCATCGGCACGCAGGACGAGGCCTATGTGGACATCTACCGCAAGCTGCGTCCCGGTGAGCCGGCGTCGATCGAGGCTGGTCGCAACCTGCTGGAGAATTTCTACTTCAACCCCAAGCGATACGACATGGCAAAGGTTGGCCGCTACAAGGTCAACAAGAAGCTCGGTCTCAAGGAGGACCCCAGCACGACCGTTCTCACCACCGAGGACATCGTGCGCACGGTCGAGTACCTGGTCCGGTTGCACGCCGGCGAGCAGACCATGCCCGACAGCCCGGTGCTGGTAGAGGTCGACGACATCGACCACTTCGGCAACCGTCGCCTTCGCACGGTCGGTGAGTTGATCCAGGGTCAGATCCGCATGGGACTGTCTCGGATGGAGCGTGTGGTTCGCGAGCGGATGACCACTCAGGACGTCGAGGCCATCACACCTCAGACGCTGATCAACATCCGTCCGGTGGTTGCGGCGCTCAAGGAGTTCTTCGGAACCTCGCAGCTTTCGCAGTTCATGGACCAGACCAACCCGTTGGCCGGACTGACGCATAAGCGTCGCCTGTCCGCACTGGGCCCCGGTGGTCTGTCGCGTGAGCGGGCAGGCTTCGAGGTGCGCGACGTGCACCCGTCGCACTACGGCCGTATGTGCCCGATCGAGACCCCTGAAGGCCCGAACATCGGCCTGATCGGATCGCTGTCGACGTTCGCCCGGGTGAACGCCTTCGGTTTTGTGGAGACCCCCTACCGCAAGGTCGTGGCAGGCAAGGTCACCGACCAGATCGACTACCTGACTGCCGACGAAGAGGATCTGCACGTCATCGCGCAGGCCAACGCCCCGATCGAGGACGATGGCAACTTCATCGAGGAGCGGGTGCTCGTACGTCGCAAGGACGGCGAGGTCGACTACGTGCTGCCTGACGACGTGGACTACATGGACGTCTCGCCGCGACAGATGGTCTCGGTGGCCACGGCCATGATCCCCTTCCTGGAGCACGACGACGCCAACCGCGCGCTCATGGGTTCCAACATGCAGCGTCAGGCTGTGCCGCTGATGCGCAGTGAGGCCCCGCTGGTGGGTACCGGTACCGAGTACCGGGCCGCGAAGGATGCCGGCGACGTTGTTGTCGCGCAGGCATCTGGGGTGGTCTCGGCGGTCAGCGCCGACGCCATCGAGGTGACCCAGGACGACGGACAGGTCTACACCTACCGGGTGTTGAAGTTCCGCCGGTCGAACCAGGGGACCTCGTACAACCAGACCCCGATCGTGAGTCTCGGCGACCGGATCGAGGTGGGCCAGGTCATCGCTGACGGGCCGTGCACCGATCAGGGCGAGCTGGCACTCGGGCGCAACCTGCTGGTCGCGTTCATGCCGTGGGAAGGGCACAACTACGAGGACGCGATCATCTTGTCGCAGCGCCTCGTGCAGGACGACGTGCTCACCTCGATCCACATCGAGGAGCACGAAGTCGACGCCCGCGACACCAAGCTCGGGCCCGAGGAGATCACCCGGGACATCCCGAACATCCCCGAGGAGGTGCTCGCCGATCTCGACGAGCGCGGAATCGTGCGGATCGGTGCTGAGGTCGGTCCCGGCGACATCCTGGTCGGCAAGGTCACACCCAAGGGCGAGACCGAGTTGACCCCGGAAGAGCGACTGGTCCGTGCAATCTTCGGTGAGAAGGCTCGCGAGGTGCGCGACACCTCGATGAAGGTGCCTCACGGCGAGAGCGGTGTGGTCATCGACGTGCGGGTCTTCGACCGCGAAGAGGACGACGAACTGCCCGGCGGGGTCAACCAGCTGGTCAGGGTCTACGTCGCCCAGAAGCGCAAGATCACCCAGGGTGACAAGCTCGCCGGCCGTCACGGGAACAAGGGCGTCATCGCCAAGATCCTGCCCGTGGAGGACATGCCGTTCATGGAGGACGGCACTCCGGTGGACATCGTGCTCAATCCGCTGGGTGTACCCGGTCGTATGAACGTCGGTCAGGTCCTGGAGACCCACCTCGGGTGGGTCGCCCATCAGGGCTGGAACGTCGTCGGCGATCCGGATTGGGCCAAGAACCTGCCCGATGGCGCCCGCTCGGCCCCGCCCAACACACGTGTGGCATCGCCGGTGTTCGACGGCGTGCGCGAGGGCGAGATCGAGGGTCTTCTGGACTCGACACTGCTCGATGGCGATGAGCCGCGGCTAGTGAACAACGAGGCTAAGGCGAGGCTGTTCGACGGTCGCACCGGCGAGCCCTTCCCGGATCCGGTTTCGGTCGGGTACGTGTACATCCTGAAGCTGCTGCACCTGGTGGATGACAAGATCCACGCACGGTCGACGGGTCCCTACTCGATGATCACGCAGCAGCCCCTGGGCGGTAAGGCCCAGTTCGGCGGACAGCGGTTCGGCGAGATGGAGGTCTGGGCCCTCGAGGCCTACGGCGCCGCATACGCGCTGCAGGAGTTGCTCACCATCAAGAGTGACGACGTCCTGGGCCGCGTGAAGGTGTACGAAGCCATCGTCAAGGGCGAGAACATCCCGGAACCTGGTATCCCGGAATCGTTCAAGGTCCTGGTCAAGGAGATGCAGTCACTGTGCCTCAACGTCGAGGTGCTGGCCGGCGACGGCTCGGCCATCGACATGAAGGACACCGACGACGAGTACTTCCGCGCAGCTGAGGAGCTGGGAATCGATCTGTCACGGCGTGAGCCGAGCAGTGTCGAAGAGGTCTGAGGACCGCATCACAACAAGCCATCTAGTCCCCCAACGAGACAGCAAAGGACCACCACGTGCTGGACGTGAACTTCTTCGACGAATTGCGCATCGGCCTAGCCACTGGCGACGACATCAGGGCCTGGTCGCACGGCGAGGTGAAGAAACCCGAGACCATCAACTACCGCACGCTCAAGCCCGAGCGTGACGGTCTGTTCTGCGAGAAGATCTTCGGACCGACTCGCGACTGGGAATGCTACTGCGGCAAGTACAAGCGGGTTCGGTACAAGGGCATCATCTGTGAGCGCTGTGGCGTAGAGGTCACACGCTCCAAGGTGCGCCGCGAGCGGATGGGCCACATCGAGCTCGCAGCGCCGGTCGCGCACATCTGGTACTTCAAGGGTGTGCCCAGCCGGTTGAGCCTGCTTCTGGACATCGCTCCCAAGGACCTCGACAAGGTCATCTACTTCGCGGCCTACATGGTCACCGAGGTGGACGAGGAGGCCAGGCACCGCGATCTTGCTTCGCTGGAGACCAAGATCGGGATGTCGCGCAAGCAGTTGGAGAACCGTCGCGACGACGAGATCAACCGCCGCCAGGAGAAGCTCGAGGAGGATCTGGCCCGGCTTGAGGAGGCCGGGGCCAAGGCCGACGCGAAGAAGAAGACCCGCGACGCCGGTGAGCGCGAGATGCGCCAGATCCGCACCCGCTACGAGAAGGAACTCACGCGCCTCGAGGCAGTCTTCGACCGTTTCCGGACCCTCAAGGTCCAGGACCTCGAGGGCGACGAGCAGCTCTACCGCGAGATGCGCGACCGCTTCGGCAACTACTTCAAGGGCTACATGGGCGCCCAAGCCATTCAGGAGCGGCTGCGTACCTTCGACCTCGCAAGGTGAGGCCGAGAAGCTGCGCGAGATCGTTCGCACGGGCAAGAGCGCCAAGAAGGTGCGCGCGGTCAAGCGGCTCAAGGTTGTCAGCGCGTTCCTGAACACCAGCAACTCACCGCTGGGAATGGTGCTGGACGCCGTCCCGGTCATCCCGCCGGACCTGCGCCCGATGGTGCAGCTCGACGGTGGCCGGTTCGCCACCTCGGACCTCAACGACCTGTACCGCCGGGTCATCAACCGCAACAACCGGTTGAAGCGACTGCTGGACCTCGGGGCTCCCGAGATCATCGTGAACAACGAGAAGCGCATGTTGCAGGAGGCCGTGGACGCGCTGTTCGACAATGGCCGTCGTGGCCGCCCGGTCACCGGACCTGGCAACCGTGCTCTGAAGTCGCTGTCCGACATGCTCAAGGGCAAGCAGGGCCGGTTCCGCCAGAACCTGCTGGGCAAGCGCGTGGACTACTCGGGCCGTTCGGTCATCGTCGTGGGTCCGCAGTTGCAGTTGCACCAGTGCGGCCTGCCCAAGCAGATGGCCCTGGAGCTCTTCAAGCCGTTCGTGATGAAGCGCCTGGTCGACCTGAACCACGCCCAGAACATCAAGAGCGCCAAGCGCATGGTGGAGCGCCAGCAGCGTCACGAGGTGTGGGACGTCCTCGAAGAGGTCATCACCGAACACCCCGTGCTGCTCAACCGCGCACCCACGTTGCACCGCTTGGGCATCCAGGCCTTCGAGCCGCAGTTGATCGAGGGTAAGGCCATCCAGATCCACCCGCTGGTCTGTACTGCGTTCAACGCGGACTTCGACGGTGACCAGATGGCCGTGCACCTGCCGCTGAGTGCTGAGGCGCAGGCCGAGGCCCGCATCCTCATGCTCTCGAGCAACAACATCTTGTCGCCGGCCAACGGCAAGCCCATCACCACGCCCACCCAGGACATGGTGCTCGGCATCTACTTCCTGACCTCCGAGCGCGAGGGCGCCGCGGGGGAGGGCCGGGCGTTTCGCCTCCGTCGCCGAGGCGTTGATGGCTCGCGACACCGGACAGTTGCACGTGCAGGCCCGGATCAAGGTGCGCCTCGACGGTGTGGGCGACGGCAAGCCCGTCGACACCACTCTGGGTCGAGCGCTGTTCAACGAGAACCTGCCGACCGGCTACGCGTTCGTCAACGAGCAGGTCGACAAGGGCCGACTCAGTGCGTTGGTGAACGATCTCTCCGAGCGGCACAGTAAGTCTGTCGTCGCGCAGACGCTGGACCGGCTCAAGGAGATTGGTTTCCACTGGGCGACCCGTTCGGGTGTCACCGTCGCGATCTCGGACTTCCACGTCCCGGACTCGAAGGCCGAGCTTCTTGCGGCTGCGGAGCAGCGGGCCGAGAAGGTCGAAGTTCAGTTCCACCGCGGCCAGCTCGACGACATCGAGCGTCGCCGCGACCTCGAGAGCATCTGGCGTGAGACCCGTGACGAGGTCTCCGTGGCAATGGCCGAGAACTTCCCGGAGCGCAACCCGGTCTGGATGATGGTCAAGTCCGGAGCCCGCGGAAACATGAACCAGATCAGCCAGATCGCGGGTATGCGCGGACAGGTGGCCGACACCAAGGGCGAGACCATCGCCCGTCCCATCAAGAGCAACTTCCGCGAGGGACTGAGTGTGCTGGAGTACTTCATCTCCACGCACGGCGCTCGTAAGGGACTGGCCGACACGGCGCTGCGGACCGCAGACTCCGGGTACTTGACCCGCCGACTGGTCGACGTGTCGCAGGACGTGATCATCCGTGAGCACGACTGTGGCACCGAGCGCAGCATCGAGGTCGAGATGGCCTCCGATGGGATCTTGGCGGAGAACGCCGACACCTCCGTGGCCACGCGCACGCTGGCCCAGGACGTGGTGGTCGACGGCAAGGTGGCAGCTGAGGCTGGAGTGGACCTTGCGGTTCCGCTGATCGCCTCGCTGGTCGCCCTTGGCGTCGAGAAGGTCAAGGTGCGCAGCGTCATGACCTGCGAAAGCAAGGTCGGGGTGTGCGCTCTTTGCTACGGCCGCTCGCTTGCCACCGGCAAGCTCGTCGACGTCGGCGAGGCTGTGGGTATCGTCGCGGCTCAGTCCATCGGTGAACCCGGAACCCAGTTGACGATGCGTACCTTCCACACCGGCGGTGTAG
The DNA here is from genome assembly GCA_963818505.1 of uncultured Actinomycetota bacterium. Lineage (GTDB taxonomy): Bacteria > Actinomycetota > Actinomycetes > S36-B12 > UBA10799 > JADKAV01. The sequence goes on from CAWFSJ010000005.1 coordinate 1,422,876, forward strand.
CAGGTGAGGACATCACGCACGGTCTGCCGCGTGTGACCGAGTTGTTCGAGGCCCGGACCCCCAAGGGTCTGGCTCCGATCAGCGAGGCGACCGGAACGGTGAGCATCGAGGAGACCGACCGGGCTCGCAAGATCACGGTCACACCGGACGACGGCTCCGAGCCGATCGAGCACCCTGTCTCCAAGAAGGTCAAGCTCGAGGTCGAGGACGGCCAGCACGTCAAGGCCGGCACGAAGCTGACAGCCGGTGTCGAGGACCCCAAGCAGATCCTTCGGATCCTGACTCCGCGCGCAGTGCAGCAGCATCTCGTGGACCAGGTGCAGGCCGTGTACCGTCCGCAGGGTGTGTCGATCCACGACAAGCACATCGAGGTCATCGTCCGCCAGATGCTCAAGCGCGTCACCATCATCGAGCCGGGGAACTCCCCGTTCGTGACCGGCGACGTGGTGGAGATGAGCAACTTCCGCGAGGTCAACCGCCAGGTCGTCACCGATGGTGGCACACCTGCGTCGGGCCGACCGGAGCTCATGGGTATCACCAAGGCGTCACTTGCTACGGAGTCGTGGCTGTCCGCGGCCTCCTTCCAGGAGACCACCCGGGTGCTCACCGAGGCTGCGATCCAGGCCAAGAGCGACCCGTTGCTCGGCTTGAAGGAGAACGTGATCCTCGGAAAGCTGATCCCGGCAGGAACCGGACTCTCCCAGTACCGGAACCTGCAGGTGCAGCCGACCCAGGAGGCCCGCGACGCGGTGTACGCACAGTACCGGGCGTACGACGACTTCTCCTACGGTCACTTCGACGA
>CAWFSJ010000006.1:0-144491 GCA_963818505.1 uncultured Actinomycetota bacterium
AGTGGGTCTGATCGTCGCGAACGCCTTCGGGTGGGGCTGGCCGGGCTTGCAGCATCTGGCCGTTGCGCGCCGGTTCCCCAGCGCCACCGCGGCCGCCAGCGGGGTTGCTCAGACGGGGGTCGCTGTGGGGCTGCTGATAGGACCGCTGACGCTGGGTCTGTTGGCCAACCGCGACTGGTCGGTCATGTGGCTCACAGCCGGGGTGTCCGCATTGATCGGGGCGGTCATCGTGCGCATCGCGGCCGCTCGCATCCCTCGTCGGTGACAACGCCGCGCCCGGCGATTGTCGCGTTGTTGACGGCTCCCATTCCCCAATGTCGCGTCGTTGCTGGTTTCCAGCCCGCCAACCAGCAACAAGACCACAACCGCGGTCCTGACACCGCAACAACGCCACAAGCGGGGCCGGTTCATGCGGTTGAACCGGCCCCGCCCAACAGGGGCGGACATCAGCAGAGCCGCAGAAGGGGCGCCCGAGCCGATGCCCGGGCGCCCCTTCTGCGGTGGTTCAGGCTAGACCTGTGCCGCCTCGAGCCGCTGACGCAGGGCCGTCAGTTCGTCGCGAAGAGCCTGAGGAACCCTGTCGCCGAACTTGTCGAAGTACTCCTCAGTGAGGTCGCACTCGGCCAGCCAGCTCTGCGGGTCCACTGCGAACAGCTCGGTCAGCTGCTCATCCGACATGCCCAGACCGTCGACGTACAGGTCGCCGTCCTTGGGCTTGGCGCCGATCGCGGTCGTCTCAGCGTCGGTGCGGCCCTCGACCCGCTCGACGATCCAAGCCAGCACGCGTGAGTTCTCGCCGAATCCGGGCCAGATGAACTTGCCGTTCTCATCCTTGCGGAACCAGTTCACCTGGTAGATCTTCGGCAGCTTCTCCGGGTCGGCGGTCGCGCCGATCTTGAGCCAGTGGCCCCAGTAGTCAGCCATGTTGTACCCGCAGAACGGGAGCATGGCGAAGGGGTCGCGGCGCAGCTGCCCCATCCCGCCGACCGCAGCCGCGGTCATCTCCGAGGAGACCGTCGCGCCGATGAACACTCCGTGTGCCCAGTCGCGCGCCTCGTTGACCAGCGGCACGTTGGTGGCGCGGCGGCCACCGAACAGGATCGCCGAGATCGGCACACCCGCCGGGTCCTCCCAGTTGGGAGCGATCGACGGGCACTGCGATGCCGGGGCTGTGAAACGCGCGTTCGGGTGGCTGCTCGGCTCGTCGGAGTCCGGAGTCCAGTCGCGGCCCTTCCAGTCGATCAGGTGCGCCGGAGCCTCGTCGGTCAAGCCCTCCCACCAGATGTCACCGTCGTCGGTCAGGGCAACGTTGGTGTAGATGCTGTTCGCGTACAGCGTCTTCACCGCGTTGGCGTTCGTCTTCAGCCCGGTGCCCGGCGCGACGCCGAAGAAGCCGGCCTCGGGGTTGATGGCGTACAACCGTCCGTCTTCGCCGAAGCGCATCCAGGCGATGTCGTCACCCACGGTCTCGACCTTCCAACCCGGAACGGTCGGCTCGAGCATCGCCAGGTTCGTCTTGCCACACGCGCTCGGGAAGGCTGCGGTGATGTACTTGACGTCGCCGTCGGGGGCGGTGAGCTTCAGGATCAGCATGTGCTCGGCCATCCAGCCCTCGTCGCGCGCCATGGCCGACGCGATCCGCAGGGCGAAGCACTTCTTGCCCAGCAGGGCGTTTCCGCCGTAGCCGGATCCGTACGACCAGATTTCACGGGTCTCGGGGAAGTGCACGATGTACTTGGTGTCGTTGCACGGCCAGGCGACGTCCTCGCGGGCGTTGCCATCGGCGTCGATCAAGGGGTATCCGACGGAGTGCAGAGCGGGGACGAAGTCGCCGTCCTCCCCGATCAGGTCGAGCGCTGCTTGGCCCATGCGCGTCATGATCCGCATATTGGCCACCACATACGGGGAGTCGGTCAGTTCGACACCGAGCTGCGAGATGCGCGAACCGAGAGGACCCATCGAGAACGGGATGACGTACATCGTGCGCCCACGCATGCAGCCTGCGAAGAGCTCATTGAGCGTGGCGCGCATCTCGGCAGGTTCCTGCCAGTTGTTCGTGGGGCCTGCGTCCTGCTCGCGAAGCGAACAGATGAACGTGCGGTCCTCCACACGGGCGACGTCGGAGGGATCCGAGCGGGCCAGGAAGGAGTTGGGCCGCAGCTCGGGGTTGAGCCTGGTGAACGTGCCGCTGTCCACGAGGGCCTGGGTCATCCGCTCCCACTCGGCCTCGGAACCGTCACACCATTCGACACGGTCGGGCTGGGTCAAGTTCGCGACCTCCTCGACCCACTCGAGCAGCTTCTTGTTCTTGGTGGGCGGGTTTTCCAAACCAGCGATGGTCATCAGTGCACTCCGTCTCCGCGCGGTACGGGACTAAGGCGCGGATCGGGCGCCGAAGGCTGCGCGAGGCCTGCCAATAACAATGCCATGCCGCCCGGTCGCACGCACCCTTGGGGTCGCCGGTGTAACGCGGTGTTCACCCACCATCGGGCAGTGCTCCGTTGGCGTGGCGAATCGCGCATCTGTAAGGTCTGACGCGCTGTGTGCCGAAGGAGGGGTGTGATGAAGTCAGCTATCGCTGCAGGCCTGCTGTGCCTGGCTGCCGCGCCCGTTCTGGCCACCCTGCCCAGCGCCGGTGAACCCACCTCATCACCGGTTCCCAAGTCCAGCCCCGGCGGTCTGGGGCAGTACGCCGAACCGGCCGGCGAGGTCGAAGGTTTCGCCGCCTACGTCCCACAGACCAGTTGCGACCCCAAATGGCGCAAAGGCATCCGTCAATTCCGCGATCTCGTGATGAAGACCTACCCGCAGACGCAGGACTGGGGATCAGAACGTGACTGCACTGACGACGGGATCAGTGAGCACCTCGATGGCCGGGCTTGGGACTGGCACGCCGACGTCAAGGATCCCAAGGCCTTCGCCGCCGCGACCGACCTGTTGAACTGGCTCATGGCCAAGGGCCCGGACGGCCAGCAGGCCTACTGGGCCCGCCGGCTCGGGATCATGTACATCGGCTACAACAAGCGGATCTGGGGTTCGTACCGCGCATCCGAGGGCTGGCGCAGGCTGTCCAACTCCAACCCGCACACCGACCATGTCCACTTCTCGTTCTCCTGGGCTGGCGCCTTCGGCAAGACCAGTTTCTGGGACGGCACACCGGCACGGGAGGACTACGGACCTTGCAGGCCGTACCAGGGCGAGCCCGCACCGTTGCATCGTCGTTCGGACCCGACGAACCGTCCTTGCGGCTCCCCGCCCCCGCTGACCCGCACCGCCGGCAAGACCGGAACACTTCTGTGGCGGGGCAGTGAGTCCGCCGAGGTCCTGGCCGTGCAGAAGGCCCTTGACGTCGCAGCGCCCAACAGTTACTTCGGCCCGTTGACCATGCGTGCGGTGGCCGACTACCAACGCCGACGGTCACTGCCGGTCACCGGAGCCGTCGACACCCTGACCCGCGCCGCCCTGGTGGCCGACGGCACCCTCAAGCGCTAGACACCAGTGCCCCGCGGGGATCGGTTGTTCACCGCGCCAAGTGCGACTTCCCCCGTCCAGCGGCCAGCCCGGGCCCCAATACCCGCAACAAGCGGCGGCCTTGGTGGGCCTGGTCACTGAACCCGGTCGCCTGACCGGTAGGCCACAGCTGCAGGTCCCCTCGAGCCAGCGCGAGACCTCCACTTCACGGCATGCCCCGCAGGCTGGGCACATGATTCGGATGCCGTCGGAGATGGTCCGGGTGGCGGCGATCGACTCCCGCCACGCGCAGGTCCCGCTCAGCAAGGCATGTACGAGGGTGCGCATCGGAACTCCTCGTCCGCACACTCGGGTGACCGGGTCGCCGGTCCACTGCGTGACGGCGAAGAGGGGCAATTGCTTGGCCACCTCGTATCCGGCAGGAACTTGGCGTACGAACCAGACGCAGCGGATACCAGCGTTCGCGTACACATTCTGGCGTCGCTGGTATTCGCGCAGGGTCTGCCGCGATCTTTGAACCTCCAAGGCCACTGTGGTCTGGCCCTTGCGCGCGAGGACGTCAGCGATGAAGCCCTCCCCCGGCACCTCGGCTGCCGACTCCCAGCCCGCAACTGCTGCGGCCTGAAGCGCGACCGCCTTCCCGTGTAAGTGCTCGGCCGACTCGGGCCTGTGGGCTGAGCACTGGCTCTCGTGAACGAAGTGCTGGGTGCCCAAGGGCGACACCCGCGGGAAGCCCTTGTGCCCGCACGGGGTCAGGCGGATGTCGTGTCCGCGCAGCCCTGCCCAAGTGCTCGCATCGAGCAGGGGGGCGCACACGAGTTCTCCGTCGACATCGGCGCTGAGAGGCATACATCAGGACTACGGCACCCGGCGTTGGGACGGAAGTGGCCCAACCGAATCTGTGGATTACTTGTAGTAGGGCGGGGCCCAACCCAGGTAAGGCCCCCACTCGTTCATCTTGCGCCACGCGATCTCCTTGACGGAGCCGTCCGGCATGTTGGTCACGGCCTTGTCATCACCCACGTAGGTGGCGATGTGCCCGGACGAGTGACCTGGGTCCCAGAACATCTGCGCACCGATGGGGGGTTCCGGATCCTTCAGGTGGGCGATGTCGGCTTCTTTGGCCCGGTGCCATTGGGCGAACGCGTTGGACAGTCGGGGGCCCTTGGGCATGTAGGCGTCGTCGGCCAGTTTCAGGCACTGACCCCAGTAGCCGGTGGCGTTGGCCTCAGCGAGTTCGCGCAGGTATTTGACCGCCTGGTGGGGCGTTCGGGTGGTCCCGGTGGGGCGCATGACCTCGCTGCGCGAGACCGGCCACTCCCGGGCATCGGCCGACCATGCGGCTTCTGCTTCACTGCCCATGCCGACGTGCGCCTTGGCCACCGCGGGGCTGGCAGCGAACACCGTGGCGACAATGATCCCCCCGCACAAAATGCGGTTCATGATCTCTAGTCAGTCATGATCCGCAACGTTGCGTTGTGGAATGTTGGTGATCTTGGTCACAACTTCTGGGGTACAGATCGGGCATCCCGGACAAGTAGTAACGAAGCGCCCAGTGCCGCCAGCGCGATGATCCCGAAACCGGCCCCGAAACCGAATCCCGAGGCAACCGCACCGACCACCAGGGTGGTCACCGCTCCCCCGGCTTGAAGGGCCAGACTCTCCACAGACATCATGGTCGCTCGCACCTGCGAATCCACTCGTGCGTGCAACAGTCCTGCCATCACCGGACCCTGGAGCCCGATTCCCAGATAGACCAGAAGGAACCCACCGGAGGCGACCACCACAGAGGGGACCGAGATGATCAGGACGGCGGCGGCGATCAGCAGGAAGGTAAGGGTTGCCAGCCGAACTCGTGGTCCAGGGATGCGGGTACTGAGCGCGGCGCCGGCTGCCGCCACCGCGAAGGCCGACGCTGTGAGAACGCCGTAGATCCCGGACACCGCCGTCGGGTCGGAGACCAACGCGTTGAACCGGTTGGGGCTCAGGAGTTCGACTCCGCTCAGGATCACGCCAAGTGCTGCAGCCACGAGCATCACCCGCCGGACCTCTGGGCGGGTGATGGCGGATCGGGCGGCTGCCAGGACCGTGCCCGCCAGTCCAGAGTCGGTCCGGACAGCCGTCTCATGGCGCAGCAACACCGCAGCTGCAACCACGAACACCAAGGTCACCGCCGAAGCGCAGAAGAACGGAATCGACAGGGCGATGACACCCTGCCCTTCGGCTGGCAACGCAGTCGCTAGGCGCGGGAGGAATCCGCCGATGATGCTGCCAAGCCCTAACGCGAGGGACTCCGCTACCTGCCCGCGGGCCAGCCCCGATTCGACCCCCGGATCGGCGCCTTCGGCGAAACTGTCGACGAACCACGCCTCGAGCGGACCCGACGACAATGCGCGGGCCGCCCCCATGGCGGCGACCGCCGCGAGGATCGCGCCCATCTGCCCGGACAGACCCAATGTCAGCAGGGCCACGGCATTGACCAGCCCGGAGATGATGATCACACGTCGTCGACCCCAGGTGTCAGCCAGACCACCGGTCGGCAACTCCAGGCTCAATGTGACGACCCCGTACAGCGCCATTACCTGACCCACCCGGTCGATCGGCAGTCCACGCGCGCCGAACATAAGGATCAGCACCGGGACGACCAAACCGACCGGGAACCAACGCAAGGCGCTGAGCACCGTCAGGCGGGTCGCCGGTTTCATGGCCACCGCCAAACGCTATTCCATCGCGGGGCCGGCAAGCCGTTGGTTAGAGGTTGTGCTGTTGGTTAGCGAAACAACGCGTGGATTCGCTAACCAACAGCACAACCTCTAACGCGGGCCGCCGGGGCCACAAACCCGCTAAGCCCGCGACGCCCGGTAGGCCTCGACCAACGTCGGCAGCGTCGGGTAGACGTGCTCGCCGCCAATCAGGTCCAGGGTGCCCGCGCTCTGCAACTCCTCAACCAATTCGCTCTTGGCGCGGACCAGGACGAAGCGCACACCGGCGATCCGCAGCTCCTCGGCCAGCGCTTCAACCGCGTCCACACCAGTCGAGTCGATCTCGATGATCGCTTCGCACTGCAGCGCGAACCACTGCAGGGCGGGCATACGCTCGCCGATCATCTCGCGGGCCTTGGTCAGGAAGTGGTCGGCATTGGCGAAGAACAGCGGCGAGTCGTAACGGAAGATCAACAGGCCTGGTTCCTCGGCGGCGTTGTCGAAGTCACCGATGTCATGCATGCCGGCAAGACCAGGCACAAACCCCAGTGCGGCGAAGTGCGGGCGGGCGACTTCGACGAGAAGCAGCAGGACCGACAGCGCCACTGCGATCAGCACGCCGTAAAGAACTCCGAACACCAGCACACCGGCAGTGGTGGTCATCGCTACCCAGAACTCCGAACGACGGAACCGCCAGAGGCGTTTGAAGTCGTTCACGTCGATGAGCAGGATCGCCGCGTAGACGACTAGCGCGCCGAGTGCTGCCTGCGGCACCACCTCAAGGATCGGTCCGGCGACCAGGAGCACGATCGCCAGGAACAGCGCCGCGGCCATCGAGTAGCCCTGCGAGGTGGCCCCCGATGCCCGGGCGACCGCCGAGCGGCTGCCACTGGTCGACACGGGCATCCCCTGGAAGAGCCCCGAGGCGATGTTGGCGAAGGAAAGCGCCCGCAGTTCGGTAGCGGGTTTGAGCGGCGGATCATCGAGGCGATGGAAGGACCTGCCGGTCAAAGTCGAGTCTGCATATGCCACGAGCAACACACCCAATGCCGCCAGCGCAAGCTCGGGTAACGCCTCGGCGGGCAGCGTAGGGATCATCGGGGCAGGCAGCCCGGCCGGGATCTCGCCGAGGAGTTCCACCGTGTTGCCGGTGGTGTTGAGCAGCCAGGCAACAGCCACCCCGAGGAACAACGAGATCAATGGCGCGAAAGCTCGCCACCGTGTGCGACTGGCCACCACCAGACTCACGAGTACACAGCCTGCCGTGACCATGGCCGCCCATTGTGGGTTGGCGTCCAGCAGTAACCAGGCGTGCTCGAAGACCGTGTCCGAGTCTGGCGTCGAGGCCCCCAGCACGCGGTCGATCTGACTGTTGATCATCAGCACAGCGATACCGGCCATGTACCCCACCAGGATCGGCCGCGACAGCAGGTCCGCGATGAATGACAGCCGCAGAATGCCGGCCAGAAGCCCGGCGAGCCCCACCGCGAGCGCCAAGGCGGCGGCGGCGGTGGCGGGGGTGGCCTGTCCGGCAGCGACCAGCGGCACGATCAGCGCCGAGGCCATCACCGCGACGCTGGACTCGGGGCCGAAGCTGAGCCACCGCGAGGTCCCGAGCAGTGCATACACGGGAAGGGCGATCAGCGCCCCCCATAGCCCGGTCACAGGTGAGAGTCCGGCGATGATCGCGTAAGCCATGACCTGTGGGACCAGATAGGCCGTAACGGTCAACCCGGCGATGAGGTTGTGCCGACCAAATGGCTGCAGGTGGTCACCCAGACCGGGTAACCACCTGCTCAAGAGCGAGCCATTCACGTCCCAATATTGCCCGAAACGCCCCTGGCCTCGTCCGCTGAACTACGAGCCGTAGTACGGGTTGGCCCAGCCGAGGTACGGGCCCCACTCGTTGAGTTTGTGCCAGTCGACGATCTCGACGCTGCCGCCGGGCATGTTGGTGACGACCTTGCCATCGCCCACGTACGTGGCGATGTGACCGGCCGGGTGGGAGGTCTGCCAGAACATCTGGGCCCCGACAGGGATGTCGCGGCTGTCCGGGTGACCCACACCAGCGGCCTTCGCGCGGTTCCACTGGGCCAGGGCAGTGGTCGTCCGGTTGGAGCCACCGTAGGCGTCGTCGGCGAGTTTGAGGCACAGGTCGGGGTAGCCGCCCATACCTTGATTCGCCCAGGCCTTGAGGATGCTCACGGCCTCCTTGGCAGTGTTGGCAGTGCCGTACGTGCGAAGCCCGGCACTGCGGGCTGCGCGCTTCTGTTCACGGATGGTGTCCTTCTTCGCCCAACTGGCCGCTTGCTGGAAGTCGGTGCCTGCGCCGAGCTGCAGGGTCGGGGCGCTCGCGGCGCTGACCGACGAGATGTTGCTGGCCCGAAGAGCGGGTGTCTGCGGGGTCATCGCGGCCACAGACGTGGCGAAGAGCGGCAGGGTGAGGGCGCTTGCCACCATTGAGACGGTGCTGCGCTGCATCGGATTCAACTCCTGAACATGTTGACGAAAACCTTGCACCCACGTCATGCCCGAGGTCGGCGGCGAGTATGCGTGAACAAACTCACGCGATCTGTGTGGCCCACGTCACCGGACACGTCGATGGCCCGGCACCACTCACGGGCGCCGGGCCATCGATGGACAGGATTTAGCCGTAGTACGGTTCGGCCCACCCGAGGTACTTGCCCCAGGAGTTCATCATCTTCCAGTTGACCTTCTTGACCTTGCCGCCAGGCATGTTGGTCACGGCCTTGCCGTTACCGACGTAGGTTGCGATGTGCCCGGCAGGGTTGGAGGTGCGCCAGAACATCTGCGCACCCACTGGGGGCTTGCGGTTACCGGAGTGCCCGTAGCCCTTCTTCTTGGCACGCTGCCACTGGTTCAGAGCAGTGCTGGTGCGATGACCATTGGGCTGGTATGCGTTGTCGGCCAGGCGCAGGCACTGGTTGTGATAACCGCTGGTACCGCGTTTGGCCCACGCTTCGAGGCGGTTGGCGGCCCTGGTGGGGCTGTAGCGCGTCCCCTTCGTGCGCATCGAAACTCCGGCAGCGCGCGAGCTGCGCTTCTTGGCGGCGGCCCGCTTGGTGGTCTGCTTCTTGTCCTTTGCCACGACCGCAGCCGAGACCGACGAGGGGGTCACGGGGGCGGCGGCGGCCGGGGCCACAGCGAAACCCGTCAGCATGACCGGCAGTGCGACCGCACCGGCTACGAGGATCTTGGCGTTCATGTCTTGGGCTCCTGAGGGTTTGGATCTCTTGACACCCTCGTGATGCCCTCATGAGCCCGTTGCCATGCGTGACGTCGGACACGTCCGCACTGTGATCGGTGTCACATCCCCATCAGCCAAGTTCCAGGGTTGTCACCCCGAATACCTTGGCCCAGTCCGTTTGGGGGGCCTGGCGCAAGTACATGCGCGCGCACACGAAGACCTCTTCGGCATCGTGGGTCTGTATCCAGCGCATAGCGTCCGGGTTCGCATCCGGGACGTCGATGAAGATCTCGCTTCCCTGCCCCACATGGGCGATCAGAGCGTTCAGCAGCGCCTCGGCAACATCGACATCGTCTGCGAACAAGGGGCCGACCTTGTAGCCGGTCCGGCATGGCCGGATCACCGCGTACCCCCGCAGCCGATCATCGATGTAGACCACTGCGTGGTGATCTGCCTGCCGCAACCATGGACCCAGGAAGCGAGGTCGAGCAGCGCCGAAACACCGCGCGTCGTACTGCCCCAAACTGCCCACGGGCGCGGACAGGCGCCTTACCTTTGGCGGCGTGTCGGCAGCGTGAGTGACTAGGCGCATGCGGTGCTGCTCATGGGCCGTCCGGAAACCGCCAGCGACGTAGAACGGCTCCATCGCCTTCACGCCGTCCATCGCCAGGGGGGCCCAGGGCGGCAAACGTTCGAGCAGCAGATCCCGTCGGTGGTACCACAGGCGCCGGCCTAGCCCGGCCCCGCGAAACTCCGGCCTGACGATGAACAGACCCATGAAACCGAGAGTTCCGTAGTCGATGACCGCACCGGCGCCGATGAGTTCACCATCGACATCCATCCCGATGAAGCCGTCCGGATCGGTGGCCCAGAACACCGCAGCGTCGTCGCCGGGGTTCCAGCCCTCCGCTGCTGCCCAGTCGATCAGGACGTCGAGCTCACCGCGGACCAACGGGCGCAACGAACTCACCGAGCGGAGTACGCCTTCTGCTGACTGCGGACCACGTCGATCAAGTCGCCGAGCACGATGTTGATGTCGATCAGGTGCAGGCCCCAGCCCGGGTTCGGGGAGCCTGTGAGTTTGCGCGCGTCGCCGATCCCCTTCACACGCAATACGTTGGCGCCGTTCGAAGTCACGCACTTGCCCTTGTACCGGTCCTTCGGCGTCAACCAGGGGGTCTTGGCCGTGGGCGGCTTGCCGCCGTACAGGACGTACGACGCGGCTCCGAGCAGACCGGGGATGCCAGAGGTGCGCAGGATCGAGTCGAGTTTGGCCGAGCCGCCCTTCAGCGCCGCCGGGTTGGTGCAGGCGGCCTCGTACTCCACGCCCTCCTGCAACGGTCCGCCGGGCACCACACGGACACGGCCGAAGAGGCTGTTGTCCGGCGGCGTCTGGCTGAACGTCGCGTAGCTGATGATGCAGTTGATCTGCTTGTTGCGCGTGCAGATCGGGATCTGGCTGAAGTCGCCGCCCACGTCCTTACCCTTAGGAACGGCCACGGTGCTCCCGGTGAGCAATGCCGACACCATCTGGGAGCGCGCTGTCGGATCCGGTTCGATCTCCTCGCGGATCAGTCGCTTCAGAACCCCAGAACCCTGTGAGTGCCCGATCAGGATGAATCCGCGGCCGGGGTTGGTCGCACGGTATTCCCGCCAGGCGGCCTGCACATCGGCGTAGCCGAACTCCCGGTCCTGCGGGGTGGCCAGTCCGCCGCCAAGGATCGACTTGAGGGTGATCTGGCGGTACATGGGGGCGTACACATCGCACACCTGGCTGAAGCGCGCTGCCTGATGCTGGGCGATAGCCACCTCAACCGGATCGATGTTGAGGTTGGCGACCACGGTCGCCTGTTCGCTGACCGTGGGGTAGACGTAGAAGCAGTCGAACTTGGAGCGTTTGATCGCCTTCGGCTTGACCACCTTGGTGGGCTTGCCGACGGTCTTGACCGTGGTCTTCAGGGAGCTCTTGCACGGATTCGGGCTGGCACCTGGCCTGCACAACCACACAGTGTCGGCGTGGGCGATCGCCGGAGCAGCCATCACCGACATGGCCATCGCCACCGGCATCACGAAACGGAGTCCTCTACGCATGTTGGGAAGACTAACCCGAGCCGGTCGCGCCCGCTCGGGCTGTTATCCGGGCGTGACCTACGCTCACGGCTCGATGAAGTCGGGGTCGTAGACGACGGTGCGAGCACGGCCCTCGCGCTTGGCCCTGTAGAGCGCCGAATCCGCCTGACGCATCGCCGCGTCGGGATCCTCACCCGGGCGGACCACTGTCACGCCGATACTCAGTGTCACCGTGATGCTGTGGCCCTCGATCAGCATCGGTGCCCCTACGCTGGCATGCAGCATCGCAGCGACCCCCTGTGCATCGTCGGCCGTGTGGATGGCTGGCAGTACGAGGACGAACTCGTCGCCACCGAAACGGGCCAGGATGTCGTTGGCCCGGACCTGCCTCTTGATTCTGCGCGCGACGGTGATGATGATCTCGTCGCCCACGGCGTGACCGAAGGTGTCGTTGAGCGGCTTGAGGCCATCGAGGTCGATGAACAAGACGCCCACGTTGACGCCTGTGCGCTGAGTGCGACCCAGCACCCCGGACACCCGCGACACCAGTTCGCGCCGGTTCAGCAGTTCGGTCAGCGAGTCGTGGGTGGCCATGAACCGCAACTGCTCTCGGGTCTGGCGGGCCTCGGTGACATCGGCGAACTGCGACACGAAAGCGGTGGCGCGGCCTTGACTGTCGCGCAGAACCCCGATCGACTGTTCGACCGTCAGCCGCTCGCCATCGGAACGCACCATCTGGTGATCGCGGCTCAGTGAGCCCGCCTGACCGGCCAGCACTTGGGCGCGCAGGCGGCGGTCGACGTCATCGTCGAGCGGATCCAGAACATCGGCGATCGAGTGCCCAAGCAGCCACCGTTCTGGGCGGCCGAGTAGCTGGCACAGCGCCGGATTCACCTCGAGGAACTCCCGGTCAAGACCGATCACGGCCATGCCCGACGGGGCCGAGTCCATGGCCGCCCTGAAACGTTCCTCGCTGGATCGCAGCGCATCCCGGGCCACGTGCTCGGCCTGCACGTTGCGCAGTCGTCCCACCCTGCCCACGACGGCTCCCTCGTCGTTTATCAATGGCCGGGAGGCGACGTCCATCCAGATGAAGGTGCCGTCTGCCTTGCGACAGCGGCCTTCGAAATCCACCGGCTCGTCGTGGTCGATCCTGACCCGCGCCGATTCGGGCAGGTCTTCGGACAGCACATACCCCCCCATGGGCTCCCCGATCACTTCCTCCACCTTCCAGCCCATGACTTCGGTCACCGACGGTGAGATCCACTCCAGAACCCCTGTGGGCGAGGAGCGGAAGACGACGTCCGAGGAGTTCTCGGCCATCATGCGGTAATGCTCCTCGGAACGGGTCAATGCGTCCTGCGCCTGGACCACGGATGTGATGTCCACGATCTGGGAGATCAAGTAGCGGACGTGGCCGACCTCGTCGCGCACGCAGGACACCGTCAGGTCGGCCCACACCACATCGCCGTCAGGGCGCAAATAGCGCTTGGCCAATCGGTACGTGTCGCGGTGGCCGTCCATGACCTGCTGCAGCAGTTCGATGTCCGAATCGAGGTCATCGGGATGAGTGAGCTCCTGCCAGGTGCAGCGCATCAGCAGATCCATGTCGCGGCCTAGAATCTCGCACATCGTCGGATTGACGCTCTGGAAGGTTCCGTCCGGGGCGACGATCGCCATGCCGATCCCGGCATCCATCATGGACCGCCGGAAGCGCTCCTCTGATTCAGCCAGCGCCATTTGTGCGTCACGCTGAGCCTGGATGTCGCGCATGGCGTCCACGCCACCGATCAGCCGGCCGTCGGAGTCCATGAGTGTTCTGCCCAGCACACTCATCCATCGCCAACGGCCGTCCGCAGTGCCCAATCGCAACTCCGTGCGGCCGAAGGAGTGACCGTCAGCGATCAAGTCGCGCTGAACCTGCCGGACCCGCTCCAGGTCGTCGGGATGGATGAAGTCCGACATGTGTGCGCCGACGAAGACGTCCGCGGTGAAACCGACGACCCTCTCGGTCGACGGACTCGCCCACTCGATACGACCGTCGGTGCCGGTCTGGAAGACCAACTCCGAGGCGTTCTCAGCAAGCAGACGATAGTGTTCGCGCGACTCGGCAATCTCACGCGACGCTGTCACCCTTCCGGTGACGTCCCGGTAGGTGAAGTTGACTCCCTCACCCACTGCTACCCCGCGCACGTCGTAGATCCGCCTGGAGCCGTCCGGCGCGGTGACCACCTGCTCGTCCAGATCCACCGGTTGCCCGGTCTCCAGGACCGACTTGCCGAGGCTGAGGACCAGATCGGCTGCTTCCCCCGTCCACACCTCGTGCAGGCGGTGTCCGATCAACTGCTCGGCAGTGCGACCGAGGTAGCGACAACTGGCAGAGTTCACACGCGTGTAGATCAGGTCCACGAGTTCTCCGTGCGTGTCGCGCAACGGCATGAACATTTCGTTCGGGTCCAGAAGCGAGTCCAATGTGGCGCGCAGTTGAGTCTCGGCCTTCGCCACCTCCCGATCCCGCTCGTAACGCTGTGTGACGTCCCACCAGGAACAACCGAGCCCGTCGCCCACTTTGCACGCACTGATGTCGTAATAGCGAAGATCACCGTCGGGCGGTGTGCTGAAGAACCCGAAGTCGTCGAGCTCGAGCGGCTCACCGGTCTCGACCGTGTGCACGAAGTAGTCGAACAGGACCGCATCTCCGGTGCGGCTGTACAGCTCGAGCACGGTGTGGCCCACGATCTCCTCGCGGGGCAGGGCGTATTCCTTGCGTGCGGCCTCATTGAGTGCCCGGTATCGGAAGTCCACGATCCGGCGCTGCGTGTCGCGCACACTGTCCATCAGTACGTACGGGTCGAGCAGGGACTCGATGTTGACCAGCACCGGTTGCAAGTTCCGACCCACGATCGGGTCAGGACTCACCGGGTCTTCTCTCATCATCGTCCCCTTCTTTACGCCTCACGGTAGAACGCGGGTCCGACACGTGGCTCGATGTTGTGCACACCCTAGTTGAGCACTTGCTCAAGTAGGGGTTACAGTAGAGGTGTTCCCGCACCAAGGGAACCGCCGACCGGGGTGGGTCCCACCACCTTCGGATCCGCCCCCTTCGACGACCTACCACACCGGAAGGTTGTCCAATTCATGCGAACACCTCGCAATTTCATCGACACCCAGGACCTCGGACCAGAAACCGTCCGGGCGCAGATGGAGCTCATCAGATTGCTCAAGCAGGCGGACAAACAGAACGCCTGCCCACGCCTGCTCGAAGGCGCGTCCCTCGGCATGATCTTCGAGGAGGCGTCCACTCGCACCCGCGTCTCGTTCGAGGTCGCCATGACCAAACTCGGCGGCCACGCCCTCTACTTGAAGCCCGGTGAGATCCACCTGGGAGCCAAGGAGAACATCGCCGACACCGCCCGGGTGCTCTCTCGCATGGTCGACGCCGTGGAGATCAGGGCTTTCAAGCACGACACCGTGACCGACTTCGCGCGGTACGCCGAAGTCCCCGTGATCAACGGCCTCACCGACTACAACCACCCGACGCAGGCGGTCTGCGACGTCTTCACGATGAGCGAGCACAGCGACAAACCGTTCTCGGAACTGACAGTGGTCTTCGTCGGCGATGCCACCAACGTCTGCACATCCACGGCGACCATCGTCACCATGCTCGGCGGCACCTTCATCCACGCCCGTCCCGAGCAGTACGGGATCAAGGCCCAGTGGCCCACGGTCCTCGACGAGATCGCCCGTAACGAGCAGCTGTACGGCGGTCGGTACTTCGAGACCGAGAACGTGGAGGAGGCCGTCGTGAACGCCGA
Source organism: uncultured Actinomycetota bacterium (assembly GCA_963818505.1). Taxonomy (GTDB): domain Bacteria; phylum Actinomycetota; class Actinomycetes; order S36-B12; family UBA10799; genus JADKAV01. The sequence continues at coordinate 15,267 of CAWFSJ010000006.1, forward strand.
CTTCATCTACACCGACCTGTGGTGGTGGTTCGGCCAGGAGGACGAGATCCCCGACCGCGTCAAGGCATTCAAGCCGCGCTACCAGGTCAACGCGCAACTCATGGCACGCGCGCCAGAGCACGCAAAGTTCATGCACTGCCTACCCGCCTCCCGGGGCGTGGAGGCCACCGATGAGGTGATGGACTCACCCCAGTCGATCATCTACGACCAGAGTGAGAACCGCCTTCACACCGAGAAGGGTCTGCTCGCCTGGTACATCACACCCAATCTCGAGCACCCGACACCGGCGCTGCGCGCCTACCACGCGGGTCGCATCGAATCCTTCCTTCACGACGCCGTCCAGAGGTGAGCACAATGAGCACTCAGACTGGCCAAACCAGTCAGACAACAGCACCCCGCGCACTGCGCATGTTCGACATGATCCTCTTCAGCGTGTGCGCCATCCTGCTACTGAGTCAGGTGACGCTGACCGCGCAGATCGGCCCTTCGGCCATCGCGTGGACCGCGCTGATGATCGTCCTGTTCTTCTTGCCGTACGGCTTGATGACCGCCGAACTGGGGTCGACCTACCCCGACACCGGAGGCATCTACTCGTGGATCGTGCGCGCCTTCGGCAACCGCTGGGGCACTCGGGTTTCCTGGTGGTACTGGCTCAACGTCGCGCTGTGGGTGCCATCGGTCTACCTGATGTTCTCCGTCGTACTCAGCGACATGTTCTTCCCGGACCTCGGCTTCTGGCCACAGGTGGGCATCGCAATGGTGCTGATCGGGATCAACTGGCTGGTCAACGTATTGACGCTGGACACGGGTAAATGGGTCTCCAACCTCGGCGCCATCATCACAGTGGGTGTCATCGCCCTGATCGGCGTCGCAGGTGTGGTCGCATGGAACTCCGACGGATCCGCAACGCAGTGGTCCGGTTCAGCCATGGTTCCGACCGTCTCATCGATGGCGCTGGCCCTGCCGATCATCATCTACAACTTCCTCGGCTTCGAACTCATGAGCAGTGCGAGCAACGAGATGCGTAACCCGCGCCGCGACGTTCCCCGGACCATCGTGATCGCCGGCGTGCTGATCGGCGCGTTCTACCTCATCTCGACCGTTGGGATGCAGGTCGTGACGACCGCCGAGGACATCTCCGAGACCAGTGGGCTCATGGACGTGCTGAGGGCCGTCTTCGGCTCCGGGGTGATCATCACCATCGTCGGAATCGGCATCCTGTATGCCTTCTTCGCCGCTTTGATCCCGTGGACCATCGGGGCCAACCGTGCCGCCGCAGAGGCCGCCGAGCAGGGCGACCTGCCCCCGGTCTTCAAGCGGATGAGTGCGAAGCACCGCACCCCGGTGGGGGCCGCGGGCCTGACCGCTTTGGTCAGCGCCGCGATCACGCTGGTCTACGGTGTGTTGTTCTCTGCGACGAATGGGGACATCGACTCGCTGTTCTGGAGCCTGTTCGCCTTCAGTTCGATCGTGTTCCTTCTGCCCTACGTAGCGATGTCGCTGGCATTCGTGAGGTTGCGCCGCATCGATGCCGACGCCCACCGTCCGTACCGCGTACCCGGCGGCAAGGTCGGCGCCTGGCTCTCGGCTGTGCTCGTGCTCGTCCTTCTGGCGGCAGCCGTGTTCTTCTTCATGTGGAACCCGTGGGTGGAGTTCGACGCCACCACGACCTGGCTGATCGCCGGCGGCCTGGCGGCCACAGTCGCGGCCCAGGAGATTCTGGTCGCGATGTCGCCGAGGTGGAAGCGCCGTGTGCATCCCGAGGTCGGAGCGGACGTACAACTGGACGGAACCGCGCCGGATACCGCCGAGGGAATCGAGCGCACCTACCAGACGCACACAGGTGAGCGCTGATGACCAGGATCCTGACGAGCACACCGAAAGCCGATGGCTTCCGGATGCCGGCTGAGTGGGAAAGGCAGTGCAACTGCTGGATGGTCTGGCCCGAACGCCCGGACAACTGGCGCCTGGGCGGCAAACCCGCCCAAGAGGCGTTCAGCAAGGTCGCCAAGGTGATCTGCGAGCACGAACCGTTGACCATGGTGGTCTCCGGGCAGCAGTACATCAACGCCCGCGAACACCTGCCCGCCACCATCCGGGAGGTCGAAATGACCACCGACGACTCCTGGATGCGCGACACAGGACCGACTTTCGTCATCAACGACGCAGGGGAACTGCGCGGCGTCGACTGGCGGTTCAACGCGTGGGGCGGCCTGGAGGGTGGGCTGTACTTCCCCTGGGACCACGACGATCTGGTGGCCCGCAAGGTCCTCGAGATGGAGGGTGTGCCGATGTACCGCGCGGACTTCGTCCTCGAGGGTGGCTCGATAGATGTGGATGGCCAGGGCACGGTCTTGACGACGCAGGAGTGCTTGCTCAACCACAACCGCAACCCCGAGTTGACCAAGCGGGACATCGAGTACAACCTGTGCGAGTACTTGGGTGCGGACAAGGTGATCTGGCTGCCCCGCGGGGTCTACCTCGACGAGACCGACGGGCACGTTGACAACTTCGCGCGCTTCGCAGCTCCGGGCGTCGTGATGCTCACGTGGACCGACGACGTGAACGACCCACAGTGGGAGATCAGTAACGAGGCGCTGCGGGTCCTGCAAAGCGAGACGGATGCGCGGGGACGCAGCCTCGAGGTGGTGAAGCTGCACCAGCCCGGGCCGATCCACATCACCGCTGAGGAAGCGGCCGGGGTGGATCATGTCCCCGGTGTGCAGCCCCGCGTCGAAGGCGAACGGCTCGCCGGTTCGTACGTGAACTCCTTCATCGGCAATGGCGTGGTGGTTCTGCCGGTGTTCGACGACCCCCACGACGAGGACGCGATCTTGACCTACAAGCGGCTTTTCCCGGACCGCGAGATCGCAACCGTGCCCGGCCGGGAGATCCTGCTCGGCGGCGGTAACGTCCACTGCATCACCCAGCAGGAACCCAGTGGAGTGCGTGGATGACCAACCAGGTGCACATGTCGGCCGGCGACCGGCGAGAAGCGCTGATCGCCGCGGCAGTGCGCGCCATCCGCAGTAACGGGATGCTCGAGTCGAGCACTCGGACGGTGGCCGCGGAGGCCGGTGTCAGCACCGGCCTCATGCACCACTACTTCGCAAGTTACGACGACCTCATGGCGGCGGCCTTTGAACGGGTCGCCGCCGAGGACCTTCAGCGGGCTCGGGACCTCGTGGGGTCACTGGGGACTCCCACGCAGCGGTTGGACGCGATCGTCGAGGAGTTCCAGCCCGCCCGCGACGCATGGCAGTTCCAGTGGTGGATGGATGCATGGAGCAGTTCGGCGCGACACCCTGCCGTGCGCGACATCGCGGCCAGGCTCAACGCAAGTTGGCAGCAACTGATCGAAGAGATCCTGTGCGAGGGCGTGGTTGCCGGCGAGTTCGTGTGTCCCGATCCTCGCGCCTCGGCCTGGCGGCTGCTGGCACTGCTGGACGGGTTGACCATCCAGGTGGTCGCTCAGACCGACGGGCCGGGCCGCGCCGACGTGGAAGCCTGGTCACGCCGGGCGGCCAGGGTCGAGACCGGCCGCGCCTGACCCCCTTAACCGGCCCAACCCGCCCTGGTCCACCGCCCAACCCGCCCTGGTCCACCGCCCAACCCGCCCTGGTCCACCGCCCAACCCGCCCTGGTCCACCGCCCAACCCGCCCTGGTCCACCGCCCAACCCGCCCTGGTCCACCGCCCAACCCGCCCTGGTCCACCGCCCAACCCGCCCTGGTCCACCGCCCAACCCGCCCTGGTCCACCGCCCAACCCGCCCTGGTTAGAGGTTGTGCTGTTGGTTAGCAAAACAACGCGTGGATTCGCTAACCAACAGCACAACCTCTAACGCGGCCAGGCGGCCGAGCGGCTAACGCGGCCGGGCGGCTAACGCGGCCGGGCGGCCGGGCGGCCAGGCGGCCGGACGGCCAGGGCCTCTAACCACGAGACGCGGGCGTCAAACTGGAGGCTCGCCCAGCAACGTCTCAAGCAGATCGAGGATGGGCAACTGACCGGCAACCAACTTGACCCGGGCTTGGGCCAGGTCGAACCATTGTGCGCGATCGGTCTCCGGGAACTGCTTCATCACCCCGGACCCGGGCGGCCACTGCATCTGGAACGGCTGGCTGGAGACGAAGTGCAACTCGACCTCGGTTGCGACCGCGTATGTGCGGACCCTCTTGCCGCTGGGCATCCGGATCTCCCCAAGGTCCATCCACTCACCCACGGGTGCGGGCATGCCCACCTCCTCGGTGAACTCCCGTGCGGCGACCTCACGCGGATCCTCAGTGGCTGGGTCGTACTCGCCCTTGGCAACAGACCAAGCCCCATCCTCCTTGTGCGCCCAAAAAGGCCCTGCCATGTGAACGAGGAAGACCTGCGGACCCGGTCGGAACGGCAGCAGGCCGGCACTGAACTTAGTGGCCATGTCAGTCCTCGAAGAAGGTCGGCGAGTACGCCTGGAACGATTGGTCGACCCCTTGGAAGCCCAACCGGGCGTAGAGGCGTCGGGCTTCACTTCCGGGTTCGGCCAGGATCACCCAGGACTGCGCGCCACCCGTGCTCGCCCACCGGCCAGCCTCCGCGAGCAGGTGCGAGGCCAGACCACGACGCCGGTGGCCGAAGGCCGTGGTGACGCTTTGGTAACGGGCACGGGTGTCAGTGAGCACGATGCCGAGGTCAGCCACCAACAAGCCAGCCTGGAAAGCGCCGAAGTAGGCTCCCTGCCCGGAGTAGCTCAGACGGGCGCGGGCACGCATCCGGCCCCGGACATAGCGCTCGAAGTCCGCGTCCACAAGACCCCCTGTGCGCAGGTGTTCAGCCAGTTCGGCCTCGACACTGGCCTCCCAGTCCACCTCGTCATCCAGGATCCGGCTGGTGTAACCGTCGGCAAGCGGCACCGGGTTCGGTGGTCCTTCGCTGGCCAGTACATCGTCGCACTCGATCACGACGTCCAGGGTCGTCCAGCCCGGCGCCGGATCGCCCGGAAGCCCGATGGCCAGGTGGCGCGCCTGCGGCAAAGACCGGCGGAAGAGGTCGACGCAGCGCAACGGGTCGGACGCCCGATCAACGTCGGTCACGAGGATGAAGTTGCCCCAATGGAAGCCAGGGTTGTCGGGCGTCCGCACGACGATATGCCCGTCGTGATGGGTCACTATTGAGCCGCTGGCACGCAGGACATCGAGATCCGTGCTCCAGCCCAAAGAGATGTCCGCCATGCCCCGAGCCTAAGTTGGCGCCATGAAACGTCTGGGCCTGCTGGGCGGGATGTCGTGGGAATCGTCGATCGAGTACGAGCGCTGGATCAACGAGATGGTCCGGGACCGGCTGGGCGGTGTCGCCTCAGCCGACCTGATCATCCGGTCCTTCAACTTCGCCGACATCGAACACTTGCAGTCGGTCCACGCTTGGGACGAGGCCGGAGAACTGCTGGCCGATGCCGCCTGGAGCCTTCAGGAAGCGGGAGCCGATGCCTTGATCCTTTGCACCAACACGATGCACTCGGTCGCCGACCGGATCGAGGTCGCCGTGGACATTCCCCTACTGCACATCGCCGACGCCACGGCGGTCGCTGTTCACGGCCAAGGCTTGCGTCGTGTCGGGGTGCTCGGGACCCGATACACGATGGAACAGGACTTCTACACCGGACGGCTGGCCGCAGACGGCCTTGATGTACTCGTGCCCGACGAGCCCGATCGCACGCTGATCCACGAGGTCATCTACCAGCAGTTGGTTCGCGGCATCATCGATCCACAGTCGAAGCGGGCGTACCTGGGCGCGATCGACCGATTGGTCGCACGGGGCGCACAGGGGATCGTCGCCGCGTGCACTGAGATCGAACTGCTCGTCGGCCCCGAGGACATTTCCGCGCCCTTCTTCCCGACGGCCAAGTTGCACGCTCACGCCGCCGCGCAATTCGCACTAGGCCCCGACGAGCAGTTGGGCCTCGACAGCATCGGCGGCAGCTGAGGCGCCTCCCGCTTGACGGTACCCGTCGGCCACTCCCGCAGCCCCGGCCTTGCACGCGCGGGCTCTGTCGAACGCAGCTCGCATCCCCTCCGGACACAGACGTCGCGCCGGCAGACGAACACCCGCGCCCGCGACCTCCACGCGCCGAGCGACCTCGGCCTGGTCCCTGCCGAAAGGAACTGCCACGACCGGCACCCCGCGAGCCAACGCCTTCTGCGTGGCCCCCATTCCGGCGTGCGTAATGGCACACACCGCTCGGTCGAGCAGCAAGCCATGTGGTGCGAACGGCACAACATGCGCGTTGGGCGGAACATCGAACGCGCTGACATCCCCGCAGGGCACGGTCGCAACGACATGCAGTGGCCTTCCGGCGAACGCCTCGAGAGCGGCGGTGACCACCTTGGCGTCGTCTTGGAACTCCGAGGACGTGGTGACCAGCACGATCGGCTCATCTATCGCGTCGAGCCAATCGGGCGCAGCGATGGGAGGCTCCCACTCGCAAGGGCCGACCATGACAACGCTGTCGGGCCAATCCCGGCGTGAATACTCGAAGGGCTCTGCGGTCAGGTACAGGAGCAGTGGGGGGCGGCGGAACTGGTCATCGAGGTGGGCAAGAGGCGCCAAGCCGACCTGGGCACGAACCTCATTGATACCGGGCAGCATCTTCCGTTCCAGCGTGCCGTACACGAGCGGGCGCAAGAGCATGTCGCGCAGCCGGCCCCCCAGGTTGTGAGCGGGTGTCAGCCCCGGACCGTACGGCGGCACGTCCCGGGAGCGCAGGGCCAACGGATACGGACAGAAGGCTGACCATCTGCCACCCCAGTCCTCAGCAGCGGCCAGCGCACCCCATGAGTTGATGTCCACGATCACGGCATCCGGGCTCACCTCGGCGATCGCACGTTGCAGATCTGGCGCGTCATAGTGCGCCCTTGCGACGAAGGTGCTCACTGCGGCCATCAGCGCCTTCTGCGGTGTGCGCTCGTTCCAGTCGACCAGTTCGATCGCCTCAACCGCAGGTGAGACGGGCTGCGCCTCGAGGCCGAGCTCGCGCAAAGTCGGAACCTGCGAGGCCAAAGTGCGCACGTGGACTTCATGACCCCTGTTGCGCAACTGAAGAAGGATGGCCATCAGCGGATACAGATGACCCTTCGCCGGGGACGTGTAAGCCAGGATTCTTGCCATCAGGACTCCTCAGTGATCGCGGTGAGCATCTCGACGAGTGCGACTTGGGTCTGCGCCCGCGACAGACGCGAGTCGATGCGCAGCAGTTTCCAGGTGTAGACATCACAGATCGCGACGTACTGAGCCAGACGCCGGCGGCGGGGTTCCGCTGCGAGTTCCCCTAGGAAGGGCTCGAACACGCGTTTGCACCAGGCCCAGTGGACTTCACGTCCCTGTTCCACGATCGGGGTCAGCGCAGCCATCGAGGCCTCTGCAGCCAGCAGTCCCATGACTCTGCGTCCGTACTGCTCGTAGTGATCGATGAGCACAGAAACGGCACCCCCGATGTCACCGACGACGGCTTGATCGCGCTGGGTGCCGACCTGCTCGGAAGCCCATTGACTCGCGGCGGCGAAGAGCTGCTCCTTGGTGCCGAACCGGCGGATGACGGTGCGCACCGAGACTGCGGCGCGCTCAGCCACCTCCTCGAGGCTGATCTCGGTCGATGGCCTCTCCCAGAAGAGTTCAGTCGCGGCCTCGAGGATGCGCTCACCGGTGCGCTCAGCAGCCTCAGCCCTCGCAGTCATGCGGTAGGGACGAGCGCCAGCGCTATTCATGTCAGTCATAGTGACATGAAAATAGCATCCGCGTCATCCTCCGTTCGGAGGAGGTTCCGCCTCAGCCCTCGCCCTGCAGGCGTAACGTGACGAGCAGGTCATCGACCATCGCGCCTGTCGCCTCCAGGAGGTCCTCGGCACTGCTGCGGCCGAGCAGGTCGACATGATCCAACGGACCCAGCGGCGCGACCCCGGCCAGTTGCCAGCAGCGACCGATCGGATCCTCCGACAACTCATCGAGCGAACTGCCCACCAGCGTCAGCGCTGCGCGCACCTTCTCCTCTACGGCGATCTGCAGAGCAAGCAGCGCATCGTCCCACTTCAAAGCGGGCAGCGGTTCCAGGGCCGCCCGGGGGTAGGGCTCCTCTTCGAGCCACTCCTGCACGTGGAACCGCTGGCTACCCACAGCGATCAGACTCATGAACCCCTCGTGCGCCTCCACCTGCAGAACACGCGCGAGCGCTCCTACGCCGAAGCGATGATCCCCACCGCCGACCTCGTGACCGCGCTCGATGAGCACAACACCGAATTCCGGAGAATCCTCTTCCAGCAGATCGCCCAGCATGCGCAGGTAGCGGGGCTCGAACAAACGCAGCGCCAGTGGCATGTGAGGGAACAAGACCGAGCCCAGGGGGAACATCGGGTAACTCTTCACACCTCCAGACAAGCACCCGCTGTGATTGCCAGCAACACGTCAGTGGGCCGCCGGTCGGTCGCTGTGCGTAGGCAGATCGACCCCGCAGCACCCCGACGGATCGGCCAGCGCGAGTCACGGCGGGACTGAGGGTAATTTCGGCAGAAACGCAGGGAGGTGATTCTTGGCAGCCGACACGCGCACGCACCCGTCATTGTGGAGGCCGAGCCTGTTCGCCCTGACCTGGCAGGGGTGCACGTGGCTGGGCTGGGCCCTGTTGCTCGTGTGCCTCTCGCAGTTGAATCCTGAGGCATTGCAGGCCATGGGACTGCCGCTGCTCATGATCGGCGCGGTCATCGTCCTGAGCGAATTGCGCCCGATCGTGATGACCCGCCTCGTCGGCAACCCGGTGTCCATCTCCCTGGCGTTCGTCTTCGCCACCATGTACCTGTGGGGCCTCTATCCGGCGGTGGCCTTACACGCAGGCGCAGTCTTGTTGTCCGAACTTCTGCAGCGCAAGCCCCTCTGGAAGATCCTCTTCAACGTGGGCCAAGATGTCTGCAGCCTCACCGCCGCCTGGTTGGTCATGATCGCGGCGGGCGTGGGCCCCTCGCCCCTCGACGGAAACGGGAGCCTGTCAGGGACGGATCTCTGGTGGATCGGGCTGTCCTGGATCGTTTACCACTTGGTGAACCTCGCACTCGTCTCCGGGCTGGCCCAGTACTACGACCAGACCTGGTGGGAGGCATTCTCCGATGAGTTCTGGTTCTACACCGTTTCGGTGCTGGCGGTCCTGGCTCTGTCTCCACTGATCGCGATCGTGGCAGTGGCCCACCCCTACTCCTGGACCCTGCTGCCCTTGCTGCTGTTGCCGCTGCTGGCCGTACAGAAGGCGGCCCAGATGTCACGCGAACAGGAGTACCAGGCCCTGCACGACCCTCTGACCGGCTTGCCCAACCGGTTACTGCTCAGCGACCGCATCGAGCAGGCACTCGCCCGAGCGGACCGGGCCGGCGGTGGCGTCGTGGTCATGTTCCTCGACTTGGACCTCTTCAAGGTGGTCAATGACAGCCTCGGACACCATGCCGGTGATGCCCTGCTCGTGGAAGTCGCGACACGACTGCAGTCCGCAGTTCGCTCAGGCGACACATTGGCACGCTTCGGTGGAGACGAATTCGTGGTGGTTTGTGAAGGAGTCGATGGTGACGAGGTCGGCACGGTCGCCTCACGGATCACCAACGCACTTCATCATCCCTTCACCTCACACCAGCGACACGTAACGGTCACCGCGAGCATCGGGGTCGCGCTCGCGGACGGTATGTCTGAGCCGCACACGTTGCTGCGCGACGCGGACGCCGCTATGTACCAGGCGAAGGCACGCGGGCGCAATCAAGTCGTGCTCTTCCACGAGGACATGCACAAGGAGGCCGACGACCGACTGCAGGACGCGGTTGGTCTGCGCCGGGCGCTGGATGATCAGGAGTTCCGGGTCGTCTATCAACCGATCGTGGACGTGACCACCGGGGGGCCCGTGGGTATGGAGGCGCTCATCCGGTGGGACGACCCGCACCGCGGGCAGCAGGAACCGGGCATGTTCATCGCTGCGGCCGAAGAGACCGGGCTCATCGTCCCGATGGGCTATTGGGTACTGGACACCGCCCTGGCCCAGATGCAGGCATGGCGCCAGGAGGTGCCCGGAGCACGCGACCTCTACGTCGCGGTGAACATCTCGGCACGCCAACTTCTGGCCCGCGGCCTCGTGGAGCGCGTCAAGCATTCGCTGGAAACGACCGGGATTCCTGCCTCGGCCGTACAACTTGAGATCACCGAATCGGCTGTGATGAACGACCTCGAGCCGATCGTCGGCACCCTCACTGCGCTGCGGGCCCTGGGCCTGAGCCTGGCGGTGGATGATTTCGGCACCGGCTACTCATCGCTGGCCTACCTCAAGCGGCTGCCTGTGACGACGGTGAAGATCGATCGGTCATTCGTCAGTGAGCTCGCCGGAAACGACCGCTCATCGGATCGCCCGATCGTCGATGCGATCCTCAAACTCGCCAACGCGCTGAACCTGGACGTGATCGCAGAAGGTGTGGAGGACGATCAGCAACTACTCGCACTGACTGAACTCGGGGGGCGCGTGGCGCAGGGGTTCTACTGGGCCAGGCCCATGCCGCCTGCAGAGGTCCGCGACTGGATCGGGGCCCGTCAGCCCGCCCAATGATCCGTTCACCAGGCGTCGATCACCCGGCCGCTGGGCGACGTCGGCGCCACCGCAAGCAGCGACGAAATCAATGCCCGGGTTTCGGGCGGGTCGATCACGTCGTCGATCTCGAAGACCCGCGCGACGTTGAACGCCGTAACGTGCTCGCGGTAAGCCTGCGTCGCCTCGGTGAGCCGCTGTGAGCGCTCCCGCGGGTCGGCGATGGCATCCAGTTGCTTGCCCATGGCTAGTCGCACAGCCCCTTCCAAACCCATAGGTCCCATATGCGCCGAAGGCCAAGCGACGGTGCTCAACGGCTCCTTGGTGCTGCCGCCCAACATGGCCTGCGCGCCCAGACCGTAGCCGCGCCTCAGCACGACGCCGACCAGTGGGACCGACATGCGCGCAGTGGCCACCAATAGGCGCGAAGCATGACGCAGGATCGCGGTTCTCTCCGCCTCGGGTCCGGCCATGATGCCGGGGGTGTCGACCAAGGACACGAGGGGAATGCCGAACGCGTCGCACAACTGCACGAAACGTGCGGCCTTGTCCCCGGCATCCGCAGTGATGGCTCCGGCCATGTGCAGCGTCTGATTGGCCACGAATCCCACGGGTCGGCCGTCGATACGCCCGAGGGCGGTGACCATTTCGGGTGCGAACGCCTCGCGCAAATAGATCACTGACTCAAGGTCGGCCAGCGTGTCGATGATGGGCCGCACATCGTACGCGCTGCGTTCGCGCTCGGGCAGGATCGTGCGCAGGATCCTCTGATCGGCGGCACCGGCTGAAGGCGCTGAACCGGCGAAAAGGCCCAACAGGTGCTTGACCGTCCTGACCGCATCTGCCTCGTCGTCCACGAGGATGTCGACTACCCCGTTGCCCGCCATCACATCGGCCGGCCCGATCTCCTCTGCCCGGTACTCCCCCAGTCCCGCGCCGGCGATCATGGCCGGGCCCGCGACGCCCATCGTCGAGTCACGGGTCGCCACAAGGATGTCCGAGCATCCCGCGATCACCGCGTTACCCGCGAAACAGCGGCCAGCCACCACTGCGATCCGTGGCACCACCCCGGACAGTCGGGCCCAGAGCGCGAAGGTACGCACATCCAAGGCCGACACGACCGGGTAGTCGGTGTCCGTGGGCCGCCCACCCCCGCCCTCGGCGAAGACGACGGCGGGCAGCGCCAACTTCTGCACGAGGCCGAGCAGTCGGTCGGACTTGTGATGACCCCGGATGCCCTGGGTGCCAGCCATGACCAGGTAGTCGTAGGAGAGCACCGCACAACCGCGACCACCGACCTTCCCGATCCCCGCGATGAGGCCATCCGCAGGGCTCTTGGCCATCAGGTCGGGCTGGCTGAGTCGCTTCTCCTGTGCCGCACTGGCAAGGCCCCCGTACTCGACCCAGGATCCGGGATCCAGCAGGTCGTCGAGGTTCTCCCGGGCAGTCCGGCCCCCACGAGCATGACGCGCCGCCACCTTCTCCGGGCGGGCGCCGTCCTTCGTCCACGCCCGGCGTTGCTGCAACTGGTCCTGAGGGTCGGTCATGGCTGCCAACCGTAGTTCAGCGCACAGCCTGGCGCGCCACGAAGGCCGACATCCCCGGAACCGTGAACGCGACCTCACCGCGATCGGGGGTGTACACCAACCCCTTGCTGATCAACTGGTTTCGGGCCGGGGACAACTGCGACACCTTCGCCCGGCCCATGGCAGCCGCAAGGTCGGCCATGGCGACCGGGCTGTCCGCTGCCAGGTCTGCCATGGCCTGCATGAACCGCTGCTCAGCCCGGGTCGCCCTTTGCCAGCGGGTGGCATACAAGCCCGCATCAAGCTCCTGCCGGGCACGTTCTGCGGCCAAGAGGGCGTCCGTCGGCGAAATCCGGGCCCCGGCTGCGACATCCCAGGCATGTGCTGCGAACACCTGCACGAAGTAGGGGTACCCGCGGCTGAACTCCACCGCCTCAGCTACCGCCTCGTCGTCCCAGGCAACTCCCAGCGCCGCCGCTGGTCGCTCCAGCGCCAGCCGGATGGCGGGCTCGTCGAGACGGTCGATGTGCCGGAAGTCGAATAGCCGTTCGGCATACGAGGTGGCATCGGCCAGTATCCGTCGCAGGGAGGGCAGTCCCGCCCCGACGAACAGGAAGGGCTGTGGATCACTGCCCTGTCCGAGGCGGTGCACAGTCGCGTTCAGGGCACGCAGCACCGCTTCATCGGCTTCCTGCATCTCATCGATGCTCAGCAGTACTCCCGTGCCGTGATGGCCTGCCAACGTGGCGAGCTCGGCGAGCATCTCCGGTAGATCACGTTCAAGATCCCCACTGTCGGCATAGCCACGGGCAGGCTCGATGTCGAGCCCGAAGGAGTAGGACCCCGTTCCCGGGTCGGCCTTGATGCTGAACGCCTTGAAGACACGTCGAGCCCAGGAAAGGGTCTGTCCCGACCACGTCCTGCCGGCCTCGCGCAGACTGGTGAAGATTGCGCGGGTGAGCGCGGGCACCAATGGCTCACCGGCTTGCGCCTCGATTTCGACGGTGATCCACCGCCGCTCACCTGCGGCTCGGGCGAACTCGTTGAGCAACACCGTCTTGCCCACACCACGCAACCCGTACAAGACCATGCTTCGGGCCGAGAGGCGCATTTCCGATCGCTGGACAGCGACGTCGAAAGCCGCCAGCAGCGCTTCGCGCCCGACCAGTTCGTACGGTCGGGTGCCAGCACCGGGCGCATACGGATTGGTGATGGGATCCACGTCAGGAGTGTATGAACAGCCTGAGACAAAACCAGTTCACGCAGCAGGGCCCCGCGCGTTCAATCACGCTGCGGGGCCCTGCTGCTTGGAACCCTACTGAACGTTGATCTTCAGCCACTTCGTCTCGATCGCGCCGAGGTTCTGCTCGACGACGACCTTGACCTTGCGAGCACCTACCGCGTTCAACACGACGTGCATGCTGCAGTCCCCACTGGCCGAAACCTGGCGGTTCGCATTCACAGACGCACCCTTCTCCAGCAGTGTCGCCTCAGCCCCCAGCCAGTTGCCGGCGCCCAATTGGCACTTGATGATGAACGTCTGACCGGCCATCACGGTCTTGGGTGCCTTCACCTTCTTGAACCCCGGGTCGTTCGCGGCGTTTGCAGCCCCGGCTCCGGCCATGATTGTTCCAGCGGTGACAGCCACCGCCGCGCCGGTCGCCATCAGCCTGCGGGTGTTGATCATTGCTTCTCCATTCCTCCCAGAAGGGGAAATTCCCCTGCCACGAGGCTAGAAGTGAGTTACGAAAACCCCGTTGATTGCGTTGCGACACGCGAGGTCACTTTTCATGGTCGATCCCATCGGCGGCCACCTACCCACGGACTCTCGTGGCTCACGGCAAGCGTTAGGTTCGAACCAGCGAAATCCTGGGAGACAACGTGACTGATGCGGCGGACCTCACGCTCGAAGAGCAGATCTCATTGCTGTCCGGCAGCGATTTCTGGCACACCCAACCCCTTCTGCGCAAGGGGATTCCGGCGATCCTGCTCAGCGACGGCCCGAACGGCCTGCGGGTTCAGGCCACGGACAGCGATCACCTTGGTATCGGGGCCAGCCGACCCGCCACGTGCTTCCCGACCGCGGTCACGGTGGCCAGCACATGGAACGAGGCCCTGGCCGCTGAGGTGGGCCGAGCCGTCGGCGCTGAGGCCGTCGCCCAAGGCGTTGCGGTGGTCCTCGGCCCGGGACTGAACATCAAACGGCATCCACTGTGCGGGCGCAACTTCGAGTACTTCTCCGAGGACCCGCTCGTCAGTGGACGGATGGCGTCGGCCGTGGTGCAAGGAATACAGGACTCAGGAGTTGCGGCGTGCCTGAAGCACTACGCAGTCAACAACCAGGAATCCCACCGGTTCGTGGTGGATGCCGTGGTCGATGAGCGCACGATGCGCGAGATCTACCTGGCCGGATTCGAGTACGCCGTCGAACACGCCGCTCCCCGGACCGTCATGAGCAGTTACAACTTGATCAACGGCACCTACGCCACCGAACACCACCGCCTCATCGCCGAGATTCTGCGCGACGAGTGGGGCTTCGACGGGCTGGTGATGAGCGACTGGGGCGCCACCAACGATCGGGTCGCCGGGATTCGAGCGGGGATGGACCTTGAGATGCCCGGCAGCAAAGGCATCTCCGACGCAGTCGTGATGAAGGCACTGGAACAGGGACACCTGGCCACGGCCGACTTGACCCGCAGCGCCCAGAGGGTGCTCGATCTCGTCGCCGCCAGCGCCGTGCGTCCGGCGGCAGTGGACCTCGACGCACACGATGCATTGGCGCGCCGGGTTGCCGCTGAAGGAACCGTCTTGCTGCGCAATGACGGCCTGCTTCCGCTGACCGGGGATGGGTCCGTGGCGCTGATAGGCGCGTTCGCCCAGTCACCGCGTTTCCAAGGTGCCGGCAGTTCACAGGTCAACCCGGTGAAGGTCACGACCGCCTGGGATGCGGCATTGGATCGCGGGCTGGACGTGCGCTACGCGCCCGGTTACGACCCTGCCGGATCGGCACGCGATCAGGGCCTCATCGAGGAGGCCGTCGAGACCGCTCGGGAAGTCGACGTGGTCGTGCTGATGGTCGGCCTGCCAGGTGTGTACGAGAGCGAAGGTTTCGACAGGGATGACCTGCGCCTGCCCCGTCAACACGACAACCTGATCGCGGCTGTCTGTGCGGCCAACCCGCGCACGGTTGTTGTTCTGTGCAACGGCGCTCCGGTCGCGATGCCGTGGGTGGATCAGCCCGCCGCGATCCTCGAGGCGTACTTGGGCGGACAGGCGAGCGGGGCGGCGCTGCTCGATGTCGTCTACGGCAACGCCGAGCCGGGCGGTCGGCTCGCGGAGACCTTCCCCATGTTCGCCGCCGATCTGGCGGCGGACCCCTACTTCCCGGGTGAGCCGCGGCAGGTCGAGTACCGGGAAGGACTGGCGGTGGGCTACCGCCACACCACTTCGGCAGGCGTGGAGCCGCTCTTCCCGTTCGGCCACGGCCTCAGTTACACGGAGTTCGAGTACGGGCGGGCCAAGGTCAACCGCCGCCGGATCGCCGAAGGCCAGTCCGTCAAGGTATCGGTGCCGCTGACCAATGTCGGGCATCGTCCCGGATCGCAGGTTGTGCAGGTTTACGTCCGTGACCGCACCGGTGTGGTGGTCAGGCCCTTGCGGGAGTTGCGGGGGTTCTCGAAGGTGTGGTTGGAGCCGGGCGAGACGACGACTGTCAGCATCGAACTGGGTCCGCGGGCGTTTGCCTTCTACGACGTGGATGTGGCCGGCTGGAGCGTGCCTGCCGGCGAGTTCGACATCGAAGTTGGCCGCTCGTGTGAGGACATCGTCGCCACGATCACCGTGACTCTCGATGGTGTGACCGACGCTCCCGAGCCTGCCGATACAGACCTCGTAGCGGCATCGGATGCGGCCTTCGCCGCACGGTTGGGCCGGGAGATCCCCGTCCCGGTCCCCGTTGAACCGTTCACTCGGGTCAGCACCATCGCTGAGATCCAAGGACAGCGGTTCGGTAGGGCGATCAAGGCTGCGATGCAACGCTTCGGTGGGATCGACACCGACCCGGACGATCCGGCCGTCGCGCGGATGTATGAACGCTCCCTGAACGAGCTACCTCTGCGAGCTGCGGCGTTGTTCTCCCAGGGGAAGATCAACTGGACGACTCTGGACACGGTTGTGGATCTGCTGAACCGCAAGCCCGTCACTGCCGGCGTCCGGGTGGGGGCATCGATGTTCGGGGCTGCGCGGCGGGCCCTTCCCTGGGGTAGGTGATCAACCCAGCGCGCCCAGGACCGCCTGATCATGACCCTCGGGCGAGCGGATCGATTAGCTGGCAACGTACGCCGTCGGTCCTCATTGGTCCAAGAACCTCGAATATTGTTCAGAAGTGGCTTGTCACGGCCGCGAGTTCTTGGCCTTGTCCAGGTACGGGGTTACGTTGTACATGCAATGGTCCGAGCACACTACTCGTAACCCCTCAACCGCCGGCCTCACCAACCCAGAAGGGCCAGGAATCTTGAACTCGTTCATGGTGGTCGCCGCCGAGGAGCAAGCACGAGTCGCAGAACTGCGAGCAGAGGGACGTATCGGGGCTGTCTATCTGGCAACAGCTCGACGAACGGTGTTCCTCGAGACATTCGGCGAGACGGAGCAAGACGCCGTGGCAATGGTGAAGACGCTTCCCATGGCCACCTGGTGGGACCTCGACGTCTTCGCGCTCAACCCGCCCGCCCAGACGAATGAGGCACCGTGAGCATCTTCACCTCAGCAGAGCTCGAGTATCTCGCCACGCAGCCATTGATGCGCTTCGCCACCGCCTCACCGGAGGGCAAGCCGGATGTCGCACCCGTCGTCTTCGAAGTCGACGGCGACGCCATCGTCACAGCCGGCTTTGACATCGTCCGCACCGTGCGCTACCGCAATATCCAGAAGAACCCGCGCGCCACCCTCGTGATCGACGACCTGGCGAGCTTGAAGCCGTGGTCGCCCCGCGGGATCAAGATCATCGGCGGCGCAATGATCGAGGAAGTGGCCGGGGCTCCCCGTTTCCGCATCATGGCCGAGGTAATCATCAGCTGGGGCATCAACGACACTACGCCTGGCATCCCGAAGATGGAACGGCGGAAAGTGATAGCCGACGCGGGGACTCTTTAGCGATCGACTCTTTGTGGAGGTGCCGGGAGCCGTCACCGACCTCCGGCCGGCTCCTCCCGATTCCCGCCGTGACAAACCCGAACAAAGAGAAAGACCCCCAGAAGCATTGGGGGTCTTTCTCTTTGTGGAGGTGCCGGGAGCCGTCACCGACCTCCGGCCGGCTCCTCCCGATTCCCGCCGTGACAAACCCGAACAAAGAGAAAGACCCCCAGAAGCATTGGGGGTCTTTCTCTTTGTGGAGGTGCCGGGAATCGAACCCGGGTCCAACGGTGCAAATCGGAGCATTCTCCGGGCGCAGTCGCTTTGTGGTGCATTCAGCCTGGCGGGTTCGTGCGACCCATCCGCCAACACGGCCTACGTCACTGTTGGAGTCCCTCACGCCCCCGTGACCGGGGCGCTCAGCAAGCCTTCTGAATGACGCCGGGGACTACGGGGAAGGCACCCGTAGGCCGACGGACTCACGCTCGCTTAGGCAGCGAGGGCGAAGTCAGCGCGATTAGTATCGGCACTTGTGTTTTTGACGGATCGTTAATGAGATAACCGTCGTCCTCAGCCCGCTTCTCTCGTCGAAGCATCCGCTGTCGAAACCGTTCACCCCCTGTTGAGTTGTACTTGCAGCGTACCGACGCCCTGCGACACCGGTCTACTGGGAAAACGCCACCCGGTTCCCGGGTATTCCGGCCAGACTGGGAAACATGGCCGTTGGCGTGGATGTGGACGTGATCGTGATCGGGGCAGGGTTGTCCGGGATCGACGCCGGCTACCGACTGCAGACCCTGTGCCCTGAGCGCAGCTACACGATCCTGGAAGCCCGCGACGCCATCGGCGGCACCTGGGACCTGTTCCGCTATCCGGGGATCCGCTCAGACTCCGACCTGTTCACGTTCGGCTTCCAGTTCAACCCGTGGCGCGAGCCGCAGGCGCTGGCCGACGGGGCATCCATCAAGGCCTACATCGAGCAGACGGCCGCGAAGTTCGGCATCGATCGCCATATCCAGTTCAACTCCAAGATGGTCGCGGCGGACTTCGACACCGACCGTGCGTTGTGGACGGTGACGATCGCCGACGGCCGCCAAGTCACCGCGCGCTTCCTATACGCGTGTTCGGGCTACTACAGCTACGACCAGGGGTACCTGCCCGACTTCCCCGGGATCGAGGATTTCCAGGGCACAGTGGTTCATCCGCAGTTCTGGCCCGGTGACCTCGACTACAAGGGCAAACGCGTGGTCGTCATCGGATCGGGTGCGACCGCTGTGACGCTGCTTCCGGCGATGGCGCCAGACGTC
Organism: uncultured Actinomycetota bacterium; assembly: GCA_963818505.1. Classification (GTDB taxonomy): domain Bacteria; phylum Actinomycetota; class Actinomycetes; order S36-B12; family UBA10799; genus JADKAV01. The sequence continues at coordinate 33,807 of CAWFSJ010000006.1, forward strand.
GAGCACATCACAATGCTGCAGCGCTCCCCCACCTGGATCAGTCCGCTGCCGTCAAACGATGTCCTCGCGGACGCTGCCCGCAAATACCTGCCAGCACGTACTGCCCACAGGCTGATCCGCGCCAAGAACATCGGGTTCAGCACGGCGTTCTACCAGTTCTCGCAGCGATACCCAGACCGTGCCGCCAAACTGCTGCGCGGGCTGGCGATCAAGGCGCTGGGCGATCAGCAAGTGGTGGACGAACACTTCACGCCCACCTACAACGTGTGGGACCAGAGGGTTTGTGTGGCTCCCAACGGTGACCTGTTCGAGGTGATCAAGAGTGGCAAGGCGGAGGTTGTGACCGATCAGATCGACACATTCGTCGCGACCGGCATCCGGCTTGCATCGGGCCGGGTTCTCGAAGCGGACATCATCGTCACTGCAACCGGACTGGTCCTGCAACCCAACGGTGGCATCGCCCCGACGGTAGACGGCGAGCCGGTCGACCTCCCTTCGCAGTATGTGCTGCTGGGAGCGATGCTGACCGGGTTGCCCAATTTCGCCATCGCGGTGGGGTACACGAACGCGTCGTGGACACTGCGAGCGGATCTTACGTCGCGATTGGTGTGCAAGGTACTCAATTGGATGAGCCGCGAAGGGTTCGACATGGTCGTGCCCGAACCCCACAAGGAACTCGACGCCAGACCACTGATGGATCTGCAGGCCGGCTACATCCAACGTGCCGCCGACCAGCTGCCAAGGCAGGGCAGCAGGGCACCGTGGCGCATGCGTCAGAACTACGTTCTGGACGCTGCGACCACCATGCGCACGAATCTCGGGAAGTACCTGAAAGGGTCGAGGGCGCGAGTATCCACAACGGCGTGAAGCGGCCATGGTTTTGTCGTACCCATGTTCGATGATGTGTGCATGAGGGATTTCGGAACCGCGCCACCCGGACCGGTGGCAGACCTCGGCGATCTACTCGCCGAACTGGGGGAACTGGCCGACTTGGACCTGGCCGATGCCCTGGAAGATGCTGAATGCTTGCTGCGTCACGCCCACGCCGTGCGGGCGGCAGTGGTGATGTCGGTCCAGGACCGGGTGGAGGCGATGGGATACCGGCTGTCCGGGGCCACGCAGACCGTCGCCGCGATCACGGTGACCTCCAGCCGTTCAGCCAGTCACCTGATGGACGCCAGCACGTCAGTGTGCACGAGACCGAAGGTCTGGACGGCACTGGCCAACGGCCGCATCGACGCCACTCGGGCCCGGCTGATAGCCGATGCCCTCGAGGGCGTTCCCGACCCGGATCGCGAACAGATGGAAGCCCGGGCCATCGAGTACGCGTCTGAGCACACCGCCTACCAGACACGGCGGCACCTGACGAGGCTCTTGGTGGACTACCGTCCCGATCTGGCCATCGAGGAGCAGGAGAAGCAGAAGGCCAAAGCGTGGGACCGGCGCTACCTGGCTATCGAACCGCGCGAGCACGGGATGGCTGACCTGCACGGCTATCTGCCTTCGGGCACCGCACACATCCTGCTGAGCGCGTTGGACGACCTGGCGCGGACCTACGCCGACGGGCGCAGTCTGGACCAGAAACGGGTCGACGCGCTGACCGAGATCCTGGCCAGGAACATCCGACTGCTCGTCAACGTCGATGTCGTGATCTCCGCCGAGACCCTGGCTGCCCTGCAGGAGAGCGGTGCGAGCGTCGAGGGGTTCGGAGCAGTCGACGCGGAGCACGCCCGCGCGCTGGCTCTGAGCCGGGACGCACGCTGGAGGCGACTGGTGACCGATCCTGTCACCGGAACCCTGACGGACATGTCGACCAAGAGCTACCGGATTCCTGATGCGATGAAGCGCGCGGTTCGTGCCCGCGACCGCCGGTGCCGCTTCCCCGGATGCAGCACCAGCGCGAAGCACACCGATACCGACCACGTCACCGCCTGGCCGGCTGGAGGCACGGATCCCTCGAACCTGGCACCCGGCTGCCGGAGCCACCACCGGGTGAAGACCCACTCAGGATGGATGTGCCGGAACAACACGGATGGTTCGATGACCTGGACCAGCCCGCTCGGCACTGAGCACAAGACCTACCCGTGGAACTACAACGAGCCGGCGTACTGAGCCGGGCCCAACAGCCGGGACGCAGCTCCCCACAGCACCTCGGGCATGTCGAGCCCGGCGTCCAGAAGCACTTGAACCTGATGAGCGAACGGGTAGGGGATGTTGGGGAAGTCGGATCCGAACAGGACCTTGCCCTGCGATGAGAGCTCGCACAGGGCAGGAAGAAGGTCGGGCGGAAACGGCGCCATCCCTTGCATGAAGTCGGTCAGACCCATGGTGGTGTCCAGCCAGGTTCTCGGCCGCCCCTTCGTCATGCCCACGAATGCCTCGAACTCGTCGGCCCCAAGGTGGGCGATGATCGCGTTGAGTTGGGGATGCCGGGCAAGGACCTCACCGATCGGTCCAGATCCGGTGAACCTACCCGGCAGTGGTGCGGATCCGCAATGGACCAGCACCGGGACACCTGCGTCGGCGATCTGGCCCCAGACGTCGTCCAGCAGCGCGTCGCGCGGGTCGAAGTCACCTACCTGCAGGTGCAGCTTGAACAGTCGCGCCCCACGCTGCAGACAATCGGCCACGTACTGGGCAGCAGTCGGCTCGGGATAGAACGTCGCGGTCGGGATACAGCCGGGCACTTCGGCTGCGAAGTCCAACGCCCACCGCGAGAGCCAGGCAGCCATGTCCGGTTTGTGTGCGTAGACCAGGGCGGTGAACCGGAGCACACCCATGCGCCGCAGGTGTGCGATGCGTTCGTGGTCGCTCCAGCGGTACTCGATCGGCCAGTCCACACCGTAGTTGTGGGCCGCTTCGTCGAAGTAACGCCATACGGCGCTCATCACTGGGGCGGGGAGGAAGTGGGTGTGGACATCGATGATGCCCGGGATGCCGAGCTCCTGCCACAGAGCAGGCAAGTCGTTGTCAGCGAGCACTGCGCCGGGCCGCTGCCACCGCCCGCTCAGCGTCACGCTTGGCCTCACGCGCGGCGATGTCCTGGCGCTTGTCGTGACTCTTCTTGCCCCGGCCCAGACCGATCTCGACCTTGGCCTTGCCGTCCTTGAAGTACAGCTTCATAGGCACCAGAGTCAGGCCACTCTGCTTGGTCTTACCGATCAACCGGTTGATCTCATGGGCGTGGAGGAGCAACTTGCGCGGTCGGCGGGGATCGTGGTTGGTCCACGTTCCTTGGTCGTATTCGGGGATGTGCACACCCATCAGCCAGACCTCCCCGTCGCGCACCTCGGCGTAACCATCGACCAGCGACGCCCGGCCAGCCCGCAGGGACTTGACCTCGGTTCCCTGCAGGACCATCCCGGCCTCCCAGGTGTCCTCGATCGCATAGTCGTGGCGGGCGCGGCGGTTCATCGCGATGACCTTCTGGCCGGTTTCCTTCACCACATCAGCACCGTACGGGAACCTTGGCTGCGCCGAACCAGCCCATCGGGTCGTAAGGGGTGCCGTTGACGTGCACCTCGAAGTGCAGGTGCGGGCCCGTGACCCACCCGGTGGCGCCGACCCGCCCGATCAGCTGGCCCTGCTTGACCTTCTGGCCGGCGGAGACCAGCGCCGCGGACTGGTGCGCGTACATCGTCGAGATGCCCGACCCATGCTGAATCAGAGTGTGCAGTCCGTAAGGTCCACCGTTCTCCACCGAGACGACAACGCCGTTCGCGGCTGAGTAGATCGGGGCGCCCTGACCGGCACCGATGTCGGTGCCGGTGTGACATGACCTGTATCCGTACACGGGGTGGATGCGCGGACCGACGTTCTGCACGACCGAAGCGCCCGGTGTCGGCCAGGCCAAGCCGTCGGCGCCGATGTTGATGGGCACGCCGGCTTGGCCTTGCGAAGCCTTCGCCGCAGCCGCCCGGGCGATGGCCGCGATTCTCGCCTGCTCCGCCTTGTACTGCCGGTACTGCTTCTTGACCGCGTCGCGCCGCTCTCTGGCGTCGCGCAACGCAGAGGCACGGGAGGCCACGAGTTCGTCGATCTTGGCCTTGGCCGCGTCCGCCCTCGCCTTCGCCTTGGCTGCTTCGTCGACCAGCGCCTGCGCCTCACCTTGGGCCTGCTCTGCCTCATCCTCCAGCGTCTTGAGGCTGGCCAGGCGGATGTTCAACTGAGCCTTAGCCGCGTCGAGGTCTGAGAGGGTGTTGTTGTTGCCCTGCGCGATCGAACGCAGGGTCTCCATGCGGGAGGCGAAGTCACCGGGGTCGCTGGAGTCCAGCAGGATCTCGACCTCGGACATGGCCCCACCCTGGGTGTAGACCTGCCGGGCCATCTGGCCGATCCGCTGCTCAAGGAACGCGATCTGCTGTTCGGTCTCAGCGATCTGCTGCTTGGCCTGCGCGACTTTCGCGATCGCCACAGCAACCTTGCGGTCGGCAGCGGCCTTGCGCTCCTGCGCCGCCGTCAACTCGGCTTGCGCCTCTGCCAACTCCTTGCGCGCTGCTGGCAACTGCTCCTGTGCGACATCGAGTTTGTCGATCGCCGCGGCGACCTTCTTGTCCGCAGAGGCGAGATCGTCCTGTGCGTTTTCGACCTGCTGGTTTATGTCATCGGCGTGGACCGGCAGGACCACCGAGCCCAGTCCCAGCCCAACGACCATCGACGCGGCTACGAAACGAGCCCCGCGTGATGATCTATTGGACATTCTGGACATGCTCCTCCAAGGGTACCTTCACACCTTCAGATATCGGCGCAATGTGAGCGCGGCTGCAATGGCAGCGATGAGGATTCCGGTGAAGAACACCACAGGCAGGATCAGGATGACCTGGTCCCACGACACGAAAGCCGTGAACTGGTACGACGGTGCCAACACCTTATCGATCAAGAAGATCTTCGTTGCCACGATCGCGCCGACTGCGATCAGTCCGCCCACAGCTGCGGAGAACGCAGCCTCCAGCAGGAACGGCATCCTGATCATGAAGTTGCTGGCACCCACCAGCCGCATGATCCCGACCTCACGACGACGCGCGTGTGCCGCAACCCTGATCGTGTTGATCACAAGCAGGGCGGTGACCAGCAACATCGCCACCGCAACGGACAGTGCGATCACCTGCAACCCGTTGAGTAATCGGAAGAACCGGTCCAGCAACTGGCGTTGATCCTGGACCTGTTCGACACCTGGTCGACCCGCGAACGCGGCCGCGATGACCTCGTACTTGGTCGGATCGGACAACTTCACCCGGAAGGACTCAGGCAGGGCATCAGGTGTGACGTTCTGCGCGATCGGGGAGTCGGCGAACTGCTCCATGAAGTGCTGGTAGGCCTCTTCCTTGGACTCGTAGTAGATGTCCTGGACCAGCGGGCGCAGTGCGTTCAGTTCCTGCTCGATCTCAGCCCGGACCTCCGGGGTGACCGCCCCCAACGAACAGGCTGGCGCCGACGAGTTCGCCCCGCACAGGAAGATCGACACCTCAACGCGGTCGTACCAGAAGTCCTTCATGGAATCGACCTGCGCTCGAACGAGCAGCCCAGCACCGAACAGCGTCAAGGAGACAGCGACCGTGATGATCACGGCGAACGTCATCGTGAGGTTGCGGCGCAGCCCTTGGAATGTCTCGCTGAGAATGAATCGAAGTTTCACGGCTGATGGTCCTGCCCGTACACACCGCGCGCCTCGTCGCGGACCATGACACCGGCGTCGAGTTCGATCACACGCTTGCGCATCTGGTCGACGATGGCGGCGTCGTGCGTGGCCATGATCACCGTGGTGCCCACCCGGTTGATCCGGTCGAGCAGCTTCATGATCCCGACGCTCGTCGCCGGATCCAAGTTGCCCGTTGGCTCGTCGGCCAGCAGCAGCGCCGGACGGTTGACGAAGGCGCGCGCGATGGCAACCCGCTGCTGCTCGCCACCCGAGAGCTGATCCGGGAAGCGGCCCATCTTGTCGGCCAAACCGACGAGGTCGAGGACCTCGGGGACCGACCGCTCGATGACGGAGTTCTTGCGTCCGAGCACCTGCAACGTGAAGGCGACGTTCTGGTAGACCGTCTTGTTCTGCAGAAGCCGGAAGTCCTGGAAGACCGCCCCCATACTCCGGCGCAGTTGCGGCACCTTCCATCGCGAGAGCCGGCCCACATCACGGCCTGCCACCACGACACGGCCAACTGTGGGCTTCTCCTCACGCAGGATCAGCCGCAGGAAGGTGGACTTCCCGGAACCGGACGTCCCCACCAGGAAGACGAACTCGCCGGGATCGACATGCATGGAGATGTCTTGGAGCGCTGGGCGGTTGCGCTTGTCGTAGCGCTTGGTCACGCGCTCGAAGGTGATCAATTGTCCCCACCTGGTGTATTGGCCCTGACTGCACAAGTCTAGGCACGGCTGGTCACAACGCCGGTCAGGATCGCCGTAAGCAGAAGGTCAGAATCAGTTCGGTGACTGCTGCTGGCGGCGCCACCGGATACCCGCCTCGACGAACTCATCGATCTCGCCGTCGAGAACCGCCGCGGTGTTGCCGGTCTCGACCTCGGTCCGAAGGTCCTTGACCATTTGGTACGGGTGCAGCACGTAGGAGCGCATCTGGTTGCCCCACGAACCCGAGGAGTCCCCCTTGAGGGCATCCATCTTGGCCTGCTCCTGCTGACGCTGACGTTCGAGCAGTTTGGCTTGCAGCACCGCCATCGCCGTGGCCTTGTTCTGCAACTGCGAGCGCTCGTTCTGACAACTCACGACGATCCCCGTGGGCAGGTGGGTCAGGCGCACCGCGGAGTCCGTGGTGTTGACGCCCTGACCGCCCGGGCCCGAAGACCGGTAGACGTCCACCCTCAGTTCGTCCTCGGGGATCTCGATGCTCTCGGTCTTCTCGACCACGGGGATGACCTCGACCTCGGCGAAGGAGGTCTGGCGACGACCCTGGTTGTCGAAGGGGCTGATCCGCACGAGCCGGTGAGTCCCCTGTTCCACGCTGAGCGTCCCGTAGGCGAACGGCGCCTTGACCGCGAAGGTCGCGGACTTGATACCGGCCTCCTCGGCGTAGGAGGTCTCGTAGACCTCCACCGACCAGCCATGGCGCTCGCAGTAGCGCCCGTACATGCGCAGCAGCATCTCGGCCCAATCGGCCGCGTCGACCCCACCGGCCCCGGAGCGGATCGAAACCAGCGCCTCGCGTTCGTCGTACTCACCGGACAGCAGGGTCCTGACCTCGAACTCGGTGATCTCGGCGTGCAGAGATGCCAGCTCGCGCTGAGCCTCTTCCATCGCGCTCGCGTCGTCTTCGGCCTGGGCCAGTTCGACCAGGATCGGTAGGTCGTCCACACGCTGACGCAGGACCATGACCTTGCGCCGCTCCTGCTGCAGGTACGACAACCTCGAGGTGATCACCTGCGCCTGCTCCGGGTCGTCCCAGAGGTTCGGTGCCGAAGCCTGCTGCTCGAGATCTGAGATATCAACCTCGAGCCGGGGAACATCGATGACCGCCTCGATCTGCTGCAGCACAGCGTCGATGGCGGCTATCTGTTCAGCAATGTCAAGGTCGGCCACCTTCGTAGGGTAACCGTGGCCGCCCTACCAGTTGGCGACGTGCCTCTCCTGCTTGTCCTTGAACGCACCCACCAGGATCATGATGAAGTCGATCAGCGTGCCGATCCCGAACAGGCCTCCGGTCAACAACCACAGAACGCCGGTGCCGATCTTGCCGACGTAGAAGCGGTGGATGCCTGCGACAAGGACGAAGCCAAGCGCACACAGCAGCACAGTGGCCAGTCGGGACTTCGGAGAAGCGGGGCGACCTTCGGAGTCGAGCATGGGCTTCCCGTCCGGGTAAAGGGGCACACCTGCCGGTGCCGATTGAACCGGCGCTGGTGCCGGTGCAGAGACAGGGGGCGGGGGCGGGGGCGGAGTCGAGGGCGGAGAGACGCTACTGCTCTGCGGGTCTGGCTGGGGCTCGGGGCTCTGAGTCATGGGCCATACCCTACCCATTGCAGCCTAAAGTGCGAGCAATTCGGGTTTGGCCGCGAGTTCCTCGGCGATGCGCACGACAGCTGACGCGGCCTTGGGCACCTGGGCGCCGAGGCGGTAGCTGGGGGCGAGCTCGACGGTGACGAACCAGCTCGCGGTGTTGCGTGCGGTCCAGCGGCTCATGGTGCCGGGGTACCAGTTCCCGCAGTTCGTGGGCCGGCCCGGCTGCTTCAAGCCGATCAGGGTGGCCGTGCGCCGGACCCAAAACGCGGAGCGCTGGTCACAGACACTGAGCACCGTGTCCCACGGCTGGTGGAAGCTCAGCGTCCCCGTCGGCTGCAGACGCGCAATGAAGCGCATCATCGCCTTGGTCTCGGGTTCACTGCCGGCAGCGCGGCCCGAGCGGTATTGCCGCGCCGACCAGGTCCCCGGGAAGTTGCGGTTCAGGTCCACCCCTCGGGCGTTGTAGCGGTTGCCCCGCACCGCACCGTCCGGGTTCATGGTCCGGATCGTCCACAGCTGGTAGTCGCTGTCCTCGGCGATCGTGCGCTTGCGGATCCGGTCGGTGACGCGCAGGCCGGCCGGCTCGCTGCCGTGCATCTGGCCGACTGACAGAAGCACCGTCACGGCCAGGGGGTTGCCCTGCCGCACCGCCCAGATCTTTCGACCCTGCGCGGAGCGGCCGACGAGCACCCTGGCATTGGGGAAGATCGGCTCTGCGAGCACCGCCCTGAGTCGGATCAGACCGCTGGGAATGGAGGGCTCACTGGTGGTGACGCCGTCGGTGGCCGTCACCGTGAAGCTGTAACTGGTCCGGTCGGGCAAGGAGTCGAAGAAGCATGTGGGAGTAGTCGACGTGCACGTCTGTCCGGAAGGGTCGGCGGTCGCGGTGTACGACGTCGCCCCCGCGACAGGCTCCCAGGAGATGACCAGTCCGGTCCCCGACTGCTGGCCGGTGACGTTTGTGGGGGCGACCAGAGCGGCGGGGACAACCACGGGAGCCGGATCGTCGTCGGCGGTGGCCGGAGTCGCACCGGCAGCCACCATCGCCATGAGCGTCGCGGGCAGGACCAGTGACTTCATCGACCCACCGTACGTCATGGAACTTGATACGTACACCTGTTCGACGTACAGTGGGTGCGTGCAAGCAAGCCTGCGTCTGGACAGTCACAGCGCGGACCCCGCCCGACTGACGTCGTTGCAGCGAACCGACTTGGGCGCCGGAGCCTGGGTGGATCATCTGCAGGGCTGGGTCAGCGACGACGTCGAGATCTTCGATGTGCTGACCGAACGTGTCCCGTGGCGCAAGGACTCGCGACCGATGTACGACAAAGTCGTGGACGTGCCGAGGCTCACCGCGTGGTGCCGCAACCCTGCGGCTCTGCCCCACCCCAGCCTGGTGTCCGCGTTCGATGCCTTGAACACCCACTACGGCCCGGAACCGTTCACGACTGCGGGTTTGTGCTGGTACCGCGACGGGCGCGACAGTGTGGCCTGGCACGGAGACACAATCCGTCACCATCGCAGCCAGACCGTGATCGCCATCGTGTCCCTGGGCCAGGCGCGCCCCCTGCAGTTACGTCCCCGCGGCGGGGGTCGCAGCCTGACTTTCAACGTCGGTCACGGCGACCTGTTCGTCATGGGCGGCACCTGTCAGACGACCTGGGAGCACGCGGTCCCCAAGGTCTCCCACGCGGGCCCGCGCATCAGCGTGCAGTTCCGCCGGGCCGGCGTGGACTGAATCACACACCCTGCTGCGAGACGTTGCGCAGCAGCCTCAAGGCCACAGAGACCGTCGCCAGGCTCGGTGGCCCGGAGGCACGGATCTCGTCCAGCGTCCCGCGCGCCCTCGCCAGACCCTCCGGGTTCGCCTTCTCGAACTCCGCGACCCGGTCTTCAGGGGAGAGCCCCTTGTCGGTGCGTCTCAGAACTCGAACGGTGAGACCTGCCTGGGCGGCGTACAGATCCTGCCGGACGGCGCCTCGTGCCAGCGCCGACCAGCGATCGGCACGGTCCAGGTTGGAGATCTGCATCAGTAGTGCATCCACGCCGAAGCGTTCGGAAACTGCGAAGTAGAGGTCTGCGACCGAGGCCGGGTCCTCCTTCTCACGCGCAGCGATGTCGGCCACATCGAGAAGGGAGTACTGATCCAGGCAGGCCGCCACGCGGATGGCCAGTGGCTCCGGAGCACCAAGGGCGACGAAGTCGTCGGCGCGTTGCTTCAGCCGCTGCTGCTCGGTTCCGCGCAGGTAGTCCGGCACCTTGGATGTCAGCGCGTGGACAACCGGATGCACACCCCCGATGAGGGCGGACACGTCGAGCACGCCGCCACGGGTCGTGAGGACCCATCGCACCGAGCGGTCCAGCAGTCGCCGGACCTCCAGGTACAGGGCGTTCTGGGCCGCAGTGGGAGCGACACGATCCAGTGCCTCGATCTCCTGCCAGATCCCGTCGAGATCGAAGATCTGTCGAACCGCCACATACGCCCGGGCGATCTCCTCGATCGATGCCCCGGTCTCCTCCACTGCGCGGTGCACGAACGTGATGCCGCCGTGGTTCACGATGTCATTGGCGAGCATCGTGATCACGATCTCTTTGCGCAGCGGATGCTCGTCGAGCCGATCACCGTAACGCGAACGCAGGTCCGGCGGGAAGTACTCGGCCAACGCCTCCTTGGCCCAAGCATCGGCGTCCACCGAGGTCGCCATCAGGTCATCGGTCAGTGCGATCTTGGACCATGCCAGCAGCACCGACAGTTCCGGAGAACTCAGCCCGGTACCCATTTTGATGCGCTCGGTGATCTGCTCGTCGGTCGGCAGGAACTCGATCTGGCGGTCGAGCAGGCCACGGGCCTCAAGCGCCGACATGACACGTTGATGGACAGGCAACAGGGCGCCATTCTGCGACCGCCCGTTACTGAGCAACATGTTCTGCCAGTAGTTGTTGGCCAGGACGAGATCCCCGACATCCTCGGTCATGGCAGCCAGCAACTCATTGCGCTGCTTGGTGGTCAGATCGCCTACGGCCACGATCCGATCGAGCAGGATCTTGATGTTGACCTCGTGGTCACTGGTGTCGACGCCCGCGGAGTTGTCGATCGCGTCTGTGTTGAGTTGCACGCCGTTCTCAGCGGCCTCGATGCGTCCCAACTGGGTCAGCCCGAGGTTGCCGCCCTCCCCCACGACCTTGCAGCGCAACTGCGAGCCCGTCACCCGGATCGCGTCGTTGGCCTTGTCGCCGACCTCCGCGTTGGACTCCGACGCCGACCTCACGTAGGTCCCGATACCGCCGTTCCACAACAGATCCACCGGGGCCTGCAGGATCGCGTGCAGCAGATCGTTGGGAGTCATGCTCTTCACCCCGTCGGCGATCCCGAGGATCTTGCGGACCTGCTTGCTGATCGGGATGGACTTCAGGGAACGCGAGTAGACACCGCCACCGGAACTGATGAGCTTCTCGTTGTAGTCGGCCCAACTCGAACGACTCAGTTCGAACAGGCGCTTGCGCTCCTTGAACGACTTCGCCGCATCCGGATCCGGATCCAGGAAGATGTCGCGGTGGTCGAAAGCGGCCACCAGCCTGATGTGCTCGCTGAGCAGCATGCCGTTGCCGAAGACGTCACCACTCATGTCGCCGACTCCGACGACGGTGAAGTCCTGGCTCTGGGTGTCCACACCCATCTCCAGGAAGTGACGCTTGACCGCTTCCCAGGCTCCCCGGGCGGTGATTCCCATCGCCTTGTGGTCGTAGCCCACCGAACCCCCGGAGGCGAAGGCATCGCCGAGCCAGAATCCGTACTCCAGCGCCTTCGAGTTGGCGATGTCCGAGAACGTCGCCGTGCCCTTGTCGGCAGCCACCACCAGGTAGGTGTCATCGCCGTCACGACGGTGCAGGTCTGCCGGCGGCACGACCTGTCCGTCCACGAGGTTGTCCGTGAGATCCAGCAGACCCGAGATGAAGGTCTTGTAGCAGTCGATGCCCTCGGCCATGAACGCTTCACGGTTGCTCATCGGCGGCGGGTTCTTGACGATGAACCCTCCCTTGGAACCGACCGGGACAATCACGGAGTTCTTGACCATCTGGGCTTTGACCAGGCCGAGCACCTCGGTACGGAAGTCCTCCCGCCTGTCACTCCAGCGCAGTCCCCCACGAGCGACCTTGCCGAAGCGCAGGTGTACGCCGGAGACTCGCGGCGAGGTCACGAAGATCTCGAACATCGGCCGAGGTAGCGGCATCCCGGGCACTTCCCGCGGGTCGATCTTGAACGAGAGCCAGGACTTGGGCTGACCTTCGACGCTCTGGTAGTAGTTGGTCCGCAGGATCGCCAGGACAATTCCGAGCAACTGCCGGATCACCCTGTCGTCGTCCAGCGAGGCCACCGAATCCAGTGCCGTGAGCACCTCCTGATGCAAGGACTTGGCCAACTTGTCGTCGAAGTTGGTCGGGTGATGGCGCGCCTCGAACAGGTCGACAAGCAACCTCACGATCTCGGTGTGGCCGACAAGCACCTCGGTCATGTACTGCGCGGAGAAGGGCGTCCCGATCTGTCGGGCGTACTCCACCCAAGCCCGGACAGCGGCAACCTCGCGCCAGTCGAGGCCGCCTGTGGTCACCAGGGTGTTCAGTCCGTCGGCATCTGCCTGCATCCCCCAGCACGCCAGGAAGGCCTCGCTGAAACGTTGGGTGAAGGTGGCGTCGTTAGGCATCTCCTCATCCGGCAGGCGCAGCCCGAAGTCGTAGATGTGCCGTGAGACACCGTCGAGGCCTGTCACGTTGTAGGGACGCTCGTCGAGCACCTCCACCCCGAAGCCGTTGAGGATCGGGATGACCGAAGCCAGCGAGACCGGGGGGCCTGCCCGGTAGATCGTGAACCGGCGATCCCGCAGCGAGGTCACCAGGGCTGGCAGCGCCAGCGACACCGAGATCCCCGCATCACCGAGGGCGTCCAGGTTCACGATGTCCGCGACAGCCTCCCGGGCCGCCGCGTCCTCCTTGTAGGCCTCCGGGAAGGTGCCGCTGAACTTACCCAGCAGGTCGCCCGCCCGCTCCTCCCCAACAGCTGTGACCAAGGCCTGCGTCAAATGGTCATCCCAGGACTTCACGGCCTGAGCGAGCTCAGCCTCCAGCGCGGTCTCGTCGACGTCGGGAATCGCAACACCCTGGGGCATGTGGACCACGATGTGCAACCGTGCCAGCACGGACTCCGTCAGCAGGGCGGTGTGATCGACCGACGCGCCACCATAGGCCTGGAGCAACTTCGTCTGCACCCGCTCACGCACGTGGGTGTTGTACCGGTCCCGTGGCAGGTACACCAGGCACGATACGTAGCGGCCATACCTGTCGTGACGGGAGAAGAGCCGGGTCTGGCGACGCTGATGGATCTGCAGCACCGCCCGGGCGATGGGGAACAACTCCTCGGCATCGGTCTGGAAGAAGTCGTCGCGGGGGTAGATCTCGCAGAACTGCAGGAGATCCTTGCCACTGTGCGTACCGGGGCCGAATCCGCACAGTTCGAACAACTCGTCCACACGCCTGCGCAGCACGGGGATCTGTGTGACGGACTGGTTGTACGTGCTGGAAGTGAAAAGCCCGATGAACCGGTGCTCACCGATCACGCGGCCGTCAGCATCGAAGCGCTTCACACCCACGTAGTCCAAGTGGACCGGCCGGTGAACCGTGGATCGAGAGTTGGCCTTGGTCAGAACGAGAACACGCGGTTCGGCGGCATGGGCCCGGACCGCGGGCGGCATCTCGGAGAACGATTGCGACTGAACCCGGTCCGAGCGCAGCAGCCCGAGCCCGGTGCCGGGCTGACTGACCAGCGCGGTGGGGTCGGGGTCGCGCACCAGGTCGTACATGCGGTAGCCCAGGAAGGTGTAGTTGCCCTCTGCCAGCCACTGCAGGAACTCCGCTGCCTCCTCGGCGTACCCGGGCGGCACCGACGAAGGTGGGTTCTCGCGCAACTCATCGGCGAGCGCCAGGGCCTGCGCGGTCATCCGCTGCCAGTCCTCTACGGCCTCACGCACGTCCCGCAGGACTTTCAGCAGGATCTTCTTGAGTTCCTCATGGCGCGCCGGGTCACTGTCGAGGTCGATCTCGAGGTGGATCCACGACTCCCGCACCACACCCGGAACGGCCTCGGCAGCATCCGGCAAGACGGCCTGCAGGTCACCGGCAACGTCGCGGCGAACCGAGTAGATCGGGTGCGCCACCATGTGCAGTGAGCGACCCGCTTGGGTGATGGCCGAGACCACCGAGTCCAGCAGGAAAGGCATGTCGTCGGTGATGACCTCCACCACCGTGTGCCCGCAGGTCCACTCGTTGGCCGCCACCGTCGGGGTGAAGACGTCCACGACGGCGGTGCCCTGTGGACGAACCGCGGCCAGGCGCAACATGTGCGTGGCCGGGCCGACAACATCTATCGGGTCCTTGCCGATGAGATCGTCGGGCGCGACATCCTCGTAGAAACGAGGCAAGAAGTCGGCCAGATCGACTTCGAACTCGACGGGCTGTGAACGCCCGGCCACCGCGTGGGCGGCTTCGAGCAATTCGTTCAGTGCATCTTCTGCCACGGTTCTCTGCCTACTTCATGTGGGGGTGGGTGTGGTCGGTCGGCGGGACGAACGTCTCTTTGATGGACCTGGTGCTGGTCCAACGCATCAGGTTCTGGGCAGCTCCGGCCTTGTCGTTGGTTCCGGATGCCCTCCCGCCACCGAAGGGCTGCTGGCCCACGACGGCCCCCGTGGGCTTGTCGTTGATGTAGAAGTTGCCGGCCGCGTAACGCAGGAACTCCCGGGCGTGCGCGATGGCCGCGCGGTCCTGGGAGATGAACGCACCGGTCAGGGCGTACTTGGCGATGCCCTCCATCTGCTCGAGTGCGCTGGAGTAACGCCGGTCGTCGTAGACGTGCACGCCGAGCAGCGGCCCGAAGTACTCGTCGGTGAAGAACTCGTTGCCGGGGTCCTTGCTCAATGCGACAGTCGGTCGGATGAAGTAGCCCTCGCTGTCGTCGTAGGTGCCACCGGCGACCACGGAGACGTCCGGGTTCTTCTTCGCGCGGTCGATGGCCGACGACACCTTGGCGAAGGCCTTCGCGTCGATCACTGCGGACATGAAGTTGCTGAAGTCCGTCGTCGGTCCCACCGACAGGTTCTCAACCTTGTCCAGGAAGTCGTCCTTCATGAGTTTCCACACGCTGCGCGGGATGTACGCGCGACTGGCAGCCGAGCACTTCTGGCCCTGGAACTCATAGGCTCCGCGGATCAGCGCAGTTGTGAGGACGTCGGGATCGGCCGAGGGGTGGGCGAAGACGAAGTCCTTCCCGCCGGTCTCGCCGACCAGTCGTGGGTAGGTGCGGTACTTGTCGATGTTCTCGCCCACGGTGCGCCACAGCAGGTGGAAGACCGGTGTGGAGCCTGTGAAGTGGATACCTGCGAGATCGGGGTCGTAGAGGGCCACATCCGAGACGGCGATGCCGTCGCCGGTCACCATGTTGATCACCCCGGGAGGAAGTCCCGCTTCCAGCAGCAGTTCCATGATGAAGTGCGCCGCGAACTGCTGGGTGGGCGCGGGTTTCCACACCACGACGTTGCCCATCATTGCCGGCGCCGTCGGCAGGTTCCCCGCGATGGCTGTGAAGTTGAACGGGGTGACCGCGTAGACGAATCCCTCCAGCGGGCGGTGGTCGGTCTGGTTCCAGATCCCCGGTGACGACGTGGGCTGCTCACGCAGGATCGCGTCGGCGAACTTCACGTTGAAACGAAGGAAGTCGATCAATTCGCAGGCGGAGTCGATCTCAGCCTGGAAGGCCGTCTTGGACTGCCCGAGCATGGTGGCCGCGTTGAGGGTGTCGCGCCACGGTCCGGCCAGTAGATCCGCGGCCTTCAGGAAGATGGCTGCCCGGTCGTCCCACGACATCGCACGCCAACCCGGTGCCGCCTGCTTCGCCGCCTCGAGCGCCGAGGCAGCGTCCTTGCGGGTGGCGTTCTTCATCGAACCCAGGACCCGGGAGTGCGCGTGTGGTTGAACCACCTTGAGCCTGGACCCGCCACCCATGGTCCATTTGCCGGCGATGTTCATCGGCAGGTCCATGGGCCCCTGACTCTGCAACTGCGCCAGGCGCGCCTGCAGGGAGGCGCGATGCGGGGAACCCGGTTCGTACAGCCGGTTGGGTTCGTTCTCGATCGGGGGGATCTCGGTCACGGCGTCCATGACCCGATACTTCCATCAGATCCGTTTCGATGTGCAGTTACTGCAGGTGTCCGATCTCGTCCACGGCGTACCACTCGAGGTCGTCGACGAACAGTGCGGCCCAGTCGGCCACGGGTATGTCCGATGTGGCAGTCATGGAGGTCAGTCCGCCCGGGCTCACCTTGGCGGACTCAGGTGCCACATCCACGGCGATGGTCGCCCTGCGCCGACCGGAGGTCATCGCCGCAACGGTCGACATCTCTTCGGCTGCCTTCGTCGCGAGGAACTCCAGTTCCTCCTCGTCGGAGTCAGGATTCTGCTCGCGCAGAGCGGTGGTGACACCGTTCATCGCTGTGCCTGCAGGCACCGAACCGGCCTGGTACCAGGCCAGGACTTCGGGCAATGTGCTCGGGATGTACGCGCGGATCAACTGACGTCAGCCAGGTGGTCCGGGCCGACACGGTCGGGGTCGCGCAGTGCTTCCGCCGAGGTCTTCAGCGAGGTCTCCAGCACGGCCATTCGACGACTGTTGTCCATGACGTTGGCGCCCATCGCCTCGAGGTCCTCTGGCCCGGGACCCAGGATCGTGACATCCGCCCCACCTGCGCGCAGCTTGTCGACCTCATGCAGGCAGCGTTTGGTCACCTGCACCCGCCAGCGACGCTCCACGCGACCGAGCATGGTGTCGGGCTGGTCCATGGCGAAGGACAGCATCGGGGCCAATACGTAGACCTCGTCGAGGTCCAGCCCGGCCAGCAGGTCAGCCGAGGTGGCCGACCACGCTCCGCCGTCGATATAGGTGCGCCCGGCGATCTCCATGGGCCGGAACCAGCCAGGGATGGCACAGCTGGCCATCACCGCATCCGACAGTGCGACCTCGGGGGCGTTGTCATGGCCGAAGGCGACTCGGCGACCGCTTTCGTAGTCCAGGGCCACGATCCAGACGTTGTCGTGCGGGGACCATTCGCCGAACGGGGTGAAGGCCTCCACGAGGTGCCCGACGCGCTGCAATGAGCCCTTGCCCGCCGGCAGGAACGCCGACAGCACCGCGGTCGGGGGCATCTTGCGGGCGCCTCCGGTCAGGGTCCGCCGGATGAGTTTCCCACTGCCTGGGCCGAGCAGCCTGGGCAGCCCGGGCCGATGGCTGCCTGTTGCCTTCTCGTAGTCCCAGGAGTACCCAGCCAGTGGGCCCGAATTGATGGCCTTGCCGCGCTGGTGATCGATGAGCTGCTCGACGCTCACACCGGCCCCGAGCAGGGCCGACAGGACCGAGCCGGCCGAGGTCCCGACGATGTAGTCGGAATTGCGTGGGTCGAAGCCGTGCAGGTCCTCGAGAGCCTTGAGTGCTCCGACCATCCAGGCCGCACCGAGGATGCCACCGCCACCGAGTACGAGTCCGCGTCGCGGACCGGTTCGTGAGGCCATCGCCTTCTCCAGCCTCCAATCGAGGATCAAGTCAACTGCGCAATCGCGATAACGCTACTCGGCGGAACGTTAGTCCCTTCGGACGCGTTTTGCTCGCGTACGCGTGCGTCGTGTCGTTTCGAGCAGCTCGTCCATGGCCTCCCCGAGGCACGCCGTGAGCACGTCGATGTCGTCCATGGCGTCACGATCGGCGTTCAATCCGAAGAAGACCCCACCGTTGTACGACGTGAGCCCGATGGTCACTGCCATCCCTTTGACCAGCGGAAGGACCGGGTATGCGCCCAGCAGCTGCGCTCCGGCCACGTAGAGAGGACTCTGCGGTCCCGGCACGTTGGTCACCACGACGTTGGAGACACGCCGGGACAGATCTCCGGCCACCCGCGCCCCCATGGCGTGCAATGTGGGTGGCGCGAAACCGGTCAGCGCCACGATGCTCTGAGCGCCGACCATGTGCCCGCCCTCTTTGTGCTGACCCATCTCGAAGCTGATCCGGTTGAGCCGCACCACGGGATCCGGCTCACCGGTGGGCAGATCGACCAGGAACGCGGCCACCCGGTTGCCAGGCCGGCGTTGGTCGATGTCGTGAACGCTGACAGGGACCATGGCGCGGATCGTGTGCCGGGTGCCCACGGTCTCCTGGCGGGTCATGAGCCAGGCCCGTAGCGCACCGGCGATCACGGCCAGGACCACGTCGTTCACGGTGCCGCCGTGCTGGCGCCTGATCCGCTTGAAGTCCTCGAGGTCCAGCGTTGCCGTGCCGAACCGTCGCTGTGCGCCGATGGGCACATTCAGTGGGCTCTCCGCGGGCGGACGCGCCGCCGACCACAGAGCCGTGACCAACCCGCCCGCCTGTCGGATGACGCCGGAAGCCGACTGGCTCAGATCGTTGAAGCTCTTGCGGGCACCGTCGACCACCACCGCTGGTCGTCGGATCGTCTCCACCACCGCGCCCGCGACCAGTTCTGCACCGCTGGGCTCCTGGGAGGGGTTCCAATGCAGATCCGGGGTGGGCTTGGGGTCGGGGGTGTTGTCGAGGATCACCTGGCCGATGTCAACTGCCGCGGTGCCGTCGATCATCGCGTGGTGCGTCTTGGTGAGGATGGCGAACCGGCCGCCCTCCAGACCCTCGACCAGGTACACCTCCCACAGCGGGCGCATACGGTCCAGCGGGCGGCTCATGATCCGCGCAGCCAGCTCTCGCAGTTGGCCGTCGGTGCCCGGCGAGGGCAGCGCCGATCGGCGCACATGGAAGGCCACGTCGAAGTCCTGGTCGTCGACCCAGACCGGATTGGCCAGCCGCCCCGGAACCCAGCGGATCCGCTGGCGGTATCGGGGCACGAAAGCGATCCGGCGGCGGATGAGGGTCACCAACCGGTCGTAGTCGAAGCCGGTGTCGGGGGCCTGGAAGACCAGCACCTCGCCGACGTGCATCGGTGTGGTCTCGTCCTCCAGGTAGAGGAAGGAGACATCCAGCGAGCTGAGGCGATCCGGCACGGTTCCCTGCCTTTCCCAAGTCCGCCCATTGTCCCACCCGGGCAGTCCTCAGAGGTGGCCAGGTCTGCGCGTCAGGTAACTGGGAGCACGGCGGGCCTGGTCCCACCGTGACCGCTGTAAGAGGGGGTTTCGGATGCGTGGAGCATGCGCGACCGGCGCTTGCCCGTGTCGACTGTCCGGATTTGCAGGTTGATCAAGGCCCACGCGCCAGTGCCCCTCAGTGAACCGGCACTTCGCCTTTGCTGTGGGCTGGGGGAACCACACTTCGTTCTCCAACCTCGGCCCAGGTGGCTTTCGCCGCGAAGTCGGGCCGAGCGCGCGACGCCGCCCTCCGCGGGTTGCAGACGGTGTCGGTCCAGCCGTCGAACACGGCATGGGTCGCGGCGGGCGTTGGGTGGGGTTCGTGCAGTTGGGTGGGGTTCGTCGCGCGCTGAGCGTCAACCAACTGCATGAACCCCATCCAACGCAGCGTGCGGATCTGGCCGATGCGCCATGCCGCCGGCGGGTGATCGCCGCGAGTCCGAAAGCAGTTCAGTGACTAAGCACCCGTCCGAACAGCACGTCGAGTTCGGCTGCGGTCGTCTCGTAGTCGGTGTGGTGCACGCCCACCAGTCCCAGGTCGCGCGCAGCGACGACGTTGGGCATCAGGTCGTCGACGAACACACACGCAGCCGCCGGCAGGTCGATGGCCTGCAGCGTGTGGTGGTAGATCTGGGCGTCAGGTTTGCGCATCCCGACCTCACCGGAGATCACCACGGCATCGAACATCCCGTCGAACAGGTCGGTCGGGTAGTTGTTGCCCCACGAGTTGCTCAGAAGAGCGGTGCGGATTCCGTGCTCCTTGGCCCGGCGCACGTACGCGATCATGTCCGGACTGTGCCTGAAGAACTTGAACATGCGGTCCAGCAGCCCGGCTGCGGCCACGCTCTGCCCGGTGCGGGTCGTCAGGGATTCGGCCAGATGCTCCTCGAACTGCGGAACCTGCATCTCGCCGCGCTCCAGCGCGTGGATCGGGTTGTAGGCGGCTTCGATCGCGTAGTCCCGGCCCAGCCATTCGCGCATGACCTCGATGAAGGCCGTGATGTCGATCTGCTCCTCGGCGGCCCAAGCCCCCATCGCCTCGGGCATCCCCACGGTGAGCACCCCGCCCCAGTCGACTATCAGTCCTGAGAGCGGCATATCCACAGGTTATCGGGCCACTTCGGACACGATGGGGCCAAGGGCGTCGGCCCGCAACGGCTCCCCCAGGAAGCCGACCGCGGCCTGTGGCAGGAACTGACCCAGGCGGTCGGCCACGCGCGCGGTTGCCGCATGCGGATCGCTGCACTTGTTGATCACCACAGTCACTGTGCCCGTCACCGTTTCCACGACCGCGGGCAGGCTTCGCCAAAGTCGCTGCTGTGCGACCTCGGTGTCACCCACCACGATGACGACGTGCTGGGCGGTTCCCAAGGCGATCATCGTCGCCGTGGTCCAGTCGGGGACCAGACCGATGTCGGCCCCCGGGTCGACCGCGCTGTCCACGTCGACGACCACGTGCCGGTAACGCCTGCGCGCCGTGGTCAGGACCTGCTGGAAGGCACCGGGGTGCACAGCCGGGTAGGCGGCAGGCTCGACCCCTGTGAGCACCTGCAGCCCGGAACCAGCCGTCGCGCAGGCGAGATCATCCACGCCACGGTCGACTGCCAGGCACGCCCTGAGCAGGCCGCCGATCGGCAGACCGAAACGATCCCCGACTCCCGCGGCGTGGACATTGCCGTCCAGCAGCAGCGTGGGAGCCGATGCGGCGAGGGCTTCGGCCAGAGCGCACGCCACCGTCGTGACACCCCACGAACCCGGTGGGCCCCACACCGTGACCAGACTGCCGGGTTCGGGTGCTGGTTCTCCCACCGCCCGCAGCAGGCGGTTGAGCTCGGCCTGGTCGGACGGGCAGTCGCCGGAGTCACCGACCACCACGACCGGGGCCAGCGCCCGCAGCCGGGACAGGCCCTCGTGCAGGCGCGCGAGGTCCTCGGGCAGGACCACCAGAGCGACCTCGTCGTTCTCGCAACGAAGTAGGACCTCCACCATGGTGCGGCATGTCAGGACTGTCAGGCCGGCCGCCTGCGCATCTGCGGCCAGCACGTCCTCCCACAACTTGCCGGTCCGGCCGAGCACGATCGTCAACGCCACGTTTTCCCCAGGTTCCAGTTTCGACTCTGCGGTCATTATGCGCCTGTGGGATCATTCCCCTCGTGCGCTTCCTCACCCTGGCCGACGTCGCGGAGACCCTGAACATCTCCTCTGCTCAGACATACGCCCTCGTCAGATCCGGGGAACTGCGCGCGATCAAGGTGGGCGGGCGCGGCCAGTGGCGGGTCGAGACCACCGAACTTGAGGACTACATCCAGCGTGCCTACGAGAAGACCGCCGCGATGTTAGCCGAAGGGAATCTCGACGCGGCCGAGCACGGCGGCGACCTGCCGCAGAGGTAGCAACTCGGGTCGGCCCTCGCAGCGCACGTGCGCGAAATCCTGGGCGACCCACTCCAACTGCACGATCCGGCTCCCCCCACCGGCCAGGAGCACCTCGCGCGGGATCCGTCCGGCCAGATGGCGCAAGGCCTGCCTGAAAGTCAAAGGGTTCGCTGGCACCCGGTGGTCGGCACGACTGCCGGTGCGGATCGCCGCGCAGGCCTGCGCGTGCACGAGCGCGGAGGGTATCTGGAACCAGCCGTCCCCCACCGCCAGCAACGGTCCGCGCAGGGTCCGTCCGGAAACCTCGACCTCGAGACTGGCGTACCCGCACAGGTACTCAGCCAGCGACCACGACCCCCGCTGGACCTCCAAGGCGTCACGGTGCTCGTAGTGCAGGTCCAGCCGGTCAGTGGCCGTCACCTGCACCTCGATGTCGGTGAGTTCGCTCCAGCGGTCATCCATATCCACAACAGGCTAAACCACTGCGCGCAATAGGCATAAGATCTGATTCAAACGACATCAAACAGCGACAAATGAGATCAAATGAACACACGCGCACTTGCTCAAGCTCTCCCCTGCGACGCCTGGGAACCCCCCACCCAGCCCGCTCGCACCCGCCATCTACGGCTCGTCACAGACGAGCAGCCGCAAGGTCCCGATGAGGTGTGGGTGAAACGTCTGACGCAATGTCTGGTGGAGGTCCTGGCCGGGCAGCGTTCAGCAGCCACCCTGGTGAGGGTCCTTTCGCCAGCGGTCTTCACGGCGTTGCGCACGAGCGAAGCCGACCAGGGCCTCGCCGGCGGCAGGGTGGTCAGCGTTCGCACCCAGGCCCTCACCGACCAGAGCGTCGAGGTGGCCGCGGTGGTCAAGTGCGCGCAGCGCACCAGAGCGGTAGCCCTACGCCTTCACCGCCGGTCAAACCGGTGGCGGGTGGTCTGCCTGCTGGTGGTGTGATCAGGCAGCGTTGCGCGGGTCCCCATGGCAGCGTTTGAACTTCTTGCCCGAGCCGCACGGGCACGGCGCGTTGCGCGAAACGTTGGCGTACTTCGGGTCGGTGTCACGCGCCGAGCCTGAACCGAGGCTGCCCCGTTCGACATGAGCGGGCACATCCTCGTCCAGCGTCGGCGACGAGTACTGGACCTGCTGGGGGCGCTCCTGGGTCAGACCGGGGGCCACGATCGCGGGGGCGGCGTTGTCGGCGGTCTCGACGTCCTCATCCTCGTCGTCCTCTTCACCGGCGACGGTGGGCTGCACGTGGAACATGTAGCCGACGGTCTCCTCCTTGATGCCGCTCATCATGGCCACGAACAGGTCGTAGCCCTCCTTCTGATACTCCACCAGGGGGTCGCGCTGGGCCATGGCGCGAAGGCCGATGCCCTCCTGCAGGTAGTCCATCTCGTACAGGTGCTCACGCCACTTGCGGTCGAGCACGTTGAGGATGACCTGCCGC
This sequence comes from uncultured Actinomycetota bacterium, assembly GCA_963818505.1. Taxonomy (GTDB): domain Bacteria; phylum Actinomycetota; class Actinomycetes; order S36-B12; family UBA10799; genus JADKAV01. Next base: position 56,772 of record CAWFSJ010000006.1, read on the forward strand.
TCGAGTTCGCGGATCACGGGGTCACCGAGTTCCTCGGCTCGCCGGTCGTACGCGGCCTGCGCATCGTCCTGCAGCGCTCGGGTCAGTAGATCGGAGGTCAGCCCGGATCGGTCGCCGCCGGCCTCCTGCTCGAGGGCTGCCACCGACGTCCCGACGGGGTACAACGTCTCCAGTTGCGTCCACAGCTGGTTGAGATCCCACTCCTCCGGGTATCCCTCGCTGGTGTAGTTGGCCACGGCCCCGGCGATGGTGTCGTCGAGGAAGATGCGGACCTCGTCCTCCAGGTTCTCCCCGTGCAACACGCGCTGGCGCTCGGCGTAGACCACCTGGCGCTGCCGGTTGAGGACCTCGTCGTACTTCAGGACGTTCTTTCTGATCTCGAAGTTCTGGGCCTCGACCTGCCCCTGGGCGCTCGCGATGGCCCGCGAGACCATCTTGGCCTCGATCGGCACGTCGTCGGGCACGTTGAACCTGGTGAGGAAGGCGTCGACCATGGTCGCGTTGAACCGCTTCATCAGGTCGTCCTCGAGCGACAGGTAGAACCGGGTGGTCCCAGGGTCACCCTGGCGTGCGGCACGACCGCGCAACTGGTTGTCGATTCGCCGGGACTCGTGGCGCTCGGTGGCCAGCACGTAGAGTCCTCCGAGTTCGGTGACCTCGTCGTGCTCCGACTTCACCGACTCCTCGGCCTTGGCCAACGCGTCCGGCCAGGCAGCTTCGTAGTCCTCCGGGGTCTCGACCGGGTCGAGACCGCGCGCCTCGAGGTCGTCGGTGGCCCGCATCTCGGGGTTACCACCGAGCATGATGTCGGTTCCACGTCCGGCCATGTTCGTCGCCACGGTCACCGCGCCCTTGCGCCCGGCCTCGGCGACGATGGACGCCTCCCGGTCGTGGTACTTGGCGTTGAGGACCTCGTGACGGACCCCGGACTTCTTAAGTAGCGCCGAAAGGATCTCGCTCTTCTCGACACTGGCGGTGCCGACCAGGACCGGCTGGCCCTTCTCCTGGCACTCCTTGATGTCCTCGACGACCGCGGCGAACTTGGCCGATTCGGTCCGGTAGATGACATCGGCGAGGTCGACGCGGACGTTGTCCTTGTTCGTCGGGATCGGCACCACGCCCAGTTTGTAGATCTGGTTGAACTCCGCGGCCTCAGTCATGGCCGTACCGGTCATGCCCGAGAGTTTGTCGTACATGCGGAAGAAGTTCTGCAGCGTGATCGTGGCCAGGGTCTGGTTCTCAGCCTTGATCTCCACACCCTCCTTCGCCTCGATCGCCTGGTGCAGGCCCTCGTTGTAGCGGCGGCCTGCGAGGATGCGTCCGGTGTGCTCGTCGACGATGAGCACCTCGCCGCTGGTCACCACGTACTCCTTGTCCTTCTCGAACAACTCCTTGGCGCGGATGGCGTTGTTCAGGAAGCCGACCAGTGGGGTGTTGACCGTCTCGTACAGGTTCTCGACACCGAGCCAGTCCTCGACCTTCTCCACACCGGCGTCCAGGATGCCCACGGTCCGCTTCTTGATGTCGACCTCGTAGTCCTCGTCCTTCTTCAGCCGCTTGACGAGTTTGGCGAAGTCGGCGTACCACTTCGGGGACTGGTCGGCCGGACCACTGATGATCAGAGGAGTACGCGCCTCATCGATAAGGATGGAGTCCACCTCGTCGACGATCGCGAAGTTGTGACCGCGCTGGACCATCTCATCGACATTCCAGGCCATGTTGTCGCGCAGGTAGTCGAAGCCGAACTCGTTGTTCGTGCCGTACGTGATGTCCGCGCCATACGCCTCGCGACGCTGCTCGGGGGTCATCTGGGCCAGGATGCAACCGACCTCCAGGCCCAGGAAGCGGTGAACGCGTCCCATCCAGGCGGAGTCACGTTCTGCCAGGTAGTCGTTCACGGTGACGACGTGCACACCCTTGCCGGCCAGCGCGTTCAGGTAGGCCGGCAGCGTCGAGACCAGCGTCTTGCCCTCACCGGTCTTCATCTCGGCGATGTTCCCGAGATGAAGGGCAGCACCACCCATGATCTGAACGTCGTAGTGGCGCTGCCCGAGCGTGCGCAGCGCCGCCTCCCGCACGACCGCGAAAGCCTCGGGCAACAGGTCGTCGAGGGTCTCCCCGGCGTCGAGGCGTTGCCGGAACTCGACGGTCTGGCCACGCAACTCTTCGTCGCTCATGGCGCGGAAGTCGTTCTCGAGGGCGTTCACCTGCACGCTGATGGCTTTCAGCTTGCGCAGGATCTTGCCTTCGCCGGCCCGGAGGATCTTGTCTAGAACTCGCACCATTGCATGGTACGTGACGACCCGGATGGTGGGATGGGGTCGTGATCCGCGAACGTCTCGACTTCGCCGAGGGCATACTGCGACCCTTGGCCGACAGCGATGCGCAGCCCATCGCACAAGCGTGTGGTGACCCCGAAATCGCCCGTTGGACGCAGGTCCCGGTCCCGTATTCGATCGACGACGCCCGGGAGTTCATCCGGACACGGGCCGGCGAGGCCCACGTGTGGGTCATCGACGCGGACGGGCTGGCGGGGGTCATCGGACTGCGCAACACCTTGGCGACGATGCCTGGGCCCAAGACCGAGGTCGGCTACTGGGTGGCGCCCTGGGCCCGCGGCCGCGGACTGGCCACCGCGGCGCTGATCTCCGTGCGCGACGAGTGCCAGCGCGTGGGGTACCAGCGCATCGACTGGGAAGCGTTGAGCGGCAACGAAGCTTCGGTGCGCGTGGCACGCAAGGCCGGTTTCCGCATCGAGGGTGCGCGTCGGCAAGGCCTTGTCCAGCGCGGGCGCCTCGTCGACTCTGTCATCGGTGGCTGGACCGCACAGCCAGTGGTGGCCGAACTGGTGGCAGGACAGTGGCAGGTCCAGCCGCTGAATCCAGAGGCATTGCCGGCCGACCTGCGCCCCGCGGGCAGCAGTGCGGTCGCGGTCTGGGTGGCCCGGAGCGCCGTAGGTGGCCACGACAGCGGCTACATCCTCGGGTTGCGCTCGCCAGCCGGGGTTCACGTGGTGGGTCGGGACGCACCCGAAGCGGCCGTCGAGGCCGCCCAGCGGTACTTGCGGGCACAGGGCTGGGCAGTCACCGACGAGCCGGTGCCGCCGGGGTGGTTGTGACAGGGCAGCTCAGCCGGGTAGGCGCAACCATCCGATCTGCCCTGCGCGCACGACCGCCTGAGTCCGGGAGTTCACTCCGAGTTTGTTGAAGACATGGCCGAGGTGGTTGCGGACCGTGTGCTCGGAGATGAACAGGTTGGCTGCGATCTGGCGGTTGCTCATCCCCTGGGCGAGCAGCGTCGTCACCTCGAGCTCGCGGGCTGTGGGTTCGTTGGGACCACACACGGCCGCGCTTTGGCGCACGGTCACCTGACCACGACGCAGCGACTGGACGGCGAGGATCAGATCGGAGGGACTGCAGTCGCGGGCCAGGACCTCCTTGGCACCTGCCCTGACCAGGTCCACGACGGCACGGTCCGATCCGGGGACGCCGACCACGATGGTCGGGGTGTGCGATCGCAGCGCCTCCATCACGACATCGGCGTCTTGGGCCACGTGCCGGCGCACCCCCACGATGGCCGCCCCGTGCGGACCCGGCCAAGCCACCGAGACACCCCATGGGCTGACTGTGGGCTCCGGGGAGAGCATCCCGTGCAACGTGGCCACAATGCCGTGGGCGAACAGGGGTTCGGGGTCCATCACCAAAGTGCGATGGACCACGGCGTTGCTGCTGGTCAGGCCGACTCCTCGGCGCGCTGCTCGTCGTCGGCGGTGTGCACCCGGATCAGACCGTAGTCGAATCCGCGGCGGCGGTAGACCACAGCCGGGTCCCCGGACCTCTCGTCGATGAACAGGAAGAAGTCGTGGCCGACCATCTCCATCTCGGTGACCGCCTGCTCGACGGACATCGGCACGGTCTCGTGGCTCTTCTCCCGGACGACCAGCGGCCCCTGCTCCCACACGGTGTCCTCGTCGGGATCGACCGCCTCGGCCTCAGCCTCGACGGCCGGGGTCTCCAGATTGTCGAAACCTTCGGCACGGGGACTGCGCAGCGACTCCGCGCCGTGCCGGTGGTAGCGGTTCTTGTCCGCAGCCCTGCGCAGACGCTGCTCCAGTCGCCCGTACGCGATGTCCAATGCGGCGTACTTGTCGGATGCGGCCGCTTCTGCGCGGATCACAGACCCGTTGGCCCGGGTAGTCAGTTCGACCTCGAAGGCGCGGTCTGCCAGACGTGGGTTCGCCTCTTTGGAGACCTCTACGTCGACGCGCCGCAGCGGTATCCCGAATTTGTCGATGCGCTCCAACTTGCTGTGTACGTGCTCACGGAAGCGCCGGGACACCTCAACGTGTCGGCCGTGCACCACGATCTCAGCAACGTCGCTCACGACAGCCCTCCTTTGGTATGCCCACACCGGGCGTCTTCACGCTAACCCTTTGCCGCCCGTCAGCGCACGTCGGGTCGAGCATCACCGTCCGGCCACCACGACTCTGCCCACCACGGTGTAGCCGGCGGCCACCAGGACCCGCTCACACTCGCCCAGGGTCGCCCCCGAGGTTCGCACGTCGTCTATCAGGATGACCGGGCCGGCACCGGGCCGCACGGCACGCATGCTGCCAGCGATGTTGGCCCGCCGAGCCGCGTAGGACAGTTCGGCAGCATCCGAGCGGCGCCGCGAACTCAGCAATCTGCACGCTTGAAGATCCACTGCTCCCCCAGCGATCCGCGCAAGCTCCCACGTGTGGTCGAAGCCTCGCCTCCGCAGGGCCTGCGGGGTGGATGGGGCGGGGACCACCAACGCGTCGTTGCCACCCAGGTCTTCAGCGAGCACCAGCATCAGGCCGGCCGCCAGGACCTGCGCGAGAACCGGACCAAGCGTGCGAACGCCGCGGTCCTTGTATCCAACGACGGCTTCTGGCACGCATCCCTCGTAGGGGCACCCGACCACCACTGGCGGGTCGGTCGCCAGAACCACGGGGTCCACCGCAGCTGCCAACTCGGCGTCGCACTCGCCGCACCAGGCACGACCGGGGGCAGAGCAGCCCACGCAAGCAGACCCGAACAGCAGCGCGACCACGGCATCACCCCATGCGCCCACCATCCGATGATGCAGGTGGCGTAGGCCCACCAGCCTTGGCGCTGTGGAAAACCTCAGCCCGGGTATCGGGGGTCGCGCCCGGCTGTGGTCGGCACCCAGGTCGTGCCGTTGAACTGCCAGATGCGCCCGTCTGCGGTACCCGACAGGAGCGGACGGCCCGGGGCTGCTGCCACCGACCGCGCCCGCGGCGGGCCCCCGAGCAGACTCACAGAGAACAACCCGAGGTCCACGGTGGCCACCTGCGCCGGCTGACCGGGCTGCTTCACCAACAGGGCGGCTTGTGTGGCCGAAAGCCACGCAGCCGCGCGCACCGGGCCCGTGGCGATCGCCCTGGGCCGCGAAGGCCGCGCCGGACCGGTGCGGTCCATCCGAAGCAGGTAGGCCACCGCCGCATTGCGCGGTCCGGCCACCACAAGTGCACGGGATCCGTCCCGGGATACCTGAACAGAACTCACATCCGTCAATGGGATCGGCACCCGTCTGGCGCCCAGCACATTCACCGCCTGAACCGCCGCGCCCCGCCCCGGCAGCCACAGCACTCCGGTCCGGTCCCAGGAACCGCCTTCGCTGGTCATGCGGGTGCGCGCCCGGCTCCACGGCTGGCCTGGTTCCAGGGCCGCGGTGAGGGCTTGACCGGCTGGGTCCGTGGCGGCCACCGAGCCGAGGTCCAACGAGATGACAGGGTGGCTGACCGGGGGATCGGCCACCCCAGCCGCGCCCGGCACCTGTTCGGCCAGGCCCGCGGCAGGAACCTCCTGCACAGCACCACGCCTGGTGAAGTACCAGGGCACGGTGCCCGGCAGTCCGTCCGGATCCAATCCCGCCCAGGCCGTTCGTGGTTGTACCGCCTGTTCACCGGGGACCTCGTACGGCCGCCCCTCGACCGAGATGATCACCGCGCGCAGTCCCTGCACTTGGCGCAGAGTCCAGACGATCTGGGCCGACAGATCCTGGCGCGCCCGGTCGTCGGCGAGATTAGCCGCATCGCTCAGGTCGACTCTCGCGATCCCGTCGGAGATGTTCACGGACAACAGGGACGTCCCCTGCGGAAAGGCCGTGGTGACGGCAGGCTCCAGCCAAGCGCCCGGGCCCGACAGCAGCGACTCGAGCAGGTCGGTGGCGACATCACCCTGGCTGCTGGCTATGAGTACGGGATTCGGTGCCAGGATCGCCCCGGGACGCGCCATGAAGTAGGTCTGGTACTCCCGGAACGAGCGCTCCAGCCCTGCCCGCGAGAGAAGCAGGCCCGGTTCCAGTTCGGCGATGCGCCATTGACCGTCCACTTGCACGAGCCGAAATGCCGTGTTCACCTGCGTACCTGGCGGACTGGGGGCGTACTGGGATCGCCCGGAGATCACGCCCACCGCTGCCGCGTTGAGCCTGACCTCGCGTTCACTTGCGCTCGTGAGGGTGTCGGTGTCGTTGCCGTAGACGCGCACCCCGGCCTGCGGGTCCCAAGTGGAGGCGGCCGTCGCAGTCAGGTAGAGCCGGGCCACGGCGTGGTCGTCCTCGAAACCGGAGGCGGCATCCAGGAATCCCTGCACCACCTCGAGTTGGGTCATCCCCTCGCTGGGCGGTCGGGCCAGAACCCGGACGAAACTGTTCGCCCCCACGTCTGTGACGGGTTGGTCGACCTCGACCACTGGGCCGCTTGTTGGAACCTGGGCACATCCGGCCAGTGCCACCAGAGCAATGCCTGCCGCTGTGAAAGCTGTCCGGGTCATAGGCGCACCTGGGTGGGATCCAGCGCCAGCGGCGACTCGGCCGGCAGCGGATGGTCTGGGACCCGGGGCAAGGTGAGCCGGAACAAAGCGCCTTGTCCGGGCCTACCCCACACCGCCAGCCTTCCGCCATGCAGGCGCGTGTCTTCCAATGCGATGGAAAGTCCCAGACCGGTGCCCCCAAGCGTGCGAGCCCGCGCCGGATCGGCCCGCCAGAAGCGGTCGAAGACCCGGTCCAGGTCCTTGTCGTCCAAGCCCCTTCCGTGGTCGCGCACGGAGATCGCCACAGCCTCGTCTGCGCCCGCGACCCTCACCTCGATGGGCTGACTCTCGCCGTGTTCAATCGCATTGCTCAGCAGGTTACGCACGATCCTCTCGATCCGGCGTGGGTCACATGCGACCACGCACGGCTGTTCCGGGAGGTCAGTGCGCAGCTGGCAGCCCTGCGCCAGAGCGAGGGGCTGCGCGGCGTCCACCGCGTGTTGCACCACGTCACGCAGGTCCACCGACTCGGATTCCAGCGCAGCCGCCCCGGCGTCGAACCTGCTGATCTCCAACAGATCGGTGAGCAGTAGTTCGAACCGGTCGAGCTGACCACGTAGCAGTTCGCTGCTGCGACGCAGACCCGGCGGCATGTCGTCGCGCTGGTCGTAGATCACGTCCGAGGCCATGCGGATCGTGGTGAGCGGCGTGCGCAACTCGTGCGAGACGTCGGAGACGAAGCGTTGTTGCAGCCGCGAGAGGTTCTCCAACTGCCGGATCTGTGTCTGAAGCGACGCCGCCATGTCGTTGAACGCGGAGGCCAGGGCAGCTAAGTCGTCCTCTCCGCGCACCGGCAACCGCTGCTCGAGGTGACCCGCCCGCAGCAACTCCGCGGTCCTGGCCGCCTGTCGCACCGGCATCACGACGTGGCGAACCACGAGGAACATCGCCAGGCCGAGCAGCCCGACCAGCAGCAGGCCCGCCAACCAGGCCGTGGAGCGCACCAGGTCCAGCGCCCTCTGGAGTTCCCCATACGGGAACAGGTAGTAGATCTCGTAAGAGTTGTCGGCCCCCACTGTGAGCAGCGAACCCACCACCAGACCCGGCTCCCCAGGTTCATCGACCGAACGGATGGTCGTATAGGTCCAGGCCTCTTTGCCCTCGGCGCGCACCTGGGCCCGCAGGTCGACCGGCACGCTGGCCACTTCCACAAGATTTGTACCCCGCTCGGGAAGGGCAAGCCCCGTCGCACTCGAGGCGTCCAGCAGCAGCACCTCGAAAGACCCGCCCTCGTTGCTGTTCACCAGCGCGTTCATGATGGCGTCGGCCAGGCCCTCGTCGGCCACAGGCGGACCGCCCTCACTGGCCTGTAGAACCACCTGCTGGGCCGCTGCCAGGCCCACGTTCGCCTCAGCGATGGACTTGCTGGTGTTGGCGTCCACCAGGCCATTGGTGACCCGGACCAGCAGGAAACCAAGTGCCGCCCCGACGAGAAGGGTTGCAACGACCAGTGTGGTCATCAACACCCGGAAGCTCAGTGAACGGCGCCACCTGTGGACCAGAGCGGAGAACACGGATCAGCCCGTGTCGTCGCACGCCTTGTACCCGACGCCACGCACGGTCAGGACCAGTTCCGGGTTCTCCGGGTCGTGCTCGATCTTGGAGCGCAACCGTTGCACGTGGACGTTGACCAGACGCGTGTCGGCTGGGTGCCGGTAGCCCCACACCTCTTGCAGGAGCACCTCACGGCTGAACACCTGCCACGGCTTGCGGGTCAAGCAGACGAGCAGATCGAACTCCAGTGGGGTCAGCTCGATGGTCTTGTCACCTCGGCGCACACTGTGCCCGGCCACATCGATGGTGAGATCACCGATATGCAGGATCTCAGGTTTGGCGTCCTCGAGGCGTCGCAGCCGGGTCCGGATCCGCGCGACCAGTTCCTTGGCCTTGAACGGTTTGACCACGTAGTCGTCGGCACCTGACTCGAGGCCCAGGACCACATCGACGGTGTCCGTCTTGGCCGTGAGCATCACGATGGGGACGCCGCTCTCGGCCCGGATCGACTTGCACACCTCGATGCCGTCCTTGCCAGGCAGCATGACGTCGAGCAGGACCAGATCCGGCCGGGTGTGGTGGAAAGCCTCCATGGCCCGGGATCCGTCGGCGACGAAGAACGGCTCGAAACCGTCAGCTTGCAGGACGATCCCCAGCATTTCGGACAACGCAGGATCGTCGTCCACGACCAGAATCCGCCCCTTCACATCCCCACTATTGCAGACCAAGGCGGACCTGCGCGGGACCTGTGCAGGGCCGCTTCGCCGGAGTTCAGCCCAGGAGGAACAGGATCCCGATGGCACCGGGCAGGTTGTTGGTCATGTGAGCGACGATCGCCGTCGTGGTGTTGTTCCTGTGGATACGTGCCCAACCCAGGATCAGGCCGATGGCGAACAGCAGCGCGAACCGGATCGGCTCGAGGTGCATCGCCGCGAACAGGGCCGCGGTGATGACGACCGCAAGCCACTTGCTCATACCCCGCTTGAGCAGACTTGTGAGAAGCAGGCCCCGGTAGCACAACTCCTCGACGATGGGCGCCCCGAAGCCGACGGCCAGGGCGAAGAAGAAGCGGGCCACGGGGAAGTCGTTGAGGTTGGCCGCGACCTCCCCCGCGCTGGAGTCGAACTCACCGAACAGTGCCGTGAGTCCGGCCGCGATCATCGAGGCGGCGATGAGTGCGGCGAACCCGTAGAGCAGACCCCACCCGACGTCCGCCCATCGCACACGCAACCCGAAATCCAGCCGGATCCCGTTACCTCGCAGCCGGGACACAAGCCACGGCCAGCCGCCCATCCCGAGCCACGGGAGCACGACCCCGACCAGCAGCAACCACGCGAATGCCGCGGTGCCTTCCTGCGCCATCAAGATGGGCACCCCGGACACCACACTGAAGATCAGCCACAGGGCCACGGCGATCAGGAAGTCGGGAAATCCCCAACTCGGCTTGCGAACAGGGATCCGCTGCCACCAGGCAGCAATGGCAGCGTCGCTGGCCCCCGGGTACGGGGATTGGAGCTCAGTCGTGCTCGGCAGTGGGCTGGTCATGCGATCACTGCTCGCCGGGTTCAGCGCCGGTCGGCTGCTTGTAGAGGTCCGGTTCGATGTACACGTACCTGGCCGTGGGCACTGCCGCGCGGATGGCGGCCTCGGCCTCGTTGATGCCGGCAGCGATCTGCGCTGCGTTGTCGTCCTCGCCAAAAACGACCTTCACGGCCACGAGCAACTCGTCGGGACCGACATGCAGGGTCTTCATGTGGATCACCTTGTCGATGGCCTCCGTGCCGGCCAGCGCGGCGCGCAAGGCCTCTTCCTGCTCCGGAAGAGCAGACTCCCCCACCAGCATGCTGGCCATCTCGAATGCCAAGAAGACCGCGATGACCACCAGCAGCGTCCCGACCGCCATGGCACCGAGCCCGTCCCAGCGGGCATCACCGGTCACTGTGGCCATGCCCACCCCGACAAGGGCGAAGACCAGACCGATCAGCGCACCGGAGTCCTCGAGCAGGACGACGGGCAGTTCCGGCTGTCGTGCGTCGCGGACATACCGGAAAAGTGTGCGCCGCCCCCGGGACTTGTTGGCCTCACCCATCGCGGTGCGCAAGGAGAAGGCCTCCAGGGCGACTGCGATCAGCAGCACCCCGAAGGCGATGCCGACGTCGCGCAGTTCTTCGGGGTGGGTGAACTTGTGGAAGCCCTCGTAGAGCGAGAAGATCCCACCGACCAGGAACAGCACGATGGACACGACGAATGCGTACACGTAGCGCACGCGTGAGTAGCCGAACTGGTGAGTCGGGTCGGCCGCGCGTTTGGAGCGTTTGCCCCCCACAAGCAGCAGGACCTGGTTGGCGCTGTCGGCCATCGAGTGGATGGCCTCCGACAGCATCGAGGAGGACCCCGTGAGCACGAACGCCACGAACTTGGAGATGGCGATTCCGACGTTGGCGGCAAGGGCCGCCAGAACCGCCTTGGTCCCGCCTTCGGTGCTCACTGGCTCATCCTGCCACGCGCTGCGGATCGACTTGCCGTGCCAGCACCGCCCTGCCGGCCACCGCCACATCGACGGCCTCGTCCTCAGCGCACAGAAGCATGGCCTCTCCGGGGCGAAGCACGCCGTCTTGGGTGGTGACGGTTCCGGCCAGGCACACGATGGTCCTGGCCGACCCAGCAGCGGCACGCACAGAATCGTCGTGGACGAGAAGCACTTCGAACGGTGCGCCCGCATGGGCGAACCGCGAGGTGCCGCCCTGCACCAACGGCACGCACGGATGGGGCTGGGCTGTCACGTCGAGGGCTTCCAGCGCCGGATCGACAGCGATCACTTTGCTGGTCAGCCCGAGTCGCAGGACGTTGTCGCTGTTGGTCATGACCTCGATCCCGGTCCCACGCACGTAGGCGTGCACGGTCCCTGGGTCGACGTAGACCGCCTCCCCCGGTGCCAGCGTGCGTGAGTGCAACATCGCCGCCACGAACACCCCGGGATCGCCAGGGAAGCGGTCGAGCACTTCCTCGATCACCTGCTGCGCGTGCGCGTTGAGCCCCGCCCGGGCGAAGGCCGAGGGCAGGTAAGGGGCGAGGCGCGCCACGTCGGCGGGGTCCAGCCCCAGAAGGTGACGGATCCCCTGACCTATGTCGCCGTCATGCAGGCAGGCTCCAGCAGGTAGAAGCGGCCCTGCGAGATCGTCGAATACCGTTGCGCTGACACCAGGGTCACGGAAACCCTCGAGGATCACGAACGGTTCCAGTGCGATGAGCATCTCTGCCTTGGCGAAGGGGTCAGCCAGCAGCGTCGGCAGAGAGGGATCGGCACGTTGGGCCGCGAACCACTCTCGGGCGAAATCCGCGCGGGGATGGATCTGCAGGGACAGTGGGCGTGCGGCTGCCAGGATCTTGGTGAGGATGCCGGTCGGCGTCGCGGCCCTGCCGCTTGCGTCGCGCAGCGGTGACGGCCCGTTCGGATGGGTCCCGAACCACAGTTCCGCCTGCGGTTCACCGGTGGCGGCGGTCCAGGCGGCCAGCCCGTCCACAGGTCCCCAGTCGTAGGCCTGCAGGTGACCGTTCACGATCTGCACGCGCTCACCTGCCCTGGAGCGGATCGCGACTGCCGAAGCGCGGGTCGACGTCCCCGGCACTGGCCGAGGGGTCGCGGTGCTGCATCAGCGCAGCGTACACACTGGCGAAATCCATCAGGGCGACCAATTCGGCCAGTTGTTCTACGGGGTGTCCGGTGTCACTGGCAACGCTCTCGCAGGCGACTTCGTTGCGCTCGCAGGTCTGCACCACAGCGTCGGCAAGCACGGCGGTGTCGGGGTGTTCTGCCCCGTCGCGCACCAACAGGACCCGCAGACGCGGCGCGGGCTGATCGTCCAGGGTCCGGTCGCGGAAGATGTCCTCCTCGCTGAGCGGCACCGCCCAAGGCCCACGCAATAGACCCGCATGCGTGCGCACGGCCTCGGGCAACGCTCCCACGACGCTGGGCCAGTCGGCGTTCTCAGCCAACTGCCGACCAAGGCGCCTGGCTGCGACCACACCGACATCGCCGCTGCCCCAGACGACCGGCAGCCCCGCGGTGAGGTGGATGCTCAGTGCCTTCGCCGGATTGTCCGCGGTCGCCACTTCGGGCCCGTAGGCGATCGAGCCCTCGTCGAGCCGGTCAGCGGCGGCCTCCAGAGCCTGCCTGGCGTGAGCTACCAGGCCCATCTGACCAGCGAGCAGGATCAATGGCGCCGACAGCGACCAGAGCAGACTGCGTGCCTTCTGCACGTCCTGCAGAGCGCTGCGCCGCGATACCGGCCAGAAGGCCACCCCACGGGTGCGAGCGCAGGCCTCGTGCAATGGGGAGTCGGCCGCGCCGATCCCCAACACCGAACTCCCGCGGCGCTGGGCCTCGGCAACGAAGGTAAGGACCTCGGGGGTGCGCCCCGAGGCCGAGACTGCGACCACCAGGTCCATCGGCCCGATCCAGCCGGGCAGCGTCGGCCCGCCGAGGGCGAAGACCGGCAACGGGGAGCCCCGCCCGGCGACAGCGGCGAGCACCTCGCCAGGGGCGCTGGAACCACCTGCGCCGACGACGATGAGGCTGCGGGGCCTTCCTTGATCGGCCAGGGGCTCCAGCAGCGATGCGGAGTCGGCATGCAGCGCCGCACGCACGGCCGCTCCCGCCGATGCCGTACTGGCCAGCATCCGGTGGGCGTCTATCTCCACCAATCCGGCCGGGTCATCCAGCAGTGTGTCGTCGAGGCTCACGGGCTCTCAGGTTCCCCGACCACCCCGGATGGGCCGGGGGTCGCCTGGTCGATGAGCATCACCGGGATCCCATCGCGGATCGGGAACTCGGCCTGGCACACCGAGCAGACCAGCGAGGAATCACGTTGGTTCACCGGTGCGTGCGCAGGGCACGGACACGCCAGAACGTCCAACAGCAGTGGGTCCAGATTCACCGTCCCAGCCTATTGGGTGGGCTTGGATCGACGGCGGCGCACACGACGGCCTCAGCGGTAGATCGCCAGCACCTCGTCGCGAAGGGCGGCCATCTGCTGCTCATCCGGAGCCTCTGCGTTGAGGCGCAACAGCGGTTCGGTGTTGCTCGGACGTACATTGACCCACCATGTGCCGCCATCGACGGTGAGGCCGTCAAGCTCGGAGAATGTGACGTCGCGGCCGGTGAAGTGGGCACGGACTGCAGCCATAGCTGCGGCTTGGTCGGCCACCTCGGTGTTGATCTCACCGGACATCGCATACCGGCTGTACGCAGCGAGAAGCTGGGACAAGGTCGTGCCTTCCGGGGCATTGGACAGACTCGACATGACGTGCAGCGCGGCCAGCATTCCGCTGTCAGCACGCCAGAAGTCCTTGAAGTAGAAGTGCCCGGAGTGCTCGCCGCCGAACACGGCCCCCGTCTGGGCCATCGTCGCTTTGATGAACGAATGTCCCACGCGGGTCACGACTGGGACACCCCCGTTCTCGGCGATGATCTCCGGGACCGAGCGCGAGGTGATCAGGTTGTGGATCACCGGGGCCCCGGGGACGCGGCGCAACTCCTGGGCCGCGATCAGCCCGGTGATCGTGGACGGGTTGACCAGTTCGCCGCGCTCGTCGACGACGAAACACCGATCCGCATCTCCGTCGAAGGCCAGTCCGAGATCGGCACCGGAGGCCCGCACCGCGGCTTGCAGGTCCACGAGGTTGGCCGGGTCGATGGGGTTGGCTTCGTGGTTCGGGAACGAGCCGTCGAGCTCGAAGTAGAGCGCCTCGAGGTCCACCGGCAGTTGCTCGAAGACCACCGGCGTCGTGAGGCCGGCCATCCCGTTCCCAGCGTCGGCAACGACCTTGAGCCGACGGGTCGCCGGCGCCACCAAGCCGACGAGGTACGACGCGTACTCATGCAGCATCTCGCGCGACGAGATCTTGCCCACCTGACCGTCGTACCCGCCGACCCCGGACACAAGAAGTTCTGCGATATCACGCAGACCGCTGTCCTGACCCACAGGTGCGGCACCTGCCCGGCACATCTTGATCCCGTTGTAAGCGGCCGGATTGTGGCTCGCCGTGAACATCGCACCGGGCATGTCGAGGCTTCCCGACGCGTAGTACAGCCCGTCGGTGGAGCAGAGGCCGATCATGATCACGTCGACGCCGTGGGCGGTGACACCCTCGGCGAAGGCTGCCGCGAAGGCCGGGGAGGAAGGGCGCATGTCGTGACCCACCACGACACATCCCGCCTCCCGCAGGCGCAGCGCCTCAACGAAGGCCGCTCCAGCGGCTCTGACGAAGTCGGGGGTCAACTGCTCGTCAACAAGACCACGCACGTCGTAGGCCTTGATCAGCGCAGACACCAGATCAGCCGGGAACCCGGCAGGGGTTTGGCTCATGGCCGTCAGGCTATTCGATGGGACGCAACACGCGCAGATGGCCTTTGCCACCCACAGTGAGTTGACCCGATTCTTCGTGGACCACCGCCGGGGCAGTCGTTGGCCGCGCCGCTGACCGCACGGCGTCGGCCAGGGCCTGTAGATCGTCGTTAGAGGGCAGCAGGGCATCCGGGTCCGGATCCAGGCGCACAACCTCCCAGCCGCGCGGGGCGGTCAGTCGGTTGGAATGCTCCTCGCACAGGTCGTAGGAGTGCGGCTCGGCGAACGTCGCCAGAGGTCCCAGTACCGCGGTCGACTCGGCGTAGACGTAGGTGAGCGTGGACACGGCCTGGCGTCGACATGACGGCCGTGAGCAGCTGCGGGCATTCACGTGGCCACGGTAACCGGGGGCATCGGTCCCGGCCGAACCCGCCTCAGACACGCGGGTACTCCGGGTCGATCCGCTCTGCACCACGGCCCAGGAACACCCCTGCCAACTCAGCCAGCACATCCTTGAGCAGCCGGTTGCGAGTTGCCGGCGAGCCCGCCCGCAACTCCAAGGCCCAGCGGTACACCGTGATCCGTGCGCTGAGTCCCGCGTCGGCGGGGTCGAACACTGCCAGATGGGGCTCATCCGGCTCGGGCACATCGCTGACCGCCACCTCGATGAACTGCAGTTCGGGATGACCTGCGGTTAAGCGATCCCAAGCCACGAGCACCTGCTCGTCGAACTCGTCGGAACGACTGCGCGAGAGCGGCACAGCCCTGGGCGCCAGGGGTCCTCTAACACCACGGCCCCTACGGTCACGCCGCCGTGAGCGAGCCCGTGCTGAGGCTGAGGACCAGACGACGCCGGGACCTGCCTGCGCAGGGGTTTGCTGCCTGGCGCGATGACCCACACGCATCAACATGTGGCTGACTCTAACGGGGGGTATGACAAAGGGTGGCTCACCACGCTGGCGAGCCACCTTTGGATGTCTGTATCCCAAGCCTGTTGGTTAGAGGTTGTGCTGTTGGTTAGCGAATCCACGCGTTGTTTCGCTAACCAACGCCACAACCTCTAACCGGAGCAGCGGGGGGTATGACAAAGGGTGGCTCACCACGCTGGCGAGCCACCCTTTGGATGTCTGTATTGATTTCTCGGGGAAGAAAGTGGGAAGAAGCGCAGTTGACCTCAGCCGGCGGCGCGCTTGAGGCGGCGGCGCTCACGCTCGGAGAGCCCGCCCCAGATCCCGAAACGCTCGTCGTTCTCCAGCGCGTACTCCAGGCATTCCCGCCGCACCTCGCAGGAGCCGCAGATCCGCTTGGCCTCTCTGGTGGATCCACCCTTCTCAGGGAAGAACGACTCAGGGTCGGTCTCCGCACACAATGCCCGTTCCTGCCAACTGAGTTCCTCGGTCTCCGACATCGGCAACCTGACGATCGACTCCATGTTTGCTCCACTTCCGCGCCCCGGTGCGCTTCATTGAACTTCGGTTTTCGCTGCCCTGGAGGCTTCCCGCGACCAGTGACAACACCGATGAAATTACATGGCCGTAAGTAATGGCTCAACCGGAACTGGCGAGAATGTCCGTTCGGACGAGAGAATCTGTGGATAACCGCCGCAAATTTGCAAGCAGACACGCCGCAACCGGGAAGAAAAGCCCGAAATAGCACGAAATGCCCAGAAATATGGAGAAGGGCGGGTTCCGACTCAGGTCACTGTGTGTCACTGATTGCGCCCACGACCGGAACATCCGCGTAGACCGTCGTGCGTTGCCTGGCCGGACGACCGGCCAAAGCCGCCATTTCGTGCAGTTCGGCGACGCTGACCGAGGACCCATGGGCCGACCCGGCCATGCGGCTGATCGTCTCCTCCATCAGGGTTCCGCCGAGGTCGTTCGCCCCGGCACCGAGCAAGTGGGCGGCTCCGGCAGGGCCGAGTTTGACCCAGGACACCTGGATGTTCTCGATCGCACCGTCGAGCAACAGCCTGGCCATCGCCGTGACCAGCGTGTCCTCGCGGACCGTGGAGCCCGCCCGGGCTTTGCCCGCCAGGTACAGCGGTGCGTTGTGGTGCACGAACGGCAGCCCCACGAATTCTGTGAACCCGTTGGTCTGTTCCTGGATCCTGCGCAGAAGCCGCAGGTGCCGGACCCAGTGAACCGGGGTGTCCACATGCCCGTACATCATCGTCGAGCTCGACCGAAGGCCCACCGTGTGAGCGGCGGTCACGACCTCGACCCAGGCGCTGGTCGGCAGTTTGCCCTTCGTGAGGACCCATCTCACGTCGTCGTCGAGGATCTCGGCGGCTGTGCCCGGGATCGAGTCCAAACCCGCCTGCTTGGCACGGGCCAGGAACTCCGCCACCGGTATGTCGCAGCGGGTTGCGCCGTTGACCACCTCCATCGGACTGAAGGCGTGCAGGTGCATCCCGGGGTCGGCCGCTTTGACCGTGCGGGCCAGGTCGAAGTAGGCAGAACCGGGCAGGCGCGGATGGATGCCACCCTGCATGCAGATCTCAGTGGCTCCGGCAGCCGCAGCCTCCAGCACTCTGCTGGCGATCTCGTCGCTGCTGAGGGTGAAGGCATCGGCGTCGGATTCGCGCTGGGCGAAGGCGCAGAACCGGCATCCGGTGTAACAGACGTTCGTGAAGTTGATGTTGCGGTTGACCACGTATGTGACCTCGTCGCCGACCCGTGCGCGTCGAAGTTCGTCCGCAACCCGAGCCACCTGCGCGACCTGCTCGCCCGTGGCGGCGAACAACGCAAGCGCCAGATCCTCGTTCGACTCATCGCTCAACTTGCCGGGGTCGGAACCCGCGAGGTCCAAGGCCTTGTGGAAGTCGCCCACAATGACCGCAGGACCCTCGCCCACGCTCAAGGCGTCCCAGGAGCCGAACGCGGTGTCGAAGTCCGATCGCCGCTCGGTATCGCGCCCACGGATATCGATTGTCACGGCCAGGTCGGTGCGTCCCGATCCGGTCGCGGAAAACCCTTCGTAGTCTGTCTGCTCCTGCCAGGGCC
This sequence comes from uncultured Actinomycetota bacterium, assembly GCA_963818505.1. Lineage (GTDB taxonomy): Bacteria > Actinomycetota > Actinomycetes > S36-B12 > UBA10799 > JADKAV01. Next base: position 74,475 of record CAWFSJ010000006.1, read on the forward strand.
GCGGGGCTGGACGCCGCTGCGGGTCCAGCAGCCCGGTCGGGTCTGCCAGTGCCGCCACGAATGGTTTGAGCCGCGGGTCCAGCCAGGCATCACCGCGTGCGATGAACTCGGGGTGGATCGTCAAGCGGGGGCGCAGGTCCAGCCCCGCAGCGGCTGTGACCTCGCGCAGGACCTCGATGCTCGGCCACGGCCGCTCGGGATTGACGAAGTCCGCCGTCACCGGGCTCACCCCGCCCCAGTCGTCGATCCCGGCGCCCAGCAGCCCAGCGAGTTCGGATTCGTCGGTGAGGTTCGGCGGCGCCTGCAAATGCACGGACGTGCCGAGAACCACCCGGGCCGTCGCGATCGCCGCACGGTATTGCTGCATGTCGGCGTCAGGGGCGCCGGCCATCGCGGTACCCGGCTTGGCGCGGAAGTTCTGAATGATCACTTCTTGGATCCCGTGGAACTCGCGCTCGACCGAACGCAGGGCCAGCAGCGACTCGGCCCGCTCGGCCAGTGTCTCGCCGATCCCGATCAGCAGACCGGTCGTGAACGGGATCGCCAGCCGCCCGGCTTCGCGCAACACCCGCAGCCTGACCTGGGGGTCCTTGTCCGGGGATCCGTAATGCACGGCTCCGGGTGTGGTGAACAGGCGCGCTGAGGTGGTCTCCAGCATCATCCCCATGCTCGGTGCCACCGGCCGTAGCCGGGTCATCTGGTCCCAGGTCATGACCCCGGGATTGGCGTGGGGCAGCAGGCCGGTGCCCTCCAGGATCGCGATAGCAACCGCCCGCACGTAATCGGAGGTGCTGTCGAAGCCCCGCTCGTCGAGCCACTGCCGGGCCGCCGGCCAACGATCCTCAGGCGTGTCGCCCAATGTCAGCAGGGCCTCTGCGCAACCCGCGCGGGCCCCCTGCTCGGCGACGGCTACCGCCTCGTCGATCTCGAGGAAGGGATTGCGTCCGAGTTGTCGCAGGCTCGCGGGATCAGTCGCGAACGTGCAGTAGTGACAACGGTCGCGGCACAGGTGGGTCACCGGGATGAACACCTTGGGCGAGTAGGTCACTGTGGCGCAACTGCGGTCCCGCATGCCTGCCGCGATGGCGCACAACGCCTCAAGGTCGTCATCACGGGCACCGAGCAGCGCCTCGACCTCGTCCACGTCGAGGGAAACGGCGCGTTCGGCACGGGCCAGCACCCGACGTAGAGTCACCTCTGAAGCCTAATCGAGCGACTCGGAAGGGATGTTCGCATGCAGATCACGGTCCTGGCCGGTGGCGTGGGCGGCGCCCGGTTCCTGCAGGGTCTGCGGGCGGCTTTTCCCGAAGCTGACATCACGGTCATCGGGAATACCGCCGACGACATCTGGCTGCACGGTCTGAAGGTGTGCCCCGACCTGGACACGGTGATGTATACCCTCGGCGGCGGCATCGACACCGAACGTGGATGGGGACGCTCACAAGAGACGTACAGCGTGCTGGCGGAACTACAGGCCTACGACTTCGATCCGCTGTGGTTCACCCTCGGCGACCGCGACATCGCCACCCATATGGTCCGCACGCAGTTGCTCAACGGGGGCTTCCCATTGTCGGAGATCACCGAAGCCCTGTGCCGTCGCTGGCAGCCCGGCGTGCGGCTTCTGCCGATGACCGACGACCGGGTGGAGACCCACGTTGTCGTTCGCGATGGGGACCGAACCTACGCGATGCACTTCCAGCAATGGTGGGTTCAACACCGGGCGCAATTGCCCGCGCTGGAGTTCCGATTCGTGGGCATCGATGAGGCCAGCCCGGCCCCCGGCGTTCTCGAGGCCATCAGCGCGGCAGACGTCGTCGTACTGCCGCCCTCGAACCCGGTGGTCAGCATCGGCCCCATCCTTGCGGTCGCCGGCGTACGCGATGCCCTCGTGGACGGTCCCGCGCCGGTGGTCGGTGTTTCGGGCATCATCGGCGGGCGGCCGGTGAAGGGGATGGCCGACACGTGCCTCACGACCATCGGCGTCCAGGCGAGCGCTGCCGGGGTGGCCGAACACTATGGCGCCCGGGGGCACGGCGGCATCCTCGATGCATGGGTCTACGAGCGCGGTGACGAACCGCCGCCCACAGTCCGGTCGAGCCTGGCGACTTCGACGCTGATGGTCGACGAACAAGCGGCAGTGAGTCTCGCCGTGGAGACGCTCGGGCTCGTTCTGTGATGCAGGTCGTCGCGGTCCCCGGTCTGCCGGAGTTCGACCAGAGCACCGACCTGGTTGCGGTCCTGCGCAACGCACTTTCGGCCCTGCTTTGGCCGGATGGGAGCGCGGGCACGTCGACCGGCGACATCCTGGTTGTCAGTTCGAAGGTCATCAGCAAGGTCGAGGGGCAGTGGGCGCCCGACCGGGACGGCGCCATCGAGGCCGACACGGTGCGTACGGTGGCGCAGCGCGGTGACCTGCGGATCGTCGAGAACCACCTCGGAGTCGTCATGGCCTCGGCGGGGGTCGACCGCTCAAACACCGACCGGGTCCTGCGACTGCCCAGGGATCCCGATGCCAGCGCGCGCGGCCTGTCCGAGGCGCTCGGACTGGCCGTGGTGATCACCGATTCCGCCGGCAGGCCCTGGCGGAACGGAGTCACCGACTTCGCGCTCGGCAGCCATGGCATCACCGCGCTGGTTGACCTTCGCGGAACCCCCGACGACAACGGACAGACCCTGGAGATGACCCAGGTCGGCGTGGCCGATGAGATCGCGGCGGCGGCGGACCTGGTCAAAGGCAAGACGGGGCGCACCCCGGTGGCTGTCGTGCGCGGGCTGAATCTGATCGGATCGGGGACCGCGGCGGACCTGATCCGGGCAAGCGACGAGGACCTGTTCAGTCTGGGCACCAGGCAGGCCCGCGAGAGCGCAGTGACCGGTCGGCGCACCGTGCGCGCGTTCACCGACGAACCAGTGCCCTTGGACCTGCTCGAGAACGCCGTCGCCGCCGCCTGCACCGCCCCGAGCCCGCACCACACCCGGCCCTGGCGATTCGTGTTGCTGCGCGAGTCACGCCAGCGGGTGCTGGACGCGATGCTCGAGCAGTGGGTCGCGGACTTGCGCGCCGACGGATTCAGTCAGGACTCCATCGCCAAGCGGGTACGCCGAGGAGACGTCCTGCGCAATGCCCCCGAGGTGGTCCTGGCCTTCAGTGAACTCGACGGCGCGACCCACACGTACCCCGATCAGCGACGCAACGGTTTCGAGCGCGACCTGTTCCTGGTGGCCGGCGGCGCAGCGGTCGAGAACCTGCTCGTGGCCCTGTCCGCGTCCGGTTTGGGCTCGGCGTGGATCTCGAGCACGGTCTTCTGCCCGCCGGTGGTGGCCGCAGCCCTGGACATCCCGGGCACGTGGCAGCCGCTGGGCGCTGTCGCGATCGGCTGGCCGGCAGCACCGGCGCCGCAGCGGCCGAGCGCCGAACTCGGCGCGCACTGGCTCGTGCGCTGAGGACCTACTGGTCGGAACTGAAGCGCACTGCGCAGTCGCCCACGACCACATCGGGCCAGACGCGCACCCCGTCTAGCAGCTCGTTGCCTGTCCCTATGCGGGCCCCGTCGCCGACGACCACTGATCGCAGCACGCAGCCGTCGCCGATGCGGGCGCCGGCACCGATGATGCTGTCCTGAACGACGACGTCGCGGCCGACCTGCGCACCGTCGAACAAAACCGAACCGATGACGCTGGACCCGGCACCCACGACGGCGCCTCGGCCCACCGCAGTGCCCCCACTGCAGGCACCCGAGACGACCGCGTCGGCTGCCATCCAGGAATCGCCCGTGCCGCCCACGAGCGCAGGTGAGGCCACCGCGCCGGTGACGATGTCGGCACTACCCTTGGCAAAGGCCAGAGGTGTACCCAGGTCCAGCCAGTAACCCGGATCGACCCAGCCGACCACCGTGCGGCCTTCCGCGAGCAACCCCGGGAACGTCTCGCGCTCCACACTGACCGGCCGGCCCTGCGGGATCTCATCGATCACCCGCCGGCGGAAGATGTAGCAGCCGGCGTTGATCTGGTCCGTGACGATCTCCTCCGGGGTCTGCGGCTTCTCCAGGAAGGCCGTGACCCTATCGCCGACAGTGGGCACCAGCCCGAACGCCCGTGGATCGTCCACACGAGTGAGGTACAACGCCACATCGGCGTCCGACTCCCGCCATGCCCCGACCAGGGCCTGTATGTCCAGCCCCGTGAGGATGTCCCCGTTGAAGACCACAACCGGGTCGTCTGGTCCGCATGTCAGAGCATCCGCGGCGTTGCGGATCGCCCCACCCGTGCCCAGCGGCTCGGTCTCGACCCGGTAGTCGAGGGCGACACCGAAGTCCGAACCGTCGCCGAAGTAGTCGCTGAAGACCTCCGCGCGGTAGGAGGTTCCAAGCGCGACGCGCGTCACACCTGCTGCACGGGCTATGGCGATCTGATGCTCGGTGAACGGCACCCCGGCAACCGGGAGCATCGGCTTCGGAGTGTTGATCGTCAAGGGCCGCAGCCGGGTCCCCTTGCCACCCACCAACAGAATCGACTCGAGCACCGCCACAGTCTGCCAGGGAGCACCGCAGCAGGCGAGGTTAACATCACACCGTGTCCTCCCTGCGTGAAGCCCGATTGAGCGCCCTGCGCAGCCACGGCTCCTCCCCGCTGATCACCGACTGCACACAAGGCCGCGTCGAGTTGTCCCACGTGACGTTCGACAACTGGGTCACCAAGACCGTTAACTTCCTGCGTCTCGAGGCCGACGTGGACGTCGGCGACACCGTCGGTCTGGCCCTGCCCCTGCACTGGATGGCAGCGGTCTGGCTGGTGGCCGCGTGGGAGGCAGGCGCGCAGGTGGGCTTCGGTGACGCGGACCTGACGGTGTCGACCGAGGGTGACCCGGACGTGTTGGTGGTTGCCGACCCGTTCGGCATGGCCACACCGCCGATCGGCAGCCAGGCCGAGTGGAACTTCCCAGCCGACGTCCGCGTCATGCCCGACCAACTCGTGCTGCCAGCCCCGCCGATGGGCTCGATGGCCGCAGGCCCTGATGCCGGTGGCCTTCTGGCCGAGGCCACCGCATACGCCCGCGGCGTCGGACTGGTGGCCGGGGGCAGACTCCTGACGAACCTTGCGCTCTGCGATCTCAGCGGCGTCATGGCCACGATCGCCGGCGCTATCGCAGTGGACGCGGCGGTGGTGTACGCCGACTCACCCGGCCAGGAGCAGACCACTGCTGTGGCCCGCTGATCGGGTCGGCTTCGGGTCAGGCCCGCCGGGCCGCCGAGAGCACTGCGGTGGCCACACCAACAGCGCGAACGTTGGCGATCGCCGGGCTGCTTTGCAGGAAACGCAAGCCAGCGCCGTTGCCCTTGCCGGGCGTCACCATGAGAACCGCGCGCCCCGTTGCCGCAGCGACCGCCGCGGCCATGACCCGCCGGGAGTCCACGAGGATCGCTTCACCACGGCGTGGACCCAACCGGGCGATCCGTGCCGCGCGCAGGACCGCCTTCTGCGTGGCCAGGCGCACTGGACGTCGCAGCGCCGCCGCAGCACGGTTGGACAGTTCCTTGCGTCCGGCCACCACCACTGTTCGGGTGCCGTGGGCCTTGACGAACTTGACGGCCGCGGCCGACGGGACCTCCTGAACGGCCAGCAGGTAGCCCTTGGCCCGCACCGCACCCATTGCGGCGCTGGCCATGGCCGAAGGGTTGTCGGCCCGTCCGACGAAGACGGCCCGACGAGTTGAGTGCTGTCCGGCCCGGGCCAATGCCAGGGACAGGGCGCCGACGGAGTCCGCCCGCACACGGCGCACCGTGGCCAGTTTGGACACTGCTTTCAATGCCGCCGGGCTGAAGGCACCCACGGCGGTCAGAGTCCTGGCCGGCCTCAGCGCCTTGCGCGCGGCAGCGTCCGGACCGCTTCCACCGATCACGTAAACGGGCCTGCCCTGGACGCCACCAAACGTTGCTGCGAGCGCCACGACTGTGGTGTCGCTGGCCTGAACGACGACCGGCGCACCCCCGCGCCCAGCCGCCAGGGACGTCGACAGGGAAGTTGCCGTGGTGGGGGCCTGGGTCGCGCCGCGCGCGATGTACGCCGAAGGCAACTGCAGACCTGTGCGCAGCCTCTCCCCGGAGATCGACGAGGTCTGCCCGCCTGAACTGGTGGCGATGGCGGTGGCAACCGCTCCCCCGGTCAACCGGTTTCGCAGATCGAGCTGGACGACGTCGGGCAACCCGAACAGTGCGGCCACGTCAGCTTGGGGCCGGGTCTGCATCTGCCACGACGCGTACCTCGAGTTGCGCTTCTGAAGGCTCCACGGGTCGTCGACGCTGCGGGCCCACGGGAGGTCCTTGCCCCACACGTCCGCTGCGTTCAAAGTCGCCCCACCGCTGGCTTCGAAGACGGGGACCTCCAGCGGCGCCGACCCGTACGAGACGACCAGCCCCTTGCTGGCAGACGAGGATGTGGCAGCGACCGCTTTGCGCCACTGCTGGTAACCCTTGGTCGAAGCCGCCTTCTGACCCAGGAACCCCTCGTCGCCGATGTGGCAGCCGCACTGCGGATCCCATTGTCTGGCCAAAGCCGCCGAGCGGGCGATGACAGCCATGACACGTTGGGCCTGGTCCGGCCAGCCGGGCGTCGACGCGGCCAGGTACGGCAGGTACTCGTCGTGTACGCGCACCAATGCGACCGCCTGCAGAACCCCGTCACGCACCTCGACGCGCACCGCGCCGGCCCGCACGAGGTCGTCGCCGATTTGAAGGGCCGTGGCCGAGCTGCCCAACTTCCCGGCTGTGCGCGTGCCCGCCCAACGAACCGACACGCGGGTGCCCGCGGCGGCGCGCTGCCACTTCTTGGCTACCTTGCGCTCCACGACCACACGGTCGCCCTCGACCCGCAGGCGCGCGCGCGTCCGCTTGTCACCGACCAGAGCCTGTTTGCCGGCGGAGACCTTGAACGAGCCACCCCCTCTGACGAGGGCTTGCGTGCTCAGGGGCAATTGAGCACGCCTCGCGAGCATCACCCAGAGGACCCTGTTGTCGTCGGCTGGTTTGACCGCCGCACCTGTCAAGTAGTGCCTGAGTATGGCGCTAGCCTTCTTACCCTGCCGCGCCTGCCCGAGGACACCTGCCTTGGGCACACCCACACCGTCACCAGAACCCGAACCGCGGAAGTGGAACTCGTCACTGACCGGATCAGGGGTGATCAGGTCCGGGATGTCGGGCGGTGGCACGCCACCCGAGCGATAGATCTGCGATGCGCGGGCCCGGATGGCGCCGACCTGGGCATACAGGTACTTGCCAGGACAGGCTGTGTTCCCGGCGTCCTTGTGCCCGGAGACCCGATTCAACGTGGCGGTCTCGCCGGCCTCCCAGTAACCGCTGCCCAGGGAACCATTGCTGACCAGCGTGTCCTTGCCCCCCGGGTCTCGTTTGGTGAGCCCGAGCTTCCACGCCATGAGCTGGGCGATCGACTCCTTGATCGCATCCATCTTCTCGTCGGAGGGGTTGTACTCCTCGAAGTTGCCCATTGCCGACACCGCGAAACTGTCGGTGTTCAAACCCGCGGTATGCCCCCCGACCACGGGCCTATTCATGCCCCCGTAGCGACCTTCGTACAGGGTGCCGAAGCGGTCTACAAGGAAGTTGTAGGCCATGTCGGAGTACTTCAGGCCCTCGGTGTACCAGGCGTAGAGATTACGGACCTGCGAGGCGGCCTGCTCAGGGCTGTAGGTACTGCTCGAGACGGTGTGATGGACGAAGCCGACCTTCACAGCATTGGAGTAGATCGGGTCCCGGTTGCGCATACTCTCATCGGCGCCCCACTGAGCGCGGGTGACGATGGGCGGCATTCCGGGCGCTGCGGCGGCCTGCGACAGCGGGCTCTGCTGGATTCCGACATCATCGGTGTCCACCAGGTGCACCTCGGTGTTGGGCGGGGCCTTGCCATCGGGGGTCTGGACCCAGACCTGCACTGCATCCGACTGCCCGGTCAGCATGGGGTCGGTGCCCGAGCGCGCATCCTCGCCCTCCCCCGAGGCTGGATCGGGGCCGTGGTCGTCGTGGAACGGGATGTTCAGCCACGGTGTCCAGCCGTCCTTCTCGCGGACCCGGACTTTCACCAGGGAACCGGGCGAAGGCGGCTGGTCCCAGGACAACCCGACGAGGCCGAATGGTTTGGTTTCGACCACCGAACTGCGCGACGCCGTCGGCTGCTCGACCCCGGACATGCCCCGACTGCCACCCATGGAGATGCCATCAAGGGACAGGGTCTGGACCCGTGTGGGCACCGGACGCGGGGAGGAACCGGGCATGCTGATCACAGGTAGCGCGACGACCACGGCAAGCACCGCCGTCACGACCAGACTCAACCGCGAGCGCAAATCAAGCACCAACCTCTCGGGACGAGCGGATCAGACTGCAGGAACCAGGGTCACCCCGGCGCGCGTCCAAGTGTCGTAACCCAGGGCCGGCAGTGGCAGAACTGTTCACATATCGGACGCGTGTCGCAGGAAGCCAACTGCAGCCGTCAACACACGAACGACGGTATTGATCACAGGTTAACCGAAAGCTGAAAACCCACCTGTACCCTGGAATCCTGAGGATCGGAGGACAATGGCTGCTCGACGCCGTCGTTGGCCGCGCGTGCTCGCCGGAATCGCCTCGTCGCTGGTCCTCGTGGCCACGGGCGCTGCCGCTGCCGGAGCAGTGCTGTACAACCGCCTCGATAGCAACATCAACACCCTCGACACCACCGACCAGCTCGGAACCCGGCCCGTCAAGGAAGTCTCCCCCACGGAGCCCATCAACATACTGGTGATGGGCTCGGACAGCCGCACCGGCAAGGGCAACAACAAGAAGTACGGCAACTCGGCCAACGCCGGTATCGAGGGTCAGCGAAGTGACACGACTCTTCTGTTCCACATCTCCGGGGATCGCACTCGCGCTCTGGGAATGAGCATCCCGCGCGACTCGCTAGTGACACTGCCCACCTGCAAGAACAGCCAAGGCGTCCCCCAGGGTGGGTACACCGGCCGGTTCAACGAAGCCTTCGACATCGGCGGTCCGGGCTGCACGATCAAGGCCGTGGAGCAACTCACCGGCATTTACGTCGACCATTTCGTGGTCGTCGACTTCAACGGTTTCAAGAAGATGGTCGATGCCGTCGGCGGGGTTGAGGTCTGCCTGCGCGAACCGGTCAACGACTACCACTCACGGCTGAACCTGCCGGCCGGCAAGCAGACGATCAGCGGAGAGGACGCCCTGGCCTTCGTGCGTGCCCGCGAGACCCTCGGGGACGGCAGCGACATCCAGCGGATCCAGCGCCAACAGGACTTCATCTCCTCGATGATCCGTAAGGTCACCAGCGCCGGTGTGCTCACCAACCCGATCAAGCTCTTCAATCTTCTGGACGCCGGCACGAAGTCGCTGACGACCGACCAGAACCTCTCCAGCCTCAAGTCGATCCAGCAGATAGCTGAGTCGATGGTCGACATCCGTCCGTCGGACGTGACGTTCGTGACCGTCCCGTTCACGTACAACTCCGACATGTCCACTGTCTCCTGGGACCCCGTCAAGTCCGAGAAGATGTTCAAGGCCGTCATCAACGACAAGCCCTGGCCGGAACCTGCCACCGTGCCGCCCGGCCAGGATCCCTTGACCGTTCCGCCCGAGTCAATCGACGTGGTCGTGGTCAACGGGACTCCGCAACCGAACTTCGCACTCAAGGTGGCCGAGGAACTGCAGGCCCAGGGCTACAACGTCGTAGCGACCCGGGGCAGCGACACCGATGTCGCCACGACGAGCCTGACGTACGCACCCGACAAGGCCGAGGCGGCTCGCACGCTGGCTTACGCCGCGGGGGCCACCGAGACCAAGGTCAAGACGTCGGCGGGAACCAGCATCGTGCTGAAGGTCGGCACCGACTTCACCTCGATCAGCCCCGTCATCACCAAGAAACAGAAGAAGGACCCGGCCGATACGTCCGCGCCGAAGACCGCTGATTCGTCCATCTGCGTGAGTTGATGTCCACCGACTACGCCGTGGTGCTGCTTACGCAAGGGCTGCGGCCCACCGAGTTACGCCGAGCCATTGATTCGGTCCTGGCACAGCAAGACGTCACCTGCGACGTGCTCGTCGTGGGTAATGGCTGGGAACCCACGGATCTGCCTGCCGGGGTCCGGGGCCTGGGTCTGAGCGAGAACGTCGGGATTCCCGCAGGGCGTAACGCCGGCGTCGGCGCCACCACTGCGCCGATGATCTTCTTTCTCGACGACGACGCGTGGCTGCCTGAGGTGGATACGCTGGCCCGGATTTCTGCCATGTTCGAGGCGAATCCCCGGTTCGGCCTCATCCAGCCGCGCGTCACAGACCCCGACTCGGCCGGTGATCCCACTCGCTGGATCCCCCGGATGCACAAGGGGGATCCCCGACACAGCAGCGCGGTGTTCAGCGTCTGGGAGGGAGCGGTTGCGATCCCGCGCGATGTCTTCGAGTGCACCGGCGGCTGGCCCGATCCATTCTTCTACGCCCACGAGGGCATCGAGTTGGCCTGGCGGGTCTGGGACTGCGACCGGATCGTCTGGTACGCCGGTGATCTTGTGGCCCACCATCCGGTCATCGACCCACGCCGCCACGACGAGTACTACCGGCTCAATGCGCGCAACCGGGTTTGGCTGGCACGCAGGAATCTGCCTTGGCCGGTCGGGATCCCCTACATCGCCACGTGGACGGCAGTGCAACGGATCCGGTCGCGCAGTGACGCCCAGGCTTGGCACTCGTGGTGGTCCGGTTTTCAGGAGGGCTGGTCGGCCGATCCTGGGCCGCGGCGACCGGTTGCCTGGTCGACCGTCTGGGAGATGGCCCGCTACGGCCGCCCGCCGGTGGTTTGACCCCCGCGCCGTTCGACCTCGGCCACCTCGCCAGCACCGTACACGGACACCTCCCGCGTCGCGTTTATGAACCGCTGGGTGGATGCGCCGGCCGTCACGTCGCCGAAGTGCCGCTGCACCCAATAGCCCCGCTCGTCGCGCAGCGTGTCCGACTCGAGGGCACGATCGACCAGTGCCGCGGCCGCGCCGGCGTCGCCCGCGGACAGGCGGTAGCACGCCGATAAGAAGTTGCTGTGAGCGCCAACAGCCGACTCCGAGGCGGGGATCGTGACGATCAGCGGTTTGCCTGTGACCAACCAGTCGAAGGCCATCGCGGAGTTGTCCAGGATAGCCACGTCGGACTCGGCGATCTGCCAGTCGATCTTGCCGGCTGTGTCGATCACGTGCGGGTGACTACCGGGCTGCATCTGCGCATTGGCACGCTCCAGAGTCGCCCGTATCTGCTTGTCGGCCAAACCGTAGCCCGGCGAATGGGTGCCAGACAACGGGTGCGGGCGGTAGATGACGCGGTAACCGGCCGCCAACAGACCGGTGACGATAGCCCGGCCGGAGGATTCGATCGATCCGTACGCCATCGAGGGCCGGTCGCCCTCCCAGGTAGGCGCGTAGAGCACCGTGCGCACATCAGAGCGGCCGCTGCGGTCAGCGGGCAGGAAGTCCAGTTGAGGCCTGCCGATCTGGCGGGTCCGTACAGCTGGGTCGTACATGGGAAGGGAGTTCAAGATCCGCTCATAGGCGGCCTGACCCGCGATGAAGGCGAAGTCGTAGGCGCGCAACTGGCCGCTGGACATGTAGCCCTTCTCGCTCTCGCCGTGTGAGATGAAGACATGCGCCGCCCGGCCGTACCGCATGAGCTGGAAATTGCGCACCGACTGGTTGACGTACAGGACCACCCGCGGATCAGCGGCAGTCATGTAGTTCTCCATGTCGTGAAGATTGCGCATGTACACCACAGGCAAGGAACACTCCTGCGCCACGACCCTGGCGATGGTGGCCTTGCGCACGGAGATCACCGTGGGAAGAACTTCCCCAAGAGCCACGAGCGGCTCGTACCACTGACGCAACTGGTAGAGGTACAGATCGGGGTCCTCGTCGGCGAAGTGCGCCATAACGGTGGCAGGTGGGACAACGGCTGGTTGCGCCTGCAGAAACCTGCGGTCCTTCGCGTCGCGAGATGCCCGACGCACCCTCAGATACTCGGTCCGGACCAGTCGACCGGCCTTCGCAGCGACGCTCACGGGCGCACAATAGCAGCCGGGTGGGAGCAGCCCCGCGGCTCACGTGCAAGGGTACGATTGACCCCGAACCCGACGAACGGAGTGTTTGCCCATGACGATCCAGGTGGCGATCCTGGCCGCAGGTATGGGCACCCGCCTCGGGAGGCCTTGGCCGAAACCCTTGACCAAGCTCCATGACGGTCGCAGCATCATGGGCCAGCAGCGCGAGAACATCGCCGCGGTGTTCGGGGATCAGGCGAAGGTGATCACCGTGGTGGGGTTCAAGCTCGAGTCGATCCTCGAGGCGTTCCCCGACGGCCTGTTCGTCTACAACGAGAACTTCGACACCACCAACACCTCCAAGAGCCTGCTCAAGGCCCTTGAATCCTCCGCTGAGGGCCCGGTGTTGTGGATGAACGGGGACGTCGTGTTCGATCCGCAGGTGCTCGCCCGGCTTGAGAGCAACATCCTGCGCGGGGACAACGTGATCTGCGTGAACACGGCCACCGTCGCCGAGGAGGAGGTCAAGTACACCGTCGACGCCGAAGGTTACGTGCACCTGCTCAGCAAGAAGGTGGAGAACGCGCTTGGCGAGGCTGTGGGCATCAACCTCGTGTCCGCCAAGGACAAAGCCCGTCTCATCGAGTGTCTTGTGGCCTGTAACGAGCAGGACTACTTCGAGCGCGGCATCGAACTGGCCATCGAGAGTTTCGGGATCAAGTTCACCCCGGTCGACATCTCCGACCTGTTCGCGGTGGAGATCGACTTCGAGGCAGACCTCGATCGGGTGAACGACGCGCGCCTCTAGGCTCAATTCCTGACCGGCAATGGTCGATGGAGCAATTGTGAAGTACGTAATTGGTGCTGCGGTACTCGCTGTCGGATTGGTCGGACCAACTCCAGCGATGGCCGACGACTCCCCACCTCTGCGGGCTGGTGAAGTGGTCCGCGAGCGAGGCTTCGTCGCGCGCGTGACCGATGGCGACACCTTGCGTTTCGCCAATACCGCGAACCGCCGGACGAACAACTACGAGGTCATCCGCCTGATCGGGGTGCAGGCACCAGAGGTCTCCCGCAAGGGATTCCACGCCGGGGAGTGCAACGGCGACCTTGCCCAGTCGGTGCTCGTGGACATCGCCGAGGGCAGGCGGGCCGTACTCGCGTCCGCGCACGACACACGCGACACCCAACGAGACCGCAAGCTTCGCACTGTCTACATACAGGACGCCAACGGCGGCTGGATCGACCTGGCGGCTGAAATGTTGCGTCGCGGATGGGGGCAATGGTTCCCGAAGAAGACCGAACCGGCCCACAATCTGCAGTACCGGGAACTCAGTGAGGCCGCGCAGGCGCAGGGCCGAAACATCTGGGACCCGACAAACTGCGGCACCAAGTACTCACCCGGCGTCCCCCTGCAGATGTGGATCCAACCGGACCCGAGTGGCAACGACTGGCAGAACGTCAATGGCGAGTACATCCGCATCGCCAACATGTCCACGGACACCGTCGCTGACCTTTCCGGCTGGAGCCTGCGCGATGGCAGCCTGAATTGGCTTCGGTTCCCCGACGGCGTGTCGATCGCCCCCAACGATGCGTTGATCGTGCGCGTGGGCCAGGGCCAGCACAGCGCCAACACCTTCTACTGGGGCCGTAAGCGCCCGGTGTTCAGCAACCTCGGTGTGACCGACGACTACATGGGCGACGGGGCTTACCTCATCGACAAGCAGGGCAACGTGCGCGCCTACTACGTCTACCCGTGCCTTGGTTCGTGTGAGGATCCGCGCATGGGCGCCGTCCAGATCACCAAGGTGCGCGACGACCCGCCGGGCAACGAGGTGAGCAAACCCAACCAGGAGTATGTGCGCATCCGAAACCGCGGCTCGGAGTCGTACTCGATGATCGGCTACGAGATCCGGATCGGCGGTTGGACCCGCGAGTTCGGATCCGGGGACACCCTGGCTCCTGGCGCCAGCCTGACGGTGAGGATCGGCAAGGGACAAGACCATGCAGCCACGCGGTTCTTCGGCATGCACCACTCGATCCTGAACAACTCCGGCGACCTCGTGGCGCTGCGATCCTTCGACGCCCGGGTGATCGACTGTTACGGATACGGGCGGTTCCGCAGCCGCAAGTGTTACTGAGGTCCAACATGGCTTGCGCCGCCGGCGTGTCGCGGGAACTTCGCGACATTGGCGATGTGTGCTCGCAGAGGCGACGGGAATCGGGGGCTGACCGCGCCTTGATATGATTCCGGCATGCCCAGCAAGGCCAAGAACATCTATTGGGCCGTGCGCCGTGTGTGGAATTCCCGCAATTCAGGGCAGATGCTCGCTGCGTGGGAGAACCAGACCGGCGACCGTGCGCTGCCCGATGACCATTTCGAGACGATGGTCTACTACGCCGACGGCATCGTGAACATGTACCAACTACGGCAGTGGTACGACGCGCTCAAGGCCCTCGATGAGCAGTCGCCCGTCGTCCTTGTCTGCCGGTCGGTCTCGTCGGCCTTGGCCCTGCTCGAGGAATCCCCTGTCCCGGTGGTTTACGGCGGACGCATCGAGGACATCGAGAACCTCGTCAACCGCCAGCGCTTCAAGACGGTGCTGTACGTCAACCAGAACACCCGCAACTTCCAGATGATGCGTTTCGCTTCAATGCTCCACGTCTTCATCAGTCACGGCGAGAGTGACAAGTCGTACATGACCTCGGGCCAGATGAAGTGCTACGACTACGCCTTCATCGCTGGGGACGCCGCTGCGAACCGCCTCAGCCAGGCGCTCATGGGATACGACGTGGAATCACGCACAAAGCGCATCGGACGACCGCAGCTGGACACCGTCGCCACTGGTGGCCCTGCACTTGTCGACGATGACCGGACCGTGGTCTTCTACGCCCCGACGTGGGAAGGGGATCGGCCGAGTATGAGTTACGGGTCCTTGGCCTCCCACGGCGTGACCATGACCCGCGCCTTGCTCGCCTCGGGCCGGCATCGGGTGATCGTGCGGTCACACCCGCGTACAGGTGTGGTTTCGGCCGATCACAAGGCCGCCAGCGACGAGATCGCAATGCTGATCTCCCAGGCGAACCTCACCGACCCTTCCGCCGGTCACATCTTCGACCAGACGCCCACCTTCGATTGGCAGTTGCAGAAGGCCGACGTGTGCATCACCGACGTCAGCGCAGCCGCCCTCGACTGGCTGGCCACCGGCAAACCGCTGCTGGTCACCAAGCCGGCCTCCCGTAACGCACTGCTGCCCGACACCGGATACCTCGCGACCCTGAACCTGCTGCCCGCCAAGCGAGCCGGGGAGATCGTGGCGGTCCTGGACGAGGTGATCGCGGACCCGGGACTGGCAGAACAGCGTGAGCACTGGGTCACCTACTACTTCGGTGACACAACCCCCGGCGCCCCCACCGCGGCCTTCCTGCAAGCCTGCCGGGAGCTGCGCGAGGAGCGAGACCGGTTGATGGCCGAGCTGCCCGGCGAGAAGCTCGCCGACAACGGGCCCAGCGACGCCCACCGCGACATCACCGAATTGGAAGAGATCGAGTTCGAGAGTTAGGCCTCGTTAGAGGTTGTGCGTCCTGGTTAGCGAATCCACGCGTTGTTTCGCTAACCAACAGCACAACCTCTAACCAGGACCTGATCCGCCCGAGACGCCCCGCTTCATCGCGCGGGCCACGCCCTTGGCCGACCAGCGGCGCTGGGGAGCTGACACAGGTGCGGCGGCCTGTTCCACCTGCGCCTGTTCGACCAAGGCACGCCGCTGGGCCAGCGACTCGGTGACCACACCGATCGCGGCGGCGACCGCGGCATCCATGTCCAGCGCCTGCTGCGGATCGTCGACACCCGAGCGAGGCTCAGCGGCCAGTGCCTGCGGATCGCCGATCACATGCACCCCGAGAGCGCCCAGGCCGTCGGCAAAACCCTGGCCCAAGGCTGCGGCCCGCTCGGCTGCCCACTTGGGCGTCTGGACCTTGGCCTCGTCCGGGCCCGGCGTGCGCTTCTCGACCATGTTCAGAACCAGCCCGCGGCGCACCAGACTGCTGAACTCATCCCACGACATCTGCCCGACGAGTTCCTTGTTCAACCGGCGCACGAACTCCGCCTCGGCAGCGGTCATGGACCTGTTCTGCAGAAGCCCTTGGTGCGCGGCGAGCATCCCTTCGTCAAGGCCCAGGAGTCCTTCGAACGCGTTGAAGATGGCGTTTCGATCACCTTCGGCAAGCACGACCGCGTACGTCCGGTCGGCGCCGACGATTTCTGCCCAGCGTTTGACCTGCTGCACCTGATCGTGGCGCCACCAGAAGTGGTCCGAGCGCGAGGAGGCCTCATCGGAGAGGACCTTCTCGAGCCACTGCTCGTAACGGATCGTCATGCCGGACTTGACCTGCTGCTGCCAGGCCGAGGGAAGGATCGAGCCGATGGCGCGCAGTGTGACGACGACGCTCACTTTCTGCGTGCCGCCAAGGTCCTCGACGATGCGCGCACCCACCTCGGGCTTCACGTCGTCGAGGAACTCGCTGCTGATGATCACGCGGCCTGGGTAGTCCACCTCTTTGAGCAGTCGCTTCCAGTGCTTCTTGGGTGTGATCCGGGCCCCGTTGCCCCGCCATCCGTAGGGGCGGTCGGCCCCAGCCAGGATCGCCTTGTGGTGGTACAGACCTTTGCCGGGGTAACGCACCCCGTTCTCCTCGAGCGGCCCGCGAGCCTCGGCCAAAGCCACCTGCAAAGCGGTCGTGCCGGTCTTGTGCAACCCCACGTGCAGCAGGACTTCGCCGTTGCCGATAGGGGTGATCGATGACTCCATGGAAACCAATTCTACGAAGTGCGAATCAGGCGTGCGGTTCGGGCGCGGGCGTGGCGGCGCTTTTGCCCCGGGACCAGCGGGTCAGCGTGCGCAGGGCCTGTTTGCGGCTGACTTCCGGGGGCGACGTCTCGTAGCGCACAAGACCCGCCGCGCCGGCGACTGCGGCGTCCAGGGGCATCACCTTCGCACGACGGTAAGGCCCCGATGCCGGCCGCCTTGCCAGTTCCGCGGGGTCGCCAATCACGTGCACGCCCAAGGCCGGGACGCCCTGCGCGAACCGCTGGCCGTACTGCTCAGCCTGCTCGGCTGCCCAGGCCGGGGTCTGGATCCGCAACTCGTCTGCATCCGGCTTGCGGCTCTCGACCATGGTCAGGACGATTCCCTCACGGACCTTCGCGGAGTACTGGTCCCATGTGAGGTCGTGGCTGACCTGCTTGTTGAGCTTGCGCAGGAACTCCGCCTCCCCTGCCGTCATCGACCTGTTGGCCACGGCCACCTTGCGCCCCGAGAGCAATCCGGCGGGCAGATCCAGCAGCCCCTCGAACGCGTTGAAGATCGCCAAACGGTCGCCATCAGGAACGATCACGGCGTAAGTGCGATCCAGGCCAACGATCCCGGCCCACCTGCGGACCTGCTCGATCTGGTCGTGGCGGTACCAGAAGCGGTCGGCACGCTTCTTACGCTTCGCGGCGAAGATCGTCTTCAGGAACTGGTTGTAGGGCGCGCTGTATCCGGACTTCAACCGCTGCTGCCAGGCCGACGGAAGGATCGCGCCGATGGAACGAAGGGTCACCACCACGCTCACCCGCGCCGGCCCGCCCAGATCAGCGATCATGCGTTCGGCGGTGTGCGGCTCTACGTTGTCCAGGAACTCGCTGCTGATGATGGTGCGGCCCTTGTAGTTGGCCTGTTTGACCAGGGCGTCCCACGGCTTGCGCGGCACCTCCTGGGCGCCGCGGTCCTGCCACCCGTAGACACGGCCGGCCCCCCCGAGGATCGCCTTGTGCTGGTAGCGCGAGTTGCCGGGGTATCGCACACCATGCTGCTCGAGGTCACCGCGGGCATCGGCAAGCGCAACCTGAAGCGCGGTGGTTCCGGTCTTGTGCACTCCGACGTGCAGCAGGACCTCGCCCTTGCCGATGGGGGTGATCGAAGATGCCATAACAACTGAGTCTAGGCCGGGTCGATCACTGCACTTGGTACAGCCGCGCTTTGCCATCGGCCGAACTCCAGCGCAAGGCGTAGGTGTCCAAAGGCAACTCGTTGCCCTGCGCCTTCCACAGGTCGTAGTCCAGTTTGCAGAACTCGCATGTCTCATCGGTGTCACTGAAGATCAGCACATACTGGCCCGGTTCCGGTTGCGCGCCGCGGGTGAAGTCTCGAAGGTCCACATCCCGGCCGAGGCTCTCGGCGTACACGGGCAGGATGCGCACCGTCCGGCCGTCTGTGTACACCTGCGGGCCCTGCGGCAAGTTGCGCACCGTCTCGTAGGGCAGGGAGCCGCTATTGGGGTAGAACGTCGCTTCGGTGGTCGCGAACCGCACTCCGGGCACGAGCACGAGCGCTGCCAGCGCCGCAGCACCCACCCACCCAGGCAGTCGAAGTCGCGCTGCGACGTGTGCACACAGCGCCACGGCGGCGATGGTCAGCCCGGGCATGAACGCCAGCCAGTAGCGAGGCACGTCCACGCGGACGCTGGGGTGGGCCGGGTCCAGCACCCCTGCCTGCAGCATCAGCAGACCGGCGGGCAACAGGGCCCACACGACGTACAACCCCACCCTCCCGCGCAGCCAGAGGCCACCGATGAGTCCGAGAGCGGCGACCACCAGCAGCACCCAGCCCCACGGTTCCTGCGACATGGCCACCGGCAGGCGCGCGAGGTACCACCACCGGCTCTGCCCCAAGTACGCGCCGTCCAAGGGCGAGGTCGAGTCGTTGAGATCCGAGCCGGTCAGCACGTGGAGCTTGGCCCAAGGGTCGTTCAGCGTCAGCCAGGACAACCCGATGTCCAGCGCCGCCCAAACGACCAGCCCGGGCAGGACCGCCAGATACCCCCGCCACCGCCGCGACAGCCCCCAGATGAGGAAGGCGAAGATCGGCCAGGTGAACAGCGTGGTCTCGCGCACCTCGAACGCCCATCCCGCCGCGAGCCCGGCCAGCAGCAGCGGCCACACCCGGTCACGGTCGCGAGCAATCAGCACCAGGATCAGCGTCAATCCGTTGAGCGCGATGGCCATCAGGTCCGGGTAGCCACGGCTCAGGTTGATGAAGGTCAATGGCTGCGCGACGAACGCCACAACGCTCAGAGCCGCGACGAGCGCCGGGCCCACCGCCCGGGACAGCACGTAGACCACGGGCACGACCAGAGCAGTGGCCAGGAAGGCGAACGCATAGAAGGTCGCAAGGGTGTCGCCGAACACCGCGGCGACCGGCAACAGGGGCACGATGATTCCCCATCGGGTCAGCCCGGAGGGGATCCACTCGTGGGTGCCGAACTCCAGCGCAGACATGGCGTAGTGCCAGGGGTCGGAGGTGACCAGGACCGTGCGGAAGGCCCAGGCGAGCGCAAGCGTGCATACACCCAGCAGCAGCGCCACGGGTACGTCGACCCGGCTGCGCCAGGGGTCAGCCCAAGGCCGCATCGATGACCCGGGCTGAAGCGTTGCCGTCCTCCCACGCACAGAACTGCTCGGAGAACCGGCTGTAGGCCCCGGCGTACTGCTGCTGCACGTCGCCCAGTTGGACCAGCGCGTCCAGCACCTCGCCGGAGGTCCGGCAGATCGGGCCGGGTGGGTCCGCGGTCAGGTCGAAGTAGAAGCCGCGCAGGCGGTCCCGGTAGTCGTCCAGGTCCCACGTGTAGAAGATCATCGGGCGGCCGGTGTTGGCGAAGTCGAACATCACTGAGGAGTAGTCGGTGATCAGCACATCGGCGATCAGGTAGAGGTCGGCGATGTCCGGGTAGGTCGAGACGTTGCGCACGAAACCACCAACATCCACAATCCCGGCCCTTGTGGCCTGCAGGTGATGTCCACGCAATAGCAGGACGTGGGAGTCCCCGAAGCGCTCACGGAGCATCTCCACGTTGAGCTTGAGGTCGAACAGGTAGCGACCCCGATCGTCGTAGCGGTCGTCGCGCCAGGTCGGGGCGTACAGGATCACCTGCTGGTCCTCACGCAGGCCGAGCCGGGCACGGGCGGCGGCAGCGCGTGCATGACGTTCGGGCCGGTAGAAGAGGTCGTTGCGCGGGTAACCCGTGGCGAGGATCTCGCGAGTGGGCACACCGAAGGCGCGCGCCATGATCTGGGTGGAGTAGGCGTTGGGGCTGACGAGGTAGTTCCACTTGGCCGCTTCAGCGGCGAACGTCTGCAGATAGCCCTTGCGCGCGAAGTTGACCTTCTCGATGTCCTGACCGACCTTCTTCAGCGGTGTCCCGTGCCAGGTCTGCAGGTAGGTCTGATCATCGCGCTTGACGAAACTCTGATCGATCGAGTCGTTGGAGATGATCCAACGCGATCGAGCCAGCAGGTCGTAGTACTCCGGGCTGAAACGAAGGACCGTCTGGACTCCGCGTGGCATCCGGACCCCGAGATCGCGCACCACCCAC
The DNA here is from genome assembly GCA_963818505.1 of uncultured Actinomycetota bacterium. GTDB lineage: Bacteria > Actinomycetota > Actinomycetes > S36-B12 > UBA10799 > JADKAV01. Next base: position 94,968 of record CAWFSJ010000006.1, read on the forward strand.
ACTCTGCGGCGGCGATCCTTGCGCCGCTGGAGCTCCTCGTCGATAGCGCGCAGATTGTCGCTGTACTGCTTGCCCTTCCAGTTCTCGAACAGGATGGTCTTGCGCGTGCGCCGGGAACGCCGCTTGGGGTAGTACGTGTCGATGATGTGCGCTCTGCCGTGCAGGCCCGGGGGACGGATGTCCCCTGACGGGTCCACCAGGATGTAGGCCGTCGCCGCCCGCCGGGCACGCACCCCGATCTTGACCCCGCCACGCAGGCTGAGCCACTCCGGGGACACCATCCGCGACCGGGTGATCTCCGCGACGTGTACGGGAACACCGTCCTGACTCAAGAGGCTCCACCGGCCCGGGGCGAGATGGGCGACCCCGTCGTCGGCGCCGCGATCATCAGCCGGCAGGCTCACCTGCCACTGCTCACCGTCGAGCGTCACCGGGTACTCGCTGCGAAGCCCATTACGGTTCTCCAGGGCCAGTACCGTCAACCCCGACGCCCGGTCACCGCTCAGGTGCAGATCACCTCCGGCGATCCGCCACTGCAGCAGTCGCGGCCGTGGCTCACGAACACTGATCTGCAGCCCGCCAGTCACTCCCGCGCGTGCGTGGTACTCCTGGTCGCCGTGCGTCTGCAGGATCTCGCTCAAGCCCGGGTCGACGAGGGCCGGTTGCGGCTCCTGCGACTGCGGATCCGCCAGCAGGACGTCGAACTCGGTCACAGTCGCGGACTCCAGCGGCGGCATCGCGGAAACGTCGAGGTCCACGGTCGTGGAATGCTCCGCGCTGACCTCCTCGAAGTCATCACGGCGTCGCGCGAGGACCTGTACGCCGGGAAGTGCGCCGCCGAAGTGCACACGCACCAGGCCCGGCCTCGGGATCTCGACGCCGGTGACCAGCGGCTGTGGCCGGTGGACCGCCAGACCCAGCGGTTCACCGCGCCAACGCAAAACGGCAATGCGCCCATCCGGCAGGACAGTCCGCCTGGGCAGTTGGGCCGCCCCGTCGTAGGTCCCCGAAAGCGGGACCCGCCGCCGCCCGCCTGGAGCCGTGACGTCGACGTCGACGCGCATCAGGCCCTCTGCCGGCAGGTCCGCCACAGGCACGGTGAAGGACAACCCGACGTTGTCGTAGGTCACGTCCGCGTTGAACTCCTTGGCCGTCAGGTCCGACCGGTTGTGCCATTTGACCGCAACGCTGAACGGGGCGTCGCCTCCGACCACACGGATGCGCAGCTTGCGCTGTTCCGGCCCGCCGGAGTCGATGCCTTCCAGATAGGCATAACCTGCGACGGCCAGCCCCTCTTCTGTCCAACTGGCCTGCTCCACCTCGGAGGCGACGGGCTGAGCCTGTCCCCACTCGTACAGTTCGCGGGGATACCCCGGCTCGCCCAGGAACGGCAGGTCGGCGTACGTGAGACCGTCGCCGGGGATCGTCTTGCGCAGCGCGTACGGGTCGCGTTCGTATTCGAGGAACTCCACCAGTTGTTCGTGCTGCCCCTGCTCGATCAGCCAGTACCGGACCCGGTCACGGGGCGGCAGTTCTGCCATCACCTCAGGTGAGCTGGCCCGCAGGAACGCCCCCACGCGTTCCATGAAGAGGTGCTGGTAGGCCTGCGAGGCAGTTGGATAGTTGGGCAGGTACAGCGGGATGTCGAACGTAAGCACTTTGCGGTCGTGGGTCTGCTTGAGGAACTGGTCGTCGGCGAGCAGGGCGCAGACCTCGTCGATCGCGTCCATCCGGTCGCGCAGATTGTCGACCTCGCCGCGGCGCTGGGTGATCGAGGCATCGGAGTCGATGCGGCGACGCCAGTAGTACACCGGTGTCTTGAGAACGTCCACAGCCCTGGCCCGGACATGGGCCGCGATCATGACTGGGAGATCCTCATAGGTGACCAGCGGCTTGAAACCCAGGCCGGTCTCACGCCAGAACTGCGTGCGGAACACCTTGTTCCACGACGTCGTGTCGTACATGAGGCTGGGCGTGCGGGTGATCGTCGTGCGCAGCCGGGTTCCCAGGATTGCGTTGCGGTGCGGCCCACTGGGAGTCAGGTGCACACCGTCGTAACGTTGTACGTCACCGAGCGCGATGTCCGAGCCGGTCTTGCGCAGGCTGCTCATCAGTACCCGGAAGCCTTCGGGCGGGAGCAGGTCGTCACCGTCCACGAACGCCAGATGATCCTGGGTGACATGTGCCAGGCCGAGGTTTCGCGCACCACCCGGACCGCTGCCGGGCCCGTCCACCACCACCCACCCGGGATTGGCCTGCGCGTACTGCGCGCAGATGGCACCCGTTGAGTCCGACGAACCGTCGTTGACCAGGATGACTTGGGTCGCCGGCTCCTCCTGTGCCACGAGGGAATCGAGGCAGGCGGGTAAGAACTCCGCCACGTTGTGGCAGGCGACGACAACACTGAGCCCCATCAGCACGACTCTAGTCGGTGATTGTGAGGGCCACGGCCCAGACCTCGGACGGGTTCAGTCCCTGACCCAGGCTCCCACCGTGCGCCAATAGCGCTCTATCGCCGACTGCCAGGCGGGCTCAATTGCGATACCGAATCGCTGCGGCGGGTCCAAGGACAGGCTCAAGTGCGCCAGGAGATCCGCGTCGGACACCCGGCGCGTGCCCTGCAAGCGGTTGCGCCGCCGGCGCAGGTATGTGCGATGGGTGAGCAGCCAGCGCCAACCCTCGGCCTTTTGTCCAAGCCAGCCCTCGCGTCTGCTGCGCAGAACCAGGGCCGCCTCGGCCGCCACCAGCAGCGGTGCGAGCCCCAGCAGTGTCCGCAGCCGGTAGGTCGTGAGCACGGTGATCAGCCGGTTGCGCTCGAGCAGTCCCAGCTTGTCGGGGTTGCGCGCGAAGTCGTAATGGTGGGTGGCCGTGGCAGACGCGAGCACCTCCACGGACCCCCCTGCCAGCCAGGCACGCAACGACAGATCCACGTCCTCGCCATACATGAAGTACCGCTCGTCCATACCGCCGAGGGCCAGGAAATCGGACCTGCGCACCGCGAAGACAGCTCCAGAGACACTGGCACGGGTACCGCTGTGGGCTTCACTGACCCGGTGGCCGTAACCCCCGGCCCACGAAAAGCCGAGCACGTGCACGGGGTTGCCCCAGGAGTTGACGGTCTGCGGATCCTCGGCGAGAAGGATGGTGGCACCTGTCAGAGTCACCGCCGGGTCCGTGAGCCGGTCCCGCAATAGCGCCAAGCAGTCCGGGTCCACGATGGCGTCGCTGTTGACGAACACGACCACGGGCGATTCCGCTGCGCGAGCGCCGATGTTCACACCCTGCGCGAACCCGGTGTTACGTCCAGGGGCGACCATCCGCACGCCGGACAGAGTTGCGCAGTCGGGGCTGCCGTTATCGACCACCACCACTTCCACCTCGACGCCTCGCGAGGCCAGCAGTGCCGCGACGACATCGCCCAGATGCGGTTGGTGCCCGAAGGCGCAGACGACCGCAGTCATGTCGGTCACGGCCGAAGGTCTCCTGGGCTGGTCAGGAAGCCCACCCCCCAGCTCATGTGCATCGTCACCAGCGCCACGGGCACCCGCACGCGCACCGGTGCGGGTTGGCCGGCACCGATCGCCAGGCCCCCTGCGGTGACCGCGCTGAGGTACCCAGCCGCCGGGACCGCGCCCAGCCAGGCACGACGTTGCCCGGCAAGCGTGCCCGCGGCCGCAGCAGCGAGCCCGGCTGCGATGACCATCACCGTGACCGGCGGTGCCAGGTACCGGGCGCTGACGGTCTCAGGGTGTTGCCGCATGATCTCCCGGCGCCAGCGGCCGTAGTGCAGATACTGCTTGGCCAAGGCCTTGACCGTGGGTCGGGGCCGGTAGGTCACCTGCATATGGGGGGTGAACCAGATCTTGCCTCCGGACTCGCGGATCCGGTGGTTCATCTCCCAGTCCTGGGCGCGCACGTACGCCTCGTCGTAGCCCCCCACCCGCTCGAGCGCATCCCGGCGGAAGGCGCCGAGGTACACCGTGAGAGCCGGGCCCTCCTGCCCACCGGTGTGGAAGGACGCCGCTCCCACCCCCAGCGGCGAACGCATGGCACATGCCACCGCCTTCTCGAAGTCAGTGGTCCCCTCCGCCGCCATCACCCCGCCGACATTGTCGGCACCTGTGCGCTGCAGCACTTCGACGGCGGTACTGATGTAGTCAGGCGGCAATAGCGCGTGGCCGTCGACCCGGACCACGATGGGATGCGTGGTGGCCGCGAGAGCCGCATTGAGCCCGGCGGGCGTCTTGCCTGTGGGGTTCTCCACCAGCACGATGCGCGGGTCCTGGGCCTGCAACGAGCGGGCGAGGTCATCGGTTGCATCAGTCGACGGCCCGAGTGCCAGAGCGATCTGCAACTCGCCCGGGTAGTCCTGGGCGGTGATAGCACCCACAGCCTGATCCAGGTGCAGCTCCTCGTTGAGAACCGGCATGATCACGGCCACCGGCGGCCAGGTGTCGTTCATCAGCACAGACGCTACGCCCTGCAGACACGCGGCCAACCGGATGCCCGGGTTTGGCCATCAGCGAAGTTACGGTGGAACTCGTTGCGATGAAGGGGTCTCACCGGTGCAGTTCCGTCGTTTCGCGCGCTTGTTCGCCGCGATTTGCGCCGCCGCCGTCCTGCTGGGCAGCGGCGCGGCGTGGGCCACAGTGCGTCACTATGCCGGACAGGTTCAGCGCATCGACGCCTTCGCCGATGGTCGTTCCGCCCCCCGTAGCGGAGATCCACTGACTTTCCTCGTGGTGGGATCTGACAGCCGCGACGGCCTGTCCGATCGCCAGGTGCGACGCCTGCACACAGGTTGGGACGTGTACGGGCAGCGCACCGACACCATGATGCTGGCCCACGTCAGCCGTGACGGTTCGGTAAGCGTCGTGAGCCTGCCGCGCGACTCCCTGGTCTCGATTCCCGCCTACACCGATCCCGACGGCACGGAGCACGCGGAATCCGAGCAGAAGCTCAACAGCGCCTATGCCTACGGTGGCGCGCCACTTCTGGTCGCCGCGGTTGAGCAGGCGACCGGCGTCACAATCGACCACTACCTCGAGGTCAACTTCGCAGGGTTCGTGCGGATGGTCAATGCGCTGGACGGGGTCGAGGTCTGCGTTCCCGCGGACATCTACGACCCGCCGTCGGGGCTGCAACTGGCCGCAGGAAGGTCCACCCTGCAGGGACGCGACGCCCTGGCCTATGTGCGGGCCCGCGAGTTCGACCCCACCGCCGACATCGGCCGGATGAAACGCCAGCAGAGTTTCGTGGCCAGCATGGTCAACAAGGCCGCCAGTTCGGCGGTGCTGCTCGATCCGGCCCGGGCCACGGCCTTCGTGGACGCGATGCTGGGCAGCATGCGGGTGGATCAGACCCTCGACAACTCCCAGGTCATGGAACTGACCAAGCGCCTGGCCCAGATCGATCCCTCGAAGGTGACTTTCCGCACGGTTCCCGTGGCGGGCGAGAAGCCGATGGGCGCGATCGGCAACGTGGTCGTGTGGGACGCGCCCGGCTCGCAAGCCATCTTCACCGCGCTGGCCAACGACACCGCGATCCCGGACAAACCCTCGGCTCCCAAGGTCGAGGTGGCGCCGTCCAGCATCCGCGTGCAACTGCTCGGCTCCGGCGACTCGGCCTTGCAAGCCCAGGATGACTTCGAGGTGGCTGGCTACTCGCTGGTCGGCCCTCCGGTCCCCGGCACGCTGACCGCGACAACCGTTGAGTACGACCCCGGCTACGACGTCTCGCTCAAGACACTCAAGGCAGCCCTTCCGGGTGCCGACCTCGTCGAGGTGGCCGGGCTCGGTTCAACCTTCCGGGTGACCGTCGGCACCGACTACTCGGGGGTCACGGCAGTGTCGGTGGCAGACCCCACCGCCCCAGAGAAACCCCGCACCGCCGCCGACGACCTCTGCAGCTGAGCCCGGCCGCCGGTTGTCGCGTTGTTGCGGTCAGCTCCGGCCGGTTGTCGCGTTGTTGCTGTTTCCCGTGTCCCAAACCAGCAACAACGCCACAACCGAGGCGATGGAACCACAACAACGCAACAATGCGGACGCCGTGCCTTGGCTACTTCAGCAGATTCCGCGCCATGACCAACCGCTGGATCTGGTTGGTGCCTTCGTAGATCTGCGTGATCTTCGCATCGCGCATGAACCGTTCCGCGGCGTAGTCCTTGACGTATCCGTAGCCGCCCAGGATCTGCACAACGTCCACCGTGACCTTCATTGCGGTGTCCGAGGCCAGACACTTGGCGGCGCTGCCCAGGAAGGTGGTGCGCTCGTCGCCACGCTCACCGGACGCCGCGGCGAAGTACACCAGTTGACGCGCTGCCTCGACCTGCATGGCCATGTCGGCGAGCATGAACTGGATTGCCTGGAACTGCGCGATCGCCTTGCCGAACTGCTTGCGTTCCTTGGCGTAGTCGATGGCGAGGTCCAACGCTCCTTGTGCCATGCCGACGGCCTGAGCGCCGATGCAGATGCGGGTGAGGTCAAGGGTCTTCATGGCAGTGGCCCAGCCCGTGCCCTCCGCGCCGATCATGCGGTCCGCGGGTAGTTCCACGTTGTCGAAATACAGTTCGCGGGTCGGGGAACCCTTGATGCCGAGCTTGCGCTCCTCGGCGCCCAGGGAGAACCCGGGGTCATCGGCATGGACGACGAACGCACTGATGCCCTTGGGTCCGGAACCGGGATCGGTGGAGGCCATGACCGTGTAGTACTTCGAGATTCCGGCACCGGTGATCCAGCGCTTCGCGCCGTTGAGCACCCACGTGTCCCCTTGGGCGATCGCGCGGCTCTTCATGCTGCCTGCGTCGCTGCCGGCCTCCGGCTCACTGAGCGCGTAGGAGAACATCGCCTCGCCGCTGGCGACCTGCGGCAGGTAGCGCTGCTTGAGGTCCTCGTCGCCGCCGACCAGCAAGGGTGTGGTGCCCAACTTGTTCACCGCAGGGATCAATGAGGACGAACCGCAGACGCGGGCCACCTCTTCAATGACGATGCACGAGGCCAGGTTGTCCCCGCCGCTTCCCCCGTACTCCTCAGGGATGTGGATGGCGTGGAACCCGCTGGCCGCCAACGCCTCGTAGACGTCCCACGGGAACTCCCCCTTGTCATCGATCTCAGCGGCCCGCGGCGCGATCTTGTCATTGGCCAGTGCGCGCACGGCGTTCTGCAGCTCGCGGTGCTCCTCGGGCAGGCGGTAGACATCGTCCATGTTCTTCTCCGATCGTTCCCGCGACCATCGTACGAACGGGGCATGACGACTCATTCAGACGGCACCTGCACAGCACCGAGCAGGCATAGGATCGAGTCATGGAACTCAAGCGCAGTCGGCCCGGGGGGCCCTACGAAACCCTGCCTGAGGTGCCCGCCTTCGCGGTGACCAGCGAGGACATCGCAGACGGACAACTGTTACCCATGGGCAACGTCCACACCAGCGCTGGAGGCGCTGACGTATCACCGCAGCTGTCCTGGTCGGGCTTCCCAGAGCAGACCAAGAGTTTCGCGGTCACCTGCTTCGACCCCGACGCTCCCACCCATAGCGGCTGGTGGCACTGGCTGGCTGTCAACATCCCCGCCACGGTCACCTCGCTGGCCCCAGGTGCGGGCGCCGCGGACGATTCCGGGATGCCTGCCGGAGTCGTGCAGTTCCGCACTGACTACGGAACATTCGGCTACGCGGGTGCCGGTCCGCCCCCAGGAGATCACGACCATCGCTACTTCTTCGCGATCCACGCACTGGACGTTGAGCATCTCGACCTGGCTCCCGACACCCCAGCCGCAATCGTCGGCTTCAACCTCACGGCGCACACAATTGCGCGCGCCGTACTGGTAGCCACGTTCAAGCACTGAGGGCTTAAGCCGCAGGGCCCAGCCGGGGCCAGTCCGCAGCCGGACACCGGTCCATCACCACGTCGAGCCCCGCGTCCCGGGCTCGTTTGGCGGCGGCCTCGTCGATCACATCGAACTGCAGCCAGACCGCGCCCGCACCCACCTCGATCGCGGCGTCCACCACCGGGCCGACCAGATCGCTGCGTACGAAGCAATCCACCACATCCGGGGGTCCCAGCAATGCCGCGGCCTGTTCGACGGTCGCAAACGCCCGCTGCCCGAATATGTCCTCGGTCCGTGGATGGATCGGCGTGATAGCTCGGCCTTTGCGGTTGAGGAATTCCGCAACGCCGTAGGCAGCCCTCGCCTGGTTGGCGCTGAGGCCGACGATGAACCAGGTCTGGGCGTCGGCCAGCAGACGCGCCACGAGGTCGTCGCTGCCGTACAGATCCGGGTCTCGATTGGGATCGGACTGGCCAGGCAGTTGGCAGACGTCGCCGTTCACTGCAGGCCTTTTCGCACAGACTCACCCTTGGCGGCGGCGCTGTCGCGCAGGGCTCGCTGGAATCCCACCATGCGGGTAGACAAGTCCGGGTCGCTGACCGCCAGAATCCGCACAGCCAGTAAGCCGGCGTTGCGCGCGTTGCCGATCGCCACGGTCGCCACTGGAACCCCGGCGGGCATCTGCACGATGGACAGCAACGAGTCGAGGCCGTCGAGCCTGGCCAAGGGCACCGGTACCCCGATCACAGGCAGCGGGGTGACTGCGGCGAGCATGCCCGGGAGATGGGCTGCTCCTCCTGCTCCAGCGATGATCACCTTGAGTCCCCGCTCAGCGGCGGTCCGGCCGAAGTCCAGCATCTCTTCAGGCATCCGGTGTGCCGAGACGACGTCGGTCAGGCATTCGACGCCGAGTTCCTGACATGCCTGCACGGCCGCGGACATGACCGGCCAGTCCGAGTCGCTGCCCATGACCACAGCCACCTGCGGCTCACTCATCGATGACTCCTTGGAAGTAGTCGGCTGCGTGTCTGGCCCTTTCCAGCAGTTCCTGTTCGTCCGTGCCCAACACGGTCACGTGCCCCACCTTGCGCCCAGGCCGCACATCCTTGCCGTACAGATGCACCTTCAAGCCCGGGTCCCTGGCCAGCACGTGTTTGTAGGCCGCATGCAGGTCGGCGATCTCGCCACCGAGCACGTTGGCCATGACCGCCTTCGGTTGCCGCGGCCGCGGGTCTCCGAGCGGGAGGTCGAGCACTGCGCGCAGGTGGTTCTCGAACTGTGAGGTGAACGCACCCTCGATGCTCCAGTGCCCCGAGTTGTGCGGGCGCATCGCCAATTCGTTGACGACCAGCCCACCGGGTGTGTCGAAGAGTTCGACGGCCAGCATGCCGACCACGCCCAGTTCCTTGGCGACACGAAGTGCGAGTTCCTCCGACTGTTCGGCAGTGGCCCCATGCGGCGTGGCAGGCGCTATGACCTCCACGCAGATCCCGTCGGACTGCACTGTGCGCACGGGTGGGTACGCGACAGCCTGCCCGTGGGGGGACCTGGCCACCTGCACGGCGATCTCCTGGGTGAAACCGACGAGTTCCTCGACAAGCCACACGGCACCGGGGCCGAGATCGTGGGCCATCACCTCGGCGGCCTCAGGCAGCGATCCGACGACCCATACCCCCTTGCCGTCGTAGCCGCCTTTGGAGGCCTTGAGCACCTTGGGCCAGTCCGGGCCGAAGTCCGCCACCTGCTGCGGCGAATCCACGACCTGCCACCGCGGCACCGGGAAGCCCGCCTGCTCCAGGCGGCGACGCATGGCCACCTTGTCCTGGGCGTAGGCCAAAGCGGCAGACCCGGGATGCACAGCAACTCCGTCGGCCTCGAGAGCCTCGATGATCTCGCGCGGGACATGCTCGTGGTCGAAGGTCACCACGTCGACCCCCTTGGCCAGTTCGACGATGGCCGCGCGGTCGCGAGCGCCACCCACCGCCACCGCCGGGATGACCTGTGCCGCGCTGTCGTCGGGGGAATCTGCCAGGACGTGCAATTGGATGCCCAGCGCGATCGCCGGCTGCTGGCTCATCCGCGCCAACTGGCCGCCGCCGATGATCCCGACCCGGGGGGTGCCCGGGGGCAGTTCAGGCACTGGGCAACCCGAGGTCGCGAGCGATCAGCATGCGTTGCACCTCACTGGTCCCTTCGCCGATCTCCAGGATCTTGGCGTCACGGTAGAAGCGTCCGGCCGGGTACTCGAGCATGAACCCATAACCTCCGTGGACCTGGGTGGCCGACCTGGCGTTGTCCATGGCCGCTTCGGACGTGTACAGCTTGGCGATCGCCGCCTGCTGCTTGAAGGGTTCGCCGCGCTGCATCCGCCCGGCCGCTTCCCGCCAGGCCAGACGTGACAGGTGAGCCCGCACCTGCATGTCGGCGATCATGAACTGGATCGCCTGGTTGCTGCCGATCGGGCGCCCGAAGGCCTCCCGCTCATGGGCGTAGCGCACGGACTCGTCCACGCATCCTTGGGACAACCCCGTGGCCAATGCCGCGATCGCGATCCTGCCCTCGTCGAGGATGGACAAGAACTGGGCGTAGCCACGTCCGCGCTGCCCCACCAGGTTCGTCGCAGGCACGCGCACGTCGACCAGGGAAACCTCGCGGGTGTCGGAGGCGTCCCACCCGACCTTCTTGTAGGGCTCGGACACGCTCAACCCCGGCGTTCCAGCCGGAACCAGGATGCTGGAGATCTCCTTGCCGCGGTCGGTCTCGCCCGTGACAGCGGTGACGGTGATCAGCCCCGTGATATCGGTGCCGGAATTGGTGATGAAGGCCTTGGTGCCATTGATGACCCATTCCTCGCCGTCAAGGCGGGCGGTGGTCCGGGTGCCGCCGGCGTCGGAGCCCGCCGCGGGTTCAGTCAGCCCGAACGCCCCCAGCATCCGCCCGGACGTCAGTTCCGGCAGCCATTTCTGCTTCAACTCCTCCGACCCGAAGCGGAAGATCGGCATTGCGCCCAGGCTGACGGCTGCCTCCAGCGTGATCGCAATTGACGAGTCGACCCGGGCCAGTTCTTCGATGGCCACGCACAAGGCGGTGTAGTCCCCGCCCATCCCGCCGTACTCCTGCGGGAAGGGCAGACCGAACAGCCCCATCTGGGCCATCTGTTCGACGAGCGGGTACGGGAACTCACCTCGCATGTAGTAGTCCCCGATGACAGGGGCAACGGCGTCCTGGGCGAACTGCGCCACGGTCTTGCGCAACGCCTCGTGTTCCTCGGAAAGTCGCAGGTCCATATCGATCCGCCTTCGGTGAGCAAAATCACGGCTGAGATCCACCCTAGTTACCCATCGCTGCAGTTACCCTGAGGAGGTGAGTTCCCCAGTTGCCCTCAAAGCCATTTGGCTGCGCTTCGAGGACCTTGTTCACCAGATCGCCAAGTTCGGTGTAGTCGGTCTGGTCGCGCTGGTGGTGGACGTCGGGGTCTTCAACCTTCTTCGCTACGCGGGCGGTGAGGGCCCTTTTTACGACAAACCTTTGACCGCCAAGGTCATCTCCGTGATCGTGGCCACAACCGTCGCCTACATCGGAAACCGGATCTGGACCTTCTCGGACCGCGGCCGCACCAGTTACGCCCGCGAGTACTTCCTGTTCTTCCTGCTCAACGGCATCGCACTGATGATCACCCTGAGTTGCCTGTGGTTCAGTCACTACGCCTTAGGGCTCACCAGCCCGTTGGCCGACAACATCTCAGCCAACGTCATCGGCCTGGGCTTGGGGACCCTGTTCAGGTTCTGGTCCTACCGCAAGTGGGTATTCCCCGAGTTGCCCGAGAGTGTCGTGGCCGACGAGTCGATGGTCTGAGGTCTCTCAAGAACCGCTGGGCAGTTCCGAAAGCCACTGAGCGAAACGTAGCCGGAGTTCATCGCGCTGCTGTTCGTCCCCGGCGATCACATCGATCCCCCCGTCATACGGGTGCACAAGCCATTCGAATGTCCTTGGCGCAACGATGACCTCCGCGGTCCTGTCATCAGCCACCCAGTCCAGCAGCAAGGCATCCAGCGCCTCCTGTGCACCCGCCGCCCGGGAACTCACCTGGGTCGCGTAGACGGTCGTCGCCCTCTCCGCGGGCACACTGGTCCACGGTGAGGCGGGCATCAACTCGGCCAGGTCCGGATGGCGCGCCGCTGGCGCCTTGGCCGCCCAGCCGCAGGTTGTCACCAACTCGGGTTCGCCCAACGCGTCGAGCACCGACCGATATCGATTGAGCACTTCGCGGCGCTGAGGAACGGTGCGGGCGATGCGCTCCCCACCGGGCAGGGTGTGGAAACGCACCCAACGATGCGACAGGTCTTCACGCAGGGAACTGCCCAAAGGCGCGACATGACTTCCAACGGCTTGATCCCACGTCGACGAGAGCTGATCGACATCGTCCCACGGCTGAGGCATTGCACTACGGTAAGGCCACCCGGCGAACCCGGCGCGCCGAGGTCCGGCGGTTGGGCCCGGCGGCCGGCGGTTGGGCCCGGCGCCCAGACCCGCCCGCGTTAGAGCCAGACCCGCCCGCGTTAGAGCCAGACCCGCCCGCGTTAGAGCCAGACCCGCCCGCGTTAGAGCGCAGACCCGCCCGCGTTAGAGCCAGACCCGCCCGCGTTAGAGGTTGACCCGCCCGCGTTAGAGGTGACCCGCCCGCGTTAGAGGTTGTGCTGTTGGTTAGCGAAACAACGCGTGGATTCGCTAACCAACAGCACAACCTCTAACCAGGGCCCTATCTGCGGTCGGGCCCTATCTGCGGTCGGGCCCTGTCTGCGGTCGGGCCCTGTCCGAGGTCGGGCCGCCGGGCCACCTAAACCGGGGTGACCCCGTGCCGCCGGCGTGAGAAGAACCGGTCCTTCGTGCGGGCTCTGGCGATCCGGGCGATCAACTCGGCGCGCAGGTCCTCGGGCTCAATCACAGCGTCCACCACCAGCTCAGAGGCCAGGCGCATCACGTCGATGTCCTGCTCGTACTCCTCGCGCATAGTCAAGATGAACTTGGTGCGTTCGTTTTCGGTCTCCAGGGCGGCGATCTTGTTGGCGTACACGGCGTTCACGGCCGCTTCGGCGCCCATCACAGCGATCTTCGCGGTGGGCAGCGCGATCGTCGCGTCCGGGTCGAAACCGGGCCCGGCCATGGCGTACAGCCCGGCCCCGTACGCCTTGCGCACCACCACGCAGAACTTGGGCACGGTCGCTTCACTGATCGCGGTGATCATCTTCGCGCCATGGCGGATGATCCCCTGCTTCTCGACCTGGGTGCCCACCATGAACCCCGGGACGTCGGACAGGAACACCAACGGGACGTTGAAGGCGTCGCAAAGTTGCACAAACCGTGAAGCCTTGTCCGCGGAATCCACGAACAGCGCCCCGCCCTTGGACATCGAGTTGTTCGCCACGATCCCCACCACCTCGCCGTCGAGCCGGGCGAACCCCACGATCAGCTCAGTGGCCCACAGCGCGTGTATCTCGAAGAACGAATCAGCGTCGACCAGTCCCCGGATGTAGCGGTACATGTCGAAGGATTGCCGCTCGGATTCGGGAACCAGTGCCCGTAGATCCACGTTGCCCGGTTCGGCGGCGGCGGTCGCCGGCGGCGACTGCTCCCAGTTGGCGGGCAGGTAACTCAGGTACCCGCGCACCCCGAGCAGCGCATCGGCCTCGCTCTTGACGAGCATGTGACCCACACCGGAGTCGACGCAGTGCACCCGAGCGCCGCCCATCTCCTCCAAGGTGGTCTTCTCCCCGGTGACCATCTGCACCATCCGGTCACTGGCCAGGTACATGCTCGCGTTGCCCTCAACCATGATCACGATGTCGCAGAAGGCGGGGATGTAAGCACCTCCGGCCGCTGAGGGTCCGAACAGGGCGCAGACCTGCGGGATCGCGCCGCTGGCCTTGACCTGGGTGTGGAAGATCTTGCCCGCCCCGCGTCGTCCTGGGAACAGGTCCACCTGATCGGTGATCCGGGCGCCAGCGGAGTCGACGAGGTACACCATCGGAACACCGGTCTTGAGGGCCACCTCGATGATGCGGATGATCTTCTCGACGGTCCTCGCGCCCCACGAGCCGGCCTTGACGGTCGAGTCGTTGGCCATCAGGCACACGTCGCGGCCGTCAATCGTGGCTGTCCCGGTCACAACCCCGTCGGCAGGTAGGCCTTCGGATTTCGCGTTGGCGAACAGGCCGTCCTCGACGAAGGACCCGGAGTCCACCAGTCTGTCGATGCGAACACGGGCGAACATCTTCCCGCGACGCGCGTTGGCCGTGTGGTACTTCGGGGCACCGCCGGCCTTGACCTTCTCAGACAGACTCGTCAAATCCTCCACACCCGTAGCGTATGGGCAGCGGCACCCGCGTTACTGTCCCCGTCTCAAGGTGTACGGACGCATCACACCCAAACCACGCACGGGCCGACCCCGTTGACCCCGCAACCCGAACCGCAGATCTCCCTCAAGTGCGTCCTTCGTCTCTGCGTCCACCAAGGTCGCCCCGGGCTTGGCCATCGCGGTGAGCCTGCTCGCGAGATTGACGGTCGTGCCGAACACGTCGCCCATGCGCGAGACCACCTGGCCGGTCGCGATGCCGATGCGCATCTCGGGGACGCTGTCATCCTCGGCGTGCGTCTCGTGCAGACGCAATGCGATCTGAGCTGCGTCCTCAGCCGTCGTGGTGACGAACAGGACCTCGTCGCCAACGGTCTTCACGAGACGACCACCGCCGCCGGCCACCACGTCGGCACTGACGGCCTCGAACCGTTGCACCAAGCGGGCCAGCTCGTCCTCGGGTAAGCGTCTGGACAGTCGGGTGTAGCCGACCATGTCCGCGAACCCGACGCTGAGCACACCGGACTCGGATCCGTCCGGTGAAGCCCCGCCGACGGCGGCAGCCCGCGTGACTGCGGTGGCGATCGCGCGCCGCCACACGTACACGAGCAGTGCCTCGAGGTCGGGCATGAGTTTGTTCAGTTCCTCGCCGAACTCCCCGAGGGTCCGTGCCGCGAGACCGTCGGCAGCATCGATGACACCCTGACGCTCCAGCAGACCCGCCAGACTGTTGATCTGCCAGTCGGCCAGACGCGATGTCGACTGACCCAGCCCGCGAACCAGATCATTGGCCGTATCGGGGTCCAGGTTTCCAACGCTGATCAGATGCAGCATCCGGTGCAGCGCCGACACATCCTCCTCGGTGAAGGCAACCGCATCACCGACGTCGGCGTAGCCCATCGATCGCCACAGGACCCGGGCCGCCTCCAGCGGCACGCCCGCGTCGGCGGCGACCTCATCACGGGTGTATTCGAACGGCCCGCCCAGCAGGCTCTGCTGCAGCTCGTTGATGACCTTGTGGTGTTTCGGTGGGTTGTCCGCCCCGTCGGACCCGGTCACGATTCATTCGTGGGCGGGGTGGGGTCCACACCCTTGCTGCGCGCCCTACGAAAAGCGTCATCCTCGTCGTGCAGCCGGTAGACCTCGCGCTGCACCTTCTCCACGTCGGGGATGTTCTCGATGACCAACTGCCCGTTCTCGGCGGCGCTCTCGACCATCAGCGTGCCGCAGTTGAGCATCCGCTCCCAGATCGTGTGGTTGAAGGACACATCATTGACCTTCGACAGCGGCATGTCTCGTCCGCGTCGAGCGATGACCCCGGTCCGGATGATGATCCGGCGATTGGTGAACACGTACTGAGTGGTCCACCAGTAGACGACCGGGCGTATCACCAGGATCACCAGCGCGATCACTGCGATCACGACCATCGCCCAGATCATCACGGTGCCCGTGGTGCCGTCGAACCAGGAGTTGACCCGGCCCATCAGGAACGCGAAAAGCGCGATGATGACCAACAACCAGACGATCGGCCAGATGAGGGTCTTGCGTGCCGGCCTCAGTTCGAATTGCACCTGCTCGTCGTCACCGAGGAGATCTGTTGGGTATGCCATACGCCGATCGTGCCATGCCTGAGGGCAAAGATCACGCCCTCAGGCTGACATCCGCGGCGGCAACTCGACGCATGCTGCCGTCCTGCGTACGCACCACCAACTGCCCGGTCGCGTCGATCCCTGTCACGTGTCCCTGGAAGGTGTCGCCCACACCAGTCACAGTCACGGATCGGTCCATCGTCACGCACTGGTCACAGTAGGCCTGCATGAGGCCGCAGCGCTGTGCGTCGCCGGCGGCTTCGACGAAGCGGCGCAACCACTCGTGCAGCCCGTGGATCGCGGCTGCCAGCATCCGGTCCGCATCGGGATCACCGCCGAGTTCGGCCACACTCACTGCGTGCACGTCGGGCCTCATGCCCGCAAAGTCAAGGTTGATCCCGATACCCACGATGGCCGAGGAGCCATCACGCACCGACAAGATACCGGCCACCTTGCCGCCCTCGCCGATCACGTCGTTGGGCCACTTGACACCGATCCCCTCGACGCCACTGGCGCGCACCGCATCGGCCACCGCAAGACCTGCCATCAGCGGCAGCCATCCCCAGGCGGAGACCGTCTGGGGAATCTCCAGGCGCACGGAGAACGTCAAGCCGTCTCCTGGGCGGCTCACCCAGTCCCTTCCGAGCCGGCCCTTGCCGGCTGTCTGCTCGCGCGCAACACGGATCAGCCCGTTGCCTGAAACTGAGATGAGGTCGGCGTTGGTCGATGCGGTCGTCTCCACCACTGAGGGTGGGGGCCAGCCGAACTCGGCACACACGCCGCTGGTCACAGGAAAGTCGCTTTGCGTCACGGCGCACACGGTAGCGCCGACGAGTTGACATCGGCCATTCACAGCGACCAATGCGGGTTTCAGGCAACTCAGCTGCCGCATTTCCACATGACCCGCCATCGGGCCAGCCCGCGAGGTCACCGCATGGGTTAGGTCATGGCCAACGTTGCTACCGTGATGACCATGAGCGCCCAATCGGCAGAATCGACTCCGGACCTCACCACCACCGCCGGGAAGCTGGCCGACCTCGCGGCTCGCCGGGAAGTGGCCGCCGTGGCAGGTGGTCAGCGCGGCATCGACAAGCAGCACTCCAAAGGGAAGATGACCGCCCGGGAACGCATCGAATGGCTGCTGGACGAGGACTCCTTCGTAGAACTCGACGAGCTGGCCCGGCACCGCTCCAACAACTTCGGTCTCGAGAAGACCCGTCCCTACGGCGACGGGGTGGTCACCGGGTACGGGACGATCGACGGCCGGCCTGTATGCGTCTTCGCGCAGGACTTCACGGTGTTCGGAGGCTCCCTCGGAGAGGTTTTCGGCGAGAAGATCGTCAAGGTCATGGACATGGCCATGGCCACCGGCGTACCTGTGGTCGGCATCAACGACTCCGGTGGCGCGCGCATCCAGGAAGGTGTGGTGTCGCTTGGGCTCTACGGCGAGATCTTCCAGCGAAACGTGCACGCTTCCGGGGTCATCCCGCAGATCTCGCTGATCATGGGCCCGTGTGCCGGCGGGGCTGTCTACTCCCCTGCGATCACCGACTTCACAGTGATGGTCGACAAGACCTCGCACATGTTCATCACCGGCCCGGACGTCATCAAAACCGTCACCGGCGAGGACGTGGAGTTCGAGGAACTTGGTGGAGCGCGCACCCACAACAGCAAGTCCGGCGTGGCCCACTTCATGGGTTCCGACGAGCAGGACGCCCTCGACATCGTCAAGAACCTGCTCAGTTACATGCCCAGCAACAACATGGATCCGGCACCGGTGTTCGACAACCCGGCCGACCTGGCCATCTCTGACGGCGACCGGGAGCTCGACACGATCATCCCGGACTCCCCCAACCAGCCGTACGACATCAAGACCGTCATCGAGCATGTCCTCGACGATGAGGAGTTCCTCGAGGTCCAGCCCCTTTGGGCGCCCAACATGGTGATCGGGTTCGGCCGCGTCGAGGGCCGATCGGTGGGTGTCGTCGCGAACCAGCCGATGCAGTTCGCAGGGACCCTGGACATCGATGCCAGCGAGAAGGCCTCGCGATTCGTGCGCACCTGCGATGCCTTCAACATCCCCGTGATCACATTCGTCGACGTCCCCGGCTTCCTGCCCGGCACTGATCAGGAGTGGAACGGCATCATCCGTCGCGGCGCCAAGCTGATCTACGCCTACGGGGAGGCGACAGTCCCGAAGGTCACGATCATCACCCGGAAGGCCTACGGCGGCGCGTATGTCGTCATGGGCTCGAAGCACTTGGGCGCAGACGTCGAACTGTCCTGGCCCACCGGACAGATCGCCGTGATGGGTGCGCAGGGCGCGGTCAACATCCTGTACCGCAAGGAGGTTGCCGCGGCCAAGGATCCGGAGGCTGAGCGCGCACGGTTGATCGATGAGTACAACAACGCACTTGCCAATCCCTATCTGGCCGCCGACCGCGGGTACGTGGATCGTGTGATCATGCCGCACGAGACCCGCGCCCAGATCGTGCAGGCGTTGCGGGCACTGCGGACCAAGCGGGAGATGCTCCCGCCGAAGAAGCATGGGAACATCCCACTGTGAGCACGCGCTTCGAGGTGGTGCACGGCGACCCCAGTGACGAAGAACTGGCGGTGGTCGTCTCGCTGCTGACCGCAGCCGCGGGGGCAGCAGGGCCGACGCCACCGGCTGAGACCTCGAATTGGGCCACCCCGGCCAACCGCGTCACACTTCCGCCCGGCCCAGGGGCCTGGTGGCGATCAGGATTGCCCCGGTCGTGATCGACGTCAGCGTCATCGTCCCGGTGTTCAACAAGGGCCCCTACTTGCCGGAGTTGATCGACAGTCTGAGCAGGCAGACTTCCGGATCGTTCGACGTCTGGCTGGTGGATGACGGATCCACCGACGGCTCGGAGCGGTTGTGCGACAAGATCGCGGCCTCCGACGAACGCTTTCATGTCCTGCACCAGCCCAACTCCGGCTGGCCGGGACGCCCCCGCAACGTGGGCATCGACTTGAGCGAGAGCCGCTATCTGTTCTTCGCCGATGCCGATGACTGGTGCGAACCGACACTGTTGGCCGATCTGGTCGGATTCGCCGACAGCCATGACAGCGACGTCGTGCTGCCGGTCGTGATCGCCGAGGGCCACGCATTCTCGGCGCGGGAGTCGGTCTACGAGAGCAACGTGGATCTCGACCAGCGCGAGGCGTTCCAGAGCCTGACACCACACAAACTGTTCCGCCGGTCGTACTTCGAGGGTCTGGGCCTTCGATTCACCGAGGATCGCGTCCCGCTGGAGGACGGCCAACTGGTGGCCCGCGCCTATGTCGGGGGCGGACGCGTCAGCCGGTTCGGCGAGCGGCTCGGGTATCACTACATGGGCCGCGAGGGGACCAACATCTCCTACGCCCCGCGTGATCCGCTGGCCCACGGGCGTAGCGTGGCCAACATCATGGCCTCGGCACGCCAACTGCCCGAGCACGCCGACGAGATCATCGTCGACCTGTACCGGCGCAAACTGCTTCGCTACCTCGGACCGCGCCAGTTGCCGCACATGCCCCCTGAGCGCCAGACGGCCTACGTGCAGGCGACCGCCGAGATCGCCCAGGAATTCATCTCCGCCGATCTGGAGTCCCAGTTGAGCGGCTGGCCCCGTCTGGCATCGCGCACCGCACGCCTCGAGGCGGCTCCGATCAGCGTGGCGCTCGCGCAGGCTCGGGCCGACGAACTGGTCCCGGCCGAGCGTAAGGACGGGCATTGGTTTATCGGACCGGTACAGGCCGACGACATCGTCACCGTCCGCCCCAAGGTCCGACGCACCCCCTCCAAAGGCGTCAAAGTCGTCACCCGCCCCGACTGGGTACGCGTTACCGCCCCTCGCCTGGAGTTCCACATCGACGACAGGGTCGTGGACAGCGACGAGCAGTTGCGCCCCATGCACCGCCTCGACGGTCAAGCTGTCGTGGTGGCCTGCTGGGACGATCTGGAGGTCCCGATCGCCTACGACGGCGAAGCGGTAGTCGAGAACCGACTGGCATACAGCCGCGACGAGTCAGGTCACCTGACCGTCACAGGGGCGTAGTTCCACAACGAGGTCCACTGCAGACCCGCCTCGCGCACCATGTCGCGAAGCAGCGGGATCCCCAGGCCCACGACATTGGCTGCGTCACCCTCGATGCCTTGAACGAAAGCCGAACCGTATCCATCGAGGGTGAAACCACCGGCAACGTTGAGCGGTTCACCCGTTGCCACGTACGCCCGGATCTCCTCGTCGTCGGGTTCGGCGAAGTGCACAGTCGTGATCGCGGCCGCTGTGAGCATGCCGGCGGGGTGGATGAGGCAGTGGCCAGTGATCAGTCGCCCGGATCGCCCACGCATCTCACGCCAGCGCGCGACCGCAATGTCTGTCCGCAGGGGTTTGCCCAAGCTCTCGCCGAACATGTCGAGCACGGAATCGGCGCCCACGACCAGTTCACCTGGGCGCTGCAAGGCCACGTCTTGGGCCTTGGCCTGGGCAAGCGCCATAGCCAGTTCCTGCGGTTCGGCCTGGGGCATGGTCGCAGCCAGTTCCTCCTCGTCCACCGCGCTGACGACGACCTCAGGATCGATCCCGGCGGCGCGCAGCAGACGTAACCTCGACGGCGAGGCTGAGGCCAGGATCAGACGCATGAGCCGATCGTACGCACGGGGCGGGCCGACCTTGCCGCGATGCCCGCGTTAGAGGTTGTGCTGTTCGTTAGCGAATCCACGCGTTGTTTCGCTAACGAACCGCACAACCTCTAACCAACGGTCCGGCCCAACAACCCTCCCCGCACGTGGGGCCGACGTGACTACTCCTAGACTCAAGTTGTGCGCAAAGTCCTGATTGCCAACCGTGGGGAAATCGCCATCCGGGTCGCGCGTGCCTGTCGGGACGCCGGATTGGCCAGTGTGGCCGTCTACGCGAACTCCGACCGGGACGCCCAGCACGTGAAGGCTGCTGATGAGGCCTACAGCCTCGACGGTGAAACCGCCGCTGAGACGTATCTGGTCGTCGACAAATTGCTCGATGCTGCGCAGCGCAGCGGAGCCGATGCCGTCCACCCCGGTTACGGCTTCCTGAGCGAGAATGCCGACTTCGCCCAGGCGGTCATCGACGCCGGGCTCATCTGGATCGGCCCGCCCCCCTCAGCCATCCGTTCACTGGGCGACAAGGTGTCTGCACGCCACATCGCCCAACGAGCCGGAGCTCCGCTGGTCGCAGGCACACCCGATCCTGTCTCCGGGGCCGACGAGGTGGTCGAGTTCGCCAAGGAGAACGGACTGCCGATCGCGATCAAGGCGGCCTTCGGTGGCGGCGGACGCGGCCTCAAGGTGGCCCGCAACATTGAAGAGGTCAGCGAACTCTACGACTCGGCCGTGCGTGAGGCTGTCGCCGCGTTCGGTCGCGGAGAGTGTTTCGTCGAGCGCTACTTGGACAACCCCCGGCACGTGGAGACACAGGTGCTGGCCGACATCCACGGCAACGTTGTGGTCGTGTCCACTCGCGACTGCTCCCTGCAGCGCCGCCACCAGAAACTCGTCGAGGAGGCGCCCGCGCCGTTCCTGTCCGACGCGCAGGTGGCCGAGCTCTACCGGGCCAGTAAGGCGATCGTCAAAGAGGCCGGGTACGTCGGCGCGGGAACCTGCGAGTTCCTGGTCGGCCAGGACGGCACCATCTCCTTCCTCGAGGTCAACACCCGACTGCAGGTCGAGCACCCGGTCTCCGAGGAGGTCGCCGGCATCGACCTCGTGCGCGAGCAGTTCCGGATCGCCGACGGTGAGGCCCTCGGATACGACGACCCGCCGCTGCGTGGGCACTCGTTCGAGTTCCGGATCAACGGCGAGGACCCGGGCCGCAACTTCCTGCCCGCGCCCGGCGTGCTGACCGTCTGGAAACCTCCGTCGGGCCCCGGTGTGCGCCTCGACGCCGGGTTCACCACAGGTGATGTGATCGGCGGCAACTTCGACTCACTTCTGGCCAAACTGATCGTGACCGGCGCCGACCGCCAGCAGGCCCTCGAGCGCTCCCGGCGGGCCCTGGCCGAGTTCGAGATCGAAGGCATCGCCACCGCTCTGACATTCCATCGTGTGGTCGTCGAGGACCCGGCCTTCGCGCCGCTGGATCCCAAGCAGGAATTCACCGTGCACACCCGCTGGATCGAGACCGGTTTCGACAACCAGATCCCGCCCTATGGGGGCACTCAGGAGGCTGAGGAGTCCCAGGACGAGCGCCAGGCCGTGACCGTCGAGGTCGGTGGCAAGCGCATCGAGGTGACATTGCCCGCGGCCTTGAGTGTCGGTGCAGCAGCTCCGGGCGGCGGAGGTGCCAAGCGTGCGGCGAAACGGTCGAAGAAGTCCGGCAGCGGTGGCGCCGGCGGGGACTCCTTGACCGCCCCGATGCAGGGCACGATCGTCAAGGTCGCGGTCGAAGAGGGACAAACCGTCGAGGCCGGCGAACTGATCGTTGTGCTTGAGGCCATGAAGATGGAACAGCCCCTCAACGCGCACAAGGCGGGCACGGTCACTGGGCTGAATGCCGAAATCGGGGCTACGGTACCTACAGGGACAGTTCTCTGCGAGATCAAGGACTAGCCAATCTGGAGGCCAGCCATGAGACGGGTACTCGTAACGCTTTTCTCGGTCGTGTTCTTGGGACTCATCGTTGCTCCGGCATCCGCGACGACGATCGACGACGTGGTTACTTCGCTGCAGTCCGACCCGGTCTATAACGACCCCAAGGCTGAGAATGCACTGACCGACTCCGAGGCCCAGGATCTGCGCGACCAGATCGCCGCCAGCGGATCCTCAGTCTTCATCGCGATCCTGCCCGAAGCGGCCAAGGGCGGGCAGTCCACCGAGGACGTCGTGACCTACCTGCGCAGCAACGTCGGCGAGGCGGGATCTTATGCCGCAGTGGTGGGCGGCGAGTTCCGATCCACCACTCCGGCTGCGGCCACAGCCGCATTCCAGCAGCAACGAGACAACGGCGTCTTCGCGGTCCTCAGCCAGTACGTGAGCAACGTCGCCACCATCGACTCCGGGGGCACGGTCACGACCACCGACACGACCTCGCAGGAGTCTGGGGGCAGCGCGCTGGTCCCGGTGCTCGTACTCGGCGCTCTGGCCGCGGGTGTCGGGGGGTTGTTCTACATGGGCAAGCGCAAGCGGAACAAGGCGGACGCGCAAGCCCTCGCCTCGGTCAAGGAAACGATCGACGAAGACATCACCGCGTTCGGGGAGTCGCTGGATTCCGTGGACTCCTCAGCAATATCCACCGAGGACAACCGTGCGGACTGGATGGCTGCCCTCGACCAGTACGACAAGGCCAAGCGGGCCTCCGACACGATGCGTGCGCCGGCCGAGGCAGCAACGGTCACCGAAGCCCTGGATGAAGGCCGCTTCAGGGTGGCCTGCGTGCAGTCCCGGTTGGCTGGTGAGCCCCTGCCCGACCGGCGGCCCCCGTGCTTCTTCGACCCGCGCCACGGCTTGAGCGTGAAGGACGTGTCCTACATCCCCATGGGTACGAACACCGCCCGCGATGTGCCCGCCTGCGCGGCGTGTGCAGCATCCGTGGACGACGGTCTCGACCCCGATGTCCGTCTGGTGACTGCCGCCAACGGCGGACGGCAGCCGTACTGGCAGGCGGGCCCGCAGTACGGCGGATACGCCAGCGGGTACTACGGCAACAGCGGCATGGACCTCTTCTCCACCATTCTGGTGGGCACGATGCTGGGCAACATGATGACCGGGTCGATGATGTATGGCGGCGGCTGGGGCGGCGACGCCGGAGGTGGCGGGGGCTCCGACTTCGGTGGTGGCGACTTCGGCGGCGGGGACTTCGGTGGTGGTGACTTCGGCGGCGGGGACTTCGGGGGCTGGTGAGCCCCCCGGATCAGTCCGTGCTGTGCAGCCGCCGGGCGGCCTCCGCGATCGACCCGCTCAATGAGGGGTACACCGTGAACGTCGTGGCGAGGTCGTCCACATTGAGACCCAGGTCCACCGCAAGCGTCAGGGGATAGATCAACTCGCTGGCATTCGGGGCCACGACCACAGCCCCCACGACCGTTCCGGAGACCCTGCAGAAGATCTTGACGAAACCGTCTTCGAACCCCTGCATCTTCGCCCGGGCGTTCGTGGCCAGCGGCAGTTTGATCCCGTGAGCCCGCGCTGTTCCCGAATCGACCTCAGCCTGGGTGACCCCGACACTGGCGATCTGCGGGTCCGTGAAGACGTTGCTGCTGACCACTTTCAGGTCCAGCGGTGAGACCGCCTCACCGAGTGCGTGCCACATCGCGATCCGGCCCTGCATGGCGGCCACGTTGGCCAGGGGCAACACACCGGTGCAGTCCCCGGCCGCATACACGCCGTTGACGCTTGTGCGCGAGACCCGGTCCACTCGGATGTAGCCGCCATCGTCGAGGTCAACACCCACCTGCTCGCATCCAAGATCCGTGGTGTTCGGAACGGCGCCCACGGCCATCAGGCAGTGGGTGCCTGCCAGTCGCGTGCCATCCTGCAAGGTGACGATGACCCCGTGTTCGCAGGACTCGACCGCCTCCGCCCGGGTCTGTGGCGCGAGTTCCATCCCCCGCTGCTGCAGGACGACCTCCAGCACCTCGGCGGCATCCGGATCCTCGGTCGGCAGCACCCGCTCGCGCGAGGACACCAGGACCACCTGGCTGCCCAGCGCGGTGTACGCACCTGCGAACTCGGCGCCGGTGACCCCCGATCCCACGACGATGAGCCGCTCAGGCAACTCGGTGAGGTTGTAGAGCTGCTTCCAGGTCAAGATCCGTCGGCCATCCGGGACGGCCGTGGCCAACTCGCGCGGCCGGGCACCGGTGGCCAGCAGGATCACGTCGGCACCGAACTGGAGTTCACCGACCTCCACGGTGTCCTTGGCCACCAACCGGCCCCGGCCCTCGACGATTTCTACTCCGGCATCGCGCAACCGGCGCGCGATGTCCACGCTCTGGGCCACAGCGAGGTCCAGAACACGGTTGTTCAACAGAGGGAAGTCGACACTCACGGTCCGGGGCCCGGGCACCTGCCCGGAAACGCGTACTCCGAGCTCACCGGAGATGTTCGCACGTCCAACGCGCTCAGCAGTGGCAATCAGGGTCTTGCTCGGTACGCAGTCCGTCAGGACTGCAGCACCTCCCATGCCAGTGTCCTCGATAACGATCACCCGGGCCCCGAACTGCGCGGCCACCAGTGCGGCCTCGTACCCGGCCGGACCTCCCCCCAGGATGACGACCGACTTGGGTGCCGGGCTCACGCGGTCTTCCTCGCGCGCTTGGCCGGCGCCTTCTTGACCGGCGCCTTCTTCGCAGCTGGCTTCTTCGCCGGCGCCTTCTTCGCCGCGGGCTTCTTCGCCGGGGCCTTCTTCGCCGGGGCCTTCTTCGCCGGGGCCTTCTTCGCCGGGGCCTTCTTCGCACGCGGGCCTCTTCGCAGCGGGCTTCTTGGCTGGCACCTTCTTCGCCGGGGCATTCCCAGCCCGTGCCAGGGACTCACGCAGAGCCGTCAAGAGGTCCACGACCTCCCCGCCTTCGGTTCCCGGCTCCTCTGCGGCGACCACTCCCTTGCCGCCGTGGACCTTCGCGTCGATGAGTGCCAGCAACTGTTCCCGGTAGCCGTCGTGGTACTGCTCGGGGTCGAAGTCGCCAGCCAGGGATTCGACCAGCGATGCGGCCATGGACAACTCCTGCGGTCGAATGTCCACCTGCTGATCCAGCACATCGAACCTGGCAGCTCGCACCTCATCCGGCCATAACATCGTCTGCAACATCAGCACGTCCTCACGCACCCGCAGAACCCCGAGTTGCTGTTTCTGACGCAGACTCACCTGGACAATGGCGGTCAGGTCGGTGTCTTCGAGGGTCTTTCGAAGCAGCACATACGGCTTCAGCGCACGTTCCTCGGGTTCCAGCAGGTACGCCTTGTCGAAACGGACCGGATCGACCTGTGACGACGGTACGAACTCCACCACGTCGATCTCCTTGGACGAAGAAACCGGCAGACTGGCGAAGTCCTCCTCGTCGAAGACCACCAAAGGCCCGTTGGGCACTTGGTAGGCCTTGGAGATCTCGGCGAGTTCCAGCACGTTCCCGCACTCACGGCACACACGGTTGTACTTGATCCGGCCGTTGTCGAGGGCATGTATCTGATGGAATCGGACATCATGGTCCTCAGTGGCCGTGTAGGCCTTCACCGGGACCGACACGAGCCCGAACGACACAGAGCCCTTCCAAATCGCACGCACGCCCCTAGCATGCTCTGTCGCGGCCGTTCCATGCCAGTGCCGGGCCAGAAGTTCGCCTACGCACAGTGTTCACCTAGTGGCAACCACGAAGCGGGCTGCATCAATCACAGACCCTTACTAGGGTCGAAGTATGTCCGCGATCGTCGCGCAGGTCGACGGCCGCCAGGTGCGGCTGACCAGTCTGACGAAGACGATGTACCCGTCGCTGGGCATCTCAAAATCGCAGGTGATCGACTACTACGCGACTGTCGGCGCCGCAGTGGTGGGGCAGACCGCGGGCCGGCCCGTCACCCGCATCCGCTTTCCACACGGTGTCGGCGCCCAGTCGTTCTTCGAGAAGAACGCACCCGAGGGGATCCCCGACTGGATACCGCAGATGCTGGTCAATTCCATCCACTACCCGGTCTTCAATGAGGTGGCCGCAGTGGTCTGGTCCGCCCAGAACAACGCCCTGGAGTTGCACACCCCGCAGTGGCGCACACCCGGGGCCGTGGACAGGCTTGTCGTGGACCTTGATCCCGGACCCGGGGCGGGGTTGCCACAGTGTTGTCAGGTCGCACTTCTGGTCGACGAATACCTGTCGGCCGACGGTATGCATGGCATCCCAGTCACAAGCGGTTCCAAGGGGATGCAGGTCTATGTCGGCTTCCCAGAGCCGATGGATCCAGAAGCCGTTCTCAACTACGCGCGCTCGATGGCCGCCGAGCTCACCGTCCGGCACCCTAACCAGGTTGTCGCCACGATGACCAAGTCCAAGCGCGAACACCGGGTCTTCATCGACTGGAGCCAGAACAACCCTGCGAAGACGACGATCACCCCCTACTCACTGCGCGGTAAGGATCTGCCGTTCGCCGCCACTCCAGTGACTTGGGACGAGGTGAGGTCCGGCCTCGAGGAGCAGTTCCTGTACAGCGAGACCATCGCGCGCCTGCAGGAGTACGGCGACCTCATGCAAGCCTGAAAGCACTCAGCGTCGCGACGACCGGGGTTTCAGCGCCACGGACGGCAGCGCCGGGGCTGGCAGACGTGGCCGCGGGTCGCCGGGGACATCACCGAAACGCTCGTCGCCGGATTGCCACTGCTCGCGGGCTCTTTCGATCTCGTCGTGGGAGCGTCCCACGAAGTTCCACCACATCAGCAGGTCCTCGGCCAAGGGCTCCCCGCCCAGCAGCAATGTGCGCCCGGTTCCACGCAGCTCCACGGATTCCTCGCCCCATCCCAGGTACTGCATGGCCCCCCTGCGCACACGCCGCTCGCCCACCTCGACGTCGGCATCGAGGGCCAGCACTGCGTACTCGAAATCCGGTCGAATCCGAAGTTGCGCGCGATCGAGCAGGTCCACCTCTACGCCAACCAACGGGGACTCGATGCCTGCTGGGGAGCGCTCACCGCAGAACTCACCGACGATGACCCGGCAGAGGGTCGAGCCCAGGGCCATCACCGGCAGATCGTGATGATGCTCGAAACGCGGCTGCTCATCGCGGACGGACTCCGGCAGTGCCACCCACAGTTGGACGCCGTGCAGGGCCCCGGTTCCCACGGAGTACTCCGAGTGCGCGATGCCGTGACCGGCACTCATCAGGTTCAGCTCGCCGGCCCGTACACGCTGCAGACTGCCGAGGCTGTCCCGATGTTCCACCTCCCCTGCCAACAGCCAGGAGACGGTCTGCAGCCCCATGTGGGGATGCGGCGGCACGGCCATGCTGACCGACTCGGGGCCGTAGTGGTCGACGAAACACCAGGCACCCACCGTCCTGATCTGCTTGTGCGGCAACGTGCGGCGCACTGTCATCGCTCTCGGGCCACCCAGTGGAACTTCGCGAGGTTCCAGAAGCACCGGCGGCGACGACTCCAGCGTGCGTCGCGGGCAGGGGCTCTCGCGTGGCGCGTCTTCGGTGTTGCTCATGCCCCGACTAAACCACCGCAGCCAGTTTCTGTCCCCTTGTCGCCGCGAGCACCAGGTTCGGCGCTAGTCTGCCTGCGTGACCCTGTACGCGGCCTACGGTTCGAGCCTGGATCCCGATCGCATGCTCGAGATCGCCCCGCACTCCCCAGCCGCGGGAGTTGGGTGGCTCGACGGCTGGCGGCTGACTTTCGGTGGCGCGGACATCGGGTGGGAGGGTGCACTGGCCACTGTCGTGGAGTCCCCCGGTAGCCAGGTGTTCGTGATGCTGTACGACGTGAATCGTGTCGATGAGCACCTGATGGACCAATGGGAGGGCACCGAACTGGGCATCTACGAGAAGATCCGGGTGCGGGTGCAGACCCTCGACGGCGAGGCCGTCGCTTGGCTGTACGTACTCAACGACTATGAGGGCGGACTGCCGTCGGCGCGCTATCTGGGCATCATCTCGGATGCCGCCGAGAAGGCCGGCGCCCCGGAGGACTATGTGCGCGACCTGCGCATGAGGCCGTGCTCCTGACCAAGGGGCGGCCATCAGGTCTTTCGAGTGCCTAATGTCGGGCCCACGGCCTAGTCTTGTGCGCGTGACCTCACCACAGGAAAACGCTCAAGAAGCCGCGGCCGAGATCGCTGCCCGCACCGGGATCTTGTCACACCAGGTGGCCGTGGTGCTCGGCAGCGGATGGAACGCCGCAGCCGATGCCTTCCCGATCACTGCCGAGATCCCCTACGAGGAGTTGCCGGGGTTCTCCGCCTCAGCTGTCGCCGGGCACTCGGGCGCTCTGCGCAGCGTGCATGCCGGGGGCAAGGATGTCCTGCTTTTCTCCGGGCGCACCCACTATTACGAAGGCAGGGGCGTGGCAGCGGTCGTGCACGGCGTGCGAACGGCGGCCGCGGCCGGCTGTTCGGTCCTGGTGTTGACAAACGGCTGTGGGGGGCTGAACCCGCAGTGGGCGCCAGGGACTCCGGTACTGATCTGCGACCACCTGAACCTCACGGCCGCTACTCCTTTGGTGGGGGCCGACTTCGTGGATCTGACAGAGGTGTACTCCCGGCGGCTGCGAGATCTGGCACGCACTGTGGACCCGACCCTGGAGGAGGGCGTCTACGCGCAGTTCCCCGGACCGCAGTACGAGACGCCGGCGGAGGTGCGCATGGCCGGGATCCTCGGTGCCGACCTCGTGGGCATGTCCACGGTCCTCGAGGCGGTGGCCGCGAGGTCGGCCGGCATGGAGATCTTGGGGATGTCGCTGGTGACCAATGCCGCGGCCGGCCTCACCGGTGAGGCTTTGCACCACGGCGAGGTGCTGCAGGCGGGCAAGGATGCGGCCACCCGCCTGGGTGATCTGCTCAAGGGCATCCTGGAGTCGATGTGAACGATGTGCGCGCGCAGGCCCTGGCCTGGCTGGCCGAGGATCCCGACCCCGGGACCCGGGACCAACTGCAGGCCTGGCTCGACGCTGATGACCATGACCGGCTCGCGGCGGCGTTCGCCGGACCCCTCACGTTCGGGACGGCCGGACTGCGCGGACCGCTGGGCCCGGGTCCAGCGGCGATGAACCACATCGTGGTGGCCAAAGCAGCGGCCGGTCTGTGCCAGTACGTCAAGGACACCGGCGGCTCCTCGATCGTCATCGGTTACGACGCCCGTTTCAACAGCGAGGCGTTCGCCGAGCTGACTGCGGCGATTGCCGCAGGCGCGGGCCTACGCGCTGAGGTGCTGCCGCGACGCCTGCCCACCCCGGTGCTGGCCTATGCGATCAAGGCCCGGGGTGCGGATGCCGGTGTGGTCGTGACCGCCAGCCACAACCCTCCTGAGGACAACGGCTACAAGGTGTATCTCGGCGATGGGATGCAGATCGTGTCCCCGGCAGATGAGCAGATCTCCGCACGGATCGCCGTCCAGCCGGACTTCGCCAGCATCCCACAGTCCGGTGACTGGGTCCGTCTCGATGAGACTGTGGTCGACTCCTACCTGGACCGGGTCGTGTCTCTGGCCGAACCGGGGAAGACATCCGGTTCGCAGCTCACGGTCGTCTACTCGGCCATGCACGGGGTCGGCGGTGGGCTCTTCGAGACCGTCTGCGACCGCCTCGGGTTTGTCGAGTTGCACGCCGTGGCCGAACAGTTCGAACCTGACCCGACTTTTCCGACGGTGGCCTTCCCCAACCCTGAGGAACCCGGGGCCATGGATCTGGCTTTGGCCACAGCCGAGCGGGTGGGTGCGGATCTGATCATCGCCAACGACCCCGACGCTGACCGCTGCGCAGTCGGTGTCCCCACTGATTCCGGGTTCCGGATGTTGCGTGGTGACGAGGTCGGCGTGCTTCTGGGCTGGTGGACTGCCAACCGGGCACCGGCCAGCGGCTGCCTCGTCACGACAATCGTGTCGAGTTCGATGCTCTCGGGCGTGGCCGAGGCAGCGGGCCTGGGCTTCCGCCAGACGCTGACCGGCTTCAAATGGATCACTCGTCCCGACGACATCGTCTTCGGGTACGAGGAGGCCCTGGGGTATTGCGTAGATCCCGGCGCCGTGCGCGACAAGGACGGCATCAGCGCTTCCGTGCGGATGTTGGAGCTGGCTGCCCACCTGCAGCAGCAGGGCAGGACGATCGCCGAGCAACTCGATGCCCTAGCGGCCGAGCACGGGGTCTACCTGACCGACCAGATCAGCATTCGAGTGCAGGACCTCTCCGACCGCGACCGGGCACTTGCAGCTCTGGCAGCACGCCCTGAGGAGGCCATCGCCGACCTCGCCGGTGTGCAGGACTTGACCGACAGCGCAGTCACAGGGCTTCCCCCCACCGAAGGGCTGCGCCTTCTGTTGGGCGGCGGGGGGCGCGTGGTGGCACGCCCCAGTGGCACCGAAGCGAAACTCAAGGTCTACCTGGAGGTCGTGGAGCACTCCGGCGACCTGGCCCGCGACCAGGAGAACGCGCGAGCACGCATGGCAGTGCTGCGCGCTGGACTCGAGCAGTTCTTGGCTGCGACATGAAGAACGCGAAAGCCCTCATAGCTGTCGCAGCGCTGGTGGTCCTGGTGGGCTGGCTCTTCGTGAGTCTCACGGGAACAGACAACGAGCCGCAGACCTCGGGCACCGTGTCCCCCACAGCCACAGTGGTGTCCGACGGGCAGTCGAGCGACAGCGGCTTGCCCGTTGTGCGGCTCGCGAGTCTGCCGATTGAGGCGCAGCAGACCCACGCGCTCATCCTCGAAGGCGGCCCCTTCCAGTACCCCCAGGATGGGCAGGTCTTCGGCAACCGGGAACGCATCCTGCCGCAGGAGGATTACGGCTGGTACCGCGAGTACACGGTGGAGACCCCTGGCTCGGATGATCGTGGCGCGCGCCGGTTCGTCGTGGGCCAGGACCAGGTCTTCTTCTACACCGATGACCACTACGACTCATTCAGCGAGGTGGTCAAATGAGTCCCCCACAGGTCGTGGTGCTGGACACGCGGGGCGCGTCGGACAAGGCCAGCTTCTTGGCGGCCTGCGCCCGCGACCTCGGGTTCCCGGCATACTCCGGGACCAACTGGGACGCCTTCGAGGAGAGCCTTGCGGAGTTCGTGCGCAGGAGCATGCCCGTTCTGGTGGTCTGGACCGGCGCTTCGGACCTCGGCGCAGACGAACGCGACACCGCCCTGGAGATCATGACCGACCGGTTCGAACAGGGCGCGGATCTGCTCATCGTCGACGACGTGACGGTGGCCGCACAGCCGGACTTCGCGCTGGACCACGTGCAACTGGCCATTCCCGAGGACGGCGATGCTGCAGCCAGACATTTCTGGGTGGATGTGGTCGGTTTGGTCGAGACCCCCAAGCCACTCGCCCTTGCCGGAAGTGGTGGGTTATGGCTCAGCGGTGAGGCCCTCAATCTGCACCTGGGGGTCTGGAAGCAGTTCCAGCCAGCCGCCCAGGCGCATCCGGCCATCATGGTCCGCGACTTCGACGCCTTGGTCGCGCGGCTGCAGGCCGCCGGTCACCATGTCGCGTTCTCCCCCGACGTGCCCGACGTGAGGCGATTCCACACCGACGACCCGTTCGGAAACCGCCTAGAGTTCATAGCGTTCTGACGAGAGGACATGATGATCACCCCAGCCCAACTTGCCGGCATGGTGGACCACACCATTCTGAAGCCTGAGACCACCAGCGCCGACCTGCAGATCCACTGCGCTCAAGCAGTCGCCCTCGGTGTCTACAGCGTGTGCGTCTCGCCGTCCTTCCTACCTATACCCGCCGACTGGTTGCACGGTGTGCACGTAGCCACCGTGTGCGGGTTCCCGAGCGGCAAGCACAAGGCGGGTATCAAGGCCACCGAGGCTGCGCGGTCAGTGACCGACGGCGCAGAGGAGGTGGACATGGTCCTGGACATCGGCAACGCGATCGCCGGTGACTGGTCGGCCGTGCAAGCAGACGTGAGTGCCGTACGCGAAGCCATCCCCGGTGCCGTGCTGAAAGTCATCATCGAGTCAGCAGCCCTGAGCGACCAGCAGATCGTGGAGGTCTGCACCATCTGCGCCCATGTCGGAGCCGACTTCGTCAAGACCTCCACAGGTTTCCATCCCGCCGGGGGTGCCACCGAACATGCTGTGGCCCTGATGCGCCAGACGGTCGGGGACGCCCTGGGCGTCAAGGCGAGCGGTGGGATCCGGTCCTGGGACGCAGCGGTGGCCATGGTCGATGCAGGAGCCTCCCGGCTGGGACTGTCGGGAACGGCCGAGGTCCTCAGCGGTGGCAGCGCGACAGGCGACTACTGAGCCGAAACCCGCAAACTTCGCAAACGGGCCACGGCTAGACTGGTGCTTCCGCGAATGAAAGAGGAGTTCAGCCATGCCTTCCGGCACTGTCAAATGGTTCGACACCGAGAAGGGCTTCGGCTTCCTAGCCGGCGAGGACGGGGATGAGGTCTTTGTGCACGCCAGCGCACTGGAACCCGGCATCTCGCTCAAGCCGGGTTCGCGCGTCCAGTTCGGAGTGGTCGACGGTCGCAAGGGCAAGCAGGCCCTCTCGGTGACTCTGCTGGAACCGTCCACGAGCGTGGTCAAGGCCCGCCGCCGTCCCGCCGAACAGATGAGCCCGGTCGTGGAGGACCTCATTAAACTGCTGGACTCCGTGGGCGCTCAACTGCGCGCCGGACGTTACCCCGAGGACGAGAAGGCCGCCAAGACAGCTCGCCTGCTGCGAGCCGTGGCCGACCAGCTCGACGTTTAGTTCTGTAGGTCCATCCGGACGGTCCAAACGCCCTTCTCCTGGCCTTCAGACACCACAGCCAGGGGGTAACCCTGTGGGTTGGCGGGAACCCGGGGGAAGGTGAACCGGAAGTACGTGGTCTTGAGGGTCTCCTGCGAGAGACGCTGACCTGCGACCGTTGGGTACCAGCCCTCTTCGGCGATGGAGGGGTCGACACTGATCCCGACCACATTCTCCGCCACCACGTCGAGACGCTTTGTCTGGCCAGCAGCCGCAGCGGCGGCGGCCTCAGTCAGGCACTGCTGGGGGTCGATCTGACCCTCCCAGCTGAAGCAAGTCGGAGCCAGGCGCTGCGAGGAGGTCCCCGTGAACACGGTGACCCCGGGCGGGGGCTTCTCACACGAGGCAAGCGCTGCGGTTGCCGCCAGTACTGCTGCCACGGTCACGACCTTCTTCATTGGTCCTCCTCAGGTGCCGCCTCGGACGTCTCGACACTGGCTTGCTCGATCGCCTGACTTGGTTCCGGCTCGAGCTCGGGCGCTGGTTCAGCCTCGGCCTCCGGCGTTGGCTCGGGCTCAGCCGGCCCCAGGTCGTCGAAGCCGATCTCGTCGATCACGGTCTCTGCAACCTGTACGGAGGCCGTCTGCGGCATCTCGCTGTGGGCCCCGCACCCGAAGTTCAATGCGACGATCCGACCGTCCGCGGGTGAGTACCCGTTCGCGCACGCTCCGAAGCCCTGGCCAAGGGGTCCACCGATCAGCACAAGGAATCCGCACGTCGAGCACTGCAGATCGCCGGTACGGTTCGAGGCTGCCCGCGGGCCCGCTTCCCGGTACCAGCGCTGGGCGGCATCCCGGCGGCCCTGCGGACTGAGCATACGGATCCGTCCGAGCCCGATCTCCCACTGCTGCGGACGTAGTTCGTCATCGAGCTCTGGGAGGTCGTTGTCAGCCATCCCCGCCACCAGGCGGGGGTCGTCGGGCTCGGTGACCATCACGTCCCCGGTGCCCAGGTCGCCGGACTCGACCCGCTGCTTCCACGGGACCCAGGCAGGTGCCAGCAATGCATCGGAGTCGGGAAGAAGTGCGGTCTCGTCGACGGTCACAACATCGCTTTCCGGGGCCCGGGTCAGGGACACCGCCCAGCGCCAACCCGTGTACCCGGGGACGCTGCCTGTGAAGTAGTGGGTCACGACGAGCGGGCCGTCGGCGAGCATACCCACGTGCTCACCGATGAGGTCCTCAGAAGCTTCCTCGACCAGTGCCGCGCGGGCCAAGTCGATCGCGGCCGCGCAGACTTCGTCGACGGGCCATGACGG
Source organism: uncultured Actinomycetota bacterium (assembly GCA_963818505.1). Lineage (GTDB taxonomy): Bacteria > Actinomycetota > Actinomycetes > S36-B12 > UBA10799 > JADKAV01. Next base: position 129,408 of record CAWFSJ010000006.1, read on the forward strand.
ATCAGCAGGGATCTGCTCGATCTCAACATCCGGTTCACGATCGTGACCGACTGTGATGGTCACAAGATCTTCGAGGTTCTCATCCATCAGTGGACCTCGATCGCTGGTAGGCATCGCGTCTGCGCACGGTGTACCAGCGGCCGGCGAGGCCCATACCCGCACCCACGAGGCACACGTAGAGCCACCACTGCGTGTTGTGCGCCTGCAGTTCGCTGCGGAAGAAGACGAACAGGACGCCGAATGCAACCAACCACACCACGGTTCCGAGGGTCACGGCGAACACGCCGTCCTCATCGATGGGTTGCACATCCACCCTCCGACCGTACTACCTGTCCGGGCCCGCGCCGCGTGCGGTTGGCGCCTGCGGACTCATCTGAGTACGGCGAGCACCAGCAGCAGCACAATCAGTCCGAACAACACGGCTAGCGTGACGCCACGGCGGGTTCGAGGGTCCACTGTCAGGGTGCGCCGGAAGTCTCGAAACCACCTTCACCGGCCACCGCGGACGGCGGAGCCTGGGTTGGTTCGACCTCTTCCTCGATGGGCGGTCCCGAGGTGGTGAGTGTGGGTGTGGGCTTCTTGGTCTTCGTCGGGGTCGGGGTCGGGGTCGGGGTCGGCGACAGGGTGGGCGTCGGACTTGCCGTCGTGGGCGCGATCGTGGTCGGAGCCACTGTTGTGGGGGCAACCGGCGAGGGGGACTGTGTCCTGCTGGTCGTCGGGCTCGCAGACGGGCTCTCGACGGGATCCGGGTCGTCCCCATTGCTCAACGATGCCCATAGGGCGCCCCCGCCCAGCCCCAGCACGATCGCCGCGACGACCGCGATGATGATCGGCGTCTTCGACGGCTTCTTCTCGGTGGGTTCGGGCTCGCCGTCCCCGGCTGGGGGCATCGCCATGGTTGGGTAGTCAGATCCGCCGTCGTTGCTCACACCCCTAGGCTAAGCACCCTGCGTTCCGCGGCCGCCATCCCCCACGCCGGACACACCGGTCAGGCCAGTCGCCCCACGACCCAGTCGATGCTCGCGGTCAACGCAGCCACATCCGAGGGGTCGATGGCCGGGAACATCGCAACTCGCAACTGGTTGCGGCCGAGCTTGCGGTAAGGCTCCACGTCCACGATCCCGTTCGCGCGAAGGACCTTCGCGACCTGCGCGGCATCCACGGCATCGTCGAAGTCGATGGTCCCGATCACCGCGGACCTCAATGCAGGATCTGCGACGTACGCCGACGTGAAGTCGGTGCGGGCGGCCCAGTCGTACAGGATCGCCGAGCTCTGCGCCGTGCGAGCCGTGGTCCAATCCAACCCGCCCTGGTCGTTGAACCAGTCCACCTGCTCGGCCATCAGAGCGATCGTCGCCAGCGCCGGCGTGTTGTAGGTCTGCTCCTGCACCGAGTTGTCGATCGCGATGTTGATGTCCAGGAAGGCAGGCATCCAGCGCCCCGACGCCTTGATGGTGGCCGCACGTTCCAGAGCACGCGGTGACATCAGAGCGAACCACAGCCCGCCGTCGGAGGCGAAGCACTTCTGAGGGGCGAAGTAGTACACGTCGAAGTCATCGGCCTCGACGGGCAGTCCGCCAGCAGCCGACGTGGCATCGAACATGACCAACGCCTCTGCGCTGCCCTGCGGACGCAGCGCCTGGATCGCGACTCCGGTGGAGGTCTCGTTGTGCGGGCTGGCGTACGCGTCCAGCCCATCGGCCGGCTCGAACCCTCCGGCCGTCCCCGGCTCGAAGACCCGCACGTCCTGTTCGCCGAGGTGGGGTGCGGTGGAGGCGGCTTTCGCGAATTTCGACCCGAACTCACCGAACGACAAGAACTGGGCACGATTCTCGATCAGCCCGAAAGTTGCGATGTCCCAGAATGCCGTCGACCCGCCATTGCCCAGCACCACCTCGTAACCCTCAGGAAGGCTGAAGAGTTCGCGCAGACCTTCGCGCACCCGCTTCACCTGGTTCTTGACTCCTGGCTTGCGATGGGAGGTCCCCAGGTACGTCGGAGCCATGCTCGCGAGGGCCTGCACCTGCGCTTGGCGCACCTTGGAGGGACCGGCACCGAATCGGCCGTCGGCGGGTTTGAGCTCGGAAGGGATCTGTAGGTCAGTCACCCCTCAAGGCTAGACGCGCAGAGCCCAGCCACTGGTACAGGGATCGTTCCTCGCGGCCGCTACTCGACGCGGAAGCCGACCTCGGGGTGGTACCCGCTGGGTGCGACCATGACCGGGTCCCAGCCAGGTACGTCCTCGGGCCGCCGTGGGGCAGGGCCGACGTAACGCGCCGAAGGCCGGATCAGCCGGCCCGTGCGCTTCTGCTCCAGGATGTGCGCGCTCCACCCGGCAAGTCGGGCGCAGGTGAACATCGAGGTGAACATGTGCGCCGGAACCTCGGCGAAGTCCAGCACGATCGCCGCCCAGAACTCCACGTTCGTCTCCAGCACCCGATCGGGCCGCCTTGCCTTCAACTCGCTCAATGCTGCCTGCTCAAGGGCTTGGGCGACCTCGTAGCGGGGGGCGTTGAGCTCACGTGCGGTGCGCCGCAACACCCGTGCTCGGGGGTCCTCAGCGCGATAGACACGGTGGCCGAAGCCCATCAGGCGCTCCCCACGATCCAGCACCCCCCGGACGTAGGCATCCGCGTCGCCGCTGCGCTCGATCTCCTCGATCATGCCCAGGACCCGGCTCGGCGCACCACCGTGCAGGGGGCCGCTCATGGCCCCGATCGCCCCGGAGATGGCTGCTGCGACGTCTGCACCGGTGGACGCGATGACCCTTGAGGTGAAGGTCGAAGCATTCATGCCGTGCTCGGCGGCGGAGACGAAGTACGCGTCGACGGCCTGCACGTGGGCCGGATTGGGCTCGCCGCGCCAGCGCACCATGAACCGCTCGACGATCGTGCGGGCCTTGTCGATCTCGGCCTGCGGGACCATCGGCTGTCCGAGGCCGCGGGCGGACTGAGCCACGAAACTCATCGCCATGACAGACACGTGTGAAAGGTTCTCGCGAGCGGTGTCGTCGTCGATGTCCAGAAGCGGGCGCAGGCCCCAAGCCGGAGTGAGCATCGCGATGGCGGACTGCACGTCCACCCGAACATCTCCGGAATGGACCGGGATGGGGAACTGCTCGGCCGGGGGCAGTCCCGGGTTGAACTCGTTGTCCACGAGCAGACCCCAGACGTTACCGAACGACACCCTGCCGACGAGGTCTTCGATGTCCACACCGCGGTAGCGCAGCGAGCTGCCCTCTTTGTCGGGTTCGGCGATCTGCGTCTCGAACGCGATGACACCCTCGAGGCCCGGTACAAAATCACTCATTGGTCACACTCCAGCTTTGGTGAGAACCGTTTCGCTCAATAACCTAGTAGCCAAAGCCAACTTGCGCGGCGGTGAGGCACATGAAACCAATAGCCAGGATCGATTACACGGTCGGACCCCTCGAGGAAACGGGGCTGTCGGACAATCCCTTCGAGCAGTTCCGGCGGTGGATCGAGGAAGCCGACGAGGCGGGGATCGAGGAACCCAACGCCATGGCCATGGCCACGGTGGACGAACACGGACAGCCACATGTACGCACGCTGCTGTGCAAGGAGGTCACGGCCGACGGCTTCATCTTCTTCACCAACTACGAGTCCGACAAGTCACGTCAGATCGATCAGAACCCCCACGTGGGCCTGTGCTTCCACTGGCAGCCGCTGCACCGCCAAGTCCGAGTGGCGGGGGTGGCACTGCGGATCGCTGAGGCGGAGTCCGACGACTACTTCGCCAGCAGGCCACGCGGGGCCCAGCTGGGGGCATGGTCCTCGCCACAGTCGCGAGTCATCCCCGACCGCGACTACCTGCGCGACCGATTGGCCCAGGTGACCGCCGCGTATCCCGACCACGTGCCGCGTCCCCAGCACTGGGGTGGGTACGTCATCCGAGCATCAAATCTGGAGTTCTGGCAGGGCCAGCCCAGCCGCTTGCACGACCGCATCCGTTACACACGAAGTGGCGAGGGCGGACTCGACGACCCGAGCGCGTGGACGGTGGAGCGCCTGGCCCCCTGAGCTAGGGGGATTCGGTGTATGCCTGCAGTGCCGAGGAGACGATCTCGTCGAGTTGCTCGCCGCGGCTCTTGGCCCGCTGCCGAGCGGCCTTTAGCACCGGCTTGGGCACTTTCACCTCGAGCGTGGCACGCTTCTTCTTCGGCGCCTTCCTGACCAGGGTGTCCGAGGTCCTGCCCCCGAAACCCACGACGGGACGCAATTCGGGCCGGCGAGCCTGCACCGGGACCGGGGGCGCCTCCGTGGCCGAAGGCACGGGTGCCACCGGATGTACATGTGCGTCCGGGGCCTTGCGCAGTGCCGGACGAGGCGGCGGATTGATCATGAGTCCTCCTGTGCGGCGATGTCCTGGGCCATCGCCTGCCCACTGATGTCGGCCACACGGCCCAATAGTTCGTCGAATGTCCTGGCCGCGCTTCGCGCCCCTGAGGACTTCCATTCGTGGATCGGCACACCGGCTCCCTGTGCCTGCTGGATAGCTGTACGCTCACCGATCGCCTCGGTGACAGTCGGGCCGAAAACCGTGTGCAACTCCTCGAGGCGGAACTGGTGTTCGGAGAGTCGAGGCCGTGCCCGGTTGGGCACGATGGCGATCACTCGCAGGGCGCTGTTGCCCTCGCGGCCTGCAACCTCAACGGCTTCAACTGCTGCAGCGGCACCCTGGACCGCGAAGTAGGAGGGCTCAGTCACGACCACCGCCTGGGTCGCCGCGAAGAGTGCGTTGCGGGTCAGTTCCCCCAGCGAAGGCGGGCAGTCCAGCAGGATCATGTCGTAGGCGTCCGAGGCACCGCGCAATGCGCGCTGCAGCCTCCTCACCGGATCGGTACCCGATGGGACAGCCCGGTGCTCCAGGGCACGTTCGGCCGGGATCGCATCGACGAGGGGGCCCCACCCGGTGGCAGCGATGGCCTCGAGGCCGACCCCGATCCTGCCGTCGTACAGGACGTCCGAGGTCGTGAAGCCAGGCGATTCCGGCAGGTTCAACCCAGCGGTGGCATTGCCCTGGGGATCGAGATCAACGATCAGAACGCGGCGGCCCTCGTTGCGTGCGGCGCTGGCCAATCCGAGGGTGACCGTCGTCTTGCCAACACCACCCTTGAGGCTCAGGACCGCGACCACTGGCGCGTCCATCTTCACATCCTGCCACTAACCACGACCGTTTCGGCGCAGCGCCGCAGACCGGGGACCAGCGGCGTCACTTCGGGGGCAGCGCCTGGAACCGGGCCAGCGCGACGTCACGTTCGCGGGCGTGGTCGACGATCGGGGACGGGTACTGCGGGGCCAGGACACCCGGCTCGTGAGGGTCCGCGACGTCGGCCAACTCCGGCACGTACCTGCGGATGTAGTCCCCCTGCGGATCGAAGCGCCGACCCTGGATCACGGGGTTGAAGATCCTGAAGTACGGCGCCGCGTCGGTCCCGCAGCCGGCAACCCACTGCCATCCGAGTTGGTTGTTGGCAATATCGGCGTCGACGAGGTGCTCGAGGAACCAGCGCGCCCCCATCTGCCACGGCAGATGCAGATCTTTGATCAGGAAGCTGGCGCTGACCATCCGCACGCGGTTGTGCATCCAGCCCTCTGCCAGCAGTTGTCGCATTCCGGCGTCGACGAATGGATAGCCGGTGCGACCTTCAGTCCAGGCCCGGAAGTGGTCCTGGTTGTGGCTGTACTGCATGTGGGTGTCGAAGCGTTCATCCAGACTCGACCACACCGCGTCCGGGCGCTGCCAGAGGATCTCGGCGCAGAACTCCCGCCATGCCAACTGCCGGGCGAACGGGTCGGTTGCCGCGTCGGGGATCTGGGACAGGATCGTGCGCGGATGGATCTGGCCGAAATGCAGCGCGGCTGACAGCCTGCTGGTGGCGTCGACCCCAGGGAAGTCGCGGTCCTGCTTGTACCGGGCCAGGCGGGTGTCCCGGAACTCAAGCCACCGACGCTGCGCCGAGTTGGGTGTCTCGGTAGCCGTGACAGGCGCCCAACCTCGCGCCAGCCACGCCTTGTAGAACGGTGTGAACACCCTGAAGCCGCCACCGGACTGGGTCCGCAGCTCCCCCGGCGGGACCGCGAACGGGCTGTCCACCCGGCGCAGCGTGATCCCCTCGCGAGCCAATGCCTGCTGCACCGCCTCGTCGCGCTTGGAAGCGAACGGGGTGTTGTCGCCGGTGCAGAACACCTGCCGCGCACCGTGGGTTCTGGCCAAATCGATCAGTTCGGCGCCCGGATCGCCGTGCCTGATGTTCAGGGCTCGCATCCCGGCGAGTTCCTCCAGCGCACCGGCCAGATACCGCTGACGGGCGCTGCCTACTGCGGCCAGGCGCGGGTCGTGGACGAAGACCGCCACTGCCTCGGGGCCAGCAGCGTCCAGAGCAGGGTTGTCCTCGATGCGCAGATCGCGGCGGAACCAGTGAAGGTCCGGCATCAGAGCAGTTCGACGGCGATGTGTTCGGCTACGCCGAACGGCACCTCCGCATACTCCCCGCCACTTCCGATCAGCAGCCCGCCGGGCGAACTGCTCACTTTGACGGTCGCCCCCGGGGTGGCACCAGCACGGCGTAGGGAGGCCATCACCTCGTGTTCGGTCTGCAGTGGCTCGTCGATGCGCCGGACCAACACCCGTATCGGGGAGGACCCGATCCGGCGGGCCACCTCGGCCAGAGGTCGGGCCGGCGCGAGGTCGGCGTCGGGCAGACCGCCGAGTTCGTCCAGTCCTGGGATGGGGTTGCCGTAGGGCGATGTGGTCGGGCGCTCAAGTAGATCCCAGATCCGACGCTCCACCGCCTCACTCATCACGTGCTCCCAGCGGCATGCCTCGGCATGCACGTCCTCCCAGGGCATCCCGATGACGTTCACGAGCAGACACTCGGCCAGCCGGTGCTTGCGCATCACCGAGACCGCGTACGTCCGGCCGGCAGGTGTGAGCTCGAGGTGGCGGTCACCCGAGACGATCACCAGACCATCTCGTTCCATGCGTGCAACCGTCTGCGAAACCGTCGGACCCGACTGACCCAGCCGTTCGGCGATGCGCGCGCGCAGCGGGACCGTGCCCTCTTCTTCGAGTTCGAAGACGGTACGCAGGTACATCTCAGTGGTGTCGATCAGCTCGCCGCTCACCCGTTCATTGTGTCCTAGGCGTCGAACTGCGCAAAACGGGACGCACCGGGACTGACGTTCGGCGGCCGCGATGTTCCCACATGTGTTCGAGGAATCCGTTGCGACACGCCGGTGTTCGCCAATCATCTCAGGGGTCCGGTGGCGACCTGAGCGCCACTTCCGCTAGCGTGACAATTCCGTTACTGAAATTACAGGCGTGTCGCTTGACTTCCGCCCGACAAATACCGATGAAAACCACGAACCCTGGAGGACGATGATGAGGCGCACGGCGATCACCGCAGTTGCCGCTCTGGCACTGCTGGCACCGAGCGCTCCGGCATTTGCCAATGGTGAACCTATCCTCACACAGGGCATGTCACACCCGGCCGTCGCTCGGGTCCAGAAAGCGCTGGGCATCTCCCCCCAGACCGGCTTCTTCGGACCGCTGACCTTCGCGGCTGTGAAGAAGTACCAGGGCGAGCACGCGATCCCCACCACCGGCGTCGTCGGGCCGCTCACTTGGGCCTCTCTGGACGCGCAGCACAAGGCCACCCGCAAGAAGGCGAAGCAGACCAAGAAGGCCAAGCACGCCAAGCAGACTAAGAAGGCGAAGCAGACCAAGAAGGCCAAGCGCAACGCCAAACGGACCAAGCGCTCTACCGACGCCAACCCTTTGACCGCCATGACGTTGAAATACGGCGATCGCGGCGCAGCGGTGCTATTCCTGCAGCAGGAACTCAAAGTCCAGCCCCAGACCGGGTACTTCGGCCCGATCACTCAGGCCTATGTCAAGGCGCTGCAGTCGGCGGCCAAGTTGTCGGTCACAGGCATCGTGGACGCGGCCACCTGGCGCAAGGTCGGCAAAGTCAGCTTCACCCCACCAGCCCCGGCTCCGGTGGCGCCCCCGACGACCTCGCTGCCCGCTCCCAGCAGCGCCACCGCCGCGAAGGTCCTGGCCGTGGCCGCCTCGCAGGCAGGGGTGCCGTACGTGGCTGGTGGCTACTCCCCCTCCCAGGGCTTCAACTGCAGCAGCTACACCCAGTGGGTCTACGAGCAGGTCGGCATCGACCTCGGCGGGGCCTACACCGTGTGGCAGTACAACAAGAGCCGTCACATCAGCGCCGCAGAGGCCAAACCCGGTGACCTCGTCTTCTTCTACAACTACAAGGACAACTTCATCGGACACGTGGGCATCTACGCGGGCAACTCCATGATGTGGCACGCTCCGCGCACCGGCCGGGTCGTCAGCCTCGAGAAGGTGTACACCGACAAGGTGTACTACGGGCGAGTGCTCAATCAGTAGGTATCGCTTCGGCGCCCTTCAGGCGGCGATGGTGGCTGGTGGGGCCCGGGGTGTGGTGGTGATCTCAGGCACCCCGTCTTGATTCACGGTGATGGTGTAGCGGCCGTGGTGCAGGTCGTGGTGACAACGTGAGCAGAGCAGGGCGAGATTCGACAGGTCGGTCTTGCCGCCTTGGGCCCAGCCGATGATGTGGTGGGCGTGGCAGAACCTCGGGGTGCGTCCGCAGCGGATGCAACCGCGGTCGCGGGCGATCAGCGCGGCCCACTGGGCTGCGGATGCCCGCCGGGCGGTGCGACCCAGGGCCAAGGGGATGAACGTGTCGCCGGTGCGGCGCCCGAAGATCACGTGGCAGACGGCGGCGCAGGCCAGTAGGTCGTACTGGGCGGCTGTGAGCAACGTGCCGTCGGCCAGCACGGCCGAGTTGGGCATCTGGTTGATGTCGACCAGCACACTGACAGCCGAGACTCCCAGCGGGCGGGTGTTCGCAGACGCGGCTGCGGCCATGTCACACAGGGCGTCGGCGCGGCGCTGCTCACCGGTGCTGTGCGGGTCGGGCTCTGCGGTGAACGAGGCGAGGATGTCGCACAGGGCCGCCCCGTCGGTGTCGGCCAGCAACCCGGCGATTCGCCACATCCCTGACGGGCGTGCCGACAGGCGCAGGCCACGCTTGGCCTGCTGTTCGGCGGTGTCCAGGTCTGGTTTGGCCGGGTTGTGTGCGTCCGCGATGGTCTGCAGGATGTGACGCACCGACACCGGGTCCACCTGGGCTGCGACCTGCGCCGTAGTTGGTTCGATGGCCCTGAAGTTCGGGATGGCTGGAGCGTTCTCGGCGACCACCGCGGCATGCATGCTGGAGATGTCCCCGGCTGTGAACGCGGCATCCACGACAGCCAGGCCGCGCAGGGCGCGGGCCAGTTTCACGATCCCCGACCCTGCCTGCGGGGTCGACCCGGTCGCGGCGGCCACCAGCATCCCGGTCGTGCCGGCACGAAGGGTCTGGGAGGCGCCAGTGGCATCCGCGGCCCCGGCGATGTGCACCAGGTAGGCATCCAGGCGATTGCGCAGACGGGACACGGCAGCCATGGACGCTGCCATCTCATCCGGGCCCATCCCGGCCGGGTCCGGTAACCCGTCGGCCAATGCGGCCATGTCGCGCAGCACCGGAACCGTCACGGTGGGCAAGCCGGAGCGGATCCGCGCACGCCGGCGCGCCGCGGGCGACACCTGGAAGAACCCCACCGTTACTCACCCCCAAATCGAACTACCCCCAGAATAGAACACAGGTACGACATGGAACGCCTGGCGGAACTACCTGTGGACAACCCACGAACCTGCGTCGACCCGCCCCCGGGTGCGGTGGCACATTGCTAACCTCCCGAGCATGACCCCTCCTCGTTCACCCGAAGCACGCGCAGTCTTTGCCCCTGGCACCCTGGCCGGCAGGCGCGCATTGGTGACCGGTGGCGGCTCCGGAATCGGACGGGCAAGTGCCCAGTTGCTGGCCGACCTCGGCGCCCAGGTGACCGTTGTGGGCCGCACCGAGGATGCGCTGGTGGAGACCGCCGGGCACAACCGGGATCTGATCGACCATCGGGTGGCCGACCTGCGCGAACCCGATCAGGTAGACACCATGCTCGACAGTCTCGAGGGGTGCGACTTCCTGCTGAACAATGCCGGAGGCCAGTTCGTGGCGGCAGCGCAGGACATCTCCTACAAGGGTTTCCGGGCCGTGACGCGGCTGAACCTCGACGCGCCCTGGTACATCACCACAGGCGTGGCCAACCGGTTCTTCATCCCAGCGCAGTACGGCAAGATCGTCTCGATCACGATGACCCCACATCGGGGTATGCCGTTCATGGCACACTCCTCGGCGGCGCGCGCCGGTGTGGAGTCGCTGACCCGCAACTGGGCCGTCGAGTGGGGTCCGCTGGGTATCCGTGCTGTGGCAATCGCACCCGGCATCGTGCACACCGCGGCCTGGGAGCGTTACGGGCTCTCGCCCGATCAGGTCGGCGCCTACCTTCCTGCGCGCAGGCTGCAGACCGCCGACGAGGTGGCCGCCATGGTTGCGTTCCTGCTCTCCCCTGCCGGCGACTACATCACCGGCAGCGTGCTCACCTGCGACGGCGGTTTCGACATCGCAGGTCCAGCACCTGCCGGCTGATCGCAGTGCGCGCGACGTTGCAATCCAGCATCCGTTGCGCGTAGCGTCAGGAACCTCCCAGAGGTCGGAGGCGACGATGCACAAGCAGCCCGTTGAGTTCTCCGCTTTCCACCGCCGCGACCTCACTGTGGCCGGATTCCTGCTGCACGGGCGATGGCCCGACTCCACCCGCGAGTGGTCACAGGTCCTGGCCCTGGCGGTGCGGGTCGCTGCGGTTCCCGGTGCGCTCGCGACGACCACCGTCTTCAAGGCCACCGACGAAAGACCTGACGTCGGGCAGGCCACCGCCGTGGGGGTGATGGCCTTCGCCGGACCCGTGATCGGTGACGAAGCCCCTGGGCCCGGTTCCTTGTCGGATCCCCGCCCGCCTGCCCTGTTCGTACTGCACCCGCCGACAGAAACCCGGCCAAGCTTGCCTGAGGTCGAAGGTGCTGCCTCCGGGGTCCTCTGGCTACCCGGCGTTCCCGAACTGGGTCTGGAGCATCGTGCGGCATGGGTGGAGGCCGAGGCCGACGGGACCGTCACACGGCTCGTGAGCGCCGTCGACGTGGACCCATGGTCGGATGCCGATCTGGCAGTACTGGCAACTCTGGTGGCGGCATGACCGACGAGATCCTGGAGATCCGCAGCGGTTCGTCGCTCGCGAGGGTAGCGCCCGGGATCGGATTCAACTGCTTCGAATTCTTCGTCGACGGCTTCGACTATCTCCACCAGGAGACCGGCTTCATCCCCGACGGCAGCCCCACGCACAGCGGCGTCCCGATCCTGTTCCCGTGGCCCAACCGCATCGCACGCTCGTCCTTCGATTGGGACGGCACCACCTACCACCTACCGGTCACCGAGGCGACCACCGGAGCAAGCCTGCACGGGTTCGCATGCCGGACGCCATGGCGGGTCATCGACAAGGCCGACGACTACGTGACCGGGGAATGGATCCTCTCCCGCGACGCCGCCGACATGGCGAGCATGTGGCCCTCCGATGCGGGTCTGCGGGTGACATACCGGATCGAACCTACGGCTCTGGAAGTCACATCCGAGGTGTTCTGCCCGGGCAATGAACCTCTACCCTTCGGATTGGGTTTCCATCCGTACTTCCGGGTCCCCGGGCCCTTCGACCAATGGCTGCTGCACACCGATGCGCGCGCTGCGTGGACGCTCGATTCCATGATCCCCACTGGCGAGGTCGTCGCCGTGCCGGCGCGGCTGGACTTCACAAGACCACGTCGCATCGGCGGGGAACACCTCGACGACGTGCTCACCGACCTTCCTGCCGGGGAAGGGCTGACCCGGCGTGCGGTGCTGATCTCGACGGCATCCTCGTTGACGGTCAGCAGCGACCCGCAGTGGCGTGAGTACGTGTTCTTCACCCCCACTTCGCGTGACGCGCTGGCCATCGAGCCCTACACCTGTACCACCGACGCCATCCACCTGCAGCGCGACGGTGTGGACGCCGGCCTGCGGGTGCTGGAACCCGGGCAGCGGCACACCTTCACCTGGCGGGTGGACGTCGCCTGACAGCCCCATCCGGCCAACCCCTTGGATCGCCCTGATTGGTACCGTTTGGTATTCGATCTGAGGAGACTCATGGGACACCTGGCCCGCTGGGCAGTGCGCAAACCGGTTTTGGCGCTCATCTCCTGGTTCGTGCTCTTCCTGGTGATCGGCGTTCTGGGCAGCCGATTCGGCGGGGATCTCAAGGACTCCTTCGAACTGCCCGGCACCGAATCCCAGGTCGCCCAGAACCTGCTCTCCGAGACCGCCGGTGCCAATGCGGCGTCGGGGGCCACCGCCACTCTGGTGTGGGGGGTCGAGAACGGCACGGTCGATGAGACCGGCGTCAAGAACACCGTCGTCCCGTTGATGGAGAAGTTCGCCGACCTTGAGGGCGTCAGTTGCATCACCTCGCCCTATGGGCCCACCTACGGTCCTTCGTGCCCGAAGCAGGAGAAGCCGGCCAACGCCTTCCCGCTTCCACCCGAGATCCAGGCGAAGATCGACAAAGCGACGGCCGCGGCCATTGAGGCAACGTCCCCGATCAGCGACGACAAGCAGGTCGCCTACGCCACCATCACCTTCGACAGCGCGACCGACGTCCCGGCAGCAACGGCGAGCACAATCATCGACGACGTGAAAGCCGCCAACGGCACGAACGGTGTCACGATCGGCGCGAACGGTCAGGTCCTCGCATTCGCAGGCCAGGAGCCGCCCTCGGGTGAGGCCATCGGCATCCTTGTCGCGATCGTGATTCTGCTCGTTGCATTCGGTTCGGCAGTCGCTGCGGGCCTGCCCATCGTCACTGCCATCTTCGGCCTGGGGGCCGGCCTGTCGCTGGTGACCTTCACCGCCAACTTCTTCAATGTGGCGACCTTCGCGCCGACCTTGGCGGCGATGATCGGCCTTGGAGTCGGGATCGACTACGCGCTGTTCATCCTCAACCGTTTCCGGCAGGCGGTCATGGCCGGGCACGACCCGAAGGACGCCGTGCTGGAGTCCGTCAACACGGCCGGGCGTGCGGTGCAGTTCGCCGGAACCACCGTCATCATCGCCCTGCTCGGACTGTTCGTACTGGGCATCGGCTTCTTCAACGGTTTGGCGGTGGCAGCGTCTTTGACCGTTGCCATGGTGATGCTGTCCGCGGTCTGGATGCTGCCTGCGCTGCTCTCACTGCTGGGCCATAGGGCACTAGGCCTGCGGATGCCTTGGGCACGAAAGAAGAAGGAATGGCACCCCGAGGGTGGCGCTTGGGCTCACTACGGCCGCAAGTTGCAGAAGCGTCCGTGGCTGTACACGGTCGGCGCTGCGCTGCTCGTGCTGATCATGGCCGTGCCTTACTTCAGCATCCGCCTCGGCTTCCCCGACGACAGCGGACAACCAGTGGGCTCCCCCTCCCGCACCGCATACGAACTGCTCGCTGACGGCTTCGGCCCGGGCAGCAACGGACCGTTCTTCGTGGCCGTGCAACTGCCCTCGGCGCTGGATGAGGACGCTCTGCGCAGCCTCATCGTCGACCTCAACGAGACACCCGGTGTCGAGCGGACGATCCCCACCGTCGAGATGGTCCCGATCTCCGTGACGGCCAACCAGACGATCACCGCGATCCAGGTGATTCCCACGACCAGTCCGCAGAGTCCTGAAACCGAGGACCTGCTCAAGCGTCTGCGCAACGACACGATCCCGAACGCAGAGCAGGGCACAACCATGCGCGCCTACGTGGGCGGAGCGACAGCTGTCACGGCCGACTTCACCCAGGTCCTCTCTGACGCGCTGCCGATCTTCTTGGCGGTAGTGGTTGGGCTGGGCTTCGTCGCACTCACGATCCTGTTCCGGTCGCTGCTGGTGCCTTTGATCGGTGCCGTCACGAGTCTTCTAAGTCTCGGCGCGGCGCTCGGGGTGACGGTGGCGATCTTCCAGTGGGGCTGGGGCGCGAACTTGCTCGGAGTCACCGGAACGGGCCCGATCCTGCCCTTCCTGCCGATCATGGTGTTCGCGATCCTATTCGGGCTTTCCATGGACTACCAGGTCTTCTTGGTGAGCCGCATGCACGAGGAATGGGTGCACACGAAGGACAACGCCTTGGCGGTCAGGCGTGGTCTGGCCGGGTCCGGGCGGGTCGTGGCGATCGCAGCGGCCATCATGTCCAGCGTCTTCCTGGCGTTCATCCCCACCCCTGAAGACACGATCAAGTTGTTCGGGGTGGGCCTGGCCACGGCTGTTCTCGTCGATGCCTTCATCATCAGGCTGATCCTTGTGCCCAGCCTGATCAGTTGGATCGGTCCTCCGACCTGGTGGCTGCCACGGTGGTTGGGCTTCCTGCCCGAGGTCCACATGGAGGCCGAAGGCGCCGAGGACGAGATCGTGGACGACGACCCGCAGCTGCTCGCCGTCAAGTAGGGCTTTGGCACGCTGGCGCCCCCGATGGCCGTCCGGCGCCCCCGATGGCCGTCCGGCGCCCCCGATGGCCGTCCGCGCCCCGATGGCGTCCGGCGCCCCCGATGGCCGTTGGTTAGAGGTTGTGCTGTTGGTTAGCGAATCCACGCGTTGTTTCGCTAACGAGGACCACAACCTCTAACGAGGGCGCGGTTCAAGCGACAGGCAGGCCCGGTTCAACTCGCCGCGGGCCCTGGGAACCGCCCTTGATCCCCTGGTTAGAGGTTGCTCAAGCTGGGCCACGGCAGGCAGGCCCGGTTCAACTCGCCGCGGGCCCTGGGAACCGCCCGCGAGCCCCGGTTAATCGGCGGGCCCTGGGAACCGCGATCCACGGTTGATGGTTCGCGTAACGCGGACGCAACGAGGACCTCTAACGCGGGCGCTCAAGCTGGGCCACGGAGGTTGCTCAAGCTGGGCCAACGCGGGCGCTCGGGCCGGCAGGCGAACACAAAGAAGGCCCCCACCCGTTGCTGGGTGGGGGCCTTCTTGACGGTGACCGTCAGCGGTACTCGCCGCGGTCCCCGAGGTAGCTGTCGTCGAGCGGGACGCTGGCCCCGGTCACG
>CAWFSJ010000007.1:0-497534 GCA_963818505.1 uncultured Actinomycetota bacterium
GGGGTCGGAGGAACCGGACGAAACGGACACACCGGCACCACCCGGTGCCACACATGACCATAGTTCGAACGAGCGGAGACGTAGTGCCCACGATCCAGCAGTTGGTCCGCAAGGGCCGACAGGACAAGGTCGCCAAGAACAAGACCCCCGCGCTGAAGGGGAGCCCGCAGCGCCGCGGGGTTTGCACCCGTGTCTACACGACCACGCCCAAGAAGCCGAACTCGGCTCTGCGCAAGGTCGCCCGTGTGCGGCTGACCAGCCAGATCGAGGTCACGGCCTACATCCCCGGCGTCGGCCACAACCTGCAGGAGCACTCGATCGTGCTCGTGCGTGGCGGTCGTGTGAAGGACCTGCCCGGTGTGCGTTACAAGGTCGTTCGTGGCGCGCTGGACACCCAGGGCGTGAAGAACCGTAAGCAGGCTCGTAGCCGCTACGGCGCGAAGAAGGAGAAGGGCTGATGCCTCGCAAGGGACCCGCTACCAAGCGCCCTGTCGTGGTCGACCCGGTGTACGAATCGCCGCTGGTCACCCAACTGGTGAACAAGGTTCTGCTGGACGGAAAGAAGAGCACGGCTGAGGCCATCGTCTACGGCGCGCTGGAAGGCTGCCGCACGAAGACCGACCAGGACCCGCTGATCACGCTCAAGCGTGCGCTGGACAACATCCGTCCGACCCTCGAGGTCCGCAGCCGCCGTGTCGGTGGCGCGACCTACCAGGTGCCGGTCGAGGTGCGCTCCGGTCGCAGCAACACCCTGGCCCTGCGCTGGCTCGTGACCTACTCACGCGCCCGCCGCGAGAAGACCATGACCGAACGCCTCACCAACGAGCTGCTCGACGCCAGCAATGGCCTCGGCGCCAGCGTGAAGAAGCGCGAGGACACCCACAAGATGGCAGAGGCCAACAAGGCCTTCGCGCACTACCGGTGGTAGGGGCGTAGCGACATGGCAGACCTCAACAACGTGCGCAACATCGGCATCATGGCCCACATCGATGCCGGTAAGACCACGACCACCGAGCGCATCCTCTTCTACACCGGTATCAACTACAAGATCGGTGAGGTCCACGACGGCGCAGCCACCATGGACTGGATGGAGCAGGAGCAAGAGCGCGGCATCACGATCACCTCGGCAGCCACCACCTGTGAGTGGAAGGGCACCCAGATCAACATCATCGACACTCCAGGACACGTCGACTTCACCGTCGAGGTGGAGCGTTCGCTGCGCGTGCTCGACGGCGCGGTTGCGGTGTTCGACGGTGTGGCCGGTGTGGAGCCGCAGTCCGAGACGGTGTGGCGCCAGGCCGACAAGTACGGCGTCCCCCGCATCTGTTTCGTGAACAAGCTGGACCGGACCGGTGCCGACTTCTTCTTCTGCGTCGACACCATCGTCAGCCGCCTGAGCGCGACCCCGCTCGTGCTGCAGTTGCCGATCGGTGCTGAGTCGGACTTCATCGGACTGGTCGACCTGATCCGCATGAAGGCCATGATGTGGCGCGGCGAGACCCAGATCGGTGAGGACTACGTCCTCGAGGAGATCCCCGCGGACTTGGTCGATCAGGCCGAGGAGTACCGCGAGAAGCTGATCGAGACCCTGGCCGAGGGTGACGACGAGATCATGCACATGTACCTCGAGGGCGAGCAGCCCACCGAGGAGCAGTTGCAGGCCGGCATCCGCCGGGCCACGATCGCCGGCAACCTGACCCCGGTCCTGACCGGTTCGGCGTTCAAGAACAAGGGCGTGCAGCCCATGCTCGACGCCGTCGTCGCCTACCTGCCGACCCCGCTGGACGTGCATGCGGTCACCGGTTACAAGCCCAGCGACGAGTCGGTGGTTCTGGAGCGCAAGCCCAACGATGCCGAGCCGTTCGCGGCGCTGGCCTTCAAGATCGCGGCCGACCCGCACCTGGGCAAGCTGACCTACATCCGGATCTACTCCGGTGTCCTCAACGCAGGTACCCAGGTGCTGAACAGCGTCAAGGACCGCAAGGAGCGCATCGGCAAGATCTACCGGATGCACGCCAACAAGCGCGAAGAGATCGCCTCGGTCGGCGCTGGTGAGATCGTCGCGGTGATGGGTCTCAAGGACACCACCACCGGTGAGACGCTGTGCGACTCGGCCAACCCGATCGTGCTGGAGTCGATGACGTTCCCGGCGCCGGTGATCGAGGTGGCTATCGAGCCGAAGACCAAGGGCGACCAGGACAAGTTGGCCACGGCCATCCAGCGTCTCGCTGAGGAGGACCCCACCTTCCGGGTGCACTCCGACGAGGAGACCGGTCAGACGATCATCGCCGGAATGGGCGAGTTGCACCTCGAGGTGCTCGTCGACCGTATGCGCCGGGAGTTCAAGGTCGAGGCCAACGTCGGCAAGCCGCAGGTCGCCTACCGCGAGACGGTGACCATGCCTGTGGCCAAGCAGGAGTACACGCACAAGAAGCAGACCGGTGGTTCGGGTCAGTTCGGTCGCGTGATCATCGCTCTCGAGCCCAACGCGGACTCCGAGTCCGAGGACAAGGCCGAGAACGGCTACGAGTTCGTCAACAAGATCACTGGTGGTCGTATCCCGCGCGAGTACATCCCGAGCGTGGACCACGGCTGCCGCGAGGCCATGGAGAACGGCGTACTCGCCGGCTATCCGATGGTCGACCTCAAGGTGACCTTGCTCGACGGTGCCTACCACGACGTCGACTCCTCGGAGCTGGCGTTCAAGATCGCCGGATCGATGGCCTTCAAGGAGGCCGCTCGCAAGGCGAAGCCCGTGTTGCTGGAGCCGATGATGGCCGTCGAGGTCACAACTCCGGACGACTTCATGGGAGACGTGATCGGTGACCTGAACTCCCGCCGTGGCCACATCCAGGCCATGGAGGAGCGCATGGGCGCCCGCGTCGTCAAAGCTCTCGTTCCCCTTTCGGAGATGTTCGGCTACGTCGGAGATCTGCGGAGCAAGACCCAGGGGCGCGCGAGTTACAGCATGCAGTTCGACTCTTACGCGCAGGTTCCGAACAATGTCGCGGAAGAGATCATTGCCAAGGCGCGCGGGGAATAGTCCCGAACGTCAACGTCTCGAGGTTTGAGACACCCCTCAAAAAGGAATAACCACAGTTACAGGCCGAATCCCGACCGGGAAGCGGCCGTCAGGCCAGAATCAATAGGAGGACCGCAGTGGCGAAGGCGAAGTTCGAGCGGACGAAGCCCCACGTCAACATCGGCACCATCGGTCACATCGACCACGGGAAGACGACGCTGACGGCGGCGATCACCAAGGTGCTGCACGACAAGTACCCCGACCTGAACCCCTTCACGCCTTTCGACATGATCGACAAGGCTCCGGAGGAGCGTCAGCGTGGTATCACGATCTCGATCGCTCACGTCGAGTACCAGACCGAGGCCCGGCACTACGCGCACGTCGACTGCCCGGGTCACGCCGACTACATCAAGAACATGATCACCGGTGCCGCCCAGATGGACGGCGCGATCCTGGTGGTCGCCGCGACTGACGGCCCTATGCCGCAGACGAAGGAGCACGTGCTGCTCGCCCGCCAGGTCGGCGTGCCGAGCATCGTCGTGGCACTGAACAAGTGCGACATGGTCGACGACGAGGAGATCCTCGAGCTCGTCGAGATGGAGGTGCGCGAACTTCTGAGCACCTACGAGTTCCCCGGCGACGACACCCCCGTGGTGAAGGTCGCTGCCTTCCCGGCCATGAATGGCGACGAGAAGTGGGGCGAGTCGATCCTCGAGCTCATGAACGCGGTCGACGACTTCATCCCGACTCCCGAGCGCGAGATCGAGAAGCCGTTCCTGATGCCCGTTGAGGACGTCTTCACGATCACTGGTCGTGGCACCGTCGTCACCGGTCGTATCGAGCGCGGCGTGGTCAAGGTCAACGAGGAGGTCGAGATGATCGGCATCCGCGATGACTCGCAGAAGACCACCGTGACCGGCATCGAGATGTTCCGCAAGCTGCTCGACACCGGTGAGGCCGGCGAGAACGTCGGACTGCTCCTGCGCGGCACCAAGCGCGAGGACGTCGAGCGCGGAATGGTTGTCTGCAAGCCCGGTAGCGTGACCCCGCACACCGAGTTCGAGGCCCAGGTCTACATCCTGAGCAAGGACGAGGGTGGCCGTCACACGCCGTTCTTCAACAACTACCGCCCGCAGTTCTACTTCCGCACCACGGACGTGACCGGTGTTGTCACGTTGCCGGACGGCACCGAGATGGTGATGCCCGGCGACAACACCGAGATGTCGGTGCAGTTGATCCAGCCGATCGCCATGGAAGACGGTCTGCGGTTCGCGATCCGTGAAGGTGGCCGCACCGTCGGCGCCGGCCGGGTCACCAAGATCAACAAGTAGTACCAGCACCACCCCGGTTGGGGGTGGGACCACGCAAGGTCCCGCCCCCAACCACCCCCCGAAACGACAGCGGCGAGAAGAAGAGGAAACAAGCGCCATGGCGGGACAGAAGATCCGCATCAGGCTCAAGGCCTACGACCACGAGGTCATCGACAAATGGGCGAAGACCATCGTGGACACCGTGTCGCGCACCGGCGCAAAGGTCGCCGGTCCTGTGCCGCTGCCGACGGAGAAGAACGTGTACTGCGTCATCCGCTCGCCGCACAAGTACAAGGACAGCCGCGAGCACTTCGAGATGCGCACGCACAAACGACTCATCGACATCCTCGACCCGACACCGAAGACCGTGGACTCGCTCATGAAGCTTGACCTGCCGGCCGGTGTCGAGATCGAGATCAAGCTGTAGGACGCCATGAAGACGACAACTCGCAAAGGGCTGCTGGGCACCAAGCTCGGCATGACCCAGGTATGGGATGAGGCCAACCGGATCGTTCCGGTGACCGTCATCGAGGCAGGTCCCTGTGTGGTGACCCAGGTCCGCACGCCCGACACCGATGGCTACTCGGCCATCCAGCTCGGGTTCGGCGCGATCGACCCCCGCAAGGTGAACAAGCCCGACGGTGGGCACTTCGCCAAGGCCGGCGTCACGCCGCGCCGCAATCTGGTGGAACTGCGCACCGAGGACGCCTCGGAGTACACGGTCGGCCAGGAACTCAAGGCCGACGTGTTCGAGGCAGGTGCCTCGGTGGACGTCACCGGCACCAGCAAGGGCAAGGGATTCGCAGGTGTGATGAAGCGTCACGGCTTCCACGGTCTGCGCGCATCCCACGGTGTGCACCGCAAGCACCGCTCGCCGGGTTCGATCGGTGGCTGCGCCACCCCGGGCCGGGTTTTCAAGGGTCTGCGTATGGCCGGACGTATGGGGTCCGACCGCATCACGACCCAGGGTCTGACGGTTCAGTCGGTGGACGCCGAGCGCAACCTGATCCTGATCAAGGGCGCTGTGCCGGGACCCAAGGGCTCCCTGGTGCTGATCCGCGACGCGGCGAAGGGCGCATGACATGACATCGATCGAGATCAAGTCCCCTGGCGGCGAATCGGCCGGCAATGTGGACCTGCCCGCAGACGTGTTCAACGTGCAGACCAACGTGCCGTTGATCCACCAGGTGGTTGTCGCTCAGCTCGCGGCGGCGCGCCAGGGCACACACAAGACCAAGACCCGCGCCGAGGTCGCCGGTGGTGGCCGCAAGCCGTACCGGCAGAAGGGCACCGGCCGCGCCCGTCAGGGTTCAGTGCGTGCCCCGCAGTTCGCCGGTGGTGGAGTCGTCCACGGTCCGCAGCCGCGTTCGTATGAGCAGAAGACGCCCAAGAAGATGAAGGCCGCCGCTCTGCGCGGTGCCCTGTCCGACCGGGCCCGCGCCGAGCGGGTGCACGTGGTGACCGGGCTGGTCGCAGGTGAGACCCCGTCGACCAAGTCGGCACTGAGCGCTCTTCGTTCTGTGACCGAGGCTGCCGCGGTACTCGTGGTCGCTCAGCGCGACGACGAACTCACGTGGCTGTCGCTGCGCAACGCCCCCGAGGTGCACGTGCTGTCCCCGGACCAGCTCAACACCTACGACGTGCTCGTCAACGACGACATCGTCTTCACCCAGGCTGCCCTCGAGCAGTTCCTGTCCGGCCCGCGCAAGGCCGGCAAGGCCACCGCGACCTCGACCGAGGCGCAGGCGGCACAGACCGAGGAGGAGTCCGCATGAGGATCGCAGACCACCGCGACGTCCTGCTGGGACCGGTGATCTCGGAGAAGGCCTACGGCCTGCTCGACGAGAACAAGTACACCTTCCTGGTGCGTCCGGACGCTAACAAGACCGAGATCAAGATCGCCGTGGAGAAGGTCTTCGGCGTGAAGGTGACCGGTGTGAACACCCTCAACCGTGCCGGCAAGCGCGTGCGCACCCGCAGTGGCTTCGGCCACCGGGCGGCGTCCAAGCGTGCCGTCGTGACGGTTGCCGAGGGCGATCGCATCGACATCTTCGGCGGACCGGTCAGCTGAGGCAGGGATAGACATGGGAATTCGCAAGTACAAGCCGACAACGCCGGCCCGCCGTGGCTCGAGCGTCGCGGACTTCGTCGAAGTAACGCGCTCCACGCCGGAGAAGTCACTGGTTCGTCCGCTGCCCCAAAAGGGTGGGCGCAACAACGCCGGTCGGATCACGACTCGTCACCAGGGCGGCGGCCACAAGCGGGCCTACCGCGTGATCGACTTCCGGCGTGCCGACAAGGACGGGGTGCCGGCCAAGGTCGCGCACATCGAGTACGACCCGAACCGCACCAGCCGTATCGCGCTGCTGCACTTCGCTGACGGTGAGAAGCGCTACATCCTGGCGCCGCACAACCTGAAGCAGGGCGACCGTGTGGAGACGGGTCAGGGCGCTGACATCAAGCCGGGCAACAACCTTCCGCTGCGCTACATCCCGACCGGTACGGTCGTGCACGCGGTGGAGTTGCGTCCCGGTGGCGGCGCCAAGATCGCCCGCTCCGCCGGGGCCAGCGTGCAGTTGGTCGCCAAGGACGGTCCGTACGCGCAGTTGCGTATGCCCTCCGGCGAGATCCGCAACGTGGATCTACGCTGCCGGGCGACCATCGGCGAGGTCGGTAACGCCGAGCAGTCCAACATCAACTGGGGTAAGGCCGGACGTAACCGCTGGAAGGGCAAGCGCCCGACCGTTCGCGGTGTGGCCATGAACCCGGTGGACCACCCGCACGGTGGTGGTGAGGGTAAGACCTCCGGTGGCCGTCACCCGGTCAACCCGAAGGGCAAGCCCGAGGGCCGCACTCGTTCGAAGAAGAAGCCGAGCGACAAGTTCATCGTCCGCCGCCGCAAGTCCGGCAAGAAGCGCTGAGGGAACACGTAGATGCCACGCAGTCTGAAGAAGGGCCCGTTCGTCGACACCCACCTGCATGAAGAAGGTGGATGTTCAGAACGACAAGGGCACCAAGGCAGTGATCAAGACCTGGTCGCGTCGTTCGATGATCGTCCCGGCGATGCTCGGACACACGATCGCGGTGCACGACGGCCGCAAGCACATCCCGGTGTTCATCACCGAGAACATGGTCGGCCACAAGCTCGGCGAGTTCGCTCCGACACGGACCTTCAAGGGTCACGTGAAGGATGACCGCAAGGCAAAGCGCGGCCGCTGAGGCGGACCCGCGTGAAGACAGACAACGATTCGAAAAGGCAGGTATAGCGATGGAAGCCAGGGCCCGGGCGCGATACGTTCGCGTCACGCCCATGAAGGCACGTCGGGTAGTGGACCTCATCAGGGGTCTTCCGACAGCCGAGGCGCAGGCGATTCTGCGATTCGCCCCCCAAGCGGCCAGTGAGCCGGTGGGCAAGGTGCTGGACAGCGCCATCGCGAACGCCACTAACAACAACAACCTCGACGCGAACGACCTGTTCGTCTCCGAGGTCTACGTCGATGAAGGCCCGACCATGAAGCGCTTCCGCCCGCGGGCGCGCGGATCGGCCAACCGGATTCGCAAGCGGACAAGTCACATCACAGTGGTCGTTGCGTCGCGTACAGCGGCCGCGACCGAAGGGAAGGGGTGAGCCACGTGGGTCAGAAAGTCCACCCGCACGGGTTCCGGCTAGGTGTCACGAGTGAATACGTGACCCGCTGGTTCACCGACAGCACCAAGCCAGGTCAGCGCTACGCCGACTACGTGGCCGAGGATGTCAAGATCCGTCGGCTGCTGTCCGAGGGCATGGAGCGCGCTGGTATCTCGAAGGTGGAGATCGAGCGCACCCGGGACCGGGTCATCATCTACATCCACACTGCGCGGCCGGGTATCGTCATCGGCCGTAAGGGCGCCGAGGCAGAGCGCCTGCGCGCCGAGCTCGAGAAGCTGTCGGGCAAGCAGGTGCAGCTGAACATCCTCGAGGTCAAGAACCCCGAGGTCGACGCGCAGCTGGTCGCCCAGGGGATCGCCGAGCAGTTGTCCAGCCGGGTCTCCTTCCGTCGCGCGATGCGCAAGGGAATGCAGTCCGCACAGCGGGCCGGTGCCCAGGGCATCCGGGTTCAGGTCGGCGGTCGCCTCGGCGGCGCCGAGATGAGCCGCACCGAGTTCTACCGTGAAGGCCGGGTTCCGCTGCACACACTGCGCGCGGACATCGACTTCGGGTTCTACGAGGCGCGTACCACCTTCGGCCGGATCGGCGTGAAGGTCTGGATCTACCACGGCGAGGTTTCCACCGACCGCACCGAGCGCGAGCAGCAGCGTCAAGCCCGCCTGCAGCGCTCAGGTTCGCCGGGACGCGGTCGTCGTGACGGTGGCCGTGGCGGACGCGACCGCGGTGACCGTGGAGATCGTGGCGACCGTGGGGCACGCAACACCGAGCGCGAGGCCGTGGCTCCTGCCGAGGCTCCCGCACAGGCTCCCGCTGCGACGGAGGCCTGAGATGTTGATTCCCCGCAGAGTGAAGCACCGCAAGCAGCACCACCCGCGGCGCAGCGGTATGGCCAAGGGCGGTACCAGGGTCGCTTTCGGTGACTGGGGCCTGCAGGCCGTGGAGCCGGCGTACGTGACCAACCGCCAGATCGAGGCGGCTCGTATCGCGATGACCCGTCACATCAAGCGTGGCGGGAAGGTGTGGATCAACATCTACCCCGACCGTCCGTTGACCAAGAAGCCGGCTGAGACCCGGATGGGTTCCGGCAAGGGCTCACCGGAGTGGTGGGTCGCCAACGTCAAGCCGGGTCGGGTCATGTTCGAGCTGACCTACCCCAGTGAGCAGGTCGCGCAGGAGGCACTCGAGCGCGCAGCCCACAAGCTGCCCATGAAGTGCCGGATCGTGCGACGCGAAGTGAGTGAGGACTGATGCCTGCTACGAAGACAGAAGAGTTGCGGCTACTGAGCAACGAGGACCTCGTGGCTCGGCTGAAGGAGAACAAGGAGGAGCTGTTCAACCTCCGGTTCCAGTCCGCCACCGGCCAGCTGGAGAACCACGGCCGCCTGCGTGCGGTCAAGAAGGACATCGCTCGGGTGTACACGGTCATGCGTGAACGCGAGCTGGGCATTACGAATGACGAGGTCGTGGCATGAGTGAGCAAGTAGGCAGCGAAGAGACCGTGCAGGCGCGCGGGTTCCGCAAGACCCAAGAGGGTTTGGTTGTCAGCGACAAGATGGACAAGACCGTTGTGGTCGCCGTCGAAGACCGGTTCAAGCACCCGCTGTACGGCAAGGTCGTGCGACGGACGAGCCGGCTGAAGGCGCACGACGAGAACAACGAGTGCGGCGTGGGTGACCGCGTCGAACTCATGGAGACCCGTCCGACCTCCGCCAGCAAGCGGTGGCGCGTCGTGAAGATCCTTGAGAAGGCGAAGTAACCATGATTCAGCAGGAATCCCGGCTCCGCGTGGCCGACAACACCGGCGCGAAGGAGTTGCTGTGCATCCGCGTGCTCGGAGGCTCCGGCCGCCGCTACGCCGGCATCGGTGACATCATCGTCGCCACTGTCAAGGACGCGATCCCTGGCGGTTCGGCCAAGAAGGGCGAGGTCGTCAAGGCCGTCGTCGTTCGGACCACCAAGCAGAAGCGTCGCCCCGACGGTTCGTACATCCGCTTCGACGAGAACGCGGCGGTCATCCTCAAGGCTGACGGCGAACCTCGCGGGACCCGCATCTTCGGCCCGGTGGGCCGCGAGCTGCGCGACAAGAAGTTCATGAAGATCATTTCGCTGGCGCCGGAGGTTGTGTGATGGCTCGCGTCAAGGTTCGCAAGGGTGACACCGTCCAGGTGATCTCCGGCAAGGACAAAGGCACGACCGGGCGTGTGCTCGTCGTCGACCCCGCCAGCCAGCGGGTCATTGTCGAAGGCGTCAATCGCGTCGTCAAGCACGAGCGTGTGGGCGAAGGGGATCGGGGCGCCAAGACCGGCGGCCTGGTCCACACCGAAGCCCCCATCCACGTGTCGAACGTGATGGTCATTGACAGTGATGGCAAGGCCACCAAGGTCGGCTCGCGCCGGGACTCGGTCGAGAAACGCCGCGCTGACGGCACCACGTACGAAGGAACGCGACGGGTGCGTGTTGCCCGCCGGACAGGTAAGGACATCGAATGACCGCCACCACGACGCAACCGCGTCTGAAGCAGCGATACAACGACGAGATCAAGTCGACGCTCAAGGAGCAGCTGGCTTTGAGCAACGTCATGCAGGTTCCGACGGTCACCAAGGTCGTTGTGAACATGGGTGTGGGTGACGCAGCGCGCGACAGCAAGTTGATCGACGGGGCGGTACGCGACCTCGCCACAATCACCGGCCAGAAGCCGCAGGTGACCAAGGCCCGCAAGTCGATCGCCCAGTTCAAGTTGCGTGAGGGGCAGCCGATCGGCGCTCACACCACGCTGCGCGGCGACCGTATGTGGGAGTTCCTCGACCGGCTGATGTCGGTCGCGCTCCCGCGAATCCGTGACTTCCGCGGCCTGTCGCCCAAGGCAGTTCGACGGTCGCGGCAACTACACCTTCGGGCTGACCGAGCAGGTCATGTTCCCCGAGGTGGACCCGGACGCGGTCGACCGTGCCCGGGGTATGGACGTGACCATCGTGACCAGCGCGGTCGACGACGAGGGCGGCCGCGCGCTGCTCACGCTGCTCGGCATGCCGTTCAAGGAGAACTGACATGGCCAAGAAAGCATTGATCGAGAAGTCCCAGAAGAAGCCGAAGTTCAAGGTCCGCGGCTACACGCGCTGCAGCCGTTGCGGACGTCCGCACTCGGTGTACCGCAAGTTCGGACTGTGCCGTGTGTGCCTTCGCGAGATGGCCCACCGCGGCGAACTGCCCGGCGTGACCAAGAGCAGCTGGTAGAAAACCCGACGCCGAAGGTCCCCCACGGAAACCACGGCGAGAAAGAAGAACCTGAATGAGCATGACCGACCCGATCGCAGACATGTTGACACGTCTGCGTAACGCCAGTGCGGCCCACCACGACGAAGTGGCGATGCCGCACTCCAAGATCAAAGAGGGGATCGCAACGATCCTCAAGTCCGAGGGCTACGTCGCCGACGTTCGCACCGAGGACGCCACCGTCGGCCGCACCTTGGTCGTGGGACTGAAGTACGGTCCGCACCGCGAGCGTTCGATCTCCGGTGTGCGTCGCGTGAGCAAGCCCGGACTGCGGGTGTACGCAAAGCGTGGATCCATGCCCCGAGTACTCGGCGGCCTGGGTATCGCCATCATCTCCACGTCGTCGGGTCTGCTGACCGACCGGCAAGCTGAGCAGAAGGGCGTGGGCGGAGAAGTTCTCGCCTACGTCTGGTAAGGGATCGACATGTCGCGAATCGGTAAGAATCCAGTCGAGGTCCCCAGCGGGGTGACCGTGGACATCGAAGGTCAGGCCGTCACTGTCAAGGGACCCAAGGGCACCTTGAGCCACGTCGTGGCCGAGCCCATCAAGGTCGAGCGCAATGACGAAGGCCTCATTGAGGTCAAGCGCCCTGACGACGAGCGCCGCAGTAAGTCGTTGCATGGCTTGAGCCGCACTCTTATCGCCAACATGGTGGTCGGCGTCACCGAGGGCTACAGCAAGACGCTGGAGATCTCGGGTACCGGCTACCGGGTGGTCCCCAAGGGTCAGGGCCTCGAGTTCTCTCTCGGTTTCAGTCACCCGGTGCAGATCGATGCCCCGGCCGGAATCACGTTCTCGGTCGAGGGCCCCACGAAGTTCACAGTGTCCGGCACGGACAAGCAGTTGGTCGGCGAGGTGGCTGCGAACATCCGCAAGCTGCGCAAGCCCGACCCGTACAAGGCCAAGGGCATCCGGTACACCGGCGAGCAAATCCGCCGCAAGGCCGGAAAGGCAGGTAAGTGATGAGCGTTGTAACCAAACTCGGATCCGGCTCCAAGCGGTCGGTTTCCCGCAGCCGCCGGCACTCCCGTGTGCGCAAGAAGGTCACGGGCACGACCGAGCGTCCGCGCCTGGTCGTGTTCCGGTCCACCCGGCACGTCGAGGCCCAGATCATCGACGACACCGTCGGCAAGACCCTCGCGGCCGCCTCCACCATGGAGACTGACGTGCGTGGCGCCGACGGAGACAAGACGGCGAAAGCCACTGAGGTGGGCAAACTCCTCGGTGACCGCGCCAAGGCCGCTGGTGTCACCACGGTGGTGTTCGACCGTGGCGGCTACCGCTACCACGGCCGCGTCGCCGCAGTAGCCGACGGCGCCCGTGAAGCCGGCCTGGAGTTCTAGGAGAAGACATGTCGAATCAGAGTCGTTCAGGCCGGGACCGTCGTGATGGCGGTCGCGGGGCAGAGAAGTCCCAGTACATCGAGCGCGTGGTCGCAATCAACCGCGTCGCCAAGGTCGTCAAGGGTGGTCGTCGCTTCAGCTTCACCGCACTGGTTGTCGTCGGGGACGGCGACGGCATGGTCGGTGTGGGCTACGGCAAGGCCAAGGAGGTGCCTGCCGCGATTGCGAAGGGCGTCGAGGAGGCCAAGAAGCACTTCTTCAAGGTTCCGCGGATCCAGGGCACCATCCCGCACCCCATCACAGGTGAGGACAGCGCCGGGGTTGTGCTCCTGCGTCCTGCCAGCCCGGGTACTGGAGTCATCGCAGGTGGTCCGGTGCGCGCCGTGCTGGAGTGCGCCGGCGTCCACGACGTGCTGAGCAAGTCGCTTGGTTCGGACAACGCGCTGAACATCGTGCGCGCCACCGTCAAGGCACTGCAGGAACTCGAGCGCCCTGAGCAGGTCGCTGCGCGTCGTGGTCTGCCCCTCGAGGACGTCGCCCCGGCCGCGCTGCTGCGCGCCCAGGCAGCGGGGACCGGTGCATGATGGCGACGTTGAAGGTGACCCAGACCCGCTCACCGATCGGTGGAACGGATTCGCAGCGCGCGACGCTGCGGTCACTGGGTCTGCGCAAGATCGGCCAGACCGTTGAGATCGAGGACCGTCCTGAGCTTCGTGGGATGGTCAACACCGTCATCCACCTGGTGACGGTCGAGGAGGTTGACTGACATGACTCTTAAGGTGCACCATTTGCGGCCGGCCCCCGGGGCCAAGACCGCGAAGACGCGCAAAGGTCGCGGTGAGGGTGGCGCGAAGGGCAAGACTGCCGGTCGCGGAACGAAGGGTTCGAAAGCCCGCAACAACATCCCTGCCGCGTTCGAGGGCGGCCAGACGCCGCTGCACATGCGGCTGCCCAAGTTGCGCGGTTTCAAGAACCCCAACAAGGTGACCTTCCAGGTCGTCAACCTTGCCCAGGTCCAGGCTTTGTTCCCGGACGGCGGCGAGGTCACGATCGATGAACTGGTCGCCAAGGGTGCCGTGCGCAAGAACCAGCCCGTGAAGTTGCTCGGCAACGGCGACATCTCCGTGGCCGTGCAGGTCAACGTGGACGCCGCGTCGGCGACAGCCAAGACCAAGGTTGAGGCCGCTGGCGGGTCGGTTACGACCGCCTGAAAGCACTTGACGTAGCAGGGCGCCGGGAAACCGGCGCCCTGTTCGCGTTTGGGGCACCGCTGCCCACGCGACAACGGCGGTGTGTGAGCCTGGCGAACGCGGCGCCGCCGCAGGCAGAACTCCTATCCTGGGGTGGTGCAACGACGGCAGTTCCTGGCAGGCACCCTGGCTGCATTTGCCCTGTCGGCCTGCAGTCGCGGGCGCGAACCACAAGCCGATGCCTACACCGGCAGCATTGTGACCAGATGGGACACCGATCCCTGGGCGCGCGGTTCGTACTCGGCGCTTGCGGTCGGCGCCGCGTGGAGTGTCAGGCAGACCTTGGCCGACGCGCTGATCGGTGGCCGCGTCGTACTCGCCGGTGAATACGTCGCCACCGACTTCCCGGCCACCGTCCATGGCGCCTACCTGTCTGGGCAGCGCGCGGCTGAGTCGCTGTTGGCCCGAGTGCCGAACGCCCAAAGGGTCGTGGTCATCGGCGCCGGTCTGGCTGGGCTACGGGCGGCCGAACTCCTGCAAGCAGCCGGGCGCCAAGTCATCGTTCTCGAGGCACGAGACCGCTTCGGGGGCCGTGTGTTCACCGACTACTCCCTGGGCGTACCCGCCGAGAAGGGCGCGGCGTGGATACACGGAGTGGACGACAACCCCATGGTGGCGGTGGTCGAGCGCGCGGGCCTGTCACTGGTCCCGACTGACTGGGAGGATGCCCAAGCCCACGATGTGCGAACAGGCCAAGCCGCGGCCGGGGTGGCGAAGGCCGACCGCGAGCTTTGGGAAGCGATTCGGGGCGCATCCCGGCCGAAGCCGCCAGCGGGTGCGTCGGTCGCCGAGGCCCTCACCCAGCAGGGCTGGACCACCGACACCCAGGCCAGGCAACTGGCCCAGATGACCGAATTGACGATGGAATACGGGGTGGACCCGGATCGGCTCGGGGCCCAAGCGCTATGGGAGGGCAACGTCTACCGCGGCAAGCACAAACTCGTTCAGGGTGGATTCGAGAAGGTCCCTCAGATGCTCGCCTCGGGCCTTGATGTGCGCTTGTCCACCCCGGTGGAGTCGGTGAGCGTCGATGGCGATGTAGTCAGGGCCGGCAGCCTGTCAGCGGACGCGGCGATCGTGGCGGTTCCGGTGGCCCTGCTCCAAGCTGGTGCGCTCCGTCTCGAGCTGCCCAGCGGCGTCCGCGCGGCCGTGGACTCCCTGATCACCGGGAACCTCGAGAAGGTCTTCCTGCGCTACCCCCAACAGTGGTGGCCGAACGTTGCGATCATGCAGGCCATGGGAAGTGCCGGTTCGCGCTGGTCGGAGTGGTACAACCTGGTCGGGCTCACTGACGCCCCGGTCGTGTTCGGATTCTCAGGCGCAGCCTCGGCGCGGGAACGCTCCCAGGACGACGCAGCGGTGTCGCAGGAGGCGGCTGGAGTCATCGAATCCGCTTTCCGCTGAACGGATAAGGGCCCCGCAGCCACGACCCTCATCGTTGGCCGCGCGGTCCTTGCTACCCTCATGGGCAGTACCTATGGCTTCGTTGTGCGTGCCGACTCAGGCGCGCGAGGAGGATCTTTGCTATCGCAATTCGCTGCGGCGTTCCGGACTCCGGACCTGCGCAACAAGATCCTGTTCACCCTTGGGCTGATCGCGATCTACCGGGTCGGCGCCATCATCCCGACGCCGGGTGTTGACTACACGGCTATTCAGACCTGTCTGAGCCTGGTCGAGGGCAACTCCCTCTACGGCCTGATCAACCTGTTCAGCGGTGGAGCGTTGCTGCAGCTGAGCGTATTCGCGCTCGGCATCATGCCGTACATCACGGCCAGCATCATCATCCAGTTGCTCACGGTGGTCATCCCACGGCTGGAGGCTCTGCGCAAGGAGGGTCAGTCCGGCCAGGCCAAGATGACCCAGTACACCCGCTACTTGACCATCGGGCTGTCGGTACTGCAGGCCACGGCCTTCGTCTCACTTGCTCGGACCCCCGGTCAGTTGTTCACCGGCTGCAACGAGAACCTCATTCCCAACCAGTCCATCCCGCTGATCCTGACGATGGTCCTCACCATGACCGCCGGTGCGGCAATGCTGATGTGGTTCGGTGAGCTGATCACCGACAGAGGCGTCGGCAACGGTATGTCTCTGCTGATCTTCGTCTCGATCATCGCCGGCATGCCCGGGCAGTTCATCTCCATTTACCAGAGCCGCGGAGCATTCGCCCTGACCATGACGCTTCTCGTCGGCATCGTGATTATCGCGGCCGTGGTCTACGTCGAGCAGGCACAGCGCCGGATCCCCGTGCAGTACGCGAAGAAGATGGTCGGCTCGCGGCTCATGGGCGGGGCCTCCACCTACATCCCCCTGAAGGTGAACATGGCCGGTGTTATCCCGGTCATCTTCGCGTCGTCGCTGCTCTACATCCCGCAGTTGCTCGCCACGGTGAGCGGTAGCACCAACTCGGAGTGGGGCAAGTGGATTGCGCGCAACATGTCGCGTGGAACCGAACCGCTCTACATCCTGTTCTACGTTGCAATGATCATCTTCTTCGCGTACTTCTACGTCTCGATCACGTTCAACCCGGTCGAGGTCAGCGACAACATGAAGAAGTACGGCGGATTCATCCCGGGTATCCGGGCGGGCAAGCCCACCGAGCAGTACCTCAGTTACGTGTTGAGCCGCCTCACCTTCCCGGGCTCCATCTACCTGGCGGTGGTCGCGGTCATACCCCTATACGCCTTCGGCGCGTTAGGTGTCGGGCAGAGTTTCATATTCGGCGGGACATCTCTGCTCATCATGGTGGGTGTCGGACTCGATACGGTGAAGCAGATAGAGGCTCAACTGCAGCAGCGAAGCTACGAAGGGTTCTTGCGATAATGCGAATTGTTCTCATGGGTCCGCCAGGAGCGGGCAAGGGCACGCAGGCTGTCAGGATCGCCGAGGGCCTCGGGGTGCCGCACATCTCAACCGGCGAGATCTTCCGCGCGAATCTTGCGGCCGGAACAGCTTTGGGGATCGAGGCCAAGCGCTTCATGGAGGCCGGTGAATACGTGCCCGACGAGGTTACCAACTCAATGGTCGCCGCCCGGGTCGCGGAGCCGGATGCAGCCAACGGGTTCATCCTCGACGGCTACCCGCGCACTTTGGCCCAGGTCGGTGAGCTGGACACGATCCTGCAGGGCCTGAACACCGAGTTGGACAGGGTCGTGGAGATCACCGCCAACACCGACGAGGTCGTGGCCCGCCTGCTCAACCGCGCCAGGGAACAGGGTCGCGCGGACGACACCGAAGATGTCATCCGCCGGCGTATGGATGTCTACGCCGAGCAGACCGAACCGTTGGTGA
The DNA here is from genome assembly GCA_963818505.1 of uncultured Actinomycetota bacterium. Classification (GTDB taxonomy): domain Bacteria; phylum Actinomycetota; class Actinomycetes; order S36-B12; family UBA10799; genus JADKAV01. The sequence goes on from CAWFSJ010000007.1 coordinate 17,137, forward strand.
ACGTGTACTCCGAGCGCGGCCTGCTGGTCAAGGTCGACGGAATGGGCGGCATGGACGAGGTCACCGAACGGCTGCTGGCAGCCCTGGGGCACTGAGTGTTCCGGCGCCACCCGAAGTTCCAGATCAAGACCGACGAACAGATCGGTCTCATGCGGGCTGCCGGGCTGGTGGTGGCCGACGCGTTGCAGGCCGTGACCCAAGCAGTCTCTCCCGGTGTGACGGGTAAGCAGCTGGACGCGATCGCTGAAGATGTGATCCGCGCGGCGGGCGCCGTACCGTCCTTCCTCGGGTACCACGGCTTCCCCGCCAGCATTTGCGTGAGCATCGACAACGCCATCGTTCACGGCATCCCCAACGACACCCCCCTGCACGAGGGCGCGCTGGTAAGCATCGACTGCGGTGCGATCCTGAAGGGTTGGCACGGCGACGCTGCCGTGACCGTTCCAGTGGGAGATGTCGGCGCGGGGGCCGCTGCCTTGTCCGACGTCACCCGGTCATCGCTGTGGCACGGTCTGGCTCACGCTCGCGCTGGTGGCAGGTTGACCGACATCGGAGCCGCCGTCGAGCGGAGGATCCGGGGCGCCGCACAGGACTACGGCATCGTGCACAACTACGTCGGCCATGGCATCGGCACCCAGATGCACATGCCGCCCGATGTCCCCAACGTGGGACCCGCCGGTCGTGGACCAGAACTGGTACCGGGCATGGTGCTGGCCGTGGAGCCGATGATCACTTTGGGCGCCGCCGACAATGTCACGCTTGACGACGACTGGACGGTTGTGACCATGGACTCCTCGCTTGCCGCCCACTGGGAACACACCGTGGCCGTCACATCCACCGGCCCGTGGGTCCTCACCGCTGTCGACGGGGGACGGGCCGAGCTCGAGGCGCTCGGAATCTCGGTCTCGAAGCTCGCGGATTGACCTGATAGGCGCTACCAGCCCCCCTAGCCGCCCCGCGCGCGCATGCTTTACACTCGAACAGAGGGCAAATGCCCTCAACAGCGGCAGCCTAAGCCGCAATAATCCGCAATCAACCGGAAGACGTGGGTCACGCATGGGTAAGAAGGACGACGCGATCGAGCTGGAAGGCACGATCATCGAGTCCCTGCCCAATGCGATGTTCCGGGTCGAGTTGGACAACGGCCACAAGGTCCTCGCCCACATCTCCGGCAAGATGCGGATGCACTACATCCGGATCCTTCCGGATGACCGAGTGGTCGTGGAGCTCTCGCCCTACGACTTGACCCGGGGACGCATCGTCTACCGGTACAAGTAGAGGAATCAGCAACACCGATGAAGGTTCAACCAAGCGTCAAGAAGATCTGCGACAAGTGCAAGGTCATTCGCAGGAACGGTCGCGTCATGGTGATCTGCGAGAACCCCCGCCACAAGCAGCGCCAGGGCTGACCCCTGGTACGACGTCATCCGAACCTGGCGCCCTTGCCATAGGGCTGCCAGACGCCACCCCCGGACGCGAAGGCCGGGGACCCACCAGGGCGGTGGGACTGATGACGCCACTAGACCTTCGGCAAAGAAAGTAGGAGCCCTATGGCACGCATTGTGGGTGTCGATCTGCCTCGCGAGAAGCGCGTGGAGATCGGCCTGACCTACATCTTCGGCGTGGGTCGTTCTCGCGCCAAGCAAGCCCTGGCCGCCACCGGTGTGGATGGACACATCCGTGTGCGCGACCTGTCCGAAGCCGATGTGATTGCGCTGCGCGACTACATCGAAGCCAACTACCAGACCGAGGGTGATCTGCGCCGTGAGGTGCAGGCCGACATCCGCCGGAAGGTCGAGATCGGGTCCTACCAGGGCATCCGGCACCGCCGCGGTCTTCCCGTGCGTGGGCAGCGAACGCACACCAACGCGCGCACCCGCAAGGGCAAGCGCAAGACGGTCGCCGGCAAGAAGAAGGTCGGCAAGTGAGCATTCGAGCAGGAGTCTGAGCAGCCATGGCACCCCAGAAGGGCGCGAAGAAACCGCGCCGCAAAGAGAAGCGCAACGTGGCCTTCGGTCACGCGCACATCAAGAGCACGTTCAACAACACCATCGTCACCATCACCGACCCGCAGGGTCAGGTCATCGCATGGTCGTCGTCCGGTCAGGTCGGCTTCAAGGGTTCGCGCAAGTCGACCCCTTACGCCGCCCAGATGGCTGCTGAGGCTGCGGCCCGGCGCGCCATGGACAACGGCATGCGCAAGGTCGATGTGTTCGTCAAGGGTCCCGGATCCGGTCGTGAGACGGCCATCCGTTCGCTGCAGGCCACAGGCCTGGAGGTCGGAACGATCCAGGACGTCACCCCCGTACCCCACAACGGTTGCCGTCCGCCCAAGCGGCGCCGGGTCTGAGCCAGGAGACAAACATGGCCCGTTACACAGGCGCGGACTGCAAGCGTTGCCGCCGCGAGAAGACCAAGCTCTTCCTCAAGGGTGCCAAGTGCGACTCGCCGGCGTGCCCGGTCGAGAAGCGCCCGTACCCACCCGGCCAGCACGGCCGCAACCGGACCAAGGAGTCCGAGTACTTGCTGCAGAAGCGCGAGAAGCAGAAGACCGCGCGCATCTACGGTGTGCTTGAGCGCCAGTTCCGCAGCTACTACGAAGAGGCCAACCGCCAGCAGGGCAAGACCGGTGAGAACCTGCTGACGATCCTCGAGAGCCGTCTGGACAACGTGGTGTTCCGCGCGGGCCTGGCCAAGAGCCGCGACATGGCCCGCCAGTTGGTCCGCCACGGTCACATCACAGTCAACGGCCACAAGGTGGACATCCCCAGTTACCGGGTGTCGCCCAACGACATCGTCGAGGTGCGCAACAAGTCCCGCGAGATGACCCCGTTCGTCGTGGCCCACGCTGAGGCCGGCGACCGGGAGGTCCCCGCGTGGCTGGAGGTCATCCCTTCGCACTTCCGCGTGCTCGTGCACACCCTGCCCAGGCGTGAGCAGATCGACACGCAGGTGCAGGAACAGCTCATCGTCGAGCTCTACTCGAAGTAAGGCCCGCAGCATCGTGCTGCGGTTCCGGGACGTCATATAGCGGTCGTCCCAGAAAGGAAGAGAAGTGCAGATCGCCAGTCGGCCAGTATTGACCGAAGAGTTCGTCTCCGACACCCGCTCCCGGTTCGTCCTCGAGCCACTCGAGCCAGGTTTCGGTTACACGCTGGGCAACAGCCTGCGTCGCACCCTGCTGTCGTCGATCCCCGGCGCGGCCGTGACAAGCATCCGCATCGAAGGTGTGCAGCACGAGTTCAGCACCGTCCCCGGCATGGCTGAGGACGTCACCGAACTCGTCCTGAACGTCAAGGGCATCGTGGTGAGCACCGAGATGGACGAGCCGGTCACCATGTATCTGCGGGCAAACGGTCCCGCAGACGTGACCGTCGCCGACATCGAGGCTCCCACCGGCGTGGAGGTCCACAACCTGGACCTGCACCTGGCCACTTTGGGCGAGGGCGCGTCACTGTCCATGGAACTGACCGTCGAGCGCGGGCGTGGTTACGTCCCCGCCGCCGCTGGGTCCATGGTGGAGAAGCAGGCAGGCCGGGTTCTGGTCGACGCCATCTACTCCCCGGTGCTCAAGGTCACCTACAAGGTTGAAGCCACCCGTGTCGAGCAGCGCACGGACTTCGACCGCCTGGTCGTGGATGTCGAGACCAAGTCGAGCATCCGCGCTCGCGATGCGGTCGCCAGCGCCGGCAAGACGCTGGTCGAACTCTTCGGCCTCGCCCGCGACCTGAACGCGGCGGCCGAGGGCCTGGAGCTCGGGCCGTCCGAGGTCGACACCTACATGGCCGAGCAGTTCAGCCAGGCGATCGAGGCGCTGAACCTTTCGGTGCGGTCCTACAACTGCCTGAAGCGCGAGGGTGTGCACACCATCGGTGAACTGCTCACGCGCAGCGAGGCCGATCTGATGGACATCCGTAACTTCGGCCAGAAGTCCATCGACGAGGTCAAGGACGCCCTCGCGGGTCTCGGCCTGAACCTGAAGGACAGCCCGGCAGGCTTCGACCCGTCGCAGGCTGTGACCTTCTACGCCGAGGACGACCACCAGTACGCAGAGGACGAGCAGCTCTGACGAGCTGCCGCTAGTCAAGGAGAACCACATGCCCACGCCGACGAAGGGGCCCCGCCTCGGTGGCGGACCGGCCCACGAACGGTTGATGCTGGCCAACCTGGCCACCGCGCTGTTCCAGCACGGCCGCATCACCACCACGGAGGCAAAGGCCAAGCGCCTGAGCCCCCTGGCCGACCGGCTGGTGACCTTCGCCAAGCGCGGTGATCTTCACGCCCGTCGCAAGGTCATGACCGTGATCCGCGACAAGGCGGTGGTCCACGAGTTGTTCACCGAGATCGGCCCGCAGTACGCAGGTCGTCCCGGCGGGTACACCCGGATCACCAAGATCGGCAACCGCAAGGGCGACAACGCGCCCATGGCGGTCATCGAACTGGTCGAGCCGATGGCTGAGGCGGTCGTGAAGGAAGCCACATCAGCGGCCAAGCGTGCGGCCGAGGACGCTGCGAAGATCGAGGCCGCCTCCGCGGTCGCGGTTGAGCAGGTCGAGGAGCAGGCGCAGAGCCCGCAGGCCCAGGCTGAAGCCACTTCCGAGGTCGAGGCCGCGCAGGCGACTGCCGAGGCCGACGCGGTCGAGGGTCTCAAGGAAGACGCCGAGTCCAAGGACGCCTAGTTGTACCGACGGCCCGTCACCTCTCGTGGGTGGCGGGCCGTCGGCGTGCCCAGTGTCGTGTTGTTACGGATGTGTCGGTCCGGCTGTCGTGTTGTTGCTGCATCCCGGCGCACCAACCAGCAACAACACAACAGTTGATCTAGGGCCGCGCCAACAACGCAACACCGCGCCCGGAGCCAGGCGAATAGGCTCGCGTGCGTGGACATCCGCATAAGGATCGACCTTGCCTATGACGGGGGCGGGTTCTCCGGGTGGGCGCGTCAGCCGAATCTGCGAACGGTGCAGGGTGAGCTGGCTGTTGCCTTGGCCCGGATCCTGCGCATCGAAGAACCGGCGATCGTGGTGGCCGGGCGCACGGACGCAGGTGTACATGCGCTGGGTCAGGTCTGCCACGTCGATATCCCGGAGTCGGTGTGGCCGGGTCCGGAGAACTGCGTGCGCAGGCTCAACGCTGTGCTGCCCGCCGACTTGCGGGTACGAGGCGCCGACCTTGCGGCGGAGGGCTTCGACGCGCGCTTCTCTGCGCTCTTGCGTCGCTACGAGTACCTGATCAGCGACAGCGGTCTGCTCGATCCTCGGGCGCGCAACGCGGTCATGGTCCGTCGAACCGGGTTGGATGTGCAGGCCATGCACCACAGCGCCCAGTGTCTGGTCGGTGAGCACGACTTTGCGGCCTTCTGCCGCGCTCGACCCGATGCCTCCTCGGTCCGCACGGTGCTCGAAGTGAGCGTGGCACGCGTCCAGGATCCCCGGGACCCCGCCTTGATCACAGTGCGGATCGCCGCCGACGCGTTCTGCCACTCGATGGTGCGCTCCATCGCCGGTGCCCTCTTGGCGGTGGGGGAGGCTCGCCTCGACGCCGGGCAACTGGAGCAGATCCTGATGCAGGCACGCAGGGTGAATCTGTTCGCGACGGCGCCGGCACATGCACTGACTCTGATGCAGGTGGGCTACCCCGAGGACGAGGAACTCGCCGCGCAGGCGAGCAGGGCGCGCCGCTTCCGGGGTTGAGAGCGGGCGGTCGGCCGACAAGATGCGTAATCCTGCGATCGCGTGGCAGGCTGCTTCTACCTAACCCCTTTCGAGCGGAGACAGTTTATGCGTGTCGTTGTTGCCCTTGGTGGAAACGCCCTGCAAAAGCGCGGGGAGCCCATGACCGTGGAGAGTCAGCGCGCCAACGTCCGGCTCGCATGCGAGGCCCTTGCGCCCGTTGCTCTCGACCACGAACTCGTGGTGTCGCACGGAAACGGCCCCCAGGTGGGTCTTCTGGCACTTCAGGCGGCCTCGTACAACGAGGAGTCCACCTACCCATTCGATGTCCTCGGCGCCCAGACCGAGGGCATGATCGGCTACTTCATCGAGCAGGAGCTGGGCAACTTGCTCCCATTCGAGAAGCCCTTGGCCACCCTGCTGACGATGACCGAGGTCGACGCGGACGACCCTGCCTTCGCCAACCCCACCAAGTTCGTGGGTCCGGTATACACCGAGGAGCAGGCAAATCGGCTGGCTGCCGAGAAGAACTGGACGGTCAAGCAGGACGGTGACATGTGGCGCCGCGTTGTGCCCTCTCCGCTTCCGCAGCGCATCTTCCAGATCCGCCCGATCGAATGGTGCCTCGAGAAGGGCGCCGTGGTCGTGTGTACCGGTGGTGGCGGAATCCCGACCATGTACAAGCAGGGCACCCGTGAGCTCGTAGGTGTCGAGGCGGTCATCGACAAGGACTTCTCATCGATGGTGCTGGCACGTGACATCGAGGCCGACATGCTGGTCATCGCCACCGATGCCGACGCCGTGTATGTCAACTGGGGAACACCGGACCAGAAGGCGATCGCTGCGGCTCACCCCGACGCGCTGGAGGCCATGGACTTCCCGGCGGGCTCGATGGGCCCCAAGGTGGACGCAGCCTGCGAGTTCGCTCGCTCCGGCAAGGTCGCAGTCATCGGCGCTCTGGAAACCCTTCGTGGGATCCTCGACGGCACCTCGGGAACCCGCGTCAGCATGGATGTGGACGGCATCCAGTACCACGAGTAGACGCAAGTGGACAGAGGGGCTCGGTGACTAACGGGCCCCTCTGCTCATGCCGGGGTCCCCCGCTCGGTCACCCGCACAGCGTGGGCTATTCTGGAACAGGTCGTGTGCGCCACGTGCGCGCCAACCAGAGCGGTTGAGTCACTGCGGGATCACCGCAGGCACAGCCCGACAGCAGAGTTTCTGCACCAGCAGAGCCTCCACACGTAGATCTAGGTAGGAAGTCGTGCGTACGTTCACCCCGAAAGCCGACGATGTCACCCGTGAGTGGCACGTCATCGACGCTGAGGATGTCGTCCTCGGCCGCCTGGCTACCCACGCTGCCACCCTGCTGCGCGGCAAGCACAAGCCAACCTTCGCGCCCCACGTCGACACCGGTGACTTCGTCATCGTCGTCAACGCCGAGAAGGTTGCACTCACCGGCGCCAAGGCCGAGCAGAAGCTGGATCAGCGGCACTCAGGATTCCCCGGTGGCCTGAAGTCCACCACGTATGGCGAACTCCTCGACAAGAACCCGCGCCGGGTCATCGAGAAGGCTGTCGCGGGCATGCTTCCCCACAACAAACTCGGCAACAAGCAGATCCGCAAGCTCAAGGTGTACGCCGGACCGGACCACCCGCACGCTGCCCAGCAGCCTGTGCCTTATGTCATCAGCCAGGTTGCGCAGTAGTTCGCGCCAGGAAGGAAACGTCGTGACTGAGACCCTTACCACCGAGACCCCCGTGGCGCCGTCGCGCCAGGCTGTGAACCGTCCCGGAGGCGGCACCGGCCGCCGCAAAGAAGCCGTTGCCCGCGTGCGTGTTGTTCCCGGCTCAGGGCAGTGGAAGATCAACGGCCGTGACTTGGCCACCTACTTCCCGAACAAGGTGCACCAGCAGATCGTGACCGAGCCCTTCCGGGTCCTCGGACTCGACGGCCAGTACGACGTGCACGCGCGCCTTCACGGCGGCGGCGTCGGCGGCCAGGCAGGAGCCCTGCGGCTCGGCATCGCCCGCGCGTTGATCGAGATCGACGGCGAGGAGTACCGCCCGGACCTCAAGAAGGCCGGCTTCCTGACCCGCGACCCCCGCGTCGTGGAGCGCAAGAAGTACGGACTCAAGAAGGCCCGCAAGGCGCCGCAGTACAGCAAGCGCTGAGTCCAGCCGAATGGGCGCGCTGTTCGGAACCGACGGTGTTCGGGGGCTGGCCAATCGAGATGTGACGGCCGAACTCGCTCTGGATCTATCGGTTTCTGCGGCTCACATCCTCTCCGAGGTCGGCAGTCGTCGAACGGCCGTAGTCGGTCGCGACCCGCGTGCCAGTGGTGAGTTCCTGCAGGCGGCGGTCATGGCCGGACTGGCCAGCGCGGGTGTGGACGTCCTCGATGTGGGGGTGCTGCCGACCCCCGCTGTCGCGTATCTGACCAAGGTGCGCAAGGCAGATCTGGGGGTCATGCTCTCGGCCTCGCACAACGCCATGCCGGACAACGGGATCAAGTTCTTCAACGCTGAGGGCAACAAGTTGCCCGACAACATCGAGAACCAGATCGAAGCCCGACTCCAGGAACAGTGGGCTCGTCCTTTGGGCGATGCTGTTGGTCGCATCGTCACCGACGAGTCAGCGAGCATCGAGTACATCGGGCACCTGCTGACCACGATCACGACACCCTTGGACGGCCTCACGGTGGTCGTGGACGGCGCCAACGGCGCTGCAAGCCACGTCGCGCCGCTGACATACCGCGAGGCCGGCGCAGAGGTCATCGAGATCCACTGCGAACCCGACGGCTACAACATCAACCACGGCTGTGGCTCCACCCACATGGAGGACCTGCAGCGCGCCGTCGCCGAACACCACGCAGACCTCGGGATCGCCCACGACGGCGACGCCGACCGCTGCTTGGCCGTCGATGCCAACGGGAATCTGGTGGATGGCGACCAGATCATGGCTGTCATCGCAGTCGCGCTGCGTGACCAGGGCCGGCTTGCCAACGAGACGGTCGTGGCCACCGTGATGGCCAACCTCGGTTTCAAACACGCAATGCAGCACCAGTCCATCGATGTTGTGGAGACCGCCGTGGGGGACCGCTACGTCCTCGAAGCGATGCTGTCGGGCGGACATGTGCTCGGCGGGGAGCAGAGCGGCCACGTGGTGATGACCGAGCACGCCACTACCGGTGACGGGCTGCTGACCGCGCTGCAACTGATGGCCCGCATGGCAGCAACGCGGGAGTCTTTGGCCGACCTCGCCGGGGTCATGCGACGCCTGCCGCAGGTTCTCATCAACGTCTCCGGCGTGAACAAGGATGCCCTCGGCAGTGATGCTGAAGTCGCAGCGGCAGTGGCACAGGCTGAACTTGGACTCGGCGACTCCGGGCGCGTGCTGCTACGCAAGTCCGGCACCGAACCGCTGGTGCGGGTCATGGTGGAGGCCGAGGACGAGCACACAGCCACCTCCGTGGCAGAAGGCCTGGCTGAGTTCGTGAAACGCCGGTTGGCCCTGGACCACGCCTGATCACAGCGGACTCAATTCCAGAGCCCCTACGCTCGTTCCGAAAGCGTCCAACGCAGTCAGCAGGTCGGTGACGTCCAACCGCAACCCGAGCAGATAAACGCGACCGTCGGGGCCTTCGAAGGTGTCGCAAGGACCTAGGTCGCTGTCGATCAGTTCCCGAGCAGCCGCATTCAGCAGGCTGGCAGTCTGCTGAGCGTCGAGGCCCTCGACATAGAGCTCTGGCAGGTTCCAGACAGTGAGGCCCACGGTGTACCCGAACCCCTCGTGGCCGGGTTCAGATTCCACGTACTGGATCATCCAGCCGCACTCCTCGATGATCGCGAACATCTGCGCGCGCAAGTCCGCGAGGGTGAGTTTCGGGTCGTCGCACATCTGGCACATGGGGTCCTCCTTCGTCGGTCGAGACCATGTGCAATCACTGAACGCCGGGGGTACGACATGTCCGGAGGCTGACGAGTAGCGTTGTGGATATGTGCGGAATCGTGGGGTACGTCGGCGCCCAGGATGCGACGTCGGTAGTCGTAGAAGGCCTCAGGCGCCTGGAGTACAGGGGTTATGACTCGGCGGGGGTGGCGGTTGTCACGGCCGCCGGTGTCCAGTCTCGCAAGCGGGCGGGCAAGCTGGCGAACCTCGAGGCGGCGCTCGCCGACACTCCGCTGCCCGAAACCACAGTGGGGATCGGTCACACCCGGTGGGCCACCCACGGCGCCCCCAACGACATCAACGCCCATCCGCACCTGAGCGAAGACGGTCGCCTTGCCGTCATCCACAACGGGATCATCGAGAACTTCGCGGAGTTGCGCGATGAGCTACAGGCGCAGGGTGTGACCTTCCTCAGCGAGACCGACACCGAAGTGGCGGCTCATCTGCTCGCCGCAGAACTTCGCGATTGCGCGAACCTCACCGAGGCGATGCAGGCCACGTCGCGCAGGTTGCGCGGGGCCTTCACCCTGGTGGCCGCTTCCGCCGACGACCCGGACACATTGGTGGGTGCGCGGCGCAACTCCCCGTTGGTGGTCGGACTCGGCGAGGGTGAGACCTTCCTCGCCTCTGATGTGTCTGCGTTCATCGCGCATACACGTATGGCCATGGAGCTTGGGCAGGACCAGGTCATCACGATCACGCGCGAAGGGGTGTCCGTCAGCGATTTCGACGGCATGCCTGCTGAAGGGACCGAGTTCGAAGTCACGTGGGATGCCAGCGCCGCTGAGAAGGGCGGTTACGACCTGTTCATGCTCAAGGAGATCGCCGAGCAGCCCAAAGCCGTCGCCGACACGCTGCTGGGCCGGATCACCGATGACAACCGTTTGGTCCTGGATGGCCTGACCATCTCGGATGCCGAGTTGCGGGAGATCGACAAGATCGTCGTGGCAGCCTGCGGCACCGCCTACCACGCGGGACTGGTCGCCAAGTACGCGATCGAGCACTGGACCCGGATCCCGGTGGAGGTGGAACTGGCCAGCGAGTTCCGCTACCGCGACCCCATCCTGGACCGGCAGACGCTGGTGATTGCGATCTCGCAGTCGGGGGAGACGATGGACACGCTCATGGCGGTCCGTCACGCGCGCGAGCAGGGTTCGCGGGTTCTGAGCATCTGCAACACGCAGGGTTCCACCATCCCGCGGGAGTCGGACGCCGCGCTGTACACCTATGCGGGTCCGGAGATCGCGGTCGCCTCCACGAAGGCGTTCCTTACCCAGCTGGTTGCCACCCAACTGTTCGGGATGTACCTCGCGCAGGTGCGCGGGAACTTCTTCGGCGACGAGATCCGTGGACTCGTGTCGGACCTGGCGAGCATGCCCAACAGGATCGACCTCGTGCTCGACACGATGGATCCGGTACGCGAACTGGCACGTGGGCTCAAGGATGCGCGCTCAGTGCTCTTCCTCGGCCGCCACGTCGGATACCCGGTTGCGCTCGAGGGGGCCTTGAAACTCAAGGAACTCGCGTACATGCACGCCGAAGGATTCCCCGCCGGCGAACTCAAGCACGGCCCGATCGCCCTGATCGAAGAGGGACTGCCGGTCATCTGCGTGATGCCGTCACCGCGGGGACGGTCGGTCCTGCACGAGAAGATGATCTCCAACCTGCAGGAGATCCGTGCGCGGGGTGCTTTCACCATCGTGATCGCCGAGGAGGGCGACGAGGGTGTGGAGCCGTACGCGAACGAGATCATCTCGGTACCGGTGGTTCCCACATTGATGCAACCGCTGGTGACCACGGTGCCGCTTCAGGTCTTCGCCTGCGAGTTGGCCACCGCGAAGGGCCACGATGTGGATCAGCCCCGCAACCTCGCCAAGTCTGTGACGGTGGAGTGATACGACGCGCTTGACCTTGACGCAGCGTCAAGCTTTACCGTCGAAATGTGCGAATGAGTATTCACGACGTGGCGAGCGCCTCAGGTGTCAGTAGTCGCACTCTGCGCCACTACGACGAAGTCGGCCTGTTGCCGGCAGGACGAGCTGGCAACGGATACCGGACCTACTCGCGTGCGGACCTGGTACGGCTGCAGCGCATCCTGCTGCTTCGACAGCTCGGAATGGGCCTGCCGCAGATTGCCGCAACCCTGGACGACAGTGTCGACGACGTCGTCGCTCTGCAGGAGCATTTGGCGGCCTTGCGATCCCAGCGCAGGCAACTGGACCGGCAGATGGCCAGTGTGAAACGCACCATTGACTCTCTACAGACGAAGGAGGAGATCGTGGCTGACGAGATGTTCGACGGGTTCGACCACACCGAGCACCGTGCCGAGGTCGAGCACCGCTGGGGGGAGCAGGCCTACGCCGACAGCGACCGATGGTGGCAGGGCCTTGAGGAGGATGGCCAGCGGGAGTTCATGCAGGAGTCTGAGGCGATCGCACGTGCTTGGGCCCAGGCGCAGGCTCGAGGACTCCCAGCGGCTGGACCGGAGGTGGCTGCCATTGCTGCCCGGCACGCGCGGTGGATCGAACAGGGCTGGGGTGGCCGCACACCCAGCGCGGATGCCCTTGTCGGCTTGGCCCAGATGTACGTGGACGACGAACGGTTCGCTGTCAACTATGGAGGTGCTCAGGGCGCCGCCTACGTGCGTGACGGACTCGTGGCCTACGCCGAGACCTTGTGAGCGTGCCTGCGGAGGCGGGCCAACACGCGGGTAGCCTGGTCAATACGCGTAAGGCGAACCAGGGTGGGTGACTCTAGAACCGTGGAACGGACGAGCACGATCAGGGCTGCTCAGCGCCCAGGTCTGACCACAGGTCGGCTGACCGTGGTCGTGATCATCACAGCGGCGTTGCTGCTGACCCTGGCCCTTCCCCTACGGGAGTTCCTCAACCAGCGCTCGCTCATCTCCGACCTCGAGATGAGCACAGCTGCCGCGCGTGAGCGGGTGGAGGCACTGCAGAAGGAAGCAGACAGTTGGGCCGACGACAATTACGCGATGGCCCAGGCGAGGGAGCGTTTCCACCTGCAGTTCCCTGGCGAGACCGGCTACGTCGTCACAGACCCTCCGCAGTCGCAGGCGCAGGCAGAACCGCTGCAGCAGAACGTCGAGGACAACTCCGCCTGGTACGAGCGGGCTTTGCGATCGGTGCAGAACGCACAGGAGCAGCCCGACGAATCCGTCGTCGCCATCAGGCCGGATGCCCCCCGCTGAGGCCCCGGCCTCGGCCGATGTCCAGGCTGTGAGCCGACAGTTGGGGCGTCCTGCGCGCAGCGTCTTGGCGGTCGCCTCACGGTGTGAGTGTGGGCTGCCCCAGGTTGTGAGCACCTCCCCGAGGTTGCCCGACGGCACTCCGTTCCCGACGTTCTTCTACGTGACGTGCCCACGGCTCAATGCAGCGATCTCAACGCTGGAATCTGAGGGCTTGATGGCTTCGATGCAGAGGCGACTGTCGGAGGAACCCGAGACGGCGGCTGCATACCGACGCGCGCATGACCTGTATCTGTTGGCGCGCGGCGAACACGGTGACGTCGCGGAGATCGATGGGATCTCCGCGGGCGGGATGCCCGACCGGGTGAAGTGCCTGCACGTGCTGGTGGGACAGAGCCTGGCACAGGGCCCGGGTGTGAACCCGTTCGGTGATGAGGCTTTGCAGGAACTGCGCGAGCGTGGGGTGCTGGGCAATCGCTCAGCGTGTGTGGACACCCCATGAGGGTCGCGGGGATCGACTGCGGGACGAACTCGATCCGGTTGCTGGTCGCCGACGTGCAGGACGGTCGTCTGGTCGATGTGACCCGCACGATGCAGATCGTGCGACTGGGGCAGGGTGTCGATGTCAGTGGCGAACTGGCCCCGGATGCCATGGCGCGAACGTGGGCCGCGGTTGAGGAATACGCACAGCAGATCCGCGATTCGGGCGCCCAGGCCGTCCGGATGGTGGCCACCTCAGCTTCACGCGACGCGCGCAACTCCGATGTGTTCGTCACGGGCGTGGTTGAGCGCCTCGGTGTCGAACCCGAGGTGATTTCCGGCGCCGAGGAGGCGCATCTCAGTTTCGTCGGCGCCCGGTCCGTGGTGGATGTCGGTGGGCTTTCGGCCGTCGTGGACATCGGGGGAGGCTCGACTGAGTTCATCCTGGGGGCTGAGGACGTTCTCGCTGCAACGAGCGTCAATATCGGTTGCGTCCGTATGACTGAGCGGCACTTGCGAGACGATCCCCCGTCGGGCGCACAGTACGAAGCGGCGCGCGAGGACATCGACGCGGCCATCACCGAGGCCATGGCGCGCACTGGTTTCCAGAAGGCCGACCACCTCGTCGGCCTGGCCGGGTCTGTGACCACGGTGGCGGCCTTGTCGTTGGGGTTGCCGACTTACGACTCGGCGATAATCCACGGGAGCAGAATCTCCGCATCCGAAGTGAGGCGGGTCACCGAAGCCCTCTTCGCAGCCAGTCGCGACCAGCGCGCCGCAGAACCGGTGATGCATCCGGGACGTGTCGATGTCATTGCCGGTGGTGCGCTGGTGCTGGATCGGATCCTGACGCTGGGTGACTTCGACGAGGTCATCGTCAGCGAGCACGACATCCTGGACGGGATAGTCCTGGGTCTGGCCGCGCGCACTTAGTACTGTCTTGAGCCATGGCTCTCATGGCGATCACAGTCCTCGGACACGACAGGCCCGGCATCATCGCCGACGTCACAGCAGCGCTGGCTCTGCGTGACGCGAATGTTGAGGACTCATCGATGACATTGCTGCGCGGGCACTTCGCGTGGACTCTGGTGGTGGGGACGCAGGCCACGACCGACGAGGTGGCTGAGGACCTCGCCTTCTTGGCCTCGGACGACCTAGTGGTCAGCGTGCTGCCCGTAAGCGAAGAAGTCGAAGTGCCCACGGCAGCCCGGCCATTCGTGATCAGCGTGCACGGCGCCGATCGCGTCGGCATCGTCGCGGCGATAACTGGGGCTGTGGCGTCTTACGGCGGCAACATCACGGACTTGCAGACCCGACTCGGAGGCGGACTCTACGTGGTCATTGCCGAGGTGGACTTCCCGGCGGACGCGGACACCCAAGCGCTGATCTCGGCGCTGCAGGCCGTGGGGCAGGCTGTCGGCGTGGACGTGGGCGTGCAACCGGCGGACACGGACTTGCTGTGAATCAACTTCACGTCGAACTCCCGCCGGGAGTGGTGCGTCCGGTTGTTTCTGCCCCCGCTCAGGTGCTCTCTGAGCAGTGTCTGGCAGTAGACCCCACCGATGCCGAGGTGGTGAGGCTGGCCGCCGACCTGCTGGCAACCATGGACGTTTCTCCCGGTTGCGTGGGATTGGCGGCCAACCAGGTCGGAGTCGGCGCGAGGGTGTTCTGCTTGGATGTCAGCGACCACCCTAAGACTCGCACCTGTCACGGACGATTTGTGCTGGTCAACCCGGTCGTGGTGTCGGCCAGTCGCAACGAGAAGGCCCGTGAGGGGTGCATGTCGGTGCCGGATTTCACCGGTGACGTCAAACGGGCGACCCGGTTGACCGTGACGGGTGTGTTGCCGCTGACCGGCGCGGAGGTCACGATCACGACGGACGCGTTCGAGGCCCGCGCGCTGCAGCACGAGATCGATCACCTCGACGGTTTTGTGTTCCTCGACAGGGTGCTGTCGGCTTCAGCGATCCACAAGCGAAAGGTGTATCTGCAGTAGCCCTACGCTGGAGTCGTGCGCCCGGGTGGCGGAACTGGCAGACGCACTCGGCTTAAACCCGAGGGTCGCAAGGCGTGCGGGTTCAAATCCCGCCCCGGGCACGGGCCCGGTTGCCTCGCGGTTAGAGGTTGTGCTGTTGGTTAGCAAAAACACGCGTGGATTCGCTAACCAACAGCACAACCTCTAACGAGGCGCATGGCTGGACCGGAAGGGCAACACCGAAATGTAAGTAATGATTTACATGTCTGCCTGATGGCACTTGTCGGCCCCTGCCCTTACCCTTGTCCTAAGGAGGATTACATGCAATCGAAGAACCCGATGTTCCGCAACATTGAAAAGGGACAGTCCGGCTTCGCCTACAACGAAGGGGTGAACGCCTACCAGCAGTCCGCGGCCGGTACCGCCATGCTGGAACAGCAGACCGCCCCGAACTACGGCGCACCGGTCACCTCGCGCCCGATGACCATCGACGACGTGATCTCCAAGACCGCACTGGCGTTCCTGGTTCTGGTGATAGGAGCGGGCATCGGCTGGGTGCTGACACCTTCGATGCCGTGGCTGCCGTTCGTCGCGATGCTCGTCGGCTTGGGCATCTTCTTCATCGGTGCCTTCCGCAAGACGCCCAAGGCGGGCGTGGTTCTGTCCTACTCACTGGTCGAGGGTGTGTTCCTCGGTGGTGTGAGCATGTTCTACCAGGACTTTGTCGCCGCCTCGGGCAGCGATGTCAACATCATCGGCCAGGCCGTTCTGGGCACGTTCGTGGCATTCGCAGTGATGCTGGTGCTGTATCGAACACGCATCATCAAGGTCAACGGCACCTTCATGAAGGTCATGATGGTCGCGATGGTGTCCTACCTGGTCATCGCGCTCGCGAGCTTCGTATCGGCACTGTTCGGAGTCGGTGGCGGCTGGGGCTTCTACGGCGTCGGTGGGCTGGGTCTGCTGCTGTGTGTGGCCGGTGTCGCGCTCGCGGCTTTCTCGCTGAACCTGGACTTCGCAGCCATCGAGCAGGGGATCAACGAAGGGCTGCCGACCGAGTACTCGTGGCAGATGACCCTGGGTCTTGTCGTCACGATGGTTTGGCTGTACCTGGAGATCCTGCGCTTCCTGGCCATCATCAACAGCAATAATTAGGACATGCGTGTAGTCGCCCTCGGTTCGGGGGTTTATCGGATCCCCACCGCGGGCGACTACATCAACTCCTTCGCACTGGTGCAGGACGATGGGTCGGTCACACTGGTGGACACCGGCACCCGCTTTGCGCGCAAGAAGATCCTCGACGGCCTGGCCCAGATCGGCAAGCACCCCTACGACGTCGGCCGCATCATTCTCACCCACGCTCACTCCGACCATGCCGGATCGGCCGCCACGCTGGTGTCACGATCCAAAGCCCAGGGCGCCACGGTGCACGCCGCCGATGAGCGGTGCGTGCGCACGGGGGTTCCCGCGCCGGCCGCGGGCAAGTTCGTCCAGATCACCAACAAGATCCCGGGCTTCGGGTGGAAGCCCTGCCCTGTGGTGGAAGTGGTCAACGATGGCGACATGCTCGATGTGGCCGGCGGTATGTCGGTGCACCACACCCCCGGGCACACCCCAGGGCACATCAGCCTGCTCCACCAGGAATCCGGACTCCTGATCACCGGTGACTCGATCTTCAACATGAACGGTCGGATCACCTGGCCCTTCGCGATGGCCTGTACCGATTTCCCGCTGAACCAGCAGACAGCTGCGGTGCTGGCCGATCTTGACTATCGCATCGCGGGGTTCACTCACGGTCCGCAGATCACCGACGGGGCGCGTGAGACCGTCCGTGGATTCCTGCGCAGGGAGGGAGTGGTCCGGTGATCCGGGCCGCCCACGCCAAACGCATCGCGATGACCGCCGCATACGGCGGGGGAGGTGTCCTGGGTGCCGGTGCTGCTGCGTTCGGGCTGGCTTTCGCCCAGGGTCGCCACGCACGCAACGAGATCGGTGTCCGTAGGAAGGCCGCTCCCTACGCTGACGGTCTCTACGGCGCACGTCGCATGGGCACCTCGCAGCGGTTCGTGGTTCTCGGTGACTCTGTGGCCGCGGGTCTGGGTGCCGATCACGCGCGCAACACCCCGGGAGCCATGCTGGCCCAAGGGATGAGCAATGTGCTGGACAAGCCCGTGCGTCTGGTCAATGTGGCGACCGTGGGGGCGCGAAGCGCGGATCTTGGGTCACAGGTTGAGCGTGCGCTCCTTATACGCCCCAATGTGGCCGTGATCATCATCGGGGCCAACGACATCACGCATGTCGGCCGACCGCAGGCAGCAGTGGCGCACCTCGAAGAAGCGGTGCGTCAGTTACGCGCAATCGGCTGCGAAGTCGTGGTCGGCACCTGCCCAGACGTGGGCTGCGTTCGACCCATCCCCCAGCCCTTGCGATGGGTGGCAAGGCGCCTGAGTCGCCAGTTGGCGGCCGCGCAGGCCATCGCCAGCGTTCGCGAGGGGGCGCATGTGGTCTCCTTCGCCGATGAGCTGGGGCCCGAGTTCGACGCGGAACCGGAACTGTTCGCGGAGGACCGTTTCCACCCCGGCCCCGAGGGTTACGAGCGGGTGACCCAGGTGCTCTTCCCGGCGGTCCTGGCCGCACTCGACTCGCCGCGGGTGGGGGATGAGACCTCGGCGGACCTGATGGAACTCTCCGAGGCGGCCGTGGATGCGGCAGGGGAAGGCGGCACCCACCTGGTTGCGGGAGGGCGGGGACCGCGAGGTCCGTGGGCGCTCATCCGCCGAGTGCGCCGCACGCCGGTGCCTGAGGGCGACGACCTCGACATGGAACCGGCGTGAGTTACCTCGTGGAGTTGGACCGGACCGCCCAGCGGCTCAGGCAACTGCCTGATTCCCGTTTGCTGGCCCACGAAGAGCAGTACACGCAGGTGCTGGCCATGATGGCGCAGCGCCCGGTGCCCCGCATCGAACCCCGTGCGTGGGGCGACCAGTTACTCGTGGTGGGCAGGCAGTGCTGCCCGGCGGCCGGAGCCGACGACTGGGTCGAGCCCCTGATCGCCCTGCGACGGTGCTTCGACCTGGTGCCCTGAGCTTCAAGACATGGCGATGGGGCCGCCCGGGGGTGCAGGCGGCCCCATCTGGAGGGGGAAGGACATTTAGCTCATCAGCTGAGGGTCGTGTTCTCGAAGACGACCGAGGACGAGGCGTTCCAGCTGCGGAAGCCGACCTCACTGCCGGAGGGCTCACGGAAGTTCGCGGCGCATCCCGAGGTCTTCATCGCTGCCTGCAGGCTGGGAACGTCGAACATCTTGATCCCGTCGATTGAGGCGTAGAGGGTGTCGCCCTTGTTGACGACGACCACCTTGTGCTTGGCCGCGACCTCCAGGCCAGCCGGCCACTTGACCTTGGCGACCGGGTTGCCGCACTCGCTGCCGTTCTCCCAGACCCTCAGTAGCAGCGCCTTGCCGAAGCCGGGGTTGACGTTGGCGTAGCCGGGGTCGTACTGGAACGAGTAGCCGGAGACCTTGTTGCCGGTGGTCAGGGAGGCGCGGGTCCAGATCCCGTAACCCCAGCCGGAGCTCAGGGTGGCCTCTGTCGTGAAGACCGCGTCCTTGGAGTCGCGCTTGAGCGTGGACATCACGCGGGATTCGTTGCCGTAGCGCATGTCGACGAAGTTGCCCTTGATGTCGGCCTTGCCGAACACGAGCTTCCACATGTCGGCCGGAATGGCGCCTGTGTCGCAGCGGTTGATGACCTGCCGGCCGAACTCCTTGGACTCCTTGGAGTCTGCGGTGAGCCCGTTGACCGTCACGGTGTAGACACCGCAGGGGACCTGGGTGAACACCGACTGGCCGGCGGCGTTGGACACCACATGGGTGTCGCTGAAGCCCTTCGAGGTGACCGTCGGCTTGATGTTCAGCATCATCTTCGGGTACCTCGTGCTCGAGCCGACCGGACCAGTGAAGTCGACGCTGACCGTTCCGGTGTCCTCGGAGATCTTCACCGACGGGTCGAGCTCGGGCAGGCCGGCGGCGCCGTCCTTCTTGAGCGTTGCGACCTTCGAGAAGTTGCCGCGCTCACTGCCGATCGCCCGGACCTGGAAGGTCCAGCTGCGGTTCGGGTCGAGCTTGAGTTTCATGTATTCCTGATCGGCTGGGACCTTCATCGATTGGGACTCCTTGTCCCCGACAGCGCGATACACGACCTCGTAGGCATCAACGGAGCCGTAGCCGCGCCAATTCGGGGCCTTCCAACTCAGCGCAGCGATGGCCGAGGCGGCGGACTCACGCACCACGGTGAAGGCGGTCGGTTCCGCGGGCTTCTCGTTGCGGACCAGGCTCGTGCTGGTGATGCAGGACCCGAACTCGTTGGCTGCGCTCACTTTGACGGCGTAGGTGCGCTTGGGGTCGAGGTTGTTGAACTGGACCTTGGTCTCCTTGGTGTCGAACTCGTCGACGACCTTTCCGGTGCTCATCTGCTTGAGCTGCACCTTGTAGAAGGGGGAGCCTGCGCCGGGGTTGCGCGGAGCGTCCCAGAATGCGACGGCATCCGTACCATTCTGGCTTCGGTCGAGGTTGAGGCCGGCAACGCCGCCCGGGGCCAAGGCGGCGATCCGGTAGACGCCGGTCGAAGCGGAAGCGCCGTCGGGGGCTACGGCTGCGACGCGCACCTGGTAGCGGGTACACGCACCGGCAGCGTCCACTGTGAGCTCGGTGGTCTTGGCGTCGACGACCTTGGACACGTCCTTGGTGCCGTCGAACACTGTGACGGTGTAGTGGTCGATGTTCTGCACGGCCCGCCAGGAGATGTACAACTGCGACGATGTCTCGCCGGTGCGTTTCACTGTGAGGGTGCCAGGTGCTTTCGGCCCGGCTGCCGATGCCGACAGAGCGGGCAGCAGGGACAGGGATGCGGTGGTGACCGCTACTGCTGAGGCGATCGTCTTGCGACGCAGAGTGTTGGTTTTCACATTCGCAACAGTGCCGATCGCAATTCAAGCCAACCTCAAGGAAGCATCGGCATACGCGCAGGATCGTGAACAGGTGACCGGGCCGGTAAACCCAAGGCCGGTCAACCCAAGGCCGGTCAACCCAAGGCCGTGTGGTTTCTTGGCGATCTACTTGCCTGTTTCCCACATCGCTTCCCGGACGGCGGGGTCGGGGCGTCAGTGGCAACTGGCCGAACCCGCGTCCACAACGCCGGCCCCTAGGGCGAAGAACTGCCATGAGTAGGAGTCCGGGTCGAGCTTCAGCTGAAGTACGCCGTGGTGGTCGGTGTCCTGGAACTCGCTGGGCACGGCCTTGGCCTTCGTGCGCCACTTCGCGTCGCCAAGCGCCGGGTCATAGGTCACCTGACCGCCGGTGCCGACCACGAACTGGCGCACCCCCACCGGCAGTGGCTGGCCCGTGCCGTCCAAAGGTCCGAAACGTTCGTAGTCGGCCTCGTGCCCAGACAGGAGAACGTCGACATTCCCCACGAGCAGGGTCTCGTACAGCGCAGCCATCCGGGCGTCAGAGCCGGCGATTCCGTTCGACCAGCGGGGGTGGTGCCAAACGGCAATTGTGCACTTCGAGGTGTTGCGTGCCAGGTCCTGCTGCAACCACTTGTGCTGGGGCGAATCGGCTGCGCACCCCCCTGTGACCACCGTGCAATTGGAGTTCAGGAAGACCACATGCCACTGCCCGAGGTCGACCGACCAGTACCCCTGGTCCGGCCCTGAACGCTCCGCGAAGTAGTTGCGGAACGTGTTGGCCTCGTGGACCTTGTACTCCTGGTTGCCGATCGCGGGGAAGGTGATGTCGCGCAACCGGCCCCACCCCGGGTCGTACACGTTCGCATAGCCGTCGGCTGTCGGGACCTCGTACTGGTAGTCGCCCAGGCCGATGAAGGCGTAAGGGTCGAGACCCACGGCGATATCCGAGACGGCTTGGGCCTGGCAGTCCAAGCCCTTGCCGACCGCGGGATCGGAGGGGTCACATGCCATGTCGCCGGCGGCCACGACGGTGACGCTTTGGGGCTGGTCATCGGCGCACGAGCGAAACAGCAGCAGAACCGCGGCCACGATCACCAGAACCGTGAGAACAAGTCCCAAGACCCCCCGACGACGCCGAGGAGGTGCAAGGGCGGTGATGGGCGGACCCGTCGGGGGGCGGCTCAAAGGATCGTGGCTCACGGCTCACTCCTGCGTGCACGTCGCCTGCGCCACCAGGCGCCGGTGAGCATCGCGAGGAAGGCCGCGACGAGTGCGACCGGCAGCAGGAAGAGGGCTTTGCGACTCGTGCCCGCGGGCAGGTACCGGGCAGAGCCGTCCACGGGCTGACCATCGACCTTCCAGGAGGCCATCCAGCCCTGAGCGGGGCTGGACTTGCCGAAGCCGGTCAGGTTCCAGCCCGGTGCGTTCGTCTCCGTGAGTGCGATGAGGGTGGCCCCCGGGCCGGCGGAGATCTTCGTCTGTGTCGGGTTGATGCGCTCGGATTCGAC
Organism: uncultured Actinomycetota bacterium; assembly: GCA_963818505.1. Classification (GTDB taxonomy): domain Bacteria; phylum Actinomycetota; class Actinomycetes; order S36-B12; family UBA10799; genus JADKAV01. The sequence continues at coordinate 38,896 of CAWFSJ010000007.1, forward strand.
CGCGACGCTACGACCGGCCATCACGTCGGGGGTCCCGCCGTACGGTTGACGCACGAGGACCACCGAACTGGGGGATGCGACGGGGTTGAGGCGGATCGACCGATACTCCACGCGCGACTGATCCGCACCTTCGAGCGTGCGCAGTCCGTAGAGGTAGACCCGGCTCTCGACCGCTTTGGAATCGGGGCCGACAAGGGTGCTGAAGGGTGTCCAATCGTTCCAGCGCGTGACGGGTGGGAGTTTCTGGCAGCGATCGGGGCCGCGAAGGTAGAGGCAGAACTTGGGGTCCCGATCGTTGATCTTGCGGGCTTCGAGCGCGAACCGGTAGAGCGACGACTGCCCCATGTCGGGGATCGTGGCACCGAGGCACGCCATGTGGTCGCGCGCGCCGAGCGTGATCGTGGGGTCGCGCAGGTCGCCGGAGTAACTGGCCATCAACCCCGCTTGCTCCTGTGTCCGGTCGTCATAGCGGAAGCAGTCCTGCAATGGCTCGAAGGCGGAAAGCGCTGAGCCCGAGGGGCCGCCGGACACCGAGAGGGTGTGCTCGCCGCCGGTGAGGTCCACCTCCTGCTGGCGGATCTCAGGAGGCCAGATCTCGGTCTCCACCACAGGGTCCAAGGCTTCGATCGAGATGGAGCGATAGTCGGTCACCGTCCTGCCGAGCAGACGTTCGCCCACGTCGGCATGCAGCACCAGGATCAACGAGTCGGCGTCCGGTTCCACCGTGACGATCTGCTCGTACGGGTGCCATCCGGCGTTGATCGTCGGACGCGGGGCCAGTGTGCAACCGTCGGTGCCGACCTGCCACAGGCAGATCTGCGGCCGCTTCCCCTCGACCATGCGGTACTCGAGCCGCACCCGGTAGGTGCGCCCCGGCGCCGCATCGCGGATCTCGATGCGCGTGCAGGCTGCGTGATCGAGGGCGCTCAGCCTGATCGCCGGGCCAGCCGCGGTGTCGACGGTGGACTTGCGCAGCTCCAATTCCGAGGCCGGGCGCGGCTCGTAGTTGTTGCAGTCGTAGACCTCGGAGGCCGGCGCTGGGTCGGCTGGTTGTGAACTCGCAGCGTAGACAGTGAGTGGCGTGGCCGAGCCAACGGGGACTGAGGCGGCAGTCACTGGCGTACCCATCTTGCGCGGCAAAGCCTCACGCCCCCATTGGTCCAGCGACACCGCTCGAGTGCCAGCCCGCAGCGCCACGAGGTCGGTCCGGGGGACCGGTACCTGCAGTGCGGGTCTGGTCGACACGACCTCACCGTCAATGCGGATCTTCGTCGGATCCTCGAAGACCAGTTCGCGATTGGCCACGTCCAACCGTGGGGTGAGAACGGCCGAAGCGCGGGCTCTCTGCGCCACCACGTACCGGCCAGGCAGCAGCTCAACGGTGGTTTCGGGATTCCCCTCATCCACCGCGGGCACCGGCCAGGCCACCGCATCGTCGCTCACCTGCGGGGAGTCGTCCACGGCTGGGTAGGCAGGCGGTTTCGTGCTCGACTTCAACGCCATGACCGCGCTGCCGTTGCCGATGGAACCGATCACGGCGGACCCCGCGTCTGGGCGGGCGCCGACGGTGACGATGTTGTTGTAGGCGCGCACCGTGTCGCCGCTTCCCTGAGCGGCGTGCCACAGTTCGAGCTCACCTTCAGCGGCGCGGGTCATGCCGGGGGTTCTTTCCAAAGCCTTTGCGAGGATCTCGTCGTCGGCGATCGCCCGACCGGGCATGTCGCGGATCAGGTCGTGGCGCACGATGATCGTGTCGATTCCCGTCGCGTCCAGAAGCCGCGGGACGGCTGCCAGGTCACCGGAGGTCAGCGCGGTCTGAATGGCTTGGACGTCCGACTTGTATCCGGGCACGTCACCGAAGTAGCCGTCGGGCTTCGGCTGGATGACCCCGCGCTGGATCAGCAGGTTCGCGATGCTGTCGACGCCGAAGAACCCCCACTGCGTGGGCATCTGGTAGTAGTCGTCCAGAGGCAGCACGAGGACCTTGCCGGGGCTCGGGTCGGCGTTGACAGTGGCGGCCATCTCCCGCCAGTAATCGGGCACTCTCACGTGGGCTGACGGTTGCATGGGTCGCTGGTCAGGGATCACGGCACCTGTGGCGATCGGGTACGGGTAGATGATCACGAGCACGGACGCCGCAGTCGCAGCGACCAGGGCCAGCGTCCGTGGGTTCGGCAGGAACTTCGGCCAGCGGCTCGATACCGCCCCCCGCTTGCGCCACTTGTGCACCACCCCCTCGGTGAGGATCGCGATCTGAATCGCGAAGAGCACGACGAGTAGTTGGCCGAGCTTGCTCATCGGTTCGCGGAAGAGCCAGAAGCCCGGGATGTGCAGGTAGAGCCACAGGTTGACGCCGGCCAGAGGTTCCATCAGTCCCTTTGCCAGGAACACGAACACCCCCGAGAGTCCGAGCAGGACTATCGACACCCGGCGCCGCGCGGGCAGCGCGGCCAGTGGGGCGGCGAAGATGAGAGCCGGGATCAGGAAGCGGATCCAGATCCACTCCGGGCGGTCCAGGTCCGCGGTGAACGGCAGGTACTGCGGCAGGTACCAGGCCCAGTTCGCTGTGAGTGTCAGAGCATTCGGGATCTGGTTGTTGATCTGCGCCCAGGTCCAGTTGGTCGGATCTGTGAAGGACGCATTGGACTCGGCTCCGCCTCCGCCTGTGTAGGCCTGCAGGAACGGGACCAGCCACCACAGGTTGAGCACCACCACCCAGGGCGCTGCCATTGCGTCCCACTTGAGCAAACGCAAGAAGCCGCGGCGGCCGAACAGCATCCAGACGAGGATCAGGGCGAAGACGCTGGCCCACAGGGTTGCCACGACGAACATAGGCGGGTTGAAGGCAAGGAACGCGATCGGCATGAAGGCGAACCCCGCGATCGGGGTGGGTACCGTCCTGCCCTGGGCGACACGCATCGCAATCCCGGTCAACAGGGCCAGGGTCCCCACGGAGATGATGTTCAGGGGATTCGGGATCCGGGTCAGGAAGAAGCCGTTCATGATGGCGAAGGTGCCTGCCAGCACGATCCCCCACTCGCTGCGGACGAGGGCGCCGGCAGCGTAGGCGACGCCGAAGGCAACCAGACCGTAGATGATCGTGTAGAACATCCACTGCGCCACGGTCTCGTCGAATCCCAGCGAGTTGCTCAGCCAGATCAGCAGGAACTCCGGGGCCCGGCCGATCGTGTGGGCAGCCGATCCCGCGCCTGTCACCTGGTAGTTCCAGGACCAGAGCACTCCGGGTTCCCAGCCCTGCCGGATCAGGGGACCCATGTCGCCGGTCGCGATGAACGTTCCAGCCCTGAACCATCGGCTCACGATGACTGTGGAGATCACCAGCACGATCGCGTAAGCGCGCGCCGGATGGAATCCAGCCGGCCACAGCCGTGACAGCCAGTCACGGGACGGCGAGACCACAACTGGACTCTCAGGCGGCGCCTGATCAGTTGTGGCCACGCAGTCTAGGTTCACGTGCGCCCCTCAAGACTTCTGCAAGTGCGGTTCAGGATCGACCGCAGAAAAAGCCCTGACATCCCGACCTGCCCTACTCTGATGCTCATGATGACCGCCCCGCGGACCGTTTTCCAGCGGGCCGACATTGTTGCGGCGATGACCTCTGTTCTTGCTCAACACCGATGGGCGTGGCAGGGAGCCGACGACGCGGTTGCGCAATGGGTCGCAGCCACTGATGCCAAGGACCTCGACATCTGGTGCGAGGACGGTGCCAGGGCCCAGATTCTGCGTGCAGTTGAGGAGCACCTGCCGGCTGCTCGGGTTGAGCACACCGACGATCCGCGGCGGTTGCGCCATACCGGGTGGGCGGTCGAAACCGATGCCGGTTTGGCCGTTGTGGATGTCACGTTCAGTGACCTAAGGGTCGGGCCAGTGCTGCTCCTTGAAGGTTCAGCGGTGCGGGTGGATCAACATCGCCTGCTGGGGGCGGCCGCGGCCGCTGACCTCTTCATCCGGCCGCTTCTTCGAGGCCGGATCGTCGAGGGGCAGCGCATGGCGCAGGCCAGGGCAGCGTGGGCGCAGGCACCCGGTGCGGAACGTGAGTTGGCGGTGAACACCTGGCGCGCGTCCATGGGAGGCTTGGCCCCACCTGTGGTCGCCGTGCTTGACGGCGCCGCGCCCGGCCCGGACCTTGTGCGGCAGGCCAGGTTGATGTTGATGAAGGCGACAATGGCACCTCGCAACCTGACCTCGACGTGGCGCCAGCGGCGCACGATCGTGCCGTCGGGGCGTCGTGCCGGGCCATTGGGTCATCGGGCAAAGGGTGTGGTCGTGGCCACCGTCGGCACGGATGGATCGGGCAAGTCCACCGTCGCGCAGCAGGCGTGCGCCCGACTTGAGTCCTACGGGTTCACCACGAGGACCGCCTATTTCGGCATGGCTCGCGGCAACCTGCCGGGAGTCGCATTTGCGCGCAAGGTCCTCGGCGTGCCGGAACCCGGTGGTGAGGACAAGTCGAAGCCAGTGGCGCAGACGAGCGACGACTCGGACGCTCAGTTGGATCATCCGGGACTTCGTAAGGCCGCGGCCTGGTTCTATGCCCTTGAGTACGGGTGGCGCTACCTGTCCACGGTGGCTGGGCCGAAGCGGCGAGGCGAGGTCGTCATCTGCGACCGGTACGTGTACGACCTTCGTGAGTCGCCTTGGCCGGGGTCCAAGGCGGCCAAGTTCGCCCAGTGGCTGGTGCCTGCGCCGGACATCATGGCCCTGCCCGATGCTCCTGCGCAGATGATTCACGCCCGCAAACCCGAGCGGTCGCTGGCTGAACAAAGCGCGCAACAGCAGATGTTCCGGGACTTGTTGGCCGAGGCTCCCGGTCGAAGCGCGAATCTGATCATCGACACCTCCGGGGCGTCGCAGGACTCGGTCGGTCCTCTGGTCAGGGCCGTCATCAGCGCAGCGCATCTGGACCCGATCGAAGAACTATGAGCGCGAGCTCGCGCAAGGGCACTCTCGTGGCCGCGGGCCTGGGTCTCGTGGTCGGTCTGGCGGTGGTCGCGCCGTGGATGCGCGGGGGCTACTTGCTGCTGCTCGACTGGGTGAGCGGGCCGAACCAGACCTTGACCCCGGGGGTGTACGGCCTGTCCGGCTCGGCGCTGGATGCGATGCCTTTCCGCGTCATGACCCAGGTCTTGCGCGAGGTGTTCGGATCCGCGACCACTGCCTGGCTGCTCATCCTTGCCTACTTCCCCCTGGCCGCGGCTGGCGCCTCAGTGGCTGCTGGCGGAACCCTGTGGCGGCGGTTGAGCGCGGCTTTGTTCATGGTGTGCAACCCGGTTGTCATCGACCGAATCCGGGTGGGCCATGTCGCCTTTCTGCTCGGACTCGCGGCCTTGCCGTGGTTGTTCGCCGCAGCGCTGGAGGCCCGACGACGCAGCAAGTGGTTCGCTGTGCGCCCCGCACTCTGGTACGCCTTGGCCATCTCAGTGAGCCCGCACGCGGCATGGCTGGGCTTGGTGATCATCGGTGCTGTGGCGGTGCTCCCGGCCCCCTCCTGGCGCGACCTGGTCCGTTCAGCACAGGTCGTCGTCTCCGCAGGTCTTGTGTACTCCTATGCATTGGTTCTCTGGCTCACGAACACCCCGGCGCTGCGGGTGACCGACGCGGATCTGCAGGCCTACTCGACCCGGTCCGGCCCGGGTGGATTACTGGTCACCGTCGCGAGCCTTCACGGCTTCTGGCGCACGTCGGCTGAGGATGCCGTGCGCACGGTGTTCGGTCCAGGGCTTGCTGTGGTGCTTCTTGTTGCCCTGCTGGCAGCCGTGGCCTGGGGATTCAGGGTCTTGTTCCCGGCGGAGGCGGACCGCGCGGCGTCCTTGCTGGCGATCACGGTCGTGGGTCTGCTGATGGGCGCTGGGGTGGACGGACCCATAGGAGGGCTGTACCGCTTGGCCTTCGACCACCTTCCTCTGTTCGAAGCGATGCGCGAGCAGCAGAAATGGGTTGGGCTGACGATGGTGGGCTATGCCGTGGCCTTCGCTGCCGCTGCGGAATGGCTGGCGGTGCGGATGGCCGATCGCAGCCGGGCTCTGGCCGTCCCGGTTGTGGCGGCGCCGTTGGTTCTGGCCCCGGCCCTGCTGTGGGGGTTGGGAGGATCCATCGGCACAAGCCAATACCCAGTTGGCTGGTGGGCGGCCAACCTCACGATGGGTCGGGGGGACGGGTTGGGCCTGTTCCTGCCCTGGCACGCATACCAGCCCTTTGGCTTCACCGACGACCGGACCATCGCCACCCCCAGCAATGCCTTCTTCGACAGGTCCATCCTGACCTCCGATGCTGTCGAACTGCCCGGCCTGCGCACCGACTCCACGTCGCTGCGAACCGCGTACGTCGACCGTCTCGTCGCGGACGCCGGCGGGGGTGCGTTCGGCCGGCTCGTGGCCCCACTCGGGGTCGAGTACGTGCTGCTTGCGCGAACACCTGAGGTCCAGGACTACTCGTGGGTGCGCGAGCAGCCGGACTTGGAATTGGTCCTGGAGACCGAGGCCATGTCAGTGTTCCGGGTTCTGCCGCAGGGCACTGGTCGAGTGGTTGAAAGGCGAGTCAGCGACTACGCCGAGTTGATCCGCGCTGCAGCTTCCGGGGAGTTGGGCAGTGAGGCGGTCACGGCCGGAACGGGTGGCGACGGTGTGGTCAGCCGGAGCTCTGGCGGCCTGACGAAGCTATCTGCCACTGCGTGGTCGCTTGAGGCTGGTGAGCCCGGTTGGGTCGTGTTGCCCGAGGAATACTCCACCGGCTGGCAGATCGCAGGTCGCTCAGGGACGCCCACCTTGGCTGGAACGATTGCGTTCGACGTCGATGGCGCGGCCACCATGATCGAATACGCGCCTTGGAGGTTGTTGCTGCCGGCGACCTTGGGGTCCTTCGCCGTCCTTCTGGTACTCATCGCCGGCGGTCTGGTTGAACACCGCAGAGCCTTGTCCGGGCGTCTGAAGCCCGTTCGTTAGAGGTTGTGCTGTTGGTTAGCGAAACAACGCGTGGATTCGCTAACCAACAGCACAACCTCTAACGCGGGGCCGACGAGGTCAGCGGTGGGTGCAGCGCGATGGGGGCGGTCGTCGGGGCAGGCATCGGGTACCCGCCGATCATCGGGCCGCTCGGCGGTGCCTCAAGTTCGGCGCTGCGGCGTGGGCGGCGTCCGATAAGACCAGCGACGGCCAACAACACAACAGGCAGGACCAAGGCCCAGGGCGCCAGACCCATCAGGTTGGTGCCGTGCGGCATGGGCGGGATGGAACCGACCAGGGTTCTCGTGGCACCGGAGGGTCCACGGCCGATCGCGACGACAGTGGTTCCCGGGTCGGCAGAACCTGTGGCCGGGAAGTCGGCGGTGATGGTGCCGGTCTGGTCGGCGCGTACCGCGACCGGTTCCTGGCTGCCGAACTGGATGCGGACCTCGGACAGACCGCGGAAGCCGATCCCGTCGATCTGCAGCGTGACAGCGGTGGCCGAGGTCGCGATCCGCTGTGGGTCCTGGGCAGGTGCCGAGGTCGGGCCCGACTGCTCGTCGGACGGGACCGGCGGCGGTGCGGGCAGCGCCTGGTTCTCGTTCTTCTGCCACGACACCTCAAGGCCGTCGGCGTCACCGCCGTAGCCCGGTCCCTGATCGGCGTGCGCCACGGCGGGCATGCCAAGGGTCAGCAGCAGCATCGAAGCGGCGAACAGTCGTCTCACCGTTCTACTGTGACGGGGTCGAGGCCTCGGGCGCCAGTACCGCAAGCCGATGTGGAGTCAACCCGTAGCGTCTCTTGAGGAGCGCTTGAGAATGGGCAGTCAGCGTAGGGATGTGACAGCTACAGATGTGCCCGTGCGCCCTTCCGTCCGTACATCTGCTTTGTCGCGGCTGGCCGCACCGCTGTTCATCGCGGTGGTGGTGCAAAGTGTTGCGAACCTGCTGTTCCACGCAGTCGTCGGACGAGCTTTGCAGCCCGCGGAGTATGGCGCGTTGGGCACGGTCCTGGCCGCCATGACGCTGGTGGCAGTGCCGCTGTCCGCGTTGCAGACCGCGAGCGCCCGAGCCACAGCCACCCAGGGGCTGTCACGCGCAACCACGAGGACCTTGACCATCCGAACGCTGTTGTACAGCACGCCGGTCGTCATTGCGTTGCTGCTGGCAGCGGGCCCGGTCGCGGGGTTCCTGCATCTGGACTCCGCATGGGACGCGGCCATCCTGGCACCGACCCTTCTGGTGGCAGCTCTGATCGCGGTGATCAGAGGCCTGCTGCTCGGGGTGGGACGCACAGGCGTGGTGGCCGGCAGTTACATCCTCGCCACAGTCGTGCGTCTGGGCCCAGGTCTTGCGCTGGCCTATGTGGCGGGAGTCACCGGGGCACTTATCGGGACGCTTCTGGGTGAACTGTTCGGCCTGTTGTTGGTACTCGTCGCGGCGTGGCGGTCCGGGGGCGGCCAGACTGCCCGGCTGTCGGGTGGCGACTACCTGCGAACCGGGGCAGTGGTCAGCGGGCTGTTCCTCTTCACAACCGTCGACCTCTTTCTGGCCCGGCATTTCCTGTCCAGCAGTGCATCGGGCGGGTACGTTGCTGCGGCGACCATCGGCAAGACCGTTCTGGCATTACCTGCGGCCGCGATCTCCATCGCATACCCCCGCCTTGTATCCGGTTGGGTTGAAGGCCGTGGTGCAACCGCGCTGCGCTCGTCACTGTTAGTAGTCGGGCTGCCGGCGATTCTGGCGGCGCTTGTCGTGGCAATCGTGCCCGGGTTCGTGCTCGCCATCCTCTTCGGCTCGGGCACCTATGCCGACGCTGCTTCCGTGACGAGAGTGCTCGCTCTGGTGGCGGGGCTCAGCGCTTTCGTGAGTGTCCTGGTGCATGCGGGCCTGGCCCGCCGCCGCTGGACGGCATGGCTGCCCTGGGTCGGCGCGGCACTTGAGATCCTGCTGATCAGCGTGTGGCATGCGTCGCCGACGATGATTGCGACCGGTTCCGCGGTCGCCGGACTGGCGCTTCTGGCAGCTCTGGTGGTCTTCGAGGCACCCGGCTGGTGGACTAGTCGTAACGCTGATTCGCCGTTGCCTTCGGCTTGATTCTGCCTTGATGTAGGTCCTTCAACGTGAGGGCATGGCACAGATCACCCCTCAGATTCCCACCCTGATCCAACACTCCCGCTACCTTGCGGCGCAGCTGCTTCGCATGCTGATCCTGCTGCCGGCGATGGTCGCGGCGACGGTGCTCATGCTCGTCGATCGCCGCAAGCCGCAGGCTCCGGTGCTGGTCTCCAGCGACCTCCACCGTCCCGCCGAGGTCGAGCTCAGCGTGATCATCCCCTTCTACAACCCGGGCGCCTCGCTGCGGCCCAACGTGCTCGAACTGGTCGGCGCACTCGCGCAGCGCGGGATCTCGTACGAGGTTCTCGCCGTGTCCGACGGGTCAACCGACGGCTCGGAGGTCACCATCGAGGGGATCGCCGGGGTCGAGGTCATCGTGGCACCGGTGAACCGCGGCAAGGGTGCGGCCCTTCACACCGGGTTCTCCCAAGCCCGTGGCCGCTACCTTGGAATGGTGGACGCCGATGGTGACATCGATCCGACCTTCCTGTGCGACTACCTGCAGCGCGCGCAGCGGGACAACCTTGAGGTGGTCTACGCCAACAAGTACCTGGCAGGCTCACACTCCGCAGCCAGCTCCATGCGCAAGCTCGTGTCGAAGGGTTTCGTGACCTTCGTGACCGCACTGTTCAACCTGGGTGTGGAGGACACCCAGACGGGATGCAAACTGTTCCGTCGCGACGCGATGGCCAAGGTGCTGCCGGTGATGCGCGAACAGCGGTTCGCTTTCGACCTCGAGTTCTTCGTCGCCGCCAAGCACGCCGGGGTGACCCGCATGCAGGCTGCCCCCGTGGAGTTGCGCGAGCGCCTGGCCGGTTCGACGGTGGGTGTGAAGGCCATCCTGCGCACGGTCCGCGAGGCCCTCACCATCTTCGGCCGCTTGCACCTGACCTCCCTCTACCGCGAGCACCGCGCGCCGGTCATCGCACTGCCCGTCGCTCACGACGACGCGATCCTGCAGGCGGCCTGACATGCGCATCCTCATCCTCACCTGGCGCGACCTGGCCAACCCCTTGGCTGGCGGCGCCGAGGTCTACACAGAACAGGTCGCGAAGCGCTGGGCCGCAGAGGGTCACCAGATCACGCTTTTCGCCGCAGCGGTGGCCGACCGTCCGGTGGTCGAGAAGGTCGACGGCTACACGGTGGTTCGAGGCGGCAACCGCTACACCGTCTACCGCAAGGCGCGCACCTGGTGGAAGCGAGTGGGCCAGTACCAGGGCTACGACCTGGTCATCGACATGATCAATACTGTGGCCTTCGAGGCACACAAATGGATCAAGGACGTACCCACCGTAGCCTTCATCCACCAGACCTGCGAGGAGATCTGGGCGCACAACGCGCCATGGCCGGCAAGCCTTCTGGGCCGCTACGTTCTGGAGCCCAAGTGGCTGAAGTCGTACCGCGGTCAGCGCGTCCTCGCCGTATCGCAGTCCACGAAGGACTCGATCGCCCGGTTCGGCGTCACGGACGTCACGGTCGTGCCTGAGGGTTTCGACCCGCCGGCCACGATCCCCGACGTTGCCAAGGCGGATCGCCCCACGCTTGTCTGGTGCGCCCGGCACGTCCCCTACAAGCGGCCGATCGACGCGATCGAGGCGTTCGAGATCGCGCGTAAGCAGATCCCCAATCTGCAGCTGTGGATGCTCGGCGGTGGCCCGGAGCTCGACAAGACACGAGCGGCGGCTGTGGAAGGCGTGACCGTGTTCGGACGGGTCAGCGAAGAGGAGAAGGCCGAACTTATGGCAGCGGCCCACGCCCATATCGCCACCAGTGTGCGCGAGGGCTGGGGTTTGGTGGTCAGTGAGGCAGCCGCCGTGGGAACCCCCACGATCTCCTACGACGTACCGGGGCTGCGGGACTCGACCCGCGCGGCCAAGGGTGTCGTGGTTCCCGCGACACCGATGGCGCTGGGTCACTGGATCCCGACGATGCTGCGCAAGTGGCAGGCCGAGTCGGTGCAGCCACTGCCGTACGGGGGCGCCCATTCGTGGGACACGGTGGCTCGTGAGGTCTTCGAGCAGGCGACAGCCGGGCTCAAGCCCGACCTGAGGTTGGTGCCCAATGCCGCGTAACCCCCGTGCCCTCGCATGGCGAGCACCGCTTGTGGCCGCAGTCCTGTGCATGCTCGTCGCGGCCGGCCTTGCCGCCTTCGGTCAGCGTGCCGTGGCTGACGTATTCGTAACGATCGGTTTCGCCATCGGGATCCTGAGTGTCCCGATCTGGCTCGTGACCGGAACCCAGGAGCAAGCATGAATCGGCGCGTCAGCCTCATCATCCCCACCCGCAACTCGGCGCGGACCCTCGCGGCGTGCCTCGAGTCGTGCCGCAACCAGACGTATTCGGAGGTGGAGGTCATCGTCGTCGACAACAGTTCCGACGACGGCACCGTCGACATCGCCCGGGAACTCGCCGACCTGGTCTTCGACCAGAAGCCCGAACGCAGCGCCCAGCGCAACCGCGGGGCCGAGGAGTCCAGCGGCGCCGTGGTGGTGTTCATCGACTCCGACATGGTTCTGGAACCCACCGTGGTCGCTGACTTCATGAAGGTGTTCGAGCAGCGCCCGGAGGTCGGTGCGGTCATCATCCCCGAGCGGTCGTTCGGCGACGGCTTCTTCGCGTCATGCCGGGTGCTGGAGAAGAGTCTCTACGTGGGCGATTCCGACGTGGAAGCTCCCCGTGCCTTCCGTCGTGAGGTGTTCGAAGCAACAGGTGGGTGGGACGAGACCCTGACCGCCGCCGAGGACTGGGACCTCGCCGACCGGACGAAGGCCATCGGCACGGTGGTCGACCGGATCGATTCGCTCATCTGGCACGACGAGGGTCGCATCGAACTGCGCGTGACATACGGCAAGAAGCAGTACTACGGGCGCTGGGTCGCCGAGTACCTGCAGCGCCACCCGGAAGGTCGTGCGCACCTTGCCCGTTCCGGAGTATTGAGGCAAGCAGGCACGCTGGCCAGACATCCGGTCAAGGCGTCGGGGCTGGTCCTGCTGAAGTCCGTCGAGGCGGCCGGTCTGCTGCGTGGGATGCGCAAGGCCGCCTGATGCGAATACTGCACGTGATCGCGGAGTTCTCCTCTCATGAGGCCATGGGAAGAACGGTCACCGAGATCGCGCATCGAGTGCCAGGTGAACACCATGTGGTGACGACCCGCGCCCACGACGGGCAGGGCACTTTCGCAGGAGTCACTGAACTCGGTGGCGCGGTTGAGACCTTCCCGATCGGACGCACTGCAGCCCTCGACGCAGCGATCGCACACGTGGCGCCGGACCTGATCCACCTGCACGGGGGTGCATTGGCACCCCTCATGCTCGCGAAGAGCGCGGTGGCGAGCGTGCCGAACGTGATGACCATGTACGCCTGGCCGGTCCTGCCGTCTCCGGGGCGGCTGCGCTCCGGAGGGCTGCGGGCTGCAATGCAGTCGAACGTTCTGCGTCCCCGGGTGGTCGCGACATCCGTGCTGCCCGCCGCGGTGGTGAAACGTGCATTACGGCGCTGCGGCACCAGCACGGTGATGACCCCTGACCCGCGTGTGGAGCAGCGGATCGGTGCGCGCCGGGTCGGATCAGGTGCGCCACACGACGATCGCAGGGCGCGGTTCCGAAGCGAAAGGCCAGTGGTGCTTTTCGCAGGCCGCGCGGAATCGGTGCGCGGCATCGACACGCTTCTGGACTGTTTCCCCGAGGTGCTGCGAGAAGTGCCCGACGCGCGTTTGCGGTTGCTCTTGATCCCCCGGCCGGAACTCGCCGGCCTGCTGGAGAAGGCTCATGCAGCTGGGCTCGGCGATCACCTCGAGGTCGTGACCGAGCCGGTCAAGGATCTGCTCGCTGAGATGGCGGGCGCCCAGGTCGGCACCTGGCCCTTCAAATACGACTACACGACTTCACCACCGGCCATGGCAGCAGCAGAAGCCTTGTCCGTCGGGTTGCCGACCGTGGCCACCCGGGTGTCGTGTGTCGAGGCCGTCATCGAGCACGGCGTGAACGGTTCGTTGGTCCCGGTCGGTCAACCCAAGGCTCTGGCAGCGGGGATCGTGCGCCTGCTGCAGGACCGCCCGTTGTGGGACCGATACGCCGAAGCAGGGCCACGCACGATGACCCAACGATTGAGCTGGGAACGCATGGCCAGCACTGTTGCGCAGGTCTACGGTTCGACGTTGGGTGTGCATGTGGTGCCACCCGAGCGCGCTGCCGGTTAGTGCGAAGGTTCTGTCGGGCCATCGCCATTGCCGACTTGCGGACGTAGACTGCGTGTGGTCCACACGTCGAAAGGTTTCGAAGTGATGAAAACGCGAAGAGTCCTGATCTTGGCTGTGGGCAGTCTGACGGCAGTCTGTCTGGCGAGTGCACCCGTTGCAGCCAAGCCCGCCGGCTTTCAGAACGGCCAGTACAAAGCTACCGGCGCGATTGCATTCACGTTCACTATCCAGAAGGCGGCCTGCCCGCCCGGAACCCCACCCACCAAGACCTTCAGCTGTTTCTACGGCGGCAGCGATCCCAAGTATCTGTTGGATTGTCCGGATGCTGCAGGCTTCCAGCCGGACTATGAGGACTACGTGAGCTTCCCGTACAACATGCGTATCCCGAAGAACGGCAAGATCGCCGATGTCAGCAACGCCTATTACGGTGATGGTGCGGTGGCCAGCACGACGACGTTCCACATAAAGATCAAGAAGAACGGAACGGCCAAGGGCTGGGTCAAGAAAGAAGCGCCCACGAACTGGGGTCCGGCTGGTACTTGTTCTACCGGCAAACTGAGCTTCACGGCGAAGCGCAAGTAGCGGTTCATCCAGCGCACGGAGGTGCCCATGCGTGTTTCGCGTGTAGTCCTGACATTGGCCTCGGCGACTGCGCTGGCGGCCACCAGCGCGACCGCGGCCCCAGCGGCCAACGGGCCCGGTTGGGGTCTGGACCGTATCGACCAACGGGCGCTGCCGTTGGACGGGACCTACGCGGCTCCAGCCGACGGCCACGGTGTCACCATCTACCTCGTCGACACCGGCTTGGAGGTCGGCAATCCGCAGTTCGACGGCCGCGCGTCCTTGGGCATCAACCTCACCGGCACCGGCGTGACGGACTGCGCGGATGAGATCGGGGTGAGCCACGGCACGTTCGTCGCGGGGATCGCCGGCGGGCGCAGAACCGGGCTCGCCAAGAGCGCGAAGCTCGTGGAGGTGCAGGCGCTCGGGTGTTCCGAGGGCGGCCCCACCATGACGCTCAAGCAGCAGCGTCGCGCGGTTGTCAGAGCCGCTGGTTGGATCCGCCGCAACGCGCAACGTCCCGCTGTGGTGAACATGTCGTTGACGTTCGGTGGTTCGCAGCGAATTGACCGCGCGGTACGACGCTTGATCAACAGCGGCATCCCGGTGGTGGCCGCAGCCGGTAATCAGGGGGTCGATGCGTGCCGGAAGTCCCCTGCGCGAGTGCCTGCGGTGATCACGGTGGGGGCGAGCACGCAGCGCGATCGCGCCTGGGCGGGTTCCAACCATGGCCCGTGCGTGGACGTGTGGGCGCCTGGTAAGGACATCACTTCCGTTGTTGCAGGTGGGGGTGTATTCCGGTACCGCGGGGTCGGCGCCACGTCGTGGGCGACACCCTTCGTCGCGGGTGCGGTTGCTCTGCGCCTCCAGGAGGATCCAGCGGCCACTCCCGCCAAGGTGCAGCGCTGGTTGCGCCGGACCGCCACAGTCGCGGCGCTTGATCCTGTTCCCGCTGGCAGTCCGAATCGGCTTCTGTTCGTAGGTCTTTCGTGAGCCGGATCTTCACCATGAGCTTCTCGTCGGTGTATCCCCTCTATGTGGCGAAGGTGGAGAAGAAGGGACGCACCAAGTCAGAGCTGGACGAGGTGATTGAGTGGCTGACCGGGTTCGAAGATGCCGAGCTCAACCGCCACCTGGCCGACGGCACCACGTTCGAGGACTTCTTCGCCGATGCCACCCTCAACCCGAACGCAACGCTGATCACTGGTGTCGTCTGCGGGGTCCGGGTCGAGGAGGTCGAGGACCCCTTGATGCGCAAGATCCGCTACCTCGACAAGTTGGTGGACGAACTGGCAAGGGGCCGTCCGATGGTCAAGGTCCTGCGTGCGAGCGAGGACGTCAGTTGACGGAGGCGACCTTGATCGCTGTGATCCAACGCTGGGCGACAGACACAGTTCCAGCCCCCTGCTTCAAGCAGTTCAACTTCACCGACCCAGGACTGTCCAGGCTGAGCGTGCTGTTTTGGGACAGAGCCACGATCTTGTTGTTGTCGACGCTCACATTCTGTGCCGCATCTTCCGCGAGGCTGCAGATCACCGGTGCACCTGAAGCCCCTGCGATGAGATTGGCGCGACCCAGAACGACGTAGTTGCCGGCAGGCAGATTCAGCGTCGCCACTGCGGTGAAGCTGTTGGTGAGCGCTGTGATGTCACCGCCGACAGGTGTTGTGTACGCCGGGGCGAGGCTGCTCGGTCCTGGAGGGCCCTGCGGTCCGACGGGTCCTTGGGGCAGTTGGCCCTGTTTGAAGTCCTTGGCCCGCAGGCTCGCATCCTTGACCTTCTTGGAGGTCACTGCGTTCTTCTTGAGTTGTTTGGTGCCTACGGAGTTCTTGGGTATCTGCAAGGCGGCGTAGCTGGCGCCACTGGTGGCGATGAACAAGGCGAGCAGGGAGATGATCAGGGATGGTGTGATGTGGCGGCGCATGCTGTGACCGTACTCTCGCCCGGAGCGCGTCGTCACCGCTTTGTCATTCGGGCAGCGGATGGACAGTCATCGATTCCGCGGCGTAGAGTGTGTATTGATAGACATCGATACGGGCGTGAGGGGCATGAGTCAAGAGACTGTTGTAGCCGAAACCGCTGTGCTGCGCCGGTTGTCCCTGTTGGATCGCTGGCTGCCGCTGTGGATCGGTGCCGCGATGCTCGGTGGATTGTTGCTGGGCCGCTGGTGGCCGGGCGTGCAAGAGGTCCTCGGGGCCGGCGAGATCGAAGGAACGTCCATCCCTATCGCCCTGGGTCTACTGGCAATGATGTACCCGGTCCTGGCGAAGGTCCGCTACGAACAGATCGGGCACATCACTGGCGATCGCAAGCTGCTGGGTCTGTCACTGCTGCTGAACTGGATCATCGGCCCGGCTTTGATGTTCTTCCTGGCCTGGACGTTCCTGCCCGACCAGCCGGAGTTCCGCACTGGGCTGATCGTCGTCGGGCTGGCGCGCTGCATAGCAATGGTCCTGATTTGGAACGACCTGGCCTGCGGCGACAGGGAAGCCGCCGCTCTTCTTGTCGCCCTCAATTCGCTGTTCCAGATCGTGGCCTACGCCGCATTGGGTGTGTTCTACCTGCAGATCCTGCCGGGGTGGCTCGGCTGGCAGACCGCGGACGCACAGTTCTCCACCTGGTCGATCACCAAGAGCGTGTTGATCTTTCTGGGGATCCCGCTGGTGGCTGGGTACCTGACCCGTCGCATCGGCATCGCGCGCAAAGGTGACGACTGGTACACCCAGAAGTTCCTACCCCGAATCTCCCCGATCGCGCTGTACGGGCTGCTGTTCACCATCGTCGTCATGTTCGCTCTGCAAGGGGATCGGATCACCAGTGAACCGATCGTCGTGGTCCGCATCGCGATTCCGCTGCTCGTCTACTTCGCGCTCATGTGGTTCACGGCGTTCTTCGCTTCGCGCGCGATCGGCCTGAACTACCCGAAGACCGCCACCATGGCGTTCACCGCGGCCGGCAACAACTTCGAGTTGGCGATCGCCGTAAGCATCGGGGTGTGGGGGGTCACCAGTGGGCAAGCCCTGGCCGGAACCATCGGCCCGCTCGTCGAAGTCCCGGCTCTGGTCGCTTTGGTCTATGTGTCCCTATGGCTGCGCAAGCGACTATTCAGCCACGGTCCTCTTTCCGACACGAAAGGTGTTCACTGATGAGTGACATTCACATTGACGCTGTACGCGAGACTGTCCGGGAGCATTACGCGCAGGCGGCTCGCACCGCGTCATGCTGCTCGAGCCCGATTGACCAAGACGTGTTCGGTCACGGTCTGTACGACGACGCCACGAAGTCTGGCCTCCCTGAGGAGGCGATCATTGCCTCACTCGGCTGCGGCAACCCAACGGCCCTGGCAAGCCTGCAGCCCGGTGAAATCGTCCTCGACCTGGGCTCTGGTGGCGGCATCGACGTGTTGTTGTCCGCGAGCCGCGTCGGGCCGCAGGGTCTGGTGTACGGGCTGGACATGACCGACGAGATGTTGGAGTTGGCGCGCGCGAATCAGGCCAAAGCAGGCGTCACCAATGTCGAGTTCTTACAGGGTCACATCGAGGACATTCCTCTGCCCGACAACAGCGTCGACGTGATCATCTCGAACTGCGTGATCAACCTGTCCGGAGACAAGGACCGGGTCTTCGCGGAGGCGTTCAGGGTCCTGCGGCCCGGGGGTCGCCTGGCTGTGTCCGACGTGGTTCTCAGTAGGGAGCTCCCGGCCGAACTCAACGCCGTCACGTCGTTGTGGACCGGTTGCATCTCCGGGGCTTTGACCGAGCAGGCATGCAGTGACGGGCTGGACGCGGCAGGGTTCGTTGGAGTGTCCATCGAGCCGACACAGATCTTCGACCGGGCCGCGCTGGAGTCGCTGGCCGCGCAGATCCCTGACGGGGAACTGGCCGGGGGCCTCGACGTCAACGCTGCCGTGAACGGGTTGGACGGGGTGATCCGCAGCGCCTTCATCCGGGCGACCAAACCCTCAGCGCAGCAACGCAGCATTCGGGTGTTCGAGCCGGCGTTGTGTTGCAGCACCGGGGTGTGCGGACCCGATGTGGACGAGGCGCTCGTCGGGTTCACGGCGGACTTGGCCTACCTGCGTGACCTTGGCGTGGACATCCAGCGGCACAACCTTGGCAACGACCCGGGCGCGTTCGTCGACAGCCCCACCCTCCGCGATTTCCTTCAGGTGGCAGGTTCCGCGGGACTCCCGTTGACCACGGTCGACGGGGTCACGGTCGCAACAGGCACCTATCCAAGCCGTGCCGACCTCCTTCGTTACGCCGGGGTCCAGGCCCCCGCGCCGCAGCCCGGCTTGACGCTGCTCGCAGGGACCGACGACGGTTCCTGCTGCACCACCGATGGCTGCTGCTGATGCACCTGATCGCGGATCCTCCCCGCTTCGTGTTCTTCACAGGGAAGGGCGGTGTGGGCAAGACGTCGATCGCCTGCGCGACCGCTGTGCACATGGCCGATGAGGGCAAGCGGGTGCTGCTGGTCAGCACTGATCCGGCTTCGAACGTCGGGCACGTGTTCGGTCTGCCCATCGGCAATGTGATCACTGCGATCCCGCACGTGCCGGGGTTGGACGCCTTGGAGATCGACCCGGAACAGGCGGCTGAGGCCTACCGGAACCGCATCATCGAACCGGTGCGCGACCTGCTGCCAGCCACAGAGATCACCGCGATTACCGAGCAACTCTCCGGATCCTGTACGACCGAGGTGGCATCGTTCAACGAGTTCACCGCACTGCTCTGCGGGGGCGGCGAGTACAGCGCATACGACCACATCGTGTTCGACACCGCACCCACTGGCCACACGATCCGACTGCTGCAACTGCCCGGTTCGTGGACAGGATTCCTCGACGACGGCAAGGGGGATGCGTCCTGTCTGGGGCCATTGGCCGGTCTCACAGAACGGCGCAGCCAATATGCCCAGGCCGTCGGCGCGTTGCAGGATCCGCTCCTTACGCGTCTGGTTCTGGTGACCAGGCCGCAAGCGTCAGCCCTTGAGGAGGTCGAACGGACCTATGAGGAGCTTGCCCTCATCGGCATCCATGCGACCAACCTGGTGGTAAATGGCGTGCTTCCCGACGCTGCGGACGCGGGTGCCCTTGACGAGGCTATCCGGCGCCGCGAAGGCGACGTGCTCAGCATGCTGCCCCCGAACGTTGCAGCGCTGCCCCGCGACGTGATCACGCTGAGGGCGGCCAACATCGTCAGCCTGTCTGCTCTGCGTGGTCTGCTCTCCGACGAGGCGGACGTTGACGATGGCCTTCCCGTCGCGACGTTCACGCCGCCGGATGCATCCCTGGCGGCCTTGATCGATGGGCTGGAAGGGGACGGACACGGCCTCGTGCTGTGTATGGGCAAGGGTGGTGTCGGGAAGACGACAGTCGCGGCGTCGATCGCGGTGGCCCTCGCCCGGCGAGGCCATGACGTGCACCTCACAACAACCGACCCGGCTGCGCATCTGCACGACGTGTTGCCTGTGCAGATCCCGAACCTGCGCGTGTCACGCATCGATCCGGTCGAGGCGACGCGAACCTATCGGCAGCGCGTCATGACTACAAAGGGGAAGAACCTCGACCGTGACGGGAAGGCCCAGCTCGCAGAGGACCTGCTGTCGCCCTGCACCGAGGAGATCGCCGTGTTCCAGCAGTTCTCCCGGGTGGTTCTGGAGGGCAGACGCCGCTTCGTCATCGTCGACACCGCACCGACCGGACACACCCTGCTGCTGCTCGACACCGCTGGGGCCTACCACCGCGACATGGTGAGGCAGTCCGGCGACGTCATGGCTTTCCATACACCGCTGATGCTGCTTCAGGACCCTGCGCTGACCAGGGTTCTGATCGTCACAACCGCTGAACCCACGCCGGTCGCTGAAGCCGCTGGCCTGCAGGACGACCTACTGCGCGCGGGCATCCGGGCCTGGGCATGGATCATCAACGGATCTATCGCCGCGGCTAGGCCGACGTCGCGTTTGCTTCAGCAACGCGCTGCAACCGAGGCGCCGCTGTATGAGACCATCGCCGGCCTGAGCCCGCGCCTCGCGGCCATCCCGCTACTCGCCGAAGAACCCAGCGGTGAGCAGGCGCTGTTGGAGCTGTCGTCGATGGTTGGCAGTGCCAGCTGACGAGCCCACAGATGCGTTGGTTGGGGTTCGTGCAGTTGGTTGATGTCTGTCGCGCGACGAGCATCAACCAACTGCACGAACGTCACCCAACAGGTCCGGCGGGTCAGTTCGTCCTTACCCGAGGCTGGGCTGGAAGGGCCGCTGGTCCGACCGGCACACGGTACCGCGGCCGGGCGTTGTGAGATTCACCAAGTAGTCCACGCGCGCCCGATCGACGCAGGTGCTGGGATCCTGGTAACTGAGGTGACCGTAGCCGTTGTGGGTCAGCAGTACCGCGTTGCCGAGATAGCGCTCGGCGCTGACTGCGTTCTGGTAGGCGGTGTTCGGGTCGTACCGGGTTCCGATGAGCAGGATCGGGTTGGGTGTCGAGGCGTTCCAAGGCCCGCGGTAGGCATCCTGCCCACGCACCGGCCAGGCAGCACACGGCGCCCACAGCCACCATCCGTTCACCCGCCCCTGCATGCGGCTGATCCGATCGAGGCGAGCGATCACCTGTGGCCACGCGTCCAAGCCGCGGCGCGCTGGCGCATCAGCGCAGGAGATGGCCGCGGATGTCGTGGCACCGGCCCAGCCCTGCGGCGTCAGCAAGGGTCGTGCCCCCGCTTCAAGCGTCGAGGCGTTCCCAGCCAGCGCCGCGTCCATCGACGCAGCATTCGCGGGCCATTCCGCTGGATTGCGCAGCGGCTGGAACTGCGACAGCAGTAGATCGCCCTGGTTCAGCTCCCCCGGCGGATCGACGTCCGGTGCCGGGATCGGTGAGCGACGGACACGCTTGAACAGTCGGTCGAACCTCTCAGAGGGTGTGCGCGTCTTGCCCGCGAGAGCGCACTGCTGCGGACCGGCACGCCGACACAGGCGGAGGAACTGATCGAGCACCGCGTCGCTGCCGCCGACGGTACTTGCTGCACGAGCCTCAGCACCACGCGAGTAGGGCACGGCGTCCACCACGCCGTCGAGCAACATCGCCCTCACCCGTCGTGGGTACATGTTCGCGTAGGTCTGCCCGAGCATGGTGCCGTAGGACAATCCCACATAGGTCAGCTTGCGGTCCCCGACGAGGTCGCGGAGGTGTTCGAGGTCACGGGCGGTGTCTGCTGTGGAGATGTGAGGCAGCAGCCAACCGCTGACCTTCCCGCAGCGCCGTGCCAAAGCAGCGGACTTGCGAGTGAAGGACGTGGACTGCGCCCTCGTCGTCGGGATCGAGGCACCCTTCCAGAATCTGGCCGCGCTCGCCTCGCTTCGGAAACAGCGCACCGGCGTGCTGGCGTTGGTGCCGCGCGGATCCCAACTCACCACATCGAATCGGCCATCACCCCAGGCGTCCAAGTCGCTGCCAGTACCTCTCACCAATCCCACTCCGGATTGGCCGGGTCCACCGGGGTTGATGAACATCGAGCCGATGCGCTGCTCGGGATTGCTGGCAAGGTGGCGGATCACGGCCAGGCCGATCGTGCGCCCCTGCGGGCGGTCCCAGTCCAGCGGCACCCTGATCCGTGCGCATTCGAGTTGTTCGCCGCAGTCCTTCCACGGGATTGACTCGGTCAGCCTGTCCTGGGCAGGTGGCGACTCTGAAGCGGTGGCCTGAGCGGTCGCCAGTCCACTGACGATCGACGCGACGGTCAGAGTGGCCGCCAGGATCCGACTGGTGAGCATGCTTGGCCTTAATGCCGCGAAACCGCGACGTGGGAAGAGCCAACTCTAGTGGGATGCGCTTGGCGGGCGGAAGGGCCGATCCCGGGCCCGGTCATTCAGAGCCGAAAGGTTGAGTAGGGCGCAAGAAGTTCGACAACCACAACCCCTGTCACCTACGGTCAGTTCATTGCACCGCGGCCCCGCGTGGCAGGAGAGGTGGGGTGCCATGCGCATTGTCACGGTTCTAACAGCCACGCTGATCCCTGCGATGGTGATTGGCGGGGCCCCGGCGGCCCAAGCCGCGGAGCCCGCGAAGAAGCAACCCCCGCCGACGTTCAGCACCACGATCAAAGAGGGTCGCCAGGCGGTCCGGCAGGCGCTGAAGGACACCAAGTCGACCTCGGCGTCGGTGGCGCTGGTCTCCAACGGCAAGGTCGTTTGGAGCCAAGCCTTCGGGCGGGTCACCCCCGCCGGCAAGAAGCCATCGCCGACGACTCTGTACGGCGTGGGGTCTGTGAGCAAAGTCGTCACCACCATGGCGGTGATGCAATTGGTGGACCAGGGCAAGGTCTCACTCGACGCCCCCGTGGCGCGATACATCCCGGACTTCACAATGCAGTCCCCGCAGTACAAGCAGATCACCGTGCGGATGCTGCTGAACCACGCGGCCGGAGTGCCTGGCACGAACTTCGCGGATCTGTGGAGTCACAAACCGATCCCCAGTTACGTGGACGGCGTGCTGGCCGGGTTGCGGAACTCTCGTCTCAAGACCACGCCGGGCGCGATGAACGTGTACTGCAACGACTGCTTCACGTTGGCCGGACTTGTGGTGGAGCGGGTCTCTGGGCAGCCGTTGCAGGACTACGTCACGGCCAACATCCTCAAACCGTTGGGCATGAAGCGGTCCCGCTACCCGACGTCGGTGCCGGCGCAGGGGACCGTAGCGCCGATCATCCAGGCGGGGAAAGCACAACCGATCGAGATCACAAACGCGTTTGCCACAGGTGGTCTCATGTCCACGCCCGAGGAAATGGCCCGGCTGGCCATGGTCTTCACCAACGACGGCAAGGTGGGCGGCAAGCGGATTCTGTCCAGTTCGGCCATCCAGCAGATGGCCGCCGATGAGACGGCCACCGGCCTGCGGGTCGGACCGCCAAGTTTTCTGCGCTACGGCCTGGGCTGGGATTGTGTTCAGGATCCGGCGCTGAAATCTGCGGGAGTGCTGGGCTGGACCAAGGGCGGCGATACCGTCGACTACCACGCCTCATTCGCGATCGCTCCCGATGACGACTTGGGGGTCGTGGTTTTGGGAGCTGGCAGGAGTTTCAGCTCCATCGCCGCCGAAACCGTCGCGCAGACCGTGCTGCTGAATGCGCTGGTCGACACCGGCGCCATCAACAAGATGCCGAAGCAGGTCACCGGCATGCCTGGCAAGGGCGAGGTGACGGCGAAGATGGCCGACAGGAAGATCAAGCAACTCTCTGGCACTTTCCTGGCCCAGAACGAGACGAAGAAGCTGAGCAAGGCCAAGAACCGGTCGGTGAAGGTCGCGACTCTGGCCGACGGCGCGTGGGTGCGCAGTCCTGGCCGGTTCGAGTTGCGCAACGACGGGCGCTTCTGGGCCACAAACTCGCCCGGCACCTCGATCAGCGCGGTGAAGTCGTGGGGCCGTACCTACGTACTGCAGCGCAGTATCGGTGGAGTGGGGACCTACTACTCCTACGTCGCCCGGGGACAGAAGGTTCGCTCGGGAGGTGCCTTGTCGCCGACCTGGCAGGCGCGGGTGGGAAAGAAGTGGTTGCTGGCGAACGAGAGTCCGGAGTCGTTGAGTTGGACGCTGTCCGGTAGTCCCGTTGTCAAGGTCGCGCCCATCCCCGGCCTGTCTGGCTACCTGCTGGCCACAGGTGCGTTGGTCGACACCGTGCCGTTCGACGCGACCACCAGCGACACCAGGGGCTCGATGTTCCTGGAGATTCCCCTAGGGTTCGGCCGCGACCTGTTGGACTTCGACTTCTCGATGCAGGGCACCGACGAGTTCATGTCCTTCGACAGCAGCGTCCTGCGGCCCGCGGACACGGTTCCCGACCTGGCTGCTGGCGTTAACAACGTTTCGATCGGTCCGAAGGGACTGGTCGAATGGTCCAAGACTCCGACAGCGTCCACCGTGACGATCTCGGGTCAGAGTGATTGGAAGTTGTTCGACGACAAGCTCGCTTTGATCGACTCGGGCGCGGCGGACACAACAACGAAGCAGGCGCCGGCCGGGGCGTACCTGGCGGTCTTCGGTCCCGCGGGGAGCAACGCCACGGTCGTCGTCGAGTAGGCGGGCGGCCCCTCGTGTGGGCCGAACGAGGCCGACCTGGGCCATGACGCAACTCACTGGCGTGTTGTTGCCACCCCTTTCTAGGCTCATGCCATGGCCTTGCGCGGCCATGTGCGGGCCGGATCTTCGAGAGGAATGATGTGATGCAGCGGTACCTGATCTCGTTCGACGAGGGAGACATGGTCTTCACCGCGGATGAGCTGCCCGAAGTGGCGCGGGCAGCCAATGCCGTAGCCGACGAGGCCAAGGCGGCTGGCGTATGGGTGTTCGGCGGTGGGCTGACCGGAGCTGGCGAGGCCAGCGTCGTTGGCACCGACATGACTGTGAACGAGGGGCCGTTTCCAGGCAAGCAGACGTTCATTGGCGGATTCGCGGTCGTTGATGTCCCGTCCCGCGAGCAGGCCCACGAATGGGCGGCAAAGTTCGCAGTAGCCTGCCGCTGCGCGCAGGAGGTCCGGCCGTTCGTGACCGACCCGCAGATGTGAGCGCCGCGCGTTGGGTGGGGTTCGTGCAGTTGGTTGATGTCTGTCGCGCGACGAACCTCAACCAACTGCATGAGCGTCAACCAACAGCCCTGTTGGCATGCTGTCGGGCCCTTGCCACGAACCCCGCCGATACCTTTGGCGCACATTGACCGCTATTACGCCGTCGTCGGTGAGCGCGAGATTGTGCAGGCGTTCGACCTGAGGAGGTGTCGCGACGGACGCCGCGGGTTCGGCGGTGATCGATGGGCCGGACGTTGGTGGCGGTGTCACGAGCGTGCCTGCCGGCGGCCACGACGGCTGCACGGATCACGGCCCACCGTTTGCCAGCAGGTTCTGCATCGTCGTGATCTCCTGCTGCTGTCCGCTGATGACCGCATCAGTGAGTGTCGTCACCTGGCTGCTTTCGGATGCCTGTGCCTGCTCGGCCATCGAGATCGCCCCCTGGTGGTGGGCAATCATCATGGTGAGCCACATCTGGTCGAACTCGTTGGCTTGGGTCTGCTCAAGTTGCTGCATCTGCTCGTCGGTCATCATCCCCGACATCGTCATCGCGCCCATGTCATGGCCGCTGTGGTCCATGCCCGCGATGTCGCTGCCGTCGGTGGCCCCGGGCATGGCGGTTGGCGCTCCCCAGTCCTGCAGCCACTGGGTCATCTGCTGAATCTCCGGGTCCTGGGCTGCCTTGATCTGTGCGGCGAGTTGCTGCACCTCCTCCGATGCTCCTGACTGCGGGTCCAAAGCGAGGACCGACATCTCGATCGCCTGCTGGTGATGCGGGATCATCGATTGCGCGAAGGCGACATCGGTGGGTGATCCCTGCATCATCGGTGCCGATGCCGAGGGTGCAACCGGCGAGGTCGCGCTGTCCGTGGTGCTGCTGGAGCATGACGCGAGTGAGGCGGCCGCGGCGACAGTAGCGATGGCCAGGGCGGCGGTGCGTCGAATCTTCACAGGTGATTCTCCTTCTCAGGTGGTGTATTCCAGGCGGGTCATCATGCCCGCTTCTGCGTGGTAGGCGTTGTGGCAGTGGAGCATCCAGCGGCCAGGGTTATCCGCGACCAGGGCGATCTCGGCGCGGGCCATCGGAGGTAGCAGCAGTGTGTCCTTGCGGGCACCGGTCCCTCCAGCCAAACCGATCTGGAACGTGTGGCCGTGCAAGTGAATCGGGTGACTCATCATCGACATGTTGGAGAGCCGAAGCCTGACGGTTTCCCCGCGTTGCACATTGAGCGGTTGTGAGCGGTCGTAGGTGACGCCGTTGATCGTCCAGATGTAGGGCGCCATGGACCCTGAAAAGACCAGATCGTAGGAGGTCTGCGGCTCAGCCTGCGGTAGGCGCACGCTCTCCTCGGCCTGAAGGATATCGGCGCTCGCGGGGTAAGCAGAGAGTTCGCTTGGCCGGGGGTTCGCCGGGATACTCCCAGCTGCGCTGCGCAGGACCGCCATGGCGTAGCCGCTCTTGCCTGCCGGTTCGGCCACAACTGGGAACACCCCGTCGCCCACCCGGACCGAGACGTCGTACCGCTCGCCCATCCCTAGCCGCAGAGACTGGGCATCAACCGGCAGGACTGGGAATCCGTCGGCGTGCGTGATGGTCATCGTGTGACCGCCCACGGCGACAGTGAAGATCGTGTCGGCGGCAGCGTTGATGATCCTGATCCGTACTCTGTCGCCGGGTTTGACCCGAAGTGTGTCCGGGTCAACGGTGGATCGGCCATTCATCAGAAACAGGGGGTAGGTGACGTCGCCGCCGTCTGAGCCCATCCCCATCCCACCCATATGCATCATGCCGTCCTGATTGCCGCGCTGACCGGCGGCGACAAGCCCATCGAAGATCTCCTGAGGGTCTGGGCCAACGCCTTGCGTCCAGTCGTCCAGCATAAGAACCCAGTCGTGCTCGTAGTCGCCTGCCTCGTTGCGGTCCTCCACGACGAATGGGGCGTACATCCCCGTATCTAGTTGGAGCCCGGTGTGGGGGTGGAACCAGTGTGTGCCTGCGTCCGGCACGATGAAGTCGTAGGTGAACTCGGTGTTCGGCTGGATGGCCGGAGTCGTGACCCCCGGCACCCCGTCCATCGGGTTCGGGACGGCCAGCCCATGCCAGTGCACGCTGGACTCCTCGGGCAGATCGTTGCTCACCGTGATCTGCACACGCTGGCCCACCGTGGCTCTGATCCCACGTCCCGGGACCTGCTGACCGAACGTCCAGGCAGTGGCTACCCGACCCCCCAGATCGATCTGGGTCTCTTGGGCGCGTAACCGGATTGACTGTGCCACCGGTCCGGTCGGCGCTGTGGTGGGGACGACGACAGGGGGGTTCTTCCCTGATGAGCACGACGACAATGACGCTGCCGCAGTCCCTAACGAGACAGCAAGGAAGCTGCGTCGCGACATCGATGGACTCCCCATGCAGACGACCCTGACAGGCGCGCCTGGAGGTCCTGCCCAGGTTTCATGAAGATTCGATGAAGCGGTCGCCCTTCATCGAATCTTCATCCTTCGCACGTCCGTTCTCCATGAGTGGTAGCGATCCTGACGGGGAGGAAGTTGGAGGTGACTCGGCGATGATGGGCTATCACGCAAGCAACGGGTGGCAGAGCTGGATGGTCGTGGCGATGTGGATCTGGCCCCTACTGGTGGCCCTGGCGGTCTGGGGACTGGCGGTCCTGACGCGGGGTACCACTGCGAACCCGGCGAATGCCGCAGAAGATCCGTCGGAAATTCTCAAGCGGCGCTTCGCAAGAGGCGAGATGACAGCGGACGAGTACTTGGAGGCGGGCGCGATCCTGGAGAATGGCAACAGACGCGCCCACGGGTGAAGCTAGCGCGACGGAACGGAGAGCTGTGTCGCCACAACTACGTGTCCTCGTAGTGGAGGACGAGCCGGATCTCGCGACTGTCATCAGCGCGTACCTCCGCGGCGAGGCCTTCGACGTCGAGATCGCAGGCACGGGCCCTGACGCTGTGGAGATGGCGCGAACTCTGAGCCCTGACTTGGTAGTGCTTGACATCATGCTGCCTGGCTTCGACGGGTTGGAGGTCTGTCGCCGTATCCGCACCTTCACCGACTGCTACGTGATCATGCTGACTGCTCGAGACGACGAGATCGACAAAGTCATTGGGCTTGGCGTAGGGGCAGACGACTACCTGGTGAAACCGTTCTCGCCGCGTGAACTGACCGCCCGAATCCGGGCCATGCTGCGCCGCCCGAGGGGGGTTGGCGAATCCTCGTCGGCCCAGTCTTCGCGCCTACTGGGTGGCCTTCGCGTGGACCCCGACTCCCGTAAAGTGTGGCTCGAGGAGAAGGAGCTGGAACTCACGCGCACGGAGTTCGACTTGCTGGACGCCCTGACAGCGCAGCCCAAGAGGGCCTTCACCCGCAGGCAACTCATTGAGGCAGTGTGGGGAAGTGACTGGTACGGCGACGAGCACATCGTCGACGTCCATGTGGGCCATCTACGCAAGAAGCTCGACGACGATGCAGCATCGCCGCGCTACATCAGGACCGTTCGGGGTGTCGGCTACGGGATGGCTTCATGAGGCGGCCGAGGAGTCTCGCCGCCCGACTCTTCAGTGCGCAGTTACTCGTCATCGCCGTCACCTTCACGGCATTGCTCGTGACCGTCGTGCTCATCGCCCCAGGGCTGTTTCTTCACCACCTGCGCATGTCGGGGGAGGATTCCCCCGTCGTGCAACTGCACGCGCAGGAGGCTTTTGAAACGTCGGTCGGCTTGGCCCTACTGGCGGCCGCCACCGTCGCGGTGATTGCCGCAATTGTGTTGTCGTGGTTTCTTGCCCGCCGAGTGAGCGAACCGATCACGGAGCTGGCCGCATCGGCGGAGGCGGTGGCGCATGGCAATTACGATGTCACAGTCCCGCGGACGGGATTCGGAACGGAACTGCATACGTTGTCACGATCCTTCCAGGACATGGCCGACAGCCTGGGGACGACAGACCGGGCGCGTAGCCGGATGCTTTCAGACGTCTCCCATGAGATTCGTACGCCGCTGGCCACTCTTGAGGCGCACATCGACGCCTTGGAGGACGGGGTCATTCCCAGCTCGGCGCAGAACTACGAGGTGATGCGGGATCAGGTTCACCGTTTGCGCCGGCTCGCCAGTGACGTGCGCTTAGCGGCTGAGGCGCAGGAACACGCCCTGACGCTTCATCCCGAGCCAACCCCGGTCAGCGAGCCTGTGAAGACGGCGTGTTCTCTGTACGAAGCTCGCTATCGCGACAAGGGTGTGCTGCTGAGGGACCTGTGCCATGAATCCAATGGCCTGGCGGTCCTGGTTGACAGGGATCGCATGCAGCAAGTGCTGGGCAACCTCCTCGAGAACGCGTTGCGGCACACTCCTGCCGGTGGTGTGGTCTCGCTTCAGTGCCAGCGACGGGGTCACATCGTGGAGATCAGCGTGACCGATACCGGCATAGGCATCGAGCCTCAGGATCTAGACCGTGTGTTTGAGCGTTTCCAGCGCCTCGATGATGCCCGTGAGTCCGACTCGGCAGGCAGCGGTCTGGGACTCACTATCGCACGTGCCTTGATCCAGAATCAGAACGGTGATTTGACGGCTTTCAGTAGGGGCCCGGGGACTGGCAGCACTTTCGTGATCAAGCTGCCCCAGTGGGTGTGAAACGACGACGGTGGGAGGCCTACCGCCATGAGCCTGTCACCGTTGATGCCGGCTCACATACTCATGCCAGCCATGTTCGTTACGCCGGGCATGACGTGGGTGGGCTGTCACCCCGTCAGGGTCGGCAGTTCAGTAGTTCTCGGCCTAGGCAGGCGGCCAGCACAGTGTGAACGAAGTGTCCGCGTAAGGATTACACCGGCAGGGCCACCCCAGTGTTCGCATGGCACCGGTAGCCGTGGGGAACCTTGTGCAAGTACTGCTGGTGGTAGTCCTCGGCGAAGAAGAACCGGTGGTCAGCCGCGGGCTCGATCTCCGTGGTGATCTGGCCGAGTCCGCGAGACGTCAGGACATCCTGGTATGCGTCGCGCGTCTTCTCCGCCATTGCTCGCTGCTCGTCGGTCGTCCAGAAGATCGCGGACCGGTACTGGGTCCCGACGTCGTTTCCCTGCCGGTAGCCCTGTGTCGGGTCGTGGTGCTCCCAGAAGATGCGCAGGATGTCGAGCGTGGAGGTCTTGGCGGTGTCGTAGGCCACGAGCGCCGTCTCTGTATGACCGGTCCGGCCGGTGCAGACCTCCTCGTACGTCGGGTACGCCGAGAAACCGCCCTGGTAGCCCACCGCGGTGCCGGCGACCCCGGGTGATTTCCAGAAATACTCCTCTGCACCCCAGAAGCAGCCCATGGCCAGGTAGATCACCTCGACACCTTCGCCCCACGGCCCTTCGAGGGAGCCGCCCAACACCACATTGCTCGCTGCAAGCGGATAGGGGTAGGCCGGTCGATCGGGCATTGCACTGCCTGGTTCAACCATCGTGCGCTTGTCGGAGCCGAAGAAGCCGCGGAGATCCATGACCCAAGTCTCGCCCAGATTCATCGACCGCGAAAGTGGCTGCGATAGTGGCACGGATGAAGTCCTGGGTGCCCAAGGTCGGCGGTCTGCCGCGCGAGGTGAGTGTGCTGGCCGCGATCGCCTTCTGCGTGGCGCTCGGATTCGGCATCGTGATCCCGGCCATTCCGCTGTTCGCGCGCACGTTCGGGGTCAGCGCCTTCGCAGCCAGTGCGGTCATCAGCGTCTTCGCGTTCATGCGGTTGATCAGTTCGCCGGCAGCCGGGTGGGCCGTCAACCGCTTCGGCGAACGCACCATCATGTCGACGGGTTTGGCCATCGTGGGGCTGTCCAGTCTCGCTGCGGGGTTCGCGACGGACTACGCTCAACTGCTCCTGCTGCGCGGCATTGGCGGCACCGGCTCAGCGATGTTCACGATCTCAGCCACCGCGTTGTTGTTGCGAGTCACAGCCCCGGAGTACCGAGGTCGGGCATCGGGGCTGTTTCAGGCAGGCTTTCTGATCGGCGGGGTCATGGGTCCTGCGGTGGGAGGCCTGGTGATCGGCCTTTCGATTCGGGCGCCCTTCTTCGTGTACGCCGGAACCCTGTTCGCGGCTTTCCTGGTCGCGGTGGCGCTGCTGCCCCGTTTGGAGAATGTGGAAAGCCCGGAGTTGGCCGAGGACCAGGAACGGATCAAGTTCCTGCCGACTCTGAAGTTGCCTGCCTACCAGGCTGCACTCGGCGCCAACTTCGCCAACGGTTTCGTGTTCTTCGGTCTGCGGTCGTCGCTGGTTCCCTTGTTCGTCGTCGAGGGGCTGCAGCAAGGGCCAGGGCTGGCTGGCGCGGGGTTCGTCGTGGCGGCTGGGTTGCAGGCGGCGCTGCTCGCCTTCGGTGGTCGCACAGCCGACCATCGCGGCCGGCGCCCGGCTTTGATCATCGGGTTGTCGGTCGGGGCGTTGTCACTTGCGCTGCTCGTTGTCGCTGCGAACTCCGCGCTCTTCCTCATCGCGATGGCGGTCGCTGGTGTCTCTGGAGCGTTCCTTGGTCCTTCGCCCACGGCAATCGTCGGTGACGTCTCGAAGGGTCACCACGGCGGATCGGTCGTGGCCGGTTTCCAGATGATGTCCGATGTCGGCTCGATCATCGGGCCGCTGGTCGGGGGTTTGTTGCTGGACGCAGCTGGCTTCCATGTGGCGTTTGCCGCCGGTTTCGTCGTGAGTGCGCTGGCGCTGGCGCTGGCGGTGCGGATGCCGGAGACGCTTGTGGGTCGCCAGGCGGCGGCCTAGCGCCGCCCACGGAGGCAATGCTGGTTTTCGGCAACTGATTTGCCTGTTTCCAGCTTTGCCTGTGGCGGCGTGCGAGGACTTGCCGGTTTCTCACGTCCCGGTCCGGCGCGAGGTCTAGTCTTCCGTCCATGGCGAAAAGGCGTCGCTGGTGGCTCACCTCACTCATCTTCGCGCTGGTTGCCATACTCGTCGGCTTCGGTGTAGCCACTGCGACCAACAGCCTTCTAGCTCTGTCCATCGAGCCGAAGCAGGTGCCTCCGACCGCGCAGATCCCCGTCGGTCAAGTCACTGACGCAGCACAGCCCCCAGAGCTAGCAACCATCCGGATGCCCAGTGGCTACAAGAGCGACCCGCTGCTGGTCATGGCCTTGACAAGGCTTCAGGACGCAGTCGAGGCGACCACCGGCACGCGGCCGCGGGTAGCAAAAGACGACGCGGACTTCACAGTCGCCAAAGCCGACCTCCCCGACGAGGGCTACCGCCTCTCAGCATCGGGGGTGTCCGGCGCCGGGCGACAGGGAATGGCCAACGGGATGCTGGCAGCGGCCACAGCGATCCAAGCCGGCGAGCCCCTGCCGGATCTCTCGGGCTTGCCGGTGGTGCCTGACCTCGAGTACCGCTTCGCCGACTACGGTGCTGTGGGCGTGGAGCCGGACCCTCAGGCTTGGGCGGCCCAGGACGACTACTCACACAACTCCCGGCAGTTCGCCGATGTCGTTCTGTCCGAGCCGCCGTGGATCGATCCGGCAGGGCTGGAGGCCGTCACGCAGCAGTGGCGGGAGTACATCGATCACATAAGGGCCTACGGCTACAACGGCGTGATCGTCAGCGGCTTCCTGGAGTACGTCAACTTCGACAAAGTCGGCGACGGCTACCAGGTGTATGCCGAGGACAGCCCCTACCGAGCCCGGCACCAGGCCATGGTGGAGCAGTTCGGCGAAATGTGGCGGTATGCCGACGAGATGGGCATGCGGCTGGTGTTCAAAACCGACATGCTGGCCAACACAGGTCCCTTGAACGACTACGTCGAGCGCGAGCTCGGCGGCTTCAACGTCGATGATCCGCGCCTCTGGGAGATCTACCAGGCAGGCTTGGCGGAGTTCTTCGAGAACATGCCTTTCGTCGATGGTCTGATGATCCGCATCGGCGAAGCAGGAAACGTCTACAACCTGCCCGGCTGGGACTACTACTCGACGCTGGGCGTCACCACCGTTGAATCGGTGCAAGCCATGTTGACGAAGTTCACCGAAACTGCCGCGGAGTACGACAAGACCATCTACTTCCGGACGTGGTCGGTCGGGGTCGGGGACGTCGGCGACATGCATACGAACCCGCAGACCTACCAGCGCGTCCTGGACCCGATCCCGACGGACAATCTGGTCGTCGTCACGAAGTTCACCATGGGCGACTTCTACTCCTGGCTACCGCTCAACCCGACCTTGGAGCAGGGCGATCAGCCGCGCATTGTTGAGTTCCAGTCCCGCCGCGAGTTCGAGGCCTTCAGCTCGTTCCCCAACTACCTGTCCGCGGAACATCAAGTGGCACTGCAGGACTTCGAGCAGAAGAATCCGAACATTCAGGGGGTCTGGGTGTGGACCCAGGACGGCGGTCCGTGGCGGGCCGGACCCATGTCTTTGTATCTGAAGGCCGGCTTCTGGCAGCTGTACGACTTGGACGTGTTCGCCACCGGTCAACTGGCGTGGAACCGTGACGCGGATCTCGGCCAGGTCAACCGCACGTGGATCGCCCAGAACTTCTCCGAGGACCCCGCCACCATCTCCGCTATCCAGGAAATCCTGGTTCAGTCGCGACAAGTCACCCAGGAAGGTCTCTACATCCCGCCCTATGCGGACAAGCGTGTGCTGGCGCTGGGTTTGGAGCCGCCGCCCATGATGTGGATCTTCGAATGGGACATCGTCAGCGGCGACTCAGCCGCGCTCAGCGTCATCCACAACGCCTCCCGTGGGCGGGTCGAAGAGGCGATCGAGCGCTCCGATTCCGCCCAGCAGCAGGTGGAGGCGATGCTGGCCAAGGCGCGGCAGACCGACGCGGAAGACTGGAAGGACCCGGCGCTGCGTGACAGGTTCATCCACTCGCTGGAGTACGAGGCAGACCTGTTCGCGACCTTGGGTGCGTTCCGAGCCGCCTTCCTGTCCTACTACGAGTGGCTCGACTCGGGGGATCCTGCCCAGTGGGAGGCGTGGCAGCAGGCGAAGGTGGAATACGAAACTGCTGTGACCGCCCACACAGCCAAGTACGGAATGGACCTGGACACCCCGGCGTACTCCTTCTTCGCGGTGGACGCCGGTTTCGCCCATGCGGAAAGAACCCGCTCCTCGCAGATCGTCACGGTGATCGTCCTCCTGGGGATTCTGATCCTGCTGGGTCTCGGTGCGTGGGCGCGCGATGGCCGCGCAGGTGCGATGGGTTCAGCTGCACGGGGACTCTGGTTGGGTGCCACCCGCCCCTGGCGATTGAACGATGACCCGTCGTCAAGAACCTCTCGTGTCCTTGCCTGGCTACTGCCAGCAGCACTGTTGCTCCTCAGCAGAGGGGCCTTTTCCGGTTGGCTTTCGTGGAGTTACCTGCTGGCGACTTTAGGGAGCATCGCTCTGTTCGTTCTGACTGCCAGAGTGCTCGTCCGAGGCTGCGATCCTTTCGCCCTGTATGCCGGCGCCGGCGCGGCCCTGTTGGTCAAGACCGCCCTGTTGAGTGTGGTGGTCATGGTCCGCGGACCTGGCCTGTATTGGTACCGGTTCTGGACCGATGAGCAGTACCGCAACATCTATGTAACGCTCAGTTTCGCGCTCTTCCTGTGGCTGTTCTGGGTTACGTACATCGTGATGCGCAGCGCGTACGGGCTCGGCAGGGCCCGCTCGTTCGGTCGCGTTCTTCTGGCCATCGCAGTGCCTGTGCTGGCGTTGGGTGCCTTGATGCAGGTCTGTGGGCTGGAGGCGGCGCTGACGACTTTCAACGATCAGATGGCGCTGCTCCCGCTTGGGCTCTCCCGGATCCTCGGCATCACCGTGCACCTGGGGATACCGCCGGAGCTGCCGCTGTACCTTCTCGCCTTCGGCGGGCTGCTGGCCGTAGTCGGGCTGCTGTTCGGGGGCGCGCGCCGGCTTTCGCCGCAGCCGCTGGTCACTGACACGTGAGCAGCGGGCCCCTCGGGAGGCCATGTTGATTCCTTGACCAGTTAGTTGCCTGTTTCTCACATTGGCTGGACCGCCCCCGGCGCGACGCTGCGGCGCGCCCACCGGTAGGCCAGCACCAGCAAGCCCGTCGCCACCAGACTCAACAGCCCCGGCGCAATCAGCGCCGCTCGGGTTCCGTAGACATCGGCCAGCCAACCCACCAGCGGCGCGCCGATGGGCGTGGTGCCGAAGAAGACAGCCATATACAAGGCCATGACCCGGCTTCGATGGTCTTCGTCGCTACGCGTCTGCAGGTAGGCGTTCGCTGCGGTCATCATCGTCAAGGAGGCAGCGCCACTGGCCATGAGTACGGCGGCGAAGGTGTAGACGTTCGGGCTGAGGCCAGCGAGCACGCCAGTTACACCGGCTCCAACGGCAGCCAAGGTGACCAGTCGCAGGTCCGTGCGGGCGCGGGTGGCCTGCAGCAATGCGGCGGCGAGAGAACCGACCGCCATGAGCGAAGCCAGAGCCCCGTAACTACGCGCACCTGCCGCGAACTCGTCGGTCACCATCAAGGCGATCGTGATCGGGAAATTGAAGACCAGCATCGCGACCGCGCCGGCGATGGCGATGACGAACCAGAGGTCCGGACGTCCGCGCACGTATCGCAGACCGTCGAGCAGACCGCCGCGGTCCCGGCCCGCGGTACGCGTGGTCGTGCGGATTCCGGTGAGTGCCAGGAACATGACCGCGAATGTGCCGGCGTTGACGAGGAAGACCCAGCCAGGGCCCCAGGCGGCGATCATCAACCCTGCCAGAGCCGGTCCCACGAGCCGCGCCGCATTGAAGTTGGCGCTGTTGAGTGCGACGGCGTTGACCACCTGATCCGGCGGGACAAGGTCGGAGACGATCGACTGTCGGGCAGGACCGTCGAAAGCCGTGAAAAGTCCGAGCGCCACTGCTGCGGCCAGAATCACCGGACCCGTCGCAAAGCCCAATAGCGCCAGCAGGCCCAGTACCAACGCCTGCAGGCCCATGCCCACTTGAGTGATCTGCAGGATCCGTCGCCGGTCGAATCTGTCGGCCAGCACGCCCGCCCAGGGGGAGAGGAACAGCATCGGGGCGAACTGCGCGGCCACGACCAGTCCCAGCATGCGTGGATCCCCGGTGACGGTCAGCACCAACCACGACTGGGCGATGCGATGCATCCAGGTGCCCACGTTGGAGGCCAACGCGCCGGTCGCGTACAGGCGGTAGTCACGGGTTCGCAGGGCAGCGAACGTGCGACTCAGTCCAGCGCGATGCGGTTCAGGATCGGGATCGCCGTGTCCAGCGTCTCCCGCTCCTGGGGGCTGAGCCCGGACAGGCGCAAGGACAGCCACTGATCCCGACGTTCCCTGTCCGCCGTCACCAGGCTGCGCGCCTGGTCGGTCGCGGCGTACAGCACTTGGCGCCGGTCCTGAGGGTCGGGCGCCCGCGTCACCATCTGCGAGGACTGCAGGGCGTTGAGAATCCTGGTCATCGACGGTGGCTGGACGCGTTCGGCGTCTGCCAGTGCCGCTGTGGTCATTGGGCCCTCGCGCAACAGTGTCGCCAGCACCGCCAATTGGCTGGGCGTCAGCGCGTCGCTCGCCCTCTCCGTGCGCAGTCGCCTGGCCAGCCTCATTACTGCAATCCGTAGATCTGGTGCGTCGTGCACGCGGGACTCCGATGTGTTCTGTAGTCATTACCTTTGCTAACGATATCTCGGCTCAAAACATTCCGCGCGCATAAACTCAGCCTGCCTCGATGCCGATCTGTTGGTAAGGAGGCCTTATGTTCACGCGCGGATCGGTGGTGGCGGTGATGGTCGCCGCGCTGGCCATCGCCGGTGCGCCGGCACCAGGGTGGGCCGCGGATAGCCCCAGGCCACTAGTCGGGCTGGTGGGCGTCGATGAGCAGGTTCGACTTGTCAGCGTCGCCCAAGCGCCGGGTGGGGGCCTTGAACTCGAGACGACCCTGGTGACGGGCAACGAACAGGCCCAAGAGGTCGCTGCAGACCTGCTGGCTGAGCCCGGAACCCGCAGCGTGGAGATCGACAGTCGTGTTCGGGCCACGGTGACCGCGGATCCCTTGGTCACCCAGCAGTGGGGTCTGGATGCCGGCCAGGTCAAGCCTGTGTGGCCCGTTGCCGACGGTGATGGCGTGATCGTGGCCGTGGTCGACTCCGGCGTCGACGCGTCTCATGAGGACCTGGTGGGCCAAGTGCTCGTCGGGGTCGACGTGATCGGCAACCAGATCCGGCAGACGGCGACCGACGCCAACGGTCACGGGACACACGTGGCAGGCATCATTGCGGCTGCGGGCAACGGCGTCGGCGGGATAGGTGTCGCCCCCGGTGCCAAGATCCTGCCCGTCCGTGTTCTCGATGAGGCCGGCGCGGGTTACAGCAGTGATGTGGCCGAGGGCATCATCTGGGCCGTGGATCATGGTGCATCCATCGTCAACCTGAGTTTGGGCGGCCCAGTGGCCAGCGCGGCCCAGCACGCCGCGGTGCAATACGCGGTCGCGCACGGTGTGAGCGTCTTCGCGGCGGCCGGGAACAGCGGCAGTTACGGCGCGCCTGAGTATCCCGCGGCCTTCCCTGAGGTCACCGCTGTCGCTGCCACTACTCCGCAGAACCAGGTGGCCTCGTTCTCGACCCGCGGCTCCTACGTCGACCTCGCTGCCCCGGGCACCATGATCCTTTCTACGCTTCCCGGCGACGACTACGCGATGGAGTCCGGAACCTCGATGGCCGCGCCGTTCGCCGCCGGGGTCGCTGCGTTGTTGCGCAGCAAATCGACACTCACACCAGCCGCTCTGGCCGAACTTCTTCAACTGAGCGCGCTGGATGTGGACACCTCGGGCGCCGATCCGGCTGCTGGGGCCGGGTTGGTGTGTGCGCGCTGCGCCATGGAGGCGTTGGCCCAAGGGGCCACCCCGGCCGGTCCTGCTCAACCCGTGGTCACGAGTCCACCCGAGCCTGCCAAGGCCACCCGTCTCGGTCATGTGAGCATCCTGCGGGTGCAACTCGGACGTAACACCACCCTGCGGGCTCCCCGCGACATGACGGCGTGCACCTGGTCGCACCGCAACGCGAAGCGACAGTGGCACTCGCTGCCCGCGCATGCTTGCCGCATCCAGCTCGGGGTGGTGCGTTGGCGCATGGACGGGGCCCGCTTCAGGGTGGATGCAACGATCGACGAGGGCCCCGTCTACGCAGTGGTGCGGCTGCGCGTCTTGGGCCGCTGACCCAGGTTCATTCCGCGGTCTGTCACCTGCTTACGCTTGTTGTAATCGGGCACACGCGCCCACACTGAAGGAGAACCAATGACCGAGACCACGCAGGCGCGCCGTCTGCCCCTGATCGGGGACCCCGCGCCGGCTTTCGAGGCGGAATCGACCCACGGGGTCATCTCGCTGGACAGCTACAAGGGCAAGTGGATCATGCTCTTCTCGCACCCCGCGGACTTCACGCCGGTGTGCACCACGGAGTTCATCGCTTTCGCCCAGAACATCGACGAGTTCGAGAAGCGCAACGTCCAGCTCATCGGCAACTCCGTCGACTCGATCTTCAGCCACCTGGGCTGGGTCCAGTCCATCGAGCAGAACGCCGGTGTGAACATCACGTTCCCGATCATCGCCGACCTCGAGATGAACGTGGCGCAGGCCTACGGGATGATCCACCCGGAGAGCAACGGCACCAACGCCGTTCGTGCCGTGTTCATCATCGACGACAAGGGTGTCGTTCGGGCGATGGTCTACTACCCGCTCAACGCCGGCCGCAACGTCGACGAGCTCCTGCGCTTGATCGATGCTCTGCAGACCTCTGACCGCGAAGGCGTGTCATGCCCGGCCAACTGGCGCCCCGGTGACGATGTCGTCGTAGGTGCGCCGCGGACCACCGACGCTCTCAAGGAGCGCCTGGCCGACGACTCGCTCAACCTGACCGACTGGTACCTGGCGAAGAAGTCGCTGAACGTCTGATCCCGGTACGGGACTTGCAGGGCCTCGGGGCTTCCCCGGGGCCCTGCGCTATTCCCGTGACACCGACACGGTCCCGCCCGACGTCTCACGGGCGGGCGGTATGGGCGAGAATGCAGCGGTGAGCTTGGTAGGCGAGGGGCTGGCGGTTGCGACTGGCGTGGGGCCGGTGGACATGACCGCTCTGGCTCGCACGGCTGCGAAACAAGCGCTCGTCCAACTCGGATCGGCGCCCAACCTGGCCTTCGTGTTCGTGGCCGCCGCCGATGCTGAGGACGCCGAGCAGGCCCTGCTCGCGGCCAATTCCCATCTCTCGTCAGGAACGGTCATCGGCTCGTCCGCCTCCGCAGTCATGGCGGGCGGCAGGGCAAGTGGCGACGCTGCGGCGGTTGCGGTCTGGGCGGCCAGGATCCCCGGGCTGCGTTCCCGTGCGTTCCACCTCGAGGTGCTGGCCGGCGATCAGGGGGACCAGATCGTCGGGCTCCCGGGCCGCCGTCGCGACGACGTCATGGCTCTGGTTCTCACCGATCCGTGGTCGTTCCCCACGTCCGACTTCGCCGCCTATGCTCAACTGCTCATGACCGATCTGCCCGTTGTCGGGGCTGTGGCTTCCGGTCCGGCCCCGGCTCGCACCACGCGTTTCCTGATTGACGGGCGCATCCACAGCAGGGGTGCGGTCGGAGTTCTCTTGGGAGGTCACGCCCAGATCGTGACCATCCAGAGCCCGGCCTGCCGACCGGTCGGTCCGCTGCTGACCGTTACGGACGCCGAAGGCTTCTTGCTCAAGACCCTCGCCGGAACCCCAGCGGCGCTGCGCTCTCAGGAGATCATCGCGGCGCTCGAGGAGCCGGAACGATCATTGGCCCTGTCCGGACTGCAGCTTGGAGTGGCGGTGACCCAAGACCCGCGGATGGGTGACTTCGTGATCCACGACTTCCTGCCTGCCGACTCCCAGCGAGGCGCGCTGCAGGTCAGCGGTCAGATCCCATTGGGCGCATCTGTGCAGTTCCAGGTGCGCGACGAGGACGCCGCCGACGAGGATCTCAACGTCATGTTGGAAGGCGTGGCCGCTCGCATGGGACCGACCCTGGCCGGTGCGCTGATCTTCTCGTCGGTGGACAGAGGTCGATTCATGTTCGACAACGGCAGTCACGATGCCGCAGCGGTCGCCGACCGCTTGCGGGTTCCCTGCGCCGGGACCTTCGCCGAAGGGGAGGTCGCCCCAGCCGGTGAGGGGGTTCACCTCAATCGGCAGACGGCCACCGTTGTGGCGTTCGGGGCCGGGCCGCGGGCCGTCGCTGGGCATCAGGTGGCGGTGCGACCCCAGCGGATCGCCGAGGCTGACCCTGTCGCCCGCGAGGTCCACCGCATGCTGGCCGACCTCGCCCAACCCCCGGACGAGGGTCTGCTGTGATCGATCACCGACATATCCTGCAGGCCGCGCAACGTCTGGACGGCATCGTGTTCCGGACTCCGACCGTCCCGGCGAGATGGCTCAGCGAACTGGTGGGCGGGCCTGTCTATCTGAAGTGCGAGAACCTCCAGCGAACGGGCTCGTTCAAGATCCGTGGAGCGTATAACCGGATCGCGGCCCTCACGCCTGAAGAGCGCGCTCGTGGGGTGGTGGCTGCCAGTGCGGGCAACCACGCCCAAGGTGTGGCGCTGGCGGCGCGTCTGCTCGGCGTCGAGTCCACAGTGTTCATGCCCGAGGGTGCCACTTTGCCCAAGATCGAGGCGACCGTCTCGTACGGCGCCGCCGTGGAGTTCTTCGGCACCACGATCGACGAGTCGCTGGAGGCGGCGACGGCCTACAGCGAGCGGACCGGCGCGATCTTGATCCATCCGTTCGACCACGCCGACATCGTCGCGGGTCAGGCCACGGTGGGCCTTGAGATCGCTGAGCAGCATCCCGAGGTGAAG
The DNA here is from genome assembly GCA_963818505.1 of uncultured Actinomycetota bacterium. Classification (GTDB taxonomy): domain Bacteria; phylum Actinomycetota; class Actinomycetes; order S36-B12; family UBA10799; genus JADKAV01. The sequence goes on from CAWFSJ010000007.1 coordinate 79,092, forward strand.
ACCGTCGCCGTGTGCACGGGCGGCGGGGGTCTGCTGGCCGGTATTGCGCTCGGTCTTGAGGACAAGGCACCCCAGGCGAAGGTCGTGGGGGTGCAGGCTGCTGGCGCGGCCTCGTACCCTGCATCGCTACGCGCAGGTCACCCGGTGGCTGTGGAACACATGTCGACTCTGGCCGACGGAATAGCGGTAGCCAAGCCGGGGCAGATCGACTTCGACATCATCGCGGCGGCCGGTATTGACTTCCTCACCGTGGACGACGAGCAGATCTCCCGTGCCGTACTGATGTGCCTTGAGCGCAGCAAGCAACTGGTTGAGCCTGGGGGCGCCGCCGCGGCGGCAGCGGTATTGAGCCATCCGGAGTGGTTCGAACCCCCGGTGGTGGTGACGCTCTCAGGAGGCAATGTCGACCCCTTGCTGCTGCTGCGAATCGTGCGGCAGGGCCTTGTGGCGGCCGACAGGTACGTAGTCATCTCCGCCTTGATTCCCGACCGCCCGGGACAATTGGAGCGGGTGCTCTCATTGATCGCCCAACACCGGGGCAACGTCGTGACGGTCTCCCACAACCGCACGGACCCGATGCTGGCAGTCGATGAGTGCGCGGTGATCGTGGAGGTCGAAGTGCGCGGTGTGGGTCATGCCGATGAGCTCCGCGAGGCCCTTCGCGAGGACGGTTTCAGAGTCGATCCGCCCTCCATCAACATACCCCGGTAGGGTATGCTGGTCGGCATGAGACGCCTGCTGATCGCGCTGTTCGCCCTCTTCGCTCTGACTGCATGTTCTTCTGCGACAGCCACTTCCTTGTCTCCGCAGGCATTCGACGATCTCGCGCAGACCGATGGGGTTGTGACCTTGGATGTGCGTACCCCCGCGGAGTATGAGTCGGGCCATCTGCCCGATGCCGTGAACATCGACGTCGAGGCCGCTGACTTCGGTCAGCGAATCACCGAACTCGACCCAGCAGCGACGTATGCGGTGTACTGCCGCAGTGGCAACCGTTCAAAGGTCGCAATGGACCAAATGGCAAGCGCGGGGTTGAAGAACGTCTCGGACCTCGACGGTGGAATTGTTGCCTGGCAATCGGCGGGGTTGCCGGTGGTGCCGTAACGGTTTTAGTCGTGCACCTCGACGAGAGTGACCTCCATGGTGCGCCCGTTGGGTAGTTCGTAGGCGACCTTGGTCCCGGCGTGCTGGCCGAGCAGCGCCTTGCCCAGCGGAGAGTCGGGTGAACAGATCTCGAGGTCGGTGTGGGCCTTCTCTTCGCGACTGGCAACCAGCATCGTCTCGTGGTCTCCGCCCGGGAACTCGATGGTGACGGTCGAGCCGTGACTCACGGCGCCCTGGACGACGTCGTCGGGCCTACCGACCTGAGAGTGCTCGATCAGGTACTTCAGTTCCCGGATGCGGGCTTCGTTTCGCCCCTGGTCCTCTTTGGCCGCGTGATAGCCCCCGTTCTCACGCAGGTCCCCCTCCTCGCGTGCGAGTTCGATCGTCTTGGTGATCTTGGCGCGGGTGACCTCTGTGCGCTCGGTCAGCTCAGTCACCAGTCGGTCGTGTGCCTCCTGGGTCAACCATGTGACCTTGTGCTCGCTCACGGTTCTCTCCTCATCAGATGCAGCAGCCCACCGGTACCGTCGCGACCGGAGGGCTGTTTGCATCATTCTGCCTGTTATCTGCGCCGCGGTCATTCCGGTTGTCGCAAAACCGCAAGTATCGTGGGCTGGTGGCCAACGACCTGCGACTCATGCACGTACACGCACATCCCGACGATGAGGCGAGTAAGGGTGCTGCCAGCACGGCCAAGTACGTGGCTGAAGGCGTGCGGGTCAAGGTGGTCACCTGTACCGGTGGCGAGCGTGGGGACCTGCTCAACCCGGGACTGCAGATCGAAGCCTCCAGGCTGCCCGAGATCCGCCGGGCCGAGATGGCCGAGGCCGCACGCATCCTGGGCGTTGAGCACTCGTGGCTCGGGTTCGAGGACTCAGGGTTCCCTGAGGGCGACCCCCCACCGCCACTTCCCGCCGGTTGCTTCGCCGATCTCCCACTTGAGGATGCCACGGCGCCGTTGGTCGAAGAGATCATCACTTTCCGTCCGCAGGTGATCACCACGTACGACGAGAACGGCGGCTACCCCCATCCAGACCACATCCGTTGTCATGAGGTCACGATGGCGGCCGTGGCCCAGGCCGCTCCGCTCTGGCAGGTCAGCAAGGTCTACTACCACCAGACCTTCCACAAGCAGAAGGTCATCGCGCTGCACGAGGCGGCCGTCGCCCTCGGGTACGAATCGCCGTACGCAGGCTGGATCGACGACATCCTGGCGCGGCCGGACAACACCTCCCGGGTCACCACGCGGGTGCCGTGTGCCGAGTACTTCGATGTCCGTGACGCCGCGCTGAAAGCCCACGCGACCCAGATCGACCCATCGGGACACTGGTTCGCGCTTCCCGCGGAGGTGGCGCGACAGGTGTGGCCGACCGAGGACTTCGAACTGGCCCTCAGTGTGCTGCCCCTCGAGGCTCCGGAGGACGACTTGTTCGCGGGTTTGCGGTAGGCAACCGGCCGGCGGGCATGGCTCGCCCGCCCATGGCCACCCGGCGCAAGGCACCCGGCGCAAGGCACCCGGCGCAAGGCACCCGGCGCAAGGCAGCGCAGCACCCGGCGCAAGGCACTTCGTTAGAGGTTGTGCTGTTGGTTAGCGAAACAACGCGTGGATTCGCTAACCAACAGCACAACCTCTAACGAGGGCATCTGCCGGTGGCGGTGGGCCGGGTTGTTGCGTCTAACGAGGGCATCTCCGGTTGGCGGTGGGCCGGGTTGTTGCGTCTAACGAGGGCATCTCCGGTGGCGGTGGGCCGGGTTGTTGCTGAGAACGAGGGCATCTCCGGTGGCTGCAAGCAGGGCCCACGCCGCCGCACCGACGACCTGACATGCCAAACCGGACTGCCGCGTAGACTCAAGGGGTGCTGCAGATTCTCGCCGTGGAGGGTGCACTCCCGGATCCGAACACTGTGGGCCCCGGTATGGGCGCCTTCGCGGTGTTCGTGTTCCTGCTGATCGCCGGAATCTTCCTGTTCCGATCGCTGAACAAGCAGATCAAGCGAGTCGACTTTGACGAGCAGGCGACGTCGGGCACCCCGGCCGACGGCGAGGGAAAGCCCGCATCCTGATGGTCCGCTACATCCTCTCGCCCCGATGGATCCCTTGGACGCTGTTGTGCCTGGTGATCAGTGTGGTGTTCCTGCGGCTCGGGTGGTGGCAGTGGGATGTGGCGCACAGTCAGTCTGCGCTCGACCTGCAGAACGCGGCCTACGCATTCCAGTGGGTGATCTTCACCGGGTTCGTCGTCTGGTTCTGGTACAAGGTCATGCACGACCAGCGCACCGTTGATGCCCAGCGTGAGCAGGAAGAAGAGATGGTGGATTGATGGCTGGCTCACTTCTGCGTTACCGGATCATGGCCTACGTGGTGGGGGTGCTGCTGCTCCTGCTGGTGTTCGTGCACATCCCTCTGCGCATCGTGTGGGACATCCATACCCCGGTGGCCATGCTGCATGGCTGGATGTTCATGATCTACCTCGTGACAGTGCTGGACCTGTCACTGCGGTGCAAATGGAATGTGTTCCCCCGAACCGTGCTGGTCATGCTGGCCGGAACCATCCCCTTCTTCTCCTTCTACGCAGAGCACAAGGCCACTGGTTGGGCCAAGCAGACGCTGGCCGAGCAGGCGTCCGGGGCGCCGCCGCGGGTGTCCGCCACCGGATCTGCCCGCACTGACAACTAGCATCGGGGCATGATCTCCGACCTCGTGCGCCTGCCGGGACGACGGCGGACGATCAGCCTCATGGTCCGCCAGGACCTCAAGCAGATGTACCGGCGCTACCGGTTGGGTTTCGTCTGGACCCTGGGGGAGCCCTTCCTGCTTGCGATGCTCATGTGGGTGGTGTTCACCTTCGTGTTCGCCGGCGGTCGTGGCATCGGACTGCAGCCGTTCATCGTCTTCCTCATCACCGGCCTTTACCCGTTCCAGTGGTTCTCGCAGACGATCCGCAAGAGCCCCCGTTCATTCCGCCGATTTGGCGACGTGCTTCAGTCCAGCCCCCTACCAGCGTCGACCTGGCCTTTGCGAATCGTGTTCGTGGGGCTGGCGGAGTTCCTTCTGTCGATCCCGATCATCCTGGTCTTCATATTCCTGGGTGGTGCCAGCCTCACGTGGGGCACAGTGCTGTTCCCCGTGGCGATCGCGCTGCAGATCCTTCTGTGTGCGGGCTTCGCGCTGTTCGAAGCGGGCCTGGCGCTGCGCTGGCCGGACATCGAAGTGTTCGCCTCGATCCTGACTCGCGCGTTCTTCTGGGGAAGTCCCATCCTGTGGTCGCAGAAGAACTTCCCCGAGTGGTTGCAGCCATTCCTGTATCTCAACCCCTTCCACGGGGTGCTCGACTTCTACCGGGCCAGCGTGTGGCCCGAGGTTCTGACGTCGTGGACCAATTACGCCATATCGTTCGGGGTGATCCTGGCGATCCTGCTCGCAGGCATTTTGATGGTCCATGGCTCCGGACTTAATCTGCGCCGGAAGGTGTGACGTGTTAGCCAGTCTCACCGATGCCGGCCTCGAAGGCTTCCGCCTCAAGAAGAAGCAGCAGATCATCAAAGGTGTCCCTCGGATGACCTCCACCCACGAGCGCGAGACGTACTGGGTGTTCCGCGGCCTTACTGCCACGTTGGAGCCCGGCGAGGCGCTGGTGCTGGTCAGCCGTGACCCCGCGCGCACCAACGCGGTGCAGAGGGTGTGGGCGAACCTGCTGCCCGTGGACGTCGGGCAGGTTCAACGTCCTAACCGCAGTCTCCTGGTCTCGCCACCTCAGAGCAGGTGGGTCCGTGAACTGTCGGTGGAACAGGCGATCCGGATGATCGCCGGCGTCTACGGACTGCCCGACGCCCAGATCGAAGAGATCGTGGACCCCGTTGCTCGCACCGCGGAGGTGGAGTCCCTGCGCAACCGTCCCCTCGAGGACTTCAGCAAGAAGATGCGCTACCAGATCGCTTTTGCCATCGCGATGCATGCGGATGTGGACGTTCTCATGTTCGACCACACGGCTGTGATGGGCTCGGGTGCCTTCCGCAAGCAATGCCTGGAGAGGGTGCTTGGCCTGCGAGACGCGGGCAAGGGGGTGGTCGTGACGACCACCAAACCTCAGATCGCCCTGCATCTGGGCACGAAGGCCGTCATCGTGCGCGGGAAGCGAGCCGATCAGGTCACGGTTGCCGAAGCTGCGGAGTTCCTCATCCGCGACAAGGTCAAGGGCCGCAAGCGCACGCGCCGTCAGAACGAGGATGATGACGACGACGACTCGGGCATCGGGTTCTGAGCAACATAACGGTCACGGCGCTGCCCTGAGGCCTGACTGCGGGGTACCCTCCTTCAAGAGGAGGTGGTGATGGGCCTTCGCGACGTCGCCTACTCGGTCTACGAGCGTCGGCTTCTGGCTACCCTCGACGCCGAGCAGATACCCCGGCATGTGGGCGTGATCCTCGACGGCAACCGGCGCTGGGCGTCGATGCAGGGCATCAGCGCGTCGACCGGTCACCGCGCCGGTGCCGACAAGATCGCCGAGTTCCTGCGCTGGTGCGACGACGTGGACGTCGAGGTCGTCACCCTTTGGTTACTGTCCACCGACAACCTGACACGACCTTCGGACGAGCTCAGCCAGTTGATGGCCATCATCACCGACACCGTCGATGCGCTGGCAGCGACCGGCGAATGGCGCATCCACCCTGTGGGGGCTCTGGACCTCCTGCCCGTGGAGACTGCAACGGTGCTCAAGGAGGCTGACGCCGCAACCAGGGACATAGACGGGATGACGGTCAACATCGCCGTCGGCTACGGAGGCCGCCGCGAAGTCGTCGATGCTGTGCGGTCGCTTCTGGCCGAGCATGCCGGGCGCGGAACGAGCCTTGACGATCTGGCCCAAGCCCTCGAACCTGAGCACATCGCCGAACACCTGTACACCCGCGGTCAACCCGACCCGGATCTTGTCATCCGCACCTCGGGTGAACAGCGGCTCTCCGGGTTCCTCCTTTGGCAAAGTGCCCATTCGGAGTTCTACTTCTGCGAGGCCTACTGGCCGGATTTCCGTCGGGTGGACTTCCTGCGGGCCCTGCGTTCCTACGCCGACCGACAGCGTCGTTTCGGGGGCTGAGAACCCTCCGCAAACCGGTCATTCAGATGGTCGTTGACCGGCCTGCGGCGTGGCTCACACAGGCTCACCCCGATCGCGGCCTAGAGTCCCGGCATACCGGATCGCCGGGATCCGCGAAACGGAGGCCGACGTGCCCTTTGATCACGATCTGTTCCGCACCTACGTCATCGATACCAGCGTCCTGCTCTCCGACCCGCATGCGATCCTGCGGTTCGACGAGCACGAGGTGGTCATCCCGGCGGTCGTGATCTCTGAACTCGAGGGCAAACGCACCCACCCCGAGCTGGGGTACTTCGCACGTACGGCATTGCGCCTACTCGACGATCTGCGCATCCAGGCCGGCCGGCTCGACCAGCCTGTGCCGCTGGACAGCGGCGGCACCCTGCGCGTGGAGCTCAATCACGCTGACCCGTCGATCCTTCCCAGCGGCTTCCAACTCTCAGACAACGACACTCGGATCTTGGCCGTGGCGTGCAACCTGGCCGCAGAGGGCCACCACGTGGTGGTCGTGTCCAAGGACCTGCCCCTGCGCGTCAAGGCGTCCGCCGTCGGCCTGATCGCTGAGGAGTACCGCGCCGAGTTGGCGAGCAACAGTGAGTGGAGCGGCATCGAGGAACTGGACGTCACCTCCGCCTGGATCGACGATCTGTACCACAACGACGTGGCCGACCTGGATGAGGCGAGGGACCTGCCCTGTCACACCGGGCTGATCCTCACGGGGGAGTCCGGTTCGGCGCTCGGGCGGGTCACCGAGGGCAAGCAGGTGCGTTTGGTCCGCGGGGATCGGGAGGCTTTCGGGCTGCACGGTCGCAGTGCTGAGCAGCGCATCGCCCTGGATCTGCTGCTCGACCCCTCTGTGGGAATCGTCTCCTTGGGCGGCCGCGCTGGCACAGGCAAGAGCGCGCTGGCGTTGTCGGCTGGACTCGAGGCCGTCCTGGAGCGTCGGCAGCACCGCAAGGTGGTCGTGTTCCGGCCGTTGTACGCGGTGGGCGGGCAGGAACTGGGTTACCTGCCCGGGTCCGAGCAGGAGAAGATGGGCCCCTGGGCGCAGGCCGTTCACGACACGCTGCAGGCCGTCACCACCCAGGAGGTCCTGGACGAGATCGTGGACCGCGATCTGCTGGAGGTCCTGCCCTTGACGCACATCCGTGGCAGGTCGCTGCACGACTCGTTCGTGATCGTGGACGAGGCACAGTCCCTTGAGCGCAATGTGCTGCTCACTGTTCTGAGCCGGGTCGGCAGGGATTCGCGCGTGGTCCTCACCCACGACATCGCGCAACGGGACAACCTGCGGGTGGGCCGCCACGACGGCGTGGTTGCTGTGGTGGACAGGCTGAAGGGCCACCCCCTCTTCGCGCACATAACGCTCACGCGCTCGGAGCGCTCGCCGATTGCCGCCTTGGTCACCGAGTTGCTCGAGGATTATCCCCTCTGATCGGGGGTGTGTGAGCCGGCTCACTGTTTCCGCGAGAGGCAGGCGGGGCATCTAACAGACAGACCCTGTCTGGAGGAAACCCATGGCCTCACGCCTCACCCGCGTCGGAATCGGCACGCTTCTCGTCGCCACGCCCGCATCGCTTCTCATCTTCGCGTCACAGAGCGCACCCGCGGCCGAGTCCGTTGGCACATCTGCTGCGGCTTCCGTGTCGGTGACCCGGCCGACCCCGAAGGCGTCAGCGACCGTGAGCATCGGGTTCCCGACGTCCAAGACCTGGACAGCAGCCGCTGAGCGGGAGAAGCACGTCGGCCGGGCCAGTCGCAGTGACTCCCCGCACGCCTACGGCACGATCGCTTACAACAAGTGGTTCGCTCGGGTGTACATGCAGGAGAAGTACGGCTGGGGTGCCGACCAGTTCTCGGCGCTGGAGCAACTGTGGCAGCGTGAGTCCGGTTGGAGCCAGAACGCTCACAACTCCTCGTCCGGGGCCCACGGGATCCCCCAGTCCCTGCCCGGCTCGAAGATGGCCTCATTCGGCAGCGACTGGGCCACCAACCCGGAGACACAGATCAAGTGGGGCCTGTCCTACATCGACTCCGTCTATGGCTCGCCCGCTGGCGCGTTGTCTTCTTCGCACTCGCGCGGCTGGTACTGATTCTGCGATAACCGTAGATTCCGATAGTAAACGTTGCGGATTGCGTGGTCGATGTCCGAAATGGTCGCGAATATCCTCTTTGGAACGTGATGTATGTCACGGACGAATGTGTTGAACATCGTCGGGCTGCTGGACATGGTGGTTGAGGAAGTCATGCCCGAGGTGTCGTGATGGCCGCGTTGATTCTGTGGGGAAGCAGACAGTGACCAGGCCGGTACCTTGCCCTTCAATAGGGTGAACCACCCCGACGCAGTCGGCAGATCGAGCCGGTCGGGAGGGTTGCGCGGGCTAACGCAGTGTCCTCGATCGGGGCGCCACACGAATCGGTTCACATGTTCAAGGCCTTCATCGCGCCAGCAATTGCCATCAGTGTGCTCGCCGCTCCGGCTGCCACCGCCCAGGCCAAGACCCGCGATCTGCCGCGGCCCAGTCGTTCCGAGGCGCCGGCCCGGTTCGGCACCGTCGCCTACTCCCAGTGGTACGCCAAGGAGGCCGCCGCGATCCGCTACGGCTGGGGCCCCAAGCAGTTCCGGGCCCTGAAGACTCTCTGGTTTCACGAGTCGAGCTGGAACCACAAGGCTGTGAATCCGTCGTCAGGGGCGTGGGGGATTCCGCAGTCGCTGCCCGCGCGCAAGATGCGTACCCATGGCTCCGACTACAAGACGAATCCGGAGACGCAGATCGACTGGGGGCTTGATTACATCAAGAGCCGCTACGGCAGCCCCGTGAAGGCCTGGTCCTTCTGGCAGGGTCACCACTGGTACTGATCGGCGGTGTGATCGGCTTCACGATTGGCTAGACGCCGTGGGGGGCAGGACGAGGGTGTAAGGAAATCGACCCTCAGGAGACACCCCCTCATGGCTTCCAAGAAGACCGCAGCTTTCGCTGGCGCACTGACCGTTCCCCTTCTGATGGGGATCGGTGCCGCGCCGGCCCTGGCCCAGCAGACCCCTGCGCCGACCGAGACCACCACTTCCCAGGTCACCGCATCCGGCAAGCTCAAGAAGGCGCACAAGCAGACCGCGCCGTCGCGCAGCAAGGCCCCGCACAAGTACGGCACCGTTTCCTACAACAAGTGGTACGCCAAGAACTACATGGACTTCAAGTACGGCTGGGGTAAGGGCCAGTACAAGAGCCTGGTGAAACTGTGGAACCACGAGTCCGGCTGGAACCAGCGCGCGCACAACGGCTCCTCAGGTGCACACGGAATCCCGCAGGCGCTGCCCGGCTCGAAGATGGCCTCGCACGGCAAGAACTGGAAGGCCAACCCCGAGACGCAGATCAAGTGGGGCTTGTCCTACATCAAGGGCCGTTACGGAACCCCGAACGGTGCCTGGAACGCCTTCCAGAACAAGGGCTGGTACTGATCTTCAACCACTGACGCACAAGGCCCCCGCGGGTATGGACCGCGGGGGCCTTCGCGTGTGCCGGGGCGCCCTCACCAACAGCGGCGAAGCCATGCCCCCCGGGCTGATCACCGCCTGTTTGCCCCCGCGTTAGAGGTTGTGGTCCTGGTTAGCGAATCCACGCGTTGTTTCGCTAACCAACAGCACAACCTCTAACCAACCGCGGCGGGGCCGCTAGTCGGCTGGCGGGCCGACCGGGATGCGGGTCGCAATCGGGCGCATCGTCTCAGCGAAGAAGTCGTTGCCCTTGTCGTCCACGACGATGAAGGCCGGGAAGTTCTCGACCTCGATGCGCCACACCGCCTCCATCCCGTGCTCGGGGAAGTCAAGTACTTCGACCTTGCGAATGCAGTCCTGCGCCAGGCGAGCCGCCGGTCCCCCGATGGACCCGAGGTAGAAGCCGCCGTTGTCCTGGCAAGCCTGGGTCACCTGCTTGGAGCGGTTTCCTTTGGCGAGCATGATCAAGGACCCGCCGGCCTTCTGGAACTGATCGACGTAAGAGTCCATACGACCCGCGGTGGTCGGACCGAATGAGCCGGATGCGTAGCCCTGCGGGGTCTTGGCAGGTCCCGCGTAGTAGACCGGGTGGTCCTTCATGTACTGGGGCATGGGGTGGCCGTTGTCCAGCAGTTCCTTGATGCGCGCGTGGGCGATGTCGCGGGCCACCACCAGTGTTCCAGTGAGACTGACCCGGGTCTTCACAGGCAGACGGGTCAGGTCGTTGAGTACCTCGGGCATCGGCCTGTTGAGATCGATGCTCACCACGTCGTCGTCGAGATGCTCGTCGGTGATCTCCGGCAGGAACCGGGCGGGGTCGCGCTCGAGTTGCTCGAGGAAGACGCCTTCGGGGGTGATCTTGGCCAGGGCTTGCCGGTCGGCTGAGCAGCTCACGGCAATTGCGATGGGGGCGCTTGCGCCGTGGCGAGGCAGTCGGATCACTCGCACGTCGTGGCAGAAGTACTTGCCACCGAACTGCGCGCCGATCCCGAACTCCCTGGTCTGCTCCAGGATGTCCTGTTCCATCTCGTGGTCGCGATACCCGTTGCCATCGGGACCGCCATGTTCGGGAAGGTTGTCGTAATAGCGCGCCGAGGCGTACTTGGCGGTCTTCAGAGCGAACTCCGCGCTTGTGCCGCCAACAACCACGCCGAGGTGGTACGGCGGGCAGGCCGCGGTCCCGAGGGCTCGCAGAGAGGAGTCGAGGAATGCTCGGAAAGTCTCGGGGTTCAGGACGGCTTTGGTCTCCTGGTACAGGTAGGACTTGTTGGCGCTGCCGCCGCCCTTGGCCATGTAGAACAACTCGTACTGAAGTTCGTGACCGGGCTTCGTGTCGGCGGCCAACTCGATCTGAGCGGGCAGGTTGGTGCCCGTGTTCACCTCGTCCCACATGTTCATCGGGCTCATCTGCGAGTAGCGCAGGTTCAAGGTCTGATATGCGTCGTAAACGCCATGGCTGATCGCGGCTTCGTCGGGGCCGTCGGTGAGTACGCGCTGCCCACGTTTGCCCGAGATGATCGCCGTGCCGGTGTCCTGGCACATGGGCAGAACACCGCCGGCAGCGATGTTGGCGTTGCGCAACAGGTCGAGGGCAACGAACCGGTCGTTGGGTGAGGCCTGCGGGTCATCCAGAATGTTGCGCAACTGCTGCAGATGCCCGGGTCGCAGCAGATGCTGGATGTCGCGCATCGCCTCGAACGTCAACGTCCGCAGCGCGTCCCCGGATACCCGCAGGAACTGCTGACCTGCGATGTCGACCACTTCGACGCCATCGGTGGTGATCAGGCGATAGGTGGTCGTGTCCTCGCCTCGCGGGAGCATGTCGACGTACCGGAACTCGGGCATGTCCCAAGACTAGATCGTCGCCTGGTCTACCCCCAAGACCCCAATGTGCGCGGAGGCCGTCATGACACACTTGTTCCGTGGTCAAACGGGGATTGATGGGTGTGCTTGCAGCGCTGATGGTCGCGGCGTTGCCACTTTCGGCTGCCCAGCCCGCCGCAGCGGCGCGCAAACCCAAGATCGTGTACCTGACCTTCGACGACGGACCGAATGCCATGAACTCGCCGCAGCTGCTTCGACTGCTCAAGCGCGAAGATGTGCCCGCGACGTTCTTCGTTCTGGGACAGGCACTCGCGCTGGATCCGCTGTACGCGACCAACCTTTGGCTCGCTGGGCATGCGGTCGGCAATCACACCTGGTCCCACCCCGATCTGAGCCTCCTCCCGCCCTTCGCGATCAAAGACCAACTTCGATCGACCCAGAGGCTCGAAGGCCCAGGCGGGGGAGCGTGCATGCGCCCGCCGTACGGGGCTACGAACACCGCGGTTCAAACAGTTGCCGCCGAACTCGGGCTTACCCCCGTGATGTGGACCATCGATCCCCAGGACTGGGCTTATCAGGATGCCCCCTACATCGCGAACCATGTCCTGAGCCACGTGCACAACCGGTCTATCGTCCTGCTGCATGACGGAGGGGGTCCGCGCTCCGCGACAATCGCCGCAGTGCGGACCCTGATCCCGCAGTTGCGCCTGCGCGGCTACGAGTTCCGCACTGTGCCCGCCTGCCGGGTGGCGCCCCTGTCGGGGTTGGCCACCGGCATGCTCAGACAGCCCAAACCACCCAAGCCTGAGCCAACTCCTACCCCCGATCCGGTTGATCCTGCAGTGGTGTCTGCTGGAATGTCCCAGTGAGTGAGGATCGGACCAAGCGCGGAGTCCGCGATCTGGTACTGAGCATGGCCGTCGTGGGACTGTTCGTGGCCTTCCTGTTCGCCGTGGTGTGGCGTCCGGCACCGGAGGCGGTCAAGGTCGTGGACCCGTTGCCGATGCTGCAGGTCGCACGCGAGCAAGCCGATTACCCGGTGCTGGCACCGGTGGGCCTAGATGAGCAGTGGCGTGCGACGTCGGCACGATTCGAGCAGGGGGAGTCGTCGTCCACCTGGTTCCTCGGATACGTCACGCCGGAGGACCAGTTCATCGCGGTCACCCAGACCGACTCCTCGGCCGGGGACTTCATCGCTGAGCAGACCGCCCAGGGCCGCCCTGATGGTGAACGCGAAATCGCCGGCCGGGCCTGGATGCAATACACCAACGGCACTGACCAATCCCTGGTCCTCACGGGCCCTTCGGGGACCACGGTGGTCACGGGCACGGTCGACTACGACGAACTCGAGTCATTCATCCAGCGGTTGAGATCGTGAGTACCCCGACCGCTGAACAGCCCTGGCCGTTGCGGGTGATGCTGACCCATTTCCGCGACTGGGTCGGCAAGCTGGGACAGGTCTGGGTGTCCGGCGAGGTCTCCAAAGTCCGGGCCGCGGGCGGGCAGACATACTTGACACTTCGCGACGAGCAGGGGGCCGTCAGCGCCGATGTGATGATCCACCCTGGCAAGTTCGCCGACCTGCCGCGCACCCCGGCGGAGGGCGACCGGGTGGTGGTGCTTGTCAAGGCCCAGGTCACCAAACAGACCCGCATCCTGCTGCGCGCCTCTCAGATCCATCTGGCCGGACTGGGGGATCTACTGGCCCAGATCGAGCAGCGGCGCAGGCTGTTGGCGCAGGAGGGCCTGTTCGCGGAGCATCGCAAGCGGACCCGCCCGGTGATCCCGCGCCGGGTAGGTGTGGTGACAGGGCGCGACTCCGATGCGCTCAAGGACGTGCGCCGGATTGCTACGGCACGATTCCCGGACGTACGCCTCGAAGTCCGTCAGACCGCGGTTCAGGGTCGGTCAGCGGTGCCGCAGATCACAGCCGCGCTTCTGGAACTCGACGACCATCCCGAAGTGGATGTGATCATCGTGACTCGCGGCGGCGGCTCGCTGGAGGATCTGCTGCCGTTCTCCGACGAAGGACTGGTGCGCACGGTTGCCGCGATGTTGACACCAGTGATCAGCGCGATCGGACATGAGGCGGACCGGCCCATCCTCGACGACGTCGCGGATGCCAGAGCAGCCACACCCACCCATGCGGCAACGCTGGCTGTGCCTGACGTGGCCGAGGTTCTCAAGCACGTCGAGACTCTGCGCCGCAGGATGCGCAACCGCGTCGTCGGACGCATGGAACACGAGAGGCACCGCCTCGACACGGTGACGCAGCGGCGTGTGATGAGCGATCCACAGGTGCTTCTGGGGGTGCCCCGGGAGCGCCTGGAAAGGACCCGACGCAACCTGCTGCCAGCGGTCAACCGGATCGTCGAACGACATCGGGTCGACGCCGCAAGCCTCGACCTGCAGCTGCGCGCGCTCTCGCCGCAGGCCACCCTCGACAGGGGATACGCACTGGTGACCGACACGACAGGCGCGCTTGTCCGGACACCCCCTGTGAATGGCACCCGAGTACATGTCCGCGTGCAATCCGGCAGCTTCGATGCTGCCGTGGAAGGAGGCCAGGATGACTGAGACGCCCGGCGAGGAGCAGCCCCTGACCTTCGAGGCTGCCCGCGACGAACTCGAGCAGATCGTACGCAGGCTTGAGGATGGAAACGTTTCGCTGCAGGAGTCCTTGGACCTGTGGGAGCGCGGAGAGAAACTGGCCGCCCATTGCGACACGCTGCTGGGCCAAGCCGAGCGGCGCCTCGAGGCGGCCAAAGCGCGTACGGAGGATCCCACGTAGCATTGACTTGTGGGAAAGATCCTTTTGGCAGCACCCCGTGGCTACTGTGCCGGGGTCGAGCGAGCAGTCATCACAGTGGAGAAGGCGCTCGATCTGTACGGGCCGCCGATCTACGTGCGTAAACAGATCGTCCACAACGTCCATGTGGTCGCTGAACTCGAGCACCGAGGAGCGATCTTCGTCGATGAGACCGAAGAGGTGCCAGAGGGCTCTCGTCTCGTGTTCAGTGCTCATGGCGTCTCGCCGGCAGTGCACGACCAGGCGCAGGCCCGCAACCTGCTGACCATCGATGCCACATGTCCGCTGGTGACGAAAGTCCACTACGAGGCCAAGCGGTTCGCGGAGTCCGGCTACCAGATCCTTCTGATCGGTCACGAGGGCCATGAGGAGGTCGAGGGCACCGCGGGCGAAGCACCTGAGGCCATCACGGTCGTGGAGTCCCCCGAGGCGGTCGACGATCTGGACATCGACCCCGACCGGCCCGTCGCTTGGCTGTCGCAAACGACCTTGTCGGTCGACGAGACCATGCAGACCGTCGACCGGCTGCGCGAGAAGTTGCCCCTGCTGATCGATCCACCGAGCGACGACATCTGTTATGCCACACAGAACCGGCAGGCCGCTGTGAAGGTGATCGCTCCCCAGTGCGATGTGGTGATCGTCGTCGGCTCTGAGAACTCCAGCAACTCAGTACGGCTGGCGGAGGTGGCTGCCGAGGCGGGTGCGCGCAGCTATCGCATCGACGACGCAGGGCAACTGGAGCGTTCGTGGCTGGATGGCGCGGAGACGGTCGGGGTCACCTCTGGTGCCAGCGTGCCGGAATCGCTGATCGATCAGTTGCTTGAGGCTTTGGCCGTTTATGGCTTCGACGATGTGGAGGTGGCTACGACGGTCGAGGAGAGTCTGGTGTTCGCGCTACCGCCAGAGTTGCGCCGCGATCTCAAGGCCGCGGCTACCTGATTCAGCGGTGCAGGATCCAGCGCCGAACGATGACGATCAGGGTGGCGGCACCGGTACCGGCGAAGATCCAGGGTGCGTTGAAGGCCAGGCCGGCCACGAGCATGGCCACCTCACGAATGAGCAGGTTGTCTGTCACGCCCTCTAGCAGGTCCGGCTGACCAGCGATCAGGATCGCGGTGAAGTAAGCCAAAGGTGGCGTGATGATCACCGTGGAAAGGGCGTCGTAGCGAATCAGCGCAGCGCAGACCACGGAGATGACGACGAACACCACGCCGGTGATGTAGGTGATGCTGCCGTTGAAAGCCGTGTCGCCAAGGGCGGCGAGGATCGTGATGGTGAACAGGATCAGGACCATGAGCCCGACGCCAAGGCCACCTACTTGTGACTCTTCGGTGTCGGACACACCAGACACGGTAGTCGCAGGCGAAGCCGTCTCATCGACGATCTCCACCGACACCCCGGCGACAGCCGTCATTTGATCCTTTGTGCTCACCACCCAACCGTAACCTGACCATCAGGTAGCACAGCGCAAGCGCCTACCCAGTGTCATGAAGGGGTTCCAGACTGCTACTCGAGCGTGGCCGGATATCGAGCTCCCTCAGCTCAGCCAGGTCCGACTCGGGCGCAACCATCTGGCCTAGCCGACGGGTTGCGGGCATCACCCGCGAGTCCAGCGATCCGACAAACTGGTTGTAACCCGCGACCGCGTCCGAAAGTGACTTCCCCATCTTGGCGACGTGGCCGGCCATGGTGGACAGCCTGTCGAACAACTGCTGACCCGCGTCCAGCACGTCGCGAGCCTGGTCGGCCATCGCAGCCTGTTGCCACGCCCAGGAGATGCTTCGAAGTGTGGCCATCAGAGTCGTCGGTGTGGCCAGTACCACCTTCTTGTCGAAGGCGGTTTGGAGCAGGTCCGGCCTCTCGCGCAGGGCGACGCCGAGCAGATGTTCGGCCGGCATGAACATGATCACGAACTCCGGCGTGCCAACCGCTCGCCAGTACTGCTTGGCAGAGAGCCGGCTGATGTGCTCGGCCACTGCTGCGGCGTGCTGGGCGGCTTGTGTGCCCGGGTCCAGTTCCGGGGCGAGGAACGCATCCAGGGAGACTTTCGCGTCGACCACTACTGTGCGGCCCTGCCCCAAGTCGATGAGCATGTCGGGGCGCAGGAGACGCTCCTCATCATGGACACTCGCCTGCTCCACGAAGTGGACGTGGGGGATCATCCCCGAGGCTTCCACCAGCCGACGAAGCTGCATCTCACCCCAGGAACCCTGATGCTGCGTCCTGGACAGGGCCTGGGTGATCCGGTGGGCCTGGTCGTGGACATCCTTTGTGGCCTCCCCCATCTGTCGGCCCACGGACAGCACCTGCTCGGACAGCCCGCTCATCGAGGTGAGCCGGGAGCGTTCTGCGGACTCGACCTGGGTCGTGAGGGTGGCCATCGCCTGTTGAAGTGGCGCAAGTGTGCCGTCGAGGCTGCCCCGGGCCTCCAATTGCGACATCAGAGTGCTGTTGCGCCCTTCGAGTTCCGCGACCCGCAGGCGACCTGAAGCTTTACCGAGTCGGTAGGCGAATACGAACGCCGCGCCAACCGCGATGACCAGGAGAAGTGCCCAAACGCCGCTGATAGTGACCATGACGGCACTGTGCCCGATGGGTATGACAAAACAGCGTGCTCCTTACACTTCAGTGGTGTCCCTGACTATCGGAATCGTCGGCCTACCCAACGTAGGGAAGTCCACCCTCTTCAACGCACTGACCAAAGCGGGTGCCCTCGCAGCGAACTACCCGTTCGCGACGATCGAGCCCAACGTCGGAATGGTTGGGGTGCCGGACACTCGGCTGCAGGCACTGGCGGACATCCACGGATCCGCGAAACTGCTACCTGCGACCGTGCAATTCGTCGACATCGCTGGGATCGTGCGCGGTGCCAGCGAAGGCCAAGGCCTTGGCAACAAGTTCCTGTCCCACATCCGCGAGTCCGATGCCATCTGCCAGGTCCTGCGGGCGTTCCACGACCCGGATGTTGTCCACGTGGAGGGTCGCGTGTCACCGTCCGAGGACATGGAGACCATCAACACTGAGCTGATTCTGGCCGACCTGCAGACCTTGGACAAGGCGCTGCCAAGGCTTGAGAAGGAGGCTCGGATGAACAAGGACCGGGCTTCTGCCGTGGTGGCCGCGCAGGAAGCAAGGCAGATCCTTGATTCGGGGCGCACGTTGTTCGCCGCCGGGGTTGATCCTGAGCCGCTTCGGGAGTTGTTCCTACTCACCAACAAGCCGTTCTTGTACGTCATCAACTGCGACGAAGAGGAGTTGGGCGACGACACGTTCCGCGCTGAAATGACGCAGTTGGTGGCTCCGGCAGAGGCGGTCTTCCTCGATGCTCAAGTGGAGGCCGAACTGACCGAACTGCCCGAGGACGAGGCGCTTG
This sequence comes from uncultured Actinomycetota bacterium, assembly GCA_963818505.1. Taxonomy (GTDB): domain Bacteria; phylum Actinomycetota; class Actinomycetes; order S36-B12; family UBA10799; genus JADKAV01. The sequence continues at coordinate 96,790 of CAWFSJ010000007.1, forward strand.
AGTTGCTGCAATCCATCGGGCAACCCGAGTCGGGTATCCAGGCTTTGGCCCGTGTCGGGTTCGAGACTTTGGGGCTACAGACGTACCTGACGGCGGGACCCAAGGAAGCGCGCGCGTGGACGATCCCCAAGGGTGCGACCGCGCCGGAAGCCGCAGGTGTGATCCACACGGACTTCCAGAAGGGCTTCATCAAGGCCGAGGTCATCTCCTTCGACGAACTGGTGGCGGCGGGCTCCATGCAGGAGGCCAAGGCACACGGCAAGGTCCGTATCGAGGGCAAGGACTACGTGATGGCTGACGGCGACGTGGTCGAGTTCCGGTTCAACGTGTGAATCCAGCCGACACGCCCACACGGGGGAGGGAATATCAGGCGCCCTCCGGCTAGGGCTCCTCAGACTCTTCCATCTCATCGAGAAGATCCTGCGCGTCCTGGCTGCCCCGGGCAGCCAGTCGCACCAATTCGTTTCGATCCCCGAGTTCCCCCGCCAACTGGACGAGTTCATCAAGGGCGTCCCTGCTGCCCGCATCAGCCAGACGTCGAAGTTCGGTGATGTCGGCTTGGTAGGCGGCTTGTTCGACGAGTTGGTCGACGGCGTCGCGGTCGCCGAGGGCGGCCTTGTTACGCAGGACGACCAGGTCGTCTTCACCCATTCAAGCGCCTGCCTTCTAACTCGATCCAAACCTACAGCGAGGCGACGGCGAGACGGTCGAGTTCTGGTTCAACGCGTGAGAGTCCACACGACAGTCAGGTGGGCGGGAACGGTGACGGCATTTCCGAACCAGCGCTGCACTCGGGCAGCTACGTCTTGATTTCCGGTTCGTTCGTTGGGAGCATCCTGAGGTGCGCAGGTTAAGCGTTAGCGGCGGATTGATTTGACCAGGTCTCTGATCGCGCGCGTGACCAATCGGGGCTGGTCGAGTTGGATGTAGTGTCCACTCTTGGTCGCGATCACGTGGCGCGTGCCAGGCACCAACTCAGCAAGTCGGTCCTGCGAATCCTGGAATGCGCGTTCGAGTGCGGCGTTGGGCCAGTCATCAGGAAAGCCGAATGGATTCGGCAGGCGGCGCGAATGGGAAATGATCACTACAGGCAGCCTGCGAAGCGGAGTGTCCGCCTGTGCCTGACGAACTTGCGCAGCGCTGGCCTCAAGGCTGAGCCGCTCTAGTCCCGAGACGTCCTCCAGCCCTGCTGGTGGCTGAGGATCCAGCACCGCCGCCGTGTATTGCTCGGGGGTGAGCAACCGCTTGTAGGCCGCGATGAAATCCTCGTTCTGGGCGTCGATGGACACAAGCCCGGCGGTTTGACGCGGATACGACGTTGCAAAGAGACGCGCGACCAGGCCACCGTACGAATGCCCGACCAGCAGATACGGACCGGGTACGTCGGCCGCCCGAAGCAGAGCGCGCAGATCGAGCGCGATGTCGCGGGCGGTCCGGGGCATCGCGACGGGATCGCTGCGGCTGTGCCGGTCGGGCAGAAGATATGTGCCCGGCCGGTCGTAGGTGCACACACGCGTGAAGCGGGTGACAGACGGCAGGACAGCCGGTCCCGCACCTGACGGCGGCAGGCTCCAGATGTCACCGCGGTCCCCGGTTCCGGCCTCGAGCAATACCGTCGGGCTGCCCGTGCCACGGCACTCCAAGTAGAGTCTTCGACCCCCGGGAATCGTCACTTTCTTGCTGAAACCGCGACGCGCCGAGTCGGCTGTCGCTGTTTGACTGGCCTGGAACTGCGTCTGGCGTGCTTGTGCACCCGGCGCACTCACAGCACCAGCAACTAGAACCGACCCCGTCAGCAGCAGCGCCTGGGAGATCACCAGGAGCTTCTTGGCCCTCATCCGACACCCCAGCTGGACTCATCCGTCACGAGAATGATCAGTCAATCACGTTGGGCTGGTTTGCGAGGGATGCTGCGTCGACCTGACCGTTCGGCCGATGGCTAGGCCATGGGTCACCTCCTCGTGGACCGAAGTCAAGCGGTCAGCAGAGCCTGATCGGGCGGATCCCGGTTGGTTAGAGGTTGTGCTGTTGGTTAGCGAAACAACGCGTGGATTCGCTAACGGGGACCACAACCTCTAACGAGGGCGCCCGGCCCGGTCCAACCGCGAGGCGATTCTGGCGCGCGCTGCCCGCGGCACGCTACTGACCAGTGCTCGGGCCTGCCAACGTGGTCGGCGAGTCTGCGCCAGTTCGGCGCGCAGGGTCGCCACCAGTTCATCCAGTTCGGCTGGGGTGCGGTCCGAGGTGGTCGTTAGACGCTCGCGCGCTGCCGGCCACCCTGGGAACGGCTTCTGAAGGTGCTGCGTCTTCTGCCCGGCGATCGCCAGGTCAATCGCAGCGCCAGCCTGGCCCGCGTCGATGGTCCGCATGAAGCAATAGGGGTCATCCTCATACCGCTGCATGTACGCATCGTGGTGGGCGAGCGTCCACATGCCATCGCATTCGGGCGGCTGCACTAGGGCGTTGCCTTTGACCACGACGCCGATACCGAAGTCCGCGTCGAGGGTGAACCAGCGCAAGCTGTTACTGACGCACACATCACGCAGAGCCGCAAAGGTCGTGCCACACCACTGGCCGGCGACGAAGGTCGGCTGAGTCATCTCCGGAGGGGGAAGACAGTCGTGGACGAGCATCACGCCGCCATCCCGTAAGGAGTTCAGCGCCATTATCAGACACCGCGTCGACGATTCGTAGGTGTGAAAGGGGTCGACGATCGCTAGGTCGTAAGGGGTAGGACCGATGGCTTCGGGCAGGTCGTCAAGATCCGGTACTTCCTCCACTGCGTACTGCAACGAGATGGCCCGCTGGGTGCGCGCCAAGTCGACCGTCGCGAGTGCAGGGTTCCCCGTGGTGGCCGAAGTGATCATCAGCATGGTCCGGAATCTGGCGTCGCTCAATAAGGAGTTGCCGAGGGTTCCGAGTCCCAAAGAAGCCACACCAATCAGCCTATTTCTGACCCGGGATCTGGGCCATTGCTGCCGGCGGTTGGTTAGAGGTTGTGGTCCTGGTTAGCGAAACAACGCGTGGATTCGCTAACCAACAGCACAACCTCTAACGAGGGCGTCGGGCCGCGGTCAACGTCGGCCTAGCGGACCCTGATCCTGACGTCCTGCTTCTGCAGGCTCTGTGCGCTGCTCTTCTGCCTGGGTGAGGGCGCCGGGCCCTCCTGCGTGACGACCCAGTCCGAGCTTGATGGCTTGAAGCGCGCAGTTCCGTTGACGCCCACCATCCATTGCCGCTCGGGGATGTAGCCGGAGAGGATGTCCTTGCGGACCTTGACGGTGAGGAAGAACTCGCCGCGCTTGTCGGTCCGGAAGTTGCGGCGCAGTCCGGGTACGTCTTCACCGCGGCCGCGCAACCAACCGGCGCTGTTCCGCAGGGGCACCCACTGCTTGCCATTCAACCGTTCAAGGACCCCCGAGATCCGGGTCCGTGCATCGCTGGAGACCACAGCGCGGACCGATGTCGCCCTGGTCCGCACCCGAGGCGCCTTGTAGTTGACCGGTTTGGCTGTCGCTCTGGTGAAGGTGTCGTCGCCCAAGCGGTTTCCGTCGTAACGGGAGACGGTGATGTCCACGCTGGTCGCCCCGGCCGTCGGGTACGAAGCGGTGTTGCTGTTGATCCACAAAGTGGGGGCCTCGAGCGGGTCGCCGAAGTCGAACGTCACCGCATACCAGGCGCCAGCCGTGGCGTCCCAGTTCACAACCGCGTTGCCGTTCTCGATTCGGCTGGTCACGCCCGCGGGACGGTTGCCCATACGGAGGCCGTTGCGCACGTCGACACCGAGGTCTGGAAAATCGGTGATCACAGCGTCGGCCCCGATGGAGGCCGCCTTCCGGTAGGCATCGCGGCTCCCGCGCAAGGTCCAGACGTGGACTGCGAGATCCGCTGCGTGCGCCTCTTGCACGAGTTGCCTGCGCGCGCGCGTGGTCGGAACACCAATCACGTCGGCGAACTGCCGGTAGCCGGGGAAGGCGCCCACGTCCTCGGGGCCGACCCCGCGGGTGAGGAAGACCGTACGGTTGCCCACTTGGCTACGGAGGAACTGCAGGTCGCCCGGATTGCTCGACTGCACCCAGACCCGCGACCCTCGCTGATCCTCGCCACTGGTCCGCAAGAGGTTGACCAGCACCGGCAGGGGATCCAGTCCGCGGCTCTGGAAGTAGCCCGACTCCTTGAGCTCCATGTAGAGGCTTGCACCGCGGCCTTGGGCCAGGCCGATCAGATCATCCAGCGTCGTGAGTGTCTGCCCGTCCCATTTGCGCAGTGTCTGCAACTCGGCCAGCGTGAAATCGTCGACCCAGAAGCCGGTGTAATCGACCCCGTTGAAGTTGCGAACGCTCTGACGGCCCGCGAACTCGGGCCGCCCCGCAATGTCGGTGACCCGGCTCAGTTCGATGTCGTGGCATAGGACCAAGCGACCGTCCTTGCTCATGACCAGGTCGCCTTCCAAGAGGTCCGCCCCGAGGTCGGCTGCGCGCTGGTAACTGCCGATCGTGCTCTCGGCGGCGTACATGGGAGCTCCCCGGTGACCGATCACCAGCATCCCGCTGCCTGGCCGGCCTTCCAGGGCGCTGGCGGCAGGCGCAATCGAGGCAGTGACGGCCAAGGCCACTACTGCCGCAGTCGTTCTATTGCGCAAACCAGACACCTCCTGCGCACCACTGTGCCATGAACTTTTGGACGGGCCGAACATCTGACCCGTTCCACGCCTGTGCAGAATTCGCTTCCTTGTGTAACGATTCGCCCCCCAAGTGTGTGCTCAACGTGTACGAATTGGCACAATGGGCGACGAACTGCAGCATCTTAGCCCGACCTCGTCGGCGAATCAGCCGGGGTCTTCGCGGTGCGGTTGCTGGGAATTCGAACTCGAATTCAACACAATTAGCCCAAGGTAGTTCGGGACACATAGAAGGGATAGTCCATGCGTGGACTGAGGAAGGTCGCCCCAGCGGTGATCGGCGTGAGCGTTCTTGCGCTGACATTGACCGCTTGCGGGGGGTCGTCGGACAGCGGGTCGGGAGGCGGTGATTCAGCGTCATACGTCACCGTCAATGGCTCTGAGCCGCAGAACCCGCTGATTCCGGCAGCGACGAACGAAACCGGTGGCGGCAACGTCATCGACGCAATGTTCACCGGTTTGGTGACGTACAACCAGGAGACGGCCGCACCCGAGAACGCGGTCGCAACGTCGATCGAGTCCAGCGACCAGCAGAACTGGAAGATCACGATCCGCGACGACTGGAAGTTCCAGGACGGCACCCCGGTGACCGCCAACAGCTTCGTGGATGCCTGGAACTGGGCAGCCTACGGTCCCAACGCCGCATTGAACTCCTACTTCTTCGAGCCCATCGAGGGTTTCGCTGACGTCCAGGGCAAGTTCGACGCCGAGGGCAACCCGGTCGGGACCCCGAAGACCAAGGAGATGTCCGGGCTCAAGGTCGTCAGTGACACCGAGTTCGACGTCAAGCTGAGCCGGCCGAACTCGCAGTTCCCGGTCATGGTCGGCTACTCCGGTTTCGCGCCGCTACCCGAGTCCTTCTTCGAGGACCCCGAGGCGTTCGGCAAGAACCCGGTCGGCAACGGTCCGTTCCAGTTCGAGAGCTGGGACCCGAAGGTGTCCATCAAGCTGAAGGCTTGGGCCGACTACCCCGGGGCCGAGAAGGCCAAGGTCGCAGGCGTGGACTTCAAGATCTACCAGGATCTTGACGCCGCATGGGCCGACCTGCAGGCAGGCAACCTCGACGTGCTGGACACCATTCCGGACTCCGGTCTGGCTGGCGGTCAGTACAAGAGCGTCCTCGGTGACCGAGTCGTGGAGCAGCCCGCGGGCATCATCCAGACCGTGAGCTTCCCGATCTACGACAAGAAGTTCGACAACGTCGAGCTGCGCAAGGCCATCTCGATGGCCATCGACCGTGAGACGATCATCAACAACGTCTTCAACGGCACCCGTGAGGCCGCCACTAGCTGGGTCTCCCCGGTTGTCAACGGCTACAAGGCCGGTGTCTGCGGCGAGTGGTGCAACTTCGACCCGACCAAGGCCAAGGAGATGTTCGACCAGGCCGGTGGGTTCGATGGCAAGCTGACGCTGGCTTACAACGCCGACGGCGGCCACAAGGGCTGGGTCGACGCGACCTGCGTGAGCATCACCAACGCCCTGGGCGTTGAGTGCGTGGGCAAGCCGATCCCGGACTTCGCCACCTTCCGCACCGAGGTCGTGGACCGGAACATGACCGGTATGTTCCGTACCGGCTGGCAGATGGACTACCCGTCCATCGAGAACTTCCTGGTCCCGCTGTACAAGACCGGAGCGTCCTCCAACGATGGTGACTGGTCGAACCAGAAGTTCGACGACCTGATGGACGAGGCCTCGGCCAAACCCGGCCAGGAGGGCATCGACTTGTTCCAGCAGGGCGAGGCCGTTCTCGCTGAGGACATGCCGGTCATCCCCATGTGGTACGGCGCTGTCGTCGCCGGTTACTCGGACACGGTCACGAACGTCCAGTTCACGCCGTTCTCCCGCGTCAACCTGTTGACGATCGAAAAGAGCTAGTCAGCAATAGCGCGCTGCGCCCCCATCGTCTCGGCGGTGGGGGCGCAGTCGTGTCTGGGCGCGGCGAAGCGGCCGAGAATTTCGGACATTCCGGCAGCTTCGGGGCGTTGGCGGGGCCTCCCGCCCATCAATCCTGGATTGACCGGGGGGTTGAGTGGTCATGAGCGCGTCGAGGTCAGTAATGTTCGAACGTCGCGCTAGCAGGATTGGAGGGGCCAGAAGTGGGTAGGTACACCATCCGGCGTCTCCTGCAGATGATCCCTGTGATCATCGGGACGACGTTCCTCATCTACGCGATGGTGTGGGCCCTGCCCGGTGACCCCTTCGCCGGAAAGTGCGGGGACAAGCCCTGTCCCGCGTCCTACATCGCGGAGATGAACGCCAAGTTCAACCTCGAGGACCCGCTGCCCATCCAGTACGGCAAGTACCTGGTGAATCTGCTGCAGGGCAATTTCGGGGAGAGCTTCTCCGGCAGGCCGGTGTGGGATGAGATCGCCCAAGCCTTCCCGGTCACCTTCCGCCTGGCAATCATCGCTATCGTCATCGAGATCATCATCGGGATCGGTGCAGGTATTCTCGCGGCGCTGAACCGCGGGGGTTTCTTGGACAACCTCATCCTGATCAGCACCTTGATCGTCATCTCGATCCCGGTGTTCGTGATCGGCTTCCTGGCTCAGTTCACGTTCGGCATCAAACTGGGCTGGTTCCCCCCGACGGTCGGGCCCAATGCGACGGTCTATGAGTTAATCCTGCCGGCATTCGTGCTGGCGTCCCTGTCCCTGGCCTACGTCGCCCGCCTCATGCGCGGCAACCTGACCGAGAACCTGCGCGCCGACTATGTGCGCACCGCCACCGCCAAGGGGCTGACCAGGCGTCGTGTCATCGGCCGTCACGCGGTGCGCAACTCCCTGATCCCGGTTGTGACCTTCATCGGCGCCGACTTCGGTGCCCTGCTGGGCGGTGCGATCGTGACCGAGGGCATCTTCAACATCCGCGGAATCGGTGGTCTGCTCTACCTGTCGATCCGCACTCGTGAAGGCGCCACGGTCGTCGGTGTCGTGACGGTGCTGGTCCTCGTGTTCCTGCTGGTGAACCTTCTGGTCGACATCCTGTACGGCGCGATCGACCCAAGGATCCGGTATGAGTGACCCGAACGCCTCGATGGCTGCGGCGGCGCCCGAGACCGTCGAGAGGGAGACCTATCTCGGCTCGGAGCTTCCCCCCACTCCGGGCAACGACCGAAGCCGATCGCTTTGGAGCGATGCATGGCGTGAACTGCGCTCGAGCAAGATCTTCATCATTTCGGCGGTTTTGATCGTCTTCTTCCTCATCATGACGTTCTTCCCGCAGCTACTGACTTTCGGCAAGGACCCCGCGACGTGCGACCTGACACTGTCGCGCCAGGCCCCGTCGAGTGAGGCGTGGTTCGGGTACGACAACAACGGCTGCGATGTCTACACGCGCACTATTTACGGGGCCAAGGCATCGATCCTGGTCGGTGTGTTCGCCACGCTGTTCACGATGCTGGTCGGTGGGTTCGTTGGCGTGATCGCCGGCTTCTTCGGTGGCTGGGTCGATGCGATCCTGTCCCGGGTCACTGACATCTTCTTCGCCATCCCGCTGCTGCTTGGTGGCATCCTCGTGCTGACCTCGTTTCCCTCCGGGGAGGACACCAATCTGTACACCGAGGTCGCCAAGGTCGTGCTGGCACTGGGCATCCTCGGCTGGACGTCGATGACCCGCATCATGCGCTCGTCGGTCATCCAGGTCCGCAATGCCGACTTCGTGCAGGCCGCGCGGGCGCTGGGCGCGAAGAACAGCCGGATCATCAACAAGCACGTCGTTCCCAACTCGCTGGCGCCCCTGATCGTTCTTGCAACGATCTCGTTGGGGGGTTACATCGGCGCCGAGGCCACGCTGTCGTTCCTGGGCCTGGGTCTGCAGCCGCCGGTCATCTCCTGGGGAACCATGATCAACGACGCCCAGCCGTACATCCGGGTCGCGCCGTTCATGCTGTTCTTCCCGGCGCTGTTCCTGTCGATCGCGGTGTTGAGTTTCATCATGCTCGGCGACGCCGTGCGTGAAGCCCTCGACCCGAAGCTGCGGTGAGACCATGAGCGAGCACCTGCTTGAGGTTGACGACCTCTACGTCGAGTTCCGCACCCGCGACGGTGTCTCCAAAGCGATCAACGGTGTCAGCTACACCCTGGATGCCGGCGAGACGCTGGCGGTGCTGGGGGAGTCGGGTTCGGGCAAGTCGGTGACCGCTCAGACAATCATGGGCATCCTGGACATGCCTCCGGGGTTCATCACTGGCGGTGCGATCCGGTACAAGGGCAACGACCTGTTGAAGATGTCTGAAAAGGACCGCCGGAAGATCCGCGGGGCCGAGATCTCCATGATCTTCCAGGATTCGTTGTCGGCATTGAACCCGGTCTTCACCGTCGGCGACCAGATCTCAGAGATGTTCCAGGTGCACCGGGGGATGTCCAAGAAGGAGGGGATGGCGCGCGCCGTCGACCTCATGGACCAGGTCCGGATCCCGGCGGCCAAGGAACGTGTCAAGGACTACCCGCACCAGTTCTCCGGAGGGATGCGTCAGCGCATCATGATCGCGATGGCCATCAGTCTGGACCCCGCAGTGCTGATCGCCGACGAGCCCACCACGGCCCTCGACGTCACTGTCCAGGCCCAGATCATGGAGCTTCTGCAGGAGCTGCAGCGCGAGCGGAACATGGGCATGATCCTGATCACGCACGACCTCGGCGTGGTCGCCGGTGTTGCAGACAAGATCGCGGTCATGTACTCGGGCCGGATCGTGGAGAGCGCCGATGTACTGACGCTCTACAGCAAGCCCGCTCACCCGTACACGCAGGGCCTGCTGGACTCGATGCCGCGCGTAGACACCAAGGGCGAGGAGTTGTACGCGATCAAGGGCTTGCCGCCGTCGCTGCTGAACCTCCCGCCGGGCTGCAACTTCAATCCCCGTTGTCCGCATAAGCAGCAACTGTGTGTCCAGGAGGTGCCGGACACCATCGAGGTCGCCCCGGGTCACGAGGCGGCCTGCCACTTCTGGAAGGAGGTGGCCCGTGGCTGATCCCATCCTGCAGGTCAAGGACGTGGTGAAGCACTACCCGCTCACGCGCGGCATCATCTTCAAGAAGGAGATCGGGCAGGTCCGTGCGGTCGACGGCGTGTCGTTCGACCTCTTCCCGGGAGAGACGCTCGGCATCGTCGGGGAGTCCGGATGTGGCAAGTCCACGCTGGCCAGACTGGTCATGAGACTCGAGGATCCGACGGCGGGGGAGATCTGGTTCGAGGGTGAGGACATGGCCTCCCTGGGCGCCAAGGCCATGCGCACAAAACGCCGCGACATCCAGATCGTTCTGCAGGACCCCTACACGTCCTTGAACCCGCGCATGACCGTCGGCGACATCATCGGGGAGCCGTTCGAGATCCACCCCTCGGTGGTGCCCAAGGGCGGGCGCAAGAAGGCCGTCCAAGACCTGCTGGACGTCGTCGGCCTGAACCCCGAGCACATCCACCGCTATCCCCACCAGTTCTCCGGTGGGCAGCGCCAGCGCATCGGCATCGCGCGGGGCCTGGCCCTTCGACCTAAGATCATCGTGTGTGACGAGCCGGTGTCGGCGTTGGATGTCTCAGTCCAGGCGCAGGTCATCAACCTGTTCGAGCAATTGCAGAACGAGTTCAACCTCACCTACATCTTCATTGCCCACGACCTCTCCGTGGTCCGGCACATCTCCGACCGGGTCGGAGTCATGTACTTGGGCAAACTCGTGGAGGTGGGTGACGAGTTGTCGATCTACGAACACCCGACTCATCCCTACACGCAGGCACTGCTTTCGGCGGTACCCGTGCCGGATCCGGTCGGCAGGGACGAGCGCAAGCGCATCGTTCTGCAAGGTGATGTCCCGTCGCCGGCCAACCCGCCGTCGGGATGCCGTTTCCGGACCCGCTGCTGGAAGGCCCAGGACATCTGCGCGGAGCAGGATCCGCCGCTGATCCAGATCGGAACCAAGGGCGGCCACTTCTCGGCCTGCCACTTCCCCCAGGAGCGGGACATCGTCCACAACGATGTGCCGACCGGCGCCCTTGACCTTTCGGACATGCCGAAGGAATGATCAGCCCTGCAGATGGCGGCGGAAGAACCCCACCTGCATGTGCAGCAAGTTCTCAGCCACCTCAGGCTGAGGTGTCATGTGCGAAACCCCCGACAACGGCAGCACCTCATGGGGCTTGCCCGCCTTCAGAAGTTCAGTCGAAAGGCGCAAGGTGTGGGCGGCGAACACGTTGTCGTCGGCCAGCCCGTGGATCAGCATCAGCGGCCGGGACAGCTGGCTCGCCAATGGCAGCAGGCTGCAGTGGTCGTACGGTTGCTCATCGTTGCCGGGATTTCCCAGGTACCGCTCGGTGTACGCCGTGTCGTAGAGCCGCCAATCAGTGACCGGCGCTCCGGCGATCGCTGCGTGGAAGACATCGGGACGATCCAGAACGGCCAGGGCGGCCAGATAACCCCCGTAGGACCAGCCCAGGATTCCCACTCGCGACAAGTCCAATCTGTCCGGGTAGCGAGCAGCCACCACGTGCAGAGCTTCGATCTGGTCCTCGAGTGCAAGATCGCGCAGGTTCCCGGCGATGGTGTGTTCCCACCGTGGGGACTGCCCCGGAGTCCCGCGGCCGTCTGCGACGATCACGCAGAAACCCTGGTCGGCCAGCCACTGTGCGCTCGCATATGCAGCGCGCGATGCCAAGACCCGCTGGGCGTGAGGCCCACCGTAGGGGTTCATCAGGACCGGTAGCTGCCCTGCAGCCGACTCTGTGGGCCACAGGACCACCGTCTGCACCGTCTCCACAGCGGAGGGCAGGCGATGGGGGGTGGCTGCGACCAAAGGCTCTTCGCCCAGATTCTCGACCTCAGCAAGAGGTTCGTAGTCCGCGTCGCGGATCGTCGCCGTCGCACGGTAGGTGTCCCAGCCGACCTCACTGGTCACGATCAGCCCCGACTGGACCACAGCGCTGGTGAAACGGTCCGGCGGCGACAACCAGGTGAACTTGTCAGCATCGATCCTGGCCAAGCGGCTTTCCGCCGGATCTGAGCAAGCCAGGACGTAGAGGCTGTCGTCGATCGAGCCGACGTACGAGCGCAGATGCACATCCGCAGGCATGCACCGCGACCCGGCGCGGGTCAGACCCCTTCGCGCACCCTCTTCCCATGCCAGCAGTTCGCCCCGGTTATCAATCCTGGGCAAGCCAGGTACCAGGTCCAGCCACGGGCTACCCCGCAGTTCCCCGACTATTGAGCCTTGGAGGTCGGTCAGCGTCAGGGCCGTTTGCTCCCGGTCGAACAACCCGATCAGCCCACCTGTGAGGCAGGCCAGGTACTCATGGTCGGGAAGGCCGACCCGCACCCCTTCGCCGTTGAGGTCGAATTGCCACAGATCCACGCGTGCGTTGTTCGCCCCTGCATGTGGGTATCTCTGCATGGCAGGCGGCGACTGCGGATTGGCCGGGTCGGCACGGAACCACTGCGGTACGTCCGAGTCGTCCGTGCACTGCACGAGCAGGCCCGAGGAATCAGGCAGCCACCAGTGACCACGACTGCGGTCCAGTTCCTCCGCGGCGATGAAATCGGCCATGGCCCAGGTCCGGCCATCCGCGGGTGTGAGCACGGTGGTGACATCGTCGTGGTCCCACCCCCTCACCATCAGGCCACCCTGCTCAACCCAGGCCACAAGCCGGCCATCGGGGCTGATCCTCGGGTCGAAGGCGCCAGTGGCGATGGACCGGACTCCGGACCGGGGGTCCGACAACAACAGTTCGCCGCCGGCGTTGGCGACAACATGATCCCCACGAACGTCGAATGCGGTGATCCCGGAGGCGGATTCACGAAGCCGTTCCCGCATGGCGAGTTCGGCGGCGCTGAGGGCGGCACCGCTGGCACCGGACAGGATGACTTCGGTCGTGCCATCGGTTCGGTCCCACCGATGCAACTTCAGGGCCGAACTGCGACTGTCGGCGGACCGCAGGTAGTACACGGCGTCGGGGGTGACCCGGAAGCCGCGGGGAACACCGTTGCGGAACCCATTGGTGGCGCCAGCCTGACGGGGGTAGGTCTCCATTGAAGCCAGGGTAGTCGTGCTGGCACCCGTCTGACGGGCCTGTGGATGGCCCCATCCGGACCTGGTTAGAGGTTGTGCTGTTCGTTAGCGTTTCCACGCGTTGTTTCGCTAACCAACAGCACAACCTCTAACCAGCCGCAGCGTGGCTGGGGTCCGCCGTGGCACCACCCTTAGCCAACCGGGTGCATAAGGTAATCACATGGCGGATCGACGTTTACTCATCGTGCACGCTCACCCCGACGACGAGACGATCACCACGGGCACGCTGATGGCCGGGTACGTCAACCAGGGAGTCGGTGTCACCTTGGTGACATGCACTCTTGGCGAGGAAGGTGAGGTGCTCCTCGACGACGCGGCTCACTTGGCCGCCGACGGGGAAGACCGGCTCGGCGAGCATCGCTTCACTGAACTCGAGGCGGCGATGGAGGTGTTGGGTGTCACCGATTGGCGACTGCTCGGCGGCCCGCACAAGTACCGCGACAGTGGGATGATCGGCACGCCACCCAACGACCGTTCCGATTGCTTCTGGCGCGCTGATCTGCTGGAGGCCGCCACTTACCTCGTGGAGGTCATCAGGGAGGTCAAACCGCAGGTCGCGGTGACCTACGACGACTTCGGGGGATACGGCCATCCCGACCACATCCAGGCTCATCGCGTGCTGACCTACGCTTTGGCCCTCGCGGCGGTTCCCTCCTTCCGGCTCGACCTCGGAGCGCCTTGGACGGTTCAGAAGGTCTACTGGACCGCCTTGCCCAAGGGCATGCTGCGCGATGGCATCAGGGCCATGCGTGAAGCGGGGGAGGACACGGGGTTTGCGGCGATGGACCCCGATGACCTTCCGTTCGGGGTCGAGGACGAGCTCGTGACAGCGTCGGTGGACTTCGCGGACTTCCTGGACCTCAAGATGAAGGCGCTGGCCAAGCACGCATCGCAGGTGCAGACAGACAGTGGATTCTTCGCCCTGTCGAACAACCTCGGCAGCAAGGCGATGGGGGTGGAGCACTTCCGGATAGCGGCGGGGACTCCGGCCGGTCCGTTCCACGCCGACGGTCGCGAGACGGACCTGTTCAACGGCATCACCGCATAGGGTTACGGCTTCACTCGAACGGATTAGGTCGTTCGTACTCTCTTGATCGTTCAGGAGTTCCATTGCGGCCAGAAACGGCGCACGCTGAGTATTGGGGCCATTTTCGACAGGAGTCAACGTGAGCGCGTCAGACGAAATGTTGAGCCGCGTGGCCGGCGGACGCCTGGTAGCCGCGGACGCTGATGTTGGGCGTGCCCGGGAGAAGGGACGTCAGCGCAGGTTGCTCGGGTTCGCGGCATTGCTTGCCATTCCGACCGCGTTCCTCTGGCTGCGGATGCTGACGGGTCGTCCGGTTGACGTCACACAACTGCGACTCCCGACCATCGACCCGTTCCTGCTGGTGGTTGGAGTCTTCTTCCTGGTCCTCATCGGATCCCTGCTCGGCACGACATTCGTGGCCGGCAGATCTCCTCACGTCACCTACCGCCCGGACCAGATAACCACACGGTTCGATGACGTGCGCGGCATCGATTCCGTGAAGGCCGAGGTCCTGCGGTCGTTGAACCTGTTCCTGGCTCACAGGTCCTTCTCCGAGGAGATGGGCGGGACTGCGCGCCGTGGGCTGCTGTTCGAGGGTCCCCCGGGCACCGGGAAGACCTACGTCGCTCGCGCTATGTCCGCCGAGGCCGGTGTGCCGTTCCTATTCGTCAGTGCGACGGCGTTCCAGTCGATGTACTACGGCGCGACTGCTCGCAAGATCCGTTCGTACTTCAAGGCGTTGCGAAAGGCGGCGCGCAGCGAGGGTGGCGCGATCGGTTTCATCGAGGAGATCGATGCGATCGCCACATCCCGAGGGGGGCTGGCTTCGATGAGCCCGGGGCCGCAGTCGGTCGCCAACTGTGGGGGCCTCGACGGACTTCCTACCGCGGCTGCCTCGCCGACGACCGTTCACAAGTCCGTGGTGAGCGAGGGCACCGGCGGAGTGGTGAACGAACTGCTGGTGCAGATGCAGTCCTTCGACGAGTTGACCGGGGGCCAGCGGATGCTGGGCTGGCTGGCCGACAAGCTCAACCTGTTCCTCCCCGCCCACCGGCAGATCCCCCGACCAGCCTCGCGTGCGTCCAACATCCTGCTGATCGCCGCGACCAACCGCGCCTCGGCGCTGGATCCGGCGCTGCTGCGCCCGGGTCGGTTCGACCGGGTGCTGGCCTTCGAAGCGCCCGGCAAGCAGGGGCGTCGCGACCTGATCGACCTGATGCTCACCAAGCGGGCCCATGATCCGGAACTCGACGAGGACCAGGCGCGCGACCACATTGCCGCACTGACGACCGGCTACACCCCAGCGCGTTTGGAGAATCTCTTCGACGAGGCCCTGGTCGAGACTCTGCGGCGCGGATCGCGCAGCATGAACAGCCGTGATGTGCACAAGGCCCGGCTTGTCGCGGACGTCGGACTGGGGCAGCCCGTGGCCTACACCGACCACGAGGCGCGCCTCATCGCCACGCATGAGGCTGGGCACGCGGTTGTGGCACACGTCGCTGCACCGAAACGCCGCCTCGAGGTGCTCACGATCATCAAGCGCAAGGACGCCCTCGGGCTGCTGGCGCACAACGACACCGACGACGTCTTCACCCGGTCGCGTAGCGAACTGCTAGCGCTGATCCAGATCGCGTTCGGCGGCATGGTCGCGGAGGAACTGTTCTTCGGAGAGGTCTCCACCGGACCCAGTTCCGACCTCAACTACGCGACCACTGTGGCAGCGCAGATGGTGGGGGCGACCGGAATGGTCGGTTCCCTGATCAACCTGACAGCCGTGCAAGGGTCGAGCCTGTCGGACACCAATCTGGTCGGCCGGGTGATCGCAGACGCCCAAGGCAGAGCAGCCGTGGAGAAGTTGCTCCAGGAGCAGAAGGCCGTGGCTCATGAAGTCCTTGTCGCCAACCGCGCCAAGGTGGAGGCACTGCGAGACGCCCTCTTGCAGCGCTACGAACTCGTCGGCCAGGAGATCGTGGATGTGATGTCGGTGGTCGATCTTCGAACGGTCGACGCCCCGACCACCGGGCAGGCGTGATTCCGTCTGCCAGGCTAGCGTTCTTCTGATGGACGACACCGAACGCTTCCGTGGCTTCATGGCCCGTTGTGCCAGCGGTGTTGTGGTCGTCACCACGAGGGTGGATGACGAGGATCATGCGATGACTGCGAACTCCTTCACCTCCGTGTCACTGCAACCGCCTTTGGTTCTGTTCTGCGTGCAACTGGACTCGAGGTTCCACACCGCGGTGTCTCGTACTGACCGCTGGGTGGTGAACATGCTTTCCGCCGACCAGGCAGCTGCCGCACGTTGGTTCGCCGAACGGGGCCGCCCTCTTGCCAGCCAGATGGAGGTCGTCGAGTACCACAGGGACGCTGAAGAGACCGCGCTGCTCACCGGTTCGATCGGCTACCTGACGTGCACCACCGAAGCCGTCTACCCAGGTGGCGACCACAGCATCGTCGTGGGCCGGGTCCGCAGCATCGTTCATGACAGGTTCCAAGCCCCGCCCCTGGTGTACCTCGACCACAGCCTGGGCCCGGCCTGACGTACCGAACAGCCGGCGTCGCCTCATTTGCGCGGGTGGCGGTGACCCGATTCAATGGAGGCGCTATAGCCTTGGGGTAACGGCTCAGCCACGTCGAGAAAGGGACCGTCATGACCTACGTCATCGCGTTGCCATGTGTGGACCTGAAGGACAAGGCCTGCATCGACGAATGTCCGGTCGACTGCATATACGAGGGTGAGCGGATGCTCTACATCCACCCGGACGAGTGCGTCGACTGTGGTGCGTGCGAGCCGGTGTGCCCCGTCGAGGCGATCTACTACGAGGACGACGTGCCCGAGGAGTGGACCGAGTACACCCAAGCCAACGTCGACTTCTTCAACAACATCGGGTCGCCCGGTGGCGCCACGAAGATGGGCAAGATCGACCACGACGTCGACTTCATCGCGGCTCTTCCGCCGCAGGAACACGACGAGTAACAGGTGCAACTGCCGGATTTTCCGTGGGACAGGCTGACGGCGGCCAAGCAACGCGCGACTGCTCATCCCGGCGGGATAGTCGACCTGTCGGTGGGCACGCCGGTCGATCCGACGCCTCAGATCGTCCAGGACGCCCTAGCCGCATCAAGTGATGCGCCCGGCTATCCGACCACCCAGGGGACCCCTGAGGTTCGTGATTCGGCCGTGGATTGGTTGCATCGCTCATTGGGCGTCACAGTCGAGCCGGACAACATCCTTCCGCTGATCGGCACCAAGGAATTCGTGGCCTGGTTGCCGACGCTGCTCGGACTCGGTGCCGCGGACACGGTCGCCAGCCCACCGATCGCCTACCCCACATACGAGGTGGGCGCCTTGATGGCAGGTTGCCGCACCACGGTCACAGGTGAGCCCGCCGAGTTGACCTGGATCAACTCCCCGGCGAACCCCACCGGGGCCGTGATGAGCCCGAGCGAACTGCAAGCCGCAGCGACCAGGGCGCGAGCCCGTGGCGAGATTCTGGTCAGCGACGAGTGCTACATCGAACTGGCCTGGGACGCCGATCCGGTGTCCTTGTTGCATCCGCAGGTCAGCGGCCATGACCATTCGGGGTTGTTGGCCATCCACTCGTTGTCCAAAAGGTCCAACATGGCCGGCTACCGGTTCGGGTTCGCCGTAGGCGATCCGGGCCTTATCCAAAGGCTTCTGCAGGTGCGTAAGCACGCCGGAATGATGGTGCCGCTGCCCGTGCAGGCCGCTGCTCGCGCCGCCCTGGATGACGACTCACACGTTGCCAGCCAGCGCGAGGTCTACCGGAGCAGGCGGGCAGTCCTTCGGGCTGCGCTGGAGTCTGCGGGTTTCCGGATCGACGACTCACAGGCTGGCCTGTATCTGTGGGCAACCCGGGGGCAGCCGTGCTGGGAGACGGTCAACACGCTGGCGGATTCGGGCATCCTGGTGGCACCGGGGGACTTCTACGGAACGGCCGGTGGGCAGCACGTCCGGGTTGCGCTGACCGCCACCGATGAACGCGTAAGAGCGGCGGCGGACAGGCTCGCAACGCTCTAGCGCGCGCACGTAGCGTCACCGCGAGCAACGAGTTCCGACCTGCTGACCACGGTGCAGTGCTCGCGGCGTTAGCGTGTGGCCGTGAGCGAATTCGTCTTGAATGGTCCCGGGGTGAGTCTGGATCTGCCGGTGGTGCCCGCCACGGAAGGCGAGTCGGGCCTGGACTCCTCGAAATTGCTGGGCACGACCGGACACGTTGCGCTGGACGGTGGCTTCGTCAACACGGCCTCCTGCACTTCGGCCATCACCTACATCGACGGCAACGCGGGCATCCTGCGCTACCGCGGCTATCCGATAGAACAGCTCGCCAAGAACTCGACGTACTTGGAAACGTCCTACCTGTTGATCTACGGGGAGTTGCCCAGCGCCGCGGAGTTGAGCGAGTTCGATCAGCGCCTGCGCATGCACACGATCCTGCACGAGGACCTGCGCCGCTTCTTCGACGGTTTCCCACGTAACGCCCACCCGATGCCCGTCCTTTCCAGCGCTGTGAGTGCGCTGTCCACCTTCTACCAGGACAGCCTCGACCCGTTCGACGACGACGAGGTGGAGATCTCCACGTATCGCCTGTTGGCGAAGCTGCCAACCATTGCCGCCTACGCCTACCGGAAATCACTGGGCCAGCCCCTGCTGTACCCCGACAACTCACTCAATCTGGTCGAGGGCCTCCTGAGGATGACCTTCGGCTGGCCCGCAGAGCCCTTCGAGAGCGACCCCGTGGTGACCCAGGCCATGGACCTCCTGCTGCTACTGCACGCCGACCACGAACAGAACTGCTCCACGTCGACCGTTCGGCTGGTCGGGTCCTCACATGCAAATCTGTTCGCTTCGGTGTCCGCTGGGGTCAACGCCCTGTTCGGACCTTTGCACGGCGGAGCCAACCAGGCGGTCCTCGAGATGCTTGAGCAGATCCGTGACTCCGGCGAGCCCGTGGACGCCTTCGTCAACAGGGTCAAGAACCGCGAAGCGGGCGTGAAGCTGATGGGCTTCGGCCACCGCGTCTACAAGAACTACGACCCACGGGCAGCCATCGTGCGCGAGACAGCGGCGCGCGTTTTCGAGCACCTGCACGTGGACGACCCACTGTTCGAGATCGCCCAGCGGCTCGAGGACGTGGCGCTGGCCGACGAGTTCTTCATCGAGCGCAAGCTGTACCCCAACGTCGACTTCTACACCGGCCTGATCTACCGCGCCATGGGATTCCCCACTCGAATGTTCACGGTCCTTTTCGCGCTGGGTCGGCTGCCAGGCTGGATCGCCCAGTGGCGGGAAATGATCAAAGACCCGCAGACCAAGATCGGCCGGCCCCGCCAGGTCTACATCGGCGCGGTGGAGAGGGATTACCTGCCCATCGAAGGTCGCTGATGGTCGTCAATTTCACCATGAACGAGATGATCCACCGTGCTCTGTTGCGCGAACTCGAGCGCGTGGACGACTTGGTGGACTCCGGTGAGATCACATCGGCGCGCAAGCACTGGTGGTTCTTCTCCGACAACCTCCACCACCACCATGAGGGTGAGGACACGTTCCTGTTTCCGTTGATCGCGCAGCGTTCCACGGATCTGAAGGAGCTGGCGACCGTTGAGGCGCTGACCGCCGAGCACGTGCAGATGCACGCGGCACTGGACGCCTGTGACGCTGACTTCCGCAGCACGGACGACCTTCCCGATTCGACGCGCGACGATCTTCGCGGCTTGCAGTTGGTGCTCGCCGCGCACTGCGCGCACGAGGAAGCCCAAGGCGAGCCACTGCTGACCTGCTACCTGACAGAGGCTGACATGAAAGCGTTCAACGCGGCCAACAGGAACGCTAAACACGCGATGCTGGTCTTCCCGTGGATCGCAGATGGCGGCAATGCCCAGGATCAGCGGGTCTATGACGTGCTGCCCGGTCCTGTGCGAGTGTTCATGAAACCGCGCATGGTCCGCAAGTACCGGGCCTACTTCCGCGATTAGGACCTCAGTTCTTGTGCAGGTCCTCGTTGAGGGAACCCCAGGTCCCTGGCCGGCGTACCGCTTCCAACGCCCCTGACACCGAGTTGCGGCGGAAGAGCCAACCGGGCTCCCCGGACAACTCGCGCGCCTTGACGACCCTGGCGTCCGGCAGGGTGACCTTCGAGCCGGCGGTGATGTAGCAGCCCGCTTCCACGATGCTGCCGTCTCCCAGTGAGATCCCGACCCCGGCGTTCGCGCCCACCAGGCAACCCTTTCCAATCGTGATCACCTCGCTGCCACCCCCGGACAGGGTGCCCATGATCGAGGCCCCGCCGCCGATGTCTGATCCGTCGCCGACCACGACACCGGCGGAGATACGGCCCTCCACCATCGATGCGCCGAGGGTGCCGGCGTTGAAGTTGCAGAACCCCTCCTGCATCACGGTGGTGCCTTCGGCCAGGTGTGCTCCGAGGCGCACCCGGTCGGCGTCGGCGATGCGCACCCCGCTGGGAACCACGTAGTCGACCATGCGGGGGAACTTGTCCACGCTCAGCACCGTCAGGTATTGACTACGCCCGCGGGCCCGGATGCGGGTGGCTTCCAACTGGTCGAGTGCGACAGGTCCGCCGGTCGTCCAAGCGACGTTGGGCAGCAACCCGAACACCCCGTCGAGGTTCACCGTGCGTGGTTCGACCAGTCGGTGCGACAGCAGGTGCAGGCGCAGATAGACATCTGCGGTGTCCACCGGGGGTGCCGACAGGTCATCGATCACGGTCACGATCGTGTCCACCCGCACGCTGCGCACCTGGTCCCGATCGATCGCCTGCGAGATCTCGGGGGAGTCGGCCGGTTCGCGGCTCAGCGCCGGAAAGGGGTACCAGACGTCCAGCACGGTGTCCCCCGAGACGGTGGCCAGTCCGATCCCGCTTGCGGGTGAGGTGATCAGCATGGGCCCAGCCTGCCATTGCACCGGTCACACCCACACACGTGGGAGTGCCGGGTGGGTCACCGCCCACGTGCGGCAGGGCCGATCGCTGCGACGTACTGTGGGTCGATGCTTGATCTTTCGATGGATGTCGTGAACCTGACCGCGGCTCTGGTGGACATCCCCAGTGAATCGCGGCATGAACAGCGCATCGCGGATGCCGTCGAGCAGGCGCTGCAGGTATGCGATCACCTGCAGGTCCACCGCTTCGGCAACACGGTCGTCGCCCGCACGCAGCTCGGCCGGCCGGAACGCGTGGTGCTCGGGGGGCACCTGGACACCGTGCCAGCAGCCGACAACCTGCCTCATCGCATTGAGGACGGCAGGCTCTACGGCCTTGGTGCAAACGACATGAAGGGCGGTTGCGCAGTGGCGTTGCGCTGCGCTCATGAACTGACCGAGCCCAGTCGCGACCTCACGTTCGTGTTCTACGAATGCGAGGAGATCGATGACGCGGCCAACGGGCTACGCCGGCTCTCCGCCGAACACCCGCACCTGCTCGAGGCTGATTTCGCGGTGCTGATGGAACCCAGTGATGCCGGTGTGGAGGCCGGCTGTCAGGGGACCTTGCGGGCCCTTGTGCGCACTTCCGGGGAAAGGGCACATTCGGCCCGGGGCTGGCTGGGCAGCAACGCCATTCACGCTGCGGGCGACATCCTGGACCGGTTGAACCGGTACGAGCCTTTGAGCCCGGTCATCGACGGGTTGCAGTACCGGGAGGGACTCAACGCTGTGGGTATCGAAGGGGGCGTCGCGACCAATGTGATTCCGGATGCCTGCGTGGTGACCGTGAACTTCCGGTACGCACCGGACAGGACCGCTGCCCAGGCGCTCGCCCATGTCGAGCAGATCTTCGAGGGGTACCCGATCGAGGTCGTGGACAACTCCCCGGGGGCGATGCCTGGACTCGGACACCCCGCAGCCCGGGCGTTCGTCGAGGTGACCGGCAGCGTTCCGCGTCCGAAGTTCGGGTGGACCGACGTCGCTCGCTTCTCCGGATTGGGCGTGCCAGCGGTCAACTTCGGCCCGGGTGATCCGTCCTTGGCCCACACCCGCGGCGAGTATGTTCCAATCGAGCATCTTGTGAAGTGCGAGAACCAGATGTTGGAGTGGTTGCGATGAATCGGGCGTTCCTTGCCGTCGGTGCAGTCGGGCTGTGCGCCGCGGTGGCCGCCGTCGGTATCCAACCGGTAGCCGGTTACAAGCCCAAGCCGAAAGCGACCTCGTGGAAGCACCAGGGTCTGAGTGATATCCGGGGTGTCGACGTCTCGCGGTGGCAGCACATAGGCCCCGGTGTGCTCGACTTCAAGAAGTTGCAGAACAGCGGCGTGCGTTTCGTGGTGATCAAGTCCGGTGATACGTCCAGTTCGGCGCATGCCGAGGCTGGCTACTGGTACGGGCGAGACAAGGTGGCCGCGCGTCGGGCCGGGCTGCTGGTCGGCGCCTACTATTACGCCACCCCGACCAGTCGCAAGTCGCGGGTCGTGGCCGACGCCAAGGCCCAGGCGCGCAAGGCCTCCGCGAGGGTCGGCGGGAGACTTCAGCCAGGACACCTACCACTGGCCCTTGACTTGGAAACCGAGAACACGAGCCTCGGTCGAGCCGACCTGACCCGGTGGGTCACGACCTGGCTGCAAGTGGTCGAGAAGCGAACCGGGCGCACGCCGTGGTTCTACTCCTACACCCGCTACATGGAACGGCGACTGCTTCCCGATCCGGAACTTCACTCGTACCCCCTCTGGCACGCCAACTGGGGACTGTTCCTGAAGCAGAAGCCCATGCAGATCAGGGGCTGGCCCCGCGACCACGCCCGTATCTGGCAGTTCACGGACTCTGGCCGCTTGCCCGGCTCTGGTTCGCGAATGCTCGACCTGAACGTGTACCGCGGTACTGGCACGGAGTTGCTGGCCGAAGCTGGCCTTGGGCCCGAGGCGGCCGACCGGTACGACCTCCCGCTCAACCGGCCAGGCGTCAAACCCACCGCGTCGCCGTCTCCAAGCACGTCGGTCTCCTCGAGTCCGTCCCCAACGCAGACGCCCACCAGTTAGTCCGTAGGCGTCACCGAGGCGTTGCCAATAGGTCATACCGGGCGCATATGTTGGCTGCATGACCGATGAGCAGTCACCTGCCAACGCCCCGCCATCACCGCAACGCCAGCGCGGTCCAGTAGTCCTTCGCGGAAGACTGGCGCGGGGATCCACGACCGATCAGCGATTGCTGGACAGTGAGGCCTCCGGAGATTGGGTCCACACCGACCCCTGGCGGGTCCTGCGGATCCAGGCGGAGTTCGTCGAGGGCTTCGGGGCCATGGCCAACGTCGGGCCGGCCATCTCCGTGTTCGGAAGTGCCCGCACCTCCCGCAGTCACCCGGAGTACGCCGCGGCCGAGGACGTGGGTGCGCGGCTGGCCCGGGCCGGGTACGCGGTGATCACCGGCGGGGGTCCCGGGATCATGGAAGCGGCGAACAAGGGTGCCTTCGAGGCGGGTGGGACGAGTATCGGGCTGGGCATCGAGCTGCCCCATGAACAGGGCATCAACCAGTGGGTCGAGATCGGCGTGAACTTCCGCTACTTCTTCGTCCGCAAGACCTGCTTCGTGAAGTACAGCCGCGGCTTCGTGGTATTCCCCGGCGGGTTCGGCACCCTCGATGAGATGTTCGAGGCGTTGACCCTTGTGCAGACCGGCAAGGTCACCAGGTTCCCCATCGTGCTGGTCGGAACCTCGTACTGGTCCGGTCTGGTCGACTGGATCCGTGACACCCTCGCAGCGGAAGCCAAGATCGGGCACAACGATCACGAACTGCTGTACCTGACCGACGACCCCGGCGAGGTGGTCGACGCGATCCGCAAGGTCGACCAGTTGCAGGTGGTCGAGGGTTAGGCCAGCCCCCGACGGCTGACCGCCGGTTCACGGCTTGCCTGGATGGCTTGCACCATGTGCAGCACATCGAAGGTCTCCGGTACCTCGTGCACGCGGTAGACCCGCGCCCCCAGCCATGCCGACACCGCCGTGGTCGCCAGCGTCCCGACGAGCCGTTCGCCCACGGGTCGGTCCAGGGTCTCGCCGATGAAGTCCTTGTTGCTCAACGACACGAGGACCGGCCAGCCGGACTCGACCATCTCGGGCAGTCGGCGGGTGCACTCCAGTGAGTGACGGGTGTTCTTGCCGAAGTCGTGACCGGGGTCGATGAGGATGCCCTGGCGTGGAACCCCAAGTGCTTCGGCCCGCCTGGCCCCAGCCAGGACATCGCCGAGCACGTCAGCCATGACGTCGGGGTAGGCAACGCGATGAGGGCGCGTCCGCGGTGTCAGGCCACCGGCATGCGTGCACACGAGGCCCACGCCGTAGCGCGCAGCCACCTCGGCAAGTCCGGGGTCGTGGCCACCCCACGCGTCGTTGAGCAAGGTCGCGCCCTGCTCACACACCGCCTCGCCGACATCGGCGCGCCACGTGTCCACCGAGATCACCACGTCGGGGTGACGGGCTGCGACCTCCGCGACGAACGACACCACCCGACGCTTCTCCTCGTCGGCGTCGACGATCTGCCCGGGGCCCGCTTTGACCCCGCCGATGTCCACGATCTGCGCTCCCTGTTCCACGACCTGATCAACGCGCTCGAGTGCGGCGTCGTGGGCGTAGGTCGCCCCCTGGTCGTAGAAGGAATCCGGAGTCCGATTGATGATCGCCATCACCAGCAACTCGTCTGCGGGGAAATGGTGAGGGCCGAATGCCAGAGGTGGTGGGCGGTCCATAAGGTGCCAGACTGTCACTAGTTCCTGTCTTAATGCTGGGTGAAGGGAGTCGCGGATGACCTGGCTTTTCGCTCTTCTGGCCTTGGCGTTGATCGTGGGGTTCGCTCTGGTGCTGGCGGGCCGACTGCCCAAAGTGCCTCAGCCCACCCGGGAGCGGTACATCCAGCTCCTGCCTGAACGTCCCAGCCCGGCTGACGTGGATCAATTGCGGTTCGCCGTGGCTGTCCGCGGCTACCGGATGGATGACGTGGACGCGGCTCTGGTGTCGCTGCGCAACCGCATCGCCGAGTTGGAAGCTGCATCTGTGACGCCCGCGGTACCTGCAGCTGCGCAGCAGGACAACCCTTTCGCGCCGCCGTCAGCGACAGGAGACTCCGCCTGAGCGCACGTAAGACGCTGCAATTCGGCATGGATGTGCCTGCATTGCCAACGGTCGACCGATTGGGACCGCCAACCCGAGTGGAGTCGGGAACTCCGGTGGATTACCCAGAAGGTCACGGTGTGGTGGTCTGGTTGCCACGATTCGCGAGGTTCGCCGGTCGCCGTCCGGCTACGGCTGCGGATAGGTGAAGGCAGCACACGTTGGATCTCGTTGCGGGATAGACTACCTCTACGCGTGCAGGTGAGTTCCGCAGCGTTGCGGGCACGCAAATGGTCTTGTGATCGACGAAAGGGGACCGATATGGCGGCCATGAAGCCGCGGACGGGTGATGGCCCTATGGAGGTCACCAAAGAGGGACGTGGGTATGTGATGCGCGTTCCACTTGAAGGTGGCGGCCGGCTTGTCGTTGAGATCTCCCGCGAGGAGGCTGAAGAACTCGGTGGGCTCTTGCAGAGCATCGGGTAACTCCGGATTGTCGAAAGCGGGTCCCGCTGCACCAGTGGGGCCCGCTTCGTCATGTCCGGCTGTTCCTGTTGTCTGTACGGTATGACGATGCAGGTATCGCGCAGCGCCGCTCGACCGGACGGGCGGCTGGTCATCGTGGGCCGTGATGGGCTGGTTCTGCCCGGGGCCCTGGTTCCTGCCAAGGGTGAGGTGCTCCTGCAGGCCGACGGCGATCAGCACTGGCTGGCTGCTTGCGCCGAGCCGCGTGATTGGGCGGAGTTCGGTGCTTCGGTCGTGCGTCGGGTGCCTCCCGGCACGTTGGGGTTCACCAGTCCACCGCGCGCGAAGGAACTACGGGAGTTCGTCCGGGGCTGGATGCTGGGCGGGGCGACCAACGGGCCGGACTCGGAAACGCGCACACTGCTGGTGGCCGAGGCCGACCCAGGAATCGACGAACAAGTCGACCGCGCGCAGGCCGTCCTGCGTGCCCGCGAGCTGGCCAACACCCCGTCGAACACGAAGAACCCCGCGTGGATGGTGGCTCGGGCCCGTCAGCTCGCGAAGAAGGCGGGAGCGGACATCGAGGTGCTGGGCGTTCCTCAGTTGCGCGCAGGCGGATTCGGGGGCGTGCTGGCAGTCGGGCAGGGCTCTGCGTCGCCCCCGCGGGTGGTGGTGCTCCGGCGCCCTGGCAAAGGCCCACGCGTGGCCCTCATCGGCAAAGGGATCACGTATGACTCAGGCGGACTCTCGCTGAAGCCGCGTGAGTCGATGGCGCTGATGAAGACCGACATGGCCGGGTCCGCCGCTGTGCTGTCGGTGTTGCCAATAGCGCCCAAGGACGCCGACCTCACCATCGTTGTGGGATTGGCCGAGAATGCCTTCGGTGGGAGTTCGTACCGGCCGGGCGATGTCATCACCCACGTCGACGGCCAGACCTCAGAGGTACTCAACACCGATGCAGAGGGCCGTTTGGTACTCGCAGATCTGCTCGCTTACACCCGCCGGGACCACTCACCGGATGTGATCATCGACCTGGCAACCCTCACGGGCGCCGCCACGCTGGCACTGTCACGGGAGTATGCGGCGCTGTTCTCGAACCGCAATCGCTTGACGGGTGCTTTGGTCCGTGCGGGCGCCACGACCGGTGACCGTGTGTGGCCGATGCCGCTGTGGGAGGGCTATCGCGATTCCTTGGCCTCGCAGATCGCCGACAGGTGCCATATCCCCACGAAGAACGTGGGGGCGGGTTCCATCACTGCTGCCCTGTACCTGCAGGCGTTCGTGGACGATGTGCCGTGGGCGCACCTGGACATCGCAGGTCCCGCTCGCTCCACGGTCAATGCGGGGCTGCGTCAATTGGGCGCGACCGGGTTTGGCGTCGCTCTGCTTGGTCGCTGGCTGGCCGACGGTCCGCGCTTCTAAGGCCGCAGGACCGCTATGAGGACTCCATCAGCCACTGGTAGGAGGGTGGTGAGCCAGCGTTCATCGTTCTGCATCGATTCGGTGAATTGCCGCACTGCTAGCTGGTTCGGCTCGCGCTTGGCCGGGTCGGCGGCGTCGGCGATGTCCAAGAAGATCGCGATGCCGCCGGGGCGCAGGAGGCGTTCGGCCTGCTCGGCGAAAGCCGCGTGATCGGCAGGTTTGTCGGCGGACAGGAACAGGTCGTAGTGGCCATCGGTCAGTCGCGGGAGCACCTCGCGCGGGTCTGCAGCGATCAGGCGGGTGCGGGCGTGGGGGACGTCAGCGGCGACGAAGTTCTCCTTCGCAAGGCGCAACTGCTCCGGATCGGGCTCGACCGAGGTCAGGATTCCGTCCTCGGCCATACCCTCGAACAGCGCCAAGCCGGTGCTCCCATTGTGCGAGCCGACCTCGACGGCGGCGGCAGCATTTGTCAATGCTGCGCACAAGGACAGCAGCCGAAGCACGCTTGCCTTCACAGTGGTCGACTCCGCAGTGAGGTTGGCGGTGTTCCAGTTCTCGCAGAAGGTCAGCAGATCCTTCGCGTTGACGCTGGTGGAATCCATGAACATGACAGTACCGGCCCACTGCAGACGCCCGCGTGCCCCTCCTGCGGTTTTCGCCCGATTACATGCCTTTGACATACCCCTAACCCGTACTGGCTTCCGGTCTATGGCGCGGTACCGCATCCTGAAGTGCGAGTTCAAATAGGGAGAGGGTTACCGTGAGTTCATTCGTGGACCATGAGGAGTCACAGATGTCGAACGACGACGTTGCGCCGGGCGGTCCGTCCGAGGTGCCCGGCGATGCGACCCCGCAAGCGGGTCCGGCGGGCGATCCCATCAGTGAGGCGCCTGCGACTTCGCCTTCGGACACGACATCCCAATGGCCGGCTCCCGAGCCTGCCCAACAGTGGCCTTTTGAGCAAACCGCCGACGCGCAGCCTACGGCCGACCCGGGGCAATGGCCGGCCCCGGATCACAGCACGCAGGTCCTCGACCCCAATCAGCAGTACGCCCAGACTGCTGTATACCCGCAGTACGCGCAGACCCCCGAGCCCGCCAACCAGTGGCCCACGCCGGGCCCGGACGGCTACTTGCCGCCACCGCCTGGGGCGCCCCCACAGGCACCCGCGCCGGCTAAGTCCGGTGGTGCGGGCAAGTACGTGGCGATCGCTGCGATCACCGGCCTGCTGGCCGGCCTCGGTGGAGGTGCCCTGGGCTACGAACTGGCCAGTGACTCCGGCACGACCTCGTCGGTGTCGATCAATGCACCCAGCAGCCCAGAGGGGCTTTCTCCGCGAGCGGATGGCTCGATTGCCGCGATCGCCGAGGCAGTGCTTCCCAGCGTGGTGTCCCTGGAGGTGACCGGCAGCGGCCAAGCGGGCTCAGGGTCCGGATTTGTGGTCAGTGAGGACGGGTACATCCTGACCAACAACCACGTCATCGAAGCGGCTGCAGACAGTGGCACCATCGACGTCGTGCTCAAGGACGGCACTCGGCTGCCCGGCGAGCTCGTGGGCCGCAACGCCGACTACGACTTGGCCGTCGTGAAGATTGATCGCAGCGGCCTTACCCCCGTGGTCATCGGCGATTCCGAGAGCGTCAAGGTGGGCGACCAGGCGATCGCCATCGGTTCCCCACTCGGGCTTGAGGGAACTGTGACCAGCGGCATCGTGAGCGCACTGGACCGCCCCGTCACCGCCGGCGGCGACTCTGGCGGTGAGACCTCGTTCATCAGCGCCATCCAGACCGATGCGCCGATCAACCCGGGTAACTCCGGCGGCCCCCTGGTCAACGCCGAGGGTCAGGTGATCGGCGTCAACTCAGCGATCGCGTCGTTGGGCGCGGGATCAGACGGCCAGGCCGGAAGCATCGGCCTGGGCTTCGCCATCCCGATCAACACCGCCAACCGGATCGCGCAGGAGCTCATCCGCACGGGTGAGGCCTCGACGCCCATCATCGGCGCCGAGATCGATTTCAACTTCTCAGGCCAGGGTGCCCGGGTCCAGGCAGTCACAGCCGGTGGCCCGGCGCAGGCGGCCGGGCTACAAGACGGCGACGTGATCGTGGCCGTCAACGGCGAGCGTGTCGACGACGCAGTGGCGCTGATCACCGACATCCGCAAGAACGCTCCTGGCGACAAGATCACCCTGACGCTGGAGAGCGGCAAAGAGATACAGGTCACCCTCGGCCAGCGCTGACGTACTCTGGAGGGGTGTTCGACATCGGCTTGGGCGAGTTACTGGTCCTAGGACTGCTCGCTCTGCTGGTGTTCGGCCCCGACAAGTTGCCGGGTGCAGCATCCAGCGCGGGGCGTTTCGTGGCCAAGGCGCGCGAGACCGCAGGTGCGGCGCGCGCGCAACTTGGGGATTCTGCGGACCTGAGTTCGGTGACCAAGGACCTACAGTCCCTGGCCGACCTTCATCCCAAGCGGATGCTGTCCTCGCTGACCGAGCCGTTGGATGCACCCGCGAAGCCCGAACAGAAGTCTGCTTCCTCGCCGATCGACCCGAACGCGACCTGAACCCGCTACCTGGCGACCGGAGAGATCCCCAGGTTCAGACCGGCCAGGCCCCGGGGTTTGGCGGCGAACCGATCGGCGATATCCCGGATGGCGCCAGCAGCAGGCGCGTCGGGTACATCCAAGACCAACGGCCGACCCTGGTCACCGCCTTCACGCAGCCGGACGTCGAACGGGATCTTGCCCAATAGCGGGACGTCAGTCTTCAGTGACGCGCTCAGCTGCTTAGAGACGATCTCGCCGCCACCGGCACCGAACAAGTCCATCGGTTCCCCGCAGTGCGGGCAGGGGAACGCACTCATGTTCTCGACCACACCCATGACCCGCTGGTTGGTGTACTCGCTGAGCATGCCGGCACGCACGGCGACCTCGGCGGCGGCCACCTGCGGAGTTGTCACCACTAGGATCTCGGCGCGCGGGAGCAACTGCGCCACGGAGATGGCCACGTCCCCTGTGCCCGGTGGCAGGTCGAGAAGCAGCCAGTCGAGATCGCCCCAATACACATCGGTCAGGAACTGATTCAGTGCCCGATGCAACATGGGGCCCCGGAATGCGACTGCCTGGCTGTTGCCGCCGGACTTGAACGGCAGCACCGAGATGCTCGCCACACCGTAGGTCTGCGGTGGCATGAGCATGCCTTCGACGACAGTGGGGGCAGTGGTCACCCCGAGCAGTCGGGGGATGGAGTGTCCGTAGATGTCGGCGTCGATCAGTCCGACCTTGTTGCCCATCGCCGCCAGCTGCACGGCTAGGTTCGCGGTCACTGACGACTTGCCCACTCCGCCCTTGCCAGAGGCCACTGCGATGATCTTCGTAAGGTTCCCAGGCCGGTCGAAGGGGTTCTCCTTCTGCGGGCCCTGCAGCATCTCGCGCAGGTTTTTGCGCTGTTCCTCGCTCATCACATCGAAACTCAAGGAGACAGCCAGCACACCGGGAACACCCGCCACTGCCCGTTCGATCCGTTCACGCAGGGTGTCCTTCATCGGGCAGGCAGCGATCGTGAGGTAGACCTCGACATGCGCCATTCCGTTGGCATCGACTGCCACCGACTTGACCATTCCCAACTCGGTGATGGGGCGGTGGATCTCAGGATCCTCGACGGAGGCCAGCGCTGCGGTGATCGCATCGGGTAGGGACATGTGCCAATCGTACGAGGCCGCCCCAGAGGTCATGCGGGGCTCAGGTGTCGTCGCCGCGCTCGAGGTCGTCGATCAGGTCGCGCAGTTCACGGCGCAAGTAGTCGCGGGTGACGACCTCACCTAGACCGATGCGCAGGGCCGCGATCTCACGAGCGAGGTACTCGGTGTCGGCTATCAGTCGCTCTGTGCGCTCGCGGTCCTCCTTGATCTGCACGCGGTCACGGTCGTCCTGCCTGTTCTGTGCCAGCAGGATCAGAGGTGCGGCGTAGGAGGCCTGAAGGCTGAGCAGCAGTGTCAAGAAGATGAAGGGATAGGGGTCGACGGCGCTGCTGGAGACGATGTTGTAGACGACCCAGGCGGCGATCAACCCGGTCATGTACGCGATGAAGCGCCAGGAGCCCAGGAAGCGCGCCACGCGTTCGGACACCTTCCCGAACGTCTCGGGGGCGAACGACGGTTTGATCGAGGGCCGCCCGCGGGCCGGCTGATCCAGACTGTTGCGATCACTCATGGGCGAGCCCAGAGGATTGATCGCGCCAGTTCTCGCCGAGCAGGTGGTCCAACAGGTCGTCCACCGTGACAGCGCCGAGCAGATGGTTCGCGTCGTCGACGATTGGAACCGCCACGAGGTTGTAGGCCGCGAAGTAGCGCGTCAGCAACGGCAGTGGCGAGTCGGGGGGCAGGGGTTCGAGGTCCTTGTCGATGGCCCGGGAGACCAAGTCGCTGGGCGGCTCGCGTAGTAGGCGTTGCCAGTGCACCACCCCTAGGAACTTGCCGGTGGGTGTCTGCATGGGCGGGCGAACGACGTAGACCTGGGACGCCAACGCCGGCGACAGGTCGGGGTTGCGGATCTGCGCGAGAGCCTCGGCAACAGTGGCGTCAGCGGCCACGATCACCGGATCCGGGCTCATCATCCCGCCTGCTGAGAGTTCGTCGTACCGAAGCAGGCGTCGCAGGTCCTCGGCGTCCTCGGGTTCCACCAACTCCAGCAGGCGTCGGGCCTGCTCGGGCGCCAGGTCGCTGAGCAGGTCAACCGCGTCGTCGGGGTCCATCTCCTCAAGCACGTCGGCGGCCCGTTCGGACTCCAAGGCGTTCATGATCTGCACGGCGTCGTGTTCGGCCATCTCCTCGAGGACGTCGGCCAGTCGCTCGTCGTCCAGGGCCCGGGCCACTTCCAGCCGGCGCTTCTCGGGAAGGTCGTGAAGGACGTTGGCCACATCTGCCGGACGTAGTTCGACCAGTGAGGCCAGCATCGACTCCACGGCCTGGTCCTCTTCGACGAGTCCCACACCGGACAGGTCGCTCCAGTCCACAACACGGGTATGTCCACGTCGGCCGAGCCCCCTGCCCCCGCTGCGCACGTAGGCCTGGGAGATCTCCCAGTCCCGGTGTGCGTTCTGCTGCATGGCGAGGTCGAGGATCTTGACACCTTCCCCGGTGGAGCGCAGAGTCCCTGTGCGGTCGAACAGTTCCCCGATGGCCAGCGTTTCCCCGGGGCGCAGCTTGAAGCGGCGCAGATCCAGCATCCCGGTCGACACGATCTGACCGACGTCGATCTTCGTCACCCGGGTGATGGGCAAGAAGATGCGGCGCCGGGCACCCACCTCGACGACCAGGCCCACGAGCCTGGGCGCGGCGGTGCCATGGCGCAGGATCAGGACGAAATCGCGCACTTTGCCCAACTGTTCGCCGTTGGGGTCGAACACCGCCGAACCGCGAAGGCGGGCGATATAGGCGCGAGTGACGGTCACGTGCGCAGGCTATCGCCCCACGGAAGCCTGGTCACGGCATTCACTTGGGCCGTTGGGTACCGTGTTGGCCGTACCCGTTCATCGAAGACAGGCGGTAAGGGCCATGCGAGTGGCGATGCTCACAGCCGGAGCAATTGTTCTGGCCGCGCTCGGGGGCTGCTCCAGTTCCGACAACAACGCCGAGGAGTCGCCGTCGGCGTCGGCCTCGGGGTCTGAATCCGCGCCCCCCGCTGCCAGCGCAGAGCCGGTGGGCAAACCGAACGGCGTCGAGCAGTTCGGGCCGAAGAAACTCCTCGCGCAGGCGAACAAAGCCGCGATGTCCGCGCGCAGTGTCCGGATAGTCGGCGAGAGCCCGCAGGCCGCCTTGGACCTTGTGGTGACGAAAGACTCCAGCGACGGCAAGCGAAGTGCAGGCGAGACGACTTTGAAGACCCGGGTCGTGGACGGCACGATCTACATCAAGGGGGACCAGGCCTACTGGACCGAGGCCTTCAATAAGAAGAAGGCCAAGGAGATCGGCGACAAGTGGGTCGCAGGCAACCTCGACAACCCGAAACTGAAGTCCTTCAAGCAGACTTCCACGATGAAACCGATCATGGCGCAGTTCCTGCGCACCAGTGGTCCGGCTGAGGTGGGCGAAGTCGGGGCGGCGCAGGACCAGCCTGCGGTCCCGGTGACCAGCGCCGCCGGGACGTTGTGGGTGGCCACGACTGGTAAGGCCTACCCGCTGCTGATCACCAGTTCGCCGGACACCGGCGAGAACAGCCAGGTCGACTTCACCGAGTGGGACAAGAAGGTCGTCATCAAGGCCCCGCCGGCGAAGAACACGATCGACTTGGCGGATCTCGCCTGACCGGTTCGGTGTCGGCGCGCGACGCCGGCCTGCTCGCTGTCGCTGTTGTCTGTGTCAGCGCATCTGCACCGCTGATCGCTGCCTGTGCGGCTCCTGCCCTGGCGATCGCGATGTACCGATGCCTGCTGGCCACCGGCTTGACTTGGGGCTGGATGCTCGCCACGCGTAGACGACCCCAGTTGTCAGCGTCGGCCATCGGGCCAGGGATCGCGCTAGCTGCCCACTTCGGGACTTGGATTCCGTCGTTGCGCCTCACCACGGTGGCCTTGAGTACGGCCATGATCTCCACGCAGCCGATCTGGTCGGCCCTAATCTCCAGGGCTTTCGGAACCCGGCCTGCCCGCGCGGTTTGGGTCGGGATCGGGATCAGCATCCTGGGTGTGCTGCTGCTGACCGGCTTCGGGGGGTCATTGCAGGGCCGTTCCCTGGCAGGGATGCTGCTGGCACTGGTCGCGGCTGTGCTTGCGGCGGTGTACGTCGCTTTCGGCGAGCGACTCAGAGCGGTCACCGACCTCGGCTCGTACACCGTGGCCGTCTACGGTGCGGCTGCGGTGTTTCTACTCGCCGTGTGCCTGGTCCTGAGAGTCCCGCTGGCTGGCTACGCGGGCAGGGACTGGGTGCTGATCCTGGCCATCACCCTGGTCGCCCAGATCGGTGGCCATTCGGTCATGAACGCCGTCGTGCACAGGACCTCGGCCACAGTCGTCAGCACGGCGATCCTGTTCGAGGCGCCAGGGGCTACGATCCTGGCCGCGATCTTCTTGGGCCAGAGTGTGGGCTTGTCGCTGGTCCTGGGCCTTTCGGTCATGCTCGCCGGACTGGTGATCGTGGTGCGCGCAGGTCGTCCACCGGTCGCCGAGTCGGGGGTGTGACAGGCGCTCGTGAGTGGCTGGATATCGTCGGATCATGAGCGAAAACCTGCGTAGCCGCCGTTCGAACCTGGCCGTCCCGGGCAGCAGCCCGAAGATGCTGGAGAAGGCCAAGGGCCTGCCAGCCGACCAGGTGTTCATGGACATCGAGGATGCCGTCGCGCCCCTGGCCAAACCCGATGCCCGCAAGAACATCGTCGCGGCGCTCAATGAGGGTGGCTACGAGGACAAGGTCCGCGTGGTTCGGGTCAACGACTGGACGACCCAGTGGACCTACGCGGACGTGGTGGAGGTCGTCGAAGGGGCCGGGGCGAACCTTGACTGCATCATGCTTCCCAAGGTGCAGACCCCTGAGCAGGTCGTGGCGCTGGACCTGCTGCTGACCCAGATCGAGAAGGCCAACGGTTTCGAGGTCGGGCGCATCGGGATCGAGGCCCAGATCGAGAACGCATTGGGCCTCATCAACGTCGACGCCATCGCGACCGCCAGTCCACGCGTTGAGACCATCATCTTCGGCCCGGCCGACTTCATGGCCAGCATCAACATGAAGTCCCTGGTCGTCGGCGAGCAGCCCCAGGGCTACGACGTGGGCGACGCCTACCACTACATCCTCATGCGCATCCTCATGGCTGCGCGTGCCCACGACAAGCTGGCCATCGACGGACCGTACCTGCAGATCAAGGACGTCGAGGGCTACAAGCGGGTGGCAGGGCGCAGCGCGGCGCTCGGCTTCGACGGCAAGTGGGTGCTGCACCCGGGTCAGGTCGATGCCGCCAACGAGGTCTTCTCACCGCGTCAGGAGGACTACGACCACGCCGAACTCATCCTCGATGCCTACGACTACTACACCTCGGCTCAGGGTGGCGCCAAGGGTGCGGTCATGCTCGGCGACGAGATGATCGACGAGGCCTCCCGCAAGATGGCCCTGGTGATCTCGGCCAAGGGACGCGCGGCCGGGATGGCACGCACCAAGACGTTCGAGGCGCCCCAGGGCTGACCCTGTTACCTTTTTGGCGGCTGTCAGAACGGGGCCGTTCGGCTGCCAGGCCTGGCATGACCGATTGCCCCTGTCGTTGATAGGCGCCTTTCGGTGAATATGTGACACGTGAGGTTGCACATTCTCACCGAAAGCCACTGCCGGACCGACGTAGGAACATGACCCTGCAAGGACCGCAGGGAACCGGGAACGGCGCTGCCGCGTCGGATATCGAATAGTTACTTTCCGAGGTCCCGGTACGCCCGGAAGTGCGGGTTAGACTGATGCGTCTTCTCGCCGCGACCGAGTGCCCAGGACGGCGGTGTCCGCTGACAGTTCGACGGGAGTCCCCAATGCGCAAATCTCCGGTGATCACCGCAGTCGTCGCCGGGCTGGTGCTGGCCACGGCCATGCCTGCCGCTGCAGCCATCACGACACTGCCCAAACCGGGCAAGGAGAAGCCGACCTTCAAGAAGATCCCGGCCTCTTTGCTCGGAATGCATGTGCACAGCCTGACTGACACCCCGCCCACGCCGGAGGAGCGCTTCGGCAGCATCCGGATCTGGGACAACGGCGTGCGCTGGGACCAGGTCAACACGGCCAAGGGCGTCTACGACTGGACGGTGCTGGACCAGGTGGTGGCCAACGCCAAGGCGACCGGTGCGCAGGACATCATGTACGTCCTGGGCTACACCCCAGAGTGGGCAGCCAGCAATGTGAAGCCGCCCTGCCAGCCGGGGAACTACACGAACTGCGAGTATTTCCCCGGGGGCAGCAGTTCCGGGCCCAAGGACATCGAGGACTGGACCACCTGGGTTCGCGAAGTAGCCGCCCGCTACAAGGGCCAGATCACCGAGTACCAGATCTGGAACGAGGCGAATCTGACTGCGATGTTCAGCAGCACAGGAAACAGCCCGGTCGAGATGGCCCAGCTGACGGTGGCCGCAGAGAAGGCCGTACGCCAGGTCGACCCGGCAGCCGATGTGATGACGGCGTCCAGCACGATCGTTCAGAAGAAGAACTTCGTCAAGAAGAGCTGGCTGACCCAGTACCTGAAGGCGCTGAAGAAGCAGGGCGGAAAGCCTGACGGCATCGCGATCCACGCCTACCCCTGGTTGAAGAAGGGGCCCGGCAACGGCAACCTCGCCCAGCGGGCCGAAGGTGTGGCCATGGCACAGGAGGCGATCGCCAAGGCGGGCTACAAGAAGGTGCCGGTGCTCGACACCGAGATGAACTACGGAAACCAGCGCAACAACGGCTGGCCCAAGAAGAAGTACTCCCAGGACACCGGCGCCGCGTATCTGGCCCAGACCTACCTTGCATCGCTGTACAACGGTCTGGTCCAGGTCGACTGGTACGGGTGGGACGACTACGGTCTGGGCGTCTGGCCGACCTCGCAGTCCGGCGTGCTGCTCAAGCCGGGTGTGGCCTACCAGACCCTTCTGGAGAACCTGCCGGGCAAGAACAACAAGGGCTGCACGATCACCAAGTCGGTAACGGTCTGCCTGACCACCAAGGGCTCGGCGCGCGACTACTACGTGTACCGGCCCACCAACAAGATGGTGTCGTTCAAGGTGCCTGCCTCGTTCAGGGTGAACGAGGCCTGCGACCTGTCCGGCAAGTGCAAGCCCATTCGCAAGGGCAAGGTGAAGGTGGGGTTGTCGCCGCTGCGGCTCACCGCCTAGGACCTGCTTCTGCCAGCCGTACCGAGGTGAGCCTCTTCGGGCGTGTGACTGGCCGGCCATCGGCGCTTCCGGCACTTGTGCCAACCAGGTTCGGTACGCGGCCGCCCTACCTCCTGCTGCCCGTTGACCGGGCCGGTGGGATACTCACGAGTAACAACGGTTGGAGGCATCACCATGGGGCGATTGGCGCAGACTGAAGGCTTGACCGACGTGCAGCAGGAGATCCTGTCCGCTGTGCACGATTTCGTGGAGAACGAGATCATCCCCAACGCCCAGCGTCTCGAGCACGCCGACGAGTACCCCACCGAGATCGTCGAGGGCATGAAAGAGATGGGGATCTTCGGGTTGATGATCCCCGAGGAGTACGGCGGACTGGGGGAGTCACTGCTGACCTACGCCCTGTGCGTGGAGGAGATCGCGCGCGGCTGGATGAGCGTCTCGGGGATTGTGAACACCCACTTCATCGTCGCCTACATGATCATGCAGCACGGCACTGATGCTCAGAAGAAGGACTTCCTGCCCCGGATGGCCACCGGTGACCTGCGCGGATCGTTCTCGATGTCCGAGCCCGGGTGCGGCTCCGACGTGGCCGCGATCCAGTCCAAAGCCGTGCGCGAGGGTGATGAGTACGTCCTCAACGGCCAGAAGATGTGGCTGACCAATGGCGGCAGTTCCACCCTGTGTGCAGTGCTGGTGCGCACCGACAGCGAGGCCGACGAGAAGGCCAGCGTCTACAAGAAGATGAGCACCTTCCTCATCGAGAAGCCGGCCGGTTTTGGCGAGGTGCTTCCCGGTCTGACCATCCCGGGCAAGATCGAAAAGATGGGTTACAAGGGCGTCGACACCACCGAACTGGTGATGAGCGATTTCCACCTGAGCGCCGACGCGCTGCTGGGTGGCGAGACCGGTCGAGGCTTCTACCAGATGATGGATGGAGTCGAGGTGGGCCGCGTCAACGTCGCGGCTCGTGCCTGTGGGCTGGCCAACCGCGCGTTCGAACTCGGTGTCGACTACGCCCAGCAGCGCGTGACCTTCGGCAAGCCGATCGCCGAGCACCAGGCAGTGGCTTTCCGCCTGGCGGAGATGGCGACCAAGGTCGAGGCGGCCCACTTGATGATGGTGCGTGCAGCCCGCACCAAGGACTCCGGCGCCCGCAACGACCTGGAAGCAGGGATGGCGAAGTACCTGGCCAGCGAGTACTGCAAGGAGGTCGTCGAGGACTCCTTCCGCATCCACGGCGGCTACGGCTACTCCAAGGAGTACGAGATCGAGCGGCTGTACCGTGAGGCGCCGATGCTGATGATCGGTGAGGGCACTGCCGACATCCAGCGGATGATCATCGCCCGTCGGCTGCTCGAGGAGTACAAGCTGCGCGGCTGACGTGCGCCTGGCGTCGCGGCGGGGCCACCAGAGCCTGCCTGGTCGCTGGTAAGCCACCAGATACCCTCGTGGTAACGACCAAAGGAGCTCAATGTCGAACGCTGACCCCTTCAAGCAGTTGGAAGGCCGTCCGGTCCTTGCCACCTACAACACCTACGCGCAGGCGCAGGCCGCCGTGGACACCCTCAGCGACAACAAGTTCCCGGTGCAGAACGTGGCCATCGTCGGCGTCGACCTGCGTCTCGTCGAGGCCGTCGTCGGTCGTCTTTCCTGGGGCAGGGCAGCCCTGAGCGGGCTCGGCATGGGTGCCTGGTTCGGTCTGCTGCTTGGATTGTTCGTGTCGCTGTTCGCCCGAGGTGATGGCAGCACGTTCTCCTTGATCATGCTCGGACTGGTCTATGGTGCGGCATTCGGCATCGTGTTCGGCTTGCTCTCTTACGCCTTCACCGGCGGCAAGCGGGACTTCCTGTCGCGCAGCCAGATAACCGCTGAGCACTACGACGTCCGCTGTGATGCGTCGGTACTCGGACAGGCCCGCCAGATCCTTGGGATCACCGCAGAGGCCACCACTGCGCCGCCTCCGGCGCCATCTGACCAGTAGCCGTGGATTGGCGGCTCTTCGGGTCTGTCTTCGTCACGTTGGTCGTGATCATGGACCCGCCCGGGATCGTGCCGATCTTCCTGGGGTTGACCCACAAGCGCGGCCCAGCGCAGATGCACAGGCTGGCGCTGCAGGCCACTCTCACCGCGCTCGGGGTCATCGTCGGCTTCGCGGTGTTCGGTCAGGCAATCCTGGATTATCTGCACGTGTCCGTGCCAGCACTGCAGGCCAGTGGGGGTTTGTTGCTGCTGATTGTCGCTCTTGAACTGCTGATGGGCAAGGGCACCTCGATTGCGGGATCCGACGATGTGAACGTGGCCCTGGTGCCCCTCGGTACCCCGTTGATCGCGGGACCGGGGGCGATCGTGGCGGTGATGCTGTTCATGCAGCAGGCCGACACGTCCGGGCAACTTGCCTCGGTGGCACTGGGGGTCCTGGCAGTGCACTTGGTGCTCTTCTTGGCGATGCGCTTCAGCACTGGCATTGCTCGAGTCCTGGGAACGGGCGGGATCACGGTTCTGACCCGGATTTCCGGGATGTTGCTGGCGGCGATCGCCGCACAGTTGATCGGGAATGCGGTCTTCGGGTTCATCGAACTGAACGGGTAGGCCAGCGGGGGCCAGCGGGGCCAAGCCCGGCCGGTGGCGGCCAAGCCCGGCCGGCGGCGACCAAGCCCGGCCGGCGGCGACCAAGCCCGGCCGGCGGCACTTGGTTAGAGGTTGTGCTGTTGGTTAGCGTTTCCACGCGTGTATTTGCTAACGAACAGCACAACCTCTAACCGGGAGGTGTCCGGTCTAACCGGGGGGTGTCCGGACTGACCGGGAGGTGTCCGGACTAACCGGGAGGCGGGACTGACCGGGGGCGGGACTAACCGGGGGGTGTCCGGTCTAACCGGGGGGTGTCCGGACTAACCGGGGGGTGTCCGGACTAACCGGGAGGTGTCCGGACTAATCGCGCCGTGCCAGCCTAGGCAGCGAGTTCGGCCCAGACCTCTTTGCCGTCGGCGCCGACCTCAACGCCCCAGTCGCAGGCAAGAGTCTGGACCAAAGTCATGCCACGGCCACCGATGAGCAGGCCACGCTCGCCGGCCACAGCCGGAACCGCCTGAGGGTTGCAGTCCATCACGGAAATGCGGATCCGGTCCGGCAAGGCCGACAGGCGCAGTTCGACGCAGCCGCCACCGTGCGAGATCGCGTTGGTGACCAGTTCGCTCGTGATGATTTCAGCGTCGTCCGCGATTTCTGACAGACCCCAGGCCCACAGCTGGTCGATGACCGCTTTGCGGGCGTGACGGATCGCTGCCGGGTCGGCTGCCAGCGGCGTGACGATTCGCATGCCCAAGGCATACCCACTGCGTCGACTTCTTACACACCGCGGGTCACCGGCATCGATGAAGGTGGCTGCCAACAGCGCAGCTGTCTGTTCGGGGGCCTCCACCGCAGGCGAATGTGCGGCGCCCGGGATGGTGGCGAGTCGGGCACGCCAACGTGCCGCCAGATCAACCTGGGCCTGCCATGACCATGAGTCGGGGTCATCGGTTCCGAACGCGATGAGCAGTCGCCCCCTTGCGCCCCGGAGGTCCTGTGGAGGTCCGTCGAGAAGCACCTGGGACATCACGGACAGGCTTCGCGGGTCGGTTCGCAGGAAACGCTGCCGGAGGAACGCCATGATGTCCGCGGGCACATTGGGCAAACCGTTAGCGGTGTCGGCAGCGACCTTCGCCTCCCAGATTTGCTCGAGGCTGAAGTGTTCAAGTGCTTGGATGAGCAGTCTGAGTCGGTCGTGCTGGGACTGGTGGATGGGCCCCGATCCGGAGTTGAGCAGGGTGACTGAAGCCCAGTCGAACCGCGGTGCGGCCCGCCCGGCGATCAGGCCCCCGAGTGAGTGGCCGACCAGGTGAACCGGACCGGGAAGCCCCTGAGCCACCTCGCACAAGTCGTCCGCCCAGGAGTCGAGGCTGTAGTCCTCGGCGCGCGCGGACTCGTACTGTCCGCGATGGTCGATGGCGACCACGGTCCAACCCATCGCGTTCAGAGGAGCGATGATCGCCAGGAAGTCCTCCTTGCTGCCCGTGAAGCCGGGCGCCAGCAGGATCGTGCCCATCGGGCCTCCGTCGGCGCGTAACGCGGCGATGTCGAGTGCCGGGATCCGAACACGCCGCACTCCCTTGGGGAGGGCTGTCGACCGCGGTGTGCTCACTGGGGCACAATAGTGCTTTGTACGTGGGGCAAGGCAAGGTGCAGGGGTAGTCGTGAGTTCACGGATCGTGGCGGTCGCCAACCAGAAGGGCGGCGTCGCCAAAACGACGACGGTTGCCTCCACGGGGGCGGCCCTGGCCGAGGCAGGTCGTAAGGTCCTGCTCATCGACCTCGACCCGCAGGCCTGTCTGACTTTCGCGATGGGGGTCGAACCAGAACAGGTGCAGTTCACAGTGCACGATGTCCTGCTCGGCCGGCTTGGCCCCAGGATGGCGATCACGGCCACTCCTGAAGGTCCCGACCTGCTCCCGGCCACGATCGAGCTGTCGGGTGCCGAGATGCAACTGGCCAATCGCACCGGGCGCGAGTACGTCCTGCGTGAAGCCCTTGACGAGGTTGCCGACGATTACGACGTGGTCCTGATCGACTGCTCCCCGTCGCTGGGTGTCCTCACGATCAACGCGCTGACCGCCGCGACCGAAGTGTTGATCCCGATGCAGGCCGAGACCCTCTCGCACCGCGGCGTGGCGCAATTGCTGGAGACAATCGATGATGTGCGCCGCTACACGAACCGGGGGTTGCGGATCATGGGGGTCCTACCCACCATGTACGACGCGCGCACCCGATTGGCACGCGAGGTGCTCGCCGATATCGAGGAGCAGTTCCAGTTGCCGGTGCTGAGCCCCATCTCGCGATCTGTGCGCTTCGCTGAGGCACCCGGCACCGGTCGTTCGGTGCTGTCGACGGCCCGCAGGTCGCGTGGCGCGCAGGCATACCGTGAACTCGCAGCGTTGATGATGGAGCAGTCATGAGTGAACGTCCGGCGACACTTCGTCGCGTACCCACGCCTTCGGATCAGCCGCGCAGGATGGCGGATCCGCAGGGAAAGCGGTCCCTGTTCAGCGACGATGTCATGCCGCCGTCCGTGGGTAGCGTCGCACTGCACTGCAGTCGCTGCGACTCCCGTTCGGTGGTGTCCGTCGTGCAGGCCGCCAAGCTGGCCATGCCCATGATGTACATCCCCGGCCCGGGGCGTACCGATCGGGTCTGGATGAAGTGCCCGAGTTGTTCGGCGCGCAGTTGGGTGAAGGTCCGGATCAAGTCCTGACCTTCACCGGCTAAGTCACTGCGTGGGCGCCTGCTTGTTCTGATCCCCGGGGCTGCGCCTGGTCCTCCGGCGCTGCCGGGGCTTGCCCCCATCTGCCTTAGGGGCGGACTCGGACCTCTCCCTGGGCTGCTTGCTCTGCCCTGAGGTACGCCCGCGGTCACGGCCCCGGTCCCGATCGCGGTCGGGCTTGCGAGCTGGCCGGTCGGCGTCAGGCTTCGGCGGAACGAGCCGACTGGGGGCGTCGCGCGGTATTCCCAGACCTGTGTAGACGTGATCGGAGGTCGAGTACGTCTCGATGGGGTCCGCGAACGGCAGGCCCAGTGCCTTGTCGATCAACTTCCAGCGGTGCATGTCGTCCCAGTCCACCAGGGTCACAGCGACCCCGTCGGCGCCGGCCCGACCGGTACGGCCGATGCGGTGCAGGTAGGTCTTCTCGTCGTCGGGGCAGGTGTAGTTGATCACGTGGGTGACGTTCTCGACGTCGATCCCGCGAGCTGCCACATCGGTGGCGACCAGTACGTCGAGCACGCCGTCACGGAACTGTTGAAGTGCCTTCTCCCGAGCGCCTTGTCCGAGGTCGCCATGCACGGCACCGGCCTTGAAGCCACGCTCGGCGAGGTCGTCGGCAAGCTTCTGGGCAGCCCGCTTCGTCTTGCAGAAGATCATCGTCCGGCCGCGGCCGTCAGCGTGCAGAATCCGCCCGATGAGCTCCGGCTTGTCCATGGAGTGGGCGCGCCAGACGTGCTGCTCGATGGCATCAACCGTCGCGGTGTCGTCGCCGGGGTCGATGGCGCGAATGTGCGTGGGTTGTGTCATGTAACGGCGTGCGAGGTTGAGGATCTGCCCGGGCATGGTCGCTGAGAAGAGCATGGTCTGGCGCACCGGCGGGACCATGGATACCAGCTTCTCGACATCGGGCAGGAACCCCATGTCGAGCATCTCGTCGGCCTCGTCGAGCACCAAGGATTTGACCTCGGAAAGGTTAAGGATCTTCTGACGCTGAAGGTCGATGAGCCGGCCCGGCGTACCGACGACGACGTCGACACCCTTCTTGAGCTGCTCGATCTGCGGTTCGTAGGCCTTGCCACCGTAGATCGCCAAGACCCGGGCCCCGGCCTGTCTGCCAGCCTCGTCGATGTCCTCTGCCACTTGCAGGCACAACTCGCGGGTGGGGACGATGACCAGCGCTTGGGGGGCGGTCTTGCCTGGCTCGAGACGCTCGAGCAGGGGGATACCGAACGCCAGGGTCTTGCCTGTGCCGGTCTTGGCCTGGCCGATCACGTCGTGGCCGTCGAGGGCCAGGGGCAGGCTCAGTTGCTGGATGCGGAAGGGGTGTGTGATCCCCTTCTCGGCTAGGGAGGCCACGGTCTCCGGGCGAACTCCCAAGTCTTCGAAACTCGGATCGTTGATGGTTGTCTCCATTGATAGTCACCGCCATTCTCCCACGGGCACACCCAGCGTCAACGACCGGACGCGGGCAGTAGCCTTGACCGCGTGGAAAACCGACGACCAGAGGCGACCATCGACCTGCTCGGGGTTCTTGCCTACGGCGAACTCCAGGCGTTCGAGCGCTTGTCCCAGGACGCGCTTCTGTCACCGGACCTGGCCGGACGAGAAGCGGTCACCGAGATGGCTATAGGTGAGTACGGCCATTACAAGATCCTGGCCGAGGGGTTGCGGGCGCGCGGCGCCGACCCAATGGCGGCCATGCGTCCGTTCGTCACTCCTATCGAGAGTTTCCACAGATCGACCGCCCCGGCCGACTACCCCGAGGCGCTGGTCAAGATCTACGTGGGCGACGGGATCGCTTCGGACTTCTACCGAGAGGTGGGGCAGTTCGTCGATGAGGAGTCGCGGGTGCTGGTGGACGCGGTGTGCTCGGATCTGGGCCACTCGTCGTTTGTCGTGCCAACCGTGCGGCGGATGATCTCGGCGGACAAGACCCTTGCCAGCCGGTTGTCCTTGTGGGGACGCCGACTGGTCGGCGAGGCCCTTTCACAGTCCCAACGCGTTGCCGCCGAACGCGAGGCGATGGGGGAGTTGCTGGTTGGCAGCACCGACCTGGCCGAACTCGGTCGGATGTTCGCGCGCCTGACCGACGCCCACGCGGCCCGGATGCGGGAGTTGGGCCTCAACGCCTAGGTTCAGTCGGCGCCGAAACCTACGCGACGCGACTCGGGCGGGCCGATCTCGATGTAACTGCATTGGGCGGCCGGCACGATGACCTGGCGGCCACGGATGTCGGTGAGGTGGATGACGCCACCGTCAAGCACTGCCTGATCCACGAGGGCGCGTACCTGCTCTGCGGTGTCGGCTACCTCGAGGGTGATCTCACGGGGGGAGTGCTGAACGCCGATCTTCACTTCGATGGGGTTCTTAGCTGCTGCTTTGGCCACAGCGAAAGCCTACGTCAGCCTCGCCGATGCGTCTTGAGTGGAACCGCCCGTTCGCGCAGGGCGCACAGTTGACGGCGGCGGCGCTGGGGCGGGCCTCGGGGTTGGCGGCGGGCACCATGGGGTCCTGGTTAGAGGTTGTGGTCCTGGTTAGCGAATCCACGCGTGGTTTTGCTAACGAACCGCACAACCTCTAACGCGGGCGGTCCGGCGGCGCTGGGGCGGGCCTCGGGGTTGGCCGGCGGGC
This sequence comes from uncultured Actinomycetota bacterium, assembly GCA_963818505.1. GTDB lineage: Bacteria > Actinomycetota > Actinomycetes > S36-B12 > UBA10799 > JADKAV01. The sequence continues at coordinate 141,272 of CAWFSJ010000007.1, forward strand.
ACCATGGGGTCCTGGTTAGAGGTTGTGGTCCTGGTTAGCGAATCCACGCGTTGTTTTGCTAACGAACCGCACAACCTCTAACGCGGGCGGTCTGGGGGCGCGGCGGGCACCGGCACAGATCAGGTTCGGGCGTCGGTCTTGGGGAAACCGGAGACCCCGCGCCAGGCCAGCACGGACATGATGTGGGAGGCCTGATCGCGCGGGATCCGCCCCTGTTCGCGCAGCCAGTAGCGGGCGGCGGTTTGTGCCATGCCGGTCAATCCGGTGGCCATGAGCATCGACTGATCTTCCGGTAGTCCGGTGTCGGCAGCGATCACGTGACTGATTGCCAAGGCGCAGCGGGAGTCGGTGCCCTCGACGATGGCCCCCACCGCCGGCTCATTGGTGAGATCGCTCTCGAAGATCAGCCGGAAGGCGGCCGCCTTGTCGTCCACGAATGCGAAGTAGGCCTCAATGGCGGCCCTCACTCGCAGGTTGTTGTCATGGGTCCCGTCGAGGGCAAGTTGTACTCGATCGACGAGGTCCTGACTGGACTGTTCCAGCAGCGCGAGGTAGAGGTCCAGTTTGCTGGGGAAGTGCTGGTACAGCACCGGCTTGCTCACACCGGCTGTCTCGGCGATCTCGTCCATGGCCGCGGCGTGGTAGCCCCGCTCGACGAACACCTCTTGAGCCGAGGCTAGAAGTTGCTCACGCCGTGCTTGGCGGGGCAGCCGGACGCCGCGGCGGGCAGGCTCGGCGGAGGACACATTCACCTATGTTACTCAGCAGTAGGTTTAGTGTCTCGGATGGCCTCGTGATCGTTGTGGCGGCGCTACGGTAGGACGGTGACGGTGCGAGAGCGGGTCCCGGGAATCGAATCCCGGATCGACGACAACGACGTGTTCATCCGTGAGGTAGGAGTGGGCACGCCGGCCCTCTTCGTGCATGGTCTCGGTGGCAACTCCACGAACTGGACCGATCTCATGTGGATGCTGTCGGACCGTCTCGAATGCGTCGCCCCGGATCTTCCAGGATTCGGGCGCAGCGGTCCGGCGGCCACCGGAAGTTACACACCACAGGCGCAGGCTGACGTGCTCGCGGATCTGGTGGCCAAGCGGTTCAGTGAACCGATCCATCTGTTCGGCAACTCCATGGGCGGGGCAATCAGCGTGCAGTTGGCGGGCCGGCATCCCGACCTCGTGCGATCGATGACTCTGATCTCGCCGGCGATGCCTGACCTGGTGCCCATGCGCACCAACGTCCAACTGCCAGTGATCGCTTTGCCGGGGGTAGGCGAACGCCTCGCGACACGGATCGCGAAACTGCCGGTCGAGAAGCGGGTCCAGGCCACGCTCAACCTCGTCTACGCGGACCCGTCGTGTGTCCCGCCTGAGCGGGTGGCCGAGGCGCAGGAGGATGTCCGCTTGCTCGCGGAGAAACCGTGGGTCGGCGAGGCGTTCCAGTCGGCCCTGCGCGGGATCCTGGGGACCTACTTCGATCGCGGCCCGGACGCGCCGTGGAAACTGGCGGAGCGTGTGAAGGTCCCGGTCCTGCTCATCTACGGACAGCAGGACAAACTCGTCAACGCCCGGTCCGCCCGACGGGCATCGAAGCACTTCCTGCACTCGCGCGTCATGATCCTGCCTCGCTCGGGGCACGTCTCACAGATGGAACATCCGGAGATGGTCGAGCGCGCATGGCGCCATTTGATAGAGCCGTATGCATGATCAGCCGAGGAACTGGTAGCTGCTGACCAGCATCCCCAAGTACATGAACGGGATCGCGATGATCCCTGCGATGGTTGCAAGCCTCGCCCGGCTGCGGGCACCACGCACGAGGGCGTACGTCGCGATGCACAGAGCAACCTCGGGAAGCAGGACGTAGACCGCCACCCCTGCTAGCCTCGCCACATCCACCGGCTCCCACAACGGGATCGCAGGGGCCACCCATTCCGCGGCGATGAACAAGCACAAGCCTGCGACCGCGACCGTGACGAAGGCGCTGACAACCCCGCGCCGGGCTTCGACGTCGCGACCGATCATCATGAGCGGCAGCAATGCGATCGTCCACATGCCCGCCATGAAGAGGGGCATCGTTCCGATGTACCAGGCGCCGGTATTGGGGAAGTTGAGCGTGCCCAGTACGGCGGACAGGAACCAGTCCGGAAGGACCATGAGCACGCTCATGGGTGCTAGTACCGCCCACGTGATCCACAGGGCATCATCGGAGGTTCGCCGGGCGACAATCGGCAGCGCGACGTTGTACATGACAACCAGGGCCATCACCCGCAGCCCGATCTGCGTGACCGGGACCAGTAGCAGGACCACAGCAACGGCCGCGAACACGATGTGGAATCCGACCCACCTCGACCGCAGACCTTCTTCCGGCGGGGAAACCACTTGAACCATGGGGGAAGTCTGGCACGGGGCAGGCCGGTGCGCACTGCATCGCGATACCCCCCGGGAGTCCTGCGCACCGCCGGTCATGGCACGGTTGTGCGAAGGAACCAACCCCTGGAGCATGTGGTGAAACTAGCGCCATTGGTCGAGCCCGCAGCCGACCTGACCGTTGACGAAGTGCGCCGGTACAGCCGGCACATCATCATCCCTGAGATCGGGATGATGGGACAGAAGCGTCTGAAGAACGCCAAGGTCCTGTGTGTGGGTGCTGGCGGTTTGGGATCCCCGGCGCTGATGTACCTTGCGGCCGCTGGTGTGGGGACCCTGGGTGTCGTCGAGTTCGACGTGGTCGACGAGTCGAACCTTCAGCGTCAGATCATCCACGGGCAGAGCGACATCGGCCGTCCCAAGGCTGAGTCAGCCGCCGACGCGATCGCGGAGATCAACCCACTCATCAACGTGGTCGTACACAATGAACGCCTCGACAACGACAACGTGCTGCAGATCTTCGCCCAGTACGACCTGATCGTCGACGGTACGGACAACTTCGCGACCCGGTACATGGTCAACGATGCCTGCGTCCTGCTCGACAAGCCCTACGTCTGGGGCTCCATCTTCAGGTTCGAAGGCCAGGCCTCGGTGTTCTGGGAGTCCCAGGGACCGCAGTACCGCGATCTCTACCCCGAGCCGCCGCCGCCCGGGATGGTCCCGTCCTGTGCCGAGGGTGGCGTGCTGGGAGTCCTGTGTGCATCCATCGGTTCGATCATGGGCACCGAGGCAGTCAAGCTGATCACTGGCGTGGGGGAGACCCTGCTGGGCAGGCTGATGATCTACGACGCCCTGGAGATGAGCTACCGGACGGTCAAGATCCGCAAGCACCCGGACACGATCCAGGTGACCGGCCTGATCGACTACGACTACTTCTGCGGAACGGTCTCGGACGAGGCCGCCGAAGCCGCCAGGGACTCCACGATCAGTGTCAAGGACCTGCAACTGATGCTGGAGCAGCGACAGCGCGGCGAGCGCGACTTCGTGCTCATCGACGTGCGTGAACCCAACGAGTGGGACATCGTCAACATCCCGGGTGCGGTGCTCGTGCCCAAGGGGGAGTTCCTCTCCGGTGAGGCCCTGGGAACGCTTCCCCAGGACAAGCAGGTCGTGTTGACCTGCAAGATCGGTGGTCGATCGGCCGAGGTGCTCGCGCTCGTGAAAGCGGCCGGCTTCGCCGACGCTGTGCATGTGGGTGGTGGCGTGGTCGCTTGGGTCAACCAGATCGAGCCGGAGAAGCCCAACTACTAGGGCTTACAGCAACTCGTTCTTCTGCAGTGAGTTGAAGGCGAACCAGCCCGGGATGGTGGGCAGCCAGAACGTGGTGAGCCGGAACAGCAGCACCGACGAGACGGCGATGCCGCCGGGGATCCCGGCTGCCGTCAGACCCGCCGAGAGGGCTGCCTCGACAGCGCCCAAACCGCCCGGGGTGGGAGCGGCCTGCCCGATGGTTGCTCCCGCCAGATAGACCACGGCGATGGCGGCCAGGGGTGCCGAACCTCCGAACGCCCAAACGCACACCGTGAGGCACGCGATGTAGCCGAGGTTCAGTAGCAGGATCCCGCCGACGCCGCTGCTGAGTTTCCTCGGCTGCTGCAGCAGGGTCAGTAGTCGAGGCCCCACCTGCTGGAAGATCGGGCGGATGCGTCGAGTGATCCAGTGCCGGCTCCACGGCAGTAGCAGCAGCAGGATGGCGGCGACCAGGCCCACGACGATGACGAAGACGGCCCAGGAAGGCGGCGTGAATTCGTTCTCCGCACGGGTTCCTGCCACCACGCCGAAACCGAGCAGGAGGAGTAGGTGGACGACGAAGGCCATGACTTGGGAGACCCCGACGCTGGCTGCACCCAGGGCTGGATGGACCCCTGCTCGTTGCAGGTAGCGCAGGTTGACCGCAACGGCACCCAAAGTGGGCGGTGAGATGAGGGTGGCGAAAGAGGCCGCCAGTTGGGCTTGGAACGTGCGGAAGAACTGCAGCTTCTCTGGTACGAACCCGTCGAGTGCCATGGCCGCGGCGACATAGGTCAGCCCCGACAGGATCAGCGCGACGAACGCGAGATCCCAGCGAGCATCGGTCAGCAAGGTGTTGAGGTTCACCTGTGCGAGTTGGGTCAGCAGGATGTATCCCGCCACCGTCCCGGCCACTAGCGTCAGGAGAAGTCGCGGACGCAGCCTCTCCAGTTCCACCTGTTCGGGGTTCGGGTTCGGCGACATCTCAAGCAGCAGGTCGCGCAACTCCACAAGGATCGCTTTGCGCTTTCGGATCGCCTTGCGGGTCTCGGAGCTCAAAGCGATGGGTTGCAGCACTCCCAGGGCTTTGACCAGGCGTAGCGGCCCGAGAACCCGCTGACCTGAGGCGACGGCCCGGTCGGGGCTGGTCAACATTGACAGGGTGCACAACAGTTCGGCCAGATCCACCCGCTGGGCCACGTCGCTTGCGGCGATCGAACCGTCCTCGGAGTGCAGCAGCCACACCTTGCCGTGGTCGTCGCGCAACAGATGGCTGCCAGTCAGTGAGCGGTGCGTTATGCCTCTGTCGTGCATGGTGCGCATGGCCCGCCAGGCGCTGTCCAGGTCGGCGTCGGTGAGGTCGGCACCGATCTGGTCGAATGTGCGGCCGTCGATGCGTGGGAAGGCCACCAGAGCGGCGTCCTCGTTGACCTGGACAGCCGCCAGCAGTTCGGGAGTGGGCGCGCCCGAAGCGACACCGGCATAGGCCTGAAGGGCCGTGCGCTCGAGTCTGCGCCGCATACTCATCCGTGAGGGCGCGCTGTCGTCGCGCACGCGCAGGGTGCGCCACACGCTTGCCGCCACACCGGCCCCTTCGAGGTCACGGTCCAGCACGAGCACGTTGAGGGTCTCACCGGTTCGGGTTGTGGCCACGTAGCGCCGGCCCGCGCTGAACTCGCGGTGGGCGCGAAGCACTGTTACGGGATACCCGACTTCCTCCAGAGCTGTGGCGACAGACAGACCTGATGGGCGGGTGGTCGGTGTGCCCAAGCTGTAGCGCATCGCGAGCCCCACGGCCCAGCCCATCAGGATGGACAGCGCCAACGCCGTTGCAGTGACCCCGCCGGTGACCACGTTGGCCAGCACGATGGCTGCGACGACCACGAGCGACACCGGCCCGAATCGAGGGCGTTCGATGAGTCTGGCAATTGTGATGAACGCGACCAGACCAGCCAGGATGGCGTTCAGTGGCGGCAACTGCCCTGGGGTCTCCTGGCCGGTGAGCGTGACCAGCAGGCGTGGGTTCGGGTAGCGCGTGATCAGCCAGGCCACGGCCGTGGTGAGCAGTACCCCCACCGCCAGTCCTGCAAGGGCCTCAGCCAACATCCGCCCGCGTCTGCGCAACATGAGATCGAACGCCGCCGCGATCGGCAGTGCCAGCACGCCGAGCAGGCCGATGAGGTTGGCGGCGACCACGATCACTTGCGGGATGCGCCCGGACGCCTTGGTCAAGTCGGACTCCAGCCCCTGTGCAGTCGATGAGGCGAAGTACGAGACGGCCAGGATCAGGGCGGCCGTTGCGAAGGCGGAGACAAGCCTCAATAGATCGATCGGCCGGCGAAGCCGCCGCGGGATGACATCTGCCTCGATGACCACGGTCTCGGGATCTGCCTCGCGGCCCATCGTGGGGGCGGGAGGCGTCTGCGGGTGCGGTCGGGGGGGCTCGACATCTGTCTGCTGGACCTGCGCATCGTTGCCCTCGGGCTCCGGGGCGAACGGCGAGGCTGTGGGCGGCGCGGGATCCAGATCGACCGTTGGGGTCTCGAACGACCCGTTCGAGGCCGGCTCGAAGTGTCCGGGGAGTCTTATCGTCGGGTGTTCGCCCTCACCAGCAGGCTCCGGCGGCCCGGCCGCCTGATTGGAGTCTGCGCTGGTCACCTCTGAATGGTGACAGATGCCTGCCGCCATGACTGTCTGCGTGTCCGCGACGCCTGCCGTGAGCGCCGGCGCGGATGTCGCACCCCTGTGATGTGCTGTGCGCATGGCCATCCAACTCAACTGGCCGACGGCGGGGACCTACTCATTCGTACCCGACCCGGCGCAGGCGGCAGTCATCGCACATAGACGCGGGAATCTGCGTGTTCTCGCAGGTCCGGGCACGGGCAAGACCAGCGTCATCGTCGCTGCGATCCATGAGCGCCTGAACCGGGGTGAACCAGCCGACTCGATGCTGGTCCTGACCTATGGGCGTCTGGCTGCCCAGGAATTGCGTGACCGGCTCGCCGTCGGTTCCCAGGCCGTGCCGGTGGCGACCACTTTCCATTCCTTGGCCTTCAGGCTCCTGATGTCGCACGATCCCGGGTTGCGGCTGATGGGTGCGCCCGAGCAGGACGCAGTGTTGCGTGAGATCGTCGCCAAGACTTCCTATCTGCCCGAGCAGTTGGAGGTGGCCAGAACCAGCCGCGGTCTCACCGACCAGGTCCGCCAGTTCATTGCCACACGCCAGTCGCTGGGTCAGGCACCGATGCCAGGCGGTAACGGCCCGTTCTCCGGCGTCGAAGCCATCTACGGGGAGTACCTGGACATCATTGGTTTCGCCGGGGCCATGGACTACGCGGAGCTGATCCGCCGGGCCACGGCCGTGGTGAGTACCCAGCCCCCCGAGCAGGTCCGCAGGATCCGGACGATCTTCGTCGATGAGTACCAGGACACCGACCCCGCCCAGGTGGGGCTTCTGCGCGCCCTGGCAGCACTTGGAGCGGATGTGGTGGCGGTGGGCGACCCCGACCAGTCGATCTACGGGTTCAGGGGTGCCGATGCGAACGGCATCCTGCGATTCGACCAGGACTTCCCGCACCCTTCATGCACGACCGTCGCTCTGGGCGCGACCCGTCGTTTGGGCGGCCAGATCGCCGAAGTCGCACGCAGGGTGGTGCCCAGCAACGCACTAGGTCCGGTGCCCGTCGAACAGGTGCGCAGGCACCGCATGCCTGAGGCTCAGGGTGATCCGGCCGGAGAGGTCTCGATCCGGACCTATGAGTCCGAGGCGGCCGCGGCCGACCACATCTGTGACCTGTTGCGTCGGGTCCATGCGGGCACCTCGCAGGTGTTCCAAGGACTTCAGCTGGACTGGTCGGACATGGCGGTGCTGGTGCGTTCAGGCAACCGGGACATCCCCGCACTGCAGCGAGCGTTCCTGGCAGCGGGTATCCCGATCCAGATCGCCCGAGACGACATCCCGTTGGCCCTCACGGCATCGGTCCGTCCGTTGCTGGACGTACTCCGGGTTGCCGCCGAGCCTGAAAGCGCACTGACCGGGGACCGGGCCATTTCACTTCTCACCTCGCCATTGGTGGGCATGGGACCGCAGGACATCACCCGACTGGGTCGTGGTCTGCGCCAGTACGACAGGACCCAGGCCCCGGCCGCGCGGTCCTCGGCCGAACTGATCGTGCAGGCCCTGCGCGACCAGGAGCTACTCGCCCATGTCGACCCGGACCTGGCCCAGCGCGCAGGCCGCCTGGCCCAGCTCCTCGAAGTCGCCGAACAGAGGGCGGCAGATGGTGTGGCGCCCTCTCGGATCCTGGACGGAGTGTGGCAGGCCACATCCTGGCCGCAGCATCTACGCAGAGAGGCGCTGGCCGGGGGTAGGCGTGCCAGGGAGGCCAATCAGGCCCTCGACGCGGTGATGGAGTTGTTCGATCAGGCCGAGCAGATGGACGAGGCGTTCGAGTCAGTCCGGAACGTGTCGCAGTTCTTGGAGCAGCTGGATGCGCAGGTCATTCCGGCGGCGCCCAACCGGCAGAAGAACTGGAACCGCAATGCCGTACGACTACTGACGGCCCACCGTGCCAAAGGCAGCCAGTGGCCATTGGTCATCGTGGCGGGCGTGCAGGACGGAGCATGGCCGGACCTGCGGGCGCGCGCATCTCTGCTGACGTCGCAGGAGCAGGGTTGGCGCGAGCAACAGTTGCTCGACGAGCGGCGCCTGTTCTTCGTGGCTTGCAGCCGGGCATCGCGGGCACTGGTGATCGCTGCGGTCAAGAGCTTGACCGAGGACGGCCCGGAACCGTCGGCCTTCCTGGAACTGGCCGCTGGGGACGTCGACGTCGTCGCAGTGAAGGGTCGGCCTCGCACGCCGTTGACCCCCGCCGGAGTAGTGGCGGGCTTGCGTCAGCAACTACTGGAACCGGATATCTCCAACGCCCTGCGACAGGCCGTGTGGGAGCGACTGTTGGCGCTTGGCGATGACCTGGACGCCCGGGGCAATCCGATCTTCCCGTGGGCCGATCCCCAGCGCTGGTGGGGTCATCGCGATTGGACCACCAACGACGAGCAACCCTGGTTCGACGTCGCGAAGCCCCTGCAGTTGTCGGCCTCTGCCGTCGAAGGGTACGTCGGCTGCCCCCGGCGCTGGTTCATGGAGAAGAAGGTCAAGGCCCAGGGCCCGACGAACACGAAACTTGCGTTCGGCAACATCCTGCATCTGTGTGCCCAAGCAGTGGCCTCCGGGGAGTTGGCCGCTACGGAGGAGGACATCGACGAGGTTCTCGAAGGCGTGTGGCACGCGGTGGGCTATGAGGCGGGGTGGCAGTCGCGCTTCGAGCGCGATCAGGCGCGAGCCGCCACTCGCCGGCTGCTCAAGTGGATGAAGCAAACCCCTGGGGACTTCGTCGGCGCCGAGATCGGGTTCGAGCAGGAGATCGAACTCGGCTGCGGTGAGTCCGTCGTCGTTCGCGGAAAGGCCGACCGGGTGGACAAGGTGGACGAGCAGTTGCTCATCACGGACTTCAAGACCGGCAAACCCATACGGTTGGCTGACGCGGCAACACATGTGCAACTCGGGCTTTACAGATGGGTCGCGGACCTCGGCGCGTTGGGGCCGGGTAGCGACGCGATTGCGCAGTTGTTGTTCCTGCGGGAGGACCCTCCGAAGAAGCAGCCGGAGTTAGGGGCGAAGGTCATGGCCCAGCAGACCCCCGACGTGCCGGACTGGTTGGAGCCTGTGCTTGAGACCGCGGTTGCTGGTCTGCGCGCGGAGATCGCCCCCGCTCGGCCTGGCGCCTTCTGCAGGGTGTGCGTTGTAGCCACGTCCTGCCCAGCCGACCCTAGGGGTAAGGAGGTGCGGCCGTGAACCGCAAGGAGCTGGGCGCGATCCTGGGCTTCGACCCCAGCGATGAGCAATGGGCGGCCATCAGCGCCCCGATCACAGGTCCGATGCTGGTGCTGGCCGGCGCGGGCTCGGGCAAGACCGCGGTGATGTCGGCACGGGTCCTCTGGCTGGTGGGCACAGGCCAGGTGGAGCCCGAACATGTACTCGGTCTCACATTCACGAAGAAGGCCGCGGGCGAACTCGGATCACGTATCCGCGGGTTGCTCGCGCGTTTACCGCAGGAGCGCCCAGCAGAACAGGGTGATCCCACGATCGCCACGTACCACGCCTTCGCGATGGACTTGATCTCCCAATGGGGCCTGCTGGTGGGGGCTGAACCGTCGGCGACCCTGCTCACGCCCACGGATCTGGCGGTGGACACCTTCCGATCGGTGGCCCGCAGCAAGGTGGCCTGTGAACAGTTCGGGACGTCAGTGATCCGAACGGTGAGTGACCGGGTGAGCAGCCTCGACGATGAATTGTCCGAGCATCTGGTCGCACCCGAACAACTGCGCGCGCACGACCAGAAGCTCATCGCGTCCCTGTCAGGCGAAACGGTCAAGGACGCGTTGGATGCGGTCGAGGCCGCGCGGCGCCGGATCCTCGCATCTCAGGTTGTGGAGGAGGTGCGCGCAGACAGGTCCCGGCAGGCCGTGGTGGGATTCGCCGACCTCATGAGGCTGGCTGTGGAGGTCAGTCGGGTCGAGCAGGTTCAACAGGGCCTCCGGGAGCAGTACCAGGTGGTGCTGGTCGATGAGTACCAGGACACCTCCGTTGCCCAGCGGGTCATGCTGCAGAACCTGTTCGCGCGGGGTTTCCCGCTGACCGCTGTAGGCGATCCGCTGCAGGCGATCTACGGGTGGCGCGGTGCTTCGGTGGCGAACATCGACGGGTTCACCCAGGACTTCGCGACCGAAGCGGGGCAGGCGCCTGTCCGCACGCTGAGCATCAACCGGCGCTCGGGCACGCTCATCCTGCAGGTGGCCAACGCAGTGGCAGCCCAGGTCCGCGCCCAGCACCCGGGGGTCATCGGTCTGCAGCCGGCTGGCGAACGTCAGTCCGCGGTCACGGCTGCACTGTTCGACACCTGGGACGCCGAGGCGCAGTGGCTGGTGACACAGGTACGCGCCCAGTTGGACGGGGGCCGGTCTGCTGAGGAGATCGCTGTGCTGTGCCGGACCAATGCCTATGTGCTGGAGGTCGCCGCTCGGCTGCGCGAGGCTGGCATCCCGGTGGCCGCGGCAGCGCTGGGCTCGGTTCTGCACCTACCCGAGGTGGTCGAGGTGCTGAGCCTGCTGCGTGTCCTTGAGACCGCGGACAACGGTTCCCTGATCCGACTGCTCACCGGGCCCCAGTGGCGCATCGGGGACCGGGACCTCGCTGCGCTCGGTGAGCGTGCCCGATGGCTGGCCGATCCCGGCGGCGTCACCGAGGAGAGCGATTTCGCCAAGGAACTGCAGGATGCTGTTTCGCAGACCGACCCGGTGGACGTGGCGAGCCTGCTGGAGGCGGTGTACGACCCGGGCTCGCGGGTCAGTGCCCAAGCCCGCGAGCGACTGCTGGAGTTCACGCAGATGCTCGACGCGATGCGTCCGGCCCTCGTGCTGGGCGTGGAGGAGGCGGCACACCGGGCCGTGGACGTGTGCGGGCTCAGCGTCGAGGTGCGGCTGGGTCCGGCGGCTGAGACGCGCATTGACGGCCTTGCTGCCCTCTTCGACGTGATCGCGGGTTATCGCAGCGCCCACGACGACCCAGGGGTAGGTGCCTTCCTGCGGTGGCTGGATTTCGCCGAACACCTCGACGAGATGCCAGACACGGACTTCCCTGTGCGCGGCAACGCCGTTCGTGTGATGACGGTTCATCGGGCCAAGGGCCTGGAATGGGAGTGTGTCTTCGTTCCTGCGCTCAGCGATGGTGTCTTCCCATCTTCCATCGGCCGTGCCCTGTGGGTGAGGAACTACAACTGCCTTCCCTACCCCCTGCGCGGCGACAGGGCACGGCTGCCTTCGCTGGCGGCGTGGGGGCCGGGGGAGTTCAAGAAGGCACAGAAGTCGCTGCATGAGCAGTACAAACTCAACGACCGCTGGGAGGAGGACCGGTTGGCCTACGTGGCCCTCACGCGCGCGCGGGACGTGCTGTTCGCCAGCGGCTCATGGTGGTCCCACAATGGGATCCTCAAGGCGCCGAGCCCGTACCTGCTCGAAGTCGCTGACGTGCCAGGAGTCCACCGGGATGAGTGGATCGATGAGGCCTCTGCGACGTGTCCCACGGCGGCGGTCGGCGACGTCGAATGGCCACGCCCGGATGTGGTGTTCACCCTCGTGCAGCCTCCCGCCTTGACCGATGAGCCACTCACGATCGTCGAATCCGCTTGGCTGGACCGCATCGACACGGACATCCGGGCGGTGGTCGCGCGGGAGGTGGAACAATCCCGGCCGGTGTCGTCTGTGGACCTGCCAGCCGTGATGAGTACCTCGCTGGTGATGCGCGCGCACTCCGATCCCGAGGCACTGGCCCTGGATCTGGCGCGCCCGATGCCGCGCGTGACCAATGAGGCGGCGGCCCGCGGAACCCGCTTCCACGAGTGGGTGGCCGCTCAGTTCGAGCAGTTGTCCCTGGTGCCCGATTGGGACACCGCCGCTGATGCCGACCTGGCCCCCGACGATCTGCAGGATCTGATCGACGGATATCGGCGGACGCCTTTCGCACGGTTGGTGCCGCACGCGGTGGAGACCGAGGTTGTGGTCAAGGTGGGCGGTCTTTCGATCATTGGTGTCATCGACGCCGTGTTCGCCAACCCCGACGGCACCTGGGACGTGGTGGACTGGAAGACCAATCGGGACCACACCGCTGACCCGTTGCAGTTGGCGATCTACCGCGTTGCCTGGGCTCGGCACATGGGCGTGCCGCTCGAAGAGGTAGGGGCCGCCTTCGTGTACGTGCGCGATGGTCAGGTGGTCCGCCCCAAACTTCCGGGGGAGGCTCAACTCGAGCAGATGCTCACAGCCGACGCGTCATAGGGAGAAATCCGCCGTGATCGCGCAGTGGTCGGACACGGGCAGCGGATGTACGCCCGCGGAGTGCGGTTTGACGCCGTCGGCCAGTATGTGGTCGAACCTCACCCGCGGCTTGAACACGGGGTAGGTGGGCCCTAGTTCCGCCTCGGACCAGCCCGTCACCCGTGCCGGGATGTGGCCGGGCAGGTTGAAGTCGCCCATGAGGATCAGCGGGCGCGGCAGGCTAGCCAGCCAGGCCTTGACCTTGCGCAGTTGGCTGATGTTGAAAAGGGGAACGAACGACAGGTGAGCCGTGGCAACAGTCACCGGTGTCGGTAGATCCAGGACCGCGGCAAGGGCCGCCCTCGGCTCGTCCGGGACACGCAGGAACTTCGGCCGAGGGTCTCCAGGCACCAACAGGGGCAGGGTCCTCTTGGACGGCTCCATCATCAGGTGGTGCCACTGCAGTACCGGTATCCGGCTGACCAGGCCCACCCCGTACAGCGGGTTGTCGTACTCGCCGCGCGAGGCCGCCTCGATGTCGGCGTCGGTGCTCGGACGAAACGTCGCCCCGGGCCCAGGCGTGCCGACCACCGTGGGTACGAACCGCCAGTACGAGGCGTCCAGTGCCGAAGCGACCACGGCCGTCTGATCGGTCATGTTGCTACGAGCCTGGGCCGCGTCGACCTCTTGCAGGCCGAGCACGTCGCAGTCGAGTTGGCGCACCGCATCGATCAGCGCGTCCGTGTCTGCCTCCACAGCGCCGCCGAGCACGCGCATCCCGTGTAGGAGGTTGAAGCTGGCGACCCGTAACTTCACCTCAGCGAGCCTGTTCTCCGGCTTCCTCTGTGGGGACCGCCCGCACTCCGACCTTGCTGCGCATCCATTCGCGGGCGGGTTCCTCCACCCGTCGCCACATCAGGTAGGCCAGGCCCACAGTCGAGGCGATCAGGAACAGCGTGCTGAGCAGGTAGAGCGGTCCGCTCTCGATCCCGATCACGTCCATGCCTGCGCGCCACAGTCCGTACCAGACGATGTGGATCAAGTAGAGCGAGTACGAGATGAAACCGCCGAGGACAAGGGTGTGTGTGCTCAGGAACTTCGAGGGCCTGCCATTGCTCAATGCCAGGGCGCCGATCCACAACACGAGCAGCGGAATGACGACCACGTAGCCGCGCGGCGCCTCGTCAGGCAGACCCTCCCACTGCAGCGCCGGGGTATTGCCCATCACCACGGCGATGACCAGAATCGCTACCGGAACCACCCAGGCCAAGATTGCCGCAGGCCGCTTGGACGACGGATTGTCCTGCCACTTGCGCACCGCCAGGTAGGTGAAGCTTCCAGCGGTGAACTCGGTCGCGATCCGGATCGTGCTGGCCCAGCCCTGAACGAGGAACGGGTCGTTGTCCCGGGTGATCCCGATGTAGAGCAGCGGGGTCAGGCACAGGAAGGCGATGCCAGCCAGGGCGACCGGAGCGAGCCTGTCGCGCACGCGCCACAGGATGAGGACCAGCAACGGGAAGAACAGGTAGGCCAGCCATTCCATCGACAACGACCAGGCGGGGAAGTTCCAGCCCCGTGAGGGATCCGGACCCCATTCCTGGATCATCAGCACCTGCTTGAGGTACGACGGGAACGTCATCCAGTCGCGGCGACCTTCACCGGTCACCATCCCTTGGGCCAGGGCTGCGAGCCCCGCGACGTTGAGCATCACGAAGTACACCGGGTAAACCCTGGCCAGGCGCAGCCACCAGAAGTTGAGGCTGCCCGACCAGGTCAATGTCGAGCCCATGCGTTTCAGGTAGGTGTGGGTCAGGATGAAGCCCGACAAGGCGAAGAAGAGATCGACACCGACAGATCCCAGCCGCAGGAACTCATGCAGGATCGGTACGAGCAAGCCGCTGGCAGCCAGCGCCGGCTGGAAGTGGTAGAGCATCACCCAGGCGGCTGCGATGAAGCGCACGCCTGTGAGCTGCCGAATGAAATCGCCCATGCTGGCCAATCCTGACACAGAGGTTACGGTTGGCTGGTGTGGCCCACCGCAGAGCCCGACTTCTTCGACCGTGACGAGTCGTTGCGCCTGGACGCTTCGCGTCTCGATCAACTTTGGGACCACCCTGAAAGACGCGTTGTGGCCGTTCACAAGGGACACGTGGATGTTGGCGCTGGATCGTCGGGTGAACGCGCAGATGCCATCCTGCTCGGTCTGGTCGGGTCGGTGCCCTGGTTCGCCGTGCGGGGTCGCACGGCCACAACCGTGGATCTGCGCTCGGTGGCCGACGAACTGGATCCGGTGGAACGTTCGGCGGCGCTCACGGCCGTGGCGCTGGACAACTGGCACGCCAACCACACCCACTGCCCCCGCTGTGGGTCGCCCACCGACACTGTCCGGGCGGGGTGGGTGCGCCAATGCCCGCGTGACGGCTCCGAGCACTTCCCGCGCACCGACCCCGCCGTGATCACGCTGGTGATCGACGATGAACAACGCGCCCTGCTCGGGCGGCGTGCGGTGTGGCCGCAGGGTTGGTACTCCACGCTGGCAGGCTTCGTCGAGCCGGGCGAGACGTTCGAGCAGGCCGTGGTCCGCGAGGTTGCGGAGGAGGCCAACGTCGTGGTGGACGTCGCGGGTGTGCAGTATCGCGCGACACAACCGTGGCCGTTCCCCTCGTCCATCATGATCGCCTGCACAGCCCGTACCCATGCCCAGCCCACCACACCCGACGGGGAGGAGATCGCGGAGACGATCTGGGTCAGCCGTGAGCAGTTCCGGGCCAGTGCTGAGCAGGGCGCCCTTCGCATCCCACCGCGCATCTCAGTGGCTCATCATCTGATCGCCGACTGGTACGGGCAGTCGGTCCCGCACACGTGGAGCAGGTGAGACCACCTATCCACAGGGGGATCACGAGGATGTCAGAGCCGGGTGTGAGGATCGACGCGTGCACCCTGATGAGATCCTCGCGCCCCTCGACCCCGAGCAGGCCGAGGTGGCTCGTGCGGTCAGCGGCCCGGTCGTGGTTCTCGCGGGTGCGGGAACCGGCAAGACGCGGGCGCTGACCCACCGGGTTGCTTATGCCGTGG
The DNA here is from genome assembly GCA_963818505.1 of uncultured Actinomycetota bacterium. Lineage (GTDB taxonomy): Bacteria > Actinomycetota > Actinomycetes > S36-B12 > UBA10799 > JADKAV01. Next base: position 156,874 of record CAWFSJ010000007.1, read on the forward strand.
CCACCGGTTCCATGGATCCGCGGCGCAGCCTCGTCGTCACATTCACCACGCGGGCGGCCGGGGAGTTCGGCAGACGTTTGCGGGCCATGGCCGTGCCGGATGTGCGTGTGCGAACCGTTCACTCCGAAGCCCTGCGGCAGTTGCAGTGGATGTGGCCGAGGGCCGTTGGTGGACAACTGCCCAGGATCCAATCGTCGAAGTACCCCTTGGTGATGACGGCCCTGCAGAAGGCCGGGATCAGGCTCGACGATGCCGGTCGCAGGGATGTGACCAGCGAGATCGAACGCGCCAAAGCCGTGGGCCTGTCCCCGGACCAGGTCACCAGTGACGGGGTGCTGGCGCAGCGATTGGGTGAGGTGTACCAGGGGTATGAAGACGCAAAGGCCGCCGCCGGTGTCCTCGATTTCGAGGACATCCTGCTGCTGAATGCCGGACTGATCGCGGACAACATCACACTGGCCGAGCAGGTTCGGCAGTGGTGCCGGTGGGTGACGGTCGACGAGTACCAGGACGTGTCGCCGCTGCAGCAGCGCGTGATCGAGGGCTGGCTGGGAAGTGGCGAACAGTTGTGCGTGGTCGGTGATCCCTCCCAGACGATCTACACGTTCGCCGGGGCCACAAGTGAGTACCTGTTGTCGTTCCGGTCCAGGTGGCCGCAGGCGGCAGCGCTGCAATTGACCCGCTCCTACCGCTGCTCCCCGCAGATCGTGGGCCTGGCGAACAAGGTGCTGGACGGCGGCCACGGCCGGGAACGCCTGCAGTTGGTGTCTCAGCGGGAACCCGGTCCACCGGTCAGCACCAAGGTCTACGACGACGAGCAGGACGAGGCGGCGGCTGTCGCCCAGGCGATCAAGTCCCTGCTGGAGTCCGTCCCCGCCGAGAAGGTGGCCATTCTGGTGCGGATCAACGCCATGACCGCCCGCTTCGAAGCGGCCCTGCACGCCCAGGGGATCGCCTATACGGTCCGGGGCAGTGCCCGGTTCATGCAAAGACCCGAGGTCAAGAGGGCGGTCTCGCTACTTCGGGTGGCAGCCAGGCACGACAGTGAAGGGCCGGTCGCCGAGCAGGTGGCGGCCGCTCTGGAACCGGTCGGTTACACCCCGACCCCGCCCCTGGGCCAGGCCCAACGTGAGCAGTGGGAGTCACTGGCGGCCCTGGTGGGCCTCGCGGGGTCCCACACATCGATGACGGCACTGATCGCCGACCTCGACGAACGGGCCGAGAACGACGACGCCCCCGTCGCGGCTGCCGTAACCATCGCCTCGCTGCACTCTGCGAAGGGCCTGGAGTGGGACGCGGTGTTCATGCCGGGGCTGCACGAGGGCGGGCTACCGCTGCGATACCAGGGCGAGTTCGTCGATATCGACGAGGAGCGACGGTTGTTCTACGTCGGGATCACCCGTGCCCGGGACGTGTTGGAACTCTCCTACGCAGCTCGGGGGTCACGTCGCGACACTCGCCAGCCGTCGAGATTCCTGCCGGATGCGCAACGCCGGAAAGCCCCTGCGAAGCCTGCCAAGCGAGAGGTCGCCGGCTGTAGTGTCTGCGGCAAGCGCCTGAGCAGCGGGGTCGAACGGGCGTTGGGTACCTGCCGCACGTGCCCCAGTGACGTGCCCATCGGCCTGGTCGAGGCACTGCGCAGTTGGCGCAGCGGCGTCGTTGCGCAGCGCCGGGAAGCAACGGGTAAGGCCATCCCGGCGTTCTTGGTGGCCACGGATGCCGTCCTCATCGGCATCGCCCGGACGCGGCCGACGAACCGAAGCGCACTGGCCGGGGTCCGTGGGATCCACAAGGCGTTGGTCGCCGACCACAGCGAGGAACTGCTCGCGATCGTGGCTGCGAACCCCGTTGCGTAGAATGGCGTTCGCAACGTAGATTGTCCTGGGACACACAGAGAGGAGCAGCACGATGACCAAGATCACTTTCGACGCGGTGGCTTTTGCTGCTGCCTACTGCGCGGTGCGTCCTGGATAGCACTCTTGATTTCCACCAGGCCGCGGCGCAAACCGCGGCCTTTTTGTTTGCCCGATTTGGAGGTGAAGTATGACTGCTGAGATCCCATGTGTGGCCGGTCCGGCCGACCTGTGGTTCTCCGACGTACCCGACGAGATCGACCGTGCCCGTGGCGCGTGCATCGGCTGTCCCTTGCGACGTGATTGTCTGACCGGTGCACTGGACAGGGGTGAGACGTGTGGCGTTTGGGGAGGCGAACTGTTCCTCGGCGGTCTACCCTGTGCCTTCCCCCAAGCGCAATGGGCGGCCCCGCAAGGACGCGGTCCAGACCGATGCTGTGGCGAAGGAACGGATGACGCGCCGGATCGGGGAAGTGCTCGCTTCGGTCTGAAATCCGCATCAACAACTCCTGGGGTCACCTTGGACCCACTCGAGGTGACCTCAGGACGATCTGGGAATGCGTCATTCTGGTTGACCACATCGCGCTCCTGCTTGGTCTACGCACTGATGATGGGCAGTGCGTACGCGTTCAGCTTGCGTGCCACCAATGACGCGGGCACGTCGGTGGCAAGTCTCACCGGTCTCAGCGTCGTGGGTCAGCCCTGATCCACGAAACCTGGGACCCATCGTTCGATCTCCGCGCGGGAGGCCACATTGGCATCGAGCTGGCACAGGACGCCAATCCCTCCGAGCCACACCCGGTGGATGAGCAGGTAACTGGGAGGAAGATTCAGTTTGAGTCCGACCGTGAACTCCTCACTGCGTGGGTCCTTGAGGCGTGCGAACTGCCCGCGCAGCCAGTCCCGGTCGTAGTGGAACAAGTCGTGGCGTGCAGGTTCGACCAATGGGGACAAGTAGTCCAGCAGGACTTGGGCGTCCAAGGCGATGTCATGTTTGACGAAGCCCTCTTGCCGCAGACCTTCGAGCACTTCCTCGGCATCGTTGTTCATCGCGACCCGCAGCAGGTGGCCCATGGCGCGAGGCAGGCCGTCGGGAAGATGCGCCACCGCACCGAAGTCGAGCACCGCCAGTTTGTGGTCCTCAGTGACCCGGTAGTTACCCGGATGGGGATCGGCGTGCAGCAGACCCGCGCGCCCGGGGCCTGACAATTGGAAGCGCTGGTAGAGCGTCGCGTACCTGTCGCGTTCCTCGCGCGTTCCGTCGGCGATGATGTGCGACAGCCCGACGCCGTCGACCCATTCGCTGACAAGCACCAGGGGGGACGCCGCCAGGATGTGTGGGACGCGGAACTCGGGATCGCCCTCGTAGGCCACGGCGAAAGCCCGCTGCGACTGCGATTCCTTGAGGTAGTCCAGTTCCTCAGCGACCCGCGCACGCAACTCATCGATCAGCGGTTTGATGTCCATGCCGGGGACCATCGCCCCGAAGACCCGGCCCATCCGGGCCACCTGGTTCAGGTCGCCCATGAGAGCCTTGCCCGCGCCCGGGTACTGGACCTTCACCGCCACCGGTCGTCCGTCGCGGTACACCGCCTTGTGCACCTGGCCGATGGAGGCCGCGGCTGCTGGATCATCGTCGAACTCGCTGAACCTGTCCCGCCAATCCGGTCCGAGCTGGTCGGCCAGCACCTCATGCACGGTCTGGGCCGGCATCGGTGGGGCCGCGTCCTGCAGGCGCGTGAGGGTGGCTCGGTACGGCCCTGCCACCTCTTCAGGAAGGGCCGCCTCGAAGACGCTGAGTGCCTGGCCGAACTTCATGGCCCCGCCCTTGAGTTCGCCGAGCACCTTGAACATCTGCTCGGCCGTGCGCATCTGGATCTCTGTGGTGACCACCTCGGCGGGCTTGCCGCCGATGCGTTTACCCAATCCCAGAGCTGTGCGTCCGGCATAGCCGATCGGCAGAGCTGCCATGCGCGCTGTGCGGGTCACAGCCCGCTTCGGCATCGCGTCATTCTTCTCGGCCATGTCTCGATTCTGCCTTGCCCACCGGCAGCCCACCAGCGGCCGCTTATCACGGAAGGCCTGTGGAGCGCTTCTGCCGTCCACAGCGCAGTCGCGCGAGCATCGGTGGATGAAGCCCAAGGTGATCGGGAATCCGCTCATTGCGTGGCGCTCCGATGATGTTCTGCAGATCGGTTGGGGCGGCCACGCTGTAGTGATCGAGGGGGCGCCCCCGGAACTGCCGAAGTGGCTCGCGCTGGTCAACGGGGGGCGCGCGCTGGAAAGGCTCTTGGTGGCTGCCGAGGCGCATGGGATCGCCAGTTCTGAGGCGACCGGACTGCTCGACCAGTTGGAGGCGGTTGGTCTGGTGCAGTACGCCCGCACTGCCTATCGTGTGGCGCTGCATCCGTGCGGGGTCGTCCACGAGCCACTCGAGAGGGCCCTCACCCAGGCGGGTCTGACCGTGGATCCCCAGGCCGAGGTCGTGGTCTTCGTGCAGGGTCAACTGCCGTCCTTGATCACCGCTCCGACCATGCTCAAGAGGCTCGTTCCCGTTTGGTTCTCCGCTACGGCCGTGCATGTCGGGCCCGTGCTGGACGCGTCCGCAGGTCCATGTCCCGGCTGCATCGATCGAGGTTGGGCCCGAGGCGACGAGGCCTGGGCCGATCTGGTGGCCCAAGCGGCAACAGTGGCCACCTGGCACACGCCGGCGCAGTTGGTGCAGGCAGCGGCGGGAGTTGCGCTCATCGCCCACGATGCCAGGACGGTGGGTCTGGAGATGATCTTCGACCCGGCTCAGGCAGGGCCGGTCTGGAGGGTTTGGTCGGTGGAGTCCGGCTGTGCGTGCCAGGTGCAGCCAGCAGCCGCGGTCACCGTTGGCAGGGGGCCTTCAGACGCCCTGTGATGGCATGGCAAAGGCGGGCCCGCGTGATCGCAGGGCCCGCCTTCGCGGTGTTTCAGCTGCTCTTGCCGAGAATGCGGGTCACCGTGGTGCCGCACTCGGGGCACTTGCCCTTGGCGATGCGACGGCCGTTGGTCTCGTGGACCTCGCCGTTGAGCGGTCGCTTGGTCTTGCACTTGACGCAGTAGCCTTCGCCTTCGTACGTCTCAGCCATCTTCTACTCCCTATCGCTTCGCGTCCGCGCGAAGCTGTGCTGTCGTTGGCCGAAATGCTACGTGGCTAGGGTGCGGCTATGGAACTCGCCCCGCCGCTTTCCACCTTGTCGCCATCAGATAACCACCTGTTCGTCCGATGGCACGAGCCCGGGATTGCTGAAGTCGTTCTCGCCTATCCAGAGCGGCGCAACGCCATGTCCGGACCGATGACACGGGCATGGCGCTCGACGATGGACGCTCTGGGGTCAATCGACGAGCTGCGGGCGGTGCTCGTGCGCGGTGAGGGTGCCGCGTTCTGTGCCGGAGGGGATCTGAGTTGGCTGGCGGACAGCGGCACGTCGACGGTTCCAGAACTGAGCGCACGCATGCACGAGTTCTACGCCGACTGGCTGTCGATAGTGGATCTTCCGGTGCCCACGATCGCTTTCATCGAGGGGCCGGCGATCGGGGCGGGGGCCGCTGTGGCGCTGGCCTGTGATCTGCGCTGGGTCGGACCTCAGGCACGATTCTCGGTCCCGTTCACCCGCTTGGGGCTGCACGCCGGGATGGGCACCACATTCCTGCTGCCCGAGGCGGTGGGACCCGCGATGGCGCGCGACCTGCTCTTGACCGGGCGCAGTCTGGACGCCGGGCAGATGTTGGCCTGCGGTCTGGCCACCCAGCAGTTGCAGGCGGATGCGGTCCTGGCCCAGGCCGCCCAAGTCGCCGGCAACGCGCCTGTGGCAGTCCGGCTGACCAAGCGGGGCTTGTTCCCGCGTCCGCCGCAGACCCTCGCCGAGGCATTGCGGTGGGAGGGTGTGGTCCAACCGGTCACGATGACCACTGAAGACGCGCAGGAGGGCCTGCGGGCGGCCCAGGAGCGACGCCCGCCGAACTTCACAGGGGCTTGAGGCGCCCGCGTTAGAGGTTGTGGTCCTGGTTAGCGAATCCACGCGTGTTTTTGCTAACGAACCGCACAACCTCTAACCAGGAGCCCTTGCGGGCCTGTGGGCGCGCGACGGGGCTTGAGGCGCCCGCGTTAGAGGTTGTGGTCCTGGTTAGCGAATCCACGCGTGTTTTTGCTAACGAACCGCACAACCTCTAACCAGGAGCCCTTGCGGGTCGGCGCCCGCCGCATAGAGCGAGGCCCCCGGTTGGTCTGCTTCCCGCCTTCCCCTGCGGTCCGCTTCCCTCTCGGGGGCCTCGTTCACGACTGACGTTATGGGAGCCTCATTCGCAGCGTCCAGACCAATCCGCCACCGCGAATCCACCGCTGTGGATAGACCTGTGGAAAGCCGGGGGATGGCCTGTCCATGAGCCTGTGAACCTCTGGGGAAAAGCCCAAATCGGTCGTTTTCGTGTCGCGGCGACTCGCCGTTTGATCAGGGGATTCAGTTATGCACCGGCTGTGCACAACGATTGGTCAGTCGCCGATCTCCCCGGTCGCCTCCAGCCAGGAGGTGGGGTCGGCAAGGTCGTCGGCGGTTGGGATGAGGTCCGGGTGACGCCACACCGAGTCGCGGCCCTCGACTCCTCGTGTCTCGCGCAGCTGGGTCCACAGCGCGGTCGCTTCGCGCAATGCGCGGGGGCGCAGTTCGAGCCCGATGAGCGTGGCGAAGGTCTTCTCCGCCGGTCCGCCCGAGGCTCGTCGTCGGCGCATGGTCTCGCCGAGGCGCTCGGCGGCGGGCATCCGGGAGTCGATGGCCGCGGCCACGACCTCCTGCACCCAGCCTTCGATGAGGGCCAGCAACGTCTCAAGCCGTGATAGCGCCTGCTTCTGCTCCTCGGTCTCTGCCGGCTCGAAAACTCCGGAGGACATGACTTCCTGCATCGCCTGCGGATCTGACGGGTCAATTCCCTGCAGCGCATCCTGGATCTTGCTGGTGTCGACCGAGATCCCGGAGGCGTAGACACGTACGGCGGTCTCCACGGCCGTTCGCAGCCACGGGACATGGGCGTAGAGCCGCTGGTGGGCCGCCTCCCGCAGGGCCAAGTACAGGTACAAGTCGGTCAGTTCCACATCGAGGTCCGCGCCGAATGCCTTGACGTTCTCGCTGACCAGGGCCGGACGGCCGTCGCCGGTCAGGGGTACGGTGACGTCGCTCGCGCCGAGCACTTCGTCGGCCAAGGTCGCCAAGCCGTTGCCCACCTGGGCTCCGAACATGGCTGCTCCCATGCGGCGCGCCATGTTCATCAGTGGCCCGGCCAACTGGTTGAGATCCGGCATCTCGGCTGGCATGTTCTCGCCCAGCCCGGGGATTCCGAGGTCCTGCAGGTTGATCTGCCCAAGATCGGGCATCGAGGTCAGCGTCTTCTGAACACCCTCTGCGATCGGTTCTATGATCTGCTGCCACGCCGGCCAGGTCTGCTCGAGCCACTCGCTGCGGCTCCAAGTCGCGGCGGTGCCCGAACCAGCGGGGAACGTGGTGGCGGCATCCAGCCACAACTGCGCGAGGTCGAAGGCCTCAGCCACACGGCGCACGTCGTTGTCGTTGACCGACGGGTCGCCCTTCTGGCTGATCTGCTGGCGTGCCAGGTTCTTGGCCAGTTCCCAATCCACCGGTCCGGCAACCTGGTTCTGGCCGCTTTGCAGCATGGCTCCGAGTTGCTGCAGCATCGCTCCGAGTTGGGACATGTCGAAGCCCCCTTGGCCCGGGTTGTTCGGGTCGTCGGGATTCGGGGAGAAACCGAAGGGAAGGTCGCCGCTCATGCAATGCCGCCTGTTCGTCCTGGGATAGCAGACTTCTAGGCTACGCCGCGCCACGGCTGGCCCCCAACGCACGCGTTACGCCCTGCGTGAAGGTGCACCGATGCCCGTACCCTGAACCCATGTCGGTGCTGCTGTGGTGGGTACCCGCGATCCTCGTGCTCGCGGTGGCGTGGTGGCGCCTGCGGCCCGCAGGCCAGCGGGTCCGTGAAAAGGACCTGCGAGCCCTGCGCAAGGCACTTCGGACGCAGCGGTGAGGCGCTGGTTCGACACCGACCGCAAGCGGGTCGTGGTGTTGTCCCTGATGTGCTGGCTGTTCGTGCTCGTGGCCGTCGACTTCGTCAAGGTGCCCTATGTGCGGCTCTCGCCAGGGCCCGTCTTCGATGTGCTGGGCGAGGCGGACGGTGAACCCGTCATCACAGTCGAAGGGGCGAAGGTGTTCCCGACGCAGGGCCAACTGGACATGACCACGGTGTCCGAGCGAGGTGGGCCTTTCGGGTCCATGACCTTGTTCGAGGCATTCACCGGCTGGTTGGATCCCGACGTCGTGGTGGTCCCGACCGAGTTGCTGTACCCACCGGACACCACCGGCGACCAGGCTGAGCAGGCGGGTCAGGACGCGTTCGCCGATTCCCAGGAGAAGGCCCGGATCGCCGCGCTGCGGGAGGTCGGCAAGCCGGTGCAGACGCGGCCATGGATCGTCGAGGTTCTTCCGGGGTCTGCCGCGGAGGGCGAACTTGAGCACGGGGACCTCGTTCTCGCGGTGGACGGGAAGTCAGTGAACGGTCCCGATGAGCTGGCCGAGGCTGTCCAGGCGCGGGGCCCGAACGCCACCGTGAGTCTGGACATCCGGCGTGGCGAGAAGGACAGCACGGTGGAGGTGACAACCGCTGCCAACCCCGACGACCCCACGAAGGGCTACTTGGGTGTGAGCCTGGGTGTGATCGCGGACTCCCCGATCCAGGTCCAGTTCAACCTCAACGACGTGGGCGGGCCCAGCGCAGGATTGATCTTCGCGCTGGGGATCGTCGACAAGCTCACGCCCGAACAATTGCTCGATGGACGCACAGTTGCCGGCACCGGGACGATGAATGACGACGGGGCAGTCGGGGCCATCGGCGGCATCCAGCAGAAGATGGCTGCCGCAGCGAGCAACGGGGCGACCTTGTTCCTCGCGCCCAAGGACAACTGTCCGGAGGCCGCTGAAAAGGCACCCGAAGGGCTCACCGTGGCCGCCGTGGAGACTTTGAGCGAAGCGGTCGACGTCCTCGAGGGCACGATCCCGCCGCCGCCCTGCCCTGTGCAGTAAGCCCTATTGCAGCGTGTCCCACAAGGCGCGCTCGAGCAGGGGCGCCAGCCCAGCCCCGACCCCGACCTGTGCGTCGGCATCGTGGGTCCGGTAGCGCACGGCCGTGGTGACCTGCTGGTCGCGCAGGGCGGCAACGGTCAGGCGTACGTCGAGATCGGGTTCGAGAATCCGCTGCACACTCAGCGCCGCTCCGAGGACCTCATCCGGCCATGCGATCCGGGCCAGGTCGCCCATGACGTCCTCTCCGGTGCTCTGCCAGGGTTGCTCCACGACGGCGAAAGCTCCGCCTTCGTCGACCAGCGCGAACAAGCGGGGAGGCTGCTCCCAGCCGTCGCGGGCGACGTGGCTGTCAACATCACGAATCACGCTTTCCAGGTCCGGTGTCGGGTGCATGTCACCATCGTCTCGTAGGGTTGGGTTCGTGACGTTCGAGACCGCCACGAAACCAGCGCCCAGCCGAGGTCCCAAGGGACGCGTTCTGGCGATCACGATCGCCATCCTCGCGGGGCTGCTTGTTCTGTTCCTGATCTTCACGGCGTTCTACACCGACCTGCTGTGGTTCCGTTCGGTCAACTTCACCTCGGTGTTCACCACGATCATCGGTGTCCGAGGGCTGTTGTTCCTGGTCTTCGGCGCGGTGATGATGCTCATCGTCGGCGCCGGGATGTACACCGCGTACCGCACCCGGCCGGATTACGATCCCCGGCTTTCGGCGAGCATGGAGGGCTACCGACAGAGCATCGAGCCGATCCGCAAGTGGTTGCTGATCGGCGTCTCGGGCTTCCTCGGGATCCTCGCGGGACTGTCCGCGATGTCGGAATGGACCCGTTGGCTGCTGTTCCGCAATGGTGGGTCGTTCGGCAAGCAGGATCCGCAGTTCGGGATGGACGTCGGTTTCTTCGTGTTCAAGTTGCCGTTCTTGCGCTACCTCACCGGCTACGGCTTCATGGCGTTGTTCCTCACCCTGATGCTGGTGATTGCCGTGCACTACCTGTACGGGGGTTTCCGGGTCCAGAACGGGCTGCAGGCCACCGAAGCCGCCCAGATCCAGATCTCCTTGCTGCTCGGTCTGATCTGCTTGCTCAAGGCCGTCGCCTACTGGTTGGACCGGTTCGCCCTGTCGCTGAAACAAGAGGACTTCGTCGAAGGGTTCACCGGTCTGCGCTACCGGGATGTGGAGGCGGTCCTACCGGCCAAGACGATCTTGGCCTTCATCGCCCTGGTCTGCGCTGCACTGTTCTTCCTGAACATCTTCCGCCGGACATGGACCCTGCCGCTCGTGGGTCTTGGCCTGTTGGCTGTCAGCGCGCTGATCATCGGGGGGATCTACCCCGCGGTCGTGCAGCAGTTCCAGGTGCGGCCCAACGAGCCGGGCAAGGAAGCCCCGTTCATCAGCCGCAACATCCAAGCCACCCGAGATGCCTACAACCTGTCGAATGTGCAGAGTTCGGAGTACTCGGCTGTTGGCCAGCCCGATGCGGCGTCGCTGGAAGCCGACCGGGGGACACTGGAGAACATCCGCGTGCTCGACCCCGCGATCGTCTCGCCGACGTTTCGCCAGTTGCAGCAGATCCGTACGTTCTACTCCTTCCCCGACACTCTTGACGTCGACCGGTACCAACTGCCCAACGGTCGCAGTGGCGCGATCGTGAGCACGCGCGAAGTCGATCTCGCCGCGGTCCCGGCCGCTCAGCGCAACTGGGCCAACGACACCCTGGTGTACACCCACGGCTACGGGCTGGTCGCGGCCTATGACAACCGCGCCAACACCGAGGGTGAGCCCGAGTTCTTCGCCGAGGACATCCCGCCGACCGGGGAGTTGGAGATCGCGCAACCCCGGGTCTACTTCGGTGAGAAGTCCCCGCCGTATTCGATCGTGGGCGGGCCCGGCGGACCGCGTGAGTTGGACTACCCCGATGACACCAGTCCCACAGGTCAGCGCAACAACACCTATGAGGGCACCGGCGGGGTCGATGTCGGCTCCCCACTCAACAGGGTGATGTTCGCTGCGAAGTTCTCCGAGCCCAACATCTTGTTGTCCAGCCTGATCGGCCCGGAGTCGAAGATTCTTTACGACCGGGATCCGTTGACGCGGGTCAAGAGCGTTGCGCCCTGGATGCGCGTGGACTCCGACCCCTACCCAGCGGTCGTCAACGACCGGATCGTCTGGCTGGTCGATGGCTACACGACCTCCGACTCCTACCCTTACTCAGCGCAGTTGCGATGGTCTGATGCCATCAGTGACTCGCTGACGGTGCGACGCCAGGTCAATGTCGAACAGGACTACGTCAACTACGTGCGCAACAGTGTGAAGGCCGTGGTCGACGCCTACGACGGCACGGTGACCCTTTACGCGTGGGATTCCTCCGACCCGATCCTGCAGGCTTGGCAGAAGTCGTTCCCGGGCACCCTCAAGCCCGCCAGCGAGATGCCGGCCGAACTCCAGGCGCACGTGCGTTACCCCGAGGACATCTTCAAGGCGCAGCGCACGGTCTACAGCCGCTACCACGTCACCGACCCGGCGTCCTTCTACTCCGGTCAGGACTTCTGGTACATCCCGACGGACCCGACCCAGCAGGCCGCGGGCAAACCGCAGCCTCCGTACTACCTGACGCTGCGGATGCCCGACCAGGTCTCCCAGGAGTTCGCACTGACGACCACGTTCTCGCCAGTCAGACGCCAGACGCTGGCAGCTTTCATGAGCGCCAGTTCGGAACCAGGTCCTGGGTACGGCAAGTTACGGGTGCTGCAGTTACCCCGCAACAGTGTGGTGCCCGGCCCGCTACAGGTGCAGAACACCTTCGAGTCCGACCCTGATGTGGCCACGGAACTGTCCTTGTTGCGCCGGGGTGGCTCGGAGGTTGAACTGGGTAACCTGCTGTCCTTGCCCGTCGCGGGGGGTTTCTTGTATGTCGAGCCGGTCTATGTGAGGGCAAGCCAGGACGGTTATCCGTTGCTGCGCCGAGTGCTCGTCTCGTTCGGCACGCAGGTCGCGTTCGAGCGCAACCTGTCCGAGGCCTTGGCCAAGGTCCTGGGGACCTCGGTGGAGGGCGAGCAGGAGCAGAACAAGGGCGACAAGAACCAGACAACGCCCGAACAGCGATTGTCGAAGGCGCTGCTCGATGCTGACGCTGCGCTCAAGGCCTCGGAGGAGGCATTGCAGGCTGGTGACTTCGCGGCCTACGGCAAGGCGCAGGATGCGCTCGAGGACGCGATCAATCGCGCGATCGAGGCTCAGCGCGAACTCGCGCGCACCGACGAGAACGTCGAACCATTGCCCGAGGTGACGCCCGCGCCCGAGGACGGCGCCACCCCGGAGGTCTCGCCGAGCCCGCTGGACGCGGGGACACCGGTGCCATTGGAACTGGACACCGCGGCCCCAGTTGAACCGCCTGCTGCTTGACGACGCTGTCGCGCCCAGTGCGGAATAGTTGTAGCCTCAACTAGGTTGCACCTGGTGTAAGGAGGCCCCAATGCCCGCTATCACTGTCGACGACGTCACCATCCTTCCCCGGATCGGTGCCGTTGCCTCTCGGCCACGCGAGGTGACGTCCATCACGACGGCTCCACGAGGGTTCGAAGGCGAGGGCTTCCCGGTCCATCGAGCCTTCGCCGGCGTGCCGCTGGAGTGGCTCGACCCGTTCATCCACATGGACCAGATGGGTGAGGTTGAGTACGGTGCCGGTGAGCCGAAGGGCACGCCCTGGCATCCGCATCGTGGCTTCGAGACCGTCACGTACATCATGGACGGCACGTTTGAGCACGCGGACTCGCAGGGCGGCGGCGGCTTGATCACCAATGGGGACACCCAGTGGATGACGGCCGGATCGGGCTTGCTGCACATCGAGCGACCCCCGGAGGACCTCGTGGCCTCGGGCGGGCTCTTCCACGGTGTTCAGCTGTGGGTGAATCTCCCGCGGGCACAGAAGATGGCGGCTCCGAAGTACCAGGACCTGCGAGCCAGCACCGTGGGACTTGCCACAACGGCCGACGCGGGCGCATTGATCAGGGTCATCGCCGGCGAACTCGGCGGCATCAGCGGTCCCGGCATCACGACCTCGCCCATCACGATGGCCCATGTTTCGGTGTCGAAGGGCGCTTCGGTGCGTCTGCCGTGGCGGGCCGACTTCAATGCACTGCTGTATGTCTTGGCGGGTCGCGGGCATGTCAATGGAACGCCCATCCACGACGGGCAGTTGGTGGTTTTCGGCCCCGGTGACGAGATCGCGTTCGGAGCAGACCCTGCGCAGGACTCGCGCACGAATGACATGGAGGTGCTGCTTCTGGGCGGCGCACCCATCCGCGAGCCAGTGGCATGGGCCGGACCGTTCGTCATGAACACGAAGTCCGAGGTCCTGCAGGCGTTCGAGGACTTCCAGGCAGGCCGGCTGGGCACCATCCCCGCCCATGAGGGCCTCGGAGGCGAGTCGGGCTGAGGGCTGGACCGCCCCTGGACTAGCGGTTTTCGGACATCGCCCCGGTTGGTTAGAGGTTGTGCTGTTGGTTAGCGAATCAACGCGTGTTTTCGCTAACCAACAGCACAACCTCTAACGCGGGCCGCCGGGCTGGTGGTTGTGAACGCTGGCAGAAGGGCTACGGTTTAGCCGCGTGTTCGAGTTTGTCCGCCTCGCGCTTGGCCCAGTTGACCAGTCGGTTGGCGTGCTTCTCCAAGTAGGACGGCAGCAGGCGCTGGATCCACCAGGCCAGGCGCGCGCGGCGGGGAGTCACGATCAACGATGAGTTCGCCGCGATGCCGGCGACCAGGTCTGCGGCGAGGTCGTCGACGGGGTAGATCACGCCCGCGGCTTTGGTCAGCAGGTCGCGGGCTGAGACGCCCTCAGTCGGCGCCAGGTCCTCGGGGCCGGTGCTGTCCAGGATGGGGGTCTCGATGGGCCCCGGGCACAGGGCCGTCACCCGGACCCCATGCATCGCCGCCTCCGGCCGCAGACTCAAACTCAGGCCTACGACGGCGTGCTTGGTCATCGCGTACGGCGCGAGCATCGGGCTGGGGACCAGACCGGCCAGTGACGCGGTGTTCACGATATGGCCGTCACCTTGGCGGATCATGTGCGGGTAGGCCGCCCTGATGCCGTTGACAACGCCCATGATGTTGACGTCGACGATTCGCTGCCAATGCTCGATCGTGAGGTCCTCGATCGGGCCTCCGACACCGATACCCGCGTTGTTGAAGATCAGGTCGATGCGGCCGTGATCAGCGACAACGCGGTCGACCAGCGCTGCGAACGCCGGGCCGTTCCTGACGTCGAGGGACGCGGACTCAGCCTTGCCTCCCGAAGCGACGATCTGGGCGGCCACCGTGTCGGCTGCTTCGACGTTGATGTCGGCGAGGATCACGGTGTCGCCGTTCTGCGCCATGAGGGTTCCGGTCGCGGCGCCGATGCCGGAGCCACCTCCGGTGATGAGTGCGATTGCCATGGATACAACCTACGGCCACGACCGTAGGTCAGGGGCGAAGTCTTAGCCTTGGCCCATGGACTCCTACGAGGTGAACCGCCTCAATTGGGATGAGCGGGCACCCTTGCACGCGGCATCGCAGGAGTACGGGCTGCAGCGCTTCCGCGACGATTCGGCCCACCTCAGCGACGTGGTGGCCTTCGATGTCCCGCGGCTCGGGGACATCAGTGGTCTCACGGGCGTGCACCTGCAGTGCCACATCGGCACAGATACGGTCTCGCTGGCCCGGCTCGGCGCGAGGATGACGGGTCTGGACTTTTCGGCACCGGCGCTCGAAGTGGCACGGGGTCTGGCTGCGGACATCGGGGTCGAGGCAGACTTCGTCCAGGCGCTCGTCTACGACGCACCCGAGGTGCTGGGCCGGCAGAGGTTCGACTTCGTCTACACCGGTATCGGGGCGCTGTGCTGGCTGCCCGACATGAACCGCTGGGCGCAAGTCGTCGCCGATCTGCTCGTGCCGGGCGGGCGGTTGTTCCTGCGCGAGGGCCACCCCATGTTCTGGACGCTGGACTACGTCACCGAAGACAAGCTGGTCATCGAATACCCATACTTCACGACTGAGACCCCGATCGTGGAGTCCGAGGACGAGACATACGTGCCCACGGACTCCCCTCTGGTCAACAGCACCACCCACAGCTGGAACCATGGGCTCGGCCAGATCGTCACCGCATTACTGGACCACGGGATGCGCCTCACCCAACTGGTCGAACACGACAGCGTCCCGTGGAACCCGATGCCGGCGCACATGGTCAAGCGCGGGCCGGAGTGGGTGCTGGGCGAGCGGCCTGAGCGCCTGCCGTTGACCTACACCTTGCAGGCCGTCAAGGAAGCCTGAGCCGCTCAGTCCAGCTCGAAGTCGGCGCGCCTGTCCGACGGCACCAATTCGATGTCCTCGGGGTGCTTGCGCAGGTAGGCCTGCACATAGGGGCATAGCGGGATCAACGCTTCGTCGTGTGACCGCAGGTCTGCCAGCGCGCCGGCGACAAGTCGTGCCGCCAGCCCGCGTCCTGAGTAGTCCTCCGAGACGAAGGTGTGTACGAAGGTGATCACTTCCTCGTTCTGCCGATACGTGATGTGCCCGACCTGCTCACCCTCCAGCAGGAGTTTGAAGCGGCGCTCACCGTGCTCACGCAAGACGCTGGTCTCATCCATGGACCCATCCTTGCAAAATCAGTGCCCGGCGCGACCACGGCCAGGTGCGGGCTCCACCGAATCCTCACCCTCGATGGGTGCGTGCGTGCGCGTGACCCAAGCCCCGTACATCGACGAAAGCGGAGCGGCGCTGATCCCGTGCGCGAAGACGCTGATCAGCACAGTCAGTCCAATCACCGCTGCAAGGGACTGCATTACTGGTGAGTCCGGTCCCAGTTCCTCGAGGGCCAGCAGTGCGAAGACGACCGTTGCCAGGCCCCGGGGGCCGAACCAGCCGATGAAGGTGACCGTCGGCCATCTGAACCCGCTGCCGATCAGCGCCAGGAACACCGGCACCATCCTCAGTGCGGTCAGCACGAGCAGTGCCATAAGCAACCATCGCCACTGGATCCCCTCCTCGAACACTGCAAGGACGAGCCCGCCGGCGAAGAACCAGACCACGAATCCGAGCAGATCCGAGGAGACCTCCAGCAACTGTGAGGTCTCCTCCTCGGCCTGCAGCGTCGTGCTGGCGGCACCGAACACGAGCCCTGCGACGAAGGCGGCGATGAAGACGTTGGCCCCGATCACGTCGGCCACGCCGAAGACGAACAGGGGCAGAACCAGAGTCGCGATCGACCTGCCCCGACGACCACTCCACCGTTGTTCGCGTGAGCGATCCATCAGCCACGCGCTGGCCAGGGACACGACCAGGGCAACGACCAGTGCGAGGACCACCGGCACCAGTCCGACCTGAAGGATCCCGGGCTGGTCGACACCCTCTTCGGCGGCAAGTGCTGCCAGTGCCATGAGCACCACCGGTGTGGCCAGACCATCGTTGAGCCCCGACTCGACGTTGAGACCGCGGCGAACCCGCACTGGCACTTTGGGGTTCATAATCGTCGGCGCGCCAAGCCCTGCGTCCGTGGGCGTGACGGCTCCGGCCAGAAGCCACGCGCCGGCGACCCCGAGGGTCGGGATCAGTTCGCGGGTGACCAAGAAGGTCGCCACCAGGGCTAACGGGAACCCGATGAGAAGCAGTCGAAGCGAGATGCCCGGGTCTTCGCGCAGGCGCGAGAGTTTCACGGTCGAGGCGTCGTGGAACAGGACAATGACCAGCGTCAACTCCGCAATGATGTGGACCACGGCGGTGTCGATGTCGAGGGCCGCGACAGAGAAGATGATCATGCCGGCCAGCACGCTGAGCATCGGCATCGTGATGTTGAGAGCGTTCAGGCGTTTGCCGCCCAAGGCGTACAGCAGGGCCAGGCCTGCCATCACTGCGAGAGCTGGTGCCACGGACGCGAGTCTACGACGCCGGTGGGGCGCCTGAGCGATCATGAGGGCGCACGCAGCCTGTCATGTCGACCCGTTGTCCTTCACAGGCATTACCCTTGGGCCTTGTGCGCTGGATCGTGGCGGTCGTCTTCGGGTTAGGTCTGTTGTCGGGATGTGGCACGGGGTCCTTCAGCAACGCCGTCTCGGTGTCGGTGACCTCCCCCCAGCAGGTCAGCGTCTTCGACCCACAAGTTGGCGACAGCGCCGAGTGGGCCGAGAAGACCATGGGTGAAGCAGCACCTGGCGCGCCGTACACCACCGAGGTCCCCGCTCTGGCCACCAAGTTCTTCTTCGACAGCAGCCCCCCGCCCTCCCTGAACCTGGCTGTCTACCTGCCCGACGTCACGCAGGACGGATGGTTCTCCATCAACGTGCCAGCTGTCACCCCGGGCACAGGGGCCTTCGATGCGCCTTTCGTGAAGTGGTACTCGGCCACTCCCGATGCCCAGACACCGCAGTCCCAGCCGATGGAGCTGGAGATCGTGGCCGGGCCCAACGGATGGCTGGTAAATGTCCGCCTCACGGGGTCCACGTGAGGCTGACCGGACGGATCGTCTTCGCGATCCGTGCCGCGGCGGAGCTCGTCGGCCGCGACGAGTACGTTCCTCTGGACGTCATCGCGGCGACTCAGGAACTACCCACCGACTATGTGCGCGCTGCGATGTCGGACCTGCGCAGAGCAGGCATCGTGTCCACCAGACGGGGCCGTGTCGGTGGTTACCGCTTGGCGCGTTCGGCGGACGCGATCACCTTGGCGGACATCATCCGCGCGGTCGACGGACCCTTGACGGTGGTGCAGGGCGAACGCCCGGACAACCTCGAATACGCCGGGGCTGCCGCCGGGCTCGAGGATGTGTGGTTGGCCGTCCGGCGCGCGGAACGCCGCATCCTTGAGTCGGTCACACTCGAGCACCTGAGTAGCGGCGAGCTCCCGCCGGAGGTGCGGGAGTCTTAGTGTTTGCGCACGCGCAGGGCGGCCGCGGGACACGTCCACTGAGCAGCGCGGGCGGCGGACTCCAGGTCGCCCGGGACCCGATCGTCGGAGAGCATCGGGTAGCCCCACTCGTCCAGAGTCACCAACTCCTGTAACGAGGCCGCACAGACCCCGTGGCCGCGGCAACGGCGCCAATCGATGTGAACGGTGCTCATGACGGGCTCCCAACGCGTGCCGAACATGTTCCAGCGGCATGGCGAGCAATCTCGGCAGCTAGCAGTTGCTGGCCCGATCGCATTGCAGCGATCGCCGCGGTGGGGTGTGCGCACAGTCCCCGGGCACCGACACGGTCCACGACCGGCGCACCCTGCCGCAGGTCGTCGCGGGCCTTGTCGAGCCCCAAGATGCACGGAGCGCATTGCCTGGCACCCTCCCCGACCAGGTAGTTGGTGATTGCTGTGAGCACATCCACGGGGCAGGGCCCCCGGCCGATGACGACTATGGCCCCGGCGCCCCAGTGAGCGCCAACGGCCCGAAGTGCGTCACGGTTCACGGCCGTGGCCAGTAGTGACGGGGTCGGTGCCAGCCACGTTCCGTGCCAGCCACCGGTGATGATGGCGGCCACATCGGCGTCTGCCCCGGCGAACTCGAGGATCTGCCTCAAGGGGGTGTCCACCGGGACCTCGAGAACGCCCTGGACAGTCGTTGCACCTGAGATGGTCACCAGGCTGCTTCGGGTCCGGTGCCCCCGGGCGGCCACGGCCAGTCTGGCGAACGTCTCGACGTTGCTGAGCATCACGGGCCGCCGGCGTAAACCGGACTTGATGTGCGGGGGTTTGCCGGCGGGAATCGGTTTTGCGGGGCCTCCCTGCAAGGACGAGATGACTGCTGAGGCCTCACCTGCCACGAATGAGTCCTCGCCTGGGCTGACCCTGATCCGCACGGCGCCGTCGTGACGCTCGTCGATGGCCCGCACGACGATGTCGATCACGTGCTGACGGGTGTGCGGGATGCGCACGATCACTTCGCGTGCACCCAGGGCCCGCGCGGTCATGACTGCGGCATCGAGCACCAGGTGCGGAACGTGGCTCAGCAGCACTGTGTCCTTGCCGCTGGCAGTTTCACCTTCGGAGCCGTTTACGATGACCGGCCCGGATTTGTCAGCCTGGACCGAACGCAGCTTGCGGGCTGTCGGGAAGCCGGCTCCACCTGCGCCCACCAGGCCGACGGACTCCGCAGCCGCAGTGAGGCTCACGAGGTCGAGGGTTGGCAAGAGCCCCCAGCGTTGCTGGTGTTCGGCCAGGCCAACGGTGTGGCCGGGGCTGACTCCGCCCAGCAGCAAGGTGCCGGGCAGTAGCAACTGGTGAGGGGCTGGCGCTGCCGGGATGCCGGCCACCGCTATGCCCGGTAGTAGCGTCCGGTTCAGGGTTTCAACGGTCATTGGAATGCCTCCACTTTCTCGGGGACGTATGTGTTCTGCGGCTTGGTCATGAGGCGCGCCACGAGGGCCGCCGCCACTACGCCAGCCGACGCCGCGGCCAGCCCGACCATGAGTGGCGTTCCGCGGTCGGTGCCGATGGTGAGTGTGTGGACCCAGACGAGGGCCCATGTGGGGTAGCGCGAGCAGATGTGCGCGCCGCCACAACCCGGGTGCCTGCTGCCGCATGGCCGATGTGGCTGCGATGACAAGCATGAAGTCGAACGCGATCGGTGCCTACTGCGACCCACAGGGTCTGCCAGGGCGACGCCCCTGGCACGAATGCGGCCATGGCCGGCACCTGAACCCAGGAGTCGATGATGGCGAACAGCACGTGGCCGATAACCAGCACAGTGCCTCCTACAGCAGCCGTGAGGTGTAGGCCGACTGAGGTGAGACGGGCAGCGGGGCGGCGTATCGCCGGGCCTGCGATCCCGAGGGCGACCGACACCGTCAGCAGACCCAGAGCCAGTATCCCGGTGATCCGGATGATCTCCCATGTCATGCGGCCACCTCCGAGTGCCAGCGTCCGACGGTTTGAGCGTTGCCAGGGGCGGCGAAGAAGCCGTCCAGACCGCGTTCGTGCAACCACTGCGGCCCGTCGTCGCCGAGGATCACGCTTGCAGTTGACGCCGCGTTGGCTTCGACGGCAGTGGCGGCCACTGCACTCACCGAGGTCCACGGCGTTTGAGCCGCAAGCCCGGTGCGTGGGTCGATGATGTGATGTCCGTCCTTCCAGGCGCGCTTGCCGATTCCGCTTGTGGCCAACGCGCCGTCGAGAAGTTCCACGGGTCGGTCCTCGAGGCCGGGAACGCCCGCGTCAGCCCACACTGTCCAGGGTTCGCTCGAGATCACGCGGATGTCTCCGCCCATGTTGGCGCAGACATCGAGGCCGCTGCGGTGCACTGTCGTGGCCAGCCGGTCGGCCAGCCATGCCTTTGCGATGGAACCGAGGTCCAGCGCAGTGCCGGCAGGGGTGAGAACCTGTGCCTGCCAGCGACCAGGACGGATGCCCACCCCACGCCAACGCCCGCGATGGGACGCAGCGGCCGTTTCGGTGGGTTGCCCCGCCCACTGGTCGTACCCGGCGGCCTTGATCGCACGGCCCATGGTCGGGTCGACGAGTCCGCCGGTCTGCTGCGCGGCGCGCAATGACGCGCTGAGTACGGTCACAAACGCCCACGAGACCTCGACCCATTCGCCTGCCCGCTGGTTGATCCGGGTCAGCTCGGAGTCTGCCCGGAAGCGGCTCGCGAGTTGGTCCAGCTGCTGGACTTCGGTATGCAGAAGGCGGTCAAGCGCGTTCTGTGTGCGCACGTTGGGTGTGGCCCGGGCCGAAAGGATCAGCCGCGTCTTCCAGGTGCGGATCTCCGAGGTGATCATGAAGACTTCGATGTGTTGCCGGGAGTCTTGGTCGATGGTTTCGATTTGAATCCCGTGTTCGGGCCGGCTGGTGTCAACTGCTGCGGGGATGTGGTGCGCTGCCACGTCATCGTCGTTCTGCGGGGCGCGATAGACGGTGGTGCGGTCGTCCTGGGGGGTCTTCAGTTCGGTTGTGGCGGCTGCGTCCTGGGCGACCTGGTTGGACTGCTGGGCCATGTCGAGGGCCAGGACCGCGGCGCCCGCCCCAGTGGCGGCGACCAACGCGGCGCTGGCGGTGGCGGCGAAGATGCGAGGTGCTGTGCTCATGTTTCCACGGTGCGCCCTCAGCCTGATAAGGGTCGATGCCCCGCAGTGTAAAGTGCCGGCGCGATGGGTCTTGACGTTGGCTTGACGCAGGCTCATTGGGTCTGACATGCGAGCCAGATCACGTTGACATTGCGTTGTGCTTGCCTAAACTGAACTTAGTAAGTTGAGTATTCGCTATAAGGCCCGGCAGGTTCGCGGCCGTCGTTAGGAGCCACGTCCATGCCGATGATCTTCGTGTTCGCCATAGTAGGTGGACTCGCTCAATTCGTCGACGGATCCCTGGGTATGGGTTTCGGTGTCACATCAGCCACCCTGCTCACCCTGCTGGGCTACTCGGCGGTCGCCGCGTCCGCGGGCACGCACGCCGCGAAGGTCGGTACGACCTTGGTCTCGGGTCTGGCCCACTGGCGCGAGGGCAACGTCGACTGGCGGGTGTTCCTGGCGCTGGCGGTGCCCGGCTCCCTCGGTGCCTTCACCGGAGCGGTCATCCTGACCAACGTGAGTCTCGGCGGAGCGCGGCTGTGGATGGCCAGCATCCTGTTGATTCTGGGAATCTCGATCGTCATGCGTTTCGCCTTCGGGCGCACACTGATCCCTCAGATCAAGGCCCGCACACGGCACCTGTGGCCGGTTGGTCTGTTCGGCGGATTTGTGGACGCGACCGGTGGGGGCGGTTGGGGTCCGGTGGCCACGCCGTCCTTGATGACACTGACCAAGCACGAGCCGCGCAAGGTCGTGGGCACGGTCAACGCAGCGGAGTTCACGGTGGCCGTCTCGGCGTCCATGGGCTTCCTGGTGGGGGCCAAGGAGTCCCAGGTCCCGTGGTCGGCCGTGCTCGGCCTGATCATCGGAGGCATGCTCGTCGCGCCGTTCGCCGCCCGGTTCGCCGGTCGCGTGCCGATGCACTCCCTGGGCACGCTTGTCGGTGGCATGGTGATCATCAGCAACATCGCGGTCATCAGCAACATCACCGGGGTGCCGGGGGCTGTCGGCGGGTTCATCTGCGCCGTCGTCGCAGTCTCGGCCATGGTTCTGGCCTGGCGAGTCCACCGCATGGACGTCAAGCCGGGCGAGCCGCTGGAGCAGAAAGCCAAGGTGTCCTGACCCCAAGCGCCGCTGGGCTACTCGGCGAAGGCTGCGGTCACGATCGCGTCCACTTCGCTGGGCCAGCCCGGCTCGACCGTGAGAACGTCGTAACCGCGCACCACCACCGCGTAGACCTGATCGCGGTTCGGCAGGTTCAAGTTGCGCTCCACCGGGCCGATCTGACCGTAGGCGGTCACGGTCCGTGCGAGCACGGCAGGCACTCTGATGTTGGAGGCCATGCCGCCGTCGATGAAACTGCGCAACGGTTGCCATTTGGCACCCAGTAGGGGGATCTCGTAGAGCACCACCTGTACCCGCTCGCCGGTTGGCAGGCCTTGGGCGTCGTGCGGAGGTGAGGTGTCGATCCCACGTTGCCCCAAAGCGTCAATGAGGCCGTCGATATCGCGCTGCTGGCGTTGCTGGAAGGCGAGCAGAAGGATGTTCGTCTGGCCCGCGAGGTCGCTTGGTATCTGCAAGGAGGCACCTGCCAGGGAGCGACCCGCGATGTCGGGGAACAGCACCCCTTTATTGTCTCCTCCAGCAGGATCGGGTTGTACGTCGCCACGCTTCGTGACCGGGTTCGGTCGATCTGCCAACAGGGTGGTCTCTTGGCCACAGTGGGACTGTGATGCCGTGGTACCGCAGGATACCGCCGAACACGTTCTCCATCTCGTTCGGCTTGTCCGGTCTGGCGGCGACATGGCGGGCAATGGATGCTTCGGTCCCCGCAGTGCGCCCCGTGGTGGCCCTGATCACGGCGATCGCCACGGTGGTGTGGCTTGTGTCGCTGGCCGGATACATCGCCAAGTGCCTGCGGCCGGGAGCGCTCAAGGCCGACGTGGACCATCCCGTGCAGGGTCCGTTCATCTCGGTCATCTTCATCGCGGCGATGATGATCGCGATGCTGTGGTTCTGGCTGGGGGTGAGTCCGGCACGTTACGTCGTACTGGTGGCTGCGATCTGCGCCGCGGTGTTCGGTGGGTGGATCACGGGCCACTGGATCGCCGGTCAGTTCAGCGTCGACCTGATGAATCCCGGGTACTTCCTTCCGACCGTCGCCGGGGGCCTGGTCGCCAGCACCGCGCTTCAAGTCGTCGGTTACCACGACATGGCCCTCATGGCGTTCGGCGTGGGTGTCATCACCTGGGTCGTACTCGGTTCAGTGCTTCTTCAAAGGCTGTTCGTCGGTCCTGCGCTTCCCACCAATCTGGTCCCACTGCTGGCCATCGAACTGGCACCGCCCGCAGTGGCAGGTAACGCCTGGGTTGCGCTCAACCCCGTCACTGACCCAGTCCAGTGGGGCTTGCTGGCATACACCCTGCTTATGATCATCGTTCAGTTGCGGCTGATCCCGCAGTATCGCAAGGTCCCGTTCGGTCCGACCTTCTGGGCATTCAGCTTCTCGTACGCTGCGGCCGCGACCTACGCGATGCATTGGCTGCATCTGGACCCCTTCCCGGGCGGCGTCGTCTTGGCCTGGGTCATCGCGCTGGTCCTCACGGCTTTCATCGGTTGGATCGCCGTGCGCACGGCAGGGATGATGCGTGCGGGGACGTTCTTCCCCGACGAGCGGTCTATGTGAGCGGCGGCGGAGCCAGTCGGTAACTGGCGGGCGTGTCGGACATCGCGATGGGGTTGGCCACGGACTTGCGCCCGTCGATGTCGGCGACCGGTTGAAGGCCCAGGGTCTCAGCGAGCGCTAATGCCTCCGCGATGTTGTTGATGGGTCCCGCAGGCACACCGCGCTGTTGGCACAGGTTCAGCCAATGTGACGCCGGTTCGGTGCGCAGTGTTGTGTTGATTTCGGCCTCCAGCGCGATCCGGTGAGCGACCCGGTCGGGGTTGCTCGTGAATCGGGGATCGGCGGCGAGATCGGCGCGACCGAGCAGATCACACAACAACTGGAACTGTCGATCGTTTCCCACCGCGAGGATGATCTCTCGGTCGGACGTGTGGAAACTGCTGTATGGCGCGATGCTCGGGTGGGCATTGCCAAGGATGCCGGGAACCACGCCTGCGCCGAGAACTGAACCGGCCTGGTTGACAAGCGCCGAGAGCAGGGACGTGAGCAAGGTGACCTCGACCCACTGTCCCCGGCCGGTCGCCTCGCGGTGACGCAATGCCGCCAACACCCCGATCGTGGCGTGCAGACCTGTGAGGACGTCGACCAGCGCGACGCCGGCCTTGGTGGGCTCGCCGGGTCCCGGACCGGTGATGCTCATCAGCCCGCCGACTCCTTGGACCAGCAGGTCGTAGCCGGGCAGGTCTGCGCCCTGCTCGCGGCCGAAACCGGTTATCGAGCAGTAGACCAGGGCCGGGTTGAGTGCAGACAGCGTGGGGAAGTCGAGACCGAATTTCGCCATTGTCCCGGGTGGAAAGTTCTCCACCACCACGTCGGCGCTCAACGCGAGCTCGCGGGCTGCCTGCCGGCCGGCGTCCGAGCGCAGGTCGAGGCTGACAGAGGTCTTGTTCCGGTTGACCGATTCGAAGTAGGTGGCCCTGCCCTGTGCGTCGGCCGGCGGATGCCAGTGCCGGGTGTCATCCCCGGCGCCCGGCCTTTCGACCTTGATGACCTCGGCCCCCAGATCGCCCAGCAGCATAGTGGCGTACGGCCCCGCCAAGACGCGGCTGAAGTCGGCCACGCGCACACCATCCAGGGAAGCGGTCATGCGTGCACGCTATCGCGCGGTAGTGCCCTGGTTAGAGGTTGTGCTGTTCGTTAGCAAAGACACGCGTGGATTCTCTAACCAACAGCACAACCTCTAACCAAGGCCTCCGGCGAAGAACGTCCCCCGCCGCGAGATCCCCACTGTGACCGAGTCCCCGACCGCAACGGTTGGGCGCCCCAGGGCTCGGATCCGGAGCAGGTGGTCGTCGGCGGTCATGGTGAGCACCGTGTCGTGGCCGTGGTAGCGCACCGACCGAACGATCGCCCGGGTCAGAGGCGGCGCGCTTTCGTCCAGAACGAGGTCCTCCGGCCGGAAGACGAGGGTCCCGGTGGTGCCTGTCGGCTCTGCGCCGGTCGCGCTCAGTAGCCCGAATGCCGTGCGCACCCTGCCAGGGTCGGTGACCGTCGCCGGAAGCAGAACCGTCTCGCCGACGAACTGCGCGATGGCCAGGGTCGAGGGCTTCAGGTAGACGTCGGCAGGCGCGCAATCCTGGACGATACGGGCGTCGATCATCACCGCAACGCGATCGGCGACTGCGAATGCCTCTTGCTGGTCGTGGGTGACCAAGACAGCGGTGGCGCCGGTGGCGCGGATGGCGGCGAAGACGTCTGTGCGCAAGTCGTCCCGCAGACCGGCATCGAGGGCTGAGAACGGCTCATCCAGCAGAATCACGTCCGGTTCGGGTGCCAGCGCACGCGCCACGGCCACCCGCTGCTGCATGCCGCCGGACAGTTCGTGGGGGCGCATGGCGGCGGTGCCCGGCAGCCCGACCAGTTCGAGCAACTCGCCGACCCTGCGGCGGCGGTCGCGACGGTCCAGCCCGAAGCCCACGTTGTCGGCCACATTGAGGTGGGGGAACAACGAACCCTCCTGGGGGACCAATCCCACTTGCCGGCGCTGCGCAGCCACCCAGACCCGGGGGCCGAACACCTGGCGCCCAGCCAGTTCGATGCAACCAGCGTCGGGGCGCAGCAGGCCCGCGATGCATCGCAGCAGCGTGCTCTTGCCCGATCCGCTGCTTCCCAGAATCGCTGTGACCGCCCCGGCAGGAACATGCAGTTCGAGGTCACTGAGGACCTTTCGATCGAAGCTCATGTTGAGCCCCTCGATGTCGATGGCGCTCATGGGTGGCTCCCGCGGTTCGACAACCGGGCGAGCACGAAGGCTGGGATGGCCGCCAGCAGCACCAGGCCGAATGCGTAAGGGGCCGCCTGGCTGTATGAACCCACTGTCGTCTGGGTCCACATCTGTGTCGCGAGCGTCTCGAACCCCGTCGGCCGCAGCATCAAGGTGGCCGGAAGTTCCTTCATCGCAGTCAGCAGGACCAGCAGTGCGCCCGCAAGGATCCCCGGCAGGGAGATCCGGGCCGTGACCCGTAGCCACGCGCGTGTCGGGCCCGAACCGAGGGTGCGTGCCACATCCTCGAGCCCCTGCGGCACCTGCGCCGTGGAGGACCGGATCGAGCCGATGGCGTTGGACAGGAACAGGACCGCGTAGGCGAACCCGAGCATCACCAGCGTCTGGTACAGCCCCGGGACCAGCGCCAGTCCCAGATAGACCAGGGACAGCCCGACCACGACCCCGGGTAATGCGTGCGAGACGAAGGCGGCCGACTCGATGCTGCGGCTGACCCGGTCGCGGTGGCGGGCTGCGAGCACTCCGATCGGCAGCGCCAAGGCCATGGCCAGGATTGCTCCGACTCCGGCGGCCTGCACTGTGTTGCCGATCGCAAGGGCCCATTCGGCGACGTCGAAGCTCAGCCGCTGGGCCTGGCCCATGAGTCGGATGAGCATCAGCGCGGGGAAGCCGACCGCGACAGCGAACAGGGCGAACAGTCCTGTGAACACGGGCCAGCGCCACGGGCCCAGCGGGATCCGGCTCGGCGGGCGCGCGGTGCCTGCACCGACGCGCCAGTGAAGGTGGCGGGTGCGCACCGCACGCTCCAAGATCACGAAGAGCAGCGCGAGAGCCACTAGCACGAGCGAGAGCACTGCGGCGCTCGTGCGGTCGAAGGCGGCGCGGTAACTGGTGTAGATGACTCTCGTGAAGGTGTCGTACCGCAGCAGCGACACCGCCCCGAAGTCACTCAGCACGTACAGGGCGGTCAGTAGTCCGCCGGCCGCGGCCGCTGGCCACAGCAGCGGGGCAGTGGTCCTTCGCAAGGATCGCAACGGCCCGTCGCCCAGGGTGCGCGCGACGTCGTCAAAGGCCGGGTCGATCACGCTGAGTACCGCGGCCACGGGCAGGATGACGTAAGGCAGGCTGACGAGGCTGAGCACGGCCCATGCCGGAAGGAAACCCTGCAAACCGGGGTAGGCGGCCAGCCAGGTGTACGCGGCCACGTACGAGGGGACTGCCAAGGGCAGCGCCGCGATGACAAGCCACCACCGGCCGCCCGGGATGGTGGTCCTGGTGATCAACCAGGCGACGGGAACCCCGACGGCAATGCAGGTGCCGGCCACAGCAGCGGCCAGCCCGAGGCTGGATGCGGCCAGTTCGAGGGTTCGCTGCCTGGCCAGGATCTGCCAGACCTGCGACCATCCAGCCGATGCTGTCCGCGCAGCCAGGTAGATCAGGGGACTCAGCGCAGCCAACGCCGCACACCCCGCGAGAACGTGCAGAAGGGTCAGGCGCGTACGCACACCCGGCTCCCTGAGCGGATCACAACAGGCCGACCTGCATGAGCAGGTCCTGGGTGCCACGCAGATCCGAGAGTTGGTCAAGCGTGAGGTCCGGGCCGTTGATCTGCGACAGCGGTGGCAGGTCTTCGCGCTGTTCGACCGAACGCACCAGGGGGTACTCGGCTGTCTCTTCGGCGAAGTACTCCTGGGCAGTGTCGCTGAGCAGGAACGTCACGAACTGCGCTGAGTTCGTGTTGTCCGCACCCGTCGGCAGAACAGCAACACCAGCGACGTTGACGAGGTTTCCGGGGTCGCCCGGGGCGAAGGAGGCGTTGACGGCCGCCATGTTCTCTGCGCCGATCTCGTCGGCCTTCTCGTACCAGTAGTAGTGGTTGGCCAGACCCATCGTGATGGTGCCGGCGTTCACCGCATCGAGAATCGCCAGGTTGTTCTCGAACATCTGCACATCGTTGGCGATCAGTCCCTCGAGCCACTGCTTGGTCTTCTCCTCGCCCTGCGTGACCCGCATGGCCGTCACGAATGTCTGGAACGAGGCGTTTGTCGGCGCTATGCCTACCTGCCCCCGCCACTGCGGGTCGGTCAAATCGAAGACTGTGTCGGGTACCTCGTCGGGGGCCACCAGGTCTTTGTTGTAGACGATCACGCGCGCCCGTCCACTGGTGCCCACCCACTGGTCGGCGGCGCTGCGGAACCTCGCGGGAACGCGCTTCACCTGTTTGGGTGACAGTTGGGTGGTCAGGCCTTCGTCCTGCATCACTTGCAGCGCGCCGGCGTCCTGGGCGAAGAAGACGTCGGCGGGGGAGCGGCCGGCTTCCTCAAGCAACTGCGCCGCGAGTTCGGCAGTGTCGCCGTACCGGACCTCGACCGGGACTCCGCTGGTCTGCTCGAACTGATCGATCAGGGGGCCGACCAGGGTTTCGCTGCGCCCGGAGTACACGACCAGCCCCGCGGGTGTCTGCGATTGGTCACCTTGATCCGCGCTCCCCTGCGAGCAGGCGGCCAATGTCATTGCCGCTGCGAGTAGGCCCGCGAAACGCGCAATCCCCTTGGTCACGGTGGTTTTCCTCCCCGGATGGTTGAGAATACTTAGGATAGCCTAACCTTTACTCGGGAGAACTGGCGAGGAGGGTTGCGTGAGGCTGGCAGACGACCGTGCGGTGACGACGGTCCCTGCGTTCGTGCAGTCCCTTCATGATTTCGGAGACCGTCCTGCGCTGATCGAATCCGAGGCGACGTGGTCCTACAGACAGCTGGCAACGACCGTGGAGAGCGTCGCGTCCTCACTGCGCGAGTCCGGCCCGGTCCACGTCATTCCGGCGCACAACACGATCGACTGTGTCGTGCAGTACCTGTCGGTTCTGTGTGCGGGCAAGGTGGCCGTCATGGCCGCACCGTGCCGGGCGGACCTGCTTGCACGGACCTATCCGCAGGACAGCGCCGTCCACCCCGAACTCGCCGTGTTGTTGCCCACCTCCGGTTCCACGGGTGATCCCAAGACCGTTCGGCTGTCGCGCATGAACCTCGACGCCAACGCCGCAGCCATCGCCACGGCCCTCGGCCTGCGCGAGTCGGACCGGGCCGTGACCACCTTGAGCCCGGCTTACAGCTACGGGCTCTCGGTGATCAACAGTCACCTCTCGGTCGGGGCGAGTCTCGTGCTCACCGAGGGCTCGGTGACCGATCCTGACTTCTTCGAGCCTTGTGGCGGGGTGACCGTCATGCCAGGGGTGCCCTACACCTTCGAGATGCTGCGGCGCTTGGGTTTCCACGCCCCGGATCACCTCCCGCACCTGCGACTGCTCACCTGTGCGGGTGGGAGGCTGCCCGAGGTGCGGGTGCGCGAACTCGCGGCGGCTGGCGAGCGGCATGGCTTTGGGCTGGTAGTCATGTACGGCCAAACCGAGGCGACCGCCAGGATGGCCGTGCTTCCGGCGGACATGGCCGCTGAACACCCGCGGTCGGTCGGCTACCCGGTGCCGGGAGGCCGTTTCGAGATCGTCGGGGCAGACGGCGATGGTGTGGGGGAGATCGTCTTCGAGGGCCCCAGCGTGATGATGGGCTACGCCCGGGGCCCGGAGGACCTGACCGCAGAACCGATGGAGCCCCGTCTGGTGACCGGGGACCTGGGTTTCATCGACGACGGACTTCTGCATGTCACAGGCCGGACCACCCGCTTCGCCAAGGTGCGTGGGCTACGGATGAATCTCGACGACATCGAAGGATGTCTGGAACCGTCTGCGGCCGTGTGCGTGGAACTGCCCGAGCGGATCGGGGTGGTGTGCGACTTGGATTCCGATGTTGTCGTGACGCGGGTAGGCGCCCGGACCGGACTCCCTCCGGCGGCCGTTCGTGTGATCCGGGCCGAACCACCTCGCCTTGACAGCGGGAAGCTTGATCGCGCCGCTGCGTTGGCGCTGCTGCAGCAGGACGACCCACCCGTCGAGGTCGGCTCCAAACAGCGTCGGCTCTGCGTGGCCTATTCACGGCTGCTGGGTCGCGATGCCGCACCGCATGACAGCTTTCGCCGCCTCGGCGGTGACTCGATGAGCTTCGTGGCGGTGTCGCTCGAGGTGGAGCGCATCCTCGGGGACCTGCCGGTGGACTGGCATTTGCGCAGCATTTCCGAACTGGCCGGCACCGCCGATGGTTCTGGCCCACTGCGCAGGATGGAGACCAGTGTCGTCCTGCGCGCCGCGGCTATTGTCCTGGTCGTCGCTTCCCATGCCGCCGTGATCGACGTGCGCGGTGGAGCGCATCTGCTGGTGGGGCTGCTGGGGTACAACTTCGCGAGATTCCAAGCCGACCAGGCGGTGGGCCGCATGTTCACGTCAGTCGCGTGGCTGCTCGTCCCGGCGCTGGTATGGGTGGGTCTGGCCGTGCTGTTGTCGGATCAGTACTCGGTGTCGTCTCTGGGCTGGAGCTGGATAACCCAGACCGCAACAGACTCCCCTGACTGGCGCTACTGGTTCGTCGGCGCACTGCTGTGGGTGCTGCCTGTGGCCATGCTGCTCAGCGCGGTGCCGGCGGTGCGCCGTGCCAGGCTGCGATGGCCGCTGGGGGTACCCGCCGCCGCGACGGCGCTGGCGCTGGGGGTCGCGCTGTTGGCGGTCCCGGATGCCCGACCGTCGTCGCTCTTCTCGCCCTGGGCGGTCTTGTGGGTCTTCTTCCTCGGCTGGTGGATCGCACGGGTGCGCACAGGCGGACAGCGGGTCGGTTTGACGATCACCATCGCGTGTCTGAGCGCGGTGATGTTCGAGGACTCGCGGATGTGGGTGATCGGGCTGGGTCTACTGGTTCTGGTCTGGTTCCCGCGGTTGCGGGTTCCCGCGCTGCTGACCGGGTTTGTGGCGGTCGTGGCTCACGCCTCGCTTTTCATCTATTTGAGCCACTGGCAGGTGCTGGAGTTGTCGCGCAACTGGTCGGCCTTGGGCCTGTCGTTGCTGCTGGGGGTCGTGTTGAGTATCGGCTGGAGTTGGTTGCGTGCCAAGGCCGCCCGGATGCAGCTGGGACTAACCTGGGACCGTGCCCAATTACGAGTTCCGGTGCCGCGCCTGCGGCCAGACGTTCACGAAGAACCGGCCCATGTCCGAGTCGGGGGAACCGGCCAGCTGTCCGCAGGGACATGAGGACACCGTCCGGCTGCTGACGACGCTGGGTGCCTTGGGGACCGCAAGCGCCCCCGCGCAGGCCGGCGGGGGTTGTTGTGGCGGGGGCTGCTGCAGTAGTTAGCCACCGCAGACGAAGGGAGCCTGCTTCACGTAGAGGCCCTGCTCGGCCACGTCCACCAGGAATGCCGCGAGGTCGGCCCGCCGGATCGAACTCGACTTGCCGGGCCGGTGGGCGTCGTGGACGAACTTGCCGGTGGCAGGTCCGTCGAGCAGGCGCGGCGGGCGCACCAAGGTCCAGTCGAGTTCGGAGGCGGCGAACACCGCGTACTCCTTGGGCTTGTCGGCCACGACCGTCCCGCCGAGTTTCTGGATCAAGAACGAGATCGCCTTGTCGCGCGGGCCCTTCTGGTCACCGGGGACGTCGATACCCGCGCCGCTGATTCCGACGAAGCGAACACCCGGCGGCAGGATCTGCGTCAACAGGCTCGCGGTGCGCGTGTGCAGGTCCGGCTCCTTCTTCGTGGGTCCGAGCGCGGAGATCACGGCATCACATCCGTTCACGAGTTCGGTCAAAGCCGCCAGATCGGTGCTCGAGCCTGTGACCACGCGCACGCTTTGCGCGACCTCGCCGAGTTTGGCTGGATCGCGGACCAGCACAGTCACCTCGTGACCGTTGTTCAACAGGTCGGTGACCAGGAACCCACCGGTGCGCCCAGTGGCCCCGATAACGGAAACCTTCATGCGTTTGCCTCCATCGATGTGGCGAATCTCCGCAGCAGTTCTGCGAAGCGTGTTCGGTCTTCTTCGTTCCAGTCAGCAGTTGCGTCGGTCAGTTTCTGCAGCCGGAAGCTCAGGCCCGCGGCGCCCAGCTTCGCCCCTGACTCGGTTGGCCTGACCGTGACCCGCCGTGCGTCCTCTGCGTCGGCTGCTCGGGTGACCGTGCCAGCCGCCTCGGCGCGCGCGACCAAGCGGCTGGCGGTGGATTGGGCCACACCCATGGACGCTGCGATCTGCGAGATGGTCTGCTCCGCGTCGGGGCTGCGCAACAATGTGTCCACCACCCAGACCGTGGACATCTCCACAGAGCCCAGGCGGGGGTCCTTCAGTCGTGGTGGAGCAGTCCAAAGGTGGCGCAGATGGATCAGTGACTCGTCGATGCTGCGTAGGGCTTCATCGTCCATCTGGACTCCACGCATCCGCGTGCTCTACGGCCCACAGCGCGAAACTCAGCGGGGGCCCGCCGGTCACGGTCAGCACGTCGGTGGTGAGCCCGTCAGCCTTGCCCATCCGCGCGACGGTGTAGATCGCCGTGGTGACCAGTGCCATGGGCAGCGGCAGACCGAGGGTCTTCGTGGCGTGACGCAGGTAACGTGCGATCCCTGGGTGCCCGTAGCGAATAGGGCGCCCGAGCACGTCGGTCAGGATCGACGCGACTTCGTCGTAGGTCAAAGCCTGTGGCCCGGTGGGGGTCCAGGCCCTTCCGACATGCTCTGACGGGTTGCGCAGCGCCACGGCGGCCACCGCCGCGACGTCCGCAGCGGCGACGAACGACGTGGCACCCCTGCCCGCCGGCACCATGAGACAGTCGCGTTCGCGGATGTCGCTCGCATGGGTCGTGGACAGGTTCTCCATGAAGAACGACGGCCGCACGAAGGTCCAATCCATGCCACTGTCGCCAAGCCAGGCCTCGATCT
This sequence comes from uncultured Actinomycetota bacterium, assembly GCA_963818505.1. GTDB lineage: Bacteria > Actinomycetota > Actinomycetes > S36-B12 > UBA10799 > JADKAV01. The sequence goes on from CAWFSJ010000007.1 coordinate 189,582, forward strand.
TCGCGTGGGGGACGACCTTGTTGTGCTCGGCGCCCTGCAGCGAGAGAAGGACCACGTGGCGGACCCCGGCACGCCGAGCGGCTTCCAACGCGGGCACCATGTCGCGGGCGATGTTGCTCAGCGCTGGGGGTCGCATCAGGAACATCACCTCGATGCCGTCGAATGCCTTCCACGTCGAGGCGTCGGTGAAGTCGAAGCGGACGCGCTCTGTCGCACCTTCGATGGCTGCCGGATCCAGGTCCGCGGCTCGCAGCGGCAGGTCGGCCAGCTGCTTGATGACTTGGCGGCCGATGTTCCCGGTGGCTCCAGTGACGAGGATCTTTGCGGACATATATGTATCATACATGCAATATTCCCACGATGCCTGGCAGCTTAGTTCCAGCCAAATCGCTCAAACCGCGTGTCGGTGCTTGACATTGGCGGTTTTGTCATACCCTGCGCGCACCATGAGCGTCAGATGGTGCAGGACATGCGGGGGCGGGGATCCGCACCATCACCCGGGATGAAAGTCCTGGGGGTCCGGGTCGGACTCGCGGGGGTGGTTCGACCCGGACCGCTGCCCTCAGTTGATGTTGAGCTGCAGCAGTCCAGCGGCAGTGTCGTTGACCTCGTAGAAATCGACGATGGACAGGTTCAGGGGAAGGCCCTGATTGCGCCAGTCAGTCATCTCTGCAACCACAGTCGGGTTGCGCAATTGTGCCAGTTCGAGCAGGGAGCAGTTCTGCGTGCGGGTCTTGCCCAAGCACTGCACCTGCGAGGTGAAACTCATCGACAATTGCAACTGGTTCACGAACAGGCCGCACTGGTTGCCGCCACTGACCGTGCAGTCGGTCGAACCACTCAAGGCCGTGCGCCGGTTGGTCAAGTAACCCAGGTTGTCCGCGGCCGAGATCGTCGGACTCTCCGTGTTCGGCCACGGGGAGTAGAGGACCTTTTCGCGCTCCCGGTAGCACGAGTTCTTGGGCAACTCGCCGGCTGCGTAGAGGACCAAGACGTTGCGTTGAGCCGCCCAGGCCTGGCCGAAGGTGGCGCCGGTGACGTCGGGCATCACCTTGTCGTTCCACGCGCGCGAGCACACGGAGGTCCCGTCGACCTTGTACGTGCGGAGGATCTTGTCGATCGCTGAGGTGTAGTACTTGTCGATCTTCTTGGTGCCGGTCAGGTCTATGTGCTGGAAGTCGAGGATGACCTGCTCGCGGGGGTGTGCCTTCGCCCAGGTGAGGATCTGGTCGAGGCCCTTGGTGAACCTCAGTGACACGAAGGTGTGCTGCAGGTGGATCGGCACCTTCCAGGCTTTGGCGTTCGTGAGCTTCTTGCCCGCCTTCTTCTTCGACACCACTTTGTTCTCCGGGACTCCGAGTCGCATGTCGAGGTAGCGGATGCCTGCGTTGAGTTGACCGGTGAAGTTCTGGCTTTGCGCCTTGGCAAGTTTGCCCGCCGCGCACGGGTTGCCCTTCGAAGCAGCCACCTGGGCCTGATTCGCACCCGCGATCGCGGTCACTTTGCAGTTGCCCTCTGTGTCGATCTTGAAGGCTCCGGAGTCGTGCGTGCCGGGGATGACCACCTCGCTGATCTTGGTTTCGGGGCGATCGTTGTACAGGGTCCCCATCCAGTCGGGCGTGGGCGGGACAACGGCCAGAGCGGCGGCGAGAAGCAGCATGGGTTCACGGTAGCCCCGCAGCCCGAGCCGATGTTGCTGATCAGAGCAGCTCGGGGATCTTCTGCTCGGACCGCAAGAACGCCTTGCGGAACAGGATCGTCACGAAGGTTGCCGTGATCACCACGAACAAGGAGTAGAGGGCCGGGATCAGGTCGGCCTGGACCTTGGCGTCGCCGCTGAAGCTCAGTGCGATGACTGCCACGGCCAGCGGCCCGTTCACGATGCCGATCTCGAGTGCGAACGTTCTGCGATCGGCCAACTGGGCCCCCCACAGTTTGGCCCACAGGTAGGCCACCGCCATGCCGAGTACTGGCAGCAGGATGGCTGACGCGAAGATGCCCGGCCGTTCGGTGAACGTCTCGACCAGCAAGGCCCAGTTGCGCGGCACCCAGGTCACCAACAGCAACACGATCACGAGGATCCCGAACACGCTGCCGATCACCTCGGTGGAACCGCCCACGTTGGCACTCTTGCGGCGCAGCCAGATCCCGATGAAGATCGGCAGGATGAGCAGCGCCAGGCTGACGACGATGTTGATGTACGGGATCTCGACGTCGGATGCCACCACCCCGCCGTACAGCTTGATCAGCAGCGGCGAGACCACGATGGCGGTCATGGTTGTGAGCATCGTGATGATGACCGAGAGGGACAGGTTCGCTTTGGCGAAGTAGGTGAACAGGTTGGATGTGGTGCCGCCTGGCATGCAGCCCACGATGATCAGTCCGATGGCGACGGCAGGAGCGAGATCAAAGACCGTCACCAGCCCGAATGCGATCAAGGGCATGAACACGAATTGCCCGATCACGGCCAGAACCAGCCACTTGGGCCGTTTGAGTTCGTCGTTGATGTCGCGCGGCGTCATGGCCGCGCCCATGCCGAGCATCATGCAGGCGACCAGGATCGTCAGCATCGCCTGTTCGAATGGGCCGATCATCGGGCACCTCCGGCGATGTTCTCGAGGCTGGCGTTGGCGAATTGGGTTCGGACGTCTTTGCGCAGGATCTTCCCGATCGGCGACTTCGGCAGTTCATCGGTGAACACGAACTCGGAGGGCACTTTGTAGCCGGTCAACAATTCTCCGGCGTACTCGCGCAGGTCCGCTGCAGTGAGGTCCGGGTCGCTTCGCACGATGACGGCGCGCACCTTCTCGCCGCGTTCGCCGGCGTCCACCCCGACAACGGCGACCTCATCAACCCCGGGGTGACCGGCCAGGGCCTCCTCGACCTCGTTCGGGAACACGTTGAAGCCACTCACGATGATGACGTCCTTGCTGCGGTCGACGATCTTGATATAGCCGTCGGCGTCCACGGTCCCGATGTCACCTGTGCGCAGCCAGCCGTCGGTCATCACTTCCGCGGTGGCCTCCGGTCGCTGCCAGTACCCGGCCATGATCTGCGGCCCCCGGGCCCATAGTTCACCCGGTTCGCCAACCGATGCCGGCCAGCCGTCATCACGGGTGGGGCGAACGATCGTGCTGGGCAAGGGGATCCCGACCGTTCCTATGCGCACGCCCTCGCCTCCGATGGGGTTGAAGGTCAATCCCGGCGATGCCTCCGTGAGGCCGTAGCCCTCCACTACGGGAGAGCCGGTCACGCGCTCCCACTCGGCTGCGGTGGAGGCGTGCAGGGCCATCCCTCCGGAGATCGAGGCTTTGATGTGCTCGGGAGGATGTGCCACGAACCACGGCTCGTTCACCAGACCGTGGAAGAGGGTGTTCACTCCTGACACCCACGTGACTGGGTAGTTCTCGAACGCTCGCTTCAAGTTGCTCAAGGGTCGCGGGTTCGGGATGAGGATGTTGTGTGCGCCCATCCGGTAGAAGCCGACGAGGTTCACCACGAACGCGAACACGTGGTACATCGGCAGTGCCGTCAGGATCGTCTCGCGACCCGGCTGGATCGAGGCCGACGAGAATGCGAGCATCTGCTGGCTGTTCGCCATCAGGTTCCCGTGCGTGAGCATCGCGGCCTTGCTCACGCCTGTCGTGCCTCCCGTGTACTGCAGGCAGGCGAGGGAGTCGGGGGTCAGTGCGGCGCTGTAGTGAGCGCAGTCGCCACTGTGGGATTGCCCTTTTCGCAGGGCAACTTTGAAACGGGTGTGGGGGTAGGTGACCTTCGGCAGGTTCCGCGACCAGACCTTCTGGATGCTTCGGATGATGCCGTGCACGTATCCGGGGAACAGGTCGCTCACCGCTGCCAGAACCACGGGCACCTGCTTTGACTCGGCCAGGACTTCGCCGATCTTGTCCGCCATGATGTCGATGCCCACGATCGCGCTCACATCGGCGTCGGCGAACTGCTTGCGCATCTCCGCCGCGGTGTACAGGGGGTTCGTGTTGACCACGACGCAACCTGCTTTGAACGTTCCGAAGGCGGCGATCGGGTACGCCAAGCAGTTCGGCAGCTGGATGGCTACACGATCTCCCTCCTGCAGGCCCAGGTCCTCGCGCAAGTAGGCGGCGAACGCGTCGGACAGTCGCTCGACGTCCTCGAACGTCAGATGCCCGTTCATGCCGTTCGGCATGACCATCGTGAAGGCGCGCTGCTGGGGATATTCCATGGCTGCTTGGCGGATCTGGTCGGCGAGGTTGCCCTGCGTGACCGCATCGATCTCGTCAGGAACGCCAGGGGGATAGTGGGCAAGCCAGGGGCGGGTGGAGGAGACGGGGACTGACATGCCGGAACCTCAATTCGACCGATTAGTGATTCACGAAGTGTAAACCCGGTATTGAGAAACGTGCAAGTAGGAGTCTGTCGCATGGCCGCGTTAGGATGAAACCAGGTCAAGAGTGAGTGGCGACAAGCCCCGGCTAGCTGCTCCGGCAACCGCGCTACCGGCACGGTGCCCCGGGTGACGACCTGCCTGTCGATGAAGTGTCGGCGGGAAGTTCGGTGTCGGGAGTTCGGCATGAGTGAAGTCGTTGTACGAGACGTTTTGTACCCGCCGGAGGAGGTCGCCGCTCGCCGCGAACCGCTGCCTGCGCGGTTCGGTGCACTGTCACCACTCGGCCGGCAGGTGAGCCGGATCCCACGTCCGCGTGCCGAGTTGCTGGAGGGGTTGCGTGAGCAGGAACTGCGGCTGAGGGTGGGTGGCAAGACGGTTGTGTTCCGCCAAGACGCCGAGAACGGGCCGTTCCCTTTCGAGCGCCCGGTTGTGCTGGTGAGTGTGGACGTGCACGAATACCACCGAGTCGCGGACTCGCAACTGGTTGCCGTTGCCGTAGCTCGCGACCGGCAGTGGCTCGACCAGATGCTCGTGCGCCCCGATGACAGGTCGGCACTGGCGTTGGCTGCTGAATTGGGCAGCCGGTTCGTGCTGCGCTGGTCGGATGAGGGCATGTCTGTCGTGGATGTTCGCACGGCGGAGGTGGCAGAACGCTTCTGCGTGCAGGGCAAGGAAGTGGTCTACCGGACTTGTCCTGTGCTGTGCGATGCCGCTCGCGGCGACCTTTGCAAGAAGCATGGCGGTCCATGGGTCTCCGCTTCGATGATCGCGGCCGTGAACTGGACCAGCAGGCGTTCACTGTTCCTGCAGTACCTCGGATGCGATGTTTGCGGCGCGCAATCGACCGTTTCCGACGGGGTAGTGCCCACTCGCTACGACGATTGGGTGGCGCAGGCGATGGGCTGCGACACCGAGGCGAAGGCTCCGAATCCTGCCGAGGGACTGACTGCGATCTCGACGCCAACAGGTCTGGTGATTGCTGACGCGCAGAGTCCGGTTGTCCTGGCCAAGGGTCGGATCGTGGAAGTCGGTTTGCCCGAGGCTTCGGTGTGGCAGGAGTTGGACAGGATCGTGATTGATCCGGCCGGAGGTTCTGAGGATCCGCTCGACTGGCCCGAACCGGCTCCGTACTGGATGGCGAGTCAGGCTGATCTCGAGAGGCGCGTGCGCGGGCTGGAGTTCGTGCATCGATGGGCGGTCGTGGGCCCGTTGCGGGTGACCGGTGTAAGGCTCGGGGACGACGTCCGTCCCCTGGCCTTCGACCTGCGGGTTCCCAGGCCAGTCGTCCAATCCGAACTCATGCACCTCAGCAGGTGGGAGTTCTCAACAGCCGGTGCCTGGCGCCTCGGACTCACCCACGGCCTTCATGAGTGCGAGGCCTTTGCGGTGCGGGCCAATGAGGACCTTCTTGATGTGGGTCAGTGGTTGGCCGAACGTCATCTGCTCACCCTGGCGGCGTTGGCCCTCGAGCCGTTCGACGTGGACGATGAGTTGGAGGGTTTCACGAGGAGTCGCATGCTGTCCGACAGGCGGGCGATCCTGGGGCCTGATCACACGGTGGGTGTGGATCCCGTCATGTTGCGCGAGTCGCTGCTCGACACCGCCGAGTACCGCCGGGCCCGCAGGGCCATGCGCTGGCCCAGTGCGGATCGGGCCTTCTGGGACCGACTGCGAGAGGCTGCGAAAACCCCACGCATCACGCTGCCCTTCAGGTGCTGATCACAGGCCGGTGTCGTGGATCGCGGTCTCGATTCCGCGCCAGATCGTCGGATAGGCGTAGATCATGTTCTTCATGGTCGCAACGGGGACCTGTGCGCGAACGGCCAGTGCCAAGAAGGAGAGCACCTCGCCGCCAGTCGGCCCGACGCTGGTTGCACCCACCAGAATGCCGCGGTCGGCGTCCGCGACCACCTTGATGATGCCTTCGTTGCCGACTTTGTGTATCCAGCCGCGTGACGTGCTCGGCACGGCGACTGACCCGACCGCCACGTTGATCCCCGCCTCGCGCGCCTGCTTCTCAGTCATCCCCACCGACCCCACTTCCGGATCGGTGAAGGTGACATGGGAGACCGCGGAGTAGTCCGCTGAGGCGACCGGCTGGCCCAGAATCGCAGCCACGCAGATCGCCGCCTCGTACATGGCCATGTGGGTGAAGGCGCCCTTGCCCGCGATGTCACCAACCGCATACACGCCGGGGATGACCTGCATGTGATCGTCCACGGGTAGGTATCCGTGCGTCAGTTCCACACCTAGGACATCCGCGGCCACGAGGTCGCTGTTGGGGATCCGGCCCGTTGCGACGAGGAGTTGCTCAGCGCGTAGGGTCTGTCCACTGACACTCACCTCGAACATTCCATGGGCATGCGTGACCTTCTCGGCGAAGTTGCCGGTGTGGATGCCTACCCCTTCGGCTCGCAGGACCTCGGTGAGAATCTGGGACGACTCCGGTTCTTCCGCGGCCACGATCTGGTCGGCGCCCTCTACGATCGTCACCTCGGTGCCGAACCGGGCGAAGACCTGCGCCAGTTCGACACCGATCGCGCCGCCACCCATCACGATCAGTGACGCCGGTGGGCGCTCAGCGCTGATCGCCTCACGGTTGGTCCAGTACGGCGTTCCGGCCAGCCCGGGAACCGGGGGCGCCGCTGCCCGCGAGCCTGCCGCGATCACCACGGCGCGGGCTGCCGTGAAAGTGTCATCGCCCACGGCGACCGTGTCGGGCGAGACGAGCCGGCCGGCGCCTCGCACGAAGTGCCCGCCTTTGCCGGTGAACCGGTCGACGGCAACCTGATCGTTCCAATCGTCGGTCGCCTCGTCACGGATGCGTTCGGCCACCATCGTGAAGTCTGGATCCACCGTGCTGGAGCCTGCGAGTTGCGGAATGCGGCGGCCCTCCTGCAGCGCGTTGGCCGCCCGGATCATCATCTTGCTCGGCACACATCCCCAGTAGGGACATTCCCCACCCACGAGCTCTTTCTCGATACCCACGACGTTGAGTCCCGCCTCGGCCAACTTCCCGGCGACATCCTCGCCGCCGGGTCCGAGTCCGATCACGATCACGTCGGCAGCTGTATGTGTCACTTCGGTTCCCTTCGCCGCAGTGATCCCAACCCTCTCACCGGCGAGGGCGGTCATGCCAGAGGTGCTGGTGGCTCTCGCATGAGCGCGCTCCGGCAACGTAAGTCAAGTCGCCACGCCGTGCTTCGGCAGTTTTTGTCACACCCTGCCTCTACAACTGCACTGGAGGGATTGGTGATGAAGATGAAGAAGCCGGGCCGGTGCGCCAGGGGTGAGTACGAGAGCAGCTCCAGGACTTTCGGAGTTGCGTCATGAGTCGCGACAACGTGGTCTCTCCCGGATGGTCCAGGGCCGTGGTCGAAGTGCCGGCACTTCAGGCGCGGACTCGGCGGCCACGGGTCGCCAGGGGCTGGCACCTCGACCGGATCGCCGGGCTGCTGGACGGCTGGCGAGGGTTGCCTGACGACAGTGGGGCGGACACGGCCAGGCTGCGGCGCATCCAGAACTGGTCGGTCGAGACCGGCTGCCGGGTGGCCGGGTTCTACACGCCGCTGTTCGAGGACGTGAGCAGCACTCGCGACCAGTTCGAGGTCCACGTTCAGCTCGAGCAGCGGCGATTGGCTGCTGCACAAGCCGACCTGGAGCATCTTCGTTTGCGAGGGCCGATGGAGGGGATGCGCCACGGCGAGGCAGGACTTGCCGACGACTTGGTCTGCACGAGGCGGCACAGCGAGTTCGAAGCTTTGCTCGCTGACTGCGTGCAGCGCTGCGTGGCCTGTGAGCAGGCCCTCGGATTCGCCCGAGCAGGGGTGAGTGCCGCCGAACACCAACTGGCGCGTCTGCGAGAACAGATGCGCTGCGACATCCAAGTGGTCAGCGCGGTAGCAGGCAAGCGAGCGGCCGCTTACCTGGCGGGGGTGACTGCCACACACCCGGATCGTTCCGCCTTGTTGGCAGTTGTTGCCAGCACGTCAGAGATCGACCACCACGGACCCCATGAACCCATTCACCTAGTCGCTACAGAGGAGACAGCATGACCGCCATTCCGAGCCACCCAGCGGTGGCAGTGGGCTTCGAGGCCCCGAACGACGTGCTACCCAGTCGCTGGGATCACGGGTTCGACATCTTGTTGCTCCTCATGGTCGCCGCCGGTGACGCAGTGTCCTTCTGGATCGCATTGCAGGCGTTCAACGCCTCAGCGAGCGCCGGGGTGATGCTCGTCCTTGTGGGTGCCATGACTGCGGCCGCAGTGGTGACGATGCACAAGGCAGGCGGCTATGCCAGGGCCTTCAAAGCTCGCCAGGCTGCACACGGCAGGCTCATGGTCGTGGTGCTGGTAGGCGCCTGGCTGTTCCTCGGCGCCGCGGCTTTTGTGGTCCGGATGAACTCGCAGGAGGCCTTCGCCTCCACTGACCTGTTCGGTTCGGGGACTGTTGTTCCCGAGGGGCACAACGTGATCATGGCCATCTTGATGTTGGCCCTGTTCCTTGCCGGCGGTGTTGTCGCCTACGGGATCGGATTCGCGTCCTACAACCCTCGGCGCACAGCGGTTCTACGGTTGCGCCGCGCACTCAATCGCCTGGAACGCCGTCAACGAACCCAGCAGCGCCGACAGCGTAAGTCGCGCGCTGGCCTAGCCGACCGGGCTGCGTCACTCGACAGGCAGGTCGCCGCAGCCGAACTGGAGATGGCCAGTAACCGTGCACTGCTAGGAGCGCAGGCAGAGGAACTCAAACAGATCGCTCGCTTGCGGATGGCGGCTGCGTTGAGCACGCCGAGTCGCACAAGTGGGGTATTCGCTCAGATGGGAGAACGACCATGAAGAAGTCACGCGAGGGGAACCTCGAAGCGCAGTCATTCGCGATCAGGTGCCGTCCCGAACTTGAGGCCGAAGTGGATCGCCTGCTGGCCGCCGGTGCCGTGGATGAGGGCAACGGGGAGGTGTTCGACCAACTGGTCGAGGCCTGGCGCGGGCGCGAGGACGCCGTCCTGCAGGCGCGTACGGCGGCGCGGTTGGAACTCCTTCGGGCGCAGCAGCAGTCCGTGATCGCCAGCCTGGCCGAACTGGACGAGCAATGCGCGGCCGGCCAGCAGGGTGTCCACCAACTGCGTCAAGAGTTGCAGTGGGCATCTGAGCAGCTGCGGGGTGTCTCATGAAGCGGCTTGCGATCTTGTTGTTCGCCGGTGGGCTGCTGGCGGGCTGCGCGGGCACACAAGAGGTCGCCAGCCCATCCCTGCCGGGTGCGTGCGATGTCGTGGGTCCGGTCGTTGTGGCGGCCGGGGGACGTTCCAACATGCCGGCTCCCTCGGCCGAGGCGAGCGCGAGATACCTCAAGGAAGCAGCGCGTGCAGGCAGCGAGGTCTTCGTTGTGGACACCGGCGGTGAGCCAGTCGTGCTGGGCAGCGTGAGCTTCACCAGTGCAGCGGCGAACTCCGTGGCGGCGCAGGAGCAGATGAAGGTGGCCGCGCAGCGACTGACCACCGGTATTGAGGCAGCCCGGGCGCAGACTCCGGGAGCGGACCCATTGGCGGCGCTGTCTCTGGCCTCGCGCCAGATCCGAGCGACATCGCAGGTGGGCACGATTGTGCTTGTCGATTCCGGCTTGCAGACCAGCGGCGTACTCGACTTCACCCGCAAGGCGATGTTGCGCGCAGATCCGGAGGATCTGGTCATTGGTCTGCGCGAATCCGGTCAGATGCCGGACCTATCCGGGCTGCGGGTGTTCTTCGTCGGCCTGGCCGATGTGGCCGCTCCACAAGAGCCCTTGGATCTCGCGTCGCGCAACATGCTGATCGAGCAGTGGACGGCGATCGCCGCCGCAGCCGGATCGTCCTGCGTCGGGGTTGATCAGGCACCGCTGTCCGGGCCGGGACCTGTGGGCGCCCCAATGGTCCCGCGAGTGGCAGTTCCCAAGGTGCAGCCACTGGTCCCGGCTTCGAAGGTCGTCCTGGACTCGGACACGGTTGCGTTCCACTCCGACAGCGCCCAGTTGCGTGACCCGGCGTTCGCCAAGCAGCAGTTGGCAGTGATCGCGGGGGCGCTCGACGATTCCGGGCAGTCGGTACTGCTCACGGGCACCACTGCCACGGATGGGACCCAGGCAGGGCGACTTGAGCTCTCGAGGCAACGCGCCGAGGCGGTCAAGGCCCTGCTCGTGGAACTCGGGGTCCCGAGCGCGAGGATCGCGACCAGGGGAGTGGGGACCGATCACCCGGAGCACGTCGACGACCTCGACGCTTCCGGGCGGTTGATCCCCGACAAGGCAGCTCGAAACCGCACCGTGATCTTGACGGTGAAGTCGTGACGGGCGTCTCGTTCGGTGCGTTGCTCCTCATCACACCGTTCATGGCCTTGGCGCTTGCGTTCGTCTACTCGGGGGTGAACGCGGTGCGCGAGACCTGGTGGCAGTGGCACCTCGATCGCACTGATCGCAAGAACGAGATCGCGCGTTGGAAGGAGGCCCGTGATGCAGTCAGCCGATGAAGCGTACGCCGCCGCTCTCTGGGTGGCCCTAGCGTTCGGTGCCGTCCTGTGGCTTGTGGCAGGACTGTTCGCCACCTTGAATCACCTGGGTCATTTCTCGCATCGACACACGATGCGGCGCTTGCGCGGTACTGGTCCACGCAGTCTGCGCGACACGCAGAGCATGCTCGGTACTGACTCGGACAGTTTCAGCCGGCGCGCGATCCGCAGCGACATCGCCGAGTACGGGGCTTGGGATTCTTCGCGCGGTGTGTACGTGGTGCGGCTACCCGTGGAGCGGACCACTGAAGGCGACGACGGGATCCGCTGCTACGCGTGGACCAAGCCCCACTACGTGCTCGATTCCGTCATGTGGAGCCCGTTGAGTGTCGCGGTCGCAGCGGTGCTGGTCTACCTGATGTTGGGCTCCTACATGGCCGGCGGACTGCACTACGGCTTCCCGCCGGGGGGCCTCGCCCAAGCGCTGGAGGACAAGTACGGCGCCCACGTTGCGGTTTCACTGCCCCAGGAACCGGCGCTCAACCAGGTCTTCGAGGGGGTCTTCGTGACGCAGTACGACAGTGATGACTCAGCGAGCACCTACCCCGACTGCACCGTCAACGCGGCGGGCGGTATCGAAACGCTTACGGTCCTGTGTCCGGATCAGTCCGGGTACTTGCGCGAACTGCATCAGCGGTTGGACATGCCCAGGCGGTGGTTCTGATGCGTACCGAGAGCGAAGCCATCGAACGCGCCAGGCCACGGCTGCGCTACTACAACGCGTGGGTCATCTTCATCGGGGTCACCGCCCTGACGATCGGTGTGATCGCCGAGCAAGACGACTACTACCGACGGGGACCGTCCTACTGGCCGGCCCTCGTGATCGCGTGCACGCTCGGTTTGCTCGCTCGGCCCGCTTTCGCGTTGTTCCTGGATCACAGCCACCTCGACCCCGATCTCAAACGTGTGCGCCTCGATGAGATTGCCCAGGTGCCGGTCCTCGAGCGGATCGACGTCGATATCCGGCACAAGTTGCGTGAGCGACATGACGCGGTCAAGGCCGACTACGGGGCATTCCTGTGCGACATCTCCCAGATTCTTCAGATGCCACTGTTGGCCGACGAGTCTGTCGAGGACACCCATGCCTTCGTCTCGTATCTGGTCACGTGTGAGGATGCGGCCCGCGGCTCGGATTTGGAGTACGAACGAGCGGTCGACGGCCTAGAGATCAGGTGGAAGGCGGCACGCAATTTCGCCCGGAAGAAGAGGTGGTCGACGCTGGACCCTCAGGAGAGCAACTCCGTCAGGCGGGCCAAGGCGCTTCTGGACCGTGCCCTGGATGCCACGGCCACTGCCCCGGAGCGGCAGGCAAGCCTGCGAAAGGCCCTCGACCTGCTGGGATCGGTCGTCCAAGTGCCCGAGCAGGCAGTGAGCGCGATCACCGATAAGGTCGAGCGCACAGCGCTTGATCCGGGGGACGACATGCGAAGGACTGTGGGGGGATCCGCGTGAGCCGAGCCAAACGGTCGGGCTGCCTGACCAGCCTGGTGGCGGTTGTCTTCGCGGCCGGACTCATCTGGGCCCTGGCGAGTTCTCCGGATGCGCCCCCCGCGACCGGTCCGACGAGGGTCTTGGAACCTTCTGTCGACGATTCCGCGGCACCGAGTCCGCGGACCAAGAGCCCCCGGCCCGAGCCTGTCGGGTCGCTGTCGTTCGTGGACGTGCAGGCCGCCCAAAAGGCTCTGCCGGAGCTGCAGGTGAAAGGCAGAGCCCCGCTGACCGACTACAGCCGCGAGGCTTTCGGCACGGCTTGGTCGGATGTGAATGACAACGGCTGCGACACCCGCAACGACATCCTTCGCCGCGACCTCACAGCCAAGACTGTCCAGGACTGCGTGGTCCTGGAAGGTGTGCTGCAGGATCCTTACAGCGGCCAGCGGGTGAGATTCACCAGGGGACCGGTCACCAGTCTCGACGTTCAGATCGACCACGTGGTCGCTCTGTCCAACGCCTGGCAAACCGGCGCCTCGTACTGGTCGGCCGAGGAGCGCGAAACGTTCGCGAACGATCGCAGGAACCTGCTTGCCGTGCGTGGCGACCTGAACCTTCAGAAGGGCGATGGTGATGCCGCGACGTGGCTGCCACCGAGAAAGGCCTTCAGATGCGACTACGTCGCCATCCAGGTGCTGACCAAGCAGCGCTACGACCTGTGGGTCACTGCTGCCGAGAAGGCCGCGATGCAGCGGATCCTCGACCGCTGCTGATCGTCTCGGCGCCCCACCAGCCGTCGCCTCGATCGGCCACCTGGGCCAAGGCGATCCCGGTCTGTCGACGGCCAGGGCTGCAGTCAGGGCAGCAGCGCATCTGCGTCATGCGGGTTTCGAGTCGTGCAGTTCGGCGGCCCTGCTCAGTTCGCGCACGTACCAACGGCCACGCAGCCGGCTGAAGGACTGGCCGTTCTCATACAGCGTGGACAGCAGGCGGTCCAAGGTGACGGCCGGATCACCCGTGCGCACGATCTCCAGCAGGTCGTCCGGACAAAGCGGTTGATGGGTCAGGGCTTCTCGCACAGCGCAGAACATCGGAAGGTCCTGATCTTCGCGTACTTGGGACAGAGTGCTCACACTGTTTGTTTCGACCGATGATCACTGCGCCTTGAGCCACGGTCGAGTGGATTTGTCACACCCTTGTGGCACTTTGGAAACGAGTAGAGGTACGGGGGAAAGACATGGGAACTCAAGCAGAAGCAACCACATGGGGACTGCCGCATTTGACGACTGCCCAAAGGGATCGAGGCGTCGGCGCGGTCGTGGGGCTGGCGGTCGGCGATGCCCTGGGCGCGGGGTACGAGTACGGGGTTGCGCCCCATCCTCAAGACGCGCGCATGATCGGTGGCGGCCTTGGCTGCTTCGCTCCGGGGGAGTGGACCGACGATACGACAATGGCCGTGCCGATCCTGCAGGCGTTGGCCGAAGGTAAGGATCTTCTGCAGTCGCAGACACAGGACCAAGTGGTGCGGGAGTGGGTGACCTGGGCGCAATCGGCCAAGGACATCGGCGTCACGACCAGACAGACCCTGCGTGCCGTGTCCACGGCCCAACCGTCCTGCTCGGCGCGCGAAGCCGCCGACGCCATGTTCACCGCCGGCCTTGCCAGCGCCGGCAACGGCTCGCTCATGCGCACCACTGCCATCGTGCTGGGCTACCTGGACGATCCGAAAGGCCTCACTCACGCGGCTCGTACCTACAGCCACCTCACCCACGGGGATCCACTGGCCGCTGACGCCTGTGTGTTGTACAACCATGCGCAACGATGTGCGATCCTTACCGGCGAACTGGACATCCGCACCGCCATTGGGCAGATCCCGGTAGAAAGACGTGCCCAGTGGTCGCAGTGGTTAGATGCTGCCGAAGGTGAACAGCCCGGTGACTTCGCTGCCAAGAACACCTATGTGGTCAGGGCCCTGCAAGCGGCTTGGTCCGCGATCGTCCACGCAGATGCAAGCGGCCCGGAGCATCTGGAGCAGTCGATCAGGAGCGCGGTCGCGATCGGCGGGGACACGGACACGGTCGCGGCCATCGCGGGCGGTCTTGTAGGCGCCCGCTGGGGTGTCTCGGCCGTGCCGTTGAGTTGGCGACGCCGACTGCACGGATGTCCAGGGTTGATTGGTGAGGACCTCGTTCACTTGGCATCTGCGGCTCTAGGCGCGCCATGGAAGCCCCAGTTCTACCCCTGGCTGTCCGAGGAGGCTACATGCGTGCAGCATCCACACGATGAAGGTGTATGGATCGGCGATATTCGAGGACTCAGGGCCTTGCCGGACGGCATCGACGCTGTTGTTTCTCTGTGCCGGGTCGGCCTGGAAGAAGGACCCCGTTCGGCGGTCGCGGCCAGCGACCACGTGAACGTGTGGCTGATGGACAGCGCCGAGCAAGCCGACAACCTGAACCTCGATCTGGTGTCACGACAGGCCGTCGATGTGATCGGGGAACTGCGCAGGGAGGGCAAGCAGGTCTACCTGCATTGTGTCCAGGCTCATTCGCGCACGCCATTCATCGCGACGCTCTATGGGGCGCAGGTGTCCGGCCGGCCGACAGCTTGGGCACTCGAGGATGTGCTCGCGGTGCTGCCGCAGGCGCAGGTCAATAGGCGATTCGGCGAGATCCTCACCGGGTGACTCAGGTACTCGCAGGCCTCTGCCACTCGAGGTCGACGCGCGAAGTGTCGCTGGGCCAGGGATGCTGGAAGGACAGTGTCGACCGCCAGGGGATCACATGTCCAAGAACGACGAAGAGCTCAAGACCCGCATAGTCGATGCGGCGGCTGATCTTTTCGCTATCCACGGTTTCAGCGGTACGAAAGTCAACATGGTGGCAAAGGCCGCAGGAGTCTCCTCGCAGACGGTGCGCCGGCTGACCGGTGGGCGGGCGCAGTTGTTCGAACAGGTCATGGCGACGAGGGTTCGATCCTCAGCTGCCGAACAGGTCGCAGCCGCAGTGGAACACCCGGAGCAGACCCCACCCATCGCCGTGATCCTGGCTGCCGCACAAGAGGTCTTCGCCAGCCCGTCGGCTAGTTGGGATGTCCTGGAGCTTGAAGCGCTGACCAGGGCCCACACCGATGCTGCACTGCGTGAGATCGAAACCGAGCGCATGCGCTACCGGTGGAACAACGCCGCTGCGCTGGTCGCCCAGATCCGTGCCAACGGTGGCCTCGACGCGGAGATGTCGGATGCCGCTCTCGTGCAACTGGCGATCGCGATGTCGGCGGGGTTGGCGCTTCTGGACCCGGTCCTGGAAACGAAGCCGACCATGGCCCAGTGGATCGGCTTGATCGCCCGGGTGGGCACCGCGATTGCACCGCAGGACATGCTCCTGCAGAACGAGTTCGAAGGACACCAGCCGTGGCGGGTCCGCGTCGACATCTCCGAGCAGCCAGGATCAGTGGCCCGGCTTGTGCGAGCTCTGGCTTCACTGCACACCTACGTGGTCGCCGTGCAGGTAGTTGGCCACGACGACGGGCTGCGGACGATTGACGTCGCCCTCACCGCTCCGGACTCTGTCAACGAACAAGTCATCCTTACCGCTGCACTGTCGGTGGGCAAGCACGCGTTCGTCGGCCCGGGTTCGCCGGATGACATTCTTGACCTGCCGACGCGCGTACTCGACGGCGCGGCAGCTCTGATCAAAACACCTGAGCTTGCCCCATTGGCGGCCGCGGAGTTGGTGGAGGCCGACGAAGTGGAGGTGACCTCGGCCACTGAGGGGGAGGACGACAGCCCAGACGTGCTGCGGCTGCAGTGGACACCTGAACAGCACGTGGTGCTCCAGCGGTCCTGGGCGCCATTCGCGAAGGCCGAGCGCACCAGGGCGTCGGCGCTTCTGCGGTTGTCTTCGGCGATCGCTTCCCTGACCGGTAGCGACGAGGCCGTCGGTTGGGTCGAGAGCATCAAGGGCGGGACAATCTGGATCCGCTTGTCGCGCCCCGAGGACGCCGATGCCGTTGCGGCGATGCACGATCGCAGTTCCGAACGCAGCCGTTACCAGCGCTACTTCTCGATCACCGACTGGCACGGCACTCGCCTCTACCGGCTCGCAGGCGGTCATCGAGGGGCGACGTTGGTTGCGATGAGCGAGGACGGCGAGATCATCGGGCTGGGCAACCTGTTCCCGGACCCTGCAGAAGGCGAACACGCGGCTGAGATCGCGATGATCGTGGAGGATGCTTACCAGGGTCGTGGTGTTGGCAGGAAACTGCTGCAGGCGATGCTGCACATGGCCACCCGGCTCGGGTTCACCTCGATCGTGGCCAGCGTCCTCGCCGACAACAACGGGATGCTGCATCTACTGCAGTCCAGTGGCCTCCCGTGGGATGTGAGCATCCACGATGGCGTCTCGTACATGCGCGCCGACCTCCCCAGTCCGATGGAGGCATCCTTCGTCGAGGTCGAGAAGGGCCCGGTGCGCAGAGCGCGTCGCAGCCCGGCGGCCAAGAAGAAGGCGCCGGCCAAGAAGACCTCTGCGCGCAAGGCGCCGGCCAAGAAGACCTCTGCGCGCAAGGCGCCGGCCAAGAAGGCCTCTGCTCGCAAGCCAAGCGTGAAGAAGCTCGCTCCTCCCGACGTCTCCGGGTGAACCGCTTGGCCGCGCGTTAGACGGGCGTTGCGTCGCCAGATTTCGACAGACTCGTGACGTGCCCCGAAACCTTCCGTCACGTCCCCAGCACGCCGAACCTGGATTCGGTTCGGAAGGGCGTGTTTGGGAGGCGCTGCAAGAGTTGCCCGATGAGGCAGTGGTCATCAGTCAGTACAGAGTGCTCGATGCCCGGGGGGTGGTGCGCGAGGCGGACTTTCTCGTGCTCGTTCCAGGGGTGGGGGCGGGCGTGATTGAGGTCAAGGGCGGCCTTGTGTGGACGGTGGAAGGCGATTGGTACTCCCGTGATCACGCAGGCCGCGATCACGCGATCAAGGACCCCATGTGGCAGGCGCATAAGGCCGGCTACACGATCAGCGACTTCGTTCACGGACAGGACATGGACTGTCCGAGCCTCGTTCCGATCGTGGTTCTACCGGACACCACGTTGCCGAAGGCCTTCGTGCCGGCCGATTCCCGCCGGACACAGTGGATCGATGGTGTAGTTGATCTCGCAGCCCGAGTGAGTGCGGCTTTGTACAGCGGGGAGTGCTTCGATGTGGATGCGCTGCTGGATGTCCTGGAGCGACGCCTGCCCAAACCGTCAACACGGCAGAAGGTGGCGCTGGCATCGCGGCACGCGGACATGATCACCCGTGACCAGTATGGGATTCTGCGAGCCCTGCGGGCCAACGACCGCATTCTGGTGACCGGGGGTCCTGGAACCGGTAAGACGTGGCTCGCCCTCGAACATGCCAGGCAGGAGACCGTCCGCGGCGCCCGGGTAGCACTGTTGTGTTACAACCGGGGGTTGGCGTTGCACTTGGGTCAAGTGGCGTCCGGTTGGCCCGCGGATCAGAGGCCGGCGTGGATCGGGACTCTGCATGAACTGGCTCTCGAATGGACAGGTACGCAGGTGCCGCCCGAAGCGCAGCAGGAGTTCTGGGACGGCCTGCCGGGAGCCCTCGCTGCCGCCGCGCTTGATTCGGACGATCGTTTCGATCTAGTTGTGGTCGATGAGGCGCAGGACTTCGCTGCCTCGTGGTGGGATGCCGTGCACTTGCTGCTGTGGGATCCCGCGTCCGGCCCGTTGGTTCTGTTCGGTGACGACGACCAGCGCCTCTACCCGCGCGAGTCCGAGGGGCTGCTCGCGGTGGAAGTGGAACTGTCACAGAACGTACGCAACACCGAGCAGATCGCGGCGGCCCTTCAAGTCCTTTCCGGTGACATCCAGGACTGTCGCGGTGCCTCCGGTCCGCCCGTCGAGTTCTTCGAGTCATCGGCAGACCGGGCCGTCGAGGTCGCGAACCAGGTGGTGGCGGCACTGCTCGACGCGGGCGACTTCGACCCCGCAGACATCGCCCTGTTGACAACCTGGCGGCGACACCCGGAGCACGTACGACGGATCGAGGAGTTGGGAGCAGTTGGTTTCGCCCAGTCCTTGCTCTCCCCTGATGACGTCGCGGTTTGCACGGTCAAGGGCTTCAAGGGGCTGGAGCGACCGGCCGTCGTCCTGGCGATCAACGGTTTCCACGACCAGTCGGACGCCCAGGCGCTTCTGCGGGTGGGCGTGTCGCGCGCGACGCATCTATTGGCCGTGGTCGGGCCGAAGGAGTGGCTCAGCCAGCTGGGTCACCGGTGAATCTCAGCGGCGGTTCTTCAGGCTGTGGCCGAGCCGTCTGAGTCATCGCCGGACCTACCGTCCTTGTCCCACTCGCCGCCCTGCCTACGATCCCTGTACCCGCGCGACTTCTTGGTCCGGTCGGCGCTCAGGCTCTTGCTCGTGTAGCCAGGATCCCCGCGGTCGAGGTCGGTCAACGACCTGCGCAGGAACTGGATCTCCGCATCTACCGCCGCATCGGGATTGTCGCCCTGGGCTCTAGTGAGTCTGTCGACGGTTGTCTGTAGCTCGGCCCTGGCGTTGTCGATATCACCACGGCGCAGTGCGTCCTCACTCAAGCGCTTTGCCGACTGTGCATCGAGGATCAGCTTCTCGCGTTGTACTTCGGGATCCGGAACGCGGCCACGGGCCAGGTCTTGGGGGACGACGTTCACCGAGATCGGCAGGGTCACCGTATGGGCCAGCAGGTCCGGAATGCTCACGTAGGTGAGTTCTAGGTGTGCAACTTGCGCGAGCCCTAAGGCGGCCATTGCGGGCACTTCAAGGCTCACAAGCAGTCGGCGCTGTTCGCCCGCATAGAAGTCACCCAGTTCGACCATCACCGCGTCCGCAAGCCCTTGGCTCGGGAGGTCGTTGAGCACCGTGATCTTGATGACATCGGCGGTCGGTTTGATCAGCAGGCTGGCTGCCTGGACCGTCTTCGAGAGCAGACCGTCCAGTTCGCCTGCGACCGCGGCGGCGGCGGCGTCAGCCTCCTCGGCGAAGGTGTGGTTGCCGGTTCCGCCGATTGCGAGCTCCGACAGAATTTGGTCGTCATACCCGAGCCCGATTCCGATCGTGGACGTGGTGATCGCCTGCGCTGCGGCGCCTGCAGCCATCTGTCGGAAAGCTTGGGGATCGACGATGCCGGAGTTGGCGCGGCCGTCGGACAACACGAGAATCGTGGTGCCACCTTGGGCCGCGATGCGTCGAGCTTCCTGTAAGCCGCGCAAGTAGCCCGAGGACAGGTCGGTGGACCCACCGGCTCGTATCGCGCAGACCGCGCGTCGCATGGTGTCGCGGCCGAGTTGACCGACTTGGCCTGCAGGGACTGTCACTTGAGCCTCATGGTCGAATGACACCAGTCCGAAGTAGTCGGCTTCGTCCAGTCGGTCGATCAGTGCGAGCACTGCGCGCTTGGCTGCTTGTAGGCGGCGCCCGGTCATCGAGCCGCTGCGGTCAAGCACGATGATTGCCGCACTGGGCGGCCGTCTGGTGTGAACAGTGGCCGCAGGCGCCGCCAGATCGAGCATGACCGTGACGCTGTCCTGCTGTTCCACCGATACGACATCGACATCGAGTTGCGCGTTTATATGCACTTGGTTCCCCCTTGTTTCGGACTGGATGTGATCCGACTATGCGCTGCGGGTATGACAAGACGCTGATGGCCGCATACCCCGTCGCATCCGCTGGGCCGAGTTGTCCACAGAATGAGTTCGGCTCTGGGAACTTGTCACACCCTCGTACTAATGTTCGAAACAAGAGATCGGGGGTGGCAAATGACGGTGACTCAAGAGGAGCAGGTCACGCAGTTGTTGGCTGCCGTGGAGTGCTTGCCCACAGGTGAGCCCGTCGACTGGAGCTTCGCAGAACTCGAGGAGGGCCTTCCGGCCCTTTTCCGGGTGGGCAATCAGTTGGCAGCTTTGCAGTGCTCCGCGTTGGCGGCTTTCGATGCCCGCGGCGGTGGTGAGTTGCTCGGGCACCGCTCGACTGCTGACTGGCTGGCACAGACGATGCGGCTGTCTTCAGCGGCCGCCGGGGCTCTTGTGCACACCTCACGGGCATTGCGTGATGACTTGCCCGAAACAGCGCGGGCATTGGGCGACGGTGACATCAGCGCCGAGCATGTAAAGGCCATCCGTCACGCCCACCGCCGCCTCGACGACGCCTTCGACCGCGCGGAACCGATCATCGTGGACTACGCACGCACACACACGGCCGCCGAGACCCGCGTCCTGTGCGACCGGCTGATCCAGCAGTACTCGCCCGACGACTATGAGGACGAGGCAGAGCGAGCCCGCGACAAGCGCAAGGTGTTCCTGCACGAGCGGAATGACGGGTGGTGGTACCTCGACGGCCTCCTCGATGCCGCCACAGGCCACAAGTTGGCAGCCGCGTTCGACGTCTTCGCTGAGCCGATCGGGCCCAAAGACGGTCGTAGCCGCGGGATGCGCCAGTGTGATGCTTTGGAAGAGATTGCTTCGAAGGCTCTGGACCCGGTCGACCGTCCCACCGGCGCTGGACATGTGACCTTGACACTCACCGCCGATCAACTGGGGTCCGGCATCGGCGCCAACTGGCCTTCCGGGTTGCTGATGTCACGGCTTGATCTGGCCGTGGAGACATGCAGCGCCAAGGTCACCTATGTCGTCGGTCTGCGCACCGACGATGTCCATTGGGCACCCCTGGCAGTCGGCTTTGCCGAACGGTTCGCCACGAAGGCCCAACGGGCGGCGCTTGCCGTACGCGATGGGTCGGGCTGTATCCACCCCGGATGCACCGTGCCTGCCCGTCGTTGCATCGCCCATCACATCAAGGCCTGGAAGCATGGCGGTCCTACGGATTTGGACAATTTGGTCCTCATTTGCCGATACCACCATCGCCGGGTGCACCAAGGGCTGTTGCTGATCATCTGGAAGGACGACCACTACGAGACCGGGTCGCTGATTCGGCCGCCTCCATAGATGCGCGGTGCGTGTCGCACCCCGAGTCACGTTGTGGCTGGACGGTTGGACCTGTAAACCCCCGGCGGCGGTTCCCGTCCATGGCCGGCACTGTGGCAGGGAAGCCTCTGCGTGGCCTGCGCAGGCCGTCGGGCGCGTCCAGCGGTTTTGTCACACCCCTGTGTAAACATCAAATTCAGAAGGCGCGGGGAGGTACAAGTGAGGTTTCTACACACGTCGGACTGGCACCTGGGACGTGGTCTGCACGGGACACCGTTGCATGACGCGCAAGCCGATGCGCTCGCCCAGATCGTCCAGATCGCGAAGGACGAGGACGTCGACGCGGTGCTGATCGCCGGCGATGTCTACGACCGCTCTGTGCCGCCGCTGGAGTCGGTGGGATTGCTCAACCGGACCCTGAGCGCCCTTGCGCAGATCGCCCCGGTGATCCTGACCCCTGGCAATCACGACTCGGCGACGCGGTTGGCCTTCGGCTCCGGGCTGTACCGCGACACCCTGCACATCCGTGGGTCGGTGGAAGAGGTCGGCACGCCTGTGATGCTCAGCGACGAGCACGGCGAGGTTGCGGTGTACCCGTTCCCCTACCTGGATCCCGACGATGCCCGGCGCCGTCTCGCCCAGGGTGAGGAACCGCTGCCCCGCAGCCACGCCGCAGTCCTGGGCCAGGCGATGGATCGAGTACGTGACGACCTGTCCGCGAGGGACAACCCACGCAGTGTGGTGGTTGCCCATGCCTTCGTCGTCGGCTCCAGCGGCCGGGAGAACGCTGAGGTGAGTGACTCCGAGCGCGACATCACGGTGGGAACCGTCGACTGCGTAGGCACCGAGGTGTTCGAGGGCGTTGACTACGTGGCACTGGGGCACCTGCACGGCCGGCAATCGCCACGGGTGGGCGATAACGCGAACGTGGTGCACTACAGCGGTTCACCGCTGCGGTACTCGTTCTCCGAGTCCGACCATGTGAAGAGTGTGACGATCGTTGATCTTGATGCGACCGGTGCGATATCGCTGCGCACGATCCCCATCGATCAACCACGCGGGATGGCTCGGATTCAGGGTGTCATGGCTGAGCTAGTGGAGGATCTCGGTCCTTTCATGGACAACCGCGACCACTGGGTGCAGGTGACGGTGACTGACGCAAGCCGCCCCACTGACATGATCATGCGAATCCGCGAGGTGTTCCCACACTGCTTGGCGGTCCGGTTCGAACCCAACGGTGAGCCCTTGGCCGTCGCTCATCGGGGAGCCGCCATCACGACGATGGCACCGCGGGACGTGCTCGCCGACTTCATCCAGGAGATGGGTGGCGAGGCGGCATCGGAAGCCGAACTGGCCGCGTTGGAACCGCTGTTGACGCAAGCATTTGGGGGAGCCGGAGCATGAGGATCCACACACTCGTCTTCCGTGGGATCGGTCCGTTCAAGGACGAGCAGAGCCTGGACATCGACGACATCGGACAGCAGGGTCTATTCCTGCTGGACGGGCCGACCGGGGTCGGCAAGTCCACGATCGTCGACGCGATCGTCTTCGCGCTCTTCGGCGAGCCGGCCACGAAAGACGGAAAGGAGAGGATGGTCTCGGACTTCCTTGGCAACGACATCACCAAGGCCGACCGTCCGTTCGTGGAACTGACCTTCACGACGTCGGCAGGCACGTTCCGTCTTCGTCGGGAACCCAAGTCCCCGTACTTGACGCGCAAAGGTGACATAGGCGAGCACGGCGCGACGGTGCAACTGTGGCGACTGGCCAACGAGGGTTCAGACGCCGGCGAGCTGCTGTCGAGCCGGGCCGATGAGGTGGGCCGCGAGGTCGTCGACATCCTCGGCCTCGATCGCAGCCAAGTGCTCAGCACCATGTTCTTGGCGCAGGGACAGTTCGCCCGCTTCTTGGGCGCAGGCTCCGATGAGCGCCGGGCGATCCTTCAGAAGGTCTTCAACACAGCGCCGTACGCCAAGTTGCAGACCGACCTGGTGAACGCGCGCAAGGACGCATATCGCGAGCGCACGGCTGGAAGGATGCGCCTGTCGCGGGACATCGCAGTGTTGACCCACGCCGCCGAGTGGCAGGTCGATCCAGGTGAGTTCACTGAAACCTACTGTCGGCACTCTGTGCAGGAGCAGGCGAAGATCGACGCGCGCCTGGCGGTGTTCGATGCCGAGTTGACGCAACTGCGCGATCAGTTGCAGGCCCATAAGCAGAGGTCCGACCGCGCTACTCAGGAGCTGAGTGAAGCCAAGGATCGGGTCAAACTGGTGCTCCGCAAGAAGAACTTGCTGAAGGAGCAATCCGACCTGGCCGACCAGCAGCCCGTCGTGGATGCTCTCGAACGGGACGTGACCGCGGCCCGCGAAGCCGCCCCGCTGACCGTTGCGCATGACCACTTGGAGAAGTGCGTGGAGCAGGTCGATGAGGCGGACGGCGCCGCGCAGGTGGCCCTGGATCGACTGCCGGAGGCTGAGCGGTCGCTGTCCGCCGTTGGTCTGGAGGACCTCCAGAGCCAGGCGATCACCGAGCAAGCCGACCTTCGGGAGGCGCTCAAGGCCGAGACGGAACTGCCCGCCAACAAGGCAAAGCACGCCCGCCTGGGCGAGACCATCGCCGTTCTGGAAGCCAAGCGCGAGGCGGACTCGCTTCAGTTGGATGTACAACCGGCCGCGATTGCCACACTGCGGGACGAATGCGACACGTTGGCGCTTGCGGCTGCAGGGCAGGAGTTGGCGGACAAGGCGCTGCGAGAGGCCAAACAGGCCAATGAGCGACTACGCAAGGTCGAAGCGTTGCGGGAGGACCAGGAGAGGCAGACCCGCGACCTGCGGGAAGCCGAGAGTCTGAGTCGGGACGCGGACGAGGTGCTGCGGCTGACTGTCGAGCGCTATCGCAACGGGCTGGCGGCCGAACTTGCGACGCTTCTGGTCGACGGTGAGCCCTGTCTTGTGTGTGGTTCGCAAGAGCACCCGGAACCCAGCACAAAGGCGTTGGATCACGTCTCCGCCGAAGATCTGGATCGCCGCGACCGTGATGCCCTCAGATTGCGTGAAGCGGTGACCGCCGCACAGAACACGTTGGCGGCCACCGAGTCGCGCTTGGACGTGGAGGAGTCCTGGCTGGGTGCTCAGGACTCTGAGAGCATCGCCCTGGCCGAGAAGCAAGCCAAGCAGTCCCTGCAGGATGCGCGGGACGCTGAACGCGCGCTGTCCACGCGCAGGGGGGAACTGAAGCGCCAGCAGGAGTTTGCCGAGCAATTGAGCAGTCGCCTGGAGACAACGAAGATCGCCCTGGCATCAGCGGCTAAGGAGCGCGAGCTTCTCGAGGACCTCATTCGTGAGGCTGAGCGGTTGGTGCATGGTGCTGTCCAGGGCTTCGAGTCAGTGCGTGCTCGCGACGTCAGCCTGCGCACGCGTATCGAGGCCGTGGCCGGCGCGGTCAAGGCGCGCCAGGCTCAGGAGCGGGCTCGGGCCAGCCACGTGGAGGCCACCGCCGGTTATCAGGGCCGCTTGGCTGACTCAGGGTTCACCGACACGGACTCCTTCCTCAGGGCTGTGAGGTCCGGCGAATGGATCGTGGAGAAGGACGCGGTGGTTCGAGAACACCGTGATCGGGTCATCAAGCTGTCTGCGCAGTTGGGTTCCGAAGAGTTGCGGGGCGTGAGGATCGACGAGACTCACGATCTCGTGGCGCTGGAACAATCAGCGAATTCAGCCAAGGCGCTCCTGGACGCATGCGTCCAGCGCGAGATCCAGGCGAGCAACCGGGTCCGAGAATGTGCCGCAGCCAGGTCGCGGGTACTGGCAACATGGGGGCAGGTCGCAGAGACCGACAGGACAACTGCCCCCATCATCCGGCTCGCGGATCTCGCGAATGGTGATGCCGCGAACCACCACCACATCGAGTTGAGGACATACGTGGTGATGCGCAGGTTCGCCGAGGTCGTTGATGCCGCGAACGCCCATCTGGCCAACATGTCCGACGGGAGGTACCGGCTGGAGGCGACCGGTGGTGGAGTGGGCCTGGAGCGCAAGATCGGTCTGGCACTGCAAGTGTTCGACGACCGCACCGATGCCCCCCGTGGACCCTCGACCCTGTCAGGCGGGGAGACCTTCTACGTCTCGCTGTCCCTGGCGCTCGGCCTGGCCGACGTCGTGCAGGCCGAGGCGGGTGGGGTGAGTCTTGAGACCCTGTTCGTGGACGAGGGCTTCGGCAGTCTCGACCCCGAGACCCTCGACACCGTAATGAACGTGTTGACCCGTCTCGGACGCGGTCAGCGCACCGTCGGGCTTATCAGCCACGTCGAGGAACTCAAGCGCCGTATCCCCGACCGTGTGGAGATCTACCGACCGGACCCGAACGGGCCGTCGAAGATCAAGCCACGAACGTAGGGCTTGTACTGGGTCAGGCGCGACCGTAGTACGGCTCGGCCCAGCCGAGGTAGGGCCCCCAGCGATCCAGGGTGCGCCAGGAAACGATCTTCACCCGGCCACTTCCGACGTTGGTGACCACAAGGCCGCGACCGATGTAGGTGGCGACGTGACCCGCGGGGTTGCTGGTGCGCCAGAAGAGTTGGGCGCCGATGGGGGCGTAGCGGTTCTTGTGGCCGTAGCCGGCACTGCGAGCGCGGAACCACTGACGCAGTGCGGTGGAGGTCCGTCCGGAGCTGATGCCGTAGGCGTCATCGACCAAGCGTAGGCAGCCGTTGTGGTAGCCGCTGCGTCCGCTGCGGGCCCAACGGGTGAGCCGGTACACCGCGGCCATCGGGGTGTACCGCGTGCCCTGGGTTCGCATGCTGACACCGCCCCGGGAGGTACGGATGCCGGTTCGCTTGCGCTTGACGACCGGGTTCACGGTTGCGGCCGGCGTGCTCGCGACGGGTGCGGGGTCCACAGGTGCGGGGTCCACAGGTGCGGGGTCCACAGGTGCGGGGTCCACAGGTGCGGGGTCCACAGGTGCGGGGTCCACAGGTGCGGGGTCCACGACGATGGGGTCGGGGGTCGGTTCGTCGGCCATGGCCGGGGTGGTGATCAGGACCGGCAACGCGACGGCGGCACCGATGAATTTGTTTCGAAGCTTCATGCAACTCTTCCTGTTTGCGAATGGACTCGGGATCGGGCTTGTGGCCCTGCGATCTGTGGAGGTTCGGCGCGCTGGAAGGCACGCGGGCAAACCAATGCCCGGGATCAGATGGTGCGAATCCCCAATCGGAAGCTGCTCACGGCTGTCGTCAGACGCCGGCAGTACCCCTCCGTGGCGAGTGTTTCGTAAGAAGACTCCAATGCATTTGCTGCTCTGTTTCCTTGAACACCGTAGGCATACTTTTCTCAAGATTTACCCAGAGGACTCCCATTTGTGGGAAGGGTCACAGTTTGCTCAGGTAAATGTCCGTTTTGCCTCAAGGACCCCTGTGGACAAGCCCGAATATGGAACACCGCGGCGCTGCGCTAGGATCCCACGGTGACTGATGACCTTGAACTTCTGCGCAGGTTCGAGCCTGTGATCCGCTTCAACGCGGGGGAGATGTTCCTGCCCGCATCAGTGGGCGACTACGTGGCCGCGAGTGCCTTGTACCTGCGGACCGACGACGACCCTGAGGAACTGGCGGCCCGTGGGACGCTGACTCTGGATCGACTCGCGGAGCTCGGCCGGGTCAATGCTGGCGAGGTCCTGTATCTGCAGCAGGTCGACGAACCGTTGAACCGTAAGCAGTACAAGCAGTGGCGCAAGCGCCCGGACCGGGTCCGTTTCAAGTCCTCGAGCCGGTTCGCAGCGGTGGGGATCCTGTCGCGCTTCGTGGATGCCATCATGCGGTTCACTTTGTTGCTTCGGGGCCGTGTGCCCGGTGGTTACGCGGCAGCTGCCCAGATCGCCTACGCCGCATCTCCGGATTCAGACAAGTGCTTCTACTACGGTCACGTCCAGCGAGACGCGGGGTACATCACGCTGCAGTACTGGTTCTTCTACGCCATGAACGACTGGCGGTCCAACTTCGGTGGCGTCAACGATCACGAGGCGGACTGGGAGCAGGTGACCGTATTCCTCACCGACGACGACCAGCAGCGGCCCACATGGGTGGCGTTCTCCTCGCACGACGAAGTCGGCGACGACCTTCGACGCAGGTGGGACGATCCGGACATCGAGTTCGTCGACGGCACTCATCCTGTGGTGTATGCCGGGGCGGGCTCACACTCCGGGGCCTACCTGAAGGGTGAGTACCTGATCGCGGCAGCTCTGCCGCTGCCCGACTGGATCGACAAGATTCGCCGGTCGTTCTTGCGCATCCTTCCTTGGCATGAGGATGACGACTCGGGGGTGATCGGGATCCCTTACATCGACTACAAGCGAGGCGACGGGCTCTCAGTCGGCCCCGGCCAGGACCGCCCTTGGAGCGCAGTGCTCGTCACCGATGAAACCGATTGGGTCCGCGACTACCGCGGGCTCTGGGGTCTGGACACACACGATGTCTTCGGCGGCGAGCGGGCACCGGCCGGGATGCGCTACGAGCGCAAGGGAACGGTCCGGCAGTCCTGGGGTCAGCCGGTTGCGTGGGCGGGTCTGGACAAGGAAGCCCCCACCGATGAGTGGGCGCTGGACGACCTGCGTGATGCGCGCGAGACGCTGACCGAGCGTCTGGCCGAAATCGACGGCGAACTCGACGAGGCGCGCGAGGGCCTTCGAGCTGCTCGTGCGGCCGAACGAGCGCAAGGCATATCGCCTCAGGAGCCGTCCCCGCGGTCCGAAGAACTCATGGAGGAGGTCGCGCAACTGCGCGCACGCCGGCTGGCGGTCGGCCAGCAACTCGAAGGGGCAGAACTGGGGCTCGAACCCGGTGCCCTACCCGTGGAGCCTGTTCATGCCCACCTGCACCACCGCGCCAAGCCTCTGACCCCGCAGGACACTGTGCGTTCGCGCTTGTTGCGGGTCTGGTCGGCCGCCTCAGCCTCGATCCTGCTGGCTGCTCTGGGCATCCTGTTGCTCGTGGATACATCCGGGTTGCTTTGGCCCATCATTTGGATAGCCATCGCGATGCTGGTCATCGAGTCCATGTTGCGCCGCCGATTGGCCAGTCTGCTGGTCGTCGCGGGGATGTTCGCGCTCGCCTTCTTCGGACTGTGGGCTGTCTGGTCCGTTTTCACGGGCAACCTGCGGATCGGATTCGGGATGCTGCTTCTGCTTGCCGCGATCTACATGGCGGTTCAGACCGCGAAAGAGGGCATTCGCTCGCGCAACTGAGTCATCCGGACGATCCTTTGCGTCGCGCGCAACAATGAGCACGTGGAGGTCGCGATCATCGGCGGCGGTATCGGGGGACTCAGCGCCGCTTTGGCGTTTCAACGCCTCGGGTTGTCGGCAACTGTCTATGAGCAGGCCCCACGAATAGAGGCCGTCGGCGCGGGAATCGGTTTGTGGCCGGGCGCGCTGAACACTCTGCGTGAACTCGGTGTCGCGCGATGGTTCTGGGACCTCCCCGTCTGCCCGTTCCGGTGGGCGCAGACCGCCACCCCGAACGGGAAGCCGATCACCGGGTTCGATGTCACAGGTATCACCGGTGGTCTCGGGTATGTGGTGCGCCGCAGTGATCTGCATGCCGCATTGCTGGAACCTTTGGACCCCCACTCGGTCAAGACCGGCAAGCGGTTGGTTGCCCTGCGGCACGCAGACGGGGTCACCTTGAGTTTCGAGGATGGGACCGTCGCGACAGCCGACCTGGTTGTCGGAGCCGATGGACTGCAGTCGATGGTGCGGCGGGTGGTCCTCGGCGAGGCTCCAGCACGCTATAGCGGGCAGACGTGCTGGCGCGGGGTCGCCAGGTTCCACACTGCAGACCCAGGGTTGATGCAGGAGTTCCAAGGCGCAGGTCGGCGCGGCGCAGTCCATGCTCTGGACGCGCAGACTGTCTACTGGTGGACCACGGCGCGGGCTCCGGCCGGTGCGCCTGCGCAGACCAAGGACGATCTTGTTGGGGCACTTCGTGATTGGGACTGTGAGTTGCCCGCCGCGATCGCAGCCACTGAGGAATCGGCGATCCTGCAAAACGATTTGTATGACCGGGATCCGGTTTCGCGGTGGTCCGACGGACCGGTGACGCTATTGGGCGATGCCGCGCATCCGACCACGCCGAACCTGGGTCTGGGGGGTTGCATGGCCATCGAGGACGCTCTGGTGCTCGCCCGCGCGCTGCGGGAGAACCGGGCGTTCGGTCAAGCCCTGGCGCAGTACGAATTCGAACGTCACCCCCGAACCGCCCGCGTCGTGAAGATGTCCCGGCTGATGGGGCTCACAGGCTCGATCCGCAACCGCGGGCTGGAGCGAGGTTGGCGTATTGCCAATGCCCTCACTCCAGCCCGGGTGGGCGCTTCGTTGCTGGCCCGGGAGGTCGGCTACGAACCAGGTCCGCTGCAGCGCTGACACCTACTGCGCCAGCATCCGGTAGATCTGCTTGCGGGCTTGGGCCAAGACCTCGGCGGCTTGCTTGATCTGCTCCGGGTCGTCGAGCTGGCTGACCTGCCAGACAGCCGCGCCCAACTGCTTGCCTTCGCCCCAGAGTTGCGTGACTTCGTCGTTGTCCTGCTCAGCGGCGCGGGCCCAGGGTTCTCCCCACGTGTCGCGTTGCTGGTCGACCAGCGTCTTGCCGGCCGGGGTCAGGCTGAAAGTGCGCCGGCCCTCTTCTTCGCTGGGCTGTACGAGGCCTTCGCGTGAAAGGCGCTTGAGCACCGGGTAGACGGACCCGGGTGAGGGGCGCCACCGGCCCTCACTGCGCTCGGCGAGTTCGGTGATGATCTCGTAGCCGTGCCTCGGCTGCTCGTCGAGCAGCAGCAGGATGGCGAACTTGACGTCGCCGCGGTCGCGACGGCCGCGAGGTGGCGGCGGGCCCCACGGGCCAGCCCCCCATCCGGGGTGCTGGTGGCGCCGGCGGCGGTGGGGCTTCTCGCCTGTTGTCATGAATGCCCAACGGGGCATCGGGTGTGCGTAACTCATTGCGTTTCTCCTTTGTCATTTGTCGCTTACGCGATGGTTCACGATATATCGCTACATTACAGGTTGTCAACCGACATCAGGGTTGTGGATTCGACACAGTGGGGTGGTGAAGAGATGGCTCCCACTCGCTGTGCTGCTACTGGCCGGATGCGGTCGACTCGACGAACTGACTTACGATCCGCCGATCAACGGTGAGCAGTGGTGCCAGGAGCGCCCCTGTGTGGAGGTCGGTTCGATCATTCTCAACGAGCCTCTGGGCACCTTCTTGGTGTTCCTCTTAGCGGCGCTGTGGATCGCGGTGGGTCTCTACTTCCTGGTGAAACGGCACGGGCAGCTTTCGAGGCTCTGGTTCGGGGTCGCCTTGGTCCTCGGGGGGATCGGCGCCGCGCAGGCGGGGGTCAGCTACCAGGCGTTCAGTTACCAGCTCAAGTGCGCGGGGCGCCAGGAGTGTCTGTACACCAACGGCTTCGAGGTCGGTTACAGCCTCACTCAGGCCTGGAGCGTGAGCGCGATGGTCGTCGCCGTTGCCTTCGCCTGCACAGTCGGATCCGGCCGTCGGGGGCTGGTGATCTACTCGATCGTCAACGCCGTGGTGTACGTGGGCGTGACCGTCGTCGGGGTGCTGCTGCCCAGCAAGTTCTTGCTCTCCTTCGAACTGCTCATGCTTTTCGCGCTGCCCGGGATCATCCTGGCGATCGTCATCGGCGCCCGCAGCGATGTCCCGGTGGGCCGTCCGATCATGGTCGCGGCGATCCTTCTGATCGTGGTCAACGTCGCGTACTTCGCGTACTACGCCGCCGGGATCACCGAAAGCCTGTGGGACGGCGGGCAGGGGTTCTACTTCTCAGCAAATGATGTTCTGCACATAGGGATGATCGGCTGGCTGGCCTACGTGGCTGTCGCGCTCGGGCCGAAGCTGGCCGACTACCCTTCGACGATGCGACCGGCGCCGGCGAACCTGGCCCGGTAGTACCCCATCCGGATGCTGTCCACACGCACCCCGGAGCTGGGGTTGGTCGCGTGGATCATCTTGCCCTTACCGATGTACATCGACACGTGCTGCGAGCCACCGGCACCGTAGAACAGCAGGTCGCCCGGCTTGAGGTTGCGCGGGCTCACACGGCGCGCGCGGTCCATCTGCGCACCGGAATAGTGGGGCAGGTAGCGTCCCAGCGCGGTCTTGTAGACCCACATGGTGAAGCCGGAGCAGTCGAACGAGTTCGGTCCGGAGGCGCCGGCCACGTAGCGCTCGCCCTTCTGGTTCAACGCCACGCGGACCAAGGAGGAACGGGCGCGGTTGGCGCGCTGACGAGCGGCGATCCGCTTGGCGCGCTTGGCCTGGGCCCGCTTCTGCGCCTTGGTGGGGCCGGCCTCGGTGGGGGCAACCTGGGTCGGGACGGGCACGGGGGTGTCGGTGGCGATGGCGGCCTGCGTTGGCAGGGCCACGGCTGCACCGGCGACCGCAACAGTCAGCAGGCGAACGGAAGTGGCAGGCGAGAACGCCATGCTTATCGACTCCTTCTCATACCGCCTACCGGGTTAGCTGACGGGCTCGAGGTTGAGAAGTCCTCTACCGACTCTCGTCGGATTCGCCCCAGGTACCTGGGTCCCCGGCGCACATGAGCGCCTCGGCGGTTGTGGTCCGTCCGCGGGTGGTCCTGCGGATTTCGTTGTCGAACCAACTACTCATCGACGGTACCTTGCGAATGACCGACCGCCGAGGGGTGGTTACGTGATGTCGCTCACAGCGGCGGCTACTCCTGGAAGGGAGCCGGGTCGCCGGCGCCCACCCTGGCGATCACCGGTTCGGCCTCGGACAGGTCCACCACAGTCGTCGGCTCGGTGCCGCATTCGCCGTCGATGACCGCGTCAAGGGCGTGGTCGAGACGCTCCTTGACTTCCCAGCCGTCTGACATCGGCGCGTCGTCGCCGGGCAGCAGCAGTGTGCTCGATAGCAGCGGCTCGCCGAGGGTCTCGACCAGTGCCTGCGCCACCGGGTTGGGAGAGATCCGGACTCCGACCGTGCGCTTCTTGGGGTTCATGAACCGCCGCGGCACCTCACGGGTGGCGGGCAGGATGAACGTATAACTGCCGGGGGTCTGGGCTTTGATCAAGCGGAACATCTTGTTGCTGACGAAGACGAACTGACTCATCTGCGCGAAGTCGTGGCACATCAGGGTGTAGTGGTGGCGGTCATCGAGGTGGCGCAACTCCCGGATGCGCTCGACGCCGTCGGTGTTGCCCAGTCGGCTGCCGAGCGCGTACCCCGAGTCGGTGGGGTAAGCGATCACCGCATCTTGTTGGATCATCTGCACGACCTGGTTGATCAGGCGCTGCTGGGGGTTCACCGGGTGCACATCGAAGAATCGGGCCACCTTCGCCACGCTACGCCGCCCTGAGGTGCTACGCCATGGGCCGGTATGGTGCCGAACGTGTCCGAAGTGATCGTCGCGTCGGTCCCGGGGGTCAGCAAGACAAACGGCTGGCACAAGGCCGACACCGCGGCTGTGGTCGTCGCATTGATCGGGATCGCGCTGTTCGCTGGTGTTGGCCGGATTGCCTTCCTGCGTGGGGACGACTGGGTGATCCTGGCCATCGTGGCTGAGCCCGGTTTCTCGATCTTGGACACCTTCCGTCTATACGGGAGTCACTTGATGCCGTTGGGTCAGTCCGCCTTCTGGGTCTCCCGATCGGTATTCGGCGCGACGCCATGGTGGCCCTTGGTCTGCTTCGGACTCGGGTTCGTTGCGGCTGCCGGGTACTTCACGTGGGCCACCATCCGCATCCTGGTCGGGCCCAGGATGGCTGCGATTGTGCCCTTCGCGGTGGCGGCCTGGGGACCTGCGGCAATGGCTGCCGTCATGTGGCCGTCCCCAGGTGTGTACATGGCACCCCTGTACGCCGCGACGGCAGCTGCGACCTACGTGTACGTGCGCGGCCGACTGGGGATCGGCCCGCGCCGCTGGTCTCTGCTGGTGATCGCGGTGGTGGTCGCGGGGCTGTTCGCCTTGGAGACGGCGTTGCTCATAGGACCGCTGCTCTTCGCGGTCGAGGCGGCTTGGTTCACCCGCGGTGGTCCTGTGCAGTCAGTGCGGCGTGCCTGGGAATCGCAGCGCACGCTGTGGTTGGGCCTTATGGCTGTGACGGCGGTCTACCTCGCGATGTACTTCTTGCTGTCCAGCTATTCGCAGGTGATTCCGCAAGATCGGGCGGGGGTGGACCTTCTCATCGAAGGCATGCTGGTCGTCGCGTGGAAGATCCTGCCAGCCATGGTGGTGGGGGCGCCCTGGATGTGGGACACAGCGGTCGCTCCGCGAAACGCCGTCGGTGGGTGGGTGTCGGTGATGGTGGCCGTTGTCGCCTGGTTCGTCGTCGTTCGCGGCAGGCGCGCTGGTTGGCGTGCATGGGTGCCCTTGTTCGCGATGCTGGCGCTCACCGTGGGCGCGCTGTCAGCAGCTCGTCTGGCCACGTTCGGCACCGTTGTTCTGCTGAATCCTTACTACTACTTGGCCGGTCTCGGGTTGCTCGCCGTGACTTTGGCCGTGGGTTACCTGCCGAGCAGGATCGGGGAGCCTTGCGACGACCCTGCGCCGCGGACAATTCCACTGGTTGTGCTGGCTGTGGCGCTGCTGACCAGCGTGACGGTGTCCGCGCTCGGTTATGCCCGTGCGGTGTTGCCACTGCCCACTCGCGACTACCTCGGTCAGGCGGCCGTTTCATTGCAGCAGCCGACCTTGAACACTGCGTCGCCCCGGACCGTCTTCGGCGTCTTCGCGTACTCCGCGCCCTTCGACACCGCAGAGAACACACTGACGTTCGTAGGAGTGGATGGTGTCTGGGTGCGCGCCGCCGAGGAGCCGTTCATGCTGAACCAGGAAGGGCTGCGGGTCCCGGCTACGGTCGAGGGGGTCGACGTGGAACTACCACCGGTGTGCCAACCCGTCGACGGGGCGCGCTCGTTCGCCCTGCCGGAAACCCGTGACCCCAATTGGCCGACGTTTGTCATGGCCTACCGCTCCGGTGCGGACCAGACAGCGGTGGTCGATCTCGGCGGGGACCTGGTCGAGTTGCCCCTTCGGGCAGGGGCGCACACCGTGTACTTCACCGGTCCAGCCGTCGCGCCCGGACTTCTGCTGCGAGGGCAGGACTTGTGTGTGGAGTCGATGAGCGTGGGTGCGGCGGTTCCCGCCGGCTGAGCGGGTGTGGGTTGGGGTTGGCCGGCAGGCAATGTTGTTTTCCGGCGACTACATGGTCGGTTTCCAGCTTTGGTTCACCAAACCGGCCGCCTCAGGCAGCCTTCCGGTTACGGTGCAACCTACGCATCACGAATACCGCGAGGGACGCACCGATCAGGATGTAGATGATGTTGTTCGCCGTGTCGATGTGCGCTTCGATGACGTGGTACTGAGTGCCCAACAACCAGCCCCCACCGATGAGCAGGAAGTTCCATACAGCTGAGCCGATTGTCGTGAGGACGATGAACCGTCCCACCGGCATTGCGGCCGCACCCGCCGGAAGCGACACGAGACTGCGAACGCCGGGGATCAACCGGCCGATCAGAACCGCTTTGTCGCCGTGCTTGGAGAACCAGGTGTCAGCCCGGTCGACATCGTCGGCGTCAATCAGCGGCACGGCCAGCATCACCCGTTTGGTGCGCTCTTCGCCAAAAGCGCGGCCGGCGCCATAGAGGATCAGCGCCCCAATGAGCGAACCCAGAGTCGCCCAGAACATGGTCAATGGTCCGGAGAGGTCCCCGAAGTAGATCAAGGCCCCGGCGGCGGGCAGGACCACTTCACTCGGGATGGGTGGGACCAAGGACTCCAACAGGATCAATGCGCCCACCCCGATCTCGCCGAGGGAGTCGATCGTGGACAGAACGAAACCGATCAGACCACCACTGTCATCGGGTGGATTCAGGGAGGCGGCCAACACAGCGTCCATTTTGACACCGGGGTCTGCCGCGGTGACTACTCGTCCAGGTGCAGGGCGAGTCGTGGGCAGGACAGCACCGTGCGGTGAGCAAGGCGTTCAAGATCCGTTGCGACCTCCACGGACCGCCGGTCGCTCTCGAATCCGGTTGGCTGTGCGTCAGTGTCTGCGAGGATCGGGAAGCCCCATTCGTCCAACGTGATCACTTCTGGAAGGATCTGCGCGCAGATCCCGAAACCGTCGCAGTGGGTTGGGTCCAGGTGCAGTCTCATTGGAAATGCCTTCCCTTCGCGGTCACAGGGTGTGGATGTGTGACGGGAATCGGCGTCCACGGCCCGGCCGGCGGCTCCGGTGACGAGCACCGGCCGGAGATGTGTTCGCGGACCTCGCCGGAGAGGACTTCCAGGGCGCTCTGAGTCATGCGGACAGCACCATCGGGCAGTGCACAGCCTCCTCGCCGCGGGATCGCCCGCAGCCGCCCGACCAGTCGGTCCACTGTGTGGGCGTCTGCCTGACACTGGGCGAGGGCCGACATGTCGGCTGCCGTGGAGGACAGGCCGAAGGCGCAGACCCCACACTGGCCGGCGCTCTCGCCGGCCAGGTACTGCAGAGTCAAGGCGGTCTCCACAAGGCCGCAGCGCTGTGATGAGAGTGCCCACAGAATGCCGGAGCCGACTGCGATCCCACGCTGTCGCAGGCCGTCGGGATCCCAGGTCAGATTCATGAGCTCGGGACTGGCCCATGTTCCCCCGAATCCGCCTGTCCGCAGGGCCGTCAGTTCACCTGCGATGCCGCCAGCGCTGGCGATGATGTCAAACACAGGTGTCCCGGTGGCGACCTCCACCTCCAGCGTCTCGTGGACATCGCCTCCGACCGAGATCAGCGTGGTTCCCGGTGTTTCAGGCAGTCCGACGTCTCGGAACCACTGTGCGCCGAAACGCGCGATCAGTGCCACGTGAGCCAGGGTCTCGGCGTTGTTGACCAACGTCGGCCTGCCTCGCACACCATGCTCGTATGGATGTGTGCCGTACACCGGAAGTCCCACTCCCGTGCTGATGAAGCGCGCCAACGCTGTCTCCTCGCTGGCCACGTAACGGGCGGGAGCGGCGACGACCTCGATGCGCACACCACTGTCCGGGCGTTGTCCCAGCGCCTCTCGCAGCACAGGGATCTGCGGGGCGTTCTCGTGCACGGCGATGTACGCGCGCTTGGCCCCTACGATCGCGGCCGCGACTTCGACGCCGTCGATGACCAGGTGCGGCCGGTTGCGGACCAGTCGGGCATCGCCGCTGGCAGCAGGTTCGCCCTCCATGGCGTTGCAGACCACCACGGGTGCCCGCCGGTGCTTCTCGGCGCTGCGCAGCACAGCCTGCATCTTCTGAGCGGTCGGGAACCAGCCCCCGCCGCGCCCCCGCAGCCCCGCGACCCTGACCTCTTCGAGCATCCGTGACGCACTGATCGTTGGTGACGGGCCGTAGCGCTGCGTGTGTTCTGCAAGGTCGGCGCCGACGGGCTCTCCGAGTGTGAGGCGACGCTGGGTATCTGGGGCCTTCATCGAATCTCCTCAACCTCGGGGCGTTCATGCGGCCTGACATAGCGCAAGATCGTCGCGGGCACGACGAGCACAACGCCTGCCACTGCGATCGTGAACGTCATTCCGCGCTCGAAGCCGGCGGCTAGGGCGTGGACAGTCGCGAGCGCCCAGCAGATGTAGGTGAGGTCATGGATGAGCCGCCACAGCCGGGCATTGATCTTGTCTCGCAGATAACTGGTGATCAGTACGGCGAGTATCAGGTCGAACGCCAGAGTGCCCAACCCCACCCAAACCGTCTTGTAAGAGGCCGTGAAGGGGATCAAAGCCGACGACAGCGGAATGTCCACGTACAAGTCGGCGATGGCTGCAAAGACGTGCAAGACGAGGAACACCAATGTCATGAGCGCGATGTTGCGGTGCAGACTGACCGATCTCACCTCAGGGAACCGTCGACTGCTCCAGCCCGCCGACACCACCGCTCCCAGGAACGTCGACACGCTCAACAGCGCCAATGCGGTCAAGCCCGTCGAGCGCTCCACCACCCACACCAGGCTCACCTGGGACCAATCGATGAAAGCCAGGGTCATGCCGGCCAACCTCCCGAAGTTTCAATGCGTCCGTCATTGTGAACAAGTCGAGCCGGCAGTCCCAGTTCGTCGAGCCATCGTCGCGCCGATGCTCCCCGCACCAGTGCGGCGGTTGCCGCTGCGTTCGCGTGGGAGCAGGTCGCGGCGGCCACGCTCACCGTGCGCACCGGCCCACTCACCGGGCGGTGAGTGCGTGGGTCCACCACATGATTTCCTCGCGCCGATCGACGCACGGTGAGGCTGGAAGTGGCCAGCCCGCCTGCGGTGATGCACACCCGCGAAGCCGGACCTCCCGCTGCCAATTCCCGGTGGTCATCGCCGCACACGATCGGCCAGCCACCTTCAGGAGCAGGCCCGGCCACGGCGATGTCGCCGAGTAGTGAAACCAGGACCCCTTGGCCTGTTACCGCATGGGCCGCTGCCGCTGCGAGGTCGGCGCACCGTGCCTTTGCGATCGCACCGAGATCCAGCGCAAGGCCTTTGCGTAGTCGAACGCGCCCCAACCGCTGGTCGATCTCCACCGCTCGCCAGTCAGGCGCACCGAGCACCGAAACAGCCACTGGCGTCCGAGTCGCCAGCGTCACCGCGCCGACCGTGGGATCGGCCAGCCCTTGAGTGGCTTGTGCCATGCTCACGGCCTCGCTCAGAACGTCGATGAAAGTGACGCTGACCTCGGTCCAGTTCCCGTCGGCGCGGTTCACCCTGCTCAGATCGGAGTCCTCGCGGTAGGCACTGCACGACTGGTCGATCTCGGTGACGGTGTGCTGCACGACAACGTGGGCTGCGGACGCACTGGTTTGATCCGCGCAGATGTGAGCCCGTCCTCCCCAGAGACTGAAGGTGTGCTGCTCAATCACCTCAGGAGCCTCCGGATGTGGAGGTCGGCGCCTTGGTGGCAGCAGGTGTGGGGGTGGGCTTGTTCGCCGGCGGCTGCACCGTGGAGCCGGGGGCAGGAACGTCGGTCGTCTGCCGGTTGTCGGCCTGGTCCACGCGCTGTTGATCCCCCCACGCGATACCCACGCCGAGCACCACCGTGGCACCCACCGCGGTCACGGCAACAGCCCTGGTGACGTTGGTGATCGTGCGCAACTCCTCGTCGCGCTTCTGCGGATCCCATTCGGAACTCATGAGCAATCGTGTGGTCGGGTCAACCCACCGGGGCGCGAGAACCGGTGAAGTTCCGTTCGGTTCACCCTGACGGAGTGACGCGCAGCGCGGGGATCGCAGGCACCCTAGAGGACAAGGTGCCCCGCGGACTGCCCTAGTGCCTGCTGGCAGTCCGCGGGGCGTCTCA
Organism: uncultured Actinomycetota bacterium; assembly: GCA_963818505.1. Lineage (GTDB taxonomy): Bacteria > Actinomycetota > Actinomycetes > S36-B12 > UBA10799 > JADKAV01. Next base: position 228,230 of record CAWFSJ010000007.1, read on the forward strand.
GTTCTTAGACTCGATCCATGCGCAGACGATTCCAGCAGGTCGACGTCTTCGGTGCAGCGCCGATGAGCGGGAACCCCGTGGCAGTCGTCCTCGATTCCGAAGGACTCACCGAGCCTCAGATGATGGCGATGGCCCGCTGGACGAACTTGTCGGAAACGACCTTCATCTGTGCGCCCACGGATCCGGCCGCCGACTATCGGGTGCGCATATTCACCCCTTCCCAGGAGCTGCCGTTCGCCGGCCATCCCACCTTGGGCACGTGCCACGCGTGGCGTTCGGTGACCGGATCCACGCAGTCCGCCTTCGTGCAGGAATGCGGTGCGGGCTTGGTCCCGGTGCGCGAGCAGGACGGGCTGCTCGCTTTCGCCGCACCGCCACTCGTGCGCGAAGGCGCGGTCTCGGCGCAGGACCTCGAGCGGGTCGCGGGCTGCCTGAGTTTGCAGGTCGCTGACATTGCTGCCGCCCAGTGGGTCGACAATGGCCCCGGGTGGGTCGCGGTGTTGCTCAAGGATGCCGACGCAGTGCTGGCTGTGGAGCCGGGCGCCCTGGATGGCGCGTTCATCGGGGTTGTTGGCCCGCTCGGTGACGGCAACGCGGATATCGAGGTCAGGGCCTTCTTCCCGGTCGCGGCGGCCACGGTCGAGGACCCTGTCACGGGCAGCCTCAACGCGTCGCTGGCACCCTGGCTGGTGGGTCTCGGGCTTGTCGGTTTCCCGTACACCGCCAGGCAGGGAACCGTCTTGGGTCGTGAGGGCCTGGTGCACCTCGACCAAGCCGATGGGCAGGTCTGGGTGGCAGGCAGCACGCTGACTTGCGTAGATGGCGTGTTGGAGTTGTGAGCAACCCGGCTCGGCTTGCAGATATGCAAGCCGATACAGGCTTCAACACGGGGATAGAACAGCGTCGACACCCTGCGGCGCCGCAACCCGGTTCAGTTGTCCTCGTAGATCGTCGTGGCAATCTTGCCGAGATCCTCGTTCGCGGCGAATACCCCTTGGATGTCTTTGAACACCGCCTGGTTGACGGTGATCGCGATGGCGAGTTTGCGCCCCGACTTGGCGATCACATATCCACCCAGGGCCTTGGTCTCCAGGCGAAGGCGCTGGTTCAAGAGGTCGCCGGCGCCCAGGGTGCCGGTCTTCGCGTACACATTGCCGGCCGCCGGGCTGTCCTTCTGGACCGTGGCCACCGAGCCGTCTACGCCCATGATCGGTTGTGCTTCCTGCCAGCGCTGGGCATCAGGTCGGGCTGCGAAGGCCTGCATGAGGTCGGTGATCGTCGCGGCTGTGATGAAGTTGCCAGGCAGGCCTGACCCGTCCAGCAGAGAGGCACCGGCAGGATCCACACCGGCCGCCTCGAGCAGCTTGGCCATTTCGGGGAAGCCATCGTCACAGTCCCGGCTCCCGGCTTCGGCAGCCAGCAGGCAGACCTGAGTCTGCGCGCCCCGGTTGTAACTCACCTTGAGGATGTAGGTCCCGTTCTCCTCCAGGGGCAGTGCCTGCAGTGCCGCGCTCTCCGGCAGGTTGGCGACCCGCTTGCGGGAGGGCAGTTGACCCCCCGGGTTGGCCGCGGTGGCGTCGCCCGGCACCTGAACCCCAGCGCGCTCCAGGGCTTCGATGAACGCGGTGCGTGCGAACCTCGCCGGGTCGTCGAAGTGTTCGACCTTCAAGACGGGGTCACTGTCGGCTGCGATCGTCCCACGCAAAACGATCACACCGTAGCGGGGAGAGGTGATTTCGATGGCACCCTCCTGTCCGGCGGCAACCGTCTGCACACGATTGACCACACGCCACGGGGCGACCTCTGGGCGCATCATCACCGAGGCACGTTCGCCCTCGGCCCCGGGTGAGGTCACCAGGTCGATCAGGTTGTTGTTGATGATGATGGGCGACACCGGGCCGTCTTCAGTGCCCAGATCGCGGGTCACCCACAAGCGGTCGTCGACGATCACATCGCCGCTGATGCGGTCCACTCCCGAGGCCTTGATCTGCTCGGCCAGTTCGTCGAGTCCGGCCAGCGGGTCGTTGTCGGCGATCGTCGCCCCGGGCAGAAGGTTCGCGTCATTGTGGTCGAGGTCGGTGAACACCACAGTGCCGTCAGGGCCGGTCTGCCCGCCCATCGTGACGTCACCCTTGCCCACAAGGATCAGGTCGCCGCCGAGTACTCCCGCATCGACCTCGCCCGTGCGCACAACCGGGGTGCTGATCGTGTAGTCGGGCCCGAACTTCAGCCATGCTGCGCCCACGCTGAAGGTCTTCGTGACCGAAGCGGGCTCCAGCAAGGTGTTGCTGTTGTAGTCCACCAGCACCTCACCTGTCGCGGCGTCGGCCACCTTCACCGACCACGTCGAACGCTCGTATGGGGTGGAATTCATGATGTCGACGGCCGATTGGCTCAAGCCCGGGATGGACCCGATACCCGCGCTGGGGCTGGCCTGCGGTTCGGGTTCGCTGGAACAGCCCGCGAGCACCAAGCCTGCAACCGCCACCGCCAATAGGGACTTGCGCATGTTCTCCGCCATTCTTGCGACCTTCGGCACAGCCTAGGTGTAACCGGTCCTTCAATCAGCCCTAGAGGAATAGCCGCACGCGGCTAGGCTATGAAGAGTGCCACGCAAACTTGAGTTCCCGGCCGAGATCCCGTTGCCAATCACCGAAACGGCTGGCGCGATACCAGCGCGCAATGCCCAGCGATTCCCGCAACGACCCTTGTACGCAGTCCGCGACGGTGACGGCTGGCGCGACGTCAGCGCTGCGCAGTTCAACGAGCAGGTGCGTGCGGCGGCCAAAGGGATCGTGGCTCGGGGAGTGGTCCCGGGAAGCCCGGTGGCCATCCTGTCGCCGACCAGTTACGAGTGGACCGTGCTGGACTTCGCACTATGGTCCGTGGGGTGCTTCGCGGTGCCCGTGTACGACTCTTCGTCGGTCGAACAGATCGAGTGGATTCTGACCGACAGCGCGGCCGTGGCCGTCATTGTGAGCACCGCCGAGATGGCCCAGCGGGTCCGCTCCACCGGCTTGACGACGCCCACGTGGGTCATCGAGGACTCCCTGCTCGAGACGTTGTCGGCGCAGGGGAGCGAGGTACCCGACGAGGAACTCGACGCACGGTTGGCGACTGCCTCACCGCAGGATCCCGCCACCATCGTCTACACCTCCGGCACCACCGGGCGGCCGAAAGGTTGCGTCATCACCCACGAGAATCTGCTCTTCGTGGTGCGGACGCTCGTGGCCACGACCCAGCCCGTTGTCAATGCCCCCGGCGCCCGCACAGTCCTGTTCCTGCCACTGGCTCATGTGCTGGGACGCGGAGCGCAGGTCTATTGCGCCGAAGGCGGCATGCAGGTTGCACATTGCCCGGCCCCGAAGCAGCTGCCAGCCGACATGCTCAGCCTGCAACCCACGTTCCTCGTAGGGGTGCCACGAATCTTCGAGAAGATCTTCAACGCCGCGCAGCAGAAGGCCCACGCGTCGGGCAAGGGGCGCATCTTCGAGCGAGCGGCCAAGATTGCCATCGAGTTCGGCAAGCAGTCCCGTGCCGGCAAACCCACCTTGCGGCTGCGGGTCGAGCACGCGCTCTTCGACCGTTTGGTCTACTCCAAGTTGCGTGCCGCGATGGGTGGGAACCTCCGGTTCGCCATCACCGGCGGGGCCAGCCTGGGTGAGCGTCTCGGCTTCTTCTACGCCGGGATCGGCCTCACTGTGATGGAGGGTTATGGGCTCACCGAGACCACCGCGTCGGGGACCTTCAACCGTGCGGAGAACCCGCGGATCGGCACTGTCGGACAGCCAATGCCCGGAACCGGTGTGCGCATCGACGAGGACGGCGAGATTTCTCTGAGGGGTCCGCATGTCATGGCTGGCTACCACAACAACCCGGCTGCGACTGCCGAGGTCATCGACGCGGACGGGTGGTTCCGAACCGGGGACCTCGGCAGCCTGGACATGGACGGGTTCCTGCAGATCACGGGGCGCAAGAAGGAGATCATCGTGACGGCTGGCGGCAAGAACGTCGCACCGGCCGTGCTGGAGGACCGGATGCAGGCCCACAACCTGATCGGTCCCACGATGGTGGTCGGGGAGGGTCAACCCTTCATCGGTGCACTCATCACCCTGGATCCAGATGCACTCTCGGCGTGGGCATCATCAATGGGCAAGTCCGGGCGGACAGTGGGCGAGTTGCGCGACGATCCTGACTTGCGCGAGCAGATCCAGAAAGCCGTGGACGATGCCAACGCAGCGGTGTCGAAAGCCGAATCCATCCGCTCCTGGCGGCTGCTGGATTCCACCTTCACCGAGGAGTCGGGCCACATGACACCCACACAGAAACTCAAGCGGGATCTCGTGGCACGGGACTTCGAGGGCGACGTCTCAGCGATCTACAACTGAACTACTGCGCTGCTTGCTTGACCTTCTCGGCCTGCGCTGCGGGCATCGGCTGGTATCCGACGTGGCGCCGCTCGAAGTGGCCCGTCCCATGTGACATCGAGCGCAGGTCCACGACATACCTCGTCAACTCGGTCTCGGGGACCTCTGCGGTGACGATCGTGAAACCGGTGCCGTCCGAGTCCGTTCCGGTCAGTCGTCCGCGCCGGATCGACAGGTCGGTCATCACTGCGCCCACGAAGTCGTCGGGCACGTGGACCGTGATCTCGGAAACCGGCTCGAGCAGGCTGACAGCGGAGTTGGCGGCGGCGTCCTTCAGTGCGAGGGAGCCTGCGGTCTGAAAGGCCATGTCCGACGAGTCCACACTGTGGGCCTTGCCGCCGACGAGGGTCACACGGATGTCGGTCACCGGGTAGCCGGCCTCCACACCGCGAGCCATCTGTGTACGCACGCCCTTCTCGACCGAGGGGATGTACTGGCGCGGGACTGCTCCGCCGACGACCTTGTCGACGAACTCGAAACCGGTGCCCTGGGGCAGCGGTTCGACCTCGATCTCGCAGACCCCGAACTGACCGTGGCCGCCTGACTGCTTGACGTTGCGGCCATGCCCCTCGGCCTTGGCGCTGAACGTCTCCCGCAGGGACAGCCGCAGCGGCACGGGATCCACGATGACCCCGTAAGTGTTCGCGAGTCGGTCCATCACGACGTCTAGGTGAGCCTCACCGAGGCACCACAGGACCTGCTGGCCGGTGTCCTCCTTGGATTCCAGCCACAGGCTCGGGTCTTCGGCCAGGAGGCGCGAGAGGGCCTTCGCGAGTTTGTCCTCGTCCGACTTCGTGCGGGCCTCGATCGCTGTGGGCAGCAGCGGCTGGGGAACCTGCCACGGCTGCAGCAGCATGGGATCGCTGACGTCGGACAGAGTGTCGCCGGTCTCCGCGCGGGTCAGTTTCGCAACCGCGCAGATGTCTCCGGCCACACACGTGGGTACGAGCCGCTGCGTCTTACCCAAGGGCGACGACAACGACCCGACGCGCTCATCGAGGTCGTGATCCTGGTGGCTGCTGCCCTCGGCGAAGTGCCCGGAGACGTGGACGGGGGCTTCGGCGCGCAGGGTCCCTGAGAACACCCGGACCAGCGAGAGCTTGCCGACGTAGGGTTCCGACGTGGTCTTGACCACCTCCGCCACCAAGGGTCCGTTGGCATCGCAGGCCAGCGCTTTGAGAGCCTTGCCGTCCGGAGTGGTCACCTCGACCTTGCGGTGCTCCAGAGGCGAGGGGAATCCTTTGGCGATCAGTTCGAGCACCTCGAGCACACCTTGACCGGTCACTGGATTGACCGGCACGAGGGGGAAGAACTCGCCACGCACGACGGCCTTCTCCATGTCCGCGATGACCACCTCGATGTCCATGTCCTCGCCCGCGACCCACGCGTCGAGCAGCGTCTCGTCCTCGCTCTCGGTCACGATTGCCTCGATCAGCCTTCCCCGCGGCTGCTCGATGCCGCTGCGTTGAGCGGAGGCGGACGCCGCCTTGATGCGGGTTCCGGTGGAATAGTCGGCGATCTCCTGCGACAGCAATCCCACGAGACCCGTGATCGTGTGCCCGTCGTCGCTATAGGCGGGCAGGTAAAGGGGAAGAATGCCTTCACCAAGGCTCGCCTGCAGTTGCGCGACGGACTCCTCGAAGGAAGCCCGCTGGTGGTCGAGTTTGGTCAGGATGACCGCGCGAGCCATGCCCACCTGCGCGCACTCGTTCCACAGGATTCGGGTGGCTGCGGTCAGGCCCTCCGCCGCGGAGATGACGAACAACGCTGCGTCAGCGGCTCGCAGACCGGCGCGCAGGTCGCCGACGAAATCGGCATACCCGGGGGTGTCGATGAAATTGATCTTCAGTCCGTCGAACATGGTGGGCGCCAGCGCCAGGTTGATGGAGCGCTGCTGACGCGACTCCACCGGGTCGTAGTCGCTGACGGTGTTGCCATCCTCGACCCTGCCTGCACGGGTGAGCACGCCGGTGGTGAGCAGGGCTGACTCGACGAGGGTGGTCTTGCCGGAACCGGCATCCCCGACGAGCACGACATTGCGGATGTCACCGGGTTGGACCTGGGGTACGGATGCCACGGACACGTGCGCCTCGCATTCTCGCACCGGCAGCCGACTACCGCCGGTTTCGCATGCGTCAATCCTATTCGCCGTGGCGTTGACTCGAACCCCCGCCCGGGAATCCTCAGGCCTTGGGCGTTACCACCACGGCAGACCCGTAGGCCAGGATCTCGGACAGGCCCTGGTCGCCTCCGATATCGCTGGAGTCGAACCGGACCCCGATCACGGCATTGGCCCCGAGGCTCTGGGCGTGGCTGATCAGCCGTTCGAGGGCATCGCGGCGCGCGCCGTCCACGACGTCGGTGTATTGGGGGACTTCCCCGGCCTTGAGCGCCCGGAAGCCACCGGTGAATCCCTTGGCGAAACCGACCGAGCGCACAAGCACGCCCCAGGTCAATCCGAGGTGCTCAGTGATGTCGTGGCCCGGGATCTCGAAGGCCGTCGTGCACGGGATTGCTTCTTTGATGGGCTGGTCAGCGTTGGAGGTCATGGGGGAACGCTAGCCGCCCGAACCCGCCGACGCCTGCCGCGCCGATGGGCGGGGCCGGGCACAAGGCCTCGCCGGCAAGGTGGCCGGTCCGGCTCGAAGCAGTGCGCCGCGCTACTTCACACGCACGACGTGTTGCGACGTGTGCTTCTTCTCGTTGCCGCTGCGGACCGCGGTGGCAACGAGCTTGCAGTCACCGTCCAGCTTCTTCGAGTAGACGTCACCCTCGAACACATCGCAGATCTTGGGGGTCAGGCTGTCCCACCCGAGCGCGTTCTGCTGCTTGGTCATGTGCGGCAGGTCTGCAGCCTCCCGGTTTCCCATGCGCTGTGGCACAGATCCGCGGACCTGCTGCTCCACGTTCGCCTTGGCAACGCTGGGGGTGGTTACCCATGCGGGCTTGGCGCCGCACCACTGGCCGAATGCCGAACACATGGCGCCGGTAACCGTGTTCGCCAGTTGTGTGTGGCCGGCTTTGCTGGGGTGGATCCAGGTGTCGTTCTTGAACACCCACGAGTCGCTACTCCAGGCCTGATGTTTCTCCCAGGCGCTCTGATCGGGAACCGCCATCTGCAGGTTGGCCGGGTTGATGCCGGGCTGGGTCTTGGCCCACTGCTGAACCTCACCCACAGCGGCGGCGATCTTCGCGTTCATCGCGTTCTGGGCGGCCGTTGCCTGCTCCCATTGGGTGGTCTCGCCCTTGACCGGGCAGCTGCTGCACTCGGAGACCTTGTTCTTCTGCGAGGGACAGGAGTTGCCAGCTGCCGGGCCCTTGTCGACGTTGCCCTCGGGCTGCCAGTTGCCGAAGGACCACGGGCAGGTCCGGTAGTACTGCATGACCAACACCTTGTTCTTGTTCTGCAGCAGTGTCTTGTAGACGTTCTCCAGGTGGTTGGTCTGCTGGTTCTGGGCCCATTGCTGGTCCGCGCAATCCACGACGTGCTGCTTCGGGTAGGCCCACCAACCGGTCCACCCCAGCCACTGAGTGGAGTCCGCGCAGGCGCCATTGGTCACGGGCACGAGGGACAGCTTGATCTGCATGAAGCTGGCAAGGATCGGGTTGGCGCCCAGGGTCATCACAACGCTGGTGTTCTTGATGTTCTTCAACTGGAAGTTGAACGGACCGCCGGTGTCCCACTGGGCCGGGGTCGACCCGGTGATGGCCCAGTTCTCAACCGGGGCTGCCTTGGCAGGATCCTGACTGGCGGCGATCTGGTAGGAGTAGGCGACGTTCGGCGACTTCGCACCGGTCTCCCAGGGCCCTGCGCTCCACGGTGCGCCGTTGAAGTTGTTGTTGCTGCACTGGTCGATCGGGGTTCCCGAACCCGGGCTGCAGTCGGAGAGGCTGTTGTCGCCGAAGTACCAGGCACTGGGGAACGCGTTGTTGACGGTCCCAGTGATGTTCTTCGCGTTCTCCTTCTGGCCGAAGTAGCCGAAGCCGGCGGTCACGGAGTCGCCCATGAAGATCACCGAGGGTTGATCCTCAGCAGAGGCGGGCGCGGACGCCAGGCCAACGAAGGCCAGCACCATAGCCGCGAACGTCGCGATCAGGGTCAATGTGTGCTTCAGGACTCGTGCCATCGGATTCCTCGCAGCCTTGTCGTGTAGGTACGCAGACTAGTGGCCGGATACAGAGATTGGCTCGACTTGCGCAAACCTCAGCCCTACATTCGATCGGGCGAGGAATATGGAGCCATGAGTGAACTGCTTCGACTGGGTGTTCTGGGCACGTCGAGCAAGGAGAACGAACACAGGCTTCCGATCCACCCCCACCATTTCGCAATGATCGATGCCGAGGTGCGGCAGAACACGATCCTCGAGCGGGGATACGGGCAGCGCTTCCGCGTCTCGGACGAGCAGCTGGCAGCCCAGGTGGGCGCCATGGGCAGCAGGCAGGAGGTTCTCTCCAACTCCGACGTCGTGCTTCTTCCCAAGCCCACGCTCGCCGACCTCGAGCAGATGAGCGACGGCCAGGTCCTTTGGGGCTGGCCGCACGCGGTCCAGGACCCCGAGCTCACCCAGATCTCCATCGACAAGCACTTGACCCTGATCGCCTGGGAGCAGATGAATCACTGGACCCCGGCCGGGGATTTCGTGGTCCATGTCTTCCACATGAACAATGAGATGGCCGGCTACTGCTCGGTGCTGCATGCGATGTCGCTCGTGGGTGCCACTGGCCATTACGGGCGTCACCTGCGCGCGGCGGTCCTCGGATTCGGCAACACGGCCCGGGGTGCGATCACTGCGCTGCAGGGGATGGGTGTGCACGACATCACGGTCCTCACGATGCGGGACGTGCCAGCGGTCGCCTCACCCATCCCGGGTCTGGTGCTGGACCACATGGAACGCGTGCCGGATAGGCACGAGATCGTTGTGCGGATTCCCGAGGGCTACGTTCCAGTCGGGCAGTTCCTCTCACAGTTCGACGTGGTGGTCAACTGCGTGATGCAGGACACGGACAACCCGATGATGTTCGTGACCAACGACGATCTCGCTGATTTTCCCGTCGGCCATCTGATCGTGGATGTGTCCTGCGACCGTGGGATGGGTTTCGAGTTCGCCGAGCCCACAAGCTTCGAGAACCCCATGCTGACCGTCGGTGCAGGTCTGGCCTACTACGCCGTGGATCACAGCCCGAGCTACTTGTGGAACAGCGCCACGTGGGGGATCAGCGAGGCATTGATCCCGTTCCTGCGCCCGGTGTTACTGGGCCCGTCCGAGTGGGAAAGGGAACCGAGCCTGCTGCAGGCGATCGAGATCCAGAACGGCATCGTGCGCAACCCTAAGATCCTTTCCTTCCAGCAGCGCCACCCGGACTTCCCGCACCCCAGGAACGACTGAATCCGCCCGCTGTCCGAGTCGGCCGGCCAGGTTGTGGTGTTGTTGCTGATCGTGATCCTGGGGTGTCGTGATGTTGCTGGTTCCGCCACGTGTTAACCAGCAACAACGCGACATTCGCGCTCCCCTCGCCGCAACAACGCGACATTCGGCGAGCGCACCTAGAGCGCCTCGACCAGCTCGGCTGCGGTGTGACCGTCAAGGCCCAGGCCGGCCATGGTGCGCGCCTGCTCGGCCTTGTAGTCCCGTCCTGTGATGACAGAACTCAACTGCAACAGCGAGTCCATCACGGGCGTCGCCACACCGACCTGACGCGCAAGGTCGGTCATGAACACCAGACCGAAGCCTGAGTCCTCGTTGAAGTAGCGGTGGTCGAGTTGCGGCTGGGCGCGGATCCCGCGGAACCCGGGCGCCTGGGAGTATCCGATCCCGTAGTCATCGATGGTCTGGTAGCCCTGATCGATTCCCAGTTCGGGGTCGCGGCGCACGCTCACCCCCAGCGCTTCAGCTATCGCGACGCGTTCCAGGTCCACGGCCTTGATCAGACGACCTACGGCCTCGGTGACGCCTTCCTCGTAGAACAGGAAGTCGCCGCCCGTGCGCTCGATGAGAGCGGCGTTGCACAAGGAGACGGCCGGATGGATGATCGGGTTGCTGTTCTGCAGCGTCGTCTGCCAGACGCTTTCGCCGGGCAACATCTCGGCGTGCACCGTGTGCAGAAGGTCGAAGACGCCCTGGGTGGCGCTGCTGGGCAACGCGGCGACGTAGTAGCCGCCTTTGAGTCGGTTGTAGACGGTGATGTGCGCGTCTGCGGTGACCCGTACCGCGTAGGGCAGGGTCGAGGTTTCTGCGACGACGACCGAGGTGTCGCCCGCCTCAAGGCCCAGTGCCTGTTTGAAGACCAGTGCCCCTGCGCACGAACCCGGGCAGACCACGAACACCTGCCCTGCGACCATGTGTGGGCGGCACACTTGAGCGAAAGGAGCTGTGCTGTAAGCCGGTCCGACGGCGAATACCAACTCCGCGCCCTGCATCGCTTCGGCGATGTCGTGACCTGCGTAGCGCAGTGCGACGAAGCCGTCCATTTCGCCGTCCGCGCTGATACCCCCGCGGGTGGCGACGGCTGCCACGTTGGTGTCGAACTGCTCGAAGTCGAACAGCGCGACCTCGTGGCCCGCCTGTGCCCACTCGAACGCGATCGCCATACCGCCATTGCCGGATCCAAGAACTGCAACTCTCATGTGAACCTCCGGCTTCATCCTCCTTCAAAGTGAGCTGGGGCGCTCGTCGCAACGAGATGCAGCCCGTTGTCCTTTGCCACGCGCCCGTCCCCGCTGGAGACTCCGCGCAGTCGCCGCCAGATCCACGGTGCGAAGTGCGAGCGTGCCCACTCGAGATCCCCGGCCAACGACTTCGCCCGGCCCTTGGGAGAGATCGCCGGCAAAGGCACCGCCCACCATTCGGGTGCACGGCCGTCGTCCACCCCGAGTTGTGCCAGAACTGCCGCTGCGACTCGGGCGTGCCCCTGCGCGTTGAGGTGTAGGCGGTCGGCGTGCCAGAGTCGCCTGTCGGTGAGGGCCTCGACCTTGTCGAGTTCGACCACAATGGCGCCGTGCCGTTCGCCCACTTCCCGCACGTTGTCGTTGAACTGGCCGAACCGTGTCGAGATCGCTTCTGCGAGTCGTCCTGTGCCGCCGGCCCGGGTGATGCTGGTGAAGAGAAGCACCTCACGTTCGGGGGAAGTGATTCCAGCCACCGCCTCGTCGTACCTCTTGAAGAGGTCCGGGAGGTCGGTGCCGCGACGCAGCACGTCGTTGCCGCCCGCGTGGAAGGTCAGCACGTCGGGCGCGAGTTCCTCGGCGAGCGGCAACTGCTCGCGCACGACCTTGTCGAGCAACTTCCCGCGAACGGCCAAGTTCGCGTACTCCACGGGTTGGCCGGCGGCCAGTGCCTGCGCGACGCGGTCGGCCCATCCTCGGTACTCGCCGTCCGGGCGTAAGTCGTCGGCCATACCTTCGGTGAACGAGTCCCCGACGCAAACGAGTCTCATGTGATCGTCACACCGCCGTCGACCACGACGGTCTGCCCGGTCATGTAGCCGGCAGCGGGACTGGCGAGAAACACGACCGCGGCCGCCAGCTCCTCGAGTTCACCCATGCGATCCATCGGGATGCGATGCCGCAGAGAGTCCACGTAGCCGGGCGGGTACTCCTGTGTCATCTCGGTGGGGAAGAAGCCCGGGGCGATGGCGTTGACGCGGATGCCCTTGCGCGTTGCCCATTGCTGGGCGAGGTCGCGGGTCATACCCAGCAGTCCGGACTTGCTCGCCGCATAGGCGGCTTGGGGTAGACCCGCTGTGGTGAGGGCCAGGACGCTACTGATGTTGATGATGCTGCTGCCCGGGGCCATGACCCGCCCGCAGGCCTGGGCCATCCAGTAGCAGCCGTTGAGGTTCACGTCGATCACACTGCGGAACTGCTCGGGCGTCTCGCGCGTGGCAGGCACAGCGGTTCCCACGCCGGCGTTGTTGACCAGCACATCGACGCGGCCGAACTGCGCGATCGCCGCCTCGACCATCGCTGTGCAGTCACTCGGGTCGGACACGTCCGTGGCCACTGCTAGCCCGCGACGTCCGGCCGCTTCGACTGCCGCGACCGTGTCGACGAGTCGGTCTGCTCGCCTGGCCCCGACGACGACATCGCTACCGGCTTGTGCCAGCGCTGTCGCAATGGCGACCCCCAGCCCGGATGAGGCTCCGGTCACCAGGGACACCCGCCCGTCCAGGCGGAAACTGTCGAGCACTGTCATGGCTTCTCCTCAAGGTTGGCTGCGACCATTCGCAGGGCCAGGTCTGCGTACAGCGAGGCGATGGTCTGCGCCTGCCAGGTGGCCTCGACGCCGTACCAGCGGCCGATGTCGATGCCCAGCGACAGCAGCGCCATCGTCGTCATCTTGGCGTCGGCCGTGTCGAAGACCCCTGTGGCCATCCCGGCTTCGACCACGGATTGGACGTCGCGGCGGATCGCCCGGCGCAAGGCTGCGATCTCCTTGCGGTGGGGCGGGTTCAGGGAGACCAGTTCGTAGTTGACCACTCGGGCCAGCGTGTGCTGCTCGGCGTGGAAGGTTGTGAACGACGCCATGACGGCGCGCAGTTGTCCCACCGGATCGTCCGCGCTGCCGACGGCCTGCTGCACAAGCTCGCGGGTGCGAGTGTGACCTTCCAGTGAGATGAGGTACAGCAGCTCTTCTTTGGATTCGTGGTGCACATAGACAGCGGCTGGGCTCATACCCGCGGCCGCTGCGATGTCGCGGGTGGTGGTGGCGTGGAAGCCCCGCTCGGCGAACGCCGTTCCCGCTGCGGCCAGCAGCCTCTCGCGGGCATCGGCGGATCTGCCGCCAGCCGCGCCGTTGGCCACCTGTCCTCCTGTTTGTGTGGTTTGCACACCGAACAACTACGGCGGACACTAACATGCTGAGTAAGCGCTTGCTTAGTCCTTTGAAGAGTCACTTGGAGCAGACATGACCCGCACCGCAATCGTCACCGGAGCCGCTCGTGGGATCGGTGCCGCCGTCTCTCGGCAACTGGCACAGGACGGGATGGCCGTGGCCGTGCTGGACCTCGACGCCGCGGCATGCGAGCCCGTGGTCGAGCAGATCAAGGCGGCCGGTGGCAACGCGTTGGCCGTTGGCGCGAACGTCGCAGATGAGACAGAGGTGGGTGCAGCGGTCGACCGCATCGCCGCGGATCTCGGCGTGCCCACAGTGCTGATCAACAACGCCGGGATCATCCGCGACAACATGTTGCACAAGATGTCCGTGGACGACTGGGACGCGGTCATGGCCGTGCACCTGCGAGGCGCCTTCTTGATGAGCCGCGCGGTCCAGCCGTATCAGCGAGACGCCCAGTGGGGACGGATCGTCAACCTCTCGAGCACCTCGGCACTGGGTAACCGCGGGCAGGCGAACTACTCGGCCGCCAAGGCCGGCATGCAGGGCCTCACGAAGACGCTGGCCATCGAGTTGGGCCGGTTCAACGTGACTGCGAACTCCATCGCTCCAGGCTTCATCCAGACCGACATGACCGCGGCGACCGCCCAGCGCATCGGGATGGAGTTCGACCAGTTCATCGAGTTGGCCGCATCGCAGATCCCCGTCGGCCGGGTGGGGCAGCCCGAGGACATCGCCAACACGGTGTCGTTCCTGGTCAGCGAGGGTGCCGGTTTCGTCTCCGGGCAAGTGATCTACGTCGCCGGTGGACCCAAGGACTGACGGAAGGACTTGACCATGAAGCGCACCATCTACACCGAGGACCATGAGGCCTTCCGTGCCTCTGCCCGGACGTGGCTCGAGCGGGAGGTGAGCCCGCGCCTAGAGGAGTTCATCGAGGCCAAAGCCATCCCCCGCGACGTCTGGATCAGCGCTGGGAAGATGGGCTTTCTCGGTCTGGAGATCCCGGAGCAGTACGGCGGTTCAGAGGCCGACGACTACCGTTTCAACGCGGTGCTCAGTGAGGAGCTGTCCCGGGTCTCGGCGGCACTTTCGTCATGTCTGGGGATCCACGCCGACATCGTCGCGCCGTACCTTGCGGATCTCTGCACCGATGAGCAGAAGGAACGCTGGTTGCCGAGATTCTGTTCCGGCGAACTGGTCACCGCGATCGGCATGACTGAACCGAGCGGTGGGTCGGACCTGGCGGCACTGCTGACCACGGCTGTGCAGGACGGCGACACTTGGGTGCTCAATGGGTCGAAGACATTCATCACGAACGGCTACTCGGCCGACCTCGTGGTTGTGGCCGCTCGGACCACGCCGGGCTCGGGTGCCAAGGGCATCACCCTGTTCGGCGTCGAGTCCGGTATGGAGGGCTTCACCCGCGGTCGCAAGTTGGACAAGGTCGGGCAGACCGAGAGCGACACCTCGGAGTTGTTCTTCGACAACGTCCGTGTTCCGAACGCCAACGTGATCGGCGAGCTCAACCTCGGTTTCATCCACATGATGCAGAGGCTTCCGCAGGAGCGGCTCGGCGCGGCGGTGTCGAACATCGCGCACGCGGCGGCGGTGTTCGAGGAGACACTGGCCTACATCAAGGAACGCAAGGCCTTCGGCCAGCCCGTGGGGACCTTCCAGTACAACAAATTCCTGGCTGCAGAACTGGTGACCAAACTGGAGGTTTCGCAGGCGTTCGTCGACCAATGCGTTCTAGCCTTCAACGCCGGTGATCTGACCGCGGTTGACGCGGCCAAGGCGAAGTGGTGGACGGCGCAGGTGCAGAACGACGTGATCGACGCCTGCGTGCAGCTTTACGGCGGGTACGGATACATGAACGAGTACCGCGTGGCACGTGCATGGCGCGACGCCCGGGTCACGAAGATCTGGGCCGGCAGCAACGAGATCATGAAGGAACTGATCGGCCGCGACCTGGGCCTCTGAACCGCCCGCGTTAGAGGTTGTGCTCCTCGTTAGCGAAACAACGCGTGGATTCGCTAACCAACAGCACAACCTCTAACCAGGGCTCGCGGTAGGGCCCAAGAATGGTCGGCGTGGCGGGCAAATCGTGACCGCAGGGGGTGTTGGAATTCGGCTGGCCCGGCGTAGGCTGGAAAGAGCAGCAAGTGTGGTGCACGGGACGCGGTCCCAGCACAAGTTGTGGGGCCCGGCTCCCGTCGTCGTCACGGGAGGGGGCTTCCAATGTCTATCAATGTCACGAGGATTTGCGCGTGTATCTGCGCGGCCGTTCTGCCGGCAGCCATGCTGGTGGCGGGCGCGGCAGGCGAGGCGAGCGCTACCGGTGGGGTCGAGAGCGGTTGCCCCACCAGCGACCCCGCGTCGCTCGTGCCAGGCGTCTACAAGAGCGACTTCTCGGCGGCTTGGACCCAGGGTTCCTCCGACCAGTGGGGAGTCAACGGGGGACACGGCAGCATCACGGGTGCGTTCACCGCGACGGTCACGAAAGACCCAGGGGTGCCGCCGGATTCGTTGCTGCGCCAGGTATCCGCGTCCGGTACGTGGAGCGGTTCGGCGATGAGCAGCTACGGGGATGAGCGACACGTCTGGACCCAGGGGACCATCCAGAGCTACCACGGTGTCCCCGCGACGTGGAACACGCCGGGCGATCTGGGGGTAGATGTCGAGCTCCACGCCACGTACACCCTGTCCTATCTCGAGGAGGGGTCCTGGGTGGTCGCCTACTCCGGGCCTGTGATCTATATCGACGTGCTCATGCCGCAGGCCGGTGGCACCTGTTTCAGCGGCCCGGCACGACTCGAGAACCCGCGGCAGCACGAACCACCAGAAGATCCGATAGATGCGTGGGACTACCCAGTTCCATCGACCAGCATGTATGCACCTGGCCCGGGGTTCACTCAGGAGCCAACGTTCACACTGGAGGCCACCGACGACGCGAAGGCCGAATACGAGCAACGGATCAAGAACGCGAAATCTGAGATCGATGCCGCTGTTTCCACAGCGTCTCAGGGAGAGGCGGCGGCTCGGGACGGCGCTGTCGCCACTCTTCAGGCGATGCTGGCGCGACCCGAGTGGCAGGAGGGCTGCGAGGCCCAAGAGATCCGCAAGCTGATCATTGCCGGAATCCAGAAGGTGATCGACGTGGGGGCTGCCCAAGCCAGCGCCTTGGCGGGCTCCGGCCCATTCTTCGGTGAGGGCGGCAAGCAGACCTTCGACAAGGCAGAAGCAGTCCTCGGCACGTGGCTCAAAGCAGCGTATGGGCCTCCGGATCTCCAGGAGTGTCTGAGTGCGGCGAACGTGGAGAAGGGCGTGAACGCAGTGACCTTGGCGTTCTTCGACACTGCCGATGACCTCGGCGTGCCCGGTGTCAGGAGTTGCAACGTCTA
The DNA here is from genome assembly GCA_963818505.1 of uncultured Actinomycetota bacterium. Taxonomy (GTDB): domain Bacteria; phylum Actinomycetota; class Actinomycetes; order S36-B12; family UBA10799; genus JADKAV01. Next base: position 244,892 of record CAWFSJ010000007.1, read on the forward strand.
CGACGAGAAGCGGCCCTGCGAAGGGCCGACGATCGAGGCGTTCAATCTGGGGTGGAACCTCGATGAGAAGGTGCAGTTGCTCGGCCTGACCCCAGTTCCCACGGATGTGCCGAGCGGCGTGGCGTTCGGACTCGCGAGGGATTCGTTCGCCCCGATCCCGGCCATGTTCGGCAAAGTCGCTGATTCCGTCCTCATCCCCGCCGCCCATATCGCCTACGGGCTCGACGCGCTCAGCGCCTGGCTGGGCAACCCGGAGTCGGGAATCCTGCCATGGGTGGAAGCCCATCCCTGTGTCTTCGCAGGGAAATGCCAGACAGTTCCAGAGGCCCCAGATATCGATCGGGTGTACGCAGGCAACTCGTTCGCCAAAGTGCAGTGGTCCGCGCCCGCCGGCTTGAGCGGGTCGTCGCTGGGAACGGCGAAGGCCGTCTCCATCCCCGCCGGTGGTTCCTGCACGGTTCCGGCGACCGCGAAGTCATGCGTCGTCAACGGGTTGAAGAACGGCAAGACCTACAGGTTCAAGGTTCGTGTGGGCAACACCGAGGGTTGGTCGGCGTGGTCGGCGCTGTCAGCGCGCGTCACGCCGCGAGGGTCGATCAAGCTCAAGGCGGCGCCCAAGGTCAGGCTGTCGGTTGTCGGTGGCACGAGCCTTCGGGTTGCGTTGAAGCCGGCCCTGGGTATCGGCTCGCCCTGGACCTTGAAGATCCAGATGTCCAAGGCCAACAGGTGGGTCGCTCTGGGCGGCGTCAGGACGGCGGATATGCAAGGCACGTTCAGCCTCGACGTGGGCAAGGGCCAGTACCGGGTTCTCGTCCCCGCCCAGGCCGGTCACCGCGAGGGGACCTCCGCTGCGGTCAAAGTGGCGCGTTGAACCGCCCGCGTTAGAGGTTGTGCTCCTCGTTAGCGAAACAACGCGTGGATTCGCTAACCAACAGCACAACCTCTAACCAGGGCTCGCGGCGCTGAACTGGGGCAGCCCTTCGACCGCGGCCCGGATCTGCGGCGGTATCGGTACCGGTCGACGGGTCGCAGCGTCGACGTAGACGTGGACGAAGTGGGCAAGCGCGCGCAACTGCGGGTCGTCGGCGCGGAAGATGCCCAGGCAGTAGCGGATGCTCGATGTCCCGATCCGCGTCGTGGCCAACCCGATCTCGATGGTGTCCGGAAATCCGAGTTCGGCGTAGTAGTCGCAGCCGGTGCTGGCGACGATTCCGATGGCCGACAACTCCCGGATGTCCGTGCCTGTCGCGGACATGAGCCAGCCGTTCACGGCGGTGTCGATGTACTCGAAGTACGTCGCGTTGTTCATGTGGCCGTAGTGGTCGTTGTCGTTCCACCGGGTTGTCATCGTGTAGACGATCGGGAAGTCCGCGCGAGCCGGTTTCACAGGGACTCCTTGAACACGTGCGCCAGGTCAGTGGCCGAGACCTCCAGCGGTGCCAGAGCCAGCAGTCGCCGTTGGGCAATCGCGCCCTCCACGAGGTCCGGGATGTCCGCGGCGGTGTACCCGACTGCCTGCAGGCCGGCCGGCATCCCGACCGCGTTCATGATCTCGCGCAAGGTCGATGGCAGGTCGTCGCCGCCCAACAGATTCGCGGCCCGGGTGTGACGGTCCGGCGATGCGTCGTGGGTCAAGCCGAAGGCCGCGGGCGCAGTCAGACAGACAGCCATGCCGTGTGGGATCAGTGGCTGGTCCTGCGGGTAGTCCGCAGGTCTGTAGTCGCGTACCCGCCCAGCGATCGGATAGGCGTTGGCGTGCGGGATGTGCACCCCGGCATTGCCGAAACCCATTCCCGCAAGCGTCGCCGCCAGAGCCATCTTCGCCCGGGCTTGTGCATCCCCTTGCCGAACCGCCGGGATGAAAGCCTCAGCCATCAGCGTCAGGGCGCGTTCGGCCCACATGTCGGAGATCGGGTTCGCGCCGCAGTAGGGGACACGCTGATCACCGGTCTTGGCCTCGAAGGCCGTGTAGGGCCGTGCCGTGTACGACTCAAGCGCGTGACACAGGATGTCCAAGCCCGCGCATGCGGTCACCATCCTCGGCTGGCTCATCGTCAGATCCGGATCGACGATGGCAAGGGTCGGGCGCAGACGGGCGTGGCTGATCCCCGTCTTCACGTGCCGGTCCAAGACATCCAGTACGCAGATGGTCGTGCTCTCCGAACCCGTGCCAGTGGTGGTGGGCACGGCGATCAAGGGCTTCAATGGCTGTTCCGGAGTGCGGCCGCCGCCGATGGGAGCGTTGACGTAGTCCAGCAGGTCGCCGGGGTTGGTGAACATGAGGTTGGCCGCCTTGGCCGTGTCGATGCTGGAACCGCCACCCACGGCGACGAATGCATCCCAGCGGCCCATTCTGCGCACGTAGTCTGCGACGCGCTGCAGGCTGACATCGGTCGGCTCGATGTGGGTGTCATCCCAGATGACCACTTGGCAGCCAACCGCATCGATCACGCGCTGCACGGCACCGGTAGCTGCCACCCCCGGATCCGTGACGATCAACACCCGCTTGGCGTCGCGCAGGTGGAATGCGATGTCGCGGATGGCGCCAGGGCCGTAGACCAAGGTCGGAGCGGCGTACGTGAACACCGTCTCGGGCTGGGTGGGTGTCGACAGCGGTTCAGGCATCGCCCAATGCTAGATCGCCCAACGCGGTGCAGGCAGGCAGTTCCGGGGTTTCACCACGACGCCGCATCGAGCAGTGAACTCAATGCGTCTTCGCCGCCGGTCGCGTACGCCAGCCAGTCCTCGCTGGTCTGGGCCAGGCGTTGCGCGGGAGAATGGCGCCATGCGTCACGGGCTTGAGCGATCGCTGCCAGCAGCGCGGACTCCTCCGCGCTCGCAACGGTGTTCAAGAGCACACGACGCAGATCGGCCATCGCCGATGCGGCGCCCTCGTCGTACTTGAGCGCGGGAACGGACGCACCCGCACGCGAGATCGTGCACAGTCCCTTGCTGCCCACCTCGGCCTCCATGCGCATCAGCGCCTGTGTTCGCCGCTGTTCGACGGTTGCCAGTAGCGTGGCGTGCGGGGTTGCGGCGGTCACTTCTCAATTGTCACCCGAGTCTGCGCGTTCAGCTCCTGTTGCGGCCCAACCGTTCGTGGCTGGTCACCCAATCCCCGGCCAGAACCGCGCTGGCAAGTGAGACCTCGCCGGCCAGGACGACCGCGGCGCAGATCTCGGCCAGCGCATTGACCCTGCCCTGGCCGTAGCAGCCCAGCAGTTCCAGGCATTCTCGTTGGGTGGGCAGCCCTGTACCTCCGCCCACGGTGGCCACGATGAGGGCGGGCAGGGTGATCGACCAGTAGTAATCGCCAGTCTCGGTGACCTGTGAATAGGTGATTGCCGTGTGCGACTCGGCAACGTTGGCAGCGTCCTGCCCTGTGGCGATGAACAACGCGGCCAACCCGTTGGCGGCATGTGCGCCGAAGTTGGCGCTGCCGGCGAGAACTCCGCCGGCTTGACTGACTTGGCGCATCGTGAACAACTGCGCCGGCGTCACACCCATCTGCTCCTCAAGCAGACCCGCGGGCAGGATCGCCTCGGCCACCACTCGTTTGCCACGTCCCCGCAGCACGTTGATCTGGGAGTGCTTCTTGTCAGTGTCGATGGCCCCGGACAAGACGTACCGAGGAGTCGCCGGATGGTTGGCCCGGATCCATTCGCAGGCCGCATGAGTGGCCCGGCCGACCATGTTCTGGCCGGCCGCGTCGCCGGTCGTGTAGTCGAAGCGCAAGTAGAGCAACGGACCTACGTGGTACTGCTCGATCTCGATCAACTGCCCGACTGATGTGGTGCTCTGCGCAACGGTCCGAATGGCGTCGAGGTTGTTCCGGATCCAGTTCGCCAACTCCCGGGCCGCGCGGGCATCCTCGAGTAAGAACACCGGTGCCCGCTGCATCCTGTCGTCAACGACCGTGGTCTTGACGCCGCCGGCCTGGGTGAGCAGGCGCATGCCCCGGTTGTAGCTGGCGACGAGTGTGCCCTCGGTGGTCGCCATGGGAACGTAGTAATCCCCTTCGGCATGCTCCCCGTCGATCCGCAATGGCCCGGCCAGGCCTATGGGCACCTGGGCGACGCCGATGAAGTTCTCGATGTTGCCCGGCAGCACCGTGGGGTCGAACGAGAACGACCCGACGTGCGTCAAGTCGGCACCGGTCTGTTCCTGGGCGAATTCCCGCCGCCGCTGCGCCTGTTCGACGGTGTAGTCGTTGTCGGGGTCGCGGGGTACAGGTTCTCTGGTGCTCACCCGACGAGCGTAACTGCGGTCAACCGCGACGTTCTGCCTGTTTCGGACCCTCGCTCGCGGGATGCTTGACGTAAGTGGAGGAGGGGCCATGAACAACCCGGAGGCGACGCAGCAGGCGCTGGACATTCTGCGAATCGGCGACAACTACCAGTGGTACGTGATCCCGATGCTGGCGCTGGTGATCTACGTCTATGCCAACGAATACGCCCAGCGGAACTGGAAGCCGATCGCCGCGGGCTTGGCGCTCTACGGCGTGCATTGGTTTTACGAGATCGCCAATGCGCTGATCCAGCACTTCAGCGGCCACGCGTTGTGGACGGTGCCGGAGGGCACGGCCTTCCTGCTGCTGGTCGGGGTCGGCGTGGAGTTGAGCCTGATGTTCGCCATCGCGGGCTTGGTGATGAGCAAGTTCCTGCCCGCTGATCCGGCGATGAAGATCCTGGGGATCCCCAACCGGTGGGTCTTCGCTGTCGGCAACGCGGCCTTCTTCGCGATCTTCGAGATCTTCCTGGCGATGACGCCGACGTTCGTGTGGGTGTACCCGTGGTGGGGCGCCTTCCCCGTGTTCGTGCTGGTCTACATCCCGTTCTTCCTGGCCGCGTTCCTGGTCCACGACATGCCTGCGCGCCGACAGGTTCGCGTCATCGGCACGATCTTCGCGATTGACGCCCTCATGTTGGCGGTGTTCGCCGGACTGCTGGGCTGGATCTGAGGCGTCAGAACGGCCAGACGACAGGCACCCAGAAGATGCCGACGATCCCGAACAGCACCACGAGGGGTAACCCCAGTCGCCAGTAGTCCCCGAAGCGGTAGCCGGCCGGTCCCATGACCATCATGTTCGCGGGCGTAGCCACCGGGGTCAGGAATGCCACAGCGGCGCCGACGCACAACGTCATAAGGACGGGCTGGGGGGAGATCTGCAGTTGAGCCGCCGCCGATACCGCAATAGGAATCATGACGAGCGCGGTTGCTGTGTTGCTGATCAGTTGTCCGAACACCACCGTGATCAAGAAGATCGCCGCGATAAGGGCTGTAGGGCCAGCACCACCCACCAGGTCCACGATCCCCCCTGCCACGAGTTCGCCGGCCCCTGAATTGGTCACGGCGGTCGCCATCGGGATCATGCCGGCGACGAGCAAGACCGTGGTCCAGGAGATGCCCCGGTAGGCCTGTTGAACGGTGACGACCCGGAACAGCACCATGGCCAGTGCCGCGGTGAGCGCAGCGACCACGGGCGGCACGAAGCCGGTCGCCAGAGCCACGACCATGCCGAGAAGGATGATGATCGCTGCCAATGAACCCCGCCCCAGGGGAACGGTCTGCCGGCGGACGATCTCCGGTGCGTTGACCACGAGCAGGTGGTGGGCATTGGTTGCCGCGTCCAGGGCGCTCCAGGGGCCCTCGACCAGCAACGCGTCTCCGGCCTCGACGCGAGTCGGTTGTGGGCCCAGGTCCTGTCCACCTCGCGTGATCGCCAGGACGATCAGCGAGCCTTCGATCACCATGCTGGGCTGCAGTTCGGCGCCGACGTGCACGGACCTAGGGGGAACCAGGACCTCGGCGGCCCCGAAATCCTTGCTGAGCAGATCCCGCTCAATATCGGCCGCGGTCCTGGCCCGCTCGACTTCGAGCCCGTGATCCTGGGCATACCTTGATGCAACGTCGGGGTCGCCCACCACCGTCAGCCGGTCACCGATTTCGAGGTGGCCCTGCGATGATGGGCGGTCCGCAGCACCGTCCAACACCGTGATGATGCGCAGGCCCGCATACCCCGTCAAGTCCCACCGCGATCGCAGATGTCCGAGCAGGGTCGAGTCTGCGTTCACCCGCAGATGTATCACGTTGTCCAGGGAGTAGTCACGCACCAGAGTGCTCGCCAGCCCGGACAGGTCAGGGGGCAGTTGCTGGCTGCGCCGTTCGGGAATCAGCCGGTTGCTGAGCAGCAGGACGATCGCGATGGTGCCTGCGACCAAAGGGAGCCCCACAATGGAGAACTCCGCGAACCCGAATGCGCCGACTCCGGCGTCCTCAGCGGCCTCGGAAATCACGATGTTGACGGGGCTGCCGGTGAGCAGCAGCATGCCGCCGGCGCTGCCCGCGAACGCCAAAGGCATGAGCAGCCGAGATGGCTGGAAGGACTGCCGCAAGGCCATCACGACCACCATCGGGACGAGAGTGGCCACAGTCCCGTTCAAGCCGATCAGGGCGGTGAGACCGGCTGCCAGCAGCATGGTCCACAGGAGCAGCCGCTGTGCCCCCGGGCCAGCGCGGCTGACCAGGGACTGGCCCACCCAGGTTGTGACGCCGCTGGCATCCAGGCCCTCGGACACGACGAACAGGGCCGCGATCAGGATCACGGCCGGGTCGCCGAACCCTGCGAGGGCCTCGGGAAGGGTGAGTACCCCCAGCGCGAAGAGCGCCAGGGCCGACCCCATCGCCACAAGCTCGACGGGCAGCCGGTTCCAGACGAATAGCACCACCACTGCACCCAGTGTCAGCAGCGTCAGCGCCTCGGCAGTCATGGCGTGAGCCGGCAGGCGATGCCGTGTGTTGGTTCTGAATGCATTCGCTCACGCTACTTGTGCACAACCGTGATGGCGCTGCGACAAAGTTGTCAGACCCCCCTGTTTGACTCCTGCCATCGACGAGGGAGGCGGACATGGCTAGGGACAGGCAGTCTTACGAGGCGGTTCTGAAAGCGGTTGGGGTGTGCGTCGCCGCGCGCATCCCGTTTCTACTGTGGGGGGACCCCGGCGCTGGGAAGACCGCGGTCGTGGAGTCGGCATCGCAGTGCGGTTGGCACGTGGAGACACTGATCTGCTCGCACTACGAGCCCTCGGATTTCGCTGGGCTGCCGATCGTCAACGGCGACCGTGTGACTTTGGCTCCCCCCGGTTGGGCGTCCAGGGTCGCGGAGCAGCCGAAGCACTCGATCGTCTTCTTCGACGAGTGGACGACGGCCTCCCCGGCCGTGCAGGCCGCGGCGTTGCGACCGTTGACACACGGGCAGGTCGGCGCGCTGCAGTTGCCCGAGCGAGTCTCGTTCGGCGCGGCCGCGAACCCTGCGGACGTGGCCGCTTCGGGCTGGGAGTTGGCGGCACCGACGGCCAATCGTTTCGTGCACTTCGAGTGGGGCATGCCCCTAGAGGTTTACGCGGAGTCAATCGTCACTGGCGACTGGCCGGTGATGCCCGTGCCGGATCTGCCAGCGGATCTCGACGCACTGGTGTCGGCGAGGCGGGGGCTGGTGGCTGGATTCCTGCGTACCCGAGGGGGTCAGTTGTCGTCGATCCCGAAGGACGCCTCCAGTCGCGGACGAGCCTTTCCAACGCCGCGGACGTGGGACTACGCAGCCAGGTTGCTGGCCGTCGCCGATCACGCGGGTGCTGGCCAGGAGGTCGCCCGGCTGCTGGTGTACGGGGCTGTGGGAGCGCCCGTCGGCCATGAGTTCCTCACCTGGGTTGGTGCCCTGGATCTGCCGGATCCGGAGGATCTGCTGGCCGACCCGCTCGGTGACGCGCTGAAGGGATTGCGCCCGGATCGTGTCCACGTCGCCCTGCAGGGTGTACTGGCCGCTTACTCGAGCAAGCCGACGTCGGGTCGTTGGACTGCGGCGATGGGGGTGTGCGTCGGAGCAGCCCAGCACTCGAGTCTGGACTCGGCTGTGCCTGTGGTGCGGGCGCTGCTGAGGCCGGGCAGACGTCCTGCCGGGGCGGACCTGCCGCCCGGCTTGACGGTCTTCGCCCCTGCCTTGCAGTTGGCTGGGCTGCTGTGAATGAGTGGGCTGGCGATGTCAGCGACCGGTTGGCGGCCGCCAAACTCTGGCTGGTGTCGCAAGCGGCCGGGGATCTGCCCTACTTGTCATCAGCGGTGTACTCCCTGGCGACTGTGCGAACCGAACGGGTGGCCGTGATGTCCAGCGACCCGTATTGGCGGCTGTACGTGAATCCCATGTGGGTTCTCGCAACGGACATCGAGGCTGTCGCTGTCGAGTTGGCCCACCAGGTGTGGCATCTGCTGGCCGACCATGCTGGGCGAGCCGGCGACGCGGGAGTAGCCCAGGCCACCCGGGATCGCTGGAAGCTGGCCAGCGACATCTCCGTGGAGGAGGTTCTCCCATGGCCCGTGGCCGGGCTGACTTCTGCGCAGTCTTTGTTCTTCGAGCCCAACCTCTCGGCCGAGCAGTACTACTTGCGGCTGCGCGCCCGGCCAGTGACTGAGCAACCGCTGGGTTCGGACCCGGACCAGACGTGCGGCAGCGGCTGTGACGGGATGCCTCGCGCCCACGACGTGCCACCCGGCGATGCGCAGACGCCCGGATTGTCGACCCAGGCAGCCGAAGCAATTCGCAAGATTGTTGCCATCGAGTTCCGTGAGCACCAGGCCACACGCGGCACGGTACCCGGGGAGTGGGGGCGGTGGGTCGCGAACATCCTCGAGCCCGTGGTGGCGTGGAACCAGGTGTTGCACGCGGCCGTGCGCCGGGGCATCGGCTGGGGACAGGGTCAGGTCGACTACACGTACTCGCGCATCTCGAGGCGCCAACATGCGGTGGGCTCGGCAATCGTGCCTGCCATGCGAAGACCCGTCCCAGCCGTCGCGGTGGTGATCGACACCTCCGGCAGTATCGACGACGGTCTGCTCTCACAGGCCATGGGTGAGGTCAAGTCGGTGCTGTCGTCGTTGGCAGTGCCGGATAGCAACGTCACCGTCCTGGCCGTGGATGCCGCTGTGCAGACGGTTCAGCGGATCCGCGATGTTCGCGAGGTGAAACTGGCCGGGGGTGGTGGGACGGACATGACCGTCGGGATCGACGCGGCACTGGCCAACAAGCCCTCACCACAGAGCATCATCGTGCTCACCGACGGGTACACGCCATGGCCGGACACGCCATCACCCGTGCCGCTCATCGCGGGGGTACTGGGCAGGGTGCGCGACCAGCTCCCGGCGACGCCGGATTGGGTTCAGCGTGTTGAGGTGGTGCCCGATGGTTTTGGCTGAGGTCAGACTGCCGAAGTCGATCACCGTTTCGGTCAGGTGTCGCACAGCACGCAACAGTGCCAAGGGTTCGCGGCGCCATCCAGTGACTCTGCACCCCGACGGGACGATCGAGACCGGCCACGATCTGGAACAGGAGCGGATCCTCGCCGCGCTGGGCGGGTATCTCTCGTGCCTGGAAATGGTGGATACGGCAGCGCCTGCTTTCCTCACGTGGTTCGCGCACCAGCAACGACTCGTGCCACGGCCCATCAGGGCGGCTCATCAGGGAGCGCCGTGGCATGCGGTGGAGCGCGCATCGTGCTGTCCCCGCAAGGGTTTCCGCACCCCGCAGGAGGCGGCGGCGCACGTGCGGGAGCCCAAGCACGCCGCGCTGCTGCACGGTGCGCACGCTCGACAGGTGATGGAGTTGACCAGCGGGGTCGGTGGCCTGGACCCGCCGGAGATGCCCGGCGATCCCTGGGCAACCCTGTGGGAATGTGGAATGCATCCCGACGAGGTCGACCGGATCTCGCTGGAGTTGGACCTGGATGATCCGCTGCCAGTCGGGTTCTACCTCGGCGTGATGGCCAACGAGCCGGATTTCGAGTGGCTCGTGTCCACGATGCGCGCTCTGCCGCTCGAACCCAGGTCGATCGTCTGGCTGGCCTGGACCTACCGCCAACTCGACCGGGAACAAATGGACTTGCGCGCGCAGTGGCTGGCTACCGGCGTCATGGACCGCCTAGTCCTGCCGCTCATGCAATCGCCCTATTCGATCCAGGACGTGGAGCTCTTCGCACGCTACTGGCGCGTGAGTTTCACGACCGCCGCGATGACGATTCTCGAGTGGCCAAGGACCGGATTGAGTCCGCGTGTCGAGCACCTGACCGGCGATCGGTTCAACCACCTCGGTGTACCGCCCCAGCCGCCCACACCCCAAGCGCGTCGCCGACTACGGGACCTGCTCGACGATGACGCCTACACCGAAGAGCAACTGGCAATTGCGTTGTCGATCTTCGGATCCGTGGGCATGGCAGCCCGGGGACTGGAATGGGGGATACCGAGGTAGGCCTGCAGGGCCGCGGCCATCAATGGTCGGCAAGACCGTCCAGGGCTGCGGCTACGAGCCGCCCGAGAGTCGGCAGGTGGTACCCGCCCTCTTGGACTGCAACGACCGGAACCCCGATGGCCCCGACCTGCTGGGCAGCTGACCGGTACCCGTCCACGCTGACCCGTAGCGGGCTCTCGGGGTCGTCGGCCGCGGCGTCCACACCGAGGGAGAGCACCACAGCGCTCGGGTCGAACCGGGAGACCACCTCGATTGCCGTCCCGATGGCAGCCAGCCACCCCTGGTCGCCGGTGCCTTCAGGAAGGGGCAGATTCAGGTTGGCGCCCTCGCCGGCTCCGCGGCCGGTCTCGTCGGCGAACCCGAGGTAGTGCGGGAACCAGCCCGCACCGGGGTCGACGTGCACCGAAACCACCAGCACGTCGCGACGGTCGTAGAAGATTGACTGCGTGCCGTTGGCGTGGTGCGCATCGAGGTCGAGAACCGCCACCCGGTCGTGACCGGCCGACCGCAACGCCTGCGCCGCGATCGCGGCGTTGTTGAGATAGCAGGACCCTCCGAAGGCGTCGCGCGTGACGTGATGACCCGGGGGGCGGCATGCGGCGTATGCGGCCGGTGCCCCTGCGCACACCAGATCCACCGCGGTCAGTGCCGCGTCAGCCGCTGCCCGGGCGGCGGGATACGTTCCAGGACCGACCAGCGTCATCGTGTCGTAGCAGAAGCGGCCGGCAAGAGCATGTGCGGCGGTGGGTGTGCGCAGTGCCAGCCCGGCCAGCAACCCGGGCGTTGGGAACAGGTAGCCCACCACTTCGTTCTGTCCAGGATCAGACGGGAAGCCCGCGGCGACCCACCGTTTGTACGCCTGTGCCAGGTATTCCAGCAGCGCGGCGTCGTGGACGGCCAGCACGGGTTCGTCCCCGTGGGCGGCAGCGGGGACGAATGGGTGACCGGCCTCGGTCAACGCTGCCCGGATGGCCTCAAGCCGCTCGGGTACCTCGGTGCCGGGGGTTCGGACCCCCACCCAGATCTCGCCGCCCGCAACGTGCTGCAGGCAGTCGTCCGACCAGACCACAGGCACCCTCATGTGCGGCATGATGCCACCATGTCGTCAGCATTCCTCGCACAACCCTTTGGCCGCTTCCCAACCGGCCCCAGCGATTCCGTGCTCGACGTGCCCGGTTCCGGGCTGGGGCACGCGACGATCATCCGTGACGAGGCCGACCCACCGGCGGGCAGTGGAGTCGCTCGAACCGGCGTGACTGTCGTGGATCCAGGCGGCGACGTGTGGGCGAGTCCGGTGCCCGCAGGAGTTGCGGTCCTCAACGGTGCGGGCGAACTGACCAGCAGCCTGCAGATCCGGGAGTGGGGGCTTGTCGAGACACCGGTCTTCCTCACCAGCACGATGCAGGTCGGCCGCGTTTACGACGCGGCGTGCCAGCTGCTCATGGCCGAACAACCCGGGATCGCGGACTCAGTCGTGATCCCGGTGGTGGGCGAGTGTGATGACTCGTGGCTAAACGACCCCCGCACGATGCATGTGACGGATGTCGACGTGGCCCAAGCTCTGGCGCAAGCGCGCCGCTCGGTCACGCGAAGGCTCCCGCCTGGTGAGCGGCCAGCGTTGAGCGGTTGTGTGGGCGCGGGGACGGGAACGGTGTGTATGGGGTGGAAGGGCGGGATCGGGACGTCTTCGCGCGTCCTGCCAGACGGCACCACCGTGGCCGTCGTGCTGCTCACCAACTTCGGCGCACCACACCAGTTGACGATCCGGGGGCGGGTGGTCGGGGAGGAGTTGGGTGAGCCTTCTTGGTGGAGCAGTGCCAACCCCGAGCCGGCGGGCTCCTGCATTGGCGTCGTCGTAACGGATGCGCCGCTCGACTCAGCGGCTGCGACCCGAGTTGCCGCCCGGGTCGGTCTCGGGCTGGCGAGGTGTGGATCGGTCGCACACCACGGCAGCGGCGAGATCTTCTGCTGTCTGGCAACCGGGCTGAGGGCTCCCCGCGGTTCGGTGTCCGATCGCACCCCTTGGCCCGCTGCCCGACTGGACGACCTGTTCGAGGCCACGGTCGATGCGACCGAGTCCGCTGTGTGGGACAGCTTGCTGTCGGCGACGACTACCACTGGGCGGCGCGGTCTGACCGTGCCTGCAGTTCCCCAGGACCGGCTGGCCACGTTGCTCAAGTCACATTGACCGGCATCCCTGACAGCCAGCAAGCGGCTTCGTGCTCGCTCGTGCCGGACAGCACGGGCAGGGCCTTGCCGCGGCAGGCCGCAGCGACCTCCTCGGCCTGGCCATCACGCAATGCAGGGCAGCGGGGATGGAAGCGGCATCCGGCCGGGATCGCGGTCGGGTCCGGCGGTTCGCCGGTGAGGATGATGGGATCGACATGGTCGATCTCGGGTACCACCGACAGCAGGGCGCGGGTGTAGGGATGCTTCGGCGCTGACAGCACCTCTTCGGTAGGTCCCTGTTCCACGATCCGACCGAGGTACATGACGGCGATGCGGTCGGCGATGTTCCAGGCGACCCCTAGGTCGTGGGTGACGACCAGCAGGGACAACTGCAGCGATTCCCGTAGGGACAGCAGCAGAGCAAGGATCTCCCCGCGCACAGACGCGTCCAATGAACTCACCGGCTCGTCGGCGATGATCACCTGTGGCTGCAGCACCAGTGCCCCGGCGATCACCACACGCTGCCGCTGGCCACCGGACAGTTCGTGCGGGTAGCGCAGGAAGAACCGCTCCGGAGGTCGCAGGCCGGCACGTGCGAGTGCGTCCGCGACGGCGGCCCGCTCGTCACCGTCGAAACGGTGCACCCGCAGCCCTTCAGCGACAGCCTCGTACACCGACCGGCGGGGGTTGAGAGCGCCGCTGGGGTCCTGCAGGACCAGTTGCGCGTTCCGCCGGTGTTGCTTGAGCGCCGATGCCGAGTACTCCAAGGCGCGACCGGACACCAGGACCTCGCCGCCCGAGGGTCGTTCCAGCCCGAGCAACGCGCGCGACAGCGTCGTCTTGCCGCAACCGCTCTCACCGACCAGCGCCACGATCTGGCCATGCCCGAGGCTCAGGTCGACGCCGTCCACGGCGCGGGCCGACTGGTTGGCGCGCCCGCGGAACGTCACCTCAAGACCGCGGGCTTCCAAGACGGACTCGCTCATGTGCCCACCTGTGGGGCGAACAGGCAGGATGACCACCGCTGATCGCCGGAGGGGCGCAACGCCACCTCCGTGGTCGCGCACTCATCGCGCGCCACAGGGCAGCGCGGATGGAACGGACACCCCGAGGGCGCCTCGCCGGGGAACGGCGGATCGCCGGGCAGACCGCCGGGGGCGTAGCGGAAGCGTTGGTCGCCGATGCGGGGGAATGCGTCACCCAGCGCTCGCGAGTAGGGGTGGTGGGCATCCTCGAACACCTGGCCCGATGGGCCCTGCTCGACCACTTGGCCGGCATACATGACAGCCAGGTCGTCGCACGCCGAGGCCAGAACGGAGAGATCGTGGGAGATGAAAACCATGGCCAGACCCAGATCCCGGACCCGTTCGGCCAGCACGTTCAGGACCTGTTGCTGAACCATCACGTCGAGCGCCGTCGTGGGCTCGTCGGCCACGATCAGGCTCGGTCCGCAAGCCAGGGCCATGGCGATCATCACCCGCTGCTTCTGGCCGCCGGACAACTGGTGCGGGTAGGACGCAGCCACGCGCGACGGCAGGCCCACTTGTTCCAGAAGGTCCCCTACGCGGGCGAGGGCTGTCGGTTCCGACACGGACTTCTCGTGTAGGCGGATCGGTTCGGCGATCTGGTGGCCGACCCGTTGGACGGGGTTCAGCGCGTGCATCGCGCCCTGGAACACCACCGAGGCGGTGGCCCAGCGCACCGCTCGAAGGCGCCCCCACCTCATTGTGAGGACGTCCTCACCATCGAGCAGGACCCGCCCGGTCACGGTCGCGGACTTCGGCAGAAGGCGCAGGACGGTCGACGTGACTGTGGTCTTGCCCGACCCCGACTCGCCGGCGAGACCCAACGAGCGCCCTGCGTCGAGGGTCAGGGACACCCCGCGAACCGCCGGAACGTCAGCTTGTCCGGTCCGGTAAATGACGCTGACGTCCTCCAGCTCAAGGACGGCCATGTCAGCCTCCCCCGAGGCGCGGGTTGACGATCTGCTCGAGCGCTCGGCCGATCATGGTGAACGACAGAACCACGAGAACAACGCAGAGGCCGGGCGGGCCGATGTACCACCAGGCCCCGGCGGATATCGCGCCGTTGGAGAAAGCCTGGTCCAGGGTGGCGCCCCACGACGGGCGCAGCGGGTCGCCGAGGCCCAGGAACGACAGAGTCGTCTCCGAAAGGATGGCGATCGCCACGGTCAGGGTGGTGTTGGTCAGAACCAAGGGGAACACGTTGGGCAGCACGTGCCGGGTCATCTGATGCCAGTTGCCGCTGCCGAGCGCCCGCGACCGCTCAAGGTACGGGCGACCCTCGACCGACAGGGTCTGAGCCCTGATGAGCCGGGCCGTTCCAGCCCACGAAGTGACGCCGATGACGACGATGATCGTCACTGTCGAGCCGCCGCCAAGGACCGTGGCCAGCACGATCGCCAAGGGGAGGAACGGGATCACCAGGACCCAATCGGTCAACCGTTGCAGGGCCGCTCCACCGAATCCGGTGTAATGACCGGAGGCGATTCCCACCGACGTCCCGAGGATCATCGAGATGAAGGTCGCCGCGATGCCGACGGTCAGGGACACTCGCGCCCCCCATGCCAGCAAAGCCAGCATGGACCGGCCGGAGTCGTCGGTGCCAAGCCAGTACTGGCCCGACGGGGGCGCCAAGAGTTCTCCGGTGGCCCGAGTGACGCTGATGGTGTCAGCTGGGAACAGCACCGGCGCCAGCAGCGCCACGAGGATGAAGAAGACCAGAATCCCCAGTCCCGCCATGCCCCCTCGGTGCCTGCGGAACTGCTGCCAGCCGCGGCCCATGGCTGCACGCCGGCGTGCCCTGGCGATAGCTCGTCGGCCCTGCGCCCCACCTGGGGTCTGTTGTTCGGTGGCCATCACGACCTCACTCGCGGGTCGATCACGGCGTAGAGCAGGTCGGCCACGAGATTCGCAAGTACGACGCCGATGGAGAAGAGAAGGAAGATGGCTTGCAATAGGGCCACGTCCGGGCCGCGCAAGGCTTCGTACGACAGCAGGCCAAGACCTGGCCACGAGAACACGGTCTCAACGGTGATCGCGCCGGACACGGTGAATCCGAGGTTCAGGAAGATCAGCGTGACGGTAGGCAGCAGGGCGTTCGGAACGGCATGCCGACGGCGCACGAACTTGTCCATCAGCCCTTTGGCCCGGGCCGTGGTGAGGTATTCCTCGTCCATCTCGTCGACCAGCGACGAACGCATCACCAGCGCGTACTCGGCAAGGTAGATCAGCGTCAGCGTCGTCACGGGCAGGACCATGTGCCACGCCACGTCGAGCCAGCCCGCGAGTGACGACGTGTCCACCCCCGGCGAGGAGATCCCCCCGATCGGGAAGATGCCGGGTAAGCCGAAGACCCCGACGCCGAAGACGATCAGCAGGATCATGCCGAGCCAGAACTCGGGCATGGCGTACAGCGTCAGTGTGACGCCGGTCGACACCTTGTCGAAGGACTTGCCGCGCCGCCATCCGGCCTTGATCCCGATCCAGACGCCGATGATCGAGGCGAGCACGATCGCCGTGCCCACCAGCAGCAACGTGGGCCAGATACGTTCGGTCACCAGTTCCCACACGGGCCGGTTGAACTGGGCCGAGTCGATAGTGCTGGCGAACGGGTTTCGCAGGTAGCTGAGGAACTGCCCGAGGACCGGTCGGTCCAGTTCCGCGCGCAGGGCTGCCAACTGCTCGGGCGGAACGTTTCGCCCCCGCGTGTACATGCCGATCGGGTCGCCCGGCAACATCCTGAACAGGAAGAAGTTCACGACCAGGACGAACAGCAGCGTGCCCAACGCCGCCCCGGTCTTGCGCAGCGCGAAGGACACGCTGGGCGACAGTCCCCGACTGCCCTTCGGCTTGCGCGACAGGGGGGCAGGCCCGGGGATCGGATCGGGACCACCGCTGCCGGCGACATCTTGGATCAGTGACATGTGTCCACTACTCCACGTCGTAGTCGGACGGGCGGCGGCGTCCGAGCCAGTAGCCGATGAGGAACAGGCCAACCCCGGCAACGACGGCGCCGAGGACCAGCCCCGTGCTCACGCGAAGGCCGGACGAGGTAGCCGTGCCGGCATCAGCGACAACCGGCTCGATGCTCTCGTAGGACCATGTGCCGTACTGGAACAGCAGCACTCCGTCAGGTGCCGGCTGAGGACTGAAATTGGTCCAGCGATCCGACCGGTAGGCGGTTGGGTTGTCGTAATAGACCGTCACGACGTAGGCGTTGCTGTCGTAGAGCTTCTGCTGCATCGCCTTGACGATCTCCGCGCGCTTGCCGGTATCCGTCTGCAGCTTCTGTTCCTGGTACAGCTTGTCGTACTCGGCGTCGCAGTAGAAGGAGTCCGACAGACCCGCGAAGATGGCCCCGTCGTCCTCGGTCGACCGCTGGTCGCAGGTGAAGGTGGACAACTGGTAGTCCGGGTCCGGTTCGACCACCCACCCCCACTCGAACATGTCGAAGTTGCCGTTGCCGACCTTCTCGTACAGCGAGTCCTCGCTGACGATCCTCACGTTGACCTCGATACCGATCTGCGCGAGCCAGTCCTTGACGTACTCCACAACTTTCTGCGACTCGCTGGACTCCTGCCGGCCCAGCAGACGCAGCGACATCCGTTCGCCATCCGGGCTGACCCGCACGCCGTCGTCGCCCATCGTGTACCCGGCCGCTTCCAGCGTCGCGTTCGCCGCCTGCAGGTCGAACGCCACCGGATCAGCTGGTTCAAGGTGCAGATCGCGGTACAGCGGCGGGATGACCGTCGTTCCGGGACGAGCGAATCCGCCGTACACCTTGTCGGCCAGCACCTGCCGGTCGATCGCCTGAGCGATGGCAAGTCGCACCTGTGGGTCGAGCACCAGCTTGCTGCCGTCCCCGATGGGTGTGCCGTCTGTCAAGGCAGCCCCCATATTGAAGGCGATCTGGTTGAACCCCGAGTACACGCTGGGCACCGTGGTGACGCCGTCGGCGCCCTCCAGGGAATTGAAGACGTTCGCGGACAGGTCGTTCGCGTAGTCGACCTCGCCCTTGCGTAGTGCTTCGGCGATCGCGTCGGTGTTCTTGTAGACCCGGAAGACGACCTCGTCAGCCGCGGGCTTACCACCGTAGAAATCCGGGTTGGCAGCGAACCGCAGGAACTCGCCCTTGCGTCGCTCGGTCAGCACGAAGGGGCCGCCACCCACGACCGGCTCGCCATCCTCCGGCTCGTTCTTGTACGACTTCACCCGCTTGCCGTCAATGTCCTTCCAGATGTGTTCCGGGAGGATGTAGACCGCCAGGTGGAACATGATCGGTGATGGCTTCTTCACATACAGGATCAGCGTGGTGTCGTCCTGCGCCACGGCCCTTGTGATCGTGGACGTGTAGCCGCCGTAGTTGGTCTGCTCGATGTCGCCGTTGATGACCCTGTTGAAGGTGTAGGCCGCGTCGCGCGCCGTCAGTGGCTCGCCGTCGCTCCACTTCAACCCTGGCCGGATCTTGTACGTCCAGTACGTCTGGTCGGCGGATTCCTCCCACGATTCCGCTAGGCCCGGGACCGTGGAGAAATCAGCCGCCGAGTATTCGGTGAGGGTGGGGTACATCATCTGGTAGGCCTCGAAGGACGCGGCCGCGATCCCCGTGAACGGGTTGGTCGTATCGACGTCCTGGGTGATGCCGACGGTGAACACTGTCTTTTCTTCACCGCTGCCGGGCGCCGACTCCGCGCTGGCCGGCAGCAGCGGTAGGGCGAGCATGACTGCCAACGCGCCCACGAGACCCGCCCACGCGTTCCAGCGTCTTCGCGCTCTCATCTCTTCCCTCCGTGCCGGCCACGGGTGCTAACGTCCGGCCATGCCGTGCCCGCCTAAGGTCCAAGTAAACCCCAGGACGGTGCCTTGGGGCGCTGGAAACAGACAGGACGACTTCGGCTGGCTGGCCGGGGACGGATCCGATGTTCTCGAGGCGCTCACGCAGGAGCGGGCCTACTACGAGGCGAGGGTCCAACCACTAGTACCGCTGCGCAGCCAACTGGCCGCCGAGATGCGCGGCCTGCTGCCCGAGGTCGACGTGTCCGTCAGCTTCATCGGGCGGGAGTACGTATACCTGACCCAGTTCGGGGCCGGAGCCGATCTGCCCTGCTTGGCGCGCCGGCCGCGGGATGCCGACGGTCCGGTCGAGACGTTGGTCGACCTCGATGCCGTCGCCGGGCAGGAGGGTTCCACGTATGCAGAGTTCGGCGTGACAGAACCGGGACCCGCCGCGGACATCTTGGCCTGGTCGGTCGACCTGACTGGGGCTGAGAAGTACTCCCTGCGTTTCCGTGACCTCGCGACTGGTCAGGACTTGCCAGACCGTGTGGAGGGGACCTACTACACCGGCGCCTGGGACGCCGCTGGTACTCGGTTTCTGTACGTCGTACCCGACCACGCGATGCGTCCCTGGCAGGTGCGTGAGCACATCCTGGGGACCCCCGCCGACGTCGACCGCCTCATCTTCCAGGAGGACGACGAGGCGTTCGAGGTGACTGTGCGCGCGACGCGTCCCGGACGGTGGATCGTCATCGAGTCCCGCAGTCGCGACACCAGCGAGTGCTGGCTGCTGCCGGCCGCCGACACCACTGCGCCCCCGCGTTCGGTGGCCGGACGCCGCCGGGGAACCGAGTACACCATCGACCACGCACCAACGGCCCAAGCCGACGAACTGCTCATGGTCACCAACGACGACGCTGCGGAGTTCCGGGTACTCGCCGCCCCGACGCAGACCCTCGGTCCATGGCGGGAAGTGGTGGCGCACGACCCCACTGTCCGAGTACTCGCCGTTGACTCTTTCGCCGATCACGTGGTGCTGACGCTGCGCAAGGACGGCCTGCCGTTGCTGCGGGTGGCCGAGCGGGATTGGTCGGCCTCCCGGGACATATCGCCCGCGAACGATGCGTCCACCGTCTGCCTGGTTCGGGTTGACGAGTTCGACCCGGGTGCCATCACGATCCGCACCGAGAACCGTACGACGCCGGCGACCTGGTGGGACGTGGACCTCGGCACCGGCGACCGGGTCGAGTTGCACCGCGAAGTGTGTCCCGGTTTGGACCCGACGCGTTACGCCACCTCGCGGGTGTGGGTCACGGCCAGGGACGGCGCGGAAATCCCGGTGACGCTGTGGCGGCGCAATGACGTGGCGCTGGACGGCAGCGCACCCTGTCTGCTCTACGGCTACGGCGCCTACGAGTACGTCTTCGAGCCGGAGTTCGACGCGGCCCTCCCGGCGTTGTTGGAGCGCCGGGTCGTCTTCGCTCATGCCCACGTGCGCGGCGGTGGCGAGATGGGCCGGACGTGGTGGGAGCAGGGGCGGCTTTTGAACAAGCGCAATACGTTCGACGACTTCATCGACGTCGCGGATGCGCTGGCCGACGACGGCGCCCTCGGCCTGGTGGACGGACGTCGCATCGCGAGCCGGGGGTTGTCCGCCGGGGGGCTGCTGCAGGCAGCGGTGTACTCGCAGCGACCGGACCGCTGGCGAGCCGTCGTGGCTGAGGTCCCGTTCGTTGATGTCGTGACCGCGATGTCGGATGCGTCGATCCCGCTGACCGTGAACGAGTGGGACGAGTGGGGCGACCCGCGTGATCCTGCGTTCATGGCCTACCTGGCCGGGTACTCGCCGTACGAGAACCCCCCGCCCGCCGCTGGTCGTCCCGCGCTGCTCGTGACCGGGGCCCTGCACGACCCCCGGGTACTTGTCCGGGAACCGGCGAAGTGGGTTACCGCCCTGCGGGCGACGGATCCGAATCGGGGCGCTGGGACCGACCCGACAGACCCCACCTCGCCAGGAACGGTGTTGTTCCGCGTCGAGACCGCCGAAGGCTCCCACATGGGCCCGGCTGGGCGTCACGGGCACTTGGACTACGAGGCCGAGGTTGCCGCGTGGTTGCTCGCAGCCCTCACCTGAGTCATGCGGCGGGCTACAGTCATGGCGTGAACGAGTGCGTCTCGTATTCGACCGAAGGTCCGGTCGCCATGGTGTGGCTGGACCGTCCGCAGCGCCTCAACGCCGTCGTGCCAGCACTGGTGGACGGCATGCTCGCGGCATTCCAACGAGCTGGTTCCGAAGGCGCCCGGGCCGTGGTTCTGGCTGGCCGCGGACGCGCCTTCTGCGCCGGGCACGACTTGAAAGAGCCGGCACCCCCTGAGGATGAGGCCGCGGCGCGGCAGCGGTTGGAGCGGATCCAGGACGTGACCCGCGCGATCCGCTCGTTCCCGGGCCCGGTCATCGCCGCCGTGCACGGTTACGCGCTGGGTGCGGGCGCCGAGTTCGCTCTGGGGTGCGATCTTGTCGTGGCGGCCCAGGACGCCAAGTTCGGGTTCCCCGAGGTGGGTGTCGGGCTGAGCGTGACAGGCGGGATCTCCGCACTGCTCCCACGTACCGTCGGCTCGGTGCGGGCCAAAGAGCTGTTGTTCCTCGGTGAGCAGTTGTCCGCCGACGACGCGTATCGTCTGGGGCTCGTGAACCGGGTGGTCCCCACCGGCACCCACGAGCAGGTCGCACTCGATCTGGCCACCCGACTGGCTGCGCAGCCCCCGATCGCCCTGGCACTGGCCAAGTCGCTGCTCGACCACGGGACCGGCTCGACCGAGTCGGCAGCGTTCCAGCGTGAGGTGGATGCTGCCATCGCGACGATGGCCACTGATGAGGCAGACTCCGCCGCGCAGGCGTTTCGGGAGCAGTCCGGTGGGTGACGCCGGGGTCGCCGACGTGAAGCACCTTGTGGATGCCGTGGACCGTGCGGCCCGCCTTTGGCCCGGCCGTAGGGCTTGGACGTTCGACCCGGGGGAGTCATTGACCTTCGCCGAGGTCGGCGCCCGATCATTCGGCCTTGCCGCGGCGCTTGCTGATCTGGGGATCGCTGCCGGCGACCGGGTCGCGGTGATGATGGACAACCGGGCCGAGTTCCCGCTGACGTGGATTGCGCTGGCTCGGCTGGGTGCGGTTATGGTCCCGCTGAATCCGCAGTACCGGGACGAGGACGCCGGCCACATCCTCACGCATTCCAGGGCTGCGGCAGTGGTGACTTCGGGGGACTTCACCGGGCATTTGCGCGCAGCGTGCGCCGACGTGAGGGTCCTCGAGATTGAGCAGTTGCAACAGAGCCTTGAAGGACCACCGGAACACCGGGTCGTCGCGGAGGACACCGTCAACATCCAGTACACCTCCGGCACGACGGGACGGCCCAAAGGGTGCGTTCTGTCCCACCGGTACTGGATGGAACTCGGTGGTGGTCTTGTGCAGGAGTTCCCGCATCTGGGGCCCGACGACACCATGCTCACCGCGCAGGCGTTCTCGTACATCGACCCGCAATGGAACGTGGTCGCCGCGTTGCTGGCGGGGGCGCACCTGGTCGTGCTGGACAGCTTCCACCCGTCCACTTTCTGGTCGAAGATCCGCGAGCACGAGGTGACGTACTTCTACTGCCTTGCCGCGATGCCCACCCTGCTGCTGAAGATGCCCCCCGACCCCCTCGACCGATCGCATCGGGTCCGGGTTGTTCAGTGCTCGGCCATCCCGGCCGCACGCCACGCCGAGTTGGAGCAGCGGTGGGGCGTCAATTGGTACGAGGCGTTCGGGATGACTGAGACCGGCGCGGACTTGCGCGTGACCGATGCGGACCACGATCAACTCGTCGGTAGCGGTTGTGTCGGGGCTGCGGCGCGGGCCCGTGAAGCGAGGATCGTGGACGCCCAGGACCTGCCGTTACCCCGCGGGGAGGTCGGCGAACTGGTGCTGCGCGGCACTGGTCTCATGGACCGGTACGAAGCCGACCCGCAGGCTTCGGCGGCCGCCTTCCGTGGCGGCTGGTTCCACACCGGCGACCTGGCCCGGATGGACGAGGCAGGGCGGGTGTACCTGGTGGGGCGGTTGAAAGACATGGTTCGGCGTGCGGGGGAGAACGTGTCCGCCCGCGAGGTCGAGGACGTTCTGCTGGCCCACGAGGCCGTTCGGCTGGTCGCCGTGGTCGCTGTCCCTGACGAACTGCGCGGCGAGGAGGTCAAGGCGTTCGTGTCCTTGGTGGACGACCGTCCCGAGCAGGTTCTGCTGGCCGAACTCGCCGAGCACTGTGAGCATCGACTGGCCCGCTTCAAGGTGCCCCGCTACTGGGAGGTGTGCGACGACCTGCCGGTCACGGCCTCGCATCGAGTGGCCAAGGCTCGCCTTGTGTCGACCCCGGGACACACGTGGGACCGGCTGGATGGGACGTGGCGATGACCGTGGTCGGACCGGCTTGCTTCCGGTATGAAAGCCCGGTCTTCTTCGATGAGATGGACCCGCTGGGCGTCATGCACAACTCCCGCTTCGCGGTGCACGTCGAACGGGCTCAGTCGGCCCTTTTCGAGCAACTCGGCTACGGCTGGACCGACCTGTCCCAGCGACACGAGGACATCGGCTACGTGGTCCGTGACATCGCCCTCGAGTTCACCGCCCCCGTCGGCTCCCCGGGGGTCATGTCGGTGGAGGTCGTCGCCGTCCGGCTCGGCCGGACCAGCGCGACGTGGGGATACCGCTGTGCTGTCCCTGACCGCAGCGGTGACATCCCGGTGGCGAACGGGACGCGCGTTGTCGTCAAGGTGGACGCGTCCGGAGCGCCCGCCCCGTGGACCGATTCCTTCCGGGTGTTGTTCGACTGGCTCGCCGCGGGTGCCCTGGGGCCGCGACCATGATCGCCGACCTCCTGCTCACCGATGCCGCCATCTTGACGATGGCGCCCGAGGGTTCCGGTGTCGAACCCCGGGCCGGTGTCATGGCGATTCTCGGCGACCGCGTCCTGCACGTCGGCCCGGACGATGCCGGGCTGACCGCCAAGCGCACCGTGTCCCTCGGCGGACGGTGCGTGGTGCCCGGGTTCCACGACGCCCACCAGCACATGGCCTGGTTCGGCGCGAGTCTCGACGAGATCGATCTGTCCACCCCGCCGATCCGCAGCCTCGATGACGTTGCAGCCGCGATCGCGGCGGCTTGTGCGAACACGGCGGCGGACCGCTGGATCGTCGGGAGCGGCTACGACGAGAACAAGATCGGTGGTCATCCCGATCGTGACCTGCTCGAGCGGGTCGCACCGGGGCGCCGGGTTCTGCTGACACACACGTCAGGTCACATGAGTGTGGTGAGCCAAGCCGTTCTGGCCGAGTTGGGTCTGTCGGAACACGGCCGCGACGTGTCCGGGGGGACGATCGTGCTGGACGGTTCGGGACGCCCCACAGGACTGCTGCAGGAGCAGGCGCAGAACCTGCTCGCCCCGCTGCGCAGACCGGTCGCGCTGGACGAGATCGCGCTCGCGCTGGCGCGAGCCAGCGACGTCTACGTTCGGCAGGGCATCACCAGCGTGGTGGAGGCTGGAGTGGGCGGTGGCTGGATCGGCCGCACTCCGGTCGAGGCGCTCGCCTACCAGCGAGCCCGCGATGCCGGACGCCTCGCGGTTCGCGTCGAGTTGATGGTCGCGTCCGACGTGCTCCACGCACTCGGTGGCAACGAGGCGGACGACTTGGGCACTGGAATCGATCTGGGTCTGCGCACCGGGTTCGGCGACGACAGGTTGCGCCTCGGACCTGTGAAGGTGTTCTCTGACGGGTCGCTCATAGGTCACACCGCCGCCATGTGCAGCGACTTTCATGACACCCCTGGCGTCCGCGGATACCTGCAGGACGACGCTGAAGCGCTGGTCGACACGATCGTGTCGGCTCACCGTTCCGGCTGGCGGGTCGCCAGCCACGCCATCGGCGACGCAGCGATTGACCTCGTGCTGGACGCGTATGAACGCTGCCAGCGCGACCATCCGCGGACCGGCTGGGGTGGGCGTCCGGACAACCCGCAACCCCGTCACCGGATCGAGCACTTTGGCGTTGCCCGTCCAGATCAAGTGGTCAGGGCGGCCCGCCTCGGTGTTGTCCCGGTGCCCCAGGGCCGGTTCGTCGGCGAGATCGGCGACGGCATGCTGCGGGCGCTGGGATCGCCGCGTTCGGACTGGGCCTACCGCTTCGCGTCGCTGCTGGCCGCCGGAATGGTTGTGCCAGGCAGTAGCGACCGGCCTGTGGTCGATGGACGCCCCATGCTGGGGATCCACGACATGGTCAACCGGCGGACCGCGTCAGGTGAGGTGCTCGGCGCGGGTGAAGTCGTGACCGCACACGATGCCCTTCGGGCCTACACCTACGGATCGGCCTACGCGTCCTACGAGGAGGACCGCAAGGGATGGATCGGTCCAGGGACGTTGGCCGATCTCGCGGTGCTGTCCGACGATCCCACGGCGGTGGACCCGGGCGCCCTCGCGGACATCGAAGTGCTCGCGACATTGGTCGGCGGCGAGGTCGTCTGGGACGCAGGCATGGGGATCGGAGATCCGGCATGACGCACAGCGAACTGGTGGCCTTCGACGGACTCGACGAGGCGCATAAGGCGGCCGTTCGGCATGTCTACGAGTCGTCGTTCCCGCTGGCGCTGCGGGCGCCGTGGGAGCAGATAACGGCCGGACGCCCCGACGAGCAGCTACTCGTCCTCCTGGCTGATGGCAGCCGCGAGGCGCCACCCGTGGGACTGGCGCTTGTCCGCCACCTCGGCAATACCTCCATTTCTTTCCTGCGGTATTTCGTGGTCGATGCGCAACGCCGCGGGTTCGGGCACGGATCGGCGCTTTGGTCGGCCCTCGTCGATGACCTTCGCGGCGCCGGACGGTCCATGCTGCTGCTCGATGTGGAGGATCCCGACGGCCGTCCGCAGGATTCACCGGAACGCCGAGACGACCTGCGCCGCATCGAGTTCTACCGGCGGCACGGCGTACACATGCTCGAGGTGCGCGAATACTGCCCACCCGACCATGGGCAAGATGATGAGGAGCCGCGCTTGCTCCTGATGGGCACCTCCCTGAGCGACCCCCCAGTCGACGACCTGCGCGAGGCTGTCACGGCTGTGTACCGCGACCGGTACGGGCTCGACCCCGATCATCCGGTGGTGCGCGCCACCTTGCGCGCGTCCGGCTTGTAGCCCACGGCATCAAGTCCCAGAAGCGCGTCCAGAGCAGCAATCGTCAGGTCCACCTCGCGCTCAATGCCGACACGAGGCTCAGAGCCCGACCACTGCAGGGCGCGGTCCTCCATGTAGGCGAACCACGCATGCACCGTCGGCAATCTCGTGGCCGGTTCATTGAGCAGGCCAAGGACCCGTTCGGCGAACACGCGACGGATGCTTTGGACCCGGTCACCGCCCAGTGGCAGTGCGCCGTTTCCGAACACGAGCGCCAGGTAGGAATCGCGGCGTCGCTCCACTTGCGCGAAGAACCTGTGAACGGTCTGGTGCAGGGCAACCCGGCCATGCGCGTCGTCGTCCGGCTCGGTGTTGCGCAAGGTTCGGCGCACGGCGGCGTCGAGCACGGCGTCGTAGTAGTCGGCCTTGGTCGGGAAGTAGTGGAACAGCAGCCCCCGGGAGATCCCCACCTCGGCAGCCAC
Source organism: uncultured Actinomycetota bacterium (assembly GCA_963818505.1). Taxonomy (GTDB): domain Bacteria; phylum Actinomycetota; class Actinomycetes; order S36-B12; family UBA10799; genus JADKAV01. Next base: position 270,833 of record CAWFSJ010000007.1, read on the forward strand.
CGCGTCCACGGACACCGCTTGGATGGGTCGCTCGGTCAGCATGCGCAGGCCGACGCCGATGAGCTGTCGACGGCGGTCTTCGGGCGCCATCCGCGCGGGGGAGCGGGTCACGGGCTTGAGCATTGCTCAACGAAGGCTTGTGGTCAACCTCCCAAATCCATTGAGCAACGCTCAATAAGGTGCTAGTTTCGGGTTATGGACTTCGAACCGTCTGCCCGCGCTGCCGACCTGACCGCCCGCGTGCGTTCCTTCATCGATCATGAGATCACCCCCGTCGAGGAGGAGTACCACGCCGAAATCCGGCGCATTCGCGAGAGCGGGGGCAACTCCTGGAACCCACTGCCGGCGCTTGACGGTCTGCGGGCTGAGGCGCGTCTGCGTGGGTTGTGGAACCTGTGGCTGCCGGCCGGGCACGAGGGCGAGTACGCCCAGCGTTTCGGCACGGATGGCGGCGCAGGCCTGTCCAACATCGACTACGCCCCGGTGGCCGAGCAGATGGGCCGGTCGTTCCTCGCGCCTTTGGTGTTCAACAGCAATGCGCCCGACACCGGCAACATGGAAGTCCTCCTGCGCTACGGCACCCCCGAGCAGCGCGAGCAGTGGCTGGAGCCCCTCTTGGACGGCCGGATCCGGTCGGGATACGCGATGACCGAACCCGATGTGGCCTCCTCGGATGCGACCAACATGGCAGCCACGGCAGTCGTTGAAGGTGACGAAGTGGTCATCAACGGGCGCAAGTGGTGGACGTCCGGAGCTGGGCACCCCGACTGTGAGGTGTTCGTGTTCATGGGCCACACGGGCGATCCCGAGGCCGACCGCCACCATCAGCACACGATGGTGCTGGTGCCACGTGCGGCCGCCGGTGTTGAGATCGTGCGGATGCTCACCGCCATGGGACAGTACGACGAACCGATCGGCCACGGTGAGGTCCTCTTCAGCGACGTGCGCGTTCCGAAATCGAACATTCTGCTCGGTGAAGGCCGCGCGTTCGAGATCGCCCAGGGCCGGCTCGGGCCAGGCCGTGTCCACCACTGCATGCGCTTGATCGGTCTGGCTGAGCGGTCGTTGGAGTTGGCCTGCCAGAGGGGCAAGGAGCGAGTGGCGTTCGGCAAGCCGCTGATCAATCTGGGCGGCAACCGCGAGCGCATCGCGCAGGCACGCATCGCCATTGACTCGACCCGCCTGCTTGTGCTCAACGCCGCTTGGAGGCTTGACCGTTACGGCCCCATGGGTGCGCTCAGCGAGGTCAGTCAGATCAAGGTCGCGGCTCCGCGCATGGCTCAGGAGGTCATCGACTTCGCGATGCAGATCCACGGTGGTGGCGGCATGAGCGACGACTTCCCGCTGGCCGCTGCCTGGACCCAGGCACGCGCGCTGCGCCTTGCCGACGGTCCCGATGAGGTGCACCTCGGGGTGGTCGCGAAGCTCGAGTTGGCGAAGCAGAAACTGCAGCGCTAGGCCCGCCCGCGGCTTGAACCGTGCCCGCGTTAGAGGTTGTGGTCCTCGTTAGCGAAACAACGCGTGGATTCGCTAACCAACAGCACAACCTCTAACCAACCGATGAAGGGCGGTTCCCCAGGGCGCCCGCGGCTTGAACCGTGCCCGCGTTAGAGGTTGTGGTCCTCGTTAGCGAAACAACGCGTGGATTCGCTAACCAACAGCACAACCTCTAACCAACCGCCTCGCCTCACCGCCCGGTCGTCACGTACTCCAGGATCTCGTCGCGGCTCATACCGCCGAGGCCGCAGCGCTGCAGTGTGCGCCGGTCGTCCGGGAAGTCCGAACCCAGCAGCGCCGTGGTGAGGTGGATGACCGACTCCATCAGCACCGGCGAGGTGCCGACCTGCCGGCCCAACTGTGAGTACACCGTCAAACCGACCGGAACGTCCTCGGTCAGGTAGCGGGAGTCGATCTGCGACGGGCCCTTGATCCCGTTCAGCGCGGACACCCCTCTGATCACCGACCAGAACGTGTCCCCCTTCGGCCCGTACCCCATCACCGGGTAGGTGTCCTTGAGGCTCAGCAACTCGATCCCGAACGCGGCCCCGATCGCCAACCGCTCGGCGTCGATGGCCTCGATCGCCTGACACACGTGGGGGGTCATGCCCTCTTCGTAGTAGTAGAACTCGCCGTGGCTGTACTCGATCCGGCTGGCCGACATGAGCACGCCCAGGCAGTGCAACGTCGGGTTGGGGTTGCTCAAGCCCGACGCCAGGACGTTGGGCAGGATTTCGATCCCGGGGTACAGGTCGTCCAGTATCGGTGCGACCCGCTGCGTGCGCTCAGCCGGGAAGGTGCCGACAGCCACGAAGCGCCGGCGGCCGTGGACGGTCACTTCCGTCGGACCGGTGATCCGCGTGGCGTAGGGCAGAGCCGCGATCTCCGAAACGGTGATGTCGGCCGTGACGCCGCGTTCGCGCAGGGTGTTCGCCACATCCAACGAGCCCAGCGAACCAGGCATGAGGACGATGTTCGCACCGTCGGTCACAAGCGGCGCCAGCATGTTGGCGAAGGTCCGGTGGTGGTTCGTGGGTACCACCACGAGGATGAGCTCGGCGCCGGAGACTGCCCGTGCCAGGTCGTTCTCGACGTGCACAGGCGCGACGCCCTCCATCACCCCGCGGGCACGTATCCGACCGCTGGCAGCGATCGCGTCGAGACCGCCGGAAAACTCAGGCACCTCGTACAACGTCACGTCATGGCCACCGAGACCGAACTCCGCGGCCGCCGTACGACCGCCGTTGCCCCCACCAAGAACCGTCACTCGTCGTGTTGTCACGCGTGTCAGCCTAGGCCGAAGGCGCCCGGGACGGCCACCGCCAGGAGTAGCCTTGGATCAGGGGTGGACGTCATGTTCACAACACTGTCCGCAGTCTCCGTACTCGCACTCGCATTCGCGCCCATTTCGGCTCCCGTGCCCTCCGCGACCGTCTGCGCCGCGCACCTCGACGCCGGATCATTGCGACCGGCATGGTGCGCCAAGAAGCCCCCGCCGAAGTCGTACGAGACGTTCCGACGGGCTCTGTCCGACTATCAGACGAGCGTCTACTACACCGTCGATGCGCTGGCAGGCGCTATCGGCTCGCTGAGTCCCATCAACTCGCAGTGCCGCGACAACCCGCCCGTGGATCCAGCCACTGTTGACCTGATCGTCAGTGGCGCATACCTCAGCGCAGGCCCGCAGTTCCCGCGATCCCGAGCAGCTCTGGCGAAGATGCTGTCGGTCACCGACTCGCTGTTCGAAGTCCCCACGCTCGCCGAGGTCAAAGTGACCGTCCGTGGCCTCTCCCCGAAGGTCGATGAGTTCGAGGCGATCATCAAGACAATCGAGGCGGCCGGTGATTCCTACAAGATCGGCGACTGCGAGACGGGCGAAGCCAGCTGGGTCAAAGCGTCCGAGGACTTGGTGGCAACAGGGCAGTACAGCAACCGCACGGTTGTTTCGCTGAGCCGCCTGCTCGGCACGACGCACGAGCCGTGCAAGTCGGCGACCGTCAAGGACCCGTACTCCGACAAGGCGCTGAAGAAGGCCTCCGGGGCCAAGTCGGTCAAGACAGCGAAGCTGGGCGACATGACCGTGGACTACCCGAGCAGCATCGACATTGGCGACTCCACCTGGCTGCCTTTGAACCTTGATTCCTCAGCACCTTCTGGCTTCGTCCAGGTCACGCTCACGCAGGGGGCGAAACCGTTGGCAGCACTCGGTGGCGGGACTCCGGCGGGCGGATCGGGAGTGAGGATCAAGGTGATGGGTAAGCCCAAACGTGGGCCCGCGAAACTCCAGTTGACGTTCTCGCCGGCAGGCGGCACTCAACTCACGAAGACAGTCACGATCCGGTTGAGCTGAATCACTTGGCGCGGATGTAGATGTCCTTCTGGCTGGTTCCTTGCGCCTGTCGTTCCTCGATCTGGAACAGGTCCGTGCGCGAGCGCACGAGGTCGGACAGTTTGCGGTAGCCGTAGAGCCGGGAGTCGAAGTCCGGCTGCAGTTTCACCAGGTAACTCCCGAACGTCCCGAGGTTTGCCCACCCCTGGTCATCGACTGACTGCTCGAGTGCCGTCATGAGGAACTTCTTCGGGAACTTGGCCGCTCCCGCTTCGCTCTGCTTCGGCTGGGTCTTCTCAGGTGGTTGCCCCGGATCTGCGGGCTCGTCGGACTGCCTCGAACCGGATCGCAGAACCTCCACGAAGACGAAGCGGTGGCAGGCATTGCGGAACGCCTCGGGTGTCTTGCGTTCGCCGAAGCCGAAGACCATCAACCCTGCTTCGCGCAACCTCGTGGCCAGCCCGGTGAAGTCGCTGTCGCTGGTGACCAGGCAGAACCCGTCGAAGTTGTCGGTGTACAACAGGTCCATCGCGTCGATGATCAGAGTGCTGTCGGTGGCGTTCTTGCCCGTGGAGTAGGCGAATTGCTGCACCGGCTTGATCGCATTGCGCTGCAGGACCTTCTTCCAGGCCGAACTCTGCGACGTCGTGAAGTCGCCGTAGATCCGGCGGACGATCGCGTCGCCGAAGGTCGCCACCTCCGCCAGCAGCGCCTCGATCACGGAGGCCTGGGCGTTGTCGGCGTCGATGAGTACGGCTAGTCGCAGTTGGCCGTCTTCGGGTCGGTTGGGACTGGGTCGATCACGGTTGCTCACAGGTATAGCGTGTCACGACCGGGCGTGGGCGCGACGCCGCTCGCCGCTCTCAGATCTGCGTAAGCGGGACGCCCGTATCCTCCAGGCGCGCGGATTCGACCCGGCGACCGGATGTGATCAGCTCGCGGATGGGATCGACGACGTCCCAGATGTTGACGTTCATGCCGGCCACCACGTGGTCGTCCGCGACCCAGAACGCGATGAACTCAAGTCCCGGAACATCGCCGCGCACGACAACATCGGTGGGAACCGCCGGGTCGGGAAGGCCGACGTACTCCATGCCGAGGTTGTACTGGTCGGTGTAGAAGTACGGCAACCGCTCGTAACTCGCGGACTGGCCCAGCATCCCCGCAGCCGCCACAGCGGGTTGGTTCAAGGCGTTGGCCCAGTGCTCGACGCGGATGTGACGGCCCAATACGGGGTGGAAAGCATTAGCCACGTCGCCAGCGGCGAACACGTCCGGGTGGCTGGTGCGCAAGCTATCGTCGGTCACGATTCCGTTGTCCAAGTCCAAGCCCCCTGCCTGCGCGAGCGCGGTGTTGGGAACCACACCGACGCCGACGATCACGATGTCCGCGGGGACCACTTCGCCGTCGGCGAGCTGCACGCCCGTCACGCCACCCTCACCGATGAAGCCATCCACCCGGGCGTTGACTCGCAGGTCCACCCCGTTGGCGCGGTGCAAATCCGCGAACACCGTCGCCATCCGGGGGCCGAGGGGCCCCAATAGCGGAAGTTCCCCGGTTTCCAGAACCGTCACATCGAGGTCCAGCGCGCGTGCTGCAGCTGCGGCCTCCAGTCCGATCCATCCGCCGCCCACGATCACGACGCGCCCCCCGCGCTGGAAGGCCGCCAGGATCGCTTGGGCATCCTCGAGCCGGCGTAGGTAGTGAATGCCCGCGAGATCCGACCCGTTGATCTGCAACCGCCTCGGCGAGGAACCGGTGGTGATCGCGAGCTTGTCGAAGGCCAACTCGGTGCCGTCCGACAGGGTCAAGGTGTGATCGGCGAGTCCAACCGCTTTCACGTCAAGTCGCAGGTCCACGCCGTTGTCGGAGTACCACTGCTGCGGGTGGACGTATGTGTCCTGCGCGGTCGTCTTCCCCTGGAGTAGACCCTTGGACAGCGGCGGCCTCTCGTACGGAGGTTCGCTCTCGTCGCCGATCAAGGTCACGGTCCCGTCGAACCCGGCACCCCTGAGATGCTCGGCGGTCTTCGCTCCAGCGAGTCCCGCTCCAACGATGGCGAAGTGCTGAGTCATGGGCCGTCCTTTGGTCAGGTTGTGCTGTCAGGCTCGCATGCTCTCGCCCGACGGACAACCGCCCGCCGCTCAGACGACGTCGAACTCCCAGATGATCGAACCCGTGGCAGCAGGTTGCCGTCCGCCGCCGTGGCCCGCGGCGAAGTCCCGCGACGCCAGCCACGTCCGGTACGACTCGACGCTGTCCCAGCGTGTGTACACCAGGTAGTCCTCGGTGCCGCTGACGGGGCGCAGAAGTTCGAAGTGCTCGAAGCCCGGGGCCTGATCGACCGCACCGGCCCGCGCGGCGAAGCGCTGTTCGAGAGTGTCAGCTTGATCGGCGGGGACGGTCAGGACATTGACGACGACGTAGGACATGGCTTCAGCCTAAGTCGACTGAACAAGAACAGCCCTGCGGTCACCAGGCTCACCGCGGCACCGGCCCATCCGTGGGCGTCCATGCCGTCGAGGTAGGCCTGCTTCTGAACCGTGTCAATGCTGTCGACCTCCTGCAGCGGAACCGCGTAGGTCGCCGCCGCCTGCTGGTCGTCGGCGCCCGTTCGCAGGTCAGCGGCTATCTGGTCTGTCTGCGCGGAGTCCAGTCCCGCGGCGTCCAACTGGCTAGACAGTGACGAGGAGAAGGTCGTGAAGACCAGGGCGGAGATGAGCGCGATCCCGATCGCCGTCCCGATCCCGACCGACGCCTGCCGATAGGCCGAGGCGCTGCTGTCGCCGCCCGGGGTGGCGCAGTCCATCACTGAATTGGTCATCGGTACTCCGGCGGCGACGCTGGCGAAGCTGTAGAAGCAGGTCACTACCACCGGCCACCAAAGCGGGGAGTCGACCGCGATCAGCACACTGAGTGCAAGGGAGATCCCTGTGGCGATCAGCAGCCAGAAACCCGACGCGGTGAGTCCGATCCGCTTGATCATCCAGCCGGCTGACCTGGCCCCGACTGCGGCGCACAATTGGGCGGGCACCATCAGCAGCGCCGTCACCAGGACACTGAGGCCGAACACATACTCGTAGGCCAGTGTCATGTAGTACCAGAGTTGGGTGAAGCACCACAACCCGACCACGGCCAGCATCACCACTGCCCCTCCGTTGCGCAGGAATGCCACGTCCAGTGACGGCTGGTGTGCACGTCGAAGGGCGGCGGCCAGCCCGACCGCGGCCGCCACGGTGATGCCGATCCGCACGAGGGTGCCCACGTTTGCAAGGCCGTCGGACATGGCGTGCGAAAGCGACTGCACAACTGCCGCACACACCACCCCTGCCAGCGCGGGTGTGAGCAGCTCGGTTTCCCTGGTCGTGCCTGTGTCGGCAGCCAGCGCCCATCGCCCTGCCACTAGGGCGGCCACCCCGCCCAGGGCCCAGGTTCCGGCGACGACCCGCCATGACAAGTGCTCCATCAGCGCAGCCGTGATCACCGGCAGGATTACGAAGACAGCCGGGCCGACCATCGAGAACACTGCGAACGCAGTTGCTCGCGCGGCTGGTCCGTCGGTGGTTGATCCGATGACCCCAAGTGAGACGACCAGCAGGACTGTCGCTCCCACCGCCTGCACCGCCAGTCCGAGAATCGCCACCGGGAAGGCCGGCGCGGCAGCCACGACCACCGAGCCCAGCAGCAACAGGATCGACCCGCCGCTCACCGCGCGACGTTCGCCCACTCTGGTGGCTGCAGTTGCCGCGAGGAAGATGGCTAGCAGGGACGCGATGCTTGGTACTTCCCGCAGCGCACCACTGCTCGATTGATCCACGCCGAAACTGACCAGCATCGGCTCTATGACGTAGTTGTATGTCGCTGGTTGCAGGAACGCTGCCCCTCCGGCGATACATGCGCCGATCAGGACCCGGTTCTTGCTCATGACAACGCGGCGTCCAGCCTCCGCAGCAGCCGGGAGTATTCGAGATCGATCTGAGGGATCTGCGGCAGAAGCACCTCACCGAGGGTCCTGTAATACCAGATCGTGCCCTCGCGCCCGCCATGGAAATGGTCGAGTGCCTCCACGCCGTGGGCTTCCACGTCTTCCACGATGTCGCGAAGATTCGCCAGTTTGTCGCAGGCCTCGACCAGCCGAGATCCGTGCGGGTCCGCCCCGGTGAGGGTCGCGATGTACGTGCGCTTGCGCTCGCGCCATGGCCCCTTGGGTTGACCGGGTTCGGGTACGGCGTCGCTGCAGTCCAGGACGATGTCAGCAACCCGCTGCCCGAACTCGGCCCGGATCTGCTCCAGCATGCCGGGTCCGCCCTGGTCCTCCACCGCATCGTGCAGAACGCCCGCGATGATCTGGTCCTCGTCCCCGCCGTAGTGAGCCACCAGGCCCGCCACCATCAGCACGTGGGAGAGGTAGGGCTCGTCCTTGCTCCTGCGCGATTGTTTGGCGTGAGCCTCGGCAGCGAAGGCCAGCGCCCGGCCGACCTGCTTGCCGTACAGCCGTTCATCGTGATTGGGCATGGCCACTCCTCCGATCGAAAGGTATCGGGACTTCGAGGGCCAAAGCAGACTATGCACACTCGCCGAAAGATGCTTGACTCTCTATCGAACATATGTTCGAATGGAGATGTGAGCATCCCGGTGATCGACCCGTTCCCGTCAGTCAGGGCGGCGCTGGCGGACGCGCGGGCACTCGACGACCAGGACCTCTGCGATGCCATCGCGCACGCTGAGAAGGGCCTGCGGCGTCAGCAGGCAGAGGCGGCCGCGCTGGTGGCTGAGATGAGCGCCCGGATCGAGGCGATGGGCCACGTGATCTCCGGGAGTTCCGAAGAGTTGGCGACCATGCTGGCGATCTCGCCGCGAAGCGCAGATCGACGGCTGGACACCGCGGTTGGGCTCTGCGATCGGGACGTGCTGTGGGGAGCTCTGCACGACGGCCGGATCGACATGCCGAAGGCGACGGCGATCCTGGACATCCTGGCCGACACCCCCGATCCACTGCGTGAAGAACTGGAACTGATCGCGATCGGTTTCGCCGAATCGCACACGGGTCACGAGTTGCGCAAGAAGCTGCTGTCGCTGACCTGCGAGAAGGATCCCGACGAGGTCCTGCGCAAGCAAGCCATCGATCGGCGTGGGGTATGGGTGCGGCCTTCGGCGCACGGGATGGCCGACGTGGGTGGGTACCTGTCAGCCGAACATGCCGAGGTGTTCATGCAGGCGCTTGAGGCGCTGGCCGGCTCGAAGGACTGCGCGGACCCCTACCAGCAGGGGGATGCCCGCAGCGCCGAACAGCGCAGGGCGGACGCGTTGGTCGGCTTCCTGGCCACGCACACGACCGTGGCTGTCAGCGTGGACGTCGTGATCAGCGCCGACCAGCTCATCGGGGACAACGATTGGACCCCCGAATCGAAGCGACTCGGACCGATAGCCAGCGAGGTCGCCCGGGATCTGTGCATGTCCGCAGACGCCCGGTGGCGCAGGTTGGTCACCGACCCGGTGTCAGGGGAGCTGCAAGCCATGGGCACCTTCAAGTACCGGATTCCCCAGCCCCTTCGCGAGGCCATCAAGTGCCGGGATGTCACCTGCAGGTTCCCCGGGTGTCACGCGCGGGCGGAGTTCTTCGACTGTGACCACGTCGTCCCCCACCCGGCGGGCGAAACCTGCGCCAACAACCTTGCGGGACTGTGCCGGCGCCACCATCGGACCAAGACGTTCTCGGCCTGGCGTGTTGAACGTGACGCAAGTTCGCCGACCCATGACTTGATCTGGACCAGCCCGCTGGGCCGGACGTATAGAACCTCAAGCCATCGGTACAAGCAGGACGAGTAGGGACTTGCCAACTCTGCGCCCTGGCGCTAACGTACAACCTAATGGTTGTATATCAAGAACAGCATTCGCGGATGCCCGATGACGAGGTCGACCGGGTATTCCGTGCATTGGCCGATCGCACACGTCGGGACATAGTCCGGCGCACGCTGGTCGGGGAGGTGACGGTCTCACATCTGGCCGGTGCCTACTCGATGTCGTTCGCGGCTGTGCAGAAGCACGTGGCGGTACTTGAGGCCGCTGGTCTCGTGACCAAACATCCACACGGAAGGGAGCGGCTAGTGCGAGCGAATCCGGAGACGATCCGGCGGGCTCAGCAACTCCTGGACCAATTCGAGCAACTCTGGCGAGACCGCGTGGCCAGGCTTGACGACCTGCTCACCGAAGACACCCACTAACCCCTCGAAAGGAACCGCAATGCCTATCACTTCCATCGACAAGGACCCCGAGGCCCTCACCATGACCGTGGTCGCGGAGTTCCCGGTGCCTCTCGAGCGACTCTGGAACGCTTATGCCGATCCGCGTCAGCTCGAACGTTTCTGGGGTCCGCCGACGTACCCCGCGATCTTCACCCGTCACGACATGTACGCCGGCGGCCGTAGCGAATACGCCATGACCGGACCGGAGGGGGACATGTCCCGCGGCTACTGGGACTACGTGGATGTCACGCCGATGCAGTCCTTCGAAGTACGCGACGGGTTCGCGAACGAGGACGGGTCGGCCAACACCGAGATGCCCTCGATGCGTATGGTCTTCGACTTCTCCGCAACCGACGCCGGCTCGCGGGTGTCCACCACGACGTACTTCAACTCGGTCGACGAGCTCGAGCAGTTGCTGACGATGGGCATGGAGGACGGCATGAAGGCCGCGATGGGACAGATGGATGCCGTGCTCGCGGACCTCGCGTCGTTCGCGTCGGGTGCGGTGTGCGAGGCACAGATCCTCAGCGACACCCAGGTGCGGGTGAGCCGGGTCGTGCGCGGGACGGTCGAGCAGGTCTGGCGCGCGCACAACGACGCCGAACTGATGCGCAAGTGGCTGCTCGGCCCCGACGGCTGGACCATGCCGGTGTGCGAAGTGGCCACGAGCGTGGGCGATGAGTACCGCTACGAGTGGGAGCAGGCTGACGGCTCCGGAAGGTTCGGTTTCACCGGTGAACTGCTGGAGAGCTCCCCACCCCGGCGTGCCGTCACCACCGAGCAGATGATCGGCATGGAAGGCCCGGGCACGGTCAACGAGTTGACCCTGACCCCGGTCGAGGGCGGCACGTTGCTGTCCATCGTCATCACCTACCCCAACGCCGAGATCCGCGACATCGTCCTGGCCACGGGTATGACGTCGGGGATGGAGACCAGTTACGCCCGGTTGGAGCGCGAACTGCTTTCGGCCTAACGCCCGGTCACAAGCTTGGTGATCAAGCGGCTGGTTCGGTGTGGGCTGACCTGTCCGAGGCCGGCGAGCAGGCGGGCCTGCCGACCGACCGCGATGTGAGGGCTGCGGAATCGGGAGGCCGCTGGCTTCGAGCGGATCTGCGTCACAGCGGCGAGCAGGGCGACTGCGACGTCATCGGCGCTGAGGTGGATCCCGAGCCGGTCTCCGGAGGCGGCATGCATCCCGTCGACCATCGCGGTCGCCACGAAGGAGGGCCACAGGTCGAGCACCCGGATGTCATGTTCGGCCCACTCGAGATCGAGTGCTTCGGTCAAGCCGCGGATCGCGAACTTGGTCGCCGAGTAGGTGGCCAGATCGGGCTGCCCGTACGTCGCCGAGGTTGATCCGAGGTTGACCATGACGGATCCGGGCGTCTTGGCCAAGGCCGGGTAGCAGGCCAACGCGCCGTTGACCACGCCGAGCACGTTGACTTCCACGATCCTCCGGTGGCGTTCGGCCGGGATGTCGATGAAGGGCCCTGAGCTGAGCAAGCCTGCGTTGTTGACCAACAGGTCGAGCCGGTCGAGGTCTGCGACGGCGGCGTGCCACTGGGCCGGGTCGGTGACGTCCATTGCGGCGGTCTGGGTGGGCAAGTCGCGCAGGGCTTCCGCATCCACATCGAGCGCGTGTACCGTCCACCCGTCGCGCAGGAGATGCTCGGTAGTCGCCCGGCCGATACCGTTGGCGGCGCCGGTGACGAGGGCGACTGGCCGGTTTGAACTCATGGCGCCTTTGTACCCCTTGGAGGTGATGTGTGAAGGCACTTGTGCAGGACGAGTACGGCGAGCCAGAGGTGCTCAAGATCGTCGACATGCCGGTTCCCGTGCCGGGCGAAGGTGAAGTGCTGGTGCGCGTGCATGCCTGCTCGATCAACGAATGGGACAACGGCCTCATGCGTGGCGCCGGGTTGGTCAATCGGATCGGGGGATTGCGCCGCCCCAAGCGCCGGGTGATCGGTTCGGACATAGCCGGCGTGGTCGAGGCAGTGGGCGCTTCCAGCTCGTGGTCGGTTGGCGACGAGGTTTTCGGCGACCTGTCGAGCAGTGGCTTCGGGGCCTTCGCGCAATACGCGTGTGTTCCCGAGTCGGCGTTGACGAAGAAGCCCGCCTCGTTGTCCTTCGAGCAGGCCGCGACTGTCCCGCAGGCAGGTGGACTGGCCGTTGCGAGCTTGCGCACGGCAGGCGTTGGCAAGCACCTGCTCATGAACGGCGGTGGAGGTGGCGTCGGGACCTTCGCCATCCAGATCGCGAAGGCGCGAGGCCTGTCGATCACCGGGGTCGACGGCCCCGACAAGCAGGAGGTCATGCGGCGATTGGGCGCCGATCACACCATCGACTTCACAAGGGAGGACTTCACGCGCAGTGGTGTGGAGTACGACCTCGTTGTGGACGTGGTGTGCCAGAGGTCCCTGGGCGAATACAGGCGTGCCTTGGCTCCGGGTGGGGTGTGCGCGGTCGTGGGCGGGCGCAATCGCAGGCTCGCCACCGTGGCTCTGCTGGGGCAGACGCTGAGAGTGTCCCAGGGCCGACGGGTCAACCTGGTCGTCTACCGCGCCAACCGGGCCGACGACATGGCGATGTTGTTGGGCCTGATCGAGAAGGGCGACGTCGTCCCGGTGATCGACCGGACTTTCACACTGGATGAGGGCGCTGCAGCAATGGCCCACTATTGCAGCGGGAACTTTGCGGGCAAGATCGTCATAACCATTGGAGCTGCCTGATGAACGCCTCGAACCACACAGTGTCGATCAACAGCAAGGTGCTGGAGGAACTTTCCTTCGCAGACCAGACCGACTTCGCAAATGCGAGGCGGGGGTTCATCGCGGACTCACCCAACAGGGTGATCATGAACCCGGATGGAAGCCCGGCGTTCGACCTGGATGCTTACGGATTCGTCCGCGACGCGCCGGCGCCGGACACTGTGAATCCAAGCCTTTGGCGACAGTCGCAGTTGCTGGGCATCACCGGGTTGTTCGAAGTGGTCGAGGGGATCTACCAGGTGCGCAACTTCGACCTGGCGGTGATGACGTTCATCCGCGGGGCCACGGGCTGGATCGTTGTGGACCCGTTGGTCACCGCGGCGCCTGCGGCCGAGGGGCTGCGACTTCTGCGCGAGCACGTGGCTGATCTGCCGGTCGTGGCGGTGTTGACGACGCACTCCCACGCCGATCACTTCGGGGGCATCGAGGGGGTTACCTCACGCGAGGACGTGGCTGCGGGCAGGGTGCGATACGTCGTGCCGGTTGGTTTCATCGAGGAGTCGGTGTCGGAGAACGTCCTGGCCGGTAACGCGATGGCCCGACGCGCTTCCTACATGTACGGCAACGCGGTGCCGCCAGGTCCGCGCGGAGCGATCGGCGCTGGGCTCGGGCCCTCGACCAGCACGGGTTCGATGGCCCTGTTCGGTCCGACCGACATCATCGACCGGACCGGGCAGGAACTCGATATCGATGGCGTGCGGTTCGTGTTCCAGTACACCCCGGGCGCCGAGGCTCCTGCGGAATACTGCTTCTACATGCCCGATCACAAGGCCCTGTGCATGGCTGAGATCACCTCACACACCCTGCACAACGTGTACACGCCGCGAGGTGCGAAGGTGCGAGATGCGTTGGCCTGGTCCAAGCACATCCATGAGGCACTGCGGCTGTTCGGTGACGACACGGAGGTGCTCTTCGCCTCCCATCATTGGCCGACGTGGGGCAACGCGCTGGTGCGCGAGGATCTGGTCGGTCAGCGCGACCTCTATCGCTTCATCCACGACCAGACGCTGCGCCTGGCCAACCACGGGTACGGTCCGGCTGAGATCGCCGAGATGCTGGAACTGCCCGAAGGGATCTCCGGTCGGTTCGCCAATCGGGGCTACTACGGCAGCGTGAACCACAACGTCAAGGCCGTTTACAACTACTACCTTGGCTGGTTCGACGCGAACCCCGCCAACCTGCACCCGTTGCCACCCGTGGAGGCGGGCAAGAAGTTCGTCGAGTACGCGGGGGGAGCGGACTCGGTGCTGGCCAAGGCGCGGGTGGACTTCGAGGCCGGCGAATACCGGTGGGTGGCCGAGGCGCTGAACCACGTTGTGTTCGCTGACCCGGACAACGAGGAGGCCAAGAACCTGCTGGCTGAGGCCTACGAGCAGATGGCCTACCAGGCCGAGTCGGGACCCTGGCGCAACTTCTACCTCGCGGGCGCCACCGAATTGCGCGAGGGCGTCCGAGAGGTCTCCACGCCAACTGCCGCGCAGCCCGGGATGGTCTCTTCCATCAGCGTTGACTTGTTCCTCGACGCACTGGCCATCCGCCTCAATGGCCCCAATGCGGCCGGCGTGTCGGGCACGATCCACCTGTTTGTCGACGACGATGCCCACACGCTGGAGTTGAGCCACGGCACGTTACACAATCACCTCGGCGCCACGGGACCGGCCGACGCGACCATTCGGATGGCGCGGTCGGCTTTGGACACGATCCTGATGGGCGGCGCGATCGCGCAACTCGTCGGTGAGGGCGCGATCAGTTTCGACGGCGACCCCGCGCCGGTGCAAGGCTTATTGGGCAACCTCGACGACTTCGAGTTGTGGTTCCCGATCGTCACGCCCTAGCAGTCACCAGACCAAGGCGGCCGGGGCGGTCTCAGGAACAGCAGGCTTGACCGGACGCACCGCTTCGAGCGGCCGGTACGTGCTTCCCAAGTCTGGTCGCGGGTCCGCCTGGCCCTTGTTGGGCCACATGGACATCGCACGTTCGGCCTGTGCGGTGATCGTCAGCGACGGGTTCACACCGAGGTTCGCGCTCACCGCGGCGCCATCCACCACGTGGATTCCGTCATGGCCGTACACACGGTGGTAGGCGTCGATGACACCGGTCTGCGGGCTGTCGCCGATCGGGGCGCCGCCGAGGATGTGCGCGGTCATCGGGATGTTGAAGGCCTCGGTCCACGTCCCACGCGCCTCGCCGCCGGTCTTGTCCGCGAAACGGGTGGCGACCTCGTGTGCCGCGGGGATCCAGGCCGGATTCGGCTCGCCGGTTCCCTGCTCGGAGGCCAACGTGCGCTTGCCGAACCTGTTGCGCTTCAAGGACACGTTCAAGGAGTTGTCCAGGCTCTGCATCACGAGCATCACGGTCGTGCGCTGGGACCAGCGGCGCACCGACAGGGAACGCCAGAACGAGCCGGGGTTGCTGCGCAGTGCGGCGACGAACCGCTTGCGCCGCGGCACCGAGGGTTCGCCGGGGCGGTCGCCTTCGGTCAGCAGGGTGCTGAGCATGCCCATGAAGTTGCTGCCACGGCCGTACCGGACGGGCTCGACATGAGTCTGCGGATCCGGGTGGATCGATGAGGTGATCGCAGGGCCGTGGGAGTAGTCGACTTCGAGGTCGCGCGCCTCGACGGTCAGGATCGACTCCGAGTTGGTACGGGTCAATTGGCCGAGACGGTCTGAGATCCCCGGAAGGTCCCCCGACTGCTTCATGTCGTGTAGAAGTCTCTGGGTGCCGAGGGTTCCGGCGGCAAGGATCACGTGGTCGGCGCTGACCTGTGAGTGCGGGGGCTTGCCCGCACCCGGACCGGCCGCACGCATCGACACCAGGTAGCCATTCGGACCGTCGGGGGTGATGGTCGTGACGGTGGTGAGCGGCGCGATGGTGGCCCCGAGCCCTTCGGCAAGGTGCAGGTAGTTCTTCGGCAAGGTGTTCTTGGCACCCAGTCGGCAGCCGGTCATACACGCTCCGCAGGAGTCGCACGTGGTTCGCGCAGGGCCTGCTCCGCCGAAGAACGGGTCCTCGACGTCCTCGCCGGGACGCTCGCCGAAGAGCACGCCGACGTTGGTGCGGTGGAACGTGTCGGCGACCCCCATGTCCTGGGCGACCTCGAGCATCACCTTGTCGGCTGGGGTGTCGACCGGGTTCTCCACCACGCCGAGCATGCGCTTGGCCTGCTCGTAATGGGGAGCCAATTCGTCGCGCCAGTCGGTGATGTGCGCCCACTGCTTGTCGGCGTAGAACTCATCGAGCGGTTCGTAGAGTGTGTTGCCGTAGACCAGTGAACCGCCGCCCACGCCGGCACCGGACAGGACCAGGACGTCGTTGAGAAGGGCCAAGCGCTGGATGCCGAACATGCCCATCGCCGGCGCCCAGAGGAACTTCGGCAGTCGCCAGGAGGTCTTGGGCAACTCGTCGTCGGAGAACCGTCGCCCCGACTCCACGACCAGGACCTTGTAGCCCTTCTCGCTCAGGCGCAGTGCGGCGACGGAACCGCCGAAGCCTGATCCGACGATGACGACGTCCCAATGTTCAGTGGTGGTCTTCATTTTTCTCTTTCGGTCAGCCGCGAACTGCGGGAAGGAAGATGGACGGCAGGCGTTTGGGGTGGGGGTCGGCGGCGAACATGGTGAACGCGCGCGCGGTGCTGCGTGCCGTGCGGTTGTTGAGGAACCAGGGTGGCTTCACGGTGAGGCCTTGCAGCGGGTGGGTCAACGACCGCTGGAAAGGCCGGAAGGGTGCGCGCGCGACGGACTTCTGGGAACTGTCGAACAGCAGCGCGTTGTGTACCACGCCGGTGCCGGACTGGATGTTGTCGGCGGTGTTGCCCGGGTAGGCGCCCCACGCGGCGCGGGGTGCCAGGAACGCGAACGCCGACCACACGTTGACCCCGATGCAGCCGTACTTCAGGTCGGCGATGGCCCGTTCGAGCTGTGGTCCGAGGTCCTTGGCCGTCTGTGGGTGCACGATGATGTTCGCCCCGAGGTTGCCGTACAACTTGTTGTTGGCGAAGTCGACCGCACTGGCCAGGAAGTCGCAGGCGTCCGTGCCAGGCAGTGCCGTGGTCACGTAGATCGGGCCGAACATCTCGTCATGGAATGCCGGGTGATTGCTGTCCGGGTCCACGTCCACGAGCAGGGTTCGATCCTGGGGGCCGGGGATGACCTCGGCGTCGATGTTGTCGGCACGGAACGCATCCTGGCGCTCCTGTGTGCCGGGGTAGAAGGGCTTGCGGTCCGGCGCGTCGGCCAGCGCCGAGCGCAGCGCGTCGAGCAGCTCCTCCTTGTGGTCCCAGCCTTCGGGCAGGATGAGCACTTGGGACGCCACGCAGGTGTGGCCGGCGGAGAAGAGCTTCTGGGTGGCCAGGTGTTGGGCCTGGTAGGCGATGTCGGCCTTGGTCCAAGGGCCGGGCACGACGATGGTCGGGCTGGCGCCGCCGAGTTCGGAGCGGATCGGCTTGTTCCAGCGGGGCTTGCCTGCGGCCTTGGCCTTCTGGCCTGCAGCGCCGGGCCCGTACACGATCGTCTCGAAGGTGCGTTCGCTGCCGGTGATGTGCACCGCGTCGACGAGGTCGCTGTCGGTGAGGTGCTTGCCCACGTCGGCGCCGCCGTACACAACCGCGAGGTAGCCGTCGCGGATCAACGGGGCGAGGATGCGTTCGAAGACCGGGCCGTAGGCCTCATTGACTGGGTTCATCTTCAGCACGACTGCGTGCCCGTCGGCATACAGGCAGTAGAGGACGTCGAGCATCGGGATGGCGGCCACGTTCCCGGCACCCAGGACGAGGGTCAGCGCGCCGGTCGGGTCGCTCTGGCGGTAGAAGGAGCCGACGTGATCGCGCAGCGTCGCAGGTGTGACCTGCGGCTGCATCCACACTTCGAGTTCGTACCCGTTGAGCAGCAGTTGGTCGTAGGGGTTCGAGGGGAACACACCGGCGACCACCTGACCGTCTTCGCGTGTGCGGATCCGGACACCCTTCAGCGGGTCCTCGCCCGCAGCCAAGCGGGTGAGGGTAGCGATCATCTCGGTCAGCCAGGCGGCGGTGGGGTAGGGGCCCCCGAGCCACTCCTCGCCCCCGACGATCGGCGCCTTCGGGTCCAGGGCCTTCATCTGCACCCCGGCGGCCACCCAGGCGTCGGCGTTGGCCACGACCAGATCGCGGATCTCCTCCAGGTACCCGATCCGGGCGGCGATCGGCAGGTGAGCCCATTGATCTTTGTGGGCGCTGAGCTGTTCAAGGGACGCGTCGATGGCGTTCAGATCCATGTATCCTCCGGGGTCTGAACCAATATAGCGAACGCTACATATATTTGTCCAGAGTTCTACTCGTAGTAGGCGTAGAAGGCGGCGAGCCTCTGGCTGATCACGGCCTCGAGCACGCCGTCGTCGGCCGCCCGCAGTATCCAAGGCCGGACGAAGGCAGCCACCGATCCGGCGGTGATGTCAGCCTCGGCGAGCAGTTCTCCGACCGGGCGTGCGGCATTGGCGTCGAGTACCGCCTGCAGCATGTCCCGGAAGGACGCTGTGGCGCTCAGATGGGCCCACGCGTCCTGGCCTATGGCGGACAGTTCCGCCAGGGTCTCTTCGGGGATGAGGGCGGCGGCGTCGGCCAGAGTGGAGTCGGCGTTGCGGTCGTACAGGTCGTCAGCCACCTGGCCCATTGCTTGGTCGTCGACCACCGTGGTCAGGAACTGCTGGCTCTCGCGCAGGGTCTCCTGCAGGTTCGCACTGACGAATGCCGTCAGCTGCTTCTCGATGCCCTTGCTCAATCGCGGGGCCGCGCTGTCGAACGCGCTCTGGCCCATGCGCATCAGCGATGACGCTCCGGGCACACGCGCGATCGGGCTCTCGGTCATCACGTAGTTGCGGATGCCGTGGAAGAGCACGTGGGAGATCAGGTCGGCGTACACCTCGCTGGTCGTGATCTGTTCCACGACTGCTTCCTGCAGCCCGGTCATCGTCGACAGGACCTGGGCGATGCGGTCGAAGTCCTCGCGGCGCACCAGGTCGGCCATTGCGGTGCCGTCCTCCAGTGCGGCGGCGTGCAGGGCCAGCACGGAGGTTGTCAGGTCGGGCAGGGGGGTCGTCTCGATCAGGACGTCAAGGTCGGACTCGCTGATGACGCTGCCTAGTGAAACACCGTCCAGCCAGTCGAACACCGTCGCGGTCGTGACGGCCAGCGTGTCATTGAGTGACTCGGTCCAGGCCGCAACCTCGAACGCCACATGTGCCTCGAGCATCTCTTCGTCCATGCCCGTGAGTCTGTCAGGTGTGCGGGGGGTTTCTCCTGATCTGAATTGCGCGGTCGCCTTCGCCCCAGGTCCGTTTGAGTTGCCGGTAGAATCGAACTACTCGTTGGAAGTGGTGCAAGTGCCTGTTCGTGTCGTCGACGCCAAGTGCCCGCTGCGTGAGGATCAACCGTGCACCCTGTGTCACCCGGACGCCAAGAAGGGCCCTCAGGATTGCCCCACCGTCGCCCTGGTGATGTCAGACGAGAGCCTGCGCGAGGAACTCGCGAGATGGCGCGCCGACCGCAGATGACGGCTCAACCGCGCAGTGCCGCAACCACTTCGCGAGCCGCCCGTTCCCCTGACTCAAGCGCGCCTTCGACGTAGCCGCTCCACTGCGTGGCGGTTTCGGTCCCGGCCCAGTGAACGCCGCCGAAGGGTTCGCGCATCAGGTGCCCGACCGTGGTGAGAACCCCCGGCGGCATGGTCGCGCCGTAGCAGCCGCGGGACCACTGCTCCGCGGTCCAGTCCTTGTCCACGTAGTCGATGGGCTTCGCGGCAAGCGGGCCCAGGTGGCGAACCAAGGTCTGAATCGCGATCTCACGTCGGGCTTCGGCTCCAGCCTCGGCAACGCTGCGGCCTTCGACCGACTCGAAGAATCCGGCGATCAGTCCGATGTCCGAACCCGCAGGGGTGGCGTCGAAGGCGGGGGTGAAGGCGGAGGTGTCGTCCATGACGAAGCCGTTGTGGTTCCCATCGCGCCAGAACGGCCTGTCGTAGGCGAGCCAGCCCTTGATCGTCGAGCCCATCGTCTGGCGTTCCAGCAGGCGCCTGCGGTTCTGCGACAAGCCCGGCTCCCAGGTGATCTGACTGGCAAGCGGCGGCGGTGTCGCGACGATCACCCGGCGGGCGCTGACAGCTTCGCCGGACTGTGTCGTGACGCTCACAAGGCCGGCGTCCTGCTCAACGGCGACAACCGGCGAGTCGAGCTGGATGCGATCGCCGAGGTCGTCGGCAAGGTTCTGGGCCGCCGCATGCAGGCCCCCGTCGAACAAGATGTTCTGTGCGCCACCCGGCCCACCGGCCAGCAGGACCAACAACCCGCCGGCCGACTTGCAGTAGAAGGCGAAGAACAGGAAGGACAACTCGCGCGCCTCGGTGCAGAAGACCGCCTGGCACACGAAGTTCATCATGTCGCGGATGTCAGCACTGCCCGTACGTCCGGCCACCCAGGAGGCAACCGTCTCGCCGTCCATGTCCTTGGCCTTCGGGTGGTCCCACGGCGCCGCCACGTTCAGGTGTTTCGTCGCGCGCTCCAACTCCCAGTTCAGCTTCAGCAGGCGCAGGCGGTTGGGTGTACCCAGGACCTTGTCGAAGTCCTCGCCCGGCGCCCGGCCGAATCGCCCTCGGAAGCCCAGCGAGCACTCACCCTCCAGCCACATCGGGTAGCGCTTGAGCCCCATGTCCCGGGTCATCGCGTCGAGGCGTTGCTGTGTGGGGCCCAGCCACATGCCTCCAAGGTCGATCGTGCGTCCGGCGATCTCGCCGGGGCAGATGCGTCCGCCCACGCGGTCGCGTGACTCGAGCACTGTCACTGTGTGGCCGGCATCCACGACGCGCTGGGCCGCGCGCAGGCCAGCGAATCCCGCTCCGACCACCACCACATCCGTTGCCATGCTGACTCCGTTTCAGCTCGTTGCCGAGTGCCCGTCCTATTGTGCCGACATGAGCCTTCTGCGTATGGACAATGTTGCGATCGTGGTCGAGGACCTTGACGCGGCGTTCGCCTTCTTCAGCGAAATCGGCATGGAACTGGAGGACAGCGCCGAGATTGAAGGTGCGTGGGCCGACCAGACCGTGGGCCTCGACGGTGTTCGCAGCAAGATCGTCATGATGCGCGCGCCCGATGGGAGTGGGCGTCTGGAGTTGACCAAGTACCTCGCACCTCAAGCTGGCCTTTCGGACCCACCTGCCCCGCCGGCCAACACCCTGGGTCTTCACCGGATCATGTTCGCCGTGAGCGACATCGACGAAACCGTGTACCGTCTGCGCGAGCACGGGGCAGAGGTGCTGCGGGAGGTCGCTCAATATGAGGACGCCTTCCGGTTGTGCTACCTGCGCGGGCCAGCCGGAATCATCGTCGCTCTGGCGCAACCGCTTGTGTCGGCGCAAGGCTGACGACAGATACCGTGGCAACCATGAAGATTCTTGTGGGTATCGCGGTGGCGGCCCTCGCACTGACAGGCTGCAGTGACGGTCAGATCTCCGACATAGCCGATCAAGCAGCGAGCGCCGCGGCCAGTTCGGTTGAAAGCCAAGCCGGCGAGGCCATCGATTCGCTCACCGGACCTGTGTGTGACGGGCTCGAGCAGGCAGACCAGAGCCTGGCATCGCTGGCAGCGGGCAAGGCCGCGACTGTTGGGCAGGCCAAGAAGCAGGTCGCCGCGGCACAGGCCGACTTGGAGCAGGCAGCACAGGACGCCTCGGCCGCCTCCCAGGTCGTCCTGACCGGTGTTTCGACAGCGCTGGACGGGTTGAAACAGTCGTTGGCAGCGCAGAAGGATGACGCCGCGGTGCCTGAGTCCGTGACAACTGCCACGGAGTCGGTCGAGGCGACCATCTCGCAGGCGCAGGATTCTCTGGGCTGCTAGTCGGGGGCGTCGCAGATCGGCTTCGCCCGGCGGCGGCTTTCGGTGAGTATGTTTAACGTCACGTGTCACATATTCACCGAAAGGCGCCAAGGGGGGCTCTGCCGCGCCGGTGTCTGCTACTGGCCGGTGTCGGCGCGGCCGTTGAGCCAACTGACCATGCCTGGGTCCCGGTGGTCGAAGAAGAGGGTGGTACCTGTGTCCAGGCCGGCGACCTGAGCCATCTGCTCGTCGGTGAGGGTGAAGTCGAACACGTCGAGGTTCTCGGCCATGCGTTCGGGCCGCACCGACTTCGGGATCACTACTACCTCGCGCTGGGTGAGCCAGCGTAGGACCACCTGCCCGACGGTCTTACCGTGCGCTTGCCCGATGGCGGCGAGGGTGGGGTCGGTGAAGAGGTTGTTGCGGCCCTCGGCGAACGGCCCCCATGACTCGATCTGCACGCCGTGCTCACGCATGAGTTCCTGGTCTGCGAAGCGGGCGTTGAACGGGTGGGTCTCGACCTGGTTCACCGCCGGGGTGATCTCGTTGTGCTGAATCAGATCTACGAGCCGGTCACCGTGGAAGTTCGACACGCCGATGGCCTTGATGGCGCCGCCGCGGTTGAGGTCCTCCATCGCCCGCCAAGCGCTGTAGTAGTCGCCCAGCGGCTGGTGGATGAGGTACAGGTCGACATAGTCCAGGTCGAGTTTGCGCAGTGACGCGTCGAACGCGGCCTTGACCGGGTCCTCGCCCAGTCGCGCCTGAATCCACAACTTGGTCGTGACGAACAGATCCTCGCGGGAGATTCCGCTGGCCTTGATAGCGGCGCCGACGGCCTCCTCGTTGCCGTAGGAGGCGGCCGTGTCCAAGTGCCGGTACCCGGTGGCCAGCGCCTGCTCGACGACATGCTGGGTCTCTTCGGCGGGAATCTGGAAGACGCCGAACCCGAGAATCGGCATGGCGACCCCGTTGTTCAGGGTGACGGTCGGGATGTGGGTGCTCACGGTCTGCCTCTCGTTGGTGTGCATCCATCACACCTCGGGCGCTCGGGTTGTTGTCGCGGGCGTCGGACAGCAGTCCACGATGCCCGCACTCCTTGCGCCTCCGTACCCGAAGTCATCCAGGGCACCCCCTGAACGCTCACGCCCAGGTTCCGTGACTTACGCGACCATGTCGCCGCCACCGGTCACCGTCAGTCAGGCCGCGAGCAGGGCAGGCCTCTAAAGCGACTTGGGGAATTGACGATCCGCGGGGAATCGTCTGTTTCGCAGCAAAGCTGGAGGATCGTGCACCGAGTGCGCCATCAAGTACGTGACCATGGGGCTTGCCGGTGCACTTGCGCTGGCCGGATGCGCCGCAGGCACTGGCGGCGGCTCGGCCGTGGCAGCTCGTCAGAGGCCACCAGCGCGTCCCCCACGGTGCTCAGGTGGCAGGGCCCGCAGCCGATGTCGCCACGGCCGACGCCAAAGCACCGGGGATGTCACCGCCAAGGCGCTGGCCGCAGACGGACGGTGCTCCGGGCTACATCATCGGGGTCTGGGACCCGGACAAGGGGTTCCACATCGCGGCCGCCGGCACGACCGGCAGGGCGGCCAGCCGATCACCGACCAGAACCACATGTACATCGGGTCGGTGACCAGGACCGCCACCGCCGCAGCGATCCTGCAACTGGTCGACGGGCAAAATCCCCCTCGAAGACACGGTTGCGGACGTTCTGCCCGACGTTGCCAAACAGTTCCCGGACACCGCGACAGTGACGGTACGCCGGCTGCTGGACATGTCCTCGGGCCTGCCGGACTACGCCAACGTGGAAAAGGGCGGCATCCTGCCGACATACCTGAAGGATCCGCAGCAGAACTTCACGTCAGCCCAGCTGATCAAGGCGGCCCTGATGCGAACCCGGTTGCCAAGCAGGGCACCACGGCTAAGCAACACCAACTACATCATCCGCGACCAAGGTGACAGGCAAAACCCCGGCACAGGCCGTCGACGACACACTGGCCAAGCTCGGACTGACCCAGACCGCGCTCAAGCACCCCGGCGCAGCACTGCCCGACCCCGGATCAAGGGGTACTACGGTGCCGACAGGGCACGAACGCCAGGAAACTCGGCTACGACTTCCTCACCCACTGGATCAGGCCTGCCAGCGGACACCCGGGACCATCACGGCGCCGACCCACAGTCGCTGTAGGCGTCGTTCGGGCACAGCCCGACCGCCTACCGGGCCCACTTCCATTGCCGAACTCGGCGACTTCCGCTTGGTCAGTGTGGGGCCCAAGGGTCAGGACGGAACGGCGATCGGCTCATGGCCATCCCCGGCCAGCCTGTGATGGACGACGGCACTGTTCTTCACCACCGACGACGCCTACGCCGAGTACGAGCGGCTCACAGCCAACGGCGTGGAGGTCATCGACAAGCCCACCGAACAGCCTTATGGCATCGACTTCGGCTTCCGCGACCCCTCGGGCAATTCCTTCCGGGTGGCGCAGCGTATGCCGATCGGCTGAGCCGGCGGACTCACGTGGAGACGGTCATCTGGACGTTGTAGCGGCGATCTCCTAGCGACGTGGTGAACACCGCTTCGACCCTTCTGTATCCCATCGCTCGTGCCTGGTTGATCGCCATCTCGCGTGCGGTCTGCGCGCAGTCGGCAACCACCTCGAAGTTCGTGATCATGTCGCTCCTTCCTACGGGCACTGTCGCAGAAGGCGATGACAAGCGACGTGCGACGTGGTCCGGGTCGCCAGTGGGCCCCGCGGGGTCCTCGTCAGGCTGAGGTGAGCCTGGCGTCTGCCGATGGCTGACGGGCAGCCTCGGCCCGCCGGTAGGCGACCAGTGCGATGACCAGGGCGATCGCGAGCAGGACGGTGCCCACGAGGCTGGCCTCCACACCGAAGTCACCCCCGCTGAGCAGGTCGCTGGAGCCCTCGGCCGGGCCGAACGCCAGCAGCGAGTTCGCTTCCGAGTGCCCGCTGACCGGCACCCCGAAGATGTTGCCCTGGAAGTAGTTCCAGCCTGCGTGGATCCCGCAAATCAGCCACAGTGATCCCTGGCCCAGGGCCACGAACGAGGCGAACACTGCGTAGAGCGCGATGTTCAGCAGGGCCACGGGGCTGGCCCCCACGTGCAGCACGGAGAAGATGACCGAGGTGGCGATGATCGCGACCCAGCCGGGCAGTTGCAGGCCACCGATCTGCAGCATGTAGCCGCGGGTGACGGCCTCCTCGGTCGAGGCCTGCAGCAGGAACACGACAGCCAGGGGTAGCAGCAGCACCAGGGCGTCGGAGCCGAGGTTGGTGTGCCCGGAGACGCCGGACTCGTACTGGCCCATCACACTCAGCGCCAGGACCCCGGCGCCCATCATGAGTGCTCCGATGACGACCCCGAGCGCAAGCCGGCCCACGGGATTGCCCCCGCGGAAGCCCACGGAGGAGAAGCCGCGGCCCTCTTTCCACACCACCCACAGCGCCAGTGCGACCAACGTGAACCCGAAGGAGAAGAACTCCCCGAACTGGTAGAAGGGGTCATCGGGTTGCGGCGAGCCGAGCACCAGGTCGCCGACGGCTTGTCCTCCGGCACCGCCCACGACGATGATCAGAATCGCCACGATCCAGCCCAGCCACCACCGCGTGGGTCGCTTGGCCTCATTGGCCATCTCGACCAGTGGCGAGGTACGGATATCCATGCGTTGCCCTTCTGTGCCAGGCCCACGCCTGCGCCCGCACACTCTATAGGTCGGCCCCAATGCGCCCATGCCCCCAGATGGTTCTGGCGCTTCTAGGCCAACGCTTCCACCCGCGCCGACACGTGCTTGTGCCACGGGGTGCCGGCCCACTCGTCGCGG
The DNA here is from genome assembly GCA_963818505.1 of uncultured Actinomycetota bacterium. Classification (GTDB taxonomy): domain Bacteria; phylum Actinomycetota; class Actinomycetes; order S36-B12; family UBA10799; genus JADKAV01. Next base: position 296,367 of record CAWFSJ010000007.1, read on the forward strand.
TCCTCGGTGAGGGTGAGGGTGTTAGGGGCCACACCGGTGTGGGAGCCGTGCTCCTCGAGGCCAAAACCGTTGGGCAGCGAGATGTGCCCGGCGCGCATAGCGTCAGTGACCTCGACGGTGACCTCGGTACTACCGGCACGGGTGGTGAGCCGCACGGTTTGCCCGCTGGTGACTCCGAGTCGGTCGGCGTCGACCTCGCTCATCCGCAGGGCCCCCACGGCATCGCGTTTGCGCCATGCCGGGTCGCGAACGATCGTGTTCGCAGTGAAGGCCCGGCGTTCCCCCGCCGAGAGGACGAGCGGAAACTCCGGGTCGAGTTGCGCGAGGCTCGGCGGCGAGGACAGCGTCGAGCAGTTCCGGGATGTGGACGTTGATCCGTTCCCGCGGCAACCGGGCCCATGACGCGTCGTATTCGTCGATGGTGGTGACGATGCCGTGGTCGCCAGCCAGGATCGCGTCGAACAATCGCTCACCTGCTTCCAGCCCTTCCCCGTAGCCCGCGTTGCGCACGCCGTCGGGGTTGGCCATCGCGAACTGGTGCGCCGCGGCCCACAACAGAGCGGCGGAATCCGCACCACCGAGAGTGGGCCCGAGAGTGCGGTACAGCAGGACGGGCGCCAGACGTCGCATGTTCGGGTCGGCCATCAGCGGGAGAAAGGCCTGGGCGAAGGCGGTCCTGCTCTCTTGCGCCGCAGCGCGCAGCGGCGCGTAGTCGTCCTCCGTCAAGGCGCCGGATGCTTCGACGAGGCGCGCGTGGATCTCGGGTTCGGTCAGCAGTCCCTCCGGGCGCGGGCAGCACGGGGTGCCGCAGGTGGAAGATGTTGCGCGGGAAGTCGAACGTGAAGAACGTCGCCTCGTACTTCTCGAACTGCGTCGGGACCGGCAGGACATAGTCGGCCAGTCTTGCGGTCTCGGTCATCGCGACGTCGACGACGACGCACAGGTCCAGGGCGCTTAGGGCCTCGCGCATGCGTTCGGATCCGGCCAGCGAGTGGGCCGGATTCGAGCTTTCGATGATCATCGCCCGGTAGCGCGCAGGGTGATCGGTCAGGATTTCGTCGGCGATCACATTGCAGGGCACGAGGCCGCTGATGATGGGGGCCCCGACCACTGGGCTACGCGGACCCTCGCCCGCAGGGTGGCCGCGGTCCCGGCCGATGCCCGACAGATTGGAGGGGACGTACTGGGTGCCGGGCTTGCCGAAGTTGCCGGTCAAGATCCAGAGAAGCTTCTCCACGTAACTGACCAGCGTGGAGTTCCGGTTCATCTGGATGCCGAGGTCTTCGTACACGGCCACGGACTCCGCGCGTGCGATCCGCCGGGCGCTGTCTCGCACCAACTCCTCGGGGACGTCGGCGATCGCGCAGTAGTCAGCGATGGGCACCTGCCGCAGCACGCCTTCGACTTCGGGGTATCCGTCAACATGGTCGGCAACCCAGGTGTGATCGACGAGATCCTCCTGGACCAGCACAGCGGCCATGGCCGTGACCAGCCAGAGGTCGGTACCCGGTCGGACCTGCAGGTGGACATCGGCGAGCTCGGCGGTGTCAGAGCGCACCGGATCAATGACGATCATGCTGCGCTGGGGGTCCTTGGCTATCTCTTTGAGGATCGTCCGCGCTCTCGGGAATCCGTGTGACTGGTACGGGTTCTTGCCGATGAACAGCGCGACCTCGCAGTGCTCGAAATCGGCGCGCGTGGGAACACCGAGCATGCGGGCGCTGACCCAGAACTCCCCGGTCTTCTCCTGTGCCAGCGCGCTCGACCGGTAGCGGGCGCCGTAGGCGTGCATGGTCGCCGTCGAATGGGCCCCGCCGAGATGGTTGCCCTGCCCGCCACCTCCGTAGTAGAAGATCGACCCACCCGGCAGCGCCGTGAGTCGCTGCGAGATCTCAGCGATCGCGGTGTCCCAGCTGATCTCCTCGAACGTGCCGTCCGGCCGCCGGCGCAATGGCGCGGTGAGCCGCTCACCGTTCTGGTAATGGTCCAGTCGCAGGGCTTTGTTGCAGGTGTAGCCGGCGGAAGCGGGGTGCTGCTTGTCGCCGCGGATCTTGACGAAGGTGCGGTCTTCCACCAACACCTCGATCCCGCAGTTGCACTCGCAGAGGATGCAGGCGGTCGGGTGCCAGGTCATGGTGTGCTCCTCAGCAGTAGGTGAAGCTCGGCGGTCACGTCGTCCAGCGGTCGGACTGTGCGCTTGGTGCGAGCCAGGACCAGTGCGCCCTCGATACTGGCGATGATGACGCAGGCGAGCCGTCGGGCCCTGGCTCGAGAGTGCCCGTCGGCAACCAGGCGCTTGACCAAGCCGGTCTGCCAGCGGTCGAAGATGTCCCGCACGGCGGCTTGCAGTTCTGCATCGGAGGAGTCGATCGCGGTCGCCAGCACTGGGCACCCGGCGCGGTAGTCGGAATCCCGCAGCCACTTCTTCCACATTGATGTGAAGCTGTCGATCGCGGTGGCTGTGTCACCGGCGGCCAGGGACTGCTCGAGCTTTCCGGTGACTGTGGCGCCTGCTCGGTCGACCGCCTCCAGGATCAGTTGTTCACGGCCGCCGGGGAAGTGGTGGTAGACCGAACCCCGCGGGGCGCCGCTATGGGTCAGCACACCGTCGACCGTGACTCCGTTGGCACCACGTTCCCGCAGCAGTGCGATGGTGCTGTCGAGCATGCGGTCGCGGGTGGTCATGTCTGGATTATGGCATAGACCATATTCCCGCCGGAGCACTTGTTAGGCGACTGCGGCAGCGAACAGAGCGAAAAGATCTCCGGGTAGCGGGGATTCCAGACGCCAGGTGATCGCCATCGGCCGTTCCCCCGTGTGCTCGACGTAGTGGGCTGGTCCGAGGAACCAGAATGCCCGCGTGGTTGTGTCCAAGCGAGCGAAGAAGAGTTGTGTCGTGGGTGGTCCCAAGCCGCGGTACCGTCGGCCGGTTGGCCCGTCCTCGGGGGTTGTCGACTGACTCTCCCAATGCAGCAGATGTCGGTTGATCGCGTAGTCGCGGTAGCGGGTGGTAGGAGAGAAGTGGCCAACGCTCTTGTTCAGCGTGATGACGTGAATATCGGCGGCCCGCTCGTGAAGATGGATGGTGCCCTCTCGCCAGGGGCGTGTTCTTGCTGCGTTCCCAGTGGCGAATGCCGCAAGAATTTCGAGGCGGGTGTAGCGGGCGTGTAGGCGCAACGGCACGTCGGGGTGGGTCTGTAGGGGAGGCTGTACATGATCCACGTCCAGCACTTCGAAGAGGGCCTTAAGGTCGGCAAGAATTCGCGGGTGCTGCCGGATCAGTTCCATGGCTTGGGCCACGGTCGTGTCCTTACTCGTGATCTTTTCGGTCATGGCAGCGACCAGCATCCGCTCCAATTGGCTGCCTGTTTGTTCTCCCCGGAGTGCTGAGGGGTACCCCTCGAGGCGAAGCGTGTCATCCACGTGGAGCAATCGGTTCACGGCTGCCCTAAGCGCCTGTTCGTGCGGTCCCTGCGAACTGACTGCCAATCCGGCGTCTTGCATCAGGGAAGACCATGTATGTGTCCCGTCGTATACATCCGTTAGTTCTAGGCCGCTGTGTTCGAGGTAGGTTCTCAACTCTGCCTTGTGTCCAGCCATGACCATGCTGCGCAGTTCCTCGACTTTGGCGCGCCAGCGGCTAGGCACCGCGTCTCGGATGCTGTGCAGAACCTCGTCGCGGGCGACGGGGTCGAGTTGCATGTGACAGCCGGCGGGTAGGTAAGGGAAACCGGTTCGGACGGCCCGCTCAAGTTCCTTTCGGGTTCCTCCCAGGAGGGCCCGGTAACGCCGGTCGAAGCGAAACTCAGTGCGGTGATGACCGATGAAGTCGAGAACAAGACAGTCCGTCTTGCCGACCGCTTTGCGCAAGCCACGGCCGAGTTGCTGCAGGAACAGCACAGGGCTCTCGGTTGGACGCAGAAGCAGCAGAGTGTCTACGACAGGAACATCAATCCCCTCGTTGAATAGGTCGACGCTGAAGACCACTTGCACGCGTCCGTCGCGCAGATCAGTTAGCGCCTGCTCGCGAAGCACCCGAGGGGTGCGCCCCGATACATGGACTGCAGGGATCCCCAAGCGTGTGAATTCCGCGGCCATGAACTCCGCGTGAGCGATATCGACGCAGAAGCCAAGCGCCCGGAAACCCGGGTCGGTTCGCTGCCTGATTTCTTGCACAACGTGTCTGACCCAGCGATGGTCACCCGTGTACACCCTCGAGAGCTCGGCGACGTCGTAGCCAGACCCACGGATCCAGCGCACACGGCTCAGGTCGGTTCCGTCACTGATTCCGAAGTAGGTGAAAGGACTCAGGCGGTGCTGATCAATGGCATCCCACAACCTGAGCTCGGCCGCGATCTTGTCCCCAAACCACTGCAGGATCGGCTGACCGTCCGAGCGTTCGGGCGTGGCCGTCATGCCGAGCAGTTCAAGGGGACGAAGATGCTCGAGGACCCGCTGGTACGTGTCCGCGGCAGCGTGATGGAACTCATCGATGATGACTACGTCGAAGTGAGTCGGATCCAGAGAGCCGAGGGTGTGCAGACTCTGCACCGAGGCGAAGACGTACTCGAACTCGGCCGGGCGCTGACCGTCAACCCAAAGCTCACCGAAGGCCCCGTCGCGCAAGTGCTGCCGGATGGTCGCTCGGGCTTGTGTCAGCAGTTCCTTGCGGTGGGCGATGAACAACAGTCGAGCGCGAGGCAACTGCGCCTGCAGCCTGCCGTACCAGACCGCCGCCATCACCGTTTTGCCGGTGCCTGTGGCCGCCACCAGGAGGTTTCGGTGCTGTCCGCGATCCCGGGATACCTCGATCTGTTCCAGCAAGCGCTCCTGGAACGGCTCCAACCTGATCTCCACCGGACTGAGCTCCGTGCCCACTGGAAGTTGCCGTGTGCGCTCGGCGAACTCCACGGCATCGAAGGCCAGGAAGTCACCTCCTTCCCAGTAACCCTCGAATACGGCCCGGACCTTGTCCAGCACGTCTCTGTTGCGTTGTTCGGACACGCGCAGGTTCCACTCGAGCCCGGTGTGCTGGGCTTGATGAGTCAGATTCGAAGAGCCGATGAAGGCGGTCGAAGATCCGGAACGACGACCGAAGAGCCAGGCTTTGGCGTGCAGTCTCGTGCCGGAAGTGTCATACGAGACGCGTACCTCAGCGCCCAGGCGCGTTAGGTCGCGCAATGCCTCCAGTTGAGTGCTTCCGGTGTAGGTCGTTGTGAGCACTCGCAGCCGGCGACCTTGCGCGCAGTGTCGCGCCAATGCGGCGCGAACGGGGTTGAGTCCGCTGTGACGGATGAAAGCCATCACAAGGTCGATAGAGTCGGCTGACGCGATCTCGGAGTCAATCTGACTCATCAACCGAGGCTCACCAGGTGCATTGGTGAGCAACGTGGTGTCCACGAGAGGGGTTAACGGTCGCGGGTAGTGACGAATGCTGCCATCCGGCTGAACAGTGCCGATGCCGTGCAGTACCTCTAGGTCCTTCGTGAGGGCGTCTGGGGACATGTCGGCCGGCACAAGAGCCTGAAGGTCATCAGCTAGGCGAGCCGCAAGCTGCGAGGCAACCGCCAGGCGATTCGCCAGAGGTATTGACTCGACAGCGCGCCTAATCATGGTCCCGATGTGAAGGGCCAATCGATCCCCGGCCTCGTGCTTGTTGAGTCCCTCCAATTGTGCCGTGCGTTGCTGATCTTGCACCGATCGTGCCAGCGCCTGAGTCAACAGTCGCTCGTAAACTCCCGGTGGCAGTTCCCCGTCCATGGGTTCGGAGTATGGCAGCTACAGCAGCACGGTCTCGAGGCGAAGCAGGCCACCGGTTCTCTGCAGTCCATCGGGGCGGCGGGAATCATCCCTCGGTCCGGCGGCCTCGATCCTCCCAAACCCCGCCCGTGCGCAAGACAGACGAAGAAGCCCGGTCCCAAGGGACCGGGCTTCTTCGTCTAGTGGCGGGGGCAGGATTTGAACCTGCGACCTCTGGGTTATGAGCCCAGCGAGCTACCGAACTGCTCCACCCCGCGTCGGTTCCCCAACTATAGCAATGCCCCCGCCGCAGTTGAACACGCCGCCCATGTGAGGTGGCTCATGCCCCAGTGATCGGGGCGTCGAAGTAGGTGTCCGGGTAGGGCTCGTCATTCAGCGTGTAGTGCCACCACTCCTCGGGGAGGTTGGTGAAACCGGCGGCGGTCATCGCGTCCACGAGGACGCGGCGGTTGGCCTTCTGCTGGTCGGTGATCCGGTTGGTCTCGGTGGCGGATTTCGGGTCGAAGCAGTCGAAGCCAGTGCCCATGTCCACGGAGGTGTCCGCGAACCGTTGACCGACCGGTGCGGCGCAGTCGACCAGCGGATCGCCGAGTGTCCACTGCGGGCTGAGCCCGGTGCCCTCGGGAACGATCGTCAAGTCCACGGTCGATCCGCGGCTGTGCCCGCTCTTCTCGAGGATGTACCCCTGGGGGAACAGGACGTCCTTCTCCAGTCGCGGGTAGAACTCCGCGCGGGTCACGTCGTCCTCGGGATCCTGTGCCCAGGCGACGAAGTCGTCGACGGCCCGCTGCGGCCGGTAGCAGTCGTAGGCCTTCAGCGTGTAACCCTGCGCCGACACCTCGGTCTGCGCCTTCGCGACCGCTTCGGCTGCCGGTTCGGTCAGCCAGCAGTCGGCGGCGTCGTAGCCCGTGACCGGGCGGCCGAGAAAGTTGTGTTCGCCGTAGTAGCGCATCTCCTGGAGAACGTCGGGTGCCACGTCCGATAGGCGCACGAAGCCCTCGGGTGGACCCCCGGCGGACTCCGTCTGCGAGCAGCCCGCCACGACGAGAACGGCAGCCATGAGCGCGAGAGTTCTCATAGTGCGATTCTGGCCGTTCCCCCGCGAGGTAATCCCGCGACGAATCCGGCCAGCAACTCCCGCCCCTGCGGCCAGTCGCCGAGGCCGGAGTCGGCGTTGATATGACCCAACGCGCCGGCGACCACGAACTCCGCGCCCAAGTCCTCGGCGAAGGTCCGCGCGAAGGCGGCATCCGCGTACGGATCGTCAGCGCTGCCCACAACCAGCGACGGGAACGGCAGCCGATCACGCGGGAACCGGGCGAACTCCCCGGCCGCTTCCGGAAACTCCTCGGAAGCGGGATCCACCGGCGCCACCAGCATCGCCCCGGCTACTCGCGCGTCCGACTCCGCTGCCCAGATCGGTACCAGCAGACACGCCAGGCTGTGCGCGACGAGCACCGGCGGCTTCGGAGCCGCGTCCACCGCTGAATCGAGTGCCGTGACCCAGTCCGCGCGTCTGGGCGCGTCCCAGTCCGACGGCGCGAAGCGCATGAACGCCGGGTCGTGCTCCCACAGCGTCTGCCAGTGCGTCGGGCCTGAGTTGTAGATGCCCGGCAGAAGGATGAACGAACTCACCAGGGCATCGTCACATGTACCGGGCGGTGACGGCTGCTATGAGCAATCTCACCCGGCGCATTGCCACTGGCAGGGCTCGGGCGCCCGTACCCTGGAAGCAGAGAGAGGAGCCAACCATGGCCATCAACAAGGACGACATCAAGGGTCGCGCGAAGGTCGCTGCCGGTGCAGTGACTGGTAACAAGGACCTCGAGAACGAGGGCCGCATCGACCGCATCGCCGGCGACGCGAAGAAGCAGTTGGACAAGGCGGCCGTGAAGGCCAAGGATCTGCTGGGCACCGGAACGTCGCAGGCTTCCGGCTGGGTCGACCAGGCCAAGACCGCAGCCGAAGGCCTCATCGACAAGATCAAGAAGTAGTACCGGCTGTCCGAGGTGGTGGAGCAGGTCGCGGAGACATTGGCATTGCTCAGTGACCCTGAGGTGCTGGCCCAGATCCGGGCCTCACGCGACGAAGTGGCCACAGGGCAGCGGGTCGCCATGACCAAGGAGCAGGCGCTGGCAAGGGCTCGCCAGTGACTTACGCCGTCATGTGGACGGCGACGGCCGGGGGCTCTTAAGCGATTGCCGCAGAAGGTTGCCGCGGCTGCGGTGGAGTCCATCTAAGGGTCACTGGACCCGCCTCTGGGCAAGCCCCTGCGTTTCGAACTCGAGGGCCTGCACAGCGCACGCAGGGGCGACTACCGCTTGATCTCCGAGATCGACGAGGTGCGCGGAGAAGGTCACGATCATGGCCATCCAGCATCGGTCGGACGTGTATCGCCGACGCTGAGGCGGACAGCACCCGAGGCTCACCGCGCCACCTGGCAGGATCGAGGCGTGGAACTGACCGCGCCCGGGCCCAGTGGCCTGGACATGCTGCGCGGCGCCCCGATGATGATCCGGGACCCGCTCGGGTTCCTCGGCCAGCAGTGGCGCAAGCACGGCGACGTCGTGCAGTTCCCGGTCCCGAGCCCGCCCTCCTACCTGGTCAACCACCCCGACGCGGTGGACCGGGTACTGCGGGGCAACCACAAGAACTACGGCAAGGACACGCTGCAATACCGCCGGCTGAGCCTGCTCACCGGCTTCGGGCTGCTCACCGCGGACACCGACCTGTGGCGCACGCAGCGGCCCGTGGTCCAGCCCGCCTTCGGGGCCGACCTCGCACCGGCGGTGGACAAGGCCACCCACGCTGCCTGCTCGCGCATCGACTGGCCCGACGGCGTGCGTGACGTCGACGCCGACATTCTGCGTATCACCCTCGAGGTGGTGGGGGAGGTGCTGTTCGGCGCGGACCTGACCGGCAGCGCGGCCGACCTGGCCGAGGCCACGCTGTCCGGGCTGGAAGTGGTGGTCAAGAAGTCCTCGCCGCTGTCGGCCCCGCTGTGGCTGCCGACGCCGAACAACCGTCAACTGGCGACGGCCAAGGCCCGGCTGGACCAGGCGGTGCGCGAGCTCACCGCTCGGCCCGCGCCCGACGGCACTCTGCTGCGCCTGCTGCAGGACGGCGCCGATCCGCAGACCGTGCGCGACCAGGTCGTAACCTTCCTGGTCGCCGGGCACGAGACCGTGGCCAGTGCCCTGACCTGGAGCCTCTACCTGCTGGCCCAGTACCCGACCGACGCGACGTCGGTTGACGTCTTCAACGAGGCGCTTCGCTTGTACCCGCCGGCCTGGTTGATCACGCGCCAGTCTCTAGGTCCGGATGAACTCGCCGGCGTCGAGATCCCCGAGGGTGCGCTCATCATCACCTCGCCGTACTGGCTGCACCGGCACCCGGCGGCGTGGGACGAAACGGAGGAGTTCCGCCCGGGCCGCACCCTCCCGCGCACCGGCTACGTCCCGTTCGGCGCCGGGCCACGGTTGTGCATCGGCCGGGGGATGTCCCTGGTGGAGGGCCCGATCATCCTGGACCACCTGCGCGAGCGTTACACGTTCAAGACCGTGCGCGCGGTCCGGATGAAGCCGGAGGTCACGCTGCGACCGGTGGGCGGCATGCCATTGCGGGTCACACGGGTGGCGCACTGATCGGGTGGCGGACGACCACCCGGTTCCCACCCGACTGCTTCGCGTCGTACAGGGCGCGGTCGGCGCTTTTGAGAACGCCGTCGGCGTCCTGGCCCGACTGCACCAGCACCCCGCCGACGCTGACCGTGATCCGCGCGGTCGCACCATGACCCAAGTCGACGGGTTGGGACAAGCCGGACCGGATCTTCTCGGCGATGGTCGTCATCTGCTCAAGGGTGTGGATCCCGCGCAGCACGACGATGAACTCGTCTCCACCGACCCGGGCAAGCACGTCGTCGCTGCGCACCGCCGTGCGCAGACGTTCGCTGGCGGTGACCAGGACGTGGTCGCCGGCGGGGTGGCCGTACTGGTCGTTGATCCGTTTCAGCCCGTCGAGGTCGAGGGCAAGAACCCCGATCCGGGTGCCAGTGCGCGGGCGTTGGGTGAGCAGCTCGTCGAGGGATTCGGCCAGTCCACGGCGGTTGCCCAGCAGGGTGAGTGGGTCGTGGGTCGCTGCGTGGCGCAGGGCCTCGTGCGCGGCCCTCGCATCGCTGATGTCGACGAACTGGGCCACGAAACTCACCGGCTGGCCGTGCTGGTCGCGCAACACGGCCAGGGAGCTCTGCGCCCACAAAGTCTTGCCGTCGGCGTGAACCAGGCGGCATTCGACCACCGCGGCCGGCACCTCGCCGCCGGTGAGACGGTCGTGCAGCCGCTTCACAGAGGGCCAGTCGTCGGGGTGCACGACCTCTGACAGTCTGTGCTCCTGAAGCCAGGGGCGTGAGTGGCCGGTGATCTCGGCGAGTGTGTCGTTGACCTGCAGGAACCGCCCGGTCAGGTCGACGACTGCCATCCCGCTGGGCGCGGCGATCATCGCGAGCCGGAACTGCTCCTCGCTGCGTGCCAAGGCGGTTACGGCCTGGACCTCGTTGTCGATGTTGCGCAGGCCCACGATCTGGCTCACAAGGGTGCCGTGTGGGTCTGTGATCTTGGTAGCGATGGCTGAGAACCAGCGGTACTGTCCGTCGGCGCAGTGCGCACGCAGAGTCAAACGCTCGGGTTCATTGGGCAGCAGGCCTTTCGCGAAGTCGTTGAAGGCGGGTAGGTCCTCGGGATGCACGAAGACCTTCGGGTCATGGCCGAGCACATCGCGGAAGGCGTAGCCCAGAACCTCCCCGATGCTGGGGGAGATCCAGGTGATCGTGTCCGAGGCGTCCATCCGGAAGACGACGTCGGCGGCGTGCTCGGCGATCTCGCGGAACTCCGCCTCCCGCTCGGCGAGCAGGGCGCGAACGCGCATCTCGTTGCGGATGTCTCGCATCGTGGCCACGCACCCTGTGGTCGCAGTGCCGTCCTCGAACGGCGGCCGAACAGTTAGGGCGAACCACTGGAAGTCACCAGCGGATGTGCCCACGCGAACTTCGAGTTCACAGGTGCGGCCCCGGCGGACCTCGCCGAGCGTGCGCTGGACGGCTTCGATGTCGTTGGGATGCAGCAGGTCTATGAAGGGTCGGCCGACCGCGTCCGAAGGCCACAAACCTGTAGCCGGCGTCAAGGATCGAGATGCCCATAGAACGGTCCCGTTGTCGTCGCACTGAACGACGACGTCGGTGACCGAATCGGCGAGCAGTCGGTAGTGGGCCTCTGAGGCCGCCACTCGCTGTCGTTCGTGCTCCCGGGCGGTGATGTCCAGGACCTGCACCACGAAGCCGGTGAGTTGCTCCTCGTCGTCACGCAAGGCGCTCACGGTCACATGGCCAATGACATGTGTTCCGTCCGGCCGCGCGTAATGGCGGACCCCGCTGAAGGAGTCCTGTTCGCCGGCACGCATCAGTCGCACGTGCTCCTCGTCGTGGGGCACCTCCGCCGGTCGAAGGATCTCCTGCCAGTGCAATCCGATGGTCTCTTCAATCGAGCGGCCAATGAAGTCGCACAGAGCGGCATTGGCCGTGGTGACGCCTCCTTCCGGTGTCACCAAACACATGGCAAGGGCGGAGTCGCGCATGGCTGCGCGGAACTTCTGCTCGCTGGCGGCAAGTTCGGTGCGGGCCAAGTGGTGTTCGTGCAGATCGCGGATCCCGCCGACCCGGCCGACCGTCGCGCCGTCGTCATCGAATATCAATCCGCGGCTCAGTTCTACCCAGCGGTACTCCCCGGAACTGTTGCGCAGTCTCACCTCGACCGTCGGGAAGCGTCCACCGGCGGTGCGGTCCGCCTTCATCTCGATCAAGCCCACGTCGTCGGGGTGGACGAACTGCGCTGCCTCGCGACCCAGAGCCTCTTCGGGAGTCCATCCCAGCAGTGTCGTCACGGACGGGGAGATCCAGTTGATGATGCCTTCAGGCGACGAGCGGTAGACCACGTCGGTCGTGTACTCGGCCAAATAGGAGAAGGTTCGCTCGGCCTCGCGCAGCGCTTCTTCGGCCATCACCTGTTCGTGTACGTCACGCAGAGTGGCCACCGCGTACTCCAAAGTGGTGTCACTGGCCCACACGAAGACCACACTCATGTCCATCCAAAGCCACGACCTGTCTGAACGCAGGACCCGGATGCGGCGGTTTGCCACTGTGGTTCGGTTCTCGAGACAACTGGCGAACCACTCGGTCAGACCGGCCAGGTCCTCGGCCGGAACCATCGGGTGGGCCGCACCTATGAGGCTGCTGAGAGCGAAGCCCAGGACTCGGGTCGCGGACGGCGATGCCCAGACCGTGTAGCCCCGATTGTCGACGATGACAATGACGTCGGTCGCATGTTCGTACACGATCGGGAAGAGGCGTTCCGGCTCGCCGGTCTGGCCCAGGGTACGCAGGATCGACAAGGTCGACGTGTGGTGGCCGGCTTCGTCGTACTCGAACTGCAGCATCGCTTCAGCGGCCACCTTGGTGCCATCGGCCTTGCTGAGGTCGAACCGCAGGCCGATGCGGTCCAGGTGCTGGGTGAGCGCTTGCTGGAAATCCTCAACCAGCTCGATGGTGTCCTGTTCGGAAACCATCCTGAACCTGGTGCCCACAACGTCCTCGGGACGGTATCCCAGGCAGTGGAACAGCGAGGGGGAAGCCCAAGTGACCACCCCGTCGGGTGTATAGCGCAATGCGATGTCGGGGATGCTGTGCACGACCTCTTGCTCCAGCGACAGCATCTCCGTGGCCGTGAGCCCCGTGGGCCCGTCCCCGTGAGGTTTCATACAGGTTCAGGGTATTACGCGTGTGGACCCGTCATCGGTTCAGAAGCCGTCGGGCCATGACCTCAAGGAAGTTGGGCCGGGACTGCTCCTGCTCGAGCATCTCGGGGCTGAACCACGCGTACTGGTTGCGCCCGGCGTCCTTGGCCGCGTACATCGCCGCATCGACCTGTCGCACGAGTTTCTGCACGCTGCCCATGCCCGCGCGCGGGATCCCGGCGCTGAGGGCGAGGCCGAGGCTGGCCCCTGTCTGAGCCTCGCCCTCGTCGACCTGAACCGGGACAGCCAAGGAGGTCAGGATTCGGTTGGCGACTTCCTCGACCTCTTCACGGGAGTTGACGTCCTCGAGCAACACGACGAACTCATCGCCGGACACCCGGGCGACGGTGTCGGAGGTCCGGCAGGCAGCGCGCAGCCTGCGGCCGACCTGCACCAGGAGTTGGTCACCGCCGGAGTGCCCGAAGGCGGTGTTGACCTCCTTGAAGCGGTCGAGGTCGCAATACACGATCCCAACGTTGCCGTGGTTGCGGGCCGCCCGGTTCAGGGCGTGGGTCAAGCGGTCGACCAGCAGTACCCGGTTCGGCAAGCCCGTCAGTGGATCGTGGGTGGCTTTGTGGTGCAGATCGAGTTCAGTCTCCTTGCGTTCAGTGATGTCGATGTGCAGCACCAGGGCAGCCGCGTGCGGGTGCCGCGCAGCCCGCGCATGGATCTCCGTCCACGTCTGGCGGCGGCGGTAGGTGCTCTCGATCTCACGACTCAGGCTGGGCAGATCGCCGTCGAGCACATCCTGCAGGCGGCGCTGCAACTCGTCGTCGACCCCGGCCAGCCACGCGAGGTAGTCGGTGCCCGGCGCCAAAGCCGAACGCCGTCCGCGGCCGAGCGGGCCCTGCCGGTCGAAGTCGGCATTGGTGGCAACCACGATGCCGTCGGCATCAAGGACACACGCTCGCCCCGGCACGGACTCGAGCAGCATCACCGACAGTGACTGCTGAAGGGCAAGTTCGTCGGCTGCCTTCATCTCGGCCGAGCGGTCGGTGAAGGCGATTCCGGTGAGGCCGTCCTTGTGAGTGGCGCTGACGTGCACCGGCGTGATCGGCCGGTGTTCCGACTCCTGCCAGGCCAACTCGTCCTCGGCCTGCTCCGTTCGGATCAGGTCACGCATCCGCTGGCCGAGAGCCTCCCGCGCGGACAGGCCGTAGGCGATCTCGGCAGCCTCGTTCCACACCCCGATCCGGCCGCCGGAATCCAGACCTGCCGTCGGTACTGGGTTGGCGTCCAGCGCGATTTGGGTCAGTTGGAGGCGGTGCTGTGCCTGCCGCAGGGCAAGGATCAGACCCAGCCGCTGCGCTGTGGCACGCAATCGGGCCAGGGCCTCCGTGTTGAAGGGCTTGCGGTAGTTCATCGCGAGCAGTGCGCCGAAGGTGGCGTTCCCGGTCGCCAGAGGCAGACTCACGAGGCTGACTGGGTCCCACCTGGCGATCCACGGATAGTCGGCCGAAACCGGCCCGGCGAGGTCCAGGATGGGCTGGTCGGTCGAAAGGATCTTCTCGTGGGTGTGGCGGGCCGCCGAGGTCGCCAGCACGTTACCCCGGACCTGCCGCCGGTCCAAAGCTGCCCGCACCCGGCCATCAGCCACGACGATCAGCGTGTCAGCGCTACCGGTGGCCTCGCGGATCACCTCGGTGAGTTCGGGATCGCGCTCGCCGGACACGCGAAGCAGATCCAGGGGCTCGCGACGGTCCTGGAGGTCGATCAGGGTGTCCACAGTTGCGAAGGATCGGCGCATCACCGGACCCCATGTGCGCACCGTAGTCACCCGTGTCACCTCCGTGAATGTCCAATCGAGCGGTTGAGTACACGGTAAACGGCGCAACGACCCGCGTGGGGCCGAATCGGCATGGCACGATGAGCGAGTGCGGCCCGACGACGAGATTCCCCATGGGTTGCAGGTGGTGGCGGCCTTCGGCTGGCGCCTTCTCGTGCTGTTGGCAGTGGCTTACGTGGCCATTCGCAGCGTCATCGCCGTGGAATTCGTGGCCGTGGCGATCTTCGTCGCTCTCATCATCGCCGCGCTGGTCGGCCCACTGGTCAATGCCCTGCAGGGGTTCATGCCCCGGGCGGCGGCAGTCACGCTGGGCCTGATCGCAGTGGTGTCGATCATTCTGGGTGTGTTCACATTCATCGGTACCCAGGTGGCCGGGCAGGTGCAGGGCCTTTCCATCCAGTTCAGGCAAGGTATCGACGAGATCCTGCAGTGGATGCAGACAGGCCCGTTGCATCTGACCTCCGATGCCATCACCGAGTACGTGAACGCGGCGCGTACCTGGATCACCGAACACCAGAGTGACCTCGCGACCACGGCGATCGGGGCGTCGGGCACGATCGTGGAGTTCTTCACCGGATTCGCTCTGGCGATCTTCGCCTCGGTGTTCTTCCTCGTCGGCGGTCGCGAGATCTGGGAGTGGATGGTGGGCCTGTTCCCGCAGCGCCAACGCGGCCGGATAGACGGTGTCGGTCAGGTCGCCTGGAGCTCGTTCGCCGGGTACACGCGGGGCATCGTGATCGTCGCCTTCGTCAACGCCGTGTTGGTGCTGATCGGCTTGTTGATCTTCCGTGTGCCCCTGGCGTTCCCGCTGGCTCTGCTGGTCTTCCTGTTCTCGTTCATCCCTCTGATCGGCGCGCCAATCGCCACCGCTATCGCGGCAGTGGTGGCCCTGGCCGCACGAGGGCCGTTGATCGCGCTGGGAGTGATCGTGCTCATCGTGCTGGTGGGCCAGTTCGAGGGCCACGTGCTCCAGCCCTTGGTCATGAGCAAAGCCGTGCACCTGCACCCGTTGGCCGTCGGTGTGGCTGTGGCCAGCGGAACCGTGCTGGCGGGGATCGTGGGTGCGGTCATCGCGGTTCCCCTGGTCGCGGTTCTATACTCCAGCATCCGGTTCTGGGTCAACACCGGTTCCAAAGCCGGCTTCAGTCCCCCGCCCAGCGATCCCACCGGGACCGGTGCGGCGCTGCCGTGAAATCACCGCGCGCGCTGGCGGTGATCCTGGTGTGGATCCCGGTCACTCTTGCCCTCGACACCACGGTCGACCTTGCCGGCCAGTGGCTGCTGGGTCTGCTCACCACCGCTTTGCTTGTGGCGCTGAGTGCGGCCCAGCCCGTGCTTGTCAGGTGGCAGGTCGGGATCGTGGTGGCTTTCGCAACGGTCGTCGAGTTGGTCTTCAGCGGCTGGCTGGGGGTCTACGAGTACCGGCTCGGGGCAGTGCCCGCTTACGTGCCCGCCGGACACGGATTGGTGTACCTGGCAGCGCTGGATTTCGCGAACTGGAGTTGGGCGCGCAAGCATGCGCGGCTATTGGTGCGGGTCACCGTTGTGGTCGTTGTTCTTGTCGCCCTGTATGCCCTGGCAGGTTCGCGCCAGGACGCCCTCGGAGCGTTCTGGGCGCTGTGCCTATTGGGCTTCCTGCGGTGGGGGCGCTCCCCGCTGCTGTTCGTGGGGGCCTTCTGGGTGGTGTCCTGGCTGGAAGTCCTAGGCACGCGCTGGGGGGTGTGGACCTGGCAGCCGGTGGACACCATCCTCGGGTGGGTGCCTATGGGCAATCCGCCATCCGTCGCCGCTGGTGGGTACGGGTGGTTCGACCTGGTGGCGGTGGCCGGTGCGGGCTGGCTGGTCAGCCGCCTTCAGCCGTGCCTTGAGCAAGCTTGCGACCTCTTCGTGGAGCAGGCCGTTGGTGGTCAACGCAGAGGACCCTTCCAGCGCCGGGTCGCCGGACCAAGTCGTCATCATCCCGCCGGCCTCTTCGACCACCGGGACCAGCGCGGCCATGTCCCAGAGGTTGAGCAGTGGTTCGCAGGCGATGTCCACGCAACCTTCCGCGACCATGACGTGGGACCAGAAGTCGCCGTAGCCGCGGCTGCGCCAAACCGAGTCGCGCAGGGTGAGGAAGGACTGCCGCTCCCACCCCTGGTCGTCTGAGTAGGACAGGGACGCGTCGCCTAGGTCGCTCACGGCGCTGACCTGGTTGGCAAGGGGCGCCGAGCCGTTCTCCGTTCGCCAGGAACCTTCTCCGCGCGCTGCCCACCACCGCCTGCCCAGCGCGGGGGAGCTGACCACGCCCACGGTCGCCACGCCGTCCACGGTCAGCGCGATGAGCGTCGCCCAGACGGGGACCCGGCGCACGAAGTTCTTCGTGCCGTCGATCGGGTCCAGGACCCAGGCCCTGCCCTCACCCATGCTGCCGCCGTACTCCTCGCCCAGCAGGGTGTCCTCGGGACGCGCTTGGCCGAGCCGGTCCCGAAGGGCGCGTTCCACCGACTGGTCGGCGTCGCTGACCGGGGTCATGTCCGGTTTTGTGGTCACCTGCAGGTCGGCTTGGCCGTATCTGGACATGCTCACCTCGTCGGCGAGATCTGCCAGTTCCAGGGCGAGTTCGAGGTCGGTCACATGCTCAGGTTAAGCGCAGAGCAACTATTCGGTCCCCCGGGTGGATTACGGAACCATTCGTTCGGTACCTTTACTAAGGCAGGCAATTTGTAGGTTGGGCCCGTTTGAACGGGGACGGCGGGGGAGTTCCCGTTCAAACGGGCCCAACTCTTTCATGGCAGGCTTACCCGCGTGGAATTCCTACCTGAGTCGGTCAACGGCCTACCCCTGCATCCCCTCGTCGTACACGCCGCCGTGGTCCTTGTGCCCTTGGCCGGCGTGCTGGCCCTGTTGATGGTCATCGCGGCGCGTTTCAGCGTCCGGTTCGGCCCGTTGGTGGCCATTCTTGCCTGGGCGGCCGTGGGCGCGAGTCTGGTCGCCAAGGAGACCGGCGAGATGCTGGCCAAGAAGGAGAGCGTCTCGGCCCTGCATGTGGAATCCGGGGATCTGATGCCGGTGTTCGCAGGCGTGCAGGCGATCCTGATCACGGTTCTGTGGCTCGGCGACCGGCGTTCCGGTCGAGGTCTGCTCGGCATAGTGGTGGCGCTTCTGACCGTCGTGGCGGTGCTTGCCACCGGCTACTGGATCTATCGGACAGGGGATTCCGGGGCCAAGTCCGTCTGGGGCTGACTACTCCTCGCGCATCGAGGCCAGCAGGCGGCGCATCGACGCCACCCGGGCGGGGTCGACGCCGTTGGCCGCCGCGAACTCGTCCAGGCCGCAGTCGGGCTCGTCATGGGTGCAGCCGCGCGGGCAGCCGGCGGTCCCAGGCTCCAGGTCCGGGAAAGCGTGGATCACCCGCTCGACGTCCACGTGGGCAAGGCCGAAGGAGCGCACGCCGGGGGTGTCGATGAGCAGCCCGTCACGGAATGGGAAGCCGTATGCCGAGGTCGAGGTGTGCCGTCCCCGTCCCGTGACCGTGTTGACCGAACCGACAGCTCGGTCGGCGTCCGGGATCAGCGCGTTGACCAGCGTGGACTTTCCGACCCCCGAGTGGCCCACCAGCACGGTTGTGCGTCCGCTGAGCATCTCCAGCAGCGGCCCATGGAACGCCAGGGTTCGATCGGGGCGACGGTGCACCTCGATCGCCGGGAAGCCGGAGCCCGGGTAGAGGGACAGCACCTCATCCGAGGTGGCGAGGTCGCCCTTGGTCAGGATGAGCAGGGGAGCGATTCCGGCGTCGTAGGCGGCCACCAGGCACCGGTCGATGAAACCGAAACTTGGCTCGGGATCGGCCAGCGACGCCACGATCCCCATCTGGTCGGCGTTGGCCACGATCACACGTTCGGTGGGGTCGGTGTCGTCGGCGGTCCGGCGCAGTTCGGTGCGGCGGGGCTCGCGGCGCACGATGCGAACCAGGGTGTCGTCGTTGTCGGGCAGTGGCCCGTCGATGCCGACCCGATCGCCGACCACCAGTCCCTTGCGTCCCAGGTGACGGGCCCGCACCGCCATGACCAGGCAGTCTGCGGCCGCGCAAGTGAACCGGCCGCGGTCCACCGCGATCACGGTGGCCGGGATGGCGTCGGCGAAGTCGGGGCGGACCTTGCTTCGGGGCCGGGTGCTGCGCCCCGGGCGCACCCGGACGTCGTCCTCATCCCAATCACGCCGGCTCACCCGAGCATCGCCTCCCACTGCCCCACAAAATCGGGCATGGTCTTGGTCGTTGTCTGTGGGTCTTGGACCTGCAGTCCCTCGATGCGCAGGGCCAGGATCGCTGCCATTGTGGCCATCCGGTGGTCGGCGTAGGTGCGCATCGTCACGCTGCCGGCGGACACACGCCCGGCCGGGTCGATGGTCAAACCGTCGGCCTGCTCGGCCACGTCGACGCCCACCCTGCGCAGTTCGGTGGCGATGGCCCGCAACCGGTCGGTCTCATGGCCTCGCAGGTGCCCTATGCCGGTGATGGTGCTCGAGGAGTCCGCCAGGGCGGCCAGCGCGGCAATGGTGGGGGTCAGTTCCCCGACGGCGCGCAGATCCACTGTGAAACCGTCGTATCCTTCGGGACCCTCCACGTGCAGGCCGGCATCGTCCAGCACCACTTGGGCGCCGAGGTCGGTCAGGAAGTGGCGCCAATAGTCGCCGGCCTGGGTGGTGTGCTTCGGCCACTTGGTGATGCTCACGTGCGACCCGGTGGCGACGGCGGCTGCCAGGAACGGGCCGGCGTTGGACAGGTCCGGCTCGATGGTCCAGTCGTGTGCGGCGATGGGCTCGGGGGCCACCTCCCACTGGTCGCCTTCGGCCAGGACCGGGATCCCGACCTCGGCGAGCATGGCCATCGTCATCTCGATGTGCGGTGCCGACGGCAGCGGCGGGCCCACGTGGCGCATCAACAGGCCTCGCTGCATGGCCGCCGCGGACAGCAGCAGACCGCTTACGAACTGGCTGGAGGCCGACGCGTCCAGCGTCACCGTTCCGCCGCGCAGCGACCCCATGCCGTGGACTGTGAAAGGCAACCGGTCGCCGGTGATCTGCGCGCCCAGGTCGCGCAGTGCCTGCAGCATCGGGGTCAGAGGCCGCGCGGAAGCGTGGGGGTCGCCGGTGAACTCGACGTCGCCAGGTGCCATCGCGGCCACGGGAGGCAGGAACCGCATCACCGTTCCGGCCAGACCGCACTCGACCCGCCCGCTGCGCACGGGCCCGCCCTGGACGACCAGGTGTTCTGGCCCTTCGCTGATGTGGGCTCCGAGGCCCTGGAGCCCGCCGATCATCAGGTTCGTGTCGCGGGCTTTGAGCCATCCGGACAAGGTGCTGCGGCCTTCGGCCAGCGCCGCCAGGACCAGCGCGCGGTTGGTCATCGACTTGGAGCCGGGGACCTCAATGGCCGCATGGAAACGTCCCCGGGTGTGAGGAGCCGCCCACGTCTGCATCCTGCAAGCCTAGTTGCGACAACCTCGCTCACCTGCACGGACAATGGAGCAGTGGCGGGCATCCAGCGACTCAGCGCCAACGACCTGACGACTCTGGCCACGGATCGTGGGCAGGTGCCGATGAACATCTGTGCGGTGCTTCTGTTGGGCGGGCAGGGTGATCCGGGCCGCAGCGCGCAGGTCGTGGCGCAGCGGCTGGCCACCGTCGGGCGCATGCGGCAGCGGTTGAACCGTGCGCCGCTGGGGGCCGGGCGGCCCTATTGGAGCGACGACCCACGGTTTCGCCTGTCCAACCATGTCGCCCGACTTGAAGCGCGCGATGAGCAAGGGCTGCTCGGCGCCGCAGCTGAGGTCGTCTGTCAGCGGCTACCGATGCACCGGCCCTTGTGGGCCATGCGGTGGTGTGGCCTGACGGATGGGCGGTTGGGCATCGTGCTTGTCGTCCACCATGTACTGGCCGACGGGATGGGCGGCCTTGCGATGCTGGCCTCGCTGGTCGACGGAATCGAGGGCGCACCTGTCGTGGCTACACCTGCGCCGACGTCCAGCGAACTGCGCCACGATGCTGCCCGGTCACGTCGCGAGGCGTTCGGCCATGTCGGTCGCGGTCTGCGGGCAGCAGCAGCGGGGCTGCGTGAACTGGGCGTGGACGGGCGCCCCCGATTCGTCGAACCGACCTCCATCACCGGGGCCACGAGTTCCAGCAGGGTCGTGGCGGTGGTCGGTGTGCCGCTGGCGCCGGTCGTCGAGTTCTCCCATCAGCGCGGTGTGACGGTCAACGACCTGGTGCTGCGGGCCGTGTGCCAGGCGTTGTTCGACCTGTTGGACGCCCGGGGCGAGCGCCCGCCGGAGTTGGTGGTTTCGGTGCCGATCTCCATGCGTGGCGCCGGTGATGACCTCGGCAACCAGGTCGGGGCCGTGCCAGTGGCGGTTCCCTATGGTCTGGACGCCGAGGAGCAGTTGAGCCACATTGCCGCCCGCACACGCGCGGCCAAGCAGGGCTCGCGCGGTAGTTCGTCGATGATCCTGAGCTGGGTCTTCCGGGGGTTGGGTGCCCTACATCTGGCCCAGTTCTTCGTCGATCGGCAGAGGTTGGTGCACACCTTCGAGACGAACCTGCGTGGCCCCGGTCAGCAGGTGCACATCGACGGCCGTCCACTTGAGCGCATAGTGCCGATCGCTGTGAACCCGGGCAATGTGGGGGTCAGTTTCGATGTGCTGTCCTACGCGGGCGAACTGACGCTCAGTGTCGTGGCCGACCCGACTCAGGTCCCCGAGGCCGAGAGCCTGGCGCGAACGCTGGAAGTGGCGCTCACCCGGCTGTGAAGTCTGTGGTCAGATGGATGTATGTGCGGAAGGTATGCCGCGGCCAAGGATGTGGCGTCGCTGGTTGAGGAGTTCGAGGTGGCTCGCCCGCCCGATGAGCGGCTGCCGGAGGACTTCAACGTCGCGCCCAGCAAGAAGGTGTACATGGTCGTGGACCGCCCCGGCGACGAGGTGATCGAGCGGCAATTGCGCGTGGCGAAGTGGGGATTGGTGCCTTCCTGGGCCAAGGATCCGAAGATCGGCAACAAGATGATCAACGCGCGCATCGAGACGGCTGCGCAGAAGCCATCCTTCCGCAGAGCGTGGGCCAAACGCCGGTGCCTGCTGCCCGCCGACGGCTACTACGAGTGGTACGCGGGGGACGGCCCGAAACAGCCGTTCTTCATCCATCGACCGGACGGCGCTTCGTTGGCCATGGCCGGGCTGTACGAGTTCTGGAAGGACGGCGAGGACTGGCTGGTCACCACCTGCGTGCTCACCACGTCGGCGACCGACGACCTCGGGCAGATCCACGACCGCATGCCGTTGCTGATCCCGCGCGAACACTGGACCGGCTGGTTGGACCCCGAGAACGTGCCCACCCCCGACATGGCGGTCCCGGCGATGTCGACCGGCTTGGAGGCGTACCCGGTGAGCACCGAGGTGAACAACGTGCGGCACAACGGTCCCCAACTGCTCGACCCGCTGCCCGCGTCATGATCGAGGTCGTAACCAGCAAGGGGCCCGCGCGGTTCCTTGAGTACCCGGCGAGCAGGCCGCGCGCGACGCTCGTACTGGGCCACGGCGCTGGTGGGGGTGGGCTGGCCCCGGATCTGGAAGCGCTGGCTCTGGGTTTGCCGGATCTTGGGGTCTCGGTGCTGCTGCACGAGCAGCCATGGAAGGTGGCCGGCAAGAAGGTGGCTTCCGCCCCGCCTGTGCTGGATGCCGCGTGGATCGAGTCGCTGGCGGCCTTGGATGGTCCCTTTGTCGTCGGGGGCCGCTCGGCCGGCGCGCGTGTGGCCTGCCGCACGGCCGGCGTGACGGGGGCTTCGGCGGTCGTGGCGCTTGCATTTCCCCTGCACCCGCCCGGCAGACCGGAGCGCTCGCGGGCGTCGGAATTGAGCGTGGATGTGCCGCTGCTGGTGGTCCAAGGGCAGCGCGACCCCTTTGGCCGGCCTGAGGAGTTCCCGCCGGGGCTGGATCTGGTGGCTGTGCCCGGTGACCACTCCTTGAGACAGGGCTTGGACCAGGTGGTGGTGGCGGTGTCGGGCTTCCTCGGCGGGAATGCCGCAGCGTAATCGGGTGTTTACGCGTTGAAGCACACGCGGAGGTGGGAATGCTCCTTCTGGACGACCCGAGGACCATCGTCGACGGAGTCGGCGCACTAGGCTCTCGAATCATGGCGGACAGCGAGGTCGAACTGGCTGAGCGTTTCGAGGCGGAGGTCATTCCACTGCTCGACACGCTCTACGCCGGCGCCCTGCGCATGGCCCGCAACCCCGACGACGCCAGTGATCTGGTCCAGGAAACCGTTGAACGGGCGTTCAAGGGGTTCAAGTCCTACACCCCGGGGACGAACCTGCGGGCGTGGCTGTTCCGGATCATGACCAACGCGTACATCAACACCTACCGCAAGAAGCAGCGCCAGCCCCAGCAGTCCTCAGCAGATGACGTCGAGGACTGGCAGATGGCCCGGGCGGCCTCCCACACAGCCGGGGGTCTGCGTTCGGCCGAGGCCGAGGCGCTTGACCGGTTACCCGATTCCGACGTCAAGGACGCGCTGGCATCCATCGGTGAGGACTACCGCCTCGCGGTCTATTACGCCGATGTCGAAGGTTTCGCCTACAAGGAGATCGCCGAGATCATGGGCACTCCGGTGGGTACGGTGATGTCGCGACTGCACCGGGGCCGGCGCCAATTGCGCGAACGACTCGAGGACTACGCGACCAACCGAGGATTCATCCCGAACCAAGGGGAGGGGTCATGAACGCTGGCGGTTGCGCTGACCCGCGTGGGTGCGATGACACCACCAAGCACCTGTACGAGTACCAGCACCACGAGCTCGACGCCGAGGCCTACGAGCGCATCAAGGAGCACTTGCTGAGTTGTGCGCACTGCCGGGACCTGTACCAGGAGGAAGAGGTCATCCGTCAGCGCGTCAAGGCATGCGCATGCGAGGCAGCCCCCGAGCAGTTGCGCCTACGGGTTGTTTCCTGGATCGCCACGTTCCGCACGACCAGCGGCTGAAGCCTCAGGCGTTTGGACGCCGACCGTGGTTGGAGTTGCTCTTCTTACGTGCACGACGCTTGCGACCGCGCTTGCTCATGGTGGCTCCTAACTATTGAGTCGGCGATTGAGTGCGCTGAGCACCGATCGGGCCAGCGCGTCCTCCACATCACCTCTTACTAGTGCAGATCCTACGAGGGGCTGGTGCTGCCCCGACGCATCGGGGAACTCCACGACGGTGACAGCCACCGTTCGCCCCGGGATCGTGATCACCTGAGAGCTCTCCAGATCCACATCGTCGGGCAGCAGGTTGGCCAGCGCGGACAAGGTGGCTGAGGCGATGGTTCGCTCCCGGTCGCCATCGTGGCGGGTGACGGTTCCAGTCATGGATCGACCCCGCAGCGTCAAAGTGGCTGTGGCGGTGACCTCAGTTCCAGATCGCTTGACCGTGATCGCGGTGAGCGCCGGCCTGGGGGTGCCGAGCGGCAACGGATCGTCGGCCGGGTCGTTCTGATGGTGCCTCCCGGGCGTCTGGATCACCCTTGTCACACTAGTGCCGGTCATTGCCGCTCAACCGTAACGCGCGACATGACGAAGAAATCAACGTGGAACTGAATCGTCGTGCGGCCGTCGAGCCGTATCTGCGCGCCCTGACCGAGTGCAGTGGGTCCGACCTGCACATAAAGGCCGGCGTCGTCCCCCGCGTCCGCATTGACGGCACGCTGCGTCCCCTGCGTAGCGAACCGCTGTCTGAAACGGACACCGACCAGATGCTGTCCGAGATCATCCGGGCCGACCTTGTCGAGGAGTTCGCTGCGACCGGCGAGGCCGACTTCGCGCTGATGCTCGACGGTGTGGGGCGATTCCGCGTCAACGCTTTCAGGCAGCGGGGCCACGTCGGGATCGTCTTCAGGCGCGTGGCGATCGGTGCACCAGCGCTGGAGTCGCTGGGCCTGCCCGAAGCCGTGTCCGCGTTGGCGTTGCAGCCGCGGGGCTTGATCCTCGTCACCGGCCCGACCGGCTCGGGCAAGAGCACCACTTCCGCGGGCATGATCGACGAGATCAACCGGTACCGCGACGTCCACGTGGTCACCATTGAGGACCCGATCGAGATCATCCACCACGACAAGCGGGCCTTGATCAACCAGCGTGAGGTGCGCATCGACACCGCCGACTTCAAGGTGGCCATGCGTGCTGCCATGCGACAGGACCCCGATGTGATCCAGATCGGGGAGATGCGCGATGTGGAGACGGTTCATGCCGGTTTGAGTGCGGCCGAGACCGGGCACTTGGTCCTGTCCACCCTGCACACGGTTGATGCCCAGGAGACGATCAACCGCGTCATCGACTTCTTCCCGCCGCACGAGCAGCAGCAGATCCGGCTTTCGCTGGCTGGGGCCTTGCGCGGCATCTTGTGCCAACGGCTCATACCCAGGGCCGACGGCAAGGGGCGCTGCGTGGCGATGGAGGTGTGCATCAACACCGGCCGCGTGGCCGACGCGATCGTTGACAGGGCCAAGTCCGGGACCATCACGTCCTTGATCGCCGAAGGGCGCTTCTACGGGATGCAGACCTTCGACCAGCACCTCGTGGACCTCTACCGCAGCCAGACGATCACTTTGGAAGAGGCAATGGCCGGCTCGAGCAGCCCACACGACCTCGAGGTGGAGTTGCGCCGGTTGGGCCTCGTGGCGAGTTGAGCAGGCGGGGGCGCCCTGGTCGCCGGACGGGCCTCCCGGTTAGAGGTTGTGCTGTTGGTTAGCGAATCCACGCGTTGTTTCGCTAACCAGGACCACAACCTCTAACCAACGACCTCCTGACGCGGGCAGGGGCCTTCAGCCCTCGATCACCCCGTGCCGCGAGCACTTGGCCTGCCAGCCGGACGGGGTCACCTGCACGATCATCCGGCGGCCACATTCGGCGCAGAAACGAGGCGGTTCCAAGGGCTGGTCACAGTCATGGCCCGGGACTCCGCAAACGGGGCAGTACGACACGCCTTCAGGCTAACCATGGCCGTAATCTGACGTGCATGGAGATCTCGGTGGGGCAGACCGCGACGGTTGTCAGGACGGTCACCGAAACGGATACAGCCAAGGCCGTCGGCAGTGGTGACATGGCGGTGTTGGGAACCCCGATCCTGCTCGCCTGGATGGAGGCCGCGACCATCGAGATCACCGGTGCAACCGAAGCCGAATCCACCGTCGGCACCCGGGTCGGTCTGGACCACTTACGTCCCAGCGCGGTCGGGGCCGAGGTCACATGCAAGGCAGCCGTGGCCGAAGTCGATGCCGCGATGATCACCTTCAAGGTCGAGGCCACGCAGAAGCACAACGGTCAGGACGTGCTCATCGCACGGGGGGTGATCACGCGGGCGGTCGTCCAGCGTGAACGCTTCCTGGCCAAACTGGACCGGCGGGCTACAGACCGGTTGTTGCGCGAGGGTAAGCAATCTCCGGGTCAGTGAGCACGTTGACCAAGTAGGGCACCGCCGCATCGAACGCCCGCTCGAGCGCCGGACCGATCTGGTCAGGGTCGGTGACGGTTTCGCCGGCCCCACCCAATGCGCTGACCACCTCGTCGTAGCGGGTTCCCTGCTGAAGGTCGGCGGCGACGTCGTACTGGTGCAGCAACCGCATCGGGTGCTTCTCAAGACCCCACGCGCTGTTGTTACCCACCACCATCACAACCGGCAGGTCCTGGCGCACCAACGTGTCCACATCCATGAGGCTGAAACCCGCCGCGCCGTCACCGAGCAGCAGCACGGTCTGCGAGGAGGGCTTGGCGATCGCCGCAGCCATCGCATAGCCCAACCCCGTGCCCAGGCACCCGTACGGGCCGGGGTCGAGCCAGTGTCCGGGCTGCTTGGGTTCGATGAACTTGCCCGCGAAACTGACGAAGTCCCCGCCGTCGCCGATGACCACGCTGTCGTCGGCGAGGCGCTTGTTGAGTTCGCCATAGATGCGCCCGGGGTGGATCGGGTCGAGCGTGCTGCCGAGGATCTCGGCGTCGGCGGCGACTGCGGCCGACGCAGCGTCCTGCAGGCCGGTGAGCCAATCCGCGCGCTCGCGGTGCTGCGGGTGGGACTGCCAGGCGGCCGTGATCGCGTCCAGAGTCTGACCCAAAGCGCCGGCAACCCAGGCGGTGGGTTCGGCGCGCCGGGACACCTGATCGGGGTGATCCACGATGTGAACGACCCGAGCGGGAGCCTCGGCCGGCCCGAACTTGCCGTATCCGAGCCGGAAGTCCAATGGCGTTCCCACGACAACCACGAGGTCGGCGTTCTTCAAAGCCTGTGACCTGGCCCGCGTGACCAGTAACGGGTGGCCGCTGGCAACCACACCGCGGCCCATGCCATTCGGGATCACGGGCAGCGCAAGTGTCGTCGCCAGACGCACGGCCGCGTCCTCGGCGAAGTCGTTCCACACGTCCGAGCCGAGGATCAGCACGGGACGTTCAGCACCTGCCAGCAGCCCGGCCACCTGGGCGACGGCGTCGGGGTCCGGGCTGCGGTCGGGATCGGTGTGACGGACCGGGTCTGGTGCGTCCACGGGCGCGTAGAAGATGTCCATGGGCACGTCGAGGAAGGCCGGCCCGCGGTGAGCCGTTGTGGCTGCTTCGAACGCGGCCGCGGTCATCGCGCCGATCTGGGCGGCGTCGTGAGCGGTTGCCGCGCTCTTGGTCACACTCGACACCACGGGGACGTGGTCCATCTCCTGCAAGGCGCCCAAGCCCCAGCGGAAGTCCGGCGAGCGCCCGCCCATGACGACCATGGGCACAGAGTTGAACCAGGCGCTGGTCAGGCCGCTGACGGCGTTGGTCACACCGGGTCCGGCAGTGACCGCGGCGAACCCTGGGGTCCGCGTCAGTTTCGCGGTGGCCTCGGCGGCGAACACGGCTGTGGCCTCGTGGCGCACATCGACCAGGCGGATGGGCCCGGTGCGTTCGGCAGTCTGGGAATCGCCGGCGGCATCAACTCGTTCCTTGCCGCCGACCGCGGCGTCGAACAGCGGGAAGATGTGGGCGCCGGACAGCGTGAACAAAGTCTGCACGCCATAGGCCTGTGCTGCGGAGATGGCGTGCCAGCCGCCGTGTCCGCTGGTCATCAGAAGAGTCCGATCAGGATGCCCCAGACGAGGCCGACAATGAGCAGGATCGCGACGACGGCCACCACTGGGCCTTTGACGTTCATCATGGTGAGGGTTCCTTACAGGGAGTCGGACAGGGCCTTGATGGGCATGTTGAGCTCGGTGAGCAGTTCGAGGTCGTCGTCGGCAGAACGGCCCAGGGTGGTCAGGTAGTTACCGACGATAACGGCGTTGATCCCGCCGAGCAGACCGTCGCGCGTACCCGGGTCGCCGAGGGTCAGTTCGCGGCCTCCCGCGTAGCGCAGGATGGTCCGCGGCAGGGCCAGCCGGAACGCCGCAATGGTGCGCAACGCGTCGGCCGAACTCATCACCGGCTGGTCGGCGAAGGGCGTACCCGGTCGGGGGTTCAGGAAGTTCAAAGGCACCTCGTGCGGCTCGAGCTGTGCCAGTTGGGCGGCGAACTCGGCACGCTGCTCCAGACTCTCGCCCATGCCGACGATGCCGCCGCAGCAGACTTCCATGCCGGAGTCGGCGATCATGCGCAGGGTGTCCCACCGCTCGTCCCAGGTGTGGGTGGTGACGACGTGCGGGAAGTAGGACTTGGCGGTCTCGAGGTTGTGGTTGTAGCGGTGGATGCCCATCGCCTTGAGTTCCTCGACCTGTTCTCGGGTGAGGATCCCGAGGCTGGCGGCGACGTTGATGTCGACCGCGGCTTTGATGGCTCGGACCGCCTCGGACATCTGGCTCATCAGCTTCTCGTCCGGGCCGCGCACGGCGGCCACGATGCAGAACTCGCTGGCACCGGTCGCGGCGGTCTGCTTGGCTGCGTCCACCAGTCCGGGGATGTCCAGCCAGGCGGCGCGCACTGGAGATTCGAAGAGTCCGGATTGGGAGCAGAAGTGGCAGTCCTCGGGGCACCCACCGGTCTTCAGCGAGACGATGCCCTCGACCTCGACCTCAGGCCCGCACCACTTCACTCGAACGCTGTGGGCGA
This sequence comes from uncultured Actinomycetota bacterium, assembly GCA_963818505.1. GTDB lineage: Bacteria > Actinomycetota > Actinomycetes > S36-B12 > UBA10799 > JADKAV01. The sequence continues at coordinate 324,828 of CAWFSJ010000007.1, forward strand.
GTTCCAGCAGGGCCGGGATGTCCTCGTCGGGCAGTTGCAGAACCTGCAGCACCTCGTCCTCGCGCAGGCCCTCGCCCGTCTCCAGGACCCGTTGGGCAGCGTCGCGCACCGTCACGTTCATGCTCACCTGTGTTCCTTTGCTCGTTCCACAAACCTATCCGCCTCGAACTGCCCGCCGAAGGCAGGGGACAGGCCCTCGCGGGCCACCCGCTCGAACTCCTCGGGAGTCAACCTGCCGATCTGTTCGGCAAGGATCCCCGCCAGCGGCTGACCGACCAGGGTGCGCAGGTCCTCGAGGTTGGTCCAATGCACCAGTTGCGGCTGTCGCGGCCATGCCCCGACCACCACCCCGGCCAGTTCGATGCCGCGAGCGTTCATGGCCTCCAACGTGAGCGCCGTGTGGTTCAGCGTGCCCAACTCGACGGTCGTGACCAGGACCGCTGGGGCCGCGATCTCCACGAGAAGGTCCGCGAAGGTCAGCACCGGGTCGTCACTGAGACGCACCAGCAGCCCGCCGGCGCCCTCCAGCAGAACCAGGTCGGCATCCGCCTCCTCTATGCCTTCGACGACCTCGGCGACCCCCAACGTCGGGATCCCACTGAGACGCGCGGCGGTGGCCGGCGCGAGCGGATCGGGGTAACGCACCAGTTCCATGGTCTCCACGTGGGGGACCAGCGCCTTGACGGCATCGACGTCGCCTGCCTCGTCGAGGCTCAGGCCGGTCTGCGCCGGCTTGAGGACCGTGACGACATCCGGGCACAAGGCGGCGATCGCAGCCGTGACGACCGTCTTGCCGACGTCGGTGCTCGTGCCGGTCACAGCGATGACACTCATGTGTTCTCCTTGGCCAGTCGAAGCGCCTTCTCCACGATTTCCAGGTCGGCATCGGTCAGGGTGGCGTGGCCGGTCATGCGCAGCCGGGCGATTCCGTCGGGCACCGATGGCGGCCTGAAACACCCGATGTCAACCCCTGCCTCCCGGCACACCTGCTGGGCGATGACGGCGCGCTGGGGGTCGCCCACCGGTATCGAGGCAACGGCGGCGTCGTGGGGGAGTACTCCCCAGCCGGCGCTGGTGGCAACAGTCGTCAGACGCCCAGTCGCAGCCAGCGCCGAGCCGGGCAACCTCGGGTGCGAGAGCAGCAGTTGGACAGCGGCCAGTGCGCTGCCGACCGCGGCCGGTGCCAGGCCGGTGTCGAAGATGAACGACCGCGCGGCGTTGATCAGGTGTTCCACGACCTGAGCGGTACCTGCGACCGCCCCGCCCTGCGAGCCGAGGGACTTGGACAGGGTCAGGGTGCGCACGACGTGAGGGCCGTTCACGTCGCTGGCGATGCAGGCTCCCGCCCCTGCGTGGCCCAGCACGCCGACGCTGTGTGCCTCGTCGACGATGAGGGTGGCACCGTGCTGCTGGGCCAACTGCGCCAGCTCGGACAAGGGTGCAAGGTTGCCGTCGACGCTGAACAGCGCGTCGGTGACGATCACTGCTCGCCGGCCCGGATTGGCCGCCAGCAGGGCGGCCACGGCGTCGGTGTCGCCGTTGGGATAGACCTGCACCTGCGCGCGCGACAGGCGGCAGGCGTCGACGATCGAAGCGTGGTTGTAGGCGTCGGACAGCAACAGCGTCTGCTCGTCGGTCAGGGCCGTGATTGCGGCCAGGTTGGCCAGGTAGCCCGACGAGAACACCAGGGTGCGTTCGGCGTCCAGCAAGTTCGCCAGAGCAGACTCGAGCTCGGCATGCAGGACGGTGTGCCCGCTGACCAGTCGCGACCCTGTGGCACCGGCCCCCCATTCGCGCAGAGCGGCGACCCCGGCTTCGACGACCACCGGATTCGAGGCCAGTCCGAGGTAGTCGTTTGAGGCGATGTCCACCCGGTCGCGCGTGCGCATGGACAGACTGCGATGCAGACCTGCGGCCCGGCGGCGCCGGTCCTGTTCCTGTAGCCACGTCACCGGTGGACCACATCCAGGCCGTAGGAGACCGCTTCGACCAGTTGCTGCAATTCCGGCTCCTGGATGCCCAGCGGTGGCATGAGGATCACAACGTCACCCAGGGGGCGGGTGATGACTCCCGCCTCGCGGGCCGCGGTGCAGATGCGAAAGCCCGTGCGATCGCCGTGTGGTTTGACCTCGATGCCGGTCATGGTCCCGATCCGGCGCACCTCCACCACACGCTCGTCTTCCTCCAGCGGCTTCAGCAGGTCGCCCAGTGTGCGTCCGATCCAGTCGGCGTGATCAATCGTGGCCCGCTCGTCGATCAGCTCCAGGTTGGCCAGTGCTGCGGCCGCGCACAGGGGGTTTGCGGTGTATGAGTGACCGTGGAAGAAGGTGCGTGAACTGTCGCCCAGGAAGCTCTCATAGATCTCCTCGGTGGCCAGCACCGCCGACAATGGCAGAACCCCGCCGGTGAGCCCCTTGCCGCAGGTGAGCAGATCGGGCTCGACCCCGGCATGTTCCACGGCCCACATGCGCCCGGTGCGGCCGATGCCTGTGGCCACCTCGTCGGTCACCAGGTAGGCGCCGAACTGCGTGGAAAGTGCACGCACCCCCTGCAGGAAACTCACGTCGTGGGTCAGCATGCCGCCGGCCGCCTGCACCATCGGCTCGACCACGACTGCACAGACCTGATCGCCCACATCCTCGAGCAGGCTGGTCAACTCGGCCAGGACCTCCTGGGCCCTTTCAGCGGGGCTCTGACCGGGTTGGCGCAGCCCCGGGGAGGACACCATGCGTGTGCTCAGCAGGATGGGTCGGTAGGTGTGGTGGAACACGTCGATGCCGCCGACGGAGACCGCTCCGAGAGTGTCCCCGTGGTAGCCCTGTGCCACGTGGACGTACAGCGGCCGGCTCCGGCCCTGTTGCGCCTTGGCCTGGTACGCCATCTTGATCGCGGCCTCGACGGCGGACGAACCGTCACCGGCGAAGAATGTGCGGGTCAGCGGTTCGGGGCTGCGCGCCACTAGTTCCTGGGCCAACCGGACACCGGGCTCGTGGGTGAAACCCAGGAACGTCGAATGGTCCAGTGTCCGGGCCTGCTTCGCGATGGCGTCGTTGATCCGGGGTTCGTTGTGCCCGTGAACGGTGACCCACAGCGAGGAGAAACCGTCGATGTACTTGCGCCCGGTGTCGTCGTAGAGCCATACCCCCTCGGCCCGGGAGATGACCAAGGGCTCGTCCTGCGGCCACCACGAGTGCTGGGTGAATGGGTGCCAGACGTACTGTTCGTCTGCCCGCAGAAGGCTGTCACTCACGGTCCCAGTGTGCCAATAGAGTCGGGGCATGGTTGATCTGGATCGGTTGGCACGCGAGCGCACCGACCTCACCTCGGCGCAGATCGCACATCTTCACCTGGTCATCGCGGACTGGACCCTGCTGGCCGACCTGTCCTTCTCCGACCTCGTCATGTGGCTGCCGACCTGGAACGACGCCGGTTTCATCGCGGTGTCGCAAGTGCGCCCCAGCACCGCGCCGACGGTGTACCCCGAGGACATCGTCGGCGCGTTCGCGGCCAAGGGGCGTCTGCGCGAGGTCGAGCGGGCCTTCCATTCGCAGCGGGTGATCCGTAACCGGATCCCGGAGGACCCACTGCTGCCCAGGGGCACCGAAGCGTTGCCCGTGCACCACGGTGGCCGCGTCATCGCGGTGATCGCGCGGCGTTCCGGTCTGTCACCGAGGGAGGCGGGTGAACTCGAGCGGACCTACCGGGAGGTGGCCGACGCGTTGGCACAGATGTTGTGTCAGGGCGACTTCCCCACGTACGGCATGCAGGACTCCTCCACACCGCCGCGGGTCGGTGACGGATTGCTGCGCCTGGATGCCTTGGGGGTGGTGGTGTTCGCCTCGCCCAACGCCCGCAGCGCCTTCCGGCGCATGGGTGTGAACACCGACATCACCGGGCACCTGCTCGAGCATGAAGTCCGACGACTCGCTTCGCGCAGAGGTCCGGTGGACGAGTCCATCGGGGTCGTTTCAAGCGGTCGGGGCGCGGGCAGCGTGGACGTCGAGGTGGGTGAGGCGACGGTCTCCATGCGCTCGATACCGCTGATGGCAGACGGTCGGCGGGTGGGGGCGGTCCTGCTGATCCGGGATGTGACCGATCTGCGCCGCGGAGAACGTGCCCTGCTCACCAAGGACAACACCATCCGCGAGATCCACCACCGGGTGAAGAACAACCTGCAGACTGTGGCCGCACTGCTGCGGATGCAAGGCCGGAGGTTGGAGGATCCCTCAGCGCGACTGGCACTCGAGGAGTCGGTGCGCCGGGTCAGCGCGATCGCTTTGGTGCACGAGACGTTGTCCCAGGCCGACGCCGACGCGGTGGAGTTCGATCAGGTGGCCGACCGTTTGGTCGCCATGGTTGCCGACCTCGCGCCTGACGTGCAGGTGCACCGGTCCGGTCAGACAGGCGTGTTACCTGGCTCGATCTCGAGTTCGCTCGCATTGGTCGTCGCCGAACTGCTGCAGAACGCGTTCGAACACGGCTTGCAGCAGCGCGGCTCGGGACACATCACACTGATCACCGAACGACGTGGGCGGCGTTTGCGTGTAGCTGTGGTCGATGATGGCCTGGGTCTACCGGTGGGTTTCGACCCTGCCACCGACGCCAAACTCGGGCTTCAGATAGTGCAGACGCTGGTGCGCGATGACCTCAAAGGGTCATTGAGCTGGGAGCCAGGTCTTTCGGGAACGGGAACGACGGCAACCATCGATCTCGTGATCCCCGCCAAGTAGGGCTGAGCCGTTGAGCTCAGTGCTGGTAGCCGAAAGCAAGACCAGTTCGGGCGCTGCGCCGACGAAGGGTGCGTCGCTCAGTCTCGGAGAGGCCGCCCCAGATGCCGGAATCCTGTCCGGATTCCATGGCCCAGGTCAAGCAGTCACTCACGACTGCGCAGGAGCCACAGACCGCTTTCGCGTCCTGGATCTGCAACAACGCCGGTCCAGTGTCCCCGAGGGGGAAGAAAAGCTCCGGATCTTCGTCACGGCAGGCAGCGTCAGCGCGCCAGTCCATGCGTTACCTCCTTGGTCTAAGGCTGCCCCCCGGGTAGCCAATGTGGCCGTAGCAGACACCAGCGGGCACCCTTATGGGGGGTGGTGCTCTCCGGCTTTTCGCTGTGGCGTATCTTGCGCTCCAGCGATTTCAGATTCACACAACGTGAACGGATGCACAAGCCTTGTGAGGCATAAGTCTCATCACGACGGTGTGTTCTGCGTCACATTCCGCGTCTCAGGGGACCGAATTGCCCAGATGCGCCCGATTCAGTGACGCTTCGCAGTCGGTTTCCTGCCGACGGTCACGGAACGTAAACCCTGATTGCAGCTGGAACGGAAGCGAATGTCACGTCGGTGATGTCACCTGTGACCTCGCCGTCGATCTGCATCGAGGTCGGGCGGGTGGCTGTGATCCGGAACTCCTCGACGTCGTGCCAAGCCACCGTTGCCTTCGGATTCCCGCGATCGCGGCTGAACACCATGCGCGCGCCCAGACGCAGGGCCTGGGGCACTTTCAGCGACCGGGTGGCCCACAGGTCCAGCCCGGTGTCGAAGGACGCCTTGGGCGAGGGGTTGATGGGATGGCTGCCGAAATAGGTCCACGGTGAGGTGTTCTGGATGATGGCCAGGAACACCCCTTCGATGGGCTCCTCGCCCGGGCGGTGCAGCACAAGTGCCGGTTCTTTGCGGTCGGTTCCGCCGAAGAACTGCCGCAGGGTCGTGGCCAAGTACCGCGTCGGGGTGGCGGTCTTCCCGTCGGCGCGGGCGGCTTCCATCCGGTGCATGATCTCCGCATCGATGCCAAGTCCGGCTGTGAACGTGAAGTAGCGCTCGTCCGCCTTGCCGAGCCCGATAGTCCTGGTCTTGCCCTCGCGCATCGCACGCAGGAGCAAACCGGTCGATTCGACCGCGTCCTGGGGGTAGCCCAGGGCTCGCGCGAAGACGTTTGCGCTGCCACCGGGAACGGTGCCCAGCACCGGCAGCCCGGGAGCCGGCCCGTCGGCCAGCAGTCCGTTGATCACCTCGTGAACCGTGCCATCGCCGCCGAGGGTCAGGATGCAGTCCATCGCCTCGCTGCGTGCGTGCTGGCCGAGTTCGAGCGCGTGGCCGCGATGTGTGGTTGTCACGACCTCGAGATGGAACTTGTCGGCCAATGCGCTGATCAGCACGTCGCGCGTGGTGTCGGTGGTGGTGGTCGCCTTGGGGTTGACCACGAGAAGGCCTCGCACCCGACCCACCGTAGCGGCCGATAGATTCGACGGGTGGAACAGGGACTCTCGCCGGCCCGGCAGGCGGCGCTCGTGGCCGGAGTCGAGGCGGCCGTGCTGGTCGTCTTCGCGGTCGCACTCGGTATCGCGTCGTTCAACACCCGGGGGACGAATACCGGGGCGTCGCCCCTGGCCGAGGTGGTCATCTACCTGCTGTTCGCGCTGTGCCTGGCATTGGTCGCCCGCGGGCTCTGGCGGCGCAGCCGGCTTGCCCGCACGCCGATGGTCCTGGCGCAGGTCTTCGGCCTCATCAGCGCCTGGCTGTTCCTGGAGGGCGATGGGCTGGCTGTCGCGGCTGGAGTGGCGATTGTGGTCGTGAGCCTGCTGGGCATCTACCTCACACTGCGGCCCGCCACGGGCGCTGACCTGCTGGACTGAGCGAGGCTCACAGTTGAGGGCCCACCGCGCCGCGCAGCGTACGCAGGGATTTGGCCAGCAGGCGCGAGACGTGCATCTGGGAGACCCCGACCTCTTCTGCGATCTGTGACTGCGTCTTGTTGTGGAAGAACCGCAACAAGATGATCTGCCGTTCCCTGTCGGGCAGGGCCTCCAGCAGCGGTCGCAGCGTCTCGCGGTATTCGACGTTGGCCAACTCGTCGTCGTTGGAACCCAGAGTGTCGACCAGCGCGGGTGCGCCGCCTTCCGAGTCGCTGCCGGCCCCGTCCAAGGACATCGCACTATAGGCCTGGGCCGACTCAAGGCCCTCGAGGATGTCGTCCTCGCTGGCCTCGAGGTGCGCGGCCAACTCCTTGACCGTGGGTGATCTGCCCAGTTCCTGGGACAGTTCGGCTGTGGCACGGGTGATGTGCAGGCGCATTTCCTGCAGTCGCCGCGGCACACGCACCGACCAGCCCTTGTCTCGGAAGTGCCGCTTGATCTCGCCGACGATCGTGGGGGTCGCGTAGGTCGAGAACTCCACGCCGCGGTCGACGTCGAAACGGTCCACGGATTTGATCAAGCCGATCGTGCCGACCTGCACGAGGTCGTCGTGGGACTCCCCGCGGTCACGGAACCTATTGGCCAGATGGTGGACCAGCGGCAGGTGCATCGTCACCAATTCGTCGCGTATTGCGCCTCGTTGCGGGTCGTCCGGCTGGAGTTCGGCCATGCGGGCCAGCAGTTCGTGCTCGCGCGCCCGACGCTCCTGGGTCCAGCCGCCCCCTTTGGTGGCGTCGGTCACGAGGCCACCGTCTCGACCCCGTGGGCCTGCAGACTGATCGACAACCGGCCGTCGTCCACCTCGGTCTGCACCTCGTCGACCAAGGCAGTCAGTACCGTCCACGCGAAGGTGTCGTGCGCGACCGGGCGCCCGGAGGTGGTGTCGGCGCTGACATCGATACGTACGGTGTGGCCGGTGACTGTGAATGTCACAGTGACCTCGCCGTCGGCTGGGGCGTCTTCGATGATGATCGCGAAGGCCTCGTCCACTGCGATCGCGAGGTCGTCCATGGTGTCGAGCGGGAAGTCCGCCTGTGCGCTGACAGCAGCGGTCGCGCTGCGGACGAGCCGCACGTAGGCGGTCTGCGCAGGCACGGTCAGTACTACCTCGGAGGCAGGGTCCATAGGCCGCAGGGTAGTCGCGATCCGAAGGTGGATGCGACTGTCACAAAGTCGGGGAGGGCGACACCGAGGGCGAGACCGAAGGGGTTTGGGTGAACGTCGTGAGCGGCGTCGGTTCGGAGATGTTGCGCTGGGTCAGGACGCGCGGCTCGCTGATCGAGCCCTGGGAGATGCCCCACTGCTCGAGGATCTGCTGGTAGGTGCCATCGGCGATCAAGGATTCAAGAGCGTCGCGGATCACTTGGGCCAGCTGCTTACGCTCGCTGGCCACCGCGATCCCGTAGGGCGCGCGCTCGAAAGTCTTGCCGTTGGTCACCAGCGCCCCTCCGGACTGCTGGATCGCACTCTCGATGACTGGGGAGTCCGCCAACGTCGCGTAGACCTTGCTCGCGATGACCGCCTGGGTGGCAGGGGCCTGCGATTTGTAGGTGACGATCGTGATCGGCTTCTTCTTCTGCTCGGTGCAGTTCGCGGACTTCGTGACCAACTGGGAGTACTGGACGCTGCCATCCAGAACGCTCACCTTGCGCCCGCACAGGTTGTTGGGCCCGAACCGCTTCTTGGCCGGTGGGCGCACCGCCAACTGGGAGCCCGCCCTGTAGTAGGTCACCATGCTGACGTTCTGCAGGTCGTTGTCGTCCACCGACAGTGCGGAGATGGCGGTCTCGAAGCGACCGGCAGCCACACCCGGGACCAGCAGGGCGTAGGCGTCCTCTTTGAACTGGGCGCGCAGTCCCAGTCGCCCGGCGATGGCGTTCATGATGTCCAGATCGGCGCCGACCGCCTCCCCGCGCTCCAGGTACTCCATCGGCGGGTAGTTGGGGTCGATCCCGACCGTCAGGACGCCGTCCTCGCGCACCTTCTCGGGCACCTTGGCGGCCAGGCCGCTGATCGGTCCTGCAGCTGACGGACTGGTCTGGGGCGTGGCGCCGTCCTGGCAACCGGACAGCGCGATGAGTGCTGTGCCGGCAACACACAGCACGGCGTAACGACGCAGACTCATGAACTTCCCTCCGGACAACTGCCCACCATTGTGCCCAAGCACCTGTGGAAAGATGACACCGCATCGCAGAGAACGAGGATTACTTGTGGATCTAGACAACGACCCGGCATTCCCCCTGCACAGGCGGGGCAAGATCGAGGTGCGCCCCACCGTGCGCATTCGTGACGGAGCGGGCCTGGCCCTGGCGTACACCCCCGGTGTGGCCCGGGTGTCCGAAGCGATCGCGGCCGACCCGGATCTCGTGTTCGACTACACGTGGAAGGCGAACACCGTTCTGGTGGTGACCGACGGCACGGCCGTGTTGGGCCTGGGCGACATCGGTGCGCAGGCGGCCCTGCCGGTGATGGAGGGCAAGGCGCTGCTGTTCAAGGAGTTCGGCGGGGTTGATGCTGTGCCGATCTGCTTGTCCACCACGGACAGCGAGGAGATCATCGAGACCATCGTGCGCATCGCGCCTGCCTTCGGCGGGATCAACCTGGAGGACATCTCCGCACCACGTTGCTTCCACATCGAGCAAGGCCTGCAGGAGCGGTTGGACATCCCCGTCTTCCACGACGACCAGCACGGAACCGCCATCGTGGTGATCGCCGCGCTCGAGTCCGCCGCCCGCCTGACGGGCCGACGCCTTGACCAGATCAGGGCCGTCGTGTCCGGTGCCGGTGCAGCGGGGGTCGCGGTGACCAACATGCTGCTGGCTGCTGGAGTCAGCGATGTTGTTGTGTGCGACTCCCAGGGTCTGCTCGGCCCGGACCGCGAGGGGCTCAACGGGGTGAAGGCAGAACTTGCCTCGCGGACGAACCCGCGCGGCCTCTCTGGCCCAGTGGAGGCAGGGCTGGAAGGCGCGGACGTGTTCATCGGCGTATCGGCTGGATCAGTGCCCGAGAGTGCGATCGCCGGCATGGCCGAGGACGCCATCGTGTTCGCGCTGGCCAACCCGACCCCCGAGGTGGATCCAGTTGTGGCGGGCAAGTACGCCGCAGTCGTCGCAACCGGACGCAGCGACTTCCCCAACCAGATCAACAACGTGCTGGCCTTCCCGGGGGTGTTCCGGGGGGCCCTGGACGTGCGGGCCACTCGGATCACGCGGGGTATGCAGTTGGCCGCGGCCGATGCCCTCTCAGCGCTGGTCGGCGACGACGTGGCCGCGGACTACATCGTGCCGTCAGTCTTCGACAAGCGCGTCGCGGGCCAGGTCGCCCAAGCTGTGTCCATCGCGGCGCGCGAGGACGGTGTGGCCCGGTTGTAGGCCTTGTGGCTCAGCCGACTGGAACCTGGGGCAGGGTCTGCAGCCCGTGGGCCAGTCGTTCTGCTGTCACGTCCTCGTCGACCATGCGGCCGTTGAGGTAGTCGTCGTAGGCCGTGAGGTCGAAGTGCCCGTGGCCGCACAAGGCGGTCAGGATCACGGTTTCCTCGCCGGTCTCCTTGGCTCGCTCGGCCTCCCGGATCGCCAGCGCCAGCGCGTGGGTGGGTTCCGGGGCAGGGACGATGCCTTCGGTGCGGGCGAACTGCACCGCGGCCGAGAAGCACTCCGTCTGCGGAACTGCCTGGGCGGTCATGAGTCCTTGCTCGTACACGTGGCTGATCAGCGGTGCCATGCCGTGGTAGCGAAGGCCACCGGCGTGGATCGGGTCAGGCACGAAGTCGTGGCCGAGGGTGTGCATCTTCATCAGGGGCGTCATGCCGGCGGTGTCGCCGAAGTCGTAGGCGTACACACCGCGGGTCAACGAGGGGCAACTGGCGGGTTCGGCGGCGATGATCTCCGGGGAGATCCTGCCAGCGAGCTTCTCACGCAGGAACGGGAAGGACAGGCCCGCGAAGTTGGAGCCGCCGCCGGTGCATCCGACGATGTGGGTCGGGGTGTCCCCGGCCATCTCCATCTGCAGCAGGGCTTCCTCGCCGATCACGGTCTGGTGCAGCAGGACGTGGTTGAGCACCGACCCGAGGGCGTAACGCACCTCGGGATGGGTGGCGGCGACCTCGACCGCCTCGGAGATCGCGATGCCCAGCGAGCCGGACTGGTTGGCAGGGTCTGCCCCCAGGGTGCGGCCCGCCTCGGTCAGGTTCGACGGTGAGCGGTGAACGCTGGCGCCGAACGCTTCGATCATCAACCGGCGGTAGGGCTTGGCGTCGTAGGAGGCGCCGACCTGCCACACCTCGCACTCGATGCCGTACAGGGCGCAGGCGAATGCCAGCGCGGTACCCCACTGGCCGGCGCCGGTCTCGGTGGTGAGCTTGCTGATGCCCTCCCTGGCGTTGTAGTACGCCTGGGGGACAGCGGTGTTGGGCTTGTGCGAGCCGGCGGGCGAGACGCCCTCGTACTTGTAGTAGATACGCGCGGGGGTGCCCAGTGCCTCTTCGAGCCGGTGCGCGCGGAACAGGGGAGTGGGCCGCCATTGGCGGTAGACGTCGAGCACTCCGCCCGGGATCTCGACGTAGCGGTCGCTGGTGACCTCTTGCTCGATCAGTGCCATGGGGAACAGGGGTGCGAGATCCTCCGGGCCCACAGGCAACATGGTTCCCGGGTGCAGCGGCGGGGGTGGGGGGACCGGCAGATCGGCGATGATGTTGTACCAGGTCGTGGGGATCTGGTCCTCAGTCAGCAGGTACTTGTGCTGGCGGATCGTGTCGTCCATTGTGTGCCCTTCCTCGCTTGACCTGAACGCTACCGACGTGGGTGTGGACCGGGGCGGGTGGGGGCGCGGCGGGTGCCTCAGCGAGCCTCAACTGCAGCCACGAACTCGTCGACCTGCTCGGCGGTTGTGTCCCAGGAGCACATCAACCGCACCTCGTCGGGGGCCAACCACGGGTAGAAGTGATAGCGGTCCATGAGTTCCTGGGCGTCGGGCATCCACGCGAAGACCGCGTTCACCTCGACCGGTTGCGTGATCGCCACACCGGCGTTCGAGAGTCCTTCGGCCAAGCGCCGGGCCATGGCGTTGGAGTGCTCGGCGTTGCGCCGCCACAGGTCGTTGTTGAGCATGGCCAGGAACTGAGCGGCGAGGTAACGGTGCTTGCTCATGAGTTGCGTGGTGGCCTTGCGGATCCACTTGACCTGTCCGGCGAGCGCGGGGTTGCGGAACACAACGGCCTCGGCGCCCAGCAGCCCGTTCTTGGTTCCACCGACACTGACCACATCGGCGTCGAACATCTCGGCAACGTCGCCCAGCGAGCGCTCAAGGGCGACCGCGGCGTTACCCAAGCGAGCCCCGTCGAGGTGGACGAACATGCCCAGCCGACGGGCCTCGGTGGCAAGGGCTGCGGCCTGCTCGGGGGTGTACAGGGTCCCGTACTCCGTGGACTGGGTCACTGAGACGACCCGCGGTTGCACGGCGTGCTCGTCCCCGGCGCGCTCGCAGGTCGCGGCCAGTTGCGCTGGGTCGATGCGTCCCTGCGCGGTGGGCAGTGCGACGAGTTTTGAGCCGAGGATGCGCTCGGGTGCCCCGCCCTCATCGACGTTGATGTGTGCGACGTCAGAGCAGACCACGGCCTCCCACGGGCGCACACAGGCTTGCAGGGCGATGAGGTTGGCGCCCGTGCCATTGGCCACCAGCACCGGCACGCTGCTCGAGCCGAACTCCTTGCGCAGCGCCTCCTCGGCCGCGCGGGTCCAGGGGTCGTCCCCGTAGGCACCGGTGTGTCCGGTGTTGGCTTCTGCGAGCGCCGCCAGGACCTCTGGGTGCACTCCGCTGTGGTTGTCGCTGCCGAAGGAGACCATGTGCTCTATGGTGACGGCCATGCGCGCAGCCTTCGCAACCGGCTTCAGTTCTGACGATCCGCTCAGTGGTCTGGAGGTCGGTGAGCGCCCTGTTCCGCAAGCCCCGCCGGGGTGGACGGCAGTGCAGGTCAAGGCCGCGTCCTTGAATCATCACGACCTCTGGAGCCTCAAGGGGGTGGGCCTGTCGCCATCGGCCCTGCCCATGATCCTCGGCTGCGATGCGGCAGGGCTCGACCAGGATGGCCGGGCTGTGATCGTCCATTCGGTCATCGGGTCGGCCAGCGCCGGGGGAGGCGACGAGACGCTGGATCCCGGGCGCAGTCTGCTGTCCGAGAAGCACCAGGGCACGTTCGCCGAGTGGGTCGTCGTACCCGAGAAGAACCTGATCGCCAAACCTTCGGCGCTGAGCTTCGAACAAGCCGCGTGCCTTCCGACCGCGTGGCTGACGGCCTACCGGATGCTCTTCACCCGCGGTGGCGTGCAGCCCGGGGAGACCGTTCTCGTGCAGGGTGCCGGTGGCGGAGTCGCCAGTGCGGCGATCGTGCTGGCCCGACAGGCCGGCGCCCGGGTATGGGCGACCACACGTGACAAGCCCGATTTCGCCACCGAGATGGGCGCGCATGCGGTCTTCGACTCCGGTTCGCGTTTGCCACACCGGGTGGATGTGGTGATCGAGACAGTGGGCCAAGCCACGTGGTCGCACTCGATCCGTTCGCTGCGCCCGGGCGGTCGGCTGGTCGTAAGCGGTGCCACTACCGGCGCCCAGCCACCTGCCGACCTCAGCCATGTCTACTTCCGGCAGTTGAGCGTCATCGGTTCGACGATGGGAACAGCGGTGGAACTGAAACGCTTGATCGACATGTGCGAGGCCACTGGCCTGCGGCCACACATCGACGAGGTTTTTGCTTTGGCGGACGCCCGCAGCGCGTTCGAGCGGCTGGCGGCCGGAGACGTGCGCGGGAAGCTGGTGCTCTCAGTGGCCGTCTGATGCCAGGATATCCGCGAGCCGCGCCGGTCGGTGAGCCAGGAAACCCTGGTAGGAATCGCAGCCCGCGTCCGCCAGCCAGCCGCGTTGCGTGCGGGTCTCAACGCCCTCCGCGATGACCTCGAGCCCGAGGTCGTGAGCCAGTGCGATGAGTGAGCGAACCAGTGCATTCGACGTCGGATCAGTGCCCACACCGGCTGTGAAGGTCTTGTCCACCTTCACCTCATTCACCGGCAGCGACTTCAAGTGGGTCAGCGACGAGTAGCCAGTCCCGAAGTCGTCAAGTGCCACCCGGACACCCGAGCCGCTTATACGCGTCAACTGAGTGAGGACACGGTCATCGTCGTCGAAGGTCGCGGTCTCCGTAACTTCCACCACGAGGGCTGCTGGTGGTATCCCGGCCACCGACATGGCGGCTTCCAGGTAGGTCGCGACGTCGAGGTCGAGGAACTGTCGTGCGGAGATGTTCACGCCGATGCGGATCCGGGCGTTCGTGGGGTCTCCACGCAGGATGTGCGCGGCCTCCGCCGCCATTCCAATGGTCCATGCCGCCACTGGACCAGCGATGGTTGGTTCGTCAAGCAGCGGGCCGAACGTTGCCGGTGTGAGCAGGGGCCCACCGACGCGGGGCCAACGCAACAGCGCCTCGAAGCCCACGACCGCCTCGTCGGTCAACCGACGTATCTGTTGGTAATACAGCTCCAAGGAGTCGTTGCGCAGCGCCTCTGCGAAGTCGTGACGCATGAGCAGCAGGGAGGTTGCCCGGTCCCGCAGGTCGGGTCGGTAGTAGCGCACGCGGTTGCGACCGTGAGTCTTCGAGTCCAGGCGAGCTGTGTCGGCACGCGCGACGAGTTCGGAGGTGATCTCCACAGCAGACTGATCAGTGTGGGGGAGAATCGACGCGATCCCGACGCTGAGGGACAGTGCCAGTTGCCGCCCATCGATCTCGATCGGCTTGGCAACGGCCGTTCGCAGACGTTCGGCGACGTCGACCAGTGGTACGGATCCCCACATGTTCCCGGCGAACACGCCGAACTGGTCGCCGCCCAGGCGCACGACGGACAGGCGGGGAGGGCTGACATCGCGCAGGCGGCCCGCCAATGTGCGGAGCACGTCATCGCCCAGGGTGTAGCCGAGCGTCTCGTTCACAGCAGCAAAGCCATCGACATCGCAGACGATCATCCCGATCTCGCCGGCATCCTGCGCACGTCCGGCCAAGCACTGCGCTACACGTTGCTCGAGCCACTGCCTGTTCCCGAGGTCGGTCAATGTGTCGTGGGTCTTGGTGTGAGCCAGTTCAACCTCGAGCAGGTGTTGCTCGGTGACCTCTCGGTGGGACACGATGGCGGCGCGATCCTCGGAGATCTGGCGCACGTCCATCCGGTACCAGTGTGGGCCGTCCGGGCGGTCGCACCGATACTCGGTCGAGCCAGCGGTCTGCGAGCCGGTCAGGACCGACTCCAACAGTTGCAGGGCCGGTTTCGCGGTGATGTCGCCAGCTGCCACCGATGTGCGTACCGGACGCAAGTAGTCCGCTCCCACGCTCACCAGTTGCATCGGAGCGTCTGTGGCCAGCGCAACGTCGAGCCACTCCCGGTTCGCTGCCACGATCAGACCGTCCGGGTCCAAGACCACGGCCATGGCACCGGCAGCGTTGAGGATTTCGGTTAGCATCTGTTCAGCCAGGTTCACCTGGCTGCGGGCCGCGGCGATCTCGCTGGTGTCACGGTTGACCGCCACTGCCCCGATGAGTCGGCCGGTACCGTCACGGACGGTCGTGACCGACGCGAACACCGAAACCGTCTTGCCCGATTTGCTTCTCTGGGTGACGAATCCCTCCCAGTGATCGTTTGCAAGCAGTTCCTCCCACGCGCGGTCCCCGTTCATTTCCGGATCGTCGTAGTGGGTGAAGTAGAGGGTCGCGAGGCTCTCGCCGATCGCGTCCTCGGCGAAGACGTCGTAAAGGTGTTCGGCAGCGGGGTTCCACCGCAGGACTCGGAACTCCTGATCGACGGCGATGACCGCCTCGGGAAGGCTGCGGATCAGGTCGCGCTCAAACACCTGGTGGTCGCTGAGAGCCGCGGCCAGGATCAAGGGGGTGCATCGTGCGGTTGCGGTCAAGAGAACGTCGGCCTCGTGGGCTGTGAACGGGGACCGGCGCGCGGACCGCAGGTAGATGCAGGCGCCGGCCGCTTGCCCCGGCATCGTCAGTGGTGCGATCACGGCGCTGGCCATGGCCTGGTTCAGACTGTGGTTGTGCGAGAACCGTCCGGCGAGTGCGGAGACCTCGTGGGGCTCCAGTAGTCCCTGTCGGTCCCTTTCGATTAGACCCTTGACGGCGTCGTGGACATCCTCTGGTAGCGAGGCGAACATCTCGTCGCGGGAGTCCGGGACCAGCGCCAGACGATCGACGGACATCGAGGGGACCCACACGGACACCTCGTCGGACCACTCTGGAGTGATGTAGTCGCGCAGCGCTGCCACAGTGTCGATGACGTCAAGGCGTCCTTCACCCATACGGGTGAGGATGCCCAGTACCAATCTTGCGGCCTCGGCCATGGTGAGCCCCTTCCGCGCCGACTCCAGTATCCGCGCGCCTTCCGAAGATCTCCACCCCTACTGACGCATGGCAGGTTTGGTCACACAGCGTCGCGAATGGGCGCTCATTCCTCGTCGTCGCGGGCCAGCCAGGTGGCTAAGCGCTCGACCGCGTTCTCGTCGTGGGGGTGAAGGTCGACGTAGACGCGCAACTGGTCTGCGAGCCACTCCACGGTGAAGTGCTCCCCATCGCGGCGGCGTAACAACTCCTCGATCCCCCGATCGCTGTCGTACATCAGCCCTCGATGGCCGCCGCGACGACACCAGCTTGTTCTGCCTCGTGAGCTTTGTGGCTGCCCGTTGCCGGTGAGGCCGAGGGCTGACGTGAGACCCGCCCCACCGTTCTGCCGTCGAGGTGTTCCGGGAGGTTGACCGACACGTACTGGAAGGCACCCTGGTTCATCGGCTCTTCCTGCACCCACACGATCTCGGCATCCTCGGGGAACTCCTTGAGCGCATCGAGGATCTCATCGACGGGCAGCGGGTACAGCCGTTCCAGTCGCAAAATCGCCACGTCCTCGCGCCCGGACTTCGCACGTCCGGCCAGCAGGTCCCAGGTGATCTTGCCGGCGCACAACACGACCCTGCGGACCTTCGCCGGGTCGACGTTGCTGTCGGTTATCACCGGGCGGAAGTAGCCACTGGTGAAGTCGTCGGCCTTGGACGCGGCGGCTTTCAGACGCAGCATGGACTTCGGGGTGAAGACCACCAACGGCTTGTGGTGCGGTGCCTTCGCGTGCCAGCGCAATAGGTGGAAGTAGCTGGCTGGGGTACTTGGCATGGCCACGGTCATGTTGTTCTGAGCCGACAGTTGCAGGAATCGCTCGACCCGGGCCGAGGAGTGGTCGGGGCCCTGTCCCTCGTACCCGTGGGGCAGAAGCATCACGATGCCGGACAGTTGCCCCCACTTCTGTTCCCCCGACGAGATGAACTCGTCGATGATGGTCTGCGCGCCGTTGGCGAAATCGCCGAACTGGGCCTCCCAGAGCACTAGCGTCTGGTCGTTCTGCACTGAGTACCCGTACTCGAACCCGAGTGCGGCGAACTCGCTGAGCATGGAGTCGTAGACGTAATAGCGGCCTTGGTCGCTGGACAGGTGGTGCAGTGGGACGTAGCGTTCCTCGGTCAGCCGGTCGACGATCACTGCGTGGCGCTGACCGAATGTGCCACGACCGCTGTCCTGGCCGGTGAGGCGCACGTCGCGGCCCTCGATCAGCAGTGAGCCGAAAGCCAATGTCTCGCCGAGTGCCCAGTCGATGGTGCCGTCCTCGACCATCTGCGCCCGGCGCTGCAACTGTGGCTGCAGGCGGGTGTGCACGGTGATCCGCTCGGGAAGTGCGACCTGGCTGTCGATGACGCGCTTGAGGGTTTCGTCGGTGATCGCGGTTTCGATGTGCGCGGGGTACTCGACGACCGTGATCGGCTTTGTCTCCTCGGGGTGGGACATCGCTTCGCGGGTCTCCGAGAACACCCTCTCCAGTTGCGTCTGGTAGTCCTGCAGCGCCTGTTCGGCGTCCTCCTGGGACAGGTCCCCGCGCTCAATCAGGGAGGAGGTGTAGAGCTTGCGTACGGAACGCTTCTGGTCGATCAACTTGTACATGTTGGGGTTGGTCAGCGAGGGGTCGTCGGCCTCGTTGTGCCCCCGGCGCCGGTAGCAGACCAGGTCGATCACAACGTCCTTCTTGAACTCCTGGCGGAAGTCGAAGGCCATCCGGGCCACACGCACGCATGCCTCCGGGTCGTCGCCGTTGACATGGAAGATCGGCGCCTGGACCGTGCGCGCCACGTCCGTGGCGTACACCGAACTACGGCTGCTCTCCGGCGGCGTGGTGAACCCGACCTGGTTGTTCACGATGATGTGAACCGTTCCGCCAGTACGGTACCCGCGCAGTTGCGAGAGGTTGAGCGTCTCTGCCACGACCCCTTGGCCGGCGAACGCCGCATCGCCGTGCATCAGGACGGGGATGACGGGGAACTCCTCTCCCCGGTCGAGGTCGTCCTGCTTCGCGCGAACGATGCCTTCGAGCACGGGGTTGACCGCCTCGAGGTGGCTGGGGTTGGCGGCCAGATAGACGGTGATCTCCTCGCCGGTGTCGGCGGTGTAGGTACCTTCGCTGCCGAGGTGGTACTTCACGTCGCCAGAACCCATGACCGAATCGACCGTGCCGCCCTCGAACTCGCGGAAGATCTGCGCGTAACGCTTGCCTGCGATATTGGCCAGTACGTTCAGCCGGCCGCGGTGCGGCATGCCGATGGCGACCTCGTCGAGTTTGGCCTGGGCGGACGCCTCGAGGATCTCGTCGAGCACAGCGATCGTCGACTCAGCACCTTCCAGCGAGAACCGCTTCTGCCCCACGTACTTGGTCTGCAGGAAGGTCTCGAAGGCCTCGGCCGCGTTGAGCCTGCGCAGGATCTGCATCTGCTGTTCGCGGTTCGGCGGTGCGTAGGGGCGTTCGACGTGCTGCTGGATCCATGCGCGCTGCTCCGGATCCTGGATATGCATGTACTCCACGCCGATCGTGCGGCAGTAGGAGTCGCGCAGGATGCCGAGCACCATCCGAAGTTGCATGAACGGCTGGCCACCGAACCCACCGGTGGCGTACTCCCTGTCCAGGTCCCACAGGGTCAGGCCGTGGCTGGCGACATCGAGGTCCGGGTGCGCGCGCTGCTTGTACTCCAGTGGGTCGATGTCGGCCATCAGGTGCCCACGCACCCGGTAGGCGTGGATGAGTTCCTGCACGCGGGCTGTCTTGGAGATCTCGTCGTCGTGGCGCAGGGCGATGTCCTGAGCCCAGCGGATCGGCTCGTACGGGATGCGAAGCGAGCGGAAGACGTTGACGTAGAAGTCGAGTTCGCCGAGCAGGAGTTGATGCATCCGGCGCAGGAACTCGCCGCTCTGAGCGCCCTGGATGATCCGGTGGTCGTAGGTGGAGGTGATCGTGAGGATCTTGCTGATTCCCTGCCGGACGATCGACTCGACGGCCGCCCCCTGGAACTCCGCCGGGTATTCCATGGCACCCACGCCCACAATCACCCCTTGGCCGGGCATGAGCCGCGGGACCGAGTGCACCGTGCCGATCGTGCCCGGGTTGGTGAGGCTGGCTGTGGTGCCCGCGAAGTCGTCCACGGTCAGTTTGCCGGTGCGGGCCCTGTGGATCAGGTCCTCGTAGGCGTGGCGGAACGCAGCGAAGTCCATGTCCTGGGCGTTCTTGATGCTGGGGACGAGCAACTGCCGGGTACCGTCGCTCTTGGCCATGTCGATGGCGATACCCAGACCGATCGACTCGTGCTGAACGACCGCGGGCTTGCCGTCGACCTCTGCGTAGGAGACGTTCATGCTCGGCATGGCCTTCATCGCCTGGACCATCGCGAAACCGATGAGGTGCGTGAAGCTGATCTTGCCCTGCCGCTTGCGCTTCAGGTGGTTGTTGATGACCACGCGGTTGTCGACCAGCAGCTTGGCTGGGATCGCCCGAACACTGGTCGCAGTGGGGACCCCGAGGCTGGCCTCCATGTTGGTGACCACCCGGGCGGCGGGCCCGCGCAGGACCGTGGCCTCCTCGGTGGTGACCTGGGGTGCGGCCGGTTTGGGAGTCACCGGGGCCGCCGGAGCGGGACTGCGACTGGCGCGAGCCTGCTCGATCTTGGACTTCAGCGCCGCTGCCCGGGCGGGATCGGACGGCGTGTAGTCGGCGAAGAAGTCCCACCATGCGGGGTCGACGGAATGCCGATCCTGCAAGTACTGCTCGTACAGCTCGTCGACGAGCCATTCGTTCGCGCCGAAAGTGTTACCTGCGTCAGTGGTCACATGTGCCCCTGGGGTTGAGTGGCATCCGCACTTAAGGGTAATGACCCTCTCGGCATAACGCACATGTCGGCTCGCCCAGCAGGGTCACGGTACGGACTCGACGCCGATGCGACTACTTGGCGGTGAGCGCCCGGGAGATCACCAGCAACTGGATCTCGGAGGCGCCCTCGACCACTCGCAGCATCCGCAGATGGCGCAAGACACGCTCAGTCGGACCGGACTTCATGAGCCCCATTCCCCCGAACACCTGCAGGCAGCGATCAGCGATGGCATAGGCACGCTCGGTGGAGTAGTACTTGACGATCGAGGCGTCGAGCATCGGGTTCTGCCCCTCGTCCACCGCCCACGCCAAGTGGTAGACCAGCCAGCGCATGGCCTCTATCTCGACCTTGGATTCGGCCAACGGGAAGCTGGCACCCTGGAACGCGGCCAGGGGTTTGCCGAAGGCGGTGCGGGTCTGCACGTGCAAGAGCGCCGCATCCAGGCTGAACTCGGCAAGGCCCAGAGCTTGGGCGCCGATGAAGGCGCGACCGGCGTTGAGGAACTCCATCGCGGCGAAGAAGCCGAGGCCCACCTCGCCCACGACGTGGTCGTCGGGGACCCATGCGTCCTCGAAGAAGAGTTCCCCCGGGTGGGTGTCCGAGATGTTCCACTGGGTAGGTCCGCGGCGGAACTGCTCTGCGGGGACCAGGAATGCGGTGATCCCACCGGCGGCGCGCTTCTCGGCGTCGGTGACTGCGAACACGACGGTGAAGTCCGCGTGCGAGGCGTTGGTGATGTAGTGCTTGTGACCGTTGATGCGCCACCCGTCACCGTCTTTGACCGCCTTGGTGCGGATCGCCTGGGCGTCGGAGCCCGCTTCCGGCTCAGTGAGCGCGAAACAGGCGGTCTTGGTGCCCTCCACAACCGGTCGCACCCACTGCTCGAGCAGGTGCTCGGGCAGTTTGAGCAGCAGTGAACTCGGCCCGGCCGGGTTGGGCGGGGAGATCGCGGTCATGGCCAGGCGCGAACCGCTGCGGGCGGCGTCCTCCACCAGAACTGTCATCCCCAGCGTGCTCAAACCCTGGCCACCGACGGACTCGGGCATGTGTGCGGCGAAGAACCCGGCGTCCACCGACATGGTCCGCACTTCGTCCATGACCTCCCGGACCCGGTCGCGGTCAGGTGACAGGGTGTCGAACTCGACGGCGATGTCGTCTTCGAGGGGCCGGACGCTGCGGTCGATGAAATCGGCGAAGCTCGCGCGAAGGGCGGTGATCTCCTCGGGAAGGTTGAAGTCCATGACCGCATCGTTGCATGCGGTCGGTGTCGCTCAGCCTGAGGCGAGTTGCATGTCGCGCTGTTCGACCGCGGAGCGCACGCGGCGCAACACGACCTCCATCGCGGCGTCGGTGCTGTGCAGCGTTCCGGTGATGGGCTGGGCCCCTGCTTCGCGTGCAGCGGCGGCGATCCGCTGGGACATGACCCCTGGTGCGATGACGAACGGCGCCACGCAGACCCGCTCGTACCCCGACGCCTGCAACTGGCCCACCGCGTCGCCAACCGTGGGACCTTCACCGGACGCGAAGGCAACGGCCGACGCGCCCCAGCCGTGTGTGCGCCACTCCAGTGCCAGCGCAGCGTGCCGGGTCCGGGCTGCGGAGTAACTGGAGCCCGCGGAAGCCAGGACCACAGCGGTCTGCGGATCGGGCCTGAAACCGGCTGTCTTGAGCACGGCGTCGAGGCCTTTGAGCAGGTGCGGGTCCGCGCCCATCGGAGTCGCGATCGTGATGCGAGTGTTCGGATGTGCAGCCTGCGTGGCGGCTGCGAACGCAGGCACGTCCTGGGTCGCGTGGTAGGCCGTGGTCAGCAGCATCGGGACCACGACCAGGTCCCGGATCCCCTTGGACTGCAAGTAGGCCACAGCCCCGTCGAGGCGCGGGCGGTCGAGGTCCAGGACTGCTTGGGCCACGAATGCCCCGAGCCGATGCCCCACTCTGCGCGCCAGCAGGTCACACGCGAGTCTCGCGCGGGGGTCCGCACTGCCGTGTGAGAGCAGTACCACGCCGTAGTCGGCGGGAGGCGGGGGCAGAGAAATGGCGTCGCGGGCAGTACGACTCATCGGCACTCCTTGCAGGTCTGAGGATTCCGTAGCGCACCATAGCGCCGATTGCGGAATCCGTCGCGTCAAGTCCGGCTACTGCGGATGGGTGACAGCCGTTCGCAGCGGGATCTCAGACGTGAAGTCCGCACTCCGTCTTGGCGTTGCCGGACCAACGGCCCGCCCGTGGATCCTCACCAGGTGCGGTCGCGCGGGTGCATGGGGCGCAGCCGATCGAGGTGAAACCGGCCTGCCGCAGGGGGTTCAGCAGCACACCGTTCTCCTCGGCGTAGGCCTGGGTCTGCTCCTCGGTCCACAGGGCCAAAGGGTTGACCTTGACCATGTGCCGACGGACGTCCATCGACACGATTTCGATGTCCGAACGGGTCGGGGCGTCGATGCGGCGCATGCCGGTGATCCAGCCGTCACGTCCGGCCAGCGTGCGCTCCAGGGGCTCCACCTTGCGCATCGCGCAGCAGCGGTCGGGGTCCCGCTCGTACAAACGCGGCCCGTACTGCTCATCCTGCTGCGCCACGGTCTGCAGCGGCATGACGGTCAGCAGGCGCAAGGGCTGAGTCACCTCGTACGCGTGGGCGGTACCGAGGGTCTCGGCGAAGTGGTAGCCGGTGTCGATGAAGGCGACCTCGATGCCGGGCGCGGCCTGCGCCGCGAGGTGGACCAGCACCTCATCGCCCATGCTGGACATGAGGACCAGCGAGTCGAAGGTCTGCTTGGCCCACCTGATGGCCGTGCGAGCCAGTTCAACGTGGTCGGCGCCGCTGGCGGCAGCTTCGGCGACGACGGCGGCTCCGTGCTCAGCCAGTACCTCTGGTGTGTTGGTCGGTGTGTCGATGCTCATGTGCGTTCCTCTGCCTTGACGATGCGGACGGTGAATGTGCGGGTGCAAGCCCGACATCGCCAGGTCCCGTGGCCGGCCTCGGGCCAGAGATCCTCGTCGCCGCAGTAGGGGCAGAAGTGCACGACGTTCATCGCAGCGAGTCCTCCTCGGCCCGCTCGACCCAGTCGGCGAAGGGCTCGTTCTCGGTGCGCTGCTCGGCGTAGTTGCCCAGCACCCGCTGCACGTACTCGCCGGTCTCGTCGGCTGTCACCTTCAGCGCGCGCAATTTGCGACCGAACCCCGCGTTCGGGCCCAGCCGACCGCCGAGGTGCACCTGGAACCCCTCGACCATGTCGCCGTTCGCGTCGGGAACCAGCGATCCCTTGAAACCGATGTCGGCCACTTGGAAACGGGCACACGAGTTGGGGCAGCCGTTCACGTGGATGCTGAGGTCGGTGCCCTCGAGCTGGGAGCCGAAGCGTGATTCGAGCTGGTCGACAAGGTCGGCGGTGCGGGCCTTGGTCTCGACGATGGCCAACTTGCAGAACTCGATGCCGGTGCATGCCATGGCTCCCCGGCGGAACTCCGATGCATGCACCTGCAACCCGAGGGACTCCAGGCCTTTGGCCAGCTCCTCGGGATCGGTCACGTCGAGGATGACGAGCTTCTGGTGTGCGGTCAGGCGAAGACGGTCGGTACCGGCCTGCTGCATCAGCGCTGCGATCGCGGCCAACTTCTCACCGGACACCCTGCCCACGGTGGGTGCGGCACCGACGTAGTAGCGGCCGTCGTTCTGCTGGTGGATGCCGATGTGATCGCGGCGCCCGGTCGGCTCGCCGGGGGCAGGCCCGTCGGTGAGCGAGCGCTTGAGGTACTCCTGCTCCAGGACCTCCCGGAACTTCTCGGCACCCCAGTCGGCGACCAGGAACTTCAGCCGTGCCCGGTTGCGCAGGCGCCGGTAGCCGTAGTCGCGGAAGATCTTGATGATCCCTTCCCACACGTCCGGGACCTCGTCCAGCGCGACCCAGGTGCCCAGCCGTTGGGCGACCATCGGGTTCGTGGACAGCCCGCCACCGACCCACACGTCGAATCCGGGGCCGTGCTCGGGGTGCACGACCCCGACGAAGGACACGCAGTTGATCTCGTGGGCAACGTCCTGGCGGGGGGAGCCGGAGACCGCGCTCTTGAACTTGCGTGGCAGGTTCGAGTACTCCGGATCGCCCACGTACCGCCGCACGATCTCGTCGATTGCAGGGGTCCCGTCGATGATCTCGTCGGCCGCGATCCCGGCCACGGGGGAGCCCAGCACCACACGCGGGGTGTCACCGCAGGCCTCCGTGGTCGACAACCCCACAGCCTCGAGCAGCTGCCAGATCTGGGGCATGTCCTCGATGCGGATCCAGTGCAACTGGATGTTCTGACGATCGGTGATGTCAGCGGTGTTGCGACCGAAACGTACGGAGATGTCAGCGATCGTGCGCAGTTGCTCCAGCGTGAGCATGCCGCCGTCGCTGCGGATCCGCAGCATGAAGTACTCGTCGTCGAGTTCTTCCGGAGGAAGGCTGGCGGTGCGGCCACCGTCGATACCGGGGCGGCGCTGGGTGTACAGGCCCCACCACCGCAGACGGCCGCGCAGATCCTCAGCGGGGATGGAGGCGAACCCCTCCTTGGCGTAGATCTGCTCCACGCGGGCACGGGCGCTCAACCCGTCGTCCTCCTGCTTGAACTTCTCGTTCTCGTTCAGGGGCGTGCGTTGTCCCAAGGCCCATTGCCCGGTCTCTTTGCTCCGGGTGGGTCGGGTGCTGGTCGACATCGGTTCTCCTGGTAGCGGAGACCGGCGGCAGGGTGCTCAGAGGCGAGGGGATCGGCTCTGAGGGAGGCCCAGACACCGATCGTCCATGGATATGGCTGATGGGCGGCGGCTAGGCGCGACAACACGAACACATACACATGAACTGTGTGGTGTTCGGCATGGGCATCATCATGCCCCAAGATCCTTGAACGGACAACCTCAGGGTCGACAAGCGCGGTGATCAGGCCGCGTAGAGCCGGACCTCAGCGGCCTTGATGGCCAGATGGACCTCGTCGCCGGGGCGGACTCGCAGTTCGGCGATCGCTGCCGGGGTGAGGTCGGCGTCGATTTCGTGGGTGTGGACGCGGATCAGGTGGCCCAGGGGCCGCAGTTCGCGAATCGTCGCGGTGAAGACGTTGCGTGGGCTGCCCTCCGGACGCTGCCGGTGCACTGAGACGCTGGCCGGCGAGAACGCGGCGATGGCCTGGTCTCCCGTGTGCAGGACGTTGTCCGCGCCGACCACCTCACCGATCTCGCAGCGCACACGGTCTGTTGCGCAGGCGACACCGCGCAGGATGTTCAGACCGCAGATCTGCGCGGCGAACGCGGTTCTGGGTTCTCGCAGGATGTTCTCGGTCGGGCCTTGTTCGACGATCCTGCCGTCCTGCATCACGAGGATGTGATCGGCCAGCAGAGCCGCGTCGAGGATCTCGTGGGTGACGATCAACGCCATCCGGTCGTGCAGGACGCGGTGCAGGGTTGTGCGAACCCCGGCGGCCACGTCGACGTCGAGGGCGGCCAGCGGCTCGTCCAGAAGCAGCAGCCGCGGGGATGCTGCCAGCGCCCGGGCGATGGCCACACGTTGTGCCTGACCGCCGGACAGCTGGCGCGGTCGACGGTCTGCCAACTCTGCGACCCCCACGGTTTCGAGCCACTCGTGCGCCCGGGCCGTGGCCGCTCTGGGACTCACCCCTCGTGCGCGCAACGAGAAGGCCACGTTGTCCACGGCGGACATGCGGGGGAACAGAAGAGGTTCCTGCGCCAGCATTGCCACGCTCCGATGATGCGATGGGACACTGTGGCCGGCGTCGAACAGGACCGTCTGGTCCAGCGACGCACTCCCCTTGGCGGGGAGCAGCCCGGCCAGCACCTGCAGGACCGAGCTCTTGCCCGCTCCGTTGGGGCCGAGCAGCGCAGTGGTCGTGGCGGGCTCGATTGCGAACTCGACGTCCAGATCGCGCCCGGGCACCGTGAAGCGGGCTTGCAGACTCATACCCGTACCCGCCTGGCAGCGACCCCGATCACGGCTACCGCCACGAGGACCAGCACCACGGACAAAGCGATCGCGGCGTCCGGGTCGGTCTCGCGCTGCAGGTAGATCTCCAGCGGCATTGTGCGGGTGACGCCCTGCAGACTGCCGGCGAACGTGATGGTCGCCCCGAATTCGCCCAGCGCCCGGGCGAAGGCCAGAACCGCGCCCGCCCCGATCGCCGGAGCCACGGTCGGCAGCGTCACCCGGCGCAGCGTGAGTGTTGGGGAAGCGCCCAGTGTCGCCGCGACCGCTTCGTAACTCCCGCCGGTGGTGCGCAGCGCCCCCTCGAGGCTGAGCACGAGGAACGGCAGAGCCACGAAGGTCTGCGCCAGCACGACCGCGGTGGTAGAGAATGCGATCTGCACCCCGAATGCCTCGAACGTCGAACCGAGCAGACCGCGCCGACCGAAGGTGTAGAGCAAGGCGATACCGGCCACGACCGGCGGCAGCACGAGGGGAAGTAGTACGAAGGGTCGGGCTGCGGTCACGATCGGGGATCTCGACCGGGCCAGCACCAGGGCCATCGGCACCCCCACCAAGAGGCAGAGGATCGTCGCGATCGCGGAGGTGCGAAGGCTCAGCGCAAGCGCCGAGAGTGCAGCTTCAGAGGTGATCAGGCTGGGGAAGTCCCGCCACGGAACCCGAAGGCACATGGCCACTACGGGAGCCGCGATGAATAGTGCGCCCAGCGCAGCGGGAACGTAGATCCAGCGAGGCAGATGGGTCGTCACGGGGGGCCGAACCCGGTCTCGCGCAGCACGTCGCGGCCTTGCGGACTCAGCACGAGGTCGACGAACTCGCGTGCCTGTGGGTCCTCGCTCACCTGGACTATCGGATAGCGGTTCACCGTGTTGTCGCCGGTGGCGATCGGAATCGCGTCCACCGCCGGGCCGGCGGTTCGCACATCGGAGGCGTACACGATCCCAGCATCCGCCTCACCAGCGCGGACCTTGCCGAGCACGTCGGTCACCGAGTTCTCCTCGCTGTCCGCCGAGATGTCGATGCCACTGCGGGCCTCGATCCGGGAGGTCGCGGCCCCGCACGGGACCTGGGGTGCGCACACCACCACCAGCAGGTCCGGGCTGGCCAGGTCCGCTAGACCTGTTACCCGCCCGGGATTGCCCGCGGGCACGACGATCTGCATAGTGTTCGTCGCGAAGATCTGCGCGCCGGTGAGGCCCGACGCATCCATGGTGGCTTCGTCTGCAGTTGCCAGTACGTCTGCGCGCGCACCCTGTTGGATCTGGGCGACGAGGTCCGCCGAACCGGCGAAGTTGAAGGTGATGCTCGAACCCGGGTTGTTCTGCTCGAACACTGCCTCCAGTCGCTCGAACGGCACTTTCAGCGAGGAGGCCGCGAAGACGGTGACTTCAGGCTCGTCCGGTGCCGAGCAGGCCGTTGTTGCCAAGGTCAGGATCAGTGTCGCGATCAGGGCTCTCATGGGGCTTCGACGATCACGTTGGTGGATTTGACCACCGCGGTAGCCACGCTGCCCACTTCCAGTCCGAGGTCTCGCACCGCCTCGCTGGACATCAGTGAGACCACCCTGTGGGCACCGCACTGCAACTCGACCTGGGCCATGACCGCATCCATCCGGATCTCGGTGACCAGACCCCGGAACCTGTTGCGCGCCGAACTGCGCTGCAGGCCGTCCTGCGGCTGGGCTCGCTCGCGCAGGTGGTCTGCCAGTTGCGCCCCATCGATCACCTGGCGCCCAGCTTCGTCGGTAGTGACCGACAGTCGGCCCGCGTCGACCAGTCTGCGGACGGTGTCATCACTGACGTTGAGGAGTTCAGCGGCATCTCTGATCCGCAGTTGCGGCATGGAGCAGACGATATCAGCGCATTTGCGTCCATGTGGGCGCCGATGCCTTCTGGTGGGGATGCAACGGCGCTCCCAGTCCACCCGGTCACGGACGCGCGGACCTGTGATCGCGCATTAGGGGTACCTGACTCGCTAGTTTCACCCTCATCGAGGAATGGAGTCAGCCATGGCCCACGGTCCCTTGCCCGGAGCCGGTGACAGCGGTCCCGTTGTGGAAGAGAAGTACCACACCGGTCGCGTCCTGCGAATGGCCATCGTGGCCGCGCTGGGAGGCTTCCTGTTCGGTTTCGACTCGGCTGTGGTCAACGGCACGGTCGACGCCCTCAAGGTCAAGTTCGACATCGGTGGGGCAATCGGTTTCGTTGTGGCGATCGCACTGCTGGGCTCCGCAGTGGGCGCCTGGTTCGCCGGAACCCTGGCCAACAAGTTCGGCCGCCGCCGGGTCATGGTCATAGCTGCAGTCCTGTTCCTGATAGCAGCAATCGGTCAGGCCTTCCCGCTTGGCGTCGCAGACCTGATGTTCTGGCGGTTCATCGGCGGCGCCGGTATCGGCATCGCATCTGTGATCGCGCCCATGTACATCGCCGAGATCGCGCCGGCCCAACTTCGCGGACGCCTGGGTTCCCTGCAGCAGCTGGCCATCGTCTTGGGCATCTTCACAACCGCACTTACCAACTACTTCATCCTCAACGCCGCCAGTGCCGGCAAGCCGGAGACGAGCGCGAACAACACGTGGTTGCTGGGCCTGGAAGCGTGGCAGTGGATGTTCCTGGTCATGCTGATCCCGGCGATCGTCTACGGCAGTCTGGCGCTGACGATCCCCGAGTCGCCGCGCTACCTGGTGGCGATCGGCAAGGACGAAGAGGCCGCTGAGGTGCTATCCAACGTGCTCGATGGGGACCAGCACGCCAAGGTTGCCGAGATCAAAGCCTCGCTGTCAGGCGATCACAAACCGACATTCAGTGACCTCAAGGGCAAGGCTCTGGGGCTTCAACCGATCGTGTGGATCGGTATCGGGTTGAGCGTCTTCCAGCAGTTCGTGGGCATCAACGTGATCTTCTACTACTCCAACAGCATCTGGGCATCGGTTGGTTTCGATGAGTCCCAGGCGTTCCTGATCACGTTGATCACCAACACCACGAACGTCGTCGTGACTCTGGTCGCCATCTCGCTGGTCGATCGAATCGGACGCAAACCATTGCTCCTGGTCGGCTCGGCCGGAATGGCGGTGACGCTGGGAGTCATGGCCTTGTTGTTCGGCACGGCCGCCACATGCACGCAGGCCCTCGTCGATGCCGGTCAAGCCGGCTGTTCTGGGGTGGACTCCATCGGCACGCCCTACCTGACCGGGGCGGCAGGTCCTATGGCAGTGGTCGCGGCGAACCTGTACGTCGTGTTCTTCGGAGTCTCGTGGGGCCCGGTCGTGTGGGTGCTACTGGGCGAGATGTTCCCGAACCGGATCCGGGCCGCAGCCTTGGCCGTGGCCGCCGCTGCGCAGTGGATTGCGAACTTCCTCGTCAGTGTCTCGTTCCCGGGGATGTCCGACATCGGCTTGGGTTTCGCCTATGGCGTCTTCACGGTGTTCGCTGTCCTGTCCTTCTTCTTCGTGGCGAAGTTCATCAGGGAGACCAAGGGCATGAGTCTGGAGGACATGCACGGCGCTTGACGCGTCGCGCGCCCGAGCCGTTCGTGACTGTTCGTAATCGGCGCCCCCGTGGATTCCTTCTCATCGCCACGCCTAGGCGTGCCGACTACTGTTTAGACAGGCGAACGAAAGGTGCGGCGAGATGGCTAACGGAAACCCGTCCCCTGGTTGGTACCAGGACCCGCGGGATGCCAGCCAGGTGCGCTGGTGGGACGGCGGGGGATGGTCGGAGAACACTCAGCCGATGCCAGGCGCGCAGGTGCCCGGCCCCAGCGTTCCCACCCCCGAGCCCGTCGATCCCTGGACCGCGGCAAGTCAGGCCCCGGCCCAGCCGGAGCAGCAGCAGTGGGGTCAGGCCCCGGCTCAGCCGGAGCAGCAGCAGTGGGGTCAGGCCCCGGCTCAGCCGGAGCAGCAGCAGTGGGGTCAGGCCCCGGCTCAGCCGGAGCAGCAGCAGTGGGGTCAGGCCCCGGCTCAGCCGGAGCAGCAGCAGTGGGGTCAGGCCCCGGCTCAGCCGGAGCAGCAGCAGTGGGGTCAGGCCCCGGCTCAGCCGGAGCAGCAGCAGTGGGGTCAGGCCCCTGCCCAGCCGGAGCAGCAGCAGTGGGGTCAGGCCCCTGCCCAGCCGGAGCAGCAGCAGTGGGGTCAGGCCCCTGCCCAGCCGGAGCAGCAGCAGTGGGGTCAGGCCCCTGCCCAGCCGGAGCAGCAGCAGTGGGGTCAGGCCCCTGCTCAGCCGGAAGGCGGTTGGCAACAGCCACCCGGCGGGACATGGGGATCGGCCGTTCCTCCGGCAGCGGTGCCCCAGGGTCTGGCACCCGGCTCGCCCATGGGTCAGACCAACGTCTTCCCGACGGCCGAGAGCATCGACCCCCTCACCGGAATGCCCGTCACGGCAGCGGACGGCCGACCCAAGACCTCGGGCAAGCGCCTCGCAGCACTGGTGATCGGAACCTTGCTGGTCGGGGTGCTGATCCTGGGTCTGCTCTGGTTCTTCCTGTTCCGTGGATCCAGCACGGGCGGATCGGGAAGCACCAACGGGCAGGTCGACGTGACGGCCACATTCTCAGGAACGGTGGACCCAGCCTGCTCCGATCTGGGGGCCGCGCTCACTGCCGACGACCTGAGTACCTCAGTGGCGGCCCGGCTCAACGACGTGGCGATCGCGAAGGACCTGGAGGAGAACCAGGCCTACTTCGAGCAACTGGCCAAGGACATCAAGCCGATCATGGACCAGTATCAGAGTGCGTGTATCGCCGCCGTGTCAGCGGGTAATGCCCCGGAGTTCTACCGCACGTTCGTCGAGACGTTCCAGTCCTCGGTGACCGACGGCGCATCCGTGGCGACGACCGCGCTGGACAATGGCGGTCAGGTCGACCCGGCCGACGCTGAGAAACTGCGTGCCGAGGCCAGCAAGCTCGAGGCCAGTGCAGCCGCGGTGATTTCCATCTCGGGGTCGCCGTCGCCGTCCGCGTCGCCCACATCAACGGCCACACCGTCGGAATCCGGGACGCCAGCAGCCACTGAATCCCCCGCTGCCAGTCCCATCGGCTAACTTCGGGTAGTGCCCGAACCTTTGTGGCGGCCCGACGTGGCCGCCGTCCAGCGTTCATCGGTCCGCAAGGTGATGGATGAAGTTGAAGCCATCACGGACATGCCGATGGTCACGATGGCCGACTTCCACGACTTCTCCGTGGAATCGCCCGGCGATTTCTGGGATCTGGTCTGGGGCGAGTGCGATGTTGTGGGGGACAGGGGCGACGGCCCCGCTGTGGTTCCACCCCCTGCCGGGCACGATCTGCGCGGGACCAAGTTCTTCCCCGCCGCGACCCTGAACTACGCGGAGAACCTGCTGGCCGGTCAGACCTTGCCGGGAGCGGCCGACACCGCACTGGTGTTCAGGCGCGAAGACGGCCAGCGCCGTGTGTGGTCGTGGTCGCAACTGGGCGAAGCGGTGGGCTCGGTGCGCCGGGGGCTTCTGGATGCGGGAGTGGGCCAGGGCGACGTCGTGGCGGCTTGGATGCCCAACACCCCCGAGACGGTGATCACCATGCTGGCTGCTCAGGCCATCGGGGCGGTGTTCACCTCGACGAGTCCGGACTTCGGCCCGGCCGGTGTTCTGGACCGGTTCTCCCAGGTGGGCCCGAAGGTGCTGGTCGCTGCTGACGGCTACGTATACGCCGAGAAACGTCATGATCGCCGCGGTGCTCTGCGTGAGATCGCACAGGGGCTGCCCAGCCTGCGTCAGGTGTGGTTGGTGGGTGAGCTCGATCAGGACGCCACGGTGGAGTTGGATCAGACCACCATCGCCTTCAGCGACCTCCTCGCGCGGCCCGCGGAACTGGACTTCGAGCAGATGCCCTTCGACGCCGCGGGCTTCGTCCTGTACTCCTCGGGCACGACCGGGGTCCCCAAGTGCATCCTGCACAGGTCAGCCGGATTCCTGCTCAAGCACGCGTCCGAGCAACGGTGGAGCATGGACATCCGGGCAGGTGACAGGGTCTTCTGGTTCACCACCTGCGGTTGGATGATGTGGAACTGGTTGGTGAGCGCGCTGGCTGCTGGTGCCACCGTGATCCTCTACGACGGCTCGCCCTTCCACCCCGGTCCCGATCATCTCTGGGAGATCGCCGAGCAGGAGCAGATCACGTTGTTCGGGGTCAGCGCCAAGTACCTCGATGCCTGCAGCAAGCAGGGCCTGACTCCCGGCACGAGCAGGGACCTCTCGTCGCTGCGCACCGTGGGCTCCACGGGGTCGCCGCTGTCGCCCGAAGGGTTTGAGTACGTGTACGAAGCGGTCAAGCCCGACGTTCATCTGGCCTCCATCTCGGGAGGGACCGATATCTGCGGATGCTTCGCGTTGGGCGATCCCACTTCGCCGGTATGGCCCGGGGAGTTGCAGGCGCCGGCTCTCGGTGCCGACGTCGACGTGCTCGACGAGGACGGTTCGAGTCTGCGCGGCCAGGCCGGTGTGACCGGTGAACTGGTGTGTCGCAACGCCCTGCCGAGCATGCCGATCGGTTTCGTCAGTGATCCGGGTGACACGAAGTACACGGCTGCCTACTTCGAACGATTCCCTGGCCTTTGGACACATGGGGACTTCGCGGCGTGGACAGAGCACGACGGTCTTGTGATCCTGGGTCGCTCCGACGCGACGCTCAATGCCGCTGGTGTGCGCATCGGCACCGCGGAGATCTACCGGCAGGTCGAGGCCCTCGACGAGGTTCTGGAGGCCATCGCCGTCGGGCAGGAGTTCGACGACGACACCCGGATCGTGCTGTTCGTGCGTCTCATCCCGGGCCACGAACTCGACGATCTGCTGCGCGCTCGCATTATCAAGCGCCTGCGCGAACGGTGCTCTCCGCGACACGTGCCAGCCCGGATCATCGCCGTGCAGGACATGCCGCGCACACGATCGGGCAAACTGGCGGAGTTGGCGGTCGCTGATGTCGTCCACGGACGCTCTGTGCGCAACACCCAAGCACTGGCGAATCCGGAGAGCCTGAAACTCTTCGTCGATCTGGAGGAACTCAAGACATGACCCTCGACGCAGCGCAAACCTCGGCGCAGGATCTGAATCGCCGGATCGAGACCGACATACCGCGCAGGCGTTATGTGCCGGGCTCGGGCTGGACCAGCCACGTGCCCAACTTGCTTCGCACGCTGTTGCTGATTGTGGCTGTTTTCAGCGCAGTCACCGCGGTCTTCCCGCCGCTGGCAAGGGCGCTGAGCGGTGTCAGGGAAGTCATCGAGGTCGTTCTCGTGCCCGCCCCGCCGAACCTGGCGTGGGCTGCGTTGCTGGCGATATTCGGCTCCGCCTTGGGTAAGCGCAAGCGGTCAGCCTGGTGGTTCATGGTGATCCTGCTGGGCCTGGGAATGCTTGTGTCCGTGGCGCTGATCGCCTCCGAACCTGACCTGCGCACCAAGGAGATCCTCACCGCGTCGACCTCGCTGGTGCTGTTCGTGGTGCTGATCGTGTCCCGCAAGGAATTCTTTGCGGTCGTCCCGCGACGAAACGTGTTCGTGGCGATCGCCACTCTGGTCGTCGGATTCGCCATAGCCATCCCGATCGGATGGGCCATGGTGGAGGCTTTGCCGGGTTCAGTCTCGCGCGGCGATTCCTGGGGGTACTCGGCACTGAACGTCTTCGGTGGTCTCGGATCCGCCGAAACCACCGGCATCGATGGTCGCGCCACTCGGCCTGTGCCCTTCCTGCTCGGCGGGTTGGGAACGGTCGTCTATGTGGCATTCGGCTTCGCCCTGTTCCGCACGCGGGGCAACCAGGGCCGGATCAATGGCCCGGACGAGGTGGACCTGCGGGTACTGCTCCACGAGCAGGGAGACAGGGACTCGCTGGCCTACTTCGCCACCCGTCGCGACAAGTCGGTCATCTGGTCGTCCTCGCGCAAAGCGGCTGTGACGTATCGGGTGGTCAATGGCGTGAGTCTCGCGTCCGCCGATCCCATCGGTGACCCGGAGAGTTGGCCACCGGCGATAGAAGCGTGGCTGGAGGAAGCGCGGCACTTCGGGTGGGCGCCGGCGGCGATGGGCGCTTCTGAGTCGGGTGCCGAGGCCTACGTGCGCGCCGGCCTCGAGGCTCTGTCGCTTGGCGATGAGGCGATCATCGAGTTCTCGCAATACACCCTGGACGGACGCCACATGCGCGCGGTTCGGCAGGCCGTTCACCGTCTCGAACGCGATGGGTACACCACGCGGGTCCGCCGTCACCGCGACATCCCGCAGGATCAGATGGCTGCAGTGATCGTGGACGCAGACCGGTGGCGTGACACCGACAACGAACGCGGCTTCTCGATGGCGCTGGGTCGCCTGGGCGATCCGTTGGACGGTGACTGCGTCTTGACCGAGATCTTCGACGCCGAGGGTGTCCGCAAGGGTCTGCTCTCGTTCTCGCCGTGGGGCTCCCGGGGCATCTCCTTGGACCTCATGCGCCGCGATCCGCAGGCGGAGAACGGCTCGATGGAGACCATGGTGACGGCCACCGTACAAGCGGGCCCGGTCATCGGCGTTGACCGGCTCTCGCTGAACTTCGCGGTCATGCGCGCCATCTTCGAGGAGGGCGCCAAGATCGGAGCCGGACCGGTGATGCGGGCGTCGCGCGGCTTGCTGATGTTCGCCAGCCGCTGGTTCCAGTTGGAGTCGATGTACAAGTCCAACGAGAAGTACGAACCCGACTGGGTGCCGCGCTACTTGTTGTTCGAACGCTCCGGCGACCTTCCGCGGGTTGGCATCGCGGCGGGCATCGCCGAGGGTTTCGTGGAGAAGCCAGGTCTACCGTTCACCGGAACTCGCCGGGAGTCGCTGGCCGACGGTGCGGCGTTGTCGCCCGTTGCTCTTTGGGAACCTGTGGCCGCGCAGTTGAGTCAGCAGGAGGCCGAGCAGTCCGAGGTGGCACTGCGACGGCTGCCCGAGCAGGAGGTGGTGCGCAGGCACAAGCTCGAGCAGATCAGGGCGCGTGGTGTGGATCCCTACTCCACGGACTTCGACCGCACGGACATGATTGGCGACATCCGAGCACGGTTCCCGGACCTTGAAGCAGATGCGCGTACCGGCCAGACAGTGCGCATCGCGGGGCGGGTGATGCTCAACCGGGTGACCGGCAAGCTGGTCTTCGCCCAGGTGAAGGACTGGTCCGGCCAGATGCAGGTGATGCTGTCCCTGGCCGAGGTGGGCCAGGAAGCACTCGACCGCTGGAAGAACGAGGTCGACCTCGGTGACCACGTCGGGGTTGTCGGACAGGTCATCACCAGCAAGCGCGGGGAACTGTCGGTCATGGCCACCGACTTCGTGATCACCTCGAAGTGCCTGGTGCCACTGCCCGACAAGCACGCGGGGCTCACAGACCCCGAGGCCCGAACCCGCCAGCGGTACGTGGACCTGATCGTCAACGACTCGTCACGCGAGATGGTCGCCCTGCGGTCGACGGCGATCCGGGCGCTGCGTGAGAGCCTGTGGCGCCGGGACTTCCTCGAAGTGGACACCCCGATGCTGCAGACCGTGCACGGAGGGGCGAACGCGCGTCCGTTCATCACCCACATCAACGCCTACGACATGCGCCTGTACCTGCGGATCGCACCGGAGTTGTTCCTCAAGCGGCTGCTGGTCGGCGGTGTCGAGAAGATCTTCGAGGTCAACCGGAACTTCCGCAATGAGGGTGCCGACACCAGCCACAACCCCGAGTTCAGCAGCCTCGAGGTCTACGACGCCTACGGGAGTTACGAGACGATGCGGGTGCTGACCCGCGATTTGATTCTGGAGATCGCCACGGCCGTGTACGGCGAGCCGATCGCGAGGCGGCCCTTGGAGGACGGCGGTTACGAGGAGGTCGATCTCTCCCCGGAGTGGCCGACGATGACCGTGCACGGTGCGGTCAGCGCCAAGTTGGGCGAGGAGGTCACGGTCGACACCAGTGTGGAGGTTCTGCGCGCCCACGCGGCTCGCCTTGGCATCCCGATGGACCCCTCGTGGGATGCCTCGCAGGTGGTGCTCGAGCTGTATGAGGAACTGTGTGAGAGCACCACGACGTTCCCGACGTTCTACTTGGACTTCCCCACGGAGGTCTCGCCTTTGACGCGGAAGATGCCCTCGGAGCCCCGCTTGGCTCAGAAGTGGGACCTTGTGGGCTGGGGTGCCGAGTTGGGCACGGCCTACACCGAACTCATCGACCCGCTCGACCAGCGCGACAGGCTGGTGGCGCAGAGTCTGCTGGCTGCGGCCGGCGACGTGGAGGCCATGGAGGTGGACGAGGACTTCCTGCGTGCGCTGGAGTACGGTATGCCGCCGGCCGGCGGGCAGGGAATGGGCGTGGAGCGGGTCATCATGATGCTCACCGGCCAGAACATCCGCGACACCATGCTGTTCCCCATCGTCCGTCCGGAGTAGATGTAGCGGTACGCGAGCCGGATGTGTACCCAACGTTCACACCATCGCAACAAGACCGCGCGAGGCTTGTGGGCAGGAGGTGGCCGCCATGTCTGTTCGCCTGAACGCTTTCGCCAACCTTGCCAATCTGCTGGGCTCCATGACCGTGTCGATGGGTCAGATCCTGATCCAAACCCCCTCGCGGCCTGACCGCAGCACCTACTACGAGGATCACTTCTGAGCGCTGGGCTACCGTGGTTGCCATGAAGGCTCTGATCGGTTTACTGCTGTGCGCCGGGTTTCTGGCGGGTTGTTCACAGACCGAATCGGCGCCGGAGCCGGTGGACACCGGGACGGTTTCCGAAGCGCCGGCGTCCGAGAGCCCGACCCCTGAGCCCAGCACGCCAGTCGCGGCGACCAGTCCGACGGTGAAACCCTCAAAGAGCCCTGAGCAGCCGAAGGCCGCGGACACGACGTTCTGCGCCTACCTGAAGAAGACCTCCGGTGCCGCGCAGCAGGTGGAGGATCCGACCCAGTTCGTGGCACTGGTCGAAGGAGCCCGAGCGGTGGCTCCGGGTGCGATCGAGGAGGATCTGGCGCTCTACGCCGAATCCGTGCGCAAATTGGCCCTCACGGTCACGGGCAGCCCTGCTCAGGCGGCGCGCGCGGATGCGTGGCTGGCCGACAACGAGGACGTGATTTCGGCTGCGGAAGCCAACGTCAACAACTACAGCTTGTCGGTGTGCGGACAGCCGTTCATCACCGGCGAAGGCCAATGACGACACGTTTGACATAGGGCTTGCAATACCGGAAGTGCAATACGCTAATATGACTTCATGCCAAACATCAGTCATGTTGCGAAGGGCACCCTCGCGGGCCTGATCGCCTTTCTGTTTGCCTCATGGGCTTTCTACGGAGAACCTGTCGGGCCGTTCTGGTTCACTGCGGAATCGATTCTGCTGGGGGCTTTCATCTTGACCATGGGTTGGCTGGTAGCCACCTATTCGTCTCGTAACCTGCGCGGCCAGGCACGTCAAGGCAGATACGCCGGGTATCTGGGCCTCGCGATCGTCGCGCTGTGGCTAGCAGTGGTCGCCAATCCGGTGCTGCTAACGGCGGTCGGCTGGACCGTCAGCGGACTGGCGGTGGCCGCCCTGGTCGCCCACGCCGGCACCCCGACAGCGATCAGCGCCGGGCGCCGGGTGGCAGGTCGGCTGCTGGTCGGGGACGCTGCGCTGTGGGCTGCCATTGTGGTCCTCGTCCTCGGTGGCACCTCCTCGCGCTCGGACATCGGTGAGGTGTCGTGGGTGGTTCCCGCGCTCATGGCCGTAGCCGGAATTGTGCGCTCGGCGCTGGTTCCCGCATGGCGGTGGCTGCCGCTGACCGCTGAGGCTCCTTCGCCGGTCTCGGCTCTGCTGCACGCCGGGGTGGTCAACGGACTCGGTCTGCTGGCAGTCCTCTACTGGGGCGTGTTCTCCTCTTCGCCGATGGTGCTGCTCGCGCTGGTCGTGGTGGGTGGGGTCACGGCCGTCCTCGGCACCGCTGCGATGAGAGTGCGTCCCGATGTGAAGGGCAAGCTTGCCAGCTCGACGTCGGCGCAGATGGGCTACATGACCGTCCAGGTCGGCCTCGGCCTGCCGGCGTTCGCCATGCTGCACCTCATCGGTCACGGCTTCTACAAGGGCTGGCTGTTCCTGCGGGCCGGCGGCGCTCCGCAGCGGCCCCGGGTCCCCGACCTCTCCGGTGTCAAGGCCCCCATGGCGATCATGCTGGCAGGCATCAGCGCGGTGGTCATCGGCCTAGGTGTCAACACGTGGGTCTCCCGACCAGTAGTGGACCTGGTGCCCCTGGCAATCGCCGGTGTCACCGCCACATTCGCCCTGTGCGCCCTGGTCTGGCCGGATGTCCGGACCGCAGTGCACTCGACCGCCCGTGGTCGCGCGTGGTCCATGGTCGCGACCGTGGCCGGACTGCTTGCATACGTCGTCGCGCTCGGTGTCTGGGTGCGCATCTTCGAGATGCCAGGTGTCTGGTCCGGGGTCGGTGCATTGACGCTGACAGCGGCGGTCCTCGCCTTCGGGTCGGTGGGAATGTACGCCGTCTCGAGGAACTGGTTGAGCCGCTTCGTGAGTCCGCTGGTCGTGGACACCGCGACCCGGATCAAGGGCCAAGTGCCCGCCATCTCCCTGACAGACGCGCCTGCCGTCGACGTGGCCGTGGATGCCGCATCCTCCATGGTCGGCCCGATGTGGCCGATCAACTCCGCGGTTGCGGTCAACCCGCTGTCAGGGCTGCAGGCCATGGCGTTCTCCGATGCAGCTGAGGTGGCCGCCCGGACCTGGGGGGCGCGTGCGCACATGGACGAGTCCCAGTACCTGCAGGCGATGACCGGGGGGCGTTTCACGCGCGCCGACCTCATCGCTGCGGCCGACGGGTTCTCACTTCCCAACGAGACCGTGGCCGACTTCCTAGCAGGTCGCGCGCAGTGGGAACTGAGCCAGCAGTCGCAGTCGCACGCCCAGGAGTTGTTGGCCGGGCTCAGCGATGAGCAGATCGCACAGTTGCTGCACCGCCCCGCCGCCGGTCCGCGAACCCTTGGCGAACAGGCGGGCATCGGCGACAAGGTCTCGGGCCTGGCCAATGCCTGGACGGCGCTTGCCAACAGCGGCCAGCCCTTCGCGGGCGGGCTCTGGAAAGCGTTCCAGACGGATGTGCAGGATCTGGGCCTGCGGGGACTCAGCTCGACTGTGCGCTCGCTTCCCGAGCAGCCCGCAGCGGCGGTCGCGGTATTGCTGCACAACGTGATCCCGACCTCCGAGCAGGTCGGCTACCTCTCGCGGCTGGTCGCGAAGGACCCGGGCTGGGTGGCCAGTCTCAAGCAGCGCGACCCGGGCTTGATCGTCGACCTGCTGGCGATCCGCGTCAGCTTCGACGTGCTCGCGAGTGCGGCCGCAGACGGTCGAGTGTTCTCGGCAGCCGAGCAGACCGATCGCGAGTGGGCCGTGGCCGAGATCGCAGCTGTGAACGATCTGCTGGGTGTGAATGACGCCCGCGATGGGCTCGCGATCGCCAACGAGTTGCAGACCACTGCACGGGTCGTGGTCTGGCAGCGGGCTTGGGAGCAGCGCTACCGCAATCACCTGATGGATCAGGTGAGCACGCGGTCGGCCCACCTGGCCGAGCGCGACCAAACCCCCACCGCGCACGTCATCATGTGCATCGATGTGCGCTCGGAGCGGTTCCGCCGCCACCTCGAGGCGCGCGGCGACTACGACACGCACGGCTTCGCCGGGTTCTTCGGGGTTGCGCTGCGTCATGAGACGGCTAGCGGGTCATCCAGCGACCAGTGCCCCGTCCTGCTCAAGCCGGCGTTCACGATCACGGAGAACGACTCGGTGAGCCACTCCTACGGGACCCCGACGGCCATCAGGGGTGGCTTGGTGTCCTCGACGGCGCGCCCGGCCAGTGCCTTCGCAGTCGCGGAGGGCCTGGGGGCACTGGCCGGTCTGGACGCACTCGCGCAGACCGCTGCGCCGGGGATGTGGGGACGCTGGCGGGACCGCCTGCAACCGGCGCACCGCGGTGAGCTGCACCTGGGCCACCTTGATGTGGCCGGAAGTGACGAGATCGGTATGGGAATGACCGTCGAGCAACGAACGTCGGCGGCAGCCGGGATGCTTCGTGCACTGGGCCTGGTCGAGAACCTGGCGCCGGTCATCCTGGTGACGGGCCACGCGGCGAAGGTGGAGAACAACGCCTTCGCGGCTGCGTACGACTGCGGAGCTTGCGGCGGGAACGGTGGTTACGTCAACGCCCGGGTGATGGCTGCGGTCGTCAACGACCCACGGGTGCGCAGGCGGCTTGCCGAAGAGCACGGGATCACGATCCCCGACACAACCGTGGCCGTGCCGGCGTGGCACAACACCACGACCGACGAGGTGCTCATCGAGGAGCAGGACGTGCCCGACAGTCACCGCGAGAAGGTCGGGGCTCTGCGCGCCGACCTGGTTGGTGCCGGGGTATCCGCGCGTGCCGAAAGGATGGCCGAGTTGCCGGGAGTGTCGGGTGTGGATGCCCGTGCCGCCGCGCGGCGTTCCGCGGACTGGGCCGAGCCGCAACCCGAGTGGGGTCTGGCCGGCAACGCGGCGTTCGTCATCGGCCCGCGCGCCATGACCAAGGGCCTCAACCTCTCGGGACGGGTGTTCCTGCACTCCTACGAGCCCGGCCTGGACGTCGACGGCTCCACGCTCGAGTTGCTCTTGACGGCGCCCATGGTGGTGACGCAGTGGATCAACAACCAGTACTACTTCGCCACGGTCGACCCGCAGCACTTCGGGGCGGGGGACAAGACCACGCACAACGTCGTGGGTGACTACGCAGTGTTCAGCGGTGCGGGCGGCGACCTGCGGGTCGGGCTTCCCTGGCAGGGGGTCTTCCGCGAGCAGCCGCTGGACCAGGACAACTGGATGCACGAACCGCTGCGCCTGCAGGTCGTCGTGTATGCGGATCCGGCGGACATCCTGAGGGTCCTCGACCAGCACCCGGACGTGGGCGCGCTGGTCGCGAACGAGTGGATCGCGCTGGCAGCCATCGAGCCCGGTACCGGTGAGGCCTTTGCCTTGGACACCGATCTGCAATGGCGGCCTTGGCTGGCACACAGCAACGACCAGGCCGTATTCGTCATGAGTAAGCAGGGATGAACATGTTGACGCAGAAACGACTCCTGATCACCGGCGTGGTCACCACCGACTCGATCGCCTGGGCGGTGGCCGAACGCGCCCAACTGCACAACGCGGAGGTGATCCTGACCACCTTCGACCGGGTGCGCGACCTCACCGAGGCCGCATCGTGTGCCCTACCTCGGATGCCGGAGATCCTGACGCTGGACGCCACCCGACCGGGCGACTACCAGGGCCTGGTCGACCAGTTGGATGGGCGCGAGGTCGACGGCGCTCTGCACGCGATTGCCTTCGCGCCCAGGGAGGCCCTGGCGGGGGACTTCTTGTCGGCCAGCGATGAGGCCATCGAGTTGGCCTTCCGCACGTCCACCACCTCGTTCGCCCGGTTGGCCGACGTGGTCTCGCGGTGTGCTCCGGCGCAGGGTGCCTCGGTGGTCGGCCTCGACTTCGATGCCGACGGACGGGCATGGCCTGTGTACAACTGGATGGGCGTGTGCAAAGTCGCCCTGCAAGCGACCATGCGCTACGTCGCGAGGGACCTCGGCCCGCGGGGGATCAGGGCCAACCTGGTGGCCGCGGGGCCTCTGCACACCCGCGCTGCCAGCGGTATCCCCGACTTCCAGAGCCTGTTGGATGCCTACGAAGCCGCGCCACTGGGCTGGGACGCCAGCGACGCCACCCCGGTGGCCGATGCTGTGTGCTTCTTGTTG
Source organism: uncultured Actinomycetota bacterium (assembly GCA_963818505.1). Lineage (GTDB taxonomy): Bacteria > Actinomycetota > Actinomycetes > S36-B12 > UBA10799 > JADKAV01. The sequence goes on from CAWFSJ010000007.1 coordinate 366,503, forward strand.
TCCGACATGGGCAGGGCGATCAGCGGCGAGATCCTGCACGTGGACGGGGGCTATCACGCACTTGCGGCCCCGGGGATCGGACAGCGCTCGAAGGTGGCGCTGTAAGTCGTCCCGCTAGGGGAAGTCAGGCGGATCGTCGGGCTGGCTGCGCGTGCCAAAGGTCGTGCAGCTGCTCGCCGATCCAGTCGTTGCCGGCGGCTTCGGAGTCGGCGATCAGCAGGGCTGACTCCACACGGGCGCGCTCGACGTCTCCGCTGCGAAGAAGGCGATACACATCCCAAAGTCGGCCGTCCAACTCTGCGGCCTGGTCATGTGAGGCTGTACCTGTGGTGCTCATGCCTGCAGCATGAAGCCAGGGTGTGACAAAACGGCGCAGGCACGCCGCGAGCGGCGTCAGTTGATGGCCGAAATGGTCGCCGTGGCGATCTCGAGTTCCTCGTCGGTGGGTATCACCAGCACACGCACGGTGCTGTCGGGCGCTGATATGTCGATCGGGCGCCTCCGGGCCACGGGCGGCCTCGTTCATCGCCGGGTCAACCTCGATGCCCAGCGCCTGCAGACCTTCGCAGACCGCTGCCCGCACCGCCGGATCGTTCTCTCCGACCCCGGCTGTGAAGACGATGGCATGGGCGCCACCGAGTTCGACCAGGTAGGCCCCGAGGTAGTGCCGGATGCCATGGACGTAGACCTCCAGGGCTGAGGCAGCGAGGTTGTCACCTTGTTCGGCGCGGCGCTGCACCCTACGTAGGTCGTTGTCCGCGCACAGCCCCTTGAGTCCTGAAGCCCGGTTCAACAAGGTGTCCAGTTCGTCGACCGACATGCCCGTGCGCAGCAGATGCAGAAGGACCCCGGGATCGACATCGCCGCTGCGGGTCCCCATCACGAGGCCGGCCAACGGGGTCAGCCCCATGGATGTGTCCACGCTCGCGCCACCGCGAACCGCACATGCCGAAGCGCCGTTGCCCAGGTGCAGGGTGATTATGCGGGCGAGGCGAGGGTCGAGTCCGAGGTGCGCGGCCGCACGCCTGCTCACGTACTCGTGTGAGATGCCGTGGAACCCGTAGCGTCGCACGTGATGCTCGTCGGCCGTCTGCCGGTCGAGCGCGTAGCGGTAGGACGCCTCTGGCATGCTCTGGTGGAACGCGGTGTCGAACACGGCGACGTGGGGGATGTCCGGGTAGGCCTGCATGGCCACTTCGATGCCCAGCAGGTTCGCGGGGTTGTGCAAAGGCGCCAACGGTACGCAGGCCCGGATGGCCTCGAGCACATCCACGTCGATCGGCGCGGGTTGGGCGAACCGGTCGCCCCCGTGCACCACCCGGTGTCCCACAGCCACCAGACCGCCTTCAGGGATCTCGGTGGTGGCCTCGAAAGCCTGGCTCATCGCGGCGAAACCCTCGCGATGGTCGACCAGTGGGCCGTCCACGATGTGCGTGACTCCGTCTGCCTTGTGGGTCACGCGCGAGTCCGTCTCGCCGATCCCCTCGACCAGCCCGCTGGCCAAGGAGGACGGCCCAGTCATGTCGAAAAGCTCGTACTTGATGCTCGACGACCCGGAATTGAGGACGAGGACCAGCGACACCTAGACCCCCTGCGCCTGGATGGCCGTAATGGTGATGGTGTTGACGATGTCCTTGACGGTGCAGCCGCGCGACAGGTCGTTGATCGGCTTGCGCAGTCCCTGCAGCACGGGGCCGATTGCCACAGCCCTTGCCGATCGCTGCACCGCCTTGTACGTGTTGTTGCCGGTGTTCAGGTCGGGGAAGATCAGCACGTTGGCCTGACCAGCGACCTCGGAGCCGGGCAGTTTGCTCGCCGCCACCTCAGGAGCCACCGCGGCGTCGTACTGGATGGGGCCTTCCACGGGCAGATCCGGGCTGCGCTTCTGGACGATCTCGGTGGCCAGGCGAACCTTCTCGACATCGCCGCCCGCTCCGGAACTGCCGGTCGAGTAGCTGAGCATCGCCACGAGCGGATCGATTCCGAATGCGGCGGCTGTCTGCGCCGACGAGATCGCGATGTCGGCCAGCTGTTCGGGGTTGGGGTCCGGGTTCACCGCGCAGTCGCCGTAGACCAGCACGCGGTCGGCCAGGCACATGAAGAAGACGCTGGACACCACGGACACGCCGGGCTTGGTCCGGATCAGCTGAAGTGCCGGGCGCACGGTGTCGGCCGTGGTGTGGGAGGCCCCGCTGACCATCCCGTCGGCCAGTCCTGACTCGACCAGTAGCGTGCCGAAGATCGTCACGTCCGTCACGGCGTCATGGGCGATATCCATGACCATTCCCTTGTGCTCACGCAGGCCGCACAGCAGCTCAGCCATGTCGTCGCGCAGTGCGCTGTGCTCCGGGTGGATGAGGGTGGCCCCGCTCAGGTCCAGACCCATCGAACGCGCCCGGTCGGTGATGCCCTCGGGCGAGCCAAGGATCGTGAGGTCACAGATCGAGCGTCGCAGCAGTTGGTCGGCAGCGCGCAGGATCCGGTCGTCGTCGCCTTCTGGCAGAACGATCCGTCGGCGTTGCTGGCGCGCCGCACGCACGAGGCGGTTCTCGAACATCATGGGGGTGGTCACGGCGGTGTCGCTGAGTTCGATGCGCTCGATCAATTCGGAGGTGTCGATCTCAGCTTCGAACAGCCCCAAGGCCGCAGCGATGCGCCGGTCGTCCCCGAAACGGATCTGCGGGGTGAGCGTTGCGATGCGATGAGCGGTCTCGTAGGTGTCGCTGTCCGACATCAGTAGCGGAGTGACTGCCGAATCCATCCCCCGGGCGAAGGACATGATCTGCGGGTCTGGTTCGACGCCTCCGGTGACGATCACACCGCTGATGCTGGGGACCTGGTCGCTGAACCGCGCGGTCAGTGCGGCCAACAAGACGTCTGAGCGGTCTCCGGGTGTGACGAGCAGGACGCCGTTCTGCAGGCGGTCGAACAGGTTGGGCAGCGTCATGGCGGCCACCCGGACACCGGTGACCTCCCGGTCCAGGGACTCCTGCGACCCCAGCAGCAGGCGGGCCTGCAACTCCGCGCCGATCTGGTGCAGGGAGGGCAACTGCAGGTTGCGTTCCTCAGGAAGGATCCACACCTGCTCGGACATCTGCGACAGCGATTCCCCGATCGTGGCCAGATGGCCGGCCTCGACCCGGTTGACTGCAACGCCCAGCAGGCTCACGTCGCGGTCGCGCACGAACTCGCTGGCCGCCTGGACAGCACCGCGTACCTGGTCGGGACGGTGATGGTGGGCGCTGATGACCAAGAGCAGTGGGGCGGCCAGGTTCAATGCCATCGTGACGTTGAGATCGAACTCGAAGGCCGCACTGGCGCCGGTGTAATCGGTCCCCTCCACCAGCACCACGTCACATCCGGCAGCCACGGCGTCGAACTTGCTCATGATCTCGGAGATGAGACGGTCCGCATCGTGCATCGAGCCCAAGCCCCGGGTCTGTTGGGTCGTGATCCCGAAGGACTGCTCGTAGGTCTGGGTCAGGCCGTAGCGGCGCCGGATCAGATCGATGGTGTTGTCCGGGCCTTCGCCGCTGCCCACAACGGGCCGGAAGTAGCCGACCCGGGAACTGTGCCGGCTGAACGCCTCCATCAGCCCCAGCGAGATCATGGACTTGCCGCTGGCCGGTTCCATCGACGTCACGTACACCGCTTTGGCCACGTCCCGAGCCTATGGATGCTCACCGTGGTTTGCACGGGCACAGCTCGACCAGTGGGTGTTCAGCCGACCTTGCCGGCGGCCGCTGACACGGCGTTGGCCAGCGTCTCGCGCGGGATCTGTAATTGGTCGGTCAGCCGCACGGCCATGTCCCCGTAATTCGCGATGGCCGTGAGTGTCTGCCCGGTGATCTGCTCAGGGGCACGGTCGATCGGTTCCAGGATGCGCAGGATGAGGATCTCGGCGTCCGGGTCCTCCCCACCGTTGCCGAGGCGAAGGGTGTCGCGCACCACCCGGGCGGCACTGGCCTCGTCCTGGGTCACGGACAATGCCAACAGGGCAACGGCGTTCGCGAAACCCACCGCAGTGTTGAGCAGTTGGGATGCGTCCAGTGGTTCCGCCAGAGCTTCCTTGAGTGCCAGCGTGACCGGGTTGGTGGCCTCTTGGGCGACGTAGGAACCGACGACGCTGCCCACCTCGCGGTAGACGGCCACGTCCAAACGATCCTGCGCTGGTACGGCGATGACTTCGAAGTTGCCCACCACCAGAGCCTAAGTGGTGTGCGTGTGGGCCGTTGGTCCTGGATTCAGCCGGTGAAGTTCGTGCGGGATCCCCGCAGGGGTTGGGCTCAGCCTGCCTGCACTGGCGCGGACCAGATCAGGTCGTCACCGGCGAACGCGCACACGAGGTACACACGCCCGCGCGGGAAGCCGGTGAGCTGCACCGGTGTGCGAGGACCGTGAACGATCAGGTTCATCTTGTGCTGGACCTGTCCCATGTCGTCGAGAACCATCAAGCGCACGGCCGGTGTGGCGCTTGCCCCGGTGATGGAGAACCGCAAACGGCCCGATGCCGGGAGGGTTTCTGGGGGACGGACTCGATGATCGACGCGCATGTTCTTATGACGTTGCGCTGGGCCTTCCCGGTTCCGGCAATCCCAGGGTCCTTCTGTGCTGATCATGGAAGGCATGGCAGGCTGGCGCTATTGAGTGCCCAAGGAGGGTCAACATGCGTCGGTTGGTTGCGGTCGGTGTCGCCGTGGGTTCGGTGGCCGCAGGGATCCTGTGGAGCAAGCGTCGTGAGAACAGCAAGCGACAGGAGTGGGTCCGTCGCGCCGGCGATGTCGCCGACGACATCGCTGAAGGTGTGACGCGCACAGCTGCCACCGCGGCCGTGACCGTGGCTGACGTGGCTGAGAAGGCAGCCGGCGGGGTTTCCACCGTTGCCGACGCCACAGCTGAGGCAGCAGCCCAGGCGGGAGTCACAGTGGATGCCGCAGCACAGGCAGCATCCAAGGCAGCCGATGCCGTGGCGCGTACCACCGCCGATGCGGCCGCCGAGATCGCTGAGCACGCCGGCAAGGCCTCCGAGGTCGCAGCCGATACGGCAGACACGGCTGCGCTGAACACCTCCGAAGCGGCGTTCGACGCTGCCGATCAGGTGCATGAGGCCGCTGAAGAGGTCGCCGCGGCGGCCCAGGAAGCCGAGGAGGCTCAGGAGCCGGCCGAGGCAGTGGCACCCAAGCCTGCGGCGAAGAAGAAACGCGCCAAGCCGGCGGCGAAGGCCACACCCAAGCCAGCCAACGACCAATCCGTCGCCTGAGATTCTCGGTCGCAGTCGTCGGGCCGGAGTCCAGCGGTAAGACCACACTGGTCGAGCACCTGTCCCGGTCGCTGCGCGATCACGGACTGCACGTTCAGGTGGTGGCCGAGCAGGGTCGACTACTGGCGTCGCAACTTCCAGCAGGTCATCGTTGGTCGTTCCGAGAGCAACTTGCCACATCGGCCATGCACGTCGGCGCGGAGGCGCAGGCGCGTGAGCTCCTGGACGCAGGGGGCGGCGGGGTACTGATCAGCGATGGCACCGCGGCCACTCCGGCTGTGTGGCACATGTCCGCGGTGGCCCACCGACCGGGCTACGTCGCCGGTCCGCAGGAAGTCACAGAGCAACTACTGGATGCGGTGCGGGCGTCTGATTACGACCTGATCCTGCTGTTGGCCCCGGACATCGAGTGGGTCGCCGACGGAGTGCGTGACGACCCACAGGGTCGCGATGACGCCTTCGCGTTGTACCGGCGGCTGTACCCGCAGGCCCAGGTGATCAGCGGACCGTCGCGTGTGTCGGAGGCGATTCACAGTGTTTCCCGCGCGTTACCAACGGTAGGTGGATCCGGCTGAAAGGCCGAAACGGTGGCAGGATTGGCGCGTGCCAGGAATCGACTCAGTGCTTCCCCCGTACCAGGAGATGGATGGCGACCTGGCCGACGTCGAGGCAGTCGAGGCGCTCAAGAAGGTCCTGACGGACCTCGGAGAGGAAGGACTCTCCGAACGCGGGCGATTGATCGACGCATATTTCAACCGTCAGGGCATCACGTTCAGCCTGGCTGGCAAGGAGCGCCCGCTCCCTCTGGATCTCGTACCGCGACTGCTCAGTGCGGCCGAATGGCGGGTCATCGAGCAGGGGGTCGCCCAGCGTATGCGGGCCCTGGAGATGTTCCTGGCCGACGTGTACGGATCTCGCAATGTGCTCGACGACGAGATCGTCCCACGTGCTCTGGTCAGCAGTTCCAGCCACTTCCACAGGGAGGCTTGGGGGATCGAGCCGCCCAACGGTGTGCGGATCCACGTAGCGGGCATCGACTTGATCCGTGACGAGGAGGGTGTCTTCGCGGTCCTCGAGGACAACCTGCGATGCCCCTCCGGGGTCTCCTACGTGCTGGAGAATCGCCGAGCCCTGGCACACGTGCTGCCAGAGGTGTTCGCCGACCAGCGCGTGCAACCCGTCGCGGAATACCCCGAGCGACTGCTCGACGCCCTGCTCGCGGCGGCGCCGGCCGGTGTGGCCGACCCGCAGGTGGCCGTGCTCACCCCGGGCGTTCACAACTCCGCGCACTTCGAGCACGCATTCCTTGCACGGCGGATGGGTGTGGAGTTGGTGGAGGGAAGGGACCTCTACTGCCGCGACGACCAGGTGTGGATGCGCACCGTGCGCGGCCCGCGGCCGGTTCACGTGCTCTACCGGCGCATCGACGACGACTATCTGGATCCGGTCCATTTCCGCCCTGACTCCGTGCTGGGCGTGCCCGGCCTGCTCAGCGCCGCCCGGGCCGGAAGGGTGACGGTGGCCAATGCGGTCGGCAACGGCGTCGCCGACGACAAGGCGATCTACCCGTACGTACCCGAGCTGATCGAGTACTACTTGGGCGAGCGCGCGATCCTGCCCAACATCGACACCTATGACCTGCAGAACCCCGACCAGAGGGCCTACGTGCTCGAGCGGCTCGACCGTATGGTGCTCAAGCCCGTGGACGGCTCCGGCGGCTACGGCCTGGTTGTGGGTGATCAGGCCTCCGACGAGGAACTGGCCGCGTTGGCAATCCAGATCCAGCAGGACCCGCGCAGTTGGATCGCTCAGCGGATCGTGCGCTTGTCCACTTGTCCGACACTTGTGGACGGGGGAGACCTGGGGCCACGCCATGTCGACCTGCGTCCCTTCGCGGTCAACGACGGGGAGAACATCTATGTGCTGCCTGGCGGGCTGACCCGCGTGGCGCTGCCTGAGGGATCCTTGGTGGTCAACAGCAGCCAGGGTGGTGGGTCCAAGGACACCTGGGTGGTGAGCGAACCCGACGAGGCGAGCTACAGCCCGCCGGCGCGGCCGACCCCCCGACTGACCCGCGTGCTGGCCGCTGTGCCCGCGCGGGTCCACTCCCCGACTACCCACGACGAGCGGATGCGTCAGCAGGAGAACCAGCAGCAGCAGAGCGGCGGTGAATCATGCTGAGCCGCATCGCCGAGTCCTACTTCTGGATCGGCCGTTACCTGGAACGCGCGGAGGCGACCTCCCGCCTGCTCGCCGAACACCACCAGCTCATGGTCGAAGAACGGACGGTCCCGGAGGAATTGGCCTCCGCGGTGCTGTTGGACGCTCTGTCCCTGCACCCGCAGGCGGCTACGAGTGCCTCAGATCTTGTGTCGGCGGTGGTGGGCAACGACTCGGATCCTGCCACGATCTCCGGTGCGATCACGCTGGCGCGGGAGAACGCCCGGGGAGTGCGCGAATCGTTGTCCGCGGACGTCTTCGAGGCGATGAACGCCGCCCACCTCGCGGGCATCCGGGGTCCGATCGTGGCCACGAGTCCGGCGTACGCGCTGTACCGCGTGGTCGAGAGACTGGCCGTGGTAGTGGGGCAGATCGACTGGACGATGCCGCGAGACGAGGGCTTCCTGTTCTTGTCGCTCGGGCGGTCGCTGGAGCGACTGGACATGATGGCCCGGGTGCTGGCCGTGCGTCACGATCAGCTGTGGCCTGAGGGCGGACCCGTAGCGACACTTCGGGCCGCAGCAGGCCTGAACGCGTTCCTTCGCACCCAACACCCCATGACCGGCGACGAGGCCCGCCGCTTCCTTCTGCTCGATGGTGACTATCCCCGCTCGATGCGGGTGAGTTCGTCGACGGCGGAGGAGGCGGTCCGGGGGCTGGCTGCCCGCGGTGCCAGCGATGGTGGGGACCTCCTGCGTGAGGTCGGCCTGATGCGCTCGCAGTTGGAGTACGCGGTCGATCCTTTCGCGGATGAGGTCGACACCCTCGTCGAACTGGTCCAGCAGTCCACGGCACGCGCCTCCGACGTGGTCGCGGCCGCGTTCTTCAGGCCCGTCGGCACGATCGTCTGGAGCAACTGATGCCCGGGCGCAGGCTTCGGATCCAGCACCGGACGGGCTACCGCTACGCCTCCGATGTGGTCTCCTCCTTCAACGAGGTCCGCATGACGCCGCTGGACGACGACGGGCAGGTTCTCATCGCGCACGAACTGCGCGTGGAGCCGCGCGCCGCAGTGCTCGTGTACACCGACTACTGGGGTGCCAGAGTCGAGTCGTTCGACACCCATGAGCCGCATGATGTGTTGGAGGTCGTGGCCACAAGCACCGTGGACACCGCAGGTGGGCACCCGCGCGCCAAGGGCGCGAGCTGGCAGGATCTGGCCGCCGACAAGGTGCTGGACCGCTGGTGTGAATACCTCGGTCCCAGTTCGTACGTGGACGACGCCTTGGCTGACGAGCGGCGGGCGGGTCTGGTCGACGAGTTGCGTCGGCAAACCGATCCACGCGACGCGGTGAGCCTGTGCAACGAGATGGTGCGCGGCCACATCTCGTATGCGGCGGGGTCCACGAATGTGTCCACCACCGCCAGTGAAGCGTGGAGCGCGGGAAGTGGGGTCTGCCAGGACTTCACCCACGCGATGCTTTCGCTGTTGAGGTCCGCGGGCATTCCTGCGCGCTACGTGTCGGGTTACCTGCACGTCGAGGAGGACGCTGTGGGGGAGACACTTCGCGGTGAATCTCACGCTTGGGTGGAGTTCTGGAACGGTGGTTGGGAGGGCCTCGATCCGACCAACGACCGGGTGGTCGGTGGCGCTCACGTGCTGGTGGCCAGGGGTCGTGACTACGCCGATGTGCCTCCGTTGAAGGGGATCTACGCGGGGGGCGCAGGCCAGGGTCTCGGGGTCGATGTGGAGATCACACAACTGCACCGATGATGCCGGGCTACCCTGGTGGGCGTGCAACGTCGCTCGATTGCCGGCATCACCGGACTGGCTGCCCTGACAGCGCTGGTAGGTGCTGGTCCGGGGATCGCCGACACGGTTGCCCTGCCCGAAGCACTGCAAGCGGTGACGTCGGCATGTACCGCCGCGCGTGTGGCGCTGGTTGCGAACGGTGGTTCGCTCACCTCCAGTGGTGCGGTGAAGGTCTTCGCGGGCGCCCGCTTCGAGGTGGACGACTCATCTGGGCAGCGAGTGGTCGATTCGCAGGCGGGGACCTTCGGTTCGCTGGCGGGCTCCGGAGTCTCCGGCAAGACCCGCAAGAAGGCCTTGGCCTATCTAGGTCAACCGGGTGCGGCGTGGTGGGTCAACGCAGGTCGGTTCCAGACGGACGCCCTTGGCTGGTCGGCGAGCTTCGAGCAGGCACGTGATGGCGCCCTGCCCGTGGACGGCTCATGTGCTCAGGCGTTGGACGGTGCGTTCGACGAGGTTGAACGCACCGGGAACTCGTGGACTTTCAACGTTGCGATGCAGGGACCGGTCACGGTCGTGATCGATTCCGAAGGCAGGCTCGCCCAGGGGTGGGGCTTCAGTTTCGACTACTCGGCCCGTGAGGTCACCGTGCCCACCGGCGCCATCGGGTATCGCGGGTGGCGTAAGGCGTCTGAGGCTGCTGGGCTGCGACCCACCCTGCGGGACTTGGCCAGGCAGGTGGCCTCCTCGGTCAACTCCGGCGAACCGGATCTGCAAGCCATCGCTGAGGCCGCCCGCGCTGCGGTGCCCCCCGATCGCGTGGTGGCGATCAAGGTGCGGCAGCTGCGTGCCGGAACCCTGCTGTACGCCCGCAACCCGTACACGAGGACCTACCACGCGTGGCGGGTCTACCTCAAGAACGGCATGGCCCGGGCCACTCGCGTAGCGCCCTGAATGCACGAGGCCGCAAGACCGTGGCGCACACTGGAGATGTGAGAATCGTCCGCCCACTAGTGCTTGCCGGGGTTATTGCGCTCGTTGCCGCCACCCCGGTCGCCGCCGACACGATCCCGGAGCCGACGCCTGTCGTGCCGACGCCCACTCCCACGGCGACCCCCAAACCGCCCAAGAAGAAGCCCGAACCGAAGAAGAACATCGAACGTGTCGGGGTTTCCATCACTCCCTCGTCGGGCAAGGTCGGGGTCGGTCAGCTGATCACCGCACGTTTCTCAGCCCCGGTGCGTTTCAAGGCCAAGGCAGAGGCGGCCATGCTCGTCACCTCACCGGACGCGCTGCCCAAGGGCTCGTGGGCCTGGATCAACTCCACCACTGCGGTGTACCGTCCCAAGGACTTCTGGCCTGGCCACACGCGCATCGACGTGCAGCTCAACCTGCACAAGGTGCGCCTGAACGCCGACGCCAAGAACATGTGGATCGGCGGGCTGCAGACCACCAGGACCGACAGTTTCCGCACTGCCCGCTCGTTCGTCGCCCGGATCAATGCCAACACCCACCAGATGCGGGTACTGATCGACGGCAAGCTCGTGAAGGTGTTCGGCGTCAGCCTGGGCAAACCGGGATTCCTTACCCGGTCCGGCGTGAAGGTGATCACTGGCGAGAAGTACCGCTGGACGCGTATGACCAGCGACCAGTTGGGCCTCACCGACGAGTACTACGACCTGCAGGTGCCGTACGCGGTCCGCATCACTCCCAGCGGCGAGTTCGTGCACGGGGCACCTTGGGCAGCTTCGCGGATCGGGGTGTGGAACGGGTCCCACGGCTGTACGAACCTCAACGTCGGGGATGCGCAGTGGTTCTTCAACCACGTGCGGCCCGGCGATGTCACCGTCACGCTGAAGACGGGTCGGCCCATGGAGACCTGGAACGGGATCCCGGGGTCCTACTGGAACTACCCGTGGCAGCAGTGGAAGGCCAAGTCGGCGCTCTGATCGGCCAATCCGGGGGGTGCCCCGGTGACGAAGCATCGGTGTGTTCACGCTGATCCTGGTCGGATTGCTCTCCGGCATCGTCACTGGTCTGTCGCCGTGCGTGCTACCTGTCCTGCCAGTGGTACTTGGTGCGTCAGCCGCGGAAACCGCCGGCGAGCGCAACCGCTCGCGACCCTTCCTGATCATCGCCGGGCTGGTCACCTCGTTCACCCTCGCCACGCTGGCGGGGTCGGCGTTACTGAATCTGCTGGGACTGCCTCAGGACTTCCTGCGCTGGTTGGGGATCGCGGTACTGGTCGTGGTCGGCCTCGGGTTGGTCTTCCCGCAGGTGGGGCACGTGCTCGAGCGGCCCTTCGCGAGATTGCCGCAGCGCGCGCTCAACAGACAGGGCCCGGCGTTCCTTCTCGGCATGTCCTTCGGCCTGGTCTTCGTGCCGTGCGCGGGGCCTGTGCTGGCCGCGATCACGGTTCTGTCAGCCACGGGAGGACTGGACGCGGCGCTGGTGGTGTTGACCGTGAGTTTCGCCGTGGGCGTGGCACTGCCGCTGCTGGGGTTCGCGCTGGCCGGGGAGCGGATGGGGGAGCGGATCCGGCGCACGCGCGGTCGTTCGCAGGTCCTGCGTAAGGTGACCGGGGTGATCATGGTCGTTACTGCGATCGCCCTTGCTTCGAACGTCACGGATTCGCTGCAGCGCTTCGTGCCCTCATATGTGGCCGCGGCTCAGGAGCGCATCGAGGGAACCGGACAGGGACGAGAGGCGATCGAAGCTCTCGGCCCGGATCGCAGCGCTGCCTCGTTCGACGAGTGCGCAAAGGATCCTTCGACCCTTCGCGACTGTGGTTCGGCCAGGGAACTGGTCGGGATCTCTGACTGGATCAACAGCGAGCCGCTGAATCTGAAGAGCCTTCGGGGACGGGTGGTCCTTCTGGACTTCTGGACCTACTCCTGTATCAACTGCCAGCGCACGCTGCCCTACTTGACCCGATGGGACGAGCAGTACCGCGATCGTGGCCTGACGATCATCGGTGTCCACACTCCCGAATTCGCCTTCGAGAAGGTCGTGGCCAATGTCGAGGAGAACGCGGCGCGGCTCGGCGTGAAGTACCCGGTGGCCATCGACAACGACTTCAGCACCTGGCGGCGCTGGGACCAGCGGTATTGGCCGGCGCACTATCTGATCGACCAGCAGGGCGAGGTCCGCCAGGTGCATTACGGCGAAGGGACATATGACGAAACCCAGAGGCTCATCGAGCAGTTGCTCGAAGTTGAGTCGACAGGCCCTGGACCCGGTGCAGACCCGCAAATGACAGCCCAGCGAACTCCTGAGCTCTATCTGGGCTCCCGGCGGGCCACCAACGTGGTCAACCTCGACCCCGCTGCCGGCCAGTACGACTTGACCGAAGTGCCCTTGGACGCGGTTGCGCTGGGGGGTCAGTGGGACGTGCAGGGTGAGCGGATCGTGGCCGGGGAGGATGCGGTGTTGCGGCTCAAGTACCTCGCGCACGATGTGAACCTGGTGCTCGGGGGCGAAGGCACGGTGCGGGTGGTCGACGCGGGCGCGAAACCGTCGAAGGTGCAAGTGCAGGGTTCGCCCAGGCTCTACCGTTTGGCAGAACACCCACCCGGGCAGCGGGTCCTTCAGCTGCGTGTGAGCCCAGGGGTGTCGGCGTACGCTTTCACTTTCGGATGAGACCAATCCGGGCATCAAGCGGCTGCGAACAAGGATCGGAAAGGGTCGAGCATGCAGGCAGAACCAGGGGTTGAAAGGGGCACTGCCCCCGACCCCGGCGACGCCGAACTCCTGGCTTCGGTGGCACGCGGTGACGAGGCCGCTTACGAGCAACTGTTCGACCGGCACGCCTCTGCCGCCTATGGTCTGGCGGTGCGGGTGGTGCGCGACCCGGACATCGCCCGCGACGTTTGTCAGGAAGCCTTCCTTCAACTCTGGTCTCACGCCGCCCGCTACGACATGCGGCAGGGCACTGTGCGCTCATGGATGTTTACCCTCGTACATCGTCGGGCCGTGGACCGGATCCGCTCGGAGCAGGCGAGCAGCGATCGGGAGAAGCGGGTGGGCGCCGCGGGCTTCGATCGCCCCCACGACCAGGTCAGTGCTGAAGTCGAACGCGGCTTCGAGGTCCGCAGGGTGCGGGCCGCGCTGGAGGGCCTGACCCCGCTGCAGCGCGAAGCCATCGAACTGGCCTACTACCGGGGATACACCCACACGCAGGTCGCTGAGGCACTCGGGATCCCACTGGGTACGGCCAAGACCAGACTTCGCGACGGATTGATCAGATTGCGGGACACATTGGGGGTGGAGCTGTGAGTGATTCCATTCACCTGTTGGTGGGCGCCTACGCATTGGACGCCCTCGATGAGGCGCAGGCGGACGCCTTCGAGCAGCACCTGCAGACATGCGATGACTGCCAGCGGGAGGTGGTCGAACTGCGAGAGACCGCGGCATACCTCGCCGCGGCCGAGACGGGTCCCGATGTGAGTGCGCTCAAGGCGGACGTGATGGGCCGACTGGCCACTACGGCGCAGCTCACGCCGGTTGCGCCTGTGCGGGCCATGCCGCGGCGCATCCTGCCGTCCCTGGGCTGGTTGGCTGCTGCGGCCGCAGTGGTCGTTGCGCTGGTGCTTGTGGGTGGAATGCGCGATCAGCGTCAAACCATCGCTTCGATGAATGCGCACAGTTCCGAGGTGATGGCCCTGATCACTCAGCCCGACGCCAAGGTTCTGCCGCTGCCACTGCCTGACGGGAGTTCTACGGTGGTGGTGTCCATGGATGCCGATGAGGCCATGGTGATGGCCGACGGTGTGGTCGCGCCAGGGGAGGGGAAGGTGTACCAGACCTGGGCCTACGACGCGCAGGGCAATCCGAGCCCGGCTGGCACATGGGCACCGGACGGCACCGGACATGTCGCGGCTCTGGTCGACACCGGACTGACCGGGTGCACGGCGCTTTCAGTGACTGTGGAGCCGGTCGGCGGATCTGCCCAACCAACGAGTGAGCCGCTTGCGATGGTCCAACTTGCCTGAGGCGCTCAGCCGGCTTCCCGGCCGTCGCGCAGGTCGATGACGGTGGACTCGAGGACTTCGGACTCAGCATCCAGGCGCTGCGTGATCTGATCCGGGGCGGTGAGGTCGCTGCGAACCAGGAGTCCATCCAGCATCGCCATCACTTCGTCGGGGAACTCCAGCGGCACGAAGTGGGTCGCTTGCAGCACGTGAACCTCGGCGTGCGGGATCTTCTCGGCGAATGACACCACATCGCGCATCGAGGTCATCACGTCGAATCCGCCAGCGACCACTGTGATCGGGCATTCCACGAAGCTGGGATCCATCGGCTCATGGTCAGCCGCAGCCCGCATGAGTCTGAAGTACCACTCGAAGTCGTGCTCCAGGAAGCTGCGGATCCACGGCACCACGTCCTTGGTCTGCGCGCTGGGCAACATGAAGCCGCTGTGCCGCAGGACTTCGGCGAAGGTGTTGCCCTTGGGTACCGAGCGCGCCAGCATCGTCAGGGGCCTGCCGATCACTTGACCCGCGCGGCTCACCACGAGCCCCGAGGTCTTGCGCAGCGGTTTCGGGACCATGAGGCTGGCGAACGCGGCGTCGAACGTTCCTCCGGGAACACCGGCGCACATGAGCATGCCTGCCACCTTCTCGGGGTGTGCGGCGGCGATCTCGAAGCTGACATTGACGCCCAACGACCAGGCGACCAGCAGTGCACGGTCGATGCCTTCGTGCTCCATGAGCGCAAGGCCGTCGGCAACGTGGTCCTCAACCCGGATCCGCTCGGGATCGCTGGGACGGCCCGAACCGAGACCGCCGCGGTGGTTCCAGCCCACGACGCGGTAGCCACAGTGAGGATCCAGCAGGCGCGGCCACGCCTCAGGGGGAACCCCGAGACCGTTGCACACCACGACAGTGGGGCCCTGTCCGTCGTTGGACCACCCGAGCAGTTCTGTGCCATCGGCGCTGGTGAAGGTGAATGTCGAATACATCCTTTCCAGTGTCCATGTGGCTCGTGCGGGCCTGGGCCGCGGGTCGGGGTTCAGTGGCCGCCCAGTGGTTTGTCGTGTTGTTGCGGCCGTGGGTGTTCGGCTGTGGTGTTGCTGCTCGTTGCGGGCCCTGAGATCGGCAACAACGCGACATCGCGGACGGGTTAGGCGTAACTACGCGACAATCCGCGCGCGTCGGGTCGGGGTTCGGTGGCCGCCGATTACGTCCGACCCGCGGGGATACGCTGGGCGACATGGCCAACATGAAACCCCGCAGTTCTGTTGTCACCGATGGTCTGGAACGTGCGCCCGCCCGCGGCATGCTGCGCGCCGTGGGCATGAGCGACGAGGACTTCGACAAACCCCAGATCGGGGTCGCCTCGAGTTGGAACGAGATCACCCCGTGCAACCTGTCCTTGGACCGCTTGGCCAAGGCTGCCAAGGAAGGGGTGCACGCAGCCGGAGGGTTCCCCATGCAGTTCGGCACCATCTCGGTCTCCGACGGCATCAGCATGGGTCACGAGGGGATGCACTTCTCCCTGGTGAGCCGGGAGATCATCGCCGACTCCGTGGAAACGGTGATGAACGCGGAGATGCTCGACGGCATGGTCACGTTCGCGGGCTGCGACAAGAGCCTGCCGGGGATGATGATGGCCGCGGCGCGTCTGGATGTGGCGTCGGTCTTCGTCTATGCCGGGTCGATCATGCCCGGCAAGGTTGGCGACAAGGACGTCACCATCATCGACGCCTTCGAAGCCGTCGGTGCATGTGCGCGGGGTTTGATCACCCGTGAGGAGGTCGACGAGATCGAGCGGGCCATCTGCCCCGGAGAGGGCGCCTGCGGCGGTATGTACACCGCCAACACGATGGCCAGCATCGGCGAGGCGATCGGGTTGTCCTTGCCCGGTTCAGCCGCGCCTCCAGCGGTGGACCGCCGTCGAGACAGCTACGCCCGCCGTTCAGGCGAAGCGGTCGTCAACCTGATCCGGCAAGGAATCACAGCTCGCCAGATCATGACGCGGGGTGCCTTTGAGAACGCGATCACTGTGTTGATGGCTCTCGGCGGCTCGACGAACGCGGTACTGCACCTGTTGGCCATGGCCCACGAAGCCGAGGTGGAGCTCGAACTCGAGGACTTCCACCGCATCGGCTCGCGCGTGCCATTGCTCGGAGACCTCAAGCCTTTCGGACGGTTCGTGATGAACGACGTGGATCGCGTCGGCGGTGTGCCGGTGGTCATGAAGGCGCTGCTGGACGCCGGATTGCTCAACGGCGACTGTCTGACCGTGACCGGACGGACCGTGGCCGAGAACCTGGCTGAACTGCAACCCGCCGACCCGGACGGAAAGATCCTGCACGCCGTCGGTTCTGCCCTCGACACCCACGGCGGGATCACGGTGCTGTCGGGTTCCATGTGCCCTGAGGGCGCAGTGGTGAAGAGCGCAGGAGTCCCGGTGGACGTCTTCGAGGGTTCGGCCAAGGTGTTCGAGCGCGAGCAAGCTGCGATGGACGCGCTTGAGGACGGCAGCATCCAGGCCGGCGACGTGGTGGTCATCCGCTACGAGGGACCGAAGGGCGGTCCGGGAATGCGCGAGATGTTGATGATCACCGGGGCGATCAAGGGTGCAGGGCTGGGCAAGGACGTCATGCTCATCACCGATGGCCGCTTCTCCGGAGGAACGACAGGGCTGTGTGTGGGCCACGTCGCACCCGAAGCCGTCGACGGCGGACCTATTGCATTCGTTCGTGATGGGGACCGGGTGCGCATCGACATCGGCGCCCGGACTCTCGACCTGTTGGTTGACCCCGCCGAACTTGAGGCGCGACGTGAGGGCTGGGCCCCACTGCCCAACCGCTACAGGCGCGGCGTCCTGCACAAGTACTCGATGCTCGTTGGTTCCGCTTCCCGGGGAGCGGTCTGCGACTGAACGGCAACCCTCTAGGTTGACCCCTGTTTGGAGGGGTCTGTGGAAACGATCAATGCGAGCGATACCGCCACGGTGATGATGTCCGCCGCACTGGTGCTGTTCATGACGCCCGGCTTGGCGATCCAACTTCGGTCAACGTGGCCGTGCTTGCGACGGCGGCCTTCGCCTTCACGATGACGTTCGTGCTGGCGCATCTGGTCAATCGGGTGGTGGGATTCCGCGCCGACGCCGATGATGAATTGCGCGCGCTGGACGTCGCCACGCACACGGAGAGCGCTTACGAGTTCGGGCCGACCAGCGGGGTCGGCATGTTGTCCGGGACCCATCCGGGTTCGATGCACAGGGAGTCCGAATGAAACTGATCACGGCCATCATCAAGCCCCACGCTCTGGATCGCGTCCGCGAGGCTGTGCAAGCCCAGGGCGTGGAGGGAATGACTGTCACGGAGGCCAGCGGATACGGCCGCCAGCGCGGGCACACCGAGGTCTATCGCGGCGCTGAGTACGTCGTCGACCTCGTGCCCAAGGTGCGGCTTGAGGTCGTCGTCGAAGATGAGGACGCCGACCACATCGTCGACGTCCTGGTTGCGGCGGCACGCACCGGCAAGATCGGTGACGGCAAGGTGTGGGTGACGCCGGTGGACACGATTGTGCGGGTTCGTACGGGGGAGCGCGGGCCCGACGCGGTCTAGTTGTCCCCGGCGCGGGGCCTTTGCGGTTCTCAGGCAATCCAGTTGCCCGATTTCCGCAAGGGTTGTTGGTCGAGCGTGTGGCCCCGGGAACCTTTGAGGATTTCAGGCCATCTAGTTGCCCGATTTCCGCGAAGGTAGTCGCAGTGGCACCCCCAGCGCCGAGGCCAGATCCGTCAGGAAGCGTTCAGCCTCGTAGGTGAGCATGAAGGTGTTCACACGCAGGATGACCCCGGTGCCAGTGACGACCAAACCGTTGAAGCGGTGTGTGTCCTCCATCCAGGTCTGCGGGTTGAGATGGTGCAGACCCTCGACCTCCACCATGACAGTCCTGCCGGCTCGGGTGGTGAACTCGACGTCGATCCAGCGGCACTTGCCCGCCTTGTCATACCGAGGGGTCTGTCGCACGGGCGCGGGCAAGCCGTACCTCCGGCAGATGCGCGCGAAGTCCAACTCGTTGAGGCTCTGGATCCCGCCGGAGTACTCCCGCGCGCATTGAATGATCAAACCGCGGCGATGAAGTGAGCGATTCTCCGCAGCGACGGTGATCAAGCGCCCGGCCTCGGTTAGCCCTTGTTGCAGAGCCGAGATGACCACGAAGACCGCCTCGCGGTCGGTGCGCGCCCAAGCGGCGGCGTGGGCCACCGCGACGTGAGCCGTGACCCGTCGAGGTTGACCCATTGGGTTGCACGGAGGGCGGGCCACCCGGTGGATGAGCAGCCAGTCCGGTAGTGGCTCCCGGTACACGTTCGCGGGGACAAGTACGTGCACGGATCCGTCGTGCCCGTGCGTCCAGCCGTGGGTGACCAGCGCCGAGCGCCCGCTGAGCATGGCTTCTCGTCCGCCCTGCAGAAGTCCGGCCCAGAGTCGTTGCTCGTCACCGGCGGGCACGACCCCGGCCAGGAAGGTCTGGGTGGTCAGGCGCTGCCATTCGCCGAGGCGTACGGCGCGTACGACGGCTCGGCGCAGCGATGCGGGCATCTGCCAGGCGGCGATGACTCCTTGTTGATCGGCCAGGAGTTGGCGGTAGGTCAACGGTATCCGCGGTGGCACAAGTCCACGGTGGCAACTGGGCACCCAGACGGGGGGAGCCGTTAGGCGTTGCTGTGGATGGCTGCTGGGTTTTGCACAGGCGCTGCACCATGAACCATTGCGGTTTACAGGCGATTTGACGGCGCGATTTCCACATTTCCGGTGACGGTTCGAGTGACGCGGACGACCTTTGTGGCTCTAAGGCAATTCAATCGCCTGATTTCCACAATTGTCTGGCCGGGGCGGAGGGATCGAAGCCAGCCCGGCCACCCCCGAGTTGGCAGTTAAGGCGGCGCAGGTTACTCTGAGCCTGTGCAGCACCTGATTCTCGTAAGTGAGCGCGTCTGAGCCCCAAAGGCATAGGCGCGCTACCCTCCGCAACCCATTCGGGTCGGGGGGTTTTTCATTGCAGGAAAGGAACACCATGGCAGAGCACATGACCGGCGCGGCCAGTCTGATCAAGTCGCTGGAGCATGCCGGGGTGGAAACCGTATTCGGGATCCCCGGGGGAGCGATCCTGCCCGCCTACGACCCGCTGATGGACTCCAAGCAGGTGCGCCACATCCTGGTTCGTCACGAACAGGCCGCCGGCCACGCGGCCGAGGGTTACGCCCAGACCTCCGGCAAGGTCGGAGTCTGCATGGCGACCTCGGGCCCCGGAGCAACCAACCTCGTCACCCCGATCGCCGATGCCTACATGGACTCGGTCCCGATCGTCGCGATCACCGGCCAGGTGCCGAGTGCCGCGATCGGCACGGACGCCTTCCAGGAAGCTGACATCTCCGGCATCACCATGCCGATTGTCAAGCACAACTACCTCGTGACCGATCCCGCGGAGATCCCGCGCGTGATCGCCGAGGCGTTCCACCTG
Organism: uncultured Actinomycetota bacterium; assembly: GCA_963818505.1. Taxonomy (GTDB): domain Bacteria; phylum Actinomycetota; class Actinomycetes; order S36-B12; family UBA10799; genus JADKAV01. The sequence goes on from CAWFSJ010000007.1 coordinate 386,148, forward strand.
GCGGGCACCGGGCGGCCGGGGCCGGTCCTTGTCGACATCAGCAAGGACGCCCTGGCCGCCCAAACAACCTTTGAGTGGCCAGAAAAGGTCGACCTGCCGGGCTACCGGCCCACCACGACCCCGCACAACAAGCAGGTCAAGGAGGCGGCCAAACTCATCGCCAAGTCCAAACGTCCTGTCCTGTACGTGGGCGGCGGGATCGTGCGCTCGGGTGCGTCGGCGGAGTTGCTCGAGCTCGCGCAGCTGACCGGTATTCCCGTCGTCACGACCCTGATGGCCCGCGGCGCGTTCCCCGACAGCCACCCGCAGAACCTCGGGATGCCTGGGATGCACGGAACCGTCCCTGCGGTGGGCGCACTGCAGAAGGCGGATCTGCTCATCGCGCTCGGCACCCGTTTCGATGACCGCGTGACCGGCAAACTCGATTCGTTCGCGCCCGAGGCCAAGGTCATCCACGCCGATATCGACCCCGCCGAGATCGGCAAGAACCGGCACGCGGATGTTCCGATCGTTGGGGATGCCAAGGAGACCATCACTGCGCTGATCGACGCGTTGCGCTCGCGCAAGGACGACATCAGCATCGAGCAGTGGTGGGCGACCCTGGATGGCTGGCGTGAACGTTTCCCACGAGGCTACGAGGAGCACCCAGACGCACTGGAGCCGCAATACGTGATCGAACGGTTGGGCAAGCTCGTCGGCCCGGACGCGATCTACTGCGCGGGTGTCGGTCAGCACCAGATGTGGGCGAGCCAGTTCATCGATTATGAACAACCCGGCCACTGGCTCAACTCCGGCGGTCTCGGCACGATGGGCTACGCGGTTCCGGCGGCCATGGGAGCCAAGGTCGGTGCCCCCGACACGGTTGTTTGGGCGATCGACGGCGATGGCTGCTTCCAGATGACCAACCAGGAGTTGGCCACTTGCGCGATCAACAACATTCCCATCAAGGTGGCTCTGATCAACAACTCGAGCCTGGGCATGGTGCGCCAATGGCAGACCCTGTTCTACGACAAGCGCTACTCGAACACCGACCTGCAGTCCCACCAGTTCCCTGACTTCGTGAAACTTGCCGAGGCCTACGGCTGTTACGGCCTGCGCGCCGACAGTCGCGACCAGGTCGATGTGGTGATCGAGAAGGCGATGGCGCTCAACGACGCGCCCGTCGTCATCGACTTCCAAGTGCACCGCGACGCAATGGTCTGGCCGATGGTTCCGGCAGGCACGAGCAACGACCTCATCACGACCGCGCGCGATCTCGCGCCGGCATGGGACCGGGAGGACTGAGCATGACCCGCCACACATTGTCCGTGCTTGTCGAGAACAAACCAGGTGTGCTGGCCCGCATCGCCGGGCTGTTCAGCCGCCGCGGTTTCAACATCGAGTCCCTGGCAGTCGGTCCCACGGAGAACCCCGAGGTCAGCCGGATGACCATCGTGATCAACGTGGACCGCTTGCCCCTTGAGCAGGTGACAAAGCAACTGAACAAGTTGATCAACGTTCTCAAGATCGTCGAACTGGACCCTGATCACGCGGTGCAGCGTGAACTGGTGCTGGTCAAGGTCAAGGCGACCGAGCACATGCGCTCCAGCGTGCTGGAGATCGTCACGTTGTTCCGGGCCAAGGTCGTGGACGTGGCGGCCGACTCGCTGACCATCGAAGCCACAGGCAGCCGGGACAAACTCGAGGCCCTTCTGCGGGTGCTCGAACCTTACGGCATCAAGGAACTGGTCCAGTCGGGCATGGTGGCAGTCGGTCGAGGCGGCAAGGCGATCAGCGACCGCTCGCTGCGTTCAGTGGAAAAGACGGCCTGAGCCAGTGGCGGTTGCCGCCCGGATCGCTCCGCTGATCGGTCTCGCGGTTCTGGCTGCGGTGTGGGGCAGGAGTCTGTCCGGGGCTGTCGCCCTGCTGGTTGGGTTGGTGCTGGTCGCCTCAGTTCTGGCAGCCGTGCATCACGCGGAGATCGTGGCGCACAGGGTGGGTGAACCCTACGGTTCCTTGGTGCTCGCCGTGGCTGTGACGGTAATCGAGGTGGCCCTCATCGTCTCCTTGATGATCAGTGGTGGCGTGAAGGCCGAGACCCTCGCCCGCGACACGGTGTTCAGCGCGCTCATGATCACCACCGCCGGCATCGTCGGTGTCTCCCTGTTGGCCGCAACCTTGCGCCGGCCCATAGTCCGCTTCAACTCCGAGGGCAGCGGTGCCGCCCTGTCGACTATCGGCGCCCTGGCGGTGCTCACCTTGGTGCTGCCGAGTTTCACCACCAGTTCGCCTGGCCCCACGTTCACTGCGGGTCAACTGGCCTTCGCCGCGGTCGCGTCTCTGTTCCTCTATCTGTTGTTCGTGTTCGTGCAGACCGTGCGCCACCGGGACTACTTCCTCAACGAGGGAAGCCAGGAGGATCAACACAGCGACCCCCCGAGCAACCGGACTGCGGCCTGGAGTTTGGCACTGCTGCTCGTCGCGCTGGTCGCGGTCGTGGGTATTGCTAAAACCCTGTCGACCACCATCGAGGGGGCGATCCTCGAGGCAGGGTTACCGGTGGCGTTCGTCGGTGTGCTCATCGCGCTCGTCGTCCTGCTGCCCGAGGGGATCGCGGCCTTGCGGGCCGCGCGCATGGGTCGCGTGCAGACAAGCCTGAACCTGGCGTTCGGCTCAGCCATGGCCAGTATCGGCCTCACGATCCCGACCATCGCCGTCGCCCAGATCTGGCTGCCGACCAATCTGCAGTTGGGGCTCGGCCCGGTGCAGATCGTGTTGCTCGCCGTCTCGTTGTTCGTCGCCACGCTTACCGTGGTCCCGGGCCGCGCCACGCTGCAACAGGCTGGCGTCCACCTGGCTGTGTTCGCCGCGTTCCTGGCAGTATCAATAGCCCCATGAGCCCACCGGAAGCCGACCACCTGAGAGACTGTGCACGATCCCCGCGTAATAGGAGAAGAAGTGGCTGAACTGTTCTACGAAGACGATGCCGACCTGTCAGTGATCCAGGGACGCAAGGTGGCCATCCTCGGCTACGGATCCCAGGGTCACGCCCACGCACTGAACCTTCGGGACTCGGGCGTGGACGTGCGGGTGGGGCTGACCGAAGGCTCGAAGTCGCGCCCGAAGGCCGAAGCCGAGGGCCTGCGGGTCGTCGACCCCGCCACAGCGTGTGCCGAAGCTGACCTGATCATGGTGCTCGTGCCGGACCCCGCGCAGCGCGGCCTGTACGCCCAGGCCATCGCCGACAACCTGAAGGCCGGTGACGCCCTCTTCTTCGCCCACGGGTTCAACATCCGTTTCGGCTACATCCAGCCGCCCGCTGACGTGGACGTCTGCATGGTCGCCCCCAAGGGTCCCGGCCACCTGGTGCGACGGGAGTACACCTCCGGACGCGGCGTCCCCTGCATCGTGGCGGTCGAGCAGGACGCGACCGGCAACGCCTGGTCGTTGGCACTGTCCTACGCCCGGGCCATGGGTAGCCTGCGTGCCGGCGGGATCAAGTCGACCTTCACCGAGGAGACCGAGACGGACCTCTTCGGGGAGCAGGCAGTGCTCTGCGGCGGCGCCTCCGCGCTGGTGCAGGCCGGGTTCGAGACGCTCGTCGAGGCTGGTTACCAGCCGGAGGTCGCGTACTTCGAGTGCCTGCACGAGCTGAAGCTCATCGTGGATCTGATGTACGAGGGCGGCATCGCCAAGCAGCGCTGGAGCGTCTCGGACACCGCTGAGTACGGCGACTACGTCTCGGGCCCGCGGGTCATCGACGCTCAGGTCAAACAGAACATGAAGGGCGTGCTCTCGGACATCCAGTCAGGCGCCTTCGCCAAGCGGTTCATCGACGACCAGGACGCCGGTGCACCGGAGTTCGCCGCTCTGCGCAAGGCCGGCGAGGAGCACCAGATCGAAGAGGTCGGCCGCGAGTTGCGTCAGCTGATGGCGTGGGTCGCCACTGACGACGACTACACCGAGGGCACCGCCGCTCGATGAGCATCCGGGAGCGCTATGGTCCGGACCGGATCATCGCGTTCAGCGACGCCGTGGTGGCCATCGCCATCACGGTGTTGCTGCTCCCATTGGCCGATGTGGACATCCCCGAAGGGGCCACCCTCGGCGACATCGTCCGGCAGAACGCGTTACTGGTCGGCGGGCTCACACTGACCTGGGTGATCATTGCGCTGTTCTGGCTGGCCCACCACCGGCTGTTCGACCGCATCAACTTCTTCGATGCGCTCACTGTGAGATTGAACTTCCTATGGCTGTTCGCCATCGCCCTGATGCCGGTGCCGACGAACATCCTCATCGAGAGCGAGCCGAATCGACAAACCGTCGGCTTCTACATCGGGTGGATGCTGCTGATCACCACCCTGCTACTCATCATCGGGATGCGCGCCCGGCACGTCCCCGGGATGATCGATGCCGATTACCTGCGGACCCCCGCAGCGGCGGAGTCGCGCTACCGGGCGTACCTGATCACGGGGGTCTTCGCCATCTGCCTGCTCATCTCGCAGATCGCGCCCGGAGCGGCGCTGTACTTCCTGCTGCTGCAGATCCCGGTGGACTGGCTCGCAGACCGCCTGGCACGGCGGCAGGCATGAGCGACACCCTCACCGGACTGCTCGGCCCGCACACAGCGATGCCACTCGGCGGTGGCGACATCTGCCGGGCATTCCGGGTGCAGGCGGGCGGGAAGTTGTACTTCGCCAAGACGCCGAACCACGCCGACCCGTACATGTTCGCAGTCGAAGCCGACGGGCTGCGCCGGTTGGCCGCGGTGGTCCCCGGGCTGACCCCGGATGTCGTGCACGCCGATGAGCGGTGGCTCGTTCTGGAATGGGTCGAGCAGACTCACGCCGGCGGGCAAGCGGCCGAAACCCTGGGCCGGCAGTTGGCCCTATTGCACTCGGCGCCGGCGGGCCCCTTCGGGCAAGGTCACGAGCACGGACGGATCGGATCGCTGCGGATGCACGCAGGGGCTTTCGACTCCTGGTCACAGATGTACGCCGAACTTCGATTGGAACCACTGCTGGGCCCCGACCTTCCAGCGTGTTCGGAGCTGGCCGAGGCGTTGTGCGCGCACCCGGATTGGGCTGGGCCCGCGGAAGCCCCCAGCTTGCTGCACGGGGATCTGTGGTCGGGCAACGTCATCTGGTCGGATCATCCGCGTCTGGTCGATCCTGCGTGCCATGTCGGGCACCGGGAGACCGATCTGGCGATGCTCGCACTGTTCGGGGCGCCGTTGCTCGATGTGATCCTGGCCGCCTACCAGCAGGTCTTCCCGCTCGCTGCGGGCTGGCAGGATCGCGTGGCTCTGCATCAGTTGTGGCCGCTACTTGTCCACCACCGCCTGTTCGGCGGAGGTTACGGGGCACGCGCCGAAGCCGTGGCCACGGGCTACCTCCGGCAGGGATAGAGCCACTTCGTACCATCAAGAGGTGACCAAACCCATCGTTCTGATCGCCGAAGAACTGTCCCCAGCCACCATCGAGGCCTTGGGCCCGGACTTCGAGGTCCGGCACACTGACGGCGCCGATCGTGCAGCGCTGCTCAAGGACATCGTCGATGTGGACGCCATCCTCGTCCGGTCGGCCACGATGGTCGACGCAGAGGCTCTGCACGTTGCTAAGAACCTCAAGGTCGTCGCCCGTGCCGGTGTCGGACTGGACAACGTGGACGTCGAGGCGGCCACCCAAGCAGGTGTGATGGTGGTCAACGCTCCCACCTCCAACATCGTCAGTGCGGCCGAGTTGGCAGTCGCGCTGCTGCTGGCCAGCGCCCGCAACATCTCCCCGGCCCACGCGGCGTTGCGCCAAGGTGAGTGGAAACGATCCAAGTACTCAGGCGTGGAGCTGGCCGACAAGACCGTCGGGGTCGTCGGCCTCGGCAGGATCGGCCTTCTGGTGGCCCAGCGGCTGAGCGCTTTCGGCGTGCGGCTTGTCGCCTACGACCCCTTCGTCCAGCCCTCTCGGGCGGCGCAACTCGGTGTGACGTTGATGCCTCTGGAGGATCTGCTGGAACAGTCCGACTTCATCACGGTGCACCTGCCCAAGACCAAGGAGACGGTCGGGCTGATCGATGAGGCTGCCCTCAAGCTGGTGAAGCCCACAGTCCACATCATCAACGCGGCCCGCGGTGGGATCGTGGATGAGCAAGCCCTGTACAACGCCCTGGCCGAAGGCCGGGTGGCTGGCGCCGGCGTGGATGTGTACGCCAAGGAACCCTGCACGGACTCCCCGCTGTTCGCGCTGGACAACGTCGTGGCGACCCCGCACCTCGGGGCATCGACCGATGAAGCTCAGGAGAAGGCGGGGGTGGCGGTGGCCAAGTCCGTACGTCAGGCCCTCGCCGGTGAGCTCGTGCCAGACGCTGTCAACGTCAAGGGTGGAGTGATCGCCGAGGACGTGCGGCCATTCATCGAACTGGCCGAGCACCTCGGCCGGATCGCCACCTCGATGGCACCTGCGGCCGTGGCCCAGGTCACTGTGGAGGCCCTCGGTGAAATCAGCGCTCAGGACGTAGGGGTGCTCGAACTGGCGGTGCTCAAGGGCATGTTCTCGGTGTTGGTCGACGATCCCGTTTCTTACGTGAACGCACCGGTTCTGGCCAAGGATCGCGCAGTGGTGACGACGCTGGTGACCGAGGGTGACTCTCCGGACCACCGCTCGATGGTCCGCGTGCGTATGGCGTGCGCCGACGGACAGGCCATGGTTGTCGCGGGAACCGTGTTCGGGCCCCGGGACAGTGAGAAGCTCGTGGAGGTCGACGGTCTGGACCTCGACCTGCCGATCAGCGAGCACATGCTGGTCTTCCGATACCAGGACAAGCCCGGAGTGGTCGGAGTCGTGGGTCAGGTCCTGGGCACGGCCGGTGTCAACATCGCGAACATGCAAGTGTGCCGGGACGCCACAAGCGGGCTGGCGCTGATCGCGTTGACCGTTGACAGTGCGGTGGATCTGACCACGGTCGACGCGATCGCGGCCCAGATCGGTGCGCAGGCTGGCGCCGCAATCGATCTGGTCTGAAGGTCCCCCACTGCAGGGGAGCGCCCGCGCGCGAACCCGGCCTACGCTGGGCGAGAGAGCCCCTGCGAGAGGACCCTGCGATGCTGCACGAAGAAGACATCGAACAGATCGAGAGACTGTATCTGTCACCGATGTTCGCCCGGCAAGGCGAAGAGTCGTCGGTCAACGCTAAGACACTCGATTCCATGGGTCATCGCCCGGATGTGGCCTACCAGTTGATCCATGACGAGTTGATGCTGGATGGTAATGCTCGGCAGAACCTCGCCACCTTCGTGACGACCTACATGGACGACTACGCAAATCGTCTGTTCGCCGACACGTACGACAAGAACATGATCGACAAGGACGAGTACCCGCAGACCGCGGCCATCGAAGCGCGATGTGTGAGTATCATCGCCAACCTCTGGAACTCCCCTGACGGAAGCAACGCGATAGGCACTTCCACGATCGGCTCGAGCGAGGCCGTCATGCTTGCGGGGATGGCCTTGAAGCGCCGTTACCAGCACAAGCAGCAGGCCGCCGGCAGGCCCGAGAAGCCGAACTTGGTGATGGGTCAGAACGTCCAGGTCGTCTGGGAGAAGTTCTGTCGCTACTGGGACGTCGAGCCCCGCTACGCGCCCCTGACCGCCGACCAGCTGTACCTGACCCCTGAACGTGCCGTGGAACTCGTCGACGAGAACACCATCGGTGTGGTGGCGATCCTGGGTTCGACCTTCGACGGCACGTACGAGCCCGTTAAGCAGATCTGCGAGGCCTTGGACACGGTGCAACAGGAGAAGGGGTGGGACATCCCTGTCCACGTCGATGCGGCATCGGGGGGATTCGTGGCGCCCTTCATCGACACAGAGCTGGAGTGGGACTTCCGCCTGCCGCGGGTCCACTCCATCAACTCCTCGGGGCACAAGTACGGGCTGGTCTATCCGGGTGTCGGGTGGGTCGTGTGGCGCGACCACAGCTGTGTGCCCGACGACCTGGTGTTCCACGTGAACTATTTGGGCGGGGACATGCCCACGTTCACGCTGAACTTCTCGCGGCCGGGAAGCCAGATCGTGCTGCAGTACTACCGGTTCCTGCAGCTGGGCTTCGACGGCTACCAGCAGATTCAGCAGGCGTGCCGGAAGGTGGCGATGCACCTCTCTTCGGAGATCGCCGCGATGGGCCCGTTCGAACTACTCAGCGACGGCTCGCACCTGCCGGTGTTCCTGTTCACCCTCAAGGCCGACAGGAAGAACTACAGCGTGTTCGACGTCTCAGCCAAACTGCGCGAACGCGGCTGGCAGGTGCCGGCGTACACGATGCCACCCAACGCCGAGGACCTTGCCGGACTACGCATCGTGGTGCGCAACGGTTTCGGGTGGGACCTGGCCGACCTGCTTCTGGCCGACATGCGCCACGCGGTCGACTTCTTCGAGAACCTCGATGGTCCGATTCCCCACGACCCGGACCACAAGGCGTCTTTCGCGCACTGATCAGGTGCGTTCCTCCAGCGTGTCCAAGGTGTGGTTGTAGAGAGCAGCGGCCAATACAGCGTCCGTCCCGGGACCGCGGGGAGCGACTTCTTTGCAGCGCATGAAGAAGCGGCCGGTCAACTGCGGATCGGCATCCACGGCCAGCCACACGGAGGTTCGGCTGCCGGCATCGAGGTCGTCGCGGCCGGGGATCTGGAAACCGTGGGTCAGCAGTTTTGTGCCGACGACACCTGGGTGCAGAGCGTTGACGCTGACACTGGCATCCGCGCCTAGACGCCGCGCGGTTTCAGCAGCCATGAGCAGGTTGGCGAGTTTGCTCTGCGCGTACGCGCCGTAGTGGTCGTACGGACGGTGCTCGAACTCGGGATCCTCAAGGTCCAGCGATGCGTTGGCATGGGCGATCGATGAGACGTACACGACCCTGCCGCCTGCGGGCATCTGCGGGATGAGCGCGTCAGCCAGCAAACTCGGCGCGAGGTGGTTGACGACCCAGGTCGACTCGCCGGAAACCGTATTGATCTTCTCTCGGGAGTAGGTGCCGGCGTTGTTGATCAGTACGTCGGGACGGTACTCGCTGGCCTCGTCCGCCAGTCGTTCGACTTGGGACAGATCGCCCAGATCCGCGACAAGGCCGCCGACCGCTCCTACCTGGTTTCGCGCGGCATCGACCTTGGCCGGATCGCGGCCGTGGACGATGACGTCACAGCCACGCGCACGCAGCACTTCGGCTGTGCGCAGGCCGATCCCATCGGTGGATCCGGTGATGAAGACTGTGGTCATGGCTCAATCCTCGCTGCCAAGCCGAGGGTGCGCCAACGCGCCTGCTAGTCGTCGGAGTTGCCGAATCCGGCGTTCATCCCGATCACTGCTCCGATGGCGGCCAGCAGCCCTATCCACAGGGAACTGCCGGTGACGAACCAGACGATGAGCCCGATGCCCACACCGCCCGCGATGCCCACAGCAAGACCGCGACCGTCGAAGGTTCCCATGCGCCGAGGCTATCCGGCACGGGTGCGAAGTGGCGGTGACACCCAGATCGGATCGTTGGCACTGGCTCCCCTGCGGACCGCAAGGATGCGGACCTTCATGATTTCGTACGTGCTCAGGACGTACCAGGTCCTGCCCAGGCTCGTGCCCTTGAGGCGGTTGGGTTCGGACCAGTCGCCGCCGTCGTAACGCTGCCAGGAGACAACGAAGCGACCCGCGGCGGGGATCCGGAAGCGCAGCTTGCCTGGGCTGACCCGGGCGCGCACGGACTTGACCACGCGGGTTGCGACCTCCGAGGTCTTGACCTTCGGTAGGGCGGCGCCGGCCTGGACGGCTGTAAGCAGGTCCATGGCGCGCGTGGGACTGATCAAGCCGTAGCCGAACTGGTCGTCGCGACCTGGGGCCCCGAGGTCGGTGGTCGAGCCCAGGAGTACATCCGTGGGGGCCACCTGCAGACCCAGGAAGCGCGCACGGGAGATGATCAGCGCCATGGCGGCGCAGGCGTAAGGCGAGGCCATGGACGTGCCCGGCATTCTCACGTAGCCGGAGCCTTTGTAAGTGCTGAAGATGCCGTTGGCCGAGTTCCATTGCCCCGCGCCTCCGGGAGCCACCACGTCGACCTGCTTGCCGACCTCGGAGAACGAGGAACGGTCCTTTGAGCGAGTTACGGCACCAACTCCGACGACGCCGGGGAAACCGGCCGGGAACTGGACTGGGTTGTAGACCTCGCCGCCGGAGTCTAGGTAGGAGTTGCCAGCAGCGGCCACCGGGACGACCCCTTTGGACTGGGCGTACTGGATCGCCTTCTGCTCGACCGAACTCGCGCCGCCGGAGTAACTCATGTTCAGCACGTCGGCGCCGTGATCGACGGCCCACACGATCCCACGGGCCGAATCGGAGGCTCGTACTGAGCCGGCGGCGTCGGCAACCACGATCGGCATCAGGGACACGCCAGGTGCGAGGCCCGCCCCTCCGATGTTGTTGTTCGCAGTCATCGCGATGATGCCGGCCACATGGGTTCCGTGACCATTGGGATCCCTGCGACCGTCGGAGCCCTCGACAAAGTCGCGGCCAGGCACGAACAGTCCCGCCAGGTCCGGGTGTGGTGCGATGCCACTGTCGATCACCGCGACGGTGACCCCTTCGCCGGTCGAGGAGGTCCAGGCAGATTCTGCCTGCAACTGGTCCAGGGCCCACTGCTCGTCGCGACCGGGGTCAGCGGCGCTCACCTGGCGCGGCGTGGAGGTCAGTTGTCGCGGTGCGTCGATCTCAACGGCCAGCACGTCCGGCTGCTCCTGAACCTGCGTGATCACATTTTCGGCCGCTGTCGGGCCGGGCACCGACTCGGTACGAATCTCCAGGTTGTCGCCGTCCTGAACCGCGTAGACGACGGTCAGGTCGTCGGCCGGTGGGGCTTCGTCGAGCGCCCGTTCGACAATCTTCTCCGGGTCAACGTTCACAGATGCGGCGGGCTCGGTCCATTGCGGCGCACCTGTGGACGGTACGTCCTCCACGCCCGCAACGTCCGTGCCGACGGGCTGCGCGGCGGCCGGTCCGGCCGCGAGGCTAAGACTCAGCCCCAGGGCCAGAAGAATCCGCTTCACTCCTAGAGGGTACGCCCGACCCCCGACAAGAGCCTCTGACGCACCGGTCTCAGCCGCGGTGGGCCCGGTTGATGGCACTGACCACGGCTTTCATCGACGAGGTGACGATCGAGGAGTGGATGCCGACGCCCCACAGGACTTTGCCGTCCACAGCGCACTCAAGGTAAGCGGCGGCCTTGGCGTCCCCGCCAGATGCCAGTGCGTGCTCGTGGTAGTCCAGCACCCGCACATCGGCGTGGTCGTGCAGGGCAGCGCAGAATGCAGCGATCGGCCCGTTTCCGTGGCCGGTGAGCTCCACAGCCTGGCCGTTGTCCAGGATCGTGGCCTTCACGACGGTGTCGCCGTCGACCTCGCTGACGAGTTCGTGCTTCACCAGGGCGAAACGACCCCACGGTGCCTTCGGGTTGGGCAGGTACTCATCGGTGAAGATGTCCCACATCTGCATCCCGGTCACCTCGCCGCCTTCGTCCTCGGTGTGGTGCTGGATCACGCCGGAGAACTCGATCTGCAGGCGCCGGGGCAGTTCCAGTTTGTGCTCGGTGCGCATGATGTATGCCACGCCACCCTTGCCCGACTGGGAGTTCACGCGGATGACGGCCTCGTACGTGCGCCCCACGTCCTGCGGGTCGATGGGCAGATACGGGACCTCCCAGGTCACGTCCTGCACCTCCATGCCGTCCTGCGCAGCCTGGGCATCGAGCGCCTTGAGGCCTTTGTTGATCGCGTCCTGGTGGGACCCCGAGAAAGCGGTGAACACGAGGTCGCCGCCGTAGGGGTGCCGCTCGTGCACAGGCAACTGATTGCAGTACTCCACCGTGCGCCGGATCTCATCGATGTTGCGGAAGTCGATCTGCGGGTCGATGCCCTGGCTGAAAAGGTTCATCCCCAGCGTGACCAGGCAGACGTTCCCGGTGCGCTCGCCATTGCCGAACAGGCATCCCTCGATGCGATCCGCGCCGGCCATGTAGCCGAGCTCGGCGGCGGCCACAGCCGTGCCGCGGTCGTTGTGCGGGTGCAGACTCAAGACGATGGAGTCGCGGTGGGCCAAGTGGCGGTGCATCCATTCGATGGAGTCCGCGTACACGTTCGGGGTTGCCATCTCGACGGTTGCAGGCAGGTTGATGATCACCTTGCGATCGGGGGTGGGCTGCCACACGTCGTTGACGGCGTCGCACACCTCCACCGCGAAGTCGAGTTCGGTGCCTGTGTAGGACTCCGGGGAGTACTCGAAGTACACCTCGGTCTCGGGCACGGTGTCGGCGTACTTCAGGCACAGCTGGGCGCCGTGGACCGCGATGTCCTTGATGCCGTCGCGGTCGAGGCCGAAGACCACCCGGCGTTGAAGCGTGGAGGTGGAGTTGTAGAGATGCACGATGGCCTGCTTCGCGCCGCGGATCGACTCGTAGGTCCGCTCGATCAAGTGGTCGCGCGCCTGCGTCAGGACCTGGATGACCACGTCATCGGGGATGCGGTCCTCCTCGATCAGTTGTCGCACGAAGTCGAAGTCCGTCTGCGAGGCCGACGGGAAGCCCACCTCGATCTCCTTGTAGCCCATCCGGACCAGCAGTTCGAACATTCGCAATTTGCGGGCGGGGCTCATCGGGTCGATCAAGGCCTGGTTGCCGTCGCGCAGGTCGACTGCACACCAGCGGGGGGCCTGGGTGATGACCTTTTCAGGCCAGGTTCTGTCGGGCAGTTCGAGGGGTGTGAAGGGGCGATAGCGCTGGAACGCCATCGGGGAGGGTTGTTGTTCGTTCATTGTGGCTCCTGGTTGCGGTCGGATTGGGGCAACCGGCACGCCCACGCTCCGCGACGAGGTGGCCGGTGATCAGGCCTCGCCGCGGCAGCTAAGCAGCAGCCCGCGCAACACCTTCGAAGGCTACCACGGATGGGTGTTGCGCCCCCATCAGCGACAATGGACCGCGGAGGACACCATGCGACCTGTGATCGGCCTGACCGCGTACACCGAACCGGCGCAGTGGGCGGCCTGGCACACCGACGCCACCTTGCTGCACAGTTGGTATCCGGAGGCGGTCATCCGTTCGGGCGGGATCCCGATGCTGTTGCCCCCGCAGGAGGACGCAGCAGCCGCCCTGGTCTCGCGAATCGATGCCCTGGTTCTCACCGGCGGTCCGGACATCTCCGCAACCATGTACGGCCAGGATCCGCATCCGGAGAACGACACCCCGCGGCATCTGCGCGACGAGTTCGAGGTGGCGCTCTACCGGCAGGCTCGCGCGGCGGGCACCCCCATCCTCGGGGTCTGTCGCGGCCTGCAGATCATGGCCGTCGCGGAGGGTGGCTACCTGACTCAGCACTTGCCCGAGGTGACCGACCTGGCCCACCGAGTGCGGCTCGGCAGCTTCACCGAACACGGCGCGACCTTCACGCCGGGTTCATTGGTCCAACGACTTCTTGGCGACGAGATGATTGTCAACTCCTCGCACCACCAGGCGGTTGTCGATCCGGGCCGGCTCACCGTTACCGGCCGTGCGGCCGACGGGACCATCGAGGCATGCGAGGCGCCGGGGGAGTTCACCCTCGGTGTCCAGTGGCACCCGGAGCACGGCGGGGACGTCCGGTTGTTCCAGGCGCTGGTCGATGTTGCCGGCGGTTAGGGTCGGCCCGCCCCGGCGGCCCTGGTGGCCCCTAGTGGCCCTGGCGGCCCTGGCGGCCCTGGCGGCCCTGGCGGCCTGGTTAGAGGTTGTGCTGTTCGTTAGCGAAACAACGCGTGGATTCGCTAACCAACAGCACAACCTCTAACCAACAGCACAACCTCTAACCAACGGCGGGTGCGCTACAACGGCGGGTGCGCCCAACGGCGGGTGCGCCAACCAACGGCGGGTGCGCCAACCAACGGCGGGTGCGCCACCACGGATTCGGTCCCTACAACGGTGTGACGTACGCCCCCGAGATCCCGCCGTCGACCAAGAAGTTGGACGCGGTGATGAAGGACGAGTCGTCCGAGGCCAGGAACGCCACTGCGGCTGCGATCTCACTGGGTTCGGCGAACCGGCCCAAGGGAATGTGCACCAAACGGCGAGATGCCCGCTGCGGATCCTTGGCGAACAACTCCACGAGCAGGGGGGTGTTCACCGGGCCGGGGGACAAGGCGTTGACCCGGATTCCTTCGCGGGCGAACTGCACTCCGAGCTCGCGCGACATGGCCAGAACCCCGCCCTTGGACGCAGTGTAGGAGATCTGCGAGGTGGCCGCACCCATCGTGGCGACGAAAGAGGCGGTGTTGATGATGGATCCCTTCCCCTGACGTTGCATGTAGGGGATGACCTCCTTGCAGCACAGGTACACGCTGGTCAGGTTGACCTCCTGCACCCGGCGCCACGCCTCGAGTCCGGTGTCCAGAATCGAGTCGTCATCCGGTGGTGAAATGCCGGCGTTGTTGAAGGCGATGTCCACGCTGCCGTATGTCGCAAAAGCCTGCCCGAACACCCGCGCCACATCCGGTTGGCTGGTCACGTCGCCGACGACTGCCAGGCCGTTGACCTCGGCTGCGATCGCGCCGGCGGCCTCGGCGTCGGTGTCGAAGCACACGACTCGGGCGCCTTCACTTGCAAAGCGGGTAGCGGTTGCTCGACCTATCCCGCTGCCCGCACCTGTGATCACTGCCACCCTGTCGGCAAGTCGAAGCATCATCTACTCCTCGGTGTTGATGAAGACGTTCTTGGTCTCGGTGAACGAGTCGAGGGCGTCCGGTCCGAGTTCGCGGCCAAGTCCGGAACGTTTGAATCCCCCGAACGGCGTCCAATAGCGCACCGACGAATGCGAATTCACCGAGAGATTGCCCGAGTCGTGACCTCGCGCCACGCGGAATGCACGGCCCAGATCCCGGGTCCAGATCGAACCGGACAGCCCGTAGTCGGTGGCGTTGGCCAGCCTGATCGCGTCGGCCTCGTCGTCGAACGCGGTGACCGACACCACCGGCCCGAAGATCTCGTGGGTGAACGTGCGGTCCTCGGGTGCCACCGGCGCCAGCACCGTCGGCGGGTACCAGAATCCCGGCCCGTCCGGGGTCCGTCCGCGGAACGCGACCGGTGCGTCGTGGGGTACGAAGGCTGCTACGGAGGCCCTGTGGTGTCCCGAGATCAGCGGGCCCATCTCAGCGGTGTCAAGGCCCGGGTCCTCCACCCGCACGCCCGCGACCGCCACCTCCAACAACGCCATGAAGTCGTCGAGGACGCTGCGCTGGACCAGGATCCTCGAGCGGGCGCAGCAGTCCTGTCCGGCGTTGTCGAACACCCCGTAGGGAGCCGTGGCCGCGGCCCTCTCAAGATCGGCATCGGCGAACACGATGTTCGCGCTCTTCCCGCCGAGTTCCAAAGTGAGCCGCTTCACCTGTGGCGCGCACTTAGCCATGATCGCGATGCCGACCTCGGTGGAGCCGGTGAACACGATCTTGCGGACTTCAGGGTGCGTGACCAGCCGTTCCCCGACCACCGAACCCGGTCCGGTGACCACCGTGAACACCCCCGGCGGAATGCCCGCCTCCAACGCGAGTTCGCCCAGGCGCATAGCCGTCAAGGGAGTGACCTCGGCCGGCTTGAGAACCACCGTGTTCCCGGCGGCCAGCGCTGGGGCGAAACCCCAACCGGCGATGGGCATCGGGAAGTTCCAGGGCACGATCACCCCGACCACGCCCAGCGGCTCCTTGAACGTCAGGTTGACCCCGCCCGGCACCGGGATCTGCTGGCCGTGCAGCCTCTCCGGGGCGCCCGCGTAGAACTGCAGCACATCCCGGACGTTGCCGGCTTCCCAACGGGCATTCGAAATCGTGTGGCCAGCGTTGCGAACCTCGAGTTGGGCCAACTCCTCGCGATGTGAGTCCACCAAATCGGCGAAGCGGCGCAGGAGCCGGGCCCGGTCTCCGGGGGCCACCGACCGCCACGCGGGGAAGGCGGCGTGGGCGCGCTCGACAACTTCGTCGATCTCGTCGGCTGACGCCCTCGGGACCTCGGCGATGACCTCCTCGGTGGCGGGGTTCACCACGGCGAAAGTGGACATCACAGCCTCTCGAACCCGCGGTAGCGCTCCCAGTCGGTCA
Organism: uncultured Actinomycetota bacterium; assembly: GCA_963818505.1. GTDB lineage: Bacteria > Actinomycetota > Actinomycetes > S36-B12 > UBA10799 > JADKAV01. Next base: position 402,262 of record CAWFSJ010000007.1, read on the forward strand.
CGGCCTCCCCGAAGGCCTGCAACTCGATGCGCGCCATGTTCGCGTAGTGGTGCTGAACCTCCTCGCCGAATGCAGCGGTCACGAACTCGCAGCGTTCCCAAAGGTGCAGCGCGGTGGTCAGGTTGTCGGGCAGGCGGTCGGTCTGGACCTGGTAGGCGTTGCCCTCGATCGCCGGTTCCAGCGGCAGGTCCCGTTCGATGCCGTCTAGCCCGGCCGCGATCATAGCGGCCACCGCGAGGTAGGGGTTTACGTCGCCGCCCGGGGCGCGGTTCTCCAGGCGCAGCGACTCACCGTGCCCAACCAGTCGCAGGGCACACGTGCGGTTGTCTCGGCCCCACTTGATGGCTGTGGGTGCGAAGGACCCCGCGACGAAGCGTTTGAAGGAGTTGATGTTAGGTGCGAAGAGTAGCGACAGGTCGCGCATGTGAGCTATCTGCCCGGCGATGAATGACCGGCCCAAGGCAGACAGTCCGTCCGGGGCGTCGCTGTCGGCGAGCACGAACGCGCCATCCTCGCCGCGCAGCGACAGGTGGATGTGACAGGAGTTGCCCTCGCGCTGGTCGTACTTGGCCATGAAGGTGATCGCCATGCCCTCTTGAGCCGCGATCTCCTTCGCGCCGGTCTTGTAGACCACGTGATCGTCGCAAGCGGTCAGGGCGTCGGCGTACCGGAAAACGATCTCGTGCTGGCCGTGGTTGCACTCACCCTTGACGCTCTCCACGTACATCCCCGCCCCGGCCATGGCTAGGCGGATCCGGCGCAGTAAGGGTTCGATGCGCGAGGTGCCCAAGATCGAGTAGTCGACGTTGTACTGATTGGCGGCAGTGAGGTCGCGGTACCCCTGGCTCCAGGCCTGCTCGTAGGAGTCCACGAACGTGATGAACTCGAGTTCGGTGCCAGCGAAAGCCTGAAGGCCGGTGTCGGCCAATCGGGCGATTTGTGCCTGCAAGACCTGCCGCGGGCTGGCTGGCACGGCGGTCCCGTCATCCCAAAGCACGTCGGCCTGCACCATCGCCGTGCCTGGATGCCATGGAATCTGCCGTAGGGATGAGAAGTCCGGTTGCATCACGAAATCGCCGTAGCCGCTGTGCCAGGACGCCATGCGGTAGCCGTCGACGGTGTTCATGTCGACGTCCACGGCCAGCAGGTAGCTGCAGCCCTCGGTGCCGTGGTGGGCGACTTGGTCCAGGAAGTACTGCCCGTGCAGGCGCTTGCCCTGCAGCCGGCCCTGCATGTCGGTCATCGCGACGATGACGGTGTCTATGCGGCCCGTGTCGATCTCCGCGCGCAGGGTCTGCAGATCGAAGCTCATCGGCGTCAGCCCTCGACGATGTCGCCCTCGGCGCGTTCGACGCCGATGCCCTGGGCGGTCAGGTACTCCTTGGCCTTGCGGATGTCGTCGGGATCGCCGTCGAGTTCCATCACCATCCAGCCGAGGTGGTTCTCGATGGCAGCCCGGCGGATGTTGGGGATCACGTCAAAGTCGGTGACGATGCGGTAGATCACCGGCTCCGTGGCGCGGGTCTCGCGGGAAGGTCAACAGCAGGTGTTCGGCCATGGCGTAAGCCTACGCGGGGGCAGGCCGATGTGCGCGTCGTGGTCGAGTGGGCTGCCCACCTGTAATGGCGCGGGCGTGTGGCGCCGCAGATCCGGTCGATCCCCCTCGGCGAGGCACTCACAAGCCGCACCTTACCCTTGACCCCATGGCTTACCGGATCGCGACCATTCCCGGCGACGGCATCGGAAGTGAGGTCGTCGAGCAGGCTCTGCGCGTGCTCGATGCCACCGGCGTGGATGTTCAACCCACGGAGTTCAACCTCGGGCGCCGCGCGCTACAACGCCACCGGCGAGGTGCTGCCCGACGCCGAACTCGAGGCGATCCGCGGCTACGACGCGATCCTGCTCGGTGCTGTCGGGGACCCAAGCGTCCCGCCGGGGGTTCTGGAGCGAGGTCTGCTGCTGAAGTTGCGGTTCAGCCTCGACCACCACGTGAACCTGCGCCCGGTCAAGCTCTACCCGGGGGTCGCGACGCCGCTGGCCGGCAAGGGCCCCGAGCAGATCGACATGGTCGTCTGCCGCGAGGGAACCGAGGGGCCGTACGTCGGTGCCGGAGGTGCCATGCGCGTAGGGACCCCGCAGGAGATCGCCGTCGAGGAGAGCCTGAACACCCGTTTCGGGGTCGAGCGCATCGTGCGCGACGCCTTCGACCGGGCCACCAAGCGTCGCGGCAAGGTGACCCTGGTGCACAAGACCAACGTGCTGACCAACGCCGGATCGCTGTGGCAGCGCACGTTCAACGAGGTGGCCGCCGAGTTCCCCGACATCGAGACCGACTACTGCCACATCGACGCTGCCAGCATGTTCTTCCTCACTTCGCCGGAGCGCTTCGACGTGGTCGTCACCGACAACCTGTTCGGCGACATCCTCACCGACATCGGGGCAGCGATCGCTGGCGGGATCGGTCTGAGCGCCAGTGGAAACCTCGATGTGACAGGTGCGAATCCGAGTATGTTCGAGCCTGTACACGGTTCGGCGCCGGACATCGCCGGGCAGGGCAAGGCCGATCCGACGGCCACCGTGCTCAGCGTGGCCATGATGCTGGACCACCTCGGTGAGTTGGAGGCTGCGATGGCGGTGGAGAAGGCGGTGACCGAAGACCTGGCGACGCGCGGCGGTGCCGTACGCAGCACCGCTCAGATCGGCGATGCGCTCGTGGGACGGGTCGGCCGATGACGCCGTTCTCGATCCAACTCTCCCCGAACGCCCGCACTGCCGGTGCGCGCGAGGCGATCCTGGCCAACCCCGGGTTCGGCCGGTACTTCACCGATCACATGGTCAGCATCCGGTTCGATCGCGAGCAGGGGTGGTACGAACCTAGTGTCGTCCCGTACGGTCCGATCACGCTGGATCCTGCCACGAACTTCATCCACTACGGCCAGTCGATCTTCGAGGGAATGAAGGCCTACAAGCACGCCGACGGGCACATCCGTACCTTCCGGCCGCTGAAGAACGCTCACCGATTCCGGGCCTCCGCTCGGCGTCTGGCGATGCCCGAGATCCCGGCGGAACTGTTCATCCAGTCGCTGGAGGAGTTGGCGCGCATCGACGGCGAGTGGGTCCCGACCGATCCGGAGAAGTCGTTGTACCTGCGCCCCTTCATGTTCTCCACCGAGGTCGGGCTCGGCGTGAAGCCTGCCGACGAGTATCAGTACCTACTCATCGCCTCGCCTGCCGGTGCGTACTTCCCGCGAGGTGTTGCGCCGGTCTCCGTGTGGCTCACGCCCGACTACGTGCGTGCTGCCGTCGGCGGTACAGGCGAAGCCAAGTGCGCCGGCAACTACGCGGCCTCGCTGATCGCGCAAGCAGAGGCGACCCTGCACGGGTGCGACCAAGTCGTGTGGCTCGACGCAAAGGAGCACGAGTGGGTCGAGGAGATGGGCGGGATGAATTTGTTCTTCGTCTTCGGCACCGGCGACTCGGCCCGCTTGGTGACACCACCTTTGAGCGGTTCTCTGCTGCCGGGGGTGACGCGTGATTCGATCCTGATCATGGCGCAACAGGACCTCGGCATCCCGGTCGCCGAAGAGCCGGTCAGTGTGGAGCAGTGGAAGGCGGGCAGTGAGTCGGGCGAGATCTCGGAGGTCTTCGCATGCGGGACTGCGGCGGTCATCACCCCAGTCGGTGAGGTCAAAAGCAGAGTGGGCGCCTGGACGGTGTCGGACGGTGGCGCGGGACCGATCACCATGCGTCTGCGCAACGCGCTGCTGAGCCTGCAGTCCGGCCAGAGCCCGGACACACACGCGTGGATGTTCGAACTGGCCTGAACCGGCGCCACCGGCGCAGGACCAATTGCATGTCCCGGCGAGTTGTGTGCCAGACTGATCTCGTGCGTTCCGCGCTGATTATCGAAAGGCGCATCGGCTGAGCAGTCGCCGATGCGCCAACCCTCGTGCCCTCGGGCCCGGGGGTTTTTCGTTGGAAGGATTGACATGGACGAGCAGTTCCAGTTGTTCGACACCACGCTGCGCGACGGTGCCCAGCGCGAAGGGATCTCCTTCTCGGTGGAGGACAAACTCGCCATCTGCCGCCTGCTCGACGATTTCGGGGTGGGTTTCATCGAGGGTGGCTGGCCGGGGGCCATGCCCAAGGACACCGAGTTCTTCGCCAGGGCAGCAACCGAACTCAAACTGCGCAACGCCACGCTCGTGGCTTTCGGTGCCACGCGCAAGGCAGGGGTGGCTGTGGCAGACGACCAGCAGGTGGCCGCACTGCTGGCCGCTCAGACTCCCGTCATCACGATCGTCGCCAAGTCCGACATCCGCCATGTGCGGGAGGCCCTGCGCACCACGCCCGAGGAGAACCTCGCCATGGTGACGGACACGGTCACCCACCTGCTCGGTGAGGGCCGGCGGGTGTTCGTCGACTGTGAGCACTTCTTCGACGGCTACAAGCACGACGCGGACTACGCCGTGTCGGTGGTCCGGGCGGCGTTGCAGGCAGGCGCCGAAGCGGCGGTCATGTGCGACACGAACGGCGGCATGCTGCCGGTGGGTATCCATGAGATTGTCTGCGATGTCCGCGCGAAGGTGGAGGGCAGACTGGGCATCCACTGCCAGGACGACACCGGTTGCGCGGTCGCCAACACGGTCACCGCGGTGGCTGCCGGCGTCACCCACGCGCAGTGCACGGCCAACGGCTACGGCGAACGGACCGGCAATGCTGATCTCTTCGTGGTGACAGCCAACCTTGAACTCAAGATGGGCCGCCACGTCCTGCCCGAGGGCCATCTCGGCGAGTCCATGCGGATCTCGCATGCGATCGCCGAGATCGCGAACATCGCCCCGGACACCCACCAGCCGTATGTCGGGGTGAGTTCCTTCGCGCACAAGGCCGGCCTGCACGCCAGTGCCCTGAAGGTCAACTACGAGTTGTACAACCACGAGGCCGCGTCGTCGGTGGGTAACGACATGCGCGTGCTGGTCACGGAGATGGCCGGGCGGGCGTCGGTGGAGTTGAAGGGCCGCGAACTCGGCTATGACTTGTCGGAGGACCCTGCCCTGCTCGGTCGGGTGGTGGATCGTGTGAAGGCACTCGAGGCTCAGGGCTGGACCTTCGAGGCGGCAGACGCATCCTTCGAACTACTCATCGTGGACGAGCGCGAACACGGGCGTACCCGTCCGTTCGCTGTGGAGTCCTGGCGCACCATCGTCGAGCAGCGCATCGACGGTGAGGTCGTGAGTGAGGCGACGGTGAAGGTGACCGCCGGTGATCAACGCATCGTGGCTGTGGGGGAGGGCAACGGTCCGGTCAACGCCTTGGACAACGCCCTGCGGTCGGCGCTGACCGATCTGTACCCCGAACTCGCGCAGTTCGAACTTGTCGACTACAAGGTGCGGATCCTCGAGGGCGTGCGAGGAACCGGGGCGGTCACCCGAACCCTCGTGGGATCTTCGGACGGGACGCGGCGCTGGGACACCGTCGGTGTGCACGAGAACGTCATCGCCGCCTCGTGGACGGCGCTGGAGGACGCTGTCGCCTACGGATTGTTGGGCGCGCTGCGCGACTGACGTGTCAATCATCCAACAGGGGTGCCCTTGGTTCTTGGGTCGTCGGGTCACCGACCCCTCAACCGTCTCCCCGGTTAGGCTCGAACGGTGAGAATCGCGCGCTATCGCCATGAGGGTGACGTCAGGTACGGGATCGTCGATGGCGAGGCGGTCCGAGAGATAGAGGGCACACCCTTCCCGACGGTCCAGAGCATCGAGGTCACGGGTGTCGAGCACACTCTCGACGAAGTCGATCTGTTGGCGCCCGTCCTCCCGACCAAGATCATCGCTGTGGCCAAGAACTATTTGGACCACGCCGCAGAGATGGGCGGCGACGTGCCCCCCGAGCCGATGATCTTCCTCAAACCGTCGACGGCAGTCGTCGGCCCGGAGGCGATCATCGCCCTTCCCGAGCAGTCCAGCCAGGTCGAGCACGAGGCCGAACTGGCGGTGGTGATCGGCCGGTTGTGCAAGGACGTGCCCGAGGACCGGGTGGACGAGGTTGTGCTCGGCTACACCTGCGCCAACGATGTCACCGCCAGGGATCTTCAGGCCTCCGACGGGCAGTGGGGACGGGCTAAGGGTTTCGACACCTTCTGTCCTCTCGGCCCGTGGATAGCCACGGATCTGGACCCCGACGGTCTGGGGATCGAGTGTGAGGTCAACGAGCAGATCAGGCAGGACGGCAACACCGCTGACATGGTCCGAAGCGTGGCCGAACTCGTCGCGTGGATCAGTCGGGTGATGACGCTGGTTCCCGGCGACGTGATCCTCACCGGCACGCCGGCCGGCGTTGGACCGCTGCGCAACGGAGATTCCGTCACGGTCACTATTGAGGGAATCGGCACCCTCGACAACATCGTCAGCGACACGGGAGTCTTCTCATGAGTGCAGTTCGCGTCCGGTTCTGCCCGTCCCCGACCGGCAATCCACACGTCGGGATGGTGCGCACCGCGTTGTTCAACTGGGCCCACGCCCGGCACACCGGTGGCACATTCGTCTTCAGGATCGAGGACACCGACTCGGCGCGCGATTCCGAGCAGAGTTACGAAGCGCTGCTGAAGACCCTGCGGTGGTTGCACCTCGACTGGGACGAGGGCCCTGAGGTGGGAGGGCCTTACGAGCCGTACCGGCAGTCGCAGAGGCTGGCTTCGTACAACGAGGTCGCGCACCGGTTGCTGAACGAGGGGAAGGCCTACCGGTGCTACTGCACGCCGGAGGAGCTCGAGGCGCGCCGTGAACTCGCGCGCAAGGAGGGTCGCGCCCCCGGTTACGAGGGCACCTGCCGCAACCTCACACCCGAACAGGTCGCCGAATACGAAGCGGCAGGTCGCCGGCCGGTGGTGCGGGTACGGATGCCCGACCACGACTGGGAATGGGCCGATCTGGTCCGCGGCCCGATCCACGTGCGCGACGAACACGTGCCCGACTTCGTCATCGTGCGAGCCAACGGGGAGCCGCTCTACACGCTGGTCAACCCGGTCGACGACATCGCGATGGGCATCACCGATGTCCTGCGCGGAGAAGACCTGCTGTCCAGTACTCCGCGCCAGCTGGCCTTGTACGAGTTGCTCGACGCGCCGGTTCCGCGGTTCGGGCACCTTCCGTACGTGATGGGGGAGGGCAACAAGAAGCTCAGCAAGCGCGATCCACAGGCGGACTTCAATGCCTACATCGAGCAGGGCTACTTGCCCGAAGCGATGGCCAACTACCTGGCACTGCTGGGCTGGTCGATCGGTGATGATCGCGAGTTCTTCTCGTTGCAGGAGTTGGCCGACAACTTCGACGTTTCGACCGTCAACCCCAGCCCTGCCCGATTTGATCTGAAGAAGTGCCGCGCGATCAACGGCGACTGGATCCGGGCACTGGATGTCGATGATCTGGTGGATCGCATGATTCCTTTCTTGCAGAGGGACTCCGTGCTCGCCGACCCGGTCACCGATGAGCAACTGGCACTGCTGAGGCAAGCCACGCCGCTGGTTCAGGAACGCCTGGAGACACTGGACCAGGTGAGCGGGATGCTCGGCTTCCTGTTCGCCGACGTCGAGATCGAGGCCGAGGCGCGTGACAAGTTGCTCGATGAGCAGGGACTGCTGGTCGTTGCAGCCGCTGCCACAGCAGTAGCTGAGCTGCCGGACTTCACCGCGGTTGAGATCCAGGCAGCGCTGCGCGCGCGTTTGGTGGACGAAATGGGCTTGAAACCTAAACTGGCGTTCGGCCCGGTCCGGGTGGCGATCACCGGGCGGCGTGTGTCACCGCCGCTGTTCGAGTCCATGGAACTGCTGGGCCGCGAGGAATCTCTGCGCCGGTTGGCCCAGGCTCAGTACAGGTAGGCCAAGGCTTCGTCGGCAGGCTTCGGTGCGCCAAGCAGGTATCCCTGGCCCAGGTTGCAGCCCAGGGTCGCGATGAAGTCGCGCTGCTCCTCGGTCTCAATGCCCTCGGCGATCACGTCGACTCCCAACGCGGCGCCGAGTTCGCACACCATTCGGGCGATCGCGAGAGCCCGCGGGTCGCCTTGGGTCGACACCAGGAACGACCGGTCGGCCTTGATCAGATCCAGGGGCAGTGACCGGATGCTGGCCAGCGAGGAGTGCCCCACCCCGAAGTCGTCGAGTGCTATTCGCAAACCGCGTTCCCGAAAGGCAGCGAGACGCTCTGTAATCAGGTGATCGTGCATGGCCGCTGTCTCGGTGACCTCGATGTACAGGCGGGAGGCGTCCGCGCCAGTGCGCTCGATGGCCGCATCCAGCCACTCCACGATCCCGTCGGCCGCGATCTGGCCGGGAGCCATGTTGATGAACAGTAGTTGCTCCGAGGGCAGCCTCGTCTGGAAGACCAGTGAACTCTCGATCAGACTGCGACCGAGATCGTTGAGAAGTCCGGCAGACTCTGCCGCGGCGATGAACTCCTCGGCCGCGATCGGTCCCTCCGGCGAGGTCCATCGGGCGAGCGCCTCGAACCCGATCACCGTCTGTTCGCCCAGCGTGCGGATCGGTTGGTAGGCCACCCAGAACTCGTCGGAGTAGAGGGAGCGACGCAGTCTTCGTTCGAGGTGCAGCGAGTGCTGCATCCTGTGGATCATCGCCTCGGTGTAGAGCGTGACGGCCGATCCATGACGCTGCTTCGCCTCGTACAACGCAACGTCGGCGTCGCGCAGCAGACTTTCGGGCTGGACGTCGTTTCCATCGGACATCGCGATCCCGATGCTGGCCTCGACGTAGGCGAGGTCACCGTCGATCGAGAAGGGCTCGCCAACGACCCCCGTGACGCGCTGGGCGACCTCACGGGCGTCCTCACTTCGCGTGAGGTTCTCGCACACGATTACGAACTCGTCGCCCCCGAGTCGGGCCACGGTGTCGACCTCGCGCATCACGGATGTGATCCGCTTGGCGCAGTCCACCAGCAGCACGTCACCGGCGGCATGTCCGAGGGTGTCGTTGACCCGTTTGAACCGGTCGAGATCGATGAACATCACGGCCACCCGGTGGCCGTAGCGGCGTGCACGCTGCAACGCCCTGTTGATCTGCTCGATGAGAGCAGGACGGTTGAGCAGACCAGTCAGGCTGTCATGGTTGGCCCTCCACAGCAGTTCAGCCTGCGCTTGCTTGCGCTCGCTGATGTCCTCGATCGCGAGTACGCCGCCGCCGGTCTGCATCGCGCGGAAGAGCAGGGAGGCGCTCAGCGATCTGCCGGCGTGGGAGACCAACTGGGTGTCCGAGGTCCGCCAGTTCCTACCCTCGGACAGGGCCGACTTCAAATCGGAGATGGTCGGATCCAACTGACTGGCGGGTCGTAGGACGCTCTCCAGCGGCTCACCGATCATCGCATCGTGGTCGAGCTCCAACACTGACTCTGCGACAGGGTTCAGGTCGAACACGCCGCCGTCGGATTCGAGCACGATCAGGCCGGTGGCCGCGGTGTCGAAGATGGCCTTCAGCCGGTCGCGTTGGACCGCCGCCTCGGATTGAGTCGCCTCCTCGAGCCGGTTGTACAGCGCCTGCATCTCCTGTGACGCCAGGCGGAACGCTCGCTCGTGCAGGTAGTGCTGCTTGTCGGCGTCGTCGTAGGTGGCCGAGATCCTGTGAAGCAAGGAAGTGAGGCCAGGGTCGGTCGTCCCGCTGGTCGAGACTCCCGCCCGATTCATCTGCCGCCGCAGGATCCGGTGCAGTTCGCCATCGTCAGTCATCGCGCGGGCACACTTCACTGATGGTCGTCACCGTCATCGTCTGGTTGTGCAATGCGCACTCACCGCCGACGGGGGCTATCTCGCCGTAGCTGTAGAAGCCGATCAGGGGGACTTCGGCTCCGATGGCATCGACCACCGAGTCGAGTTCCTCCTCGGTGCGGGCCCCCAGCACCAGGCGCCGACCGACGCAGGAGACAGCCACTGCCAGACCCGCTTGCTCCTGAACCGATTCCTCAGCGGCCTGCGAAGCGCCGTGGGTCAGTCCATCCGTCGTCGTCCACATCAGCCTGGCGGTCCAACCTGTGGGGACGTCGCCGGCGAAGGTCATCGACTGCTCCTGCTCATCGACGGACAGAATCGTCCTGACGATGCGGTTTGTGCCCTGCGGGGACGCGATGGTCAGCGGGAACAGCAGTGCGGAGGAGGGCAGGTCGTGGGCCAGCTCACCGAGGTACTGCTTGTACAAGGTCAGGGCGGGCTGCCCGTCGAGTTCGTAGAGAACGTTGCCGTCACTGCTTGTGATCGTGCGATGAGGTCCGAAACCGTCCCAGCCACCCTCGGATCCGTGCTGGAAGTGCGCGTAGTCACCGACGACCGCGAATGCCACGGCGCAGTCGTCGCGACTTCGTCCGTTGCAATGCACCCATGTGTGCTCGAACCGGGGGCCATCCCCGGCCAGGCCGCCCGACAGTGGTGTGCCGTGCGGCAGGCTCGCCGCCAAGCCGGTGACCAGTGCGCTGCCGTTGAGATGCAAGCCGCACCCGAACACCATCACACCAGCGATACGGCGTCGCCCGGCAGCTGCGGTCAAAGTGTTGCCCAGTTCCAGGCCCATCTCGTGGCTGTCTGGTTCGTCGCACACCCATGCACTGAGCACTTCGGCGGCTTCGAAGGTCGTCACGGCTGCCACTAGGGGCGCGGGGTCGACCCGGTCGCCGAGGATCTGACCGGCGGTCGAGCACCCCAGCACTGTTGCCTCCGGCAGCGCTTCGTTCAACTGCGCCAGAGCGTCCTCGGCCTCGGCGAGACGGTCAGCGAAAACCAGTGCCACCGTGCGTGTTCCAGCGCAGGGTACAGGGGCCGGGGGTGAGGACCATCCAGACCCGGGATCCCATGTCAAAGTGGTAGTGCGCACGCGACCCGCCCCTCGTTCGGTCTCACGATCAGTATTGCTATGTGTGATCGAACAAGCACGGTGAGCGACATCAGGTCGCCCATTCGAGGGGGTCATTGCGGAGGCGACCCGGGGATTCCAGTCGGTGCGAGACCCCGGTATGATTGAACAGTTGCCAATCGGCAGCAACCCTTGGGGTATGGGGTAATTGGCAGCCCGACTGGTTCTGGTCCAGTTAGTCTAGGTTCGAGTCCTGGTACCCCAGCGAGACGCATCATGCGACTCATCCGGCCCCGTTGTGTAGCGGCCTAGCACGCCGCCCTCTCAAGGCGGTAGCGCGGGTTCGAATCCCGTCGGGGCTACTCGACCCCTCCCCCCATGAAATTGGGGGGAGGGGCACCTCACTCACCTTCAGTCCAATCGGACTCGAGTGGTTCGGAAACGATTGTGCATCGAGGGACCCAGGGGCATTCGGCGAAGCACAAACCGTGTGATCAGACCGATGAAAAGGGCCCCTTCACACAGGGTCAAACCACCCGCGCGGTTCATCGTTGGCACGGACCGTGACCGTACGGTCGGCCTCGCAGAGCCAGCAGGCCGACCAGGTGGTGTTCGTGACCAAACGCCGCTGAATCCTTGGAAGTGGGTGTGACAAATATCCGCGCCGTGTAACATTGCCGTCAGGGATGAGAGGGAGTGACCTGATGGCGCGAGACGCGGCGGCGCAACCCGATTGGCGAGAACACCCGGCAAGTGCGGGGACCTATCGTTCGGTCTTCACCTACGACTCTGAGCGTTTCAAACATCCCAGCGCAGGTTGGGTGCAGATGTTCAAGGACGAGTTCGGGATGACTGACGCCGACTTCTCCCGGCGTCGCGACGAAGGTGATTCTCCGGTCGAGGTGGCGCAGCCGTCGGCCCTGTCCACCCAGCACCGCGAGGCCATTGCGGCCATGGTGGGTGCCGAGAACGTTGCCGACGACGACTACAGCCGTGTGCGGTACGGGCACGGCAAGGCGGTAGACGAGGACCTGGCCCTGCGCGCCGGACATGTTCGGCTGGTGCCGGACCTGGTTGTGCACCCGCGCGACAAGGCCGATGTTGCGCAGATCGTCGCCTACTGCGCGACGCACAAGATCCCCGTGATCCCGTACGGCGCAGGATCGGGGACGGTTCTGGGGACGCGTGCAGACCGCGGTGGTGTGGTGCTCGTGATGCGCACCCACATGAACAAGATCGTCGCGGTCAACGAGACCAACATGACCGCACGGGTGCAACCCGGCTTGATCGCCTCCGACCTTGAAGCCTCATTGAACGACGCGCCCAACCTCTTCGGGACAACACGGGCCTTCACGTGCGGGCACTTCCCGCAGTCCTTCGAGTTGGCCTCTGTGGGCGGCTGGATCAGCGCGCTGGGTTCGGGGCAGGCGTCCACCTATTACGGCGACGCCTACGACTTGATCGTCAGCCAGGAGTACGTGACGCCGGTCGGGACGTTCGTGACCGAGGAGGTCCCGGCGTCTGCCACCGGACCGAAGGTCAACGACATCTTCAAGGGCAGCGAGGGGATCTTCGGTGTCCTGGTGGAGGCGAGCATCAAGATCTTCGGCTATCGCCCTGAGAACACCCAACGTTTCGCCTTCATGATGCCCACGTGGGAAGCCGCGGTGGACACAGCTCGCGAGATCGCCCAGGGCGAGTTCGGCCTGCCCGCCATCTTGCGCATCTCCGACCCTGAGGAGACCGAGCGAGGCCTGGCGCTCAAGGGTTTCGACACCGGACCTGTGAACGCCTTCCTGGGCATGCGCGGGCTCAAGCCCGGGCGACGGTGCCTTCTGATCGCCACCGCGGAGGGTGAGAAGGGTTTCGCGAAACATGTCGCCGCGGTGTCCAAGCGCATCGCGAAGTCGCACGGGGGCATGTCGCTGACGGCGATGGCGGTCAAGCAGTGGGAACACGGCAGGTACTCCGACATCTACATCCGTGACGACATCATCGACTTCGGGATGATCATCGACACGTTGGAGACCTCTGTTCGCTGGGACAACCTGGACGAGGTCTACCGCGGGGTCCGGCAGTTCGTGAAGAGCCGACCGGGCACCATCTGCATGACCCACGCGTCGCACTTCTACCAGCAGGGCACGAACCTCTACTTCATCCTGATCCTGCGTCCGCAGGACGCGGAGGAGTTCTTCGCCTTCCGCGCCAGCATCATCGACAAGATCCTGGAGTTCGGGGGATCGACCAGTCACCACCACGGTGTGGGCAATCTGTTCGGCCCGTGGTTGGAGCAGTACCTGGGCGCCGAGGAGATCGGGGTCCTGCGCGCTCTGAAATCGCACTTCGATCCTGACGGGATCATGAATCCGGGCAACTCGATGGGGATTGGACAGTCATCATGAATGAGAAGGCGAGCCAAGACGATCTGATCCTGGCCATCGATGCCGGGACGCAGTCGATACGAGCAGGTCTGGTGGATCTGCAGGGCAACATCCACGCGTTCGTGAAGACCCCGATCGAGCCCTACTTCTCCGAGCAGCCCGGCTGGGCCGAGCAGGACCCCGAGTACTACTGGCAGAACCTCTGCGACACCACCAATCAGGTGCTCGCAGAGCAGCCCGAGACAAGCCGACGTGTCGTCGCGGTGACCATCACAACCCAGCGGGCGACCATGCTCAACCTGGGCGCGGATGGCCAACCGCTGCGCCCGGCCATCGTGTGGCTGGACCAGCGCAAGGCGGACATGCAGGCTGTGGTGCCCGGTTTGGCCGTCCCTCTTCTGAAAGCCAGCGGCAAGTACCCGATCGTGGCGTACGCCACGCAGTTCAGCCGCTCGAACTGGATCCGCCAGAACGAGCCCGACATCTGGGAGCGCACCAACAAGTTCGTGTTCCTGTCGGGGTTCTTCACCCATCGGCTCACGGGCGAACTCAACGACTCGGTGGGCAACGTGATCGGCCCGGTCCCCTTCGATGTGAAGAAGTCGGACTGGGCGGGCAAGCTCGACCTCAAATGGCGGTTGTTCCCCATCGAACGAGAGAAACTGCCGGACTTGGTCAAGCCCACCGAGATCCTCGGCTACATCACAGACGAGGCTGCCGAGCAGTCCGGGATACCCAGCGGGTTGCCCCTGGTCGCCGCGTCGAACGATAAGGCCTGCGACATCGTGGGGTCGGGATGTCTGACGCCGCAAGAGGGCTGCGTGAGTTACGGGACAACAGCGACGATCAACACGCAGACTGCCGACTACGTCGAACTGCGCCCGATGCTGCCTCCGTACCCGTCGGCGGTGCCGGGGGAGTACTACACCGAGGTGAACGTCGTTCGAGGTCTGTGGATGGTCTCCTGGTTCAAGGAGGAGTTCGGACTGCAGGAGAGGCTGCAGGCGGCCGAATCGGGACAGGCGCCCGAGGACCTGCTGGAGGAGTTGGTGCGTGACGTCCCGCCGGGATCCGATGGTCTGGTCTGCCAGCCGTACTGGGCCCCCGGCCCCGACCTCGACGCCTACGCCAAGGGTGCGGTCTTCGGTTTCGGTGACGTGCACACCCGGGCCCATCTCTACCGCGCGATCCTCGAGGGCATCGTGTTCGCGCTCAAGGAGGGCGCCGAACTCACGCAGAAGAAGAACGGCGTTCAGATCCGTGAGCTGCATGCAACCGGTGGCGGATCGCGCAGTGACTCGATCATGCAGATGACTGCGGACATCTTCGATCTGCCCGTCCACCGCGCGCACACGCCCGAGACCTCGGTGATCGGCGCGGCGATGGATGCCGCTGTCGGTATTGGTGCCTACCCGGACGTGGCCACGGCTGCAGAACACATGACCCGGCGTGGTGAGACCTTCAACCCGATTCCCGCCAACCGTGATCTCTACGCCCGGCTCTACAGCGACGTGTACGCGAAGTCCTACGAGCGGTTGCGCCCGTTGTACCAGGCGATCCAGAAGGTCACCGGCTACCCGAAGTTGTGATCTTGCAGCCTGAGTGTTGCGGCGACGGCGATCCGACGGCTACCAGAAGCCCTGTCTCAGCGCCGCTTCCGACAAGCCCGCGTGCAAGGACGGCCCGCAAATCCAGTCGCCGGGTGCTCGAACCTGCTCGCTTCGAGTTCGTCAGAACCGCTCATGAGGGGGAGGGGTCAAGTCCTGCCGTCACCCGCTCAGCGGCGGCGACGACCTGCTGGCCATGCAGCCTGCCCGGCTGCTTGGTCAAGCGGTCGATCGGTCCGGAGATGCTGATCGCCGCGACGACGCGCCCCGCGGCCCAGACCGGCGCGGAGACGCTGGCCACCCCGGCCTCCCGTTCGGCGACGCTGTGCGCCCAGCCCCGTCGGCGGACGGCCTCGAGGGCTGCCGGCGTGAAGCTGGATGTGCCGGTCTCCCAAGCGCTGAGCACCTGAGCGGCTGAACCCGCTGTCATGGTGAGCAGCGCCCCTTCAGGCACGGTGTCACGCAAACCCGTGGGGGGTTCGACGCTGGCCACGCACAGTCGCCGGGAACCCCGTCGGCGGTAGAGCTGAGCGCTCTCCCCGGTCGCGTCGCGCAGTCCGCGCAATGTGGGAAGGGCAATTGCGCGCAGTCGGTCCCCGCGCGCGGCCCCGCTCAGTTCGGCGATTCTCGGCCCGATCAGATAGCGGCCCTGCCCGTCCTTGGCCAGAAGGCGCAGATCCACCAGGGAGGTGGCCAGACGGTGGCAGGTAGCCCGTGGCTGACCGGTGAGAGCCACAAGGTCAGCGAGGTCCTGTGGCCCCACCTCAACGGCATCGAGGATCGCCCCGGCTTTGGCCAATGTTCCGACGCTGGTAGGCTTGTCCACAAGGTGATACTACAATCTCACTATGTGAGACGCAAGGAGATCGACATGGCAAAGACCTTGTCCGAGAAAGTCTGGGATTCTCACATCGTCCGCAGTGCGCAGGGCGAGCCCGACCTTCTGTACATCGATCTGCACCTCATCCACGAGGTGACCAGCCCGCAGGCCTTCGACGGGCTGCGGGCCGCAGGTCGGCCAGTGCGCCGCCCCGACCTGACGATGGCCACGGAAGACCACAATGTGCCGACGATCGACATCGACAAGCCGATCGCCGACCCGATCTCGCGCGCCCAGGTGGACGCGTTGCGCAACAACTGCGCCGAGTTCGACATCCCGCTGTACCGCTTGGGCGACGTCGATCAGGGCATCGTCCACGTCGTCGGACCGCAGTTAGGACTCACGCAGCCGGGGATGACCGTAGTGTGCGGGGACAGCCACACATCTACCCACGGTGCGTTCGCAGCATTGGCCTTCGGCATCGGGACCAGCGAGGTCGAGCACGTGCTGGCCACCCAGACCTTGCCGCTCAAACCGTTCAAGACCATGGCGATCAACGTCGAGGGGCAGCTGCCGGCCGGGGTGAGTGCCAAGGATCTGATCCTGGCGATCATCGCGAAGATCGGCACCGGTGGCGGGCAGGGCCACGTGATCGAGTACCGCGGACCTGCCATCGAGGCGTTGAGCATGGAAGAGCGCATGACGATCTGCAACATGTCGATCGAGGCAGGCGCCCGGGCCGGGATGATCGCGCCTGACGAGACGACCTTCGAGTTCCTGCGCGGCAAGTCGCACGCTCCGCAGGACTTCGAGGCAGCAGTCGCCTACTGGCGCACCCTCGTGACCGATGCGGATGCGACGTTCGACACCGAGGTCACCATCGACGCATCCAAGCTGACACCGTTCGTCACGTGGGGGACCAACCCGGGCCAAGGCCTGCCGCTTGGATCCCAAGTGCCGGACCCGGCGCAGATCACGGATCCCACGCAGGCGGCCGCAGCCGCCAAAGCGCTGGCATACATGGGACTGGAACCGGGCACACCTTTGCGCGACATCGCCGTCGACACCGTGTTCCTCGGTTCCTGCACGAACGGGCGCATCGAAGACCTGCGCGCAGCAGCCGACGTGCTGAAGGGACGCAAGGTCGCTGACTCGGTGACCATGCTGGTTGTGCCTGGCTCCGTGCGCGTGCGGTTGCAGGCGCAGGAGGAGGGCCTGGACAAGGTCTTCACCGAGGCCGGCGCCCAATGGCGCAACGCAGGCTGTTCGATGTGCCTGGCCATGAACCCGGACAAACTGCGTCCGCAGGAACGCAGCGCCTCCACATCCAACCGCAACTTCGAAGGCCGCCAAGGCCCCGGTGGCAGGACGCACCTGGTGAGTCCGCAGGTAGCCGCCGCCACAGCTGTCGCCGGTCATCTGGCGGCCCCCAGCGACCTGCAGGAGGTCTGAGATGGAGAAGTTCACGACACACACTGGAGTGGGAGCGCCGCTACGCCACTCGAATGTGGACACCGACCAGATCATCCCCGCCGAGTACTTGAAACGGATCACCCGCACCGGCTATGAGGACGCGCTCTTCTCGGCCTGGCGTGCCGACCCGGAATTCGTGCTGAACCACCCCCACTACGCCACGTCGACAGTGCTGGTGGCCGGGCCGGACTTCGGCACCGGTTCGTCGCGTGAACATGCTGTGTGGGCGCTGAACGACTACGGGTTCAAAGTGGTGATCTCGTCCCGATTCGCCGACATCTTCCGCGGCAACGCAGGCAAAGGTGGTTTGGTGACCGCTGAGGTCGCCCAGGACGTCGTAGAGCGACTCTGGGAGTACTTGGACGAATCGCCGGGAGCGCATATCAGCGTCGACCTGCAGTCGCGGCAGATCCACGCCGGCGACTTCACCGCGGACTTCGTGATCGACGAGTACGTGCGCTGGCGGCTGCTGGAAGGCCTCGACGACATCGGCATCACGTTGCAGCACAGTGACGAGATCGCAGCCTTCGAGCAGAAACGTCCGGCATTCCTGCCGCGCACGGCTTGACACTTGCGGGCGAAGAAGTGCTTGTTCTAGGCGGTTTTCCGGCGAAGATCCAGATTTTCTCGGTAGTGTTCGATGCACCATTACAAGGTGCGACGCATGCGTCACGCGGCGTGGCACCCACACTGCCTACTAGGGGCCACTTAGTGTGCGAAGCACCGAGTGTCCCAACCGGAGGAAAAACGTGAACAAGTCAGAGCTCATCGAAGAGGTGGCCAACCGCCTCGAGGCCAACCGCAAAGCTGCGGCGGATGCCGTCGAAGCGGTGCTCGAGACCATCAAGCATGAGGTCGCCAAGGGCGAGAAGGTCTCCATCAGCGGCTTCGGCATCTTCGAGAAGATTCAGCGGAATGCGCGCACTGCTCGCAACCCGTTCGATGGCAGCCCCATCAAGGTGAAAGCCAAGTCGGTCCCCAAGTTCAAGCCGGGTGCGGAGTTCCGTTCCTTCGTCGAGAACCCGCGCGCTGCGCTGAAGAAGGCACAGGCTTCGGCGAAGAAGACCACGGCCGCTGCGAAGAAGGCTCCGGCCAAGACCGCTGCCGCTGCGAAGAAGACCACCACGACGGCCAAGAAGACAGCAACCAAGGCAGCGGCCCCGGCCAAGAAGGCAACCGCCACTGCTGCAGCCAAGACCACTGCGGCAGCCAAGAAGACCACTGCCGCCGCGAAGAAGGCTCCGGCGAAGACCACTGCCGCTGCGAAGAAGGCCCCGGCCAAGACCACTGCCGCTGCGAAGAAGGCCCCGGCCAAGACCACTGCCGCTGCGAAGAAGGCTCCGGCCAAGAAGGCTCCGGCCAAGACCACTGCGGCCGCGAAGAAGGCCCCGGCCAAGAAGGCTCCGGCCAAGAAGGCCCCCGCCAAGAAGTAAGGCCAGTTGTCCTAGGGGCCGGTCCGCACTCGCGGGTCGGCCCCTAGTGTCTTCAGGGCAGCTGCTGTATGGGCACCGATCCCGATCCTGCGAGCCGCCGCAAGGTCCTCGAGCGTGTCGATGTCGTGGGACAGCCCCGGCAAAACCAGATCTACGCGGCGGTATCCGGCCTGCTCGTGCAGGCGCGCCGAGTGGGGACCGAAATGGGCCGACAGGTGCTCGCCGAAGAGCATCGCCGTGCCCTGTCCGGTGTGGTCCGCGACGAAACCCGCCGGTGCCCATGCCAGGGCCTGTTGCAGTTCGGTTGCCTTCAGCGCCGGCAGGTCGGGAAGCAGTGCGACCTGCCGGCCCGGCTCCTGTGCGAAGTGGTTGATGACCGGGTTCAATCGCCCGGGGTGGATCGCACCGCTGGCTCCGTGCGCTTCGGCGACGTGCACTGCTTCCGGGTCCGGACTCACGACCAGCACGGGTCCGAGGTTGCTGGCCACAGCCGCGGTGATCGTGTCGATCAACATCGCTTCGACCAGACGTGCTCTGCGCTCTGCCGGCATGGACAGCCGGCTCTTGCCCAGCGTGAGTCCCTTCACGGGAAGGATGAATCGAAGCACGGGTACATCCTGTCATTGGGTCGACACAGTGCCCCCGGGCGCGCGATGATCGTCCTCATGCCCTTTCGCCATGGAACCCGAAGCTTGGGTGCGTCCTACCGCTTCGCGGCCATGGTGCTGAAGCCTCCCATGACCGTGATGACCCGCCGGGATTGGCACGGTGAGGACTGGCTGCGGCGCACGTATCCTCCGCGTGACGGCATCGTGGTCGTCTCCAATCACATCTCGTGGTTCGACCCGATTCCCCTCGCGCACATCCTTTGGAACAACGGGCGTCCGCCGCGCTTCCTTGCCAAGGAGTCAGTCTTCGGAATTCCCTTCGTGGGCTGGATCATCGGCAACGCTGGCCAGATACCGGTGTACCGGGAGACCAACAGTGCCGCGGACTCCGTGCGCGCTGCAGTGGAAGCGGTCCACGAGGGCGAGGCCGTGGTGGTCTACCCGGAAGGCACGATCACCAGGGATCCAGATCTGTGGCCGATGGCAGGTAAGACAGGTGCCGCACGCATCGCTTTGCTGGCCGATGTGCCCGTCATCCCCATCGCGCAATGGGGTCCGCAGGATGTGATGGGACCGTACGCCAAGGAGTTCAACGCGATCCCGCCGAAGACGATGCAGCTTCGGGTCGGGCCGCCCATCGACCTCGATGAGTTCCGCGGACGGGAAATGAATGGTGAGGTGCTCACCGGCGCCACAGAGCGCATCACTGACACACTCACTGAGATGCTCGAGGAGATCCGCGGGGAGAAGGCCCCCGCGCAGCGACTCGACTACAAGACCTTGCGCCAGTCGCGTAACAAAGAGTCCTAAGGAGATGTAATGCGTCGTATTGCGGTGATGGGTAGTGGTTCCTGGGGAACCGGATTCGGAATGGTCCTGGCCGATGCGGGCGGGGATGTGGCCATGTGGGCCCGTGAGCCCGAGGTCGTCAACGACATCAACCACAACCATCGCAACTCTGCGTACCATCCAGGCCTCGAGCTGCCGCCGGCGATGTGGGCCAGTGGTGATCCCGAGGAGGTGCTGCGCGGCGCGGAGATCGTGGTTCTCGCCATCCCGTCGCAGACACTTCGGGACAACCTCTCGGTGTGGAAACAGTTCCTCAACCCCGACGCGACCCTGGTCAGTCTGATGAAGGGGATCGAACTGGGCACCGTGATGAGGATGTCGCAGGTCATCGCGGAGGTGACTGGCTTCCCGGAGTCCCAGGTGGCAGTCGTGTCGGGGCCGAACCTCGCGCGCGAGGTCTCTCAGCGTCAACCAGCAGCGACGACAGTTGCGTGCGCCGATGAGGGTCGCGCACAGACTCTTGCCGAAGCGACGACGACGGCGTACTTCCGTCCCTACTACACCACCGACATCATCGGTACCGAGCTCGGCGGAGCGGTGAAGAACGTGATCGCCCTGGCCAACGGAATGGCATTCGGCCTGGGTTTCGGCGAGAACGCGCAGGCGTCCTTGATCACCCGCGGTCTGGCGGAGATGTCCAGACTCGGTCAGGCCCTCGGCGCCAATCCGCTGACCTTCCTCGGCCTTGCCGGCATCGGTGACCTGATCGCCACGTGTACGTCATCGCTGTCGCGTAACCGGACCTTCGGTGAGAACCTCGGTCGTGGCCTGACGGTCGACGAAACGATCGCGAAGACCAAGCAGACCTGCGAGGGTGTGAAGAGTTGTCAGTCGATCCTCGACCTGGCCACACGTAACGGCGTCGAGATGCCCATCACCGAACAGGTGGTCCAGGTCGTGCACCACGGAATGGCGCCCAGGGAGATGTTGGCCAATCTCATGTCGCGCGACCCGAAGGCTGAGCAGGGTCACTCCGGGCTGTCTTGAGGCTCGAGGGTTCAGCCGCCCGCCAGAGCCGACGACAGGTCTGTCCACAGGTCTTCAACGTCTTCGATCCCGACTGAAAGCCGCAGAAGAGCCGGATCCACGAGGTCCGATTCGAAGTGGTGGCGACGTCGGCGTTCCAGCGTCGATTCGACCCCGCCGAGGCTTGTGGCGTGAGTCCATAACCGCACCCGCTCGCACAGGGCCTGCGCGGCATTGGGTCCACCGTGTGGGACAACCCCGATCATCGGCACGTTGACGTCCATCTGCCGCAGCGCAACTTCGTGGTCCGGGTGGCTGGGCAGACCCGGCCAGACGACCTGGGCCACACCTGGGTGGGCTGTCAGCCGATCGGCGAGAACGGCAGCGTTGGCGGCTGCTCGTCTGTAGCGGACATCCAAAGTACGCACCCCGCGCAGGGCGAGCCAGGCCTCCATCGGACCCGCGATGGCGCCACCCAATTCGCGGTAGTCGCGCAGCCGCGCGACGAGATCCGGGTCCCTGGCGACCACCGCACCGAGGATCAGGTCCGAGTGTCCCGAGAGGTACTTGGACACCGAGTGGATCACGATGTCCGCACCGACGGCCAGGGGGCGCTGGGAGATCGGCGTGGCGAAGGTGTTGTCCACCACGGTGAGGCCAGTCAGCTTCGACAGGGCGGCGATGTCGAACACCCGAAGGTCGGGGTTCGTGGGTGTCTCGACCCATCGCAGGTCGGCCGGGTCCGCCAACCCGACCTGGGCCAGGTCCCGGGCTGCCAGCGTTGTGTTCGTGCCGGAGTACACAACCGCAGGCCGAGCGACAGTAGTGGGCCGCACGACGTCAAGTACAGCGGTGACGGCCGCCATTCCGGACGCGAACAGAACCGCTGTCCCGCCTTCAAGAGCACCGAGGACCTTCTCGAATGCGCTTGAGTTGCGGGCGTCGTGGCGGGTGTATCCGACAGCTCCACCGGCAGCCAAAGCGGAGGCGAACTCCACCGGTTCATTCAGCGGCGCGTCCGGGCTGCGATCGGGTCGTCCGGCGGCCACGGCGATCGTTGCGAGTTGCACGGGTGGACCTCCGTTAGGGTCGTGATCGTGTCTGAGTCACGGATCCGGGTTGGTGTGCTCTACGGAGGCACCAGCTCCGAGCACAGCATCAGTTGCGTATCTGCGGGAAGCGTACTGCGCGCTTTGGACCCGCAGCGGTTCGAGGTGGTGCGGATCGGCATCGACCGGCAGGGGACCTGGCGCCTCGATGACCAGGACACGGACCTTCTGCGACTGGGCGCCGAGCTTCCGCAAGTCCTCGGCGGGCCTGAGGTGTCGTTGATCCTTGACCGGTTCCGTCGGGGGTTCGACGCTGAGGGCGAGTACCTGCCCGTGGACGTGGTCTTCCCGATCCTGCACGGCCCGTTCGGCGAGGACGGAACGGTCCAGGGCCTGCTGGAGGTTGCCGCTATCCCCTATGTGGGTTCAGGCGTGCTCGCCTCGGCGTTGTCGATGGACAAGATCTCCTTCAAGGCACACCTGAACGCGGCGGGGATCGACGTGGGCAGCTACATCGGCTTCACAGCCCGGGAATGGCACTGCTCGCGAGCGGACATCAGGTCGGCCATCAAGGCGCTGGGCCTGCCGGTCTTCGTCAAACCCAGCCGGGCGGGATCGTCGCAGGGGATCACGAAAGTGCACGATTCCGGTGGTGTCGACCACGCGGTGGAAGAGGCCCTGCGCCACGACCCGCGTGTGATCGTCGAGGCCGGCGTGCAGGGGGCACGTGAGATCGAAGTGGGTGTGCTGGCCGTCCCCGAAGTCTCAGTGAGTGTTCCCGGTGAGATCGTCGTGCGCACGGGCCACGAGTTCTACGACTTCGAGGCCAAATACCTCGATGACACCGTCGATCTGATCATCGACCCGGACCTGCCCTCGCAGGTGCTGGATTCGATTCGTAACACGGCAGAGCGCGCCTTCGCGGTGGCGATGTGTGAGGGCCTGGCGCGGGTGGACTTCTTCGTCGCCGGTGAGCGTGTGATCCTCAACGAGATCAACACGATGCCGGGCTTCACCTCAGCGTCGATGTTCCCCTTGGTGTGGGAGGCCAGTGGTCGCACGTACAGTGATGTGGTGACCGCGCTCATCACGGATGCCTTGCATCGCGGAGTTGGACTTCGATGATCCACTTGTTCCTGCCCCTGGTTCCGCCCGTGCAGCCGGTAGTGGTCGAGCCGCCGCGGATCGTGCAGAAGGCCATTCCGTACAGCGCCAAGCGTAAGAAGCAGATGGCGGCCTACTCCTACCGCCATTACGGCAACCGGACCTGGAAACTCGTCGACCCCAAGGTGGTGGTTCTCCACTACACGGTGAGCAACACCTTCGAGTCCCCGTGGAACCTGTTCGCGAGCAACTCCGCATCTCCCGGGCCATCGGGATCCGCCCCCGAGATGCCAGGTGGGTGCACGCACTTCATCGTCGACAAGGACGCAACGATCTACCAGCTCGCACCGTTGACGACGATGTGCCGACACGCGATCGGCATCAACGACCGCTCTGTGGGCATCGAGTTCGTGGAGATGAGTTCGGCCACGAACATTCTGAACCGGGGCAAACAGCGCCGCGCCGGGGTCAAGCTCGTGCGGTGGCTTCAGTACGAGTTGGACATCAAGACCCGCGATGTCATCGGGCATTTCATGGTCAACGACTCGCAGTACTTCCACGAGAACGTGCGCGGCTGGCGCAACGACCACACGGACTGGAACCGCAAGCAGGTCATGAAGTTCCGCAGCTACCTGTAGTCGGCCGGACTGTACTCGACCTCCGCCTGGTCCCTTCGGTTGTGGTGTTGTTAGCGTCCGCTGGCCAGGGATGTGGTGTTGTTGTCGGTTCCGGGCTCGTCAACCGGCGACAACGCGACAGTGTCGCCGTCGCCGTCGTAACAACG
Organism: uncultured Actinomycetota bacterium; assembly: GCA_963818505.1. Lineage (GTDB taxonomy): Bacteria > Actinomycetota > Actinomycetes > S36-B12 > UBA10799 > JADKAV01. Next base: position 426,182 of record CAWFSJ010000007.1, read on the forward strand.
CAACAAGCCAGGGCCGGGAGCGCCGACATCATCGCGCACGTCGACGTGGCGGTCGAACCGGACGTCAGGAAACGACCCCGGCTGCCCCGGTGACCTGCGTGTGGTCCTGCATCGCAGCGGCCAGATCCACCAGCGGGTTGACCTCGGGCTGGTGACGATCGGGGACATACACCGAAACGAGCGGGGAGCGGCCCACTGCGGTGAAGGTGTAGCCGTCGGACTGCTCCTGACCGAACCAGGCCACGTCATCGACCACGATCATCTCCGAGGTCTTCTCATATTCGGCCGGGACCTCGACCCCGCACTTCAGGACCATGCGCGGGTCACCCCAAGCCGCGGCGTACTGTGAGCGACCGGTGTTCTCATCACCGTTGACCTCGGTCGGCAGAGCGGTTATGAGCGCCGAACACGCCGAACGATCAGCCGCGGGGGGATCGGCTGTGGGTATCGGGTCGCTGCTGCAGGCGCCGAGCGTCAGCAGTGCTAGCGCCGCTAGGACAGATGCACTACGGGACACGTGAGTGTACGAGTGATCCCGGGGACTGCCTGCACCTTGGCAACGACCATCTGACCGAGCTGGTCCACAGACTCCGCCTCGCCTTGGACGATCACGTCGTAGGGGCCGGTCACGTCGTCGGCCTGGGTCACCCCCGCGATGTCGCGGATCTGTTCGGCGACCCTGGATGCCGAGCCGACTTCGGTCTGGATCAGGATGTAGGCCTGGACCACGGTTCCTCCTACGGTTTGGTGCCTAGGAGACTATCTTGACCGCGGATCCAAAGACACGACTGGGTGGAGGCGGCATATGAGTGCACAGACGGTGGGCGATCTGGGGGAGTTCGGGTTGATTGCGGCCCTGCAGACCCGGCTCAAGACCACGGCAGCTGTGGAGGTGCCTTCCGGGGACGACGCGGCGGTTGTGCGACTGGGTGCCGAGCGGCTGGTGGTGACTACCGACATGCTCGTTCAGGACCGCCATTTCCGTCTGGAATGGTCGTCGCCCGAAGAGATCGGGCACAAGGCCGCAGCCCAGAACTTCGCCGACCTCACGGCGATGGCGGCGCGACCGGTCGCCCTCACGGCCGCTATTGCACTGCCAGCCGAGACGCCGGTCGACTGGGTCTTGGGAGTGGTCGATGGCCTAGTGGCCGAGGCCGATGCCCTGGGTGCTGCAGTGGTGGGCGGAGACGTGACCCGCGCTTCGACCGTCACGATCTCGGTGACCGCACTCGGGGTGCCCGTGGGCTCCCGTCTGGTGCGCAGAGACGGTGCAATGCCCGGTGATGTGGTCGCTGTGTGCGGCCGATTGGGATGGGCTGCTGCGGGTCTGGCCGTGCTGGGCCGGGGTTTCCGCTCGCCGCGCGTCGTGGTCGACGCCCACCGGCGCCCCCGCCCGCCCTACGAGGCAGGTGCCTTGGCAGCAGCTGCAGGTGCCACCGCGATGATCGATGTCAGCGACGGCCTATTGGCCGACCTCGGGCACATCGCAACGGCCTCAGGGGTTCAGATCGTGCTGGATGTGGACCGACTGCCGATCGACGACCCAATCCGGGAGACCGCGTCAGCCTTCAACGCCGACCCCTTGGGCTGGGTGGTGTCCGGAGGTGACGATCACGCACTGGCCGCGACCTTCCCGAGTGGTCAGGTGCTGCCTGCGGGCTTCGTCGCAGTCGGTGAAGTTCTCGAGGGAACAGGCGTAGAGGTTCCGGGATACCGGCACATCGGCTCGCCGGGCTTCGACCACTTCCGAGATTGAAGTGTCGCGCATCATGCGCGACGGATGGGTCAGACGACCCGGGTGACCTTGCCGGCCTTCAGGCAGCTGGTGCACACGTTGATGCGCTTGGGAGCCTTGCCGACCATGGCGCGCACGGACTGGATGTTCGGGTTCCAGCGGCGCTTGGTCCGCCGGTGCGAGTGGGAGATGCTGTGGCCGAAGCCGGGACCCTTGCCACAGACGTCGCAGTTGGCAGCCACGGGAACTCCTTCAAGATGGTTCAACGGTTGTGTGCGGTGCGCAGCGTGATCGGCGCACACGGTCTCTCCAAGGATAGCCGATGCTCGATGAAAAGCACATCGCCCCCCGTTACCCTGGGGTGATGTCCGTGACACACAGAGGAGCGACGTGATGGCCGAGGACTCCCGGGCCGTGCTCGACGCGATCTCTCTGCGCAACTGGATGCTGCTCAGTCAGGACAAACTGGGACACCGCCGCAAGGAGATCGACGCGCTGAACGTCTTTCCGGTGCCGGACGGGGACACGGGGACCAACATGTACCTCACGGTCGAGGCCGCCGCGGTGGCGGCCGGCGAGGTCGCCGATCCAGCCAACATCCCGGCTCCCATGGCCGAAGCCATCGCCAGGGGGTCGTTGCTGGGCGCGCGTGGCAACTCCGGAGTGATCCTCAGCCAGTTGTTGCGCGGGTTCGCCGATGTGGTCGCAGCTGTGGACGAGCCGGCCGCATCGACTCTGCAGGAAGCACTGCAACGCGGCGCTGACCAGGCCTACGCGGCCGTCAGCCGCCCGGTTGAGGGCACCGTGCTCACGGTTGCCCGGGCAGCGGCACAGGGGGCCGGGGAGGTAACTGTCGACGATCTGGCGGCAGTGGCCATGGCAGCCGCAGACAGCGCGCGTGCCGCCCTGGCCAGGACCCCTGAACAGCTACCCGCATTGGCCGCTGCTGGCGTGGTGGATGCCGGGGGCAGGGGGCTGGTCGTGGTGCTGGACGCTTTGGCCGAGGTGCTCACCGGTGAGGCGAGGGTCGAGGACCTGGTTCCCGCTGAGGCCGTCGTCGCCCATGACCCGATGCCTCAGGGGGAGTACGAAGGGCCGCGCTACGAGGTGATGTACCTGCTCGACGCGGAGGACGACGGCATCGCCCGGCTTCGCGGACGTCTGGACGGGCTCGGTGATTCCCTGGTCGTGGTGGGCGGAGGAGGCCTGTGGAACGTGCATGTTCACACGGACTCGATCGGTGCGTCCATCGAAGCCGGGATCGAGGCGGGCAGGCCCCACCGCATTGCAGTGACCGACCTGATCGAGCAGCAGCGCCACCTGCCGCGTGAGATCACCCGGGTGGTCGTGGCCGTGGCGCACGGACCCGGCGTGGCGCAACTGCTTGAGGAGTCCGGTGCAGTGGCGGTGCGCACACCACCACGTGGTCGTCCTAGCACGCGTGACTTCGTGCGGGCCGTGACCTCGTGCGGTGCTCGCGAGGCGCTGCTGCTGCCCTCGGACAGCGACTCCACGCCGGTGGCGAAGGCCGCCGCCGAGTTCCTGCGCGACGATGACATCCGGGTAGCCGTCGTGCCGAGCAGATCCGTCGTGCAGACCCTGTCCGCGGTCGCCGTGCACGACGCCTCGGCCGGCTTCGACGACGACGTGGTCACCATGGCCAGGGCCTCAAGTGCCACCCGTTATGGAGGAGTCACGATCGCCAGCAAGGAAGCGATCACCACCGCGGGGAGGTGTCAGGTCGGCGACGTCCTGGGCCTTGTCGACGGCGACATCGTGGAGATCGGCACCTCGGTGGAGGCTGTGACGTTGCGGGTCATCGACCGCATGTCGAGCAGCACGTCGGAGTTGGTCACGCTGGTCACGGGCACGGAGGCACCCGAGGCCCTGGTCGAGACGGTGGACCAGCACCTCCGGTCAGCCTTGGTGGATCTCGAGGTGGTCGTCGGGGGTCAGCCTTACTGGCCGGTCATCGTCGGCGTCGAGTGAGCGTGCCGACGCTTGCGACCTCACTGGCCGAGGTCATAGGTGGACGCAGCGCCTCCAGCCTGCGTAAGTCCCACGGCGTGCTCACCTGCGAGGACCTCCTGTGGGTGTTCCCTCGCCGGTACCAGGACATGTCGAAACTGACCGACATCGCAGGTTTGCACGTCGGGGACGTGGCCACGGTGCTGGCCCGGGTGAAGACGGCGACTATCCGGCCGACCCGCTCGGGCCAGATGATGACCGTGGTCGTGACCGACGGCAATCAGGACCTGCACCTCGCGTTCTTCCGCGGCCTCAAGCGGTTCAACGCCGTGCTCAAACCCGGGCGGGTCGGGCTGTTCAGCGGGAAGGTCGGTGCGTACCGCGGCCAGTTGCAGTTGGCTCACCCGCTGTGCGCGATGGCTCCCGAGGCAGGCGAAGCAGACACCGAGGAGATCGAGTCGTTCCTGGCCAAGATCACCCCGATCTATCCGGCAACGGCCTCGATCCCCTCATGGCGGGTGGCTCAGGCGGTGCGGATGGTTCTGGGCGCCGTCGACCTGCAGGATGACCCCATCGATGCATCGATTCTGGCCCGCCGTGGACTGCCAGGCCAGGCGCTGGCGTTCGCGGCCCTGCATGTTCCTGCCGATATGGGCGAGATCGAAGTCGCTCGCTCCCGGTTCCGTTACGAAGAGGCTTTCGTGCTGCAGACCATCCTGGCGCTGCGCCGCCGGGCAGCCGCCAGCAGTCCTGCAACCGCTCGCACCGGCACGGAATCCGGGATTGCGCAGGCCATCACCGCTCGGTTGCCGTTCGACCTCACTGAAGGCCAGCAACAGGCGGTGGCCCAGATCCGGTCGGACCTCGCCCTGAGCCGGCCCATGCAGAGGCTGCTGCACGGCGAGGTCGGTGCGGGCAAGACCCTCGTCGCGCTGTTGGCCATGGCAACCGTTGTCGACTCCGGCGGACAGGCTGCGCTCCTGGCGCCCACCGAGGTCCTTGCCGCCCAGCACTACAACTCGATCACCAAGCTTCTCGGGGAGTTGGGTCAAGCCGGGACACTCACCGGGGATGCGTCGGGCACCCAGGTGGTGGTGCTCACCGGTTCGGCGTCGTCTGCGTCCCGCAAGGATGCGCTGCTCAAGATCATGAGTGGTCAGGCGGGCATCGTGATCGGAACCCACGCACTGCTGCACGATCTCGTGCAGTTCGCGGACCTGGGACTGGTGGTCGTCGATGAACAGCACCGGTTCGGCGTCGAACAGCGTGCTGCACTGCTGGAGCGCGGTACCGGACAAACCCGGCCGCACCTGCTGGTGATGACCGCGACTCCGATCCCTCGCACCGTTGCCATGACCGTTTTCGGCGATCTCGACGTCACGACCCTGAGTGAACTACCCGCGGGCCGCGCCGAAGTGAGCACCTTCGTGGTGGACGAGAGCAACGCGCCGCGCCATGCTGCACGGACCTGGGAGCGCGTAGCCGAAGAAGTGGCACAGGACCGGAAGGTCTACGTCGTATGCCCGCGCATCGGCGGTGACGAAAATGATGCCGACGCACCCAGCGACAGCACCGGGGCCCGTGCCGTGCTGCCGATGGCTGAGGAATTGCGCGCCGGTCCGCTACAAGGTCTGCGGGTGGAGGTCATGCACGGACGACTTGCCGGCGCCGAGAAGGCCGAGGTCATGCGCCGGTTCGCGGCAGACTCGCAGACACCCGACGCGATCGACGTGCTGGTCTCCACAAGCGTCATCGAAGTCGGAGTCGACGTCCCGACCGCGACGATGATGGTGGTGCTGGACGCTGAGGCCTTCGGCGTCTCGCAGTTGCACCAGTTGCGCGGGCGGGTGGGTCGCGCGCAACTGCCCGGCTTGTGCCTGCTGTCCACGCGCAACCCGGCTGCACTGGAACGTCTCGGCAAGGTGGCCGCGACCAACAACGGGTTCGACCTCGCGCGCATCGACCTCGAACAGCGCAAGGAGGGTGACGTGCTCGGAGCCGCCCAGTCCGGTCGCCTGACGACGCTGCGCGTACTGCGGGTCATCCGGGACGAGGACGTGATCGAGCAGGCTCGCGCAGACGTCGCAGGGATGCTGGATGAAGATCCGGCACTGACTCACCACCGGGCGATCCGGGCACAAATCAACCGTTGGGAGTCCGCGCAGACCGAGTTCGTGGAGAAGACGTGACCCGGATCATCGCGGGCACTGCTCGGGGTCGGCGTCTGAAAGTGCCAGCTCAGGTCACCAGGCCCACCTCGGACCGCGTCAGGGAGTCGCTGTTCTCGTCGCTGGAGTCGGTGCTCGACTTTCGAGGTGCCCGTGTGCTGGACCTGTTCGCAGGCTCCGGAGGACTGGGTCTGGAGGCGATGTCTCGTGGGGCAGGGCACGCGGTCCTGGTGGACAACGCAGCCCAGGCGGCGAAGGTGCTAGCTGAGAACATCGCCACCGTGGGACTACCGGGAGTTCGCGTTGAGCGGCGGGCTGCCCAGGAATACCTCGACGGTCCGCCTCGGGAGTTCGACCTAGTGCTGATGGACCCGCCGTACAGCGTGAGCGACGACAGCGTCGGGTCGCTTCTGCGAGCCCTGACCATGGGCTGGTTGGCGCCCGAGGCTGCGGTCGTGATCGAACGGGGGTCGGCATCTGCGGGTATTGAATGGCCGCAGGGGTTCGGTGAGCCCTGGAATCGCCGGTTCGGCGGGACCCACGTGCTGCGCCGCGTTTGGTACGGTCACGAACAGGTCCCGTCTCCACACCCCTGACCCCTCCCGAGGAGCCCAAGGTGCGCCGAGCAGTCTGCCCCGGATCATTCGATCCCGTGACCAACGGTCACCTCGACATCATCTCCCGCGCATGCAAGCTGTTCGACGAAGTGGTTGTCGCCGTGCTCATCAACAAGAACAAGCAGGGGATGTTCACCGTCGAAGAGCGCATCGAGTTGCTCCAGGAGGTCACTTCGGCCTTCCCCAACGTGAAGGTGGCTTCCTTCCACGGACTTCTCGTGGACTTCTGCAAGGAGCACGAGATCCCAGCGATCGTCAAGGGCTTGCGCGCGGTCAGCGACTTCGACTACGAACTGCAGATGGCTCAGATGAACTATCAACTCGCCGGCATTGACACAGTGTTCGTGTCGACGAACCCGCTCTACTCCTACCTGTCGAGCAGCCTGATCAAGGAGGTCGCCAAGTACGGAGGCGACGTCTCCAACCTTCTCCCCGGCGTGGTCTACGACAAATTGCGCGAACGTGTGGCTAATACTGGTTGAAAGAGTCAGGAGGGCCGCATGGAGGTCTACGAAAGACTGGACGACCTGGTCGACCTTATCGACGGTGCCCGCGGGGTTCCGCTGTCCGATTCCTGCGTGGTGAACCGCACCATCGCCTTGGAGTTGCTGGAAGCCGTTCGGGCGCTGATGCCTGCGTCCCTGCGCGACGCCGCCACGATCATCGCCGACCGCGACGATGTGCTCGAGGATGCCAGCCGCGAGGCAGAGTCACGTATCGCCGCCGCGCAGGACGATTCGGACACGATAGTCGCGCGCGCGGAGAACGAGGCGGCCGCCATGTTGTCGCAGACCCGCGCCGAGGTCGAGCAGATGCTTGCGCAGGGCCAGTCGGACGCAGCGCGCACCGTGGACCGGGCAAGGGCCGAGGCTGAGCGCCTCGTCGCTGCCGACACCATCCGACTGGAGGCCGAACGCCAGGCGAAAGGGCTGCGTCAACAGGCCGAGTCAGACGCTTCGCGGGTTCGTGCAGAGGCCGACATATACGTGGACAAGCGTCTGGCGAATCTGGAGGACACATTGCGTGCCGCACTCGACCAGATCGGCCGCGGACGGCGCCGCTCCAACGCGGGTGCTGCGGCCGTCGAGGTGCAGGACGGGGTGTACGACTTCACGCAGGATCCCGAGGTTGCCGGAGAACTGGTAGGTGGGCGCCGCCGCGCTTCCCGCTAGGTTGCTACCCTGGTGAGGTGGCGAAACGCCACAGGCATCGGCCTGCCCTCGAGCATGTCTGCCCGATCCACGAAACCAAGGAAATGCGATGACTACGAATGCCGGTGTGCCGTTCGTCGTCGACGTGCAGCAATTACTCGGCAAACCCGGTGCCTATCAGCGCCTGACGCTGGAACAACCGGCCGGGCCCGGGGTCCGTACCGAGGTTGTCGTGGTGGCCGAGGAAGAGCCTGTCACCGCCGACTTGATGCTGGAGAGCGTGCGCGAGGGGATTCTGGTCACCGGTGATGCACGCACGACAGGAGACGCGGTCTGCAGCCGGTGCCTGGACCCCGTTCGCCTGGATCTCACAGCCCCCTTGCAGGAGTTGTACGCGTGGAGCGCTCAGGAGGCCGAGGTCGACGATCTGGGCGAGCTCGGACCGCACCTTGACACCGAGTTGCTGGATCTTCGCCCGGCCATCCGCGATGGGCTGATCCTCGAGATGCCGCTCGCTCCTTTGTGTGACGACGACTGCCCCGGCTTGTGTGCCCAGTGCGGGTTCAAGCTCGTGGAGGACCCGTCGCACCAGCACGACACCAGTGACCCTCGGTGGGCAGCACTGTCCGCCCTCAAGAACGACCTGCTCGGTGAGCAGGCCGAAGTATCCAAGGAGAAGTAAGTGGCCGTTCCGAAGCGCAAGAAGTCGCGCAGCAACACCAGGTCCCGCCGGTCGCAGTGGAAGACCTCGGCCCCGGTGCTCGCCAACTGCAAGCAGTGCGGCAGCCCGAAGCCGACTCACACCGCGTGCCCCGATTGCGGCACCTACGCCAAGCGCCGCGTGCTGGACGTCTAAGAGCGGCCGTGTCGCCAACCGACGATCTGCCAGCGCTCGTCGAGCGGCTCGGTCTTCCCGGCGTGCCCGGCGAACTCGAACTCGCCCTTGTACACCGGTCGTACTCCTACGAGAACGGCCGTATCCCCACCAACGAGCGCCTCGAGTTCCTCGGTGATGCCGTACTCGGCGTGGTCATCACAGACCACCTCTACCGGGAGTTCCCGGATCTTCCCGAGGGGCATCTGGCGAAGATGCGCTCGGCGATCGTCAACGCCAATTCGCTGGCACAGGTGGCGGCGGAACTCGACCTGGGGGCCCACATCCTGCTGGGCCGTGGTGAGGAGACCACCGGCGGGCGCGAGAAGGTCTCCATCCTGGCCGATGCGCTGGAAGCGGTCATCGGGGCGATCTACCTCGAGTCTGGCGTGGAAGGTGCGCGCACGTTCATCCTCAGCACCTTTGATGGTTTGATCAGCACGGTCCGCGACCTCGGTGCGGGCCTGGACTGGAAGACCAGCCTGCAGGAACTGGTCGCGACTCTGGGCCAAGGGCCCCCTGAGTACGTGGTCACCGGGGAGGGCCCGGATCACTCCCGTGTCTTCTCGGCCCAAGTGCGCGTGGGTGAGGCTCTGTACGGTCATGGAAGCGGGCGAACGAAGAAGCACGCCGAGCAGGAGGCGGCCCAGACCGCTTTCGAGCAATTGCGCGACCAGGTCGATGCCTGAACTGCCCGAAGTCGAGGTGGTTCGCAGGGGTCTGGCTCACTGGACCACGGGCAGAAGAATCGACCGCGTCGAAGTCCGTCACCTGCGGGCCACCCGTCGTCACGCGGGCGGCCCGGTCGACTTTCAAGCTCGGATCACCGGTCGTCGCCTCGGTGCTGTGCGACGCAGGGGCAAGTTCATCTGGTGGGACCTTGACGACGGCACCGCACTCGTCGCCCACTTGGGCATGTCCGGTCAATTCCGCGTCGACGCGCAAGCCGGTGACCACACGCGCATCGACTTCGGCCTGGGGGAGCGCAGGCTGCTGTTCGACGATCAACGCACGTTCGGTGGGATGTGGGCCGACACTGTGCTGGCCGACGCGCCGACCACTCTCGCGCACGTCGCACCGGATCCCTTCAGCGACGACTACGACCGGCGGGCAGTGGTCTCGACGATCAGGTCACGTACCGCGCCGGTGAAAGCACTTCTGCTGGACCAGAGCGTGGTGTCCGGCATCGGGAACATCTACGCCGACGAGGCGCTGTGGAGGGCCCGTGTCCACTGGCGCACACCCGGGCATCGGCTCGGCGCGCGCAAGCTGGGGGAGTTGTTGGACGCAGCCAGGGAGGTGATGCTCGAGGCCGTCGATGCCGGTGGCACTTCGTTCGACCGGCTCTACGTCAACGTCAACGGCAGTAGCGGCTACTTCCAGCGGGACCTCGCGGCATACGGCCAAGAGGGACTGCCGTGTCCCAGATGTGGCACCCCGATCCTCAGGGAGCGATTCGCGAACCGCTCGTCGTTTCGTTGCCCGAAGTGCCAGCGCCACCGCTGACACGTGGCCCTTCGTGCTTGACGATCAACGCAGCGTTATGTCAATCTGATATATATCGCGAGTTCCGCGGTGGAAATTCCTGAAGCGCAACTCATGGCGCATTCATGTGGGAGGACCTGATGGCAAAGGCGGTTTTCACCGCTGGAGCACACTTCGACCCTCGGCTACTGGCCGAATTGGCGTCCTTGCGTGCCCGCGTCGCCCAACTCGAGGCCGAAGTGAGCGCTTTGCGCGTCGAACAGGCCACCTTCGACGACGAAGTCATGTCGTTGTCTGAGCCAGCAGTTCTGGCCTAGGTAATCTCCGGCGCCCGCGTGGCGCTTCCCGGGTCGCTGAGTCGCTCGGGTTAGTCTGGCACTCTTCCCGCCCTCGGACTGCTGTGGTCCGCGGTTCAACAACGCGCGGCAGGAGGCTCGGAATGCATTTGCGAAGCCTGACCCTCAAGGGTTTCAAGTCATTCGCGTCCTCGACGACCATCGATCTCGAACCTGGGATCACGTGTGTCGTCGGGCCCAACGGCTCCGGCAAGTCCAACGTCGTTGATGCCATCGCATGGGTGATGGGCGAGCAGGGTGCCAAGAGCTTGCGCGGGGGCAAGATGGAGGACGTCATCTTCGCCGGCACGTCCGGCAAGGCTCCTTTGGGCCGGGCCGAGGTGGAACTGACCATCGACAACTCCGACGGCGCGCTACCGATCGACTACACCGAGGTCAGCATCCGACGGACGTTGTTCCGAAGCGGTGGGTCCGAATACGCCATCAACGGACAGACCTGCCGGCTGCTCGATGTCCAGGAACTGCTGGCCGACTCCGGGATCGGCCGGGAGATGCACGTGATCGTCGGTCAGGGACGCCTCGATGCGATCCTGCACGCCAGCCCCGAGGACCGCCGCGGCTTCATCGAGGAGGCAGCCGGAGTCCTCAAGCACCGCCGCCGCAAAGAGAAGGCCCTTCGCAAACTCGAGCAGATCCAACAGAACCTCGGCAGGCTCACCGACCTGGCCTCGGAGTTACGCAGGCAACTGAAGCCGTTGGGTCGCCAGGCCGAGGTAGCCCGTCGCGCGGCGACCATCCAAGCCGACGTTCGTGATTCCCGGCTGCGCCTTCTCGCCGATGACATCGCAGGGGTGCGCCGCGACCTCGAACAGGAACAGGCGGACGAGAGCGCTGCCATCTCCCAACGTCAGGAGGTCGAAGCCCGGCTCGAGGCAGCCCGCGCCTTGGAGTCCGAGCTCGACGCAGCACTTGTGGATGCCGCGCCCCGCCTGCACCACGCCCGCGGCCGGTCTTTGGACTTGACACGGCTGCGTGAGCGTTTGCTCGGGTTGGTGGCCCTGATCGTTGAGCGGCGCAGGTCTTTGGAACGTGAGCAGTTGGAGTTCAGCTTCGCTGTGGACCCGGAGGACCTGCAGCGCCAGAGCGAGGCTGCAGGACTCGAGGTGGCGTCTGCCCGCGATGTCGCAGACCAAGCCCGTGCCGAGTTCGTCGAGGCGCGCGAACATGCTGAGAACCTGGGGCGCCAAGTAAGCGAGGAGCAGTCGAAGGTGGATGCCGCTGATGCGGCATTGACCCAGTACCGCCAAGAAGTCGCCGCTGCCGAACAGGCTGTGGCTGGGGCGCAGCGACTGGTTGAAGCGACACGTTCACGTGCCCAGGGACTGGCCGATCAGGCTGAACTGGTGCACGCGGAGGCGCAGGAGGCAGCACAAGCCGTCGCGCAACTGCCAGCGGTGGATCATGTGGACGACGGCCCGGATATGGCCGAGGTCGACGAGCAGATGGCGGCCGCAGACAAGGCGTTGTCCCTAGCCCGCGCCGAGTTGTCAAGCCAGGAGCAGAAGCGGGCCTCGCTGACCGCCCGTTGTGAGGCCTTGCGCTCGGCGTTGTCCAGTGAGTCCGTTGAAGAGATCGCCGGGGACCTGCATGACGGACCGCTCGACGGGCTCATGCGGGTGCGACCCGGGTACGAGAAGGCGATCGCCGCACTGCTGGGTGCTCATGCCCGCGCCACAGTCCTGAAGTCGGGCGTGGATCCTGCACAGGTGCTCGCCGGGATCGATCCGAACGCGTCTGCCAGGCTTGTTCTGGGAGGGCTCGCGCAGCCGAACTCAGCTCCGGACCCACGGGCAGCGTTGACCTACGTCCAGGGCCCGGAGACGATTCGCGGAGCTCTGGCCGCGATGCTGCACGACACGTTCGTGGTTGCGGACATGGGCGAGGCGGTGGCGCTCGTTGCGGATAGGCCGACCGCTTTGGCGGCGACCCTTGAAGGGCAGACGCTGGGCCGCGGAACAGCTGCGCAGGGGGCCGAGGGTGCCAACACCATCGCGTTGCGCAACGCCCTGGAACAGGCCACCGATGAACTGGTCTCCACCGAGGGGTGCTGGCGCCGCGCGGTCGAACACGTCAGCCGTGTGGAGGAGCGCTTCGCGGCGGCCCAGCAGGCCCGCGATGAGATGCGCAACCAAGTGGCAGCCCACCAGGCGGCTTCGGCCGCGGCAGCCGAACGCGATGTGCACCTGCGCAGGCGTGCCCACGCCACGGCCACGCGGCTGGAGCAGCACACAAGAGAACGCGCCCACGTCGAGCAGCAGCTCACCGCGCAGATCGACGAACTGGACCGGGCGGTGTTGCGCGGTTCCGAACTTGCGCAGGCAGGTGCGCCGGAACTGGACCGCAGTCGCCTACAAGCTCTGCTGACCGAGCAGGAGCAGGCCCGCGGCTCCCACCACGAGGCCAGCCTCAACGCGCGCTCTGCTCAGGAGCGTCTCGACGGTCTGCGCAAGCGGCACCGAGAACTGGTCGAGCAGACTGAGCAGGCCCGTGAGGCGGTGCAGGCCGCAGCCAGGCGTCGCATCGAACGGGAGAGAGCGCTGGTGACGCTGGGCAGGCTCGAGGAACTGGCCCGCAGGACGTGCTCACTGGTGGAACATGACGCGGCGCAAGCCGACACCACACTCACCGCGCTGGAGGCCGACCAGGCCGAGCAGCAGCGCGAACACGCCAAGGCCCGCGCGGCAGCGCTGGAGATGGCCGGTGAAGTCGAGCGACTGACCCAGGATGTACACCGCGATGAGGTGCTGCGGGCCGGCAAGCGTGCGACGTTGGACCAGTTGACGCAGAAGGCTCTGGAGGACTTCGGTCTGACGGTCGACGACCTGGTCGCGGAGTACGGTCCGGATCAACCGATCCCGGGTGCGAACGGGGAGCCCGACACCAGATTTGACCGCGCCTTCCAGCAGCGCAGGCTGAAGGAGGCCGAGCGCGGTCTTGCGCTACTCGGGCGGGTGAACCCCTTGGCACTCGAGGAGTTCGCTGCGATGGAGGAGCGGCACACTCACCTGGTCAATCAGATCGAGGATGTCAAGAAGAGCAGGGAGGATCTGCTGCACATCGTCGCCGATGTGGATGCGCGCGTGCAGCAGGTGTTCGCGCAGGCCTATGCCGATGTGGCCCGCGAGTTCGAGCACACGTTCTCCAGGTTGTTCCCCGGCGGTGAAGGGCGCTTGGTCCTCACCGACTCCGAAGACCTGCTGGCCACCGGAGTGGAGGTCGAGGCTCGGCCGCCCGGCAAGAAGATCAAGCGGTTGTCGTTGCTGTCCGGCGGAGAGCGCAGTCTCACGGCTGTGGCCTTCCTGGTGGCCTTGTTCAAGGCGCGGCCCTCGCCGTTCTACCTGCTGGACGAGGTCGAGGCGGCTCTTGACGATGTCAACCTCGGCCGGCTTATGGGCCTGCTGGAGGAGTTGCGCGAGACGTCGCAACTACTGGTGATCACCCACCAGAAGCGGACCATGGAAATGGCCGATGCGCTGTACGGCGTCACGATGCGCGCTGGGGTGACCCAGGTCATCAGCCAGCGGATGCGGCAACTGCAGCCCGTGTGAGCCTTCCCGCCCACCTTGATGGCGGGTACTGTTCGTCGGTCACACTGGTGGGGTGGATTCTGTAGTCATCTACGCCATCATCGGCGTCGTCCTTGCTGTTATTGCGCTAGTTCTCGGAATTCGGCTGGTAGCCGGGCGGACCAAACCGGTCGAACCGCCGGTGATCATCCCTGGAGTCGGTGACGACGCGTCCGAACCCCGGGACTCGGCGCTGCCGAGCATCGAGGACATCACGCTGCCCGAGCAGCCCTCGGCACCCACCCTTGAGATCGAGCGCCCGAAGCCGACCAAGGGACGGCTGGCCGCTCTTCGTGCCCGTCTGGCCAGGTCCAACAGTGCCATCGGACGCGGGCTTCTGGCCCTCCTGAGCAGCGACAAGATCGATGAGGCCACGTGGGAGGAGATCGAGGACACCCTGATCATGTCCGATCTTGGTGTGCAGGCCTCCACGGACCTGGTCGACCGACTGCGCACGCGCCTGCGCGTCGAGGGCGAGGTCGACTGGCAAGTCGCTCTGCACGAGGAGTTGCTGGCCCTCGTGGGTCCCGATACGGACCGGTCGCTGGTCGCTTCACGCCAGGGCGAGCGGCCCGCGGTGATCATGGTGGTCGGGGTGAACGGGACCGGCAAGACCACCACCACCGGCAAACTCGCCCGAGTACTGGTGGCCGACGGGCACACGGTTGTGCTCGGAGCGGCCGACACCTTCCGTGCTGCGGCCGCTGAGCAGTTGCAGACCTGGGGTGACCGGGTGGGGGCACGGGTGGTGCGTGGACCGGAGGGCTCCGATCCCGCCGCCGTTGCCTTCGACGCCGTGGCCGAGGCCAATGCGGAACAGGCCGACTGCGTAGTCATCGACACGGCGGGCAGGTTGCACACCAAGGTCGGTCTGATGGACGAACTGGGCAAGATCAAACGGGTGGTTAACAAGCAGGGTCCAGTTGACGAGGTGCTGCTGATCCTGGACGCGACCACCGGTCAGAACGGACTGGCCCAGGCCCGGGTCTTCAGCGAGGTCGTGGATGTCACAGGTGTGGTCCTGACGAAACTGGACGGCACCGCCAAGGGTGGCATCGTGGTCGCGGTCCAGAAGGAGCTCGGCGTGCCCGTGAAACTGGTGGGCCTGGGCGAGGGCCCCGATGACCTCGCGCCATTCGACCCGGAGGCGTTCGTAAGCGCCCTGCTCGACTAACACGAAACACAGAGTTAACACAAAGCGGTCCTTCCGTCACGACGGCGAAACCTCCGACCTCCGGTTGCGAAACACAGCCGGGTAAGGCTTCTCATATCCCGAGGGAGACACCCGTTGGGGAGAAAAGGAGTGGCGAGACGATGGAAGAGTCCGTCTTGAGTGCAGGCGATACAGCCTGGATTCTCACCAGCGCCGCCCTCGTACTGCTCATGTTGCCCGGCCTAGCGTTCTTCTACGGCGGCATGACACGTGCGAAGGCCGTGCTGAACATGATGATGATGGTGATGGGGGCAGTGTTCCTCGTCGGCATCCTGTGGGTGCTTTACGGGTACTCGATGGCGTTCGCCACGGACATCGGTAACGGCATGCTCGGCAGCATCACCGAATTCGCCGGGCTCAACGGCCTGATGACCGAGGACCCCGAGGCTGTGTACCCGGCCATGGCGTTCGTGGCCTTCCAGGCGATGTTCGCGACGATCACGGTGGCACTGATCGCCGGTGCGATCGCCGACCGCGTCAAGTTCGGTGCCTGGATGTTGTTCGCGGGGATCTGGGCCACCCTGGTCTACTTCCCCGTCGCGCACTGGGTGTGGGGCGCCGGCGGCTGGATCTTCGAGGGTCTCGGCCCGCTGCGGGGAACCCCGGCCATCGACTTCGCCGGTGGAACGGCAGTGCACATCAACGCGGGTGCCGCGGGTCTGGCCCTGGCTCTGATCGTGGGTAAGCGTCTCGGATGGCCGAAGACGCCGATGAAGCCGCACAACCTGACGCTGGTCATGATCGGCGCCGGCCTGCTGTGGTTCGGCTGGTTCGGGTTCAACGCGGGCTCCGCCCTGGCGGCCAACAACACCGCCGCCGTGGTGTTCATGAACACCTTCATCGCCACGTGTGCAGCGGCCATCGGATGGCTGCTCGTGGAGAAGGTCCGTGACGGTCACGCCACGAGCTTGGGCGCGGCTTCGGGCATCGTGGCCGGGCTGGTCGCGATCACGCCTGCTTGTTCGTCGGTGAGCCCCGTGGGAGCGATCCTGCTGGGTGCGGTGGCAGGGGTGCTGTGCGCCCTGGCCGTCGGGCTGAAGTACCGCCTCGGCTACGACGACTCTCTTGATGTGGTCGGCGTGCACCTCGTCGGTGGTCTGGTAGGCACCCTGCTGATCGGGTTCCTGGCAACAGAGGCTGCTCCGGCCGGCGTGAACGGTCTGTTCTACGGCGGCGGGCTGACCCAGTTCTGGTCGCAGCTGATCGCAGCCGTGACGGTGATGGTCTACTCGTTCGTCATGGCCACGATCATCGGCCTGGCGATCCACAAGACCATGGGGATGCGTATCCCCGACGAGGACGAGGTCGCCGGTATCGACCTCACCACCCACGCAGAGTCGGCATACGAGTTGGCTGAGAGCGGATCCGGTGGCAAGTTCGCCGGGGTCGGCCAGGCAGCTGCCAAGAGGGAAGAGGTCAAGGTATGAAACTGGTCACCGCAGTCATCAAGCCGTTCAAGCTCGACGACGTGAAGAGCGCACTGGAGACGTTCGGGATCCACGGGCTCACGGTCTCCGAGGCCAGCGGGTACGGCCGGCAACGCGGGCACACAGAGGTGTACCGGGGTGCGGAGTACACCGTGGACCTGGTGCCCAAGGTGCGCATCGAGGTGGTCGTCGAGGACGAGGACGCAGACAGCGTTGTCGACGTCGTCGTCAAGAGCGCCCAGACAGGTCGAATCGGGGACGGCAAAGTCTGGGTCTCCCCAGTGGAGACAGTGGTCCGGGTCCGGACCGCAGAACGAGGCGCGGACGCGCTGTAGGAACTGATGTGGCGGCGGCTCGGCGGGGGTGGGGCCGCCGCCACATCGCATCTCGTCGAACCGATCAAGGAGGTCGCAGTGAGCGTGTTGGCAAACGATTTCTCCGCGGCGCGGGCCGACCTTGTGTCGCGGCCGGGCTTCGGACCGTCGAGGCGACACGCCCTGACCGGCTTGACCGACGACTGGCTCAACGACCTGTTCGAGGCCTCGGGGGCCCGACGCCTGGGATGCACGCTGGTGGCCGTCGGCGGATACGGCCGGGGGGAACTGGCGCCGGCCTCGGACATCGACGTCCTGTTGCTGCACCCCTCCGTTGCTGACCCGGCGAAGGTTGCCGAGGCCGCCGAGAAGATCTGGTATCCCATCTGGGACAGCGGCATCCGCCTCGACCACAGTGTGCGCACGCCCGCGCAGGCTCGGCGCCTCGCAGGCCAGGACCTCAGGGTGGTCCTCGGCCTGCTCGATGCCCGCACCGTGGTGGGCGACGACCGGTTGACGGTTGAGACCCGTTCCAGCGTCCTGGGCGACTGGCGCGCGATGGCCAAACAACGCCTCGATGAACTGCAGGCCAGTGTGGAGGAACGCACCGAGCTGCACGGGGAACTCGCATACCTGCTGGAACCGGATCTGAAGGAGTCCCATGGGGGCTTGCGTGATCTGACCGTTCTCAGAGCGCTGGCGGCAAGCTGGATCATCAGCCCGCCGCAGAACTCCCTGGCCGCTGCCAAAGCGACCCTGCTCGACGCCCGCGACGCACTGCACCTGGTCACCGGAAGATCCACCGACCGCTTGACCCAGCAGGAGCAGCCGCAGTTGGCCACCATGCTGGGCTACACCGACGAGGACGAGCTGCTGCGGGCCGTGTGCGCGGCCGGACGCACGATCGCCTTCGTCAGCTCGATGGCCTGGAGCCGCGTGCGCCGCCAGACCACCCGCAAGTCCCTGCCGAGGTTGCGCCGGGTGCGGCGGACCACGGATCGGGCGCCACTGGCCGACGGCGTCGTCGTGCAGGATTCGGAGGTGGTGCTGGCCGCAGACGCCCGCCCCGACCGCGATCCCGTGCTGGTCCTGCGAGCCGCCGCCGCCGCGGCTCAAGTAGGTCTGCGTCTGTCCACCCACACCGTGGATCGGCTGGCCAACGAGTCTGCGCCGCTGCCGGTGCCCTGGCCACGTCAGGCCCGCGAGAGCCTGGTGAGCCTGCTCGGTGCCGGGCGACCGACGCTGTCGGTATGGGAGGCCCTGGACCAAGCCGATCTCGTGTCGCGACTCATCCCCGGGTGGGAGGTCGTCCGGTCGGCACCACAGCGCAACCCTGTGCACCGCTTCACCGTTGATCGCCATCTTGTGGAGACTGCCGTCGCGGCCTCGAACTACACGCGAAAGGTGTCGCGTCCCGACCTGCTGCTGGTGGGTTCGCTTCTGCACGACATCGGTAAGGGCAGGCCGGGCGATCACACCGACATCGGAGTGCAGTTGGTTGCCGATATCGCACCTCACCTGGGATTCGACGCCGCCGACACGCACACATTGGTTCAGTTGGTGCGTCATCATCTGCTGCTGCCGGACGTGGCCACCCGTAAGGACATCGATGATCCGGCCGTGATTGCAGCTGTGGCGGCCGCCGTTGAGAACAGCGAGACCCTCGACCTGCTGCGCTGGTTGACGGTCTCCGATGCCTCGGCCACCGGGCCGGCCGCGTGGAGTGAGTGGAAGGCGAATCTGGTCAACGTCCTCGTGCGGCGCACCCACAGTGTGCTGGCTGGTGATGAGATCGAGATCGAACCTGTCCTGGACGACCTGGGCGAGCACATCTGGGCCGGCACGGAGGTGGCAGTGGAGATAGAACCGCTGGCCGACACCGAACTGGTCATCACGGTGGCGGCGCGGGACTCTGTGGGACTGCTCAGCCGGTGTGCGGGGGCGCTCGCGATCAACCGTCTCAGCGTGCGCGATGCGGCGAGCCGGACCGAGGGCCGACGCGCTGTCACCCGTTGGACCGTCCAGACCCAGTTCGGAGAACCTCCGCCGTCGGATCGGCTCATGGCTGATCTGCGCCGAGCCATCGCTGGCGAACTGGATCTTGCGCGGCGGCTCAGCGAACGGGAACGTGCTTACGCGTCTGCCGACGAGGACAAGCCCGAGCCGTTCGTCGAGGTGATGGCCGATGCCTCCAGCCGGACCACGGTGCTGGAGGTGCGCGCACACGACCGCGCCGGGCTGCTCTATTGGGTCAGCGCGGCACTCGCGGGCGCTGGCTTCAACGTGGACGGTGCCAAGGTGTCGACCTTGGGTTCGGAAGTGGTGGACGTGTTCTTCCTCACCGACGAGTCGGGGGAAAGGCTGTCAGCGGCAAGGGCGGCGTATGCCCGGGCCGTGGTGCAGAAGGCCTTGGCCGACTAGAGCCGCGAGTCTGGCGGGCTGTTCGTGATGCTGGCAACCGCCGGTCAACCGGGCCCCGGTTAGGCTTGGACACCTGACCTCAGGAGCGATGTATGTTCAATTCCCTGTCCGATCGGCTCGCCGCGACGTTCAAAGGACTGCGTGGCAAGGGGCGTCTGTCCGAGGCGGACATCGATGAGACCGTCCGTGAGATCCGCCGGGCCCTGCTCGAGGCCGATGTGTCCTTGCCCGTCGTGCGCACCTTCACCGCGCGGGTCAAGGAACGCTCCATGGGCGAGGAGGTCTCGGGCAGTCTGAACCCGGCCCAGCAGGTCGTCAAGATCGTGCATGAGGAACTCATCGCGATCCTCGGAGGTGAGACCCGCAACCTGCGTTTGGCGAAGAAGCCACCGACGGTGATCATGCTGCTGGGTCTGCAGGGTGCAGGAAAGACCACCCTCGCGGGCAAGCTGGCCAAGCACCTGGCGGGCAGGGGTCATCAGCCGGTGCTCGTCGCGGCGGACCTGCAGCGCCCCAACGCCGTCAACCAGTTGCAGATCGTGGCGGAGAGGGCGGGGGTGGCCAGTTATGCCCCTGAACCCGGCAATGGTGTCGGGGACCCGGTCAAGGTAGCGCGGGACTCCATCGGTTACGCCGAGCAGGCGCTCTTCGACGTGGTCATCATCGACACGGCCGGCCGGTTGGCCATCGACGAAGAACTGATGGGTCAGGCCGCACGCATTCGCGACGCTGTGAACCCCGACGAGTTGCTGCTGGTCATCGACGCCATGATCGGTCAGGATGCTGTGCAGACCGCCGCCTCCTTCCAGGAAGGCGTCGGCGTCGACGGTGTGATCCTGACCAAGCTCGATGGAGACGCGCGAGGGGGCGCAGCACTTTCCGTGCGCGAGGCAACCGGCGCGCCGATCATGTTCGCCTCTGTCGGAGAGAAGGTCGAGGACCTCGAGGTCTTCCACCCCGACCGCATGGCCTCGCGCATCCTGGACATGGGGGATGTCCTGACTCTCATCGAGCAGGCTGAGCGCGCCTTCGACGCCGATCAGGCCGCACGCATGGCCGACAAGGTCGCCCGCGGGGACGCCTTCACACTCGAGGAGTTCCTCGAGCAGATGCAGGCTGTCAAGAAGATGGGATCGTTGGGCAAGCTGCTGGGGATGCTGCCCGGCATGGCCGACGCGCGCAAACAGCTCGAGCAGATCGACGACCGCGACCTCGACCGGGTCGCAGCGATCATCCATTCGATGACCCCTCAGGAACGCCGCGACACGAAGGTCCTCAACGGGTCGCGTCGTGCCCGCATCGCCCGTGGTGCCGGAGTGCAGGTGTCGGACGTGAACAACCTCGTGGAGCGTTTCACCGAGGCGCAGAAGATGATGAAGCGCATGCGGGCCGGCGGCGGGGGGATGCCTGGGATGCCCGGAATGCCCCCCGGGATGGGCGGCGTCCCCAAGAAGGCGAAGGGCAAGACGACCAAGCCCAAGTCCAAGAAGGGCCGCAGCGGTAATCCCGCCAAGCGCGCGCAGCAGGCCTCCGCAGCGCCCGAGGAGACCGAGGCGACACCGCAACCCTTCACCGCCGACCAGTTGCCCGAGGAGTTCAGCCGACTGCTCGACGGAAAGTGACCTGGTCAACCCCGGGCGGGCGCAACGAGGTAAGGCCGCGTCTGGCACACTGGTGGGAGGTCCCCGCCCTCTAACCGGAGACTGCCGACTTACAGCCGTCGCAAGTGTGTCCCCACGCGCATGTGACGATTGATACCCGAAAACAGGAGAAACACCCCCCGTGTCAGTCAAGATCAAATTGAAGCGGCTCGGCAAGATCCGTGCCCCGCAGTACCGCGTTGTCGTGGCCGACGCCCGCAACAAGCGCGATGGTCGTTCGATCGAGGAGATCGGGCTGTACCACCCGAAGGAAGACCCGTCCCTCATCGAGATCAACTCCGAGCGTGCGCAGTACTGGTTGTCCGTGGGTGCCCAGCCGACCGCTGCCGTCATGGCGTTGCTGAAGGTGACCGGCGATTGGCAGAAGTTCAAGGGTCTGCCCGGTGCCGAGGGCACGCTCAAGCAAGCTGAAGTGAAGGCAGACCGCAAGTCCGTCTTCGCGGCCGCTGCGGCTGAGGCAGCTGGCCTCAAGGAAGCCGAAGCTGCTCCGAAGAAGAAGGAGAAGCCCGCCAAGGCGCCAGTCGAGGAGGCCAAGGCCGAGGAGCCGGTGGCCGAGGAGGCCCCCGCCGCGGTTGAGGAGACTGCAGTTGAGAAGCCGGCCGACGACGCACAGGCCGATGGCTAAGTCGCTGACCGAGGCCCTCGAGCACTTGGTCGCAGG
Organism: uncultured Actinomycetota bacterium; assembly: GCA_963818505.1. Lineage (GTDB taxonomy): Bacteria > Actinomycetota > Actinomycetes > S36-B12 > UBA10799 > JADKAV01. The sequence continues at coordinate 447,799 of CAWFSJ010000007.1, forward strand.
CATCGTGGATCACCCCGACGACGTGACGGTGCGCGAGAAGCCCGGACGCGGTCGGGGAACCCTGCTGAAGGTGAGCGTTCACCCCGAGGATCTCGGTCGTGTAATCGGCCGGGCGGGCCGTACAGCCAAGTCGCTGCGAGCGGTGGTCAACGCCATCGCCGGCGGCCGCGGCGTGCGGGTCGATTTCGTGGATGTGAACGGGCGCTGACCGTCCAACGCGTGGCTGTCGGGCGCATCGGCAAACCGCACGGTTTGCACGGTTGGGTCACTGTGAAGCCGATGACCGACGAGCCTGAACGCCGGTTCGCTCCCGGGACAACACTGCTGCTCGAGGAGAAGGCTGTCGAGGTCCGCGATTCGCGCATCATGGCCAAACCATTGACCGTATGGCTCGCGGGATGTGACTCCCGGGACGACGCCCAAGGCCTTCGCGGGCAGTTGCTGTATGTGGATCTGGCCGATGACGACAGCCCCGACGCCGACGACGAGTACTACGACCACCAGTTGGTCGGCTTGAGCGTCTGGCAGGCGGGTGCGGCAATCGGAGTGGTCAAGGAGGTCCTGCACCTTCCTGCTCAGGACGTCCTGGTGGTGGCCCGCAGTAGCGGCGAAGAAGCGCTTGTTCCCTTCGTCGAGCAGGTCGTGCCCGTAGTCGATCTCGCGGCTGGCCGGCTCGAGGTGGGACCGGTCGAGGGGTTGTTCGACGGTGAGAATTGACGTCGTCTCGGTGTTCCCCGACTACCTCGCGCCGCTACAGCTCTCGTTGATCGGCAAGGCGATCGCGCGTGAACAGTTGCAGGTGCGCATCCACGACCTGCGTGACTACACCCATGACCGTCACCGCACAGTAGACGACACGGCCTACGGTGGCGGCCCAGGGATGGTCATGAGCCCCGAGCCATGGGGCGAGGTGCTCGATGAGCTCCTGACCGGCGAGTCGGTGCTCATCGTCCCGACGCCTTCCGGCGAGGTCTTCACCCAACGGGTGGCCGAAGAACTGGCCCGAGAGCAGCATTTGGTGTTCGCCTGTGGTCGCTACGAGGGGATCGACGCCCGGGTGATGCAGCACTACCACGGTCGGGTGAGCGTGAAGGAAATCAGCATCGGTGACTACGTGCTCGCAGGCGGCGAAGCAGCGGTCCTGGTCATGATCGAGGCACTCGGGCGGCTGCTGCCAGGCGTTCTGGGCAATCCGCAGAGCGCGGTTGACGACTCCCACAGCCGTGAGGACGGACTTCTCGAAGGCCCGGTCTATACGCGGCCGCCTGTGTGGCGTGACATTGAGGTGCCCGAAGTCCTGCTCTCCGGTGACCATGGCCGGATCGAGGCGTGGCGCCGCGAACAGGCCCGAATACGCACTTCGCAATTCCGGGGACCGGCCACCAACAGCCAGTGATCGCGGGCCAACGGTCCGGCCGAATTCCGGCGTCGACGGGTCGTATGGCACACTGGAAAAGATCCGTGGGCCACCCGCCACAGGGGGCCACGCCGCGGACCAAGGGTAACTTTTCCGCGAACCACCCACCCCAGATTGCGTTCGACCTGTGGCGAATGCGAGGAGTCACAATGCACACCCTGGACGCCGTTGACTCGGCAAGCCTCCGCAATGACATCCCGGCCTTTCGCCCGGGCGACACCGTCAAGGTCCACGTGAACGTGGTCGAAGGTGAGCGCAAGCGTGTTCAGGTCTTCCAGGGGGTCGTCATCCGCCGGCAAGGTGGTGGCGTGCGCGAGTCCTTCACGGTTCGCAAGGTGAGCTTCGGAGTCGGTGTCGAGCGGACGTTCCCCGTGCACAGCCCGATCATCGACCACGTCGAACTGGTCACCCGCGGCGATGTCCGCCGGGCCAAGCTGTACTACCTGCGTGAGCTGCGAGGCAAGGCCGCCAAGATCCGCGAGAAGCGCGACAACACCGGCGCGTGAGCGAGTCCAGCACGACCCAGAAGTCCGGGGGGGCGCTCTGGCGGTTCATCAAGGAGATCGTCATCATCCTCGTGGTGGCGCTGGGACTGTCCTTCGTGGTGCGCACCTTCGTGGTGCAGGCCTTCTACGTGCCCAGCCAGTCCATGGAAAACACGTTGATGCCCAACGACAGGATTCTGGCCTCGAAGTTGTCGACCCGGTTCGGGGGAGTCAAGCGCGGTGAGATCGTCGTCTTCCGTGACCCCAGTGATTGGCTCGATGCGGCCCAGAAGGAACCCGCGGGCGGACTTGCGGGCGCGCTCGTGTGGGTCGGGCTCTTGCCCAGCAACACCGGTGATGACCTGGTGAAGCGCGTCATCGGTGTGGGCGGTGACCACGTGCGCTGCTGCAGCACCGATGGGCGCATCGTGCTCAACGGTGTTCCGCTGACCGAGCCCTACGTGAAACCGGGCGACACCAGTGACGATGTGCGTTTCGACGTCGTTGTGCCGCAGGGGCGCATCTTCGTGATGGGGGACAACCGCAATGCTTCAGCGGATTCCCGTTACCACCTCAACGACAACCAGGGAACCGTGCCGGAGGAGAACGTGGTGGGCCGCGTGGTGCTCACCGTGTGGCCGTTCCCGGCGTTCTCCACCCACCCGATTCCCGCGCAGCCCTTCGACGACCCGCGTCTGGACGAGCAGCAGAAGTAGACCGGATCGCCCGACATCGGCTGGTCCGGATCAGGAATCGTCACAGCGTTGCCTATTGTTGGGCTGTGGCAGGTCCGGTGGCTATCCCAGTTCCCCGAAAGGGTGCGGGCCCGTATGCCTTCGACAATGCAGTACGTCGCGCGGGATTCGCCTTGGTGGCAGGTCTGGACGAGGCTGGCCGAGGAGCCTGCGCAGGCCCTCTGTACGCAGCCGCGGTCATCCTCAGCCCGAACAGCCGCATCGCCGAACTGAACGACTCGAAGCTGCTGACGGCCGCCACCAGGCAACGCGTGGAGCAGCGGGTAAAACGCCAGGCGCTGGCCTGGGCCGTCAGTTCGGTGGAGGTCGACGAACTCGATGAGATGGGCCTGCATCGAGCGAACTTGCTCGCGTTCCGGCGCGCGTGGTTGCGGCTGTCCCCGGCGGCGGATTACGCACTGTGCGATGGTTTTGTGCCCGGGGGACTGGGCAGGCCGGAACTGGGCGTCTGGAAGGGTGATCAGGTCTCGGCCACGATCGCCGCGGCCAGTGTGCTGGCCAAGTGCGCACGCGATCGCCACATGGTGGCGCTGCACAGCCGCTACCCGCAGTACGGTTTCGACGTGCACAAGGGTTACACCACGGCGTCACACCGAGACGCCTTGCAGGCGCACGGGCCGAGTCCTGTGCACCGCCACCGTTTCATCACCGTCCGCCGAGCTGTTCGAGAGGGAGTCGCATGAGCGTGGACGATCTGCAGCGATACGAAAGTGAGGTCGAACTCGACCTCTACCGCCAGTACCGCGAGGTTGTGGGCATGTTCAGCCATGTCGTGGAGACCGAACGCCGCTTCTACCTGGCCAACGAGGTGGACATCCAGGTGCGCGCCACCGACGGTGGTGAGGTGTTCTTCGAGGTGCAACTTCGCGATGTGTGGGTCTGGGACATGTACCGGCAGGGGCGCTTCGCGCGCTCGGTGCGCATCCTGACGTTCAAGGACGTGAACGTCGAGGACCTGCCGGCTGGGGACAACCGGCAGAGCTGATCCACAGATCCGAAGCTGGACTTCCACCGTCCACGTTGCAGTGCGCACGATCGGCACATGGATTCGCAGGATTTGGCGACGATCGTACTCAGCGCTGCCGGGCGTCGGGCCGGAGACGTCACTGACCCCAGTAGGCCAGGCAGCGGCGATCGTGGGCCCGGACATGGTCGAGGATGTGGCGCGTTCGCTGTTGACGCCCTGGATCGACGGCGGTGGTTCCACGATGACCCCCGGAGATCCTGGCTGGCCGCTGGGGCTGTTCAGTCTGGGTCGGGCTGCCCCGTTGATGCTCTGGGTCAAAGGAGACCTGCGTCGTGAGCCCGAATCCATGGTGGCCGTGGTCGGCGCCCGCGACTGCTCGTCGTACGGGTCACGCGCGGCCGCCGAGCTCGCCGCCCGCATCTGCGCCACCGGGCGGTTGGTTGTGTCCGGGGGCGCGCTGGGTATCGATGTGGCCGCGCACAGGTCGGCCCTGCAGGTCGGCGGTGGCACGATCCTCGTCGCCGCTGGCGGGGCTGGCAGGGTGTACCCCTTGGCGAATCGGGATGCGTTCGACCAGGCGCCACGCCGCGGTGGTGTCGTCTGGGAGTTCCCGCCGGGGGCGGCCCTGAGTCCAGCCGGATTCCTGCACCGCAACCGACTCATCGCCGCTATGTCGGGCGCCACCGTTCTGGTGGAGGCCGCCGCACGCTCGGGGGCTCTGAACACCGGTCGCGCCGCCGCCGACCTGGGCCGGTTGGTGCTCGGTGTGCCAGGCCAGATCGACAGCACCAGATCCGGGGGAGTGCACCGAGCCATTGGCGAGGGCTGGGCAGCGCTGCTGATCAGCCCGGAGGATCTGGATGCGATGCTGCCAGCGGTTGCCTAGCCCGTTTGACTCACGCCTGTCCCGCGGGCAGGCTGAAGAGCGTGCGGGGTGTATCAGCGACCGGAGTAGCCGCGAGCACACTGCCTCTGCGGTGGGACGAGGCGATCCCGGACTTCACCAACTACATGGCAAGCGAGCGTGGTTTCTCTGCGCACACGTGTAGGGCCTATACCAGCGACCTTGCGGACCTGGCCACACACCTTGATGGCAAGCCGATGACGACAGCATCAATTCGGGGGTGGCTGGCCGATGCCCGGCGTGAGGGCACGGGCTCGCCGACAGTCGCGCGACGTGTCGCCAGCGTGCGGTGCTTCTCGCATTGGGCGGTCCGCGCAGGCATCCTCGAGGTTGACCCCACTCTTCGCTTGCGCACGCCGAAGGTGAAAGCCCAGCTGCCGCAGGTCGCCGATTCCGAGCGCCTCAACGAAGCCCTCGACACCCTCGGGCGGGTTGCCGACGGACCCGTTGACCTGCGCGACGTGGCGCTGCTTGAGTTGCTCTATGGCAGCGGTTTGCGAGTCAGCGAGGCCTGCTCGCTCGACGTCGGTGACATCGACATGTCACGGCGCACCGTGACGGTCATGGGCAAAGGCGCCAAACAGCGGGTCGTCCCCCTTACTGTTTCTTCTGTGCGCGCGATTGACAGGTGGATGCAGTCCCGAACGGAACTCACCGGGACGAAGGGTGGCGCACTTTTCGTGGGTGCACGGGGTCGCCGGCTCGACGTGCGCGTCGCCCGCCGAGTCGTGCATGAGGCCACGTGCTCCTTCCCCGGTCTTCCCGATCTCGGCCCACATGGCATGCGGCACAGCATGGCCACCCATGTGCTGGCCGGAGGTGCTGATCTGCGTTACGTGCAGCAGTTGCTCGGCCACGCCAGCCTGGCCAGCACCCAGATCTACACCCACGTCTCCGCCGAGCGGCTGCGCTCTGCCTACGAGAGCGCGCACCCCCGTGCCTGACTCCGACGTCCTGGACGAAGCAACGATCGCTGCCGAAGAGGCTGCGGCCAACGAGGCCGCACTGAAGCAACTATGGGCCCGCTACAAGGACAGCGATGACCGCAGCGCCCGCGACCGCTTGATCGTCCACTACGCACCGCTGGTCAAGTACGTGGCGGGCAGGGTGCGCTCCGGGTTGCCCAACAACGTGGAGTCCGCCGACCTCGTGTCCTACGGCATGTTCGGACTCATCGACGCTTTGAACAAGTTCGACATCGACAGGCAGATCAAGTTCGAGACCTACGCCATCAATCGCATCCGCGGTGCCATCATCGACGAACTGCGATCCCTTGACTGGGTCCCACGCTCCGTGCGCTCGAAGGCCAAGGACCTCGAACGCGCCCACGCCGCGTTAGAAGCCGAACTGAAGCGCTCACCCACTGAGTCGGAGTTGTGCGAACGCATGGGCCTGACCCGGCAGGCACTGGCCAAGCTGATGAGCCAGGTGGCGTTCACCAACGTCGTCGCGCTTGACGAAGTGACCCACGGGGGGTCCGACCGCGGCGACAAGATGACACTGGGCGACCTGCTGGAGGATCCTCGCGCGCCAGACCCAGAAGCTGAGTACGAGACCGTGGAAATGAAGGTCCTGCTGGCCGAACAGATCGCTGGTCTGCCCGAGCGTGAGAAAGTCGTCCTCACTCTGTACTACTACGAACGACTCACTCTGGCCGAGATCGGTTCAGTGCTCGGAGTCACCGAGAGTCGCGTGAGCCAGATCCACAGCAAGGCGCTGCTGGACTTGCGCGGGCGTCTGGCCCAGATCGGGGTGTAGGCGCCCGGAAGGTCAGCCCGACCGGCTTCAGGATCGGCGAACGCCCCACGAGAAACGACATCGGGTCGACGTACTGTCCACCGACCCTTGCGCCCCAGTGAACACATCGACCGTCGCAGTGCCCACCTGAGGACACCCGCCCGATGCGCTCGCCGGAACGCACCCGCTGACCGACCTGAAGTCCGGAGGTGACAGGTTCCAGGGTGAACCGCGCGACGGGCGTGCGAATCGCGATCACGGCACGACCGGCCACCTTTCCCACGAAGGCAACCTGCCCGTTCGCAGGAGCCACAACCGCTTGGCCGGGGCGCGCAACCAGATCCACGCCCCTGTGCGCCGCAAGCCAATCGTGGGCTGCTGCGCTGAAGGCCCGAACCACACTGACGGGCTGCACAGGGGGCATCGGGGTCAACATGTACCCATTGCAGTGCGAACCTGTCGAGTCGGGAAAGGCCGTCTGCCGGATCTGTGGACAACCGGCGCAGCCTGTCCACACAGCCACCCGGTAGACTGGGCACATCGCGGTTCGCCGCGAAATTCGCACATCGTTCGGTGGGCTGCAAAGTCCACTCCTGTCACGGTCCGGTCCCTTCGGGGAAGCCGCGAAAGGCGATGTCAGGGTGCTGATCGCCGATCGGCACGACATAACTGGAAAGCGCCGCATGTATGGCGCGAAAGGAACACCCCATGGCAGTTGTGACCATGCGCCAGATGCTGGAGTCAGGCGTCCACTTCGGACACCAGACCCGCCGCTGGAACCCCAAGATGAAGCGGTTCATCCTCACCGACCGCAACGGCATCTACATCATCGACCTCAACCAGGCTCTCGGGTACCTCGACAGCGCCTACGAGTTCGTCAAGGAGACTGTTGCCCACGGCGGCACCATCCTGTTCATCGGTACCAAGAAGCAGGCCCAGGAGGCCGTCGCCCAGCAGGCTCAGCGCGTCGGCATGCCATACGTCAACGAGCGTTGGCTCGGCGGCATGCTCACCAACTTCCAGACCGTTCACCAGCGGCTGCAGCGCCTCAAGGAGCTCGAGGAGATCGACTTCGATGACGTGGCGGCCAGTGGTCTGACCAAGCGCGAACTGCTCGGTCTGCGCCGCGAGCGTGACAAGCTCGAGCGCACCCTCGGCGGTATCCGCTTCATGACGAAGGTTCCCAGCGCCGTGTGGATCGTGGACACCAACAAGGAACACATCGCCGTTGCTGAGGCGCGCAAACTCAACATCCCGATCGTGGCCATCCTGGACACCAACTGCGACCCCGACGTGGTCAACTACCCGATCCCGGGTAACGATGACGCGATCCGGTCGGTCGCGTTGTTGACGAGGGTCATCGCCGATGCGGTGGCCGAGGGCAAGATGGCCCACGCGGGTGCGGGCGAAGACGGTGCTGCCGAAGAGATGCCCGCGTGGGAGCGCGAGCTGCTCGAGCAGCAGGCTGCCGCCGAGCAGGCTGAGTCCCCTGCAGGAGCGCCGGAGCAGGCACCTTCGGTGACCGATGAGGTCGTTGAGGCAGAGGCTGCCGCCGAGGCCCCTGCAACGGAGCAGGAGGCACCCGTCGAGGTTGCCGCAGAGATGAGCGAGGAGAACAACTGATGGCTGTGAGTGCAGCTGACGTCAAGCGACTGCGCGAATTGACCGGCGCGGGGATGATGGACTGCAAGCGCGCCCTCGAGGAAGCCGATGGCGACTTTGAGAAGGCCGTCGAGTTCCTGCGGGTCAAGGGTGCCAAGGGTGTGACGAAGCGCGCTGAGCGTACGGCGTCCAACGGCCTGGTCACCTCCTACATCGAGGGCACCTCGCACGGGGTGCTGCTCGAGTTGAACTGTGAGACGGACTTCGTGGCCAAGACCGACGACTTCCAGCAGATGGCGGCCGACGTCTCGGCGTTCGTGGCCTCCAAGCAGCCGGCCGACATCGGCGAACTGTTGAGCCTGGAGATCGAGGCTGACAAGAGCATCCAGCAACTACTCGACGAAGCCAACGCCACGATGGGCGAGAAGATCGAGATCCGCCGTTTCGAGCGCTTCGCTGACGGGTTCGTCACCGTCTACCTCCACAAGCACGACCCGGCCCTGCCGCCGAGCGTCGGTGCACTTGTCGAGCTGGACGGGCAGAACGAAGAGGTTGGCAAGAACGTCGCGCAGCACATCGCGGCGATGTCCCCGATCTACATCTCCCGCGACGATGTCCCCGAGGATGTCGTGGCGAACGAGCGCCGCATCGCCGAAGAGACCGCCCGCGAGGAGGGTAAGCCCGAGCAGGCTCTGCCCAAGATCGTGGAGGGCCGGGTGAACGGCTTCTTCAAGGATGTCTGCCTGCTCGAGCAGCCGTGGGTGCGCGACAACAAGCAGACCATCGGCAAGTACGTGCAGGACAACGGCGTCACTGTGACCCGCTTCGCGCGTTTCAAGGTCGGCCAAGGCTGACCTCGATGCAGCACTGGGACTCAGCACCTGATGGTGGTTGGGAACGCGTACTGCTGAAGTTGTCGGGCGAGGCGTTCTCGGGCGGAACCGGGTTGGGTGTCGACCCCGATGTGGTCGCCTCCATCGCGTCCCAGATCGCCGAGGTGGTCTCTGACGGACGCCAAGTGGCGGTCGTGATCGGCGGGGGCAACTATTTCCGTGGGGCGCAACTGTCCGAGCGGGGAATGGATCGTGCCCGGGCTGACTACATGGGCATGCTCGGCACGGTCATGAACTGTCTGGCGTTGCAGGACTTCCTGGAACAGGTCGGGGTCGAGACACGCGTGCAGACGGCCATCGCCATGGGTCAGGTTGCAGAGCCGTACGTTCCGCGTAGGGCCATCCGGCACCTCCAGAAGGGCCGCGTCGTTATCTTCGGCGCCGGCTTGGGTGTTCCCTACTTCTCCACCGACACCTGCGCTGCCCAGCGGGCACTGGAGATCGGTTGCCAGGCGGTACTGATGGGCAAGAACGGTGTGGATGGGGTGTACGACGCGGACCCGCGAACGACCCCGTCGGCCGCGAGGTACGAGCACCTCACGCACTCCGACGTGCTGGCACAAGACCTGAAGGTCGCTGATGCGACGGCGATCAGTCTGTGTCGGGACAACGCGCTGCCGCTCGTGGTGTTCGACCTGCTGGCCAGCGGTGGCATCCGAGAGGCCGCAGCTGGCCTCAAAGTGGGGACATTGGTCTCGTGACATGGGCCACAACTTAGGCTTACCTAAGTTGTGGCTGTTAGCGTGGGAGGCATGACGCTGGACTTCGTCGGCTCCGCAACGGTCACCAACGTGACCGCGCCAGAGACTGTGCGGCGGCGACTGGCGGAGATGGGCATTCGATCCGGCTCGCACATCCGCGTCTTACACCGGACGACTGGCGGGGGCCTGGTGATCGCTGTCGGCGGTGCCAGGGTCGCCCTTGACTCATCGCTGGCCGCGGCGGTGGAAACCGATCACGCCGATGGCTGAGCGCAAGACCGTCTCCTCAATCGCCTCCTGCCACTCGGACGCGGCCGGGCCGTTGGCAGCCAAGGGTGCACCGGTGTTGGCTCTGGTGGGAGCACCGAACGTCGGGAAGTCAACGCTCTTCAACAGCCTCACAGGTGCGCGCCGGCAGATGGGTAACTGGCCGGGCACCACCGTGGAGGTCGGCCGCACCCAGTGGCGTGTGCCCAGCAGTGACGGTTCGAAGGGGGTGGCACTGCTGGACCTGCCCGGGGCTTACAGTCTCGATGCGGTGTCTCCCGACGAGGAGTTCACACGCACACTGCTGCTGGGCGAGGATCGTCCCGACGTCGTGATCGTGGTGGCCGACGCATCCAGACTGTCCAGGTCGCTGTACCTGCTCAGCCAGGTGCGCGAGTCGGCGCAGCGTGTTGTGGTTGCGCTGACGATGTCCGATGTCGCCGCCCGCCGAGACATCGAGGTCGATGTCGAGGTGCTGGCCGCTCGCCTGGGGTGCCCCGTCGTTCGCGTGGATCCGCGGCGGGGGATCGGGGATGCGGACCTGGCCAGAGCGGCCGCCGACTCGCTGGCAACACCAGTGCCCACCGAGCGGGAGCATCTTCGCGATGCCGATGACCTCGACATCGCCGACGATCGCTTCGCGTGGATACAGGACGCGGTCGATGCGAGCACTGTCACGCCCGAGCGCGAGCGACGGACCTGGTCGGACCGGATGGATCGCTGGGTCACTGCGCCATGGTTCGGTCCAATCATCTTCATGGCAGTCATGTGGGTCGTCTTCCAACTCACCACCACGGTTGCCGCACCGATGCAGGACGCACTCGATGCGTTCTTCGCCGGGCCTGTGAGCAACGCTGCAACCGCCTTGCTGGCGTTCGTCGGGCTGGGCGGGAGTTGGGTGGAGAGTTTCATCCTCGATGGGCTGATCGCAGGCGTGGGCATGCTACTCACGTTCGTTCCCCTGATGGCCATCATGTTCGCGCTATTGGCGCTGCTCGAGGATTCGGGCTACATGGCCCGCGCCGCAGTGGTTACCGACCGGACGATGCGCTTCGTGGGTCTGCCCGGCAAGGCGTTCCTGCCGCTGATCGTGGGATTCGGGTGCAATGTCCCGGCGATCAGCGCCACGCGTGTTCTGCCCGATGCCCGCCATCGCATCCTCACGTCCTTGCTGGTGCCGTTCACATCATGCTCCGCGCGCTTGGCCGTGTATGTGATGCTCGCCGCGACCTTCTTCCCTGACGATTCCGGGAACGTCGTGTTCGCGATGTACGTGATCTCGATCCTGTTCGTTGTGGTCGTCGGTCTGCTGTTGCGCAAAACCCTTTGGCGCACGATGGGACGCGAGGCCCTGCTGCTCGACCTTCCGGCATACCAGATGCCACATCTGCGGATCCTCGGCGTCGTCACGTGGGGCAGGCTCAAGGCGTTCCTACGCACCGCCTCAGGGATCATCGTGGCGGCTGTCGCGGCCGTCTGGCTGCTTCAGGCGGTACCGGTGACCGGCGAGGGTGGATTCGCCGACGTCCCAGTCTCGGACTCTGCCTATGCGGCAGCCGCCCAAGCCATCACCCCGGCATTCGCGCCGACCGGCTTCGGCAACTGGGAGGCAGTGGGAGCGCTGGCTGTCGGGTTCGTGGCCAAGGAGGCGGTTATCTCCTCGTGGTCGCAGACGTACGCGGTGGCCGCGCCGGACGACCTGCGGACCCCGGGGGACCTCGGTGATGCTCTCAACCGCGACTTCGCCGCATCCTCGGGAGGGCACACGACAGCCGCGGTCTGGGCGTTCCTTGTCTTCCTCTTGGCCTACACACCGTGTGTCGCAACGCTGGCGACCCAGCGCCGGGAAATCGGTCGCCGGTGGACGTTGTTCGGAATCGGCATGCAGCTGGCACTGGCTTGGCTGGTGGCGGTGGCCGTCTTCCAGATCGGCAGGTTGCTGACATGAGCGGGGGACCGTTGCGGCAAGTCCTGGCACGCATCGATGCCGGGGCATTGACGGTCGCCGAAATTGCGACTGCGACCGGGCTGTCGGCGGATCTGGTCGATGCTTGTCTGGATCAACTCGTTCGAATGGGCGTGCTGGATGCCCAGAGTCTGCCGACCGGATGCCCACCGAGCGGTTGTGGGTCGTGCCCGAGCGCGAGTGGTTCTTGTATTCCCGGTCCGGTCCTGGTCGGTCTCACAAGAAGGACCGGCTGAGCCGCTACCAGAGGATGTCCTGGTTCTCGGCGACTCCGGGAAGCGCTTCGATCTGAAGCGTCCGACCGTTGAGTTTGATCGTGCCCGTGTACTCACCGACCGGCTGCAGAAACTTGCTTCTCAGGAGCCGCAGGTTCAGCGACTCCCGATGAACGCCGAGAGGGTTGAAGACCAAGTCGATCTTTCCATCGGCCGTGCGTATCTGCCATGGCTTCTCGGGGTCAGCCGCATCGAAGTCGATACTGGCGTCGGGGTCGATCGCGTGCAGCTGGCCATCGAACCACACGGAGTTCTCGTGAGCTCTATGGACAAGGCCCGAGAAGTCTGCCGACAGGTTCAACGCCACCGGGCCTGCGTCCGCAAGCCGTCCGGTCAGGAACGCCCAGCGCCACTGTGTGTGCCGGGGAAGGTGTCCGCTTGTGTAGTCGAAGCCGCCGATGGCGTCGGAGAAATCGAAGGCGTGCAGGATGCCCGCTTGGCGCACGACCACGCGGCCGGTCACCGGCAAGGCGGCGTTCTTGCCCGTCGTCGAGACCAGCGGCGGCTCGGTGTCCAGGTCGGAGATGACTGTCAGTGCCGGGCTGGTCGTGATGTCGAACGCGAGATCGAGTTCTACCGCTGGTTTGCCGATGGCGGGAAGGCCGACCGGCGAGCCGACCTTCGCCCGTACGTAGAGGACGCCGTCGTCGGTGTGCATGCTGACATCCGATCCGGGCATCCTGTACCGGCTGCGGTGTCCTTCGCCGGGACGGTCATTCACCAAGACCATCGGACGGGTGCCACCGGGTCGGCTGATGTCGGCCAGCAGCTGGCCCGTGCGACGGTCGGCCACCGTGATGAACGTCGTGCCGGTCGGTCCAGCGTCCACGATGGCGCAGGTGACGATGAGTTCCTGGTTGGCCGCGAAAGTGTACATCCAGCGCTTGTGGCGCAGGAAGTCGGTAACTTGCCTCTGGCCAATGGAGGCTGTCGCGCCGGGCGGGTGCAAAGCCGGGGTCAGCCCCTGATAGTCGCCGAACCGGGGACCGTTGGGGCCCACGACGTGCATGGGTGCGGAATATCGGAATGCAGTTGGCTCAGCCATACATCCAACTTAACCCCGCGGTGTGTGCGCGCGGGGCTCGCGCATCAAGACTTCTTGGGCGGCTGAGGAGATCAGCGTTCCTTCGGCGTTGTAGAACTGTCCCGTCGCGAAGCCGTGACCATCGCCGGAGATCGGGCTTGCCGTCACGAAGAGCAACCACTTGTCGGCGCGGAAGGAGCGATGGAACCACATGGCGTGGTCCAGCGACGCGATCTCCAGGTCCGGGCGGGCCTCGAAGCCGCCATGGTGTTCCAGGACCGTCCCGACCAGCGTGAGATCCGAGAAGTAGGTCATGGCGCACACGTGATAGAGCGATGGATCGGGCAGAACCTGGTCGGAGCGGATCCATGCCATCCGGTCGAAGCGTGCTTGGGTCACCTCGGTGACCAGTTCGTCGGGCACAAGTCGCATGTTCACGAACGTCCGGCTCGGTAAGCCGTCGTCAGGTGCGCCGGGTGCCGACGACGGGCGGCTCAGCGGCTGGGCGCGGGGCAGTTCGTCAGGAGCAGGGATCTGATGGATCCAGTCCATGTCGGGCATCGGCGAAGTCCGGTGACTGGGACCGGCCATCTCTTGGGTGTACGAAGCCGACATGGTGAAGATCGTCTTTCCGTACTGGACGGCGCGCACTCGCCTGGTGGAGAACGACCGTCCGTCGCGGGGCCGATCGACCATGTAGACGATGTGATCGTTGGTCGATCCAGCGCGCAGGAAATACGCATGCAACGAATGGACCACCCGGCCGGGTTGTTCCACGGTCGTTCCGGCAGCCACCAGCGCTTGCGCCGCCACCTGGCCACCGAATGCGCGCAACGGGGTGCCCGCATGGCACCAACCGGTGAAGATGTCGCGATCGATGCGGCTGAGCGTCAAGCGCTCGACGAAGTCGCTGGCTTCCGGTGGGGTATCACCGAGGTCGTGGACGGTCACGTTGGAAGGGTAGTGGGCCTGCGGGCGGCGGGGCAGGGTTTGGGTGACTAGTCATGCGCCCCCGCTTCGTGCTCCCAGTGGTCGGTCGGTTCGACCTGGAACGTGGTGTGCTCTATGTCGAAGCAATCCCGGGCGCAGTTCTGCAGCTGGTGGAGCATCGACGCCGGCCCGCATTCATCAAGGGTGCTGCGGTCCACTGCGACATGGGCGGTCAGGGCCGGGACCCCGGATGTGATGGTCCACACGTGCACGTCGTGCACATCGCGCACGCCGGGCACCTCCAGCAGGTGGGTGCGGACCTCGGCCACATCGAGGTCGTCGGGAGCCGCTTCCATGAGGATGCGAACCGCGTCGCGCAGCAGGCGCAGCGAGCGGGGCAGGATCAGTCCGGCGACCACGAGGCTGGCCACGGGGTCCGCGCGTGTCCAGCCCGTCGTGACGATCACGAGTGCGGCGGCCACAACCGCGACCGAACCGAGCAGGTCACCCAAGACCTCCAGGTAGGCGCCCCGGACGTTGATCGATTCGTCCTTGCCAGCGGTGAGGATCCGCAGGGATACGAAGTTGGCGGCCATGCCGATGACCGCGACCACCAGCATCAGTCCGGCCTCAACAGGTTCAGGGTCGATGAGTCGTGCCACCGCTTCGAAGGCCACGTACAAGCCGACGCCGATCAGCAGAAGCGCATTGAGCGCGGCCGCTATGACTTCGAGTCGCTGCCACCCGAACGTCCGGCGGTACGTGGGTGGACGCTGGGCCATCGTCGCGGCGACCAGCGCGAATGCCACGCCGAACATGTCGGTGAACACGTGTCCGGCGTCGGCGAGCAGGGCGATGGACCCGGTGACGAGCGCGCCGACCAGTTCCAGAACGAAAACGGCGGCCGCGATGGCCAAGGCGATCGCCAAGCGCCCGCGGTGTCGTCCACCCGCGGTGACCACCCCGTGGTCATGACCCATGGCCCATAGTCTTGCGCACCGGTGCGCACGCAGGCGCGGATCTCAGGCGATGACCCGCGATCAATCCAAACGGGCTCCCAGGCAATAGGCTGCGGTTAGCCCCGAAGGAGGATCCAGGTGATCGACGACATCCTGCTGGAAGCAGAAGACAAGATGGAGAAAGCCATCACAGTGGCGCGTGAGGACTTCGCGACGCTACGCACCGGGCGCGTGAACCCGGGAATGTTCGCCAAGATCACGGTGGACTACTACGGCGCACAGACCCCCCTGAACCAGTTGGCGTCCTTCCACGCCGCGGACGCGCGGATGATGCTCATCACGCCGTTCGACCGGACCGCCACGAACGGCATCGAAAAGGCCATCCGGGATTCGGATCTCGGCGTGAACCCCACCGACGACGGAAACGTCGTCCGGGTCGTGTTGCCGCAATTGACCGAAGAGCGCCGCCGGGAGTACATCAAGGTCGCCCGCGCCAAGGCTGAGGACGCGCGGGTCAGCATCCGCAACATCCGACGCGGTGCCAAGGAGCATCTCGAGAAGATGAAGAAGGACGGCGACGTCGGCGAGGACGAAGTCAAGCGTGGCCTTGCCCATCTCGAGGAGATCACCCACCAGCAGGTTGCTCACGTCGACGAGATCCTGAAGAACAAAGAGGAAGAACTGCTCGAGGTCTGATGGGCAGCGCAGACGCGGCGCCGGTCGAGCCGCCGAAGAGCCGCGCAGGCCGCAATCTCCCGGTGGCGATAGCGGTCGGCGTGGGCCTCGGTGCGCTCATCATCGTCACCCTGGTCTTCTACAAGTACCTGTTCGCCGTGCTGGTCACAGCCGCGATGCTCGTGGCGGTGTGGGAGTTGTACAACGCCTTCCTGCACAACGACATCCGCGTGGCCCGTACCCCCTTGTACGCGGTGGCACTTGTGGGTCCGACCCTTGCCTACGTGTACGGGGTGACCGCGCACATGGCGGTCTTCGGCACGTTCGTCATCGCGGCTCTGATGTGGCGCATCCGCCGTGGGACCGAAGGTTTCGTCAAGGACGCCACGGCTTCCATGTTCATCGGGTTCTACCTGCTCTTCATGGTGGGCTTCGTGATGCTGATGCTGCGTGAGGACGACGGTGTGACGCGCATCGTCGCCTTCATCGCTGTGACTGTCGGCAACGACATCGGCGGCTACTTCGCCGGCGTCCTGTTCGGCAAGCACCCCATCGCACCCCAGGTCAGTCCGAAGAAGTCGTGGGAGGGTTTCGCCGGGTCAGTCGCGCTTCAGGTGGCCATCGGTATTCCGGTGTTCGTCATCGGCTTCGACGCGCCGTGGTGGCAGGGCGCG
The DNA here is from genome assembly GCA_963818505.1 of uncultured Actinomycetota bacterium. Classification (GTDB taxonomy): domain Bacteria; phylum Actinomycetota; class Actinomycetes; order S36-B12; family UBA10799; genus JADKAV01. The sequence goes on from CAWFSJ010000007.1 coordinate 464,030, forward strand.
ATCTTCGGTGTGGTCATGAGCGTTACCGCAACGGCCGGCGATTTCATCGAGTCCGCGGTGAAGCGCGACCTCGACGTGAAAGACATGTCGAACATCCTGCCCGGCCACGGTGGGCTGATGGATCGCCTCGACTCCCTGGTCCCGAACGCTTTCGTCGCATGGGCTCTGCTGGGATTGTTCATCGGATGACGTCCCTGCCTCTGGTCATGACACCGCCCAAGCGGGGCAAGCCGCCACGGCACCTGCTGGATCTCGATCTGCCCGCGCGCAAAGAAGCCGTCACGGAACTCGGCAGCGCGGCATTCCGGGCTGTGCAGTTGAGCCGCCAGGTACTCGTGCGACACGTCGACTCCGTCGAGCAGTGCACCGACTTGGGCCAGGCGGATCGAGAACGACTGGCCCCACTGCTCCCAACGTTGCTCACCCCGGCGAAAGTCCAGACATGCGACGGGGATGCCACCCGCAAGACGCTGTGGAAGCTGCATGACGGATCCCTGGTCGAGTCGGTGCTGATGCGCTATCCGAAGCGGGTCACGCTGTGCCTCTCCTCGCAGGCCGGCTGCGGAATGGCCTGCCCGTTCTGCGCGACCGGACAGGGGGGACTACAGCGCAACCTGAGCACCGCCGAGATCCTCGAGCAGGTGCGAGTGGCCGCCCGCGATGCCGAATCAGGGGTGCTCGGTCGTGAGGCCAGGCTGTCGAACATCGTGTTCATGGGTATGGGTGAACCGCTGGCCAACTACAACGCCGTGATCACCGCTGTCAGGCGGATGGTTGCTGAGCCGCCAGAGGGCTTCGGCATGAGCGCACGCGGCATCACGGTGTCCACGGTCGGTCTTGTACCTCAGATCCGCAAACTGTCGGCGGAGGGCCTTGCCGGTGACTTTGGCGTTGTCGCTGCACGCACCGGACGACGAACTGCGCAACACGCTCGTACCAATCAACACGCGCTGGGATGTGGCCGAGGTCCTGGATTCGGTCTGGGAGTACGCGGATCGGACCCGGCGCCGGGTGAGCATCGAGTACGCGCTGATCCGCGACATCAACGACCAGGACTGGCGCGCCGACCTGCTCGGTGACTTGCTGCGCGGCAAGTTGGCCCATGTCAATGTGATCCCACTGAATCCGACTCCCGGGTCGAAGTGGACCGCGTCGAGCCGCGAGCAGGAGGACTCGTTCGTCGACCACCTGCAAGCCAGGGGCGTGGCAGTGACTGTCAGGGACACCCGCGGCCGGGAGATCGACGGGGCTTGCGGGCAGTTGGCGGCCGCGGAGTCGTCATGACGCGCGACCTGGTGATTCTGGGCAGCACGGGTTCGATCGGAACCCAGGCCCTCGACGTCGTGGCACGCAATCGCGACCGGTTCCGGGTCGTGGGTCTGGCGGCTGGGGGAGCAGACCCGGCGCTGCTGCGCGAACAGGTTGAGACGTTCCGCGTCGAGCACGTGGGCGTTGCCGATGAGACTGCCGGCGCCGCCCTCGAGGGAACCGGGGCGCAGGTGCATGTAGGCCCCGATGCGGCCGCGGAGGTCGCCGGACTCGGTGTTCACACGGTCTTGAACGGAATCACGGGAGCCGTGGGGCTGCGTCCCACTCTTGCGGCGCTTCAGGCGGGCAGCATCCTGGCCCTGGCCAACAAGGAGTCGCTGATCATCGGCGGCGACCTTGTGACCGCCGCTGCGCGCCCCGGGCAGATCGTGCCTGTGGACAGCGAGCACTCCGCGATGGCCCAGTGTCTTCGATCCGGTCGCCACGAGGAAGTCCGCAAGCTCATCCTCACTGCCAGCGGTGGTCCGTTCCGGGGCAAGACCCGTGCCGAACTCGCCGACGTGACTGTCGAGCAGGCGCTGGCCCACCCGACGTGGGACATGGGTCCGGTTGTGACCATCAACTCCGCGACCCTGATGAACAAGGGCCTGGAACTCATCGAGGCGCATCTACTCTTCGACATCGCGCTGGATCGCATCGAGGTCGTCGTGCATCCGCAGTCGGTCGTCCACTCGATGGTCGAGTTCTTCGACGGCAGCACCATCGCTCAGGCCAGCCCGCCGGACATGCGACTCCCGATCGCCCTGGGGCTGGGATGGCCGGACCGGGTGCCGGACGCGGCACCGGCCTGCGATTGGTCGTCTGCGGCCACTTGGGAGTTCTTCCCGTTGGACGACGACGCCTTCCCGGCTGTGGGGCTGGCCGCCCGAGCCGCCCGGCACGCCGGTGTGGCGCCAGCGGTGCTCAACGCGGCCAACGAGCAGGCCGTTTCGGCCTTCCGCACGGACCAGGTCGGCTTCCTGGCCATCTCTGATCTCGTAGGGCGAACACTCGATGAGGCGATCCCCCCTGGCGCGGTCGGGGGGAACCGGGTGACACTGGAGGACGTCTTGAAAGCAGACACCTGGGCACGCGCTCGGGTCCGGGAACTGATCGAGGAGAGTCCATGACGCTGGTCGGGATCGTGGCGCTGGTCCTGGCGCTTGCGGTTTCGATCGCCTTGCACGAACTCGGTCACATGATCCCCGCGAAGCGGTTCGGGGTGAAGGTCACCCAGTACATGATCGGTTTCGGACCGACGCTGTGGTCGCGCAAGAAGGGTGACACCGAGTACGGCGTCAAGGGCGCGCCCCTCGGCGGATACATCCGGATGATCGGCATGTTCCCGCCTGCACCCGATGGCAGCGTGCGAGCCAGCAGTACGGGTCGGCTGGGGACCCTCATCGAACAGGCCCGCGCCGAATCGGCGGCCGAGATCATGGAGCCTGGCGACGAGTCGCGAACGTTCTACTCCTTGAGCGTGCCGAAGAAGCTCGTGGTCATGCTGGGCGGGCCGGTCATGAACCTGCTGTTCGCCATGGTCCTCTTCGCGGTGGTCTACGCCGGGTTCGGAACCCCGAACCCCACAACGACCGTCAATACCGTGACCGCATGCGTGCCCAGTGCTGCCGACCCGGAGGGCGCCTGCGTGGGCGGGAACGGCAATTCGACCGGTGCGGCGCAGGCAGGCCTGCAACCCGGTGACCAGATCGTGGCCTGGGATGCTGCCCCGGTGGCGGATTGGACAACGCTTAGTCAGGCGATCCGTGCCTCCACACCGGGCCTGCACGAGGTCACTATCGTCCGCGGTGGACAGGAACTCACCCTGGACGTGCCGTTGTCGACCATCGACGGCGCGCTGCTCGGCGAGGCTGCCGCACCCCGGGGTTTCCTAGGTGTCTCGCCGCTGGTGGAACTGCAACCGATCCCGATCACCGGAGTCCCCGGTCAGATGTGGGACATCTCGGTGCGATCGGCGAGCGCCCTGGTGAGTTTCCCGGCCAAGATGGTGGGCCTGACCGAAGCGGCCTTCACGGATCAGCCGCGCGACCCTGAGGGGCCCGTCGGGGTCGTGGGCGTATCGAGGATCAGCGGCGAGGTCGCCGCCGCAGACGCACCGCCGAGTTGGCGCATCGCCCAGTTCTTGGCGATCGTGGCGTCCTTGAACCTGTTCCTGTTCTTGTTCAACCTGTTGCCGATCCTGCCGCTCGACGGGGGTCACGTGGCCGGCGCCTTGTACGAGGGTGCGCGTAGGCAGGTGGCCAAGTGGCGGGGACGGCCCGATCCCGGACCGGTCGACGTGGCCAGGATGCTGCCTGTGGCGTACACCGTCGCCTTGGTCCTGATCGCCATGAGCGTGATCATCCTGTGGGCCGACATCATCAAACCCATCCGTTTGGGCTGAGCGCCGCGTTCACCGGAGGTCGCGGCGACCGCGACATGAGGGATACTTGAGCCATGACCGTTGCGTTGGGAATGCCTGAGGGACCGCCACCTACTTTGGCCGAGCGAAGGGTCACCCGCAAGATCACCTTGCGCCACCCGCACCACCCAGTGGAGGTCGGCGGGGACGCCCCCATCAGCGTGCAGTCGATGACGACCACCGTCACCGCCGACGTGAACGCCACGTTGCAGCAGATCGCCGAGTTGACCACCGCCGGCTGCCAGGTGGTGCGCGTTGCCGTCCCCAGCCAGGATGACGCCGAGGCGCTGCCCATCATCGCCAAGAAGGCAGACATCCCCGTGATCGCCGACATCCACTTCCAGCCCAAGTACGTGTTCGCGGCCATCGATGCCGGGTGCGCCGGGGTGCGGGTGAACCCCGGCAACATCAAAGCCTTCGACGACAAGGTGGGCGAGATCGCACGGGCTGCGGGTGAAGCGGGAACCCCGATCCGGATCGGGGTCAATGCCGGCTCCCTGGATAAGCGTTTGCTCGAGAAGTACGGCAAGGCGACGCCTGAGGCGCTTGTGGCCAGTGCCCTGTGGGAGGCCTCGCTGTTCGAGGAGCACGGGTTCCGCGACATCAAGATCTCCGTCAAGCATCACGACCCGGTCGTCATGGTGCAGGCCTACCGGCAACTCGCCGCCGCCTGCGACTACCCCTTGCACCTCGGAGTGACCGAGGCCGGTCCGGCGTTCCAGGGAACGGTCAAGTCCGCGGTCGCTTTCGGTGCGCTGCTGGCGGAGGGGATCGGTGACACGATTCGGGTCTCGCTGTCGGCCCCGCCTGTGGAGGAGGTCAAGGTCGGCCTTCAGATCCTGGAGTCGTTGAACCTGCGCCAGCGCGGCCTTGAGATCGTCTCGTGCCCCAGTTGTGGGCGCGCCCAGGTGGACGTCTACACGCTGGCCGAGCAGGTGACCGCCGGTCTTGAGGGCCTGGAGGTTCCGCTTCGCGTGGCCGTAATGGGCTGCGTTGTCAACGGTCCGGGCGAGGCGCGTGAGGCCGATCTGGGGGTGGCCAGCGGCAACGGCAAGGGTCAGATCTTCGTCAAGGGTGAGGTGATCAAGACCGTGCCCGAGTCCGCGATCGTGCAGACCCTCATCGAAGAGGCGATGCGTCTGGCGGAGGCCATGGAGGTCTCCGGCGAGCCGAGCGTCTCGGTCGGGTGACCGGGTCGGTCCGTCTGCTCACCGGAGCCGACGCCCCCGCGCTACGCACTCTGCTTGCCACGGACCCGGTTTCCTACGCGATGGTCGGCGAGCGGCTGCAGAGCATCGGTGTCGGGTCGGCCATTGGCGCTGAGGTGTGGGGATGGTTCGACGGGAAGGACCTGCGCTCGGCTCTGTACATGGGCGCCAACGTCGTACCTGTCTGTGTGCTGCCGCCGGCCATCGCCGGGTTCGCCGCGAGGGCGAAGGTGGTTCCCCGGCGCTGCTCCTCGATCGTCGGGCCGGCAGAGGCGGTGTTGGCCTTCTACGATCAGGTCGCAGACTCCTGGGGACCGGCTCGCGATCTGCGCTCGTCGCAGCCGATGTTGAGTATCAGCCGCGTGCCCGACGTCCAACCGGACGCCCGGGTGCGGCAAGCCACCATGGACGACCTCGAACTCCTCTTCCCCGCCTGCGTGGCGATGTTCACCGAGGAATTGGGGATCAGCCCGCTCGTTCCCGATGGAGGTTCGGGCTACCGTCGGCGGGTGGCCGCGCTGATCCGGCAGGGACGGGCGTTCCTGGTCGTCGACGATGGCGAAGTGCTGTTCAAAGCCGAGGTCGGTGTTGTGTCTGACGAGGTCGCGCAGATCCAGGGCGTGTGGGTGGACCCGTCCCACAGGGGCCAGCATGTCTCCGAGCCGGGGATGGCCGCGGTGGTTCAACTGACCCGCAGACACTTCGCCACGACGGTGAGCCTGTACGTCAACGACTACAACCACGCGGCGCTCGCGTCCTACCAGCGCGTGGGTTTCCAACAGGTCGGGGAATTCGCCACCGTCCTGTTTTAGGGACGTGCTGTGGACGGCCGGTGGTCGTCATCCACAGGCGGTCATGGGTGCACCCGCTCTTCGCTGCGAGGGCGCAGGGTGGACGTTGTGAAACGAATCAGCGACTTGGTTGCCGACGGCGCCACTGGAGCCGAGGTGCAGCGAGTGCGGCGCACAGACAAACCCCTTACCTGGGGTGCCTACGTGCCGCAGGGTCTCACGGCGGAGCAGGAATACCTGGCCAAGTGCCGGGCAGTCATGGCGCGACTGGACCCAGCGGCGGCTTTGGCGGGACCGTCGGCGGCGTTTGTGTACGAACTGCCGTTGATTGCCGGCGTGCCGTCCGGGGTGTTCGTGCGCAACATCGCCCGCGGACGTTACGCGGGGGACGTCCAGGTCATGCCCGATGGGCCCTGCACTGAACACCGCAGCCTTCGGGTCAGTACACCCGAGGCGACGGTGTTGGATTGTGCGCGGGTGTTGACCGCCCGTGATGGGTTGATCGTGGCTGACGCGATGTTGGCCAGTGGTCTGTGCTCGATCGACGATTTGAGGGTGGCCGCGGATGAAATGGTCGGCAAGCATGGGGCCAGCCGGATGCGCTGGGTCGCTGGAAGTGCCGACCCTCTGGCTGAATCGCCCGGTGAGACATGGACGCGGATGCTCGCGAACGGGTTGGGTTACGACCTCGTCAGCCAGGTCGAGGTCCGCAACGGCGAAAGGGCCGCCCGCCTTGACTTCTTGATCGAGGGAACCAGGATCGCTGTCGAGTTCGACGGGGCGATCAAGTACAGGCGGCAGGGCGAGATCAAGGTGATCCTGCAGCTGCTGCGGGACGGGGATCTTCAGGAGTTGGGCTACCAGGTCTTGCACGTCGTGTGGCAGCAGTTGACCAAGCCCGCACAACTCGATGCGCGGTTGCGCTATGCGGGAGCGGTTCCAGTTCGCAGGCCTAGGATGCCCTCGTGGTGAGGGGCTTGCTGGCGGGTCGGGGGCGGCGCCCGGTGGCCCGGCGGCCCGGTGGCCCGGCGGCCCGGTGGCCCGGTGGCCCGGTGGCCCGGTGGCCGGGGGCCGGGGGCCCGGTGGCCGGGTGGCCCGGTGGCCGGGTGGCCGGTGGCGGCCCGCGTTAGAGGTTGTGGTCCTGGTTAGCGAATCCACGCGTGTTTTCGCTAACGAACAGCACAACCTCTAACGAACCGCACAACCTCTAACGAACCGGCGGTCGGGGCCCGGTGGCCGGGTGGCCGGGTGGCCGGGTGGCCCGCGTTAGAGGTTGTGGTCCTGGTTAGCGAATCCACGCGTGTTTTCGCTAACGAACAGCACAACCTCTAACGAACCGCACAACCTCTAACCAACGGCTCGGGCGGCGGGCGGCGGGCGGCGGCGCCCCGGCGGCCAACGCGGCGCCCCTACGGCGCCAGCCCTGCTGCGGCCATGGCGGCCAGGATCTCGTCGCCGACGGGGTCGCCGACCTTCACGAAGGCAGCCGGTGTGTCCAGCGGGGCGTTGACCGTCACTTGCGAGTCTCCAGGGAAGACCTCGCCGGTCAGGACATGCTTCCATTGCCCCGGCGGGAAGGTCACCTGCACGGTGGTCGCGTTCTCCTCGTAGACCGGCGCGACGAGCAGATGGTCGCCTAGGAAGAATTGCAGATCCTGTTCGGCGGCCTTCGAACCCGGATAGACCAGCCACCCGTGGCGCATCGCCGGGATGCCGTCCTTGACGGCCTCGTCGATCACACTCTTGCGGTAGTCGTACAGGGCCGCGTAGATCTTCGAGGCCCGGGCGAACTGGGCCCGCGTCGTTGCATCGTCGTAGACCTGCTGGTTCAACTTCGGCCGGTTGGTCTCGTGAGTGCGCATCACGACGCCGAAGGCCTGCATCTGTGCCCAGCGGGCGTTCAACTGCGGCGGCCGCAGGAAGTTCTTGACCCCGGCGTTGATGCTCGTGTAACCGCCGATGTCGCTGTGCCACAAGGGCGCGCCGGACACTCCGCCGGCGAGCATGCCCTCGACTGCGCTGGCCATGCCGTCCTCGCGCGCGTAGTTGACCATCTGGTCGCCGGCCCACATGAGCGGGGCGTTCTTCGGGGTTCCGAGGTAGCTCGAGCGGAAGAACGCCACACAGTCCGGGACGCCGCCGCGGTTGCAGCCCTCACGCACGGTCTTGGCCCACAGTTGCGGCCAGCGGTTGTGCTGCTTGGCGGCACTGCCGTTGAACAGGACGCTGTCGAACGGCAGGTACTCGGCGAAGTCGGCCATGAAACCGGTGGCCCCAACGCCCAGGACCTCAGTGGAGATGATGTCGGCGAACCAATCACGGGCAGCCGGGTTGGTCAGATCGACAAGTGCCGTCGGGAAGCCGACCGTCTCGACGACGTAGGTATCGCCTACCTGGTTCTTGACCAGGTAGCCCTTCTGTTCGCCCTCCTTGTAGTAGTTGCGGATGGGCACGCCGTTGACCTCGTCCTGGTTGATGACGAAGGGGTTGATGTAGGTCATCACCTGGATGCCTTGCGCGTTGAAGTCCGCGACCATCTGCTCCCAGCCGGGGTAGGTGGCGCGATTGAGCTGCCAGGTCCACCACAATTGCTCGCCGAAGATAGTGACCCTTTTGCCGACCCAGTCCTGCAGCCAGACCGCGCTGATCTTGGTGCCTGCAGCTTGCATGTCGGCGACCACCTGACGGACCTTGTCCGTGCCTCCCTGCAGACCCAGAACGGCACCGCGCTGAACCCAGTCCGCAAGTACCGGCCGGGATGTACCGGCAGCGCGGGCACGCAGTAGGTCTTGACCGTTGTCGCGGGCCAGCACCGTCGCGCTGTACGTCTTGGCGTAGGACTCCAGGGCGATCTGCTTGTCCCGGCGGGTGTCCGCCACGCTGAACGAACCGCCGCCCACGGTGTCGGCCAGTTCGAACGAGCGGTACTGGTCGGTGACGTAGGTCGGCCAGGCTCCGTACGTGGTCTTGAGGTTGCCGGCTCCCCACGTCGCCGAGTCAACGGCTCCGGCCGCCGGTTGCTCGCCGCGGGTGACGCCTTGCTCCTGGACCAGGATCGGCAGGAGCTGACCGGACAGGTTGAACTTCTGGAACTGGTTGCCGAAACCGTGGACCCCGGACTTCGACGAACGTCCCGAGGTCACCTGCACGCTGTTCGGCGTGACGTCGGACTTCTTCGCGTTGAAGCTCACGTCCAACTGCAGTGCGGCGACGTCGGCCGAACGCTGAACCGCCTTCAGGGTCATCGTGTAGAACGCCTTCTTGCCCTCGCCTCGCACGCTGCCCTTGATCGTGACCGCGTCACCGGAAGTTTTGACCGAGTCAACTGTCTGCTCGGTCAATCGCACCTTGCGTTGGACCTGCGGCCAGAAGGCGCCCGCGGTCGATCGCTGGAACCAGCGGACCTTGCTCCGCGCGGCCGTTACGAACGCCTTGCCCGGCGTACTCGCCCAAGCCACGCGGCCGGCGCCGTCCTTGACCGTGACCCCGGGCTTGGACTGTTGGACCGTGACTGCGAACTCGCCGACCGTGTAGGTGCCCGCGGCCTTCTTGGACAGGGTCAGGCCCCCAGCGATGAGCGGGCTCAGTTTGTCGACGGGCGGGTCACTGAACGGTTCGTAGGTGCTCTTCAAGGGTCGCTTCTTGCTGGTTGCGCTGGCCAGCCCCTTCGTTTCTGGCACGACTGCGCGCACCTTGTAGTCACCGCTGCGGTAGGTGGTGAAGTTGATCTTGGCTTTGCCCGACCCATTCGTTTTCGCGGTGGCGACGGTCTCCCAGGTGTTGGTCTTGGAGCGCGTCTGGATCTCGACGGTCCGCTTGCCAGCCGGTGTGACCTGCACAGTGGCTGGCACCTTGTCCGAGACGAAGGCTTTCTCTGAGGGGACCTTCAGGGTGACCGACGTCAACTGCTTCTTCGCTGGGACCGGCCACGCCGGACTGGCTGCTGGGGCGGGCAGTGCTGCGGTGGCCACCAGGGCAGCGGATAAGGCCGGCACGTAGATTCTGCGAAGTCGCATGATCACTCCTGTTCGTCGCTGGTCTCACGCTATTGCTCACGGGCGCGCCTTGCCGGGCGATTGCGCCTGCCCGTGGGGCTGCGGGAATGACCATGCAGGTGCCCTACGCTTGCACTCGTGCTGAGAATGTCCACGTTGTTCCTGCGAACCCTGCGCGAGGACCCCGCTGATGCCGAGGTCCCGAGCCACAAACTCCTGGTACGGGCGGGGCTGGTGCGTCGCGTGGCGCCCGGTGTCTTCACCTGGTTGCCCCTGGGCTACATCGTCTACCGCAACGTCGAGCGCATCGTGCGTGAGGAGATGGACGCCGCTGGTTTCCAGGAGGTGCACTTCCCGGCGCTGCTGCCGCGCGAGCCCTACGAGGCGACCGGCCGCTGGACCGAATATGGCGACACGCTGATGCGCCTGCAGGACCGCAAGGGTGCCGACTACCTGCTCGGCCCGACTCATGAGGAGATGTTCACGCTGCTGGTCAAGGGGGAGTACTCCTCCTACAAGGACCTGCCGCTGGTGATCTACCAGATTCAGACCAAATACCGCGACGAAGCGCGACCGCGGGCTGGGATCCTACGGGGTCGCGAATTCGTTATGAAGGACTCGTACTCCTTCGACATAGACGACGAGGGCCTGCAGAGGTCCTACGACCGGCACCGCGAGGCGTACATTAAGACCTTCGACCGGCTGGGCCTGGAATACGTGATCGTGTCGGCGATGTCCGGGGCGATGGGGGGCTCTGCCAGCGAGGAGTTCCTGGCCCCGTGCGAGTCCGGCGAGGACACCTTCGTGCGCTCGGACGGTGGCTATGCGGCCAACGTGGAGGCGGTGGTGACGGTGGCGCCAGAGCCGATCGACGTCGCGAGCCTGCCGGTTGCCCACGTTGAGGACACCCCCGACACCCCGACGATTGAAACCCTGGTCGACCTTGCGAACGCCCGGTTCCCGCGCGCGGACCGCCCCTGGACGGCCGCCGACACGTTGAAGAACGTGGTGCTTCGCCTGGAGTACCCGGACGGTTCGGTGTCGCCATTGGTCGTGGGCCTGCCAGGTGACCGAGAGGTCGACATGAAACGGCTCGAGGCGCAGGTCGCCCCCGCCTTGCCCGCCCCTTTCGAGGAGGCCGATTTCGCGCGGTACCCGCAGTTGGTCAAGGGCTACATCGGCCCACAGGCACTGGGCGAGGACCGCGGCATCCCGTTCCTGGTGGACCCGCGTGTCGTTGCGGGCACGGCTTGGATCACCGGCGCGAACGAAGCTGGCCGACACGTCTTCGACCTGGTCTGTGGACGCGACTTCACCGCGGACGCGACGATCGAGGCCGCCGAAGTGCGCGACGGTGACCCCGCGCCCGACGGCTCAGGACCGCTGCACAGCGCCCGCGGGATCGAGATCGGGCACATCTTCCAACTGGGGCGCAAGTACGCAGAAGCACTCGACCTGACCGTGCTGGACGAGAACGGCAAGTCCCGGGTGGTGACCATGGGTTCCTACGGGATCGGGGTGTCGCGAGCCGTGGCCGCGATCGCCGAGCAGTACCACGACGACAAGGGTCTGGTCTGGCCTCGCGAGGTTGCGCCGGCGGATGTCCACATCGTGGCCACGGGCAAGGACCCGGCGGTCTTCACCACCGCCGAGGAGATCGGCCTGGCGCTTGAGGACGAGGGTGTGCGGGTGCTGTACGACGACCGCAAGGCGTCCCCGGGCGTGAAGTTCAACGACTCCGAACTGTTGGGCGTCCCGACGATCCTCGTAGTCGGCAAGCGCTTGGTGGACGGCATGGTGGAGATCAAGGACCGGGCCAGCGGAGTCCGCGAGGAGGTGCCGGTGGCTGCAGCGGTGGCCGAGGTGCTCAAGGCGTGCGGTCGCTGACCGTGACCTTGCCCGCGTTAGAGGTTGTGGTCCTGGTTAGCGAATCCACGCGTGTTTTCGCTAACGAACCGCACAACCTCTAACCAGGACCGCCAAAGGCCGGAATCAGGGGAACCAAACGCGCAGGAACGTCGGCCGGTATTGAACCGGGTCGTCCACGATGTGCTGGAGATTCACGTCATTGCGGCTGTAGGAGACGACCATGCTGTGGTCCTCGGGGAGCACCTCCGGATGTGCCAGAGCCATGTACGTGAAGTGTCCAGCCTCAAGGTCGGACGGCAGGATCGCCAAGACCGGTCCGGCGTAGAAGGGACCGGTCGGGGCTGCGGCGATCCACACCCGCAGGTACGAGCCGAGGAACTCGTCCTGCTTCGACACTGCGTACCAGGTGTCATCCTGCTGGAAGACGCTGAAGATCTGGGAGGTACCGCCTGCCGCTGGGATCACCTCGGCGGCCGAACCTGCAGAATTGCTCCAGTCGAAACCGTCCCAGTACTGCAGTTTTGTGGGGTCGAGGAGGTCGTCGACATGAAGGCGTGCGACCTGCACGGAGAAGCCCCAGGTGTCGCCGGCGTTGGCGGTCCCGTACAGATACACCCACTCGCCATCGATCGCTGATGCCGCGCCCCAAACCGGCTGCTGCAAATCTGTTGTATCGCCGGTGAGGTCCCTAACGGCCACCAGTTGTGGAACCTCGCCGGTCCGCACCACGAAGACGGCCACCGACGGACCGATGGTCTCGAAGCCGAAAACTCCGGATCCGTGCTGCCTGACACGCTCGGTCCACACAGGTACGAGGTCGTAGCCGGGAAGGTTCACCGCCACGGCGGACATGGGCCAGTAGCCGACCTGGGAGTGAGGCCGGTTCGGGATGACTGCGCCGCCTTCTTCTGGCACGACAGCGCGCAGGCACTGGTCGTCGGCCAGGAGCATCGAGTTGCGCACCAGCCCCGCGTTCTCGCGCAGCGTGTCGCCGAACAGCCAGAGCCTGCGGCCGTCGGCCAGACCCACGTCCGCGCCCACGTCGGCTCCCGCGAAGTACGCGTCGCCTGGCATTCGCGCGATGCGGTTGAGGTCCGCAACGGAATCGACCTCGGGAATCCGAACACAAGGTGAGAGTCGGTCGGGTGCCAATGGTGGTGAGGCCGAGTCGGCGACAACCGACCCGGGCGCGAGCGCCACCGCGCCCAGGAGTACGCCGGTGAAGCCAACCACGATCGCCCCGATCCGCCTTCGCTGGACGGATGCTGGCCTACCGATCCGGCGCGGAGAACGGGAGGCCAGCCACAGCGCCAGCAACCCGCCTGCCACCCAAACGATCATTTGCAGCCCGTGATGGAGCAAGCCGGTACCGCCGTAGACCATCGACGACGAGATCGCGCTAGTGGCCGATCCCGTCGGAGACCAGTGCCAGCCCATCTGCATCCACACGGGCAGGAAGAAGTGATCAACCCTGAGGACGGTCGGCCAGACCACCGTTAGGCACAATGCCGCCGCGACGGCGAACCCGGTCCAGCCGAACAGCGCCTCGAGGGCGAGGGTGAGTATCACGGACATCGCCACAGCAGTCGCCAGCCACATAGCGGTGGCCCACCCTGCGAGCGCAGTCGCACCGATCGCCACCACACACAGCGATACTGCGAATACCGCAGTTGCATGACGGTGAACCCTGCGCGCCAGGCTCCCCGCACCCACCGAGATGAGCGTCGCCACCAGGAAGCCCATGATCAGCGCACCCGCGGCCAGATCCTGAGCCGCACCGCTGCCTCGACCGAGGTCGCGCATCTGCACATCCAACGACCGCCCCTGTGACGCCAGCACCGCTCGCAGTTCATTCACGAGCGCTGCGCGGGCACGTTCATTCTGGCCCGCGGGGATCACAAGGGTGTCCGTCGTTGTACTCAGGTCCACGACCAGTACCGCGCGGGTCTTGCCCGCGTCCAGGTCTGCGTAAGCGGCACTCTCGTCGACAGTCTCCCGGATATCGACCTGCGAGCCGAGGTCGTCCACGAGGCTGGTGATCATCACCGGTGCGCCCACCACGGACAAGGGGACCCCGTGCAACTGCCCGCCTGAGTTGAAGAGGATCAGCACCAACAACGTGGACAAGGTTGCGAGCAGAGCCAGCGCGAGGGCGTAGACGCGCGCTCTGGATGGCGGAAGCAAAGCGTCTTTAACCGTTGCGGCGAGGACATCCTCGGGGCTTCGGTTCACCAGGGGGTCAGCCAGGTGCTGCGCGTAGTGGCGCTGCATGGTCGCCCCCGATTTGGGTTCCCCCGAACCCGACACCTCCAGTCTACGCGCGCACCCGTGGCCCGTTTGCGTCAAACGCGCCCTGGTTAGAGGTTGTGCTGTTGGTTAGCGAAACAACGCGTGGATTCGCTAACCAGGATCACAACCTCTAACCAGGAGGCCCTACGGCACGACCACCTCGACGATGCGGTCGTCGCCGGGCCGTGGCGAACCGCGGCCGTCGGTGTTGTTCGTAACCACCCAAAGGTTCCCCTCCGGCGTCGCGACCACGTCGCGCAACCGGCCCAGGTCCTTGGCGAACCAGGCCCTGGGCTCCGTTGCCCGCGTCCCGTCCAGGCGCACTTCGTAGAGGGCTTCGCCGCGTAGGGCTGCGACCCACGCCGACCCGTTGAGGATGGCCAGGCCGCTCGGTGAGGATGTCGAGGTGGGCGACCACGTGGCGCTCGGGTTGGTCATACCGGGGACCGTGCAGTCACCTTCGCAAAGGGGCCAGCCGTAGTTCCTCCCCGGCTCGATCAGATTTAGTTCATCGACGTCGTCCTGCCCGAACTCGGTGGCCCAAAGCCGGCCGTCGGCGTCCCAGGCCAGGCCCTGCACGTTGCGGTGTCCGATGGACCACACCGGTGAGGTGGAGTCGGGGTTGCCCGGGGCAGGGTTGCCGTTGGGGCTGATCCGCAGGATCTTGCCGGCCAGGCTGCGTGGATCCTGGGCCAGGTCGGGTTGTCCGGTCTCACCGGTCGCCACGTACAAGTTGGCGTCCGGGCCGAACGCGATGCGTCCGCCGTTGTGGATGAAGCCTTTGGGAATGCCGCCCAGTATGGTCCGCTCGTTACTCAACTGCCGGCCGTCGAAGTCGAAAACCACGACCCGGTTGTCGGTCGCCGCCGTGTAGTAGGCGTAGACCCGTTCGGGATCCGGCGATCGCACCGCCAGACCGAGCAACCCCCCTTCCCCTTCGGGGAGGACCTGCGCGGGATTGGCGATGACCGAGGTCCGCCCGTCGGCCAGTAGGAGGATCCTGGCCGTATCGCGCTCACTGATCAGGGCCCGGCCCGAGGACAAGGGCACCACACTCCACGGGGCCTGCAGACCGGTCGCTATCTCACCGGAAATCGTGGGTTTCTGCACGGCCTCAGTGGTGGTTGCGGCCGGTGGCGGCGACTCGGTGATCAAGGCGTCCGACGGTCCGCCGTTGCTGCACCCGGCCAGAACCAACGCCGCCAGCGTAAGTGCGGTCATCCGCTTCATTCGGGACTCCACTCATTGCTCGACATGGCTAAACCGGCGCCTCAAGGTCACTGGGCCAGGGGAATGCCTGGCCAGGCGCTCCCCACGACTGGGCGCGCAGGGCACAGGCCCGGATCTGCCTTATCGCCCAGGAAAGGCGCCGCGGGTCGTCTGCGAGGTCGGCCACTAGTTGGGTGTAGAGGGGAACCAATCGCAGTTCCAATGCGGCCAGCAACTGCCGGGCAGATGTATCGCCGGTCACGCGTCCGGGCAATGTGTACGCAGGTGCTGGCGGTGTGGGTCCATCGGAGTCCTCGACGAGCCAAGCCCGCAATTGGTCGCGGCTGATGCGGTGCTCGGCCAGCATGGTCAAGGCCACATCGGTATCGCTGGACAGGCGGGCTCCGGCAACCCCGTAGGCGTACATGATCGCGTACTCCCCGTCGAGGGCCGCCTGCATGCTCATGCCCGCTCCAAAGTCACGACATGCTGCGCCTCGGAGGCGGCGATGAGCGCCAGGATCTGCGCACGTTCGCTGTCTTCGGAGACGGCCGCAGCTCGGGCTCTCGCGCGTGCGGCTCGCCGCTCTGCCCGCACCAGGGCTTTGCGCCCGGAGGGTCGGGGCTGGACGGTCGGTGCCGGCGGCTGGTCCCAGCCAAGCGCTTTAAGGTGTGCCACGTGTTCATCGCGGATCTTCGCCAGGCGGTCCGGGGACTTGGCACCTGCGGCCAGGGCCGCGTCGTAGGCAGCGATCAGGGCCATTTCGTCGGCCTGTTCCCGATCAGGGACAGGGGGGCTTTCCGGTGGGGCCGTCGGGTCCGAGGAGCACGCAGGCAGCGTCATCAAGACCCCGCATACCAACCCGACCTGTAACACGCTCCTCCGGTCGGTCATGCCCCGCAGCCTACGCGCGCGTACCCTTAACAAGGCACCAGGGAGGCGCACATGTCGGATGCACGCGAGCAGCAGATCGCCGAGCTTGTGACGCCCGTGGCGGCCGCATCGGGGGCGGACGTCGAATTCGTCACAATGCGCCGCGCTGGTCGGCGCACCGTGGTGGTTGTGGCGGTGGACGCCGACGGTGGGGTATCCCTCGACGACGTCGCCGACATGTCCAGGAAGATCTCCGAAGTCCTCGACGAGGCCGACGTCATGGGTGAGACGGCATACACACTCGAGGTGACCAGCCCCGGTGTGCACCGCCCGCTCACTCTGCCGAGGCACTGGCGCAGGGCCGCAACGCGACTGGTCAGAGTCACCACCACTGACGGCGAGGTCTTCGAGGGCCGAGTGGCCGACAGCGACGACGACGCCGCGCGACTGGAAGTCGACGGGGTTGTGCGCGCCGTGGTCTATGAGAACGTGGCCAAAGCGGTCGTGCAGGTCGAGTTCCCCAAGGAGGCGCTCTGATGGACATCGACATGGCCGCTTTGAAGGCTGTGGTCGTGGACCGGGGTTTGAGCCTGGCGACCGTCGTGGGGAGCATCGAACAGGCGCTGCTCGCGGCCTACCACCACACGGAGGGCCACCAGCAGCAGGCCCGCGTCGAGTTGGACCGCAAGACCGGGCATGTCACGGTCTGGGCCGCCCAGCTCAACGATGAGGCGATGGTGATCGGGGAGTACGACGACACTCCGGCCGACTTCGGGCGGATCGCGGCGACGGTCGCCAAGCAGGTGCTCATGCAGCGCCTGCGCGAGGCCCATGATGACGTCACGTTCGAGGAGTTCGCCGGCCGCGAGGGGGATCTCGTCTCGGGGACCATCCAGCAGGGCAACGACCCACGGCTGGTGTACGTGAAGCTCGACGCGTTGGAAGGGGTGATCCCACCGACCGAGCAGGTCCCCACTGAGACCTACGAGCACGGCCAGCGCATCCGTTGTTATGTGGTGTCGGTGCGGCGCGGAGCCAAGGGTCCGACGGTGACGTTGTCGCGCACGCACCCGGAACTGGTCCGGCGACTGTTCGCCATGGAGGTGCCCGAAGTCGCCGACGGTGTGGTCGAGATCTCGGCCCTCGCCCGTGAGGCCGGCTACCGGACGAAGATCGCGGTGCGTGCCACTGTGCCCAAGGTCAACGCCAAGGGGGCGTGCATCGGCCCCATGGGCCAGCGGGTCCGGGCCGTCACGTCCGAGCTGCAGGGGGAGAAGATCGACATCGTCGACTTCGACGAGGATCCTTCGGCCTTCATCGCAGCGGCGTTGTCGCCAGCGCGCGTCCAAGCGGTCGAGATCGTCGATGAAGCGACCCGTTCCGCGAAGGTGACCGTGCCCGACTACCAGTTGTCCCTGGCGATCGGCAAGGAGGGCCAGAACGCCCGACTGGCGGCGCGCTTGACCGGATGGCGCTTGGACATCCATCCCGACAACGCCTGAGGCGGGCCCGAACACGGGTGTGGGACATGTGGTGACCGGCTCTTGACCCTGCACGCTAGACTGAGAACGGATCGCCGCGATGAACACTCCTGCGACTGACCCCGCGCCCCTGCCCGGATCCCCGGTTAGGTTGTGTGTGGGCTGTCGTCGCAGGGTTCCTCAAGGGGATCTGCTCAGGGTGGTACTCGTGGACGGCCGGTTGGTGCCGGACCCGAAGCGGGAACTTCCGGGGCGTGGTGCCTACGTACACCTGGAAACGGGGTGCGTCCACACTGCTGTCGTCCGCAAGGCGTTCAGTAGGGCACTGCGGACCGGGGGAGCGCTGGACGTGACACGTCTGACGACAATCCTTGAGTAATTGACCGAGCCGATAGTTGGGAGCGTCGGGATGACAACCCGATGAGCAGTCAGCGATGAAAACGCCGACACAACACTAGGTCCGGATACGCCCGGGCCAGACAGGAGAAAAGTGGCCAAGGTCCGGGTCTATGAACTCGCCCGCGAGTTGGGTGTGGAGAGCAAATCGCTCATCGCACAACTGCAGGATATGGGCGAATTCGTCAAGTCCGCATCGTCGACGATCGAGGCGCCAGTGGTGCGCAAGATCCGTGACGCTGCCAAGTCGGCACCACCGTCCAAGCAGGCGAAACCGGCGCCCAAGGCTGCCGAGGCAGCGCCTGCGCCCAAACCTGCGCCCCGGCCCACGGCCAAGCCCGCTGAGGCGCCAGCAGCTGCCGCTGAACCGACGCCTGCGCCGGCTGCCCCTGCGCCCGCGCAGGATAGCCCGGCTCCAGCTCCGGCTGCTGAGAAGCCAGCGGCACCTGCCGCCGGACCTGCACCGCGGCCTGCTCCAAAGCCTGGCCCACGCCCGGGGAACAACCCGTTCGGCACCCCTGCACCACGCCCGGGGAACAACCCCTTCGGCACCCCTGCACCACGCCCGGGGAACAACCCCTTCGGCACGCCAGCTCCGGCGGCGCGCACTGGTGGCGTTCCCGGTGCCCCGCGCCCCAACCCGGGCATGATGCCTCCCCGTCCTCGCCCCGCTCCCGGTCGTCCAGGCCAAGGCGGGCGTCCCGGCGCCCCCGGTGGGCGCGGACGCCCAGGAGGTGCTCCTGGTGGTCGTCCCGGTGGTCCCGGTGGTTTCGGTAGTCGTCCTGGCGGTGCACCCGGCAGTCGTCCTGGCGGTGCACCTGGCGGTCGTCCAGGTGGTGGCCCCGGTGGTGGTGGCTACGGAGCACGTCCCGGTGGCGCGCCCGGTAGTCGTCCCGGTGGCGGCCCTGGCGGCGGCACCGGAGGCCCGGGTGGCTTCGGTGGACGTCCTGGTGGTGGCGGCCCCGGCCGTCCTGGAGGTCCCGGCGGGCGCGGTCGTCCCGGTGGTGCCAAGAAGTCGCGCAAGAGCAAGCGCGCGAAGCGCCAGGAGTTCGACAACATGGAGGCTCCGACGATCGGTGGCGTGCGGATCCCGCGCGGCGACGGTCGGACTGTCCGGCTTCCGCGCGGGTCGACGCTGACCGACTTCGCCGACAAGATCGACGCGAATCCCGGTTCGCTTGTGCAGGCGCTCATCGGTCTGGGCGAGATGGCGACCGCGACTCAGTCGTTGTCCGACGACACCTTGATGCTTCTGGGTTCGGAGTTGAACTACGTCGTCGAGGTTGTTTCCCCCGAGGACGAGGACCGCGAACTGCTGGAGAGTTTCCACCTGGAGTTCGGCGAGGACGAGGGCGGCGACGAGGACCTCGAACAGCGTCCGCCCGTCGTGACCGTCATGGGTCACGTGGACCACGGTAAGACGAAATTGCTCGACGCGATCCGGCACACCAACCAGGTCGCACGCGAGGCCGGAGGCATCACCCAGCACATCGGTGCCTACCAGATCCAAGCAGATATCGACGGCCGCGATCGCGCCATCACGTTCATCGACACCCCGGGTCACGAGGCGTTCACCGCCATGCGTGCGCGTGGTGCCAAGGTCACTGACATCGCAGTGCTGGTTGTCGCGGCTGACGACGGTGTGAAGCCGCAGACGATTGAGGCGCTCAACCACGCCCAGGCGGCGAACGTCCCGATCGTGGTCGCGGTGAACAAGGTCGACAAGGAGGGTGCTGACCCGCAGAAGGTGCGCGGACAGCTGACCGAATACGGCCTGGTCGCTGAGGACTTCGGCGGCGACACCATGTTCGTGGACGTCTCGGCCAAGGCCCAGATCAACATCCACGAACTGCTCGAGGCAGTGGTCCTGACCGCCGACGCGTCGTTGGATTTGCGGGCGAACCCCGAGCAGGACGCCCAGGGTGTGGCCATCGAGGCGCACCTGGACAAGGGTCGTGGCCCGGTTGCCACTGTCCTGGTCCAGCGCGGAACCCTCAAGCACGGCGAAAGCATCGTGATCGGGGAGGCCCATGGCCGTGTCCGCGCGATGCTCGACGAGAACGGCGACCCGGTGGATGTGGCTTTGCCGTCACGACCGGTGCAGGTGCTTGGCCTGACGGCGGTACCCGACGCGGGCGACACCTTCCTGGTGGTCTCCGAAGACCGCATCGCACGTCAGATCGCCAACATCCGGCAGGCGCGCGAGCGTAACGCCGAGCTGGCCGCACGCCGGGGTCGGCGCACGCTGGAGGACATCCTGCAGGGCCTTGAGAAGGGCGAGACCGGCACGCTGAACCTGATCATCAAGGGTGACGTGTCCGGTTCTGTGGAAGCTCTCGAGGATGCGTTGCTGAAGCTGGATGTGGGCGACGAGGTCGACCTGCGGGTGATCCACCGCGGCGTTGGTGCCATCACGCAGAACGACGTGAACCTTGCGACGGTGGACAACGCGATCATCATCGGCTTCAACGTGCGCACGGCAGAACGTGTGGCGGACCTTGCCGAGCGCGAGGGCGTGGACATCCGATACCACTCGGTCATCTACGCGGCCATCGACGAGGTGGAGCAGGCGCTTAAGGGCATGCTCAAGCCGGTGTTCGAGGAGGCCGAGCTGGGCAAGGCCGAGATCCGCGAGGTGTTCCGCTCCAGCAAGGCCGGCAACATCGCCGGTTCGCTGGTGCGCTCCGGAGTGATCCGCCGCAACGCGAAGGCTCGTGTCGTCCGCGATGGAGTCGTCGTGGCGGACAACCTCACGATCGACTCCCTCAAGCGGTTCAAGGATGACGCGACCGAGGTCAAGGACGGCTACGAGTGCGGAATCGGCCTGGGGTCGTTCAACGACATCAAGGTCGACGACATCATCGAGACCTACGAAATGCGGGAGAAGCCGCGCTAGGCGGCAGTTGCCACGTGTATGCCGGTGTCATGTCGGTCGACCTGCTCTTGGAGTCCCGGTCGCTGAAGCAGAAGCGCTCGGTGGTGCGACCTCTGGTATCGCACTTGCGACGTGAGTTCTCAGTGGCGGCCGCCGAGGCCGGGCACGTGGACCTGCTTGGCCGCACGGAACTCGGTGTGGCGGTGGTTGCCACGCAGATGTCCCACTGCAGGGATGTACTTGACCGTTGTGAACGATGGCTGGCGGGCGAACCGCATGTGCAGTTCGTGCACGCCCGCCGCACCTATGTCAGCGACGAGGAGATCAGATGAGCGAGCAACGTGCCCGCAAATTGGCCGACCGGATCCAGGTCATCGTGGCCGAGATGTTGGAGCGCCGGATCAAGGATCCGAGGCTGGGTTTTGTGACGGTCACCGACGTCCGGGTCACCGGCGACCTGCGGGAGGCGAGCGTGTTCTACACCGTGCTCGGCGACCAGACCGAGCGGGAGGCCAGTGCAGTGGCGTTGAAGTCGGCCACTGGGCTCATCCGCAGCGAGGTCGGCAAGCAGACCGGGATCAAGTTCACGCCCACCATCACGTTCATCGCCGATGCCGTGCCAGAGACTGCGGCGCATCTCGAGGAACTGCTGCGTGAGGCCCGCGAGCGTGACGCGGAGGTCGCCGGCCTGGCGTCCGGGGCCACCTTCGCGGGCGACCCGGACCCCTACAAGCACGACGACGACGAGGACGAGTAGTCGGGCGAAGCCGTTGGTTAGAGGTTGTGCTGTTGGTTAGCGAAACAACGCGTGGATTCGCTAACGAGGACCACAACCTCTAACGCGGGCCGGGTGCACGGTTCTTCGGGGCCACGAACAGAGCCCCACGGCCCACTCGGCGCCGGTTGGTTAGAGGTTGTGCTGTTGGTTAGCGAAACAACGCGTGGATTCGCTAACGAGG
This sequence comes from uncultured Actinomycetota bacterium, assembly GCA_963818505.1. GTDB lineage: Bacteria > Actinomycetota > Actinomycetes > S36-B12 > UBA10799 > JADKAV01. Next base: position 485,705 of record CAWFSJ010000007.1, read on the forward strand.
ACCACAACCTCTAACGCGGGCCGGGTGCACGGTTCTTCGGGGCCACGAGCAGAGCCCCAGGGCCCACTCGGCGCCGGTTGGTTAGAGGTTGTGCTGTTGGTTAGCGAAACAACGCGTGGATTCGCTAACGAGGACGACAACCTCTAACGCGGGCCGGGTGCCGTGGACTGCAGGTCCGCGTGGGCCTGTCGCCCCTAGACTCAGGGGGTGAACGCCACTTTCGAGCAGATCGCCGAACACCTGCGTGCTGCGCGCAGCGTTCTTCTCGTGGCCCATGTGAGCCCGGACGCCGATGCCCTCGGGTCGACCCTGGCGACCGGGCTGGCGCTGGAGAGCATGGGAATCACGTCGCAGGTCACGTTTCCCGATGACCCCTTCGAGGTTCCTGCCTCCTTGAGGTTCCTGCCGCGGCAGGACCTCATCACCGCTAGCCACCTTGCGCGCCCCGCAGACGTTGTGATCTCCATGGATGCGTCTTCCGGGGACCGGATCGGGTCCCTACTCACGGTAGGTGAAGCCGCACCCGTGTTCATCGCCATGGACCATCACGCGAGCTTCGTCCCCTTCGCGCCGATCGCTCATGTTGACGCTGCCCGCCCGGCAACGGGACTGCTGGCACTCGACCTCATAGATGCGCTTCAAGTTGAGCTCACACCGGACATGGCCGTGTGCCTTTACGCCGCGATCAGTTCGGACACCGGGTCCTTCCGGTTCGCATCGACGACACCCGAGAGCCTGCGGGTGGCGGCACGCCTGATGGATGTGGGCATCGATTTCGCTGCAGTGGCCAAGTCGCTGTTCGACACCCGCTCCCTTGGCTTTCTGGCCATGCAGTCAGACGCTCTGGCTGGCCTGGAGATCCGGTCGGTGGGAGCGCATAAGGTCGCCATCGTCCGGGTCGCTTGCGAGGATCGCCAGCGACACGGGATCGACTTCAGCCAGGTGGAGGCGCTCATCGACGTCGTCCGCAGCGTCGAGGGCGCTGAGGTCGCCGTCGTGCTCAAGCAGGACGACCACGGGATCTGGCGGATCTCAAGTCGTTCCTTGGGCAGGGTGGATGTGGGCGCGGCCTGCACTGCCTGTGGCGGGGGCGGGCACCGCATGGCCGCGGGCTTCACCGGTACCGACGACGGCGCACAGACTCTCGACTCGTTCCTGCAGGCGCTGCGGTGATCTCCGGGTTCGCCCTCATCGACAAGGACCCGGGCTGGACCAGCCACGACGTGGTGGGGCGCCTGCGCCGGCTGTACGGCCAGAAGCGCGTGGGCCATGCGGGGACCCTCGACCCGATGGCTACCGGGGTTCTGGTGGTGGGGTTGGGCGAAGCGACCCGGTTGCTGCGGTTCGTGCAAGGGCTGCCGAAGGTCTACGAGGCCACCATCCGACTGGGGGCGGGCACGCTCACCGACGATGCCGAAGGCGAGGTTCTCGCCGAACCGGGCTGGGACTGTGACCCCGCAGGTCTGGCGCAAGCGGTGCTAGGTCTGACCGGGGACATCCTGCAGGTACCAAGCGCGGTGTCCGCGATCAAGGTGGACGGCCAGCGTTCCTATGCCCGTGTACGCAAGGGGGAGCAGGTGGAACTGCAGCCGCGTCGCGTGCAAATCGAGCGTTTCGAGGTGCAGGGTGCGCCGCGCCAGACCGGCCACTGCACTGACATCGATGTGGTCGTCGAGTGCAGCTCGGGAACCTACATCCGGGCCCTTGCTCGCGATCTCGGTGCAGCACTGGGAAGTGCCGGACACCTCACAGCGTTGCGCCGCACAGCGATCGGGCCCATCCCGGTCGCTGACTGTGTGCGACTGGGCGAAGAACCGCCCGCGGTGACGCAGACCTCGCAGATGATGACGAAGATCCTGCCCGTGACGAGAGTGGATGAAGCCGACGCCCGCGCAGTTCGCCACGGTCTCCCGCCGGCGATGCAGGAGGGGATACGACTGGTCGTGGATGAAGCCGGCGAATGGGTGTCAGTGGTGCAAACGACCTCCGGGCGAACGTCGATCCTGGTCAACCGGCCTACGTGAGCCCATCCACCACTACCCGGCGTTCAAGGCCGGGAGCCACCACCTGCAGTGATGAGGCGGCGCGCCTGACGACTGCACGTCCGCGGCGGTTTGTGTGAAGTCGCCCGATCGTCTGCCATCCGCCGCGTCCGAGTCGCTTGATCGCCAGACGCACGCGAGTGGCCGGGGTAACTGCCACAGTGATGCGACTGGAGGTACTCGCCACCACCCGCAGTGCGGAGCGGGGTTTCTTCTTGGGCTTGGTGGTCGCCGTGGGCGTCGGGGTGGGTGAGGGGCCCACCGTCGGTGTCCCACCGACCAGCGCGGCTTGTTCGCGGAAGGCAGCCAGGGAGTCCGCAGAGGAGTCGATGCGCCAATCGCGTTCCTTCGTCTCGTGGAACCACACCAGGGCGCTGACGCGGGGGAACGCCGTGCTCGTGAAGGCCTCGTTGATCCACTGCCCCTTGCTGGCCCCGGGCAGGATGGCGGCGCCGTCGTTGACGCTGGGTTCGCGAGAGGCGAACTCGCAGATCCAAACCGGCAGGCCGGGATCCAAAGATGTGAGGATCGAGTACATGGGCCCGAAGATCGTGTTGAAACTCTGCCAAGGCGCCGGGCCGCCGCCCCAGTTGTAGCCGTCGATGCCCATCACATCGACGTAACCGGCGCCGGGCCACAACTGCCGGACGTCCGCGGTTCCCTCGTAGGTCGCCGCGTACGGGTTGAACACCCACTTGATGTTCGAACCGCCGGCGGCGCGCACCGTATCCACGACGTGCTTCCAGGCGTCGCGGAACTGCGCCGGGGTCCCACCGTTCGGGCGGTCTGCGGATGCGGTCGGCATGAACGTCTGCCAGTCGCCGTTCATCTCCGGCCAGGGCCGCACGTACAGCGCGTAGGGATAGGTCGAGGCGAGCCGGCCGATGGTGCGCAGGTAGTCGTCGTGGCGCCCCTGGGTCCAGTCGGTGAATCGGGTGTCGCCCATGTCCCACGAGATCAGCACATCGCGCTTGCCCCCGGCCGCGAAGCCCCTTTCGATGTCGGTGGGGAACCAGTCACCGAACCCGTAGAAGTACGAGGCGATGTCGAAGGGGCGCCCCACCGTGGTTTCCAGGTCCGTCAGGACCTGTGGATCCGCGACCATCGGTTTGACCCAGGCGCCGAGGCGGACGTGGCTGCGCAAGGGAGTTGCCGCATCGCCGGGGGCCGAGGGTGCTGCCAGGGAGGCCAGAACGGCCATCACGCTGACGGCGCAGACAGCCACGAGCCGACCCTTCACACCGAGAACATCGGCACTCAGGACGGGCCGACTGAGGTTCTGCGGCCTGTTATCCACGCCCCTTTCCTACTCCTCAACCAGCTCAGATGTTGCGATATGCGACCAACCCGCCACCACGGGTGACAATTGCGCCTTCCTTGACGTGACCTTGATCGCAAATTGATCTACAACGCTTGAAGCATCCACGGCTTGCCGCGACCATTGAATTGGGAACGAAATCCGTGGCGTGAAGGCCCGGATGGAATCGAATCAGTAGTTTGGGGTGAATTTCTATGTACAACAACGCAATCGCAGGTGCCGCTCCGGCTGGAGCCGGCATCCTGGCTGCCACAGGACCGGGAATGGCCCTGTGGATCTTCCTCGCCGGCTTCGCGCTCCTCGCGACCGGCATCGCCGTCTCTCGCATCATTCCGAAGGCTCAGGCCTGACCTCTCTGCACCAACGGCAACCCTCGTCACCCTCAACCCTCAAGGACACGATGAGCACCCTCGCTGTGCGTTCGCACGCCAATCTGTTGACCGCGGGCCTGCCCGCTCCGGTGCGCAGGTTGATCGTCGTGGTGCCCGCACACAACGAGGGCACACAGATCGGCGCGACGATCGAAGCGCTGCAGCATCAGTCGCTTGTGCCGGATCTCATCGTCGTGGCGGCGGACAACTGCACCGACGACACGGTCGAGGTTGCGCTGTCCTTCGAAGGTGTGCGGGTCGTCGAAACCGTGGACAACCTGCACAAGAAGGGTGGAGCGCTCAACCAGGTCATCGAGCTGCTCACAGAAGAAGGTGAGCTCGACCCGGCCGACGCATTGCTCGTTCAGGATGCGGACTCGGTGCTGGACCACGAGTTCCTGCACACAGCGGTCCTGCGGCTGGCCCAGGGCGACGTCGGGGGCGTCGGTGGCACGTTCTTCGGCCAGCCCGGCGGTGGCCTGGTTGGGATGTTCCAGCGCAACGAGTACGCGCGATACGCCCGTGACGTCGGTCGGCTCAAGGGCAAGGTGCTGGTGCTGACCGGTACCGCGACCGTTTTCCGCGTCGGCGTCATGCAGCACGTCGCCCTTGAACGCGGGAGCAGTCTGCCGGGGGAGCAGGGGCAGGTCTACGACACCCACGTCCTGACCGAGGACAACGAGTTGACCCTCGCGCTCATGCACCTCGGCTACGAGATCATCTCGCCGCTTGGATGCCGGCTCACCACAGAAGTCATGGGCACATGGGGCGACCTCGCCAAGCAGCGGCTTCGCTGGAAGCGTGGGGCACTGGAGAACTTGGTGGACTACGGTTTCACCCGGATCACATTGTCCTACTGGGGCAGGCAGTTGCTGAGCTTCCTAGGTGTGATCGTGATCTTCACCTACCTGTCGACTCTGGCCTACTCGTTCTTGGTCGTGGGGCACGTGAGCCTGCAGCCGATCTGGATGGCTGTGACCGCGATCTTTGTCGTCGAGCGGGTGGTGACAGTGCGTTCACGCGGGTGGCTCCAAATGGCAATCGCCTCAACCATTGTGATCGAGATGATCTACGACCTGTTCCTGCAAACGGTCCAGGCTCGAGCCTTCTTCCAGGCGGCGATCGGTGCCGAGCGCAAGTGGTAGGACGCCGGAGGCCACGGTCACGTCGTTAATGCCCAAGGCCACTTCCAGCCAAGGGAACACCCAGCCGAACAACACCACTATCGACACCGCGATCAGAGCTGCACACTGCAGGGCCTTGGCCCAGGCCGGACCGGGGAGCCGGCGCCACAGCCAGCTGTACATCAGGTCATCTCCGGTCTGGTGCGACTCGTCGACTCCAGAACGCCCCACCAGATCCAGCGCTGGGTCGACGCCCACCGCGGGTGGCATGTGGTCAGGGTCAGCACGGCCTCGGCCCCGAGTTCGTCCGGGATCCGTTCGCCGATGACCCAGGCGTCCGTGGGCGACACGATCTGGTCGCGGACCAGGCGGTAGGTGTACCAGGCCCCCGGCATCCGGATGTAGACCCGGTCGCCTCGCTCGAGCCGGTCGACGAAGCGTAGCGGCTCGCCATGGGTCGCACGGTGGGCCGCGAGTGCGGAATTGCCCGGCTGGCCCGGCAATGGCGTAGCCGGATAGTGGCCGAAGCCTTTGGCCAGTTGTGCCGAGTCCACTCCCTGCAGGATTGGCTCGCCCCACACGTCGTCGCGCAGGCGCGGGATGTAGATGAGTCCGAACGCCTTCCCGGGTTCGATCCGCACTGCGGCGGCGCTGTCGAGGCTGGCTTCCAGGTTCTTCGCGGTGGCCGCGGCCGCCCGGTCGGCTGTGGTGTTCGTCCAGAACAACAGGTAGACCGCGAACGCGACGGCCAGCACCCCGGCGGTGATCAGGACATCGGCCACCACTGCGGCCGACCTCTGCAGGAACGTGCGATCCACCCGCACATTGTGGCCCCTCGGGCGGTCGGGCAGCGCGCGGACGTCTTGGCGGCGTCTGGCAAGGTAGGGACGTGCCTTCAGGATCCGCGGTGACCATCGGGGTCTTCGACGGGGTCCATGTCGGCCATCAAAGCGTGATCGGTCATTGCGTGCAGGTGGCCCAGGATGCTGGCCTGCGTGCCGTCGCGGTGACCTTCGACCCCAACCCTTTGGAAGTGCTGCGTCCTGAGCATGCGCCCACCCGGTTGTGCTCCGTGTCCAGGCGACTGGGCTTCATCGAGCAGGTGGGTGTGCACACCGTGGAGGTGCTGGCGTTTTCCCCGGCGATGGCCGCGATGAGTGCCCAGGAGTTCATCGAGGAGATCCTGCTCGAGCGGTTGAGTGCCCAGCACGTGGTGATCGGTGAGGGCTTCCGGTTCGGTCACAAGGCCCAAGGAACGGCTGCCACATTGCGCGAAGCCGGTTTGACCGTCGATGAGTTCGGCCTTGTCGGGGGTGGCGACCCGGTTTCCTCCACCCGCGTTCGGGCGGCGATCGCGGCTGGCGACGTGGCTGTGGCGGCACGGATGCTCAACCGTCCCCCCGAACTGGAGGGGGTGGTCGTCACCGGGTATAAGCGCGGGCGCGACCTGGGGTTCCCCACTGCCAACATCCAGGCGCACCTGCTGGCCGCGATCCCGGCCGACGGGGTCTACGCCGGCACCGCGGTGGTGGGTGAGGATGCCCACCGGGCCGCCATCTCCATCGGAACCAACCCGACCTTCGAGGCGCAGCCCCGCACCGTCGAGGCGTATCTTTTGGACTTCGACGCCGACCTGTACGGCCGCGATCTGCGCCTTGAGTTCCGCAGCCGTCTGCGCGACACACTTGCCTTCGATTCAGTCGACGCCCTCGTGGAGCAGATGCATCAGGACGTCGAGGCGACCAGGAGGGCCTGAACAACCGACGCGCGACCGGCTGTCAGGCCCACCCGCTACACTGGGAGGACGGTTACTGAACGGACGCTCGGTAACCGCCATGTTGTTGCGTCCGCGTAGATTCAAGGATTGTCAATGGACACTGCCACCAAGCAGAAGATCATCAGTGATTACGCCACGGTCGAAGGCGACACCGGAAGCCCTGAGGTGCAGGTTGCACTTCTGAGCCACCGGATCTCGCACCTCACCGAGCACCTGAAGGAGCACAAGCACGACCACCACAGCCGCCGCGGATTGCTGCTGCTCGTCGGACGTCGTCGCCGCCTGCTCGACTACCTGGCCCGCACCGACATCGAGCGTTACCGTTCGCTGATCGCACGGCTCGGTATCCGTCGATGACCTCGTGAGCGCTGGGGACGGCAACCGTCGTTCCCAGCGCCACACACCACCCCACACGGGGCTGCCTGGAAAGCCTCGGTCCTCGGTGGTGATGACCCGCGATGCGGGTCGTCTCGATCGAAGACCGGCACGGGTGGCCCCCTGACACAGAAGGAGGGCCCGTGGAGGGTTCCAACATTGAATTCGCCGAGACCGTTTTGGACAACGGTCCTTTCGGCACCCGCACAGTCCGATTCGAGACCGGGCGCCTTGCCCGCCAAGCCGCCGGTTCGGCCGTGGCCTACCTCGACGGCGACACCATGCTGCTGTCGGCCACGACCGCCGGCAAGCACCCCAAGGAGCAGTTCGACTTCTTCCCGCTGACCGTGGATGTCGAGGAGCGGATGTACGCCGCCGGTCGCATCCCCGGTTCGTTCTTCCGTCGTGAGGGCCGGCCCAGCGAGGACGCCATCCTCACCTGCCGTTTGATCGACCGGCCGCTGCGCCCGACCTTCGTGAAGGGTCTGCGCAATGAGGTGCAGGTCGTGATCACAGTGCAGTCGCTCAACCCCGACAACCCCTACGACGTGCTGGCGATCAACGCGGCGTCCATGTCCACCCAGCTGTCCGGTCTGCCCTTCAGCGGCCCGATCGGCGCAGTGCGCGTGGCCTTGATCGGCGAGCGTTGGGTCGCTTTCCCGAGTCACTCGCAGCTCGAGGAGGCCGTGTTCGACATGGTCGTCGCGGGCCGTGTCGTGGGCGACGACGTCGCCATCATGATGGTCGAGGCAGAGGCCACGCCGTCGGTTGTGGAACTGGTCCGTGGCGGCGCCCCGGCACCCACCGAGACCGTGGTAGCCGAAGGTCTGGACGCCTCCAAGCCGTTCATCCGGGCACTGTGCGAGGCGCAGTCCGACCTGGCTGCCCGCGCAGGCAAGGAGACCAAGGAGTTCCCGGTGTTCCTGGACTACCAGGACGACGCCTACGCCGCGGTTGAGTCCGCTGTGAGCGGCAAGGTCGCCGAGGCGCTCACCATCGCCGACAAGCAGGAGCGTGAGACCGCTCTTGACGCGATCAAGGAAGAGCTTTCCGAGCAGCTCGCAGAGCAGTTCGAAGGCCGCGAGAAGGAGATCAGCGCGGCACTGCGTGCGGTCACCAAGAAGCAGGTCCGCCAGCGGATCCTGCGCGACAAGGTCCGCATCGACGGCCGCGGGCTCAGCGACATCCGGGCCCTTTCCGCAGAGGTCGATGTGATCCCGCGGGCGCACGGGTCGGCGCTGTTCGAGCGCGGTGAGACCCAGATCCTGGGCGTCACCACGTTGAACATGCTGCGCATGGAACAGCAACTGGACACGCTGAACCCGATGACCCGCAAGCGCTACATGCACAACTACAACTTCCCGCCCTTCTCGACCGGTGAGACCGGCCGGGTGGGCAGCCCGAAGCGTCGCGAGATCGGCCACGGTGCTCTCGCCGAGCGTGCGCTGGTTCCCGTACTGCCGAGCCGCGAGGACTTCCCCTACGCGATCCGGCAGGTCTCGGAGGCTCTGGGATCCAACGGCTCCACGTCGATGGGCTCTGTGTGCGCCTCGACCCTGTCGCTGCTGAACGCCGGTGTGCCGCTGAAGGCCCCGGTCGCAGGTATCGCCATGGGACTTGTCTCCGACGAGGTGGACGGGCAGATGCAGTACGTCGCGCTGACCGACATCCTCGGTGCTGAGGACGCCTTCGGCGACATGGACTTCAAGGTCGCCGGAACGTCCGAGTTCGTGACCGCCCTGCAGCTCGACACGAAGCTGGACGGCATCCCCGCCAGCGTTCTTGCCGGAGCGCTCGAGCAGGCGCACGACGCGCGGATGACGATTCTGGACGTCATGGGTGAAGCCATCGACGGCCCCGACGAGATGAACCCACTTGCTCCGCGGGTCATCTCGATCACGGTTCCGGTCGACAAGATCGGTGCGGTCATCGGGCCGAAGGGCCAGATCATCAACCAGATCCAGGACGACACCGGCGCCGACATCACCATCGAGGACGATGGCACCATCTACATCGGTGCGTCCAACGGTGAGGCTGCCGAAGAGGCCCGCAACATGATCAACGCCATCGCGAACCCGCAGATGCCCGAGATCGGTGAGCGTTACCTCGGCACGGTCGTCAAGACCACCAACTTCGGTGCCTTCGTGTCGCTGCTGCCCGGCAAGGACGGCCTGCTGCACATCACCGAGGTCAAGAAGTTGGTCGGTGGCAAGCGCATCGACAGCGTGGACGACGTCGTCAAGGTTGGCGACAAGATCCGCGTGGAGATCAAGGACATCGACGACCGCGGCAAGTTGAGCCTCATGCCGGTCATCGAGGAGTCCGACGAGGGTTCCGCCGAGCAGTGAGCCCACGCTCTGAGGTAGTGCTTCGCGACCCCGGGGGGATCAGTGTCCACCGCACTGACATCCCCTCGGGGCCGCGGGTTTTCACCGAGTCGATCCCGGCCGTTCGGTCGGTCTCGATCGGCGTCTGGGTGCCCATCGGCTCCCGCCACGAGACGCCGTCCACGTCCGGTGCCACGCACTTCTTGGAGCACCTGCTGTTCAAGGGGACACAACGCAGGTCGTCGCTGGACATTGCCGCGTCAATCGAGGGTGTCGGCGGTGAGATCAACGCCTTCACGACCAAGGAGTACACCTGCTACCACGTGCGGCTGCTCGACGAGCACCTCGAGGTCGCCATTGACGTCCTCGCCGACATGTTGGCTAACTCGCTACTGCGACCCTCCGATGTGGAGGCCGAGCGCGAGGTGGTCCTTGAAGAGATCGCCATGTCCGAGGACGATCCGATGGACGTGGCGCGAAACGAACTTGAGTCGCTGATCTTCCACGGTCATCCCCTGGCCACGGCGGTTGCCGGTACTGCGACCAGCGTCAGCGGCATGCGCGGTGCCGCGATCAAGCGTCATTACCACCGCTACTACGCACCCGACAACTACGTCGTGACGGCGGTGGGAAGCGCCAATCACCGGCGAGTGGTGTCCCTGGTGCAGAAGGCCTTCGGCACCGCAGAGTCCCCGGTCAAGGCGCCCAAGGTGGTTGCCGGTCCTCGGGTGCCCAAACCCGCACGCTCAGCGCTCGCGAGGTCTTTCGAACAGGTCAACTACGTGCACGGGTATCCCGGGATCCCTCGGGGAGACGACCGGCGTTACGCCATGGCCGTGCTGCACACCATTCTGGGTGGGGGCATGTCCAGCCGGCTCTTCCAAGAGGTGCGGGAACGACGCAGTCTGGCCTACTCGGTGGCGGCCTTCCGTTCCAGCTACAGCGACGCCGGGATCTTCGGGGTCCACGCCGGATGTGCCCCGGAGAAGCTCGACCAGACCCGCGAGGTGGTCGAGGCGGTGCTGCACGAAGTGGCGACTGCTGGCATCGCCGACGACGAGGTGCAGTCGGCCAAGAACCAGGTCAAGGGTCAGATGGTGCTGGACCTCGAGGATCCGGGTATGCGTCTTATGCGACTTGGGACCCGGGCGCTGTTCGACGAGAAGATCATTGGTCTGAACGAGGGCTTGGCGAAGGTCGCGGCGGTGCAGACCCGCGACGTGTGTGACCTGGCCCAGGCAGTGCTGAGCGCGCCCGCTATCGATGTTGCGGTGGGCCCGGTGGGGGTGAGCTTGTGATTCGAGTGGGAGTCGTGGGAGCCGCGGGTCGCATGGGTGCGACAGTGTGCGACGCGGTTGAGGCTGCGCCGGACATGGATGTGCTCGCGCGGGTCGACCTCGGGGACCCGTTGGAGCTGCTCGACGACTGCGATGTCGTGGTCGATTTCACCGCGCCCGATGTCGTGATGCGGACCGTGGAACACTGCGCCCGGGCCGGGGTGCACGTGGTGGTGGGAACCAGTGGGTTCGACAATGAGCGGCTCGGGCAGGTACAGGCGTTGCTGGCCGCGCATCCTCAGGTCGGTGTGCTGGTCGCGCCCAACTTCAGCATCGGGGCGGTTCTCATGATGAGATTCGCCGCGCAGGCGGCGCCATTCTTCGAGTCGGTCGAAGTCATCGAACTGCATCACCCCAACAAGGTGGACGCGCCTTCTGGAACCGCAGTGCGCACCGCGGAGCTGATCGCCCAGGCTCGCGAGGGGCGGCCCTCGCCAGACGCCACGCAGAAGTCCCTGGACGGGGCTCGGGGCGCGCAGGTCGACGCCGTGACCATTCACTCGGTCAGGTTGCGGGGCCTGATCGCCCACCAAGAGGTTCTTCTCGGCGCCGAGGGTGAGACGCTGACGATTCGGCACGACAGCCTGGACCGCAGTTCCTTCATGCCCGGCGTCCTATTGGGCATCCGCAAGGTGGGTCAAACCCCTGGGTTGACCGTCGGACTGGATGAGTTCCTGGGCCTGGCGTGATCGCTCGCCGTATCGCCCTGGTGATGGCTTCGGCTTTCGCCGTATATGCGGCTCTTGTGGCCTGGCGCGGCTGGGATTTCATCGCGTCCGGTGAACCGGCGGCGGTGGGCTTGGGCCTGGCCGTGCTGATCCTGCCGCTGCTGGCGGGCTGGATAGTGTGGCGCGAGGTGCGTTTCGGGTTCCGCATGCAGGAGTTGGGATCGAAGATCACCGAACCCGACGAGCGACCGCTTGAGGACCGGGTCGCTGCTGCGCAGGCCGATCCGCAGGACTGGCGGGCCTGGTACTGGGCGGGGGTCGGGCTGTACGAAGCGGGGGAGAAGAAGCAGGCGCGTGCCGCCTTCGACCACGCGTGGGACGTGCGGGACCTCCCCTGAGCTCACCCTCGGGCGTCGGCGCAAACCGGACAGGGGCTCTCTCGTAGGCTGAAGGGGTGGCGAACCAGACTCTCACCGGCTGGGGACGTTCCA
>CAWFSJ010000008.1:0-6979 GCA_963818505.1 uncultured Actinomycetota bacterium
CAACGCCGCCGCACAGGCCCTGCCTCGCTTCCGGCCGGCGGCCGCTCGGGCCACCTGAGGGGAGCCAGGCCGACGGGGCCGATCCGGACCATCAGAAGGTGGACCTTGGGACCTCAGCGGGCGAAAGCACCTCGGGTCGGCTTGTCGTGTGCTGCCAGCGGGGCCCGCACCTGCTCGGCCGTGCGTGATGGTCATGAAGGTGCGCCCGGAAGGTCCGTGCGGGCGGGAGAACGAGCAACCTCGGAACCCCGCTGGACACTGACCGGCCGGATCCCGGTGCTCCGCAGTCGCGCCCCCCGACTGTTGCACGGTTGCTAGCCGCGGACCCCGACTGTTGCACGGTTGTCGGTTCTGCACCCCCAGAACCAGCAACTGCGCAACACTCGCGTCGGACAACCAGCAACCGCGCGACACTCGCGCGGGGCCATGGCGGCAGCCGCCCCGACCCGCACCGACTCCCCGCGAAACCGAAAGTCCGAAGGAGTCCAGGCTGCTGCCATGCGCCGGCGAAGCAGGCTACTTCTTGACGTCCCATGACCAGGTGAATGAGTAGGACGTGAACTGGTCGGTGGCGGGGGCTGTCAACTCCAGCGTGACCTTCAGCCTCTTCTTGCCGAAGGTCTTGAGGGTCACCTCTCCCGAGGACGTGGTCTTGACGGCTGCGCACTTCTTGCCCCGCGGGGAGACTGGCTGATCGCCGGCTCCCGACCGAACCGGCACCCGGAAGCCCCCCGGGTCACCGGCACTTGTCACGCTGACCGATTAGATCGCGCCGTCCAGCACGTCCCCCGACCCAGTCACCCGATCCTGCACCGTCATTCCGGTCGCTGGGGACCCGCCGGTCACCGCCACTGCCATCGAGGTCCATCGTTGCCACATGGAGTCATCCATGCATGATCACCATCTCCCCTTGGTGTTCTGCAACTCCCACCCATCTGCATCCTCCCACCAGGTCCATCGTTGGCAGAACCCGAACACCCCCGACATGTACCGCGATCGCCACACGCTCGAAGGAGTCCCGGGCAGGTCACCTCACGCGGATGGTGAAGGTCTTGGCGTAGCGCTTCCAGCCGGGGGTTGCCGCGGCTGTGGCGCGGATCTTGCAGCGCCCTTCGCGAAGCGCCTTCAGGTGCGCGCCCTGGACCCGGCAGATCGGCTTCGTCCTGCCTGTCCATGCGACCTTCTGTCCCGCATCGGTCTTCTTGGACAGGCGCACCTTCGCGCCCGCCTTCAACTTCGTGGGCGGACGGGCCAGCGTCTGGGCGCGGACCACGCCTCCGCTGCACGTGGCCACGATCTGCTTGGGTTCCGCGACTTTCCGGTAGAAGTCCAGACCGGTGCAGACCTCCTCGGGGGCGAGGGTGATGGGGTCGGCCTTCTTGTAGTCGACCTTGTTGTTCCAGTACTCCTGGCCCAGCGGGGAACCCGCTTTGACCTTCACGGTGTAGGTCCCCGGAATCATCCCCATCACAGTCCATCGACCATCGGAATCCGTGTTCGCGTAGTAGTAGGCCTCGCAGTGCAGAACCGGATCGCAGCGATACGTCTCGGAAATCAGGATCCGGGCGCCGCCTACCGGCCCGTTCGGCCCGTGGACGGTGCCCGACAGCGAGGCTGCTCTCAGGAGTCCGGCGTTGATACCCGTGACCGGTTGATCGTGGACCTCGACGACGGAAGCCTGATCACGATGCAGTGCGTTGCGCCACCACTGGAGGTAGAGTTCCGCGCCCATGCCTCGGTTGCTGTTGAACCCGACGTAGTAGTTGCCCTCCTCCAGCGGTCCGATGCGGTAGTGCCCGCTGGCGTCGCTGCTTGCGCCAGGGGCACCGCCCCAGCCCGGTGCGGCGTAGGCCTGGACCGTCACATCCTTCAAAGGCTGACCGTGGTAAGTGACGGTCCCCTCGATCCAGCCGCCGGTCGCCGGTTGCAGGAAGACGTCACCGTCGCCCGAGATCACAACTGGATCTGCGCTCTCGCATGTCAGCTTGGCTGAATGCCAGGACGTGAGGAAGTCATGGTCCTTCGGATACATGATCACCTTGAACGTTCCCGGAGGCAGTTCGAAACCGTCCTCCCCGGGGACGAACAGGGGTCGTACGGGACGCGGATGGAGGGGGTCGAAATCGCTGCAGGTGCGGTAGAACTGGACGTCGGCGCTCACACCGCCAGCGAATTGCGGCCGCACCAGGTAAGCGGGAAGGGCTGTCAGGTTCACCGTGCCGTTGCCGGTCACGGTGAACAGCTGAGAGGTCGTCGGGTAGATGCCATTACGACCGTTCAGGAAGGAACCGCTGGCCTCCAGATAGTAGGTTCCCGGCGGAACACCGCTGACCGAATACGGCACCGACGTGCCGGTGACCAGCAGCGACGGTGAGAGGCCAACTGATGTGAACTCGTCCTGCATCACGCTCACGTCCAGCCACAGGCCGGCCAGCCCGGCGGGCATTGTGATCGTCCCACTGACTGTGTAAGTGGCTCCGGCGGCCGGCACAGCGGTGAACGACAGGCTCATCGCCAGGACGAGAGCACTCATGAATGCCCAGATTCCGCGTCGGAGGGTGGCGGTGCGATTGGAGCGGTGCCCGGTTCCCATGCTGTCCCCAAGCCGCCTGCCCAGTCCCCGCGAGGGAACCGACGGCCGGAGATCCCCCGACTCTCTCAGGCTACTCCTGTTGGTCGACCGGGTCTCGTGACAACCGCCAATCGGGTGACTCGTCGGTCCCTGGCCATATCTGATGGCTGGCGCAGAGCGGCCGAAACACGTGCAGCCGACTGGGCGATTCCCGCACGATCCGCCGACCTGCGACACTGCAACGGCGATATGCTTTGCGAGAGCAGTCGTTCGCAATGGTTCTCGCAGGGGGTGCGGTGGCCGTGATGACGCAACTTCGGGCCATATGGACGGTCGCAGCAGGACTCGCCCTGGTTCTGGCGATGCCGGGAGGCGGGGTCAGCGCGGGCAGCAATCCCAGCCAGCCGGGTGCGGTGGATCCATCCTTCAATCTCACCTTCAAAGGCATCGGCAACGGAGTGGTCGATTCGGTGGTGCTCCAGCCGGACGGCAAGATCCTTGTCGGGGGCTCGTTCACCGAGTTCGACGGCACCCCGGACAACGGCCACGGCCTCATGCGGCTGAACAGCGACGGCAGCCGAGATTCGTCGTTCGCCCCGACCGGGACCGGATTAACCGGCACCACCACCGTTGCCGTCAGGGTTTCGTCGGTGGTGCTCCAACCTGACGGCAAGATCGTCGTAGGCGGCTCGTTCACCGGGTACGACGGGACTGCCGCGATGGGCCTGGTGCGGCTGAACCCCGACGGCAGTCGCGACACATCGTTCCACCCGGTGGGGGATGGCCTCGACGACCCGTCCGTGCACGTGGTGGCGGTGCAGTCGGACGGCAAGATCCTGGCCGGCGGATGGTTCCACGAATACGACGGGACGCCGATCGCCAATCACCTGCTGCGACTCAACCCTGACGGGAGCCGCGACTCGACATTCCACGCGCGAACCGGGAATCTCGCCAACGGATTCGACTTCGGTGTCTTCGCGCTCGCGGTGCAGCCGGACGGGAAGATCGTCGTAGGCGGCGATTTCCAGTACTTCGACGAACAGTTCGCGCCCCGTCTGCTCCGGCTCAACCCCGACGGCAGCCGCGACCCGACCTTCACACAGCCCGGCGAGGGTCTCGATGGCCCTGTCGATGCTGTGTTGCTGCAGCCGGACGGCAAGATCCTCGCGTGCGGTCTCTTCGTCTCTTACAACGGTGTCGATGCCCCGTACCTGATCCGACTCAATCCCGACGGCAGCCGCGACACCTCCTTCGCGCAGAGCGGGACGGGCTTCTACCAAGGGAACATGTCGAACTCGGTCGAGGCACTGGCGCTGCAGCCGGACGGCAAGATCCTCGCCGGCGGCCGCTTCGTCTCCTACAACGGTGTGGATGCCCCGTACCTGATCCGGCTGAACCCTGACGGCAGCCGCGACCCGGCCTTCGTGCAGACCGGTGACGGACTGGACGCCTGGGTCCACTCTGTGACGCTGCAGCCGGACGGCAAGATCCTCGCCGGCGGCGGGTTCCTGTACTACAACGAACGGCAATACACACAGGTCATCCGACTGCTCGGCAGTCCGGGGCCGGCCGTGCCGACCCGGCCGCGAGCGCTGAAGATCAAGGCCACCATGAAGGCGGTCAAGGCCCGCTGGAAGGCAGCATCCGGAGCGACGAACTACACCGTGAAGTTGACTGGCAGGAACCCCAAGGACCGGAAGGTCATCAAGACCAGAAAGACCAGCCGTACCTCGACCACGATCAAGGTCAGGCTGAAAAGGAAGTCGAAGGTGTCCGTCTGCGTACGAGCAGCCAATGCAGCCGGAACGTCGTCCAAGTCGTGCAGGGCATCAAGAGTTGTCCAGTCTCGCCCGACCGGGGGACCTTGACATCCGAAGCCCGGTGCGGAGAACGTCCGGCCCGCGAGCAGTCTTGCGCTGGCCGGCACCCCTGAGGGCACGACCGCGAATGCGTCCCGGCCGAGTTCAGCTCAGACCAACCGGTCGACGACCGCGTCCAGCACTCGGTGGGACAACTCCACCTTGCCGGTACCGGGGATCTCCTCCGTGACACCGCCGCCCAGAAGCAGCACTGCCTCATTGGTGTCCGTTCCGAAGGCGCGGTCATGACCGACCGGGTTGGCCACCATGATGTCGCAGCCTTTGGCCGCGAACTTCTGCTCGGCGTGCTCGAGCCAGGTGCCGTTCGCGTCGCCGGTTTCGGCGGCGAACCCCACCAGCAAGGGGGTCTTGCCCGCGCGCTCGGCGACAAGTGTGGCCAGAACGTCCGGGTTGTGGACCAGGTTCAGGTTGAGCGTGGAGCTCCCCTTCTTCTTGATCTTGGAGTCCGGCAGCGTCTCGGCCCGGAAGTCGGCGATGGCCGCGGCCATGATGATGGCGTCAGCGTCCGGGGCCAGGGCGCGGGCCGCATCGAGCATCTCGTCGGCGGTGAGGGCGTCGATCACTTCCACACCGGCCGGGGTGGGCACATCCACGTCGCCGCGGATGAGGCTCACCCGGGCCCCGCGCGACATGGCTGCGGCCGCCAGCGACATCGCCTGCTTGCCGCTGGAGCGGTTGCCGATGTGCCGCACCGGATCGAGCCGCTCCCGGGTGCCACCACCGCTGATCACGACGTGGCGGTGGCGCAGGTCAGGCGTGAGGCCCTTCTTGGCCAACGCCGCATGCACGATCCAAGCGATGGCCTCGGGCTCGGGCAACCGTCCGGGGCCTGAGTCCAAGCCCGTCAGCCGGCCGGAGTCGGGGTCCACCACCAGGACCCCGCGGTCCCGCAGGGTCTGGACATTGGCGCGGGTGGCGGGGTGCTCCCACATCTCGGTGTGCATCGCCGGGAACATCACGACCGGGCAGTGCGCCGTGAGCAGGGTGTTGGTCAGCAGGTCGTCGGCGAGTCCGTACGCGGCCTTGGCCAACAGGTTTGCGGTGGCGGGGGCCACCACGACCAAGTCCGCCTGCTGCCCGATGCGGACGTGGGGCACTTCATGGACGTTGTCGAAGAAGTTCGCGGTCACGGGGCGCCCGGACAGCGCCGACCACGTGCCGACACCGACGAACTCCAGAGCGGTCTTCGTCGGGACGACCGTGACATCGGCGCCAAGGGCCTGAATCCGGCGCAGAACCTCAGCCGCCTTGTAGGCGGCGATGCCGCCACCTACGCCGAGAACGACCTCGGGGCTCAGGCTTCGGTCTCTTCAACCGTGACGTTGCTGGTCTCCAGCAGTCCGTCGTTGATCTCACGCATCGCGATCGACAGTGGCTTCTCGTGCTGGTAGGTCTCCACCAGCGGGCCGACGTGCTCGAGCGCGCCCTCCGAGAGTTGGCTGTAGTAGGCGTTGATCTGGCGAGCGCGGCGGGCGGCCTCGATCACCAGGGAGTACTTCGAATCGGTCTTCTCGAGCAACTCGTCCAATGGTGGGTACGTGATGCCCTCGGCACGACTTTCGACAGCCACAGGGGAACCTTTCGTTTGCAAACTCCACTCAGGGTACCGCTCCATGACCACGTCCGCGAGGAGGGGGCGCTCATCGCACTTACGAGAAAGGCGCCTCTGATGGGGTGAACTTCGAGTGTTGACGGGTGCGCTCACGATCTGCCGAGCCTATTCTTGAGGTGCGACGGCGCAGCCGTTTCGCGCCGTCGAAGCGCGAAGGGGGAAACC
This sequence comes from uncultured Actinomycetota bacterium, assembly GCA_963818505.1. Lineage (GTDB taxonomy): Bacteria > Actinomycetota > Actinomycetes > S36-B12 > UBA10799 > JADKAV01. Next base: position 6,230 of record CAWFSJ010000008.1, read on the forward strand.
GTGACCACATACACATCCAAGATCCCTGCCCAGGCTGTGGGCCAGGGCCAGGATCTCGTCGAGCCCACCCAGGATCTCCTGCGGAGCATGAATCTCCTACCGGCCGCCGACGCCACGTTAGGGGACTTCAAATACGCCTTTGAAGGTCCACCCGACAGCGTGTCCATTCTTGAGGCTGGCGCAACCGCGGCCATCAAGGGCTGGTCGACTCTCATTGGTGTCAGTGCGGCCGCAACCTCGGCCTGGATACTCAAAGCATGGGCCGGGCTGGCCAACAACTCGTGGAACCAGCCGTTCGCCTTGCTTGCCGTGGCGATCGTCATAGCCGCAGCGACCCTCGGCATCGCGCACTTGTTCGCCGCTGACGTCCAGGGGCGCGCGCTCGCCATGACCGCAACCATCGATGCGCGGCGTAACGTGGCGATCGCGATGATCGACGCCACGGCTGAGCGCTTCACCGCGCCGGCCTCAGGACCGCAGGACGAGCGACTGATCGGACTGCCCGGTCTCACCTCCGAGAACGCCGATGAGACCACCACAGGCGCCGAGCAGGGATGGAGAGCGCTTGCCTGGCGCAGCGCCGGCGGCAAGGAGGAATTCCTTCTGACCAAAGGCCGGGTCACCAAGTGGGTGGATGCCCAGCACGTGAAGATCACCTGACCAGTGCCAAAGAGCGGCCGGGAGCCTAGGCCCCGACCTGAGGCGGTCGTTCGAAGCCAACTGCAGGCTCCACGCAGCACCGACCCTCCT
>CAWFSJ010000009.1:0-24998 GCA_963818505.1 uncultured Actinomycetota bacterium
TCGCGATCGTCGTCGAAGACCTGGACGCGGCAGTTGCCTTCTTCACCGCAATTGGCATGGAAATGGAGAACAGCGCCGAGATTGAAGGTGTGTGGGCCGACCAGACCGTCGGCCTTGACGGTGTTCGCAGCACGATCGTGATGATGCGCGCGCCTGACGAGAGCGGGCGCGTGGAGTTGACCAAGTACTACGCGCCGCAAGCGGGCCTTTCGGACCCACCAGCCCCGCCGCCCAACACGCTTGGTCTGCACCGGATCATGTTCGCCGTCAGCGACATCGACGACACTCTTGCCCGCCTGAGCGAGCACGGGGGAGAGGTGCTGCGCGAGGTGGCTCAATATGAGGACGCTTTCCGGTTGTGCTACTTGCGAGGGCCTGCCGGGATCATCGTTGCTCTGGCGCAGCCGCTTGCATTGGCGCAAGGCTGACGGCATAGCGTGGCAACCATGAGGATTCTTGTGGGTATCGCAGTGGCGGCCCTGGCACTGACAGCGTGCAGCGACGGTCAGGTCTCTGACATCGCCGGCCAAGCAGCGAGTGCGGCAGCCAGTTCGGTTGAGAGCCAAGCGGGCGAAGCCATCGATTCGCTCACCGGTCCGGTGTGTGACGGACTCGCCCAGGCAGACGAGAGCCTGGCATCGCTGGCAGCGGGAAAGGCCGCGACCGTTGGGCAGGCCAAGAAGCAAGTGGCTGCGGCGCAGTCCGACCTGGAGCAGGCGGCACAGGACGCCCCGGCCGCAGCACAGGCAGTGCTGTCCGGTGTCTCGACAGCGCTTGACGGGCTGAAGCAGTCGTTGGCCTCGCAGAAGGACGACGCCGCGGTGCCCGAGTCCGTCACGACTGCCACGGAGTCGGTCGAGTCGACGATCTCGCAGGCCCAGGATTCTCTGGGCTGCTAGCCGTGGAAGTCGATCGCCGTCACCGGGGTCTCGCCGGGAAGCGTCATCAGCACTTCCGTGACGGCTCGGAGGTGGGCGATTCTGTCGTCTGAGTCGATGGGGTCCCAGTTGGTGTCGTAGTACACCGGACCCTCGGGGCCGACGATCAGGCTCGGGCCGCCGAGTGTCAAGCTCGCCTCGAGGTCCATCTCGGCCACAGTCGTGGCGGGCACCTCTTCTCCTGACGTGGTGACCAGTGCCAATCGATCGGGATGTCTAAGGCGCGACCAATAGTCGCCCACGGTGTGGAAGAACCGCGGAACGCCGGCGTACCACTGGCCCTCGACCTCGCAGATGTGGTGGCGAAGCACCCCAGTCGAGTCCGTCTCGCCTTCGTTCAGGAGTGCGCAGGGGCCGAGGAGGTCGCGTAGTACCGCCGCGGGCCACACAATCGTCAGGAACTCATGCTCGTCCGGGCACCAGATCGGGACCGACGGATCCGGCTTGACCAGTGCCCAGCCGGATCGCCACATGGGCAATTCGACGGCCTTGTCGCTGACGATCTCCATCGGCACCATGGCCTCAGGGCGGGAGTGGCCGAAGGGATGCGTGAGCGAGTCCATCAATTCGTCGACCTTGGGCCCGAACACCCATCCGTTGTAGTGCATCCTTTACTCCCCTCTCAGAATCTGCACCAGGCCGCGGTCACCGGCGTTGTCGCGGGCAACTGCAGCAGTCTGTCCAGGGCGGAGTCGAGTCGCCGATGCCAGTCCATGGTGCTGCGATAGCGGTAGTCCAATGGTCCGAACAGAACAGGACCCTCGGGCCCTACGAGCAGCTCCGGCTCGTCGCGATACCTGTCGAGCGACGCCTCGACGTCCAGCTCCCCCACCGTCGTGTGCGTGCTGCTCTGTCCATCGGCGGTGGTCAGGGGGGCGCGGTCCTGCGGGTCACTCGTCCAATATTCGGTGACCGTCTTGAAGAACCGCGGCACCTTCACCATCCATTCGCCGTGGCGTTTGCGCACGTCTGAGCGCAGGGCCTTGGTGCGTTCCATCCCGAAGACCGATGTGAGTGCATGCGGTCCGAGCCGTTCGGTGATGACGTGTGTGGGCAGGCCGAACTCGATCCACACCTCACCGTTCGCTGGGGGGCACTGCGCCCACGCCGACTGCCACCGCACGAGGCCGTCGTCAGATGTGCCGGAGACATCGAGGGGCAGCCACACCTCTGCTCTGGGATAACCGTCCGGCGCGGTCATGGCATCCATATGGTCAATCGCCTGCTCGCCGAACAGCCATGCTCTGAAGAAGCCCATTTCCGTCCTCCCGTTCGACACCGAACGTATGCGGGCGAGGTGGGTGGCGGGAATGGCCAGCGAGGATCTGTGGACGGAGGCGAGGGGATATCAACAGGCTCGGTTGTTGCCGGAAATTCTTGTGCACAAAGGCTTGACATGGTATCGAACATATGTTCGAATAGAGACATGGAGATCCCGGTCCGCGACCCCTTCCCGTCCGTGAGGGCGGCGCTGGCGGACGCGCAGGCCATGGATGACCAGGACCTCTGCGATGCGATTCAAGCAGCGGAGAAGGCTCTGCGCCGCCAGCAGGCGCAGGCCGCTGTTCTGGCCGCGCAGATGAGTGCCCGGATCGAGGCCATGGGTTACCCGATCTCGGGGGCGGCTGAGGAACTCGCGACCATGCTTGCCATCTCGCCGCGCAGTGCCGATCACAAGCTGGATACCGCCGAGGCCCTGTGTGATCGGGAAGTGGTGTGGGGTGCGCTGTTCGACGGTCGCATCGATCTGCCGAAGGCGACCACGATCCTCGACGTCCTGGCCGACGTGCCCGATCCCCGCAGGCTGGAGTTGGAGCTGATCGCGATCGGTTTCGCTGAGGGGCACACGGGCCACCAGTTGCGTAAGAAGCTGCTCGCTCTGACGGTCGAGAAGGATCCGGAGGAGACCCTGCGCAAGGAGGCCATCGACCGGCGCGGGGTGTGGGTCCGTCCGGCCGCTCACGGCATGGCGGACATCAGTGGGCGGCTTTCGCTGGAACACGCCGAGGTGTTCATGAAGGCGTTGGAGGAATTGGCCGGATCCGATGACTGCGCGGACCCCTACGGCCAGGGCGGCGCCCGCACCGCCGAGCAGCGCCGGGCGGACGCATTGGTGGGATTCCTCGCCGACCACACGTCGGTGTCGGTGAGCGTGGACCTCGTGATCAGCGCTGACCAACTCATCGGCGACAACGACTGGACCCCCTGGACCAAGCGGCTGGGGCCGGTCGCCAGTGAGGTCGCCCGTGACCTGTGCATGTCGCCGGACGCGCGCTGGCGACGACTCGTGACGGACCCTGTGACGGGGGAACTGAAGGCCATGGGGACCTACAAGTACCGCATCCCCACTGCGCTACGCGAGGCGATCAAAGCCCGTGACGTCACCTGCCGGTTCCCCGGGTGTCACGCCCGGGCGGAGTTCTTCGATTGCGATCACATCGTGCCCCACCCCGCTGGCGCGACCTGCGCGAACAACCTTGAGGGGATGTGCCGGCGGCATCACCGGACGAAGACGTTCTCGGCCTGGCGGGTCGAACGAGATCCCGACTCGCCCACCCATGACCTGATCTGGACCAGCCCATTGGGCCGGAGGTATCACAGCGGGAGTCATCGGTACAAGCAGGACGAGTAGGGGACAGGGCCTTTATGTCAGCGCCCGTCCACTGTCTGGGGCGAAGAAGTGCAACTTGGACTGCTTGACGGCCAAGCGGATGCGTTCGCCGGTGCGGGGAGTCTGATCGGGCTCGACGCGCGCCACGAACCGAATGCCGTGCTCAGGCAAGAGGTCCTCGGGGAGTTCCTCGTCCAGCGGGGCCTTCGCCACTTCGGACACCTGCGGAGCATCGACGGTGAAGAACACGTGAGACTCGCTGCCGAGGGCCTCGACCGCTGTGACGTTGACTTCCAGCGAAGCGGGGTCCTCGGGCGATGCCACCGAGAAGTACTCCGGACGGATCCCCACTATTGCTGCATTGCGACCAGCGAGTACCTGGGATTGTGTGTGGCTGAGCGGCAGGCTGAACTGCCCGAAACGCACGGTGTCGCCTTGCACTGTGGCCCCGACGACGTTCATCGACGGTGACCCGATGAACGTCGCCACGAACAGGTTGGCCGGGCGTTGGTACAAGTTCTGGGGTGCGTCCACCTGCATGATCCGCCCGCCTTCAAGTACCGCCACCCGCTGTCCGAGCGTCATGGCTTCAACCTGGTCATGGGTGACGTAGACGGTCGTGATGCCGAGTCGTTCGTGCAACGCCGTGAGCTGGGCCCGCATCAGCACGCGCAGCTTGGCATCCAGGTTGGAAAGGGGTTCGTCGATGAGGAACGCAGTGGGCTCTCGCACGATGGCGCGGCCCATCGCCACTCGCTGGCGCTGGCCTCCGGACAGTTGCGCGGGGCGTCGTTTCAAGAAGTCGGTGAGGCCGAGCATTGCGGCGACCTCGTCGACCCGCCGATCGCGCTCAGACCTTCTGACGCCGGTGACTCGCAGCGAGAAGCCCAAATTCTCGCGCACGGTCATGTGGGGATAGAGGGCATAGTTCTGGAAGACCATGGCCACGTCGCGGTCGCGTGGGGCGGCATTCGTCACATCGCGATCGCCGATGATGATCCGGCCCGCGGTGGTCTTCTCCAGGCCCGCGATCATGCGTAGGACAGTGGACTTGCCGCAACCCGACGGCCCGACCAGGACCATGAATTCGCCAGGTTCCACCTTCAGGTCGATCCCGCACACAGCTGCTGTGCCGTCGGGAAAGACCTTCTCCACCCCGTCAAGAACGATCGCGCCCATGGTGGTCTACCTTCCGCCTCTGGATGAATACTGCCCGAATCTGAGCGGTTTGCCAAGCATTCTTGACAGAACCGCGCAGAAGCGAGCAGTATCACTCATGTGAGTGCACGGGACGGTCTGAGAGTCAACCGGCTTGCTGCGTACGAAGACGTCATCGCCGAGGGCAAGCCCATCACGGTCGCCGGGCTTAGGAAGCGCCTGGGTATCAGCGAGGCGACGGTCCGCCGCGACCTCGCGGCACTGGAGGAGTCGGGGCTGGTTCAGCGCACCCACGGCGGTGCTCTGCCGATCGATCGCGGTGAGCTGCCCTTCCCTCAGCGCAACACACTGCAGGTGGAGGAAAAGGCCGCGATCGGCCGGGTTGCACGAACGCTGGTGGAGGAGCACGACACGATCTTCCTGGGTGGAGGTTCGAGCACCCTGCAGTTGGCTCGGCAACTGCATGACCTGGAACTCACCGTTGTGACCAACTCGATCCCGGTCGTGATGGAACTGGCCGGAGCTGCCAATGTCCACGTCATCGGGATCGGGGGCACGTTGCGCCGGCCCGAGTTGACGATGGTCGGGCCCCGTGCCGTCGACGCGATGCGCGCCTACCGTGCCCGGACGGCTTTCCTGGGGGTGCCCGCCCTGGATGCACATCACGGATTCACCGCTGACGGCGACGCCGAGGCCGCCACGGATGCGGAGTTCTTGTCCTTGTGTCAGCAGGCTGTGGTCCTCGCTGATCACACGAAGATCGGCCGGGTGGCAACCACGCATGTGGCGCCGGTGTCCCAGATCGACGTCGTCATCACCGACAGCGGAGCCAGCCCCGAAGCCCTCAAAGCCCTGCGCCAAACGGGTGCGCAGGTTCTCGTCGCGGAGGTGACCCCTTGAGTAAGACACACACCGAGGAGGAGATCCTCTCGCAGCCGCAGGTGTGGGCGCAGACGCTGGAGACCCTCGATTCTGCAGTTCTGAGCAAAGGCCTCGCTGTCGGTCAGGACGTCATTGTCACCGGCTGCGGATCAACGCATTACCTGTCGATGACGGCTGCTTCGCTGTTGCGGCTCGCCGGGCTGAATGCGGTCGCACTGCCCGCCTCCGAGCTGCTCATGGACGCCTCATCTCGTCCAATGGCTGCGGGCACCGCGTTGCTGGCCATCAGCCGATCGGGGACAACCACGGAGACGTTGATGGCAGTGGATGCTTTCCGCCAGCGCGGGGGTGAACGCGTCATCACGGTCACGGTCTACGGCGACTCGCCGCTGGCCGAGGCCTCGGACGTGGTGCACGTCGCCCCGGATGCCGTTGAGCAGAGCGTTGCCCAGACCCGTTCGTTCTCCAGCATGCTGCTCATCGCGCAGGCGATCGCCGCGACTCTTGCGGGGGAGAGCCTGTCGGTGATGGCGCCGTTGCCCGAGTTGGCAGCGGCGCAGCTGGCAGGCAGCAGACAGTCGATGGCCCAGGTGGCCGCCGATCCCAGCGCGAGCAGCTTCTACTTCCTGGCCTCGGATCCGCTCTTCGGAGTTGGCAGTGAGGCGATGCTCAAACTCAAGGAGATGTCGCTGACCCACAGCGAGGCCTACCACGCGATGGAGTTCAGGCATGGCCCGATGTCGATGTGTGACGAGTCGGCCGTGGTCGTCGGCCTGGTCTCACCGGAGCGCGCCAACCGGGAGCTCGCGGTCATCGACGACATCCGCAAATTCACCGGCACGGTGGTGACTCTTGGGGATCGGTTGCAGCACGACATCTCGGCCCGGTTGTCGCCGTTCGCACGCCCGGTCCTGTACCTCCCAGCCCTTCAGCTGCTCGCGCTGGAACGCGCCTTGCACAAGGGCCTCGATCCCGACGCACCGCGCAATTTGACCGCGGTCATCGAGCTTGACAATGACCGACAGAACAACGAGCAAGGAGAAGAGTGATGAGTCGCGCAAGCCTTCTGGCCATGGGTGCGGCCGCCGCACTATTGGCCGCGTGTTCTTCCGGGTCGTCGGGCACGGATGCCGCTGGTTCCGATAGTCCCGGGGGCACGATCCGCGTATGGACGCACGTGAACAAGTCCTTCAACAAGTCCTACCAGGCGTTGGCTGATAGCTACATGGCCGAGAACCCCGGAACGAACATCACGTTCGAGAAGTTCGACTACGACTCGTACATCGAGACGCTGCAGACCTCGCTGCCAGCCGGTAATGAGGCCGACGTGATGCAGATGTTCGGAAGTTGGGTCTGCAGTTACAAGACGAACCTGTCGCAGACCCCGGAGTCGGTGATGAGCCTTGAGGACGCCCAGGCCAAGTACTTCAAGGGTCCACTCGGTGGTTACGTCTGTGACGACGGCTTGTACGGGATGCCACAGGAGTCCAATGTCGAATACGGCGCTACCCTGGCGAACACCGACATGGCTGCGCAGGCCGGGGTCACCCTTGACGGCTGGGCCAATTTCGACGAGTTCAAGGCCGACGCCAAGAAGATGACGGTGACCGAAGGCGACGCCATCACCCGCGCCGGGTACCACTTCACGACCAACGACGGGATCGCCTACACCTTCCTGTCGTTGATCCTGCAGAACGGCGGGCAGTACCAGGCCGAGGACGGCACGTTCACGTTCGAGACGCCGCAGGCCGAAGAGGCTATTGCGCTGATGAAGTCGTTCGTGGATGAGGGGATCGTGGATCCGGCGCTCTACACCGATACAACGAACTGGGTGGGGGACTGCTTCTTCGGGGAACTGTGCGCTATGGGGCTGGTGGGCCCTTGGGTCGTGCCCGAGTACGCCGAGGACTTCCCCGAGATGACGGCGAAGACCAAGTACGTGCCGCTGCCCACCCTGGATAACGCTTCGTTCGCCGCAGACTCGGGCTGGGGTTTAACCGTTTCGGGTAACAGCCCGGAGCAGGAACTGGCGTGGGACTTCGTCGAGTACGTGGCTGCCAACGACACGAACGCCTTGGAGTGGAACCTGGCCACAGGCACCCTGCCGGCGATCAAGGCCAACGCCAAGGGGGCGGCCGAAGAGCGGATCATCTCAGAGGCGCCGCACTTGGAGCCGTGGCTGGGCCTGCTCGAGAACGCCGAGTATGTGGGAACGCTGCCCGACCGCGACCGGCTGTTCTACGACATCATCGTGCCGAACGTGCTCGATGCCATGAACGGTGAAGCGACCCCGCAGGAGGCGTTGGCCAAGATCCAGCGCGACGCGAACGCCACTGGGTGACCGGCGATGCCCGTTGACGTGACGACCCCGGAGACCGGCACCGCAACTGCGGTCCCGGAGGTCCGGCCCGTGCCCAGCAAGGGTCTGGACGCTCCCCAGAAACGGTTCCGGCGGATCGTCCTGGCCCCCATCGTGGGATACCTGGCGTTCTTCACGTTGCTGCCGTTGGTGTGGGTCGTCGCGTTGTCGTTGTTCGACTACAGCCCACGTCGGGAGGGATCCGGCCCCGGCGGCATGGGCGGGGACAACCCCTTCGTGGGGCTGCAGAACTTCATCGACATGTTCACCGGGGAAGGTCTGCTGACCGAGACCTTCCAGTTGTCGATGATCACGACCCTGATTTTCGCGTTTATCGTCCTGCCGCTGAACCTGCTGATCACGCTGCCCCTGGCCGTGATGATCGAGTCAGTGGCCCGCAAGCTGCGGCCGTTCTTGCGCACCATCTTCTTCCTGCCAGTGCTCACGTCGGCGGTCGCGGTGGCCATCATCTGGCAGTACGTCCTGCACCCGCAGTACGGCCTGGCCAACGCCATGATCGGCAAGGTCACCGGCGAGGTCACAGTGATCTCGTGGCTGGGCGATCCCAGCCTGGAGGTCTTCGGGATACCGGTCGCCTTGCTCGCCGTGACCGTCGCCTACCTCTGGATGGATATCGGCTACAACCTGGTGATCTTCATCGCCGCGCTGCAAGGCATCCCGAAGTCCTTGATCGAGGCGGCGGATCTGGACGGTGCGAATGCCTGGCAACGCTTCCGGTTGGTGACGCTGCCCCTATTGCGGCCCACGATCATGCTGACGGCGGTGCTCACGATGATCTCGTCGTTCCAGGCGTTCGACCTGTTCCAGGTCATGACCGAGGGCGGTCCCGACGACCAGACGCGCGTGCTGGCACTGGACATCTACGACAACGCGTTCCGTTTCCAATCGATGGGTTGGGCGGCTGCCGAGGCCCTCGTGCTGCTCGCGATCGTGCTGGTGATCACCGGCCTGCAATCGCTGCTATTACGCAGGAAGTGGACCTACTGATGAGCACGCTGGTTGAACACGACACCTCGCCGATCACGGTTGTCAAGGCGCGCAGGCAACTTCCGGTCGGCAAGTTCGCCGTCTACCTGGTGCTGCTGATCGCGGGGATCTTCGCGGCACTGCCGTTCCTGTGGATGATCTTCGGGTCGTTCAAGACCGGGGCCGATATCCGTTCGGTGCCTCCGTCGTTCTTGCCCGACGTGTGGTCGATGGAGAACTACCAGACCATCCTCAGCGACCCGGAGTTGCCGCTGTGGACGTTCTACCGCAACTCGCTGTTCGTGGCGGTCATCAACATGTTCTCGGCGTTGTTCATGGCCTCGCTGCTCGGCTTCATCTTCGCCAAGTACGACTTCCGGCTTCGCAACCCGATGTTCTGGTACCTGATGGCGCTCATGATGGTCCCGGCAAGCGTGATGATGATCCCGAACTATCTGATCCTGTCCAGGCTGGGGCTGCTCAACAATCTGTGGGGCCTGATCATCCCGGTGATCGTCGATCCGTTCGCGGTGTTCCTGATGCGGCAATTCATCCTGGCACTGCCGGACGAGCCGATTGAGTCTGCGCGGATTGATGGGGCGTCTGAGTTCCGGATCTACTGGTCGGTCGTGCTCCCGCAGGTGAAGCCTGCCTTGGCAACACTTGGCCTGCTGACCTTCATGACGCACTGGAACATGTACCTCTGGCCGTTGATCGTGCTCACGGAGAACTCCAAACGCACGATCCCGGTCATCCTCACGTGGTACTCCACGCAGCACTCCGCGCAGGTCAATCTCGTGATGGCCGCGTCGGTGCTGATGGTCGTGCCCGTGCTCATCTTCTTCCTCATCACGCAACGTTGGATCGTTGCGGGGCTGACCCTTACAGGAGGCAAGTGAAATGCCCGTCATCACGCTCATCGGAGCCGGCAGCACGGTGTTCGCCGCGGAACTCGTCACGGATTTCCTGGAGGTACCCGCGCTCGAATCGGGGGAGTTCCGGCTCGTGGACATCGATCCGGTCAGGCTTCAGCTCGCGCACCGGTTCGCCGAGCACCTGATCAAGCAATCGGGCAAGGCATGGACCGTGGCTTCATCGACGGACCGCACGCAGTTGCTGCCGGGCTCGGATGTCGTCATTTCGACGATCGAGGTGGCGGGGCTGGCGACCGTGGGGTTCGACTACGACATCCCGATGAAGTACGGGGTCGACCAGTGCATCGGCGACACCATCGGGCCAGGCGGGCTGTTCAAGTCGCTGCGGACGATTCCCAGCGTTCTGGAGATCATGGCTGACATTGAGCGGCTGTGCCCCGATGCTTTGGCGCTGAGTCACACCAACCCGATGTCGATGACCGTGCTGGCTGCGTCTCGGGCGAGTTCGGTTCCGCTGTGGGGGATGTGCCACTCAGTGCACTACACGGTTGAGAACCTTTCGGACTACATGGGGATTCCGAAAGAGGAGATCGACTTCGACGCAGCTGGGGTGAATCACCTCGCGTGGCTCACGCGTTTGGAACGCGACGGGTCGGATCTGTATCCCCTATTGAGGGAGCGCGGGCGATCAGCGGAGGTCTACGCGCAGGATCCGGTCCGCTTCGACCTCATGTATCAACTCGGCGCTTTTCCAACGGAGAGCAGCGGCCACGTTTCGGAGTACGTGCCGTACTTCCGCACGCATCCGGAGATCGTTCGGCAGTGGGACGGCAAGGAGTACATCGGCGAATCGGGGTTCTACGCACACAACTGGCCCGACTGGCGCCGCGACAACGACGCGATGCTCGAGCGCGTTCTCGCCGGGCAGGAGGAGTACCCGATGCAGCGCGGCGGGGAGTACCCGTCGCACATCGTGGAGGCGATGGTCACGGGTACTCCGGCCACGATCTATGTGACGACCCCCAACGAGGGCTGGGTCGACAACCTCGACCAGCACAACGCGGTGGAGGTGGCCGCGATCGTCGATACCGATGGGATCCACCCGCAGCACTTCGGAGCGTTGCCCCTGCAGATGGCATCGCTGGTGCGCCGGCACCAGGAGTTCAACGAGCTCGCGGTGACCTCGATCCTCGAGCAGGACCGCGAGGCGGCTGTGCACGCCCTGATGATCGACCCGCTGACGTCGGCCGCGTGCACACTCGACCAGATCCGTTCCATGTTCGATGAGATGGTCGCAGCGCAGCGTCCCTATCTCCCGGCCTACCTACATTGAGCCGCGACGTGAGTGAACTTGATCTGCTCGTGGTTGGGGACGCGAACCCCGACGTGATCTTGGCTGAGGTGAGGGACATCCGTTTCGGGCAGGCCGAGACGATGGTCGACCGGGCGGGTTTGGTGCTGGGGGGTTCCGCGGCGATCACAGCCTGTGGGGTCGCGAGGCTGGGGCTGCAGGTTGGTTTGTGCGCCGTGGTGGGGGCCGACCGTTTGGGTGATCTGACGCGTGAGCTGCTGGTGGATTCCGGCGTGGATCTGCGTCACACCCGGGTCGATCCGGACTCCTCCACGGGCTTGTCAGTGATCCTGCAGTGCGGGGAGGACCGGGCGATTCTGACCGCTGCTGGCGCGATTCAGGGGTTGTCGGAATCGGATCTTGTCGCCCTGCCCGATCGCCCTGCGCAGCATGTGCACGTGGCCTCGTACTTCCTCATGTCGAAGGAGTTTCGCGATGCGTTGCCCACGGCGTTGCGACGGTTCCGGGCCCAGGGAGTGACGACGTCTTTGGACACCAATTGGGACCCCACCGGTGATTGGGACCTTGGAGAGGTTCTGCAGCACATCGACGTGTTCCTGCCGAATGAGGCGGAGTTGCAGGCTCTGGCTGGGGCTGACGTGGCGACCGCCTCGAGGTTGCTGGGGTGTGAGGTTGTGATGAAGCGCGGGGCCAGGGGCGCGGTGTCGAGTGCAGGTGTCGCGGTGGACGCCAGGCCTTCGCCCCGTTTCGTCGACGCAGTTGGTGCCGGGGACAGTTTCAACGCGGGTCTCCTCGCGGGCAGGTTGACGGGTGCTTCAGAGATGGACGCCCTGCGGTTGGCGGTCGCTGTGGGGACGTTGTCGACTTGTGGAGTTGGGGGCACCGCCGCCCAACCCGACATGGCGCAGGCGCGGGCGTGGATCACGGAAGGAGAGTCATGACCCAGCACGTTCTGGACTTGGTGGTGCAGGCGCAGCAGGGGGGAGTGGCGCTGGGCGTCACGTCGATCTGCTCGGCACACCCCGTGGTGCTGGAGGCCGCGGTCGAGCACGCAGTGGCGGGAGAGCACATCCTGCTGGCCGAGGCCACGTGCAACCAGGTGAACCAGGAGGGCGGCTACACCGGGATGGTCCCCAGCGGTTTCCGTCGCGAGGTCGAGAGTCTGGCTGAACGGGCGGGATTGTCGTCGGAGCGGCTTGTGTTGGGGGGCGATCATTTGGGCCCGAACCCTTGGAAAGCCCTGCCCGCTTCCGAAGCCATGAAGCGCTCCGAAGTGCTGGTTGCGGAGTACGTTACGGCGGGCTTCAGCAAGATCCATCTCGATGCGTCGATCGGGTGCATTGACGATCCGTCGCCATTGCCGCCTGCCATCATCGCCGACCGCACAGCGCGGCTTGCTGCTGTTGCCGAAGGGGTTGCGCGGGGGTCGCTGCGGTACGTCATCGGCACAGAGGTCCCGGTTCCTGGGGGCGAGTCGGCCGGTGCCCATGGCATCCATGTGACCCGTCCGGAGGACGTGACCGAGACGATCGAGCTGACGCGAAAGGCCTTTGAGAACGCGGGTGTGGGTGCGGCGTGGGAGCGAGTGCGGGCGCTGGTGGCCCAGCCCGGCGTCGAGTTCTCGGACAGCGAGCTCTTCCGGTACGTCCCCGGCCGCGCGGCGCACTTGGCGGGGTGTTTGGACAGCACGGACCTGGTGTTCGAGGCGCACAGCACGGACTACCAAACGCGCGGTGCCCTTCGAGGGTTAGTGAAGGACCACTTCGCGATCCTCAAGGTCGGACCGGGACTGACGAATGCGTACCGAGAGGCCGTGTTCGCGCTGTCGTTCATCGAGGACGAGATCTGCGGGGCCGAGGCGTCACATGTGCGCGAGGTGCTCGACTCAGCGATGCTTGCGAACCCGTCGTACTGGCAGCCGTTCTACCCCTCGGATGCTCTGCGGGCCGCGTTTGCGCGCAGGTACTCGCGCAGCGATCGCTCGCGCTACTACTGGCCGCAGCCGGCGGTGGAGGTCGCGGTTGATGCGATGGTGAGGAACTTGGCGGAGATCCCGTACGAGTTGTTGGCGCAGTTCCTGCCGGTCCAGGCGCGGTTGGTGGCTGAGGGTTCGTTGGTCGCGCAGCCGCGTGAGTTGATGCGCGACAAGGTTCGCGAGGTGCTCGACGATTACGCGGCGGCTGTTACGCCGTAGTGCCAGCTTACATACACCTAGCGGCATTCCAGGATGGCCTGGACGGCGGCAGCGTCGACCGGCAACTCATGCGCGAGGGTGTTCCAGACAATCACAGGGTCCACGACCTCGTACTCGTGAGCGATGAGGTTGCGCATGCCTCGCATGAGCCGCCATCGGACGCTCGGATGAGCTGCCGTGACATTGTCCGGTAACCGCGAGACTGCCTCGCCGATCCGGTGGAGAACCGCTTCGGCGGCAAGCGGCAGCATCTCGTCCTGGTCGTAGACCAGTCGGCCTCGAGCGACAAGCCGGGCGGCGATCCCTGCGAAGTCGACAATGTCACCGAGTGTGCGGCGGTCCTGTTCGGTGAGTTCGGGACCGGAGGTCACAGTGGCCGAGCCTCACGCCGGATGGCATCGTGGCGTGCGCTGAGCCCGGCGGCGCTGACGACATCTACGTGAACCCCGAGCAGAGCCTCGAGCTCCTCGGTCAGGGCGACCTGATCGTAGAGGGTCGCTCCAGTGTCGAACGACACGAGCAGGTCGATATCGCTGCCGGGGTGGTCCTCCCCGCGCGCGACCGATCCGAAGACACGGACGTCGCGGGCTCGGTGTTTCGCGGTGATCGCCCCAACTGCGCGCGAGTGCCTCGACAGCATCACCGACGGGCGCGGACGTGCGGCCGCAGTGAGTCGCACGAGCATCTTCGGAGACGGCTGCCTCCTGCCGGTCTCATAGGCCGCGATGTTCGGCTGGGCAACCCCGGACAACTGCGCCAACTCGCGCTGACTCAACCCCGCGCGCTGGCGCAATTCGAGTACAGCTGCGCTAGCATCCATGCGGTCACCTCCGATATCAATGATATGCGTGAACGTTGTTGTGGACATAGCTCCAGGCAACCAAGGTTTCCCCGATCGCAGGGACTCGCGTTCACATCTGTGGACACCGGTGCGGGCCTAGAGTGGTCACATGGCCACAACGTCTCCGGTCGAGGATCACCGCGGAGTCGATGTCGCGCAGATCCGTGTGCTGCTCCGGATGAGTCCGGCGCAGCGCCTCAACCACATGCTCGAGGTGGCTCAGAAGCTCAGGGCGATCGCCGACCATGCCCAGCGCGCGCGGCGGTGAGTTTCGATCCGGTGGCTATCTGCTCCATCCTGGCCGAGGAGCAAGCCGTAGTGCGTGGTGGCGAGCAGCTTAGGCCTCTAGGGCTCCGGTTCTTATGATCGCAGCCCGCTGTCGAGGAGTTCGGCCACAAGTTCAAGATCCTCGGCTGTGGTCGAAGTGCCCTCTGGGATGCTGCGGATCTGTCGCAGAGTCCGATCCGCAGCTTCGCGAAACCAGCGGCGTGCGTGCAAGATCGCATCCGCCCTGAGTTGAACGTCGGCAGTCCGCAAGCCGTCGATCACCGAGGCAGCGGTGGCGCGATCGGTGGTGAGGCGCACGATGTCGAGCAAGTCCGTACCTTCCTTGGCGGCCCCTCTGTTCATGGCAGACTGCAGCTTCATGGCAACTAGTGGGGCTGGTTGCGCGACTAGGACGGTTACCGCCAGGCACCGTCGGCTTCGAGATGAACCGGCGTCGCGGTCTGCGCTGCCCAAGCATGGCTCAGGACATGCAGCCGATCGGTGGGGTCATCGGGCAGTGGTGCAAGGTCCGCGTCCGTCACCTCGAGCACATCTACTTGCACCGGTCCGAGTGGAGTCTGTACCTGCACGCCGGTGGGCCCGCTGGGGGTCGCGCCTGCGGCCACGAGAAGTTCGATCTGGCCGACCTGGCCAGCCTGGAGGCGCGCGACGGTGTCGAGGTCGGTCGTGGCTCGATAGGGGTGCGAAAGCCGACACAGCACAGCGAGACCGCCGACCACGATCACGGGACGACCCGTGTCGTGCGCAGTCACTGGGATGGCGCTCACGACGGCGGCCAGCATGGGCCCGTGCAGATGTACGGTCGGCGCGGCCTTCTCGTTACCAGACACGTTGCCACCGCCCGGGGGGATCCCATCCCGCCAGGACCTCACTACCTCGATCGGGGTCCTGGGCCAAGTCGAGTGCCACGAACAGTGGATGCACGAGCGGCCATCCAACGGCCTCCGATGCAGTCCATTCCACGCGGTGAGAGGTGACCAGCGGCACCGGCGCCACCCGGAGCGTCCCTGCACGCTCCTGCCGCGTCGCGGACGTTCCCAGTAGCTGCCTCGCTCGACGCAGCGTTGCGCCATCGGGGGCGTAGAGGTCTGGTGGATACCCGCCAGTTGTGCTCACTGGAGCGCCATAGGCGATGGCGGCAAGCGTGTCGCCCAACGCCCAGCCCACGTTGTTCTCGGGATCATCGCGGCCCAGGCGCAGCGCATCATTGATGGGTGTGTCGCCGGGTCCGGGTAATGAGGCAAGGTCCACCGACTCGGGACGCCAGCGCCTCGCGAGTGCTCGGAACAGGTCCGGGCAAACCGGCCGATTCTCATTGTCGATCAGCCCAGAATCCCGCAGGCGCCGCAATTCCTGGGAGACCGAGCTCGGCGCCCTTCCGAGTTCGGTGGCAGCTTGGCGGACTCCAAAGGTGCGGACCGGATTCATCAGCAGAAGGCTGGCAAGTTCGAGACCTACCGCACCCGCCAAGGGTTCCTTCGCGACTTCCACGTGGGGCTCCGCCGAACTCACGCGCGCATCGATGAACACCCCGGGCGCTTCAAGGTGCAGGTCGCCGCGCAAGTCCAGCCACCCGAACGACTTCGCGCGGAGCCGTTTCTTCGCGTCCTCGGTGATCCGGTCGGAGACAATTACGCCGGTCACTCCCCGGCGTCGCTCTGCAGCCGAAATCCCTCGAACGATTCCGGGGACGTCACCCTCACGCACGAGGGAGCGCCGCCTAACCGCGACTTTGAACTCAAGGCCATGACGACCGTGGACCACCATCCGGGCGTTCTCATGCGTGACCGCTGGCTCCAAACCGACTTCAAGTAGGGCTTGCGTGAGAAGTGCAACGGCGTCGCGGTCCCTCTCTGAATTCACCTCACCAGAATGCAGCGTGTTCGGTGTTCGGTCAATACCGAACGCAGAACGGACAGTCACACACGCCTTGGGCGATGATCACCGCGCCTCTCATCGGGGACTCATGGCAGGCTCGTCCAGTGAGCAGGGGGGACGCGTCGTGCTGGTTGTGCGACGCTGCGGCGAATGCTGCGGGCCGTGAGCTCGCCTTCGTGGTTCCTGTGGGTTCGGGGCAGCAGTTCGTCGCGACAGGTCGTCACGCTCCAGATTGGTGGGGGTTGAGTGATCAGGAACGGCGAGCGGTTCTGGATCTCCTCGACCGGGTTCGCGCAGACCTGCCGGGCGTGCATGTTCAGTTCGAGTCGGGCGACGAGCGCGGGCATGCGCACCTCCGTGTCACCCGCACAACCGCTGCCTCGCGTGACCGTCTCCACGATGGGCCAGCCCGACCGCTGATACCTGCGATCGCTGACCTTGTGGACGCCGGCACGGTGCAGTCGATCGATCTGGTGGTGTCCTTCGTCATGGTGTCTGGCCTGCGCCTATTGCAGCCGCACTTCGACTCCGTGCTCGACCGCGGCGGTCGAGTGCGCCTGCTGACCACCGACTACCTGGGCATCACGGAGAAGGCGGCGTTGCAGATCCTCCTGGCCCGAAGTCATGAGTACGGTGAGCGCTTCCAGGTGAAGGTCCACCGCGCGGATCCGGTGTCGTTCCATCCGAAGGCGTACCTGCTTGGAACGCGTGCGGATTCCTATGACGCAGCATTCGTGGGCAGCGCGAACGTCAGCGCTTCTGGCCTGCGCGACGGATTCGAGTGGACGCTTGAGACCCGTGATCCCGCCGTACTGCCGCCGCTGCGCGATTCCTTCCGACAGCTGTGGGAGGGGGTGGACTCCCAAGTACTCACCCAGTCGCTGGTTGACGCCTACGTGCAAGCCGAGCGTGCCCAAGATGCGGACGTGGTGGCGGTGGCGCCGCTGTCACAGCCGTTCGCGCCGACCTCGGTGCAGAGCGAGGCATTGGAAGCCCTGAGCAGGACGCGCAACGCTGGCTTCGGAGGTGGGCTGGTTGTGATGGCCACTGGTCTGGGCAAGACCTGGTTGGCCGCGTTCGACGCCACCCGTCCCGAGTTCCGCCGCGTCTTGTTCGTCGCGCACCGCGAGGAGATCCTGCAGCAGACCCGCGAGGTGTTCCGGGCGATCCGTCCCGACGCGACAGTCGGGTTGGTGATGGGCGACGAGAACGAGATGGACGCCGACGTGGTCCTGGCCACCGTGCAGTCGCTGTCGAGAAGGTTGGACCGACTGCACCCTGAACGGTTCGACTACGTCGTGATCGATGAGTTCCATCACGCAGCGGCAGCCAGCTACCGGCGCGTGGTCAACCACCTGCGCCCCGGCTTCCTGCTCGGTTTGACAGCGACTCCGGACAGGGCAGACGGCGCGGACCTGCTGTCGCTGTGCGAGGACAACCTGGTCTTCGAATGCGGCCTCACGCAAGGCATCGAGCAAGGCCTGCTCTCCCCGTTCCGGTACATGGGCGTGCCCGACCCGGTGGACTTCGCGCCGCTGCCCTGGCGCAACTCCCGCTTCGATCCCGACGCGCTTGAGTCGGCTGTGATCACGCAGGAGCGAACAAGCGCCGCGCTGCGAGAGTGGCAACAGCATGCTGGCACACGCACGCTTGCCTTCTGTGTCTCCCGACGTCACGCCGATCGGATGGCGCAGGTCTTCCGTGAGGCGGGGATCGCAGCAGTGGCGGTGCACTCCGGGCCCACGTCCGCACCGCGCCACGAAAGCCTGTCCGACCTCGAGCGAGGTGCGCTGCAGGTTGTGTTCAGCGTCGACATGTTCAACGAAGGTGTCGACGTGCCGGCCATCGACACGGTGCTGCTGCTTCGCCCCACTTCATCACCCGTGGTCTTCCTGCAGCAGATCGGCCGAGGTCTTCGGCTGAGTCCGGACAAGCAACACCTGACGGTGATCGACTTCGTCGGTAACCACCGGTCGTTCCTGTTGCCGGCCCGACTTCTCGCAGGTTTGGCTGATGGGCGTCCGGCGACAGACTCGGAACTGCGGGAGCGACTGCTCGCCGCAAACCTGGAGCTGCCCGCTGGCTGTTCAGTGGACTACCAGGTGCAAGCTCGTGACGAGTTGCATCGGCTTCTGCCCAAGAGCCGCGGTCGCAGTCTTGCGGGATTCGTGGACGCATGGATGGAAGAACATGGGCGACGCCCGACGGCCGGCGAGGCGTTCCAGTCCGGCTACAACCCAGCGTCGGCGCCGGGACGCTGGTTCGGGTTCCTGGCCGAACGCGGAAGTCTGAGTGCGCTCGAGGCCGGGGTTGCGGAACGGCATGGGGCGCTGCTCGCGGACGTGGCCACGACATCCATGACGAAGTCCTACAAGATGGTGGCTCTGCGTGCGTTCTGTGACTCCGACAGCCTCGTGACGGGCATGCCCGTGGAAGAGCTGACGCAGCGTTCGCGGCATCTCGTACTGCGCGACCCGCGGCTGCTCGGCGACGTCCGCAGCAAGGAGTTGGCTGATCCTGGGCGGGCGTCGCTGGAGGCGTGGGTCAAGTGGTGGCGCAAGTGGCCGTTGGAGCATCTGGTCGGCGAGTGGTTCGCCCTGACGGATGACCGTTTCGAATTGCGGCGGCAGGTGGATGTGGTTGACGCTCCCGTGCTTGCCGGACTGCTCCACGAGCTCATCGACTGGCGCCTTGCCCGCTACCTGCAGACCAAGAGCTTCTCGGAGGTTGAGGGCGCGGTGGTAAAGGTCATCCAGGGCGGGAGTGGGAACCCGATCCTGACTCTTCGCCGCGAGAGCAACGCGGGATTGCCGGAGGGGCGGGGGGTCCGGGTGCTGGTCGATTCGCAATGGGTCACGTTCGACTTCATGAAGGTCGCGGTCAACGTCGCCCGCCGCGAGCCCGACGGCCCCAATGAACTGGCGAACATCCTGCGCGGCTGGTTCGGGCCGGACGCGGGTGCTTCGGGCACCGATCACCAAGTGCGCTTGTGGGAAGCGGAGGGTGGTTGGCATGCAGCGCCGATCGGGCTTAGTGCTGGGGCGGAGGATGTCGGGGGCGGGTAGGTCCCCGTCCCCTATCCCAACTGTTCTCTTTGGCTGAACGATTCTCCGACGGGAGTCCCTTCGACGTAGCTGCGTAGGAACCGGCTGGCTGCCTCTGCGTCGGGCCCGGCCAACTGGTCGAGTTGCTCGTACATGAACTCCTCCAGCTTCTTGACTGCGTCGGCCTTGTCGGTGCCGTGCCGCGTCAGCGACAGCACCACGGCTCGGGCGTCCTGCGGATCTGGACGCCGATCGACGAGGCCACGCTCAACGAGCCGGTCGACGAGCCGGCTGGGGTTGGTGCCGGACTCGCAAACCAGGAGGGACCCAAGGGTGCCCACCGACAGGGGACCGTGGTCTTGCAGAACGCGCAGGACCTCTGCCTGAGAGGGCGTGAGCTCCAAGGGCTTCAAGGAACGTGACCACTGTCTGCGTCCCTCGAGCTGAGCCGCCAGCACCAGGTAGCGCAGTTGTTCGGCAATCCGCATGCCACCCATTGTCCAGCGCGAGCGCTGTCTTCACGCGGCGGTGGCCTCGGCGAGCAACTGCGGCGCAGAGGCGTCGTGGGCAGCCAGGATCGCAAGCCCCGGAAGGTGATCGCGAAGTGAGATGAGGGAGTCGCTGCTGCGCCGCAGTTCGTCCTTCTCCCCGGAACCGGGCACCTTCCCCGCTTCGAGTAGGTCGCACGAGTACGTGAGGTCCCCGACCAGCGCCATGGGTGCCCACCCGGACTGGCGCACGACCATTGACAGCGAACCGGGGGTGTGGCCGGGTGTGCGGACCAGTGTCAGCGTTCCGTCGCCGAACAGGTCGAACGATTCTTGGAACGGGCCGACTCCACGATCCCGATCGTCGTAGGCCACCTGCTCCCATTGTCGTCCGGGCGCCTCGATGTGCCGCGCCATGATCCCCGACAACTCCGCACCGCGGGCATGGACAGTGGCCCACTCCGACGGGTCGACGAGGATCCGCGCCTGCGGGACTTCGCCCAGGCCACCGATGTGGTCTTGGTGCAGGTGCGAGATCACCACGGTCGACACATCACTGGCCGAATACCCCAACCGCTCCAGACCGGCTGACAGCGTCTGGTCAGCCGGGATCTCCGCCTGTGCGGTCCGGCGATACATGGCGCCGACGACCCCGCCCGGGAAGTACCCCGGATCGGTCACCGACGCGCGGTCTTGCCCGGTGTCGAACAACACCAGGCCGTCGTCGTGCTCCACCACGAACGCCTGGATCGGCAATGGCGACGTCCAGTGCCGCGACGTCGCCATCCAAAGCATCATCGGCTTCCAGTTCGCCGAGATGTGCTCGGGACGCACCCGCACCACTCCTGTTGTCACGACGCCGACTCGCTGCACTTTGGACATGTCAACCTCCAATTTCTATGTCACGACACTATATGTCACGACATATGAATGGACTGCAATTCGGGAATTGGAACGGAATTTGACACGGGAAGCGCGGTAGTGCCCGCGGTCTTCATGCGGGTTTGGTTAGGGACTTGTGCCGCGCACCAGTCTCTGCAGGAGTACCTGCTGGCGCGGCTCATCGCCGAGGCATCGGTACCGACCTTGGACGAGGTGCTCGATCGGGCGGATGGACGTGCGGGGGGAGTGCTTCCCCTCGCCCAGGCGGTCGCGGATCTGAAGGAGGATCGTGCCCGTCGTTGATGCCAGCGTTCTCGTGGTGGCATTGGCCGTCTACAAGGAGAGCAACTCCTCGCCCCCGAGATCATTGATCTGGAGGTCCTGTCGATTCTGCGCCGGGCGGTTGCTCGCGGCGCGCTGAACGAGCGGCGTGCGCTCGCTGGCCCGTTGTTGGGAACTGCGCGAGAACCTGACCCCGTACAACGCCGCGTATGCGGCCCTGGCCGAGGCCCTGGAGACCGTTCTCATCACCGCGGACGCAAGGTTGTCGAAGGCCCCGGGGCTGATGTGTCGCGTCGAGGTGATCACTGCATAGGCAGGGGGCATCCCTGGTCAGGGGGCTGGCTTCTGGGCAGGCGGTGTGTCGCTGGCCGACGACCACTTGGCGCCGGTCTTGGCCAACTGCTTGCCGAAGTTCTTCAGGCACTTGCCGGAGAGGAACTCCTCCACAGTGCAGTTCTGACCCTGCGGAGCGGTCAACCCCATCCCGTTGAACTGGGTCACCTGCGCGCTAGGAGGGTCTTGGGGCAACGGCAGTGACGGGTCGGTCGACTGAGGACAAGGCGCACCGACCGTGACGTCGTTGGTGCTCAACGCCTTCTTCCACTGCGGGTTCTGCCCCTTCTCCCGGATCACCAGAAGGTTGGGCGCCAAGGTGGTCTGCACCCCGCTCTTGAGCAGGTTCCACCCGTTGGCCTTGACGACGGCATCGATCTTCGCGATCTCGTCGCTGGTGGCCTTGTTCGGGTACAGCACGACCGTCGCGCCACCGTCGCTGTCCAGAGCGATCTGGCGGTTACCGATCTGGGAGTTCTCGGTGGTGCCGTACGCGTCGAGCTGCTTCTCAGCGCCGTAGATGACGATGCTGTAGAACGCGACGTTGTAGTCGTTGGCCTTGTTCAGCGTCTTCGCGGTCGCACCCTGGTAGTTCGGGAAGCTCGGGACCTTTGGGATACGCACGAGCGATACGACGTCGTTGGGCAGGTTGGCCATCACATAACCACCGCAGGCATCTGGCGGATTTCCCGGCGGCGGGGCCGATTGCACGTCTGCGAACGGGGCGCTGGCCGCGACGTTGCGGTAGAACTGCACCTCGTCAGGTACCGGGGAGGGTGGGAACTCCTTGCCGGCGCTGCCGCTGAAGGACCCGGTCTGCAGGAGGAAGCGCGGGATGTCCTCCAATTCCTTCTCCGTGGGCCGAGGCGCATCTTTGAAAGTCACGATGGGCGAGTTATTGGCCGCGTTGTACCAAACCTTCTGGGGCACGGCACTCTGGGAACCGCAGTCCTCGACCGGCGTGGTTGTGATCTCGCCAGTCGACTCGTCGGTCATATAGGCCTTGAGGGAGTGCGTCGGAGTGTTCGTGGGACCTCCGTAACCGAAGCGGGAGTAGTCACCCAGGCCGTCGTTCGAGAACGACCAGTAGCTCCTGCTCACGATGACGACGTCCGGCGTGGTGGATGCCGAAGGCAGCGTCACCACATTCTTCCCCTCGCTCTGCATCGAGCTGATCACGCTGGCAGGTGTGCTGTTCGGCATCAGGTAGATGGTGTAACTGCGCTTGGGCGCAAGAATCGGATTGCCGTCCACGAACGGGTTCGTCGAGCCCTTGTCCGGCAGGATGTCGCTGTCCGACAGCTTGACCAGTGGGACGCCTTTGGCGGTGTATGTGTACCAAGCCATCCACTGCGAGTATGGGAAGTCGCCGGTGACGACGTAGGCCCAGTTCTCGGTGTCACTGCTCACGTGCTGCGCGGCGGCGGTGTACCCCGCGGAGAAGCTCGGCTGGATCGGGTAGAAGTCCGCCTCGGACGCGTCATAGACCATCGGGCACTCGTTGCCAGTGACGGCCGGCGAGGTCGTGCCGCTCGGATCCTGAGACGCCCCGGCACCCTGGTCGGCGTTCGATGTGCACGCCGCCACCAGCAGCAATGCCCCCAGCAGCACACCGACCCGTCCGAGACTGAACTTCATGTTGCCGACCTCCTCGTTCGCCACGTCCATTGGCTTGTCGAGGAGCATGTCGCGTCATCCTGCGGAGTCCAACGGCACCGTCGCCACGGCGCCTGTCCGGCGCGCGTTGCGGTGGTGTTCGCGTCACGATACACGGGTGAACGAGACCACGGCGTTGAACGCAGGTGCCGAGGTGCGCGAGGTCGTTGCCCTGCACGAAGCGGCGGGTCGACGATTCACTGCCGACGGCATCGGGTCGTTCGTGCGGCGTGCGGGCACTGGCGATCCGGTGGTACTGATGCACGGTCTGCCGGCGTCCAGCTTCCTCTACCGCAAGGTGATCGACGAGCTGGCGGCGATGGGGTTCGATGCGTTGAGTTTCGACCTGCCTGGGCTTGGCCTGGCCGACAGGTCACCGGGCCTTGACGTGTCCATCGCCGGGCTGGGCAGGTTCTCGGCGGCGGCCGTGGATGCCCTCGGCCTAACCGACTTCCACCTCGTCGTCCACGACGCAGGCGGTCCGGTCGGATTCGAGTTGTGTGGTCTGCTGAGCGACAGGGTTCGTTCGCTGACGATCCTCAACACGATGCTCGGACTCGGCAAAGCTCCGTACCCGGGTGAACTGCTGGCGCGGGCCGCGCACTCAGTGCGAGGACCAATGGCCAGCCCCCGCGTGTGGCGGCTGATGATGCGCCGCGTTGGAATCGCCGACATGTCTGCGGTGTCGCCGGCGGAGCTTGACGCCTATCGCGTCCTAGCGCTCGGCGATGACCAGGGCGCCGGCTACCTGCGGATCATGCGCCGTCTGCGCTCGGCGCCTCCGGGGGACTACTCCGCGGTCGTGGACTCGCGGCGAGTGCGTTATCCAGTGGCCGTCGGGTGGGGTGCGCGCGACCCGATCCTGCCGCTGAGTCGCAACGGTCTGGCGATTCTGGCGGCCACGGGTTTGTCATCGATGTCAGCGGTCCCCGGGAAGCATTTCCTCCAGGAGGACCAAGCCCCGGCCGTCGCCGGCATCATCGCCGCCAATGCGAGACGTGGCTGAGGAACGGCGAAGCGCCTTCTTTGGGCGGGATCCCAGAGGTGGCCACGCCACGGCCCTCAAGTCCCCTCGTAGGAAGGGAACTGAGCCGCCAAGTGAGAACTCAGTTGGTGCACGTCCAGATTTCCCGCTTGCTCCTTGCCGATCAGACGCGTGAGGCGGCGGACTGTCGCCACCACCACGTCACGCACGGAGAATGCTGGAGCGGATAGCGGCCAGTCTGCGTCGACGAAGCACAACGCGCCCTTGACGGGCGTGTTGCAGACGGTTTGCTGCACGAGTCGTGTCAGGTTCAGGACCCCGTCGACAAGATGCGTGCGATCTCTGCCGCCTACCCGCAGACTCTCAGTCCTGGGCCGGAAGAGACCACCTTCAGTTTTGCGTTCCGGGCGGCCTTTGTAGCGCTTCGCATCGATGACCCAAACGGCTGCCGGTGTGATGACGAGATGGTCGATGTTGGCCCTGCTGCCCGGTATACGTCTGTCGTGAAGGACAGCGACCCCATCATCGATAAGGCG
This sequence comes from uncultured Actinomycetota bacterium, assembly GCA_963818505.1. Classification (GTDB taxonomy): domain Bacteria; phylum Actinomycetota; class Actinomycetes; order S36-B12; family UBA10799; genus JADKAV01. The sequence goes on from CAWFSJ010000009.1 coordinate 24,530, forward strand.
GTTCAGACGAGTGCCGAGGCGCTCCTCGCCGATGGCGCCGCACTCCCAAGCGTGCGTGCTGGGTCTCTCCTTCGAGCCAGCCACAACCAGTCCGCCCATGCGACCCCACCGCGCGCGGATCCGCTGTTCATCGGCCGCCTTTCGTCTCTCGTGCTCGCGGCGGGCAGAGGCCCCTGGAGTGCCAGGGGTCGGCAACTGGGCTTGCACCATTGGGTCGGGGTTGACCGCCGCGGTAGTGCAGGCCAAGCACCAGACATTCCCGGAGCCGAGGTCCGAGACCGCAGCAGCCTGCGGCTGGATGACCAACCCGCACCAACTGCATGGCGCCGGTTGTGTCAGCCGCACCCAGATGGCTTGTGGCTTCGACATGGTCAAACCCCCGTTTCGCCCCTGGATCCGGAGGCTGTGTTGGAGTCATCGGTCCGCGCGCCATGCGAGTTGAGTGTTCGCAGTCCCAGTGCGCCGCGGC
>CAWFSJ010000010.1:0-4536 GCA_963818505.1 uncultured Actinomycetota bacterium
TTGATCCGACAACGCCTGCGAGATCTGCAGGAAGTGCTCGAGGAACTTGATGACCATGTCCTCGTAGACCGGGTTCTGCTGGTATAGGACCACGGCGATGATGAGCATCGACAGGGCGTAGTAGGCCATCCATGCCGTGCCATCGGCCTGCTCGAGGGTGACACCCTCGGGCAGGTGGGAGCGGTCGATGGGGCTGATGTTGTCCAGGCCGAGGAAGCCGCCGCTGAACACATTGTTGCCGTCGGGATCCTCCCGATTCACCCACCACGTGAAATTGACGACCAACTTCTGGAAGACACGTTCAAGGAACTCCACGTCCTGGCCGCCGTCGATGTTGAACACGCGCAGCGCCGCCATCACGTGTACCGGTGGGTTGACGTCGTCGAAGTTCCACTCGTACGCAGGCATTGCCCCGTTCGGGTGCTGGAACCATTCGCGCAGAAGCACCATCAACTGGTACTTCGCGAAGGCCGGATCGAGGTGTGCCCACGCGATCGCGTGGAAGCCGAGATCCCACGCGGCGAACCACGGGTACTCCCACGGGTCCGGCATGGCAAGCACATCGAAAGCGTCCATATGTCGCCAGCCGCAGTTGCGTGCGTACAGTCTTTCCGGCGGTGGTGCCGGCATCCCCGGATCACCGTCCAGCCAGCGGCTGACGTTGTACGGATACATCTGCTTGCTCCACACCAGTCCGGCGCTGGCCTGTCGGAGGATCCGCATCTTCTCGGGTGTGGTACCAGTTGGCGCGAGTGCGTCGTAGAACTCGGTGGCGTCGACCTCTCGCCGCTTGCCACCGTGCGTCTCATCGCCGTGCGGTCGGTGGGGCCCTGGTCGGGTCCGTGCAGCCGCAACCAGACTTCGGCGGTCTTCCCCGGCGGCACCGTCACCCGGTATCGCAGTGCCGCCTTGCTCCCGACCTGCTCGGGATTGATCGTGGCCGCCCCCGAGATCACGTGGTCGTTGATCCCGTCCTTGGGAAACTGCGTCGTCGCCTCACCACCGAAGACTCGCGGGACATTGGTCTCGTTCTCGCAGAAGAGCCCCTCAGGCGGGCTCCCGTCGGGGCCTGGCAAAGGGTCCAGCCGGTATCCCGCCAGCGGGTGGTCAGCAACCAGCAGCCCATCACCGGACCAACTCAGCCGCGGGCGCTGCCGATCCGGCTCCCATGACCACGTGTTCCGGAACCACAGCGTCGGCAGGACGTCCAGGGTCTCGGTGTCCGGGCCGTGGTTCGTCACCTCGATCCGCATGGTGACATCAGTCGGCGACGCCTTGGCATAGGTCACATCCACCGCCCAATAGCGGTCCTCGTCGAAGACGCCGGTGTCAAGCAGTTCCAGCTCGGGGTCGGCCAGACCGCGGCCGTGGTTGACCAGAGCGTCGTAGGGGAACTCTTGCTGGGGATAGTGGTATCGCCATTTCAACAGGGAATGGCTGGGCAGCCCCTCGAGATACCACCAGTATTCCTTGACGTCTTCACCGTGGTTGCCCTGCGGACCGGCCAGGCCGAACATCCGCTCCTTTAGGATCGGGTCGCGGCCGTTCCACAGTGCCAGCGACAGGCACAACTCATGGTGGACGTCGCTGATACCGGCCATCCCGTCTTCGTTCCACCGGTAAGCCCGCGAGCGGGCATGGTCGTGCGGGAAGTACGTCCACGCATCGCCGCCACGCGAGTAGTCCTCTCGAACTGTGCCCCAGGCCCGCTCACTGAGGTACGGGCCCCACTCATACCACGGGTTGGCGGTGAACAGGTCCGCCTCGGCCTTGCCGGTGGCCTGGGCGAGCCTCTCGTGTTCTGCGGTGGGCTTACGGCTCATCACTTCCCCTCTCCGACGTCAATCGTGTCACCCTGGCACAACAGGGTGAATGTCGTGTGTCCGGACGCGGAACGCGACACAACGCCTATCGAGCGCCGGAAATGGCCGTGGATCGCCTTTGCACTGAGCCTGCTACTCGTCGCAGTCGCCGGATACGTCGTTCTGCGCGACCGGGACTCGGCAGCGATCCCGGATGAGGTCGTGCAGGATCCCCGTGGCGTCGTGGCCGATCTGCACAACAACCGCTACTGTGAGGTGCTGCTGGCGAAGGGGCCGCTGATCTCGCTGCATGCTGCCGTCTACAACACGATCGATCTCAACGACTGCCCGGCCGGGCAGTGAAAGCCCTGGATGCCGATGCGATCAAGGCGCGTTGGGGCGCCATTGCCGTCGACATGAACGGGCCGCGCTACTGGACCTCAACTATGTCGAGGGAGGGTCAGCGCCCCAGCAAGCCAGATTCGGCGGACTGGACATGACCCTGTTGGCCATTGCCAACGTGCTGGCCAAGTGAGTGATCCGTCGCGGGCAAGCCCCCTGCGGATCTTTCACCGTCGACCGCACCCATGTGCGGCACCACGTCGAACCCGGTCATCCATACACCACAACCGTGGACTCAACCTCAGCCGTAGCGACGGAAGGGCGCATTCGAGGAGGCCTCTCAGCGGGGGTGGCAGCGTAACCATTCGCGCTGTGGTCGCACTGCCGTAACGCACTCCTTGCGTCCCGGAGTAGCTCGAGCACTGCCTGGGCGCTGTGACCCGGGACGATCGACGCGGTCAGGTCCGCCGAGACCGGGTCGCAGGGACTTCTGTGCACCACCAAGAAGTGCTGGGTCGTCGGGGTCGATGTCAGCGCCCGAGGTCCCGTCATGCGCAGCCGGTGCAGGCGAAGAACGGCTGTGTCCGCATCAGTAGGATCACCGACAGTCCGCCCGATCCTCTGCCGCATGGTCGTGCGGAGGGAGTCATCCACATCGGGTGAGGCGGCCCCCCGCGCGGTGCCCGTAGCGTTCAGGCGGTGACCGCCGGCCTCGACGTGCCTGGACTCAGGCATGTGTGTCGCGGGGGTCGCTGATGACGTGATTCGGCCGATCCTCGGCCGGGCCAGACGACGGAGGTTGGAAATGGCAGAACGGAACTACATCTTGTACGTGGCCTCCTACGGCGACGACGCTTCAGCAAGCGAGGACTACGAAGCCATCAGGAACCTGGGTGACACCGCCGTCGTGGCGGCACAGGTGCTCGACCGGGACTCGGCCGGGAAGGTCACGGCCAAGGAGCACGGTGCCGGTCCGGTGGGCGGCGGCGCCATCCTGGGTGGTGGGCTCGGACTGGTCGTCGGGCTGTTCGCCCCGCCGCTTCTGGCGGCCACCGCGGTTGGCGCAGGTATCGGTGCAGGCGTCGGCAAGATCATGAAGCGTCACGATGAGAAGACGATCGGCCTCGACGCTGAGGAGTGGCTGCCCGTGAACTCGTCGGCGATCGTGGCCGTCATCGACGACCTGTACCTGGACCGGATCGATGCCGCGGTCACCAAGGCCGTGAAGAAGACCAATAGGGCCATCGACAAGGGCGACTACGACGCGGTCGTCAAGGCCCTGGAAGAGGGCACCGGCGACATCACCAAGGCGGTCGACTCCTGAATGGCGGCACCCTAACCAGATCGGCCCGAGCCTGCGGCTGTCGATCCCCGGCGACGTCGGTATGGAGTCGGCGTCACGGATCGGCGTGTCCCGGTGGTGCTGCCAGGAGACGAACCCCAGAGCAGCATCGCGCCGCCCAGTACCACAAACGGGGTCAGTGAGAAACCGAACGGTGTCACCGGGGAGTCCTTGGGTGCCAACCATCCCCAAGTGCCTTCGCTTGGTCAATGGCCGTTCTCGGCGTCGGAATGGGCTTGATCGTCTCCCAGTTGGGAAACGTGGTGCAGTCGTCGGTCGATGCATCCGGCCGGGGAGGCTGGTGGGCTGCAGCACACCGGTCAGCAACTGGGTTCGTCGCTGGGCGTCGCGTTGATCGGCGCCGTCGTCCCGTCGGGGCTGACCGCCGGGTTCGTCAAGAACGTCCAGGAGGACGACCGGATCACCGCGGCGGTCGCCGAGCAGGTGGGAGTTGCTGCGGGCACCGGACTGGACTTCGTCTCCTCCGATCAGATCGCAGAGGCTGCCGCGAGTGCCGGCATCGACCAACAGGAGACCGATGCGATCGTGGCGGGGTACGAGGACGCACAGTTGCAGTCGTTGAAGCTGGGTCTGTTGGCCACCGGGGTCCTCGCGCTGCTCTCGCTCACCTCGACCCGGCAGTTGCCGAGCACCGTTGCCTCGCCGACGTCGGAATCCGTGGCTGCGTGATGTCGCCCTGGATGAGTCCCTTGGGTGAGCCGGGGCGCACTACTCATCCCACGCCTGGAGAGCTCCGGCGCCGGAGGTCGTGGCGATGCTGAGGCGTCAGAAGGCACTCGTGGCAAGGCTACAGATTGCCTCAGTACCACGTGGGCATCAATGGTGCGTTCCATGTCTTGCGGCACTGGTTCGCCTCGCTGGCGGTGACCGTGGTGCCGGACGTAACCGTCAGCAAGATCTTGGGACATGCCCTGACGTCAACCACTACGGACCTCTACGCCCACCTGCGTAGCAGCGATGCCTCCAAAGCGGCGGTTGCGGTCAGCGTTGCGGTCAAGCAGGCACAGGAGGAGGCACTTCCCCCCACAG
>CAWFSJ010000011.1:0-4572 GCA_963818505.1 uncultured Actinomycetota bacterium
CGACCCCAAGGAACCGGGCCTTCCTCATTAGTGCCGGGGGCGGGGGGTACGTCCGAAGGGAGCCCAGACAGGACCGCGACAGGTGCATAGGACCCCTGTTCCTTGCGGTGTCGGCATGGCTCGTACCTCCTGCTAGGACGGTACCTCGAGTCGGGCGGACGTGGTCGGTGCGTGCAGGTTGGGACGGCCAATCGTCCCGCGTGACCCAGGCGGCATCCTCGGCGACTGCGGGGGTGCCGGGGTGCGCTAGCGCGGCTTGAGGTGCCGTGATGGATGCCGGAGTTCGGTGGATGCGACGCTCGGTCGTTGAGCGAAATCAATCATCCCTAGTTCACCGGTTGGCCAGGAGTGCTGATCAGAGCGACCACGGAGGACAGTCAAGACAGCGCGAGGAAGGCGCCCATCACCCCTCAGGATGTTGTTACTGACGGGACTCGCGTGGGGGTCCCGGGTAGTGGCATGTCTGGCACCGCAGTGTGTGGTCAGTTGAGTTCAAGGAGGTGGAACGACTCGTGGTCTGTGTGACCAGGGTCTAGTGGTCACGGCTTTGGTGGGATAATGGTCGTGGAGGGCGTGGTCCGATGCGTACGCCGCTTCCCATGCCGCCGCTCGTGTTGGTTGCAGCGCTCTCGCGGACACCCTGTCGTGTTCGTCGCAGGGAAGGGGCGGGGCTATGAGGATCAAAGTTCATTCACGCCGGCGCAGTGGTGTCGCGGCTGCCTGTGGGGCGGTGGCGGCGATGGCTGTGGTGGCAGCGCTGCCCGCAAGTGCCGGCTACGGCGCCGTCCCTGTGGCTGCCGGGTCGCCAGCAACCAGCGCGGTGACGGTGGTGGCAGCGGGTAAGCAGGCGCACAAGCGGATCACCGGGCGGTTGGACAAGCCTGGCTACACCGTGATCGCGCTGGCGGCCAACGGGAAGGCACGGGTGGTGCGGGCTCGCACGGGAGCGTTCAGGGTGCTGGCCCCGGCCGCGCAAGTGACGCTGCAGTTGCGGGCGCCGAGTGGCAAGTACGCCGGCCCGGTGGTGGTCGGCCACCAGGGCGGGCGGGCTGTGGTCGGCATCCGGGCTGGCAGGCATTTGGGCAAGGTGGTGGTGCACCCGAAGTATGCGCAGGTCGCACGTCGCCTGCCGCGCGCCGCGGTGGACAGTTCCCGCTGGGCTCGTGCCCGCCACGGGGTGCCGATCGGTGCCGGACGCTTCGGCCGGGTGCGCTCCAAGCTCCCGAAGAACTCTCCGGCCGGTGATCGTGATGCTGACGGGGTGCCCGACGTGATCGACATCGACGACGACGGCGACATGGTCATTGACAACGTCGACCGCTCGAAGGTCACCCGTTCCGCGCAGGCTGCGGACACGACGCTGCCAGGTCCTGCTGGTTCGTTCCCCATCAAGTCGATGCAGCATGCTGCCCTTTGGTGGACGGGGAACGCCAACTCGTCCGCGCTGGTCGACGCGATTGGATCGGCTGATCTGTTGTGGGGGCAAGAACTCGCAATCGGGATTGCACCAGGCGACTTCGTCGAGCTGGATTGCGGCGGCGCCAACCAGGCGGTTCCGCGTGCGGAGGGGCTGGTCTACTGCTCACCCGGGGGAACCGGGTACGCCCACCTCGCCGACAGTGATACGCCCTTCCCCGATGCCTTCGACCCGGACGGCAACGGGATGGGCAATCTCACCCCGAACCCCACGGGCGCGGTCGCTGACGCTCTGATGCTCGTGACCCGGGCCCCGGCCTCGCAGATCGGCACCGGCGACGTCATGGTCGAGCGCATCACCGACAACGGCGTCCAGAGCCAACTCACCGGCACCTTGGCGTACATCTTCGCTACCGTGCCTGCGCTCGTGTCCTACGACGACGGTCACGGCGGACCGGTGGCAGTCAAATACCCTGTCGCGTACGGTGAGCCGGGCACGCTGCAGAACGGGTTCCCGGTCGAAGCCGACTCGAACGGGCACGTCGTGGTGAACCTGACATTCTGGCGGCCGCAGCGCGCGGGCATACCGCCCGAGACTGCCCCGTGGATCGACATGGGTCATCTCGGCTACGGGGTCGGGATTTACAGCACGGGACAGGAATGCCCGAAGTCCGCGTTCTCGAATCCGGGTCCATCCCTGGTGGAGGCGGACTCCGCGTTCGCCTGGGCCGGCGTGCGCTACACCGACCAGGCCGATGACCTGCTGGCCAATCCGGCGAACTCCCTGAGCTTCACGGTGGACCTCACCAAGTGCCTGTCCGCCCACGGGCGGACCTTCGAACCGGGCGCCACGGGCGACTTCGTCCTCGAGGCGAAGGCATGCGGCGGCGACAGGTGCATACTCGGAGAGAGCAGCGGACCGGACTGGGCGGATCAGGGCCTATCCTTCACGCGGCAGTAGTGAGCCGCTGAAGGCGACGACCGAAATGGTGATCCGATCGCACTTTGAGTGTGAAGGCATGGCCGGTGGATCCAACGGATGCCTGACCAGTCGAACGCATCGGCGACGGTCCCGCGCAAAGACGGAAAGAGTCAACGCCCGACTGCCTACAAGATCGGCGCCTTCACAGACACGCCCACTGGAGTCAGCCTTCGGCCTGTGCATCAAGGGTCGGATCCACATCAGAGCCAGAAAAGCGCGCCCTGAGGGATTCGAACGACAGCCAACCGGTTCATTCGACGGCGTCCCGGGGCGTGCTGATAGGTACCGGTGGCGTGCTTGGGAGGGAGGTCTTCCTACCAGTGCGTTCCGGGTCGTTGCAGGTAGACCTGTGTCGAACTGTCGTCGAATTCATTGCTCGATGCAATAGGCGTGACACACGTCAGAGCAGAGAAATGACCCCCCGGTCCCGAGGGTGTTCCTCGGTCCCGGAGGGTCAAATAGTGGCGGGGGCGGGAGCCGTCGGCCGCTGCGCGGCCTCCTCCCAAATCCGTGGCCCGAACGCCATGAGAAACGCAGATGGTCCCGGCTCGCAAGCGAGCCGGGACCATCTGCATTTCTAGTGGCGGGGGCGGGATTTGAACCCGCGACCTCTGGGTTATGAGCCCAGCGAGCTACCGAACTGCTCCACCCCGCGTCGGTTCCTCAACTATACGACATCATCCGCGCCCGGCGGCACCCCCACCCAAGCCGTCCACGAAGCCCGCCAGCAACTCCTGGCCCTGCGGCCAGTCCCCGAGGTCGCTGTCGGCATTGATGTGGCCCAGCGCGCCGGCCACCACGAACTCCGCGCCGAGGTCGACCGCCAGGTCCTGGGCGAAGGCCACGTCCGCGTAGGGATCATCCAGACTTCCGACCACCAGCGACGGGAACGGCAACGGTTCCCGGGGCACCTCCCGGAACCCTGCGGCGGCTGGCGGAAACGCGGGTGAGGCAGGATCCACGGGCGCCACCAGCATGGCTCCCGCGACCGACGACGATGACTCCGCCGCCCATATCGGCACCACCAGGCAAGCCAGGCTGTGGGCCACTAGCACCGGCGGCTCGGGGGCTGCAACCACCGCGGCGTCCAGCGCCGCGATCCATTCCGTGCGCACCGGCTGGTCCCAGTCCGGGGGCTGGAACCGCACGAAAGCCGGGTCAGCGGCCTCCCACAGCGTCTGCCAGTGCGTCGGGCCGGAGTTCCAGATCCCGGGCAGGACTATGAGCGATCTCACGTTGTTCATCCAAGCCAGTTCCCGTTGGGGTTGCCACGCCGGGCGTACCCTGGAACTAGAGGAAGGGGGCCACTCATGGCCATCAAGCAGGACGACATCAAGGGTCGCGCAAAGATCGCAGCCGGAGCTGTAACCGGCAACAAGGAACTCGAGCACGAGGGCCGCGTAGACCGTATGACCGGCGAGGCCAAGAAGCAGTTGGACAGCATCACGGCGAAGACCAAGGAGCTGCTGGACAGCGGCGCGTCGCAGGCTTCGAGTTGGGTCGACCAGGCCAAGAGCGCGGCCGAGGGCCTCATCGACAAGGTGAAGAAGTAGTACCGGCAGGCCCGTCTTGCGGTGAGTCCCTGGGCCTGTGATCCCTATTGACAAGCCACCGAATGTAGCCATACTTATAGCCATGAGTGCGGTGGATCGGTTGCCGTTGGCTGATGTGAAGAACCGGCTGTCCGAGGTGGTGGAGCAGGTCGAGGTTGAGCACGCCCGGGTCACGATCACCAAGCACGGACGGCCTGCCGCGGTGCTGATCAGCGCCGATGATCTGGAGTCGCTGGAGGAGACCCTGGCGTTGCTCAGTGACCCTGAGGTGCTGTCCCAGATCCGGGCCTCACGTGACGAGGTGGCTGCGGGGCAGCGCGAGGTCATGACCAAGGAGCAGGCGCTGGCCAGGATTCAGCCGTGAGCCACGCCGTCATGTGGACGGCGACAGCGGCGCGTGCCCTGGAGCGCTTGCCGGAGAAGGTTGCCGCTGCTGCGGTGGAGTTCATCTACGGGTCACTGGCGGACAACCCGCAGCGTGTGGGCAAGCCGCTGCGCTTCGAGCTCGAGGGCCTGCACAGCGCACGCAGGGGCGACTACCGCGTGGTCTACGAGATCGACCAGGAGCAGGCGATGGTCACCATCATCGCCATTCAGCACCGGTCGGACGTGTATCGCCCA